>WLWQ01000002.1 GCA_012103535.1 Pseudomonadales bacterium
ATTACCGCTCAATCGAACGGACCAACGCCCACGACTCTTACCTTTCAATTGATGCAGATATAGTCCTGGAAGATCCATATCTTTAGGGCTTGTAGAGGCATTTAGTCGGCCTAAAATTAATCGAAGTTGGCTAATGTGATTAGCTTGGATGCCGGACTTAGTTCCCTTGAGAAAGTAGCGCTCAAGCCCTTTATGATTGAAATTCTGAATCACGTCCTAATTGTAACGTGATACGTTACAGGTGTCAACTATTGACGCCGCATAACGCCCTGAATAATGGGCTCAGCGTAAGCTGAGTCCTTGATTGATTTGTTTGTCATGTGTCGTTCTCTCCATCATGCTTCCAAAGTGGATTGAGATCTACAAAAGATGGGGAGTCAGGGTTGTTCTCGATATAGTTGTTTACAATGTCTCTAATTGTTGGAGTAATCGTGGTCTCAATATGTTTCCACGCAGCAGCTCCGCCAGGAGTTTGAACTAACGATACTAAGTAAACCAGCCATGCATCGAAATCAACTTTTGAGATTAACTGGCGTTCATATAGCTGCATTACCTGCTGCATCTGGAAGACTTGATCTGAAATCCACACGTAAAAAATTCTCTTATCGTTAGCGATCATATTTTCAAAATCTGTGTAACCTCTTGCGACAATATCGGCAACATTTGGATTTTGATACAGTGGAAGAATAGCTCTATCTCGTTGGCCATCTATAACAGATTGTAGACTTTGTGCCCGCGCAGTTTGATCGCTTTTTCGAAGTTGTAATGAAAGAAACAACAAAGAAGCAATAACGCCAATTGCTCCTAGAATCTCACCAACTGCAGCTATTGCTTCCCAATTCATGCACGATTCCTAATTAGCACACATAACGCCCTTAAATAGTAGGCGCGCGAAGAGCGCGTGCCCTTTTTGATTTGATTGTTATGTAGCCCAATCACTAGTGTATGCTGTTTTTGCGAAAGTATTCACCGAGCAACGGGATAGCTACATAAAATAGTCCTCCGACTAATGCTATTCCGCCGTACCATAACCCAGCTTCTAGCCCTCTTAGATTCCCAATATAAACGGAGTAGGAGATTCCTGAAAAGGCGCAGAGAAGCCCAGCGGTGTTTCCAAACATACCCCAAAATTGACCTCTCCGAATACCCACATCTCTTAATGCAGTGTCGGAATCAATTTGTAGTGATGCCACGTCTATCTCAAAAACAGCGGCTAAAGCTTGGGAAGATTCGAGTGAGCACGTACCTTCTTTCTCTATTCTTTGAATCGTCCGCAAACTTAATCCTGCGGCTTCGCCCAACTGATCCTGAGACCATGAGCGCTGTGTTCGAAGCTTTCTAACTAATACTGAGTTGAGCATGGTATCCATTTACGTTCCTCTGCGGTGCTTTCTAGAACGTATACTTTGATTGAAATTCGAAATTTCATCTGCGTCATCTATGTGACTTTAATGTGACACTGACCTGGCATGGCTACATAACGCCCATGTTAAGGCGCAGGTCTCGCCACGCGGCAAATGCGGATAAGATGGCCGAAGGCCATCCGCAATTGTTATGTGGTGAGGCCGTCCCATTGAACTGTTTGTTATGTGTCACCATCTTCTGATTCAGCGGCTATTTCACCTTCATCGTTGCCAGAGTTACCACCGTAAATCTTGTTTAGCTTTTTCGAGCCTGTGAGCCCATGTAGTAAGAAGACAATTCCCATAAATATTGCAGATATTGACCATTGGGCACTAGTGAATCCGTCATACCATGAAAAGCCGAAGCTAATTATGAATCCAATGCCAACTATGATCCCTAATCCCCGTAATATCATTTAGTAATTTAAGAGCTATTGTTTTAATTTCAAATTTTAGTCTACAAAATTTTTTGCGTTGACTCGGTACTAGTTAGCACACATAACGCCCATGTTTAGGCGTAAGGTTCGCCGTGCAGGAAATGCGGATAAGATGGCCGCAGGCCATCCGCATTTCCTGTGTGGTGAAGCTATCCCATAGAACTGTTTGTTATGTGTCATTTGCACTGTGTTTCGCTTTGGGATTGGACAACAAACTATAAACTATTACGAGTGTGCCAAAAAAGGACGCAAAAAAGAGCTCTTCAAGCAATCGACCGCCACTACTATATTGGTAAATAGTCGCTGCCCATGAGACGAGCACCAGAGTAATCTAAATTTTTTGATTGAATAAACTGCCCGCTTCACTGTCAAAATTCTTGTGAAGAGCCTTGTTCTGTTCTATCGCTGTGTTTAGTTCTTCTACTTTAGATGCGCAGCTATTTGCACAAGCAATCCCATCTGTTAATTCGATAGCGCACTCTGGGCATAGACCCTTGTAGCAGGATTTACAAATTCCAACCGCAGCTACTTCTGTATGGTTAAAGCAATTCATGCACGATGTCCCACGGTACACATAACGCCCATGTTTAGGCGTGGATTCGCCACATTTGGTTTGCGGGTAAGATGGCGTAGCCATCCGCAAACCAAATGTGGTGAAGCCAACCCATAGAACTGTTTGTTATGTGCCGGCATTACCTAAAGTATTCGTTAGTGGTCTCTTTTATTTGCTCTATCCAAAAGTTGTCGCCGCCATTGGGCATATCTCTCATAGCTGCATCAATAGCATCCGCAAAATCCTGCCGATTACGATTGCTATAAGTGGGGTAAGAAGCTTCCCATATGCTGCGGCCCACGGGTTCTCCAAGCATTCCTGGTGCTGATCTAGCCCATCTATTCCAATCCACTTCAGAGATAATGCCACTTTGATAGGCATCCCAATAGGTGAGTAATACGCTTTCAAAAACTATCCAAAGATTTGCTAATTCAATAAGTTCTTCGTCTGAAAGGTTTTCTGGCTCAGAATATGACTTGGCAATCAATTCACTGTTATTCATCTTGAAGAAATATGCCTCATCTAATCTTGCTCTTGCATCCCCAAGAGTTTGTAAACGAATTGCATTAGTATTTTCGCTAATTTGTAATATCAAGAATACAAGTGTAACTAGAACAGCAATACCACCAACTATTTCAGAAATTAGCGCAAATTGTTTTAGTTTTTCTCTATTCATTAGCTTCTATGAATCTATTTACTGAGCTGCCAGCGTTTCGAGGCACATAACGCTCATGTTAAGGCGTGGCAGGCGGCGCTGTGAAGCTTGCGATAAAATGGCCGCAGGCCATAGCAAGCTTTGCAGCGCTGGCTGCAACCCATTGAACTGTTTGTTATGTGTCGCCTACTTAGATGTAAGAGGGTACTTTTCTGGATTTTCAATTGACTGTATCCCGAGATCTACATCTAGTTCTGGCCAATAGAAATGGCCCGGAGAAACTTCTTCGACGGCAATTACCTTGCCGATGGAAGCATCCTTAAACCAAGGAAAGTCTTTGTAAGATAGGAACAATTCTTTACCACGGCTCAATAACCAAAAGCCATGCGCAGACACGTTAGTGACTTCAGTTTCCGAAGTGTGAATTCCAAGCGATGATGAGCTCATTTTCATGATCCTCGACAATTGACTGGATTTTAGCCAATTGTTGGTCAGAATGCCCGTAATTTCTGGCAAGTTCAATCTTCGGTTCTAACCAGTATTTGGCTTCTCCATCGGCGGAATGGACGTGAACGTGCATACGTTCTTCCTCTCTTGAGAAAAAATAAAATCTAAATCCTCTTTCTCGAAAAACCGTTGGACTCATAAACTAATTCTCAAGACACATAACGCCCTTAGTAATGGGCAGGGCGCAAGCCCTGTCCTTTATTGACTTGTTTGTTATGTTTCGTTATCTCTGTGCTTCATTTCCATCCAGATACCAATCTGATATTTGCTTTTAGATCACCATAACTGGTGGGCACATACAGAATACTAACTTTTGCCAGGAGGTCTCTGCTTTCTAAAGGTGCAATGTGCCAATAGGTTATTTCTTCAACGGCAACTGGTTCCTTTTCAGTAGAAAATGGCACAGCTCTGTTGTCAATGCCGCCATCTTGATACACATACCTACCATTCCATTCAGAATCTGATGCCCAGAGTGTCTCATTTTGAGATACCATTCTATTGTAATGGCCATTTAGAGAACCATTACGATAAAAATGAATATTTCCGCTTGTATCTGATATTTCAATTTCCAAGATGGCATCCAATCTATGAAATAAAATTGGGGATGGACTGCGAACAACAAGTTCTATGATGGTATTTGTGTGTGATTTGAATCCAGCAAGTGAATATGTAGATACATTTCCATTTATTAGAGGAAAAACTGGTAGCTCCACAGAATAGTTTGTAAATGGCCAGGTTCCTTCGGCGCTAAATTCACCTTCACCCTCATATTTGCACCCCATTACTGCAATGCTAGTTAGGAAAATTATGAACTTTGTTCTCAGTTTACGCATTGGCATAATTAGAAACATAACATTTGTATATTTTGCACGCTCTATTTGCGCCTTTTGGAAATCGTAGTCTAGAGCGTAATTGTTTGAATTGGAACAGATTGTCAAATTCTTTCTGCTGGCTTCACGTTGGAAAGCGAGCGGCGAAAAAGAAGCGCGCGACTCGTACAACTGTCTAATAATTCAGTAGATTATATTCTTGAAATTGACAAACCGAGCATGTCTCATTGAGAAAGAGAGCAACTCTTGTGAATTCTTTAAAAATGTGAGTAACGTTTCTAACTTTCTCTGTTCACAATCTCAAACAGCCACATAAATTCCTGAGTGACAGCGGCATCGGATGTGGGTTCAGCACCGCGACCATATTTGCGCCAGGACTCACGCAATACCGGTAGAATAATTTCTCCTTCGGAAATGGGTACCAGGCGTTGTTCGTAGAGTGTGTCGTCGACTCTTAAAATTATTCGGTCATCCTCTTGCAGTCTTTGCGGCCACTGTTTCCATAACTGTCCATACCAGGTTTGGCGACGACCGCTGGCGACAAACAAACGGCCATCTACTACTGTAGTCCAGATAGTTTTGCTGGTACCGAGATTAAGTGTTTCCATCTCAATCTCTTCCCGTTCTTTTAGGAAGGTCCAATTATCGGGAGGAGGGGTAAGTTCACCACTGCGAAATGGGCCGCCGGTGCTGATGGTAAATCCCGGCCAGAATTCGATTGGCCCGTCATGCATGCGCATGTAAACAAAGAACAACCCCATGCTGAGAATGAGGGTTCCGACCGTAATACCACTCCATTGCAAATAGTTTTTCATTATTATTTACTCCCCTGTAAGCGAGAATAGCAATTTTCCCGAAAGTCTTCAGTAGCTGATACTTTCGAACTGATCGTATATTTTTTGCAATGAATATTGCAAAAATCCGTTCTTGGATAATAGGAAAATAACTCAGAAAGGTGGAGTTTAAGGATGAGTGTAGAGAATAAAGTACGTCGTATTGTTGCCAGTCTATTTGTAGGGCTTCTTGCAGTTTGGGGGCAAGCTGCATTAGAGGACAACGCTTACGATGCTGCGTCGGGAAGTCTTATGGTGCCGGTGATCGATATCGGCTCCGAAACATCCTATTCCGCAATATTTTCTCTGGTGAGTGAGCAGCCGCTGATTTGGGGCGCAGATGAATTCACTGAAATTACTAAAGACTCGCGTACGGCTGCTATTTACGATGGAGAAAATGGCACGCTCTGGATTCCCGAGATATTTGTACTCGGTTCTTTGTACAGCCTTAACTTCACCATCAGTACAACTTGCGGATTTGCAGTTTGTATCGAGCCCGATGTCAGCAGTCTGCAAGAAGATGGAAGAGCGGGCTCGGCAGTCTTTACTACTGCACTGAGTTCATCCAGTACATTTACCTGTTCAACTTGTCACGCAATTAGTGAAACCGATGGATTTGCGGTAGATGGCCTCAAGCGTCCCGGCCACAGTTTAATGAATGTCACTAAGCGAGAAAGTTATAAAAACGGGCAGCACGATGATCTTCGTGATGCAGTAAACACCTGTGTAACAGAATGGATGAACACGGCCGCATTACAGGAAACCGATACGGATTGGATTAATCTGCTTAACTGGTTCGAAGATCAAAGTACTGCGGACACAGCAGAATTAATCTCTATCGATATTGTGGATCCACCTGTTGATCTTTCCGGTGGTGACAGTCAAAACGGCAGAGAACTTTTTAATACTCGTTGCCTGGTGTGTCATGGTCTGGATGGTGAAGGAACACCTTTAGCACCACAGATTACTGAAACCGGATTAACGCCTGAATATATAGTTTCGAGGACGAGAACGAGTGGCTTGGTAGACAGCCCAACTTATAGCGGATTAACCGGGGGTATCATGCCGTTCTGGGGATCGAATCGTTTAACTGACGAAGAACTAATCGATATTGCACAGTATGTATCAGAGGGAGCGGAAGAAATTCTGGAGATGGGCGGTGATGATCCTGGAAACCTGGGAGAAACCGGATGTACCTCGGATCATCCGAAAGTTGGCCAAACAGCAGTTTTCCAGCCCGGATTTCACGATGTTTCTGGAACCGCTAGGATCATCGACGACTGCACAATAGATCTGGAAAATTTCACCTTTGATGGTGGCGGAATCGATGTAAGAGTTTATGTAGGCAATGCAGGCTTTTTTGATGAAACCGAAGGAGGATTCGCGATTAGCGATGATCTGGTTGGAATCGCTTTTTCCGGTGGCGTATTGAGAGTAACTTTACCGGCAGGAAGAACACTCGATGATTTCGATTCAATCTCAATCTGGTGTGTTGCCGTTGGTATTAGTTTTGGTACTGGCTTCTTTGAATAAATATTGGACTAGTCGAACAATACTTTTTTATCCACATATGACTGAACACGTTCGGGTACGGCAATACCTTCTTTCAGTTTCGGACAATTTTCAATTTCACCGATTCGAGTTTCCAGGTTAACAACACCAGCCCAGATGTCTGTTTCATAATCTGGCTCTTTATCCAGCGGCGGACCGGTTCTAATTTTAGCGGCGGCTTCTTCGATTGGAATGCGTACGACCAGTGTTGCGTTTAGTTCCTGCGAGCTTGCCTGGCGAAGTTCAGAAGCTCTTCCCGGAACCATGTAGTCTATAAACGAATCTAGAATTTCTTCCTTCTCTTCGTCTGCAACGACTTCCGCTTTACCAAACAGAGTAACAGATCGAAAGTTTACCGAGTGCTTGAAACCGGAACGGGCAAGCACCAACCCATCTAAAAGAGTTACGCAGATACTGGCAGTCTGACCATCCAATAACGCATTCATCATCTGGTTTTTAAGATGCCCGTGCAGATAGATCGCATCGTCGATGCGCAAGTAGGCGGTCGGAATAACTCGCGCCTCACCATCTACTGTAAAACCGACATGACAAAGAAAGCTGCTATCTAAAACCTTCTTTATAGTTTCTTCTTCATACTCAGCGCGGTTATCGCCACGCAGAATTTGAGTTTTAGACTCTGGTGCAATTGGTGCCATAGAGAACTACCTGCTACTTCGAGGACTATTAACGATACCGCAACATCGTGCGGTTAATTTTAGAAATATTGGTTACTCCCAATAGTTTCATATCTCTTTCGATTTCAACGCGTAGATTGCCCAGTGCTTTCTCAACACCGGGTTGACCAGCAGCCGCCAGCGAATACAAATACATGCGTCCGCCAGAACAAGCCTTGGCACCTGCAGCAATAGCTTTCAGTACGTGAGTACCACGCCGCACGCCGCCATCGAGAATCACATCGATCTTGTCGCCAACGGCATCACTGATTTCACTAATCTGATCGAAAGGTGATCGAGATCCATCCAGTTGTCTGCCGCCATGATTGGAAACCATAATGGCATCCGCACCAATGTCCACTGCCTTCTGAGCATCGGCAACACTCATCACGCCTTTAAGACAAAATGGTCCTCCCCACTTTGCTCGCAGAGCTTCAGCATCTGACCAGTCCATGGATTGATCTAACATTTCTGCAAAATAGTCGCCGATTGAAACGGCAACGTTTGAACCTTTTTGCACAAAGTCTTTCAGTTCTGCGAGTTCAAATTTTTCTCGGAAAAAATAGTTCAATGCCCAACTAGGATGCACTGCAAAACTCATTAAGCTTCTTAAGGACAAGCGCGGTGGTGAAGTGAAACCTGTGTAAAGATCGCGCTCACGATTTCCGCCGGTAATTGTATCTACCGTTAATGCCAGGGCATTAAAGCCTGCTTCCTGTGCTCTTTCCACCATGGCGTCGTTGAGACCACGATCCTTATGAAAATAGAATTGGAAGAGTTTCGGCGTGGAAATCGACTCACCGATTTCTTTTAAACTAACAGTACCCAGTGCAGAGACACCAAACATGGTGCCAAACTTTTCTGCGGCCTTGGCCACAGCTCTTTCGCCATCGTGGTGAAACAATCTCTGTAATGCAGTTGGAGAACAGAAAACCGGCATGTCCAGTTTCTGACCCAGCACCGTAACTGACATGTCGATATTCTCAACACCCGCCAAGACATTCGGTACTAAATCACAATCGTCGAAGGCCGAAGTATTGCGCCGATAGGTCACTTCGTCATCGGCGGCTCCATCGATATAGTGAAAGATGGGGCCTGGAAGCCGTTGCTTGGCTAGCAATCTCAAATCTTCCACGTTGTGACAGTTCTTCAGGCGTCTAAACATTACAGTCTCGCTACTAAAAGTAGGGGCCGATTCTATCCTGTATTCACACTCCCTCAAAGAAGCGAAGCTAAATTGTTGGAATTTGTCGCTTGGGGTACTCTGTTCAATTCAACTCAAATTTTCAGTGCTTAATTTCAATAAGGATGGCGCGATGATTTATAACAACGTGATGCTCACCGTTAAAAACTTTGATGATATCGAGACAGTGCGAGAGCTACTTAAGGAACAAGCTCGAATGTCTACTGAAGAACCTGGTTGTGAGCGTTTTGAGGTTTATCATTCCCGGTCTGACCGACAACAATTCTTGCTTGTTGAACGTTGGGAAACAGAAGAAGATCTTGCCCTCCACAAAGAGGCGAAAGCCTTTACTGAGCTTTATCTGCCGAAGGTCATACCGCTGGTTGAGAGAACTCCCCATCTGTCCGATCAGGTCTGGCCTTAATACGCCGACTTACTGCTTTTCTTCGAGATTTTCCTATAAACTCTGTATTCCCTAATGCGAGGTGCAGTATGCGTTCGTGGTTAGATTGAGTTGAGCCTTAAGGCAGGAGTACTACATGAAGATTCTAAAAAAACTAATTATTACCGGAGCAGTATCAAGCTTTCTACTAGCAAGTGCAGTGGCACAAGCTGCTAGCTCTGCAGAAATCGTGCATGACGCACTCAATGACAGCGCCAGGCAAAGTGGAGATGCTGCGGACGATGCGCGCCGCATGCCTTTAGAAGTATTGGCTTTCGCTGGCATAGAAGAGGGTATGACCATCCTCGAATTGGAAGCAGGAGCAGGTTATTACACTGAAATATTGAGCCGTGCAGTTGGATCGAATGGCAGTGTTATCATGCAGAACCCTCCTTCCTTTGACAGTTTTTCAGGTGAAGCTGTGCAAGCCCGCCTGGCAAATAATCGTCTTTCAAATGTGACCTTTAGCCGAGTTAATTTTGATCAGATAGAGGCAGCAAACAACTCGGTCGATATTGTTACCTGGATTCTGGGACCGCATGAATTGTGGTTTGAGGCGGGCGGTCAAAATCTTGGTGATCCTGAAGATACATTTGCTCACATAGCTAGAGTGTTAAAGCCTGGCGGTGTTTTTCTTGCAGTTGATCATAACGCAGACCCGGGCTCTGGTAAGGAAATAGGTGGAACTCTACATAGAATCTATGAAGGTCATATCGCAGATTTGGCAGAAGGTGCCGGTCTATCGTTGCTCCGTAGCTCTGATATTCACGCGAATGAAAATGATCCATTAGACATTGGTGTTTTCGATCCTTCCATCCAGGGTAGAACCGACAAATTCGTGTTGCTTTATCAAAAATAGAGAGCCAAGAATAGAATCAATAACATTTAGACGGAGATAATAATGAAAAAAATTCTTAGTGTGTTTCTACTTTGTTTTGGCTTGGTGGGATTCGTTAGTGCTGGAGAGGCGCCTCAACCTTGTGGGCCTGCTGGTGACTTATCTGATGAGCTATCTACCAACGTAGATTCCAATGCACGTTGTTTCGAGTTGCGAATGTACACTGCTGAACCTGTGGCAGCTGATGGTTCTGGTGGTATCGACAATCTTCATCAGCGCTTTCGCGAAGAAGAAGTTGCTATCTTCGAAAAGCACGGCGCTGAGATTATTGCAGTATGGCAACGACTGGATAATCCCAACACGCTAGTATGGATGCTGGCTTATAGAGATCGAGCTCACCGCCAGGAAGTTTGGGCTGCTTTCGCGGCTGATCCAGCCTGGGAGGCATTGCTAGCAAAGTATCCAGTGCCTATCTCAATTGAAGCTTTCATGATGAGTACAACTGACTACTCAAATCTGAAGTAAGTAGTTTTTTTGCTTCGCCAGGATTATCCTGGCGAAGCTTATCCACAAGTTCCGGTCATACTTAAGACTAACCGCTATGCTCAAAGGTTTTGGCTTATGAAAATGTGGTTAACGAAACTCCCTATAGCGGTGCGATTAAGCACTGCAAATTTCATACTGCCCATCCGAGTTATTTCACTAGTAGTTACTTTTGGTACTATGTTGTTGATTCATGCAGCAGAAGAACCAGGCTCACTTGTTGCAGTAAGTATCGAACAAAGTGAGCAAATAGAACTCTATCGCAACCAGATTGAAGAGTTAGAATCCGAATTTGGGCCATTTGAAAGATCGTTAATAGAGCCACTGAGCGGCCTTTCCGAGCTTTATACTGGCATTGGTAATCTGGAAGACGCCAACGCAATCCTGGATCGGCAATTGCAGCTTATGCGTGTGTCCGAAGGTCCGGATACTTTCAGTCAGGTACCTATTCTTGAAGCACTCATAGTAAACAATGTAACTATGAATGATATCGAAGCGGCTACGAATTTTTTTGAAAACATCCAATTTGTTTATTTGCAGAATCCGGAATCAACCACTGAACAAAAGCTGCGCGCGATGGATGACTTGCGGCACTGGCATTTCACAGCGATAAATCTCGGCGAAAAAAGAAGTCGTATAAATCACTTCCGCATCACTCGGGAAATATTAGATGACATGCTGCGAATAGCGGAGGATGAATTTGGAGAAAATAGTGAAGCCATGATTCCTTATCTCTATAAAGAGGCGATAGAGAAATATCATCTGCTTACCTATCTATTTTCTCATGATGAAATAGGCGAAAACGCTTACGACGCCATCTTCGAAGCCGAAGCGATACAACCTACTACCTACTTAAGGCAAGGCTATAACACGGTAAAAGACATTCGAGAGATAGTACAGCAAACAAGAAATACTGAGGCCGACGCAATGGCAGCAGTGTATGAAGCAGATTTTCAAATGCTGTTGGGGATGGGTTTAGCGCAACGTTCCTATCGTGAAGCAATGGAACTATTTGCTCAGGCCGGAAAATCAGAACAGCAGATAAGTGATTTCTTTTCCCGGCCCATAGTGCTTCCAGTTACGGAATACTATTTTTCCATGGACGCGGCACTCGCAGCGCAGGATGCAGCTGGATATCGCTACACTCGCGGAGAAGATGGAGAAGATCCAGTTGCGTATCTTGGGAATTTTGTTGCCTGGAACGAATCGCTATTGAATGCAGCCAAGCCTGCGCCTCCTGAAGTATTGTCGGATTTTGAAATTGAACTTCACCGCGCCAATATGCGTTTTACTATCCAGTCGCGAGGTGAAACCAGAACGCCCGACGCAGAATCATCTGAACCCGACACTGTGCAAGCCAGGGTAGATGCACAGGACGCATTGGAAATGATGGTTTTTAGACCCCGCTTTCGTGGCAACCGCTGGCGGCGCATTCGAGACGTCACGATGACTTACTGGTATCCGCCAGAAAAATGAAACTCATGGTAGTAGTTAATGCTACCTTGATTATTGATCTCGACCGCTAGTACCACCCGATTGCACTCTCAATCTTCTCTCTATACTCTTGCTGTTACGAAGGCATTGACCCTAATCCTTGAGAAATCGCAATGACCCAAAGCGATCAATTAATCAATACGATTAAGCAAGAGCTTAAACACCAGGGGAAAACCTACGAGAACCTGACTGAGGTGCTTGCTCTCTCCCATGCCAGTGTGAAGCGCCTGTTCGCAGAAGGATCGTTCACCTTAGAGCGCATCGAAATTCTTTGTGACTATTTGGGTTTAGATCTTGTGGGTCTAGTCACTCTGATGGATGAGCAAGCTGAAAAGATTGATCAACTTTCCTTAGAACAGGAAAAGGAATTTGCCGAAAACACGAAATTGCTTTGCTTTGCTCACTGCGTGCAGAATGGCTGGAGCTTCGAAGAAATTATTGAAACCTATGATATATCGGAACATGAAGGCATAAACATGTTAGCGAAACTTGATCGCATGAAGCTAATTAACATGTTGCCGGGGAATCGCTACTCTTTACTTATTTCGAGAAAATTTCGTTGGATTAAAGGCGGACCCATCGAAAAGTTTTTCGAAAGCCAGTTGCAGGCTGACTTTTTTGAGTCAAGTTTCGATCGAGAAAATGAGATGAGAATCTTCGTCAGTTCAATGCTTTCAGACAAATCAGTGGAAACGATTATTGGCAAAGTTAAAAAACTCGCCAATGATGTGAATGATATGCATGCTGAAGATGAAAAGTTATCACTGGATCATAAAAAGGGCATGTCGATGATGCTTTCATTGCGCCCCTGGGAAACCAAAGTGTTTAGGGCGCTGCGAAGAACCAGTAGCGTTGATGCGACTGCCAAGAAGGAATAGAAGTGAGTAATCAAGTTGAAAAATGCGAAGCCTTTCATCGCTTGCATGGGAGTGACGAGTCTTGGGTAATCCCAAATCCCTGGGATGTAGGCTCGGCAAAATTATTACAGGGAATGGGATTCAAGGCTCTGGCGACTACCAGTTACGGTTTTGCTTTTACGCTTGGTAGAGGTGATGGCGCAGTTAGCCTCGATGAAAAAGTTCAACATTGTTCAGACCTTGCTGCCGCCACTTCTATTCCAATCAATGCAGATTTTGAAAATGGGTTTTCCGATGATATTGCTGCCATGCGAGGAAATATAAAAACAGTGGTTGCTTCAGGTATTGCCGGGCTATCGGTAGAAGACTTTAGTCGTGATAAAAAAGAAATCTATGCTTTTACTGAATCAGTAGAAAGAGTGAATGCTGCGGCAGAAGCGACAAAGGAAGCAGGAGTTCCCATAGTGTTTACCGCCCGCGCTGAGAATCTCTTACGCGGTATCGATGATCTGGAAGATACGATTAAAAGACTACAGGCCTATGCCGAAGCAGGTGCCGATGTGCTCTACGCTCCGGGCATTAGTTCATTGGAACAATTGAATCAGGTTTGTTCTGCAATCGATAAGCCGTTTAATGTTTTGGCACCGATGATTAAAGGCTGCACGGTGCAGCAACTTTCCGCAGCCGGAGCGACTCGCATCAGTGTGGGTGGCGCCTTAACCAGGGCAGTACTCACCCCGCTATTAAGCGCAGGTAAAGAAATGCTCGATGAAGGTTCGTTTAACTGGGTGGGCGAACTCGCTAGCGGTAAAGAAGTCAATCAACTGCTAGAAAGCTAAATTTATTTACTAGACTACAGGCGACATACCGCCGTCGGCATTTATTGCTGTGCCAGTTACATAGCTTGCCATCCCGGAGCAGAGAAACACGATAACATCACCTGCTTCCCGCGCTTCACCAACTCGTCCCATTGGAATTCGTGAATTAAACTGATCGTAGAACTGTTCCAGGCTTAAGTCTGGATTGTTTTTGGCCACTACTTCCCAGCGTAATTTATGCTGGCGACTGCGAAGGAAACCAACACAAACCGTGTTAACCCGAATACCGTCCGCTGCGAATTCATAGGCCCAGGTCTTGGTAAGAGAAATACCGGCTGCTCGTGACATGGCCGTCGGTTGCGTTCCGGCAGTGGGCGCTTTTCCACCCGGTGTTGTGGTGTTACAGATACATCCTCTGCTTTCTTTTAAGTAAGGCAGGGCGTGCCTGGTACAGTAAATCGCCCCTTTAACTTTTAGATTGAAGTCTTCATCAATTTGTTCATTGGTCAGATCTTCAAGTCTGGAAGCGGAAGAAGTGCCTGCATTGTTCACCAGCACGTCTATTCGGCCCCATTTATCAACAACTGTTTTAATAAGTGCTTCAACAGAATTCTCATCTCTTACATCGGTTACAACACCTATGACTTCCTTGCCACTGAGAGATGATATTTCTGTAGCAACAGAATCTAAATCACTTTGAGTTCGAGATGCTAATGCAACTAAAGCTCCTTCCTGAGAAAATCGTTCGGCGGCAGCACGACCTATGCCTTCGCTACCGCCAGTAATGATCACGACCTTGTCATTGAGTTGTAAATCCATGGCTGTCCTTTCTTGCCTTTCTGAAAGCTTGGTTTTTCTTTCAATTAATCTGGTAGGGCATAAGCAATAATGTAACCGCCTAGAGATTGAACTTCGTCAAGATTGTCCACTTGGCTTTCCAGGTTCAGGCCGCCACCACTACTTGGCACTGTAACTATCACATATTGCTTGCCGGATTCCGGGCTAACATAAGACATCGGCGTAGCATTCGAAGATCCAGGTAGCGGATCGGTGAATACTTCCTCGCCGTTAAAGACATTGATAGCGCGCATTGTGCTATCTACTACGCCACCCATGAAGATTAGTCCACCGCCACTTACCATTGAGCCCGCGCTGTAGAACATTCCCATTGGTAGAGGCAAGCGACTGGGTATTCCTAAAGGTCCCTGATCTTTTGCTGTGCCTAATCCTCTTTGCCATAACACTTCCTGGTTAGCCAGATCCACAACCGCCATTTCGCCATAAGGAGGTTTCAAACAAGGCGTAAATATTGGCGATAGAAAAGGGAATGAATAGGCTGCATAAGGGGTTCCTAATTGGGTTCCTCCAACTCCAAGCATCTCATCACCGGTTACTTCTTCCTGTGGATACAGCGTAACTACCATAGGGTTGCGCATGGAGTTAACCACCATTAGCTGATTAACCTCATCAATAGCAACGCTACCCCAATTCATGCCACCGGCGACACCTGGATAAAGCAGGGTTCCCGCACCAGTAGAGGGTGGAGTTAAGGGACCTTCATAACGAAGATTGCGATACTGGATGCGGCAAAGTGCCTGATCCATCGGAGTAATTCCCCACATATCTGCTTCTCGAATATAGTCGCGACCGAATCCAGGCATGCCGACAGAAAATGGTTGAGTAGCAGCAGTAGTTTCATCAGGAAGATCTGTCTGAGGAACAGCTCGTTCTTCTATTTCGGTAAGTGGTTCGCCAGTCTCACGATCGAACACAAAAATCTCTGCCCGCTTCGTGGGCACAATTACCGCTTTGCGAATTTCACCATTAATTGGGATATCAACTAATGAAGGTTGTGAAGGAACATCGTAATCGAATATGTCGTGATGGGTGGTTTGAAAGTGCCACCTGACCCGTCCAGTTCGCGCATCAAGAGCCACAATTGAACTGGCGTATCTTTCCATTTCCTCGGTGCGATGTCCGCCATAGTAATCCGGTGTTGCATTGCCCGTTGGCAAATATATAAGTCCGAGTTCATCATCGGCGCTGGTTAAGCTCCATACATTAGGCGTGCCTCTAGTATAAGTATCACCTTCCGGTGGCAAGCCAGTGCGATCTTCGCGCCCCATATCCCAGGCCCACACCAGATCGCCGCTTATAGGATCGAAACCGCGAACTACACCAGAGGGTTCTCCTGTTCGTACGTTGTCGAAGACCCAACCACCAAGTACCAGAACGTCGCTGGCGATAGTTGGTGGAGAAGTAACAAAGTAAAATCCTGGTTCAACGTCACCCATACCAGGCAATAGACTGATTTCGCCGTTATCGCCAAAGTCAGTACAGCGCTCACCGGTATTTTTGTTAACCGCGATTAGACGCGCATCGGTAGTCGCGGTAAAAATACGTTCTTCGCAGATCCCCAGTGAACGAAAATTAAGTGCTTCGTAATAAGTTACTCCACGGCAAGTGTCCCAGAACCCGATTTGCGGAGTATCGATTTCTGGATCGAAGCGCCAACGTTCTTCACCGCTATCGGGATCGAGTGAAAGAATTATGTTTTGACCGGTACAAAGATAAAGTCCATCGCCAACTTGAATTGGTGTCCCTTTAAATTCGCCCGGTACTCCGGTGCGAATCTCCCAGGCTCTTTCCAGCTGATCAACATTGTCCAGATTGATTTGATCAGTTGCAGCAAATCGTGTCCCGCGTTTGGTTGCACCGTAATGATTCCATTCGCCCGATGCATTGTTAACCACACCTGTACCGGCCGCACTTGGGGTACCAACATCATAGCCTGCGTTACTGATGTAAACGGCGATAAAAAATAGCGCGAGCGCACCTGCGGCAATTCGAGTTTCCTGTTTGCCCAATAAGGACTCAGGTTCTTGTTGTAGGAGTCCTCGACGCACACCCGGTAGTAAGAACCAGAGACCTAAGACACTGAACATGGCCAGCCGCGGCATAAGAGCCCAGGCATCAAAACCTACTTCGAATATGGCCCACAAATATGTAATGACCAGAAAAATGCCATAAAGTTGAGCGCCTCGGCGATCACCTTTAAACAGCCAATAACAGCTTACTGCCAGTACGACACCGGCGAGTGCGTAATAGAAAGAGCCGCCAGCCATTAATAGAATTGTGCCTGGCCACAACATAAGTAAGGCACAGATACCGATTACTACCGCAAGACCACGGGGCTTACGATAAGCAGAGGAGGAATTTGTCACATCAGACTCCTTGGAATTGACAACACCTGCTAAAACATTGCCCGGATGTTAGATCCGAAACGAGCCTGAATCCTATCACACCGATCAATTGTGACGGCAACAGAATTGTTAGGGCGTGACTAGCAGCAATCAGTGCTAACTGGTTGCTGTTACATCTTAGATTTGATTTCTCTTATGAGCGATTCCGCTGCCTTTTGCGACTGCCGGTTCACTGTAATTTTAATTGATCCCGATTCGTTACCGGGAAATCCACCAAAGGTTTTTAGGCTCTTTCCTTGTAGAACTAATTCTGAGTTCCAGAATTTCTGTTCCATTCGCGCCAGTTTTATTTCACTGAGTGGTATGTCAATTTCCCTAATAGCTGATTTCCAGATTCCCAGAATCGAATCGTTATGTTGATATTCCACCATTAGACTATCGTCTTCCACATAGAGCATGCCGGTAGATTCGGAGAGCCCCATATCATCAGAGATAGAAAAGGTAACATTTGCATCTTGTGCATAGAATTCCTCAGCCTTGGAATTCGCCATGTTCATCGTGTGTTCGGTGGCTAGTCGCACAAATTCGGGCGCATATCTTATGCCTGCATAGTGACCAAGCATGAAGAAACCCAACGCGACCAGTGGATAACCAGCCCAGAAATCATCGAAACTTCCTAATCCTGTAAGTAGATTTATAAGTAAACAAAGAACAATGATCGATGTTGATACAAAACAGTGAGCCTTAAACTTAAGCCATAGTTCATCTTCTTTAGCTTGCGCCCGCTGCTCTTCGGCAAGGAGTTTTATCGCCCCATCAATCTGCTCGGCATTCACCCCCATGTCCTTCCCAATCGAAACCAGGTCGTCATAGTCAACAGCACCGGAGGGGGACCTGGATTCTTGCTGCAGACTTAGTCGAATGATTGCTGAAACCTCATCGCTGGAATAATGGCGATCTTCGACCGGTGAATCCTGAGTCTCACTGTCGTTATCCGGCACCTGATCGTCATTCTTTGGTGGGAATGGAATGGTGTTTGTCATGGTTCTCTCCACAAATAGGTACTGCTTTTTTAGTCTAATTGAGCAAGCTTATTGTTACAAAAGACTAAAAGTGCAAAAACCGCGCCAGCCGTAGAAATTTCGACGAATAAAGTCCACGGGCCCAGAGATAATGGGGATTTCAGGCTTAGATACTCAATCAGGCAATTATTCGAATCAGGCAAAAACACTGGTTTTGTTGGTGAACTTCACCAAGCATTAGGATTTTCAGGAATTCGGGCGTGGTTATTGGCGAGTGCCGTTGACGGAAAAATTTCCCTGTTGGGTAAACACCGTTCCTGCCAGTCGATTTCCATCTACTGTTCCTCTAAAGTTTACCCGTTCCGAGGGGCCGGAATTGGGTAGGTCCAGTGCTTCCGTCGACCAGGTGATACGACTCCCGGCTAAATCGATTTCTTCTACAGCCAGGTCTGCCGTGCCAGTTATGGTGAGAGAGGGTTCTTCGGTAATTGTCCAGGTGGCGGAACGTACACCTTGATCAGTTTCAATTGAGATATCCCACACGCCGACACTCACCGGAACGATGTCGCAAGCTGATAGTGTGAATAAAAGTACGAGGATTGCAAAGTATCGAAATTGATTCATGCTGAATGCGCTAAAAGTTAGTTTGAATTTAGTTGTCTCTTCTTTCTATCGGCCAGTTTATCCCAAGTATCGAATCAGTAATCATCGATTTCGACAAGCGATGCTGCAATAGTCAAAAAGCCCAGCCCTCGGATCGCAACAAATGGGCAATGCAGGACTGGAATCCAATGCCTGCTCAGGCTAGGCTAGATGCTTCTAATAATACGTATTCATAAGGCATGAGCGCTTCCAGTCAGTCACTAATTTCTTTGCCGGTTGCGGTGTTAACCAAGCAATCGTTTCGATATCAGGCATCGTTGTTTTGGTATTCCCATCGAACAGTCTATGGGGATGATGCTTTTCATCGAGCGCGAATACTTTGGGTAGAAAAAAATCTGGAATCGGAAGCGCATCCAACTGACATCACCTGGTTGGACGATATGGGCGCGCCGTACACAGTCACCAAACCGTTTTACGAATTTTATGCATGCCCAAGTTTGGGGGTGAATGTACCACTGAATATTCAGGCGGCTGTGGCCCAGGTGATTGATGACTATGAACCGGAGCAACTGCTGGAAATTCTAGACTGTGACATGTTGCATTTGCGCCCAGCTCCAACAATGGAATTGGGCGATGATGAAATCTATGTCGACTCTGTCTATGAAGACTGGCACTTAAAGTCACTTGGTGAATGTCGCGAAATTATCAGTCCATATTTCAAAAACAATGGCGCTTATTATAACGGTGGTTTCGTTCCGATAATTGGCAAAGCGAAGACGTTAAAGAAATTGTTGGATAGCTGGGCGCAGATACATATCGAAATAGTAAACAGCGATATAGCTGATCGCTTAAAATGGTGGGCAGGTATGTATGCCTTGCAAGCCGCTTGTGAAAATTGCCAGGTGGAAATGAAAGATATCAATGGCACCTTTATTCCTGGCAAGAATGAACTGAGAGATTCCCATTACATCGCGCACTATTCTGTCGATAAAGTTTTCGATAAGAAAAAACGAGGCTGGCCATTCCTCAACAAAGCAGATTTTCCAAACAACATTTACTATGACCGCATTATTCGTTGGTTAGATAGCCAACCAAAAAGCGAAGACCCGGCGACTGATATGGAAGACAAGTGGCGTCATTGGATTGCCAAATGCTTGATGATGGAACATCCAGAAGAAGCTATCGCTGCGAGCCTGGTAGAGAAGGGCTACGCCAAGGATCTGGTTGCAGAAGAGATCGCTCGTGCGAAAGAAAATCCTTATTTCAAAGGCGCCAGTGAGGTGTTCCAAAGAGAAACGGCGAAGCTGGAGGATCAAAGTCACGAAGAATGGAAGGCATCAAATAATCAGGCCTGGCTTTTGGGAGTCTATGAAAAGCTTTCCAGACTGGATGAGAGTTTCGGTGAGATCGAACGTATTAGTCCGCCGCCATTTAAAGAATTTGTTGCTAACTACTTAAGCAAGAACAGGCCGGTAATTCTGTCCGGTGCCATGGAAGAATGGCCGGCCTATCAAAAGTGGAGTCTTGACTATTTTCGCCAATGTCATGGTAACAGCGTTGTGAGTATTCAAGATGGCAGAGAAGGCGATCCTCATTATGAACGTAATCAGAAGTTTCATCGCTCGGAAACTAAGTTCGCAAAGTTTCTGGATCGTTTAGAAAGTACAGAAAGCTCAAATGATTTTTACATGACTGCGGGTAATATGAGCGAACATCGCGATAGCCTGGCGAAGATATTTGCTGATTGCGAATCACTTAATATTGGCGACGGTTATTTAGAGGGGCAGCCAGACGGTTCACTCTGGATCGGACCTCGTGGAACTATAACACCTCTTCATTTCGATATGATTAACAATTTGTTCTGTCAGATTGTTGGGAGAAAGCGGGTACGGATGGTTCCATCCTGGAGTATGCCCTGGGTTTACAATGACTATCATGTTTACAGTGACGTTGACGCAGCGGAACCTGATCTAGCAATTCATCCCTTGTTTGAAAATGCCACGGTCTACGATTTTGTAATCAATCCAGGTGAATTACTTTTTATTCCTGTGGGTTGGTGGCATCACCTGGAATCACTGGATATCACCATTAGTCTCACCCGGAAAAACCTGGCAGCCAGAGTCGGCAGTGCCTTTGGTACCGGATTTATTCGAGAATCGCAAAATTTTCAGATAGGACAAGTCGACTAAGTCTTATATTGCTGTAAGAAGTTAAGGAGTAAACATGCAGGAAAGGAATATCGGAGCATTGAAAGTCTCGGCAATCGGTCTCGGTTGTATGAGCATGTCCCAGGGTTATGGCGCGGCCGATCGCGATGAATCAGAGCGCGCACTGCACCGGGCGCTGGATGTCGGTTACACCTTTCTTGATACAGCGAGTGTTTACGGTGTTGGTCATAATGAAACATTGATTGGTGAAGTTCTCGGATCACGTCGCGATGAATTCACCCTGGCGAGTAAATGCGGAATTATCAACAGGGATGGAAAACGCGGAGTCGACGGGTCGCCTGAGAATATAAAGCAAACCTTGGAAGAAAGTTTGCAGCGATTGGGAATGGAGTATATCGATCTCTATTACCTGCATCGTCGAGATTTCAATGTGCCTATCGAAGAGAGTGTTGGTGCTCTGGCTGATGAAATCAGGTCAGGTAAGATTGGGCACATTGGTTTGTCCGAATGCTCTTCGGAAACATTACGCAAGGCTCATGGAGAGCATCCGATTTGCGCTGTGCAATCGGAATATTCTCTTTGGACTCGAGATCCGGAATACAAGGTCTTGGAATGTTGCAAAGAGCTGGGTATCGGATTCGTGCCATTCAGTCCCCTCGGTAGAGCTTTTCTCGCAGGTGTTGTGCGCGATGCTGAAGTATTGGAAGAAGGAGACATGCGCAAGACTATGCCAAGATTTACTGGCGAAAATATCGAGCACAATCTCAAACTGGTGGATGAATTCCTTACCATTGCGGCCGACAATTCATGCACCGCCGCGCAGCTAGCACTGGCATGGGTAATGGCACAAGATCCTGACTTCGTGCCTATTCCTGGTACGAAGCACGTAAAGTTTGTGGAAGAAAATGCGGCGGCAGTGGATTTGAATATCAGCGAAACCGATTTAGATCGGGCTGGTGAGTTATTTGCAGCTGATGCGGTAAAAGGTGAACGCTATCACCCAAGCCAAATGATCTCACTCGATCCTGATAGTTAGCCCTGCAAGCAATCAGTTGATGCAACATGCGGGCTAGTCAGGTCGAACCAAAGTAAAAGAAGAATCTTCATCCACTCGTGCATAGTCGTTATAGCCTAAGCGCCCAATTGGCATCATTTTAGCTACATCGATAAGCCCATCTTCACGGATAACTTCTTCATTGATGTGAATCCCTATAACCTCGCCAAATATAACCTTATACACGTCAGTCTCGTTCCATCCGGAAATCTCGACGGTTTTAAGATATTTACATTCCAGATGAACAGGTGCCTCTGCAATTCTGGGTGCCGCAACCAAGGTTGACTCTATTGGCGTCAATCCGGTTAGAGCGATCTCATCAGAATCTGGTGGCAATGTTGCCGAAGACTGGTTCATCTGATCACGAGTGTCCCAGGTGGCTAGATTACAAACGAACTCACCTGTTGCTTCTACGTTTCGTGCGGAGTCTTTGTTTTTGTCATCGGCGTTTCCAATGCCTGATGAAAACATAACAGTGGGAGGTGAATAACAAACTGCGTTGAAAAAACTGTAAGGAGCAAGATTGAAGACACCATCTTCATCTACGGTGCTGATCCAACCGATAGGCCGTGGAATAACTAAACTGTTAAAAGGATTCTTTGGTAGTCCGTGATTTTTCTTTTTAGGCTCGTAAAACATGAGTCCCTTCCATTAGCAACAAATGAAGGGCGCATGATAAGGGCAGGGAATGTTCCAGTCTATTCTTGTTCAGATTCCAAGCGCCGTGCTCCAGCTAAAATGCCAGGCAGCGAATAGTTTCCTTCGTGGCAGGCGAATTCATAGACTTTTTCTTCCGGTGAATTTCGAGACAGTATGCGTTCTCCGCTAAACGCTTGTGTATAAGCTTGATCGTCGGTAACCGTGAAGGCGTAATGAATTTCATTGTCTCCAACCAGCGTGTAGCGTTCGATTAGTTCAAAGTCTTCTGAAATTACTATTGAGCGAGAAGAAGATTGTTCAGGGCGATAGTTTTTCGAATGCACTACTAAAGTGTCATCTTCCCAGCGTGCAACGGCATCTCCCATCCATTGCGGAATATCGTGAGAAAAATGTTCACCGCCGATGCGAATGATGCGGGCGTCGTGAATCATCTCGGTCATGACCATTAGATAATTTTCGGTTTGTACTATTTGTAAATTCGGATTCATCATCATCGGCGTTAGCGAAGGAGCCGCGGCACCAAAAATCAGGCAGCGACCAGATAGTGGCTGGCCTTCCGGCCCATCGGTATCAGCAAGACCGCTGGCACGACGCTTTGCGTAGAAATCTTGAAAGCCTTCCCTTCTGGGTATGCGACCACTGGTTTCTCCGGTGATGACGGAAGTTCGATATTCGCCATTAACTTGATGCAACTTCGGTTCAAGGTAGTGTCCGAGAAAGGCATCGTCAGCTTCCTGGCCGATGCGGGCACCTATTTCAGGTGCGCCACGATCAGGATCGAGTGGCGCGTCTTGCCGTTCCAAGCGCTCCATCATTCTTTGTTCGAGCTCACGCGCTTCTTCAGGGGTATAGGTTTGCTTGTCGCCAAGATTGGTAGGGCGTTGCAATGGTGTGCGAGAACCGAAAAACCAATTACCCTGAAAATCCGGTCGGCCGTATTCCGTTCGCGGCATGGTCCATTGACTCGAGGCAGTAGCGCTTTCAGCAGCCAGAGTTTCCAGCTGCCCTGTGTTACTAAGAGAAACCAGAATTGTTAGGGAGAAAAGAGTAATTATTCGCCGCATAGGTCACCGAACCATTGGAAGACGGGCGCATTATAGGCCCAAAATTGTTAAATGGGATGAGACACAATGTCGCATCAAAGTACTGTAAATCTTGCTGCAGTTCGGCCTCATTTGGCGATGATGCAAATCAAGGATCTGGTTGATTAGTGCGGACTGAAATTTGGTCTTACTTTAATGCAGCATGATTTTGCAGATTGTTCGTTACCAAATCGATAAAGCTCCTAATCTTTGCAGAGCTATGCCTGCCTTCTCGATGCACAATGTTTATTGGCATGGGTTTAGGTTCATACTTCTTCAAAATAATCTTTAGGCTGCCCTCTGCAATTTGAGGCGCAGCTTGATAAGAAATTAGCCGCGTTATACCGAAGCCATCTTTAACTGCAGAAATAATGGCGTCATTACTGTTTAACACGAGTCTTGGCTTGACTCGTACGATCTCACCTTGCCCAAATTGCCAGGTCGCCGACTGGCTGACGCCGGTTGAACATACAATGTCATGCTTAGTCAGGTCTTTCGGCTGTCGCGGTGTTCCATTGTTTTTTAAATAGTCAGGAGAAGCACAAGCAATATAGCTGACTTGCCCAATTCTTCTAGCCCGCATTGAGGAATCGGGCAAATCACCAATTCGAATACCTACATCCAATCCCTCATCGAGAAGATCAACCACACGATCAACGAAAACTGCATTCAAAGACATTTCTGGATACAGTTTTAAATATTCCACTATCGAAGGGAGTACAAACAACCTGCCAAATAGAACTGGTGCGGTAACGCTAAGTTGTCCAGTCGGAGTTGCATTGATTCCAATTGCAGCGTCTTCGGCTTCGGTAATTTCATCCAGTATTCGTTTTGCATCTTCCAGATAACGTTTCCCAGCTTCTGTAGCTCGCACGATTCTATTGGTTCGATTAAGCAGTTTTACTCCCAATCTGGTTTCGAGATCGGCAATCGCTCTCGTTACCGCCGGCGGGCTCATGGATAACTTCCTGGCCGCCGCAGCAAAACCTTCTTCTTCTGCTACTGCAGCAAACACCTGCATTTGGTTAAACCTATCCATCATGTCTCTCCAGCAAAAACAGAGTTATAGCCTATATGAGTTTATTTGATTATTCCTATAAATGTAATAATCAATTGTAAAATGGCTATATTCTTTCAGAGCTCTAATTCTGCAAATATAAAGGCACTCGAAGTTAGAGCATCCTTTTAATCAACTATTGCATAAGGAGTTTTGAGATGAGCCGGTTAAGAACGGTCAGCAACAACGAAGCAAATGACGCACAACTAGCACTTTTAACTGAAGTCCAAGTCAAGCTTGGGATGGTTCCCAATTTCCTGCGAGTATTCGCCAATTCACCAACAGCGCTGCAAGCATTTTTAGGCTTGCACACAATCGCTGGAGACGGTGAACTCGATGAGCGTACGCGCGAGCGAATCGCATTAACCCTCGCCCAGGAGAATTCCTGTGAGTATTGCCTATCTGCACATAGTGCAATTGGTAGAAAAGCTGGATTGGGCAATGAGGAAATTCACGCCAATAGACAAGGAACCAGCAAGGATGACAAAGCTGCGGTTGCAGTGAAGTTGGCGCGCTCGTTGGTAAACAATGTAGGTGATGTTACTACTGCAGAAATTATCGAAGCGCGGGAAGCTGGATTCAGTGATGCCGAAATTGTGGAAATAATCACTCACGTTGGTATGAACTTTTTGACCAATGTTTTGGCAAAAGCGAGTCACGTTGACATCGATTTTCCAAAAGTAAGTTTACAAGTAGCTGCATGAGCCCTTATCCAAGGAAAGGATGCCAATCTTTTCCTTGGTTCTTTTTTTCTGAGTGAAAGTTGAGAAATTATGCCTAAGCCATTTACAGACATAGCATTTACAGACTCAGTTAGAGAAGCACAAGCTCTCTATGGCAGTTCTGAATTTAATACTCGCATTGAAGCAAGAGCTAAAGCGAAAGAGCTAGATGAATCTACGAAAGTGTTCTTAGAAGAACGTGACAGTATCTTTATCGCATCCCTCAACGAGGAAGGATGGCCTTATGTTCAACATAAGGGTGGCCCACACGGATTTTTGAAAATTATTAACGACTCCAAAATCAGATTCGCGGATTTTCGTGGAAACAGGCAGTACATTTCTGTCGGTAATTTGTCTTCTAATAACCGAGTAAGCCTTATAGTAATGGACTATCCCAATAGAAGGCGTTTAAAGATTTGGGGGACCGTAGAAATAGTCGAATACCAAGACGATCCAACTCTAGTAGAAGCACTTGCAATACCAACGTATCGTGCAAGAGTAGAACGAGGAATTCTGATCAACATCGAGGCATTCGATTGGAATTGCCCGCAACACATAACACCAAGATACACTGATGAAGAATTCAAGAAAATTAAAGAGCCAATTCTAGAGGTTAGCTCGCACTAACAATATTACGATAAGTGGCTATGAAAATATTTATAAGTGAATCCCAAATAGGTAATAAGGATTTGAACTGTGCTTTCTTATAAACAAACTACAAAAGTCTAGTTTGCATCGGGTTTCAAATTGAATCTTTGATACAAATAAGCAAGGCCAAGCAAACTGAGCCCAAGCCCCATGAATGAAGCCACTCTTAATAAACCTTCGAGGTCAGACATATCTACCAGGAAGATCTTGGCAATTACTAGCATCAATAGCCCGAATCCAGCTCTATAAACAGCTGCTCCATATCGTATAGATCCTCCTAAGAGACAGGCCATCGCTAATATGAGCCAAACTATCGAGTATGTGTACAACTCGCCATTACCGGTCGGTAAATTTAATTCGACAGTGCCCTGCCACAAATGGCGAATTTGCAAGGTTACAAATACGAATCCCGCAAATCCGCAAAGAGCAGCAGCGTAAGTTCTATATTCAGCCTCATAATATTTGTAAATGAGATATGAAATTAGAATTGGGAATCCATAGGACAATAACATCAGATTTATAATTGGTCTTTCTGATATTTGTTCTACACCGAATACAGGATTAAGAGGGAATAGAATGGTCAAGTAAGCAAAGAGTGCTAAACCTAGCATTACTTTCGCAGCGATAGCATAGTACTGCTTCAGACTATTACTCACCTGCTTGCGATAGTTGTAAACCAAGACGAGGGAAGACCAAAGAATCATATTTAGCGTCATTTCCAAAAGACTAAATTCTTGTGCGAAAACATCTCCGTCGTACAGCCAGTATCTAATCTCTGACCAAACCGTGAGAACAAAAAGGTGCAAAGCGGCTGCTTCTAACCATTTCCTCAATCCTTCATTGTCTTTAAGTAAAAATGTCGCGGCAGTACAAAATAGAGTCGAACCACCAAACGTCCAAAGTGACCAATGAACGGTATCTGGATATGTCAGCATCCAAGGATTAAGCGTCAGGCGGGTGACAATTACTGCGATTACAATTTTCAGCAGAAGGTCTAAATGCTCTGCTTGGAATCTTTGAATTACCCAAGCCAGCGAAAGAACTTGAGCCGCCAGGGCCAAGGTTAAACCGGCTTCTCTCACCATAATTGCAACCGCCAGTGAGTAGGCAAAGTGCCCTGCAATTATTAGCCAAATCGCATTTTGCCTGCTAACAAACTTTGAAACTTTGGAATCAATTTCAGCTTTAGGCTTTGCAAATATGAATCCCAATTTCCACGCTGCAACTGCCAGGTAAACAACGCCTATTGTTACAGAAGTAGCACCCCACGCTATCGATACGGACAAATCCGTGATAAGTAAATAGCAAACAGCGATCCATCCTAAGGGAGTGAGAATCCCTAACGCAAACCAATACTCCTGCATATTGGCAAAACTTGAGTTCCTCAACGCAAGGGTGAAATACACAAACGCCATAATTGCTGCGTAAATAATAAAAGAAGAGCTTTGTGATGTTTGTAGTCCCACTAATTGAAGACCATCGTTCGATTCCAATCCCAACAACAACCATGATGCAAAGGTGCCGAGTAATAAGAATAGTGGTAGCAGACGTAATGAATCTCGTTTGCCGGCAGTCAAGAGAAACAAGACTGTGATCGGCAACCATTGATATCGTGCTAGCTCGGCTGACGCTTCAGCATAGATAGTCAGAAAAGATGCAATTGCGAGGGCGTAGAGTGAATAGCTAAGGGGAGAGATTCCAAAACTATTCATTATTGATTCAGAACCTTTCTGATAAAGGCCATTTATTTCTTGATCGGTTTTTTTAAACAACCAATCCCATGCAGGGATGGCCACAAAAATATAGCCTAGAAACGCTAGATAATATCCTCGTATGCCTGCGCCATCGTTCAAGGCGATCGCTATAAGCCACCAGCCAAGTGCACCGACTAATACAGAAAACCAAATCCATTCTCGATACACAGTGCGCATCAACCAAACAGCGGAGATACTTATAATGCTGGAGTACATGAACAATCCAACAATATTATTGCTGCCAGTATCTACCAAGAGTGGCACCAGGTATCCGCCTAGTATTCCCAATACTGCTAGTACTGGCCCATGCAGTATTGCCAGGTACATCGTTGCTAGTGATATAGCTGCTAAAGCAATGAATACTAATAAAGGGGGAAAGAGTTCATACAAAAGCAATGCAGCGACAAGTGCCGAATACAGTATAAGACTGGCGCCACCTGCAAGTGCTGCAAGGGATTGATAATTACCAATACTTCGCTGTCGTCCAAATTCAGCAACTCCATGCAATACGACACCAAAAATTAGACCAAGTACAATTCGTGCCGTCGGTCCAAGCAAGCCTTGTTCGATTGAATAACTAACTAGAAAAACACCCGAAAGTCCTACGCTAATACCACCAAGCCAAACCATCCAATTGATTCTTAAATGGTCAGCAATCGCCGTTGAAGGAGGATCGGTTGGTGCACTAGCTGAAGATTGATCTGGTTTGATTTCGTCTTCTGGTGCGCGCCATGTATTCGCTTCAGGTTTGCTTGATTGTGCTGGTGCTACTACAGAGTTAGTTCGCTCTGGCTCGCTTGTTGCAGTTTGGGATTGCGGGTCTGGGACCGGATTCGAGGTGCGTTCTGATTGTCTACTTCGAGCAAGCAACTGAGTATCAGCTGCATCACCGGTCTGCATAGCTGCAATTTCTTTGGAAAGTCTCTCTACTTGAAATCCCAGGTTTTTTATTTGCGCCTTGAGTTTGGATGATTGAAGTAAGGTTATCCACCCAAACAGCGAACCAAGAATAATCCCCAGAGCGAGGATTACAAAAAAGCCCTCCATGCCAAACCTCCTTTGTCGAAGTTCAGTAAAGTATCGCAGCTAAACCAGATAACCGTGAGAATAGATTCTTATTATCCTGAAGTCCATGAGAGATGATGTGATAGTATTTTATATTAAACAAAAATAGTCCTGACTGTTTAGTCGGTTACAGGGATTACGCCTTTAGCAGACTAAGATTAGTGAGCAGTCAAACTCTCAGCCATTAGAATCAATTCTCAATTCTTTGAATCGAATTATGGACAAATTAGCTACAGAACGTGTGCAAAGCACTTGCCCTCACGATTGTCCCAGTGTCTGTGCCCTTGAAGTCGAAAAGCTCGATGATCGCACTATTGGCAGAGTCTATGGTGCTAAAGATAACTCCTACACCTCTGGCACGCTTTGCGCGAAGGTAGGCAATTATGCCGAGCGGGTGCATCACCCCGACAGGTTAACTAATCCACTAAAACGAACTGGAGCAAAAGGAATTGGACTGGAGTCCTTTACCGAGATTAGTTGGGCAGCAGCACTAGACGAAGTTGCGAATCGCTTTATTGAGCTGAGTGAAAAGTATGGCAATCAAACTATATGGCCGCATTTTTATGCTGGCACCATGGGACTGGTACAGCGGGACGGTATTGATAGGCTTCGCCATGCCATGGGCTACTCACGCCAGCACTCAACTATTTGTTCGGCTGCATCCGATGCGGGTTGGAAAGTAGGCACCGGCACGAAGCGGGGAGTCGATGCACGTGAGATCGGTGAACACAGCGATGTGGTCGTTTTATGGGGAACGAATGCGGTGCATACCCAGGTAAATCTCATGCACCATGTTTCGCAAGCCTGCAAACGAGGAGCAAAACTAGTCGTTGTCGATCCCTATCGCAATGCCACTGCGAAACGCGCTGACTTGCATGTCATGTTGCAGCCGGGAAGCGACGGTGCACTGGCTACAGCTATGCTGCACGTCCTATTAAAAGAAGGATTAGCCGATCGAGAATATCTCGCCGAATTCACCGATTTCAATGCAGACTTGGAATCTCACTTGCAGGCGAAGACTCCTGAATGGGCTGAAGCAATAACCGGGGTGCCAGCGACAACCATTGTCGAATTCGCCCGCCTTATTGGTAACAATAAAAAAAGCTATTACCGCTTCGGCTATGGATTTACGCGCAGCCGCAATGGCGCGTTCAATATGCATGCAGCATCCTGCCTGCCCGCCATGACTGGTGCCTGGAAGTACAAGGGTGGCGGCGGGCTATACAGCAACAGCGAATTATTCAATTTGGACAAAACACTGATTGTAGGATCCGATGTAATCGATCCAAATACGCGAGTGCTGGATCAGTCACGGATTGGTGAAATACTTTGCGGCAATCCAATTGATCTGCAAGGTGGGCCACCAATAAACGCATTACTGATTCAGAACACCAATCCAATGATGGTGTCTCCTTCTTCGCTTAAAGTGAAAAAAGGTTTCGAGAGGGAGGACCTCTTCGTCTGTGTCCATGAGCAATTCATGACCGAAACTGCTGCCATGGCAGATATTGTCTTACCGGCGACGACATTCCTGGAACATGAAGATATCTATATTGCTGGCGGCCATACTTTTTTACAGGTTACTAAACCGGTTATCGAATCCTATGCCGACGCGAAGCCTAACCATTTTGTTATTTGTGAATTGGCGAAACGACTAGGAGCAAAACATCCCGGGTTCGACATGACTACCTGGGAAATAATTGATGAGACTTTAGAAAGAAGCGGCTACCCGGACGCCGACAGTATCTATGCACAGCGTTGGTTTGATTGCGCGAGAGATTTTGATGAGGCGCATTTTCTTAATGGCTTTGAAACTCCAGATAAGAAATTTCACTTTTCTCCGGATTGGTCTCGACTGGGCAAGGTTAATGCATCCATGCCGAAATTCCCCGATCATTATTCTGTTACCGATTCTCAATCGGACACTAAACCATTTCGTCTAATCACTGCCCCTGCCCGTAATTTTCTTAATAGTAGTTTTACAGAAACACCGACTTCGAAACGCCGGGAAGGCAGACCCACTGCCAAGATTCATTCCGACACTTGTGCATCGTTGAATCTGGTACAAGATGATCTGGTGCGTGTAGGCAATGAGCAGGCATCGATATTGCTCCATGTTGAAGTCTATGATGATCTGCAGAAAGACGTGGTAATCGTGGAGAGTATTTGGCCGAGTGAAAATTTCGTGGAAGGTGTTGGCATTAATGCCCTGGTGAGTAGTGATCCCGGTCATGGCATCGGCGGTGCGGTATTTCATGACACCGCAGTGTGGATGAGTCGTGAAGAGCAGAATGTCGCTTAATCTAATACGTCTGAATTTTCTATTTGGATGCGCCGCTAGCGATAAGAACTCGAGTGATTAGCTACCCTGAAGTTCGCTAATGCCAATTTCCGTTTCTTCTGGCAATAAACCGTCGAAGTTTTGAATGTAGACCTGGTTTAGAATCTCAACAACCTGTGTTGTAAAAAAATATTGATGGATAGATTGAATAACTAACCATTGCTCATCAATATCCTCTCTTACTTCGGCCATCTCTGCGCTGTCCGCTGCGAGGTAAGCCACTTCGTAATCCGGTTGCAGTCGTTCTAAGCGTCTTCGCCGAATTTCGATATCTGCTTTCGCTTCTTCTGGGAGTAATTCGTAGTAGGAAGTGATAATGAGATCGGCATCACTATCTTGATCCAGTAGATCGATCCGTTCTATAAGATCCGCTTCAATCGTAAGAAGTACTTCTTCGGCAGCATTCAAATTTGTGCAACTTGTGGCACAAACTAAAGCGGCGAACAAATAAGATTTGTAGTGAGAGAGTAGAGATTGAGGCATGGCGCTATTATGCCATGCCTTTTCGATCAGTAATGCAGCTAGCCCGCATGTTGCTTAAGCGCGATTTAAGGCTTCTTCATTAGCAGCGGCTTCGATAGCGTCCTGATTCTGTTGCTGATATTCCTGTAGGCGTCTTGCTTGTTCCACCACAAAAGCTCGTATGGATTCTAATTGCTCTGCGGAAATGGCTTCCTCAAAATCTGGCATGCCTTGCTGTGCGCGGCTGCCTTCTATCACGATGTCTTCCATGTTCGAATGAGTGTCCAAGGTCATCAAGCGTAAGTCGGGAGCAACGATTGCCACTTCATTTGGCACACCAATGCCGCCATGACAACTTGCACATTGCGCATGATAAAGATTATCGCCTTCCCGCAGCTGCTCCAGGCTGTAAACATCGTCGGGTAACTCTGGAACAACAGCCTGCACGATTTCGGGTATGGGCAGGGGATGATCGCCGTCGAGTTTAAAGACCAACACTGTTCCACCCAGATCGATAGCTCTATTACCGTTCATCATAGTTGCTACATACTGCGTGCCATCTATTGCGTAAGTCATTACCGAAGTGGAACGAAAGGTTCCCGGCGCCCTGAAACGCCATAGCAATTCACCATCGTTGGTATCTCGAACTGAGAGATCGCCAGTTCCTTCCGGTTGAAACAAGACGTTGCCCCTGGTTGCTACAACGCCTCCGTTATAATCCGACTCGAGTTCATGCCGCCATTTATAGGTTCCAGTAATGGGATCGAACGCGCCGATGTAGGCTTGAGAAGGTGGTCTGGGACCAGCTTCTTCGATCAAGCGCCGGCGGTATTCACCTTCACCCCAACCGAGACTTAATCCCCTTTCACGAATTTCGTACTCGCCAGTTTCAACGAAGCCCTCATCCAACGAATAAAAATTGGCGATGTCGTGATAATAGAAATACATAAGGCCGAGATCATTATCCCAGGATTGAGGCTCCCAATTATGAGCACCGGAATTTGCCGGCATGATCCATTGCGGTTCGACTTCGTAAACAACGTCTGGATTTTCAACCGGTCGGCCGGTTTCCATGTCGACGTGAGTTGCCCAGTCGATGCCATCGGTGTAGGGCAGCGCTCTGAGTAATTCTCCATCTTCTCTATCGAGGATGTAAAAGAAACCGTTTTTCGGTGCTTGTAATACTACCTTGCGCATCTCTCCGCCGAATTCGATTTCACCCAGTGACATATCCATTGCCGAACTGTAATCCCAGTTGTCACCGGGAGTGGTTTGGTAATACCAATTCATACGACCGCTATCGACATCTACAGAAACAATTGTGGAAAGAAACAAATCATCGCCACCACCGGGTGAGCGGATTTCTCTAGGCCAGGGTGCACCGTTGCCAACTCCTATATATAAGGAATTGAATTCTTCATCGTAAACCAGGGAATTCCAGGCGGTACCGCCACCACCGTATTTCCACCATTCACCACCCCAGGTTTGTGCGGCCATTTCCATTTCGGGATGTTCGAAGGGTTTGCTGGGATCACCGGGCACAAGAAAAAATCGCCAGGAAACTTCTCCGCTATCCGCATCATAGGCTGTGACATAACCACGGCGATGTCCCGATTCACCACTGCCTTGTCCGATATACACTTTTCCACCGGCAGCCCGGGGTGCGCCGGTTATATTAAATCTGCCAAGCCCGGCTGGAATCCAGGTATCCACATCCCAGACTTCTTCTCCAGAATTGGCATCGATAGCCACCAGGCGACCATCAAACGTGCCGACAAATACTTTGCCTTCATAAACTGCGACGCCGCGATTGTGAGCAGGTCCGCAACAAGCGAGCCTAATGTAACTACGATCTACTTCGGGATCGTAGCTCCAAATTTCTTCCCCAGTTACAGCGTCCAGTGCATAGACGACACTCCAGCCATTGGAAACATACATGATGCCATCCACCACCAGAGGTGTTCCTTGCATGCGCATGTTGTAATCGCCGATTTGTCGAGTCCAGGCCAGACCCAACCGATCCACGGTGTCGGTGTTAATTTGGGTTAACTGAGAAAATCGCTGTTCTTTGAAGGTTTGTCCGTAAGTGAGCCAGCTGCCAGGCTCCACCTCCGCTGCATTAATCACGCGTTCGTCAGTCACATCACCGCGACCATTTCCCTGAGCAATCGCGTTTGCTGCCAAAAAAGAAAAGGCAACGAATAGTAAACAGCAAGCAGGAGAAGAGAATCTCATGGGAATAACTCCACTTGTAATTATTCTGATTCCGTTTTGAATAGGTACTTTACCCTAAATCTTATGCAGCACTGAGTAAAAACACTCGATTGAACTTAGGCTACTGCACTGGTAAATGCCAGGGCTAATTCATTGGCGGTAGTACGATTCCAGGTTTCATTAACGCTAAGGGTGAATCGATTATCTAAATTCGCCCGACCAATAACAATATTTTGCTCATTAAGTTTTGCTCTGAATTCTTCACTGTCTGAATCAGCAAGCGTGACTCTGGTTAAGTTGGTTCCATTAGGAATTCTAGTTACGGTGAAGGCGGGGTGCTGCTCAATAGCTGCATAGAACTCCTTGGAAATCGCAACAGCATCTTTCAAGCGATCGACATAGCCTTCCATGAAATGCTGTGCGACAAGCGCGGCGGGCCAACCTTCATAGAGATTGCCTCCAAACATGCGACGAGTGTGAAACATGTTCTCTAGATCGGCTTTCTTGCCTGCGAGAATTGCGACGATACCGCTGTTGAAATACTTCCACAAAGAAAAGTAGACCATGTCGAATGGTGCCGCATATTCAGCAGGGGAGATCCCGGTATAGGCGGAAGCAATAAACATTCTTGCACCATCTAAATGAGTGCCAATTCCATTATCTCGGGCAAAGCTGGTAATCTTTTTCGTCTCTTGCCAGTCAACCATCTCTCCTGACAATCGGCGAACTGGACTCTCAATTAAAATCGCACCGACTTCTGCAGTTACTCGCCCACCTGCAGTGCGCTCGATTACCGCTTGCACTTCTTCCAAAGTAAATGTGGCTTTTTCCTGAGCCAGGGGAATCAAATTTAGATTGGAAAGATTCTGGCAAGCATCGCCGGTGTCGTTATAGACATGGCTTAATCCTGGAACAATGACCCGTCGTTTGTTTCCAGCCAACTGGCGCAGTGCCAACTGATTGGCAAGCGTGCCGGAAGGCAAAAATACCGCCATCTCTTTTCCCAACAACTCGGCACAGTAGTTTTCAAATTTCTCGACTTCACCACCAATTAAATAATTGTCACTTTCTAATTCCTGGTTTTGGCACAAGGAATTTAGTAAGTCGGCGAATTCCTGAGGCTGTAATCCAGCACCGTCGCCAGTTAAGCGAATATCAGAGGAACTATAAGCTAAAGGAGTTGGATTCTCAGCTTGAGCAGCGGAGGATTGGGAAAGACCTAATGCGGTTGCCGCACCGGCGGCATGAACGAGTTCGCGACGAGTGAGCATAGAGGCTTCACCTTAATTACTTTAGTCAGATAGAGCAGACAATCTAACGCCAGCAATTAAGGTAAGCAAAGCATTTTCGGCAGAAATTAGTTAGATTTGAACTATTCTGCCCGGGTCATTGACCAGTCTGCGGTGGTTCCCATGGCAGCAGCTATGCCTTGTATAGAGTCACCTTCTACTTCGGCGCTCATTACATAGGTCATGGAAGAACCGTCACGATTAATGCTAAATGAAATTGAATTGCCTTCCACCGAGCCTTCTTCGATTGGCCAGGTTCGACCGCCGCCCAAATCAAACTCGCCGGTTAAAACATCCCCAGCAATTTCCATTGTGACTTTGGCACTTACCGCACCCATTGGGCTATTCATGGAAAAATTCCATACCCCATTGGCTGACGATTGCGCCCAAGCAGAGAATGAGGCAAATGTGAATATTATTAGTGCAAGTGTTTTTTTGATCATTACTATTTCCCCGAGCAAATTTCCAAATAGATCCTTACGGTCTTGCAGCGTACTGATTGGTGAATCTTAGAAGCAGCATAAAGCCCTGATTTGGTACGAATATTCAATAGTAAAACGCCAAAAGGAGGGATTTGGATCATAGTTCAACTATAAAGTGGAAAAGCCACAAAATAGTTCTCGATTCAGGCAGTTGCAGAAGTTACTGCTTAGCGCTGAAACAGGTAGGAAAACTTCACGAAGAATTGATCACCGTCCTGGCGCAGATCGTTCGCGACTATCAATTCTCGTTCGCCTTCGTACTCCACAATATCGAAATTGCTATGGTTGGAGTTATAGCCAAGATAAAAAGCAGACCACGGATTTATCACATAACGCAGTAACACATCGAAGTTAAGGTTTTCATCATCTTCGAGTCTCGTAGCAGGTCCTGCATCAGTCTCATCGTATTGCGCGATAAATCGTAGCGACAACTCTTTTGTAAATTGATAATTCCAGTTACTGCGTAAGATTTCGTTTGTAAAAACTTTTGCACCGCCACCACGATTTTCTAATTCGGTAAGAAAGTAAGTATTGTTAATACTTAATCTATCGATCGGTCGCCACTGAAAAAACAAACTAATACGGCTGGTATCTGTAACATAAGGCAGCGTACCAACTGGAGGTACCAAGTTTAAGGCTCTACCTTCGCGATAAGTGGCGCGAAAAGTTGCAGTCTGTAATGTGCTATTAAATACGTCTACCTGATAGGTTTCATAGTCATAACGAGTATTCGTTATGATGCCTGAAAAATCTTGCGGTCTTAGAATTTCTGCATAGTCGGTGAATGAAAAACCTATCCCAGTGGTGTTCCAATTGAAATTTAAGTTAGGACCAAACTGATGATAGATACGCTTGCCATCATTGTCATTTAAGTAAACGTCAAAAAAGCCGGTAGTCCAACTGTTTAAATTCGAGTCCTCTGGATAGAAATTCAAATTTACACTGTTGTGTATGCCTGTTGTGTCAGGTTTATAGAATCGATTCTGAAAACCCAGATCAGCTCGGAAGTTATCGGTTGTTTCAATAAAATGGGTATGACTGTTAACGGTGCGGCCGGTGTGGTTTATCTGAATGTTACGCTGGTACCCTGTAGTAGCTTCTCCACCTAAAGTTGGTTCACTGTCGCTACCAACCAATTGCCCCTGGCTGATCCAGTTGTCACTTAGTTTAAAGCGGAAATCCAGACTGGCAACACGGTTGTAACCCTCGCCCAATTCCCTATCGCTCAAGAAAAAACCTACCCGAGACTGTTCGGAAATATCTCGAAAGCCTCGAATGATTCCTATGTTTGCTTTTTCTCCATCCAATGGGTCGCCAGCAACTCTATTTAAGCCGGGTGCTTCGTCATTAATAAAGATGGCGCCTAATCCATAATCGCCTTCTCTTCCAGTGAATCGAATCCCTCCTTCCGGATCAACAATGCGCCTCGTAAACAAAAGATTGGAATCGGTGGCAAAAAAGTCTGCATTTTCCACAAAGAATGGACGCCGCTCTGGAAACTGAACTTCGAAGCGTTCGTTAACAGTTACCTGCGGCTCATCTGATTCAACCTGACTGAAGTCTGGATTAAGGGTTAGATCAAGTACCCATGAATCATTAAAAACAAACTTTGCATCTAGCCCGACATCCTGCTCTGTGGTGCTGTCGAACTTAGGTCCACCGAGTGCACTTGCGTCCAAGGCTTCAACGTCACGTGCAAATAGAAACGGAATGAACTGCGAATTATTTCCAGGAGAGACATTTTCTATGCCGCGGAGTAATGCCGTTTGATTAAGGCGACCTTCAATTTCAATCGTGTATTGAGGCCAATAGGCAAACTCACTCAAGCGTGGAATATTGCGTCCGAATTGAACTCGCCACAGTTGTTCATCTGAATCCGGAAAGCGCAAGCTACGCAACGGCACTGCCATACTTACCATATAGCCCTGATCGGTAAGTTGACCATCACTATTCCAAACTGAGTCAAAGGTGATATCGAATCCTGCTCGAAGCGATGAGCCTTCAGTCCAGCGAGCATCCCATTGAATACCTAGTGGCGTGGAATGAAAGGAAAGAGCAGTACGTTGATCGTTAAAGGTATCAATCGTCAGACCTACTCGATCATCTCCACCTACATTCTCTCTTGATGACAAGTTTGCGCGGATTAATTCTGGTTCCGTGTCGAATGCCAGCCAGATCGCATACAGATTTGTTTGGTCATAACCAATGTAGACTTCAGTATGTTGACTGGCGGGTTCACCATCGTCTGGATCCCGTTGAATAAAACCTTCAACCTTCGACATTGATCGCGCCAATTCGGTGCGAGGCTCCATACCTTCGAAGTCCGCCAATGTCGGCTCGCCTTCTATGCGGGGAATAGTGATTCCATCTTCTGCTGCAAAGCTAAGCAGGGACGAGCAGGTAATGCTAATCGCTAACAAATACTTCAATGCTTTCATTTTTGATCCCGAATAGAATCTGGGCCGAGTCAACGGTAGACGCTGAATGGTAGAGGCTCGAGACTTAAGTGCAAGACTTTATTGCAATTAATTTCACAATCGCCTGGATAGGAATATCATTAATCCCGCTAGCTTATTAGCGGTTATGATAGGTGTTCTGCTTGTTTTAAAAGCTGTATTTTCAGGAGCTAATGCAATGATCGGCCTAGCTAAAATAATGCGACTATTTCTTGTTGTCTTAATGATGTTTTTCGCAAGTAATTCAGTTGCTCAAGAAATCAGCGAGCAGAGTGCTTATATCTTAGCGGCTGGACGACGCCTGCCTTATCTCTATGGTATTTCTTTGGATGCGGCACTTGATCCATCAAACAATAACACTTCACATGCAATTATTAGTCGCAACAAAGTCGCGCTGGATCGATTGGATGGTCAGTTGCTAGGAGATCCGGCAAATCTTTTGTTAAGCGAAGACAGTGAATCGGTTTATGTCATTAATCATCATGGCAGCATCGATAACGGCGAATTCTTACAACATGGTGGGCGCGGGCAGATTGCACTGCTTGATGTCGAAACAGCTCTTGATTCACGAAATGACCGAACTGCGAATGCCTTAATTCGTCACATGGATTCAGGCGGATTTGGTGCGATCGGTGCAGTACTGTTGCCGGAACTGATTGCTGTTAATAACGCTGAAAACAATCTTACTGAAGACGGTGGCAACCGAATTGCGTTTATCGATCGACGCACGGGAAGCTTGCGCGGTGTAGTGGAGTTAGCGCTAGGTTCGCCAGAATTCGAGTGCGAAGACTATCCTGTTCCCTACGTGTCACCATTTGGTCCGCCAAGTAATCGAGCCGTGCTTGCGCCCGATCCTGGTTTTGGTTGTTTTCCTAATCCCAACGGCTTGGCTCTTGGTGTAAGCAGTGAGGGAAGACGTTTTCTCTTTACCGCCAATGGCGGAACCGGCGATGTATCAGTCATTGATCTGCAGTTAGCCTTGTCCGGCGATCGACAAGCAGAAATTGACCGCATTCCAAATCAAGTTGGTGCCTGGGGAATTGCTGCTACTCCCGATGGCCGCTACGTGTTTGTTGCCCATGGCGGTAGTCAAGATCAATCTCGCGCGGGCAACAGCATTGCGATAATCGATGTTGATCGAGTGAGCCAGGGCTCGAACTCCGAAGTGGCTCGAATTCTAGTAGGCACCGACGATCCGCAGCAAGCCACACATCCCCTTATTCCCAGCGTGACTCCTGATGGGCGTGAGTTGGTTGTGCCAAACTTACGAACCAATAATGTCTCGATTGTAAATATCGAATTGGCTTTAGCAGGTAGCTCAAATGCAGAGGTAGCGCGTATTCCCCTGACGCGAGCCGACGGCAATCCAGCGCGACCCAAAGGTACTACGATTTCACCAGATGGTCGTTATGCAGCGGTAAGTGGCGGTTCCGGTTCGCAGCCTTATTCTCAAGAGCTGGGCTACGTTTACATAATTGATCTGCGGACGCGAGAAGTTGTAAGTACTGTTACCGGCGTAGGTAATGATCCTTATGGGCTTACTTTTGTGTATCGATGATCAATGTTAAGTTTTGAATATTCTATCGATATTCTGTTTCAATCAATTCGACCGCTGCTTCGAAATCATTCTCCAATGCTGAATTGAATGCTCTGCTGACAAAATAAGACAACCAACGAGAACTGGATTTGTAAACCACTGAAATTTTCAGTCTGGTCTTTTCGTTTGCGATGCTAGTCAGTTGATAGTAAGCAATGGAGTATTGCAAAGGTACATCTACAGAAGATGCTTCCATATCGGTGAAGTAGGCATAACTGGTCGATGGATTATAGTGAATAAAACGTTGTACTAATTGTTCATTGCTTTTCATCGTCGTGATTCGCACCGAGCCACTGTCCAGGTTGTCCGGTGTTAGTGAGTTTCTATGGTCAAATTCAACGGCGGTGGCGTCATTCGCATAATCATGCACGCGATCAGTAAGAAATCTGAAAACAACATCCGGTGGCGCATCGACTTCAAAAGTAACGGAATGATCAGGATCGTTTTGCGTGCGTGCGAATTCCTCTAAAACAAATACTTGATCCAACTCAGCAGCAATAGAAACTGCCTGCATAAATGACAGTGAAACAGCTAGGGAAATGTAAATGATTAACTTCAATTCAATCGCCACTTTTGCTTATGCTTGCCCGTATGCGTGGCAAGTTCAAAACGAATAGGACCAACGCCAATATTAGTATTACGACAGTTAACGCATTTTGTATCACTGGGTTTTCTGTATTAATCGAATTTCCCATAGTTAGAGTAAGTACATCCTCAGTCAACTGATAGTCTACTCCTACGTAGTCATTGAACTGCCCCCGAGTCTCACTGATGTCGTAGATGACTGTAAATGGCTGGGTGATATCGATATCCGGGTGCATAAACATGGCAATGGCAAAGCGCGCACGCCCGGCGATTTTTCCTTCATCCGCCGATCCGGCAAACACAACCCTATCGCCTCGATTAGGGTAGATCTGCCCATTTTGAATTGCACCGAGTCTCAATTGTTGTAAACGCGGCGTATTGCCATTGAGTCCTAATAGGAGCATGTGGCCGTCTTCAATCATTTCGCTGGCGGTGCGATCGGAATTGGAATAATCGCTGGCACCAACCAGTAACTCACCCAATCGATAATGGCCCATATAAGCTACGCTAAAACGAAGATCAGTCTCACCCACGATAGGAGCCAAAAACTCTTTAACGAATCCTGAAGCGAGATAGTCATCCCAGTTCTGATTTCGCAGCGTCTCCAAGGCTTGATTTTCAAAGTTCGCTGCAACTGAATAAGAGTGACCTGGCATATAGGCTTCCGCAACTCGTCTCGTGGAATTACGCACACTCCGCGCGACTGCCCAACTAGTAATAGTCGCTCTTGTCATACCGTCGATATCGCGGCCTACTCGAAACTCATCTCCAATGGGTTTGTTTAAAAACTGCGCTGCAAAATTTGCATCACCGATAAAATCACCGCGAATGTTTAAATAGGACTCGAGATAGTGGAGCACTTTTACGCCAGTGATCGCTCCTGAAAGATTCAAGCCGATCAGTAAATCAATTGGTCCACTAAAACCGACTTCTTCCGGTGGCAGGTCTGGAGAAGCAAAAACATAACCAATAAGTTCCGGTTCGCCGCCAGCTGTGCTTGATTGATAAGCGTGGTAGACCGGTGGATTACCTTGTTTGCTAGAGAATGAATCTGCCAGGGGCATGACTTCTTCCAGCCAAGCTGGTTCCAGATTTTCCCATTCATCTTGAGCATAGGTGGTTGAACCGATTACGGTCAGACACAAGTAAAACAAAATACTTAGAAATCTAATCGAGCTATATAAGGAAAGCGAACACATAGACTCAATTCTAACGAATTTAAGCAGCGGTAGTTTCAATGTGTTCGGCAGGAGTGCCTTTGCGCCAGGCAGCTACCAGACAACCACAAACGATTAAAAGAGTTCCGAATACCGTTGTGACGGAGACGGTTTCGCCAAACACTAACCAACCCAAGATGGCTGCCCAAATGAAAGCAGTATATTCCACGGGAATTAACTTGTTCGCCGGAGCCCGGGCATAGGCCCAGGACATCATCAATAAAGACACCAAACCAAGCACGGCAGCCAATGCGATTTGTGGCACATAGGAAATCGCCGGAACTGTGGCAAGAAAGGGCGATAAACAACCGAACAAAAATATAACGGTGCAATTGTGGAAAAAGGCGATCTCGAATGGTTTGGCCACCAATGCTTGCTGGCGTTGCAGAATTAAGTTGTAGGCATAAAGAATTGCCGACGTTAAAATCGCCCCTATACCTAGCACAGTCTCATCGTCGTATTCGCCACTCAGCCTACCTAGAATAATAATAATTGCTCCAGTTAGCCCGATTAGAGAGGCGGCGATAGATCGCCCGCTTATATGCTCACGCAATATTACTGCTGCAAGATAAAGTGCAATCAAAGGAGCGATAAAAGTAAGCCCAATGGCTTCTGCAACAGGTAAGTATTTCAATCCCCAGAAAAACAGAAAGGCCATGACAGAAATGACGGTCCCACGCCAGACATGCAATCGAATCGCAGAAGAGTCAGGCCAAGTGGGACGTTGCCAGAAATAAAGTGCCGCGGCCAACAAGACAGTTAGCATACTGCGCCATAACATGGCGTTATAGGCACCCAGCGACAAAGCTAAACCTTTCATGGTTACGTCCATACCGGCATAGGTGGCGATACCGACAATGGCTGCGGTAAAGGCAAGAGTTGTTGTGCGAGCAGTAGACTGCATGAGAATTGGGATCAGAGTAAAAATACAGTGTTGTATTTTACTCTGACCTCTTAGAGGTTAGTGGTTCCACCAGGCCAAATCAGAGAAGGCTCTTAGATCTAATTCATGGGTCCACACTGATCGGTGTTGCTGATGCAGGTGGTAATAAGTATCGGCAATTTTTTCCGGAAGCATTAGCCCATCATTCTCCATGCCTTTGGATTCCCTCAGTTCCTTAAACTTTTCCGGGCCAAGCATTTTTCCTAAAGTGTCCGGAGCGTCAACGGAACCGTCGATTACAATGTGAGCGACGTGAATTCCTTTTCTAGCGTATTGTGCGCTGAGAGATTGGCAGAGCATGCGTCGGCCACCCATCGCTGCAGCATGTGAATGTTGTCCTTCATTGCCGCGTACTGCTGCAGTTGATGAAGTGACCAGGATCGTGCCTTTTCCCCGCTGTTCCATGAGCGGGCACACCGAAGACGCCGTGCGAAAAAGCGCAAATGTCGCCATGCGCCAACCAAGTTCGAAAACTTTGTAGCTTGTTTCTTCCAACGATCGGTTACCAACCTGGGCGCCCAGGTTAAATATAACAACTTCTATTGGGCCGATTTCTGCTTCTATTTCCGTTATGCGTTCCTCTATAGTGTCGTCCTTTACTGCATTTAACAAAAAACCAGTGGCTTCACCGCCGGCTTCCTGAATTTCAGTGACCAGCTTGTTTAATTCATCCTCGTCGCTGCGTCGACACAACACCGCATGGTAACCTTCTTGCGCAAATCGCTTGCCGACAGTTCCGCCAATACCTGCTCCCGCACCAACTACTAAACATACTGGTTTCATCTGTTCTCCTTGGAACTGCTTTAATTAGGCTCTTGCTGTAGGACGTGAGGTAACTCGCTCCCACCATTGGTTCAGATTAGACATTTCTTCAGGAATCCGAATTCCCAGTGCCGCCTTAGCCATTACGAATGAACACTGGGCAGTAATATCCGCAGCAGTGTATTCATCGTTAGCGATATATTGCTTGCCTTCGAGTTCTTTTTCCAACCATTCTATTTTCGCTTTGACGTTTTCGGCTTCAACTTCTGCCATTTCAGGAATTTGCTGGACACGGTCTTTGAACATCTCTGCAGTGTTTCTAAAGACTGCAATAATAGGCATGAGTAATTCGAACTCCATGCGTCGTTGCCACATTTCCACCATCGCTTTGTCCAGTGCATCCCGACCCAATAGTGGTGGTTCCGGGTGTAATTCTTCCAGGTATCTGCAGATGGCCATGGATTCGGCGATACAGCTACCATCATCGAGCTCCAATAAGGGCATGCGGCCTAGAGAATTTTTCGCCATGTATTCATCGGTCTTGTTTTCATTCTCCATCATGTTCACCGGAACTAAAGGAATATCCAATCCTTTTTCCGCGACGAAAATGCGTACGCGTCTGGCATTGGGTGAAGCAGGCAAATCATAGAGTTTCAAAATAGTTTCCTCACGGGTTTAAGAATTGAATAAACAAGAGCGGGAGCGTTCATTGCAAAAGAATGGATAAACGGTGACCTTTCCCTGGATTTTATTTCTTTATTTCATACCACAACTCGACGAATCCGTTTTTAAAAGCGATAACATCTTTCAAATGCAGAGTATTTTCAATGCCGAGTTGATCAAAAAAGGGAGTTCCTTTTCCTAATAAATAAGGCGCAAAGGTAATGCAAATCTCATCAGCCAATTTTCTTTCGATGAAATCTTTAACTAGAACACTGCCACCCACCAGCCAGATGTTTTTATGTTGAGGTTTAACTTCAGCACCTAATACTTTTTCAATGTCACCCTTACAGAAGTGTACCGACTCTCTCTCATCGGAGAGTGCTCGGCTTGAGAACACGTAGATGGGAGTATCGCCATAGGGCCAGCCAAGTTTTACTGCCATTTCATAGGTGCGGGAGCCTACGACATAGCAATCGATTGACGCGAGTACCTCATTGGATAGCTTTTCCGACTCTTCATCACTAATTCCTTTTTCATAGGAGTCAGGAGTTTCCAACCAAGATATATCACCATTTTCACCTTCGATAAATCCATCGAGGCTGGCCACCATGTGAACGATAACTTTCGAAGACTGTTCCGACATTTAGTTAATGCCCAACTCATCCATTTCTTGTCGGCGCTCACCTCGAATCATATTTCCCATTCCATAATTTCCTTCGTGACAGGAATACTCGTAGAGCAATCCATCCACTTTAGTCATTGGGACCATGGCGGTTATTTTGTCGGTAAAGGTACTGGGGTCATCAATAGTAAATTCATATTCGACGGTGGTCGGATTTACCCGAGTAAATCTTTCAACCAGAGATTTGTCATAAGAGTCGCCGTAAGGCGAGTTGATAAAACTTTGAGTGGATCCGTTAAAGTTTTTCGTTTCCACTACCAGCGTATCGCCATCCCAGTAACCTCTGGAGTCGCCAGACCAAAGTCGGATGTCATCGTTTAAGTCATGCTCTGGATCGAGCGCTACCATGCGGGCATCGTGAATCATCTCTGTCATGATGACTACATGATCGCGATGCTGAATGATCTGCACATTATTGTTGTAGCTGCTGGGCATGAAAGGAGGGCCTGCATTGAAACCGGCGATGCAACGTTCGGAAAGTCCACGGTCTTCTGGTCCGTCTTTAGCTATACCACCGACAAGAAATCGCACCGGCCGTTCACCAGGAACATCCTCACTTAGTCCGCCTCTTTGCATATAGGCGCCTTCAACAATCGGAGGTATGCGGCCGTTTTCCGGGTAAGTAATTAAAGACGTGCGTAAGTCATAACCGATTGCAGCGCGTTCATACCAGAAAGAGTTGTAACCACCCACGCCATCAAAGTGAGATTCCGCTCTGGCTTCGAAGGCCGTAACAGAACGATCCCGATTGCTCTCATTCTCTTCCGGTGTAAAGAATGCTCGATTTCCCAGGGCCTCATTTCTTTGCACCGGGGTGTGGGATGCAAAATTCCACACTCCCTGTATATCGGGTTGGCCGTATTCCGTTCGCGGAATTTGGTAGTCGGTTTGAGCGAAAACTATGGAGCTGGTTAGGAGTAAGGTGCCGCTGGCCAGAGTGGAGATCAACTTTTTCACTGTATTGCTCCGTTGGATTTTTATTTGTTCAAAGCTTATCAAATGGGGGGCATTGAAAATACTGCAGTTCATAGAAATATGCCTCATTTTTGAAGGCAAGGAAGTCGATAAAAGGCACTATTTTCGGGGCTGCAGCGGAAAATCTTCTGTCTATTTGGGCCGCTCCCATTTATCCTAGCAGGATGGCTAAATCCCGCGGAGGTAAGCAGCAATGAAAACGAAATTACTACTAGCAATCGCAGTTGTAGCCGCATATTGCGGATCGGTAACTGCACAGTCCGATGGCGACTATGCGGCGCCTCGCACAGACTATGGACAGCCCGATCTGCAAGGGGTGTGGAACTTCAGTTCAAGCACACCAATGCAGCGACCAGAACGATTCGGTGAGCAGGAATTTCTTACGTCGGAACAAGTTCAGGAACAGATCGAACGGCAGGCTCGAGTCACAGCATTAGCAGACGCGCGCGAGGCTGAATTGGTAGTCGATCCGGAACCACCTCCTGCTGGCTCAACTCCTCGTGGCTACAACACCTTTTGGATAGAAATGGGCACGCTGGGCGACAATGTCAGAACCTCTCACATCGTCTATCCCCTAAACGGTCGTCTCCCGGAAGCAGTCGAAGGTAATCCAGCGATAGCTGGCGGACTTGGTCCCGATATTACTGGCGATCGACCCGTGCGATTCATCGTAGGCGGCATCGGTAAAGACGGGCCCGAAGATCGGGGTACTTCAGAAAGATGTTTGGTTGGATTTAATGCAGGACCTCCTTTTCAGCCAAGTCTGTACAACAACAATATGCAGATCATCCAGCACAAAGACTCTTTCGTCATCATGACCGAGATGATTCACGATGCCCGCATCGTTCCCCTGGTTGATAGAGCGGAACTGAGTGACGACATTCGGTTGTGGTCTGGAGATTCGATCGGCTACTGGGAAGGTGACACCATGGTCGTGAAAACGAAAAACTTCAATGGCATGCAATCTGGTTTCCAGAGCAGGGGCACAAACTATGACATGGTGCTCACAGAAAAATTCAATCGGGTCTCCTACGACATTGTGAATTATGAATTCACAATCGAAGACCCATCGACTTACACAGACAAAATCACTGCTGTTGTACCGATGAGTAAAGTGGCAGGGCAAATTTACGAATACGCATGCCACGAAGGAAATTACGGCATGATTAATACCCTTCGCGGTGCTCGATTCGAAGAGCGTGCAGCAACAGAGGATAGTAACTAGACATGGAAATAAAAGAAGTTTGTGCGCTATTAGCAACGAGCCTTATTAGCTCGTGGGCGGTAGCGCAGTCGTCAGACAGTTATGAAGCACCACGCAACGAACATAATCAACCGGATTTTCAAGCAGTCTGGAGTACGCGATTTAACACAATGCTAGAACGACCCGAAGGCATGCCGTTGGTTCTATCGCCAGAAATGGCTCATGGCTTTGCCAATGCAGTTTATGAAAACGGATTGTCGGGAAACACAGATCCAGATATTGATATCTTAGGACCTCCAACTCTTGCTATTGTCAAAGGTGAGTATAGGAGTTCCGTAATCGTTTATCCGGAAAATGGAATATTGCCTTATAACGATTTTGGAATTGAAAATTCTTCGTTTGAGTATTTTAAAGGGAATTTCGATTTCGATGGGCCTGAACATCGACCTGGTGTTGAACGTTGTATTGAAGGTTGGGGAGCGCCACCGATGCGTGCTTTCTCCTACCAAATATTCTATGGATTTGTGCAAACCCCTGAGAAGATCGCAATCGTTGCGGAAGAGAATTCTCCACTTCGGGTAATTCATATGGACGGTGCTTCAAGACCCGATGCGATTCGTACCTTTGAGGGTCACTCAATTGGGCGCTGGGAAGGTGACACGCTTGTCGTGGAAACGACGCACTACAGCGATACGATTCCTGAAAGAGCTTCAATGGGTCGGCCTATGCTAATCAGTTCCGAAGCACATGTAACAGAGTGGTTTACTAGGGTGTCTGAAACTGAATTGTTCTATCAGTATGAAGTGAATGACCCTATTTACTACATCGAGCCGTTCCGTGGAGAATTTTCATTTACTCGAGACAATTCAGGCCATATTTATGAGTATGCTTGTCATGAAGGCAACTACAGTATGACTGGAGCGTTGATGGGCGCGCGAGTACAGGAAAAAGAAGCTCGTGAGGCAGCGAACTAGTTAGTGTAGAAAATATAATAATAAAAATAGAGGAAGACATTATGTCTAAATTGAAAAACATATTTGCCACAATCGGAGTCCTTGCCTGTGGTCTGTTTGTTTTCACTGCAGTTTCACACGAAGCCACAATCACCGAAGCAACAGATGTCGTCTATTCGGAATGGCAGAACGTCATGCATGCCCCGGAAGGCAGAGTCGACCGGCAGGTAAAAGTGGTGGATATTGGAAATGCCAATGTTGCTGTTGGCGTTTTGTTTCGCGACAAGATTGAGGCTACCGACGATCCGGTAAGCGGCATCGTTCACGATCATGTATCCGAGGTGTATTACATAACCAAGAGATCAGGCGTTCTGGTTACAGGAGGCACTTTACTGGGTCGGAATAATATTCCTGCCAACACCGATATTGTCGAAGTCTTAGTCGGTGAAAGTTTCTCTACTTCTGTAGCGCGTGGCGATGGCCAGGTTCGAGAAGTTAGAGCAGGTGATATCGTTGTAGTTCCAGCAGGGGTTTTTCATGGCTGGCATTCCGTGGATGCAAGAGTTGAGATGATCAGTATTCGACCCGATCCGGAGCGGGTGTTGCCTGATGGCTATGTAAATCCTTACAATGAGTAATACGTTTATAAAGATTCGAAACAGAAGGGACGGTTATTGGTTTATCCGTCCCTTTTTATTTCGTGAGGAACAAAATTCGCTATGAAAATTTTTGTTAGAAGTAAACAATTTGTTTTCCTTTCTTATATCTTTTTACTAAGCATTTTATTTTTATTCGGCAAACTAAGTTTGGCAGCAGAACTCGAAAAAGAATTTCTCAATTCCAGCGAAACCTTTTCTCAAGTTGCGACTGTAAGCGCCAATGGCATCAAAACGATTTACGTTTCGGGCCAAGTCGGCATTCGCAACGGAGAAGTTCCCGACTCATTTGCCGAGCAAGTTGATATTGTGTTCGCCAATATGGCGAGTCAGTTAGAGGCTGCCGGAGCAAGCATGACGGACGTTATTAAGCTTACTGGCTTTATAGTAAACATCGACGGCGAAAGACTCGCCGCCTATAGCGAAGCGAGAGCCCGACATTTTTCCGCTGACGATCCACCACCGGCCTCGACCTTAATTGGAGTTTCAGGGTTAGTGTTTCCAGCCTTGCAGGTAGAAGTTGAAGCCATTGCGGTTATAAAGGAATAGAATTGATAAGCAGCCTGCCGAGTTGTTAAGTTTAAGCTTAGTATCCTTTGTCGAAATCCACTCGATACAACAACTCATCTCCTGAAACATAGCGTTTTAAATTTGTCAGAAACACTTCGGCAATGTCCTTGGGATAGCTCATTGCTGCTATGTGCGGAGTAATCTTCAGATTTTTCGCTGTCCATAGCGGGCTGGTCTCGGGCAAGGGTTCTTCTTTAAATACATCTAAGACTGCGCCGGCAATTTGATTCGATTCCAGTGCCGCACACAATGCATCATCATCAATCAAATTTCCCCTGCCTACGTTGATTAGAAGTGCACTCTCTTGCATAGATTGCAGTGCATCATAGTTAATGAGATTCGTCGTGCTTTCAAGGTCAGGTAATATTCCAATGACGTAATCACTGAGTTGTAAGAATTCCTTAAGAGAACTTTGAGTAAAAATCTGCTCGAATGGCTCGACTGCATTCCCGCTGTGGTTGTAGCCGACAACTTTAACGCCAAGCCCCGTCATCGCCTTGGCCAATTCGACTCCGATCGAGCCGGTCCCGAGCACTCCCATGGTTTTGCCTTCCAGCCGGCCGCTGCCTTGGGCTTTCCAGATATTTTCCTGCTGTTGTTCAAACCTTTCCTCGATGCGCAATTCGTGGTGAAGAATGTGGCCGAGGACGTATTCGGTCATTTGCTCTCCAAAAACGTCTTTAACTCCTGTAAGCACATAGTCTTTGAAAGGATGGTCAATAAGCGGTGTCACGCCTGCCCAGGTCGATTGAATCCACTTTATCGGCGGCTCATTGTCTAAAATCGCTGCAGCAAAATCTGGTCGGGCTAACAACACTTGTTGATTGTCGTATTGCGCCAGGCTGTCTTCAATCGTAGTTGCAACAGTAAACCTTACGTTTTCTGGCAACCTGTCTTTGAGAAGGTTGGGGTACTCTGCACCGTTGTGAGCGGCGATGAAAAAAGATAGTGGCTTCATACAAAAAATTGCTTCACATAAATAATGGTGTGTAGGTAATTTTTAATCCAATTCAAAGGTATATCCAATAACGTCGTCAATATCGTCTGGATCGAGTGACTCATAGAATCTTCGAGCAACAAGATTGTCAGTTTCTGTGCCCAACCATACTTCTTCGCAGCCCTTGTCTTTCGCAAACTTTAGAAGAGTTTCCATCATTGCGGTAGCAACCCCTTTTTGGCGGTGATTGCTGCAGGTATCAACTTCATCGATATAAAGCCACTTGGAAAAGTTATAGGGCTTTTGCTCGATGCGGCCGGACGACATGCCCGCCAGTGTTTGGACATCATTTTCTACCAGATAGCAAACTATAAAGACCGTATCTTCTTTTTCAAGATAGGCTTGCAGAGCAGCACCTGAATAGTCTTCAACTTCATTCTCGTCATCCCAGGATGATTGATTAATTTGCTCGGCCAAATCCTGCAAATTGTCATCGAGACTAATAATGTCTACTTTCATGTTTTTCATGGCTACTATCCTGCACTAAGATATCATCAGTTGGGAATAAGTGATTGTCTGTACAAATTTACTAAGAGATCAATATGAACGAAATGCGAACAGATGGAAATAATTGTTTTGTGTGTGGACCGGGCAATGATATCGGTCTCAAACTGAAATTTCGAATTGAAGACGACGTAGCTAAATCAGAATTCACCCCTGGATCGATGCATTGCGGATTCGATGAGGTGACTCATGGTGGCATTATATTCAGCGTTCTTGACGATGTTATGGCGAACTGGATCTATCTAAAAGGGATAAGAGCCTACACCGCAAAATGCGATATTCGCTATAAAGGCAGTTTGCCAATTGGTACGAAGGTGCTGTTGGAAGGGCACTGCACTAAAAATCGTGGTCGACTTATCGTAATGGAAGGGAAAATGATTCGGGAAGATAGCAAGGAATTAGTAGCAGAAACTCAAGCCAGTTTTATGGTTGAAGCCTAGCGTTGAGTAACTCAAATGCACATTAGAGCTATTGAAGCTCCTTGCGGAGCAGAAATATCGAATGTTGATTTATCCCAAGAGCTCTCGACGGAGCAGGTGGGAGAAATTCGGCAGGCCTGGCTGAAATATCATGTACTTGTATTCCCGGAGCAGAACTTGAGCGTTGATGATCTCGCGCGCTTCACTCTCTATTTTGGCAATTTTGGTGAAGACCCATTTTTTAACTCAATAGAAGAGCACAGCAACATTGCGGCAATTCGACGCGATGCGGATGAAAAAACTTCATTGTTTGCAGAAAACTGGCACACCGATTGGAGCTTTCAACCTAAGCCTCCAATAGGTACCTGCCTTTATGGCATCAAGATTCCACCTAATGGTGGAGACACGCTATTTGCCAATCAACACAAAGCTTATGACGATTTGCCTGCTGATCTTAAATCGAAGATTGAAAATCTCACAGCAATTCACTCGGCGGCTTCCGGGTATTCTCCCGATGGTTTGTACAGCGATCAGAAAGAACACAATGTCGGGCGCAGCATGGATATCGTTGTCTCAGATGAGGCAAGACGCACCCATACTCATCCGTTAATCCGCCCTCACACTGAAACCGGTAGGCCAGCTATTTATTCCACTGCTGGTTACATCGAGAGATTCGAAGAACTGAGCGAGAAAGAAAGCAAAGCACTGTTAAAAGAGCTTTATCGTTATCAATCTTCCAATCAATTTGTCTACCGCCACCAATGGCAGCCAAACATGTTAGTAATGTGGGATAACCGCAGTGTATTACACAAAGCAACCAGTGGTTATGAAGGACATAACCGATTGCTTCATCGAACTACGATTGCCGAGTTTGAATAAACTTACTTCTGAATACTGTTAATAAAGATCTCGTCCTAATCTTCCTCTGGGAACGCGGTAACCGGCATCCAATACGTAATCCGGTCCAATGGAAGCAACCGTCGGGGTACCGCTACCTTGCATGGTGATGCGCAGCTCTCGGTTTAGAAGATCCAGCACTCGTTCGACACCGGCTTGACCGAATGCACCAAGACCCCAAATGTAAGGTCTGCCTATTCCCACTGCAGAAGCACCCATGGCGAGTGCTTTGTAGATATCAGTTCCGCGGCGAAATCCGCTGTCGATAATTATTGGCACGCGACCATTAACAGCAGTCACAATTTCTGGCAAACATTCGATAGCACCTCGATCGACTTCTGTTGCGCGGCCACCGTGATTGGATACCCAAACACCGTCTGCGCCATTTTCTACCGCTAACGATGCATCAACACCAACTTCGATTCCCTTAATGAGAACTTTCATATCGGTTACTTCTTTGATGCGACCGATGACATCCCAGGTGAGTGAAGGATCATTCAAACCGACACCATTCATATCTAGCCCATCGAAAATTGGTTTAGCTTGGCCTTGATGGCAGTTGGAACAAGTGCGGGTATCTTCGCGGGTGAAGATTGCCTGTGTTTCGACATTTCTTCCCACTGGTAAATCGATGGTTAAGGCAACGGCAGTTGCACCTGCACGTTCTGCTCGCTGCAACATCGCAACGGTATACTTCCAACGATTAGTTGGATAAAGCTGAAACCAAATTGGACCACCTCTTTCTTCTATAACTCTTTCTATCGGTGTCGAAGACTGTGTGGACAAAGTCATGTGGTGATTTTTTGCAGCCGCTGCACGCGCCACACCACTTTCCGCTTCGGCATTGAATCCGGCATGACTGCCAACGGGACAGATAAATATTGGAGAGTCCGCTTCTGCGCCTATTACATTTACAGATAAATCCGGTTGGCTTACATCCACCAGTCTTCTCGGTTTTATTTGGAAGCGGGTAAAGCCAGCTCGATTAGCCCTTAGTGTGGTGTCGGCGTCTACACCTGTGGACAGATAGCCATAGTGAGCAGGAGGAATTTTTTCTCTCGCAACGGCTTCCATTTCAAAAACATTTATCACTTCTGACGGATCTGTCAGGCGCTGTCCTAATGTTTCCTCTACTTCCTGGGCGAAGGCTTCGTAGCTAGTGAGCAATGGACTCGCTGCTAGAAACTTTAGAAATTCTCGACGCTGGGTCATGCTACCCTCCATTAAGGGATTATTTGTTTATTGTTATTGGCTGATTTGAAAGTCTAAAGCTATCTAGGTCCCGCGCAGATGTCTAGTCAGGGCGGGCCCTGTGCGGTTTTTCACTGCAATATGAGTTTAGTGGCTATAATCAAAGCCTTACGTTCTTGCCTGCTGTTTTGGCCATCTCCTCGGCGGAGTAATAGAGATGAGTTTTGACGAAGAAGAAGCATACGCAATAACATCCTGGCGACGCTTCGACTCGGAAATAAGTGACGATCTGGCGCGAGCTATCACCAGCGCTTTCGTTCTCGTCGCGGTCGCCGATGGTGATCTCGCGCAAGCAGAAATCGATCGGTTTAGTTTGCTAATGAAGGAACGGGCCGAATTGCTTAATCCAAATGTAGTCAATCGCATTGACGCATTGTTCAGCGACATCGGCGGCGCGATCCTCAGTGATCCGGATGCCGGTCGCGTGCGAGCACTGGAATTGATCGGCAAAATCAAAACCAATAGAACCTACTGCGAGATAGTGCGTTCTGCTGCGGAGATAGCTATCGTCGCTGACAATCGAGAATTGGCTTCAGAGAAGGAAATATTGGAACAAATTTGTGCTGCCATGGATTTTGAGAGCAGAGCAAATTAAGCTTATTAGTGCTGATGCTGAGAAAATTTTCGAATGAATAGCTGAATTTATGTAGGAAGTTTCTCTGCTTTAACACTGTGAACAAACCAATCACCGATAAACTAATTCAGCTGATAGCATGTATGCGTGGCATTGCCCGCACAAACGTTATAATTACAATCTTTTTACTCAAGCTAAAAATTCTATGAAGTACCAATTTGTTCGGCCAAATCGTCTCTCTGTCATCGCTTTGACTTGTAGCCTGCTATCCGCGTTTTCGGCAGGCGCTCAGGAATTGGATGACTCTACGGTTGTTTATGAGGCGAGTTTTTTCGCCCAGTACAACCCAGTTACCTTAACGGACATGATCCGTTATATCCCTGGCGGTGAATCGATATTGGATAGACGTAGAGGGCCTGGAGGTGGAGGCAACTTCCGCGGCTTTGGTTCGAGTGATTCTCAGATTCTACTTAACGGGCGGCGTATGTCCGGCAAGACAAACAACATGTCCACGGCCCTGGCTCGAATTCAGGCGTCGCAAGTTCAAAGAATCGAACTTATTCGCGGCAATGCAGAAGGGCTGGATATTCGCAATGACGGAACTATTTACAACGTAATTTTGTTGGAAGGCGCAGAAAATAGCTCTTCAAGTTTTGTCGATGCTGGGATTACCGACATAGACGGCATGGATTCCGAACCGGCGATTCTTGCTTCATACAATGCCAGTCGAGGTCCACTTGAGTTTGGAGTGAGTTACCAATATGAAAATCGACCACGTTTAAACCTGGTTGATGAAGATGTATTGAATCCAGATCGAACACCAAGAGAGTTTCGTCATCTATTCAATGCACAAACCCGTCGCAATCAGATCTTCACTGGCAATATGGCCTACGAATTTCAGAACGGCGTAATTGTACAATTGAATGGACTCATTTCTGATAATGAACAAGAGTATGACCGCCATGAAGATCAATATTTATATGGTGCTAGTGGCAATTTAGTTCCTAGTGCGATTGAAGTGGGAGATATCGCCAATTTAAATGATGAAATCGAAATCGGTGGCGACATCGAGTTCGATGTTGGATCCATAGGTCGTCTAAAAACCTTGTTTGTTTTCAATCGAAGAGAAAGTGACGACACGATTGCACAAGACACTATCGCGAATGACATAACCTCCCGCTTTTTTTCCAGCATCTCAGATTACGAAGAGGGTGAAACGATATTGCGCTCTGCAATGACCAGTGTCATTGGTCGCCACACATTGGAATACGGTGCCGAAGCAGCATTTAATACCTTGGATAGAACCTGGGCGTTCAACGATGACCCGTTCGCCAATGCAGTTGTTGAAGAAGACCGTTATGAGGTGTTTGTTACCCACAGCATGCAGCTAACAGACACGGTGAGTTTGCAGTCGGCTTTAACTGAAGAATACTCAAAGATTTTGCAAGACCGGGACAATCAAACCAACGACACCAGTTTTCGTTATTTGAAGCCACGAGTAGAAGTTCGCTACGACCTGACACCTACTGATCAATTTCGTTTATTGGCGGAACGAACGGCGAGTCAGCTTAATCTCAATGAATTTGTTGCCAGTCGTAATATTGACGACGAACTCATTAATTTTGGTAATCCCAATCTAGAGCCGGAAGTTTCCTGGAGTTATTCACTGAGTTACGAGAAACGATTTGCCAATGATGGCGGTTCTATCGAACTCAAGGCGGAATACGAAGACATATCCGAACATATCGACAAGATTCTCATAGGTACGGACGATTCGGGGATTGGCAACATTGGTGATGCCTGGGAAAGAAGTTTAGAGGTCAATCTAAATACGCGATTTGGTTTTATCGGGGTACCTTCGGCGGTTCTTACTTTTTCCTATACTTATGATGAGTCGGAAGTGACTGATCCCTTTACCGGGCTAAAGCGACCGACAAGATTTTCTACGCCCGACTATTTTCGGGTGAACTTTCGTCACGATGTAGAGGGAACAAACTTCACCTACGGTTTCAATGCTCATCGCCGCAGTGGCAGAATTCGTCAAGACGTTTCCCTGTTTGAGGACACCGACTTCCGTATTCATTTAGGCGAGGCCTTCGTCGAATACAATTCCAATTCGAACATAAGGTTACGCCTGGCCGGAGCCCACTTTCTTAATGAAGATTGGCGCGTATTCGATAAGACTTTCTACGACGGTCATATCGCCGATGGCAACATAAGACGCATAGATGTGCAGGATTGGACCATTGATCCTGATTACGTTTTAAGTGTTCAAGCGACGTTCTAACTTTTAAACTCAGTCTATTTTGTTATGGTGTCGTAGCGTCTAAAAGCAAAATAAATAGTCGCAGTGATAAGGAAAATTACTGCCGGCGGAATTTGTGCTAACAGAATCTGTTCAAACCTTACATTCGGATCAGTCAAATAGTAAACAAAAAATCCAAAACTCGTCAGAACAACAATACCCCCGGTGGAAACCATCAGAAACCATAGACAAACCATTAGAAACTTTCTAATTTTCTCAGGAAGTCCAATTGGGCCTGGGTAGGCCAGTAATTCCAGAAAAGGTTTATTTCCATTGGCTCCAGACGATTCGGTGGATGCATCTTCTTCATATACAGTCTCTTCCACAACATCAAGATCGGAAGGTTTAACACCTAAGGCCTCAGCAACAGCGAGCCTGGATTTTAAAGAAGCACTACCATCCAGCTCCATGCGTTGAATCGTGCGCAAGCTTACCTTGGCTTCTTGTGCCAACTGCTCCTGTGACCAGGATTTGCTGAATCGCAATTCTTTGATTTTATGATTGTCGACTTTCATTTCCATGGGAGGCTCCTGTTTTTCAGAACATGGTTGCAGGAATTGCACTAATCAATTCTTGCTCAAAGCCTCACGCACCTCTACGTCAAATGTATGACAAATCGCTGCCAATATCATCTCTTCTAGAGCCCGGAATACAAAATTCCGTATTTTTTACTAATGCTTACGAAGTTTACGCAGAGCTGTACGCCACAACACAAGGGGTAGAGAGACGGCGTTGCGGGGGTTCCTGGCTGCAGCTTTCATTTCTCGGGTGGCATTTTCCAGCACTGATTTACTAGCTTTACTTATGTGTCCGGAATTAACTGGTGGTTGCGGGTCGTATTCAATGAGCAATTGAATTTCTTCGGCCCGTTGTCGGCCACAAAGTTCTTCCACAACTGCCAGGGCTAAATCGATTCCCGCAGAAACTCCGGCTGCAGTCATTATTTTTCCTGAGCGCACTATGCGTTCTTGTTTTTTAGGAATAGCACCAAATCTTTTTAACTCATCTTGGGCCAACCAATGGGTTGTTGCTTCTTTGCCTTCAAGTAGACCGGCTGCAGCCAGTACCAGTGCACCGGAACAAACCGACAGGGTGAGTCGTGTGTTGGGATGACATGTTTGCAACCAGTTAATGAGTTCCTTGTCTGCCATCGCAGTTAGCGTGTCAGCTGATGATCCCGGTACCAGAATTAAATCCGGGTTGGGTGTTTCTTCAAAACTATGGGTGGCACCGAGAACTAGAATGCCGCTGTCGGTAACTATTGGACCGACTTCATTGCTGACAAATCGTAACTCTGAATCCTCAATCAGATTTAGTACTTCATAAGGACCGATGGCATCCAGTGCAGTCATACCTTTATAAAGAACGATCGCTATTTGCATTTTTTTCCATTTCGCTGTCAGCAAAGATAAAAGGGTACAGTTTAGAGCAGGTTTAAGGTCAAGTTTAGAATTTCTCTGAATAATTTAGTGTGGAGGTAGAATCATTAGAATTGCTATGCAGACTTCAAAATTTCTGCGCTTGAATTGGAATTCAGTGCTGAAAAAAGTGAAAGAATAATTTCAGATCACTCTATATACTCTCTGTAAATATTTTTAAGCTGGCTAGGTAGTCCTTGGCGCTATCAGGCAATAAAGTCTTTGAACTCTAAATTCCAAAGTTTATCTCTTTCCATTGCATTTGTACTGTTGTGGGGAAGTGGTGTATCTGCGCAAAGCAATTCGGTTAATTGCATGCAAACAGAATCAGCACTTAGTTATTGGCGACCTATTAGAGAATCTATTACAGAAGCTGAGCATGATGCCAATCAACTTGCTACTGCATTGGTGAGTTGCCTTGGTTCTCCAAATAGCGAATTGCGTGACAGAATTGGCTATGAGTTGTTTACCTATTGGCTGCGTAATGAACAACTTTCCCAGCAAACGAAGATCGATCTCTTTCAGCAACTCGCATCGAATATTGATCAAGAAAGTACCGCGAATTCGCTGCTGCGTTCATTCTCTGCACTTATTCTTAGCGAATTGCTTCGTGCTGACAATCTTTCGACATTTATGAGCGACAGTGAGCGCTTAAAATTGCTGCAACAGTCGGTACTTGCGCTTTCTAATGAATCTGATTATCGCGGCCTTGTAGAAGATATCGGATGGGTGCATCCAGTGGCCCATCTTGCCGACGTGCTCTGGCGTTTCGCTCTGCACTCTTCCCTGAACCAACAACAGGCGAGACTGGTTCTGGAAGGTGTGCGTAGAAAAGCGGGCGTAACAACAGCGAGTTACGGATTCAATGAAGGTGATCGACTGGCGAGACCAGTGTCAGTTCTCATTGTCAGAGAAATACTGCCTGCTCTTGCAATTATCGAATGGCTAAATAGCTTCAACTCTCCTGCTGTAATGGACAATTGGTACGATGCATTTGCCAGTATTGAAGGTATGAATGAACTGCACAACACCAAACTTTTTATTCGTGCTCTTTCCGATCAGTTACAAGATGAATCTATCAACAGTGAAATTCGCGCAATGCTTGATGAGTTAGTTGCAGTATTTACGGCTATTGTCTAGCTAAATCCAGCCACTTTTTCGATAAGCTCCGATTAAATAGAACTAGAGTCCGGGAGGCCGTGCTTCGTTGGTCTGCCACCAGGTCTCTGGAAATGGCACTTGATCCGGCCACTGTTGCTCTAATGTATCTCCGTCGTAGACTCTGCCATTTTGAATGACTCGATCAATATCCACACTGTTGCGAATATCATCCAGCGGATTGGAGTTTAGGATAACTAGATCAGCCAATTTGCCAATTGCAATCGAGCCTAAATCTTCAGGTGTACCGATGATGCGTGCAGCATCAATTGTTGCCGCTCGCAATATCTCTGCCGTACTCATTCCGCCCATCGCATAGGCCCACATCTCCCAGTGAAAGCTCAGGCCTTGAACTTCGGCGTGACCACCAACACCGAGTAATCCGCCAGCTCTTTGAATTGCGGCCGCAGCCGCAGCGCCTTCCTGAAAACGAAATTCGTCGTCGCGAATCCAACCGGGTCGACGTCGAGTTAATTCATCAAGGCGGTTGTGTGGGTAAAAGCGTTGTAGTTTTGGATTGTCGTGCACTTCGGAACGGGTGAAGAAATACTCGCGCATGCTTTCGGCGTTGTATTGCACGATCAAGGTTGGAGTATAAGCAGTTTGAGTGCGGGCGTAGAGCTGCACTACATCATCGAAAAGTGGTGTGTCCGGCATATTGTGTTCATTGCCGTGCATGCCATCGATAGCATGGGTAAGATCGGGCTTCTGATCGGCGCCACCTTCGGTGGTTGGCATCAATTCTAATTCCTCTGCCGCTTTCACAACCCACTGCCGTTGTTCTCTGTTACCAGAAATGTAGGCCTTAATGTTTGGGGTGTTGTAGTGATCGCTATAGCGTCGCAAATAACTGTGCACGGCATCGTAATTCTGAAAATCATTAACACCGAAAATTCCCGGGCCTGTCATGAATGCGCGTTGGCCGATAGTTTGCCCGCTTTGTTGCATGTCGCGATAAACAAAATAGTCATGAAAGGCAGTTTGAACATCCAGCCCTGAAGTCACACCAAAAGCCAGATTAACCGCCACAGACCAATTGCTTGGTTCCAATACATCACCGGTGCGAAATTCCCAGTGGGCGTGAGTATCGATCATGCCAGGAATAATCCATTTACCGTTGGCTTCTACAATTTCAGTTTCTTCTGGCAAATCAATTGAGCCCACTGCGCCGATTGCGACAATGCGATTGTTGGTGATAAGTAAATCCTGATTGAGTAATGGCCTGCTCATTTGTTCAAGCGAATTGCCATCCATGGTGATGATGTTTGCTCCCCTGATTAACAAACTGCCGACAGGTGCATCTCTCTCTACACTGACCGCAAACGAAGTCGCTACTACTGACTCATGTTCATCGAGAGGAACGAAAGGAGTGTCTTCTTCAGTTTCATCTTCTGTAGACTCTTCATCATCAGAATCCTCGTCTGCGCTTTTGAATTCGATTGACTCCAGCGCTCGTTCGAAAACTGTGGAACCGAGTGTCCACAAAACAGTGTCGCCAGCATCACTCCAGCTAATATAGTCAGCACCTATGTCCGTTAATCTTGCTACCGGTGTGGCGCCATCTCGCACGCTTACTTCAGGCACTGTTGCTCCTGCCCGTGGCAAGCCAACAACGAACACTTGTTTAATCACATGGGCCAGTACAAAATCTCCCGCTGGGGAGATGCGCAGTTCTTCTGCGCCAGGTACATCTTCAGGAAAACGATTTCCGCGCGGGCCAGTTACTTTTATGTGATTACGGCGATCACCGCCTGCCAGATTGATTGAATACAGAGTTCCTTCTTCAGTAAGGTATATACGATCCTCTTCCGGACCGAAGTGAGGGATTCGAGCTTCGTCTACTTCAAGGACAACTTGTTCATCACCACCATCTTCATCAACCGACATTAGCTCAAGCGGAATACCGAGTCCTCCAAACTCACTGTAAGTTTGATGACGCATCCATTCATTACCACGTAGTGCCCATACTCAATCTCCATCGGGTTGCCAAACGATGTCGGTATAAAATGCCGCGTTCTCAGTCAATTGTTGTGGGCTGCCATTGCCATTGGAGCGCATTTTCCAGATATGGCCACCGTCATTAGCCGACCAGCTAACGAAAGCTACCCAGCGACCATCAGGCGAGTACACCGGTTTGTATGCCCACATGTCTTCAGGGGTTAGAGCCTCAGGCTCATCATCTCCTTTATCCAGGGAATATAGGCGGGTCATAACACTGGCAACATAGCTGTCATTGTCTGGTGAGAGATCTACGTCTTGCACTAGTGTTGCAGTAAAGGGGTCAGTTGGCACTCTCCAGTGTTGAGTTAGATCCGGACCTGTTTGCAAATCTACATTGGCAGAAAACGGAATCACTGTGTTGGCACCATTATCAATTTCAATGCGTTGAAATTGACCGCTACTGGAAAGAATGATGGCATCACTCTCAGGAGTGAATGTATATCCTGGCAGCATGCCACGGCTGGAAGGCCGGAAATTTTCTTGCGTGTCGCGTTGGATCGGGTAGGTGAGCCACCGATCTTCACCGTTATCCAAATTTCTAATTCTCAATCCTGTGTTTGTTTCAAACCTCGTTCCATAAACTAGCCATTGTCCATCCGGTGAAATAGCTGGCCTGACTCCACCACCCTCACCACGGGTGATTTGAATTCGCGCTCCGGTATTGAGATCCAGGCGAACGATTTGGGTAACCGGGAAACTATCGATTGGAGCGTCAGGACCGCCAAGTCGTTCGGCGTAATATAGATAATCACCATCAGGTGAAAACACTGCTCCTACACCAGGAGCATTTTTGGATTCGTCGTCTTCATCTTCATCTCGTTGGGCAATGACAACGCCGCTGCCCCCATTGACATGAAATTGCACCAGTTCTATTTCTCGAGCGCGCTTGGTGACGACAATGTTTTGTCCGTCTGGACTCCATGTGGGACTAATTAAATAGGCATAGCTTTCTTTGGATAATTTTGTGGGATCGCTGCCATCGATATTGGCAATCCAGAGATTGTCTTTACCGTCACGATCGCTGATGAAGGCAATCTTGGTACCGTCGGGCGATACAACCGGCTGAGAATCGAAACCCATGCCGGTAGTAATAGCTTCAGCTTCACCTCCTTCGATATCCAGGCGATAGATGTCACCTAACAAATCGAATAGAAAGGATTCTCCGTCTGGCAGCAGGCTAACTGCTACCCATGAGCCTTCGGTGACTGTGAACTGCAATGACTCGGCGTCTTCTTTTAACACCAAATCCTCAGCAGCCTGAGTGAGTTGCGAAAGAACCAAGGAGAACCCGATTACAATGAAAGAGCGTAACGATAAATTAGCGGCGTGCATGAGAATCCTGTTTCTATTTATTCATTCAAGAGATAACTAATGAAGCCTGGATTATATCTTGATAAGTTTTGAATGGGCTTCAGCTTGCCCTAGGTAATCTGAAGTTTAAAGCTTGAATACTCCTGGTGTTGGTTCTAGCATCACTACAGAATTAAGCACACCCTCATTCACGAGCAGAAAAAGGAACTCAACCGTGTCAAAGCTACTAAGCCCCTTCGCTCTTTGTTTATTGTGCATGTCATTTGGAATCAATGCGCAGGATTATGCCTACGATCCAGAAAGAACCGCCATATTACTGGTTGACCCTTATAACGAGTTTCTCTCGGAAGGCGGACTCTTGTATCCCTTATCGAAAGAAACGCTGGATGCAAACGACGCCATAGAAAATATGAAAAACCTGGTGACCGCAGCGAGAGAAGCTGGCGTAAAAGTGATCTATGTTCCCCATCATCATTCAGAAGAAGGGGATACTGACGGTTGGAAATTTGCCAGAGGCACAGGCCGTGTTTTCAGAGCAGGTACCTGGGCTGTCGAATACCATCCAGATTTACAAATGCAAGCCGGCGATATTGAAGCACGTCAGCATTGGCAATCCAGTGGCTTTGCCAACACCGACCTGGATTTCTTATTGAAGCAAAACGGACTAGATCACGTGGTATTGGCTGGCATGCGCGCTAATACCTGCATCGAGTCTACCGCTCGCTACGCAGTTGAACTCGGCTATCACACTACCATGCTCACCGATGCGGTTGGCGCCTTCAATATGCGAGAAATGGAAGCGGCAGTAGAGATCGATTATCCGGTAATCAGTCACAATGTGCTTTCTACCGATGAATTTATCGAACTGATCGATTAGGGTCTTCGCCCGCATTCAAAGAGTGAAATTGCAGGATAGTGAAAGTTTGAATTTCCCTATCCTGCTTTTTTATATCCTTCTACCCTCTTTTATTAGTATTCTTCAGCTCCAGAGTCGAAATCTCCAGGAGCCAGAGTGTTAATGAAGTATTTAAAAACACCAACATCAGGATACCGCAAGATATTCAGATTTAGCGCTATGCTAATAGTCCTGGCGACGGTTGGCGCTTCCTTCAGCCAATCTAATCAATCCCCTTTTCCACGCCAGATGGCATGGACGGCCTACAATTTAGGCACAACTGGTTACAACCAGGCTGTGGCTATTGGCGCTATGTTGCGGGAAAAATACGATCTCACTTTGCGCGTAATTCCAGGCCAAAATGACGTTTCCCGTTTGTTACCTCTTAGAACGGGTCGAGTTGATTTCACTGCTAATGGCGTTGCCACTTATTTTGCCCAGGAAGGGGTATTTCAGTTCGCGAATTCAGAGTGGGGTCCTCAACCCTTGCGTCTGGTAATGACTTCAAACGGATTGAGTAATCAGGGTGTTGCTGTGGCCTCTGATACCGGTGCGACAACTGCTGCCGATTTACGAGGACTGCGTGTTCCTTATGTCAGGGCCGCACCAGCGCTGAATGTTTCGGTCGAAGCGCATATGGCTTGCGCCGGCTTAACCTGGGACGATGTGGTGAGAGTCGATTTTCCCGGGTACGAGGCTAATTGGAACGGGCTGATCAATGGCGATGTCGATGTTGCTTATGGCACTACGGTATCTGGACCTCCTTATCGCCTAGAAGCATCACCTAGAGGTATCACCTGGTTGCCAGTTCCTCATGATGATGATGAGTGTTGGGATCGCCTATTAGCAATTGGTCCTTATTTTACGAAACATCTTGCCACTCGCGGCGCGTCAATTAGTGAAGATAATCCCCATGAAGCGGGCACCTACCCGTATCCACTATTAACAACGTTGGAATCCCAAGACAACGATCTGGTTTATGCCTTAACCAAAGCGCTGAACGAAAACTATGACGACTATAAAGATTCGGGTCCAGGCGCTATTGGCTGGGCATTGGAGAGGCAGGTATTCGATTGGGTCGTGCCTTACCATGTAGGCGCCGTAAATTACTGGCGCGAGATTGGCGTGTGGACTGATGAGATTGACGCACACAATGAAGAACTAATTCGTCGCCAGGGAGTATTAGCCACTGCGTGGTCTGAAGTCACAGCACAAAACATAAGTGATTCAGAACAATTTCAAACCGCCTGGATGCAGGCCCGAGCGCAACACCTGGAGGCAGCCGGTTTCGATCCGGTCTGGCGCTAGTGTCAGCTAAACCCAACGAAATGCCAATCGGTCTGCGTTGGCTGACGGGCATAGCCGCCCTCGGCGCCGCATTTTTAGCGATGGACTCACTGCGCTTGTTTTCCGAGCGTCCTCTTCTCGATTTCATCATTACCGTACAGAACCATTACTACTATGCCCTCATGGGCTTGTTGTTACCGCTCTGTTATTTGCTCAATCCAACCCTAAAAAATCCTAAGAGCATTTGGATTGACAGCGTACTTGCCATAGCAGCATGCGGTGCTTGCATATTCTTTTTTGTAAACGCCGAAACCATGTTGGATTTTGGTTGGGAGTTTGCAGCACCGGACCATGCTGTGTACACGAGCTACTTGCTTTGGATACTTATATTGGAAGCTGTTCGACGCAGTGGTGGCATGGTGCTGTTCGGCCTCGTTTTAGTTTTTTCACTTTATCCCATCTTTGCAGAAAGTCTGCCTGGCCCTATTTCCGGAATGACATCAACGCCAGCGGAAACTGCGGCCTATCACGTGATGAGTATCGAAAGCATTCTTGGATTGCCATTCCGTGCCTTCGCGCAACTTGTCATTGGTTTTCTGATTTTCGGTATAGCCCTGCAACAAACGGGAGGGGGTCGATTTTTTATTAATTTAGCTTTCGCAATTTTTGGTCACGTACGGGGTGGCTCGGCGAAAGTGGCGATCGTATCCAGCGGACTGATGGGTTCGATGAGTGGCAGTGTTATTACCAACGTTTTGACTACTGGTCAGATGACTATTCCAGCCATGCAAGACAACGGCATGGAAAAAGAGTATGCCGCTGGTGTGGAGTCATGTGCTTCAACTGGAGGTGTGTTGTTGCCGCCAATAATGGGTTCTACCGCGTTTGTCATGGCGACTTTCCTCAATGTTCCATACACCACAGTAGCATTAGCTGCGGGTATTCCAGCGATGTTGTATTTCTTCGGACTGTTCGTGCAGGTGGATGCCTATGCTGCGCGCAAAGGATTAGAGGGTACTCCCCGCGATCAATTACCCAGCCTGGCAGGAACAATGAAAGAAGGTTGGTTCTACATTGCGGCATTTATGGTGTTAATTTTTCTGTTGGTTTATTTACAACGGGAAGCTGTCGCTCCTTTTATCGCAACTGGATTACTTTTAGTTTTAAACCAGTTTTCTACAGATCATCGTTGGAACATTAAGCAAGTAGGTTCTTTCTTAGTGGCAACCGGAAGGTTGCTGATGGAGTTGCTGACGATTATGGCTGGCGTCGGCCTCATTGTCGGAGCGCTTTCTGTTACTGGATTATCGGGAACACTGGTAAACGATTTATTGTATCTGGCTGGAGACTCTACCCTGCTCCTATTGCTGATGGGAGCGTTTAGCAGTTTTCTGTTAGGCATCGGCATGACGGTTACGGCAGCTTATGTCTTCTTGGCAATTGTGCTTGCACCGGCATTGATACAAGGTGGCCTCGAACCAATGAGTGTGCATCTGTTTATACTCTATTGGGGCATGCTTTCATTTATTACTCCCCCAGTGGCACTCGGTGCGTTCGCCGCCGCAAGTATCGCTGGATCGTCAGCACTCGCGACTGGCTTCACCGCTATGCGATTAGGCAGTATTATTTATTTCATCCCGTTTTTCTTCGTATTAGAGCCTGCAATTATTTTGTCAGGAACCTGGTTCGAAACATTGTTTGCGACGGTAAAAGTCGCTATCGGTATTGTCCTGATCGCCAGTTGTCTCCAGAGTTATCTTATTGGTGTTGGATTTCTCGATCGTTCAGGCCTTATCGGTATTGTTGGTCGCATCCTAATTGCTATCGGTGGAGGACTGATTGCGCTTCCTGCAACCGACGTTATCAATATTAATGTGGGACAAGTGACCTTATTATTAAGCGGAACAATTGCAGCAGTAGCTGGAATATTAATTAGCCGCGGCAATGACGGCGAAATAGAGTCCAGCGCCGCGACTTCTGAATCTTAAAACTCTATACACTTACCTTAGATCTACTCTCTAGCCTGACACACAAAAAAATGTTGTAAATGTGCAATATTTGCGTCGTTTCTACGTCCTGAATGTAAGGATGGAATGAAAAGAATGAAATTACGGGCATTTCTAAAAAACGAACGGCAGAAGTTAGTTAACTATGTTCGCTCGTTGATAAGCGAAACTGCTGAGCTTGATGCCGAAGATATCGTTCAGGATGTGCTGCTGCGCTTACTCGAGCGCTCGGACAATGGTCCCGCACTCGAGAATATGACGGCTTATGTCTATCGATCCTTGCGCAATCGCGTTGTTGATTATCGGCGGGCAAGGAAACCAACTATTTCCTTAGAGCAGGAACCTACTGAAGAGGGAGATCAAAAAATTACAGAACTACTTCCAGATAGAGGGCCTGGGCTTTTGGAACAATTACAAACAGAAAGAGGTAAGCAAACACTATTTGAAGCATTGGCAAGCCTGCATGAGCTTGAAAGGTTCGTCATCATTGCTAATGAATTTGAAGGCCGACCCTTTGCAGAGCTATCTAAAGATTTATCCATTCCAGTTAACACGCTTCTCTCGCACAAATCTCGGGCGAAGAAGAAACTTAAACAAATTTATAGAAATTTAAAGGAGACGGAGCATGGGCAATTCAGACACTTGGAAAGATCCTGAAATCAAAAAGGCACTTAAGGCGGGCAAATTCCTGCTAATAGCAATCGGCATAGTGCTACTGGCAATTTTGCTCGGATTTCTTATTCAGTTCCTTTGGAACCAGACTATTGCGGTAATTTTTGGCATTCCAACGATTAGTTATTGGCAGGCAGTTGGTTTGTTCATTCTGTCCAAATTTTTCTTCGGATTTGGCGGTGGAAGCAGTAATAAGCAAAGAAGTCACAAACGCAAACATAAAGGTGAGTTAGCTGCGCAAGATTCTAATGAACCTGATCCAACTAGTGACTCAAGTTTTCAAGAGTATTGGGAGCAAGAAGGAAAAGAAGCCTATGATGCTTATCTGACTACTCGTAATGACGATTCGAAAGAAGAATCAGATCACTCGAACTCGTAAATAAGAAAGACATGAGATCTGAATAAAATTTTCCAGGTCTTAACACTGATGATTTGCACTCAGGCAACACATTTTTAGAATGGAATAAACAACACACTCAGATCCTAATTCATCCATTCCATTGGTCTTTTCGTCGCGCATTTATAGCCTCCAGATAAATTGTCCCGAATTTCGCAATTTATGCGCCTAAAATCGGCAAAATCAGTGGAATTTCCTCAGCTTATCATCGAGCGTTTGCTAGATTTACTTATTGCTGCATTGGATTAATTTCTTCATACTTGGGCGGTCGGATAATACCGGCAGTTATACAGGGAAAGTTAGTAAACGCTAACGGCGTATATCAATAAGGAACAAGATTACAAGAATCAAATTCCTAAAAATAATCCACTACCACGGACTTAAAGTGGACCCTAAAACTATCGCAAAATTCCAATAATCAAGGGGGAAGTAAAATTGCGCAAAAATATTCCCGGCAAACGTAAAGCTTTGTCGATTGCCATCATGCTCGCTGGATCCACACTAGCGATTCCAGCAGCGGCACAAGATGATGATACTGTCGAAGAGATAGTAGTAACGGGTTCCTTTTTAAGAGGCAGCCCACTAGACGCCCCGTCACCAGTCGACGTTATTGACCGTGACAGCATTGAGGCACAAGGTGCTTCAACTATTTGGGACGTAATTCGCAACCTGGAAGTAAACCAGGGTTCTGATACCAGTGTTGAAGGTTCCAATGATGCTGGTCAATTATCAGGTACTGCTTCAGTAAACCTAAGAAACTTGGGCGGTAATTCAACACTTACGCTAATTAATGGTAAGCGTTTTACACCAGCGGCGGTTATCAGCAGCTCCGGTCAAGAGTTTGTTGACCTCAACTCTATCCCTCTGGTTATGACCGACCGGGTAGAAGTACTCACAGACGGTGGTTCAGCCCTTTACGGTTCTGACGCGGTAGCCGGTGTGGTTAACGTAATAATGCGTACCGATTTCGAAGGTCTGGAACTTTATGCAGACACTCAAGGAATCGATGAAGCTGGTGGTACCTACGAAGATACTTTCAGCGGTATCTGGGGAACTAGCTTCAATAATGGTGATACTCGCCTGGTAATTTCTGGTGAATACTTCGAACGTGAGCCAGTTTTATCGGAGAACTCCAGTTACTATGATCCTTCTCGCGTCACTTCCACCGGTAGAGTTGGTTCCTTCGGAATCAGCACGCCTTTAGGTGCTAACTTCAATCCAGCCTATATTAATCTTCCATTGACCGCACAGAATCAGACGGAACGATTCGGTTTAGGCGAGAGTATTAGTGGTACCAATGGTGTTGTTTGGACAGATCCACTTTGTGAAACCTTAGCGGGTCCAAACGGTGATTTCTTCGTCGATAATCGCTTCACGGGTGTAGGCCGCCGTAGCGGTACTTGTGTTGAAGATACAATTCAGGAGCAATTCATTGCTATTGGTCAGGAACGCACCAGTTTCGCTGCTACTTTTGAGCACACTTTTAGCGAAAACGCTGAGTTCTATTCTTTTTGGCAGTACTCAGATGTTGAAACTACCCGAGAAGGTAGCGGTTATGCTTTCTCAAGATCGCTGCACGCTATTCCTGGACCGGGTTTGCTAGGAGTTCTTGGTGGGTTTGTAGGTAATGCTCCAGTAGCTCCAGCAGCTAATAATCCCCATTTAATTTCCAATGGTGGTTTTGGTGAAGGCTTCCTGACACCAGGTAATACTATCTCTACCGGTTGGCCAAGACAGGGTGAAGACCGTGTCACGGACAGTGAGACTATGGGCGTACAATTGGGTTTGCGCGGAGACTTCGAATGGGGCGACCGGGCGATGACCTACGATGTGTCCTAATCATTGAGCCAGTCCAGTATTGAACAACAATACGAAACCATTATTCGTGATCGCACCGAATTGGCCTTATACGGATTGGGTGGCCCTAACTGTACACCTAATGGAACGCCTAATTTAAATTTTCTCGCTGTTCCAGGATTTGGTGCCCTAAGTGGTCTTTTCGACATCGTATTCCCGAACTATATTTTGAATACGAGAGAAGGTTGGTCACAGGCTTTAACCAGTACTAATCATGGACAGGATGGTTGTGAGTTTTTTAATCCTTACCTGACATCTATTACAGATCCAAACTTGGCTACTTCCCAGGAGTTAATAGATTGGATCTCAGCAACTGACATTTTGCGGGCCGACAAGCGTAATGAGCTTGAAGTTTTTGATGCTGTTGTGACCGGTGAGTTGTACGAGATGGCTGGCGGAACAGCGCAATTTGCTGCTGGTTATCAGCACCGTAGTCGTAAAGCCAATGGCAGAGCACCAGACCTTCACTTTCCTGGTCTGACGGTAATCACTGGTTATGACAGTCCTACACCTTTTGGTGTGCCAAATCAGTTCGCTACTGAAATCACCAACAACACAGAGTGTGCGAACTGTATTTTTAACTTTGATGATGGCAGAGACGTCGATGCAGTTTTCTTAGAATTGTCTCTACCATTTGCTGAAAATGTAGAGTCTCAGATTGCACTGCGTTGGGAAGACTATGGAGGCAACATCGGCAGCGATATATCGCCAAAAGTGGCATTGAGCTGGCGACCAATTGATGAGTTGCTACTTCGTGGTTCTTACTCACAATCATTCCGTGCACCAAATATCAGTGTTGTGAATCAAGCATTCGAAGCATTTGGTACCACGATACTTGATCCATTGCGAAATCAGGATGTGCGTGCAGGTTTATTACCAGCAACTAATGAGAATGCACAAAATAATTTCTCATTCACAGTGGGTAAACCAAATCCAGGTCTGGGAACTGAAACTGCCGACACTTTCAATCTTGGCATACAGTGGACGCCTTCTGGTGATCTGGATGGCTTGAGTATAGGTGCCGATGTCTGGCGTTTCGAGGTTGAAGACCGCGTGCTTCCACAGATTCCCAGAGCAGCATTGGATCCGGAGATTGCGCTTTTCAACCAGGTTGTTAACGATCCGTCCAATTACATCGAAAATAGCTCACTGCCAATCGATGGCCGTGGAGCTGATGGCAATCCAATTGCTTGTGATCCAGCTCAATTGACGGCGGACTTTGGTATCGACTCAGCCGAGCGTCGTAACTGTGTTGTGAGCCCGTTTGCTTACCGCATATTCAACGAAGACGGTTCACAAAATATTCAGCGTAACTTGAACGACACGAACGGTGGCTTGATTACTCTCGCGTTGCCTGCGGTTAATGCCGGTAATATCGAAGTACAAGGTATTGACCTTTCGGCTGGATACACCTGGGATACCGACTACGGTAACTTCCGTTTAGGCCTTGATTACACTCACGTTGATGAGTACCTGGTGAAAGACGTACCTGGTTTGGAATTGGGACTGCAGGAAACTGGTAAGACGGACGCCGCTGGTACCGACGGAGAGCAGAATATTGTTCGCGAAGTGCCAGACAATAAAGGGACTCTTAGCTTAACCTGGACTAATAATAACCATCGTGTGTCGGTTTTTAATCGCCACATTGGTTCTTACCAGATTCTTGGTCACCGTGCTTACATCGCAGAAGATCAAAGAACACCGATCGATCTGCAATATGCACGAGCTCAGGTAGAAAGCTACGACACCTTCGATATTCAATACAGCTATACCCATGATTGGGCGAACGCGAATATGGGAACCGCAAGGTTCACTCTTGGCGTAATCGATGCGACGGATGAAGAAATTCCATTATTCAGACGTCAAACATACGATACATCTGTATTCGATGCTCGTGGTCGCCGCTGGTATGCAAGACTGCTTTGGAGCTTCTAGGTTCTTAAGCTGAATATCAGCAAGTTAAATAAAGAACGGCGATGTAAACATCGCCGTTTTTTTTTGCACAAAAAACTATTCTGAATTACTTAGCCAGTCCGAGAGATCCATACCGAACAAGCTCTGCAGTTTAACAATATCTTCACGATAAAAATTGGTGAGCTCCGAACGAAATTTAGAAGGTAGTTCGGGAGCACGAAATTTATAGAGTTTGTTTTTATCTTCGCCTTGCTTCCGGTAACGCAGCAGCCCTGCATTGTGTTTGATGGAAGTATCTACTTCGTGTTTTTTATCAACGCCTAAAAATTCAAAAAGTTTTTCAAAAAATTGTTCAGGCTGAGAATTCAACTCGTCATAACGCAGTACTAACAATTGATCTCTACTGAACAATTGCAAGTATTCTGCGATTCGACTTGAATACAATCCATGCCTTAGATAGTGCCGCTTCCCCCACCAAAAATCATCAATTTGATAAGGTTCATTGGCTATAACTTTTCGAAAATCCATTTCTTTCTCCCATCCTTCACGAGCATCCATGACGAAGTGAGAGTAAGCTCTGTCGACTGGATGACGCAGTACAGCAATTAACTTTATTTTAGGAAATCGAGCGTGGATTCGAGGCGCCACCGCGGGATCATGCAAATAAGTTGGCGAGACTTCGCCCAGGCAATGCCCTTCAGTTTCCGAATTCCAAAGCGACAAATAATCTTCAATGCTTGTCGGTATACGCGGATTACACATGTTCTTATAGCGATTAACCGATGACTGAAGCAATTCAGTCCCGTATGTTTTCTCTTTTGTTTTGAAATCAGGAGGATCGCCATCGACGTGAAAAAATCGCGTCCAGTTTACTGAGCTCATTTGAATTGCAGGATGTTGCCCTAGATAGTGATAGAGCGAAGTGGTCCCGGCCTTAACAGCGCCGATTACGATAAAGTCTGGCATGGCAAAAGTATAACGTGGTAAATGCCGAAACGACATTTTCCATGCCGCAGCTTGTATTGCGTATACTGCAAATATTGAATCAGGCTACACAATCAACTGACTACTATCGAGCATTGGAACTATTCGGCTACGACGCTGTAGGGCCGCCAGCTAACAACTAAGTCTTCTACTGTTCGCTCAATTCAACTGTTGAAACATTGTCATCTGGGTTTCGGTCGATCAGTTTATTGAACGGATCGATACCTGCTGCTTCTGGCCTGCTGTCTACGGTGATGGTGAAACTTTGATTTTCGGAATCAATTCGATGTTTTGCGATGTAAAGAACTTCCGGAATTTCCGTTTCTTCATCTTCTTCGCCTAGTACAGCAACATCGACCAATGCATCCATATCCACTTGTGTCTCTTCGCCTTCACCATTTGCTTCGAATTTAGTTGCAGTCGCATTAATGGTGACTGCAAAGCGACCGTCAGCTAACTCTCTAAAAGTATTATCTTCCGTGCGTAGATCGAAGATAACTATTTTTTCAAACAAGTCGGTGATAACAGATTGGAATTCTGGTTCAGCGTTTTCTCTGAACTTAGCAATTAAATCTCTTGTGGTTGGATAGGGAGGCCCCTGAAAACCCCACTCCGCAATAAATTCACTGAGGATCCTGTTTACAGTTGCTTCGCCTAAATAGTCTTTTAATGCGTAAAGTACGAGACTTCCTTTGCGATAGTGAATGTAGCCCTGGTTCTCCACCAGCATTAACGGAAGTTCTTCTAACACTTCTGCTCCACGGCTATTCAGATAATTATCCAGTTCATAGTTCAGGAACCGCTGCATATGGGCAGGACCATATTCTTTTTCCATTACCATTAGAGCTGAGTATTGCGAAAGGGTTTCTGTTAGTACTGCACCACCTTGGACATTGGCGCCAATAACCTGATGTGCCCACCATTGATGTGCCAGTTCATGAGCAGTAACGTAGAACACATAATCGATGTCTGCTGGATCACGAATGTCGGCGACAAATCCTATGTTCTCCGAAAAAGGAATAGTGTTGGGAAAGGACTGTGCAAAAGTGCCACGCTGACGTGGAAATTCGAAAATTCGATATTGTTGGTATTGGTAAGGGCTAAAGTTCTCCGTGAAATAGTCCAATGACTTCTTAGAAGCATCTATCATTCTATCGACGTTGTATTCGTGTTTGTAGTAAACCTCGATATCCACATCGTTCCAATTGTCCGCCTTCATTTCATAGTCTGCAGATAGAAATGACACGAAGGGCCAGATGGGTTCGTCCATCTTGTAATGAAAATAGCGACGTCCGTCTTCTTCCCACTCACGTTCCAAATAGCCTGGGGTTACCGCAATCTGATCCACCGAAGTGCTGACTATGGCTTCATAATTCGAGCGCATACGGATAGTACCGAAGCCCTGATCGTACTTGCTCTCATCGTCGATACTCGCGGCCCTTTCTGCAGCGGGTAAGTCATAACGTCGCCTGCGATTGTTATCCAGCAGTTCGGACCCTTTGTTGTATCCAGGTAATGGAAAGATTTCGGTGTTGTTAAAAAAGGTACCGCTACTTAAGAGACGAGTATTTGGAGAATTATTTACAAATCCGGGTGTCAGCCAATCCACTTCGAATTCAACATCGAACGATTCGCCGGGACGCATGGGCGTATTCAAGGTATAAATATAATAGCCAAGCTCGGTGTCACTGTGAGTCAGCTCAGAATTAGGAACATCTAAGCTTCCGAGCGCAATATTAGGTGCTCTGCTAAAGTGTAATTCTGCAATGGGATCAGCAAAATTATTCTGTAGGGTGTAACGACCCTCAACATGTGTTTCTTTTGCAACCGGATAGATATCTACCTCGGCATACATGTCTATAATGTCTGGAAAAAGTTGATTCTCATACTGCTTGTAAGCTTTTTCGTAGTTTGCAGTAAGTGCTTCTATATCCAGGGCACTAAGTTTCTGATTAAGAATATTAGTGTTGTAAAAAATGTAACTGCCACTAGCCATGAAGCCTAATAGGCAGACGATACTGGCCGCTGCGACATTGGCCGTGAATCTGGGTTTTATGCTGCTCCAGGCAAAACGATTTTTAAGTTCGCTGCCTCGCTGCCACAACAAATGCACTGCGATCAACAATAGCGCACAAAATAATGACCAGTAAATTGAAAACCAAACATAGGCGCTTAGATTTGGTCCAAATCCAGTAAAGATCGAGTAAGGTATTTGCGGTGTAGAAAACAAATACAAATTATGATCAAAGCCTTGTTGCGGCAGAATTATGCTAACCACGAAATACAACACGGCAAGGAACATGCCAATGTAACGATTGCCAGTGATTACCTGGACGAACAATGCGAGGACACAGGTAAACCAGAGTGGAAATTGAAAGAAAGAAAATAGTCCGAGCAAGTATTGAGCAATGTTAAAGTCAAAATAGCCCTTAAAAGCCTGCACTGCCATTGCCGCGAATATTGCCGCCAGTAACATCGCCGCGATCACCATCATCAGCCCAGCTAGCTTTGCTGCAACAACTACCCAATTTGGATGGGGCATGGAATCAATCATTTCTGATACTTGAACATTTCTTTCGCGCACAAGTAATTCAGAAGAATAAAAAATCAGTACAGCCACTAACGGAAGTGAATAACTTCCATTAATTATCAGCACCATCGCACTAGTAGTTGGATAAACTTCGGTGCCAAATATCCCACCTAACCCAAAAATGGCGCTAAAGGTAACCTGCAGAATTCCAAGAAACAGCAACACAATAAATGCTTTGCCAACAATGACGTTGTAAAACTCTATTCGTAACAGGGAATAGAATTGATGTAGCTGTGCTATGAAACCAAATCGTTGAGAGACTTTAACTTCAATAGTCGGGGCGGGCGCGGAGTTTTCGGGCTTCTTGTTTCTTCGAAAACGAGCTAAGAATTTCTTCAATCTTCCTTTATCTGTAGCGAAATCCAGTGAGAAAGGAAAAAAACGATAGGCAGCAAGAGCAAATACGGCCATTAGCGCGACGACAATCAACCGGTTGTAAAGAAAGTTGCCAGTAACAGGCATGATCTGCTCGTTCATCTGGAAGGGTGTCCAGTAGCGTGTAACTTCGGCAAGCGCAACTTGACCGAAAGGATCCAAAAGACTAAGCAATCGAATATCATTTGGATCAACCAGCGAAGCCACAATGGACTGAATAATTAGTACAAGCAGTAAGACCATGAAGCTTGCTACCAATGAGCGGGTAAGCGTAGCCACTAGAAATGTCAGTGTTGCCATCAACAAGATGTTTGGAATCGCGATAGACCAGGTAGCGAACCAATAAGCATCGAGACGCAAGGGTCCTAGACGTTCTGGATCTAGCCAGGGCATAAACTCACCGAGAAACACGCCGAATCCAGCAGCGAAATAAACGATGAAGCAAAAAATAACAGCACCACAAAATCGCCCGAACATATAGTTCAATTTATTTACCCGGGAAGTAAGGAAAAGTTCGGCGACATTTTGATCGAAATCCCTCAGGACTGGACTTGATGCAAAGGCGACACCGGCAATGATAGAAGTAAGAAAGCTGATGCTGGAAAGTACAATGATGACATTGAATGGTGAGTTGATATAAATGTTAGAGATTGTGCCACCAATGGAAATATTGTCAGAGACCGTGGCACCGAAACTCAACAGAAACATTATTGCTGATACAACATAAACCAACGGTTGTCTGGCGTGATAATTCAGTTCGAATTTCAAAATTTGAGCAAACATACTGAGCTTCTCTTTAAGAGTTGAAAGGTTCAGGCAGCGATTTGAATCTTGTTTTCGTGCAGCGTCGAGAAGTAAACATCCTCTAAGCTGGCATTAGTTGCTTCAAAACCATTTCCTGGATCTTGCTCACTCAATACATGAATCTTTGTGCGTCCTCCCACCAGGGTTGAAAATAGAACCTGATGGCTTTCTTCATAATTCTGAACTTCGTTGCGTTCAATAACTTTGGCGTAAACCGAGCCTTTAAGTTTGGCTATGACCTCATCTGGATGGCCGTTTATCAAAATTTTTCCAGCTCCCATGATTGCCATGTCTGAACAAAGGTCACTGACATCATCAACAATATGCGTAGAAAGAATGACTACCGTTTCCTCGCCGATGTCGGCGAGCAGATTGTGAAATCTTCGACGTTCCTCGGGATCTAATCCGGCGGTCGGTTCATCGACTATAACGAGTTGCGGATTTCCAATTAAGGCCTGGGCAATACCGAATCTTTGCTTCATGCCGCCGGAATAGGTGCTAACGGCAGTCTTGCGGACATCCCATAAATTCACTTCGTTTAACAAATGGTCGACTAAATCACTGCGCTCTTTTTTGTTAGCAACTCCCTTCAACACGGCAAAGTGATCCAGCATTCGCTGGGCGGAAATACGCGGATAGGTACCAAATTCCTGGGGAAGATATCCCAGCACCTGACGCAGCGCTTCCTTATCGTTAAGAATGTCGATTTCATCAAGAAAAGCGCTGCCTTCGTCAGCATCCTGAAGGGTTGCCAGGGTGCGCATGAGCGTCGATTTGCCTGCTCCATTGGGGCCTAAAAGCCCAAACATTCCCTGCGATATTTCCAGGCTCACTCCAGCAAGCGCTTTAACTCCGTTGCTATAAGTTTTGCTCAGATTATTGATTCTTAACATATTGTTTCCTTGGCCAAAATACGGGTGTTTGGGATTAGTCCGAATTCAGAGCTAGAAGTTTCAGATAGACGCATTGTGGCGGGATTTGTTACCAAAACCTAGTGAAGAAAATATCCTTATCCGGCAAGAATATAGTGGCCTGGAACAGGATTTTGTTACTACATGTTTCTAAATGTGCCGATTCAAAACTCCTCCAGTTAACCTGATCTAGATCAATATCTATGGGCTTGGGGGATTTACTCTGGTTTAGCTTGAATAGATTTTCGAAATACAGGTGGCTATTGCCTACCTCAACCATTTAGTTCTTAGTTTTGTATTGGAGTGAATCATGAATAAAACCAAAGTATTAGGGCTTGTTTTCGTACTAGCACTGGTGCCAGCAGGCGCATTTGCCCAGGCGCAGGGAGATCACCCAACATACGCCAATGAAGTCTCTAGAATCATTCAGGACAACTGCCAGATTTGTCACCAACCTGGTCAAATCGGCCCAATGTCCTTTACCAGCTATGAAGAAGTGCGTCCCTGGGCGCCGCTTATTCAACTGAAAGTGCGGCAGCGGGAAATGCCTCCCTATCAATATGATACGGACAAAGGCATTCAGGACCTGAAAGATGACTGGCGCATGTCGCAGGAAGATATCGATACTATTGTGGCCTGGGTGGAAGCCGGATCACCTCTCGGTAATCCTGAGATGCTACCTCCACAAAAAGACTTTCCTGAGGTCGGCGAATGGCGACTGGCCAGTGAATATGGCGCTCCAGATCACATTATCAAGTCTTCACCCTGGGACGTTCCCGCTAACGGTCAAGATTTGTGGTGGGAACCAGAAGTCGATGCAGGCTTAACTGAAAGCCGCTGCATCAAAGCCGTTGAAACGCTCCCTTCATCAGCAGCCCATGGTTCTACCCATCACGCAAACTCTCACTTCGTAGTACAGAACGATGAGGGAGAATGGGTACGAGGTGATCGCTTATCTGAATTCGCCTTCGGCAAGCTCGGCGAGAAAGTGCCAGAAGGTGCTTGTCGAAAAGTACCTGCCAATTCCAAGGTAGGTTGGAGTATTCATTACTATCCCGATGGTAATGCGGTACCAAACGATCAAGTGTCCGTTGGTATCTGGTACTTCGATGAAGAAGATGAGTTCGTCGAAGAAGACTCTTTTGACCAGGACTTGCGCGCTTACAATCTTAGCGGTGGTGGCGACTTTCTGATCGAACCCCATGGCAAGTTAATGACCCAGGGATTCCATTCATTCGATCATCCAGTGCGTCTCGATAGCTGGCAACCACACTTGCATCTGCGCGGCGTGGCCATGTCAATGGAGATCTTCGATCCCACCACGGGACAACGTGAATTGGTCAGCATGGCATCAGATTGGAATGCAGGTTGGAACCACAGTCATACTTATGAAGATGGCTTCCAACCACTGGTTCCAGCTAACTCAACCATCATATTAACCGCCTGGTACGACAACACAGCGGACAATCCTCATAATCCTGATCCGGATCAGTGGGTAGGCGCCGGACAGCGAACCACTGACGAAATGTCCCATGCCTGGATTGCGGTCACCCATTTGGATGATGAAGGTTACGAGAAACTTCTAGCAGAGCAGAAAGAAAGAGCTCAGCGCAACGTTGCTGGGCGTGGAGGTGACGAATGAGCAGGAACAATCGTACTGCAACTTCATTACTGGCGTTTGCATTATTCTGTCTAACTTCGGCGCCATTGTTTGCGCAATTACCAGAACACCTGCGCGACTATCCATTGGGCGCCCGCAGTGCCAGTGGCGAAGCTGTTGCTCCTATGTTCAATGGCTGGATCAAAAACGAAGACGGCACGATTACTATGATCTTCGGATTTGCTAATCAGAATCTGGAAGAACAGGTAAACGTACCAATAGGGCCGAACAATAAGATCGAGCCTGCTCAGTTCGATGGTGTGCAGCCCACTCACTTCCCGGTATACCGTCGGCCTGGATTTGTCGGCTTGCAGGAGCGTGGTTCTTTCGCCGTGATCTTGCCTGCAGATATGGCAGATACCGAAGTAGTCTGGACATTGAATTCAGGTGGCAAGTCTTACTCTGTCCCCGGCAGGGCAACCACACCTGCCTACGAAATGAGCGCAGGCGAAAGAGCGCTAGGTACGCTTAAGCCCGCAATCAGATTCAGCATCAACGGTCCAGAGGCCACTGATCCAGTTGGCATCTATGCTTCTCCCATAACCACGACTGTTGGTAGCTCAGTGACTTTGTCAGCCTATGTCCAAGACCGTGGTAATCGAGCGGATTATGAAGACAATGAAAGTCTTTTCTATCCTCTAGGTACCGAATGGGTTTTACATCAGGGCCCAGCTGAACCCAACATTGAAACGGCGAAGATTACCGGCCGTGACCGAGCCAAAGAAGAAGGTGAGAGTGGCTCCAGTGGCAGTAATGGCTGGACTGAAGTGACAACACAAGTAACTTTTCCGGAACCGGGAGATTATGTGATACGACTCCGCGTCGATAATTTCACTGCCCCGGATAGCCAGTTCGACAATGTGTGCTGCTGGTCCAATGGCTATGTGCCGGTAACAGTAAACTAATAATAAAACTAAGATCGAGACGAAAAAATCGCCCTGAGTCATTACATTGATTCAGGGCTTTTTTTCGCCAATTAAAAAACTCTTTTCTCGACTAAGATTCTGAATCCACTAATTTGACTAAACCAAATTAAGACACTCAGTTTTTTCGTCCACCTACCGAATACACTTTTATCAAGATAGCTGGCCTTAGTTGCTTAGCAGACTTTATTGCTGCTTGTAAATTTTCAAATATTGATATTAGTATCTCGATAACAGAACGAGAAAAACTAAGTCTACTGGGTCGTATTAATCCGGTTTCGCTATCATTACTAATTTCCCCAATTATTTGCTAACAGCGTATTTTGTCTATGCAACACCGCCCCGAAATAGATGGTCTTCGCGCAATTGCCGTAGTTCCGGTGATGTTTTTCCACGCCGGTATAGCGTTTTTCCCAGGTGGTTATGTTGGTGTCGACGTTTTTTTCGTCATTAGCGGATATCTCATAACAAATCTTATTCTTCAAGATCTGGAAACTGGAAGGTTCAGCCTAACGAATTTCTATCAGCGTAGAGCTCGACGGATATTACCCGCGCTATTTTTTATTACTCTAATAACTTTTCCCGCAGCATATTTTTGGCTACCGCCGGCTGACATGGAAGATTACGCGCAAAGCATACTGGCGATTCTACTATTTGTTTCGAATTTTCTATTTTCGTTGGAGAGTGGGTACTTTGAGACTGCTACTGAGCTAAAGCCTCTAATGCATACCTGGAGTTTAGCAGTAGAAGAGCAATTTTATCTGCTCTATCCGTTGATTTTGATGCTGCTTTGGCAATATGGGCTAAAAAACATCTATATAGCATTGGCAGTTGTTGCCGGGAGCAGCTTGGTACTTGCTGATCAATTAATTCCCTATGCACCTGATGCTGCTTTCTATCTGATTCCGACCCGAGCCTGGGAATTACTATTGGGTGCTTTCACCGCATTCGCAATTAAAAATCAATCAAACAATTATATAAACCCTGTACTTGCAAACAGTATGGCGAGTGTAGGTCTTGTTCTAATAGTTGGCGCAGTATTATTTTTCGACGAAACAATTCCAGTCCCGGGAATTCCATTGCTTATACCAACGCTCGGGACTTCATTGATTATTCTGTATGCAGACCAGGCACCTTTTATTTCTAAAGTGCTACAGCATAGACTTCTTGTAACGATCGGGCTAATTAGTTATAGCGCATATTTGTGGCATCAGCCGTTATTGTCTTTCGCGCATCATATTTTTTTAGATGGGCCTACTTTCACACTGAAGATCGCAATAATTCTGGTGACTTTTCCGCTTGCCTATTGCACTTGGAAGTATATAGAGCAACCGTTTAGAAAGCCTCTCGTTATTGGATCAAGGCGCGCAGGACTGCTTGCGGTAGCAGCGGTTTTTTCACTTTACACTATTGGAATTTACGGGACTTCCAATTTAGGACTACAGCAGAGATTTAGCGAAGTAGAAGAGCTGTTAGCATCATATTACGATCCGGAAGTGGATGGACAATTTGATAATTCTGTCTGTGCTTTAGTTGGAGATTTTGAATACGCAGAATTCGAAAACTGCCTGAATACTATTGAGGGTCGCCACGCGGTCCTATTTGGAGATTCTATTGCGGGAGCACTTTCACATGAGCTTCGTATTCAACTACAAGACCAAGGTATTACTCTTGTAAGTTTTCATGCTAACAGTTGTTTGCCTATTCCAGAACTTTCAGAATTCCCGCCTAATCCCTCAATGTATTGCAATGAGTTCAAGAGAAGAGTTGAACAAGCTCTTCCAAATCTCGATGCAGAATTCATAGTGTTGGCTGCGAATTGGAATGCTTTTTTTGAAAAAATAGATTTACGAAATCCCGAAAATAGTAGATTAGGGAGAGGAAGATTCGTCGCTACAAACAGTGACTATTCAGAAGAGATAGATACTAATATTTCGCTTCATATACAACGAGTGTTGCAAGAGATGCACTTGGAGAATCCAGTGGTGATATTAGGTCCTATTCCAGTTGCAGAATGGAATGTTGTAAGAAGAATTGAAGCGCTGCTGATGCGTAATTATAGAAACATTGAATTATCTACGAGCCATTCAGCATACGAATTACGTTCACAACCTTTTTTGCAGTTGTCTTCTGTGCTCGATAGTGAAATCAAATTCGTTCATCCCGAAAAAATTGTGTGCAGCCAACAAATCGACGATCGATGTGACCTTTTACGGAATGGAAAATCCTTATACAAAGACTCAATGCATCCAAGCGCGACATTTTCTAGACTAATCTCTATTGCACTTATTGAGCAGGTCTTAGTCGATGTCGACTAAATAAACTGACCAATAAATTTTAACTGAGTGTATGTAGCGAACTAGTGCCGTCGAGGCGAAACAGAATATTGTTCAATTGTCTTCAAATCGCTTCTTCGTTGGTAACAGCTTGCCTATTTTTCGTGCCAAGCTGCGCACCCATTACTGCTGCGATTGTTTTCACAATAGGTGAGAGAACAATTGAGACACTAATTAATTCGGCAAGTGGCATACCGAGTGCTAAACCGATTATGCCAAAATCAACGACGAGATAGAGCGCTATCGACATAGCCGCAAAGGCTATGCCATTTAGATCAGCGTTGTTCTTGGTAATACGATAAGCACCAAAAAAGAAAATGATTGGACCTAATACATGTGAAGACCAGGGTGCAATCCATTGTGCAGCTTCAGTGTAAAACTCAGCTGGTTGTCCTGGCTCGATAAAGGCAGAATAAAAAGCCACCATGGGAAAACTGGCTATTACCGTGATGACTAGTACTGCAATACCAAGTCCGAGCGCTTTTAAATAATCGATGGGCTGCATACTATTTCCTCCCTTATATAAGAGGGCAGTGCCAAAAAGAGTAAAAGAGATTGCAGTTTATGGCTAATAGACGGAATTTCAATCATTTGATCTGATTGAATCAGTCATCAACCCCAGAAAGCCGTAAGCAAATTGCAATGGTTTGCTAATGAGCGCCAGGTTCCTTAAGTCCCACTTCGCAGATCGCCTGACAAGCTTCATTTACTGTGGCAGACTCGTCAGTCCGCATCTAAAAACAATAACAATGAAGGTGAAGCTCATGTCTATAAAAAGAGTCGTTCTCGCAGCTCTGGGTACATCGTTGTTTCTCACCACTAACGCTCTGGGTCAGGGTGGAAACGTTATTACCGGCGAGGGGTTCCCCAATCCTAATCCAGTAGTCGCCAATCAATGGGGAGACTTGCCAGCAGGCCGACAATGGGGCTCTACTGCAGGTATCGATATCGATCCTACTGACGGGCACGTAGTTGCCTATGAACGCTGTGGCGCTGGTGGCCTGGGTGGTCCTGGCACCAATTGTGACACCAATCCTGTCGATCCAATCTTCAAATTTAACCGCCATACTGGCGAAATTATCGCCAATTTCGGTGCCGGGGTCATGATGACTCCCCACGGCATCCACGTTGATGATGAAGGCAATGTCTGGGTTGCGGATTTCGCCGGAAATGAAGCTGGTACTAAGGGTCATCAAGTCCACAAGTTTAGTCCCAATGGTGAACTGTTAATGAGTCTCGGCACTGCCGGCCAAGCCGGGAATGACCGCAATCATTTGAATCAACCTAATGACGTGATCGTTGGCCCTGATGGCAGCATCTATGTAGCTGATGGGCACAGTGGTCAAAATATGCTCAATGCCCAGGCTCTGGAAGAAGGCCGGCGCGCTGGTTTTACTGCTCGAATTGTTAAATATGCACCGGATGGTACCTACATCAAGGAATGGGGACAGCTGGGAACTGCTCATGGTGATTTCCGCACGCCCCATGCGCTTGAGTTCGATTCGCTCGGTCGTCTTTGGGTCGCCGATCGTGGCAATCATCGATTAGAGATTTTCGATCAGGATGGCAACTATCTGGAATCTCGTTATTCCTACGGCCGTATCAGCGGAATTTTTATTACCGATGACGACATGGTGTACGCAATCGATTCGGAATCCAGTCCTTTACGTCACGAGGCTTGGCTTTGTGGTGTGCGCATCGGTCCGCTGCACGATGACCGTGTCACTGCTTTTATTCCCGGCTATCAAACCGAAAGCCGCGGCGAACAAGGAACTGCAGGCGAAGGTGTCGCTGTTGACGCAGATGGCAATGTATTTGCCGCAGAAGGCCCGGCATCATTACCTTTAGCGGGTGGTGCGTTTACTAAATACACGGCGAACTAGGGAAAAAATCCTACATTTCAGACCACGTTTTTGTTCATTTAAAAAAGTGGTCTGAATTCTTTTCCCACATGGCTAAACTTGCTTCAGTAATTAACCTCAAATTACAGAATCCATAGAGCATTCGCTCGATAAAAACTGCCTAGACACTCCGTCTTTACATCCTATCAGTCTTTTTATAACCTCATTGGTCTGCCAATAATATTGGCGGGAATCTATGGCGTGATTTGCGCAAAAATAGCTCTACCATTTGAGCAAAAACATGCTTGAGAAGGTTCTACTTACCTGAGTGGCAGTCTATTTACGTTGCTCTACATAATGTGTAACAGGGTGAGGACAGTTAGCGTCTAAACCTGGATGGAAGAAGTTTGTAGTGTCCATCTTGCCAAAATGAAAATTTTCGAATCTAGCTGGGGCCCCTTTATTAGCTAGTGAGTTTTCGAAATTTTTTCATGTAGAAATAAGAAAATACTATCAACAAATAGGAGAGAACCATGACGTCAAAATTTACACATAAGCGAAATTTGCTATGTGCCGCGATCTCTCTTTCTTTACTCCCTATCGCCAGCACCACACTGGCGCAAGATGACGGAGTAGTAGAAGAGGTAATCGTAACCGGATCCTATATTCGGCGCACCGAAGGCTTTACCCAAGCCTCATCGATGCAGCAACTCACAGCCGAAGATCTTGAGGCAGAAGGCACCATGAACCTGGGAGAGGTGATCCAAAACCTTTCCTTCGTAGGTGGTGAGGCATCCGCTATAACCAATACTTTCCAAGGGCCAGGTACCGATGAGCGTAGCACTCAAATCGACCTGCGTGGCTTGGGAGCCAGTTCTACACTGACACTTCTTGATGGCAAACGTCTTGCCAACCAGAACGTCAACGCGTTGATTCCATCTATTGCGTTGCAACGATTGGATATCGTTGCTGATGGCGCGGCAGCACTTTACGGTAACGAGGCGGTGGCTGGTGTAGTCAACTTCGTACCCTACAAGTCATACGATGGATTTCGTATTGAAACTCACGTCGAAGGAGATTCCAGAGGCGATTACGATGAACATTCTGCTCAGTTTCTATGGGGTGGAGATGTCGGTGGAGTCGATATTGTTCTTGCCGGGCAGTTTCGCCAGGCAGCCAGACTGGCTTGGGACGAAAGACCAGAACTTGCGAATAGCAGTCTGAGCTTCTCTTCACAAGCAAACCCTGGTACTTATTGGGTTCCGAATCGGGATGCCAATGGTAACTATCTTGGTGATTCCTCAGTCACAGGCGCCCGCACCCGCTTGGCTGATCTGGGCTGTGGAGAATTTCGTGATCCACTCCAGGACGGTACTATTGCCAGCCCACGCGGATTCTGGAGTCGGAACGCCGACGGATCCATTAACCCTGGCTTATGCCGTTATGAATTCGGCGACAACCACAGTCTGCGTAACCCTTACTCAAGTAATCACTTCTACGGAAATGCCACCTGGGAAGTCAACGATGACCTGACTTTGTCTGCACAGGGCTTCTTTACGCGTATGTCCCAGACAAACTATGGTTCCACCTCTAACCCAGGTAACGCACGAGCCATCGAACTCCCTGCAATTCGCGGCGAGCACCCTGCAAATCCTTATTGGGCAACCAACTCTCTAGGGCAGCAGCTGTACGGAATTGACAACAATGGCGATGGCTTACCCGATCGCGGCAGCATGGATATGAATAACGATGGTCTAATGGACTACATTCTTTCCGGTGGTGGCGGTCTGACCGATACGGGTCTTCCTCTACATGAGGACGTAGTGGTTGCCAGCTTGCGCTTGCTTGCCAAGCACAACACCCTGACCGGAGCTCACGGAGCAACAGGCGACAACCCAAGCGGATTGCAGGATGAAAACTCACGATGGTCCGTACAGGCGGATTTCAGAGTTCCATTTCTGGAAGGCTGGGAAGGTTTGGCAGCCTATTCGCACAGTGAGAGAAATCTCGATTTCCTCTCGAATCAGAACTATGACATTACAGACGTAATTCAGGGTCTGAATTGTGATGTACTTACAGATATCGATAAGTGCTATTCACCATTCGTGTCTGATACCTATGTAATGTCTCAAAACGTCGTTGATGCAATCGGAGCGCGAGAGCGTGAGTGGACTCGAGACGAATTGAAGGTGTTTGATTTAGTAATCAATGGTGAGCTGTCATTCGGTGGTTTCGAACTACCCGGTGGCCCCATTGGCGCGGCGTTAGGTTTCCAGCGACGTGATGAATTTGACGAAGCTGTGCCCTCTGCGGTTGAGATTGCCGGTGATGCCTATATTGGTGAGCCAAGAGATCCTGTTACAGGTGCCAAGTCGAAAGAGCAAGTTACTTTCTTTAGACGTGATGTAGATGCGTATTTCGCTGAACTATCATTACCTGTTCTTGATACTTTAGAAATTCAAGCGGCCGTAAGGCACGAGGATTTCTCTACCGGTCAGGAATCGACAGATCCTAAGTACGGTATCACCTGGCAGCCACTGGAGTGGCTGACTTTGCGTGGTACTAAAGGTGATGCTTTCATCGCGCCAAGTCTGAATCAGCTAAATGCTCCTTCGGTGTGTGGTCTCGGTGAAATAACTGACCGCTTTGGTCCATTCTCCGGATTCGTGACACGCTGTCAGCAGGGTAATCCAATTCTGGAGAACGAATCTTCCGAGTCAGAGTCTTATGGTTTTGATTTAGAGTTTGGCGAATTCAGTTTTCATGCGACTTACAGTGAAACTGACTTCACCAACCGAATCATCACTGCATTACCATTGCAGATCATCGAACTCGACTTCTTCAACTTTCAACAGGCTACAGGTTTTACTGGTGACGGCGTTGCCGAAGACCAGAAACCATCTCTGGCACAGTTACAAAGTTGGTTAGGAAGCGGTCAGTCTGACGAGCGTATTATCAGAAACCCGGCTGACCCGTATGAAATATTGCGGGTGAATACTGGTAGCACTAATGCCTCTTCGGTTGTTGTGAAAGCCTATGATGTTTCGGCGGACTACAACTTTGATCTGGGATTTGCAGGTCTCGATGACTGGGGTGATTTCCGACTGAATTTGCGAGCCACCAATGTGGATAGCTTCCAGTATCAGGAAACAGCTTTGACTCCGGTAGTGGAAGGTCTTGGCAAGCAGAACTTTGCAACAGGTGCAGCACCTGCTCTACCTGAGTGGAAAGCCAATCTGCGTCTAGGCTGGAGCCGTGGTAATCACTCTGCCACTGCTACTGTTCACTACATCGATGAAATCTCCTTCGATGGCAACGATTTCAGTTTCATCCAGCGCTACACTGGTATCACCTATCGTGACGTAGATACCATCACTCGCTGGGTTGATCTGGATATCGCTTATTCCTATCGGGATCTCGATCTGTTTGGTGGAAGTGCTTCATTCACTGCCGGTATGCGTAATGCAACCGATCGTGCGGCTCAGAAGACTACTCTCTTCGGTGGCGTGATTGGTGAACTGCAAGATCCACTAGGACGCATGGTTTATGCAAGAGTTGCTTACGAATTTTAAGTAGACTTCTTGTGTAAACAGCAATAACGGGCTCGCCCTGACTTCTTCGGAAGCAGGGCGAGCTTTTTTATGTCAGGTGAAATTATTTAGAGGAGATTTTATTAAGAGGAAATTTAAACGATAGACCCATCTGTCGCGATCAACATCTATTCTATTTCCTGCTGCCGTTCACGCAACATGCGTAGTATTATATTCAATTCTCGAAAGTAATCGTTGTTAGACAGTACTTCATTCATCGCTGCAGTGAGCTCTTCAAATTCTTTGCCTAAGCCTGTGCGCAACTCTTCCACAGTGGCTAAACCGTCGACACCATTTTGCCAATCTATTAAGTTTTTATTGCGAGCTTCTACAAGAAAATATGGCTCGCAAGCGCGCTGACGGATATGGGATCCGGTTGGGGTGTAGTCGTCACATTCAACTTTCAAGTGACCCTGCTCAATGGCTAGATTAAACACGCGAAAGAATTCGTTTTCTACCTTTTCGATTTCAGCACGTAACTCCCCTAGGCTAAGGTCTTCAATTACGATAGCCTCTTCATCCTGTGCGATTAAAGTTAGCGGAAGTAAAAGTCCGAAAACACTTGCGATTGATATGACTAGTTTAGTTTTCATAGCGAATAATCCAGTAAGATGCTATTGCTGATTTATCTGCTTTGCCAATATATATTATGTTGAGTATCTAGTAGGCATTAATTCAGATGTTAATTCAAGAGCAATGCGTTGTATTGTAGGATATTCTCCACCGATTCGAATTTGCTCTTAAAATTCTTGCCGAGTTGTAATAAGAGCCTCACAATTGGGGTCTTATATTAGAATTATGATTCAATAAATTCCTAGGAGGGCCCTGATGATCAAGTTTCTTGGCTTATCTTGTCTTCTATTTGTATTGGCTAGTTGTAGTTCCACGAATCCTTCTTTCTCATCTATGAGTGAAGTTGAGCTTGTTGCATACAATGAAGGGAGAGCAGAATCGGAGCAGGTTTATTGCATCGATGAAGCTGAACCGTCTACTTTTATAAGGAAACGCCGCTGTAAAACTGTGGAAGATTGGAAGCATCACAATGCAGATACAGTGTTAATGCTGCAAGTGCTGGATGCTAACCGTGGAAACAGTCGTTTCTATGATCACTATTTGTTGGATTGAAAATCTTTAGTTTCTTAAAATGTGACTGTAGTGTTGTTCCGCTTCGGCGAAGCGTCCGGCATTATGTGGCTGAATTGCCAGGGACAACACCTGCTCAACAGTCATGCCACCTTGATTCTGCTGGTCGCTAGCCTCAGTCACTTATAAATCAACTTCCGTGAGCTGAGCTTTCTTACCTAATGGACCCTTAACAAAGGTATTAAAAGAAAGAGTAATTCGCTCATCGCCAGTAGTGTTGCGATCGACGTCGTGCACAAGTACAGAGGGGAAAAGAATTAGTAAGCCCTTTTCTGGAACAAACCATCTCACACCAGTATTGAATTCATTATGATCCTCGAATTCTAAATCAAGTGGCAATAAGTCATTATTTCGATGAAATCGAATAGGGGGCAAACCATCCCCTGTTGATCCCGATACAAATAAAACTCCACTTAATAAACTGTTCGGATGTTTGTGCATCGGATGAAATTCATTTGCATTGGCCTTATTTGCCCAGGATTGGGTAATGAAAATACTATTCTTTGCTTTTAGCCTCAGAATATTCTTCTGATAAGTATCGATTTGAGAATCAATAAATGCACGTAACTTGGCTAGCTCATTACTGTCGAGGATCTTGTCATTTTCAGACATTGAATTTCCGATATTCTCTGCCATCGTAAGATTAGCAATGTACTTCTCTTCTTCGGCGGAGAACTGGTATTTTTCGGTGCAAAGCATCACCGGATAGGAAAATAGGGGATATACGGAATTCATTGAGTGATTCTAAAGCTCATGCCTGAATTGCGCAGCATGTTTTTTTAGTTTTTGATTCTGAATTGGTAGCCCAAAGCATTACTCAACTAGATCCACTGGGTAATCTAAGAATACCTTTGGCTAGTGGCCTAAAAATTCTTGCCGTATTGATGCTCATTTTCTGGGCTGAAATTGTATTGGAACGAAATTAGTCGGTGACAGTAGCCAAAAAAATTTGAGCAACTTGTTCGGTTTGTTTCCTGAATTCCGCTGTAGTCTTTGCTTTCTTTTTTACGCCGCCAAGGGCAGTGAGTAACAATTCTACAAATGACTTCGGTGTGAGAGGTGTATTTTGAAAGCTGGCTTCTCCCGATTTTTCAGCCTCCCTTAATACACTGGCCAGGGCAGTAACGAGTCTTGAAAATCCTTTCATCATCACATCTGCTGCCAGGCTCTGACTGGTATCCATTAGTTCCTCACCGTGAGGTGAACTAGAAACAGGTTCGTAGAAAACTTTCTCGAATACCAGTAGTGCATCTATAAAGCGGGTCTTAAGATTGCCATTTTTTGATAAGGTGACGATGGCGCTGTCAATTGCCTGGTTTAGTCGGAAAGTTACTAACTCGTAAAACAAGTTTTCCTTGTTATCGAACACTAAATAAAGTGCAGGGCGAGAAATGCCTGCGGCTTGAGCGATGTCATTCATCGTTGTGCGTCTATAGCCATATTGCGCAAAAACTGTAGAGGCAGCTTCAAAGACAGTGTCTTTTTTAGCCTTTGTCCGCGCTGTAGTCTGATTCGATTTGGCCATTGAGTAATATTTTAGAGCAGAGTGCACTTTAGAAAATAATAGTGTAGTATTGTGCCATTACAATCTGACAAATGGAACCTAATATGTCAGATTGTTCAAAAACTTTCGATGCAGGTAGCGAGATTTCAGCCTCTCACTACCTGTTTTTAGTGGTAATATTCATGCAATATCAGGCAGATAGGCTGGTGCAAGGTTCCTTCAAATTTGACCGTTGGAGAAAGTAATGAGTACTACTTTTAGAGTAAATGGCGTGCAGCAAACGGTAGATGTCGATCCATCTAAACCGTTGTTGTGGGTGATACGTGAGCAACTGGCGCTCACCGGAACAAAGTTTGGCTGCGGCATAGCTCAGTGCGGTGCCTGCACGGTCCAAATAGATGGGCAGGCTACGCGTTCCTGCGTTACTCCGATTTCCGCTGTTGAAGGCAGGGAAGTCACTACAATCGAAGGACTGGCTTCCGCTTCAGGTGAATTACATCCTGTGCAGCAGGCCTGGATTGACCATCAAGTACCCCAGTGTGGCTACTGCCAGTCTGGACAACTGATGTCTGCCTCGGCACTGCTTGCCAGCAACCCAAATCCGACCGATGCAGAAATAGACCAGGCAATGCAGGGCAATATTTGCCGCTGCGGCATGTACGGCCGAATTCGCAACGCCATCAAGGCAACCAGCGTTGCTTCTTCCGATGACAAACTTTTCTATAACGTAGCTAGTGTAGAGAAAACAGCGGAGGTGGATCATGGGTAAGTGGACTAGACGTGCATTTATAACAACCGGTTTAGTTGCCGGCGGTGGACTCGTCGTAGGAATCGCTGTTCGTCCTGGCAACCAAGTTAAAGGTCTTGCATCTAAAGTTGGAGAAGAGGGTGGTCAGTTAATTCACTCCTACGTCAAGATCGATACGGATAATGTAGTAACCGCAATCATTCCCCATTCCGAAATGGGCCAGGGTGTACAAACTGCGTTGGGACAGATGCTCGCCGAAGAGCTGGATGCCGATTGGGATCTAGTGCGAACGGAAGAAGCGCCGGCAATCGGTGAGTATGCTACCTACGCAGCGGGTCGAAGTTATCTGATGGCCGGGATGGATTTTTCTAATCTTGTCATTCCGACCGTTGATGGTTTGATGATGCGAGTTGCCGATACATTAAATCTGCAAATCACCGGTGGCAGCATGAGTGTGCGCACCACGGGAATCATTTCAATGCGAATCGCAGGTGCTGCTACCAGAGAAATGTTGCAACGAGCTGCAGCAGATAGCTGGGGTGTTCCAGTAAATGAAGTAATCACCGAAGACAGTCACCTGATCCATGCCGCAAGTAACCGAAGAGAGCCATACGCCGCTTTTGCAAATGAAGTTGCGCAGATGACTCCATCGCAGACCCCCACATTTAAAGATCCAGCCGATTACAAAATCGTCGGGACCCACAAGCCGCGCGTAGACATTCCAGCGAAAGTGGATGGCACGGCGCAATTTGCATTAGATGTGCGACTACCAGACATGGTCTATGCCTCTGTAGTTCGCTCACCGGTTCCCGGCGGCAGCATAGTCTCCGTTGATGACAGTGCAGCCCGAGCAATCGATGGCGTGATCGATGTCGTAAGAATTCCAGCTGCTTCCGTTGGCAGCATGTTGGGAGACACGCTTTCAAGCGAATCTGTTGCAGTTGTTGCTGACAGTTATTGGACTGCCAACAAGGCAATCCAGGAAGTACAAGTGCAATGGAGCGCAACAGGAAATGAGTCTGTCTCCAGTGACGGAATTTTCGCGCAGTTCGATCAGGATATTTCAGCTGGAACGGAACGCCAGACAGATCGTGTGCAAGGTGAAACCGAAGCAATCTTTGCCAATGCTGCAAAGGTAATTGATGCTGACTACCACGTGCCATTTTTAGCACACACTTGTATGGAACCCTTAAACGCCACGGCGATTGTTAACGCCGATAGCGCTGAGATCTGGGTTGGCTGCCAGAATCCATTGGGTTTCCGTAGAGACATTGCAACCATACTGGACATGGATCCAGAGAATGTCACTCTCCACAACCAATTGATGGGTGGTGGCTTCGGAAGAAAAGCTCGTCCCGACTGGGCGATGCAAACAGCATTTCTTGCCAGAGAAGTAGGACGACCGGTGCAATTGATCTGGTCCCGGGAAGAAGATGTGCGGCAAGATTTGTATCGACCTGCTGTTCAGAGTCGTTTCCGTGCTGCCTTCGATGCCAATGACAACATTCTCGCCTGGCAAAACACCTATACCAACAAGAACGAACCCATCGAAGCTCCACTTATTCCTTACGCTGTTGCAGCGCAGGATATTGGCTGGGTAAGTAGTCCTGTGCATGTCCCTTTTGGTGCGTGGCGTAGTGTGGATCATTCTCAGCATGGATTCTTTACCGAATCATTTATCGATGAAGCGGCTAGTGCTGCCGGTAAGGATGCTTTCGAGTTTCGTGCTGCATTACTCAACGACAGTCCGCGTCATCTAGCCGTGCTGACTAAAGTTGCGGAAGAAGCGAACTGGAGTCGGCCACTTGCCGAAGGAAGAGGTCGGGGAATTTCTTTGCAGGAATCATTCGGCTCCATCGTCGCACAAGTAGTAGAAGTCACGGTTGTGAATGGTGAAGTGTCAGTAGATCGAGTTGTTGCTGCAATTGATCCGGGTCTAGCGGTGGCACTGGATGGAATTGCGGCGCAAATAGAATCAGGCATTATTTACGGACTTACCGCGGCACTGCACGGTGAAATTACCATTGAGAACGGTGCGGTTGAGCAAGGTAACTTTAATGACTACGAGGCAGTTCGCATGAGTGAAGCGCCAGTCATTGAAACCCACGTCATCAATAGCGGACACGCTATCGGCGGAGCTGGCGAACCAGGCACACCCGGTATTGCACCTGCCTTAGCAAACGCAGTGTTCAACGCAACAGGCATTCGAGTCCGTCAACTACCACTTAAGAATTTTGACTTGAATATTCAAGCCGAAGAAACCGGTGTGGTTGCTTAAACGTCAACAGAAAATGAGTCAGAGTAGATTACGTAAGTAGCTTATTCTGGCTCGATTTCATTTCAGAGTATCACCTTCTTGAAAATCTTATCTCGCGCTTGGCAAATTACCAACCGCTGCTTCAAGTGGTGGGGAATATTTCTAGTCTTTCTTTTATTCATCTCAGCGATTGCTTTGATGACTGGCGTGTTAACTCTCGATGTTGATCTGGATTTGGTCATTGTTGACGATGTCACAAATCCAATGTTTGCACTCATCTTCTTTGCCTTAATCTTGTTGTTGGTTTTTTATCCGGTTCTGTTTGTGGTCGTATTACCAATAGCATACTTAATAAGTTTCAAAACTAAAGAAGCAGATTAAAAAATAGTAAGAACCAGTGAATAGCTTGAAGGATTAAGAGCGATCTCTTGCTTTTATCTCGGTGTAAGCCAAAATATCCTATCGACTTTCGCATGCTCACTAATCGTCGAGGTAAAGAAAACTGACTCTCCTTAAAGTTGACAACGTTACAAAAAAATATGGAGAAATCGTGGCGCTTGACGGCGTCTCCTTTTTAGTTGAACCCAATGAGATTGTGGCTCTGCTTGGTGCGAATGGCTCGGGTAAAACTACCTGCATTAAATCAATCTGTTCGTTAATCGAAACTGATGCAGGTGAAATCGAAGTCGATGGCACGAATATTCGACCCTCTCCTCAGTATCTCACTAATGTGGGCGCCGTCCTCGAGGGCGCGCGCAATGTGCACTGGCGCCTGACCACTCTGCAAAATGCGCAGTATTTTTCAACGCTAAAGGGTGGAAGCTGGGCTAAGTGTCGAAGAGTAGCTGACATGTTCATCGAGTTACTTGGCCTGGACGATCAGTTGGCATTGGAAGTCGGTAAGATGTCGACTGGCAATCGGCAAAAGGTGGCGATTCTCTGTGCGCTGTTGCATGAACCAAGTCTAATACTGCTCGATGAGCCCACAATAGGTCTTGATGTAGATACAGTTGCACAGTTGAAGGATTTTTTTGTCGAACAATCCCGGTCGCAAGATCAAGGTTTCCTGATTACTTCTCACGACCTCAATTTTATTGATGAAATCTGTGATCGGGTTGTAGTCTTGAGTGAAGGCGAGAAAGTCTTTGATGGTTCGTTGCCGAAACTCAAGCAACTGGTCCACCAGTTTGAGCTCATTCTGGAATCAACTTATGAATTCGACGGAGCTCAACAATCGAACCTGATGGAAGTGATTAAGGAATCCAATACTGGAATTGTTCGCGAAGCCAATAGCCTGACAATTCGTTTTAATAATGCACAAACGGGCATGGATATAGTAGGCAAAGCGCATGCGATGGGAATCGCGGCTGCTCACCTTGAAATAAAACGGATATCGATGGAGCAAGCATACCGGGAACTGGTGAAAGGAAATAGCAATGGCGAATAGTCTAGCTCGACTCTCCCTTAATGAATGCAAGCTGCAGTTTTATGAAATGCGCCAGTACTGGTTCGAAACTGTGTTTGGTCTCCTGTTTTTTTCCGGTCTCTTTCTAGCTTTGTTCTTCGGTATCAAGATTTTTATTCCAGATGATCAAAACACGCTCTCCCTGGATGGCCTGATGATGGGCTATGTACTTTTTGCTTTTTGTTCCGGCGCTTTCAACGCGGTGCCCGAAACACTCGGTAGCTATACCCAGAAGGGATTTCTCGAGCAGCTCTATATGACCCCTTCCGGCTTCACCAGTTTCTTGATTGCTCGAGTTTTAGCGACCCTGTTTGTCACTTTACTCTCAACAATAGTCCTTGCCTATTTTGCCATGGCAGTTTCAGGTAATTGGATCGATCTGAATTTGTTTGTATTGGTGCCATTGTTGTTTCTAATGTCGCCATCCATCATCGGCATAGGCATGATAATTGGTGGCATGACGCTTGTGTATAAGCGTGTCGGCATTGTTGCCAACCTTGCTATGTTAGGAATTATCGCCCTGGTTTCAATCCCGGCGTTACCGCCAAATCTAGCGAGCCTGCTTCCGCTTGCCCCCGGAGCGCACCTCGCGCGCATTGCCGTGCTTGAACAACAATCAGTGCCACTCACATATTTCTTGATTGTCATGCTGAACTCGGTGTTTTATCTCGCTCTTGGAATGGTTATCTATAAGCAATTTGAAAAAATGGCAAAGAGGAAAAATTTAGTAGGACAGTACTAATTCATTATTAAGCAATGGATTCCTCAATACTGATATTGGAAAGAATGTGCGACTGGGTTTTTTCACAAGTCAATAGATCTACCAGTTGTCTCTCAAACTTCCTAAGCTGACAAATACAGACTCCGGATCATTGGCTTGATCAGCAAACTCTTTCTGCAAATTATTAATGATCTCCGTGTTGTCCAGTCTAAAAAAGGGATTGATCTGCTTTTCTGTTGCCATGGTGGTGACGGTTCTATCTTCCGGGGTTTGATCTTCAGTTTCGGCTAATAAAATTTTAGCCGCTTCGTTATTCGGTTCTCGCGATAGTGAGAATCTCAGGTTGTTAACGATATAGTCGTGACCGGGATAGATACTGGTGTTGTCTGGCAGCTTCGCCAGTTGTTCTACAAAAGTCTTGTACATCACGTGCACATTGCCGCCAAATTTGCAGTTTCCAGAACTCGCATTGAAAAGTGTGTCTCCGCATAAAAGTGCTGCGTCTCCAATTTCGGATAGCAAACAAACATGGGCCATCGTATGACCCGGTGTATCGAGAACCCGTAATCGAACAGTGCTACCTACTTCAACGCAATCGCCCACACTCAATCCCACATCTACATCAGGAATGCTATCGATGGCATTTTTGTGTGCATGAATTTTTGCGCCGGTAGCGGCAACAACACCAGGATTGCCATCGATATGATCGAAATGTTCATGGGTATTGATGATTTTGACAATGCGACAAGATTGACGCTCTGCCTCAGCCAGGCATTTATCCACATCCAATGGATCGACAATAATTGCTTCGTTCGTATTCTCACAGATGATGAGATGACAATAGTTATTAAGCGAATTGTCCATGTAGATTCTGATAATTTTCATAATTCTATTTCCTCTTAATCGCTACTAGTCTTTTTGGTTAATGCCTGAAGTGACTATTTCTACCAACACATTAACTATTTTGACAATGAAAAATTCCGAATGATGCTTAGCTAATTGCTATCAAAGAACTTTAAGTGTTAAAAACGTAGTCTTAAGCATTAGATTAAAAATCCTGACTTTACTAGCTCATTAAGCTTAATCCTATTGATTTGAGTAACCGCAATTTAAGCGTTACCAAGAATCCAAAAAGGAACAATAAAATGATGATAAGACTATTTACAGTTTTCGCTGTGCTTTTCGGCTTCGGTTCACTGATATATTCACAGTCTGCAATGCCGCCAGGCAGATACATCGATGCTGATGACATCTCGAGCGCTCTGGCGAGTTCGTTAGCGGACAGGCCAAGTTTAGGCGTTAGTGGCATCGACAGTGGTGATGACTTTGCCGTTAATCTGATTCGGCGCACAACTGGTGCTGGAGCAATTATTCACGCCGATGCCACCGAATACCATTTCATCACCGAAGGTGCAGGGGTACTCGTTACAGGAGGTGTTTCGGTCAGGCCTGCCGGCGGAGGGTCGGCAAATATCGAAGGTGGTCATGCCCAGCGCGTAACTGTAGGAGATACAATTGTTATTCCACAGGGTACGCCGCATCAATATACCTCGGTAGAAGGAGTTGTAACCTACCTGGAAGTAAGATTTCATACTGGAAAATATTCAGGTGGTAGCAACTAGAATTTTACAAGGTCGAGTATTTTGATCGGAGAACTTTTCCGAAAATTAAAATAGTGCTGATTCTTTAGAAAGATTTTTTGTTTAAAAAATCTATCACTGTTGTTCCCGTGGTAATCCCACAGGAAACTTCTCTTCAAAATTCTCCGGTAGAAGATGAAGTAATCTATATTGTTTGCGATTCAATATGAAAAATATTACGGATGTAGTAACTAATAATTGATAGGATCGAGTATTCGTTCTCTCACCTCCTCGATATAGTCAATCTACTCTGATACTGTTTTTCAGAAATAAAGCTCATGCTATTCGTTGCTATTTAAAAGGATATAGGCCTTCACTCGCTTAGTTTTTTTATGCAGCTCCATCCAGATTTCCCGAGTCTCTTTTGTTTTTGATTTTCTTGCTCGAACCAACGCAAACAGTTCTAAGGGATTGATATCCAGTACCTGTGCTACCAACAAGCATTTTTCATCGCTCATTGCCCCTTCTCTTCTTATTCGGCTGATGTGTTGGCGGGAAATATCAAGGAATTTGGCCAACTCCGTGTCTGAGCTGAAGCCTTTCTTTTTAACAATTTGATCTAGATAAATTCCTAAATAACTCATAGTAAATTCTTGCCTAAGGGAGTAGGAAAAATACCTACATTCTTGTCAACTGGATACGTGACAAACTGAGGAATAAGGTACTTGGTAGCTTGTCGATTTATTAATTGACGACCTGAGTATTATGATTCTTAAAGTTTGTTGTGTTATACGTTGAGTAATAGTTTGTAGATTGTAGCCACCTATAACAATTCTTATGTCATTTAAAGTTAGATGAAATCATTTGCAGATGTGTTATTTGAGATAATTTCGCAACTTAATACAGTAAACAAAATATTAGAATCGAAAGAATTTATGTAATCAGCGTAAACATTCACTAATTTAAATGTAGACTCATTATGAAGACGAGCGGGGTTTGGCAGTACTTGTTTCCTTTTGACTCAGTGTCTGACAGCAAAGTTGTTGCGTTTGATTCGGCAACTCGTGCTCAAGTTAATTCCATACTCAAAAAATTACCTCTAATACTTCTGTCTGACATGGTGGTTGGCACCTATCTGTTTGTTGCGTTGCTTCTAATTACAGACAGTTGGTTACCTGCCATTTGGTATGGAATTCTCGCATCTACCTGTCTTGCACGCGGATTGTTTGTCTATGGCAATGATCGTAATCCACGGATATTTTTGAACACATTAAAAGCCAGGTGGTACTTCGTGTTTTCGGGAGCTCTGGTTGGAGGATTCGTCTGGTCTTGTATTTGGTTTTTCCTTCCTCCTGAAACGGGATTCGTTGAGTATGGCTTAGTTGTATTGTGGCAATGTGGGGTGCTTGCCGGTGCCGCAGCCTCTCTCTCTATTATCAGGAAAGTATATTTAGCCTTTATAGCTTCACCAGTAATTGTAACTTTTGTTTTTCTCTATTTTGACTCCAGTGGCGCAGCCGCGCTATTGGGTGGAGCGTTTTTGTCTTATGTTTTCTTTATAGTCCCCCTTGGACTGCATATTGGTAACGAGCTAAACCACGGAATTTTTCTTGGATTGACCAATACCAACCTTGAGAAGGAAATAAAACAGGACAGGAGAAAGCTCAAGCACCAGGAAACGCAACTTGTTGAACAAAATCTTCGGGAAAAAGGCCTCATTTCAGAAAAGATTCTAGCGGACAAGAAACTTCGAGCAGCGGCTGAGGAACGGCTATTGCTATTGGAGTCTATTGAAGAAGGAATTTTTGGGATCAATAGTATTGGAAAAGTTACGTTCGTTAATCCATCAGCGCTTAACTTACTTGGTTACAATGAAGACGATATCGTAGGTGAGCGCGCTTCAAAACTAATTCTCCGCCGTGGTGTTGATGCAGATGTCTATATCGAGTGCTCCAACGCGATGACGAATTGCTATCAGAAAGGAATTGCATCAACTGGTGTTTACAGCAAGTTTATTGGTAAAGAGGGGAAAACACTCCCAGTGCGATTCTCTTGCTGGCCTATTAGTAAGGAAGGACGAATTATTGGCGCTGTTGTCAGTTTTTCAGACATCACCAAACAAAAAGAGATGGAAGAGTTATTGATCCAATCCCAAAAGATGGAAGCTATGGGGAGAATCACCGGAGGCGTTTCCCATGATTTTAACAATCTGCTGACAGTCATCATGGGAAACTTGCAGTTCTTGAGAAAGCAGGCCGGTGCAAACCAGTCCATGTTGGAATTGATAAGCAAGATAATGAATGCAGCTCGCAGCGGAGCAGATTTGGTTAATCGGCTTCTTGGATTTTCTAAGGATCAAAAACTAACCTTAGAGTCCTATGACATTAACGGTTTGTTGTTGGAGATAGAGGGCTTTCTTGAACGCATACTTGGTGAAAATATAGTTTTGGAATTTAGTCTTAGTGATGAGGAATGCTTCGCCAAAACTGACAGTACGCAACTTCAAAACGCGATTCTAAACCTTTGCGTTAATGCGAGAGACGCTATGCATTCAGGTGGTAAGCTAAATATCTCTGCAAACAAAATTCGGCCAGACTGGGCTCCACTGGCCACAAAAACAGGTGCTGAATATATTGAGCTGACAGTTCAGGATAACGGAATAGGCATGTCAGACGAAGTGCAGTCACAGATTTTTGAACCGTTCTTCACCACCAAAGATACTGACAAAGGATCTGGTCTGGGACTTAGTACGGTTTATGGTTTCTTACAGCAATCTGGAGGTTACATAACTGTCAGCAGTGAAATAGGAAAAGGCACAGTATTCAAGATGTATGTACAAGCGACAAATTCCACCGAAAAATCAGAAGATGTTGTTGCTCTTGTATCTTCAGGAGTCAAGTATCAGGGAACAATCCTTGTAGTTGAAGACGACGACAATGTTCGAAGTGTGGCTGCTCAGATGTTAGTTGATGCGGGGTTTGAAGTGGTTACAGCAAAGGACGGAAAATCTGGATTGCAACAATTCAAAAACCACCCGGAAATTGATTTGGTTTTCTCAGATATCATCATGCCAGGAGGAATGACAGGGATCGAAATGGCAAAGCGCATATTGAGAAAGAGGCCAAATGCACCAATCTTGTTGGCAACTGGATACACTGAAAAAGTATTGAAAGACAGTATTCCCAAGTCAGGCAACGTCATCTGCGTAAGCAAGCCCTACGATACCAATGAATTGCCGAAGGTCGCACATTCGCTGATAGACAAGGTTGCATCATGAACATAACACCGGTAAACAACGACGCGCTCAAATTACTCGTTATCGATGATGATGTTGCAGTTTCAGACCTTATTGAATCTATTTCCAGGGACATGAAGTTTGCTGTCAATTGTGTCTATGACTATGAGTCTATTGGCAGTACATACAGAAGCTTTCAACCAGACGTAATTTTTCTGGATTTAATGCTTCCCGGATATGATGGCGTAGAAGTGTTGCATTATTTTGCGGAAGTCGGTTGCAAGGCCAAAATAATCCTGATCAGTGGTGTCGACAAAACTACCTTGGCCTCAGCAGGTGAAGTAGGTCGATTAAGTAATCTGAATATCGTCGGGACTCTTAAAAAACCTTTTCTTATTGAAGATGTCGAAAAAACTCTACTTAATGAAGCGGACTCAACTTGTTGCTTTAGCTCCACGGCTTTTCAGAATCTGTTTGGCGCAGGGGAATTTCGCATCCTGGGTCAGCCTTGTATGGAGATTAAATCAATGGCTGGGAAAGAAATGTCGGACGTAGATATTTCGGTCAACTGGTATGGTCAAGCTGGGAAGTCTTTTATCCTATCAGACCAGTTTCTGCCGATGTTGAGTGCAGTCGATATGGCAAGCGAGTTTGACCATACCATGCTGGAAATGACATTTGGGTTGTTTAGATCATGGATGGACCGTGGTATGGAATTTGGGCTCGTTATTCGACTTGATGACTCTTTATTTCTGGATGGGGGTTTATCAAGTTACCTGCTCAATTTGTCCAAGAAATGGGAGATACCTTCGAATCGATTAACTTTTGGAATTTCCGAATCGGTAGTTTCAAGTAAATCTGTCATGGTATTGGATGTATTGACTCGGCTCCGCATTAACGGTTTCAATATCTCCGCGGAAATCAGAAACCCAGAGACATCGGAATTGGAGCGATTACTGCACTTACCCGTTAATGAATTACGACTCTGTGCATCGCTGATACAAAGTATATCTAAGAGCGTGGAAGCTGAATTTAATGTTAGTACATTGATTTCTATATGCGATAAGCAGGGTCTGGCTACTCGCGCTGAAGGTGTTGAGAATGAAGCCACCATGAAGTTTCTCTATAGCTGTGGCTGCACTTCGGGTTTGGGGAGATTTTTTTCGGAACCGCTTAAGCTCCACGAGCTCGAAAATTTTGTATCCAATCCCAAAAAACCAGAAGAACTATCAATGCATGCTGTTAGTTAATTCCTAGCAACACTAAAATGTGGAAATAATGTACAGAAGGCTTATTCGCGTTTAGGTTCCTCAATTTCATGCTTGCCTGAGATTGGAGAAAATTTTCAGGACCGATGTTGAAGTTAGAGGGATTGGAAAGATTTAATCTATTGCAATTGCTCAAAGAAAAATTCTCCATTCGAAATTGTTTCCTTATTGTTATGTACTGTATATTCCAGTACAAATTCCCGCTGGAAATTTGAAAATAACAAGAGTCTTACTTTTTCTACACGGTAATGTAGCTGTGAGTGTCGGTATTCATTTGGGAAACCATACTCAGTTCGCCCATTGATTGAGGGAGAATAAAGCAGAATCGGCCCTTCCCATCATTGATGGAGCCTCTTTGAATTCACCCCATTTTTCAGATCCTTGCACTGCTTGACCCTCCACATACTAGCTGGGAGAATCCGAAGCAATAACTCCATCTATCCCACAATAACAAAAGAAGGGGCTCGCTAATGGTAATCCGACTTAAGCCCACTGTTTTCCTGCCTATTCTGGCGCTGCTTGCCGTCTTTTCGGCCAGTATTTCAGTAAATGCCCAGGAAATTGGTAACTATGAACCCGAGCCGGCCTGGGATGGTAATCCCGATCTCAATGGCATCTGGCAGGCAATTGGCACCGCGCATTGGGACCTTCAGGACCATGAGGCGAGTGCCGGTCTGCCAGAAATGGGCGCTATAGGAGCAGTTCCTCCTGGCGCAGGCGTAGTAGTAGGCGGAGAGATTCCCTACCAGGAAGCTGCGCTGCAACAGAAACAGGCGAATTGGGCTGGCCGACCGACGGCGGATCCCGAAACCAAGTGTTATCTTCCCGGCGTACCCCGAGCGACCTATCTGCCGTATCCTTTCCAGATACTGCAAGGCACAGACAAGATTATGATTGTGTATGGTTATGCGGAGGCGAATCGCACCATTCATATGGATAAAGAAAATCCAGAAAGAGCGCCCCTGGACACCTGGATGGGTCGTTCTCACGGCAGATGGGAAGGTAATACCCTGGTTGTCGATGCCCGTGATTTTAATGGAGAAGCCTGGTTCGATCGTGCAGGCAATTTTGCCAGCAGCGCACTGGTAGTGACTGAACGCTACACTCCAATAAGTCCGGATGCCCTATTGTATGAGGCCACTATTGAAGATCCCACGGTGTTTACTCGACCCTGGCAAATTCGCATGCCGTTGTACCGGCGCCTGGAGCCCAATGCCCGCGTAATTGAATTCAAATGTGTCGAGTTCTCCGAAGAGATTTTGTACGGCCATTTAATGAAGAATGAAGAAGAATAAAGAGTAGAGTAAGATTAAAACTGATCATTACAAAATAAATAGATACTTACAGATCACAACAGAATAGAAGACTAACTAATCGGAGGTTCGCACCATGAAGTGCCGTACCACAATCGAAAAAATTTCCACCAATCTGTTCATCTTGTTGTCGGGCCTGGCAATACCCTTTGCAGTCAGCGCCGCAACCCCGCATCACATCCATATTGCCTTATCTAATACCAGCGAAGCAGTGAACTGGTACCAGGAGCACCTGGATTGCGAATTGGCAGCAGGTCGCGACGATGTTGTAATTTGCGGCAACACCGAGATTGAATTTTTTCTGGGCCGCACAGTGGGCGGGAGCGAAGGGACGGGTGTTGACCATATTGGTTTTTCCGTACCCGATCTGGATGCAAAAATGGCCGAGCTCGAATCCGTCGGCGTCCGTGGTTCTGGTGTCAGACTTATCCGTTTCGATGACGGTGCATTAGTGCGTGATATTCCAGGCCTTTTCAAAATTGCTTTTATCACCGATCCATGGGGAACCAAAATAGAATTAGTGCAAGATGAAGAGTTGCTCGGCTTTCATCACATCCATCTAAACTCTGTTGATCCTGGAGCAGCGCTCGATTGGTATAGTCAGGTACTTGATGGCGAACGGGATATTCTGAAAGGAATGTTAGAAGGTGTGTTGTTTGATGACATTTGGTTACTTGCTACCGAGTACACCGATGGCCGACCAGGAATTACTCAAGGTCGCACTATCGATCATATCGGTTTCGAAGTGGCCGACCTGGATGCAGCTGCAGCGCGCATGAATCAACTCGATGTGGAATTTCGGCAGGAGCCTATGGTTCCAGATGGTGCGCGTACTGATGCCAAGCAAGCATTCTTGCTCGGACCGGACGGTGTAATGATTGCCGTAGTTGAATCCGGTTGGGCAGGTATCGAGGAAGAAGAATTTGTAGCCGACAGTTCAGAATCTACCGTGCTCTATGTAGTGCCGAGAACTCCCTGGGATGAGCCAGATCTACAAGGAATCTGGACAGCAGATGCCGCACACGGTATTCCCTTACAGCGTGGAGTCGATGCCGGTGAAGCCGGTGAATTGACTCCGGAAGAAGCGGCCGCACGTAGAGAGCGCGGAACTCTAAATAGTATCTGGGGTTACGACAGAGAATGGCGTGACACCACCCTTGGCTATGTTAAGACAGCGCCTTCTACCCAGATAGCCATGGTTGTCGATCCGCCTAATGGTCAATTGCCGGAAACAACAGCGGCATACAAACAGGTAGTTGCTAATGCGCCACCAAGAATCCCACCGCAACGCGCCAGAACACCGGTAGATTTGGGAACCTATGTGCGCTGCATTACTCGTGGTCCGGTTGGTATGATGATGCCAAGTATTTACAACAATGGTCTGCAGATCATTCAGAGTCCGGGCAACATAGCCATTCAGAAAGAAATGATTCACGAAACAAGAGTTATTTCCACCGAGCCTCGCGAAGGGTATGGGGATGGTCTCAAAACCTGGCTCGGCGATTCCCACGGTCGCTGGGAAGGTGACACACTCGTTGTAGAAGTGAGAAACCTGAATGGTAGAACTTCTTATCTGGGTTCCAGCGAAGAGATGAAGTTAACTCAACGGTTTACCCGTACTGGGCCTAATACCCTGGAATATCAATTCACGGTAGAAGATCCTGCAGTATGGACTGAGCCCTGGACTGGAATGTTTACATTCGTCAAAGATGACAGTCAGTACGAACTCGTGGAGTACGCCTGTCACGAAGGCAATTATGGAATGACGAATACTTTAAGTGCTGCCCGTACGATTGATGCGCGTGAAGCGGAAGAAGCTGCTAACGAAGAATAGTTAAGCGATTAAAATTAACCGAATAACGATTTACGAGGTGAAGCTAATGCGAATGCGTTTACTAATCAGTGTAATTGCTGCGATGGGTATGTCTCTTTTTGCTTTTACATCGATACAAGCCCACCACGCCTTCTCAGGCGAGTTCGATTCAACTCAGCCAATCAATTTGCGCGGCAAAGTTGTAAAAATGGAATGGATCAATCCCCATGCCTGGCTGCACTTAGGAGTTGTTAATGACAACGGCGTGGAAGAAGTCTGGATGATCGAAGCCGGCCCCCCTGGCGCCTTGGTGCGAAGAGGATGGAGAAAAGATTCCGTAATTCCAGGAATCGAATTAGTGGTGCAGGGTTATAGAGCTATCGATGGCACCAACAAAGCCAACGGTAGAGAAGTAACCTTTCCCGATGGGCGAAGACTGTTTGCTGGCTCTTCCGGAACTGGAGCTCCAATCGATGGATCTGATCCAACGGAGCAGTAAAGGAATTTCTGTGGTTGCCATCCATGGCGCGGCCAAAGAGTAATTTTTTGACTCCAGCCTCGCCGGGCCCTGCCACCAAGCTAAGCTTGGTGGCGCTCGAGCCGCGATCAAAGCTGTCGCTTTGAATACTCTTGCTCTTACCCTTGGCGAGTCGTTCACCTCACGCAAAGCTTGCGCTTTGTAAAAAACGCGAGGCCCACCCAACGGAAAACTAAATAGTCTTCTGCACAATAAAGGGCAAGTAAAATAGTAAAGGGGTCAATATAATTTGATTAGCTGATTGTGGGTCAGAATCAAATTACTATGATTCCTTTGTTGTGTTACGTAAATGTACTCCGAAATTTCTCGAACCAACTCGGCGGATATTCAGTAATCTGTGCAACCAATTCATCAATCCAATAGATAAGATAAAATTGTCGATTTAAGATGTGCAGAATTTATTGCTGAAGATTTGCTAGTTGTGGAAGTCGAAAGCAATGCTTTTCCTACGATCCCTTTCTATTCAACTGATTTTGTAGACCAATACTCAAGTTTCGTTAAGAGATTGCTGCTCGATATAGGTTTGGATAAATAGTCATTCATTCCCGACTGCAGACATGCTTCTCTATCGGAATCGGCAGAATTTGCAGTCATCGCAATTATCGGATTGCTATAGCCTTTTTCGCGAAGCTTTATTGTTGCTTCTGTGCCTGACATCTTTGGCATCTGCATATCCATCAGAATAATGTCGTACTCAGTAGCCATAGCCTTAGTTGCAGCTACGTCTCCATTTTCCGCTTGATCTACAGAAATGCCAGATTTTTCCAGTATATGAGTCGCTAGTTTAGCGTTTACAGGATTGTCTTCCGCCAGAAGTACATGAAGTCCTTGTAGATCGATGGAGTGCAGTTCTGGCTTCGTCGTGGACGCTGTAAACTCACCTTCAGTATAAGGAATTGTCAAGGTGAAAGTACTGCCAACGCCTGGTTCGCTCTTAGCAGTTAATGTACCTCCTAGTAGCTCTGCAAGTTGTTTTGATATCGTGAGCCCGAGACCGGTTCCGTCAAACCGACTAGCTGCGTTCGATTGTGCTTGTTGAAACGGATCGAAGAGTCTTTCGAGAGCTTCACTTTCTATTCCGATGCCATTGTCAGTAACATCGAAGCAAAGGGAATCATCAGCCTGATGAACTTGGATATTCACTTTTCCTTTTTCGCTAAATTTTACAGCATTAGTGATTAGGTTAATCAGAACCTGAGCACAGCGATGACGGTCGGTAACTATGTATTCAGCCACGTCATCATCGAGATCGATTGAGACATCAACCTGATTTCTGATTGCAAGTGGATGGATGATAGTTAATATGCTTTCCAGTTCACTGTTTAGTTTAAAAGGCTCGGGCCTGATGCTGATTCTATCCTCACGTAGCTTGGCGTAGTCGAGCACATCGTTAACAATATTGAGCAACATCTTTGATGACTGATAAATATGATCAAGAAATTCCTTTACCTTTCCAGGTTCATGCTCCTCATTGATGAGCTCGCTATATCCGATTATTCCATTTAGAGGTGTGCGAATTTCATGGCTCATGCTCGCGAGAAACCGCTGCCTTTCAGCAGCAATTTCTGCCTGAACTTCCTGAATGCGCATGCGGTCACCGATTCGTCTTACTACAGCGAAAATGACCATAACCTGAGCACCGACAGCAATTGCCATCACTACTTGTTGGCTGGGTGGGCTAATAAAAAGCAACACGAAGGGCAATGAGACTAGGGCAGCAGATGCCACTAAGAATCTAGATGCCGCGTCACCTCGAATCGAAGATATCAGGCTAGTGGTGACACCGAAAAAGCCTGTAGCTATTACAAATACAGCAGCAGATGCGTTACTCACTGGAACGAAAACAGAAACTGCCATGTAAACGAAGCTTGCCCAAAAACAAACTTTCAATCCTTTTAGAAAAAAGTTTCCTGCCGCCGATTCTTGTAAAAAGCACCATCCGAACCACGCAGTTATTAGGCTTGCCAAAACGATTAGATGATTGCTTATTGCGACTAGAATTGTTGGGATTGCAGAGTTCGACATGAGATCTCCATATCCCCACGCTGAAACAACTGTTAGCAACCAAATTGTCAGTGTAACGGAAAGCCTTCCTGCATGTTGGTCTCGGAAAAATACTGAAAGAAACAAAGCGAGAACTGCCATCAATCCCATCGATCCGTAAAACATACCATCACGAAGAAGTCTTCCAGTTGTTATTGAGGATCCTTCAGATCGAGTTAACAACTGAAACGGAACTTGCGATCCGGGGGAGATTTCAAGCTTAACTAGCAATTCGCTACCCCAATGAATATCTAGAGGAATCATAAATTCAGGATTCCAAATTGGGCGTTCATCGGTGGGAAGCAAATCACCGCCTACGGCGAGTTCTGCAGAATCATCTATCGAATAGATCTGGTAAGCGAGTAAATCGGAAGTCGCAAAGTACAGTATTTCGGTGTCGCTATTTTCTAATTCGAGATGTAACCAGGCAGTTGTATCTTCAGACCGTATCGTATCGCTTAGTAGTTGTGAGTCTCCCATCGCTGCGGCTTGCACCGCCGAGGCCCAATCGACTGCATCAACAAGATAACTTAAGTTATCCTGCGCCCAGGCTTTAGTGCAAACCATGAACATCATGAGCGTGGCTACAGATAATACTTTGGGTGAGCTAAAAATTGTCACGAAATTTGCGGGCAAACGATAACCGAACTAGTTTATTGATTAATTCAAGTATAGATGGTGAATGCGCTGGTGACCGCAAGTTTTTAGGGTCTTGAGTAACTCAAAAATTCGACGGAATTCATCTAATAGTTGGGCTAGATAACTATGCGATGATAGTTCTCGAGATTGGAATCGCTTTATGGCTTTTTTAATACAGAGATTTCCATTTCTTTCTAGTTATACTTTTAAACCAATCATTTTTGCGCAATGTCAATTCTCAATTATTCCTATTTAAAAGTATGTTATTAGCAAGCAAATGTTTTCGAATTTAAGCAGCTGGCTAATCTGATTACTTGACCAAAGCTTTTGTGCATGGCAATTGTGGTTAGAAATGCCATTGTCAGTATCAAAGTATTTACAATTCGATTGAGAAGAGTGTTAGTCAAGCCAATATGTATTCTGCGACTTGGAATGGTTTCGATGTTTACACAGATATGCGCATTCACAAACCACTAGTACGTTCACGCGCATCTAGGTGAGCTGTGTTGGTTTATTGATGACAGCGTGCAAACGGATACTCATTTTATTGTAAAATTGGCGATTGCGAATATTGGAAATAGTCTTCTGGCAGTAGATGGCATCTTCGCAGAATGTTAAGGATAAACCACAAGGTTTTTTCCTTCCAAAAATGTGTCAATGTGAGTAATCGCCGAGAACACTAAAAAGGAGAATGCAATGCGAACAATTATTGCTCTAGTTATACTATCCGGGGCCCTTTGTGTGGTACCTGGCTCTCTAGTAAGTGCAGCAGAAACGATAAGTGATGACTTAATCGCGCAGGAGCTTGAGCGAGCTACTACCGATCCCGACAGTGAAGTACTTTTTTACGTTGAGGCACCTATTAATGAAGTATTTGATTTTCTGGTTAGTCGTTTGGCAGATTTTTCAGCAGATGTAAGTAGCGCGTCCTTTAACCATTCAGCCTCTCTTTCCCCCGGGCAATTGGGAGTGGGCTCCGATCGGATAGTCAATTTGGATGACGGAAAGATGCTGGTGCATCAGTTTCTCAGCGTAAATCGACCTGACTCTTTTGCTTATCTTACGGACATGGAACGATCCACCGCCGATATCCCGATTGATTATTCGATTGTCTATTACAGATTGACGGCTAACGGTGATAGTCAGACGATCATGAATGTAACGGCTGTTTACAAATCCAGCTCCAGTCTACTCTCAATGTTTGTGCGTAGAGCGTTTAATTCCGCCTTGGAGGCTGACTTTAGTAAAGCAACAGAGATTTTGGGAGCTGAGTAGACTACCGATCTATTCAAACCCTTGTATATTTGCTATCAAAACTTTACTCATCAAGGAAATCTTGAATCACTACATGGAGTAAATCTGGCTTTTCCTGGTGAATAAAATGAGTGGCTCCAGGTACAACAAATAACTGGCTATTAGATAATGATTCATGCATTTCTAGCGTGTGGCGAATTGAAACATCATAGTGATCACCGACAATAACTAAAGTAGAGATGCTAATGCTATTTAAATCCTCGGTACTTAGATTAGGCGATGTGGCCCACATAGTTGCCATCTCCCGAAGATGCGTTTCGAAATCATCCAGGTTTTCTCGACCGAGTAAATAATGACGAATCGCCATACCGGGAAAGCCATTCGGATCGATTGCCTCCTCATCATCTGCATCCCACGTTAGGTTTAACCAGCCGTTGCGTTGATCTGCAGGGTAGCCCTCGAAATTATAAACCGCACCGTGGATAATCAGTTTATCTAATCGGTCTGGGTACAGGTGCGCGACCATCAGCGCGGTAATGCCACCATCGCTTTGACCAAAAATATGCGTTTTATCTATACCTAGACTATCGAGTACTCCTACCACGTCACTTGCCATGAGTTCGTAGCTTATTAGATTTTCCGACGCTGAACTTCGTCCCTGTTCTCGAGCATCAATGGCGATTACTTTGTAAGAGTCTGAGAAATACGCTATTTGGGTGCGCATATCTTCTCTTGACATCATGCCACTGTGAAGTAATACAAACGAATCACCAGTTCCAGCAACTTCATAATCAATCATGACGCCATCGGCGGTCAGATAGGTATCTGCGTGGTAGATGCTTGCTATCACACAAAATAAAATCGTCGTAATAATTTTGCTAATTATAGTTTTCAATTCGATACTTAGTTTAGTTGCGGCTTTAGACTTCAGAGTTTAATACAATTACACACCTGTTATTAGCGATTTCCAAAACCGTCGTCGACGCTTATGTCTAATAATGTTGGCCCTTGGCTTTTAATAGCATCTTTAAGCGCTGATGGCACTTCGGCTGCAGTTTCAATTCTTCTCGCTTTCACACCCATCGATTCTGCCAAAGAAACGAAGTCGATTTCCGGTGAATGGAAATCCATTCCAATGAATTGGTGATTGCCGTGAAAGGCGATTAGTCGCTCTTTGAGAATTCGGTAGCCGCGATTATTTAGAATGACATAGGTGATCGGGAGTTCGAGATTAGCGGCAGTCCACAGCGCTTGAATGTTATACATGGAGCTGCCGTCTCCAATCACTGCAACCACTGGCCGATCCGGAAGTGCCAGTTGGATGCCAACCGCACCTGCGACCGCAAACCCGATTCCACCGCTGGCAAGCCCATAGTAATTTTGTGCATCACGTCTTGCTAAATAACGGAGCAAGGTCCCGGCCGAAACCAGGCCTTCGTCCACCACTACAGCGTTAGCTGGAATTGATTCTGCAATCTGCAACATCAACAGCTCGGGATCGATCGGTGTCGAGTTAAGATCAGCAGACTTCACTAAGACTTCACGCTGTTGTTCTCGCTGTGTAGACCAATTTCGTTCCCGAAGTTCGGCGAGTGTTGTTTGAGTTTGTGTATTGCGTTCTGAAGTTTTCTTAGATTCAACTATTGGAACCAGAACTTGCAAGGTAGTTTTAACGTCGGCGCGGATAGCTAATTCAGTTGGATAGTTTTTTCCCATCTCCCAATCACGCAGTCCGATTTGAATTAAACTAGTGGTTGCTGGCAGCGGATCTATTTCACTAAAAACTGACATTCTCAACACGTCAGCACCGACGCAAATCATCAGATCATAGTCTTCGAGCAGCTCCCGCGCTTGCGCTTGCACGCGAGGAATACCTCCCATAAAGCAAGCATGTTCTGAATAGGCATGGGCTGCATAAGGAACAGATTGCTGATAGATCGGAGCGCCAAGTGCTTCGGCAAGATTGCCAACTTCTTCCAGTGCGTTGTGGGTCGCCACTTCGTGACCACTAACTATAATTGGCGATTTTGCCGCTAATACGCGCTTAGCGACGGCTTCTAATACTGTATCTGTTGGTCTTGCACTTGTGTCGACTCGCGTTGCGCTACCGAGATTGAGCGGCCTTTCTTCATTTAGTATGTCTCCAGGTAAGGAAATAAAAACCGGACCTGTCGGCGGTGTCAAAGCAACCTTAGCGGCGCGGTGCATGATGCGTGGTAAATCCTCCAAGCGTGTAACTTCAACTGCCCATTTAACCAATGGCGCCGCGATTGGCACGAGGGGGTCGTAAAGCATAGGTTCGGTCAGTCCATGACCCTGTTCTTGTTGGCCGGCGGTGAGAATAACAGGGGAGCCGTAAAATTTAGCGTTATAAAGCGAGCCCATAGCATTGCCGAGTCCCGGTGCCACATGGACGTTGCAGGCAGTCAACTTTCCTGAAGCACGGGAAAAGCCGTCGGCCATTGCCACCACAGTCGCCTCCTGCAATCCGAGGACGTACTGCAATTCCGGATGATCCGGTAATGCATCCATGATCGGTAATTCCGTCGTTCCTGGATTACCAAACAGATGCGTGACGCCTTCTTGCTGTAAGAGCGAAAGAAACGCAGATTTTCCTGTTAGGTTTTTCGTTGATTGCGAACTCAAGACAAACTCCAAGTGTGATTGCTGCAGATTTCGAAAAGGGATTTTAACTTCCTGGTTTATAAACTCCGAATCCAATCCTTAGAAACAACTTTAAGGATAATCTGCTGCTTGAATATTTTGCCCAGTTACAAAGTTGTAGGAATCGACAATCAGTTGAAAGATTGAGTCTAATTCTTCCGTAGATTGAGGTGTGTAGAGTAATACGAAGCCTTCCCAAAGACTATCGCCAGCCCATGGATGCATGACTGCCCATTGTGCGTGCACAGCATCGTTGGCCCGCTCAAATTCCAAGGCGGCATGTAAACTGCCATCGGGATGGATATGAGCAAATTCTCTTCCGCCGATAACAGCATCTGGTTGGACGACATTTATATTATCACTTAACCACAGCCCCCAGGAGCCAGGCAGAGAAGAGACTGCCACCTGTTGCTCGACTTCAGGTAGGCTGTAAACTCTCCGAAATAATTCGGAATTTACGGCTTCCACCGGTTCTACTCCGATTTGAGTGTGCGGGATTCCGCTAGTTGTTAAAGGTCGAATACCGGGACGTGCTGGTAAAGTCCTATAAACTAATTCTACTTCTTTCAAGTTGAAAACAATTTCTGGGGATTGCGATACTAATCCCAGTGTTGCCGCATACACTTCTCCTGATTCAAGTTCGATCTGGTCCAACTCGAGTGTTTGTGAGATGGAATCGTATGATCCGGAAACAGAGGCACCTTGTGCCGCATCAAAAATCTGCTCCAACACAAACTGATATTCGTCGTTCAACTCGATACGAAAGAGCAGTTCGAATGCACCAGATCCAGCAACATTGATCCTAGGCACCATTAAAATGTCACTCTCAATTAGAGAGCGTTGTGCTTGAATTGGGTGGGAAATGCAGAATACCAGCACAAATGTTAAGGAAACGATCCTTCTCAAGTGAGAGTACATCGTTTGATGCCTGCGGCTTGGTGCGCGGTTTGTTCTAATAATAATCGGTGGCCTGGAAATTCTGTCCAGTAAGATAGTTATAGGAATCCGTTATTATCTGGAAGATTGAATCGAGTTCGTGAATAAAGCGCGGTGCGTAAATCAAGATATAGCCTTCCCATCCTTCCTGAGCAGCATTGGGATGAAACACTGCCCAGCGCGCGTCTACTGCATCGGCTGCCCGAAGTGGATCCAGTGAAAGATGCATCGTGCTATCGGGATGAATGTGACCAATTGGCTGGCCAAGCAGGGAAACTTCCGGATGAATAATTTCAATATCTTCGTTTACCCACATATCCTGAGAACCCGAAAAAGTGCCGCTTACTGAGGTTGCTCGCTGTTCCAGTCCCGGCAGGCTAAAAATTCGCCGATACATTTCGGTGACAACGTCCGGCACCGGTTCAGCGCTAATCTGGAAGTGTGGCACACCATCAGTCGTTTCAGGTCTCACGCCGCCTCGGTTAGTTAAGGCGGTATACACCAAGTCCACGCTTTGTACTCTGAAATCGACCTCTGGAGAATCGGATACTAATTCCAGTGTGGCGGAATACACTTCGCCATTCTCGAGCTCCACCTGGTCTAACTGGAGAGTTTGTGCGATTGAATTATAAGTGCCCGAACCGGTGGTATCTTCGGCCGGATCATTGGCTTGGTCCAACACAAACAGGAATTCGTCGCCAGATTCGATACGAAAGACCAGCTCGTAGGCCAGAGCGCCATCGATATCGACTCGGGGGATTGTCAGCAAATCACTTTCAATTTGCGAGCGTTCTGCCAATGCCGACTGGCAAAAACTAAATGTTAGAACTATCGCAAATATTATTATTTTTCTAATCAGCAGGTGCATCAAGAAATTCCTGCGTTTAAATACGAGGACAGGCCCAAGTCTAGCATTATTGCTGTAGTAGACAACAATCAATTGGGTCAGGCTGATCGGATTTATACTGCCAGCAAGACGAAATTGTGAGTTAGTGACTCGCTGCCTGATTAAACGAATTCACAAATCAAGCGCGAATAACTCTATGGAACGACTCCTATTATCGAAACAAATTTCTAATTATTCAGCGCGAGCCTAATCTAAATCATAGACCTCGCCAATCTGGAGTTCTTGGTCACTCGAATTAACTATGCGTACAAATCGCCACGGGCTGCCAATATAGGGTACGTCGTAGTCTGTGGGAATTTGCTCATCTATATAGCATGCTGCCCAGCTCTGATTGTCGTTGCTGACTTCAACTTTAATGGCTTGTTCCGTGCTCGTGCGATGAACTCGCAGATCTGCTTTATAACCATGATCTTCAATATGCCTCATACCAAAATCGAAACTGACGTTTGCGCCTGGCGCCAGAGTAATTTCCGCTGCGCCCGCTCCTGTCACAACGCTTCCCTGTGCGGTTTGGCGCTCCAGAGAACCAGGCTCGGCCATACGATTTCTTAAGAATGAAGTCCAGATGGAAACCAGGAAACACCACAATAGAATCAAACTGAGTATCACTGTCATTAATACCAGCAATAAGGCTAATCGTTCGGAATATCGAATCGGAGTGGAAGCGTCAGCAAATACAGCGAGCAATATATTTCCTAACACATAGGTTATGGCTATTGTGCTTAGTGCAACCATAATCCAGAAAATCTGCTGTAGTACGGCGTGCTGTGCGATCTTCAGAATTAGATAAATATAGATAACGAGTAGAGGACCTGTGCCGGTCAGATACCAAACTCCCGGCCCCGCTGCCGACGAATTGAAACCGGCAAACCGGAATACTAGCGATACCATAAACATCATTGTTAGATACCAGAGGATGGGTTCCGAGTTCCATTGGATAGGGATATTTTTGCGTTTCGTTCCCAAAAACCCATTAAAGTAAGCGAGCATGCTGATATAAAGCCCGCCTGTAGCTAGTAGTGTGAGAGTGAACAGATCACCGGGAGTTGTCATTTAGTCTTCCTTACAGTGCGTTGTAGGTTAGTGATTATAACAGTAGAGGTCAGGGTACTGTGGTCACCTAATTCCAGTACTAGCTCTCAGCAGCAGCATTCTCAATTTAATTTCGGCTAATCGCAACATTCTCTATGGATAAACAAGGGACAAAATAGGGCAGAATCAGAGGAAAAAAGGGGTTCTGAGTAGTTAGTTTTTAGCATAAAGATAGGATCAATCTATTCTAATTCCTTATATCGACCAGTTTGCCTGCTGAATCCAATCTTTGATAACAGAACAATCAACAATCTGATCCATACAAGAACAGCTCAAAAGTCACTAGGTGACAGACCTCATTATTAGCATCGAATAGTAACAAGCAGAATAATTTACAAAGTTTGAATCCAAGGTGTCAGATTGATTTGAAACTATAGTCTCGAAAAAATCAGCTTCCTATTAGGTAAGACAAGATTCGAGTGTTTTCGCTGTATGGAAATACATGGTTCAGAACAACCATACAATTATTCGAGTCCATAGCATAGAGTAGTTGCTCCAGTAAGGGTGCGTCATCGGGATTGTTTTATAAGTCCTGAATATCCATAAGATGTCTGAAATTTTGCTAGCACTAATTTGGCTTGTCACGTTGATGACCGAGGAGATTCAGTATGATTAAAGAAAATGAAAAAGCGGAAAATGAAAAATCAAAATCTAAGAAGAAATATTCGCGACGAGTTCTTCTGCGTAATGGCAGCGTACTTGCTGCTGCAGGAATTGGAGCGACCATTCACGCCGACGACGATGACCATGAAATACTCAGCTGTGAATTAAACCTTAGTCCAAGGTATTACCCACTAAATGATTTCTCTCCCGAAATTGATCTCGCCGGAAAATTTGCAGTAGTAACTGGGGCATCCAGAGGTATAGGTCGGGCGACGGCTGAAGCTCTCACTGCACAAGGTGCTACCGTGATCGGCACTTCGCGAAATGTGAGTAATGTACCAAATCCATCGCCAGATTTTGACCTGCTTGATCTCGATGTCACATCAGGTGTTTCAGTCAACGGCTTTGTCGACGCGCTACTCAATCATCCGTCCTATCCTGGTCAAATCGATATTTTGATCAACAACGCAGGCAGATACATTATCGGTACCTTGGTACCGCCACCTATTGCTCCGAATCCGGCGCAATTCTATACAGAGCAAACAGCACTGGGCATGGAAACCAATTACAACGGCCAGATTCGGGTTACCAATGCTCTGTTACCTCACATGGCAATGCAAGGATATGCACGCATTGGATTTACAGTCTCAAGTGCAGGATATCTGACTGGCGGCACGGAATTCGGTGAAATCAATGCAGGCCTCAGTTTCTTTGCAACTTACTCCGCCAGTAAACGCGCACTTTTAGCTTACGCAAACAATCTGCGTATCTTTTTAAATCTCTCCGGCAGTAATATACAAGTTTCGACCATCAATCCTTTCCTTATTAATACCGGGCTTGTAGATGGAACGAATCCAGTCTTTACTGAGCCGGTCGATGCAAATGGAAATGCACCGTCCAATCCGATCCTGCAACAGGGTCTGGACCTCTATCGGTTTGCATTCCAGACTGCGATTCCTGCGTCTGTGGTAGGAGATTCCTATGTGCAACTGCTGACATCAGCTCAACCGGCTGAAAATGTCATAGTTGGTTCCCCGGATGAGCCACTGGCTACTCAAGGTGGCACCGAACTAGTAAATAGCATTCTCATGCAAGAGCACGATCAAGCTGCAGTGCAATTCGCAGCATCGCCAGTTCTTGAGAACGACGACGACGATGGTGAAGATGATGACGACGATGACTAGCTAATGTTTGAGGAGTTTGAGAAAAAACGCAGTAAACTTGAGGGATTATGTTCGGATTAGGGTTGGTGGTCATTGGTGATCAAAACTGCTTGGAGCAATTCGCACAGCCATAGCTTAGTCGAAGGCCAAGCATATGGAGGTGCGGTTGATTCTAACCATAGACGTTCGGCAATTTAGCAGAACATGGGTCCGTTTCGAAAATCAACCTAATCAAGTTGCTCAGCATTCAACCAATTGAAACTTTAAGGGTGGTTTAAACCCTAAACCATGCACTCTGTTTTCGAAGTTAGCGAAGACAAATAACGGGCGATCTCTTCTGGAGCACTTTGGGCGGCAATCGCTTCAGCTTGAGGATTGTAATTCGTATTGGTGTTGACATCGTAAGTCCAATATTCACCATTCGCATCAAAAATTATTTCGATACCTGCAATGCCGATATCGTTCTGCTGTAAGAATTTTTCATAGGCATCAATATTTGGGATTAGAAAATCATCCCGTATCCTAAATTTATTCGCTTCTTCGGTCGGGCAATTGGAATCGAGTTCACAAGCTTCAGCCGGACATAACTCGAAACCCTGTGAAGTATCAACTTCCACACAGTACAAGTATTTTCCGTTAACGAATTCCATGCGAAAAATCGATTGCGAGGGTGCATCGATGTATTCCTGCAATAGAGTAATACCATCCGGAGACTCATCGAAGTAATCACCATAAAGATAATCTTTTAACGCAGCATGATTATCGAACTTCATTACACCGAGACCTTTGCCTGCACGATTGTGTTTCGTAATCAGAGGAAAACCAATTTGCTCTGCTCCGGCAAGCAGCTGATCTTTTTCAATTGCACAAAAAGTTCTTGGCGTTTGTATCAAAAGCTTTTCCAATTCCTGGTACTGACGCATCTTGCTGATTTCAAGATCCAGCGCTTTAGGCCCATTAACAACTGTTCTGCCATGACGTTCCAACCAGGCAAGAATTCCAGCCATCAATTCTGGTGTGTAGCGATGACCTCTAGTGTGGGAGGAAGCGCTCATTCGATTCCAATAAACCGCCTCGGGAGGGATACTGGAAAGATCAAGACTCATATCCGGTACGTACCAGATCAGGTATTCAATATTGAGCTTTTGCAGGGCAGTCTCGAATGGTTCAATCCATTCATTGTTCTCATGAATAATGATTATCATAGGGAAAATAGGGGGTTCAGCTCGATTCGATCAAGCTGCTCTCAGTTTCTTAGGGGAGGGCTATCCTATACTGTTTTTCTTCAATTTTTAAGACTGTTTGCCAATTAAGCTAATAGGGTCAGAGCTAGAAACAAGAAGTTTTGTAGTCGAAAAGTTTCAATGAAGCAACAGTTGGCAGTAGACAATGTTCTGGGGGATTATTAGGGTTGGTTATCAACTTTAGTCAAGTAAATCGGAGCTGTTCATGGATTACTCTACAATCCTTTTCGACCTGGAAGATAACGTTTTAACAATAACTTTGAATCGGCCTGAAGTGCTAAACGCATTTACCCGCGGCATGATGCACGAGTTAATTGATGCCTTCGACAAGGCCGATGCCGATGACAATGTCCGCGCGATCATTGTCACTGGAGCAGGTCGAGGTTTTTGTGCCGGTGCTGATTTATCAGAAGGTGGTGATACCTTTAATGCCGACGCCCGCGATGATCGTGAAGATGGATTGCAGCGCGATGGTGGTGGTCGTTTAACACTGCGTTTATTCGAATGTAAAAAACCAATTATTGCCGCTATTAATGGCCCGGCCGTTGGCATCGGTGCCACGATGTTATTGCCGATGGACATTCGGCTTTGTTCTACAGAAGCAAAGATTGGTTTTGTATTTTCCCGACGGGGCATAGTGCCGGAAGCCTGTTCCAGTTATTTTTTACCGAAAGTGGTTGGCATAAGCCAGGCACTGGAATGGTGTTATAGCGGCCGTGTGTTTCCAGCTGATGAAGCATTGGCCGGTGGATTGGTGCGAAGTGTTCATGAGCCGGATAATTTGCTGTCAGCAGCCAAAGTCATTGCTCGAGAAATTGCTGACAATACCTCTGCGGTATCAGTGGCATTAATTCGGCAGATGATGTGGAAAATGCTTGGAGCAGATCACCCGATGGAAGCGCACAAGGTTGATTCACGTGGTATTTACTTCTGCGGTAAATCGGCTGATGTAAAAGAAGGTGTTGAATCTTTTCTTGAGAAACGGCCAGCTAACTTTCCACTTAAGGTAAGCAATGATATGCCGGAATTTTTTCCCTGGTGGGAAGAGCGTGAATTTTCATAAGACCAAGTAGAAACCAATTCGTTTTGTTGGTGCTAAGATATTGGCTCTTGTGCATGTTTCTAGCTAACTTGTCTATGTACGGCGCAGATCTTATTGCCGTCCGGATCACGTAAATAGGCAATATATAAGTTGGCGGAAATGCCTTTGCGCAAACCCGGCGGTTCCTCAATGGCTTCACCCCCGTTGGCTATTCCGGCTGCATGAAATGCGTCTACTGCTTCAGTGGTTTCGGCGCGAAAGCCGATTGTCCCTCCATTGGCATGACTGGCTGGTGCGCCATCAATCGGCAGCCCGACGCCGAATGTTCCGTATTTATTCAAGTAGAATGCGCGGCCTTTGGAGTCAACAACACCAGGGTCGTACCCGAGCGCACCGAGCACCGTGTCATAGAATTCTATGGCTTTTTCAGTATCGGTTGTGCCGACCATTACGTGATAGAACATAAATTATTTTTCCTGCTTGTAAGTTTCTTGAGCGAAATTAACCACCGATAGAACGAAATAAAAAAGAGCCAGGTATGTTTAGTTGATTTTTAGTTCAGAGCTATATAATAAATCCGTCCTTATTTAACATCATTCTGCAATTTCTACGGCAAGCTGGTCTTCTTCTACCGCATCACCTTCAGCGATATGAACTGCTGCCACTTCTCCGGAAACGGGAGCTTCGTAGGGAACTTCCATTTTCATCACTTCAAGAATAAATAGAGTGTCACCAGCTTCTACTCGCTCACCTGGTTTTGTCAGCACTTTCCACACCGATCCACCTGTTTCCAATTCGATCTTTGTCATGCCTTAATAATCCCCTACTGTGGTTATGGACGAACGGAAAATCTTGCCGGTCCGAGTAATCCTGGAAGCAATGGTTGAATACGATCGATCCATCGACAAAGTTCTATTCTGGTTTCGCGAGGATCTATCAGGTCATGCACTCCAAGTGCCTCCGCTCGTGGAAAAGGAGATTGCTTCGCCGCCAATTCTTCTTCCAACTCTTTGCGTCGCGCTTCGGGGTCGGGCGCCGCGGCGATTTCTCGCTGGAACGCAACTGCAACTCCTCCCTCAACAGGTAAGGGCCCGCTCTCTGCCGATGGCCAGGCAAGTACATATCCTTCAGGTCCGTAATGAGCAGCCTGGGCAACACCAAAGGAACGCCGAATCATTACAGATGCCCAGGGCACGGTTGTCATTGCTGCGGTAAGAACCGCAGATGTGCCGTGTCTGATAGTCGCCTCTCGTTCAGCCTGACTACCAATCATGAAACCGGGTTCATCCACCAAACTGATGATAGGTAGGCTGAAGGTTTCACAAAGTTCCATGAAGCGCCGTGCCTTATGTGCTCCGTCCGCAGTCATCGAACCGGCAAGAAATTTACAATTGTTTGCCCAGACACCTACTGGCTGACCATTCAAGCGAGCGAGCCCGGTGATCTGGGAACGGCCATAGCCGGCACCCATTTCGAAGAAGCTCGATTGATCACACACCGAGTTAATGACACGGCGCATATCGAAGGCCCGCCGTCGCTCGCGGGGCACAATATCGAGCAATGCTTCGTCGGCGCGATCGACCGGATCATCACAATCGTTCACTGGTGCCAGCTGCTCAATATTGGCAGGCATATAAGAAAGAAAGCGCCGGATTTCAGCCAGGCACTCCGCTTCATTCTCGGCGCCGTTATCCACCGTGCCGTTTTTGGTATGTACTTTCCAGCCACCAAGTTCTTCCTTGGTTTTCTTCTCACCCATCGCCCGCTCTACTACTGCTGGGCCAGCAGTCAATATCTGTGCTGTCGCTTTTGACATAACTGAGAAATGTGAGGCAACCAGCCGGCCGGCGGGAAGGCCCGCTACAGCGCCAAGTGCTGCAGTCGCTACGGGTACTGTCGCCATGGCTTCCGCAACTGAGCGAAATCGTGCTGGCGCATTAACCGGCCCAGGCAAACTCGCACCCTTGCCGCCGGTACCACCAACACTGCCACCCGATCCCTCATGCAGGCGCACCAGCGGCAGCTTATATTGCACAGCGAGTTCTTCGGCATAGACGCTTTTGCGCAAACCTGCAGGGGAAGGCGACCCGCCGCGCATGGTAAAGTCCTCGCCGCCAACGACGATTCTTCGTCCTTCGACCTTACCAAAACCGAGCACGAAGTTAGCCGGATCTAAGCTTATGAGCTCCCCGTTCTCGGCATAGTTTCCTGCACCTGCAGTGGGGCCGACTTCTTCAAAACTGCGGGTGTCCAGCAGCTTATCGATCCGCTCCCGAATAGTTAGTTTCCCTTTGCCATGCTGTTTAGCAATCGCATCCGTTCCGCCTTGCTCAAGTGCTAGCTCACGACGACGTGCAATTTCATCTGTTTCTGTTTTCCAGTTCATAGGTGCATCATATTTAAGCTTCGCCAACTATAAAGCGGCCTGTTTAAGTAAGATTCTCAAGTATCTTTTGTACTTTCTCAGACGTCCATTGTATATACATTCATCTATAAGCATAAAGTGAAGCGTCTAATGAACAGATTTCCAGTACAAAAAAAGGTTCGGAAGCCCTGGCGACAATTTCTTGATTCCCTCGCTCCATTTCGAGATGACTTGCATAAATACTGCTGTAAATTGACTGGGAACGTCTGGGAAGGAGAAGACCTTTCACAAGAAACTTATATGAAGGTATTTAGCCTCTTGGGAAAGACAGATGAAAAGCTCGATAATCCAAGAGCCTATCTCATTCGTACTGCAACCAATCTATGGATCGACAAAATGCGTCGAGTTGGTCGTGAGCTCGCATGGATGGAGCTGCAGAGCCATGAAGAAGAGAATAACTCACATGATGTTTCTATTCAGGCAGAACTCGTTTCTGCAACCAGAGAACTAATGCAAAACCTCCATCCTCAAGAACGAGCAGCAATTGTCCTTAAAGATGTATTTGACATGTCATTGAGCGAAACTGCTTCTATGTTAAAAACGACAGAAGGAGCAGTTAAGTCAGCTTTAAAAAGAGGACGTGATCGAATCAAGCGGAACAAACCAGCAGCAAACTTCACTGTGCCCTCTAAAGCATTGGTAGAGAGATTTCTCCAAGCGTTAATCGCTAATGATTTGGACACTTTGGAATTGATTTGTTCCACAAATCTCAAAGTTGAACTGGTTGGTGGTGCAGAAACTGACAGTTTTAAGCAATCCAAGAGCTTTTTTGGGCATGCTCATATGGAAATGCCGTCATTGGATTTTGGAACCAAGCCTAATTGGAAACTCGTGGATTATGAAGGAGAGCTATTGGTCTTGGGTTATAGAACTTTGAATGGTGTAGAGGGCCTTAACGAAGTGCATCGACTGGAAGAGTTGGATGGCGTTATCACTCGAGTGCGCTGCTATTGCTTCTGCCCCGAGACTCTGCGGGTTGTTGCGAATGATTTAGGATCAACTGCCGTGCAAAGAAGACTTGGTTACCGCTCCCCATCCATGTCAGATATTCCTAAATTGCTCCTTGACTATGCTTGGCGAAAAATTTTTACAAAACATAGATAGTATTTGTTTGCCACAGAATTATATTTAGGAAATCCTATCGAAGAATAACAATTCTATTCCTCTATATCTTATACAATCGGTGGATGCACAAACTTCAAGCCCTAATCACTCTCGCTATTCTGCTAATTGCTCTCGGCATTCCATCCCATGGGGTTGCACAATCGACTATCTCGGTAAATGCGGATCTATCCATTGATATTTCAACACTCCAGGATGAAGCTGAAACCTATTCGGCAGCACTAATCTTTGCTGAGCCAAATTGGCAGTTGGTGAACAAGAATTTACTGCTGACCAGCGAAGTTGACGCATCGGCACTAGTTCAAGGCGCACAGCTCACGCTGCATTGTCTTCTCTACCAAAGCGATACCTACCGTGTGACATTCACTGAGTTGGCAGATACTACTGAAGAATTAGTATTTGAGTTTTCTGGGGCCGAATTAAATGCAGATTGCGCCAACGACTCGACCCTTGATAATGCGCTGCTTCCTGATTCCATTCCTGCTTATCAAATTGAATCAACCTCGGCATTGTTAGATTCTGTGAGTGTGCAGCTAAGCAGTTTGTCCTTTTCGGAGTTCTTAGAAGAATCTTATTCAATCATTAGAGCGAGAGATCCTGAAAATGCGATCGCTGATGGTGATTTCGACGATATAGAAATTGCGACTGCAGAACTATTTAGTATTTCAGACGACTACTATTATCAAACTGTCGATGTACAGAACCTGATCCTCGAAACTCTGACGAACTACGACAGGGAATTGCTAAACGAAGAAGATCAATTGTCTTACGATATCTATCTCGCCTTCCTGGAAACTGAATTGGAGTGGGCTGAATATCGTAATTTCGAATATCCAGGTACCTACGGTTTCTTTGGATGGCCAGGCAGTACAGAGTCGTTTTTCACCAATGTCTTCACCTTTAATAATGTAAGTGAAGCGCAACTCTATCTTGTGCTGCTCAATCAGATTGGCAGAAGATTTGAACAAATCTATGATTTGCTAATCGCGAGAAGAAATGTAGGGATCGTAGAACCAAGTTCTACTTTAGGGTGGTCACAAAGTATTGTAGCTGCAATGGCTAATACTAGCGCGGCAACAACCAGCTACTACCAATCTTTCGATGAACAACTTGCAACTCTCATCGACATAAGCGAAAACGAAAAAGAGATTCTCAGACAACAAATGCTGACCGTGGTTGAACAGCAAGTTTTGCCTGCCTACAGTCTTCTTTCTGCACGTATGCTAGGTCTGTTGAATATAGCGCCCTCTGCAATAGGATTTGGTCAGTTCGATGGAGGCGCTGAGTTTTATGACTTTACCCTTCGCTACTTCACGTCTAGTAACATGGATGCAGCTGAGGTTCACTTGCTCGGTCAATCTGAGCTGGCACGTATTAATGCTGAAATGGACATTTTGTTTCAACAGCTTGCTTATCCAGAGTCGGAAACTCTTGCTCAGAAATTCGACCGCGTAAATCAGGACGGCGGTTTCATTGCGGCTGGAAATGTAAAGGCACTTTATGAACAGATAATTGACGATGCCTATGCCAGACTACCTGAATCGTTTCGCATAGTTCCCGAACAGGAAGTCGAAGTCATCGGCGGGCCTACCGGTGGTTTCTATATCAGAGGATCAGATGATGGTTCTCGGCCAAGTGCTTTTTATGCTAATACCGAGACCGATCAACCTTATACCACCATGCCAACACTGGCTTATCATGAGGCAATACCTGGACACCATTTGCAAATCGCACTGGCGAACGAATTAGACCTGCCTACATTCAGGCGTAAATACAACAATACTTCTTATATAGAAGGATGGGGACTCTATGCCGAAAGACTGCCAAAAGATTTGGGTTGGTATGAAGGTGACATATACGGCGACTTGGGAAGATTACAATTTGAAGCGATGCGAGCGGCAAGGCTGGTGGTCGATACTGGAATTCATGTAATGGGTTGGACCTGGACTCAGGCAGATGAATACCATATAGCGAATGTTGGGTTTCCCGGTTCCATTGCCCGCTATAGTGTATGGCCAGGGCAGGCGACGGCTTACCAGACAGGCATGTTAAAAATACTTGAGCTGAGAGAACGCGCCGAAAGCGAGCTAGGAAATCTCTATGATATTCGCGATTTTCATGATGCCGTTATTGGCAATGGGGCGATGCCTTTACAAATACTGGAACAGGTTGTGGAAAGTTACATTGCTAACAAATAGGTGATAAACAGGGTAAGAAATTTTTTACAGTGTGTGTGAAAGAAAAATCAGTTTGTACCTGTTTATTCTTATAGCGTACTAGATAATCGTCTCAGTGATGAAAAGTCAGTAAAGGACTTCATGCAAGAAGAAAATACGAAGCAAAGTCGCCGCGAATTTTTGCAGAAGATTGGTGAAATTGGCGGAACGGCTGCAGTCTACCAGGCAATGGTCAGTATGGGCCTGCTGGTTAGCGGCGAAGCGCAAGCGGGATCAACACGCCAACAATGGAATGAAAGATCGCAACTGCTAGGCAATGTAGAGAAACCCACAGTCGCAATTCTTGGCGGGGGTATCGCCGGACTTTGCGTAGCTTATGAATTGAAGAAAGCAGGCTTCCCTTTCTATCTCATCGAAGCGCGGGATAGGCCTGGAGGAAGAAGCCATACCATTAGGTCAGGCTCTGTTGTTGACGAAATAGACAGTCAACAGAATTGTAATTTCGACAATGAGGAAGAGCTTTATTTCAACGCAGGGCCTGCGCGCATTTCCCAGACTCATTGTAATTTGCTCAGCTACTGTCGTGAGCTAGGCGTTCCATTGCAGGCGCTGGTGAACGACAACCCCGGTGCCTTTATTCACAATTCGTCCGCCTTTGGTGGTGTGCCGGTTCGGGCAAGAGAAGTTAAAACCGCGATACGCGGCTATATCGCGGAACTCCTGTCCAAAGCACTCAATGCCGGGGCGCTCGATTCCGACATCAGTTTCTCCGAACAGAATGCAGTGCTCGACGTGCTCCGAGACTACGGCGATCTTTCCTTGAGTAATTTTTTCATTAGTTCGACCCGTGGCGGATTGCAGGAAGACAGTGGCGGATTGACTCCGGGATTAGCTAATCCTGCATTAAATCTTGATGATTTTTTCTTCGATACTTCCGTGCCATTTACGCCTAACTTCAGTGAGAGCATCAATCAATCAGCGACCATGATGCAGCCCGTTGGCGGTATGGATAAGATTGCCCAGGCATTCGCCGACGAGGTAGTCGAAGAGGCTTATTACGGCATAGAAATCACTGCGATTCGACGCTCCGGTAGCAGAGTTCTTATTGAAGGCCGAGCCGATGGCATGGAAGGTGCGGCAGAAGTTGATTACGCCATCGTCGCTATTCCTCCTAGTGTATTACGTAACATACCCAACGATTTTAGTCCTGCTGCTGCAAACGCAATCGCCCAAGTGCAATACGCTAATCCGACCAAGATCGCCTTCCAGTCTCCACGCTTTTGGGAAAGCGAAGATGATATTTACGGTGGAATATCCTGGACCGATCCGGAAATCCTACAAATTTGGTATCCATCGGGGGGATTTGGTCAGGAAAAAGGAATTATTGTCGGTAGTTATTTATTCGGCGGAACCGATGCCACCAATTTTCAGAATCTTTCTATTAGTGATCGTATCGAGTTTGCCCTGGCAGGGGGTGAAAAAGTGCATCCACAGTATCGCCAGAATCTCAGTGCAGGTGTTTCGGTAGCATGGGCAAAAGTTCCTTACTCCTTAGGTGGCTGGAGCGTTTCTACTCCTTCTTCTTTATTGCAACTGCCAGATGGACCCTTCCTATTCGCCGGCGACCATCTTACTTACTTGCAAGGTTGGCAGGAAGGTGCCGTGATTTCGAGTTTGAATGCGCTTAATAATTTGTTGGACCTGATGGGAGTGTGAAGAGTAGCGAATCAAAACTCATCCACTCATGAACTAATTTCATTTTCGATTCAATCCTTCAATTGATTTCAAAATATCTGAAATCGAAATAGTAAATTGCAATTACTCCTCCGGCCCGGTGATCCAGTCGATAGACATAGGAACATGGGACTTCTATACTCATTGAGAGCACACCAAATTCTCTCAATCCGTAAAATGCAATCAGGCTCGAATAGACCGTCATGCTAACCAGAGATGGAGATAAACAGCTTATGCCAGCAAGTAGCTTGCTGGTCATTCTGCTTGGCTGCGCGCTCTTGTATTATCAGGGTCTTTTCGGCCCATTCGTTTTCGATGATTTCGACAACATTTCCCCGACCTTGATGACCGAATGGGATCTTAGTAGGCTCTTCGCGATTGCCGCTGCCAATGAAAGCGGCCTTTTTGGTAGACCCGTATCCATAGTTAGTTTTAGTCTAACTTCTCTATTGTTTGGCGCGTCGCCATTTGCCTTCAAACTAACGAACTTATTTCTCCATCTGATAACAGGTGTAGCGTTGTTCTCTGTCCTGAAAATTGTCTTTGTGGCACTTACAGGTCGAAACGACAACAAAGCACTAACAATGACTCTATGGTGCTGCGCCTTATGGCTCATGCATCCACTGCTTGTTAGCACTGTGTTATATGCCGTACAACGAATGGCGATTCTCAGCAATTTGTTCATGTTGCTGGGCATGTGGTTTTACCTTCGAGGAAGATTAGCAATACCGGGTCAAGGTCTTCACGGCTATGTTTATATCTTCGCCAGTTTTTTTGTGGCTACTCCGCTTGCGATACTTGCGAAAGAAAATGGCGTTCTGATTCTGGTCTTTCTGCCGTTACTGGAATGGATCGTATTGCAGCCACACCCCGGGGTATCACAAAAGAATCAGTTTCGATTGTTCTGGTGGATCATCTGTGGAATCGGCTCTGTATCAGCATTGTTGCTGCTCATTATCGCCAACGACACCTTACTCGGTGGTTATGCGATGCGAGATTTCAATCTTCTGGAACGCCTGTACACACAAATTCATGCATTGGTTTTCTATCTTGGGCAGATAGTGTTGCCCGGCTTGGTCGAGTTAAGTCTCTTCCATGACGACTTCGCCGTGGTGCGCTCGCCAACTCTGTTAACTCTCGCATGCTTTGCTTCATTGATTACATTCTTAGTCATGATAATGGCTTCGAAAGTCATTCATGCGATTGTGCGATTGGGGCTAGCGTGGTTTCTGGTTGCACACCTTGTCGAATCGACAATCCTGCCTCTGGAAATGATCTGGGAGCATCGAAACTATCTCGCAGCTGCTGGCCCGATCATGATCTTAGTCTTTGTCATCAACGAATTAGCTGCGAAATTGCCAAACACTAAAATTCAGCCGATCCCTCTTGCTGCTCTGTTATTGCTATTTGCGGCGCTCACCTGGAGTCGAAACGGAACATGGTCAGATGAAGAATTGCTGGCACAACACCTGGCGGAATCTAAACCCAACTCCGTGCGTTCGGTTTCATTGTTGGCGCAGACCTATGCTCAAAATAATGATATTGAACGGGCCAATGAAGTCTTGGAAGTTGGTGCCGCAAACAATCCGCAAAGTGCAGACATTCTAATGCAACAGTTAACTTACAACTGCAGCAGCCCGGAAGCTGCAGCTCAATTGCGTTTAAGGCTTAGTGAATTGCTAAAGTCTACATTCGTTAGTAACTATGTCATGTCTGACCTGGCTCGTTTAACTTTTGTAGCAAGCGTTGGAAGCTGTGAATCCGTTTCACCAATCGTAGTATTAGGGCTACTCGACGCAGTTTTTGAAAATCCCACTTTAAACCTGGAACCGACCCACCCGGGCATCTTTCAGTTGCTGGTTGCACGAAATTTACTTCCACTTAATCGAATCGATGATGCGCTGTTGCGTTACGATCTGGCGCTCGAGTTAGATCAAACATCTCAACCATGGCGCATCCCACTGGAGAAAGCTGGCATTCTTTGGCGCATTGGGCGACAAGAAGAAGCTCGCGCTTTACGAGAATCGGTGCTTAGGAATTTTGCCGATGATCAAAGAAAATTTCGTTTCCAGGATCAGTTAGAGCGCCTTGATCAAATAATGTCAACTAATTAGGCTTGAGGCAGTTTTGCAATCAACAGAATTGTGTGGTGTTTTCGAGTTTGAATGCACTGAATAATTTGCTGGACCTGATGGGAGTTTGACAATTAATGAATCAGAAAATTCACATACCGAAAAACCCCATACTGAAACAGATTGTCAATTTCATTGCGTACATCGAATTGGATTCTAAAATTGAAAATTACAATTGGATTGCTATTTTTCCGAACGGTACCAGCAACCTATGTATCTCTTTGTCTAGTGAAAAACTTTCATTTAACACAGATCAAGAATTTTCAATGCTTGGCGCATCTTGCAGCAGTGCGGTCGCTTTGAAACGCAATAACTCCCTCAAATTTCTAAACATACAGTTCAGTCCATTTGGAATGTATTACTTCAAAGGAATTCCAATGAATGAAATACAAGACAAGATATTAAGTTGTGATTTACTGTTTAGAGCAAGTGAGATCGAGTCTTTTAGGGACAAACTGCTTTCCTCGGCAGATCTCAATTCAAAATTTGAGGCAGCAGAAGATTTTATCCTGAGCCAGATGCAACCCAACTGTATCGATAAGCGGGTAACAACAGCAGTTACCCTATTAAGAAATATTCAAAACATCAGTATGGATAAATTGAGTGAGATTGCATGCCTTTCAAACCGCGGATTAACTAAACTGTTCGTTAGACAAGTAGGCTTGAGTCCAAATTACTTCAAAAAGTTAATGCGGTTTAATCAGGCTGCTCTAAGTATGTACAATAACAATGAACAGTCTTTAACGCGGATTGCTGCAAAACATGATTACTATGATCAGTCTCACTTCATCAAAGACTTCAAACAATTTGCTCGAATAACACCGACACAATTTCTAAGGGACATGGCAAAGAGTTCCGATTTTTACAATTTCAATCTGCAAGAACTCGATAAATTGGATTTTTCGTAGCTATTTAAATGAGAATTCTCATGACAACATTCCTGGCTCTATTCACCTGTGCTTCTATGTCTCAATCCTTTTATACAGGACCGATAATAGACATGCACCTGCATGCATATACGGACAGCAATCCCATGTTCGGCATGACCCATCCACCTACCTTGAGGGGTGAAACTTTCAATGGTGTGGCTTCGCCTGCTGAGCAAAGAGAAAGAACGCTAAGTAAGCTGAGTGAGCACAATATAGTAAAAGCGGTAGTCACTAACGGGGAACTATGGAAAGACAATGACTCAGAAGCTATTTTGATTGGAAAATCGAGTGGCACAATCGAGATGTTGAGAAGACTGCATCAAGAAGGAAACCTGCAGCTGATTTCAGAAATGACGCCGTTTTACGATGGAGTTTTGGCTGACGATCCATCCCAATTGCCTTACTTCGAGCTAGCCCAGGAATTAGACATTCCTGTGGGAATTCACATATTTCCAGGCGGTCCTAATTATGGCTTCCATATAATGCCTGAGATGCTGGGAGGTATGCGTACTTACAATGCCAACCCGCTTCAGTTGGAAGACGTATTGGTAAAATTTCCAAGTCTGCGGCTCTATATAATGCATGGGGGCTGGCCATATGTAGACGACGTCAAAGCGTTGATGTATGCGCACCCAAATGTCTATGTTGGCATCGGTGCATTGTGGGTTTTGCCTCAGGAAGAGTTCAATGAATACATTAAGGCGCTATCTAATGCGGGATTTGGAAATCGAATCATGTTCGGAACGGATCAAATGGTTTGGCCGCAAACGATCGATGCGGCAATAAATATGGTGAACTCCGCCGAGTTTCTATCACTGGAGCAGAAAGAGGACATATTCTTTGATAACGCCGCTGAATTTCTGAGACTCAGCGAAGAGGAAACTCAATTACACAAAGGACTGTAGAAGCGCTAGATGCGCTGCGGCAAATTGATCAGGCTGCCCATGTTGCGGTCGTCAATGAGACGCTTGAGGAATGAGATAAGAATATTCATGTTTGGCACGCCTTTGTGCCCTGACACAGATCAAGCTGCTATCTATCCTTTTCTGATAAATACTTTGTAAATATATGCAATCAAACTCTGATGCTTGTTGATCGGAGGAATTCAAACCATGTCATACAAGATTGAAGAGTATATTCAGGACAAAATCTACATAGTCGAATATCCGATCCGTTTTGCCGGCATGGATCTGTTCAGCCGCATGACGATTGTAAAGTTAAGCGATGGAAAGTTGTGGGTACACAGCCCGAGTAAATTAGGCACTAAGCTCAAGACTGAACTAGCCAAATTGGGTGACGTTGCGTATATCATCGCACCAGGAAACTATCACCATCTCAATGTCGCGGAGTTTCAGTCTGCCTATCCAAGCGCAGAAACCTATCTTTGCCCAAGTCTTGAAAGCAAACGTGCTGATCTCGAGTTCGACTGGATACTGGGCAATCGACCGGATTCCCGTTGGGAAAATGAATTCGAACAGGTAGTTATTCACGGTACACGTATTATTAATGAAGTCGCATTTTATCATCTACCAACAAAGACCCTCATACTCGTAGATTTGATAGAAAACATCGGTGATAACTACACACATGAAGCTGGGCTTTTGTTGCAATTTTGGTGGAAGGCCGTGTTTAAGATGTGGAACAACCCGAAAGCAGCTCCCGAGTATCAGCTAGGTTGGGGAGATAAATCAGTAGTTAAGAAGTCACTGGAGAAAATTCTTTCCTGGGATTTTGAAAAAATCATCCTGGCTCATGGCAACCTGATAGAAAATGATGCCCATGCAGTTGCAAAAAAAGCCTGGGAAAACGTGCTGCAATCAGAGGAGTCAGTGTAATTCGATTTTTGCTGGATTTGCTCCAGCAGTTTTTGCGCCTACCTGAGGACTCATTATCCAATCTACTTCTATTACTAAATGGGGAATTAGTAGTTCTCAGATCAAACTACTCTAACCCAATTACTTTTCTCCCTTTAACCAGTGGTTCAAATTGGGGTACAGTAGCTCTGCATGCTCCATTGGCGTCTGTTTTTAACTGACTCGCAAAGAGGTCACAAAAGCTATGGCATTTAATCGCTGCTTGCACCACTTTTTACTGAAATTCACTCGTCTTGCTGCACTTCTTGGCTTGAGCCTGCTGAGTATTTCGCTGTCTGTTGTCTATGCACAATCTCCACATCCGCAAGGCGAGTGGCACGCCTACGGTGCCGATAAAGCCGGCACCAAGTATTCGCCCTTAGAACAAATCAACCGTGAGAACTTCAGCGATCTGGAGATAGCCTGGCGTTGGCAGTCGGTGGATGGATTTCTCAGCAAGAACACAGCTGATGGGGGTGAGTGGTGGTCGTCGCTAGGCAATGTGGTCGAGCAGTTGGAAGCGGAGACGGACGATCTCTACCGCGACCAGAACACGCCGAATTTTTCGAATTTCCAGGCCACACCATTGATGATCGATGGTGTGCTCTATTTCAATACGCCGCTGTCCCAGGGTGTAGCGGTGGATGCTGCCAGTGGGCAAACACTCTGGGTCTATAACCCGAAGAGCTATGAAGAAGGTACCACTTCGATGACCGTTACCTGGCGTCAGCGAGGTGTTGCTTATTGGCGCAGTGAGGATGGCAGCGACGAGCGCATCCTCTGGGGGACGGGCAGTGGCGATTTGATCTGCGTTGCGGCCAAGACTGGTTATCCCTGTTCGGGCTTTGGTGTTAACGGCCGTGTCGATCTAACTGCTACCTTGCCGCGGGCGGACAGGCAGGATCGTGACTACCTCAATGCCATGCTCTATTCCGTACAATCGCCTCCGATTGTAGTAGGGGATGTGGTAATACACGGGTCCTCGGTGGCCGACCGGATAATTAATCGGGAAGCAGTTCCGGGTTGGGTGCGAGCCTGGGATGTGCGCACTGGACAGCACAAGTGGGACTTTCATACCGTGCCGCTTGAAGGCGAAGAGGGAGTTGAAACCTGGGAGGATGACTCCTGGCGCAATAGCGGAAACAACAATGTCTGGACCTACCTCAGCGCCGATGAAGAACTGGGTATTGTCTATTTGCCCACCGGCACCGCCACCAATGATTACTATGGCGGCCATCGACCCGGTGACAATTTGTATGCTGAAACCATTGTTGCGGTAGATGCCGACAGTGGCGAAAAGCTGTGGCATTTTCAGGCAGTGCACCACGGCCTGTGGGATTATGATTTCCCCTCTGCACCAAACCTTCTGGATGTAGTAGTGGACGGCACGCCCATTAAGGCCCTGGCCCAAGTCAGCAAGCAGGGGTTTCTCTATGCCTTCGACCGTGTGACTGGCGAACCAATCTGGCCCATCGAAGAGCGCCCCGTGCCAACCGACTCTAATATCCCGGGCGAAATTCCGTCACCGACACAGCCTTTCCCTACCTGGCCGCTGCCTTTCGAATACCAGGGTGTAGTGGAAGATGATCTGGTGGATTTCACACCGGAGATTCGGCAGATGGCGCTGGATGCTGTAGAAGGTTGGCGCCTGGGTCCGCTTTATACGCCGATGATGATTGCCGATGAAAATACCCACGGCCTGGTGTTTCGACCCACCGGTCAGGGCGCCGCCAGCTGGTCTGGCGCTGGCGTAGATCCCGAGACCGGCATTCTTTATGTGCCCTCTCTCAACCGAGCCGGCACGATTAATTTCTATTCACCCCAGGACGGCACGCTTGCCTACACCCATGGCGCTCCAGAATCCCAACGTTTATCTGGTGGCGGACAGAACAGCCCGCGCATGCCCCAGGGATTGCCGCTATTAAAACCGCCTTACTCGCGCATGACGGCTATCGACATGAACACTGGTGAACATGTGTGGATGAAGCCATTGGGAGATGGTGATCGGCTGCGGAATCATCCTCTCTTAAGAGATCTGGATCTTCCTCCCTTGGGGGGCGATGGCAGAGGCGGACCGTTGATCACCAAGACATTATTATTCACTGCTATGTCCGCCGGAGGCAGCGATGGTGGGCCAAGGCTTGTGGCGCTCGACAAGGCCACCGGTGAAGAGCTGGGCTCGGTAGATCTACCACGTGGTGCCATCGGCACACCAATGACTTACCTGGCGGATGGGCGGCAACACATTGCGCTCACAATTGGTGGCAGTCCACCGGAATTGATTTCTTTAGCACTGGCACGGGAAGGAATAACCAGAGGAGAAGTGTTAGGCGAAGGACTCTATACACAAACACAAGCAGATAGAGGTGCCATAACTTTTGAGCGTGCCTGTGTGATTTGCCATTCAACTTCGCCCGGCGAGATCATTGGGCAGGGCGCTGCACCCTCGTTGCTAGGTAATTCTTTCAGCCAGCGTTGGTCCGGCTCCTCCGTTAGCAACTTAGTAGAAGTTATTCGCCAGACCATGCCCGATGGCGCGCCCAACAGCCTGAGTACGGCCGAGTATGAAGACATCACTGCTTATCTTTTGCAGCTCAATGGTTACGACGCCGGTGACAGAGAGTTGGAGCAGGAGAGTCAGCTGGAGCTATAGGCCTTTTTTAAGGTTACTGCTGAACACCAGACCACTGATTTAATTTCTCCAACAGTTGTTGTTGCAAAATTGGTTTTGCAAGGTAGTCATTCATGCCGGAGTCCAAGCAGGCTTGGTGGTCAGACTCTGCCGTATTAGCGGTCATTGCAATTATTGGACAACTACAGCCGTTATCGCGAATACGTCGAGTCGCTTCAGTTCCGGTTAGTTTGGGCATCTGCATGTCCATTAGAATGAGATCATAGTTAGAGTGCTTTGCTTACTGCGACCTCTCCATCGACAGCCTCGTCGACGTGGATTCCAGATTTTTGCAATATACTGCAGGCCAACAATCTATTAACTGAATTATCTTCCGCCAAAAGAACCGATAGTCCTTCCAGACTTTGAGTATCTACATTAATAGGTTCTGCTTTTTCCGGTGCGCTTGTTTCTACATAAGGTATTCGAAAATAGAAAGTGCTGCCCTCACCGAGTTTACTCGTCGCGCTTAGAGAACCGCCGAGTAATTCAGCGAGTTGTCGGGAAATAGCCAGTCCCAATCCGCTGCCTCCGAACTCACGGGCAATGCTCGGTCCGGCCTGGCGGAATGGATTAAATAATCCGTCCAGTACTTTCGAATCAATGCCAATACCGTTGTCCATCACTTTGAATTGAAGTTCACTCTCAACCACCGAGACATTAATTCTCACCTGGCCGCCTTCACTAAATTTTACCGCGTTGCTGCTGAGATTTATTAACACCTGTGCGCACCTATGGGGGTCGATGAGAACAAACGCTGCAACGGAGTCTTCCACTCCCACTTGGAAGTCAACTTGTCTCTCCATCGCCATAGGTGTAATGATGGTCTGGACATCATCGAGAATTTCTTTCAGCCTGGAAGGAATTGAATTGATATTGACTTCATTCGCTTCCAGCTTTGAGTAGTCGAGAACTTCATTAACGATGTTCAGAAGCATTTTCGAAGAGCGAGCGATGTGTTCGAAGTAATTTTTAGCATTTCCCTGCAACGGTTCTTGATTGCACAACTCTGAGAACCCAATAATCCCATTGAGCGGTGTTCGAATTTCATGACTTAAACTGGCCAAGAATCTTTCCCTCTCGCCAGCGACTTCGGCTCTTAAGTCAAGTTGCCGCATTCTTTCAGACATTCTTTGCAGCAATGCCAACATCACCATTACCAATGCAAGTATTCCAACAAAAATCACTAACTGTTGTGTGGCTTGAATAGTGAATAGAAAAACGAAAGGTATAGTTGTAAAAATTGCGGCGGCTACCAGGTATTTAGCAGCGGCATCTCCCCGCCATGCAGCAACTACTGCTGTGGAAACTGCAAAAAAGCCAGTACCAATAAATGTTAGAGACGCAAGACTGTTGTTGAATCCCAGGATTGCTCCGACTGCAAGAACGGCCACATTGGCAAACATGCAAAATTGTAAGCCCTTGAGAGTCCAACTATCTTTTGCGCTTTCTTTCAAAAAATGCCAGCAAAACCAACTTGAAACCAATCCCGCAACTAGAATAAATGCCGTACTAAGTGCGGCAAGTATTGTAGGAAGCGGGCTCGACTCTGGCATGTCTCCGTAACCCCAGGATGCAATAACTGTAGCCAACCAGGTCACCAGAAGAATACTTAGTCGACCCGAGTGCGGGTCGCGGTTAAACACCCAAAATAGAAGTGCGAATATAGACATCAATCCAATAGCGCCGTAATAAATACCGTCACTTATTAATCTTGTCGTATTAAAACGAATCTCAGATTCAGGTGATTCTAATGTTATCGGTATTGTTGCTCCTCGCGGATGTTCGATCCGCAAGAGGAACTCACTACCCCAGCTGGCTTCAATAGGGATGAAAAATTCTGGTTGCCAGAATGGTTCCTGATCAGCACTAAGCTGAATACCACCGCGGGAAAGTATGCCGGGCGAATTCAATCCATAGATTTCATAGGAATTCAGATTAATCGTAGGCAGATAGAGCATGCCTGCAGTGACATGGGTGTGGATGTTTAACCAGGTTGTATCGTTCTGGGTGATGAGACTGTTGACTACTTCAGATCCCAGATTCAGGCTGGCAGCTTCAGCGGCGGCTGACCAACTGTCCTCAGTTTCGAGATACACAATCGACTCATGAGCCAAAGCGAAAGCAGGTAAAAGCAATACTGCACTGCAAAACAAGGCCACTGCCTTTTTGGAAGCAGATTGATAGAAGTTAGCGCTTAGGAACAACCAGTATTTTTGCATCTCACAGCAGTATAGTTCAGCAAATAGTAGACGGTGCTGACGATATCCGAATTCCCCATTGAGATCCACTAACTATCTGAAAATGATAGTATTTTTGTTGTAGTTTTTCTGCTGATTTGATCCATACTTTGAGCAGATTAAGAATCGGAGAGTGACTAAAAACCTACTGGGATATAATTCCCCATGATTGTTGCTTCGTTGGCATTCACAACTAGTGAAATTGGGAGCTGCCTGGCAAGAAATCAGCTTTACAATAGCTATAGGCTTGAACCAAAATCCTCTTGCTGCCGACCCTATAGGTATATATAGAGGGTGTTTTTACGACGTCCGACTAATTTAGCGAGATGACCAATGAAATTAGCTTATAAACCAGCCCCCTTATTGCGCCGAACCTGCCTGGTACTGCTTACTTTGCTGCTGACTGGCATGGCCAATGCCGCTGATCAGGCGATTGAAATCATCGACGCCATGGAAGAGCTCTATCGTGGCGAATCGAGTCTCGCCCGCATGACCATGATCGTGGAAACCCCTCAGTACCAACGCACCATGGAAATGGAATCCAGCTCAATCGGCACCGAAAAGGCCTTCATTCGAATACTGGCGCCGCGAAAAGACCGCGGCATTTCGACCCTGAAACTGGACCTGGAGATGTGGAACTACCTGCCCAAGATTAACAAGGTAATAAAAGTACCACCCTCCATGATGATGGGTTCCTGGATGGGAAGTGATTTCACCAATGATGATCTGGTCAAACAAACAACGTTAACCGATGAGTACGACCTGACCATGGAAGAGACAGCTGATCAGTACCACGTCGACCTGGTTCCAAAGAGCAACACGGTCACCGTATGGGGCAGGATCAACTACGTCATAAATAAAGAACCGCTGATGCCATTGAGTCAGAACTTCTATGATGACAATGACGAATTTATTCGGAAAATGGAATTCAGCGAACCTAGAGAAATCTCAGGTCTGTTTATCCCCACCAGAATGGAAATGATTCCGATGAATAAAGAAGGTCACAAAACGGTGATTATTTACGATGACCTGCAATTCGATCCCCCCGAGATAGACGAATCCATCTTCACCCTGAGAAACCTAAGAAGTCGTTTCTAATGCTGTTATTCAAGCTGGCCTTTCGCAATATCTTTCGGCAGCGGCGGCGTTCGTTGCTGACAGCCATGAGCCTCATTGGCGGTTACGTGCTTTGTGTATTCAGCTTCTCCATGAGTGAAGGCAGCTACAACAACGCCATTACTTTTTTCACCCAGGATCACACCGGTCATATTCAGATTCATAAAGAAGACTACCTGCTACGGCCCAAGATTCACAAGACTATCGAGGCGCCCGAAGAATTAAGTGCAATGCTGGATGCCAATGAAGAGATTGCCAGCCACACCTTGCGAATATTTGCCCCTTCCATCGCCTATTCGGACACTGACAATACACCTGCTCAGGTCATTGGTGTTGACCTCGACCGGGAAAGAACCACCAGTACTCTCGCCGCCAAGATTTCCGAGGGAAGCTATATCAATAGCGAGATCGATGGTGAAGGTTATTATTCCGCCATGATCGGCGCCGGTATTGCCAATAACCTCAACATTGGTCTGGGGGATGAATTAATACTCATTTCCCAGGGCGCAGACGGTTCGATTGCTAACGACATCTATATGGTCGGAGCGATAGTAGGTGACCGAGATTCGGGTGACAGAGCTACCGTATTCTTACCACTCGCTACCGCGCAGGAATTTTTGTCCATGTACGATGCAGTGCATGAAGTCTCCATACTTTTAGAGGATGACGGCCGGGCACGTGCCGAGGCAGAAGCGCTGCAGGAATTGTTGCCAGATTTGAGTGTCGATCCATGGCAGGTGGTTGAAGCGACGTTCTATCAATCCATGCAAACCGACAAACAAGGCAATGCGGTATTCATGGGAATTATAATATTCATAGTCTTTGTTGGAGTTATGAATACGGTACTTATGTCGGTGTTGGAACGCACCCGTGAATTCGGTGTATTGAAGGCCATCGGCAGTCGACCCGCAAAACTAACGCTGTTGATTACACTGGAAACTACTGTGCTGGCTTTGATCAGTGTATTGATCGGGCTGCTGCTCGCGACTCCTCTAATACTCTGGTTTACCTATGCCGGCTTCGCCCTGCCTGAACCCATAGATGTCGGTGGCGTGCTTATGAGTCATATGACCGGTGAGCTTTCACTCTTTGTTTTTGGTACGCCGCTATTATTAGTTCTGGGATTTGCCATAGTCATTAGCATCCCGGCTGGCATACGTGCCGCATTAAATTCCCCCACCGAAGCGATGCGAAGTCACTAGTGCAGACAGCAAGCCTCGCTTTCCGCAACCTCTTTCGTAATACACGGCGTACCGTACTAACCGTCATGCTAATCGGTTTTAGTCTGACTGCGTTGATCGCGTTCGATGGTGTCATGCGTGGCATGATTACCTTGATGGTGGAAAACATAACCGGCACGCTAACCGGTGAGGCACAGATTCACCGCGCGGATTACCGCGAAAATCTGGACGTCGACCTCTACATCGACAACGCTAACGAGATAGAAGAGCAATTGCAGCAAGATACGTCACTGCAAGCCTATGCACCTCGAGTGATCACCGGCGCGATGATTTCTTCCAGCTATAACGTCAGTGCAGGTCTTGTCTACGGCGTCGATGCCGAGTTGGAGCAGGGCATCAGCAAGATCAGTGATGCAGTGGCCAGCGGCGAATACCTTAGCGGCGATGACAGCGAACTTTTGATCGGCATATCCATGGCCGAGTTGTTAGAGGTAGGACTTGGGGATCGCATAGTCCTGACGCTCTCTGAAGTAGACAATGGTGAATTGGCGCAGGCGCTATTCAGGGTATCTGGCATTATCGAATTTGGAGTGCGCGAACTGGATGAAAGCTTCGCTTTTATAAACATCGCATCGGCACGCCAGGTACTCGGCATGTCCGAGCAACAAACCCATGAGTTTGCCTTAAATTTTGTTACTCCACTGGATATGGAGAACACCAGCAACGCTCTGTTGGAAGAACTTAATAGCGGAGAGATTGAGGCACTGAACTGGCTGGATTTAAATCCAGACATTAGCCTGGTACTTGAACTTTCCAGTTACTCCTCCCTGATGATTGGAGCTGTCCTGTTTTTACTGGCCTCGCTTGGAGTAATTAACTCCATGTTCATGTCCATCTATGAGCGCATCTACGAATTCGGTGTAATTAAAGCCATCGGTACCCGGCCGCAGGACATCCGTAAGCTAATTCTGTTCGAAGCTTTTTTTATTGCCTTGATCAGTTGTGGATTAGGAATCATCCTGGGCGTCGCGATCGGTGCCTATACCTCCACCAATGGCATTTCCTTTGGTGGAGAATTAGAATTTTCTGGCATTGCCTTCAACAATGCTATTTTGTCTGAGTTTCACATTATTCAGTTCACCCAATTTCCAGTATATGTAGTATTGCTGACCGTAATCGCAGCCATCTACCCGGCGCTTTTTGCCGCCAGAATCATCCCCTCGGAAGCCTTACAAAGAAGCCTTTAGGAGTAAGTATGTCTGCAGTAATTTCAACCACTGATTTGTGTCGTTTTTTCGGTGATGAGGATGAGACATTAGTTAAAGCGGTCGATCACGTTTCCATTGAAATTGAGCGGGGCGAATTTACGGCGATAGTTGGTCCATCTGGCTCGGGCAAGACAACCTTGCTGCATTTGATTGGCGGCCTCGACAATCCTACCTCCGGGTCGGTTGATTTATCCGGGACGAATATTGCTGAAATGACTGGCACGGCTTTGTCAGATTTCCGCAGAGACCATATCGGTTTTATCTTTCAGGCGTACAACTTAATCCCGGTTTTCTCTGCTGAGGAAAATATTGAATACATCATGCTGCTGCAGGGTGTCGACCCGGCGGAGAGAAAGCATCGAGTTTCCGAGATGCTTGCGCAAGTCGGACTGGAGGGACTAGGAGATCGACGCCCTAACAAACTATCTGGGGGTCAACAACAGCGAGTCGCTATCGCTCGGGCCATGGTTTCCCATCCAGAAATTATTCTCGCCGATGAGCCGACTGCCAACCTCGATTCCAAAACAGGTATTGCGCTGTTGGACTTGATGAAAGAATTAAATGAAAAACACAATATGACTTTTGTCTTTTCTACTCACGATGAAAAAATCATGCGCCGAGCCAGTCGTCTAATTCACATGATGGATGGAATGATCGAATTGGATGAAAGAAAATAAAACATGCGTCGAATTGTCACCTGCCTGTTGCTCATTCCCCTGAGCACGATTAGTTTTCAGTCTTCTGCTCAGGTCAATTTTTCCGGCTATTTAAAAAACTACACCATCGCCCAAGATGAAATTGACAATGGACCCGTTCAGTTAGATCGAACTTTTCGCATGCAGAATAGCGGTCGTTTCATGCTGGATGCATTCAATGACAATCAGGTCTGGCAAATACACTATGAAGCCGGTGTCGATTCCACTACCGAATTACAGAATTTTGGACAATCGTTGTTCACTCCTGAGCGCAACAGTTATCGACTCACCGATCTCCAACCAACAATTGGTTCGGACCAAAGAAAAAATGTTTTACCGCAAAATCTCGATCGGTTGAATGTGCAATTGCAGTTTGACAGCGGTGACCTGACCATCGGCAGACAAGCCATCACCTTTGGCTCGGCCCGCATTATAAATCCGACCGATGTGTTTCTACCCTTTGACGTTCGAACTCTGAATACTGAGTACCGCGTTGGAGTGGATGCCGTACGCTTTCAGAAACCCCTGGGGCAACTGGGCGAGGTAGATGTCGGAGTTATTCTTGGCGAAGACGGCAAAGCGGAAAATTCGGCCGGATTTTTGCAGGTTTTAACTAATGCCGCTGGCAACGATTATCAGTTTACCGCTATGCGCTTTGCCGACCAGAATCTGCTGGGTGTGGGAATACAATCGGCGCTGGGTGAACTGGGTTTCTGGCTGGAAGCTGCCCATGTCAGTGGCGATGACGACTACACCCGCGCCTCGATCGGTCTTGACTATGCTTTTAATGAACGCGTCTTTGGCATGGTGGAATATCATTTCAATGAAGCCGGAGCAAAAGATCCGGAGGATTACTTCGAATTATTCGACGACAAGGCTTATACCGCAGGTGGCGTATTCCTGCTCGGACAAAATTACCTGATTCCTGCCGTCACCTGGCAGGCCAGCACTCTCCTGGGTCTGTCATTTCAATCCCTTATAAACCTCGATGACCAATCGGTTTTTTTCAGTGTTAACGGTGATTACAGTTTGTCAGACAACTTGTACATGGGTATGGGTTATTACCATTTTGCAGGAGACGATCTGGATTTCTTTGCAAATCTCCCGCCACAGCAACAGCTTCAACTCGGTTCAGAATATGGTAGCAATCCAGATTCCCTGTACATAAGCATTCGCTACTATTTCTAAAAAAAGGCCAATCAGAGTAAATACTGTTTATAGGTGAGCCATTCATTTTGCTATGGTTGAGAGCCTAGCGAGAATTGCAGTGCTTGGTTTGATAAAGAGTGCGAATTATAAGAGGAAAGAGAAGATGCTCACATCACTTAAAGTATTAGTATTCATCATCGGCGGATTATTCCTGCTAATTGGCTTGGCCGGTATGTTCACTCCGGAAGACTTTGCCAATGGGATGGGCTTAACCATGGCAAACGCAGAGGGTGCAGGAACAGTTCGTGCGATGATTGGTGCCCACTATGTGGCAATGGGCGGTGTTTGTGTTTTTGCAATGATTCGTAATATACCGATATTACTTTTGCCAATCGCTGCAATTGAAGCAGTGATGGTTGTTGCCAGAGGTATAGCCGCAATAAATGGTGAATTCGGTGCAGCTACTTTGGTTCCCACTACCATCGAAGTATTAGCAGCGGCAATTCTCATAACCGCGGCTATGAAATTATCCAATTCAAAGTGAGACGACTAGTAACAGTCTTCTTGCTTTCCTTTTCTGCTGTCACTAATGCGCAAGAACGTGAACCCATTGAGAATGATGCGCGCATATTGTCCGTCTATCACGGACTCGATCCTATACCAGCACGCGCAACTGCTTTATGTGGAATGCCGCCTGTTGCCGCTCAGGACGGAATGCCCGTTACTTTTTCGGTCCAGATAAATGGTGAAACAGTTTCAGCATCTGCCTTTGCGGTTGAAACTAGCTCTGGCGATATTGTCACTCCTCTGTGCGCAACGCTTCGTCCGGCAATTGAGTCGCTGGAACAACGCACAGTTCTTCTTATTGGGCCATTTAGTCTTGAGGATTCAGTGCCGTTCAGTGTTGAAATTGTAGAACAACTTCAAGATATAGATGGCAATTCACTGCTCGGCTTGAGAGGTGAGAAAGTTACAGCCCTGGCAGACGGGCCCAGTCTTGTATTTGCCGAACACTTTACACCCAGCACGCCAGGGCTAGAAGGGGAATGTCCCGAAGAAACTGTGCAAGCGATCCAGCTAACCTGGGAAGGTGGAGTTACTGGACCGCAGGGTGCTGATCTCGCCGAGGCCCAGCGAATAGCGATATCGATACTTCTTGAAAACGGCGACCGCGTGCATCCACTCTCGCTCGGTGATGATGATCCAGACAATCATGTCATTGCATGCATTGCTGAATCCAGCCCAGCGGTCTCAGTAAATGTCGAAGCTGGAAGATTTCATGATCCAGGTGATGACGCAAATCCCGAGACTAGCGTCGATGTGAATTGATTGAATGTGGGGTAGAGAAAAAGTTTTTGGAAAAATGGAGACAGATCTATTTTAGAGAAGTTGAGATTTAAGCTCTCAAATAAATCTGTCCCGGTAAGTTTACTATTGTTCCTCTGACTCCAATCTTCTCGCCCCAGCTAATATTCCGGACAATGCATGATTCCCTTCATGGCAAGCATACTCATACATTCCTTGCGAAGGTCGCATGGGCATCTCTCCGCTCCAGGGTTGAGTATAGAGAGTAGGATCGTCGATAGTGAACGAGTAACGCAACTCATCATCAGCAACTCGACGAAAACGTTCCGTTAATTCCATATTGGTGGAAGCACTTACACCGAAGCCACTGGAAATCTCCCAGGGATTAAAGTTTTTAGTTACAACCACTAATGTGTCATCTTCGTAGTATCCAATCGAATCTCCACCCCATTTGTCATAGGGCAAATCTTTGTGTTCTTGATTTATTTTTACGATGCGTGCTTCGTGAACCATTTCGACTAGTAACACAACATGATCGGGACTCTGCACAATTTGCATATTGTTGTTGTAGACGCTGCTTAAAAAAGGCGTGCTAGAAGAAAATGCTTTGAGACACCGATCAGACAACGGACGTCCTTCCGGTCCATCGCTGCGCTCGAGATTTTCAGGAAATCCAAATACTGCTTGTCCTTGCTGGCGCCGAATCGAAAATCCCTGTTCGCGCCACGGAATTTGTCCATCGGGTGGGTCAACAATTATGGATGTCCGATACTTACCATCGATCAACGCGAGAGTATCGCCGATGCTGAAAATAGGCTGGGTCATATCCGCCAACATTGGCTGGGTCATTTTGTCGATTGGTACCGAAATTTTGATAATCATCCAGAATGACATCAGAAGGTTCCAAGGTTGCCATCATGGTTTCTTCATCGATTTCCAATTCAGCATACTGCTCGGGTCGCTGCAAACCAGTGCGAGTTTCGTAAGTCCAAACACCCTGTATATCGGGTGCGCCAAAATCCAACATTGAAATATCGTAGTCACTCTGCTGCGCGCTTGACGGCGCACTTACCAGTAGCAAACTACACAAAACAATAGTGATGCGACTTTTGAGTGAATTCATGGAAATCTCCTTTCTACCTTCATTACTTAATAAGCCCTGAAGAATGCGATTCTCTTCAATGGGAATAACGTTGACACTACACCTGCTTGGAGGTGGTGACAACAGCTATAGTTGTGCAAAACAAATGCGGTCAGCTTTAGTTTAAAGCTCGATTATTTTTTGAAGGCAAAGAGGACTTATCTAATTCTGGTATCTAAATAAGCTAATCGCCCAAAAAATTAATCTTTCTCTTTAAGCTCATTCGGCATCGCAACGCACTACTTTGTCGGGAGCATGGCCAGCGAACGAAATGACGCGCCAGCCGTCATCGGTTGTGCCAAGGATATAGGACACACCACCGACGGACATAATGCTGCCGTCCGCGCGTGAGCGCGTGTTGGTGCCGCTGACGATTGCCGATCCTGCTCCTAATACACAGACGTTCTTGGTCCTAAAGGTAGATTTGTCCCAGCCTCGCTCAAGCAGTCCTCTTATAGCAGAAGAGAAGTATTCTAAATTTTCATCTTCCGTCGAATAGGCGGTAATGCCATTTCCTCCCATTGTATACCACGGCAATGTGAAGACCTGTGTCGAGAGTGCTTCCGGATTCCGCTCGTAGTAGAGGTTGTAGTAGTACTCAACGTGTCGCTGGGCTTCTGTTTCTATAACGGCTCTTTCTGCTGCTGTCAGTTCCTGTCCAAAAGCGGGACCGCTATATGCAAGAACAATAAAGAGTGATGCGAAGATTGTGGTGCGAGTTTGATGCTTCATGGGTTTCTCTTAGTAATTTGATCGATTTAGTTTGTATTTAGCTTGGGAATCGACATCCATGATCCAATTGCTTCGCCCTGTTCATCTAGTGGCGAAAGTTTGATTAGCTTAGTGAAGTCATCTTCCAATCGAATTTGAATCTCTTTCCATAAATCCGTGCTTTCATTGTTTCGGTAAATATCTGAAATTTCCAATCCGTGTTCGTCGCCCGATTCCATTAAAAAAAGAATAGCTTCATGAGTCCGTGTTTCATTCACAACGGTTAACGAGCGCCACATCAAAATAAGATCGGGCAATTCGAATCCTTTTTCCTCAAGATACGTAGCCGTTATGGATGATTCGTTTCCCGGATCCTCTTGTCGAGTTTCAGAAAGATCGAATGAATACCCGTTACTACGCCAGAGATAGCCTGCTACTTCTGGGCTTTGGCTTAAATCATAGTGATACTGACCATCGGCCTCAGAATAAAAGCCCTCGAGTTGAACAACGAACATTCGTTGGATTCTATTGTTCTCGGCGTCTACCCACACATGACGTGTACCGCCGGCGATTCCTCGGATATCAAACTCATGCACACCAACATATTCAAAAGGCGAATCGATTCGCAGAGCAAGTCTCGGTTGTTGGCCGGAAATCAAGACATTGTCGACGACCTGACGTAAGTCTTCATTAGCCTTAACCGAATAGATTATTGTGCTGGTAATCAGGCAGACAAATAGCGAAGAAGTCTTCATGACAATTTCTTTTTTGAATAACTAAACTTAGCCTTCAGTTCGATACGCTTAATCATCAACCGATGGAATATTACCTTCGTTCTTTCCTTCCATTTCCCAACGTCGCCAGCCCGCTAAAATTCCCGCGAGTCCATGATTGCCTTCATGACAGGCAAACTCGTAGATTTGACCATCCAAGCGGTTCATGGGCACTCTTGCGGACCAGGATTGTTCCCAGGTATTTGGATCATCGACGGTGAATTCGTAGTTAAGCGTATTCTCATCGAGCCGGCTAAAACGTTCTTCGATTTTCATCTGTGGTGAAGTATTGCGCCAACCGTAGTCGGGATAAAAATTTTGCGTGCTAACTACCAGGGTGTCACCTTCCCAGCGAGCAATGGAATGTCCAGTCCATTGGGTGAAGGGCGTATCATGTTCATCGGCGAAAGGAATGATGCGCGCGTGATGGACCATTTCAGTCATGATCACCACATGCTGTTCAGTCTGTACTAGTTGCATATTGTTGTTGTAAGAACCGGAAACCATTGGCGGTCCGGTGCGGTTATTAATGATGCAACGATCATTCAGCGTACGCGCTTCCGGTCCGGCACTTTCTCTTCGAACTTGTTGAGTGAAGGCAGCACGTTCCCTGCCAATTTCACTTAGGGCTGGTAGTCGTCCATTGGGAGGATCGTAAATCAGCGAAGTGCGATAATCGCCAACGGTGTCAGTACCGCGCTCATACCAGAATTCGTTGTAGGAAATTACCCCCGGTGGATAACCCGCGCCACCGACTGAGTCGATGATAAGATCTCGATTCTGGCGGTTGTTTTCGTAAGCTGCCCATTCTGCAGCTTCTTGTTGAGTCAGTGTCGCTTTGTCCGCAAGCTCAGCTGGGCGTTGCAGGGGAGTGAGCGTGCGGAAAGTGTAAGTGCCCTGCAGATCTGGATGACCGTGCTCAGTGCGCGGTACTTCTGTCTCCTGCGCTTGGGCAAGTGAACTAAATGATGTGAGCGTTATTAGCAGAGTTAGCCATTTCTTGGTCATGCAAGCCTCCGACAGAGTTGATCTTAATAAATGCTACTCGAGAAAAGGAAACACTACTCCTAATTGCCGACGTTTTGAAGTTCTCTTTCATCCTATTAAATAGGGCGAGAGGCTTTCATCAATGGATTCCCGTAGCCAGAATCGAATTACTCTGTTTCATTGCTCCCATCTTTTTTGTTTTTAAACTTAGGCAAACCTTTTTCCATTATATTCGTCCAATCCCCCAACGATGGATAATCAGAGACTAATTATGAAACGGCCACTAATTCTAATGGTGATAGTTTTACAGATACTTTCTTGTTCTGTGGGTTACGGACAAACAAATTTATCAGTGGACCAAGTCCTGGAACATCATACTGCTGCACTGGGAGGTGATGAGGCTATATCTGCTATTAACAATCTACGAATTCAGCTTGAAATCACGGAACCTGATCTAACTTTGCGAGGTGACTATCGTGCTTCACGCGAAGGTTTTATGCGAATTGATATCTACATTCGAGACGAGCGGGTATTTAGCGAAGGAATTGATGAGCAAGGGGGCTGGCAGCAATTTGGTGTTGGCACAGCTATTGAATCTCTAACTGATCAAGGTTTTCTTGCCTTAAAACAGGGCATAGATTTCAATTTAAATTATCTTTTTGACTTAGCAAATAGAGGGCATCAGCTTGAAGGAATGGACCGCTTTGCACACAAGGGCGTTTACTATTATCGCTTAAAATTACTTTTGAATGATGGGCTGGAGGGACACTATTATGTTAATCCCGAAAGCTGGATGATAGATTATTCAAGAGAGTCTTCTGCACTGCATCCAGACATCGATCCTACTACCAAACCTGTTGAGTCATTCTTTTCTGAATTCATTGAGTTCTGTGGATTAATAAGGAATAGAGAAACATACACAATCGACTTAATTTCCGGCGAACAGATACAGCAATCAACCATCACAGATTTTTATTGTAATTTGGATTTTGACGATTTAGAAATAAGAAGGCCTGATTGATCACAAAAAAGGCGATGTTAAAGAGGTTTTGAAGTTCTCTTTAAGAATGGGATCAGAGTTAAAACACCGTAGTTTTGAGAATGCAAAGGAGATGATGCCCAGGGAGATGATTAATACAGTAGCTCTGACAATTTCGACAGTGTAATTCATAGCATGCAGCTCTGGCATTCGAATCATCGATACGATGATTCAAAAAAGAGCGATAAAACGATTCTTTATTTCAGATCTCAGACAAAGACCGGTGCAGTCAGGTAATCAAGATTGAACTTACCAATTATTCGTAGCGTAAGCTATCAATAGGATTGGCCAGTGCCACGCGAATCGTGTGACCGCTTACCGTAACTATAGTTGCCACCAGCAGGAAAAGAGCAGCAAGCACGAAGCTGGTTAAGTTAATCGTCTGAGCATAAGCAAAGCCATTGAGCCAGATGCTCATAAGGTAATACACAAGGGGCCAGGCGATGAGATTGGCAATCAACACCAGCTTGATGAAATCCAGACTCATTAGCTTGAGTAATTGACCTATAGAAGCGCCCAATACTTTCCTAATGCCGATTTCCTTGGTGCGTTGTTCCGTAGCGAATGCTGACAATCCATATAATCCCAGACAAGCGATGAACAAGGCCAGGCTTGCGGCAATGCTGAACAAGATAGTGGTCAATTCATCGGCGCGGTAGAACAGGTCGATTTGCTCATCGAGAAAGTGAAATTCGAAGGGAGTTTCTGGATCATAGCGCGCCTGTGACGCTTCCAAATGTTCCAGGGTTTCTGAAACATTCACCGCACTGATGCGCGCCGTAAAATAGTCGATCGACTGAATCGAGGTATGGGAATAACCCAACACTAGTGGAGCGATCTCTTCATGTAATGATCGGAAATTGAAATCGCGAACTATACCGACGATCGTTGCTGGATAATCTTCCAGCTCACGATTGGATAGCACCACAGATTGACCCACTGCATCTTCGAGCTGCCAGCCCATAGCATCGATTAACGCCTCGTTTACGACGATATTGTTCATGTCTGCTTCGCCGCGGTCCAGATTTCTGCCCTGAATTAGTTCCAATGCAAACGTGCCGATGAAATCTTGGTCCATGCCCATAAAGCTGGCAAGGCGGGAATCTGACTCGAGTTGACCGTCTCGGCGAGTATTAACCGGAACAATGTTTTTCCACTCTCCAGGTACCCGGGTACTGACGCTGGCCGACTGAACATTCGGATGGCTGAGGAATTCATTCTTGATTGCTTCGTAGCCGCTTCTCGATGGGCCACTGTTAATATCGATCACTACCAGGTTCTCTGTCTCGAAACCCAGAGGCTTTGCGCGGATAAATTCCATCTGCTGCATGGCAATCAGCGTCGCCACCAGCAAGGTAATCGACATGGCAAACTGCGCTACTACGAGCGTCTTGCGCAGAGACAGGGACTTGCTGCCAGATTTGAGCTGTCGCTGTAAAGTTAGCAACACTCGGGTATTGGCAAGATAGACAGCCGGATATAGCCCGGCGCTAATTCCCACCATCAGACTTAGCGCAATGACAAGGCCGCCCATTGATGGAGTTAGCAGGCTGGTCATCGACAGTGACTTCAAGGTGAAGCCATTGAATATCGGTAGCAATGCCTGCGTCGCCACCAGGGCGAAAACAAATGCAAACAGTGTCAGCAGAATGGATTCACTCAGAAATTGCACCACTAATTGATTACGCTCGGCACCAACCACCTTGCGCAGGCCAATTTCTTTGGCCCGGTTTATGGATCTGGCTGTGGCCAGATTGATGTAATTTATGCAAGCTATAAAGAGTATAAGAAAGCCGATGCCGGCTAGGGTGTAGATGGTACTGAGTGATCCGGTGGTATTGCTGAATGAGTTCTGGATATCCGAAGAACCGAAATGCATTTCGGTCAAAGGCTGCAGGCGAAAAGTGACAGAATCTTTAAGTTCATCGGGCACACGGGTCTCAACAAACTCCGGCAGCTTCGCTTCCAAATTAGCTATCGAGGCATTCTCGGAAAGTAGAATAAAGGAGTTACTGAAGAAATCCTCCCAGTTAAAAAACTGCTCCCTAACTTCAGAAGGCAGCCCAAATAGCATGGAAAACTGGATGTGCGAATTAAGCGGTGGATCCTGCATGACGGCTGTAACGATGAACTCGCCGCGATTACTTTGTAGCAGTTTTCCCATCGCGTCCTCATCGCCAAAATATTTGGTAGCGGTTGATTCGGTAAGAATGACGCCATTAGGAAGGTCGAGTGCCGTGCCCGCATCCCCTTGAATGAATTCGTAGTCGAACATGTCGAAAATGGCAGGATCTGCTGCAGTGTAATTCTCATAGAAGGAGGACTCCTGGTAGGTAATGTCCGCCCGTCCCAAGACAAAAAGTTGGGTTTGAGACTCAATCTCTGGATAATCGGCAGCCAATTGAGGAGCCAGTGCGCCGGGTGTGTTGTCGATAGTTATGGGATCCTGGCCCGGTAATGATATCTCCAATAGCACACGGTAAATGCGGTCGGATTTCGTATACATGCGATCGAAACTAAACTCATCCACAAGATACAAGCTCAATAGCAGGGTAGCAGTAAGACCGATGCCCAGGCCGAAGATATTAATCGCCGAATAGACTCGATATTTAGCCAGATTTCGTAGCGCGAGTTTTAGATAACTGGAAAACATGGTGCCTCACCTCAGTGGATAGTGAATCGGCGGTAATCTTTGTTTTGACGTTAGCGGGCTACAATTGGTTTGCAAAAATCCACAGCAGCAGGGCCTGTAGTCTCGTCTCTTAATCAAGACGCGGCTGTGATGTGAAAGTTACAAATGGGAATTCAATTGCAAGAACATGCGACCGTCCCGTGATTTTGTATTTACAAAATCAAAAAAATCAAAGGGGTCAGAGTAGATTGATTCTCTTTAATTTCAGGAACATCAATGCCCCAGTGGTTGGCCGATTAACCTCGAAGGATCGGCGCTAGGTTTAGGCACATACTTATCAATCCAGGGCCCGCCAAACTGTGCAATGTAAAGATTTCCTTCTGAATCAACACTCATCTGATGGGGAAGAGAAAAGCCTCCGCAAGCCCCTTCATGATTGTGATCGAGTCCTGCCGCTGCAACTGCTTCATCGTCGGAACAGGTAAATCCGGGACGACCTAGCGACGACGCTTCGCCATAAGTTCCGAAATAGTCGAGTAGTTGCCCGTTCAAGTTGTATTTAAGTATCCGATTTAGCGTTGCATCTAAAATCCAGACAAAGTCGTTCACGTCAATCATGATGGCAACGGGATCCCAGATGTCCGGCCACTCATCGAGGAGTGTTCCTTCTTCGGTAAAGATTTGGATTCTTTGATTCCTGCGGTCCGAGACATAGATGCGATTTTCTCTATCCACTGCAACGCCATGGATTAAATCGAACTGACTTGGCCCACTTCCCACTGAACCGAACTCATAAAGAAGTTCGCCTTCAGAGTTGTAGCGAACGATACGACCGTTTTGGTAGCCGTCACCCAATAAAAAATCGCCATTAGGAAGAAAGGCGAGTACTGAATTCTGACCGAAGTCTAACGGCCCCGGATTTGGATTTTCACGTGGATTCGGTCCACCTTCACCAAAGACAGGATTGGGATCTTCCATTTGTAACAGGAGCTCACTGCCGTCATTGCTAAATTTTAGGATAGCTTCATGGACGCCGTTGCCACCTCGTTCATCAACCCAGACGGCACGATCAGAATCATAGGGATTTATATAGATTTGATGCGGACGATTAAAAAGTGAATCCCACTGCGACCAGTTCTCAATGATGTTTCCATCCCGATCGACAACTACCAGGAAATTTCTCTGACGCTCGTTGCTTTCTCCCGATTGGGCACCCGCTTGAGCTTGTCTTCGTTGATCGCCCCAAATTGTCACCAGGATTCTATCGGGGGTGTCAGGCCAAACACCTGCAGCCTGTCCCCAGGTCCAGGTCTCATCGTGATCCGGCGCTGGCTTCCACCAACCTGGTATGACGTCATAAGGACCATTGCGGTCATCACCGCCTTTGCCGACTTCAAAGCGACTGAAAGTAGAGCCATTGTCGACGACGCAGGCAGAAGTTACTAACGCTGCAACTAACATGAGACCGATTCGCTTCATTTCTACTCCCCTTACCACTATTCGTTAGCGTTCTTTCTTCTTTATTTATTCTTCTAGTTATTTGGCTATCCAACATTAGCACAACAGAATAAAGGAAACTCCCTCGAATTCCGCGTGCCCACTGGGGTGTAGAATTTTGTGAATGGTGTTCACATAGTCAATTCTGATACCTATCAGCCTGATCCTCGAGTGACTCCAAGCATCGCAAACCCTTAGAAAGAATGGGCCTTTTTTGCTAATCTTCAACGACGCCATTTACTCTTTTCAGAGGGGCTCTAGATGAAGAAATCCGTTACCGCTATCCAGGCTGCAATTCTGGGATTGGTCCTCGTTGGTTGCGACTCTTCTAGCGATCCGCAGGAGCCAGAGCGGGAAATGGCATCGAGCGTTTCTTCAGAACTCTCTTCTGCAAATAATGCACCACAATCTCCTCTCGATTCGTCCGCTGCTCCTGAAATGACAACCCTCGTACAGACTTACTGTCAGGTATGTCATAACGATGCGCTGATGACGGGGAATCTCACTTTAGCTGGGTTCGAAGTAGAAAATGCAGCGAATCATCCCGAGACTGCGGAAAAGATGATTCGAAAATTGCGGGCTGGCATGATGCCTCCGCCGGGCATGCCGCGGCCGAATCCTGATACTCTTTTGGCGTTAGTAGAAGAACTAGAGACAAATATTGATCGAAGTGCAGAAGCGAATCCTAATCCTGGAGTTAGAAGATTCCAGCGCCTGACCCGGGCAGAATATGAAAACAGCGTAAAGCAACTTTTCGATCTGGACATTGATGCTTCTCGCTGGCTTACGGAAGACACCTTTCTCGGTAACTTCAATAATCTTTCTGCTGCCCAGAATCTTTCCACCACATTATTGGAATCCTATTTAAGAGCAGCAGCAGAAGTTACCCGCATCGCAATGGGTAATCCGGATGCGGTGTCAGTCTCGAATAAGTACACCAACCCTATTCATGTTTCCCAACACGCCTGGGATCATTTGGATGGCACACCCTTTGGCACAAGAGGGGGCATGGTGGTCACCCATGATTTCCCAACCGATGGTGAATATGTAATTTCCATAGAAACGCTTTTTGGCAGAGGCATGCCCGGGCACAATATGGATATATCCATTGATGGCATCGGCGTGGCGCAATTGGCCCTTGCCCATAACGGCGAGCAGTCCATTCCCATTCAAACCAAACCGGTTTATGTAAAAGCAGGGCAACATCAAATCGCTGCAGCTTTTGTTAAACGCATCGAAGGCCCATACGAAGATCGACTCAGTCCATTCAAGTGGTCGTTTGTAGGTGGAGAGGACGCGCAACAGTGGGCCAACTATGGCATCACGTCGCTTCCCCATTTATCCGACTTAATGGTGACAGGTCCTGTTACTGCTGGCCCGGTATCAGACACTCCCAGCAGGAACAGAATTTTTTCTTGCTACCCAAATTCCGAGAGTGAGCAGACGGGATGTGCACGGGAAATTATTAGTCGAGTGGCTACCGAAGCTTATCGCCGCGCCATCACCGAAGAAGATATTGCCGGTCCAATGGCTTTCTATGAGCGCTATGCAGAAAACTCCGGTTTCGAAATCGGTGTGCGCACAGCATTGCAAAGCATTCTTGCCAGCCCTTCATTTTTATTCAGGCTGGAAGAGCAACCCCAAGACATTACGCCCGGCGAAAGCTATCGCTTGAACTCAATCGACCTGGCGTCACGCCTATCATTCTTTATATGGGGAACTGGCCCGGATGATGAACTCAGAGAACTGGCCAATCAAGGCGCGTTAGCTAATCCAGATATTCTGGAAACTCAAGTTGATCGCATGCTCGCGGATCCACGCTCCAGCAATCTGGCCACCAGCTTTGCTTCTCAGTGGCTCAGGCTACAAGAGGCCGGTAAGAATGACCCTGAGCCTTATCTCTATCCGGATTTTACCGGCCAACTTAAAGAGGACATGATTCGGGAAACCCAGTTGTTTTTCGCCAACCTCATTACTGAAGATAGAAGTTTGCTGGAGATCATGACAGCAGATTACACCTTCGTGAATGAGAGACTCGCCGACCACTATGGCATAGAAGGCATCATCGGCAATGAATTTCAGCGCGTGTCTTATCCCGATGAAAATCGACGTGGCTTGCTGGGCCATGGCAGTGTGCTCATGCTGACGTCCATGTCCAACAGAACTTCGCCGGTGTTAAGAGGCAAGTGGGTGATGGAAGTGATCATGGGTAATCCACCGCCACCACCACCACCAGATGTTCCAGCATTGGAGGCCACCGGCGGTGTTGAACCCGGAAGAATTCTCACCACTCGCGAACGAATGGAGATTCATCGAGAAAATCCCACGTGCAATGCCTGCCACCAGTTTATGGATCCTATTGGTCTGGCATTGGACAACTTTGATGTCACCGGTGCCTGGCGTATTCGCGAGGATGGCAGAGACCTGGATACCTCAGGCACCTACTATGATGGCACAGATATTAATACCCCTATGGATTTGAACGAAGTAGTAATAAAGCGGCCCATACCCATCGTCCGCAGTTTTACCGCTAATCTTCTGGCTTATGCCATGGGCAGGCGTATTGAATATTATGATCAACTCGCTGTACGCAAAATTGTGAGTGACGCAGAGTCGAGTAACTATTCCATTTCCGCATTCATTCTGGGTGTTGTAAGTAGCGATCCATTCCAGAAGATGCGAGTGTCTGATGCAAGTGTTGGTTTAGTTGCAGCAGCAAACGAAGAATTATAAGGAGCCACCAGGTATGAAATTCATCACCGGAAAACACCTTTCACGCAGAGCTTTCATTGGCAGGATGGGCGCAGGTGTCGCGCTGCCTTTCCTCAGTGCCATGGTGCCGGCGGGGCGCGCATGGGCACAAAGTTCTAATGGTATGGCCAATGGTAATACACCCACAAGACTGGTTTGTATCGAAGAGTCTATGGGCTGTGCTGGCGGCAGTGACTGGGGCCATGGTAGAAACCTCTTTGCGCCTCAAGGTACTGGCAAAGATTTCATCATCGGCAATGACAGCCAGCTAAAACCACTGGAAGATTTTAGAGATTATCTCACCGTGGTGAGCTCCACCGATTGCAATATGGCGAATCCATTCAATGCCGATCAAATCGGGGGCGATCACGATCGTTCCACCGCAGTATTTCTGACTCAAGCGATGCCTAAGCAGACCCAAGGCTCTGATATGGAAATTGGTGTGTCGATTGATCAGTTACATGCGCAACGCTTTGGACAGGATACGGTACTGCCCTCATTAGAGCTGTGTATCGAAGAAATAGATCGCGGTGGCGGCTGTGCATACAACTACCATTGCGCATACACAACCTCGCTAGCCTGGGCCACTCCGCATCAACCACTTCCTGCCATTCGCGAACCCCGCGCCGTTTTTGAACGACTGTTTGGCGCGGGCGATTCCGAACAGGACAGAAGCGAAAGAAGAGCGACTGATAAAAGTATGCTCGATTGGATGCTGAACGAAGTGGAGAGATTAAGCTCAACATTGGGCGCTACGGACCGCGTTGCTCTCGACGAATACCTGCAACATATACGTGAGGTTGAGCGCAGGATTCAATTAATGGAAGCGCGCAGTACTAGTGGTGGAAATGGAGGCATAGGAGAAAGCAGGGAAATGCCAGAGGCTCCATCTGGAATACCTGGGACTTGGGAAGAACACATGGAGTTAATGTTTGATCTGCAAGTGCTGGCGCTGCAATCAGATATGACACGGGCGATCACTTTTAAAATCGGTTTCGATCAGTCCAACAGAACTTTTCCACAGAGTGGCACGAACAAATCTATTCACGGCGCTTCTCATCACGGCAATGTGCCGGATGACATTATGGACTTCCATAGAATCAATACTTATCGCATGGGCGCAGTCGCTTACTTCCTGGATAAGATGAAGAATACGATTGATGGCGATGGCTCTTTGTTAGACAAAACCGCAATCGTTTGGGGTTCACCGATGGGAGATCCCAACTTACATAATCATATTAGGTGTCCGCTGTTATTGATGGGGCATGCGAATGGCGCCCTAGCAGGTAATAACCATGTTGCTGCTGCTGTTGGTACACCAATGGCTAACGCGTTTGTCACACTCATGCAGGGTATGGGTCACGAATTGGACAGCTTCGGTGATAGTAATGGAGCTCTGGACTTGAAAGTGCAGGTCGGAGTTGCGTGATGAATTTGTATTCCCGACTGCGGATTACTTTGATTGGTCTGTTGTTTCTAATCGGAAGCACGGCAAGCATTGCGTCTGAATTAATTGACGCGACTCGCGCTGGTGACATCGAAAAAGTTGCAATGCTGATCTCGGATGGTGCTGACTTGAATGAAGCAACAGGCGATGGAATGACAGCAGTTCATTGGGCCGCTCAATCAGGACAAGCGTCAATTCTGACTGCACTTGTAGATGCCGGTGCAAAGGTAAGTGCAACAACAAGAATTGGAAATTACACGCCTTTACATTTGGCCAGTAGCCAGGCCAACGGCACGATGGTTGAAACGCTTTTGGCAGGAGGAGCAAACGTCAATGCAACGACTACTAATAGTCTTGTTACGGCTTTGCATCTGGCTGCACAGACTGTTGGCGGTGCAGAATCAGTTAAGGTGCTCTTAGAGTTCGGTGCTGATCCAAACGCAATAGAAGGATCGTCAGGACAGACTCCGCTAATGTTTGCCGCTGCCAAGAATCGAGTCGAATCTGTCGAATTACTTTTAGCTGCAGGTGCAGACCCATCCATATCTACAACCGTTGTGGATGTATTAGAGGAAGTGTTTGCTGACAGGCAAGCTACTCGTTTCTTGCGGGAAGAACTCGCAGACTATTTAGATAACGACAACGCAATGGATGCGAGTAATGTAGAAGCAGTGCAGGCAGCGATCCAGGCACAGCGGGAATTTTTGCAATCCGGAGCAGCCTACCAAAATTTTAACGCGGAAGATTTAATCACGCTTCGACCGGATTATCCCGAAGGACCAGATCTTCCCCGACCACCTTATCGTGAAACACTCGTGCGCACGACTGGCGGTATGACTGCCTTGTTGCATGCAGCAAGAGAGGGACATACGGAAGCAGCACTGGCTTTACTAGAAGGTGGTGCAGATGTAAATCAGGTGAGTGGCGATGAAACAAGTCCCTTGCTGATTGCGACGCTCAATGGACAATTTGATGTAGCGCTGTTGTTGATTGAACGAGGCGCCGATCCTAATCTTGTGGCAAATTCCGATGGCGCAGGTCCGCTATTCGCAACGCTGCAAACACAATGGGCGCCTAAATCAAACTACCCCCAGCCCAGAGCGCAGGATTTACAGCAGACAGAATACATGGAAGTGGTGAATGCGTTATTGGAAGCTGGGGCCGATCCCAATGCGCGACTTAACACCCATCTCTGGTATTTTGAATATGGACTGACCAAGATTGGAACTGATCTAAAAGGAGCAACACCTTTCTGGCGTGCGGCATATGCGCAAGACATAGAGGTCATGAAGTTACTAACCAGCTACGGTGCCGATCCCAATATCCCAACCTCATGGCCGGCTCCGGAAATGCGAGAACGTCGACAGCAAGATGGAAGACAACAAGAAGATTCGGGTTTGCCGTATATTCCCACGGACGCTTTTAATGCATACCCGATACATGTGGCTGCAGGCGGTGGATTTACCGGCTTAGGTTCTTTCAGCGTTAGGAATGTACCTGAAAACTTTATACCTGCTGTTAAATATCTTGTAGAGGAACACGGCGTCGATGTGAATACCTTAGATTCCTGGGGCTTTACCGCGATGCATTATGCTGCAGCGAGAGGTGACAATGAGTTGATCCGGTATCTGGTGTCGCAGGGTGGTGATGTTTCTGTGATAACCCGGTTAGGTCAATCGACTGCTGATATAGCAAGGGGTGGTCGATCAGGATTCTTTACGAGAGTTGCTTATCCTGAGACTGAAAAGCTGTTACTAGAGTTGGGCTCCTCTCTGGAATGTCTCCATACGCATTTTTTGGATACCGGGGATTTTTGTGAATTGGCTGGGGTTGGGGATCCCTGGAATCCAAACTCCAACTAAGTATGGTAATAGGGGACAGACCACGTTTTCTCGTTCGAATAAAAGGGATCAGAAAATTTTGATCTAATGAAACCATCGACGAAATCACAACTACTTTAGCCCCATTAGTTCGTTTATTTAAGAATAGGTGCTAGCCACAGCCCTGCATGGGCTGGTTTAGTTTTCCAGCAATACGTCCAGTAATTGGAAACTACGAATCTGTCGTTCATCGTCCCTGTAAAATGCATAACTCTGGTCGCTGAAAGTGCTTTCCAATTCGGCATCGGTTACCAAAGTCACACCAATACTGCGGGTGGGAACATAGTCTATCCTGGGTGACGCGCCTACATAATCCAGGTGAGGCGCGTTGCTGACTACGGTGAATCGAGCTGGAGTCGATTCCGGGGCTGTGGAGTTGGCTGCTCTTTCGATGGAAATGCCATCGTTCGTCGGCTGCGTAAGATAGATGAGTACGGCAAACACACCGATCGCCAAGGCCATGCTCCCTCGACCAAGTCGCCGTACCTGCTTGCGACGTTTAACTGCTCGCAGCATATGTTGCTGCAGATTCGATTCGGCCAGACTTGCGTCCTCATCGAACAGGTCACTGATCAGGTTATTTTGATTGTTATGCATTTTCTGCATCTCCCACTAATAACTGTCGCAGTTTAGTCCGTGTCCGTGCCAGTTTAGACTCCACTGCTTTCTCCGTCAGTCCCAGGCACTGAGCAATCTGGCGGTAGCTGTACCCCTCAAAATATTTCTTTCTTACCAGACTCTGCTCGCTCTCGTCGAGGAGCATGAGCGCATCGTCCAGGCGCTGGATTTCAATGTGGCGTTCCGCAGGATTGTCGTTGACCTGTGCCTGCACAATGGTTTGCATGGCTTCTCGTAGCCGACTCAACCTGCGTTGCCGGCGATATAAATCCAGGTAAGCATTGCGTGCGATCACGCTTAGCCAGGCCCAGAGTTCATTCTCTTTGTTAAATACGCGGATGTGTTTGACAACTTGTTCCAGAGTGCGCTGCAAAGCTTCTTCGATGTGGTTGCTGTCTCCCTGGGACATCACACTCAGATAGGCCCAGAGGCGACGATAATAGAGTCTAAAGAACTGCTCGAAACTTGCATCCTCAAGTCGCTTCATGCGGCGGGTCAGATCTGTGGTGTCAACTTCGGCAGCCAGAATCCCATCCTCAAGAGATTCATAACCTCCCGATCGTGATTTCTGGCCGTCTCGTCGTCTTTCGATGAGTTTGCCTCCGGTGTGAGTCTGCGTTCGGCCGTTAGTTGTCTGGTTGTACCAGGCCTGTTGCTCCCAGGCGATCAAGCAGTCCGCCGAAGGTTTCGCTGGTGCGTCGAGACTGCAGCGATTCCCGCAGCGTCTTTAATGTGTCCTCAGCGACTTCGACGTCATTGATGACGCCGGTAATGATCAAAAGCTCGGTGCCCTCATGATACTGAAATTCGATATCGCTGTTACGTCCACCGGCTTGTGCATTTGCCTGAACCGTTGCATCGATAGCACTGGTGATTTCATCAACCGAGTAGCCTTCGCTATTGTTTTCACTAACCAATAAGTGTCCGAGGGCGAAAGGCTGTGCGGTCTTTTGCGAGCCATAGGGTTCCAGTACCCAGATTTTCTTGCCCGGGCCGGCAATCACGCTGCCATCTTCGGAGAGGATAGTGGGCATGCTCTGACCAGAGCTCTTCCAAGTAAACTGGGTCGGTGCCTGAGCGCCTATGATGCTGAGTGCGTCGAACAAACGATCCGGGGTGACATTGTCGAGTTTGATCGTGGGAATCTGAATGCCTTCGGCATTGGCAGGCACCACCACGTTAATGCCCAAATCCATGAGGGTATCCATGAAATCGGCGACGCTACCCCCTTCGAAATCCACTTCGAATTCGAATGTTTGTTCCTGGGCCTGGGATGTCAGACAAAAGAAACTAATCAGTATTAGCAGGCTGGTTCTCATCGTTAGGGTCCTCTTTCTGCGGTGTTTAAAAGGAAAACGCCGGAATTGGAAAAATACCTCGATCGCACTAATAGAAGAGAAGGTGAAATAAGGGACAGACCACGTTTCCCCAAACACGTTGTTTAACAGATGATGCTCACAAGGAAAAAAGGGGACAGACTACGATTTTTTGCAATAAATGGGGATGGAGGAATTTAATTTTAATTATTTGGTCAGTTTTAAGTTAAAGGAGACGAAGGGATTTGTTTTTGTACAATTGATCAAACATTAGATCCTCCGTCACCTTTAGATACTCCTATTGTTGTTCCGTCTCTAATCTGCGTGCTCCAGCGAGACTACCTGGCATGGAGTAATTACCTTCGTGGCATGCATACTCATAGAGTTCACCATCTGAAGCATGAAAGCTGAGCTCTGCTGTCCAGGGTTGACTGTATAAGTCAGAATCTTCTACGGTAAATTGGTAAACAATTTCGGTATCTGAATAGCGGGTAAAACGCTCGGTTACTTTGCCATTTTTTGTGATAGCAGTGGAGCTTTGCTGCATTTGCTGAGGATTGACATTGATAGTTTCTACAATCAGCGCACCATCTTCGTACCAGCCTACGGAGTCTCCCATGTATTGTTGCAAGATCGCTGGTCGGCGATTGGCGCGGGCCTCGATGGCCGAACTAAAAGTTGGGATGATTCGTGCGTCATGTATTTGTTCCACCTCTATCATCACGTAGTCATCGGTTTGAACGAATTGATAAGTGTTGTTATAGAGTCCGCTTTGCATCGCCGGACCAGCTCTGCCTTCAGAAATAATACAACGTTCCGATAGGGGCAGGGCCTCGGGGCCGTCGGCGTTACCGATGCCTGTCACGTAGCGACTGCCGAAATTTATGCGCTGAAAATCTGTGGTAGGGTTTTCCAGGCGCGGGACTTGTCCGTTCTCAGGATCGATTATGTAAGAGGTACGATACTCGCCCATGACCAGAGCAAGGTTAGAACCGGGATCGACCCAGAATTGATTGTACGCCCTGCTGCCGAAGTCATCCGCGCCCGCGGCAGGCGTGTTATTGACACCATCACCATCATCAAAGCCTCCCTCAACACCTCCAGTTGGTAAGCTGGCTGCAATGGTCGAGGCTTCCTGAGCTGACACCACCAGTGATTCCATCCCTGGCCGGCGCGTGAGATTGGTTAGCGATGCATTGGACCAGACGCCTCCCAATTCGGGCCGCGCTGTGCTTTGGGCCTGGGCGAAAGAGCATGCGAAAGCGGTGAAGAGCAGCAAACTTCCGATGCGGGCGGGTTGTTTTAGTAGAGTTGTCATTTGCACTGTCCTCGGGATTGGCCGACAGAGATTGGTTTCTGTGACTTCAAATGAGTTAAAGTAAATGTACTCTTTATTTACTAACTATTCGACATGGTGCTAGAGAAAATAAATCTGATCCCTTCTATTTATAGGATGTGAATTATGTTCCGACACTGCTTTGCCCTGATTCTGTCACTAATAATGTTACCGGCTTTATCCGCTGAAAATCCGGACGTTCGCGAGTTGATGACCGCAGAAGAGTTTGCTGCGTCTGGGCTAAGTCGTCTATCCAGTGAAGAAATTGAAGCTATAAACAGCTGGCTGGTGCGTTACACAGCTGATGATGCTGAAGAATTTGCTAGTAGCAGCCCAGCAGTCCGAGAAATTAACAATGCGGACATAAGCAGCAAGATCGATGGAGAATTTAATGGCTGGAATGGTCCGACACGATTCCACCTCCAGAACGGACAGATTTGGGAAACTAATAGTTCCAGAACCTACAGATACTCGGCATTAAATCCTGAAGTAGAGATTACCAGGTATTGGCCAGGTATATATCGGATGCGGATTGTGGACACTGGCCAAACAATTCAGGTAAGGCGTGTTGAGTAGGTGAGACGCGACACTATACAAAGGAAGAATGGGACACTAATAAAGTAGTTAAGTAGTGAAGGTTGCGGTAGTGCAGCATCAAGCTCTAATTCTTGCGCGTCGATTTTATTTTTCTATTTTATCAGTGTCCCCTGATGTCTTCTGAGCCTTAGATGGGAAATAGCACTTCCTTGTGCTTGATTGGTCTAGTTTCTTTCTTGCGCATTTCCTTCCGCGGTAAAAGAATTAACTCCAATTACTGGCAACGTACTACTCGGTAACATAGTAGTAGGTAGCACTCCATTCCATCGTTCAGCCTGGACTAATGCAATCAACGAAGGGTTTTCTCGTAATGCTTGTCCTCTTGCATTAATCGCATCTGCTTCGGCTTGACCTTGCAACCTGATTTGCTCAGCGGCGGCATTGGCTTGAGTGACTACTATTTCTGCTTGCACTCGTTCCCGTTCTAAATTTTGCTGTATCCGCTGAACCTCTACTTCGGCAAGCATTCTGTCTTCAATGCTCTTCTCATAGGCATCAGAAAAATCAATTCCTTCGATCTGAAGAGTGTCTATGGTCACTGACCCAGAAACGGCGGCTTGGATAGCGCTAAACGCATCAACGTTTAGTCTCTCACGTTGCTGAATAGCGGCGACTGCATCAAATCTGCTGAATACAGTTTTCACTTCTTCTTGTACTTGCGGCGACAGTAGTCGAGATTGCACACCGTCTTCACTACCATAGTTTTCGTATATCTGACCCATTGATCCTGCGTTCATCCTGTAATTGACAGAGACAACCAAGTTTGCGGGCTGCTGGTCTTGAGAATAAACACTAGGTAGCTGATAGGTGGCTAACCGTGATTGGGTAGACATCTTGACCACATTGTCAATAATCGGAATTTTGAAATGCAGTCCAGGGTCGCTCTCTTTCAAATAAGCACCGTTTCTTAAAACAACTCCGCGCTCTCCCTGGTCAATTGTGTACCAACTTCCAAATAGAATTGGGAAGGCTATTAAAACCACTAACAAACTTGTGATTATTAATTTGGTCTTCATGTTCAATCTCCTTTTGGGGTTGTGTTGAAAAATATTCTGAAAGAATACATTACCATAACTAAGCGCGATAAGGGTGTTCAACTGACATTGAAAAAACGAGAAGATTTTGATATACTATCCGCTCTTCTGTTGTCTATTAAAGAAAGATAACTGCTACCTTATATACTTCTATTTCTCTTCCGACGAAGGAATAGGGGACACTGATAAGATTGTAAGTTAGCTGTTCGTTGCGTCACCCTGCACACTCTTTTTCAGTTCCCACTAGCACTGCATATTTTGTTATTTTTTCAGTGTTTTCTAAGAGGAATCGCATGCAACCTCTAGTTATCAAACTCGACACCTTGTTTCAACAACTTGGTTTATCCACTAAGGACCAAACGATTGACGATGCGATTTCGAATTTTCCAACTCTTGATCCTAACTTGGCGATTTATGACGCGCCATTCTGGGATAGCAGTCAGGCCGAGTTCTTGAAGTCTGCGATCCAGGAAGATTCCATTTGGAGCCACGCAGTTGAGAAGCTAGATTGCCTGTTAAGAAAATAGTCCTGGTTTTGTAATATTGAATAATTGAATCTCATAATCCCCTGTTAAGTGAATAATAAACGGAGATCTATATTGTCTGGATTAGGCCTGATAGCCGCAGGTTATCTAGCAGTATGTTTATTGCTCTACATTTTTCAGCGCAATCTACTCTATTTCCCGCAACAACTTACTGCCAGTGCAAAACCTTACATTCAAACACTCGATACAAACGACGGAAGCCTGAATTTGTCAGTGAGGAATGTGGATGATTCCCAGGCGATTATTTTTTTTGGCGGTAACGCCGACGATGTGTCGCAATACTTGTTGCCCTTCAGTAATGCATTTCCTGAACATGCTTTATTTTTAGTGCACTATCGAGGCTATGGTGGCAGCACGGGCGAGCCTACGGAGCAGGCATTTCATAGCGATGCAAGAGAAGTGTATCAACTGGTTAGTCAAAGCTATTCTAAGATAACAGTTATTGGTCGTAGTCTCGGAACGGGCGTGGCGATACGACTAGCAAGGGAACAAGATGTGGAGAAACTAATCTTGATATCCCCTTACGACAGTATCGCTGCTGTTGCCCAAGGCCGCTTTAGAATATTTCCTGTCAATCTGCTAATGCTGGACAGATTTGATTCGCTGCAGCACGCACCCCACATTGATATTCCATCATTGATTATCACGGCAGAGACAGACGGTGTGATTCCTCATCGGCATACTGACAAGCTTGTTGCGGGGATGAATCCTGCCGTTTTGCGAACAGCCACAATAGCCGGCACGAATCACAATTCAATCTTTAACAACCCAGAATCGTTTGTGGCTATAAAAGAGTTTTTGGCTGATCGATAAAAATAAGAATACGAAAAACATAACTGTATAATTACTCTGACCTCTTATATTAGATAAAGGGGACAGATCTATTTTTCACGACAATATCGGCAAATAGCTTAAAAATAGATTTGTCCCCATGCATCAGGTTACTGTTAGCCCTCACTATTTTACTATTTTATCAGTGTCCCCGATTCTCCTTAGAAAAAGCACAAATTCTAGTCATCGTCATCTTCATCAGAGTCATCATCTTCATCTTCATCTGAATCATCTTCATCTTCCAATGTATCAACGAATTCCTCGACAGCATCTTCGAGGCTTTCTTCTTCGTCTTCTGTAATGACGCCTAGTTCAAACAATTGACCGGCAACCTGTTCAACGCAATCCTCAAATCCATCCTCATCCAGAAAATCGCCTGAGCATTGTAGATAAAGTTCGTCTTCTATTGTGCAGCCCGAGGCTTGCAATTGATTTTCGACACTGGAATCGATACCGCCAATGGTAACTGTCTCACCAAGTATGCTGTTCGGACATAAATCAAACTCATCTTCAATGCCATCCGCATCTGCATCAAAAATTGGAGGTAACGATTCATTGAGAAAATTCTGCTCGATTTCTGCTTGCGTAAGTCCATCATCAAAAAGGCGAATATCGTCAATGAAGCCTTCAAAGTACTCGGGCCGAGTCGGCGAATTGTCGAAGAATCCACCTACAAAAAGCCCAGGTTCAGGATCGACAGTTAATGTTGGATTTATCGCTTCAAGTACACCATTGACATAGACCTTCATGGAAACACTGTCAGATACGACCGCGTAGTAATCCCATTGTCCTTTTTCTAAAACACCGTGAGCATCGTTTCTTCCTACTAACAGCTCGAGGGCGCCTCCCCGACCAGCAAAGTTTTCACGAATGATGACAGTATCATTCGCGGCGTTTGTATTATTTGTTGAGAGCCAGCGCCTTATCGAGTCAGTGGTCGATAAGTCTCTCAACCAAAATGTCCAGGAAAAAGTGTTATCACTCGATGTATCGAATGAGGCAGACATATAGTCATTAGAGCCATCGAATCGATAGGCCATGTTGAAGTTACCGAACCGATCTTGCACCAGAATGGCTCCAAACACGGCGAGATCGTTACCATTGCCACTTTGATCGTTCGCATTGCCTGAAAATGGGTAATAAGCCACTAACCCTGGTTCGCTACTGGCGAGTGAGATTGGACTAAAAATACCAATTGTAGATGTGATTAAAACTATTAAGGACAATACTCTTTTCATACTTGTCACGATAATTCTCCTGGAATCAAATGGTTCAGAATCATACCCACGAAATTGAAGAAGTGTAAATATAGGAGAGTTGAGACACTGATCAGATCAGTATCTCCCTGTTTCTCATTCTGATAATGTTAAGAGCCAAATCATGCTCTTAAGAGGAATCCCCAATGGTTCGCTCATCTCTCCTGTGCAGTGCATTTGTTCTCCTCTTAGTTGCATTTTCGCCGCCAGTCAGCGGCCAGAATATCGAAGTTACCGAACCTCATTCCATCGCAACCCTGCGCTTAGGGCCCAGCAATTACGGGCGTGTACAACTGGGTCTTTTTATTGCAAATCGAGATGGCTCGGAAGAGCAACCACTACTTATAGATGTAAGTAATGACTACAGTCCCGCCTGGTCTCGGGACAATAATTGGATCGTTTTCACTTCAGAGCGCTCCGGTGGCGCAGAGCTGTACCGAATGCATCCTGATGGCAGCGCCTTGGAGCAGCTTACAGATCATTCAGCCCATGATGACCAGGCTGCCTTTTCTCCCGATGGATCAAAGCTGGTATTCGTCACTTCCCGCTACGATGGCACGACAGATCTGGCCATTCTCGATATAGCATCGGGCAATACGTCACAACTGACTTCAGGTGAAGGCGGGGATTTTCGCCCGGCGTGGTCACCGGACGGTGAGTGGATCGCATTTTCTTCAGACCGGGGTAATGGCCTACCATTCTCTTATGGACGTTGGGAAGCGAACCATATGGTGGATGTTTATCTTATTCGTCCTGATGGATCTGATCTGCACAGGCTGACAGACAGTAATGGATTCTGCGGCAGTCCGGATTGGAATGCGGACAGTAGCCAGGTCTTAACTTATTGTATGAGTGGTGATGAAACCTTACACGTCCGTCGTGCCCAAATTACCGGTGGCGATACGATCCTCAAACTAATCAATATTGAAACAGGTGAAGCAACGATCCTCCCTGAACAGAACGGAGCCATGATTGCACCTTCTCTGATCGATGATGGTACTTATGCCCATGTCCGCAAGGACGGCACTGCGAGTAGGGGAATTTTCTATTCCGATGGGAGCAGAGGTCCAATTGCAGCAATCAGGGATGCTAGTTGGTCCAGTGATGGTGAGAAAGTCGTGTATTCGAAAAATCTCGCCGCGACTACCGTCGGTTACACTGACATGTGGAATCCATCCAAAGAATTCAATCTCTATTTTTTGAGTGGTCTAACACCGTCAGTTTCTCCAACAGGAAGATACGCCGCGATGACTGCTGGTAATCAACTCATGGTAATGGACACTGCCACTGGAACCAGGCGTACGGTTTACCAGTCGGGGCAGCGATTTATGCTGGCACCGATGTGGTCAGCCGATGAGACTTCACTGATCTTCAGCATCGGATCATTCAATGCGTTTTTTGCCGGCTTCGATCATTTGTTTCTCGAGCCTGGAGATCGGATTGACGGCGGCGCAAGGGTTGCAACGATTAATGTTGATGGCAGCGGTTTTCAGGAATTAACTCCAGATTCGCAGAACGATGCTTTTCCCTCCTGGAATCCGGATGGGACTAAATTTGTTTATCGAACTTTCGACGGCACTAATACCGGCTTACGCCTCTACGACATGGACTCCGGTGAGATCAGCGTGTTGACCACAGGCTATGATGTATTCCCTCTCTGGTCGCCACGTGGAGACAAGATCATGTTCTCACGACTACTCGGCGAGAATTACGAAATCTACACCATCAATCCCGAAGGTGATGATTTGATTCGCCTAACCAATGCAGTAGGTAACGATTCACATCAGGCCTGGTCACCGGACGGTGAGTTTATTGTTTACGCCGGAAGTCACCAGGGATTCAAAGACGAAGCAAGCTACAGTGATGCGCCTCAACCTTACGGCGAAATCTATGTCATGCGTCATGACGGATCTGATCTTAAGCAATTGACAGATAATCAATGGGAAGAAGGAACCCCAGTTTGGTTGCAGGGGCCCCTCGGGCAATAGAATGAAATTGGACCCCATGGGGTCAGTGTCCTTAGTTCCCTTCCTGGTGAGATGATTATGAAAAGTAGAGTCCTAAATATAAGCGTAATAAATACATTGCTTTTACTTGTATTCTCGATTTCCGTTAAAGCCCAAGAAGACGTTTGTCAAACTATACAAGTCGCGAATAATTCGATTACTACTCCAGTAAATATCGGTGGTGGTGAATACAGGGCAGCAATCAGTACTAACAATATTGGTGCGATGATGACAGAGACTTTCGCTGAAGAGTTAGGTTTGTCTGTTCACGAAATTGCTAGTCGCCAATTGTCGTTAGGTTTTGGAGAAGATTTACCTTACAAGTATGTGGAAGATATCAATCTCGACATTTTCGGAAGAACTATTACAAGAGAGAGAATGGTTGTATTAGAGAACAGTGCAGCGCCACTAGCTATAAGTCTGAGACTATTCGACGGTTACATTATTCAAATTGATTTTTCTGAATCAAAGATATGTTTCTTTCCTCGCGATGCAATGGATCTACGGGAGTTAGCAAATACTGAATTTGATTCGGATCCTATATCTGGTAATCCTGTAATCCGAGTGAACATCAATGAAGATGTAACAACCTGGCTGGTACTTTCATTAGGCTATTGGGGCGGAGCGCTAGTGGACAGCTCTTCAGCAAGTTTACTCGGATATTATGCGAGAGAAGATATTCGTGAAGGCTCCCATGAAGACCTTGCCATATTTGAAAATGCTAATCTCACTCTTGGGCCTTACCGGCTTGTAAACCTTCCTGTTGAATTTCCTAAACAGGGAGTGGAGGATAACATCGCTACAGTAGAGCAACTTCGTACAGGCTCCCACATATTCAGGGACAGAGGCTCGAATGGCAGTATTGGAGTCGAAGCCCTTAAGAATTTTACTCTAACATTCGACCTTGAACGAGAACTCATGCATATCGTGGCAGAATAAGAAGCCAGGGAAAGAATCAGATGGATACAATTGAGTCAGAGTAATAGTACAGCAGTTTCGAGTATGTAAATTAAACTGAAATTTAATCTATCCTTATTTCTCACCAACATAAACCTTTACCAGGAAACTAGCGATGCGTCGTAATACATCGATCTTTCTTTTCTCATCTCTGCTAATTCTCATTAGCTGTAGCGAACAAACCACAACAACACCTAATACATCAGGCGTTGAAGAGTTATCAGTACGCCCGGCGCTTGACCAGCTCAGTCAGTCAGAAGCGATTGCAAGAAAGGCGCGTGTATCTGACATTTCCTATGTATTAGATATAGATCTGATCAGTCTCTATGATGCCTATCAGGGTAGTGTGACTTCGACATTTACTCTGACTGACAAGGACAATCCTCTGGAGATTGACTTCACTGGCGGTAACGTTAGTGAGCTTGTTGTCAATGGTGAAACCCTGGAGCCCGATTACAATGGCTTCTTTATCACTTTGCCACAGTCCTCCTTGATTCAAGGTCAGAACGAAGTGACAGTCGAGTATTCTCATCCTTACGATCAGGATGGCACAGGCTTACATCGCTTTGTCGATCCCGAAGACGGTCGCACTTACCTCTACACCTACCTTTGGCCTTATTATTCCAATCGTTTGTTCCCCAACTTTGATCAGCCTAACTTGAAGGCGACCTATGAACTTACAGTGAGGGCTGCTGATAATTGGCAGGTTGTTTCGGCGACGGCAGAAGATTCTATAGTCGCAGATGGTGATGCCAACATCTGGCACTTCCCGCAATCAGAAAAATTCTCCAGCTACATCTTTTCATTGCATGCCGGGCCTTATCAAATCTGGGAAGACATGGCAGGGGATGTGCCTATTCGATTAATGGCGCGGCAATCACTGGCTGAATTCGTTGCTGTCGAAGAGTGGATGCAATATACGAAATCGGGCCTCGCTCACTTCCGCGACTATTTCGATATCCCTTATCCATTTGCGAAGTACGACCAGGTGATAGTTCCGGATTTTTTAATTGGTGCGATGGAGAACGTTGCCGCCGTAACTTTCTCTGAGAGCTATGTCGATCGTGGCGCTTCGAATCGATTCAACAGTCAGCGCCGCGCCGGAACCATACTGCACGAGATGGCGCATATGTGGTTCGGTGATCTGGTCACCATGAACTGGTGGAATGGTTTGTGGTTAAACGAAAGTTTCGCAACCCTCATGTCCTCAATTGCAGTGTCCGAAGCGACAGAGTTTGATGACCTTTGGCATGACTTCTATCTGTCAGAAAACTTAACAGCGATTGGCGCCGACAATGCGGTCTCTACCCATCCAATTGAAGTCCCGGTAGTGAGCACGAATGATTTTTTTAATGTGTTCGATGCAATCACTTACGACAAAGGTGCTTCAGTTTTAAATCAGCTTTCCCATTATCTGGGGCGCGAGGATTTTCGCCTGGGGGTATCGAACTATTTAAAGGAACACGCATGGGAGAACACAGAACTCGAAGACTTTATGGGCTCGCTCTCGACACAGTCTGGAATAGATCTGCAACCCTGGGCACAGGATTGGATGTATCAAGCAGGTGTGAATACGATTGAGGCAAGATTCAGCTGCGACAACAATGTGATTAGTAGTTTCGCTGTTCTGCAAACTGCGCCACCGGACTACCCGACGCTGCGAGATCAACGGGTACAGTTGGGGCTCTTTAGTACTTCGGATGAAAACGGAACACGGCTGAATGCTGCGATTCCGCAAGAGATTTTTGGTGCGGAAACTCAAGTACCCGATGCAATTGGGCTAGCTTGCCCGGATCTTGTATTACCCAACTATGAGGGCTGGGGCTACACACAAGTAAACCTGGATGAAACCAGCATGGCATCAGTGCTGGAAGAGGGAGCCTTGGAAAAAATTGAAGACCCACTAATGCGCTCCATGATTTGGACAGCATTGTTCGATGCACCAGGCAATCAACAAATGGACAACGCCACTTTATTGGAAACGCTTATTCGTTCACTGCCACTTGAGAGTAATGACAGAATCATCAGGCAGGTTCTGGCGGAACTCGTCGCTAATCTCAATTCACTTGAACGCCTCGGTGATAACTTTGTCAGCGAACTCGCCCGTTATGGTCCGCAGGCTGAGCAGCAACTGTGGCAGTTGATCACTGAGGGCGTTGACGTACCCAACGCGAACCAATCAGTGAGCACATTAAATCTGCGCCTGTCTCGCTACATTGGTCTTGCCCGAAGTGATGAGGCTTTATCAAACTTGGCGAGTCTATTGGATGGCAATGTCGAAATTGAAGGGCTAAACCTTGGTCAGAATCAGCGTTGGGAGATTATTCAACGATTTACCGCAAGAGATTATTTTGCAGCAAGAGAATTACTGGAAGCAGAGCGAGAGCGCGATCCATCTGACGCGGGCAGACGATCTGCAATTGCTGCTGAGTCTGGTCTTCCCGATTTGGAAATCAAGCAGCAATGGGTAAACCGCATACTTGAGACTGAAAATCCTCTGCCGCTTTCAAACCTTCGAGCCGCAATGGGATCGATCTTTCCCACCGGACAAGAAGAACTGCAATTAACATTGCTGCCACAACTTACCTCAAACCTCGGAGAATTAGCTGCGAGTCGCGACAATTATTTTCAACAGAGCTATGGCCGCGATCTGTTCTCTGGCGTGTGTAGCGAACAGGAAATACAGATAATTACTGAAGCGATAAGTGACAGAGAGGCTATTGGTGCAACGCTTTATCGCTTCATGAGTGAGAATGAACAGCGTGCAGCTCAGTGCTTAGAACTACGGAATTGAAAAATAGGCCAATGTAAATACTTAGTCGTTTTTGCAAATAGATCGGTTAATGAGTCAGAGTACTTTGATCAACTGATCTCCTATATTTAGTCAATCTACTCTATTCCCATCAATTTAAGTGGCAATTGTCCCTATAGACTTTCAAGAGAAGCTTCTTCTTCGGCAAAACGTTTCAGTTTGCTAAAACTTTCATCTGTTTGCTTGTCTTGAGATTTTCTCATCACAGTTCTCATTAGAAATCCCATTAATTTGAAAACCCCTTTAGTCTTTATGACTGTGTTTTGGGTCAATACTGTTTGCCCATCGATGTCATCTAGTAGATAGTCGATATACAAATCGAACATCTTTCCTGTGATCTCGCAGGAGGTACGTTTGAAAGGTTCGTAAACAGTAGTTGTACCGAACATTTCCATACGGCGACCGTTTTCTTCGTAAACCTGGCGCCAAGTGGACCCGACTTTGTTTTCAGTTTCGCGAACAACCTCATTCTCTACAATGTTGGGAAGCCATTGATTCAGTTTATAGGGATCTTCCAGCCAGGAAAAAACGATTGCAGGGCTGGCTTTTATTTCAATGATAACTGTATTCATAACAACGCCTACCTTGCATTATTCAGCTGCTGTGCCTTGCTAGCAAAATAAGCGCCTGCGATCGCACCTAGTAGCTTGGCAGCATACACGACGAATATGGAAGGCTGATAAAAAGTGGCGAGATTGCCAGAGAATGCCACCAACAATCCATCTGCCACTTCTTGAGTAAGAAAATACAAGCATGCATACAAATAGAATTGTTGCCCTACCCGTTCACAAAGCCAGCGAGAGACTATGTACATAACAAATGGCGCCAGACAAAAAATTAGAGGCGGAATCATCTGGTTGGCCCGCTCACTGTAATAGGGCATCTCTTGGCCCGGGTCCGTAAATTGACCGTAAAACCACATATAGGGAATAGTTATTGCAATCAGGAAAACATAAGTTCCCAATCCTGCCATAATAAGTAATTGCCAATTAAAAGCCTTGTGAGATGTCACTACGTTCACTCCTTGGTATCTACAGTAATTTCAAGATGTAACGAATTGATTAAGAATTTCAGGAAATTTACCCCGATACCAATATCAAAGCGTCTCATCTTCTGAGATATGCCGCTAAAAAGTACTAAGTAAATGAAGTATTTTCTGAATTAGACCGATTCGCGAGGAATTGAGACGGGGTCAGCCCCGTTTCCCGCTTGAAGACGCGATTGAAGGACGCCTTACTATTGAAGCCTGATTGAAACGCAATATCGAGAATGTTACTAGCAGTGCCTTCTTTGTGTATGAGCATTTTTGCGTAACCCACCCGATACTGATTGATGAAATCAAAGAACGACACATTGAAAACCACATTAACTACTTGAGAGAGTTGGTGCGCAGGTATTGTCAAGCTTTCAGCTAAATGTGCCAGGCGCAGTTCGCCATTCAGATAAGGTTTTTCTGCTTCCATTTTCGCTAGAAGCAGCTGCTTGTAATGCATGAGTAATTCTGGGGCCAATGCAGTATTTTGATATTTTGGCTTCTCTTCCAGCTCCTTTACGCTCGGCAGATTACCAGGCTGATAAAGCGCAAAGAGGTCCGGTTGTCGATAGGAAAGATAGGCAAGCAGAAAGATTAACCCAGCAATCGTATAAACGAAAAGATTGGGCAGTACATTCGTTTCCGACGTCATGACTAAATATCCCAGCGCCGAAAGGTAGAATAGGACAGCAAATACACAAAAGCTGAATGATAGCTGAGTCAACCAATGTACACTCAATACTCCAACATCCGCCGAACCTTCTTTCACCTTGCTCTCGTAATTTTCAACCAGTAAATATGTGGCGTAGAAATACACCAACATATGTACAGCGATCGCAGTGGCAATCAATGTGGCATGTGAAGAGAAAAAAGGTAAGCCAGTAGTAATTGACAATTCAAGCAACTCCACTTTCCTTTCACTGTTCGCAAGAACCCAAGGTATTGAAAGTAAAATGATTGCCAATGACGGAAGCATATGGATGAAAATCTTTTTTCCCAGCTTTATTTGAAGAAAAGCATTCGCATAAAAATAGTAAAGCGGGCTCAGTACGATCAAACCGGGCATACTAAAGCCCGATAATCGAGGGCTGATATGAAAGGCGCCAGAATATACCCAAGTATGTTCGACAAGTATCAGCGCAAGACATAACAACAAGAGGCTCAATAAAATATTCGGTACTTTATTGCTAGTTGGCGCTCTAAGTAGTACGAAGATTAGAAATATTGCTTGCAGGGCTGCAAACAATAAGACGACCTCATAGAAACTGTAGCTGTTGTTAGTGAATTCCAAAATCGTTCAGATCTGCTATTTCCATTGACCAAATTATACAAGCTAGGAACTAGAAAGGTCCCCAAAGAAAGACCGATATCTATAAAAGAGTGAGAATTTGCTACTTTTTCATTTTATAAGAATTTCTCTGTAATCTTTCACGCCATCAAGTTCATGGACTTGTTGGACGATAGTTCTTATCCTCATTGATTAATAACCAATGGAGAAACATCATGTTTAGAGTCATTATTGTTGCTGCCCTTTCTACCGTTTTCCTTGCCTGCCAACCGGAGACAACTAATTCTGTCGCCGCTCAAGCTGTCCAGCAGTCTGCGCCGGAATACATGAATCCGAATCCACGAGCGCCTTATTCCGAAGGTGTCCGCTATGGTGGACTAATCTTTTTAGCAGGCAAAACAGGCGGACCCGGAGAGTCTGGAGTGCAGGCCGAAACCCGACGCACTCTGGAATCTATCGAGGACGCACTCGAACGCTTCGGCTCCTCGATGGATCGAGTTGTGAAATGCACGGTGTTTCTAGTCGACATGGCAGAGTGGGGTGCCATGAACGAGGTTTACACAGAGTTCTTCCCTGAAAACAAGCCAGCCCGCACCGCCGTTGGAATCAGCTTGGGCGGAGATACTCGGGTGGAGATAGAGTGCATTGCAGCTGCGTGAAATTCAAAGGGATTGAATAAAAGGGGTGGATAAAAGGGTCAGATATATTTACGACGACAGTGAGGGCAAATAGCTCAAACAATAGATCTATCCCCATCAATCCCGAATACGCGTTACGAGCCCTTAACAGGTTTCAATGCTTAGACAAGATGTAAAATTTACTTTCTCTTTGCAGCTGGTACTAGCCCTGATAACGCTAATAGGGGCTGTATCATTCGTCATGCAGTTAGAGATATCGGTGCTGTTCTCTCTGCTGGTTGTTTTTCTCTTACCGTTCATTTCGGTGGCCCTGTGGTTCTTTAAAAAGAAACGAAACATTCATTATGTCGGTAGATTACGCCAGTTTGCGCTTGGGTTTCGGGTCACGATAATAGTTGGTTGGTGCGTACTTCTGATGCCAGCCTTGTTCTGGGGGGCGATCTATTTTTATATACTCGAACCATGGCCTTTCTCTCTAAAGCAGGGCCCTGATACCACAGAAAGTATTGAAGGTTTCCAGAGAGTCATGGGATTCGAGGCTGATGCTGAGATCGGCGACATTTACTACAAGGGGTATGAATTCAGAGATTATAATCTCTTCTTGCGCTTTGAATCCTGTAACGAGATTCTCATTGGAGAAATCACGCAGGGGCTGGTGCAGAATTCAGATGGCAGTGGCGTGACATCCTTGCGTCTGAATTCAAGATTGTCCTGGTGGTTCAATCGATCCCAGTCGTCGGCATTTGAACATTGGGCAAGGGACTTCAGAGAAGTCTGGCTAGATCGTCAAACTTGCACAGTTTATGTGCATAGTTGGACGACGTAACGAAAGGATAACGCAAGGATAACGAATGGGGACGGAGGGATTTATTATTGATCAATTGTACAAAAATAAATCCCTCCGTCCCCTTTTTGTCCTTCCATTTTGCCCTTTGCTGCAAGAAAATGGAAAAGTGATCTAAGAATTCGAGATCTTTCAAGGACTGAATATCTGAAATAAATGTTTGACGGCGTTTTCGTTTCTTGCAGAACTATACCGTTCGCCTCTATTTTCGATTTGGCTGTAAGCTCCCGCCGAACTAATTTAGATTAGCGATAATAAGAATTGCAATCGGCTACAAGAAGGCCAAAATGAATATAACTAAGCTAGGTAAATTGTGTTGCGTTGCTTATCTGCTAACAGCCTCGCTCTCATTCTCTAGGCCTGCAGCACCAGTCTCTGATCTCTTTGTAGAGTCTGACAATTCCTCCAGGGAAAATTTTCACTTATCAGCTTTTCAAGATCCACGCTTGTCTGATCCGGCTTTTCATTCATCACGGAATTTAGCCAAAGCAAACCCCAAGAGTGAACCTGCCACAGCCGGCAATAGGATTGTCATAATCGATGCCGCTGTTGAGGATGCCAATACACTGCTAGCCGGCATCGACCCATTGGCTCAAGTTTTTTATCTGGGCGGGAACGTCGACGGCGTGAAGCAGATAAGCCAGATTTTGTCACAATCTGAAAATGTCAGCGAGTTGCACATTATCTCCCATGGCACCAATGGCGCCATAAGTCTCGGGACAAGCAGAATGGATGCCGCAAATCTATCGCATTATGCCAACCAGCTAAATTCCTGGGATTCGGCATTAGCTGATGGCGCAGATATTCTACTCTATGGCTGTGATGTTGGTGCAGACGAGAGCGGTCACGAATTTATAAATCGGATAGCAAATTTAACTAATGCGGATGTAGCAGCGTCCAATGACAACACTGGCGCAGTTGACCTGGTAGCAGACTGGGAATTGGAAGTGACAACCGGCGGCATTGAAGCGCAGGTCATTGTTTCACTTGAGGCACAGCAGAATTACTCCTGGATCCTTCCCACCGTTGATGGCAGCGGCTCAGTAGACGGTAATCAAACTTATACTGAAGCCGACAACGGTGACGGGATAACCACAATCGTGCATTTTGCAGATGATGTGCCAGGCGTCCCAAACTCTTTGGCCAGTATAACTGATGGAGCTGGCTTCGGAGGTTCCTCAGGCAATCTTTATTTGTCAGGCACAATCGACAATACGCAGACTGTCACCGTTACTTTCAGCAGTGCAGTCACGGTTGCATCATTCCAATATATCGAAGCCGATGCCGCGGCAAGTGGTACTTATACCTTCACGCCTGTCGGTGGGGGCAGCACAATACTAGTCCCGGCAGGAGCGTTTACTATTCCCGGCGACGGCACCTTGGTTAGTCCCGTAGACTGGACAGGTATCACCGGTTTTGTCGTAACCAATAGCAATGGTGCATTCACGCCTGGCCTCGACACGATTGACTACAATGTTGCGCCAACGCTGACCGGGCTGGTGAGTGATATTACGGTTACAGAAGACATCGCAAGTGATGTCGACCTCTCTGCTGCCAATTTTGAAAGCGCAGACAGTGACGATATTACTGTAACTTTAACGGTCGATGCCGGCACCTTCAGTGCGCCCGCTGATGGTGCGGGCATCGGTGCAGGAGTTACAGAAACACTGGTCAATTCTAGTAGAATTACCTTGATTGGGAATGCTGACGATATCGACACCTACTTGGACACAGCTTCCAATATCCAATATACCGGGGCTGAAGATGTCGCTGGCAATGATGTAGCAACGCTCACGGTGGCTGCGACCGATGGAACAGACGCAATAGCCAATCAGAATGCCAATATCGATATCACCGCTGTCAATGATAGCCCTACCGATATCTCGCTGAGTGCCTCCAGCATCATTAGATCTTTGACTGTCTCCGGAGCAGATATTGGATCCCTCGGCGTATCTGATATCGATGGTGCCGGCCCCACGTTCTCTCTGGTCGCCGATGGCTCATCGGCAAACGGCAGTTGTGGCGGTATCGCCAACGATGACGACAATGGCAGCTTTCAGATTAACTCCATCACTCTGGAAACAGTCAGTGCCTTGTTGGCTGGCAATTATGAAATTTGTTTACAAGCCCACGATGGCGGCACTACATTCCAGAAAAACTTTACCATTATGGTTACTGATAATATCGCACCTACTATCACTGCAGTGAGTATTCCAAATGCACCCATTAATGTAGGCGATACGGTGACCGCAACAATTTCTGTGAACTCTGACAATGACGACTACACCAGCGGCAGCGGTGCAATAACCGGTAATATCAATGGGTACAGTCTGGGTACTCTAAATAGGAACGACAACACAACCTACACGGCAATTTTCACGGTTGTCGATGGCGGAACCGATGTGGCTGCCGGGGCAGATATTCCGGTTAATTTCACTCTGAGTGACAGCAACGGTAACACCAGCAGTGCCTTTACCACGCCCATCAGCCAGCCAGGCGATGCGTTCTTTGCTAACGCTCCGCCTGTACCAATACCTCCAGATTTTGAACTTATCTCATTCGGTGAATCAACTATGGTCGTTGCGATTGGATCGGTAGGCATTCAAGAGATTATCGGCGGCCAAGGAACATACTCAGTAATATCAACTAATCCGAGTATTGCCAATATCAGTATTGCAGATAATAAACTACTAATTGTGCCGGTATCAGAAGGGACAACCAGAGTTTTTGTCCATGAATCATTTCGTAGCGTGGGAAGTTTTACCCTCAGGATAATTGAAGAAAACTCAGTTGAAGAGGAGTTTCTTGCAGATAGTCTACCAACATTGGATTCAATCAATAACGATGGGAGTGATACGCTTGCAATAATTCAAGGCGGAGCGAGTGCAAATAGCAGAGTCACTTTTTTTAACGATGCAACATATTCCACCGCCGAAAAGATTGAAATTGTTGCCCTGATAACTCCAGAAGAAAAACATATTGGAGAACAAGTACAGATTATTGTCGGGATAATTAGTCTGATTGATCCAAACAATTTTTCTTACTTGATGCTGATGGCAATTTGGTACTTCTTGAAGGCGGTGAGTTGACATCAATTGATACAACTACAGTGGTTGGAAAAATTGTCGTCGATGTAACGAAAGGCAGCTCTATCATGCTAACCCCGTCGGTAATAGGTAGCTACCATATTCATATTGGCTATTTTGTCGAATCAACTGGAGAATTAATTTACAACGTAGAACCAATAGTAATTGAAGTAATAGAGTAGTCAGCATTGGGCTCAATGCAGTACGTCGTAAATCGTGGTTACTTGCCAACAATCTTACATTGCTGCTCGCTCATTCATTGAGGAGCGTGGTATTTTGATTGCGAACAAAGGAAAGATACAGGACATTCACAACTTAATAACACAATCTATTTGGTTGGGATTTCCGGCATTGGAATGCTCGCTGATTTTTTGTTCCATTGTGTAATACAACACATGCCATCCCTCTTTTAGAGAAACCTATGTCGTGAGACAAGACATAAGCGAGCTAAGGAGGTGGACTGATAAGCAATGGTAAGAGGTGCGCCAATCTGCATATTTGGGCCACTTGGGCAATGAGATGAAACCGAGATCAAATTAAGAATAGATTTTTATACAAACTCCAAAGGATTTTTAGTGAAAAGAAATAGTTCTGTTTGGCGGCGTAAAAGCGCTGTCTGTCTAATCGGGTTCCTTTTATGGAACTCCAACAGTGTTGGGTTCGCACAAACAATGGTGCGAGTTTCCACTAACTTGGGGGATTTCGATATAGAATTGTTTGATTCTGAGACACCTGGCACAGTGCAAAATTTTCTCAACTATATTGGCAGTAACAGCTATGCCGATTCCATTGTGCATCGTTCGGTTCCAGGATTTGTCATACAGGGCGGTGGATTTGCGATTGAGGAAGAGACCACCACAATCCTGGCTATAGAGACTGATCCAGCAATAGCTAATGAACCTGGAATTTCTAATGTTCGCGGCACTGTGGCAATGGCCAAGTTAGGAGGGGATCCCAATAGTGCCACCAGTCAATGGTTTGTAAATCTTGCGGATAACACATTTCTGGATTCAGACAACGGTGGCTTCACTGTGTTTGGTCGAGTTTTAAGCGACGACATGGTGGTGGACAGCATTTCTCAATTGACTCGTGTATCGCTAGGAGGAGCATTCACAGATTTGCCAGTCGTTAACTACAATGGGGTAAATGTAACGCGAGAAAACTTGGTGTTTACCGATATCGCTGTTATTGAAGAGGTGCTGGCTCCCAATCGATTCGATAACAGTTCAGGCAATTTAGTTTTAAGCATAGATGCCGGAAGTGCAGGAATCGCCGAATTAGTTTTTACAATAGAAACTTCAGAGCCTGACGTTGTAATTCGTGCGCAGGTGAATTCAGTCGTATCTTTGCCTTCGGCAGATGCAGGATTCACCACATTCGATGGTCAGACAGGGCAACTAGTAATTCCCGAATTGGACGTAGATGGCAGTGTTGCCTTTCGTAATCTTGTTTTTACTCTTACTGATGCTGATCAACTTCTATTTACGCTGGAATCGTTTGAATAATGGGTGTCTAGAAATCGATTTGGTCTGACTAAGTTAATAGTATTCGGGACAGATTTACTTTTGACATTGAAGATTTGGTATTCACCGAATTCGACACTTTGCGCAGCATTTGGATCTTAGTAAATGTTCATTAAAGAAAAAATCCCGAATGAAATCAGGGAAAAGTACAAATACAAGAGCCTTCTTCGCACTTGGCTTTTTGATCAGGAACACAAAGCTGGTTTCTTACGTGTTGGTGGGTTTGGTGTTGGATCTCCATTTCCCGGCGGCGCTCAAAATTTTGAGTACAATCTGATTTGGAATAATCAACTCGTCAAGATAATTACCAAAGAACTTAGCAAGCCTTCTGAATCAAGCCCTACTACTAATCGACTCTACATCGTAAGTCACGAACTAAGACCAATTGAGGCCCCTAAGTGTTTGGAATCACATGCTGGGGACTTAATTGAACTAACACGCAGCGCATTTTTAGACTACGGTTTTGCAGGAAGCAAAGAAAAGTCTGAATCAGTTACGGTTCAATTCAATAGAAACCGCCCAATCTTTTTTACTTAGATAAATGGAATAGACCAATGAGGTCAGTGTACTTTGATCTTGTAGCAGCAATGCCATGCAAGTAATTCCAGATAGATACACTGTAGATATTGATTCATGGAAGACCAATGGCTATCTAATTTTTCGTGAGGTTTTTAGTCGATCTCAAGTGGACACAATTAATGCGTTCATGAATCGAGTTTGGGATCACTCGGCGTTAACTAATTCCGCTGTAACATTAGATGCTTTTTTGGATAGCTCCCGCTATCAACGAATGTTGTTTTCTGAAGCATCGGACGAAACAAGATTTCATCCTTACAAGCTTAATGATCTGTATTTGGAGTCGGAAGAGATTCGATCTTTCGTGTTAGCAAAAGATCTGCGTAAGGTATTTAGTCAGCTATTGAATGGCGAGGCTCTTGTATGCAACTCACTTAACTTGGGATTCGGAGCACAGCAATGTGATCATATTGACACACTGTATACACTTCCTCGTGTTAAAAACAAACTTGTTGTGTCATGGATTGCGTTGGATGAAGTTGATGAGAGCAATGGGCCAGTTAAGTATTTTCCGGGGAGCCATAAGATTCCTCCATACTATTTTAGCAATGGGAAAATGGATGCAATAGATTCAGAAATGCACCATTTTCAAACATACATTGAGGATGAATTGCAAAAGTTGGGCATTATTCCAAAACGATTTTTTGCGCAGCCTGGCGATGTTCTGATTTGGCATGGCCAGCTCGTCCATGGGGGTTCACGGATTCTCAATACAAACAAGCAGCGGCGATCAATTGTGACACACTACTTTAGAAAGAAAGACTACAAGTATCATTTTTGGCGAATAAAAGAATCAGAAAACGGTGGTTACTATTACAATCGAAAACATCCTAAAGTAGAAAGTAGTGAACACTAGTAACTTTTCAACTTAGCGTGTTTTTTAGTTTAGGAAAAATCTGAAGAGGTGCAGTGATGTTTCAGTAAATCTGATCAACGTTCTAGTCTCTTCGATCGATTAAATTGATTCGGTGCTTGAATGACCCGGATTTATAGTTGTAATCCTTTCCCACCTTATTGGATACTTTTATTCTTGGCTAAAAGGTAGATCGTACTTTGAAAATAAATTCCGGACCGGTGGTTGAGCAAAAGTTTTCTATCTCTGCCAGATTGCCATCACGCAGATAACCATTGTAGCGTTTTCGCTGGAAACAATTTTCGAAATCTATACCGTTATTGATCTCCACTCGATAGGTTAAATTCCCAAATCCAACCTTTTCTGCGAACAGGCTCAGATTGGGCCTAATCTTGCCGGCGCCGAAGAATAAAACTCTGTCGATATCATAGATGACGCGATTGCCGCCAGTGCCGCCAATGCCGCCGATGCCATCTTGATAGTTCAATCCGAAGCTAAGATTTCTCTCCGGGATATCTTGCCGATAACCAAAGCGGTAGCCGCCACGGTCATAGGGGACAATGGTGCGCTTCTTTTCAATCAACGGATCATAGATGTAGGCATCCTCGAGGTTCAGTCCGGCGGTAACAACTGCCTGAGGAAGATTAAGAAAACCAAGACGAATACTGGCGTTAAGATAAAGGCCAAAGACTTTGCCGTCGCCAACGTTGCCGTTTGCGCTTACCAGGTTTTGTGGATCGGTTGTGATATCAACCTTACCAATAGAGTTCCTAACGTCGTAGTAGAAGAATCGCGAATTTAACACGCCACCATCGTTTGGCAGTCGATAATCAAGATTGAAGTTATAGCGCCAGGTCTGTTCCTGCTCTAGCTCAGGGTTACCGGCTATCGTGTCTTGATCGTCGTCTCGCTGATTAACTCCGGCAGAAAAATCACGGAAGCTTAATTGAGAGATATCTTTCTCCACCGACACGCGAAATTGGAAGCTACTGTTTATATCGAAACGAAAGTCTAGCTTGGGTTTAATAAAATCAAAGTCCCGCTTCTTGTTGATGTCGCCGGTCTGTTCTATTTCAGATACTTCGTAAAGCAAGCTGCTCTCAAGCGACATGCGCGGGCTTATTTGCCAGTTGTGCGTAGCAAACCCTTCGTAGCGACGTTCTTCCACTTGTGAAAATGCATTAGGAACAGGAACAGGGCTTAATCCGCCATGCTCTGTTGAGGTGTCGCCAGGTAGGTTAAGCCCTAACAGCAGAGAAGAATCCTGTATCGTCTGTGCGCCCTCGAAACCCAGTTCCAATGTTTGATCCTCAACTACGGGCCAGGCATAGGAAGTACGAACAATGCGTTCTCTATATCGACTTGCCGTGTCCAGGAAAAGATTTTTGGTTTCGGGTTGCTCTCCCGCGGATAAAGCGAATCGTTCCCGGGTGGTATCGTTGTTCCTCTCGTTTACTATGAACAATAATCGGTATTTTCCACCGCCTGCGAAATTGTGCTCGTAGTCGCCACCGAGCTCCCAGTTGTTCGCAATTGAGGGCAGATCTTCGCGTTCACGAGTGATGCTGGGAGGTGAGCTCTGATAGTCGGTGATCGTTCTAACAAGGTCTGCTGTAGGATCGTTATCGCTATAGAGTGCATTGAATGCAATCCTGTCTTCCGGTGTCACCTGAAAGACCAGATTCGAATTAAGGCGATAGTTGGTTTGATCAGTGTAGCGACTCGACGCGCGCGTGTCGTTTAAGGAGCCATCGGCAAGATAACTAGTTTCGAAACTATCCTCAAACTGATAGCCAGAGCTTACATCTGCACTGAGCAGATAATTCAGTCTGCCTGACTGACCATTGAAGGTAACACTGCCAAGCGGTTCTAGTTCGCTATCATTGAAGCGGGTAAAGCCAAGCTCTGCTGCTAAACTCGATGCCGAGCGCGCCTCCTTAAGTACTATGTTTACCAATTGTCCGCTATTGCGGAGATCGAGATCGCCCGATGTGCCCCGGATTATCTGGATGTAATCGACCTGGTCGGCGGTAATACGATAGAGTTGGGCGCTCGCCTCGTTAGCCTTACCAGCCATGCGTTTACCATCGATAAGTATTTGTCCTTCGCCGCCAAGCCCGCGGTCGTTCTGGTTAAAACTAGGCACTTGATTACCCTCGAGGGCGAGAGCGATGCCGGGGATTCGATTCAGCATGTCGTTCACAGATACGGCACCATACTGGACGAAGTAAGCGGCCGGGTAGGTGATGGTGCCGTCTTCTTCAGTCACTTCCTGGGCGATGCCAGTGGGTGCGCGCACTAGAATTAGTGTCGTCAAGGCGACGAGCAAAGAGCAGCTGGATATCTTCACGTTTTCTGTTTTTATCTCGGGGGTCAAGATTGATTGGACAGCATTGTAGCCGAGTGAGTATATGGGGTGAACTCACAACTGAACAATTAATGGTTACGAATTGTGTCCGGTATAGACCAATTAAAGATGGTGCCCAAGAGATTGGTATCTATACAAGCACCTGTATCGTCACATGGTATTTTGTCGTTCAGTACTGAGAGATTAATACAATTAATCAGCAAATTTTACAACTCTTGCGTAGCAATATTTTCTAAGTAATCACCCCTAACTATTGATGCTGTTTTATGTGCGCCACCGTGATGCCAGCCTGGCGGCATGACAAGGTAGAAGAACTTATTGACCAGGCCCGGGGCATTTAATATGTCTTTGGCAAGAGCTAGAAATTCTCCAAAATAAACATCGAAAAAGTTTCCGGAGTTCATTTTCCGGTTAATTCCGTAGTCGATTTTCACCTCCAGTTGTTCTTCCTGATAGGTTTTAAATACCCTGTCCCATATATTGAGCAGATTGCAAAAGTTGGTATCTATATACAATGGGTTGCGGGCGTGATGGACTCTATGATGCGAAGGGGTCAACATAATCTTGTTCAAAAATCCGAATCTGGCATCTCTTATCATGTTTTCTCCCACGTGGATGAAAGCGCCGTAGGTTCCATCAATAAACATGATGATGAATAACATTTCTGGTTGAAGGCCCAACAAAATGCACACGGTTGTGCGAATTGTGTCGGCATAAGGTGCCTCCAGGAAGAAGTGAGCATGAGTAACAGATAGATTCATGCTTTCAGGTGCATGATGGGTCGAATGAAGACACCAGAACAGGCGTACTTTATGCCCGAGGTAGTGGTAGATGAAATGTCCGAACTCCCAAACAATGTAACCATAGATGAACCAATACCAGGTCATTTCTGTTTGAAAGGGAGCGTATTTTTGAAACAGGCCGATACAAAGCACGACCATGCCTAGTGCTATGAATCTTCCAATGAATCGGTTGAACACATAGATCAGAAAAGTAATCTTGTAGACTTTGGTGTCAGCCTTTTTGTAAACAAGACCTAAAGAAAATTCAAAAATAATAAGTAGCGGAATAATAGGACGAATAAAGGCCTGGATACCGGCATAAGTCGTGAAAGAACTGAAGTCGCCCGTACTCAAAATTTCCCAAGCTTGAGATATTCGCAAAAAGCCGAGTACTTCATCGTATAACGTTAAAACAATTTCCATTTGGGTGCTTCTAATTGTTTCAATATTGAGAGTGCTAATTTTAGTTATTTTCACTCTCAACCTCTAGTTAGAACTCTCACGGCATATTTAAATAGCCCCAATGGATTTTACAGCCGCTTAGCTGAAACAAGTCTTGCCAATGCAACAATATTGTTGCATAATTAAACCGTGAAAGGTTCTGATGATCAACTCAATCGCCTCTATCGAGCGATCGGTGATACTACGAGGCGTCGGATTATTGATGAGCTGGCGCTACGTGACCGGCAGTCTCTATTTGAGATATATGCGCGCGTACTGAGTGAACATGGCATCAACCATTCGCGGCAGGCATTTTCGCGACATCTAAGCGTACTAGAAGAAGTAGGTATTATCGAAGTGGAATGGGAAGGCAATACTAAACTCCACTCTCTGAACAAAACGCCGTTAACTGATTCGCTAAGCGGCTGGATAGAAAAATTTAAGGAGCAAAAATGAAAATTTACGTAACAAGTGTATTAGTTGATGACCAGGCAGTGGCGCTCGACTTTTATACCAACAAACTTGGCTTCGAAGTTAAACACGATATACCGGTGGGGGAACATCGCTGGCTCACTGTTGTATCTAAGGAACAACCAGACGGCACGGAACTATTGTTGGAACCGAGTGAGCATCCTGCCGCTGGCCCATACAAATCCGCACTTGTTGCAGATGGTATCCCGTTCACTTCTTTTCAAGTTGATGACGTGGAAGCAGAGCATAAACGCTTGAGCGAAGCTGGAGTGGAATTTACTCAAACCCCTATGGAAGCAGGGAATGTAAAAATGGCCGTGCTAAATGACACCTGCGGAAATCTTATTCAGTTAATAGAGATGTTGGAATAGAAAAAGTAAATAACTCAATAATATTTGTAGGGTATGTTTATGTCTCTTAACAAAATCACTGCCATTAGATGGATCATATGTTTTCTGGGTTTGGTAACAGTACTTCTCGCTGGCGAAGTCCGAATGAAGTTAGCTACTGTTAGTGCTCAAGAAAATTCCTCCGATCAGGAGTCTGTGCTAACAATTCAGTACCTCGAAATAGTTACACCGAATGTAAATGGAGTGGCAGCACTTTACTCGCAAATATATGGTGTTACTTTCGGTGAAGCTGATCCGAACTTGGGCATGGCCCGAACTGCAAAATTAGTCGGTGGTGGGATGATAGGTATCAGAGGGCCGCTTCGCGACGATGAGCAAGCAATAGTACGCCACTATGTTCTCGTCGAAGACATTGTTGCATCTGTTTCGGCAGCCAGAATGGCTGGGTCTGAAATAGCGCTGCCAGAAACTGAGATTGAAGGTTATGGTCAAATCGCAGTTGTTATCCAAGATGGTATTGAATCAGGGCTTTGGCAACTTGATGCTCCCTAATAACCTGTACTTAGCTTCTATACTTTTACCCAGGCTAGTTTTGCTTACGGATCTTCCAAACGCCTACCTGCGCAGCCAGACCCATTTACCGTAGTTACTCTGAGTAGAGTAACTCCCCGATTAGCGAACGTGTCGATGTCAGAACAGCGCACAGCGGTGAAGCGCAGGTCTAGCTCGTCGCCCGCTGCGATGCCCTGGTTATGGAGTAATGGTTGTACGTCAGAGAGTGACCAGTTCCGCGCTACACTAAGTTCTCTCAGTTGATCGAGACTGGCGATGGCACTCACGTCCGAGATTTTATTGTTCTCAAGGCGCAGTACTTCCAGTGCGTGTAATCTTCTAAGTGGAGCGATGTCCTCAATACTATTATTGGTGAGGAACAGTTCCTTCATTCTTATCATGCCTGCAAGGGCGCTAATGTCGGAAATTGCATTGTCGTCAAGGCTCAGTTGCTGCATATCGCTCATGCCACGCAGTGCACTGATGTCTTCTATCTGGTTGCCATGAGCCCACAACAAGATTAATTCATTCAAACCAGCAAGGGCGCTGATGTCTTCAATCTGATTATCGTAGATGCGCAAATGAATGAGCTTAGTGAGATTGGCGAGAGGGCTAATGTCCTCAATGGCATTGAGATGAATACGCAACAAGCGCATTTCCGTGAGACCAGCCAGCGGGCTGATGTCGGTGATGCCATTGAACACCACGTCTGGGTCGCGTCCGTCATCCATAGCGAGCCAATAATTCAACTGATTCGGATATAGGCCATGCACATGCAATTGACGAAGTTTCGTGAGCCCTGCCAATGGGCTTATATCGGAGATTGGATTTTCACTGATAATGAGCCGCTCAAGATTAACCAGATCACTCAAAGGTTAGATGTCACTAATCCAATTAGTGTGCAGGACTAGAGAAGTGAGCTTCGTTAAATGGCGCAGCGGATTGATGTCGGTAATGAGTCTGTTGAACATCGACAGTGAGGTTAAGCCGGTGAGATTTTGAATGCCATCCAGGCTCTCGAAGGCGGGTTCCGAAGGTGCTCTTGCTGGTCTTAAAGTACCGCCGTAAACGACACGTTCACTAGTCGCAGTAACGGCAAGCTGCTCCAACTCGGCAGCGCGCCCGCAACTAAGTGGCGCCTGCGCATCCAATCCCAGCGCGTTATGAACAACGACCGCCAGGTCTGGATCTGCGAAGGTGACAATGGCATCTGCTGAAAAATCGCGGCAGTGATCTTCAGGTGATAAAGTGGGTGATTGGATGGATTGCGCCTGAGTGGCAATAAAGGGAAAGCACAGTAATGTCAGTGCAATCAGGTTTGATGAGCGTGCGCGAAAATTCATGGGGGCTTTCTCCCTTATTGTCTTCCACATAGTCTTCTTAAAAGTCTTTCTTCTATATATAGGAGCAATTAACTAATCTGAGCCGTCACTGAACTCAATTTCAGCGACTGCTATGCCACTTTCGCCTGCAACGGAATAGAGTAAATAGATTTTGCCGTCTTCCTGATAGATGGCCGGATCTCTGAGTTGGTGAACCTGTTCATCGATATAGCCTCCTCTTGAAGCTTCGACGGGCAAGTTGGCGCCTTCGTAATTCATTTCAGGTCGCAATACTTCAATCGGCTCACTTGCGATCCATTCATTCCAGTCATCTGTTAACGCGATTGTGGAAAGCATTATGCGTTCCGGTTCATCGCCCCGGTTAGTGAAAAATACATAGAGGTGTTCATCTCGAATCAGCAGTGCCGAATGACGCATGTCAGGTGTAAAAAATTGGGGGCCCGCTTCGAAACTCGTCAAGCCGTCGCGTGAGCGAAAAAAGAAACCTGGCATACTCATGGCGTAGTGGAAACCCTCATGCTCAATCACGCGAAAATAGGCTCGGCCTAATTCTTCTTCTCTGCCTTCGAAGTGAATTCCGTCTTTAGAAACTGCTGCACGGGTGAATTGTCTACCTACACCTCGGCCATGGAAATACATCACTATTTGTTGAAGATCTTCACGTACGTGTACGTCGGGCGAGGCGATATGCGCATACAGAGGAGCGGTCCGTCCTGGTGCAAGCGAGCAGGGCGGGCATGTAGTAGGAAAGTAGGAGTCTTCGAGTTTTAAGGAGCCTGGTGGATACACCGTCCATGGGCCAGTCACTTCATCGGCGTATGCCATGCGCATGTAGGAGCCGCGGTGATCGGCAAAATACAGATAATAATTTCCAAGCGGATCCTCGACCCAATCAGGTACCTTGATCAATGAGGGGCCCTGGATATTGCCGCCCATTCGAGCATCCAATTCAGGCGTAATGATAGGACCATCGCCAAGACGGGTAACGGTTACAGCATTTGGTTCTGCTGCCTGCACAGTAGTAAACAATACTGATAGCGAGCAAAGAAGTAGGGCGTACGCTTTTAGTGTTTTCATCATAGTAAGATCTGAAAATCCTTAACGTTGTCTAGTGGCGGTGAGACAAGAAGAAAACAACTCAGTGCGGACTTCCACACCTTTCTCTGCCAGTCGTGCCTGCTCTGTGCATGACACGTTGGTATGCCTGAGCTCGACGATATCCCCAGCCCCAATACCCGGGTTTTCAAACAGTGCCTGAATATTCGTTAATTCAGGATTGAAGCGGAGGTCGAGAGCCATCAGGTTTGTGAGTCCACTAAGTGGTGATATATCTGTAATGTCGTTCCCAGTCAGTTCAAGATATTCAAGACTCGTGAGCCCGCGTAAAGGACTGAGGTCAGTGAACGAGTTCCCAGCTAGTCGCAGTTCGATTAATGATGTCAATCCACTTAAAGGGGTCAGGTCACTTATATCTTGCGTGTGAATATTTAGATCAACTAGCTTGGTAAGTTTTGCCAATGGGCTAATGTCAGTAACGGCACTAGTGAATAGCACACCAGTCGCTCCCATAACCGTCCTGGGGTTTTGCCCGCCGATGAAATCACCGTGACGATGCATTCGAAGCACTCTCAGTTCTGTAAGTTCACTTAGAGGACTAACATCAGTCAATGGGTTTTCGGCGATCCGTAAATCGACCAGATTGGTCAACTTTCCTAAAGGGCTGAAATCAGAAATCCAGTTGGTATGCATGTTTAAATGTGTCAATTCGGTAAGTTCAGCCAGGGGACTAATATCAGAGAGCCCTCGATTGGGAAGAGCGAGGTTAGTTAATCCTGTGAGATTCTGTATTCCGGATAAGTCGTGAAAAATGTGTTCAGGATCAATCCACTCAGGCGAACCGGAAACCGATCTTCTCGCACCTCCACCGGAAGTGCGCAGAGTTGTTAGTTGCGCAGCTTGATCGCAACTAAGGGCATCTTGTGGTCCCAGTGACAATGCTTCTCGTACCGCGGATTCCAGCACTGTATCGGCAAAGGTCACGATGTCAGAACCGGAGTGGTCTCGACAATTGTCTGTGGGTTGCAGGGTTTGCTGGGCCCAAGCTCCAGAGCAGAGAACGAGCGACAGCGCAGTCAAAGAAAATTTCCTAAATAGGTGATTCATGTCGAGGTTCCTAAGGGCTAATTCCGATTCAGGATTATAGCGCTAAAAGTAAAGGGTTGGAGGTTACTTGTCCCAGGCCTGTCTGGCTGTCACTATCAAGGTCTGACTTATACTCGAAACCACTGAGTAGAAGTCTTCAAGGGCCTTTCGAAAAATTAGCAGTTGGGAGAAACCATGAGATATCGCCTAAATCCTTTCTATTTGCTGATAGCAGGATTGTACTTGTGCGCGCCCATCGCAACTGCACAATCAAATTCAATAGATCCACGAACTGCACTGCCTGCTGCCTGTATTGCGCCTTCTGAGTTAACCGGCGGTCTGGATTTTGCTCCTGATTCTTCCTACCTCCGATTAAGCAGCGCAGGCAATGAAACTTACGCTTCAATCGATGGAGAGCGCATGAAGCGTCTCGTCGAACAACAGGCTGAAATCGCACGACGTTATAGGCAAGCGGGCAATCAATACTGGGGACGAATAATTGGTACTAGCGCTGATAGAGAAACCGCAGACTGGATGATGGACCAGCTTCGTCAATCAGGCGTGGAAGATGTACGACTTGATTCTATTCCCCTGCCATCTCAATGGCTTCCGCAAAGCTGGCAGATAACTGTTGAGAGTGATGGCAAAGTTATAGATTTGACCTCTGCCTGGCCAGTCTATGGGTCGGTTGGTACTTCGGGGGCAGGTGAAAAACTTGAATTGATCGATGTTGGCTTAGGTATGGCGACTGATTTCCAGGGAAGGGATGTTAGGGAAAAAGCAGTTGTTCTGCATTCTATTGCCACCAGCAGCACTGTGTTTAATTCGGTGCGCAGAATTGGCGCTTTAGAAAGAGCGGAGGAGGCAGGCGCGGCGGCAATATTTATCGTGCTCGAATTGCCAGGGAATTTGCAAACTGCGTTTTACGATGTAGGCACATCAGTACCAACTTTTTCCATTGGATCGGAAGATGGAGCGCTTCTGCAACGCTTGCTCACCGAAGCTGCTATGGCCGAACCAATTGAAATCGACATGCAGATGGAAGTTGATTATGTGGAAGGATTAAGCACCTCCAGTGTGCGCGGCGAAGTGCTCGCTGCATCACCCGATGCCGAGAAAATTGTTATCGTCGCACATCGTGATGCCTATTTTGAGGGTGCCGCCGACAATGCGTCCGGAGTAGCCACCGCGCTGGAGTTAATGCGCTACTTTGCCCGGATTCCAAAAGCAGAGAGACAGCGAACAGTAGAAATCATTGGCACTCCAGGACACCACAATATCGCGCGAACAGGCTTTAGTTGGCTGTATGAGAATCGCGAATCGATTCTCGATAATGCTGTGTTGTTAATCAATGCGGAACATACCGCTCACGCATTGATAGATCGCTTCGGTGATGATCTGTGCAGCACCAACGCAACAGGACCATTTTCCTGGCGAATTAATGGCTCGAACAAATTAGCAGAAATTACACTACAGACCTTCGATGAATTTGGTATTCCTCGCTGGGCAGAGACTGGTGGACCTGTGGGAGAAATTAGAACTATAGCCGATCTTGTTCCATCAATTGTGTTGATGCACGCGGGAGTTTTACTGCACACCAATATTGAAACAACTGAAGCAATTCCTGCGGCTAGCCTTGCTGCTACGACGAGAGCCTATGCCAAGATCATTGAGCAGGTGAACGGTATGAGTCTAACTGAGCTAACTCAGTAATATGGGAAGTAGTACATAATATTGGGATCAGATTTATTTTAAATCTCCGTCCCCTTCACTCCGATATCTCGCCATTCGCACAGCGGTATTTGCTATCCTTCGCTATCGTGTCAAATTTGCTATAAGCATATTGCTGGAAGAAGGAGTTTTATCATGAAGTATTCAGAGGATGGCAGAATCGAGAATCTACTGCGCATTTCTGGAATTGTGTTTTTGTGTGGCGCTTTACTGTCTTGCGAGCAAGAAGAGGGAGAGTGGATCGATATACCACTGCCAGACAATGTGTTCTATCAAGACAGACCCGAATTCAATTCTGATGTAATAGAGATTCCCTTGTTTGCCTTGCAAGATTTGGAATACAAGTTGGATATGAAAGAGGGTGGTGCGATCACTTACCATTGGCAAGCCAACAACTTACCTGAAGAAGATTTGCTCTTAACCGAATTTCACGGACATACCATCCGAGAAACTGAAGCTCCTGGGGATCTGATGTTTTACAAAGTGGGTAGAGGAGATTCCTCGGAAGGTTACCTGGTCGCGCCATGGGATGGCATCCATGGCTGGTACTTTTCAAACGAGAGCAATCAAGACATAAACATCATTCTCACCGTCTCTGGGTTCTATGCTCTAGCTGAACAATAAAATAAGTGGCTCTAAGTTTTTAAGTTCAGAAAAACCTCGAAACCACATAGCCCCATGCGACCGCAATGCTACTGCCAATGGGAAAGCCGATAGCATCTTTCACAATGTCTTTTTTAGATTGCCAGGATGAAGCTTGAGTGTCCGCTGGAATTAACCACTGTGGCTGTAGATATCGAAGCAACAGCCAGTCGAGTATCAACCAATCAACTAGAGAAGCAATAATGCCGAGAATTGCTATGTGGCGTAAAGCAATAGCAGGATCTGTCTCAGCGCCATATGCTATTAGTAATGACAACACAGGCAATGCCAACAAAATAACAACAATGAAAAAAATCCCGTGGCAAGCAGTGGCTATGCGTTCTCCGCGGCCTTTAGGTGGCTGCTGCTGGCGCTCAGCAGCGGGGTAGTGGCGAAGCCAAAGTCGCGGATACATTGTTAAGGTTACTAAAGCATAGCCGGCAAATATTGCGGAATAAGCGAAGGCATGAGTTAGGGTCGTATTAATCATCAAATTTATTATATGTGATATACGAGGTTTTATTACTACTATTCCAGGAATTGGAGAGTGGGATAATCGGAAAAAGGGGATAGACTTATTTATTGAAAAGAGAATTTCCCAGGGGGATGATTTTCAAAAGTGCGATAAGTTAATCAATCTATTGATTATAGAAAAGAAGCCCTGGTTTTAACTCAAAAAGTCTTTGGGCTATTTGTCCACTTCGCGCTTACGCGCTCGTTGCGAATTGCTGAGCAATTGGTCATGCCAGATTGGTGGATTTCATCCAACTTTAAAACTCAACTTCAATACAGCTTGGTATTATGAGTCAAGAATAGAAAAGGGACCGAGGGATTTGTTTTTAATCAATTGATCAATTATAAATCCTTCCGTCCCCTTTAATTTTTACTTTGTTCCGTTCTTAAGATTATTGTGATGGGCAATCGTCACACTGTTTTGCCCCTTCCTATCTAACTCATTTCTCAGCGCGATAGAAATCTCTGTTGCCGTACTGGGTTTTTGAATGATATGAACGTCACGAATTTCTGATTGACCTATTGAATCGAGATAGCCAGTGCACAAAATTACGGGTATATCGGAAACATACTGGCGGATTTTAGTAATTAGTCTTACGCCATCCATTTCCGGCATAGACAGGTCAGTAAACACCAAATCATAGGCATCTTTTTCCTTTACGAATTCATTTAATGCCGCCACTGAGCTCGAAAACTCAACGGTAGAATATTTAAGATTCTTAAAAATTTCTTTATAGGTATCCAGGAGCAGCATGTCATCATCTACCAGCAAAATGCGTTCGTTATTTCCATAAACGATTTGATGAGATTCGTCTCTGCCTTCGACGACTTTCAGGTCTGAAGATACTGGCATATAGACAACGAATTTTGTCCCCTCTCCTTGCGCAGTCTCAACATCGATAAAGCCATTGTTGGATTTCACGATTTGGTACACAAGACTCAGCCCTAATCCTGTACCAGATCCTACAGGCTTTGTTGTGAAAAATGGCTCGAACACTTTGTGTAGAGCATCCTTGCTAATTCCCGACCCAGTATCTTTAACACTGATTGTCACGTATTGACCAGCTGGTGCCGATTGATCCATTAGTAACTTGGGGCGGAGAAATTCAACAGTGTCGATACTGATATAGATTTGCCCCTTTCCTACAATCGCTTGTTGTGCATTTACACAGAGGTTCATAATTACTTGATAAAGCTGTACTGCATCGCCAACTAAGATAGCAGGCACGTCTTTACCGGAGACGCTAATTTCGCAAGTATCAGGAAGAAAGGCTCTAATTTGTTCGGCAGACTCCTGTGCCAATTGAAGAACATTAATTGTTTCTTGCTTTGACTGATTGCTATGCCTACTAAACATCAAGATTTGAGAAATTATCTTCTTCGCTCTCTCACTTGCGGTAAGAATGCTAGCTATCTGGCCCTGTGTGAGTTCATCCTGCGGAAAACGATGTGCGATTAACTCTGTATTTCCGGTGATAGACATTAGAATGTTATTGAAGTCGTGGGCGATTCCCCCGGCCAGGGAGCCAAGCGCTTCCATTTTCAAAGCACGGCCCAGACTTTCTTCTGCTATGTGCCTTCTGCGTCTTGCTTCCAGTAATGCCGCGATAAGTGCGGTTTGTATAACGATTATTATCGCTCCTATTACGAGCCAGTTACCGTAGTCACGCCAAAGGTTTGGTGCATCGTTGATGATCACGCTTCCTACCGGAAGCAAGCTGCGATCGATGTCGAATCGGTCTAGCTGTTCGCCGTTAAATACAAGCTCTGTTTCAGAAGAAATTGGGGTTGAAATTTCCAATCCTGAAGCCGCTTCTGTAATCAGCCTCGCTGTCGTTTGTGCATAGGATTCAATGGTGGTGATTCTCCCGCCGAAAGCACCAGCTTGCATGGCACGATCATTTATCGAGAATACAGGTATAGCGAGTTCACTGCTTAAACGATCCAAAACTTGAATTGCAGAGAGTGGGCGACCCAGCGAATCGATTGAGTAAGTGGTCGTCATTGCCACGCTATTCTCTGGTACTTCTGACAGAACTTGGATGAGTTCATCTGTCGGCAGCCCAGAAAGATAACTAATTTGATAGGGCAACCCCAATTCGGGCAGCAATTCACGAAAGCGATTGGTGTAGATGAGATCTCTACCGCTGGCTCCTCCAGTGACGTAGATATTTTCTAAATCTGGAAACAAGATCGGGAGTAGAGCTACGGTGCCTTCGATTGCGGTTTCAACTTCACTACCTACTATAAGTGAAGTGGGGTCTGAAGATGCTTGAGCAATAAATTCGTCACTCGGCATCACATTAATGATTTGTGCGTCAGGCGCAAACACATGACTCCAATCCCTAACGAAGGCATTTGCTTCGGGCATTACAGGAACTATCATCCAAATGTCTTTGTTGCTATGCCTTAGTGCTAGTGAGTCTGCAATCAGCTCCAACTCTGAAGCACTTGCAGCAGTCAGTGATAGGAATTCTGGGATAGCATAAATGCCAGTGTCTGGATCGAGGTAGGTGCGAATCCTGCTATTAAATTCTTGATCCCAACCTCCAACTTCGCTGAAACCATAAATTATCAGCAAATTTCTGATTGGCTGTTGATCTACGCCCTGTCCGATAGCACAGTTGATCCACGCTATAAACAACACGGTTAGTATTCCGAGTTTAGTAAGACCCCTACAAAACATATGCATTTACAATAGTCCGATGAGACTTCGGGAGTCTCACTAGATAACCTAGTATTGTCAGAATTTGTGCCGCAAGAATTCTTAAATTCTTGTCGACTACATCCTTGTCTGCATTATCTTGGGATGTCTTATCCCATACATACTGTTTAAGTACTGTTTAGTGGACTTATAGATCAACAGGAATTAAATTTTCGATAGTTTCTAGACCGGCAAAAATACTGCTAATCTCTGCTCTAGCCTAAGGTTTTTCCCTAAACTTCAGTTCATATTAGACCAAGGAAGATGAAATCGCCATTTACTCAATTTCGGGTGCTTACGCAATCGGGCCAAAGCCTTTGATTATCTTAGTTTAAAATCGCAACTTCACGGTTGAATTAGGTTTTGTTGGAGATAAATATGCAAATTCGATCTTGCATATGAAAATTGAACACAAAGCAAAGGTTATTGCCCCAGTCGAGAAAGTTAGGGCGTCAATAATTAACCACAATAAAATTGGGGATTAGTTCCGCTGTAAGCTAGATCAGCCATTCAAAGAGGGAAAGTATTCGACAGGCATACTAAAAAGGGATCAGAGTAAAATTACAGTACTTTATTTTTACTCTGATCCCTTTTTATTCAATTCACCTAGTCTTGATAAATTTTTCCAGCGCCTCTTTTTCTTTAGCGGCTCTATTGGATAAGTGGATAAAAACCTTTCCAGCTAACATGAGTAACAAGCCAATCGTTATGCCTGGGAAAAAGACATTGAAAATTGTCACTCTGTTTAGATTTGATTGAGTCATCAAAAGTACTGCGACAATCAGAAATCCTCCGATGAATAGTATAGGCCAGCCAATCCACTTATAAGAAAGCCAGTTCTCCATTCTTTCAGCTTCCTTTGCAAACTCTTTCACTTGCTGCATCTCATTGGTAGATGTAGCAACCAATTCACCCTGATCCAGATTGTAATCATTGGGTGTCGATTGTTGATCATTTGTTCTAATTTTGGATTCTTTGTGTAGCAAGATGGTCGGTTCGACATCAAGCGCATCGGCTAATGCAACAAGAGACTGAATTGAGGCTATTTCATCGTTTTCGATTCTTTGAATCGTCCGAGAATGAACACCAGATTTCTCTGCGAGCTTTTCCTGAGTCCAGCCTTTGCCAGCTCTAAGTTCTCTTATTTTTTCCCGTCGTACTTTGACATTCAATTGAGTGCCCCCGAGGTTCAATTTAGCTAATTGTTACTCTCTTCGGGTCCTTCGTCCACGGCATCGACACGACATTTCAATAAAGAGGGGTCTGTTCCAGAAACTTCGCGCTGGTCCAAGCTGCAATATCGCTCCTAAAATCGCACTAAAGCCGCAAAAATTGGCTGAGAATTTTACTATACTGGGGTAGAATCCGTTCAATTTCGCCCGGGCCAGATCGGCCGATCAGAAATGTCGATCTCGCCCGGGCATTTTATGTTCAGGCTTTCCTGATTTTGGAAGAAGAAAAGAAACATTCTTTGAAATCAATTAGTGGCGTCGCAAAAGCGCCCGGATAAAAGTCAATCTAAGGAAGTAATCCGATGACATCTGCAACTGCAAGTGATACCCACAATCCAGCTACTCTTTTGGACACGTTCCTTGGTCCAACGCCATTGTGGTACAAGAAGGCGGTAATTGCCGCACTTGTTTTGAATGTTCCAGCGTACTTTATCCTGGGACCACTGGTTACTTCATGGATCATTCTATTTGAATTTATTTTTACACTGGCGATGGCATTGAAATGCTTCCCGCTGCAGCCAGGGGGCTTGCTTGCAATACAAGTGCTAGCGCTGGGGCTAACGGATACCTACCACGTTTATGAAGAAGTGCTACACGGGCTGCCGGTGATTCTCCTGGTTGTCTTCATGGTTGCCGCTGTGCATTTTCTAAGGGAGATGCTCTTCAAGTTCATCAACAAGGTGTTATTGGGAATTAGGTCCCGAGTCATAATGAACTTTGCGACGGTGTGTGTTGTTGCCGTGCTTTCAGCCTTTCTTGATGCCTTGACCATTCTGGCAATTCTTATTGCACTAACTACAACCTTTTACCTTGTGTATGAAAGATCGATCACCAAGGTCGGGCACGAACCTGGATTGCCTTCCGATGACAGCCATATCGAAGAGTCACATTTGGAAGCTCTGGAAGCTTTTCGCGGTTATCTCCGTGGCCTGTTAATGCACGGCGCGGTTGCTACCGCGATCGGTGGAGTAAGCACCCTGGTAGGCGAGCCGGAAAACATTGTTATCGGTAGCCATACCGGCTGGGATTTCGTGACATTCTTCCTGGTCAATGCTCCCGCCACGATGCCAACCCTGGTGTCTGGTCTCATCATGTGCATCCTGTTGGAGAAGATTCGACCCTTCGGTAAGTTTTTTGGCTATGGCAATGAACTACCGGAAGACGTGCGCCAGGTACTGGCTGAAGAAGATAGGCGCATTCAGGATTCGGAAACTCCCAGGGATCGCCTGGTAATCAAGATTCAAGTCGTTGTATTCCTAGTAATGGTCATAGCATTGTCACTGCACCTGGCAGAGGTCGGCTTGATTGGCCTCGGTATAATCATTCTCGCTTCTTCCATGCTGGGTGAGACTGATGAACATAGCCTTGGCAAGGCTTTCGTTGAAGGATTACCCTTTGCATCACTCCTGGTCGTGTTCTTCGCCATTGTTGCAATGATTAACGATCAGCAGATGTTCACCCCAGTTATGGAATGGGTATTGTCGCTGGATGGCAGTATGCAGGTGTTCATGGTGTTCGTGACCAACGGTGCCTTATCCGCTATTAGTGATAATGTATTCGTAGCAACAATCTACATGGATCAGATCTCGCCACTATTGGAGGCAGGTGTTTTGTCACGGGAATTATATGATGCGCAATCTGTTGCGGTGGTGATGGGTACTGGTATTCCTAGTATGTCTACTCCGAATGGTCAGGCTGCTTTTCTATTTCTATTGATGTCAGGCATAGCACCGAAGATCAGATTGGGATATGTCAGAATGGTATTCATGGCCCTGCCGTACTTTATAATCACATCAATTACGGCCGGCGTCGTCATGTATAACTGGTTGTAGATACATTATCTCATCCTTGGGCCTCATCCCTGGGTGAAAACGAACAAAACACCGAGTAGGTAAATTACCCGCTCGGTGTTTTTCGTTTAGTAGTTAGGATTCGAAAAAAAGAGAGATTGAGTGTCACCTACTGCTGGCGAGGAGAATTTCAAGCTACACTACTTTAGTCCTTGTAAGAATTTTTGATGCGACTAAAAGCAAAAAAGCTGCTACGGGAGTAGCAGCTTTAGAAGGCTTGTTATGAATGTTTTTGAACATTCATAATTTTATTCGTTTATCTGGTTCTGCTTTTCAGCGACTTGGGTTTATTCGCCTGCATGCACAGGTTCTGCGGATTTCTCCGGCTCTATCTCCTACCACAGTATGTATTTGATCCGCTGGAATCTTATCTGAAGTCTCAAATTCCTTCAGCTGTGCAGCAGCCTGCTCAACAGCTTCGTCTTCCAAGGCTTGAAAGTTTTCGGTATAGACTTTCAGAGCATAGCCTTCGGTCACCGGTTGAACTACATGAATGAGATGTATTCTTGCGGGATTATCGTTCGTAAGCCTTAGGGCAGCATCCAATACTAATCGGCTGGTCTCGGAGAAATCCACTGCCGCTAGAACTTTCTTGTACATGACTATTTCCTTGGTAAATTTTCGAGATTGCAATTAAAGCTTAAGCCAGATTAAAGCTCAAGCCGGAAATGCGATAGTTGACCTGGATCAAGAGTGATTCTCAATGCCTTTTTAGTTCCATACTGCCTACTCAAATGAGAGTTAGTCGCAGACTGAAGATATTTGTGTGTGAGTTGATCGAACCACCAACACGAGGATTTTAAGTAGATGAGTTGGCTGATTCTCTAGATCGACATGTTGAGAAAACTAAAGGGCTAAAAACAAAAGGGGTTAGAGTAAAAATACAGTACTGGATTTTTACTCTGACCCTACAAATTACCAAACTTTTGTTTTTTACTCTGACACCTTAATTCTCTTCTCCTTGACGCGGTTTTGGATGTACCATCAAACCTTAAAGAAGAGGGAGGTTCACGAATGAGCGGCTACGATCCTTATACACGACCGACAACACAGGCCTCGCGACCCGGCTTCGGTCCGGCCGACGGCGTCCAGGATATTCAGCGTGCCATGGTGGAATCGATCTGCATGTGGTCTGATCTCTGGCGGCTCGGATTGGAAGCTTGGATGGGACCCTTCACTCCCTACTCCAAGCCGACGGTGGCTGATGATCCCGAGACGGTGCGCGCACGAGAGGAGAACGCGATCCGCGCACAGTACGCGAAGTGTCAAGAAGCGTTCGGTCGGCGAGACGCTAAGGCGACGGCGTCCTACTACGCGCCCTCGGTCGTTCAGTGGAACGAAAGCCAAATGGAAACGGTAGGTCGCGACAAAGTTGAACAAAACTTCGCGACCCTGTTCCAATTGCCCGATCTGGAGGCTCAATACGCGGCCCAGAAGCTGGAGCTCTCGCCGCTGGCGGATCAAGCCTGCGAGTTTGGCCGGCTCAGCGTCAAGTATTCCGCCGATCCTAAGATCAAATTAAAGGCCTATGACTGGACGGGACGTTACATGGTCGTGTGGCAGAAGATCGATGGCCAATGGTTGATGACCTTCGACATGACAAATTCGCTTCCCAAATAGCTCGACGCGTCGAATTCGCTTCGAACGGGTTCCATCAGTAATCATATTGGTGGATCCTTCAACGTTAGAACTCGCTGAGGGACCACCCATTTATTTGTTTTGGAAATATTTTCGCCAGGATTTTACCTAACTTGTCAGTACACTCAGGGTCGCACTCGCACGTACTTCCTTAGCGCACGGGCATTAATATGAGGGTTAGGGACAGGCTCTCCTCCGTAAACGTTGCCTTCGCTATCGACGGTAACGAACTCCGCTCCGTTGCCTGGCAGGATGTTGGGATCTGCCCAAGGGAAGCGAATGAACTCATGCACCCATCCCGTCGCATATTCGCCGATGCGAATTCCCATTTCATACCCTGGGTTCTGAACGTTGTCCGACTCGGAGTCCGCGACGAAGATCCGCCCCTGGTCGTCAAAGGCGATTCCGCTCGGGCGCCCGAATTGGGTCCAGGTGGCAGAGTGGTTGCCCTCCTGGTCGAAGATTTGAATTCGGCTATTGCTGCGATCTCCCACAAATACTCGACCATCCGGATCGATGGCGATGGCGTGTAGGGCACGGAACTCTCCCGGGGCGTAGCCAGTCTCTCCCCAAGCCATGAGATACTCGCCACGACTGTTGTACTTCACCACTCGGTTGTTTCCGTTGGCGTTGTGGCCGTCTGCTATGAAAATGTCGCCGTTGGAAGCGATCGCCACATCACTCGGGGAAGTGAATTGGTTCCGGCCGCTTCCCTGTTCTCCAGGCGTGCCCAGTGTCATCAGCACGTCGCCCGTAGAGCTAAACTTGATGACGTGATGACCCCGATCGTCGCCCGCGGGAATATTGTTATCACTCACAGCATCTGTCACCCAGACGTTGCCGTCGGAATCGACGTCAATTCCATGGGGCCAGATAAACATTCCGCTGCCGAAGGATTCGACCACGTTACCGTCGGGGTCGAACTTCAAGATTGGGTCCAAGTCTGAATCGACGCACTCCGAACCGAAGAGTTCAGGCCCGGCATCGCAACGGATAACGGCCCAGACATGGCGTCCGTCGGGGTCGACCTTCGCTTTGCCGACCGCTCCCATCACCCTTCCGCCCGGCAGCTTCGCCCATCCTTCCTCGATCGCATAGGGATTAGTGGAGTTCTGCGCGACGGATTGCTGCGGCACAAGCAAAGAAGCGAGTGCGAACAGTGCGGCTACGGATATGATTGAATTACGAAAAGACATGGGGCACCTCGACGTGTTTTTGAGTGAACGTTTGAGTATAAGTAGAACGAAAGCTGTGTCAATTGACAGGAAATTCTCCCTGCTAGCATCGAAAGCTATCGATATCGCGATAACTCAAAACAGGGGTCAGAATTAAGACTCAATACTGTATTTTTACGCTGACCCCCTTTGATCTCTCCTGCTTCTCATGTCTGGCACCATATTTCGTGCCATTTCAGAGTATTTCCTTGATCCTTCCTTGATTTTCCCTCGCGTTCCACCATGGAATTCTAGTATTATGCCGCTCCATTTTTTACCTAACTAAATAATTGACCTCTGAGCCGTACAATGAACGATTTAGCAATATATAGAAACATCGGTATTTTCGCCCACGTAGACGCCGGAAAAACCACAACCACAGAGCGCATACTTAAGCTGACCGGAAAGATCCATAAAACCGGGGAAGTGCATGATGGTGATGCAACTACAGATTTCATGGATCAGGAGAAAGAGCGTGGAATCACTATTCAGTCTGCGGCGACCACCTGTTTCTGGGACGACCACCGCCTTAATATTATTGATACCCCGGGTCACGTTGATTTCACAGTTGAGGTGTATCGTTCACTTAAAGTGCTGGATGGCGGTGTAGGTGTATTTTGTGGCTCGGGCGGTGTTGAACCGCAGTCAGAGACTAACTGGCGCTATGCCAATGAGTCAGAAGTATCGCGCATTATCTTCGTTAACAAGCTGGACCGTGTAGGTGCAGACTTCCTCAGAGTTGTTGGTCAGGTTGAAAAAGTGCTTGGCGCAAATCCTCTGGTTATGGTTTTACCCATCGGCATCGAAGACGATTTCATCGGAATCGTTGACCTGCTCACGCGCAAATCACATGTGTGGCCTGATCCGGGCAACCCTGAAAAATTTGAAATCGGCGATGTGCCGGAAGACATGGTTGATCTGGTAGAAGAATGGCGTGAGAAACTCATTGAAACGGCAGTAGAGCAGGATGACGATGTGATGGAGGCTTATCTGGAAGGCGAAGAGCCATCCATAGATGACATCAAGCGCTGTATCCGTAAGGGCACCATCGCGCTGGACTTCTTCCCGACTTACTGTGGTTCTGCATTCAAAGACAAAGGTATTCAATTAGTACTGGATGCAGTCGTTGACTTCCTGCCCAATCCAACCGAAGTTAAGCCGCAGCCATTAACTGATGAGAAGGGCGAACCCAACGGTGAATTCGCGCTGGTTTCTGAGACCGAACCTTTTCGCGCATTGGCCTTCAAAATCATGGATGACCGCTTCGGTGCCCTGACCTTTGTTCGGGTGTACTCCGGTGTGCTAAATAAAGGCGATACCATATTAAATTCTTTTACCGGTAAAACCGAGCGCATCGGCCGCATGGTAGAAATGCATGCCGATGACCGCAATGAAATTAGTAGAGCCCAGGCCGGTGACATTTTTGCCATCGTTGGTATGAAGAATGTGCAAACGGGCCACACCTTATGTAACCCCGACCACCCTTGTACTTTGGAGCCGATGATATTCCCAGATCCGGTTATATCAATTGCAGTATCACCAACAGACAAGAGCAGTGTTGAGAAGATGAGCATCGCGATTGGCAAAATGGTGGCGGAAGATCCTTCATTTCGAGTTGAGACAGATGAAGATTCCGGCGAAACCATTCTCAAGGGAATGGGCGAGTTACACCTGGATATTAAAGTCGATATCTTGAAACGTACTTACGGCGTAGAGCTGGATGTGGGCGCTCCTCAGGTGGCCTACCGTGAGACGATTACTCAGGAAATTGAAGATACCTACACGCACAAGAAGCAGTCTGGTGGTTCCGGTCAATTCGGTAAGATCGACTACCGTATCAAGCCCGGCGATCCAGGTACCGGCTACCAATTTAGCTCCACCGTTGTGGGCGGTAACGTACCGAAAGAATTCTTTCCTGCTATTGAGAAAGGTTTCCAGGGCATGATGGAAAACGGCCCAATCGCGGGCTTTCCAGTATTGGACATTGAAATCGAACTATTTGACGGTGGCTTTCACGCAGTGGATTCATCAGCAGTTGCTTTCGAGCTTGCTGCAAGAGGCGCTTACCGTCAGTCAATGACTAAGGCCGGACCTGAGTTATTGGAACCGATTATGAAGGTCGATGTATTTACACCGGAAGCTCACGTGGGCGATGTCATTGGCGATTTAAACCGTCGTCGCGGCATGATAAAAGATCAGGACACTGGTACCACAGGCGTGCGCATTAAAGCTGAAGTGCCGCTTGCAGAAATGTTTGGCTACATTGGCACCCTGCGCACAATGACCTCAGGTCGCGGCCAGTTCTCCATGGAGTTCTTGCATTACCTGCAGTGCCCAAGGTCAGTCGCTGACGCTGTCGTTGAACCTGAAAAAGAAAGACTGGAAGCGAAAGCCAAGAATTAAGTTGAAACTCTTGATTTTGAAGGCTCCGATAAAGTTGTTATCGGGGCCTTTTTTATGCGTTAAAGGGGATATGTAAAAAGCCCGGCATTGAACAATTCCATTAATTCTTTTCCCGATTAATTTTTTGATCATAATTTTGGTTGGTCGCCAAATGAGAAAAATATCTGTATTTTTACCTTTGTCCCTTTTCGTTAGCCTTGTAAGAAGAATCCTCATGCGCAATTCGGAAACAAGCGTTTTCAATAAAAACTTCATAACAGCGTTCTGTCTGGGAGTTTCATTGGCTGCTATTCCGCTGACTTGTATTGCTGCCGATTCGGAACGACCAGAACTGAATGGTACGTGGACCAATCAGTCAATAACCCGGTTAAATAGACCTGACGATTTGCCCTTGGTGATTACTGCTGAGCAAGCACAACTTAGAGCGGCAGCCGCAACCGTTGGTGGTCGACCCCCGGGTTGGATTGATGAGCTTGACCTCGAAACCGGTGCGCCCAAGGCTGGCAGTCGCGACTTTGGTCTGTTCAGTTACAACCAATTCTGGTTCGATCAGGGTGCTTCACTTGCCAGAGTAAAAGGTGAATATCGAAGTTCCTTTGTTGTCGATCCGGAAAACGGCCAGGTGCCCTGGCTGGAGAACCCAGACCCGTCACTGCAGCGTGTTAATTTCGACAGCCGTTTTTTGACTGGCGTTGGCGATGCGTCGGGCCCGGAAGCGATGCCTCTGAAGGAACGCTGCCTGATTGGGTTTGGCAACACAGCCGGCCCGGGAATGCTGTCCACGCCCTACAACAGTAACTATCAATTTGTGCAAACCCAGGACCACGTAGTGCTACTGACTGAAATGGCGCATGACGCGCGAATCATACCCACCTATAACTCAGCAGAAGAAGCCCGGGCTCAGCATCGCCCAGACTTTTTTACTCCTTGGTTCGGCGACTCAAGAGGCTGGTACGAAAACGCAACTTTGATAGTTGAAACCATTAATATCAATCCGCAGCAAATGCGAGAAAGTCCAGTGCCGATCACGGCGACAGGGAAAATTACCGAGCGTTTTAGCCGTTATAGCGAAAATGAAATTTTTTATCAGTTCACTGTTGATGATCCGAAACTGTACCGTCAGCCATGGACGGCAGAGCTTAGTTTTTATCCGAATGAAGGTCCGGTATACGAGTATGCCTGCCACGAGGGAAATTATGCGATGACAGGTATTTTGGCCGGGGCTCGGAGGGCGGAAGTGGAGGCGTTAAGGAAATAGGGCTAACAGTGACGCTTCTACTCTTGCACTTTTCTTGCACTTTCTGCGAAAAGTAATAATGGACTAATAGTTTTAATGAAAATCCAAACAAGAAAACTCAATCTCAGATGGGTGCTTTCAGTAGTGGCGGTTCTTGCATTGGGATTTATAACGTGGTTCGTTGTTAGATTTAACAATCAATTACTACCTCTAATTTTTCCACCCGATGATTTGATATGGGAGGCACCAGAATACTCATTGATAAGCATACAACTTGAAGATAAGGGAGTAACAAGAGCAAACGCCAACCTTGGAGATTTAGACAAAGATGGTGATTTGGATATCGTTCTAGCTAAAGGCAGGCATTGGCCGCTCGTTGAATTCGTGCTTCTAAATGATGGTGAAGGTGGATTTTCAAATCGTCATGAAGTAAATGCAGATGCGGACCGTACCTATACTGCCGCGCTGGCCGATCTCGATGGTGATAATGATCTAGATCTAGTTGTTGGCAATGACAGGCCGGATACTAAACGAATTTACAAAAATGATGGCACTGGAAAATTTACTCTGACAGGAACATTTGGAGATGCTGACTGGCCTACAAGAAACGTTACTGTTGTTAATCTAACTGGTGACAACAGGCCAGACATCGTAGTTGCTAATCGCGGAGGTCCCAATAATTTAAGTGCTAATCAAATCTGTATAAATGACGGAACCGGCAATTCATTTGACTGCAAACAACTTTCGACTGAATCTGCAACGACAATTGCAGCTGGAGACTTCAACAATGATGGGTTTGTAGACCTAGTTGTTCCACATCGTGATGGTGGGCAGAGCTATATTTTTCTGAATGATGGTGAAGGTGGGTTTTCAGATAAACGCGCAGTTGGTCCTTCTAAATCTGGTTCACGCGCAGTTGCAGTTGCCGACCTAAATGGCGATACCTTTCAAGACGTCGTAATAGGCGATCCAGTAAAGGGCGGCGCTCGAGTTTACTTGAACAACGGCTCAGCATTATTTCCATCTTCTTTTGCACTGGGAGAGAGAATGGGGCATGTGTACTCGATTGCTACCGCTGACATGGATGATGATGGTGATATGGATGTTATCTTCGGCAACAGATTAGCGCCTGGTGCCATATTACTGAAAGATGATGGCGAAAATTCATATAGTGCAATGAAATTTGGTGATGGTGAAGGAGCAGTTTATGGTCTCTCGCTTGGAGATGTTAATAGTGATGGAATTCTCGATATAGTTACAGCGAGATCTGACGCCCCAAATATGCTCTACCAGGGAATTCGTCAATAGTTTAAATAAATAAAGGGGTCAGAGTAAAAATACAGTACTGTATTTTTACTCTGACCCATCTGTATTTCTGACTCCTTTATTTTTCAGCTAAACCGCTGCCAATGACAGTTAACAAATTGCCAGGCAATTCCATGCGTGAATAGCAGCGAACTGCCTCGCCACCGCGCTTGCTGTGTGCTACCCGATTCAATTTCTAAGCGAAAAGCCAGCCCTCTCCGAAGACTCGCACCCAGCTTAGAAACAAATCAGCCATTCACACTCTCTTCAACACTCAATCTATGATCTCGGGTCTATGGACCTGTGATCAATCCACCTAAGGTGGGCACAATCGATCTATGGCAGATTGCAAGGGAGTAGTTGATGTTGATGGTGCTCCTTCATCGATCATTTGCTGCAAGAGATTCTTGATCGTGGTGCATTCATCTGAGGTCGGTGAATTGCCGGATTCCTGCAATGCGGTGATTTGATCCTGCAATTGCTCACCGGTGGCTATCCAGGGTGGTGGTGGTGGCGGTGGTCCGGGCCCTCTAGTTCTTCTCCACGCTTCTGCAAGTGCGATAAGAAGTCCCAAAATCACTGCGAGTATGATAATTAGCGGCCATCCCATAGTCTCATCCTCCTAGCGTAAGAATTCATTATTCTTGCTTGGCAGGATATCCACCGCAAAATCGAAAGTCTATAGTCTTAATCGAAGTGAGTTTATTGATATTCGGCGAGCCAGCTATTCTAAGTAGTAAGGGACACTGATAGTTTAATAGCTTAAGAATCTTTGGGAATCATCGGCTAAAAGTGATTACTCATTCAGTAGTAAAAGTGACAGATTTAATTTCTTAGTTGCATTGCAAAATAAATCTGACCCCATTTATTAAAGTTCCTGTATACGAGTATGCCTGCCGCGAGGGCAATTATGGGATCACAGGTATTTTGGCCGGGGCTCGACGAGCAGAAGCAGAAGCTTCAAGGAAATAAGCAAAGGAGTCAGAGTAAAAATACGCTAGTTTGTAGAGATGGTACCCAGGGTCGGACTAGATATGCCATGGAATTGGATTAATTTGTGCTTGATCCTCCCCAAAATTATCCTCATACAATTCATCAACACCTACATGCAGTGCTAATAGGTAGGCAATAAAGCTTAATAGTTTTCTATTGACATGTGTGTCCCATGTGTCACACTACTATTATGACACTATTTAAATTAAAGCCAAATTCCAAACAATCTATCTTCGATCAAGTTGTCTTCGCGGCGACGAAATCCATACTAAGTGGTGCGATCAAGCCTGGGGAGTCGTTCCCATCGGTTCGCTCTTTGGCTCTCGATCTGAAGATTCATCCGAATACTGCCCATAAAGTGATACAGCATCTCATTCAAGAGAGGTGGTTAATAGCTTCACCCGGAAAGGGAACGACTGTTGCAACTCCGCCAAAAGCCAGATCTGGAGACCGGCATCATTTGCTCGGTCATGAAGTTGAGCAACTCGTAGTGGAGGCACGGAGAGTAGGAGTGGGTCTGGATGCAGTAGTCAAATCCATCGAATCCCATTGGAAAAATCTAGAGAATGTAAAGGTTGTCTCCAATGATCGTTAGGACTGAAAGCTTGAACAAGGCCTTCGGGCGCGTTGAAGTACTACGTGACATTTGTCTTCAAGTACCAGAAGGCTCTGCATTCGCGCTGGTCGGCACAAACGGGGCAGGGAAGACAACCACCCTTAGAACCCTGGTTAACATCATGCAGCCGGATTCAGGTTGCGCGCATATCTTGGATACACAAAGTCAGAAATTAACTCATGAAGATTTCTATCGCATTGGCTATGTTTCGGAGAATCAGAAACTTCCTGAAAGACTTAGCGTTGAGCAATATTTCGAATATTTAAGCAAGTTGTATCCAAACTGGGATCACGCATTGCAACGGGATCTCACTCGGTATTTGGATCTGCCGATTTCAAGATCTCTAAACAATCTTTCACATGGGATGCGAATGAAGACGGTTCTTATCGCCGGCCTTTCGTTTAGGCCCAAGTTACTAATTCTCGATGAGCCTTTAAGTGGTATGGATTCATTGACCAGGGATGAGGTTGTTGAAGGAATGTTGCGACAGGCGGAAGATACTACAATCCTGATTTCCTCTCATGAGTTAACAGAGATAGAACATTTTACGACTCATATTGCATTCATGGACCGGGGAAGATTGCTGTTTCAAGAATCGATTGAGTCACTATAATCCCGATTTCGGGAAGTTCATGTAATTCTATCTAACCAAAAGGAATTGCCAGAGGAAATGCCTTGCAATTGGATTGGGCCAGAAATTTCTGGCCATTCTTTTCATTTTATAGATTCGGAATTTCAAGATAAAGAATCGCTCTATGCAGAACTCGTCAAGCATTTTGGGGCGGTTAGGTTTGATGAGGAATCGATGTCTCTTCGAGAAATCAGTAAAACTTTGATTCGTGAAGGTAGGAGGGCATCTGCGCAATGAAAATTAATTTTGCGATAGTAGTCGCGATTGTAAAGAAAGATTTAATCGGTCTATGGCCCTTCGTTGCCATCGTCTTTGGCGTGATTATTATGGAAACATTCGTCGCAGAAATTGATGCGATAACTCCCCTTGGTGTGTTTGCTCAGGAATGGTTACCCTGGTATAGCTTTGCAGTCTGTTTGTTATTAATGGTCGCTGTTATTCACTCAGACCCTGCTTTGAGTCTCGATCATGATTGGCTCATTAGGCCAATACCCAGAGTTGAACTTTTACTTAGCAAGCTTTTGTTCTTGGTGGTGGCAATTGTGATGCCAACGCTTATTGTCAGGTTGATCGTGAACATAAGCACAGAACTCTCATTCGGGGCGTCAATTCAAAAAGCCTTCATAATGACTGAGCCAAGAATTTTTCTTTCATTTGTTTTCATTATGGCAATCTCTTTCCTTACCCGCTCTGTGTGGCAATCAATTGGAGTTGCCATTGCACTGTTTATGATTCCTATAGGTCGCACAATCACGGGGCCGTTAAATAGTATTCCTACACCAATCCCAGACGGCATGCTCGATTTTGGAGGGCTGCGTTGGATTTTTACAGTTCCTATTGGTGTAATTCTTGTGTTGGGAATGTTGGGTATTTACTGGTTGCACTATCAGCGCAGAAATTTCAAAGCGGCAAGGTCCATGCTTTTAGCGACTGGCGCAGTTGTTTTGGTTCTTGTGTTTCCTCCCGCATATTTGATTTCCTGGGATAATGTTTTTCAAATTCAACAATTAGCTACCAATGATTTAAATTCAGAAATTGAACAGCAGATATTTCTGGAACACGAATATGCTTGCTTTCCCGCGGCTATATTTACTTCAAATGAATCAAGTGAGCAGATTGAATTGCAGCGTCGGCATTCAGGTGTTCAACATTGGAATGAAGGGCAGCTATTGAGGGCAGGTGAAGGTTCCGTAACGATGGCGACGCAGGTCAGTGCACGAAATTTACCGAAAGACTGGAGATTGCTGCCACTGAATGCAACAGGAAAACTGTCTGCAGACTCTGTGCCCGAAGAAGTAGAATTTTTACCTTCTCTTCTTTCTGTAGCCACACAGAGTAGCTCATTTCAAAATTCCGCATCTCATTACTGGCTAATTCCCAACGAAGTGAAAGAGCGGTTTGCCTCAGATGAATCCACAGAGTTTTCACTGGATATGGAATTTGCCTTGTTGAAACCCTCAACTTTTAAACTTGCTACTGATGGGGTTCGGCGCGAACTAATGGATCTTGGTTTTTGCGCCGCCGAGATTGATTCAAGCATAAATCGAGTTCTTGTTGATTGTTTCAGGCAAGGTTCGAGGCCAGCGCTTGTTTCTGCGGCGTTGGTTGATATTGAAAGTACTCGAGTATTCAACACATCGCGACCTGACTACAGTCCAAGTTGGTTAAAAAGAATTACCGGGGCGCATTACGAACTGGAAATTGAGTTTGCCAATCTTGTAGACAGCTCGGAAATTGAGATTACCGCCTATGAACAAGAAAGGTTTCTGCGAAAAGCACTCACATCAGAAGGGGTCGTGGGTGATTCAGGCGATTTGTGCCCAATTCCGGATCAGTCGCCGGCTTCTTTTAGCCAGTCAAACTGGGCTGATAATTCACCGCACTCTATTCGATATATCGCTGTTGATGCTGGCATTAATCTGGAAGTTGTTGAGTGGGGGGATTACATTGATTCAGAGATTGGAGGAGATAGCCCTGCAACAGCGTTAGTGTTGTTGGCCGGGCTCGGTGCCACTGCTCATTCATTCGATGATATAGCAACACTCCTCGCACAAGACTACCGAGTAATTGGTATTACGAGGCGCGGGTTCGGCGCATCCAGTAAACCGTTTTATGGCTACGATATCGATCGATTGAGTGAAGATATCGTTCAGGTATTGGACGAGTTGGAGATCGATTCCCCTGTCTTGGTAGGTCATTCAATGGGTGGAGATGAGTTAAGCACTTTAGGCGCAAAATACCCGAATCGATTCAAAGCACTGGTTTATCTTGATGCCGCCTATGATAGAACCATAGACAATCCACAAGAGAGAGAAGTGAGACAGAGTCTTGCAGCAACACCTCTTCCCTATCCTCAAGAGTCTCTTACTTATGAGGCAATCAAAGGTTATGCGGAAAGAATAGGTGCGCCTGGAGCATTTCCAGAAGGAGAATATTTGGCAAGCTTCAACCTTGAAACTGGCACTTCAAAAAATGATCCCAGACATATAGAGGCGATAATGGCTGGCGTATCCGAGCCTCGTTACAGTGATATTAAAGTACCAGCTCTCGCTGTTTATGCAGTCCCGGATTCTTCCCACTACTATATGAAGCCGTGGTACTCACAACAAGATCCAGTAATTCTTAAGAAATTGGAAGAGCTGTACCGCATAAGTTCACTGCGCAAGCGTACTCAGATTGAGAAATTTCAGAGCGAAGTGGAGCAAGCTCAAGTCGTTGAGCTGATAAATGGCGATCATTCAATGTTCATTGGAAACGAAAGAGAGATAGTCGATCTTCTGAATGCTTTTATCAGAGAGTTGTAACAATCAATTCTTCTAATGATTTATTAAAAAAGGGGATAGGTTCGTGCTCTAGGAAAGTGAAGGTGCACAGAAGCGGACTAATTCGTCGGGAACAAATTTGGGCAGCCGACGGCTGGGCGCCGCCCGAGCGCATAGAAGCGCGAGTCAATCGATCCACTTAAATGAGAACTAATTGGATCAGAGTAAAAATAAGTAAATAGGGACAGAATTAATTTCTTAGTCGCATAAGTTATAAAAGGGGTCAGATATATTTTATTGATAGGAAAAAAAGAAAAAGCGTCAGCGTAAGAACACAGTAGTTTTACGCTGACCCCTATAGTTGTTTTTGATCAATTGTTCACATAAATCCCTCAGTCCCCTTTATTTTTTAATTTCCATAATTACTTCTCTCTGTTAATTCTTGAGTGCTGCTAGTCTAGCAAAGAGCCAGCCGGTCAGGCTGGGCCAGAGCGCATTTGTTCAAGCGGTCGTAAACCGCGATAGGCGAATTTCTGCACACGCTTACCTTCATAAGTTTCGGTAGTGTAAAAATTTCCCTGCGAATCGCTAACAATGCTATGGGTGCCGTAGAATAAGCCGGGTTGTCGGCCACCCTCACCGATGACATACATGACTTCCAGTGAATCACGGTGTACAACATGGACTTTCATGTTGGATCCGTCTGCTACGTAAATAAATTCTTGACCAGCGTCCTGGGAAAAAGCAATGTCCCAAGTAGCACCAGCACCGACAGTCATGGGCGCGACTTGTGCTTCTTTTATATAGGTACCATCCGGTCGAAACACCTGGATTCTGTCAGCACCCCTGTCGCACACATAGATAAGTCCGTCATTAGACGGTTCGGCGCAATGAACCGGGCCAGCGAATTGCTGCGGCAAAGGTTCACCCGGGGTGTAGACGACACGGTCATCTGAGGGTCGATTACCGTAGGCCCCCCAATAGCGTTTGAAAGCTCCCGTGGCAACATCGACTACTGCCACTCGTTTGTTGCCATAGCCATCAGCAAAATAGGCTTCGTTAGCATCCGCGTCTATTGCAATTTCAGCGACTCTGCTGAAATGTGTCGTGCTGTTGCTATCAACGGGCTCGCCGGGTATGCCGATTTCACGAACAAACTGGCCGTCACGAGTGAATACCAAGACGTGGGAGTCACCACCCCCATTGCCACCTATCCAGACATCGCCGTTAGGTGCGATTTCCATGCCATGATTTGAGGCAGGCCAGGTATATCCCTGTCCAGGACCACCCCATGCATTAACTAGTGAGCCATCGGCATCGAATTCCAGAATCGGTGGGGCCGCGGCACAACAATCGGCTATGCCATTGTCGATACCGATTTCCTGTGTTGCAAAATTACCGTCATCATTTCGATGAACAATGTAAACATGATCCCGTGCATCTACAGCCACGCCAATAGTGCTGCCCAATATCCATGCATTCGGCAAGGGTTGGGGCCAAAACGGATCCACTTCAAAATGAGGCACCATCCGTCCATTGCTGGCGGCGGTAACTGAATTCTGCAAATAGTGCTGAGTAACACCCAGAACGACAAACAATGAGAGCGTTAGAGTGGCAGTTAGAAAAGAGCGCTTATTTAGTTGCATGATTTGGCCTTTGTTATTTTCGGTTTACTAGCTATATAGCACTAAGGTAATTGATATTCTAGTAAAAGAGTAAGGGTGGAATAAAGAAGTTGGTCCTATTCAGGGCATGACCAAGTTTATAAACCTTGAACAGCTGCAGATTGCGGGAATGCTCGTGCTAGACTCATGGTAAGGTAGCAAATAGTTCAGAGGTAAGAATGCGCAATCTATTGCTAGGCGTTATTTCTCTTTTCTTAAGCACAACTCTCTCCGCTCAGCCTGCTGAAGATTACGACCCACCAAGAACTGAATACGATCATCCAGATTTACAAGGATCCTGGGCTACTAGATCCATCACGCCCTTGGAGCGACCTACATCGCTGCCTAATTTGATAATTACAAGCGAAGAAGCAGAAGCTTATGCCGAAGTATTTGTGCAATTTGCTTTTAATGATTTCGCAGATCCCGACACCTTCATACAGAACATTACTAATATGAACGAGATTTACGGTGAATTGAGGTCCTCTGCAATAATAAATCCAGAGAATGGCCGCATGCCATTTTCTGAGATTGGATTGCAAGTCGTTGCGCAAGTCCGGCAAAGGGATCTAACTCTGTTCGATCATCCCGAGCAGCGCCCGCTGGATGAGCGCTGTCTGGGAAGCATCGGCCTCGCTCCCTACCGTCCGCTTCTGGTAAATGTTCCTAGAAAAATTGTGCAAACCGAAGACTATGTGATGATTTATACCGAAGCCCCAAGTAGCTATCGAATAATTCGTATAACTGAAGATCGACTTGAGTACCCAACTGCTTCCTTTGGTGGATACTCTACCGCTGTATGGGAAGGCGATACGCTTGTCATTGAAACTGAAAACTTCCGTGGCGATGATCCTGCGCGTCTCGTATTCGGGCGCAGTGTTCTTATAGGTGAGCAAACTCGAGTGAAGGAGAGACTGACCCGAATTTCGCATGAGGAAATTCTCTACGAGTTCTCCGTTGAGGATCCTGAATTCTACAATGAGTTATGGAATGGAGAGTTCACATTTCAGCTGGATGTCGATGTAAGTTATGAATACAGTTGTCATGAGGGTAACTACAGCATGCCAGGGATTCTACGTGGTGGTCAGATGGAGCAGGTTAGAATTGCTGCTGGGAACAATTGAGATTTTACTCTGACTACATTGATTTCATATAAAACTTTCTAGTCTTTAACTGCGTCCTAACCAATAGGCAGTAGTCCACGCCTCCGATCTATTACTAGGCAATAGCAGCAGCATGGAATTTATCCTCGAACCAATACTAGCCTTGTTCTATCCGCTATTGGAGTGGACACTTTTGCTTTTAATACCAGCTTTTCTCTTTTTTGTTGAGCTTGTTTGGTGGAGTGTATTATTAGTTTGGGCAATTCTTGCGGCAATCTTTCGCGCTCAATCACCACACCGAGTTGAGAAACCAGAGTTTACTACTGTTCGCAATAGACTAGATGACTGGGCAACTAGAAGCAAAAAGAAGCGCAGGAAAAGTTGGCGAAATGACAATGAGTCGAAAAACCAGAAGTGAAAGAAACTAATAGCTTGCCTAAGCAACTTCAATGAATCAAAGGGGTCAGAGTAATTTGATATCGGATGATGTAGTGGTAATCAAACTACTCTGACCCCTTTGATTTTGTCCCCATTAATTCCTATTTAATTTAGTAAATCTAGTTTACTGTTTGCTAAGTGTTACACGCTGTTACAGAACCGATACGTCTGTTACGGCTAAATTATTCAAAACGGGGTTATCTCTCATAGTGCTAATTGATTGTGGGAGCAAGGTGAAAATGAGAAAGACATTATTCAGTGTACTAATAAGTATCTTGTTTGTTGGTAATTCTTACTGCCAGGATATCGCCAGTGCCGCCCGTTCGGGGAACTTTGCAAATACTCTTACGAATGGTGGTTATCTCGAAGTTGGAGCAGGCGCGACTTATAGAAACTTAAGCAGGCTGAACATTAAAGAAGATGAAGCAGCTGGTATTGGGATATTTATAGGCGGGGAATATCGATACGAAGGATTCTTCTTAGAAGCTGCTCAAGGAACGGCCGATGGTCTAAACCTTGGATACAATTTCTACAACGGAAACGGATTTAGTGTGGATATATTGGCTTCCAGTCTTAGTGGTAGAAACACAGGAAGAGATAATGATATTGGGGAGAATCTATCTGAGCAGGCACTAAACCGAGCTTTGCGTGACCAGGATTCGCTATACAATGGTGCCGGGATTCGACTAACAGCCTTTCAGCCCGATGATAATAGAATATATCAGTTGCGTTTGGTTTCTGATATTCACGATAACAATGGATTTCAAGCAACTTTCCGGACTAGCAAGACGCGACAATATCGAAATTGGAATTTTCACACTATCTTCAGTTTGGGTTATTTGTCTTCGGATACCGCAGATTACTTTTTCGGAGTCGATGAAGTAGAAGCGACAAAACGATTTCCTGAATTTAAGCCGAGTTCCGCATGGACCATAGGAGCTGAAGCTGGCGTAACGTATCCGCTCAGTGAGAACTGGGTATTTCGCTCAACATTGCGTGTTGGTAGGTACTCAGGAGATATCGAAGACAGTCCATTTATTACTGGCAAAGGTAGCTTTTCATTTACTACTTTTTTCACCTATGTTTTCTAAATCTCCAATTAAAATAAAAACCTCTATGGTTAGATGCTTACTATCATTTTTCCTGGCTACTCTCTATTGGAATGTATCGCTCATACCTTCAGTTTATGCACAAGAATCAATTTTTAGTGTCACACCTTCTCGCTGTATTGCATTGCACCAAGGACAAGATTGTTATTCAACTATCGAGTTTCAGTGGACACTGCCTGCAGACGAAGAATATTGTCTGATTCAATTGTTAGGAACAGAACCAGAGGAATTTGGAGAAATTACTTGCTGGAGTGGGAATGAAAAGAATTCTCATCAGTTGGAGTTTGTGTCTGCCGCTAATGTAATCTACGAAATTCGATTAAGAAATCAATTGAACTCAATTGGGGCGATTACTGTCGAAGTAGCATGGGTCTACAGATCAGGCCGTACCAATTTTAACCGCTGGAGGCTATTTTAGTACCTTGAATTCTAAAAACGGCACTATTCTACTCGTTGAAGATGATGAATCACTGGCGCAATGGATAATTGATTATCTAACCAGTCACAACTACAAAATCGAATTAGTGGATAGAGGTGAACGAGTATCGAAGTCAGTCAGAGAGTACAGCCCTGATTTGGTAATTCTCGATTTGATGCTGCCGGGCATGAATGGATTGGAAGTCTGTCAGCAGCTACGTCAAGCCTATTCTAAACCTGTTTTAATACTGACCGCCTGCTCGGATGAGGCAAACGAGATTCAGGGCCTTGAGAACGGTGCTGATGATTATCTAGTAAAACCCGTTAGGCCTAGAATTTTACTAGCTCGAATTGAAGCCTTGTTGCGTAGAAACAATAAAAAGTTTTCAGAAAATAATAGAGTAATCGGTAATCTTGGGCTCGATGCTGAATCTAAATCTGTCTATCTCAACAATAAACTGACTGACTTGTCTGTCAATGATTTTGAAGTATTGTGGCTTCTGTCTTCAGATTCAGGGAAAGTAATTACCCGGAACGAACTAATTTCTCAGATTAGAGGATTCAAATATGATGGATTCGATCGGTCAATTGATATCAGAATATCGCGACTAAGAAAGAAACTTGGTGATGATCCTGATAAACCTTACAAAATTAAAACAGTTCGTGGATTAGGTTATCTGTTTGTTCACGATGCTTGGGCGTAGAATTTCGAGCTTTTTATGCGTCTTTTTCTTGCATCTCTAATCCTTATCGTAATTTTCTCTGTCTCTGCAGTTGGCTGGGGTGTAACACAATTGTACTTGGCAGTTGATATGTCGGGTGATGAATCATCAGAACTAGTGGGATTTGAGATACTTGGAAGAAACATAGCGAATACGATTGATGCACTTTCTAATTCAAATCAGTTTGTTGAAGTTTGGAATCAACATAGTGACATTATGCTGGAAGTTCATTCGCGTTCGGAATATCAAGTTCCAGATGACATTGTTTCGCCCTTTCTCAATGGGGATCCACTCATTTTGGAGACTGTGGATAGCTTGTCTTTCAACTTTTATCTGGAAAGTTCTGGCGAAGTACTAAGTATCTTAGCTCCTTCCAATCTCCAACCTCAATTACAAGATGTTCAAAGCCTGCTGCTTACAATCGCATTCTATGTGGGAGTTATTTTGATTGTGGCAATTTGGATGTACCCACTCGTTTTACGACTAATGAAACTACGAGAAACAACCACGCAATTCGGTGATGGTGAGTTAACAGCGAGAGTTTCAACCAGCCGTATTTCTTACATCGCAGAAATAGAACATGAGTTTAATCGAATGGCGGATCGAATTAATGCCCTGATTGAAGACAATAAGTTGCTCAGCAGAGCTGTTTCTCACAATCTGAAAACTCCATTGTCTAGGCTACGATTTGGAATTGACGCATTGGAAGAATCAGAAATTGGCGACTACAGAAAAGAACAATTTAGTAGACTAAATAATGATTTAAGTGAGATGGAGTCGCTAATCGACACTCTGTTGGAATATGCGAAACTGGAAGAGTCAGGTTTGGCCATTGACTTGGAGCCTGTAGATCTTTCCATGATCATATCCGAAATTTTGAATCTAAACAGTCAAGATTCTTTGTCCGTTTGTGTAGAGACAACTGATGAGAAGGTAATGGTCTGGGCAGACAGAAATTTTGTTTCGATGCAGTTAACGAATGTAATTGACAATGCAATTACTCACTCTGACTCAAAGATAAAAGTTTCTGTAACTGAAAATCAAAATGTATTTTGCACAATTGAAGACGATGGCTCAGGATTTATTGATCAGGATATAGAATTGGCAGCACTGCCCTTTTGGAGAGCGGACAGTGTAAAAAAATCTAATGGTCATGGAATGGGGCTTGCTATTTCGAAAAAAATCTCAGAATGGTTTGGAGGAGAAATGAGAATAAGCAGGTCAAAGTCTCTCGGTGGCGCCTCTGTTACCCTGATTTATAGGACTGTTACTAAGTAGCGGTGGACTTTCTTCGAATCAGTGGACACTCAGCCCACATTCACGGCCTGCTTCTCAAACGCCACAGGACTTATATTTCCTAAGTGTTGATGCCGTCTTGCTCTATTGTAAAACACTTCGATGTAATCGAATATTTCTGCTTTAGCTTTGTCTCTGGTTTTGAATATGTGCCGCCTGATCTTTTCTTTCTTCAGACTACTGAAGAACGATTCAACAGCGGCATTGTCATAACAGTTCCCTCGGCGACTCATGCTTGGAACCAAGTTATGCTCAACACAGAATCGACTCCACTTATCACTGCCATATTGTGACCCTTGATCTGAATGAATGATCACCTCATGCTTAGGAGATCGTCTCCATACCGCCATGAGTATGGCATCTAGAGAATCAAAGGAGTCAGAGTAATTTGATATCGGATGATGTAGTGGTAATCAAACTACTCTGACCCCTTTGATTTGCAACACAGATTCGATTAACTTCAGCCATCGGTCTTTAGAACCAATACAATAAAAAACTCCACTATGGCTACTCCTACGACAGCACGCTGGACCAATAGGTTTTCATTTCTAATGGTCAGCATTGGCGCTGCCGTTGGACTTGGCAATCTATGGCGATTTCCTTTTCAGGCCGGAGAAAATGGCGGTTCGGCTTTCGTGCTGGTTTACCTGTTGTGCATTGTAGTCATCGTCTACCCAGTGCTAATAGGCGAACTTGCAGTGGGGCGACACATGGGTTTATCTGCTGTTGGCTCAACCAAGGAAATGGCTCTTGCTGCCGGTCGTTCGCCCTGGTGGGGATTAGTAGGTGGCATTGGCGCATTTGCTACCTACATGGTGCTGTGCATCTATGGTGTCATTTCTGGCCGCGTTTTGGCGTTTGCAGTTGCTGGATTCAGTGGTGGCTATATCGAAGATGGCATGCCAGCAATTTATGGCACAGCCGTTCGTGCCTTCCTCTGGCAAACACTCTTCATGGCGATAACCGTCGGTATCGTGTTGCGGGGTTTGCATAAGGGGGTTGAGGGATTCGCTCGCATCGCCATGCCTGTGTTTTTTGTCATGCTCTTGTTGCTGTCTATCTACTCTCTCAGTGTGGGCAGCACGGGCGCTGCTCTTGACTATTTGCTTAGTCCCCGTTTTGACGAGTTGACACCTGAAGTGATGCTCGCCGCATTCGGGCAGGCGTTCTTCTCGGTCGTTGTTGGTGGAGCAGCCATGTTGACCTTCGGCGCCTACATGGACAAGAAAGCAAACATCGCCAATGACGGTGTTGTTATCGCTACCTCCGACACCATTGTTGCCATGGTGGCGGGTCTAATGATATTTCCAATCGTATTTCAGTTCGGTTTGGACCCGGCAATGGGTATGGGTTTGATTTTTAGCACGATGCCGCTTTCATTTTTACAAATGCCGGCAGGTTCTCTGGTTGGCGGTCTATTCTTTAGTCTCGCCGCCCTGGGCGCACTCACTTCCTCTACTATCATGCTGATGCTTGCTGCAACAGTGGTGGAAGAGCAATTAAAGATACCGCGTAAGACTGCCGTTCTACTGCTTGGTGCTATCGCTTGGAGCGTAGGAGCTACAAGTGTGTTCTACCCGCACTTAAATGAAGGGATCGATTTCTTCTCGGGACAGGTCATGATGCCAATTGGTGGAATACTAATAGCAGTTTTTGCGGGTTGGGTAGCCCCGCGGGAAGCAATGCGCGGTGAGCTGTCTGGCTTGAGTGAACCCTTGTTTAATGTTTGGCGCTTTATTGTGAGATACATGGCACCTATTCTTGTGAGCGGCGTACTTATTCTAGGTGTTTCCGCCCATTTCTAGTTCTTGAATTGCATTCTCGCAGCGGCTGATATTTTTAATCCCAATGACCAGTGCTGATTGCAATTGCTCAATAAACAGGAAACAAGAGCAAGGCTAGGGTAACTTGTTCTGGGATTTGGTGGACTCTAACTTAGTGTACATATTGGGAGTTCAGTGGGGCGGTATTCAATTGTGCGAAGATCTAATCGTTTAGTCGAAAATAGAAAGGAGCGCTAATCAAAGGGGTCAGAGTAAAAATACAGTAGTTTTAGCGGAAATCGCGCCATCTGATCCGGGGCGGACTAACTTGCAGGAGCAAGTTAGGACAGCCGAAGGCTCGGGCGTAGCCCGAGCACATGGATGTGCGAGTTGACCAATTCGCTAGGAACGAATTTGGACAGCGGAACGCTGGTCGAAGACCGAGTCCAGGGATGGACGAGTCAATAATCCAAAAAGCCTTAGGGCTGTTTATCGCCTGCGGGCTTCGCACTTTGCGCTCGTTGCAAATTGCTTCGCACAGTCGAACCACCGACACGAGGGTTTTCAGTAGACTGTGTGACCGATTCTTTATTTGAACCAACGATTTAAAACTGCGAAACCAGAGTGTGCTAAGAAGTGTGCTATGGATTCTGTACAACTTTTTAATCAAATTTCTCAAGCTAAAGTTGACTCCTGCTCTCTAAAAACGCGTATCAATCGGGCAGTTCAACCAAGATTGACCTGAGGATCGGCAATACTTCTTCTTCTCCATTAGATCCTACGAAGTAGAGCATAAGATTTTGCAGCGGACGAATTAGGAGGTAAGAGAAAAACACACCATCCGAACCTGAATGGCTATATTGTCTAATCTCACCCGCATTATTCGTTCGTATGTACCAGCCGTAACCAAGATAGAGATTTTCAGATTCCATGACGTGAGGGGTGAGAACCAATTCCGCTACTTTTGGATTCAGAAAGTTATTGGACATCAAGGCCATTTGCCAGATGCGCATGTCGGCAATTGTACTCTGCATACCGCCATTGCCCATCAAGTTCCAATGTCTTCCTTCCAGCTCTTCCAGGTTGTAAGCGATATTTGGCTGTTGCGGCTCACCACTGAGCTTGCCATAAGCAAACATAGTTAAATCGCGGGATCCAAAAAAATAGTCCGTATCATTAAGGTTAAGTGGTTGGAGCAATTCATTTCTAACATAGTCTGCAAATAGTTGATTGGAGACAACTTCTATTACAGCAGCAATCAGGCTATAGCCTAAATTGGAATAAACTACTTCATCAGTTTTGTCTTCGCTTTGCATTCCTGCCAGACAGTCGTCTAATAATTCGTCTCTACTACGGTAAGCAAAATCTGCTCCACAATTATCTGGCAAACCTGCTGTGTGAGTTAGTAAATCATGGAGAGTGATTTCGCTAAGGTAGGAATGACCCTCCAGATAATTGTCTAGCGGAATATGTAAATCGAGTAAATTTTCGCTAGCCAGTTTGGCAGCGGCAGTAGCAGTAAATTGTTTCGAGATTGAACCGATTTGGTGAATTGTGGCGATAGTGAACGGTATTTCTTCAGCCGGATTGGCAAGACCGTACGCTGCTTCCAGTGTGACTTCTCCGTTTTGTTCAAGTAAAACGGCACCTGAGAATCCATCGGTAGCTGCATTGTCGAGCAATTGTTTAACTCGATCCACGACACTTGCCGAATCAGGAAGGGTTTCTTCAGCAGCGTTGAGCCCAGTTGCAGCGAGAGACAGAATTAGACTGCAGTAAAGTACACTTATAGATGTTATGACGCTCCGGCACTTCATAGGTATCACGTTCAATCAAATAAAAAATATATTACGTATGTCATGAGTCTCTATCATACTGATATAAGTTCAAAGCAAAGGGTCTTGGTCAGTATTTACAACAAGGATTAACGGAGGTAGCCAGAATAATAATACAGTAGTTATGAAAATTATAAAGGAGAGGGTGCCCAGGGGCGGAAGAATCCAAAAAGGCTTAGGCCTTTTTGTCCCCTGCGGGCTTCGCGCTTTGCGCTCGTAGCAAATTCCTGGCGCAATTGGTCGAACCACCGACACGAGGATTTTCAGAAGACCGCGTGACCGATTTGTTTTTTAGGTCAATGTGTTACAAGTACGAAAACAGAGTGTGCTAAGAAGTGTGCTACAAATTGACTGTAAAGTGCGTCAAAACTTGCTGATATCTACCTAAGCCAACTACCCTAGAATAGCAATGCATTGGAAAGGATTCCGGCATGTTACAGACAGGGATTGCCGGGTTCGGCGATCGGCTACCCGGTGTCTCTGCGCCCAGGTACGAGCGGCACCGGCCCGAACAGACTCTTCTTTACCAGATTGTTGATAAACACTACCCGGAATTTTTGGCACAACTGGCGATTCCTGCCTGACCATGTCCACCTTGAGTTTACGGGCTTCCTAAAGTGCGGTCTGCTTGATCATGGATTTCTAAGAGTGCGTTGTGAAAGTTGTCACCACGAGAAGTTGGTGGCATTTTCCTGTAAGAAGAGAGGCTTCTGCACTGTTTCTCGTAACTGCTGTATCATTGCGCCGATCCCAATCAATCTAAACGATTGTGGCTGACGTAAGCTGCCCACCTGGAAAGGATGGACCCTTCTACATGATCAAGATATTTCGATTCCTGGCACCGTGGCGATGGTCCATTGCCATTTTACTGGCGCTGGTCTTTTTCCAGGTATTGGCAGATTTATTCCTGCCGACATTGATGGCCGACATAATCGACCAGGGTGTAATGCTGGGAGATACCGCGTTCATTCTACGCGTCGGCGGAATCATGTTGCTCATTACCCTGTTGAGCATATTCTTCGCCGTAGTTGCAAGCTGGATATCCGCAACTGTTGCCGCCGGATTTGGACAGAACCTTCGCTCCGCTGTATTCACCAAGGTTTCGGAATTTTCTCTGCACGAATTCGATCAGTTTGGTGCCTCAACCCTAATCACTCGTGCCACCAATGACATCACCCAGGTTCAGATGGTCACCATCGTGATCGCACGCATGTTGCTGATGGCTCCGATGATGGCAATTGGCGGCATCATCATGGCCTACTCACAGGATCCACAACTCACCTGGGTACTTGCAGTAGCCGTTCCCGTACTGCTGGCATTGATAATTCTGATTGCGCGCAAGGCGATCCCGCTCTTCTCCTCAATTCAGATCAAGCTTGATCAGCTTAACTCCAATTTGCGTGAAGCCCTGAGCGGTGTGCGCGTAATCCGCGCGTTCAACCGGGTGGATCATGAGAAACAACGGTTCGAAGATTCCAGTGTTGATCTGTCCGACACCTATATCGCAGTGAACCGACTAATGGCATTTATGATACCCGGGCTCATGTTGATCATGAACCTGACTACCCTGGCGGTACTGTGGTTTGGCTTTGATCGCATCGAGACGGGAAGTTTACAACTGGGTAGTCTGATCGCATTTACTCAATACGCGATGCAAATCCTGTTTGCCTTTATGCTGATGGCGATGATGTTCAGCATACTTCCGCGAGCCCAGGCAGCGGCTGTGCGCATCGACGAAGTTCTGCAAACAGAACCGGGCATTGTCGATCCTGCTTTACCACAAACATCCAGCAATCCAGCCACCATCGAGTTTAAGTCGGTTAATTTTCGTTATCCCGGTGCCGAAGTACTGGCTCTGAAAAACATCAGCTTCCGTGCTGAACCGGGCAAGGTGACTGCCATCATTGGATCCACTGGCGCTGGCAAATCCACACTGGTTCGAATGATTCCCCGTTTTTATGATATCGAAAGTGGCCAGATAGAAGTGGGTGCTATTGAAATCCGGGATTACTCCCAATTTGCGCTGCGTCAGCGCATTGCCTATGTTCCGCAGCAAGTTACTCTTTTTAGCGGATCGGTTAAGCACAACTTGCTGGTCGCCAATCCCGATGCCGATGATGAGCAATTGAATGCAGCCGCAACTACTGCACAAGCAATGCCCTTTATTGAGGAATTGGATGGCGCTCTCGATCACGAGATTCAACAGGGTGGCAAGAACTTATCCGGAGGACAAAAACAACGCCTCGCTATCGCTCGTGCATTGTCGCGACCAGCCGAGGTGTTCTTGTTCGACGACAGTTTTTCTGCACTGGACTTTACCACCGATGCCAGACTGCGAGCAGCGCTAAAAGAGAAGGTGCACTCCTCTACGGTAATAATCGTTGCCCAACGCGTCGGCACGGTGATGGATGCAGACCAAATACTGGTAATGGACGAGGGTGAGATCGTTGGCAGAGGTACACACTCTCAATTGCTTGAGGATTGCCCAACCTATCAGGAAATTGTCGCTTCCCAGTTGCGTGCGGAGGATGTGGCATGAGCGAGACCCAAACTCGACGCCAGGCTGTTCCTGTCGGTAGCCGCACCATGGCAGCAATGGGTGCACCGACGCAGAAAGCGAAAAACTTTGGCCTTACCTTTAAACGCCTGCTTACCTGGTTCCGCCCGTTCCGTGTGCAGCTATTTATTGTGCTGATATTGGCTATTCTCAGCACTGCCTTTACTATCGTGAGCCCCAAACTTGTCGGTAACGCAATCGACTTGATTACATCCGTGCTAATGCTCCGGCTGCAGGGGCAGGACGCCGCCTTCGACCATCCAGCCATAAACCAGGTGTTATGGTTGCTGCTCGGGTTTTACCTGATGTCATCGCTGTTTATGTTTTTTACCCAGTGGATAATGGCAGCAGTATCGCAGCGCACCGTGCAGACTATGCGCGACGCAACGGCTGCAAAGTTGCGGCGCCTACCACTGTCCTACTATGACGGCCACTCACACGGCGACATCTTGTCGAGGGTGACGAATGATCTGGACACCATCTCTACTACCTTACAACAAAGTGCCACCCAGGCTATTACTTCGGTAATACAGATAATCGGCTTTGTCATAATGATGCTTACTATCAGCCCATCGTTAACGCTGGTAGTTCTTGCAACATTGCCGCTTTACGCGATTACCACATTCTTTATTGCCAAAAAGTCGCAACCGCATTTCGCCGCTCAGCAGGAGCACCTAGGTTTGTTGTCGAGTCATGTCGAAGAAATGTTTTCCGGACAGGTAGTCGTCAAGGCTTTTGGTTACGAAGAAAATTCGATCGAAAAATTCAAAACTATAAACGACGATTTTTCACATGCCTATCAACGCGCAAATTTTATATCGGGAATTATTTTCCCGGCGATGAACTTTATCTCCAATCTTGGTTATGTACTAATTTCGGTAGTGGGAGGTTTATGGATTACCAGCAATCGATTGTCTGTCGGTGACATTGTCGCCTTCATTCAGTACTCGCGTTCTTTCACCCAGCCGATCATGCAAACTGCAAGTATCGCAAACGTATTGCAAAGCACAATCGCCTGTGCGGAACGGGTATTCGAAGTGCTGGATGAAGAAGAAGAAGAGGATCCGGTGCTTACTCGGTTCACACCTCCGGCCCGTAACGAGCAGGAATTACGCGGCGCCGTGAAACTGAACAACATCTCGTTTCGCTATGAAGCCGATTCACCACTCATCGAAGACCTATCCCTGGATGTTGAACCACGACATATTGTGGCGATTGTGGGTCCGACAGGAGCCGGCAAGACTACCCTGGTAAATCTACTGATGCGCTTCTATGAACTCGACAGCGGCACTTTTTCAATCGATGGACAGCCCGCTCAGTCATTGACTCGCTCGGAACTACGCAGTCGTTTCGGCATGGTGCTGCAAGACACCTGGTTGTTCGGCGGCAGCATCTACGAGAATATCGCTTTCGGGCGCCCGGACTGTACAGAAGAAGAAGTCTACGCTGCTGCGACGGCTGCTCACGCCGATCACTTTATTCGCACCCTGCCCGATGGCTACAACACGGTACTCAATGAAGAGGTCACCAATATCTCCCAGGGACAAAAGCAGCTGCTAACCATAGCGCGAGCAATCCTCGCGAATCCGGATATCTTGATATTGGATGAGGCAACCTCGAACGTCGATACCCGAACCGAGATGCAGATTCAAAAGGCGATGAAGAAGCTGATGAAGAACCGCACAAGCTTCGTCATCGCCCACAGACTGTCAACGATTCAGGATGCCGAGAACATCCTGGTAATGGATAAGGGCAAGATAATCGAACAAGGCACCCATGGAGATCTCATGGCGCAAAAGGGATTTTACTACGACCTGTTTATATCTCAGTTTTCCGGCGTTGAAACTGCAGAAGCGAGTTAACTCACCGGTTGGAAAAGAGATTTACAATAGCCGGACACTTCCGCTGTTTCCGTTCACTTCAACCATCTGTCCGTCTTCCAGCTCGTGAGTCACATTTACGATACCCGCAACACAAGGCTTGCCATATTCCCGCGCCACCAGGGCACCGTGCTGTAATTCACCGCCTACTTCCAACAACACTGCCTCCGCATTGATAAAGAGTGGTGTCCATCCAGGATCGGTGGTGTAGGCAACCAGAATCTCACCCTTCTTCAGCTCTTTCTCAAAGGGATCATGCATTACCTTAACCGGGCCAGTCACAATGCCGGATGAAACAGGCGAGCCAGTCAGCTGCCCCGGCACCTGCTCTCGTACCGGGCGCAATATCCTGCCTCTGGAATCGATGGCGTGCGGAAAATGCCGTACGCGTTTCGCCCTGGCTAAATAAGGATCTCTATTGGCCAGTATCTCCCGCAGATCGACGGATTCATCCTGTTGTGCATTGAGAATTTCATCTACCCTGAAATCGAAAATCTGGTCGATAGAATCGAGCCTGTTTGCATCCAGCCAAATCTTGGCCAGGTTAAGTAAATATTCCCTGAATCGTTTCTGGAATGTAACCAGGTGGTCTTTAGGAATCTCGCGAGAGTGTTCGAAGTCACAAATATACTGATAGGCTTTTATAAGCTTCTTCTGTTTTTTCTTGGGTAATAACTCCAATAACTCGTTATATGCCTCATGACGCTTCTCTTTTAGTAGCTTGTGATTCACCCGGGGATCGAAGTCCCGCTCGCTTTTCACGATAGGGGCGATTTGCCTTAACACCACCAATGGATCATCGGCGTATTTGGGCTGCGCCAGATCCATTTCCAGTGGGCCACGGCAACCGAAGTCATGGATGAACTGATCCCAATAAGACAGAAAGTTCGCATCGACAGACCTTGCCTTAATCTGCTCTGCCAGGCCTTCCAGATCGTCAAAGGCGGATGGCTCCAGTAGGGTCGATAACTCATAGATCTTCAGACCCATGATCATGACCATGTCATCCGATCCTGATTTTATCGATTCCACCAGTTGCTTCTGCTGCTCCGACTCGTCATCGATCAGCTTGTTGAGCGCACCGGTTCCACGCCAGGCAAACAGGCCCAGCGCAGGTGCGGTGGTGGCCTGGGAGACTTCGCCAAGTGGTATGAAATAGTGTAGTAGAAATTCATGGATCGAGAGGTGGGTCGGAAGCGGTTCGTTCAGGAATTCATCGAAGACAGTGAGTCTTTCTTCATAGTGCTGATGAAATTTTTCCGAGCGGAATATTGCCTTGAGAGTTGACGTAATCGTTAGTCGCAAACTCCACAGCGTTTTTACCACCAGCGGAGTAAGTTTGAGTCTTTCCAGCAGGTTTGCCTTTTTGATCTTGTAAGGATCAAGATCACATGTCAGTAGGATGTCGGCGTAAGTGATATCGATTATTTTTTTTAGCTCTCCCAATTGGGCAAGGTTTCGCCATCGACCCATATTGGTAACGTTGGTGTAAATCCGTACGCCTGTAGAAAACATCAACGTATCTTTTGGCGGAAGAAACAGGGTCAACCTGTTATCGAGATGATTAAATAATATATCGAAGATATAAATTAAATAGTTGCTGGTGATGGTGGATACCGGACCGCTAATGGTAATACCGTCGGCCAGGCTTTCATCCATATAGAGAATCCGCTTCTCACCTGGCTCGGTCATCATCTCCGATGTAATCGGAATATACGTCGTGATTGGTCTTGCCTGTAAAAAATATAACTCGTCTTGATAGAATGCCCATTCGATATCCATGGGCTGTTGGTAATACTCTTCGACTCGACATGTGGCCTGGCTCAATGATTTTATTTGATTGTCATTGAGGCTCGCCTTGTCGGATTGATTCCCTCCCTTGTCGCCCAGGGTGAACTTGATCACTTCATGGCTGACCTTATTAACAGTCCAACTGTCCGGGGTAATTTCACCAGACACCAACGCTTCCCCTAAACCGAATGACGAATTGATCAACGCCTCATCGAAATCGTTGTTGATTGGATTGAGTGAGAAAGCGACTCCGGCGACATCACTCTGGACCAATTCCTGCACCACCACGGCAATGTGCGGTGAGTCGAATGCCATTCCCAGTTTGTGTTTGTAAATAAACACTCTGGCATCGACACAGGACAGGTAGCAACTGCGAACAGCATCCAGGAGATTGTCTACAGATACATCGAGTAGAGTTTCGTACAAGCCGGCGAAGGAACTGTCAGCCAGATCTTCTTCTGGTGAAGATGAGCGCACTGCATAGCTTTTGTTGGTGTCCACCGATTGTTGAATAGCTTCGATTTGCTCGACAGAAAATTCCAACGTATTCGCGAAAGCCTTTAGTCGATCACAACTCTTCGTGAATTCACTCAGGTCATCGGGGGAGGTCTGAAGCATTTGCTGCCACTGAACAGAGGCCGCCAACTGTTGATTCCATTGCTTGAAGAATTCCACCGTTAGAATATAGCCCGGTGGAACATTGAATCCCCCCTGGCTAAGGTGAATCAGGGATACGCCCTTACCGCCTACTTCAGCAATATCTGGCCTTGCATCCGATGCAATGGATACTAATTGATTACTGCCAATCATACCGCTATCCGCTGTAGCCCTCTGATTCGACATTCCAGCTGCACCTAATTGTAATCAATCAGGGTTGAGCAGGAGTCTCAAAAGGTTAGATAGAGGTTTTCCTGACCAATCGAGGAGATTGAGAGTAATTGAGATCCGGACAAAAATACAGCAGTGCTGTACTAAGCCTAGAACCGGAAAGCAGCGGAAATAGAAGGTCCATTGTGACGGAACTCTATCTCGCCCGACAGGCTGTCCTTGTTTGAGCGAAGTTTCATCCCATAGAAGGAATAACCCAGCCCGAGCGCGAAGGCACCAAGATCGTATTGCAATTCCGCGCGGATGTAATTTAGGGTTCCATCATAATTATTAAAGTCCATTCTGAATATCTGGGCTTCGGCGACGAGTGTTGTTTTTGAGCCGAGGCGCACGGATCCAAAAGCATCTAACACCGGTAATAAAGGAGATACGTCACTCTCTTCAAATTGCCCGGAACTCTGGGCAAAAAACTCTGTCTTGGTTCGAGATTTGAAAGAAAAGGGGTCAGATACCGTCTTGAAAATCAAGCGGCAGCCGATCCTAAATTCTCATTAAACGGTGTCTTGCTTTTCAAGACGGTATCTGACCCTTTTGATTCTTTTGATTCTCTCTTTTGATTTGGGATCCGAAAGAAAATCGTCAACCATGGACGGCTGAGCTTAGTTTTTATCCGAGTGAAGGTCCGGTAATATGAGTATGCCTGCCACGAGGGCAATTATGCGATGACAGGTATTTTGGCCGGAGCTCGACGAGAAGAAGCAGAAGCTGTCAGCCAGGTCCAAAAAGAATTTCAACAGAAAAAGCAATCATAGTAACAAGAGCAAATCGGAGTAATTGATATGAGAACAAGCTCACTGAACAGATTTATTTTTACAGGGCTGACAACGCTGGGAACAATCGCTTTACTCCTTGGTACAGCACAGGCGCAAGAAATTGACCGCACGATCCTGCCACTACCAGATCCAGAGTTCACGGGAAATATTGAGATAAGCCTGCAGGACTCGACGCCAGACTGGCCGGAAGCGGTCAAGCCGCCGGAAGGTGCGCCCAATATCCTGCTCATCATGGGCGACGACATCGGCTTTGGTCACATGGGCTCGTTTGGCGGGCCTGCGCTAACGCCGAGGTTAGACAGCATCGCGAACCAGGGGCTTCGGTTCAACAATTTCCATATGACTCCTGTTTGTGCGGCGTCCCGTGCCGCTTTGATCACTGGACGCAATGCCCACTCCGTCGGCATGGGGATGGTCCCGGAATTCGCAGCCGGATACCCTGGGTATAATGCCAGCTATCCCAGGAGCGCCGCCGATGTGCTGCAAATCCTCCGCTTGAATGGCTACGGCACTGCATGGATTGGAAAATCCGACTCGACGCCCATTCACGAAATCACTACCGCCGGACCGTTCACTCGATGGCCAACCAGGGGTGCCGACTATTTCTACGGTTTTTTCGGCCCCGGCGTGAGTCAGTGGTATCCGCCGCTCTGGGAAAACACCAGACCGGTGCGGCCACCGAAAACACCGGAAGAAGGCTATATCTTTGAAGCGGACATGGCCGACAAGGCGATAGGCTTCATTCAACAGAACAAGACAATTCATCCTGACAGACCGTGGGTCATGTATTACGCGCCTGCTGGGCACAAACCGCCGATCGCCGCACCGAGGGAATTTATCGAAAGAAACCGCGGCAAATTTGACGACGGCTACGACGTAATGCGCGAACGCATCCTGGCGCGGCAACTGGAATTGGGGATCGTGCCGGAGGGTACAGAAATCGCCCCCTGGCCTGAACGTCTGCCGCATTGGGATGAACTTTCCGATTTGGACAAGCAAGTGGGTGCCCGCTGGATGGAAGTGTTCAATGCTTCCGTCGAACATACCGATTATCAGGTGGGTCGTGTTCTCGACGCCATCGAAGAGATGGGAGACAAAGACAATACAGTGGTCATCTGGATCGCTGGCGACAACGGAGCGAGCCCGGAGGGTGGCTTGCACGGCATCATGAACAAGATGACCTATACCAACAGTGTGGTCGAAACCTTGGAAGAGTTGGGCGAACGTATGGATGAGTTCGGCGGCCCGACTTCGCATGGCAGTTACCCAGCGGCATGGGGCTATGCTACCTCCACGCCATACAATTACGGCAAGATGGTGGCGTCGGGTGGGGCGATCAGTTCAGGCATGGTCATCTCCTGGCCGGGGCACATCGAAGATCCAGGCGGTATTCGCACTCAGTTCACGCACCTGATTGACATCGTCCCGACTATTCTTGACATTGTCGGGGTGCCGGAACCGACACAGGTAAATGGCATCGAACAAAGGCCGATGGAAGGTGTAAGCATGACTTACGCTATGGCCGACGCCAACGCGGAAGATTTACACACCGAGCAATACTTCGAACTGACCGGTGGTCGCGCCATGGTCAAAGACGGGTGGTGGGCCATCACGCGTCACGGTCTCGACGGTGTTACCGGTGTTCAGGCAGATCCTATTCCGGCATTCGAGGATGATGTCTGGGAGCTTTTCTATAAAAGGGACGATTTCAGCCTCTCGAAAGACCTTGCTGCAGAAAATCCGGAAAAGTTAGCAGAATTGCAGGAACTGTTCGACCGCGAAGCACGCAAATTCAACGTTTATCCGATGGCCAATAACGGAGTGGATTTACTTGAAGGCGAAAAGCCGAAGTTGGTTGAAGGTAATATAGTGAGCTACGGCCCTGGCACGATCCGGCTCCCGGAAGACGCAGTTATTGACATAAAGAACCGCTCGTTTTCGATTGTCGCCGATGTCGAAAACTCTGTAGGCAACGCCGAAGGACTGATTGTGACCAATGGTGGAGAGACTGGTGGCTACGCGCTCGTGGTTCAAAACGGCAGGCCGACCTTCCATTTTAATTACCTGAGCCTGGAGCAATACACGATCGCCTCCAGCGAGGCTCTGCCTCAGGGAGCAAGCACAATCCGCTTCGATTTTGACTACGACGGCGGCGGCCTGGGCATGGGTGGCACGGGCAAGCTGTCGGTCAATGGCAATGAAGTAGGCGAAGGAAGGATCGACAAGACTGTACCGTTTCTCTACGCTTTTGATGAGAGCTTCGATGTCGGTGAGGACTGGGGCACGCCCGTCTCGCCAAGCTACAGGGTGCCTTTCGAGTTTTCCGGCACCATCAAGCAGGTAACCATTGAAGCGAAGTAATGTGACCTTTGATCTAGTGGTATAGAGAATTTGAGAATAAAAGGGGACAGATTTATTTTTTGTATTTTTTGATGCAGTAGTTCTAGCAGATACACTGCCATCGAGGTCGGGGCGGACTAACTTGTAGGAACAAGTTAGGTCAGCCGAAGGCTGGGCTTTAGCCCAAGCACATGGATGTGCGAGTCAAGAATCCAAAAAGGCTTAGGCCTTTTTGTCCCCTGCGGGCTTCGCGCGATGCGCTCGTAGCAAACTGCATTCGCAGTTTGTCGAACCAGGTTGATGGATCTCATCCAACTACTAAATACCATACATAAAAAAGCCCAGAATAAACTGGGCTTTTTTATGTTTGAATCCTTTTCTATAGATCAAGGACTAACGGTTACGGGAAAGTATGCGTTCGACCAGCAACAAACGTTATCAAATTGGCTATCTGGTGCGACGAAATTGTCCACTCTCAAGCGAATTATGTATTCCCCAGGCTCTGGGAAAGTCACCTGAGTAGAAACTTCAGTCCATTCATTAGTGTTTAGATCGCCAGCGTAATCTCTCGCACGCACTCTACCAAGTATTTCTGCATCTTCTATTTCAGGCATTGCAGGGCCTTGGTGCAATACCCAAAAGGTGCCAAGTGGAACATATAAGGTGTCATTCCCTGCATATTAATCAAAAGGGTCAGAGTAATTTGATATCGGATGATGTAGTGGTAATCAAACTACTCTGACCCCTTTGATTTCAATCACTGAACACCAAACACAAAAAAGCCCAGAATAAACTGGGCTTTTTTGTGTTTGAATCTTTTTCTATGGATCAAGGACTAACGGTTACGGGAAAGTATGCGTTCGACCAGCAACAAACGTTATCAAATTGGCTGTCTGGTGCGACGAAATTGTCCACTCTCAAGCGAATTATGTATTCCCCAGGCTCTGGGAAAGTCACCTGAGTAGAAACCTCAGTCCATTCATTAGTGTTTAGATCGCCAGCGTAATCTCTCGCACGCACTCTACCGAGTATTTCTGCATCTTCTATTTCAGGCATTGCAGGGCCTTGGTGCATGACCCAAAAGGAGCCAAGTGGAACATATAAGGTGTCATTCCCTGCATATTGATCCCGGACTCCTCGGTCCTGCATAAAAGCAGAGAGGGTGACAGCTTCTCCCACCGTGACTGCCTTTGGCTCTGCATAGATGCCCACTGGATCAACAGACTCCGGTCCATCCATGTTGAATCGAATGGCCGGCTTTAGGGAGCCGGAGGCCATTTCGGCGGCACTCATCTCGTAGGCAGGTGACGTTGCACGGCCTGGTATAGACCAAGTGTTCCCGCTCGTTGTCAGCGTCCAGACTACTTCAGTACCTGCCATGTCTGCAGGTACGGTTACAGCAAAGGCGCCTCGTTCCTGTATGCCTACAAACCCACGCCTGGAGTAAACCGGGAAGTGAGTTGGTTGGGCACCTTGAAATTCAGCGGGTTCTAACTTGTTGTTTGGTCCTAATGGAACATCGATGACACCCGTTCTGTTTCGGTTGGCGAAGCCAAAAATCATGGTTACCGATCTATCGTCGTTCCTAATCCAGCCATTAAACATGGGAGCCACAAACTCGCCAGTCTCTCCAGGCGTCGCCAGAGGATAGTTCTGGAACCGTTCGGGAAGCTGAGCGTAAAGAGGGGCTGCAAGCAGCCCCATCAGAATTGGCAACAATAGTCTGGAAGTTTTAAACAAACTCATTAACGCGCTCCACCATGGCTGGCAACGTTGTTATTGTCCCGCTCTTTCCGCTCAGCAAGAAGCTGCTCATATTGCTCCTGATCGAGGTGGGAAACAGCGACCCAGGCATGGGACATTTCATCGGTGGTGCGCTGACCGGAACCAACCCACTGATCTGGGTCCGGATTCATAGGGTTGTTTTCAGTGTTGTCATACCATGCGGTCAAGATAAGTGTCGCGCCTGCAGGAATAAGTGGTTGATAGCCTTCTTCATAGGTGTGGCTATGGTTCCAGGCGGATGTCCAATTGGAAGCCTGGCTTAACACCTCTGTTCTGCCTGTTCTCGGGTTAAGCAATTCCATCTTCATTGCGACACCCCTCAGATGCATGTGAGGCTGCCAGCTGTCGATGCGAACCGGGTGGTCCCACGACCTGAACCCCTGCGTCATAAGCGTGCCATGAGGAGGGACCATATAGTCAGTTCCGCCAGACAGAAAATACGCGCCCAAATCTTGCGGGTAGCTTTCCTCTTCGTCAAATTCGTCTTCTTCATCGAAGTACCAGATGCCAACTGTCACCTGATCATTGGGTACTGCATTACCATCAGGAAAATAGTGGACTTCAAACTCAACCATTGAGTTGGCTGGTATTCGTCGACATGCACCTTCAGGAACTTTTTCCCCGAGTTTGCCGATAGCAAATTCAGACAGGCGGTCGCCATTGACCCACTCTCCATCATCATTCAGCACTTTGAAGTGCGAGTTAGCGTGGTGGGTTGATCCTATGGCAGCAGCAGAGGGGCGAGTCTCGACTGCCTTGATGCAACGACTTTCGTCAATGCCGGATTCAACAACAGGCTTCCACCATAGATCTTGACCTTCAGCGGGAACATCCCACGCGGTTGATTTAATGGTGTGGTCGGGTTGTCCAAGTTCGTCCGCAAAACGCCAGTCGTCCATATCGGGGAATATTTTTGGCTGTGGCAAGTTTTCTGGATTGCCTAAGGGCGAGCCAGCATTAACCCAGGCTACGACAGTGTCGATGTCTTCTTGCGACATGCGCCAGTCATTCTTGAGCTGCTGGATTCCGGTATCAGTATCGTAGTGATAAGGAGGCATTTCGCGGTTTGCAACCCTAAGCTGAATAAGCGGTGCCCAAGGTCGCACCTCTTCATAGCTGGTGAATGACATCGGTCCGATATTTCCAGGTTGGTGGCATATCTGGCAATTGTCTTGAATAATCCGAGACACCTCATTGGCATAGGTTGGGTGTGATTCGGCTTCCTGAGCATTAGCCAACACCGGAAACACAACTGCAATTAAAAGTGTACTTAGAACTTTTTTATGGGCCATTCTTCCAATTCCTCTTCTGGTCCATGGGTTTTTGAGACGCCGAGTAGAGCCGTTTCAAAATGAATTCTGACAGTATGAAATCTGACGCTGAATGGTTCTATGTTAAGCATCATTTATCAAGCCAGAAATTGTTACGAGTTGTCGAGTGAATGTGACTTTTCAGCGGGCATAAGAACAGTCCAACAGTCCAAGAGCTCCCCAATTGCTGGGATTGAGCAAAATCTTCTTCAGCTGAGCAGTTGATGCTGAATAAAAGAGGTGAACTAGAGGGATCAGAGTAAAACTGAAGTGCGCTATGGTTTCGCTGAAAAGGCAACTCAGAACGGCTTTATTTCTACAAAGTACCCTGGCCCACTTAAAGTGATTTGCAATAGACGTTAGCTAAGAGCAGTATGAAACACAAGATAGCCAGACTCTATGAAGGTCACCTACCATGGTAAAAAAGATAGCGGCATTACTGATCACATTCTTGTTTACCCTTGTTAGCGCCACTTCTCTCGCCCAAGGCGCAAACCCCTTCTTAGGCACCTGGGACATTGACTTTAGAGAATCTAACTTCGGCAGTGCCACCGCACCGGCTAACTTGTCCCGTACCTATTTCGATCACGGTGATGAAACCTACACCTATATGGTGATTACTACCGCACAGGATGGTTCTCTCAGTGGCACCACCGCTCGCTACTCATATAGTGGTGAGCAATACCCCATTGCCAGCTTCAACCAAGATCAAAGTGCGCAAATTTCATACCGGAAGATCGCTCCGACGACAGTGGAATATACGGTCTATTTGAATGGTGAAGTACAGCAAATAGGGGCTAAGGTTGTTGCTCCAAACTATCAGCAACTCACGATAATAATTCAGTTTCCAAATTCTGATCTGGAAGACCAGGTTCTGGTATTCAACAAGTGCGACTGATGGCGTTGCGCTCGTTGCTTGTGCTGGCGCAGTAGTTGATTCGAATTTCGATTGAATCAAAATTCTCACCCTGCGGGCGGCGTGCCGCCGTCTGCGCTGCTAACGCAGCTTTCGAACCACAGCGAGGATTTTCAGTAGACTGTGTGATCGATTCGCCGTCTAAATCAATGAGTTAAATTTGAAAAATCAGAGTGTGCTAAAAAGTGTGCTATAGAAACCGTGGAGATCAGACACATTAAGTTGTTAAGTTGTGAGTGTCCCCTCGTTCTAGGAATTCCGGGACAGACCACGTTTAATCCGAATTGGTATGCGTAGTCCTATTTTTAAGGACTGGATCTTCTTCCGAACGCCAAATACCTGGGGAACGTGATCTGTCTCCTAGAACCATGATTTAGTGCACTTCAACCCCGATAACAAATGCTATGAATATCATAAACCAACAAAAATAGTCAGCACGAGGAAATACTATATGCTTGGATTTTTGTCTCGTCCTTATCTTACGTCTCGTTGTACCACACTAGCCTGCAGCCTTATCGTGCTAGGGTTTATTCCCCCTGTTTCGGCGCAATCGGATGCAGATTCCTTACTGAGCGACATGTCACCTGTCACAGACAGTATGTTGATGTCACCACCTGCAGAAGACTGGCTAATGTGGCGCCGTACTTACGATCTTAGCGGTCATAGTCCACTTAGCCAGATTAATCGAGACAATGTTGCAGACTTAAATGTCGCCTGGAGCGTGGAGCTCGGAATCGGCACCAGCATGACTACGACACTCATCCACGATGGCGTGATGTTTATCGCTGATACCGAAAATCGACTTTTGGCACTGGATGCAACTAGCGGCGAGGAACTCTGGCGCTACCAGCACGATTTGGACAACACCGATGCCCGCCGCGTAAGCATGGCCTTGCATGGCGACACTTTGGTTGTTCCTCATAACGATCTTGACCTCGTTGCTTTGAATGCCAGGACAGGCGAAGTGCGCTGGCAGCACTCGGTGGCAACTCCAGTTGCTCAAGACGCAATTCTGCGTGGCTACTACTCATTGCGTAGTGGCCCTCTGGTAGCAAATGGCATGGTAGTGCAGGGCGTTGCCGCTACCTCCATCGTCCCTGAGGGCGGCTTTATTGTTGGAATTGACCTGAACAGCGGAGATGAGATGTGGCGCTTCCACACCGTTGCTCGCCCAGATGGGCCAGGAGGAAACACCTGGAATAATCTTCCGCTTGAAGGTCGCAGTGGCGGTTCAGTCTGGATACCTGGCAGCTATGATCCAGAGCTTGATCTGGTCTATTTCGGCACCGCCCCGACCTATGACACTGAGCCCCTTAGACTTCAAATCGGTGTCGATGGTGTGAACAACGATGCGCTGTATACCAACTCGACATTGGCGCTGCGACCACGAACGGGTGAACTGGCGTGGCATTTTCAGCACATGGCCAACGATCAGTGGGATCTCGACTGGGCCTATGAACGACAACTATCAGAACTCGAAATCGACGGACAAACTCGCAAAGCCGTGTTCACAGCGGGCAAGATGGCCCTGTACGATGTGCTCGACGCCGCCACAGGCGAATACCTCACTTCTCTCGATACGGGCATTCAGAACATGATTGCGGCGATCGATCCCGAAAGTGGTGACAAGACTCTTGCTTCAATTGCCATTCCCAACGCTGAGGATACCAATCTCCTGTGCCCCTATATGCTCGGTGGGCGCAATTGGCAATCTGGCGCCTTTGATGACAAGAACAAAATGTTATTCCTGCCCCTTTCAGAGTTGTGCATGATGGCCGGAGCAGTGGGATCTGGCGGTGCACTACTCACTTCCGGCGTTGCGACCTCGGTTCGAGCGCGGCCGGATACGGATGGAAACTTCGGCCGCGTCCAGGCTATGAATTTGGAGACCATGGAACTTGCCTGGCAACATCGCGCCAAGGCGCCAGCGACCATCGCCACTCTTTCTACCGATGGCGGGCTGGTTTTCACCGGCTTTCTTGACCTTACGTTCAAGGCTCTGGATGCTGAGACAGGCGAACAACTGTGGGCAGAAGACCTCGGTGCAATTCCTTCTTCATTCCCGGTCACCTATGCGGTCGATGGCAAACAGTACATCGCTGTGATTCGTGGCCAGCCTAGCCCGTTCTTCGGTAGTTTACTTGGCTCCAATATCAGAAGTCTGCTGGCCGATCGCAATGATTCCATTCCCCGACCAAGCGAAGGCCCAGCCATGATGGTATTTGCCCTGGATTGAGGAGATAGGTGATACCTCAGGGACGGAACAATCCAAACAGGCCATCTGGCAGATTATCTCGCGCGCCTGTTTGTCCCCTGCGGGCTCGCGCTGACGTGCTCGTTGAAAATTACTGGCGCAATTATTCGAACCACCGACACGAGGATTTTCAGTAGACTGCGTGATCGATTACTTATATAGATCAATGAGTTAAAACTGCGAAATCAGAGTGTGCTAAGAAGTGTGCTAAAAATTTCTCCACTTCTTAGTCTAAAACTACTGTATTTTTAATTTGAATCCCCGATTTTAGTCAGTGTGCTGATCGTCTACCAAGATTCTGCTATTGTATCTTTCAATAATGTGACATCGACACTGCCCAAGGCTAGATATGAATTTAAGAGAACTGAGAAAAGAAAAAGGATGGTCACAGGGAGACCTGTCGAATCTTACTGGGCTAAGCGTCAGGACCATTCATCGAATTGAGAACGGGCATGTCACCCCTTCCGCAGAGAGTGCAAAAGCACTAGCAGCTGTATTCGATCTTCCCTTTGCTGAATTTTTGCCTCTAGCAAAAGATTCATCACCCTCAGGGCAGCAGGCGAGCAACGCAAACTCTTCCCCAGAGCTGGTTTCAACTTCTGCTACTTCATGGCGTGGTTGGGTGCCTTATATAGCAGCATCTTTTGTGGCAGTCTCAGCCTATCTCATTAACGACCTCTACTCACAGATAGGTCAACTGTCTGAAGACTATTCCCAGCTTGCGGTAGCACAGGCACAGACCCCCGATTTTGATGTCAATTGGTCAGACCCTTATGAACAGGCACGGACTGGCGTGGTGGCAGTAATAGATGAGTTCGCTGGCTATTATGGAGATCAACCAATACCTTCTTTGCTCGGGGTGCAGGAAGATGTGACATCTGAAAACGCTAGCGTTACCTTGATAGAAGTAAGCACCTTAAGGTTTATTGCCAGAATTCTCTCAACGTCAGAAGGTGAGTCTCAGCGAAATTCCGATATGACAATTGAGTTTATCCTTGATGATTTTCTATCGTGTTATGCAAGTCAAAGGCAACCGATTACCGTGCAATCTAAGAACGATAATTTCGACAGTATGTTCTCTTGCATCGACGAAATTACATCTACCAAAGGATGGGTGCTCGCGGACCAGCAATCTGACGCTCTAAACAATCTGTCGCGCTCGGTGAAAGAGATAGAAAGCGGGACTTTGCGGAGAATTCTCGGCGGTTCTAACTAGGGCTTCACCGTTCGATGCGAAGCATCGAAACCAATCTTCGATACTGCTTATAGCCCCCACTGAATTCTGCGTCATATCCTTTAATTTCCCTCCTGTCTCACATGACATGTCCTTGACTTGTCTGGCACTACTTGCCGATTCGATCGTTACTATTCCTGTCAGAAACTAAAAGCACTCCGTGATTTGGCTGGATTTTTATAACTCTATCCTAACGCCCAACTATGGAGGTTTGACAATAAAGCAGGAATCCATGAAATGGTTCCTATTCGAGCAATGGCTGCCTTGAAAGATGCAGCGACAATTTAATGGGAAATCACCGATGAAAACTTTCAGTAAATCAATCTTTTTGGCCGCGCTAGTATTTCTGGGCGGACAGGCGTTCGCAGCTGACCAGGCCGCAATCCTTGGTACTTGGGTGGCTACATTGAGCGGTCAAGGTCAGAGTATCAGTCTTGAACTAGAAATTCGAAATGGTTCAAACGGCCTAGAGGCTACGATGGCTGGCCCCCAGGGGGCAAACTCCTTAGAGGAATTTAAATTCGACGGTAACGAAGTCAGCTTTAAGAGCCCAAGGACTGGAAGCATCGAGAGTTTTGATTTTGTTGACGATGAACTGCGCGCGGAATTCTCGGGTCCCCAAGGTTCAATACCGTTGGTATTCAAAAAGGCTCAATGAGTCGCTGTTTAATTTTATCTGTTTGCCCGCGTGCTTGGTGACGCAGCAGTATTTTCAGACAAGAATCAGGATATTCACAGTACTTCAGGCGGAGAAATTCAGAATAGTTGAGTACATTCCCAGGTGCCTTTAAGCGCTGAAGAAGTCCAGGCTTCCTCAGCGCCATTTTTTTCCCTCAATAGTAGAGAGTTTTCTAGTGGATTGACTGAACACAAGGAGTCTGAAGCATAGAGGCGAAGAAAATTACAGCACAGTTCTTAAAAGGGAGACTTTGCTGGAAGAGTAAGAGCATAGATTAATTGTTAGGCGGAGAAAGCTATGAAAATAAAACTATTTCTGGTTGTTTCAACTTTGATTGTTTCCGTAACCATCGCGGTAGCACAAACAGTTGATGACTATACCGTACCGCGCACTGAGTGGGATCAACCTGACTTGCAGGGGGTTTGGAGTTTTGTTTCAAGTACGCCTCTGCAGCGACCTCAGCGATTTGGTACTAGAGAATTTCTAACGCCCGAGGAAGTTGAGGCTGATTTCATTAGCCAAAAAGAGGCGCTAGAAGCGGCAACCGCAAAGGAAGCCGAACTGGTGATTAACCCGCAAGCGCCAGATGCAGGTTCAGTGGGCGGATACAACAGTTTCTGGTTTGAGGGTGCTGGTGTTGGAGAAAACGTAAGAACGTCGCTAATAGTCTACCCACCTAACGGCCGGCTGCCTGCCAGGGTGGAAGGCGCAGCAGTCCACCGTGCTAACTTGGGAGATGATGTTCCAGGGGAACGTCCGGTTCTGGCAGTTTTTGGTGGCATAGGTAAAGATGGACCAGAGGACCGTGGTCTTTCTGAGCGTTGTCTCATTGGTTTTAACGCCGGCCCTCCTTTTTCTGGATCTGGATACAATGCCAACGTGCAAATCATTCAAAACAAGGATCATGTAGTACTACTGACAGAAATGGTCCACGACGCCCGCCTAGTACCGCTTGATGGTCGCGATCATGTAGATGAAGATATGCGCTTTTGGACTGGTGATTCCCGTGGTCATTGGGAAGACGATACTTTAGTGGTGGTCACTAAAAATTTCAGCGAATTGACACCTAGCTTTAGTCGTTTTGGTACGGCTAAAGACAAAACGCTCACTGAACGATTTGCCCGCGTCGGTCCTTATACAATTGACTATGAGTGGACACTCGACGACCCCTCAACCTTTACGGATAAAATTACCGCCATTGTTTCTATGGCGAAAGTAGCTGGTCAGCTTTACGAATATGCCTGTCACGAAGGTAACCATGGCATGGCAAATATTCTTCGGGGTGAACGTATGGCAGAACAGCGAGAGTCCGAAGCTGGAAACTAGCAAATGAAAGATACCAGGAATGGTTAGTCGTATAGAATTGGATTTAATTGCATGTGTCAGCTAGCAAAATAGATTGGCCAATCATAAGTCGAAATCCTGAAAACATTTTGGTAATAGTGGTGACACTAAAATAATAATAACGGAGAAAGAAAATGAACCTGCGAGCCTTAACGTTGAGCAGTGCCTTCTTACTCGCTACTTACGTCAGCGAAGTTGAAGCACAATCAGTTGACGCCGCTGCCAACAATGCAGCTCGCCCGACAGGTTCACCTAGTCTTCAGCAAGGTTTGCTAACAATGCCGAACGACATTTTCAGTGCGCTCCCGGAAAAGAATGCCACACGAACTGCGTTTTTTGGCGACTTGCATGTTCACACTACCTATTCGCTCGATGCCTTTAACGTTGGCACTATGGCGACACCTCATGATGCCTATCGTTATGCCTTGGGCGATACCATTCAGCACCCGGCTGGTTTCGATATGACCTTACGGGTACCCCTGGATTTTTATGCGGTCACAGATCACGCCATGTATATGGGTATGTTGTTTGAGGGAGCGGACCCCAGTACTGAGTTAGCCAGAATTATGAATTCAGACTACTTGGAGAGTTTCAATGCACCGGAAAATCTAGTACCTGGGCGCGCCGGGGGAGTATTGGGTAGGTTTATCGGTGATGTCAGACGCTTTCTCGGCGATGGGACTCTTAGTCAAGACATGATGCATGACGTCATCAGCGATGCTTGGAAAGATACTGCTGCCGCCGCTGAACAATATAACAAGCCAGGTGAATTCACGACTTTTGTTGCTTATGAGTACACGACCTTCTCAGACGACCGCGGAAATTTACATCGCAACGTTATCTTTCGCGACGCCGATAAACTTCCCGCAGTGCCATTCTCTTCATTGCACAGCCGAAATCCAGAAGACTTATGGGATTGGATGGATGGCTTGCGCGATGAGGGGATTGAGTCACTAGCTATTCCTCATAATTCAAACGGTTCCAACGGCCAGATGTTCAAGCTGGTGGATTGGGCAGGCAATCCCCTCGATGACGCTTATTCCTCTCAGCGCATTCGCAATGAGCCGCTTATCGAAATCACACAAATTAAAGGCACATCAGAAACGCACCCCTTGTTATCGGACAATGATGAATGGGCTGGATTTGAAATAATGCCTTATCGCGTCGGTAACACTAGACCGTCCGAACCCTCTGGTAGCTATGCGCGAGAAGCACTATTAAACGGCTTGTCGTTCGAAGACCAGGGAATGGAGAATCCTTTTGACTTCGGTTTTGTGGGTGCTTCTGATACCCACACGGCTGCCATTGGTGATGACGAATCTGATTTCTATGGCAAGCTAGGACTGGCGGATGCAACACCTCAACAGACTGGAGCAGTTCCGCTGAGTGCTGAAGAAGGAGCGCGCAGACTTGAGAATACGCCGGATCGGGTTAAGGAATTTGATGCCGGTGTTTACGCTACTGGATCAGATATAACCTTTGGTGCATCGGGAATTACCGGCGTCTGGGCAGAAGACAATACCCGAGAGTCTATTTACAACGCGTTCCGACGTAAGGAAACTTTTGCTACCACCGGCACGCGCATCAAAGTTCGTTTTTTTGGTGGGTATGACTTCACCGATGAAACGCTTGTCGCACCTGACATGCTCGAGACTGCATATTCTGACGGTGTATCCATGGGTTCAGACTTGATGCCCAACGGCGACCGAGCACCGCGCTTTATTGTCTGGGCCACTCAAGATGCCCTAAGCGCACCGCTGCAAAGGCTGCAAGTCATCAAAGGCTGGACCGTCGATGGTGAACCCCATGAACAAGTGTTTGATATAGCTTGTTCAGATGGCCTTGCTGTCGATCCGCAAACTCATCGTTGCGGTGACAATGGTGCGCAGGTGAACCTCGAAGACTGCTCGATTTCAACTGACGTCGGCGCCGCTGAGTTAAAAACAGTATGGGTTGATCCTGACTTCGATCCTTCTGTCCGGGCATTCTATTACGTGCGTGTACTGGAAAACCCAACTTGCCGATGGTCAACCTGGGATGCAATCAAAGAAGGCTATGAACCGCGTCCAGATTTTCCAGCGACAATTCAGGAGCGTGCCTTTACCTCGCCTATGGTATCGACCTGGCACAGGCTAATCATGAAACTCTTAAAGAGCTAAGTGCTCTGGTTTGTGGTCCTGGGTATAGTATTTTTATCATTAGGCAGGGTTTCCATTGCGAGCGCATTATTAACGCAACTCTGAAGATAGCACTTAAGGAGTTCTCCGATGACAGTAAAAAATATTTTTAGACTTGCCCTATTATCCCTGCTGCTAAATAGTAGTGGAGTTTTTGCGGCTGACAATACCCAAGTTAGCGAGCGGGGCAGCATTAGAGATATGCGCTATTGTGAAATTTTTGGGATATCTAGGACCAGCAATGGTTTACAAGCCGCTGCATTCAATTCTTTTCGTCTCAATGATTGTCCTCAGGACGAATGGGAAGCCATTGACTTGGAGGAAGTAAGTTCTCAGTTAGGTGCTTCTTTAGCAACAAGAAATGGCCCTCGATACTGGACGATGGATTTTATCGTCAGCAACACCGAAACAAAGGGTCAGGAATTTTTTGGCACGCTAGAAATGCGCCATGGCGCTACTGTGCTGATTGCTGCATCAGCCCCTTCAGGTCCATATTCCAGTAGAAGTGTCGAACGCGACACTGAATTTCATTTCTATAACGGCACACCTGTCTTCGAACTTATCGATCCTGAAGGTAAAATTTATATCATGCAATCCTATAGTGTTCAGCATATCACCGATCAATCCTTTGCTGATCTCGCTTCTTTGGATGAACGTATTTCGTTACCTAGTGGGTGGCAATTTCGAACTCGAACGCTGGTTGAAGACCTGGTCGTTGAAGATATCAATGGTATAGCGACCATTACGCAGGATGATTTCAGAAACACCTATCAACTTACGACGCTTTCCCTTGGGAGCCTCTGATCCCATTTATTACCCCATTTATTAAAATGTGTGTAACTGTTCACAAATCAAGTTACGATTTCCTGGAGTCTTCTAGAAATAGAATCTTGAGGCTTAGACAATAATAAAGGAGACAGCAAATGAACCTGCGAACCTTAACGTTGAGCAGTGCCTTTTTACTCGCTACTTATGTCATTGAAGTTGAAGCACAATCAGTTGATGCCCCTGACAACGGTGCAGCACGCCCGACAGGGTCACCAAGTCTTCAGCAAGGCCTGCTAACAATGCCGAACGACGTTTTCACCGCACTCCCGGAAAAGAATGCCACGCGAACTGCGCTATTTGGTGACTTGCATGTTCACACCACCTATTCCTTCGATGCATTTGCCTTTGGCACGTTGGCGACACCCTATGATGCCTATCGTTATGCCCTGGGCGATACTATCCAGCACCCTGCTGGTTTCGATATGACATTACGCGTACCCCTGGATTTTTATGCGGTCACAGATCACGCCATGTATATGGGCGTGTCGCGTCAGACAGCGGACCCCAGTTCTGAGATAGCCAAGATTTTAAACTTGGACTACATGGAGAATCTCAATGCACCGGAAAATCTAATACCTGGTCTCTCGCCGCAACGTGCCAGAGCCTTCGGTTCTTTTCTCGGTGATGCCGCAGGCATGATTAGAGATGGGACGCTTAGTCAAGACATGGTACATGACATCACTCGCGATGCGTGGAAAGATACTGTTGCTGCCGCTGAACAATATAACAAGCCAGGTGAGTTCACGACGTTTGTTGCCTATGAGTACACCACCTCGTCAGACGACCGCGGAAATTTGCATCGCAACGTTATCTTTCGCGATGCCGACAAATTGCCCGCAGTGCCTTTCTCTCGAGTGCACAGTAGAAATCCAGAAGACTTATGGGATTGGATGGATGGCTTGCGCGATGAGGGTATTGAATCACTAGCTATTCCTCACAATTCGAACGGTTCCAACGGGCAAATGTTCAAGCTTGTGGATTGGGCTGGCAATCCTCTGGATGACGCTTACTCTTCTCAGCGCATTCGTAATGAACCGCTTATTGAAATAACACAAATTAAAGGGACATCGGAAACCCACCCCTTGTTATCCGACAATGATGAATGGGCCGGTTTTGAAATCATGCCGTATCGTATCGCAACCACTTTGTATTCCGAACCTGTCGGTAGCTATGCACGAGAAGCTCTGCTGAATGGATTGTCGTTTGAGGACAAGGGTATGGAGAATCCTTTTGAATTCGGTTTTGTTGGTGCATCTGATACACATATGGCTGCCATTGGGGACGACGAATCTGACTGGTATGGAAAGACTGGACTGCGTGATGCGACACCTCAACTGACTGGAGCAGTTCCCTTAAGTGCTGAAGAAGGAGAGCGCAGACTTGAGAATGCACCGAATCAGGTTAAGGAATTTGATGCTGGTGTTTACAACACTGGGGGAACTATTACCTGGGGAGCTTCGGGAATTACCGGCGTCTGGGCGGAAGACAATACCCGAGAGTCTATCTACAACGCTTTCCGACGCAAGGAAACTTTTGCTACCACCGGCACGCGCATCAAAGTTCGCTTTTTTGGCGGTTACGGCTTCACCGATGAAACGCTTGCAGCACCTGATATGCTCGAGACTGCCTATAGTGAGGGTGTATCCATGGGTTCAGATTTGTTATCTGATGGAGACAGGGCCCCGCGCTTTATCGCCTGGGCTACTCAGGATGCTTTAAGCGCGCCGCTACAAAGGCTACAGATCATCAAAGGCTGGACCGTCGATGGTGAAGCTCATGAACAAGTATTTGATGTAGCCTGTTCGGATGGCCTTGCTGTTGATGCACAAACTCATCGTTGCGGTGACAATGGTGCACAGGTAAACCTCGAAGACTGCTCGATTTCGGCTAATGTCGGTGCCGCTGAGTTGAAAACCGTATGGGTTGATCCTGACTTCGATCCTTCCGTCCGAGCATTCTATTACGCACGTGTACTCGAGAACCCGACTTGCCGATGGTCAACCTGGGATGCGCTCAAGGAAGGCTACGAACCGCGACCAGATTATCCAGCGACTATTCAGGAACGTGCCTATACCTCGCCAATATGGTTTCGACCTAGCACGGGCTAATCATGAAATTCTTGAAGAGCCACGTGTTCTGGTTTGTGGTTTTGGGCATAGTAATCTTTGTCATCGACGAACAAACCTCCGATCCGCTCGATACCATAGTTGTGGATGCTGCGCTCGAGCGACAAGTGGCGGCGCTCTGGGCTGCACAGGTACAACGCGAACCAACGGCGGCAGAGATAGCGAGCCTGGTCGATGATTGGGTTGCTGAAGAGATTTGGCGTCGTGAATCCATACGCCTCAGCCTGGACGAAGAAGATGAAATCATTCGCCGGCGCATGATTCAGAAGATGCAATTTATTGCCGAGCAGGAGGCCGAACTTACACCGACCGAAGAAGAGCTCAGGGGCTATTTCCAAGCGAATCAAGAGCGATACGAAGTTCCGTCGAGTGTTTCCTTCGAGCAACTCCAATTCCAATCTCGCGACGCGGCAACCGGCGCACTCAGTGCAGGAGATTCGCTTGCCGATCTGGCGCAGCCTTCGATGCAGAGTCGAATGAATGTCCGCCAATCACCACTGCAAGTAGCGAGCACATTCGGCCCCGAGTTTACGCGATCGCTCAATAGTTATGATTCGGCTTCCAGTTGGCAAGGTCCCATTCAGAGCACTTTTGGCTGGCATCTGGTGAAGTTGCTTGAGAAAAATTCCTCCTCCGTAGCACCATTCGAAGATATTCGCGCAACAGTCCTCGGCGACTACACCTACGAATTACGAATGCAGGCACAAACGGACTTCATCGAACAAGTCCGGCCGAACTATGACATCGTTCGCAAAGAAGAATAAGAAGGATGAATAAGAAGAAGGACAGATGATTAGTAAGGGGCTCATAAAATTTAGCGGCCTAACTGCCATTCTCTGGCTCGTTGCCAGTCAATGTTTCGCCCATGAGATGCGCCCAGCGTTTGCTCAATTGGTTGAAACAGAAGAGGGAGCCTCAGCGGAAGTGAGAGTCTCAGCGACGCTGCGCCAACCGCTTGTTCCCGGATTCCGTCCAGACTTAGCCCTTGATCTTGGAGGCTGTCGTCTTGGCGCTGAAATCATCAGCCAGCGTCAAGAAGGCACCTTGATTCAAAGCTGGCAAGAATACTGTGATCAAGCACTCTCGCAATCCACACTGGCTATTCGCAACCTGTATCCAGGTGTCAGTGAGGTGCTAGTGAGCATCACGCACCTTGATGGCAGCGTGCAACGTTTTGTTGTTAGGCCCGACAACCCGGTTGTGAATTTAGGTGAAGCCGATTCTCCTTTACTTCCAGCCTATCTCGAGTTGGGTATAGAGCACTTGCTGGCGGGACTCGATCACGTCTTGTTCGTCATTGCGTTAATGGTATTGATTAAGGACAGATGGCGACTTATAGCAACTGTTACCGCCTTTACAGTTGCTCATTCCATTACTCTGGCACTTTCTACTTTTGAACTACTGCAAATTTCTCAATCTGCAGTAGAAGCGCTGATTGCACTGAGCCTGCTTTTTATGGCAGTTGAGATGTTGAGCAAAACTCCCTCTATAACGTCAAACTATCCCTGGGCAATTGCTTTCGGGTTTGGCCTTGTACATGGATTAGGATTCGCCGGTGTACTTCGTGAAGTAGGATTGCCAGATGATGCGGCACTTTGGGCTTTGCTGTTGTTTAACGTTGGCTTGGAGATAGGACAATTGATGGTGGTGGCTGCGTGCCTTTTGCTTGGTTTCCTAATTCGTTATTGGCGGCCAAAAATAACTGTTACACCAGGCGTTAGTCTGAGCAATTTGTTACCGGCCTATTTCATTGGGACAATCTCTGTTTGGTGGCTTCTTCAGAGACTGCCCATTCTGAGTTAGTGAAACTGGCGACAGCTACACGAGTTAAAGGAGTTTAAGGGGACAGATTTATTTTTAGAAAAGAGATGGCTGCAACGGGACGGACAAATTTTTTCAGGAACAAATTTGGACAGCCGTAATCAAAGGGGTCAGAGTAAAAATACAGTAGTTTTAGCGGAGATCGCGCCATCTGATCCGGGGCGGAATAATCCAAACAGCCTTTGGGCTGTTTGTCCCCTGCGGGCTTCGCGCTAAAGCGCTCGTAGCAAACTGCTTTCGCAGTTTGTCGAACCATTGGTGGTTCTCATCCACCCCTAACCTCCACGCATAAAAAAACCTCGCTTTGCGAGGCTTTTGTATACGTGGTGCCCAGGGGCGGAATCGAACCACCGACACGAGGATTTTCAGTCCTCTGCTCTACCGACTGAGCTACCTGGGCCTTTTTTGGTCTGCTGCGCTTGCTTACTCTTCGTTAAACCTCGATATCTCACTCGGTCACTTACTAATGTAAGCTCCCTCACTCGATTCGAGCTTTGCCTCGATTAAGCTGCGCTCGCGACGCCCAAAAACCAGAATTGGTGATTTGAGCGAGCGGCGTATTAAATATTTTTAGTGCGCTGGAGTCAAGCGGGATATTGCTACTCCTCAGGTGGGACGTAGCCTTCGGCTGTATCGTGTTCTTCATTATTGAGGAATTTATCCATTTCGGCCTGTAAATACTTGCGGGCATCCGGATCCATCATGTTGAGCTGTTTCTCGTTGATCAGCATGGTTTGCTGGGATTGCCATTCCTGCCAGGCTTGTTGGGATACTGTTTCATAGATCTCCTGGCCCTTTGCGCCGGGGTAGGGTGGTACCGCCAATCCGGGCAGTTCTTTTCCGTATTTTTTACATTGCACCGTGCGAGTCATCTTCTTTCTTCTTTATATAGACACAGAATTAGCTGAAAGATTGGAGAGTAGCTTTTTAACTGGTGCTGCCAAACCCACTTCCAATGAATGATCGAGAGGGTACCAAAGCCAGCGCTCCGATTCAGCAATGACATTGGTATTTTTCTTTACGGCAACAAGTTGGGGTTCGATATCCAGATGATAATGGGAAAAAGTGTGTCTCAAAGGCTCAAGTGATTGCTTGTTGTCAGAAGTTGAAAAACTTGAGGTGGAGAAATTCTCATTCTCGGGGGATTCCTTAGTTTGTTCCGGAAAGGAATAAAGCGATCCCCAAATTCCCTGGGGCGGTCGCTTCTCAAGATAAATTTCTCCCAATTCATTTTGGAAAATGAACATCACTACGGACTTAACTGGCATCTGCTTCTTTGGTTTCTTGCCGGGGAACTGTTCGATACTGTCAGTGTTAAAGGCAGAGCATTTTTTGTGCAGCGGACACTGCTTACACAATGGTGAAGAGCGTGTACAAACAGTAGCGCCTAAATCCATTATCGCCTGGGTGTATGCTGCTACTTCTTTTTTGGGCGTGTGTTTTTCGGCAATTCCCCAGAGCTCATTTTTAACAGCCGATTGTTCTGACCATCCTGGGATCGCATGAAAGCGAGTCAGTACCCGTTTGACATTACCGTCCAGGATTGGGGCGTGAATGTTCATACTGAGCGCGGCGATGGCTCCTGCTGTGGAACGGCCAATTCCTGGCAGGGATTCTAGTCCTTCAATTGATCGAGGAAACTTACCTTCATAATCATTTACAACGCACTGCGCTGTCTTGTGAAGATTGCGCGCGCGAGCGTAGTACCCCAGTCCAGTCCACAGGTGCAACACTTGATCGGTGTTTGCGCTAGCTAATTTATCAACAGTTGGAAATCGTTCCATGAATCTTTGGAAATAGGGAATGACAGTTGCAACTTGAGTTTGCTGCAACATGATTTCAGAAATCCAGACGCGATAGGGAGTTGGATTTTTCTGCCAGGGTAAATCGTGTCGACCGTGTTTTTCAAACCACTGCAGTATGTTGTCGGAAAAATCGGTCACGGTGGCTTAGTTAAGAATTCTGCGTAAAAGTCCGCGCGCGGTTTCTTCGAGATCTTCTGGAACCTGATCGGTGATTTCCTCTTGCAAGCGGCTACGTAGAGCATTGGATCCGAGTTGCGTAAATAACTCACGCACTCTGGCAAAGTCTGGACGACAATACTGACTGACCTCGTCAGCAAAACGCGCATTGCAAGTAACTGGCCAAGGTACATCGTGATAGAGCTCATTAATGGGAATAGTCTGAGCCTCGGGTGGGCCCAGGATAGCGAACTGTAAATCGTAATTAAACGTGCCTGCTGCCAGGTCCACGCCACCGTCACCGCTGACGTCGAAATTATCCATGCGCAATTTAATTTCCTGATTTTCGGTAATGCCGTCTTCCAACAAAATGTAACCGCCCAGTTCGGTAAACCGCAGCACGTCTGGCCATTGTTGGATTGATTCACCGGTAGGGCTGAGGGCAGCAATGGCAGTAAATACTTGTTTTATCAAACTAATGTCAACGGTATTGTCGCTTATCGCAAACGTAGTAGAACCATTTAAGGTGTTTAACAGTTCGTTCGTCGTAGAACCTGCCGCCACGTAATTTGCTTCTACGTCGAGTTGACCGGTTACCGTATTTAAGCGGGAGATCGCCGGCGCGAACTCAATAATGTTTAGTTGATTGAGTAAGAGTTGAGTTTCTAGGGACGCGTCATCTCCACGAGTATCGACTCGAAGCAAGCCTTGCGCAGTGCCGTTATACAAACTGGTGGGTTGCAATTCGATATCCAGCACGCCGTCTTCAACGTTGGTAAACAGATTGACGTCACGAATCACCAGATCGTTAGCAGTGATGGATTCAATAGCGACACTGCCAAGCACATTAAAAGATTGCAAAGAATCAAAGGGTAGTTCGATATCGCTTCCGCGCGGAGATTGTGGCGCAGCCGCAGCGAGATCATTTTCACTCTGCTCCTCGTCTTCGCTACTTTCCTCTGTTGGCGTAAAAGGTGAAAAATCGATACTACTGGTAATGACTTCGTAACGAACATTAGTAGGAACAAAATCGGTAGCAAAACGAATGTCGCCATTCGCTTGTATGTCTGTTCTGCCAAGGGTGGCGCTAAAGTCAGCTAGCGTCACTTGCGTTGCATCACCGTTTAGCTCGAGATTAAAACCGAAATCCTGAGTCGACGTGATTTCACCGGAGAATTCTTCTGGTGCATCTACATAGCCCAGAGTTTGAAGTAAACCCATGACATCGAAGTTGTTAGATTCAAGAGCACCATCGAAGGACAAATTTTCGTTGAAATCTCTCACTGCAATTGCGCCAGTAACTAACACGGGCGTAATAGAAAAATTAATGTTCGCAATATCAATATTGCCATTATTAACATCTGCGGTAATTGTGCTGCGGAATCCCATCGGTAACGGTGTGCTCATGCCGTTGTTGAGGAAGCTAAAGTTTAAGTCGAGATCGAACGGCCTTCCTTCTATGTTGGTATCGCTGCTATCGACATTCAAATTATTAATGCTGTAACGAATTCCCTGCTGAACGTTTTGAATGTCGACGCTGGCATTCGCAATTCGAATGCGTTCAAACGAAAGGGTAACAGTGTCTTGTTCGGTTTCTATGTCAGCTACAGGAGCACTTTCGAATTCCTCATCGACTTCCTCATCGGGTTCCTCATCGAGATCTGCAAGTGGATCATTCACCGACCAGATATTATTGCCGGTGGCGTCCGTATACACATTGATATGGAAATCATCTGCGCTCAATTCACGGATATAAACATCACCACTCAGCAGTGATCTAACGTCTACTGCCAATACTGCAGCAGAAGTTGATGCAAGTTCCTGGTTAAACGCCGGATTACGGAAGCGAACATCATTTAAAGTTAACCCCAGGGTAGGAAACAAATTGATACCCATGTCGCCTGCAATGGTGAGTTCATAGCCCGTGCTACTCAGTACCGCTTCCTGGATGGCGTTTTTGTTCCGTTCGGTATTCACCGAACTGATGAGTATGACGCCCGCTATGATTACCAGGACGGCAAATGCACCGATGACTTTGAGGAAATTTTTGAAATTCATGCTATGAACTGCGAATAAATGCTGAATGCAGTGTACCGGAATGGATTTGGCTGTGCACGGTTGCAGCGCTCAAATGTTTGCTTAGAAACATGAAGTATGAGCTGAGTAGCATATCTGTATGAAAGTCAGGTCATTTCCTGCCTTTCCCTTCCTCGTAGCCGGCATTATAATGCGCACTTTCTTCAATTCAGGATCCCCGATGAGCGACGCAGCTCCTTCCGCAGAACCCCGCCAGGCAAGTGTTGAGCGGAATACCAAAGAAACTCAGATTGCTATTTCAATAAACCTCGATGGGTCGGGGCAGCTTGAAGTGGAATCGGGTTTGCCTTTTCTCGACCATATGCTGGACCAGATTGCCCGGCACGGTCTCATCGATCTTTCAATAAAAGCCAAAGGCGATCTGGAAATCGACGCCCACCATACCGTGGAAGATATAGGCATTACTCTTGGCCAGGCGATTAATGAGGCGTTGGATAAGACTGGTATTCGACGTTATGGCCATGCTTATGTTCCTTTGGATGAAGCGCTCTCCAGAGTAGTGATCGATTTCTCTGGCAGACCAGGTCTCGAATACCACGTGGATTTTGTCAAAGGCACTGTCGGAAATTTTGATGTTGACCTCTTCCATGAATTTTTTCAGGGATTTGTGAATCACGCGTTCGTCACCCTGCATATCGATAATATTCGCGGCAAAAACAATCATCATCAGATTGAAACTATTTTTAAAGCGTTCGGTCGGGCGTTGCGGATGGCAATCGAACTCGACCCTCGACAAGTTGGTGTTGTCCCATCTACTAAGGGCTCATTGTAGACCCTCAATCACTCTGACATTTGTCTCATGAATAAAGTTGCAGTCATCGATTACGGCATGGGTAATCTCCACTCTGTTGCAAAAGCAGTGGAGCACGTCGGCCGTGAACTCGGTGAAGAAACTGAAGTAACCGTTACACCCGATGCTAATCTTATTGCCGCTGCGGATCGGGTAATCTTTCCCGGTGTTGGTGCGATCCGTGATTGCATGGCGGAAATCAATCGATTAAACGTTGGTCAAATCGTCGAAGAGGCGATGAAGACAAAACCTGTGTTAGCTATTTGTGTTGGGATGCAGGCACTAATGCAACATAGCGAAGAGAATGACGGTGTGGATTGTCTTGGTTTCATGCAAGGTAAGGTGCGGTTTTTTGGGGAACCACTCTTGAACAATGAAGGGCAACGCTTAAAAGTTCCACACATGGGATGGAATGAAGTTTCTCAAACTCAAAAACATCCTTTGTGGAAAAATGTACCTGATAACAGTCGGTTTTATTTTGTGCATAGCTATTACGTCGAATCAACCGACACAAAAAAGATTACTGGTGTCACGGCTTACGGTAAGGAAGTGGTTGCCACCCTGGCGGATGACAATATTTTTGCTACACAGTTTCATCCAGAAAAATCGCAAACAGTCGGACTAACATTACTGCGCAATTTTCTGCAGTGGGATGGACAAACGTAATGCTTGTTATTCCTGCAATAGATTTGAAAGATGGTCAGTGTGTACGCCTGCGACAAGGTCGCATGGAAGATTCAACGGTATTCTCCGATGACCCAGTCAAGATGGCAGGACATTGGCTGGAGCAAGGCGCGAAGCGATTGCACATTGTTGACTTGAATGGAGCGTTTGCAGGCACGCCGGTGAATGCAGAAATCGTCACTGCAATTGCTCAGGCTTATCCAAATCTTCCTATTCAAATTGGCGGCGGCATTCGTAATCTCGAAAGCGCTCAGTTTTATGTTGATGCCGGGGTTCAATTCATCATCATTGGCACCGCTGCTGTTAAAGATCCTGATCTGGTAAAAGCAGCGTGCCAGGCATTCCCGGGAAAGATTATTGTTGGCCTCGATGCAGTAGATGGCAAGGTAGCAACTGAAGGCTGGGCCGATGTGTCGGAGGTCACGGCTATTGAGCTTGCTGAAACCTTTTCTGACTTCGGTGTAGCTGCGATTGTTTACACTGATATTTCCCGCGATGGCATGATGCAGGGCTGTAATGTCGATGGGACAGTAGAGTTGGCAAGCAAGAGCGCGATTCCAATCATAGCCTCCGGTGGCATTGCCAAGCTGGCAGACATTGTCGACTTGCAAGGCTCTGCGCAGACTGAAACTGGCGCGGGTATTGTAGGTGCTATAACCGGGCGGGCAATCTATGAAGGGACTCTCGATCTAGCTGAGGCGCAAGCATACTGTGACGGAGAGGAAGAGTAAGTAATGGGATTGGCGAAACGAATAATTCCCTGTCTCGATTGCGACAAAGGCCGTGTGGTAAAAGGCGTCAAGTTTGTCGACATCCGCGACGCTGGTGATCCGGTTGAAGTCGCCAAGCGCTATTGCGACGCGGGCGCCGATGAAATTACTTTTCTCGACATTACCGCAAGCCATGAAGATAGAAATACAACAGTAGAAACTGTTCGTGCTATCGCCGGGCAAGTGTTTATTCCTTTAACTGTTGGTGGCGGCATTCGAACGCTGGAAGACATTCGCACCATGTTGAATGCCGGGGCAGACAAAGTCGGGATAAATACAGCGGCGGTTAACAATCCTGAATTTGTGCGTGAAGCAGCCGCGCGTTTCGGCTCGCAATGTATTGTTGTGGCCGTGGATGCAAAACAGGTATCTGCAGAGGGCGAACCTCTGAAGTGGGAAATCTTCACTCACGGTGGTAGAAATCCTACTGGTCTCGATGCCATCGAATGGGTCAAGCGCATGGTGGATTATGGTGCCGGGGAAATTCTGCTGACGAGCATGGATCGCGATGGTACCAAGATTGGTTTTGATCTCGCGCTCAACAAAACTGTAAGCCAGGCTGTGCAAGTGCCAGTGATCGCATCAGGCGGTGTTGGTAATCTGCAGCATTTAGCGGAAGGCGTTTTAGATGGCGAAGCGGATGCCGTGCTAGCCGCTTCTATTTTTCATTTCGGTGAATACACGATAAAAGAAGCCAAACAACACATGGCTTCTAGAGGTATAGAGGTCAGGTTGTAGGAATACCTTCATACGGCACAATACTTCGTCAGAAGTATTGTGCCGTATGAAGGAAATCTTGGAACGTGTGATATTGAGTTCTATATTCTAGTTATCGCGCTGGGCGAAGGTGCCTGAAGTATTCACTCGCCGTTGCGGCGTAAACGCATTGATACCCTTTAATACGTTCAATGCCTCATTGAGCGGATAATCTGTAACTAAGATTTCTTCGGCAGAGATAAGTGCGTTCGCCATTTCGTCATTAGTTTCTGCTTCATCGTTGGCGTTATCCAATCGATTCGGTAAATCCGACTCACTCACCTGGGCAACGCTTCTGGAACGACGTGTTACGAAGGCATTCTCAACAACGATGTCTGGATCAATTCCTTGGGCTTGAATGGAGCGACCACTAGGCGTGAAATACAAAGATGTCGTTAGTTTAATCGCCCTTTGTTCTGCTAATGGCATAACAGTTTGTACCGAGCCTTTGCCAAAACTGCGTGTACCCATAATGATAGCCCGACCGTGATCTTGCAGTGCACCTGCAACAATTTCGGAAGCTGAAGCAGAACCATTATTTATAAGCACGACCAAAGGAATTTCACTAGCGACGGTATTCGTTGTCGCCATAAACTCCATGTCATTGCTTTCAAGACGACCTTGGGTATAAACAATGCGGCCTTGATCTATAAAAGCATCAACCACACCAACCGATGCCTGTAACACACCTCCTGGATTATTGCGCAAGTCCAGCACCATGCCTTTTAGATCTTCATTTTCTGCATACAATTCTTCTATTTCTTCTTCGATCTCGTTCGCCGTGTTCGCACGGAACTGAGAAATGCGTAAATAGGCATAGCCCGGCTCTATGATGCGACTGCGTACGCTGTTGATGGCGATGACTTCGCGAGTAATAGTGAGATCGAATGGTTCTCGATTTTCTCGAGCAATGGTTATGGTGACTTGAGTACCTGGTTCGCCGCGCATAAGATTGGCCGCTTCTTCCGGTAAGATTTGCCGCGTGGGTCTATTGTTTATCTGAATAATGAGGTCGCCTGCTTCAATACCTGCTCTGTCGGCTGGAGTGTCATCGATTGGGCTAATTACTTTGATATAACCATTCTCTCTTCCCACTTCTATGCCCAATCCACCAAATTCTCCAGTGGTGGTTTCTTGCAACATATCGAATTCATTTTCTACTACATAAGCAGAATGTGGATCGAGCCCTGAAAGCATGCCGCGAATCGCATTTTCTAATAGTGTTTTGTCATCGACTTCTTCCACATAAGACATGCGGATTCGATCCAAAGCCTCGGTGAACATCCTCACTTCATCCAAAGGCAGCGGAAGTGGTTCTGGTTGATTTTCCTGAGCCAGGGAAGAAAAAGGCAATAAAACACAAACGAGTGTAGAGGCTACAAGATTTCTCTTTATGCTCGCGGGCAATGTCATAGGGGCTTCCTGAGTAACTTTTTCCGTTTATAGGTTGGGCTTAATAGTTTCAGTTTATACCTAAATTGGCAAATCCTCGTGAGATAAGACCCACAAAATTACAATTTGATTGCAAGGCTCTATTTATAGGGGCCTCTGGGTAATAGGGGCCTCTGGGTAATAGGGGCCTCTGGATAAGACCGTCAACAGCTAGCGCAGCCAGTTTTGGGGATTCTGGGCTTCCCCCCGATAGCGAATTTCGAAATACAGACCGGCGTTTCCGCTTGACCCACCATCGCCCGAAGTGGCTATTGTATCCCCCACATCGACCCACTCTCCGGCGGGTAAGGCAAGTGTCTGGTTACGCCCGTATAGGCTCATGTATCCGTTTCCATGGTCAACGATGACCAGCAAGCCAGAGCCCCTTAACCAATCGGAAAAAACCACGCGCCCGGCATGCACGCCTTGTACCTGTGAACCAATGGGGGCAGTTATGGTGATTCCTTGCCGAATCAGATTGCCGTCGCCGTAAGCACTACCAAAGCGGGTGGCAATTGATCCTTCGAGAGGGAAAGGCAAGGAACCACGCTCGTCAGCAAAAGGCGGGACATCTGCAAAACTGGTAACGCCTTCCATTGCGCGGCGAATTTCTTCCAGCAAGGCTGCCAATTCAGCCTGGCTACTTTCTAATGAGGCTAGCTCATCGTTACGGGTAGCAATATCTTGATTAAGTGCAGATAAAGCGCCCGCCCGATTTTCCTTTGCATCGTTTAGTGCTTCGGCTTCTGATAATAACTGCTGTTGTTGTGTGTTTAGTTCATTAAAGGTGACGGCTAAACTTTCATTTACTCGCTCAAGTTCGTTCAATGAGTTGCGGTAGCTTTCTATTTTATTTATTTGTGAATCGGAAAAGACTCGAGAGTAATGCAGCATGCGTGAGCTTTCAGAAATGTCTTCCTGGTTTAATAAGATCTTTACAAAGTTTTGATCGTTACTTAAATACGCCATACGAATGGCCTGGCTCAATAATGTTTGTCCGGTCTCGATATTAGATCTAAGAGTCGCTTGCTGTGCCTGCAAATTACTCAGCTCTGTTTCTCGCTCTGCAACTGTATTTTCCAAAACGCTTATTGCCTGACTCACACGGGTAACTTCTAGCTCTGCTTCACGTAACTGTTGTTCTGCCGAAGACTGGCGATCACTGGCGTCGTCAAGCCAGTTGCTGATTTCAGAGATGGCTGAGTTTATCGAGTCAAGTTCCTGTTGGGTTTGCTCAACTTGTTCTGCGCCATACAAAGAGCTGGCAAGTGAGAAGCAAAAGAAACTTATGATCAGGCTGGTGCGATTGGTAGAAAGCACCATTGAGCTCACCCTTGATTTGCCGCCGGCAAATCTTCGTCCGTACTACTTTCCGTATTTAGCAGAAGCACGGTACCGGTCATCTCCTCAGGTATAGCGATATTAATCAAGGAAAGTAAGGTTGGCGCAATATCACAGAGACTTCCTTCGGATTTAAATTGGTAGTTGGGATCACCAACGTAAACCAGTGGTACTGGACCATTGGTGTGGGAAGTTAACGGTTGGTTCGTTTCGGGATCTAGCATTTGTTCCACGTTGCCATGGTCAGCAGTTACCAGAAGATGTCCGTCGACTTCTTTAATGGCAGTAACGATTTGGCCCAGACATTTATCTACTGCCTCAACAGCTTTAACTGATGCGTCAAAGTCTCCGGTGTGGCCAACCATATCGCCGTTAGCATAATTGCAAATGATTGCATGGTATTTTCCCGACGTTATCGCTTCTACTAATTTGTCGGTTACTTCGAACGCGGACATCTCCGGCTTAAGATCGTAAGTTTTTACTTTTGGAGATGGAATGAGTATTCGATCTTCATGTTCAAACGGTTCTTCACGGCCACCATTAAAGAAGAAAGTAACATGGGCATATTTTTCAGTTTCTGAGATGCGTAATTGAGTCTTGCCCAAACTAGCCAGGTAAGCCCCCAATACGTTGTCCAATTCTTCGGGTGGATAGGCAACGGCAGCATCGATGTCCGCCGCGTATTCGGTAAGCATGACGAAATCGCCCAGCATTGGACGGGCTGCCCGTTCAAAACCGTCAAAATCATCATCAACAAATGCGCGGGTTATTTCCCGTGCCCGGTCCGCGCGAAAATTCATGAACACAACGACATCGCCATCATCCACCGTAGCAGATTGGCTTTTCTCATCACCTACCAATGTGGCCTGCACGAATTCATCATCTTCATCCCGTGCATAAGCGGCGTTTAGTGCGGCGCTAACATGGTCGTGACGATAATCCGCTTTCGCTTCGGTGAGCATTTCGTAGGCAGGTTGCACTCGATCCCAGCGTTTGTCTCTATCCATTGCGTAGAAGCGCCCGCAGATTGAAGCGACTCTGCCCTTGCCGGATTCAAGTAGTGTTTCTTCTACCCTTAATAAAGAAGGAAGAGCACTGCGTGGCGGCGTATCACGACCGTCTAAAAAGGCGTGGAGATAGATTTTGCTGGCGCCACGATCAGTAGCCAATTTGATCATCGCCATGATTTGATCTTCATGGCTGTGAATCCCGCCGGGAGAAAGCAATCCAAAAATGTGCAGAGCCGAATCAGAATCGATGACCTTGTCAACGGCAGCAGTCAGGATAGGGTTGTCAAAGAAGCTTCCTTCTTCTATATCTTTGTCGATGCGAGTCAAACTCTGATAGACCACACGCCCAGCGCCGAGATTCATATGACCGACTTCGGAATTACCCATTTGTCCGGCGGGCAATCCTACGGATTTTCCCGATGTGTCGATTAGGGTATGAGGCTGATTAGTCCAAAGATCGTCCCAGTTCGGGCTTTTGGCGGTGAATATGGCGTTATGGTCAGTTTCCTCGCGGTATCCCCAACCATCGAGAATAAGTAATAAAGCGGTTTTTCTAGCGCCCATTGAGTAAACATCAACCCCTTAATAGTGGCTATCAGAGCGAATCCCTGAGATCGCGGTATTATCCTCGAACTGATAAATGATAGCGAGTATCTGCTTGGAATCCCCCGGTTTTAGTCCTTCTTTAGCAGCCATGAGACGTGTATACTGCTCGCCTTTTTAAGGGACGGCGGAGATTGAATATGCTGATCGCTGCCCCAATAACTCAGCTACGACTTAACGAAAAGTAGCCACATCAGTATTCGCTAATGGCTCAATTTGTAGAATTTATTGGTAATAATTTGGTGCTCGCAGTCATGTGGGTGGTCACTTTGGGCGCCATCATCATGTACCACCAGAGAACCGGTGCCAGCAGCGTCGGTCCACATAAAGCAGTAGCATTAATTAACCGTCAGGATGCAGTCGTAGTCGATGTGCGAGAGAAGAAAGAATTCGACACTGGACACATTGTTGATGCGATTAATATTCCATTAGCGAAATTGAAACAGCGCATTACTGAACTGCAGAAGCATAAAGAAAAACCTATTGTGGTCGTCTGTAAACTCGGCCAACAATCAGGTGATGCTGCTAAGACTTTGCAAGAAGCAGGACATGAAGAAGTCGTCAAATTATCTGGTGGGCTCACCGAGTGGAAGGCGCAATCACTTCCCTTAGTGCAAAAGTAGCTGCAGGTAAAAAGTTAAAAACGAATTTTTGAATTAGGAATCGATAGGAATCACCATGGCTGAAGACGAAAATAATCCACAACCGGCTGTCGCCCCTGAAGGTGCGCAAGCAGCACAGGGCCCACAATTCGGACTACAACGAATTTATCTGAAGGACTCTTCATTTGAGTCGCCGCGCAGCCCGGCAGTGTTTCAATCCCAGTGGTCGCCTAAGATCAATTTCGACATCAAGACCCGCAGCAACAAGGTTCAGGATGGTCTCTTTGAGGTTGTATTAGTACTAACGGCAGAAGCAGTGTTGGAAGAGGAAACTGCATTTCTGGTTGAAGTACACCAGGCGGGTATTTTCGGGGCAAAGGATTTCGATGATGCGCAGCTTGAACAATTGCTTGCCACTGTCTGCCCAAATATCTTGTTTCCCTATGCGCGAGAAGCAATCGATGCATTGGTCGTGAAAGGCAGTTTCCCGGCGCTAATGCTATCGCCAATTAACTTCGAAGCGCTCTATCAACAGCAAAAACAGGCTGCGGCAAAGCCGCAAAGCGCTGGAAATGGCAATGGCGCTGGCGCGGAAAGCCCCGAAACTCCGGCGCCAGAAAGCGAATAACTTCACTATTCCTTTATAGTCCCTCGACGAAGCCTAGCTGACGCCAGGCTTCGTAAACGATAACTGCCGCGGAATTCGAAAGGTTCAGGCTGCGGCTGTCAGGGAGCATCGGTATTCGCAGCACCTTATCCTGGCCGATGTCTTCCCTTATTGAGTCAGGCAATCCGCGAGTTTCAGGCCCGAATACCACGAAATCGTCATCTCTATACTCGACAGAGTGGTAGGCCTTGTCGCCTTTAGTGCTTATTCCGAAAATCCTGCTGTTTTCGTGGGAATTTTTGAATTCTTCCCAGCTTTCATAAGTAAATATGCCTGCATACTCATGGTAATCCAGCCCTGCACGGCGCATTTTCTTGTCGTCCAGGTCAAATCCGAAGGGTTTTATCAGATGTAGCTGTGAACCCGTATTTGCGGCTAAACGGATAATATTTCCCGTATTTGGAGGTATTTCTGGCTCAAAAAGGACGATTCTGATCAAAATTTAGGCACCATTGAGTCATTTATATGAACGCTGTTCATTTAAACGCCTGAAAAAAACTTGAATAGGATCAGCATTATTACCCCGATTTCTTCCCGCCTTCGACCCGCCAATTTTTGCCACCCACTAAATCCCTGTTATGGCCAAACCATACTATCCCTAGTTTATCCTGATGCTTGATCATTTTTGTTTTAGAATTTAGGGGATTAAACGATATTCCTTAAGGGCTTTTCCAAAGTCTCGCGCACCGCTGTGCGCGCGACGCAGTTTCGGTCCCTTCGAAGAAATGGACAAATCGAATTCTGACTGAGATAAGTGGCAACAGCAATACCGGAAAAAGAGAACGAGCGATAATGCAATTTTTTACGAAAAAAGCAAAGTCGAAAGGCCGCGTGGGTTTGAGTGTGAACTCCGACCGGCTCGCGTTCGTGCACATGGAAGTAAAAGATGGCATTCCCCATCTATTAAATTGTGAACGCATAGATTTGGAATCAGAAAAAGAAGCAGGCCCTGCTCTTAATAAGCTGGTTAAAGAATTGGAACTGGAGGGCACGCAATGCAGTTACGTGCTCAACCCTAAAGATTACAACCTGCATTTGGTGGAAGCACCAAATGTTGAAGCAGAAGAATTGCGCCAGGCAGTGCGCTGGAAAATTAAAGATTTACTCGACATGAAAATCGAAGACGCAGCCATCGATGTGTTTCAGGTACCTGAAGATGCGTACCGTGGCAGAGAAATGGTTTATGTCGTAGCAGCGTTGAATTCCAAGATTCAGAATATCGTGAAGTTGATCACCGACTCAGGTCTAGAGCTCGCCGTAATCGATATTCCTGAATTGGTAATGAAGAACATCGCAACGCGTTTCATCGATGACGACAACGGTGTCGCGTTTATGGACCTGCGCAAGACCGGCAGCACGATGAACATCAGTCGCAATGGTGATCTGTATTTGACCAGACGTATCAATACTCAGATCGATCCAGATGTTATGCAGTCGAGCGAATGGAACGATTTGAAAGATCGGCTTATTTTAGAGATTCAGCGGTCTCTGGATTACTACGAGAGTCAAATGGGGAAAGGACAGATTACAAAAATAGTGATTTCTCAACGTCAACATGATTCCCAGGCGATGGTCGAGTCATTGGACCAAATGTTAGCGGCAAAAGTGAGTGTGTTTAATTTCGAAGATGCGATCGAGTTTGATACGGAAGTGAGCTCGGAAGATTTACAAATTTGTATGGCACCGATTGGGGCTTGTTTGCGTGGCGCGAAGAAGCCTGAAACTGTAGCAGATCCGGAGCCAACAGAACCACCTGAAGACACAGAACAGGAAGCAGCCTGATGCAGCAGCAAATAAATCTTTATTTGCCAGAGTTTAAGGTCAAGAAAGACCTGTTAACTCCGTTGCTAATGGGTCAGATATTAGGCGGATTATTGGCTGTCTGTGTACTCGTGTCAGCCTGGGACTTGTTTACGCGTTGGAGATTAAATAGTGAGTTGGCCGAACTGCAGGAAGTATTAGTTGAAGAAACTCAAAGAACAGATCAGCTAGACGAACAGCTCGCGCTGCGATCCCAGAATACTGCTCTGACTAACCGCTTGGAGCAAGCGGAGGCCAGATTGGACGCTAGTAGACAAATTCGGAGATTCTTAAGTGACACAACCTTAGGCAACGTAGAAGGTTTTTCTGAATATTTTAAGGATCTATCGCGGGCCGCAATTGATGGATTGAGCCTTTCTGAATTTTCATTCGCGAATGGTGGTGCGGAAGTGCTACTCGCTGGACAGGTTGTTGATTCAGCGATGGTGCCAAGGTATGTAGATAATATTGAGGCAGGCCAAAGTCCACTGCGCGACCGTCATTTAAGTCTGTCTATAACCCGATTTGAAATTGAAGATCAGTTTTTTTCATTTGTATTGAGTTCTTCCAATGAATGAAAGATTGCAACAGCTAATGAATCAAGTTGCGAAGAGCATCGAAGCTCGAACGCAATCAGAGAAAATTCTCGTTATGGGAATTTTGATAGCTGGTTTGGGAATGTTGTTTCTATCTCTGGTTTCCGACCCTTTAAATGCTGATATCGATAGAGCCAGTAGCCAGATCGATAGTGTGGAGAGGCAGATCCAAGCTCAGCAATCTGCATACGCCGCGATGGAAGCGCAGAGTCTGGAAGATCCAAACAAGTTTGCGAATGATCGCCTCGCTGTAATTGCTCGTGAACAAAATGTATTGGATCAGGAAATCGCGAACTTGGCAGGTGACTTAGTAACACCAAATCAGATGACCAGCATATTGACCAGAGTTTTAGAACGACAACCCGGATTGGAATTAGTGGGTATCCAGAACCACAATGCGGTCCCACTGCGACAAGGTACTTCCAACGCCAACGAAATTTTGGCAGAAACTGGAACACTCAATTTCGATGATGTTAACGAGAGTGAAGTATCAGGTCAGGTGTACGAGCATGGCATGACTATTCAATTTCAAGGTGACTTTTTTAGTACTTTAAAGTATTTGAGATTTCTCGAAGAAGTTACCGGAAGCTTTTTTTGGGACTCAGTCACATTTACCCAAATTGATTGGCCAAATGCCCATATATCTTTGGAGATTCATACTATAAGTGCAGATCAGGGGTTTATTGGTGCTTAGATTTAGCCTGCTAATAATGCTCACTATAAGTCCAATTAACTTTGCCTTAGCAGATTTAATTGATGGTGAAGAACTCATCGATCCTACCAGACCAATTTTTGTTACTGGTGATGGTGGCGGTGACTTGGGTGACATAGCAGCGATGATTCGAGACGTCATTCCGGCGAGCTACGAGTTATCTTTTGTGCGTGCAAGTGAATCTTCACCTATGGCAGTTATAAATGAGCAAAGAGTAACAATTGGCGACGTAATTGGCGGAGCTACTGTTGTCTCAATTGACAGGGATGGTGTGGTTTTGTCAGTCAACGAACAAGAAAGACGAATTAGCCTATTTGGCTCTAATGTTAAAACCCCGGTGGGAGATCAATAGATCGCGAGAATTATGATGAATAGAAAATTCATGCAGATCGGATCAGAACCTAATAGCAGAGTTATCACTCTACTTGCGTGTGTTCTCTTAATTGCGGGTTGTGCAACTCGTCCAGCCACTGTGCCTGATACGGAGATATTGGCAGACATTCAAAGCACATTTGAAGAAGCCGTAGCCGCAACAGTAGAACCTGAAGAAGAACTTTCTGAACAAGATAGTGATCTACTAGGTGAGCTTATTCCTTCACTTTCATTAAACGAAGAACTGTTAACACCAATTGAAGATCGATTTTCAGTCACCTCCACTCCAAACCAATCTGCAGATATATTCTTCAATAGCCTCGTTGCTGGAACAGACTACGGGGTAGCGATAAGTGAGGATGTAGAAGTAGCAATAAACATTAGCTTGCCAAATGTCACTATTGAAGAGGCTATGGATACAATTGCAGAAATATACAATTTAGATATTACTCGCCGAGGAAACATTTTTACTATTCGCCCCGGAGGATTAAGAACCCGTCAGTGGACTATCGACTATTTAAACGTGCAACGCCAGGGTACTTCCAGTGTGCAAGTTACTGCAAACTCCAACCAACAAGGTGGTCAAGGTGGTGGCGGCGGATTCGGTGGAGGATTTGGTGGTTCAAGTCGCAGTGGTAATCCGCTGAATAATTTATCAAATAGCATCGGTTCATTAGGGGGTGGAGGCCTGGGCGGAGGCCTGGGAGGAGGCCTTGGAGGAGGTCTTGGAGGAGCAGGAGGTGCGGGTGGAATGATCCAAACTTCAACCAGCACAGACTTCTGGTCAGATTTAGAAACGGCGATTTCGAATTTAATCGGCTATGAATCGCAAGCATCTTCTTCTTCTAGTTCCGGGGGTGGAATTGGTGGACTTTTGGGTGGCGGAATTGGGGGCGGTGCCCGCAATCAATCGACAGTTACAGAAGAAGGCAAGAGTGTCTTGGTTCAACCACTCACCGGAATTGTAATCGTAACGGCCTTTCCCCATGAACTCGAACGCATTGATGATTTTATAACTGCAGCCCAAGAATCTCTTCGCAGAGAAGTCATTATTCAAGTGCAATTTTTGGAAGTAATTTTGAATAAAGGGCATCAGTATGCACTCGACTTTAATACCTTTGGTAGTCAAGCAAATAATCCGGTTACTGGTTCGGGAGAATTTCTAGGAGACAGTGATGGATTGTTAGGCAGCAACAATGACTTCGCAGCTAGTATCAGAGAAGGAAACATTGGTATTGCAGGTATTGGAAATCCTTTGCAATTAAACACTAATTTCAGTGATTTTCAGGCAGTGTTCAATCTATTGCAGACCAGGGGCACAACTCAAATTGTTTCCAGCACTCAAATTCGAGCGCTTAATAACCAGAAAGCAATCTTTCAGGATGGGGTTCAAGAATTCTTCCAGACACAAGCAGACACCACCACTGTTGCAGCCGGGAATAACACTACAACCAACGCAAACAATAATTTGGAACAATTTTTCTCTGGCATTTCAATGGATATAACTCCACAAATTAGTGCAAATGGTGAGATTACTCTTCACGTCCACCCAACTGTGAGTGCTGTAGAAGAACAATCAAAGAATATTGGGGGGCAAATAGTGCCTTTAGCCCAGACTTCTACGAAAGAAATGGATAGTGTAATTAAGGCCGAGCACGGCAGAATCGTTGTACTGGGTGGATTAACATTTGAGCGTAATGTTAATGACATAGCTGGAATCCCTGGTGTCAGCAACATCCCTGTTGTCGGTGATGCGTTGGAACAAACGCAGACTCAGAGTGTGCAAAGTGAGTTCATCATTCTCTTGAAACCAATCATTGCTAATGCTGAAGGCGATAGAGAATTACTAAATGAAAGTAGTGAGAGATTTAGAGATATTAATCGTGCGATAGATCCATTCGCAAATTACTAATGCAGGTAGAAGTTTAGTCATGTATTTACAACATTTTGGTCTTAGAGAACTACCATTCTCACTAACACCAAATACTCAGTTCTTCTTAAATATGGCGAGTTACCATAAGGCCTATAACATGCTTATGGTGTCGCTTGCGAATGCGGAAGGTTTTATAAAAATTGTTGGTGAAGTAGGCACTAGTAAAACGATGCTTTGTCGCAAAGTACTCAATACGCTTGAAGAAGACAAAGAAAACTATGTAACAGCTTACATACCAAATCCAGTGTTAAGTCCTAAAGGCTTGTTTTTGGCTTTTGCAGAAGAATTAAACATCGAGATCGACCAGGACGTGGGCCATCACCGACTACTGAAAGCTATTACCGAAAAACTTGTAGAGTTTTCTGCGGCAAACAAACAAGTTGTTCTATTTATAGACGAAGCCCATGCCATGCCTGAGCAGACGCTTGAAGCATTGCGCTTGTTAACCAATATAGAAACTGAACAGGTAAAACTTTTTCAAGTAGTACTCTTTGCGCAACCTGAATTGGACATTTCCCTGAGCCAACCTTCACTTAGGCAGCTAAGACAGAGAATAACGTTCTCTTTTGAGATTGAGGCATTAGATAGGGAAGGAGTAGAACGCTATGTCGTTCACAGGCTCGCAACTGCTGGCTACAATGGCCCATTCCTATTTTCAAAGAGAGCTCTAGATTTCTTATTTCGAGCCAGTGAAGGAATTCCCAGAGTAATAAATATTCTCTGCCATAAAGCTTTAATGGTGGTCTTTGGTAAAGGTGAGCGCTCTGTACAGGTTGATCACATTAGAGATGCTGCAGATGATACCGAAGGCGTGGTGCTACCCAGTTTTAACTACCGACCAGCGTTAATAGCTATCGGTGGAATTGCAGTAGGAGCTGCGGTGGTCTTTTATTTAGGAGTATTGAACTTATGAGTCTTGTGAATGACATGCTGAGAGATTTAGATCAGCGTCGCAAGGACTCAGAGCCTTCAAGCGCGCCGATCAAACTTACTCCTGCGAATGAAATTCCATCTCCACCCACTAAAAATCGGTGGTTGTTTACGACAATTGCGCTGGTCATTGTGGCGGCGGGACTTATTTATGTATGGTTTGATGCCAATTCGAATCGAGGCCAACAGACTCTAAACATTCGTCCTGAAGTCGCACAAAATGATAGAGCCATAGAAAATAACGATACCATTCCTCCTCCGGTAATCGAATCGGAGCAGCAACCGCAGTCCGAACTGGAAGAAATTGAAGCGCCTTTAACTTCAGAAGTAGTAGTTGAGAATACCGAATCTCAAGTTGTTGAATCTGAAACTCGCGGGGAAGAGTCACCTACTGTTCAATACTTTGAGGAAGCCGAAGCGCCAACCCAAATTGCCGAGCAAGCACTTTCTGAAAGTACTCAAGAAACTGATGAATCATTGCAAAATGAAATTCAACAATCAGAAGGGCTTTCTGAACAGGTAATTGTGGATGTCATTAATGTCGAGCCAGAAGAGCCAGTGAAAGACGTCGCAGAATTAAGTGCTGAAGAAAGAGATACGATTGCGGTCCAGGATGCACTACAGCTTATTGCAGATAATAGAGTAGTCGATGCCTATGCTCATCTTGAGCAACATGTACTAAATAATCGTTACGCGCACCAGTCACGTGAAACCTATGCGAAACTACTAATGAGCCAGGGCGAATTAAGTGCGGCATTAGCACTAGTAGATTCAGGTTTAGAATTAGCCCCCAATCACTCTGGCTACAAGAAGGTAAAAGCTAGAATTTTAGTGAGCGTCGGACAAATTTCAGAGGCAGTTGAACTGCTTCTAACTAGAGCACCGGAAGTCGCCGTCGATCCTGAATACCATGATTTATTAGCAACTTCACAATTGTTAAGCAGCGATTTCGCCGGCGCTCTTGTGAGCTATACGACTCTGGTGCAACACGACCAGAATGAAGGCAAATATTGGTACGGATTTGCTGCTTCACAAGATTCACTGGGAAATACCAATGCGGCAGCACAGGCATATTCTCAGGCCATGCAATACGCAAATTTAAGCGCTAATTTGCGCCGCCGAAGCCAGGAAAGGCTATCAGTTCTTAGCCAATAACAGTTATGGCTATAACCAAGCAAAAGATTCGAATTGGAGACTTACTAGTCCAGAATGAAGTAATTTCTGAACAGGAACTGATGTCTGCTCTCGAAAAGCAAAAAGAGTCAGGCCAAAAATTAGGTCGAGTGCTAATAGAACTAGGGTTGCTTGAAGAAGAGCAATTCTTAAGTTTTCTATCACAACAACTTCAAATTCCTTTCGTAGATTTAAAGCGCTATAACTTTGACGTTAGCTTAATCCATCGATTGCCTGAGAGCTATGCAAGGAGATATCGCGCCATCGTTCTTGCGGATCAAGGTGGCCAACTACTGGTTGGCATGGCCGATCCAATGGATATTTTCGCTTTTGACGAATTGGAGAGAATTCTAGAACAATCTATCCAGCAAGCTGTTGTAAGAGAGAGCGAACTGTTAAGTACTCTTGATCTGGTTTACCGGCGCACTGAAGAAATTGCCAGCTTTGCAGAAGAACTTGACGAAGAGCTTACCGAAGGCCAATTCGATCTCGAATCACTAACTCTGGATGAGGACGGCAGTGATGCGCCAGTTGTAAAACTCTTACAATCTATCTTCGAAGATGCTGTACAGGTAAGGGCCTCCGATATTCATATCGAGCCGGACGAAAATGTTCTTCGCATTCGCCAACGGGTAGATGGTGTTTTGCAAGAGCAAGTTATGAAAGAGCGTCGTATAGCTCCAGCCTTGGTACTGAGGCTAAAACTTCTTTCCGGATTGGATATATCGGAAAAGCGACTTCCCCAAGATGGGCGCTTTAGCCTCAAGGTAAAAGGTAGGAGCATAGATGTTCGTTTATCAACTATGCCGGTGGAAAATGGCGAATCAGTGGTAATGCGCCTACTAGATCAAACTGAAGGCGCGACTAATTTGGAAGAAGTTGGCATGCCTGCAGACATGTTAGAAATCTTTCGTCGCCTTATACACATGCCCCACGGGCTAATTCTGGTTACCGGACCCACAGGAAGTGGTAAGACAACAACTTTATATGGTGCACTGCAAGAGTTGAACGAAGTTGGCAAAAAAATAATTACCGTAGAAGACCCAGTGGAATATAGGTTACACCGAATAAACCAGGTACAAATAAATCCAAAAATCGACCTTAGCTTCGCCCGGGTGCTACGTTCTGCTCTGCGTCAGGATCCAGATATTTTGCTTGTAGGTGAGATTCGAGATACAGAAACGGCAGAAATAGCATTACGCGCTGCAATGACTGGTCACATGGTTCTCTCCACTCTTCATACCAACGATGCTGTTTCCTCTGCGATGAGATTAGTAGATATGGGAGCAGAGGGTTTTCTCGCTGCCACAGCATTGCGAGCAGTAGTAGCACAACGTCTGGTAAGACGTCTTTGCGATAATTGCTATGTTGATCATGAACTCGAAGCTAAAGATGCTGCCTGGATTTCAAACTTAATTGGTGAAGAAGCAACTAAGAATATGCAGCTTAAAAAAGCAGTTGGCTGTCATCGCTGCAATAACACCGGCTATCGCGGGCGTATTGGTGTGTTTGAGATACTAGTATTGAATGAAGCGCTCGCAGATGCACTGCGTAGATCGAGTTCTTCAGATTTTGTAAAGATCGCCAAAAAAACACCTGGCTATCAACCTTTGGTTGTAAGCGCACTTAAGGATGCTGCGGTAGGCATTACTAGTTTGGAAGAAGTGCTTCGGGTTGCTGAGCAAATTGATGAATCAGAAGATTTCATTCAGGTTGCGTGACAATTAACTAGAAATTATTCCTATGCCTCATTACAAATACAGCGGAAGAGATGGAACCGGAGCCCTGGTCTCAGGGAGTATTGACGCGGGCACTGCCGACGACGCGGCTGCCCAACTATTCAGTACCAGCGTGACACCAATAGAAATCAAACAGGTTGAAAAGAAAAAACAACAAGATAAGAAATCCGCTGCTAAAAAATCCAGACTCGGTCCAGATGCGACAACGATTGATCATATCAATGCCTTTCTTGCCAAGAAAACTGTCGAGATCGATGAACTCATCATGTTCTCGCGGCAGATGTATAGCCTTACCAAGGCGGGCTTACCATTAGATCGAGCGATCAAAGGACTGCAAGCGTCGCTAACAAATCCAATGTTCCAGGATGTTTTAGAAGACGTCGTTAATGGATTAGAAAATGGTATGAGCCTGGCTGCGGCATTGGGGCAGCATCCGAAAGTATTCTCTCAACTTTTTCTTAGTTTAGTACACGTAGGTGAGAATACAGGTCGATTGGAACTCGCATTTCAAGAAATTTCAAAATACCTGGTACTGGAAAAAAATACACGAAAGCAAGTAAAAAGCGCCACACGCTATCCGATTTTTGTGTTGGTTGCGATGGCAGTTGCCTTGGCCATAATTACGGTTTTTGTTATTCCAGTATTTTCAGCAACGTTTGATCGACTCGGAGCTGAACTTCCCTGGCAAACCGTTGCACTTATTAACACCTCAGATTTCGTCATAAACTATTGGCCTTTACTGTTAGGAGCGATATCAGGTTCTATAGCAGGATTTTTTGCCTGGGTGGGAACTGAGAAAGGCCGATTAACCTGGGACAAGAAAAAATTAGGTTTTCCTTTAGCCGGTGATGTATTTGAACGCGTTGCACTCGCAAGGTTTGCCCGCACTTTCTCTATGGTCATGGGCGCTGGTCTCCCAATAGTGCAAGGACTCACAGTAGTAGCAGGTGCGGTTGGAAACGCCTTTATCAGTCTGAATGTACACGGTATGCGAGAAAGTGTAGAACGGGGCGAGACACTTCATCGAACAGCGATAAACAGTGAAATGTTTTCTCCATTGGTACTGCAAATGATCGCAGTGGGTGAGGAAACGGGAACGGTTGATGAGCTCTTGGCAGAAGTCGCAGACTTCTATGATGCGGAAGTTGAGTATGATATTAAGCGCTTAAGCGACGCCATCGAACCAATTCTAATTTCTTTTATTGCAGGACTGGTTCTGATACTTGCCCTGGGTGTATTCCTTCCAATTTGGGATCTCAATACCGCAGTGCAATAGAAGAATCTGGTACGTTAACAGGAAAAGAAAAGATCACCAGATGCAGAATATGCAAAGACAAAAGGAAGAAATTGAATTCAGCTTCTCAAAAAAGAAAATCGAAAATGCTGCGAATATCAAACATTCACAAAGCAGCAGGATTTTCGTTATTTGAATTAGTTGTATTTATCATTTCCGTTGCGATCATCTACGCTTACGCGGCGAATCGATTTGCAGATTTTCCCGGGCAGGCTGAGAGAGCAAATTTCTTAGCCATTTCTACCCAAATTCAAACTGCCATTAATTTGGAAATGATGTTGGGCGTCGGTTTGAATCGCATTAGCTCTCCCGATCTAATGGAAGGGACAAATCCAATGGAATACATGCTGAATCCTCCAGCAAACTATATCGGTGCATTCGATGTAGTGAATACCGATCGAGTAGAGCGTCGAGTATGGTATTTCGATAGGCGAACAGGAGAATTAGTGTATCTGGTTAATGACTCGCAAGGAGTCTATTTGATAGTGAATGGCATCGAAACTCCAACAAACGAAATTAGATTTAAAATTGTTGCCGAGTATGGGGATGTGGATACTGCCAGCGGCCTACCTGTTGGAGTCATTGAAAACGAAAGTACCACTGTTCCTGAGGGAAATCGTGAACGCCGTTTTAATGGCGTAATTATGCGACCCGTCTACCCTTATATTTGGGGGGAAATAGAAGATGCAGAGTTTATGCTACAAACCTTGGCCGATACCTCAGGGTAAGCAAGGTTGAGCGGGCGAAAACTGTGGCCTCCATAACGTTTGCCAAAAATGCGACTCTGTATAATTCGGGGCACAAAACGGGAAAAAAAGAGAGTGTTTGGCTATACATATAGGTGAAATTCCCGAAAAATACTAAAAATTTCGCGAAATCCAGAATTGACTTACGATTATGTCGTTAAGTTATTAAAAAATAGGCCGTTATTAGGAAGATTGAGCGGAAATTGGATTATTGTTGGTAGTAGCCGGCTAAGTTACTTCTGACACTTTGATTTACTAAATAGATTTAATTACAGAGTTTTAAGGACATTACAGGGTGAATACTATGAACGCTTTAAATATTAAGAGTCAGCGAATTAAAAGCCAGGGTGGTTTTACCATTATTGAGCTGGTAGTCGTGATTCTGCTTTTAGGAATTTTGACTGCAACAGCACTTCCGCGCTTTATGGATGTAACCGATGAAGCTCATGATGCAGTTTATGACGCAGTTCTTGGCGGACTGAATATCGGCAATGCTTTGTTTCATGCTCAGTTTATTGCTGAGGGTGAAGACGTAACTGCTGCGATAACCGAATTTGGTTTACAGTTTCCTTCCGATGAAGGATATGCAGTAGGTGCTGGCGTTGGTGCTGACGATAACGAACTCGATGACAACGCAGAATGTTTGGAAGTTTTCCAATTGTTATTGCAGGCAGGTGGTCAGTCAGAAGCGAATGAAGACAATGCCGTAGGTACAACAGCGACCTCGATTACCGGTCCCAATGTTACTGTAGCTGCAGGTTTAGGAGCAGATTGGCTAGCTCAGTTTGTTGCAGCTGATACCTGTCAATATGCTTATATTGGACAGTTCTCTAGTGTTGCTGATGATAATATTCCTCTTATTAACTACGACATAACTACTGGTGCATTTACAGTAGGTACTGATTTGTAATAATTGGGTTTCTATTCCCAAGACATAAAGGCCGGAGTATCTATATGCTTCGGCCTTTTTTAGTTTTAAATCTTATTGTTCGTTTGTATTATTTTTTTTGGTCCGTTCTTGTAATCAACCATAAGACAGAACGATGCTACTAAAATCCCAGACATCGAAAGGATTCACAGTTGTTGAGATTGTTCTCGTCATCGTATTGCTAGCGATTGTAAGTGCTGTAGCAATTTCACGCTTCGTTAGTGGAAACGCGTTTAATCCCACTATTGTTCGCGATCAAATAATTTCACTCGCACGAACTGCTCAACAAAGCTCCTTGGGACGAACCGATGTTTCGCTCACTATTACACCCAATGGCGCAGGGGACACTGTAACCATAGAAACGAGCGATACCGATGGAACTATTCAATCCTTCGATGTATCAATTGATGATGTCACCTTAAGCGGTGACATTAACGACACCGACAGTTGTGCGACCACTTCCGGAGCAGATTCGATCACCAATGCTGCGCCGATGACCATTGATTTCGAAGAATTGGGTGATTTGGGAACCAGCGGTGTAACTGGCAGTACCGGTGCTGTTACCTCTGCCGTCAGGGTTTGTATAAATGACAGTGCTCTCGCTTCAGTTTGCGTTTCCCCCTCTGGATTTGCCTATGCGGGCGACTGTGATGTTTAAACAGCAACAAGGCCTGTCATTAGTTGAATTAGTCATCACCATCGTGATTGTGGCTATCGGTTTAGTCAGTATTAGCGCAATGCTCAACAGCGGACTGTCAAGAAATGCTGATTCGCTGATTCAGGTTCGCACTGTAGCCTTAGCGCAAGCCTATTTAGATGAAATATTAGGTAAACGCTTTGACGAAAAAACCAGAGCCCGCGGGGTGCCACCCTGTAGAGCTTCGGCTCCTTTTGCGCGACAGTGCACTGTCGAGGCTTCATTCGGTCCTGATGGTGCTGAAACGAGAGCCAGATACGATGATGTAGATGACTATCATGGACTCGATCAAGGTGATGGCCAGGTTGATCCACTACAAGATGCGCAAGGCAACACTCGAACAGGATACGATAATTTTCGGATCGAAGTAGATGTCCGCTACATCAATGTTGGTGCCAGTGAAGAGGAAGAAAATCTTGGTGTGAACAACGAACTCGATGACCAATACGATGCCAAGTTAATAACCGTAACGGTTACCCATCGTACCGCGAGTACCGGTATAGATTTTGCTGCCTACAAATCGAATTTTTGAGCAATAGAATTTCTCAATAAAGAAAACAGATGAAAAAAATAGCTCCATTAACAAAGTCTACAGGGTTTTCCATTATCGAAATGATAGTGGCTATTGTAGTGAGCTCTATTATTGCGATTGGCATTGTCGATTTTATTGGCAGATCGGCAGAAGGAGTCAGCTCCACTGCAAACCGTAACCAGCTGGCAACCACGGGTAGAACCGCAGTCGATCGTCTGGCAATGGAAATTCACAATGCATTACCGAAAAGTTTTCGAGCAACCACAGCTACTGCCGGGGGCGATCAGTGCCTCGAGTTTATACCCACCCATGCCGCGACTAATTACGTCAACCCCAGTTTTAGATCGGGGGGCAGCAGTTCATTCGATATCGTCGATATTTATTTCGCAGGTTTGGTAGTTCATCCAACAACCACACCGCCTAAATACGCAGTGATCTATCCCAACAGACTCAGTCGACTCTATGATGGAGACAACGGCGCATCCACAGGGTGGCCAAACTTTCCAACCAACCGCAGGCCAATACAGGAAATCAGTTCTATTGCCGATAACGCCTCAGTAACTGGTCAAAGTACCGTAACTCTGGTCACAAGCCATCGATTTAGAAGAAGATCCCCCACGCGACGTTTCTTCGTGGTGGAAGATCCAATCAGCTATTGTGTTGTAGGTGACAAACTCTATCGCTACACAAACTATGGTTTTTTTGCCACTCAGGTGACCCAGGAAGAAGAAAGTGGAGTCTGCGAAAAAGCATCGGACGAGACCTGTTTACCGAATTTCGCAGCAGCGCCAGATAAAATGTTGATTACTGACAATATCGACAACACAGGTCTAACTGCTTTTACAATTGGCACGCAGACCTTAACCAGAAATTCACTGGTGGCAATAGAACTAAATTTCACGTCCGATGGTGACACCGTGACTTTAAATCATGAAGTGTTGACTAGAAGCGTTCCCTAGAAGCGTTCCCTAGAAGCGTTCCCTAGAAACGTTCTCTAGACACGTTTCCTAGAAGCGTTTCTTAGGAAGGATTAGAATTAAAATGAAATCTCTATCGAAACAATCTGGACTGGGACTGCCTGCGGCAATATTTATTATTACCTTATTGGCATTTATCGCCGTCGCAGTTAACTATCTGGTTAACCAGAGTGCTCAGGTGTATGAGGAAGAGTTAGATCTCACGCGAGCATTTTATGCGGCTGAATCCGGTGCTGGCTTCGCTATGAATGGTATATATCCACCGGAAGAATATTCTGCATATGCAGGTACTACTTGCACTGGTACGCCTGGATCTCCAGTAACTTACAACTTTTCAGTTGATGGAGTAAACAACTGCACTGCAGACGTATTTTGTACGCCACTCACAATTGGTACAAGAAACTACGCGACAATTGAGAGTACTGGTTCCTGCGGAGATGTAGAAAGAACCGTTCAGGTAAGAACTTCCTACTAGCTTTTAAGTAGATCCCCAGATAGTAAAATATAAAATAATAGAAACGATTGCGAGCGTAAGAACAGCTGTGGCGCCATAAGTGACTACTGAACTTATACCCACTGTCGATCTGTATGCATCAACATCCAAATTCTTATCATTTTCACGATGGCTTATATCGCGCTGCAACTTAATACGATAATTATCTTCTTTTTCTAACAAGCGCCATCCGGCTTTTGATTCTTGTTGTAGAACTTCATGCATTTTTGCTGTCTCTGCAAACAAGGGTGTTTGCGATTGGATGACTTTGTATTCGAGTTCCATCGAGTGCTCCGCAGTGGATTTCTAAGAGTGCCTGACTAGCTAAAAAAGTAGTCGGCAAAGCATTAGTTTCTATGAGTATTCTCGGGTGAAAACCGGCTTTTTGCAACGCCTGGAGAGATCCTATTGGCCCTATTTTGACCCTGGTTTTTACTCGCTAAATTCAGCTCTTCAAAGTACTTTTTAGTCCTAATTTGAGGGCTTAAATGGCCTTTTCGGCCTCACTCGGTCAATTCTGGGTAAAGATGGTCGATATTTTGCTAAGTACTTCAAATTATTGAATTTTATGCTTAGACAGGCAAATGTCGGCGTGATTTGATGTTGGCTTCGAAAAAGGGAATTAGTAGCGCTACAAATTAATGAGCCCCTCCGTATTCAATGGGTATTTTTCCGCGCGCCGATTAAAACGTCTGGCGGGATGCCTTCTCGCCGTTATTTTTCTCTCTTTTATTGCTATCCCTGATGCCGAAGCTACTTGTCCGGGTACTTTCCCTACTGGCGATCCAGTGGAACTGGTTGAGTGCTCCGAAGCTGCTTCCGGCGATAGTAATGTTAATAACATTACAGTCAATGTTCCAAACTTCGCATCGGTTGCAGCAAACGACTATTTGATTACAGTTGTATCGGTTGCCAATAACGAGACATTTAATACAGTAGCGGGATGGAGTCTCTTAGCCGTTCAAAACAATGGCACCAATGTTGATGTTGCCATCTACACCAGAGTGTCGGACGGTGCTGAACCCGTAAGCTATAACTTCACTTGGGGTTCTAATGAAGAAGTTTATGCATTCATGATGCATTTCACAGGTACCAGCGGTGTTGAAAGTTTTTCACAACAAAATACTAATAGTCTTACTCCTACTTCCCCAGCAGTAACCACCACAATAGCTGATACAGTGGTCCTTCGGGTAGCGGGCTTTGATGATGATGACATTACTATTGATCTTAGTCCCGTAATCGCTGGCCATACAGATATTACTCAAGATGAAAGCAGTTCGACTGGAGGTAACAGTTCAGCTGCTGGTGCCTATGTATCGCAGGCAGGTGTGGGATCTTCAGGCACAGATAATTTTACGCTAACAGTCGCAGAGCAAGCCGTTGCTTTCACGATGGCATTACCACCTGGAATACCTCCGTTTAGTTGCTCAGGGTTGGATGGATCAATTACTGGCAGCCAGTTAGTTGTGCTTAAAGAGTGCACGCGCTTTCAAGGATCAACGAATGCAACTCCTATAAATTTACCCGCACCTACAACCGGTGTGGAAGGCGACTTCATGGTTGCAGTGATTAATACAGACGCCAATGAATTGCCCTTTAATACAGTTCCTGCGGGTTGGAATGTTATTGTGCAAAGCGAGGGGGGAGGTGCTACCCAGGCAATATACGGCAAGTTGTATACGAGCTCTGAGCCAGCTACTTACGATTGGGTATTGAATAGTGCAGAGCAAAGATATGCCTACCTTTTACTCTTCGATGGAGCTTCAGGCGTCACAATTCCCGGTAGTCCGACAGTAAATACCGGCACCAGTGCTTCACCGCTATCACCTGCCGTTACCACCGCAGTTGAAGGCACTCTAATTTTACGGTTTGCAACCAGTGATGATGATGTTCCCGTTAATCCTTTTACGATTATTAGCGGCTATAACAATATTACCAGTGATTCTAGCTCACAAGCAGCGGCTGCGGTTTCAGGTCAGGCTGTTTATCTCAGCGAACCCACTATTACTACCGTTGCTGCTGAGACTTTTACAATCAATGTTGCCGATGAGTTCTGGAGATCTACTGCGATAGGCGTGGAACCGATTGAATTTCTATTTGCGCACGATGGTTCACTAAGCCTGTGTGCGATTGAAGAAGTAACAATTTCAGCGGTTGATAGTTCAGGCACAGTGCTCACTGGATTTACTGGGACAGTTAACCTGTCAACGAGTGACATTGTAGGATCGCCTGCAGGCAATGGAGATTGGGCAGTTGGTACAACAGGAGATCCTGCTCAAGGAACATTGGATAACGGAGCCTCGGACGACGGAATCGCAACTTACACTTTTGTCGCGGCGGACAATGGTTCTGTCACGATAGAATTCACTACAGATACTGTCGGAACAATGAGTTTCGATCTGCAGTACAGTCCAGATGCAAGAGTATTTACTGAGACCCAGTCTGTTGCAAACGACCCACAGCTGGTAATCGACAATAATTGCGAGTTTAGAATCCAGCATGATGAAGCGGCTGGCACCTGCGGCATGGAGCCGATTACGATTACCTTGGTCGATAGCGCGGGCAACCAGGCTGAAAACTATACTGGCACTATCGATGTCACTTTAGACCTGGGCGCAGGTGGCAACTTTAGTGTCAACACTGGAAGCGGGACGCTCGTTCCTGATCCAGACAATGATGACAACGGTGATGTTGATTATTCGTTTGTGCTCGGTGATGTGGGACAAGTTGTTCTAGCATATACAAATACAACAGCACAAACCGTAAATTTCGATGTTGAAGACGCAGCAAATGGCTATGTAACAGATACTGATGATCCGGCAAATTACGATGCCAATTTAGTCATCGATGACTGTGAGATTCGGTTAATTCACGATGGCACGTCAGATGTATGTTCTTTACATCCAATTACAATTCGAGTTACAGATTCTGCCGGAAATCCAATATTGGATTATTCCGGCACTATTACCGTAACAAATAGCGCTTTTGCAGGTACCTGGACGGTTAATACTGCGACCAACGTATTAACTGACAATGGCGGCGGATCCGTCGATTACACCTTTGATGATTTGGACGATGGGGAAATCATATTAGATTTCCAATTAATGCAAACCAATGCTGCTGTAGATTTTGATGTAACTTCAACAACTCCCGGTATCGCATCCCCGGCACCGCCGTTCGATGACCCTCTTGCCGTTACGACCTGTACTGCACAGATCAGTGTCGCTGCGACAATGAATGTTTGCAGCCAGAGTGAAACAGTTACTCTCACAATTTTAGACAGTGGAGGTGGTGCAGCAAATGGCGCTATTGGAACACTGGTCTTAACAACCGATACCGGTAACGGCGATTACATATCAACAACGGGTGCAGGAACATTAGACAACGGTGCTGCAGATGACGGTATTGCTACTTATTTATTTGATGCATCCGACGGTAACAGTGTCGATTTTGAATTTAGTACCAGTACAGTCGAAACACTCAATTTTGATGCATCTTCTACTTACATAACCTTCGATGCACCCGGCTCCAGTGATAACCTGGATGTCTTGGGCTGTGAATTCCAAATCTCCCACAGCGGCACTAGCGATGTTTGCTCCATTGAAGCGATTACCATTGAAGTACGCAATTCATCTGATGTCCTCGTTACCGATTATGTTGGCACGGTTAACTTAAGCACCTCCACTGGTAACGGCACCTGGACTCTAAACACAGGCGGTGGAGCAGTAGTTGATCCAGTCGCTGAAGATGGCAGTGCAACCTATAATTTTGTTGGTGGTGATGGTGGCGTTGTTGTATTGGACTTTGCTGATGCTACTAATGAAACCGTTAACATTAACGTTTCTGATGGCACCACTACAGACTCCAATCCTGGAGAGGATCCCAATCTAGCTGTCGATCTTTGTACTTTCCAAATTACCATGGCAGACGAAACCATGTCAGCCTGTACCTCTGAAGCAATAACCATAGAAATTTTTGACAGTTCGGGTGTCTCAAATCCTGCCAACTACACCGGTACGGTGACTATTACCACCGATACACTGAATGGCAACTGGGCGTTACAAGCAGGCTCTGGCACTCTAACCGATTCGGTTCCTGACGATGGATTTGCAACTTACGAATTTGTGGCTGGGGAGACTAGTATCACCCTTACTTTTACCAATGCTACTGTAGAGGATGTGAATGTTGATCTAGTCGATGGCGTTATCATCGAAGATTCAGGTTTCGATCCAACTCTAGAAATCACCGGTTGTATACCGGCTTTAGTTAATTCAATTTGTTTTCCTGGCACCGGTCCTGGCACTGGCAATCTAACGATTTCTGGCTCAGATCCAGGTCGTATGGTGGTTATGATCATCTGGCATATCGATGGAACTCCACAAGATGTGACAAATGCCACCTTCGATGGCGTTAATATGACGCAGATCGAAGAAATTACTGGAGGAAATACCAGTATCGAAATGTGGGGAATTCTGGATGTGAATTTGCCAGGTGCTGGTGGCCCATATGCTGGCGCATATACTTTTGATGCAGCACCAGCGAACAACCCTTCCATGTGCATGGTGGAATTGGCAGATGTAGAACAGTTTTTCCCAGGTCCTGATCTCGGTACTCCCTCACAAGGTCAAGTCAATAGCAATACCTTTGCTGCCGATGGTGCACCCTTAGAATTAACCACCAGCATCACCACTACCGCAAACAATGCCTTTGTGCTTACTGCCGGACTTAGTGACAACGACAATGGGGGTGGTAACTCCTGGTTTAGTGACGTTGATCCAGATCCATCCATGACCATGTTGTTTACAGGCAACAACGACCAGAATCCGATTTCCGGTACCGGTGCCGGATCCACAGGTAGTAAGTCAGTTGCCGGATTGATTTCCGTGACCGATGAAGACCCTCAGGATGCAGCAACCGAAGGTGCTCACATCGTTGCCAGTTTCAATCCGCGAGTGGCAGGTGATCCAGAGGCGGATGATTTTGAACCTGTACTGTTGTTCGAAACTCTCTCCGGCAACATCAGCTACCGTGCAATTGGTAATACTTTAAGATCCCATTCGAATTCAGGTACAGATGATGTTGCGCCTTTTACAGCAGGGGGTAGTTGTAGCATTGTCCCCGTGGGAACTGGAAGTTCGGCGACTCTCACCATGCCGGCAGGATCAACTGTGGAGCGAGCCTATGTCTATTGGGCCGCGTCTGGAGACGATGCACTAGGCCATACCGACGCTGATGTGAATTTCGGTCCAACTGGAAGTGAGATCGCAATTACGGCAGATGAAACCTTTCTTATTAACAACGTCGCTGGCGGCCGAGATTTCTTTGCCGGTTATAAAAATGTTACTTCACAAGTCTCGGCTAACGGCTCTTACACTTTATTCAACCTAACGGTTCAGAACGGTGCTCCTTGGAACACTAACAATACTTGTGCCGGTGGTTGGTCATTAATAGTTGTTTATAGCAATCCTGACGAGCGCTTTCGTGTCACGAATCTTTTTCATGGCTTTCAACCCTTTCAGAATTCTGCATTTACTTTGGTGCTTAGAAACTTTCGTATGCAGACAACGGACGATGATCCCTTAGGCTTTCTTCCCAATGGTCAGATTACTCACGTAACTATCGAAGGGGATGAAACACTGGCTACCGGAGATGAATCCCTGGGCATACAAGATGGCCCCGGACTCGAAACATTTACCACACTTAGCAACAGTTTCAATCCATTGACAGCGGATTTCAATTCCACCGCCTCACTACCAATTTTTGCTTTGGACGGAGGCACAGGATTCTACGAGTTTCAATCTACCGCTGGCGTAAACGGCGACGGCTATGAAGTCTTCTTTGCACCCGGCACTCCCAGTATTCCAGAGGAGCTAGGCAATACCTGGGGTTTCGATGTTGATACTCACTATATTTCGGGACATACGGCTGGCACTGTACTTTATCCATTCGCGCAAGCTGATGCAGAGGCTGAAGAGATAACAATCCGCTATTCTTTAGGCCAAGACCTGGTTATGCTGATTTCCGAAGTGATTAGTATCACTAATTTCGATCTGGCAGATTTAGAGGTGACTAAAGCGACAGGTGGCACTTTTAAAGTCAATGATACGAGCTCATACACTTTCACTGTTACTAATAATGGAAATGGCGGAATAAGCGGCGGCGAAGCTACCGGTCAAGTTGTAGTTGCTGATGTTTTCCCATCTGGAATAACTCTAAGCAGTATGTCTGGTACTGATTGGTCTTGTACCACTAGTGCCAATGCTTTCTATTGTGTGTTCGACATTGCCGTTGATTGCGACATCATTGACGGATGTGCAATACCGGGGGAATTGAGTACCGGTGAAAGCCTGCCGCTGTTAACTGCCAACGTTAATATCGGTGACACGACCTTTTTCCCGTTGCTTAGCAATAACGTGAAGAATGTGGGTCGAATGCAACACAATGGTGGAAGCTGTCCTGCTGCCGTTGCGGGAGTTATTGCTGATCCCGACGATTGTGACCGGTCACCTCAGTTTGACAATGTCAATGATTTACAGGGCGGCGCGATTGATATCAATGACCTGGATGACAAGACTTCTGAAAACAACAACGTAGATAGCATAATTCACGAAGTTAGAGGCGTAGAAACCGACTTAGGCATTACGAAAGTTGTAGACGGCATATTAGAAGTTGGTCAACCGGCGTCTTACACTATTACAGTGACTAACTTCGGTCCCGACGATACCACCGGTGGAGCCGGTGGCACGATCACCGTGACTGATTCTGAACCTGCAGGAATTACCTTTGATAGTGTATCCGGCACCGGTTGGACCTGCCCCGGAGCAGCGTTCCCTTGTACTTATGGTGCTGCATTACCTTCGGGAAATAGCGCAATACTCACACTCAATGTGACGGTGACGGGATCGGCTGGAGAAAACGTTACTAATACTGCAGCGGTTTCATCAGGAACCTTTAACTTCGATTCTAATAGTAGCAATGATGCAGACACAGATATCACGGCAATCGTTGCACCGCCGGTTGCATTTAACGAACGCTTTTTAATTTCAGTTTCTGTGCCAGGCGATTCGACTGATATTGGTGGTCTGGTTGGTTTCCAAAATCATGACTATATAGATTACGACCCATTAACTGATACCGGTTTGATGTTTTATGACAATAGCGGCGAAGGCTATAGCGTTGCCGATGCGGTGCATTTGTTTAAGAACGGTCACATCGCCGTCTCCGCTGCAGGTTCGAGTACAATCGGCTCCAATGTTCTGGCATTCGAACCAGAAGATATTGTGGTATGGGATCCAATTCTTGAAACGGCAACAATGTTGTTTGATGGCTCTGCTATCTTTGATGGCCCGATTGGTACTGATGAAAATATTGATGCGGTTTATGTTAAAGAAAACGGACGTATAATCTTTTCTACTGAGGGACCAGCAAGTATTACTTGGACTGGGCCTACCACGCTCAATTTCAATGAGGGCGACATAGTCGAATACAATCCTGGTGACGGTACCGCCACCATTCTTGTTGATTCTTCTGACCCAGATATTTTTAACGGTGAAGTTCAAGTCGACAGTATTTATATTCGTGTCGATGATACCGATCCTGACGCCAACAAAGACGTATTCATACTCTCTATTAATGAAGTTTCCGACACAATTGGTGCTTGCGGGGGTTGCGATCCGGTAGGTGGCACCGTGCTCACCCGTGACGATATAGTAGAGCTTGATATCACCGGAGCAAATCCGATCACGCAAAATTTGTTTGTGGGTGATATCCCGCTAGGAGTTTTTGAACCTACAGATCCACTACGTGAATTAGATGCATTGCATGTTGTGGAAGACGCTTACCTGGGTCATTTCGCCATCACTCAGTCACAAGCTGGCAGCACTTGTGAAGCCGGACAGATTACCATCACCAAACACCGCGGATTGAGCCATGATCCCGAAACCAGTTATGAAGGCTCGATACTGATCACCACGGATATCACTGAGGGAGATTGGTCAATTTCGGTCGGTAGCGGCACTCTGGTTAACGGGGCGCCGGATGATGGCGCCGCACTGTACACGTTTGTGCCAGCAGACAACGGTGAAGTTACGCTCTACCTTGCTGAAGATACGGTTAGCACCATAAACGTCGATGTCACCAACGAATTTACCTCTGAGCTCGGCACTGAAGATCCAAACTTCGTGTTTAGCGATGTCATTACCAGTGTGACTTACCGTGATGAATGGGGTTCGGTGGCTTATACCAATAATGACGGCTCGACATTCTGGGATAGTGACTGGATCGAATTCGATGGGCTTGGCGGTGGTGCTAATTCAGGAAACATTAGCGCACCGAGTGGGCAGCTTGAAATGACATCCACTGGTGGTGATCCAACGCCGTCGGTCTCGCGAACCTTTGATTTGAGTCTCTATTCAGTTACCGAAACAGTTTTCTTGAATTACGATTACAGCCACGAGTTTCTCAATGCGGGCAGTGATGTGTTGGTGATCGAGGCGAAGGAAAATGCAGGCGCTGGGTATACCACTGTACGTACATTCTCGGGTATTGGGGGTACTGATCTAACACCTAACTCCGAGAGTCTCGACTTAAGCGCTCTTCTTCCAGGTAGTCCTCCGGCATGGGGTGCTGGGGCGGAAGTTCGATTCTCGATAACAGGCGGCTATACCGGTACCAGCCGCATGTTTTTTGACAATATTGAAATAGCTACCGGTACAACGGACTGCGGTATCGGGGCGGTTGATCATTATCGCATCGCAATTGATGATCCGAATAACAGCGGAGATTCTTTAACCATCTATCCCGGAATTGCTTGCGTAGGATCGGTAATTTACATAACCGGCCATGATGCGAGTCACTTTCCTTCAGCATCGGGAGAAGCAATTTCCTTAAGCACAAGCACAGGCAAAGGCGACTGGACGCTGCTGTCCGGCGGCGGTGCTTTTAGCAACGGTACACTTGGTGATGGAATCGCGACCTATACTTTTCCACCGGCAGAACAGGCCGTTACTTTGTACTTTAACTACACAAATCCAAGCACCGATCCTGAAACTGTAAATATTAATATTGGTGCGGCCTTTGGTGTCGACGTAAATGAAGATCCAACACTTGAGGTAAATGACGCGGGCTTACTGTTCTTCAATGAATCCGATAACGGGCCTACGTCTACTGACCCAATTCCAACTCAGATCGCCGGTAAGCCGTCAAACATTGCGCCTGATATTAAGCTCATCACTATAGAAGGTGTGCAAACCAGTGATAACAATCCTCTGGCCTGCACACCCTTATTTGATGCCGGCAATACTTTGGATATTGGTTTCGCGGCGGAATGTCTCGATCCAGCTACTTGCTCAACGGCACCTGATAGTGACTTTACAATTAACGGTAATGTCATGACGCCTGCACCGAACAATAGTGGTCCGGGCACTACTGCTTCTTACACTGATCTTAGTATCTTAATGGTGGATCAAGGAGGAGGGCGAGTCGGCGGCGAGTTAGTTTTTAACTATGTTGATGTAGGTGAAATGGAAATGCATGCTCAATATGAAATTCCATTAGCCAATGATATTTCTGGAACGCCAAGTACTGACTTCATGCAAGGCAGTAGTTTGCCGTTTGTGGTCCGACCGTTTGGATTCGACATCGATTTCTCAGGGGACAGAGAGGCAAATGGGCATGTCGATCTAGCGACATCTTATGCCGGTGATGCCACTGATGCTAATAACTTTCATGCAACAGCAGGGGTCGGTTTCGATACGACAGTAAGCGCAATCGTTTGGGAAGCAGCGGATGATAGTGACTTTGATGGTATTCCGGATCAAGGCGCTAATCTTTATGACAATGCAGTGACGATGAACTATGGCAATGAATCTACTGCCGGCACCTATGAAGTTCTTATTACTCATGCCTTAGTAGAACCAATTGGTGGTGAAGACGGTGTGTTAACTGATACTCGCTTCCCAACTTTTTCTAGCGGCGCACAAACTCACACGATGACCTATGATGAGGTGGGTGTTATAAACCTCGATGCGCAATTAGTGCTTAATGGCACCTCAACTGCTGCTAATTATTTAGGTACCACTTTCGGATTGCAGGGCAATGTAGAAAACCTGGGCAGATTCGTACCAGCTGATTTTCAGATGAGTGCAGGAGTTATTAATTCTCGACCGTTAGCAACCGCCGAGCCATTTAGCATTGGAGCTTCCACCTTTACTTACATGGGTGAGGAATTTGAAATCATGGCCACAGTCACTGCTCGAAATGCAGCGGGGGCAACAACTCGGAATTATATATTTGACGCATTGCCCGGAAGGGATTTTGCGAAACTAACTGGAACTGATTTTGATATATCCAGTTTTTTTGCTGCCGATGAAATTGGTTCGCCGACTGATTATTCGACGCGTTTAGCAGATCCGACAACTGGTCCTACTCGTTCTGTTTCCTGGGCATCATTAGCTGATGCGGTCATGGATCGAGGTATTGCAACATTAAGTGGAAATTTAGTCTTTGAGCGCCAGGCTAGCGGTTTGGAAGACGGACCATTCGATACATCACTATTACCGCTACCAGGTGCAGGTGCTAGAGATTCTCTATCGATAGCAGTGAACGCTTCAGACAGTGATTCTGTTGGCTTTGTATTGGATTTAGATATTGATGGTGGCGGCAACGATGCTGCCAAGATATCTGAAGAAGAATTTCGCTATGGTCGATTACTGGTCGACAATGCCTTTGGTTCTGAATCTGAAGAACTCGCCATAGGATTTTCTATCGAATATTGGGATGGCACAGAATTCGTTCTTAACACCGATGATAGCAGTACAACATTATTCTATGACGCCACCGGAGCCGATTCCTTCGATAGATCTTTGCGATTCTTGGAAGACCCTCCTTTTCCAGGTGCTTACGACGGTACCTTAGTACCAGATAATGACAATGGCATGGTAGAAGTTGGAGAAACTTTTATAGAGTTAGAGGCGATTAATGACCCTTCAGATGTGACTATCAGTTTCTTTGAAGGTCGCACTTTACAGATTTCCGGCGTCGATATAGATACAGACGGAGTAGAAGACGATCGACCATTCTTTGCCTCAGCTCCAGACCCAGACAATACGGATGATATCAACGGCAGTGCTGTGATCGAATTCGATCTTAGTGACGCTCAGTTACCATTCTCCCTGGATTTTCTATCCTACGATTGGCGCGGTGTGGGTGATCTGGAAGATGAGAATGAGGATGGCGACTATACAGATAATCCGAGAGCGAGAATTAATTTCGGATCATATCCAGGACACGATCGGGTTATTAACTGGCAAGAGATTTACATCGGACCCAACTAGGTCAGTGGTGGAATAAATCTAGCTCTCTTATTCTCCTTCAGGATTAGCTGCGGAAGAATGAGACGTTCCTAATTCTTTAATCTTTCGCGTCAGAGTATTACGCCCCCATCCAAGAAGATTGGCAGCATCCCGTCTTCTTCCAGCAGTGTGCTTAAGCGCAATATCAATCAGCGTTCGCTCGAACAACGGCGTGGCTTCATCAAGAATGCCGGTATTGCCCAGACTCAATTGCTGATCCGCCCAGGATTGCAGTGCCTGGGTCCAACTTCCAGTATTGCCTATTGCAACTTCCTGCTCCGAAAACTCGGGAGGTAAATCGTTCAGGTGAACTTCTCGACTGGAAGCCATCACCGTGATCCAGCGACAAAAGTTTTCCAGTTGGCGGACATTGCCAGGCCAGCTCAAGCCTACTAAATATTTTTCTGTCTCGGGTCGTAATACTTTTGGCTCCACTTCCAGTTCTTCTGCGGCCACTTTTAAGAAATGGCTGGCTAGCTTTGGAATGTCTTCACGGCGATCACACAAACTTGGAATGTGAATGCGAATGACGTTTAAGCGATGAAACAGGTCCTCCCGAAACAAGTGCTCTTCCACTAACTTTTCCAGATTCTGGTGAGTAGCTGCAATAATACGTACGTCTACTTTGATAGAAGTGTGTCCTCCTACCCGGTAGAATTCTCCATCCGAGAGGACTCGCAACAAACGAGTCTGTGTGTCTGCCGGCATATCCCCAATTTCGTCGAGGAACAAAGTGCCCCCGTTAGCTTGTTCAAATCGCCCTGTGCGTTGTTGAGTAGCACCCGTGAACGCACCTTTTTCATGTCCAAATAATTCTGATTCGATGAGTTCTTTTGGAATGGCGGCTACATTCAGTGGTATGAATGGCTTGTCTTTCCTCGGACTGTGTTCATGCAGCGCCTGGGCAACCAGTTCTTTACCGGTTCCGGATTCGCCGTTGATTAATACTGAGATATTTGAATTTGATAAGCGGCCGATTGCACGAAACACTTCCTGCATTGCCGGCGCTTCCCCAATAATTTCTTGCGTAGGCTCAATAGCAGTTTCACTCTCTTCCCCAATTTTCTCTTTCGCGTGATCCAGCGCCCGCTGTGTCATGGCAATGGCATCATCGATATCAAAAGGCTTAGGTAGGTATTCAAAGGCGCCGCGGCTATAGGAAGACACGGCGCTGTCTAGATCAGAGTGAGCGGTCATGATTATTACAGGCAAATCAGGATGCGATTGCTGAATAGTTGAGAGCAAGTCCAGGCCGCTGATTCCAGGCATACGAATATCACTGATGATGGCATCAGGCGATTCTTGTTCCAGACGATGTAGCAATTCATCGCCATTCTCAAACGTCTCAGTGTTTAAACCGGTTTTACTGAGAGATTTTTCTAACACCCAACGAATGGATCGATCATCATCGAGAATCCAAACTGAGTTATGTGCATTCGTCATTTCATACACCTTCGTTATTTCGTTAGTTGTGATTACTTATTGGCAGCACAACTGTAAATTTGGTTTTGCCTGGCTTGCTCTCGCACTCGATCATGCCGTTGTGTTGATTGATAATGCCGTGAGAAATCGGAAGACCTAAGCCACTACCGTCAGGCCGACCGCTTATCATCGGATAAAAAATAGCGTCTATCATGTCTTGAGGTATTCCAGGGCCGTTGTCGATTACTTCTAAACTTGCCGCCAGGCGGTAAAATTTCGCACCAATGGTTACATTGCGTACGATGCGACTGCGCAATAATATTTCACCGAGGGTATGATCAACGTCCGGGCTATCAAGCGACTGCATTGCATTGCGCACGATGTTGAGCATGGCTTGAATAAGCTGTTCAGAATCAGCAACTATTGCTGGAATGCTTGGGTCGTAGTCGTAGCTTAGCTTAATGCCATTACCACTAAGTTCCGCGTTGACTAGACTTCGTACCCTTTCCAATACTTCGTGAATGTTTATCTCTTTTAGCTCGAGAGGTTTGCGTGAGCCCACCATGCGATCCACAAGATTGTGCAAGCGATCTGCTTCTTCGATGATGACATTGGTGTAATCGTTCAATTCACCCGATGCTACTTCCTGTGCAAGCAGTTGTGCCGCACCCCGAATGCCACCGAGAGGATTTTTGATTTCGTGAGCCAAACCTCTAACCAGTTCGCGCGTAGTGGCTTGGGCCGACTGCAATGACTCTTCCCGACTAATCCTCTTGGCGTGTTCCAGTGAGCTAATTTCCAATAGCGCTTGAGACTCGCCTTCGAACTCAAACGGGCTAAGTGTGTAATCAACAAAGATAGTCTTGTCGTGCAGAACATTGAGTTCTGCTTTACGTTTCGTGAAACTACTGTGCTTTACAATTGCAGTCTGCATTTCACCGATGTCTTCTTCAGCGTTAATAATGATGTCGCCAATAAAGAGCTGTTTCGCTTTTCTGTCACTGATTTCGAATAAGGCTTCAGCGGCTATGTTGATGTAGAGCAGACGTAAATTGCTGTCCAGCAACACCACCCCGGTCTTTAAATTGTCCAGCAACCGTTTATGTACGTTGTCCAGGGTCATACCACTGCTCTGTTTGTTCCTTTCGCGCCAGGAGGCTTTAACCACCGCCTAAGCACCACTGTTGCTATGCAATAAGAAGACCAACTAACCCACAAACTGCATCAAATGACCATTTCCAGGCCTAATCTAGCGTCGCCTTTCGAATTTTTATTCGCTCACAATAGATTCAACTATTATTCGCGAAGAAAAATCCGGAACCGCTCCGCTTGCTTAGCCAGATTAACCCTGCAATTGATCATTTGACGCAATTTGTGGGTTTGCCATCATAAATACCGCCTGTAGGGTCCGGATTACGGGGGATCCAAAGATTCCAGGGAGAACGGGCGGGGTTAGTTGGGGGGCAGTATGCACCAAAATAGTGCATTTTTCAATTTGGTGAAGAGTCCTGGCTCCAAACAAAAAAAGCCCGGGACTAGCCCGGGCTTTGTATCAATCGACTAAATAAGCTTAATCAAGCGCTTCTTTAGTAGTCTTAATGATTGCTGACGCAACTTTGTACGGATCAGCATTCGACGCAGTACGACGGTCTTCCAGGCGACCTTTCCAGCCATCTTCCACGGTACCAACCGGGATACGGATAGAAGCACCGCGGTCAGAAACCCCGTAGCTGAACATTTCTATAGATTGTGTTTCGTGTTCACCCGTTAAGCGCTGATCGTTGTCGGCACCATAGACGCTGATATGACGATCGATGTTCTTACCGAAGTGCTCACAAATCTTGGTAAAGATAGACTCATCGCCCAACTCACGCATAGGGCCATTGGAGAAATTTGCGTGCATACCAGAACCATTCCAATCCAGGTCTTTGCCCAGTGGCTTAGGATCGTAATTGATAGCAAGACCATAACGCTCTGCAGTACGTTCGAGTATGTAACGAGCAACCCAAGTCTCATCACCGGCACGTTTCGCGCCTTTGGCAAATACCTGGAATTCCCATTGGCCGGCGGCTACTTCGGCGTTAATGCCTTCTACATTGATACCAGCTTCGAGGCAAAGATCTAGATGATCTTCGATACAGTCACGGCCATGGGCGTTGGAAGCACCAACCGAGCAATAATAGGGGCCTTGCGGGCCCGGGTAACCACCAGGAGGAAAGCCAGGAGGTAGATTTGCTTTGGTGTCCCAAAGGAAGTATTCCTGTTCAAAGCCGAACCAGAAATCATCATCGTCATCATCGATTGTTGCACGACCGTTGGATTCGTGAGGCGTGCCATCGGCATTAAGTACCTCGGTCATCACCAGGTATGCATTTGCACGATCAGGATCCGGGAAGATTGCAACGGGTTTTAATAGACAATCTGAGTCTTCGCCAGTCGCTTGCAGAGTGGAAGATCCGTCGAATGACCACATTGGGCACTCTTCCAGGGTTCCTCCAAAGTCTGATGCAACTTGCGTCTTGCTGCGAAGGCTTTGGGTGGGCTTGTAGCCATCAAGCCAAATGTATTCCAATTTTGATTTCATTTTCTAACTTTCTCCTAATCGATTTTCGACTACTTGATACTAAATTCTTGTTAGAGCGATGCTCTTTTATCCTCTTTTACTGCTCCTGCATTGCTCAATCATAATGGGACCACAATGCGAAGCGCAGTTGACTCCAATTCGGGGCACTGGGTCCCGGGTCGAATCACAGGGGTACCTTACTTATCAGATATACTGCTTTCTGAAGCTTGCCTTGTGTGCATGGGGAAGAGCAAAATGTATGCCAGCAGCCATGCTGCTGCAAGGCCCGAATTTACTGGAGCTGAAAATAAACTTCAACAAAAAGAGCACTGAATAAGTGCATTGATTAATAGCATGCTTCATATAGGTGCACTTTTTTAAGAAATTTAAAAAAATTGCACCATCACAGCGCTAATATCCGCTTTTGAGACACCCTTAGCTTTCGTCCTAACTATTAAATCTGAGATTTACATGTTGTACCTCGTCAAACTATTTCCCGAAATCACCATAAAGAGTCGACCAGTGCGACGCCGCTTCATTCGGCAACTGCGTAAAAACTTACGGGAGGTACTCAGAGAGTTTGATGATAGCGTAGTAGTCACCGGTGAGTGGGATGCTCTTGAAGTTGAAACAGGCAAGGAAGATCCGAGCGAAGTAACAGCAATTACTAATCGCCTCGCGGCAACTCCTGGAATCGCTACCATATTAATAGTAGATCGACATCCACTTCCTCCTATGGAAAAGATATTTCAACTGACACGAGACGTTTATGGCGAAAGGCTTAAAGACAAAACCTTTGCGGTACGTTGTAAGCGAACCGGCAAACACGGGTTTAGATCAGTTGATGTCGAACAGTATGTCGGTGGAGGTTTGAAAGAACATTGCGCAACTGCTGGGGTAAAGTTAAAAAATCCAGATGTAACAGTCGCACTGGAAGTTCGAGACGAATTTCTCTATATCATCAGAGAACGAGTGCCTGGATTAGGTGGATTTCCCCTGGGATGCCAGGATTCGGTGCTATCAATTATTTCTGGCGGCTTTGATTCTTCGGTTTCCAGTTATCTCTGTATTAAGCGCGGGCTGCAAACTCACTACTGTTTTTTTAACTTGGGTGGCAAGGCACATGAGCTCGCCGTTAAAGAAGTGGCCCTGTTTTTATGGATGAAGTACCACAGCTCGCATCGGGTAAAGTTTGTGTCGGTGCCCTTTGAAGGAGTAGTGGAAGAAATTCTCGATACTATTGCTGATTCCCAAATGGGAGTAGTGCTCAAAAGAATGATGCTCAGGGTAGCGGATTCAATTGCGCAGAAGATGGATATTAAAGCACTGGTTACCGGTGAAAGTGTCGCACAAGTATCCAGCCAGACTTTACCGAATTTGGCAGTTATCGATTCGGTCGCGGAGACTATGGTATTGAGACCTCTTAGTACCAGTGACAAACAAGAAATAATCGATACAGCGAGAAGTATTGGCACGGAAGACTTTTCAAAAAACATTCCTGAATATTGTGCCGTAATCTCCAAGAATCCAACTACCAAAGCAAAAATTGAAAAGATTGAAAAAGAAGAGAGCCATTTTGATTTCGACAAGCTCCAGGCTGCAATTGATAACGCGAGTCATCAATTAATCACTGAAGTGGTTAATGACTTTAATAATACCAGCAGTGAAGTTGGTATAGAGCGTGAAGTCACTAATGGCAGTGTGGTAATTGACATTCGACATCCCACAGAACTTGAAATAAGTCCATTGAAACTTGCCGGGGCAGAAGTGCTGAATATCCCTTTCTATCAACTTCGAACTAACTTCTCTGATTTGGACAAAGCTACTCATTATCTGCTCTATTGTGACAAAGGAATGATGAGTCGTTTGCATGCAGCCCACTTACTGGATGAAGGATTTAACAATATTGGTGTGCTCGACCTGAAGCCGGGCACCTAGTCTTTCGATTTCTGCCAAGCCTCTTTATTCACCGCGCTTAACTTAACTAACTGCACTCGTGTATACTCGCGCGCTTTTGCGGTAACTCCGCCTATTCGAATCGCACAGTATATGATCGAGAAAATTCGAAATATCGCCATTATTGCCCACGTAGACCATGGCAAAACCACGCTGGTGGACAAGCTCCTGCAACAATCCGGAACCCTGGAAAATCGCGGCAAGCAGCTCGAGCGCGTCATGGATTCCAATGATCAGGAAAAAGAGCGGGGCATCACCATTCTTGCGAAGAATACGGCAATCAACTGGCAGGATTACCATATCAACATAGTCGATACGCCAGGCCATGCGGACTTTGGAGGTGAGGTGGAGAGAGGTCTGTCTATGGTGGACAGCGTCCTGTTGCTGGTGGATGCAGTCGATGGCCCCATGCCCCAAACACGCTTCGTTACTCAAAAAGCCTTTGCTCAAGGGCTAAATCCGATAGTTGTCATAAACAAGATAGATAGAGACGGTGCGCGACCCCATTGGGTGTTGGACGAAGTTTTTGATCTGTTTGACAAGCTCGGCGCTACCGAAGATCAACTCGATTTTCCGGTTATCTATGCATCTGCCCTGGAGGGAATCGCGGGCCATGACGCAGATCATCTCGCAGAAGACATGCTTCCCCTGTTTGAAACTATCATTGAGAAAGTTCCGGCGCCAGATGTTGTGATTGATGCACCCCTACAAATGCAGATAAGTGCTCTGGATTACAGTAGCTACGTTGGAGTAATTGGTATTGGACGAATTTCCCGCGGGACAGCCAGCCCAAATCAGCAAGTGATTATCATCGACCGGCACGGAAACGAACGTAAAGGGAAAATTCTTCAGGTTAAAAGTCATCTGGGCCTGGAGAGAATTGATGTAGACGAAGCAACTGCTGGTGAAATCGTTTGTATTACGGGAATTGAAGATCTACAAATTTCCGATACGATTTGCGATCCGACCAGAGTGGAAGCAATGCCGGCACTTACGGTAGACGAACCTACTATCAGTATGACTTTCCAGGTTAATGATTCACCCTTTGCTGGACTGGAAGGAAAATATTTAACCACTCGGCATTTAAAAGAAAGACTGGAAAGAGAGCTATTACATAATGTCGCCCTGAGGGTCGAACAAGGATCTGAGCCAGACAAATATACAGTATCAGGAAGAGGCGAGTTACACCTCGCGGTATTAATAGAAAGCATGCGCAGGGAGGGCTATGAATTAGCAGTGTCAAAGCCTGAAGTTATTGTGCATATAGAAGATGGCAAGAAACTTGAACCTTTCGAATCCCTGGTTGTGGATTGTGAAGAGAAGCATCAAGGAGCAGTCATCGAAGAGCTGGGCATTAGAAAAGCCGAGCTAAGGAACTTACTGCCTGATGGTAAGGGTCGAGTAAGACTGGAGTTTCTAATTCCAACTCGCGGCTTGATTGGATTTAGATCGCAGTTTTTGTCAATGACATCTGGCTCCGGAATTATGACCCACGTCTTCGAGCATTATGGAGACTATAAGGAAACTGAGTTGGCAAATCGTAAAAACGGTGTCTTGGTTTCAATGGTTAAAGGAAAAACCCTGGCGTATTCCTTATTCAATTTGCAGGATAGGGGGCGCTTGTTTATTGAACCGAATATCGAAGTTTATGAAGGCATGATCGTTGGCTTGCATAGTCGCGATAATGATCTGGTTGTTAATCCAACCAAAGCCAAACAATTGACCAATATTCGCGCTGCGGGCACGGATGAAAATATCTTACTAACGCCGCCCATCTCTCACAGTCTCGAACAAGCCATGGAATTTATTGCTGAAGATGAACTGGTAGAAGTTACTCCGGAACATGTCCGACTGCGCAAGAAATATCTGACCGAGAATGAAAGAAAGCGAATGAGCAGAGGCACCGCGGCGCGAGGATAGCCCGGTCCGTTCATCTCCCGTGAAATTCTTAACTAGCACTATAAAATAAGCTGGCCTACTATTGGTGCCTGGCGCCAAACATATCGAATATTGTGCAGGATGCAGCATGTTAGTTCTATTCCCGGAATTAAAGCCCTATAAACGTCAACAGCTTAGAGTCTCCGAAGTTCATGAATTGTATGTGGATGAATCCGGTGATCCGGATGGCATACCCATACTCTTTGTTCACGGCGGGCCGGGCGGGGCCTGTGACGCAAGCTCACGTCGCTTCTACGATCCTCAAATTTTTCGAATAATCACCTTTGATCAGAGAGGTTGCGGTAGGTCTACACCTCACGGTTCGTTGGAAGATAACAGCACCGAGCATCTCATCAGTGATATGGAAAAGATTCGAGAGCACCTGGCAATCGATAAATGGATTTTGTTCGGTGGCTCTTGGGGATCCACTCTGAGTCTTCTCTATGCCCAGTCTCATCCACAACATGTTGCTGCTTTGATACTTCGTGGAATTTTTCTTAGTAGGCAATGTGATCTGGATTGGTTGTATAAAGATGGAGCGAATCGGGTTTTTCCAGATTACTGGGAAGACTTCATAAGGCCTATTTCTGAAAATGAGCGTGGGGATATGGTTAGCGCTTACTATGATCGTCTAACGGGAGAAGATGAGCTGGCGCGCATGGCAGCGGCGAAGGCCTGGTCAGCTTGGGAAGGAAACTGCTCCAAGCTACGACCAAGCGCAGAAGCATTATCGAGGTTTACCAAACCACATAATGCACTGGCCCTTTCTCGAATAGAAACTCATTTCTTCGTTAATAAGGGTTTCGTTGAAGAGAATCAGATTCTAAAAAACATGAATGCCATTAAAGACGTACCAGGTCGCATAATTCACGGTCGCTACGACATGGTTTGCCCACTTAATAACGCGCTTGCCCTGCATCAGCAATGGACTAACTCTGAACTTCACATCGTGAGAGATGCCGGACATTCAGCATCGGAGCCTGGAACCGTAGATGCACTCATTCGTGCAACCCAGGACATCGCAAAAGAATTACAATCAGCCGGTTAGCGCGAAACATTTATGATCGCATTAATCCAACGAGTTAATTACGCGAAGGTTGTAATTAATAATGAACTCTTTTCTGAAATCGACAAAGGCATTCTTGCCTTAATAGGAATAGAGAAAGAAGATACCAACGCAACTGCAGAAAAACTCTTAGACAGAATTTTGGCTTATCGAGTTTTTTCCGATGACGAAGGGAAAATGAATCTTAGCGTCTCTGACATCGACGGAGGATTAATGCTGGTTTCGCAATTTACCCTTGCTGCTGCGACTGATAAGGGGCTAAGGCCAAGTTTTTCTTCCGCAAAACCACCAGTCGAAGCAGAAGCGATTTTTAATTATCTTCTTCATTACGCTGAAGCCAACTACGACAAACTAGGCAGCGGTCAGTTTGCCGCGGACATGAAAATAAGCTTGGAAAACGACGGGCCAGTGACTTTTCGTCTTAAAGTCTGATCGGATTATTACTGTTAACTCGCAGCGGCTTCTTCTTCAGACTGCCGTTTACGCATTATCCTTCCAGCAAGAATTCCTACTTCGAATAATGCCCACATAGGTAGGGCCAGTATCGATTGGGTAAATGGATCGGGGGGAGTAAGCAGCATGGCTATTACAAAACAGCCCACAACTACATAAGGGCGTTTTTCCGACAACGAATCAGGCTCGGCGAGTCCTGCCCAGATGCAAAGGAATACTGCAATAGGAATTTCGAAAGCGATACCAAAGGCAAGAAATATTGTCAGCGCGAAACTCAGGAAACTACTAATGTCTGGTAAGACTTGAATTCCTTCTGGTGCTACTGAGATAAAGAAGCCGAATACGATTCCGAACAAGACATAACGCGCAAAGGCGATGCCGGAATAGAAAAGAGCGACACTGGAAACAAAAAGAGGGATTGCCAAGGCTTTTTCGTTTTTATAAAGTCCCGGCGCAATAAATGACCAGAGCTGATAAAGAATATAGGGCGCGGCTAAAAGAAAAGAAACATAGAAAGTTAATTTAAATGGTGCAAAGAAAGGAGAAGTAGGATCGATTGCTATCATGCTCGACCCTTCCGGCAGCGCTTGTACAAGAGGCAAGGCAACGTAGTTATAGATTTCCCTCGACCAATAGAACAAGGCCAGAAAAAGAACAACAATTGCCACGACACATTTTATAATGCGATCGCGCAATTCGATCAAATGATCGATTAATGTTAATTCTTTTTCGTCTTCAGCTGAGGTCATCGTTCTTCTTAACTTCTTCGGTCGTTTCTGCGCTAGCAACTTTGGGATTGTCACCCGGGTTATAAATTTCCTTCGCTACTTCCTCGACCTGCTCAGAAACTTCGTCTAATTCTTCTTGAATGGTTTTTTCTTTGGTGTTGTCAGATTCTTGATCGCTTGTTGCACTCGATGCACCAGGATCAAAGCTATCAGAATTCACTAATTTGTTGACCGAGGTTTCAGTGTCTTTCGCAACAGATTCAACTTTTGCTTTGGCTTCATCTATTTGAGCTAAGACGGATTCATTATATAATTGACGGCGAATCTCGTCCGTGTTCAATTCTCTTTCGATTTCTGCTTTTACTTTATAAAAAGAACGTCGAAATCTGCCGATCCAAAGCCCTGCAGTTTTTACTGCCATAGGAAGCCGCTCCGGTCCTATAACAACCAGAGCGACAATTAAGATCAGAAGTATTTCGGTTGAATGAATATTAAACATCGACTGAAGTCGTACAGATGATTACAGTTTACACTGTAAGTTAAGAAGCTTCTTTGGTTTCCACTTTTTCCGCTGTTGCTTCGATTGTTTCACCAGCAGCTTCATCAGTGTCATCTGATTCTGCGTCAGCCTCATCATCTTTCATGGCAGTTTTAAATCCTTTTAAGGCGCCACCTAGATCAGAACCTAAGTTGCGTAACTTTTTTGTTCCGAAAAGCATAACTACGATTACTAAAATAATCAGTAGTTGCCAAATTCCAATTCCACCTACACCCATGATAAACCTCCAATACCAACAGCTTACTTACTTGTTGGTTTCCAATTTACGTGAAGCCTTTTCTTCAAGGCCAGATATGTTAAACCTTTTCTCTAACTCTGCTAGAACCTGATCTGGTCCTAACTCTAAATGGCTTAACATTACCATTGTGTGAAACCAAAGGTCCGCGGTTTCATGCACCACAGCCGCTTTGCTTTCATTTGAATTACTGTCGCATTCTTTCGCAGCTTCGATAGTCTCATTAGCCTCTTCACTTACTTTCTCGAGAATCTTGCTCAAACCTTTCTCGTGCAAGCTGGCTACATAGGAGCTGTCGCTAGGTGCTGTTTTGCGCTGCTCTAAAACGTCTGCTAATTCGGTTAACACTTTACTCATTTTAACACTCAACGCTTACCGCAAACACCTGGAGTGCCTAAGAATTTGCATTCGATTTTTCATACATTTCGGCTGGGTCTACTAAGACCGGTTCAGTCGCTTCCCAGGTGCCATTGTGCAGTTTTTGGAAGAAACAGCTCTCACGCCCCGTGTGGCAGGCTATACCGCCAATTTGCTCGACTTGATAGCACAATGTGTCATTGTCGCAGTCCAAATATACATCTACAAGTTTCTGTACATTTCCTGATTCTTCGCCTTTTCTCCATAGCTTTGCTCGAGAGCGAGACCAATATACTGCGCGTCCTTCATCTATAGATACCTGAAGAGACTCACGACTAGCCCAGGCTTGCATCAACAAGCGTCCAGTTGCTGCATCTTGAGCAACTACTGGTACCAAGCCATCGTTGTTCCAGTTTACTTTGTCGAGAAAAGAAGACATCAGATAAGTATGCGCTCTCACCGTTTAAAACACAAAAAGTAGAGTCCTGCTGCGCCTAGCCCAAGTGTTACAACTGGGACGTTCGCAATAAGATTACTAAATGGAGGGAAAAGGGAAGCGCCAGCAAGAATTAATGCGACGATGCCGCCAATTCGTGCACGTTGTATTTCTCTCTTTTTTGATTCTGCTTTAGCCCTTTGTTGCTGTTGAATCGATTCGTTAACTGCATCCAGTTGAGTGGATTGCTCTATTGCCTTAATTACAAGAAGCGGGAGATGAGGTAATTGATCAATCCAGTTTGGAATATTCTCCTGAATTTTACTTAACAAGGTAAAAGGATTAAGTCGCTTGGTGTTCCAGTGTTCGAGATAAGGAAGTGCGGTCTGCCAGAGGTCGAGTTCCGGATAGAGTTGTCTGCCCAAGCCTTCAATGTTCAATAGCGTTTTCTGCAATAAAACTAATGATGGTTGAACTTCCATGTTGAACCTACCGGCGGTTCTGAATAGTTGCACCAGGAGTTGTCCAAAAGAAATGTCTTTCAGTGGCTTCTCGAAGATTGGTTCACAGACAGTTCTCATTGCTGATTCAAATTCATGAATTCGAGTGTCCTTTGGTACCCAGCCGCACTCAACATGCAATTCAGCAACTCTGCGGTAGTCTCGTTTAAATATGGCAAGTAAATTTTTCGCCAGGTATTCCTGATCATCGTCACTTAAAGAGCCGATGATGGCGCAATCGATAGCAATGTATTGAGGGTTGTCTGGGTTATCTCTAGAAACAAAAATGTTTCCCGGATGCATATCGGCATGGAAAAAATTGTGCTCGAACACTTGAGTAAAAAATGTGTCCACTCCAGTTTCAGCAAGTTTTTTCAGATCGACTTTAGATTTTTTTAATTGATCTAAGTCCGTGACAGGTATGCCGTGGATGCGCTCCATGACCAATACGTTTTTGCGGGTAAAATCCCAATACACTTTTGGTACATAAAGGTCTGAACTGTTCTCAAAGTTTTTTCTTAATTGCGATGTGTTTGCTGCTTCGGCCTGCAGATCCAGTTCGCCGAGGATTATTTTTTCGTAATCGTTAACAACTTCGATTGGCCGTAGTCGTTTTCCAATCGACGAGTACGATTCGACTATTTCCGCTACCCACTTTAATAGCCGTATATCTTGAGAAATGGTTTTCTCAATTCCGGGGCGAATAACTTTGACCACAACTTCTTCGCCATCCAGAAGCTGTGCCGTATGAACCTGGGCAACGGATGCTGATGCGAATGATTCCTGGTCTAGTTGTTTAAAAATTTTCTGACATTTTATTCCAAGCGCATCTTCCACTATTGATTCAATGCTTGGAGAAGTAAATGGTGGCACGTTGTCCTGTAACGATTGCAATTCATCAGCCAGTTCTGTTTCCAAAAAATCTCTTCTGGTGGAAAGTAATTGTCCAAACTTTATGTAGATTGGTCCGAGTTCTTCCATCGCTTTTCGCAAGCGTCGATTCCGAGACTCACTATTGCCACCTACTGAAGATCCAAAGCGAAACGGGAATATGAGAATGCGAATCCAGACAGCACCCGGCTGGCCGTCAAGAAACTCATCGAGACGGTATTTGCCAATAACTCGCAAAATTTTTAGAAGACGGGACACTTATAGAGCTCTGCTGAATAGCGGGGGAGCAAAGATATCACCAGATATGTCCCCAAACAAGAAACAGCTGAGAAAAAAATGAGGATTTTCAGTCGTTTACTTGCTCTAGACGCTGGTAGAGTAATTCAGCTTTGGCGTTAACGCGATCGATCTTCAGCCGCAGCGCATCCAGATTTTCATTGAATTTTTCGACATCGGATGAATGGGGAACATATCGGGCTTCTTCTACAATATAGTCGTTAAGGTTACGTTTCAGCCGTTTGTTTGCTTCGCTACTCCAGGCCCTTAAATCATTTGTTATCTGGTCAACTTCATTGCTTATTACGTCGCCTGCTACTGGCGAAAGGAAATCAGCCCATTGAATGTCGAGTGATTGAATTGTCACATAGAGATCCTGGACAAATTGCGCATCACCGGCAACTCTAATTTTGTCATTTGCTAATGGAGTCTGACGTTTCTTTGTAACTGCATTTACCAAATCTGCAGCTTCACCGGAAATCAATCCATCAGGATCAATATTCAATTCTTCGGCACTCGTGGAACTCAAACTAATTCGATCAGTTTCGAATAATGCAGTGACTACAATGTTTGGAGAGTGAATATGAACTTCTAAACATTTCCCAGCAAATTTTGATATTTGATTTTTAACATGGCTGTCGCTGTTCAAAATGTAATTAATGAATTTCTCAGCGGGCCAAATTGCTGCAGTTCCAAAAAGATCAGTCATGATGATTTGAAACCCAAATGAATCGCAGATATACCATTTAGAACATTATGGTATTTGCAGTTGGAGAAACCTGCTTTCTGCATCATCTCTAACAAGGTTTCTTGATCAGGATGCATGCGTATTGATTCGACTAGATAGCGGTAACTATCTGAATCACCGGTAATGAGTTTTCCTGCAGCAGGCCATAATGATGAGAATGCATCGTAGGCTCGTCCGACTAATTGATTTTTTGGTTTCGAAAATTCTAATACTAATACTCTTCCGCCTGGTTTAAGTACTCGTTCCATCGATGCTAACGCGGCTTCTTTGTTGGTCACATTCCTTAGACCATAGGCAATGCAGATACAATCGAATGTATTGTCAGCGAATGGCAATTCTTCCGCGTTGACTTGTGCGAACTGAACATTATGAATTTTTCCAGCATCGATTATCCGATCACGGCCTACTTCCAACATTGCATCATTAATATCTGCCAGAATTACCTGCCCTGATTCGCCAACGATAGTGGAAAAACGAAGACTAAAATCCCCAGTGCCTCCGGCCAGGTCCAGGACCTTATGTCCAGGTCGTAATGCACTAAGCTCGATGGTGAATCTCTTAATGAGTCTATGGGTGCCAAGTGACATGACATCGTTCATGATGTCGTAACGATTCGCGACGGAACGAAATACCTGGCCAACCCGTTCTTGTTTTTCCTCAACAGGAACTTCTTCGTAGCCGAAGTGGGTGGTTTCTTGATTGTCAGAAGAATTGTTCACGGCTAAGTGCCCGACACCGGCTTAATTGAAATTACCTGCGTATCAGCAGGTAGTGGTTCTCGAGTTTCTCCTGCAGCTTGCAACTTTGCAAGGTAAGAATTCCAGAGTTCCTTTTCATCCTGCCCCAGTTCTCGCAAGTATTCCCAGCTATAGATGCCTGAGTCATGCCCATCGTCAAAGACGAGCTTAATGGCGTAATTTCCAACCGATTGCACATTAATTAGTTTTACATGGCGCTTTCCGAATTGAAGAACTTCCTGCCCCTTACCATGTCCTCTGACTTCGGCTGAAGGGGAGTGAACCCGCAAGAATTCCGCAGAAAGAGCGAAATTGTCCCCGTCGGCATAAACTAACTCCAGTGTTGCTGACTGCTTGTGTAATTTTATGTCAGTAGGTGGGATAGCTGTCATAGGAAGCACTTTAAAGAATGTAGCGACTGAGATCTTCGTCTTTCGCTAATTCATCAAGCTGTTTTTCGACATAGCTCTTATCGATAACCAATTCTTTATCATCTCCTACAGTCATATCTGCCGCGGAGAATGAAACTTCCTCCAGCAACTTTTCCATTACGGTATGCAAACGCCGCGCACCAATATTTTCGGTACTCTCGTTAACTTGCCAGGCAGTTTCTGCAATCTTCTTAATGCCATCTTTACTAAAGCTTATTTGCAAATCCTCGGTACCCAATAGTGCCTGGTACTGTTCGGTCAGTGATGCACCTGGCTCTTCTAAAATTTTCTCGAAATCTTCAGCGGTTAGCGGATCGAGTTCGACCCGAATTGGTAGCCGACCCTGCAACTCAGGAATCAGGTCGGAAGGTTTTGACAAGTGAAACGCACCAGAGGCGATAAACAGAATATGATCGGTTTTGATACTGCCGTATTTTGTCGTGACTGTTGATCCTTCAATCAATGGCAAGAGATCTCTTTGTACTCCTTCTCGAGAAACTCCTGCATTGCCATGATCATGACGACTAGTGACCTTATCAATTTCGTCGAGAAAAACGATTCCTGTCTGTTCGGTTGCTCCAACGGCACGATTCTTAATCTCTTCTTCATTGATCAGTTTTGCCGCTTCTTCGTCCTTTACGACTTTTAGGGCCGCATTTACATTCATGCGGCGAGACTTTTTTCTACCAGTGTTCATGTTCGAGAACATTGATTTCAATTGGCTGGTCATGTCTTCCAATCCTGGCGGTGCCATTATTTCTACACCAGTAGGAGCTTCGGCAATCTTGATTTCAATTTCTTTTTCGTCCAGTTCTCCCTGGCGAAGTTTCTTGCGAAATACCTGACGAGCACTGGATTGGCCATTATCTTCTTGTGGTTTTTCTTCTGTGCGAGCTTGTGGCAGGAGTACATCAAGAATACGTTCTTCAGCTAAGTCTTCCGCAAGGTGCTGGACTTTTTGAATTTCTGTTTCCCGTATCATCTTTACCGCGACGTCGACTAAATCGCGCACGATTGATTCAACATCGCGACCAACATAACCGACTTCCGTAAACTTGGTAGCTTCTATTTTAATAAACGGTGCCTGGGCAAGTTTCGCGAGTCGCCTCGCTATTTCCGTCTTGCCAACACCAGTAGGACCAATCATAAGAATATTTTTCGGCGTAATTTCAACCCGAAGTTCTTCGTCTAACTGCATGCGTCTCCAACGATTGCGGAGTGCAATAGCAACTGCTCGTTTGGCTTTTTCCTGCCCCACAATGTGCTTATCTAATTCAGAGGTGATCTCTCTAGGTGTCATTATGGTCATCAATAAATCCGTAAATAATTCCGTAATAGGTGAGTGGAAAAATTCTTAGTCTATTTCCAATTCTTCAATGGTGTGAGTTTGATTTGTGTAGACACAAATATCTGCGGCGATGGTAAGACTCTTCTCGACTACATCTTTCGCATCTAATTCGGTGTTTTGCATTAGTGCTTTTGCTGCGGAAAGAGCAAAAGGTCCACCGGATCCAATTGCCATGAGGGAATCTTCGGGTTCAATGACATCCCCATTACCGGTGACGATCAGCGAAGATTCTTTATCGGCAACTACAAGTAAGGCTTCCAATCTGCGCAATGCCCGTTCCGTCCGCCAAAGCTTGGCAAGTTCAACCGCTGCTTTTACTAATTTTCCATGATGCTTCTCCAATTGCTCTTCGAAGCGCTCGAACAGCGTAAAAGCATCCGCGGTACCTCCGGCGAATCTAGCTAATACTTGATCTTTGTAGAGTCGGCGGACTTTTCGCGCGTTGCCTTTCATGACTGTATTGCCCTGAGAGACTTGGCCGTCGCCACCGATGACAACTTTATTGTCTCTTCTAACGGAGACAATAGTTGTGCCGTGATATTGGTCCAATGGGATTCTCCTGTGTTTATTCGCGTAAAGTATCACAGAAGCTAGAAAATATGGGACTTCCGCCGGATTTCAAGAGCAGCGGACAGCTCTTTACGCGCAGCCGCGACTAATAAATGAATAACTCAGAAAGAAGTAGGAAGGCTTGCTATTGCAATTGGATTGTAAGGCTGGAAATGCTGTTGCGACGCAATAGTTGCTTAGCGTCGTTAAGCTCAATGCTGGTGCTGTAAGGACCCGTTTGTACCAAATAGAGAGTTCTGCCTGGCCGTTCTTCTGGCTTTACGATGACGTTCAGTCCTAAGGTGAGTTGTCGCTGCCTCTCTAGTTCTGCTGCTTCCCGCTGTTGAAAGGCGCCGGTTTGCAACATGAAACTGCCGCTGAGTTCTTCGCTTACGAGTTCCACGGGCGTTGCATCGGTTTGTACTTCATAGCGTGGAAGTTCGGTATAAAACTCAAAGTCTACTGTCGCGGAGTCGCTCGCATCCTCTTCAGGAATTCCAGCTGCAGAAACGACGGAGCTAGAAGCAGTTGTTGGCTGCGCCACATTAATCGGCGGCACATTGCCCGACATGTAGAAAAGTACGCAGGCGAAAACCCCAATGGCTATTCCCACTAGCACACCCGTAAACATTAGTGACCAGGCAGGTGGCGCTTCCACTGGCTTCTTCTCCAATAGTGGTTCCGGGCGAATTTTGGCGAAATCTTGAGTCATATTGCTTTGCATGAATTAAGCTATTGATTTTTCGGACATTTATTTTTCAAAAAACCTTTTGCCCCCTCAATTATCGGTTATCTTGCTGGAAGCTATAGTGCGAAAGTAACTGATTGTGAACAAGCCTGGGATTTCAAATCATATCCAGAGGATCAACATCCAGACTCCAACGCAGGCCTTTTACTGGCTTTAGTTGATCTATTTGGTAGACCAATTGTGCCAGGAATCGTTGCATCGAAGATTTAGTTTTAGCCTTAAATAGCAAATGCGATCGAAAACGTCCCGCTTTCTTTTCCATCGGTGTAGGTACAGGACCAATTGCGAGAACACTCGAATTCGAGTGCTGGATAAGATCATTTGAAAAAGTATTTATTCTTTTCAAGAATTCCAGAGTTGTCTTTAATTGAGGTCCTTCTGCTTTTATTAAGGCCAGTTGGTAGAACGGTGGCATCGCTGCAATTTTTCTTTCTTCCATCAAAATTTTTGCCAGAACACTATAACTTTCCTGACCGAGCTGGGTGAGTGTCTTGTGAGTTGAATGGCGAGATTGAATGACAACTTCTCCGGATCTTTCGGCACGACCAGCACGACCAGAAACCTGTACTACTGTCTGTGCCATGAATTCCTGCCCGCGGAAATCCGGACTGAATAAACCTGAATCCGCATCGACAATGGCAACGAGAGTAATAAACGGAAAATGATGACCCTTTGCCAACATTTGCGTGCCTAGCAAGATACAGGGTTCACCCGTGTGAATCTGATCAAGCATCGCGGCTAAATTATGTTTGTTGCGAGTGCTATCCCGGTCAATCCGAATGACAGGAATCGACGCGAACCTTCTGTTTAGAAATTTTTCTAATTTCTGTGTTCCGACTCCAACCGTACTCAATGCATCACCGTTACAATCGGGGCAGACGGAGGGGAGATGCTGCGAAGTTCCGCAGTGATGGCAACGCATACTCGGGGGTCTCGCATGAACGGTCATTTGCGCAACGCAGTTCTCACATTCGGCGAGCCAACCGCATTGCGCACAATTCAATATTGGTGCGAAGCCTCTGCGATTAATAAAAACTAATACCTGATTGCGTGCATTAAGGTGCTGCTCAATTTTGAACAACAACTGCTCTGAGAAACCAGTATCTAAAATCTCCTGAGAGGTATCGATGACAGTCATCGCAGATTCACTGGCATCACCCGCTCTTTTGGACAGGGATAGATACTGGAATTTTTTTAAGTTCGCGTTCTGTAAACTTTCCAGACTCGGAGTAGCTGAACCCAGGATTACAGGCACATTTTCTTCACGACCTCGCTTCACGGCTACATCCCTCGCCGAGTAACGAAAACCATCCTGCTGTTTAAATGATCCATCATGCTCTTCGTCGATAATAATGATCCCGAGATTCGGCAGGGGGGTGAATATTGCCGAACGGGTACCGATCACTATTCCTGCTGCGCCATCGCGCGCTTGTATCCAAGCGTCCAGGCGCTCGTTGTCGCTCATACCGGAATGCATTGAAGCAATTGGACAGCTAAAACGACTCCTAAAACGAGACACAGTCTGTGGAGTTAATCCTATTTCCGGTACCAATACTAAACATTGCCGTCCCGCACTTAAGTGATCCTGCATCGCTTGCATATACACTTCGGTTTTACCTGAACCGGTTACCCCATCTATTAAGAAGCAGTTATAGTCATTGCCGCTTTCTTTAATAGTATTAAGAGCAATTTGTTGTTCTGGATTTAAGTCGAGGGACTTGCTGTTAGTTTTCTCTAGCGGTGTGAATTGCTCAGCTCTTGCTGCTTCTCTTTCTTCTGATTCAATCAGCTGTTTGTCTACTAGTGATTTCAAAAGTGCACTCGTAAATCCTTTGTCGAGTATCTCCGTTCTGTTCACCGCACCGTTGTTGCATAGATAAGTAAATAATTCTTTCTGTTTTGGTGCGCGACTTAATTGCTCGCTATCAGACAATTGAGTATCAGCTTTTAGGTGGAAATAAGTTTCTTGTTGATATACGGATCTGGCAGTACGAAGTTTTCCCGGGCTGGCTGTGCTTAATACTTCGCCTAAGGGATGGTGATAGTACTGTGCACACCATTGCAGAAGATTGAAAAATTTTGGGGAATAGAGAGGCTCTGAATCTAATACTGCATGAATCGGTTTGAGCCGTTTGGTGTTGAGTTCCGATTGATTTGTCTGCTCAACAACATAGCCAACTATTTTGCGTCTACCAAATTGAATCTGAACGCGGGTACCTGGCTTGATAGGAATATCTGCAGCAGGAGGTAAGTAATCGAATAGTCTTCTTAATGGCGAAGGAACAGCTACTTTATATATAAGCCCTTGGTGTCCACTTTCATTGGGGGATGACATTAATACTTAACCGGGTTGAGACTGCTCTGACTGCCATACTAAATTTAAAAGCCTTGGTGAGTAAAATGCATTGGCAAATCAATGGCCAATCCTTACTTTGGGCTGGGTCAAGAAAAAGGCTTGGTTTATACTCCCGCCTGCGACGAGGAAGGACAGATCTGGAAGGCAATGAAATCGAGGATAGAAAGTGACTGAGCAGATACCAGAGGAATTGCAGGCCGCGCGGGCAAAGATAGACCAGATTGATAGACAACTGGTTGAATTGCTTGCTGCTCGTTTTCAGCTCACTCACCAGGTCGGATTGCTGAAAGCAGATCAGGCACTAAATGCCCTCGATGAATCGAGGGAATCTCAAAAACTTGAAGAGCTAAGGAGCCTCTGCGCCGAGCAGGGCCTGGAGCCGGATCTCATTACGGAGCTGTTTAAGCGCATCATGGAAGAAGTGGTGAAGAACCATAATCGCCTGAAAGATAGCTAGAACATCGCAGTATTTCGCCCCTTGCCAATCAGCATAGCTCTGTTAGAATGCACGCCCCCAAAGACGCTGCTAGATTGTTAGCAGAATTCACGGGGATCGAAAGCAGATGTGGTGCCGGGAAAACAGAGATTCCAGGTGGCGACATCAACTAAGAGGATTAATCATGAAAGCAGATATTCATCCCAACTATGGTCCAATTAAGGCGACCTGTAGCTGCGGAAATGTCATTGAGACCAAGTCCACCCTGGGCAAAGACATCCTGATAGAAGTCTGTTCAGAATGTCATCCGTTTTACACTGGAAAGCAGAAGATTCTGGATTCTGGTGGTCGAGTCGACAGATTCAAGCGCCGTTTCGGCAATCGCAAATTATAGCGTGCACTTGAGGGCATGCTGCATTGTCGTGCCCTCACTCAAGCTTTGCTTGCCAATGAGTTGTTAGTCCAGGCTCTTACTCCAAGACAGCTCTTAGCTCTCTCCTGATAGTTCCTTTGCTGGAAGAAAGTCGAACTTAGATCTTTGTTTAAAAGATGGTCTCTGTTGAGAGCTCTTCTTCCTCTTCTTCGTCTATTTCAAGACCAGGAAGTTGAGTGTCGACTGGTTCAGGCGCATTTTCACTGCGGAAGTATTCGAAGATGGCATTTGGATCGCCTGGAGTTGCCGGCTCGCCAGTAGTTTTGTCGATGAGGCGGTCAACGATGCCATCCGGTCTGCTCATGGTGTTTTCGGGAGCACCGTCTAATGCTTGCCGCATAAAATCAATCCAGATCGGTACCGCAACAGTTGCACCTTGCTCCCGTTCGCCTAAGGGTTCTGGTTGATCGAAGCCAACGAAGACAGTTGTCGCAATGTCCTTATTAAATCCGGAAAACCAAAGCTCAGTAGGACCATTTGTGGTGCCGGTCTTTCCTCTCAGGTCGCCGCGACCCAACTCGCGATAGACTCGATTTCCACTACCTTCAGTAATTACAGATTCCAACATGGAATTCAAAATATAGGCCACCCGCTCATCGATGATACGAGGAGCAGGAATTATAGGGTTACCACCTTCGTCTCTTTGCTGATTACAGTCTTCACAAATCACTACCGGGTTAGCACGGTACAGCACACCGTCGGCTTCACTGGATATTTCTTCGATAAACCAGGGATCGACTTTGTAACCGCCATTAGCGATGGCTGAGTAGCCAGTTACTAATTCTAGCGGCTGAACATCTCTGCTTCCTAAAGCCACAGTCAGATCATTGTTAGGAAAGTTTTGGGTCTGAAATCCAAACTTCGCGGCAAAAGGAAGGACTTTGTCAGAACCCAGTTCGTCATATAAGCGCACTGCAGGCACGTTGCGTGATTCTTTAAGGGCAAAGCGTAAAGTAATAGGTCCGAGAAAATTGTTCTCGTAATTATTCGGCCGATAATCCCCGCGAGTAATGGGTGCATCATTAATAATGCTAGAGGGCGAATAACCATGCTCCAGTGCTGCACCATAGAGAAATGGTTTGAAATTAGAGCCCGGTGGTCTTGGTGTAGTAACGCGATTTACCTGGCTGCGGCGAAAATCATAACCTCCCACCAGGGCGACAATTTCACCGTTGTTGGGCGACATGGATACCAAAGCGCCTTGTATGTCGGGTACCTGTCCCAGTTCCCATCCAGCATCGACCCGTTTAACTCGAATAAGGTCACCAATCTGCACCACATCGGCTGCTTGTTCCGGTGGCGGCCAGGCTTCGTTTCTGCTTCTAAAAGCGTAGGCCCAGGTCATGCCTTCCCAGGGCACTGTAATTTTCTTACCATCTTTTAAAATCGCATCAAATGATTGGTCAGCCACTTCTGTAACTATCGCCGGATTTTGATTGCCAAAGGTTGGAACTGGTCCAAGTTGTTCGAGCCAATTTTCAACTGGTTCCACAGGATCGGGCGGATAATTTGCATCCGCTCCACGATAGCCATGGCGTTTGTCATAGTTGGTTTCTAAGCCATCAATGATTGAGCGATTGGCAGCCAATTGCAGGTCGCCGTCAATCGTGGTGGTTACTTCGAATCCTCGGGTGTAGGTTTCTTCACCGAATTGATCGTAAAGAGTCTGGCGCACCATCTCTGCAACATACGGAGCGGGCACCGTGATGTTTCGATTGCGTCGGTCGGCCGTTACCGGTGCATTGTTGGCACTTTCAAATTCAGTTTGCGAAATCATGTTCTCGTTGAGCATATTTCGCAGTCTTGTCTCTCTGCGGTCAATTGCTCTCGAAGGATTGTTTAGCGGATTACACGCTGAGGGACAGGGCAATAATGAAATCATCATTGCTGACTCAGCTAAGGTAAGTTCGCTTACATCTTTACCGTAATAAATGAATGCCGCAGCACCAATGCCATTTGCTCCGGCGCCGAAATAACTTTTATTGAAGAATAGGGTAAGAATTTCTTCTCTAGTCAATTCTCGATGGATCTGCAGAGCGAAGGGGATCTCTTTCAATTTGCGCAGATAGACATGGTCATCTTCGAAGGACACATTTTTTGCCAATTGCATGGCAATTGTGCTGCCGCCGCCTAAGCGTTGCCCACTGACAAAACCATAGAATCCACGCAATAAGCTTTGAACATCCACGCCTGGATGGGAATAGAATCGTATGTCTTCGGTAGCAATCAGTGCATCAGATAATTCTTGGGGGATATCCCCAAATTGAATTGGATTTCGGCGAGTTCCAATTTCATCGATTAAGCGATTGTCGGTAGTGTAGATGCGCAGTGGAGTCTCTAACTGCACGTCTCGATAAGTTTCAGCCGCCGGTAATAAGGGATCAAGATATAAAAAAGCTGCCATTGCCACCATGACAGCACCCGCTGCGCCTGCTGCTGCCAGAAGCCCAGTCCATCTAACGACATTTTTAAGTTTCAATTTCACGGTTTACTTGTGTTTACCCGCAGATATTCTGGATTTTGCTAACTACACTCATAGATAGTCGGATTAATTCAGAAAAGCTTGTAGTTTCGGGCCTTTTTGCCCAAAAGCAGCCGAATATTATACACCTGCGGCAGGCCCAGCCCATCTTCTGCTACTTTTTGACCAATTTAGGGACAGAAATAGCAAAGAATGCTGGTCAATTTTTGCGCAATTTTGGAGAATAATTTCTGCATTAACCTTAATCATTAGACCGTTGTGTTGGGATTTTTCATCTTGTCATCAAAAATCCCTCCTAAGCTACAGCTGGCGCGGCCTTCCAATAAATCGACTTGGTCTTAAACGTGACCTGATTCAAAGAATTGATTGCGTTGATCGTTCAGTATTAAATGGTAAAGTTGTTTATTCTGAAAGTTTGATAATTAATTGAAAACTATAAAAATTTTATAGTTGGCCGATACTGACAATCGGAAGAAAAAAATTTGTGCCGTGAATTGCTAAGCTTTTGTTATTACTAGTATTATTCACGGCCCGGTGCGTTTAGGTTGGCTTTAGGCCTTACTGATATGTGGTACTCAGAAGTCTCAAGCCAGGTTTTTTGGTCTGTGAAGAAAACAGAAGCGTGAATGCAGCTGTTTTTCAATTGGGAATGGCATTGTGCTGGATAAGCTAGGAAATCTCGGAGCTCTAGCGAATATTGGGAAAAAGACTAGTACGCTTTTAGGCGTAGATATCAGTTCGACTTCCATAAAGATTCTGCAGCTGAGCCCCAGCGGCAATAAATACAAAGTAGATAACTATGTTATTCGTCCTCTGCCTGCTAACGCGGTTGTGGAGAAGAACATTAGTGACATCGATGCTGTCGGTGAATGTATTAGTGCCGCGGTAAGCATTCTCAAACCTTCCATCAAGGAAGCTTCTGTTGCAGTGGCAGGGTCGGCAGTAATTACCAAGACCATCGAAATGAATGCTGCGCTCTCTGATTCTGAAATGGAAAATCAGATAGTGGTAGAAGCCGACCAATACATTCCCTATCCGTTGGATGAAGTATCAATAGATTTTGAGCGTCAAGATTTATCCGAGCGAAATCCGGATATGGTCGAAGTTTTGCTGGCGGCCTGTCGGAAAGAAAACGTAGATTCTCGCGTTACTGCGTTAGATCTAGGTGGTTTGGAGGCAAAGGTAGTAGATATTGAAGCCTATGCCATTGAGCGAGCCTTTACCCTGCTAGCGGAACAACTCGGATCAGAAGAAGACCAAACCGTTGCCATTGTTGATATTGGATCAATGATGACAACTCTCAACGTGATATTGCAGGGCCGCACGATTTATACACGAGAACAGATGTTCGGTGGCAATGCACTTTCTGAAGAAGTGCAGCGACGCTTTGGCTTAAGTGCCATCGAGGCTGAATCTGCAATGAAGCGCGGCGGTCTGCCAGAAGAATATGAATTTGAGATATTGGCTCCTTTCAAAGACACAGTGGTACAACAGGTATCGCAGACTTTGCAATTCTTCTTCTCGTCTAGTCACTACAACGAAGTAGATCATATTTTGTTGGCGGGGGGTGTGGCAGCAATTGATGGTCTGGCAGATCTGGTGCAGGAAAATCTTTCAACTCCAGTGAAAATTGCGAACCCATTTGAAAACTTATCAATTGGTTCAAAGATAAATCAAACGATGCTGCAAAATGATGCACCCTCTCTTCTGATTGCCTGTGGCTTGGCCATGCGGGGTGAATACTAATGGCTCATATAAATTTACTACCCTGGCGAGAGCGGTTAAGGGAAGAACGCAAGCGAGAATTTCTGTCGATAATGGCAGGCATTGTCTTTATTGCCGGTGGATTGCTCTTTCTGGTGGATCGCTACTTCAATGGTGAAATCGATAATCAAGTTGCGCGCAACGACTTTGTAGGTAGTGAAATTCAATTGCTCGATGAGCAAGTGTCGGAGATTAATCAGCTGCGTCAGCAGAAAGAAGACATTCGCGCACGCATGAATGTAATTACAGATTTACAGGGCACCAGGCCAGTAATCGTTCGACTCTTTGATGAACTGGTTCGAACCTTGCCTGAAGGAGTTTTCTATTCAACTCTCGAGCGGTCGGAAAACACCATATCCATTGAGGGTGTTGCAGAATCTTATTCACGCATAACGGAACTATTACGTCGCCTGGATGAGTCTGAATGGTTTGCTGAACCAGATATCAGCGTGATCTCTGCTGCTGAGGGAGTAGAAGTGGCTATGAATGCAGCGTTTGTATTTACCTTGTCTGTAAATCTCGAACTTCCAAACCAGAATGACGGGGAGGAGGTCTAATTATGTCCTGGATAACTGATATAACTGGCGATTTACAAAATTTTGATTGGAACGATTTACAAGATGTCGACACGATCGGTGTTTGGCCAGGTCCAGTTAAGGCAATAATTCTTCTAATTATCTTTGCTGCATGTTTGACGGCCGGCTATTTCCTTCGAGTGCAAAACTTGCAAACTCAATTAGCTACAGTAGCAGCTGAAGAAGATCAGCTGCGTATTGAATTTGAGCAGAAAGCGTTTCTTGCTTCAAATCTCGAAGAGTACAGAGCGCAAACAGTTGAGATGGAGGCGGCGTTTAACGAATTACTTCGACAGTTGCCTTCTCAAACTGAGGTGCCAGGGCTTCTGGATGATTTAGGTACAACTGGTGAAGGCAGTGGGCTTGAAGTTGACAACATTCAGCTGGCGGATGAAGCGGTGCAAGAGTTCTACATTGAGGCGCCAATCAATATAGATGTTATTGGTGATTATCACGATTTTGGAACTTTCGTTAGTGGTGTGGCGAGTCTGGACCGAATCGTAACTCTCCATGATTTTTCCATAAGCACTCGAGGCGACGACACCTTTTTGGACATGCAGATTCTGGCACGTACTTATCGTTATAAAGACGTAGATGAAGAAGCAGCCGTAACTCCGGCACAATAAACGAAAGTAAAGTAGATGAAAAAAGAGCAACTGCAGAGAAGAACTAGGGCCAGAACGGTGCTGCTATTAGCGTCGAGCTTGCTACTTGCTGCCTGCAGTCGCACTAATAATCTTTCAGATTTGCAGGGTTTTGTCGATGAAGTTAAATCCAGGCCAGGGGCGGTGGTAGAACCGGTCCCTGAGTTCGTTCCCTACGAAGCATTTATATATGGAGCTGCTTCATTGCGGAGCCCTTTTGAAGTGCCAATGCAAATCGATCCGAATTCAAACGTAGTGTTGAACCAGGATATCGAACCGGATTTTGATAGAGCTAGAGAGCCGCTGGAAAGCCAAGCTTTAAGTGAACTTGCTATGGTAGGGGTGTTAGAGAGGGGTGGCGTTTATCAGGCGCTGATTGAAGACGCGTTTGGAGAAGTGCATAGAGTCGGAATTGGAAATTTTCTAGGGCGAAACTACGGCCGGATAAATTTTATTTCTTCAAACCAAATCAATATACGAACAATTGTGCCCAGCGGAAGTGGCGGCTGGGTAGAGAGACCACAGAGCCTCACGTTGCAGTAGAGTGCGTGAGTCGAGGTTACTAGTATGGGTAATAAGAACGGATTTCAAATAAACATAAGTCCAATTTCAGAGTGCTTTAGGTTGTGCTGGCAGACTAGTACTACGCTAATGGCATTACTGTTTGTCAGAACTGCATGGGGACAGCAGAGTATTAACTTGGACAGTATTGGTTTTGCCAACTTGCCCGGCGATAGTATTGAGATTCAATTGAGCTTCGATGGTGAACCACCTGAACCGTCCAGCTTTGCGTTAGATAATCCTGCGCGAATTTCCATGGATCTGGTAGGGGTTGCAAGCGGACTAAATCAACAACGCTTTAATATCGATTCCAATAATGCATCCAGTGTTATGGTGCTGGATGACGGCAGTCGTACACGCTTAGTGGTTAATTTAAATTCATTGGTGAGTTACCAAACTTCACTGGATGGAAATACGCTGACAGTACAGGTCGGTAACGATTCCGTTGCCCAAGGCGGTGTTTCGGCAAGCGGTCAACCGGTTAGTGCTATCACCAGCAACACTGACAATGCCATCGAAGATGTAACCTTTCGAAGAGGTGATGAGGACGAGGGGCAAGTAGTTATTGAATTGTCTAATGATCGGGTAATCGGCAGTGTGGAACAAGTGGGCGCACGCGTCTACGTGGAATTTACCGACACCACTGTTCCCGATGACTTGAATCGAAGGTTTGATGTATCTGATTTTGCCACAAACGTTTCGACGGTCGATGTACTAGGCCAGACAGGTCGAGCCACTGTTGTTATAGATGTTGATGGGACTTATGAGTACGTAGCATTCCAAAGTGGCAATGTCTATACAGTGAGTGTAAGGCCGCCCATTCTAGATATTACCGATCAAGATGATACAGCGGAGTATACGGGTGAAATATCCAGTCTCTCCTTTCAAGACATTCCAGTTCGATCCGTATTGCAAATCCTGGCAGATTACTATGACTTCAGTTTGGTGGCGGGGGATGCAGTTTCCGGTAACGTGACTTTGCAACTGGACAATGTACCTTGGGATCAAGCATTAGAATTAGTACTGCGTACTGGCAATCTGGGCAGCAGACTGGAAGGTAATGTGTTGTACGTGGCACCTGCGGATGAATTGGCTGCGCAGGAGCAGCTTGAAATTGAGGCTGCTATTCAAGCACAAGCACTTGCGCCACTGTTTAGGGAATATTTCCAGATTAACTACGCCAGTGCTGAGGAAATTATGACGCTGGTAACTGGGGAAAACTCCGGCGGCGGCGGTGGTGGTGCAGATCTTGGGGGCGGTTTACCTGGTGCGCCTCCGGTAGCCGGCGGTCTGGCTCCGACAGGAGGAACTGTAACTGCAGGTGCAGGAATGCTTTCTCCAAGAGGCACGGCGACAGTTGATGAACGCACCAACATAATCATGATTCGAGATACCGAAGAAAACTTGCAAGAAGTTCGGTCAATGTTGGCACGTTTAGATATAGCCGTGCGCCAAGTTCTGATTGAAGCTCGAATCGTAAACGTCTCAACCGACTTTGGCCGTGATCTAGGAATCCGCTGGGGTGGCGCTGGTTCGTCTGATAACTTTCGTTATGGCGGTACTCAGGCTTCTACGGTAAGAGAAAACTTTAGCAACCTCGCGCGGGAAAACGCCATACAACAAGCGGTCATTGCTGGAGAAACAGCGAGGCTGACAGCACTCCAGGAAGGCACGGATCCTAGTCTAATAGATGCGTTGGTTCAGCAGGCCGTAAACGCCGTGAACTTGCCTGCTCAAGATATTGCGTTTCCAGAAGCCCTTGCTGTGGATCTTGGTTCCACCAATCCCAGCGCAAGTTCTTTTTCAATAGGGTATACCGGCGGCAGTGGAATTATCGAGCTAGAACTGTCAGCACTTGAGAGTAGCGGCAATGGTGAAGTGATTGCCCGTCCTAAAGTGACAACCCAGGATAAAGTAACTGCGGAAATTCGATCGGGTGTACGAATTCCCTACCAATCTCAAGCTGGTGGTACTGCTGGTGGCTCAACAACTGAATTTGAAGATGCGGTTCTATCTTTGATTGTTACTCCACAGATTACCCCTGATGGGCGTATAAATATGGAGCTTGAAATTCAACAGGACTCGGTTGCAGCTGGTTCTGGTCCGGTCCCTGCAATCAATACTAATCAGGTCTCAACTAGCGCTTTGGTTAGTGACGGTGAAACAATTGTTCTCGGAGGTGTATTCCGCGAGGAAAACACGACTACCGAAACCAAGACTCCTTTACTTGGTGATGTCCCATATCTCGGATATTTGTTTAAGCGAACTGCAAATGAAACTCGCCGCACCGAGCTCTTAATTTTTATAACTCCGAAGATTATCGCCGACATAGCAATCCGTTAGTTCAAATTCTGAAAGAGATCAGTAGATAGCGAATCTGCTGATCTCTTTAATTTCCTTCTATGATGTCCAAGTTAATTGCTCTGTAAATCTCTGTTTTGCAGTTACAATTGTTGCCGAATTCTTTCTTTCGAGTGCATAAATGAAGTTTCTGGGTAATGTTTTTCTAGTGGGCCCAATGGGAGTCGGGAAAACAACTATTGGTAAGGTTCTGGCCGAACAACTAGATCTGCAATTTTTCGATTCGGATCGTCAAATAGAAGCTTCTACCGGTGCCGATATTCCCTGGATTTTCGATGTTGAGGGCGAAAGTGGCTTTCGTGCTCGAGAAATAAAAATGATTGATCATCTCAGTGACCAAACCAATATAGTAATGGCTACTGGTGGTGGCGCGGTATTGTCAGAAGAGAACCGGAAGCACTTAGCTGAGCGTGGCACGGTTGTTTACCTGCGAGCTTCGATTGCACAGCAGGTCGAAAGAACGAGTAGGGACAAAAATAGACCGCTGCTACAAACACCCGATCCAGAGCAGAAAATTCGAGAGCTAATGGAAATAAGAGAACCTCTCTATCAGGAAGTAGCAGATATTGTAGTAGATACAAATAAGCGCAACGCTCGTACTGTTAGTCATGAGATTTGTAAGCAATTGCTGGAACTAGAGAACTGAGAAAGCAGGTAAGAAATCTAAATGCAGACTGTAAACGTTGACTTAGGAGATCGCAGTTACCCAATATTCATTGGTGCCAAGCTATTTGAAGATCCTTCTCTTTTACTTCCCTTTATAGGTAAAGGGCGTGTGGTAATCGTTACCAATGAAATTGTCGCGCCGCTTTATCTGGATCGAGTACAAGATCAGTTAGGAAAACAGTTTGGTTCAGTTATCATTTTGCCGGACGGTGAAGAGACTAAATCCCTCGATACCATTGCCCATATCTACGACCATCTACTCGAAGGTAAATACGACCGAAAAACTACATTAGTAGCGTTGGGAGGTGGTGTTGTAGGCGACATTACTGGATTTGCGGCAGCTACTTATCAGCGTGGAATTAATTTTCTGCAGATTCCTACCACACTGCTGGCACAAGTAGATTCTTCGGTAGGTGGAAAAACCGGTGTTAATCATGCGCTCGGTAAGAACATGATCGGTGCCTTCTATCAACCACAATGTGTGATCGCTGATACTGAAGTCTTGCAGAGCCTTCCGGAACGGGAAATTAAAGCCGGGCTAGCCGAAGTGTTGAAATACGGATTAATAAATAATGAAGAGTTTTTCGATTGGCTGGCGGCCAACAGCGAATCTATTCTGAATCTTGAAGGTGAAAGTATCTCGAATGCAGTGAAAATTTGCTGCATGGCCAAAGCGGAATTAGTGGCCCAAGATGAAAAGGAAGTAGGCGTCAGAGCGTTACTGAATTTGGGTCACACCTTTGGACATGCCATAGAAACTGCGACTGGCTATGGCACCTGGCTGCATGGAGAAACAGTAGCCATGGGCATGGTGATGGCTGCTGATCTGTCCAGGCGCCTGGGCTGGCTGGATTCGCAAGCCGCTGCTCGAATCAGAGAAGTAATAGAGAAAAATTTTGGTATGCCAGTGGAGCCGCCTGCCGATATAACCATAGAGCAGTATCTCGACTTGATGTCGTCCGACAAAAAAGCTGAGCTGGGCAAAATTCGGTTTATTTTACTGAAGGCAATTGGTGAAGCGGTGATAGAGGGTGATGTTGAGAGTGAGATACTCAAATCAACTTTAACCGCTGGAAGCCAGCTTTGCCTGTGAAGAAATATACTGAAGCACTAAACCTCACTTTTGATCCTTTTGAACCGGCCGCAAACAGCAAAGAATTTTTTGCTGGTGGGAACCGGCAGCAATTACTAGATCAACTCATCGAACATTCTTTGTATAGTCAGTCAATGATGGCTGTAACTGGCTGTTTGGGATGCGGCAAGACCATGCTCGCCAATACTTTTTGCCAAAGTTTTGGTGATGAAGCTGTTTGCGTGATGGTGCCCGCTACTCTGTTCATGAATAAGTCCCAGTTTTTGGAAAAACTGGCAGAACAGATCCCTGTTCATCTAAGTGATGAAGAATCGGATTCTGCAGTCATAAGTATCCAGAGCTACGCTGCTCAATTGGATCTTGAAGCGAAGTCATTAATGATCGTTATCGGCGATGCTCATGAACTTAGCATTGATGTTTTGAATCTCGCGACTTCGCTTATCGCTAATTCTGCTTCTGGAATTCACATCTTGTTACTTGGTGAGAAACAATTAGTCAGTATGTTGCAGAATGCAGTATCTGCCGAAGCAGGACAACTAGTGGTCGATTTCGAAATGTCTGAGCTTGGAGGCGAAGACACGGTTGAATACGTAAAGTTTAAACTTGCCGAAGCTGGATTCGCTGGCGAATTACCTATATCTGGAAGTGAGTTAGGAAACATTCACAATTCTGCAAATGGGATACCTGGCACTATTAATGCATTGATAGCGAATACGCTGGAAAGTTCCAGTCTAGAATTGCCAGCCAGTGAAAACTTGCCCGCATTTGTTTCCTCTGGAAATCGATATTGGGCAATAGCTGCGGTTCTCGTTGTAATTCTGGTGACGGTCTTCGTAGTTCTGGATCCTGATCCGCGCATTGAGCAACAGCAGGCAATTGCGACTAGCGAAAGGCCCATCGACATTCCGCTTGCCGCGCAGAGTAGTGAAGAAATTAATTCAGGAGATGAGGGCAATTCTGCACAGGTAGAATCGGAAGAGCCTCCTTTCACGGCAATTCTGGAAACTGAAGAAGCTGTTGTCGACAATTCAGAGACAAGTAATGCTGTCATCCCAGATCCTGAGCCTGTTGAAGAATTAACGCCAGTCGTGGAAAGCTCGGTAGCCAATGTTGCAGCAGTAGAAGCAGCTGCGGAAGCGGAATTGCCCGAAGTTGAAATTAGTGAGTTTGAGCAATCGCTATTGGAGATTCCTGGCTCTGCATACACCGTGCAAATCATGGGATCCCATTCGGAGACAAATGTGCAACGATTTGTTGAAGACGAGTTGCCATCCAATGAACGCGGATACTTTGAAACGAGATTTCAGGACAAGCCATGGTTTGTGGTAGTGCTTGGTCGGTTTGAAAATCGTGCTGATGCGACGAAGGCAATAGAAGACTTACCTGCTTCTCTGCAATCCTTGCAACCGTGGATACGAACCATCGCCGATATCCAATCGGATATACGGGAATTAAACTCAATCAATTAAGCCCTAGTTCCAATATGCACTTGGTGGATGGCACAGTTGTGTCAGGCCACACCTCGTGTACAATTGGCCCCCTTTTTATGCAGGCCTTCAGTCTGCAAAATGCTGTAGTGTGGCCTCAATGCGAACAATCATTGCCATAGACGTGTAAGAAACTCAGGATTTATTGTGTCACTAAAAAACGATAGATTTCTAAAGGCCTTAATGCGAGAAGCCGTCGACGTGACTCCAGTCTGGATGATGCGTCAGGCAGGCAGGTATCTGCCGGAATACCGCGCGACTCGAAAACAGGCTGGTAACTTCTTAAATCTGTGTCAGTCACCTGAGTTAGCATGCGAAGTGACTCTGCAACCGTTGCGCAGGTACGCTTTCGATGCCGCCATACTCTTTTCAGACATTCTCACTATTCCCGATGCTATGGGGCGCGGTCTTTATTTCGAAGAAGGCGAAGGACCACGCTTCAAAAAAGTTATTCGTACAGCTGAAGATGTTGAGCAGCTGCCAGAGATCAAAGCAGCGGAAGACTTATCTTATGTAATGGATGCGGTTTCACTTATTCGCAAAGAGCTAAATGGCTCCGTACCTTTAATTGGATTTTCCGGCAGTCCATGGACACTGGCCACATACATGATAGAAGGTGGTGGCAGTAAGGATTTTCGAATTGCCAAAGAGTTCATGTACAACAATCCTGAAGCAATGCATTTGTTACTCGATAAATTGGCCGCTGCGGTTACTGACTATCTGAATTCCCAGATCAAAGCCGGAGCACAGGCAATTCAAATTTTCGATACATGGGGAGGAATCTTGACGACTTCCCACTATCGCAGCTATTCACTAGCCTACATGCAAAAGATTATTTCCAATTTAATTAGGGAAGCAGATGGAAGGGTTGTGCCGGTCATTCTTTTTACGAAGAACGGCGGACTTTGGTTAGAGTCCATAGCTGAATCCGGAACTAATGCAGTTGGATTGGATTGGACCATTGAGATAGGACAGGCGAGAGAACGTATTGGGAATAGCTGTGCGCTGCAAGGCAATATGGATCCCTCTATTCTCTATGCTTCGCCTGCCGCGATTCGTGATGAAGTAGGTAACATCCTAGAAAGCTATGGAGCAGGAAATGGCCATGTGTTTAATCTGGGTCATGGCATTACCCCTCAAGTAAATCCTGACCATGTCAGCGCATTTGTCGACGCCGTGCATGAACTCTCCCCGCAATATCACGCTTGAATCGGAAGATTCAATAAGTGCAATAATTGCACTTGGTGCCAACATTCCCTCCAAGATTGGCGCTCCTATTGAAACACTAAAATTCGCGAGAGAAAGTCTTAGCGAGCTCTGCGTTGGCGAGCCAGTGGCATCTTCTGATTATCAGACAGAAGCGCTGGGGTGCATTCCTGGATCGCCTGATTTCATCAACGCCGTCGTCGTGATTCCGATCTCAGTCGAGACAGATCCGACAGAACTGTTGCAGCGCTTACAACATCTGGAACGTCATTGTGGGCGAGACTTCCAACAACCCGCTAATTCTCCTCGACCTTTGGATCTGGATATTCTCTGTTTTGGCGAGCTGATCCTATCCCGCCCGCAGCTTGTGATACCTCACCCTAGAGCCCATGAACGCCGTTTCGTTCTCGAGCCGCTGGCCGAGATAGCGCCTGAATTGGTGCTCCCTGGGCAAGCTGTGTCAGTGAGTAAACTGTTAGATGCCATGCCGAGCTCACCTCGAGTCCGCAAGCTTAATCTATGAGCCTGCGTATCCAATTGATTTGACGGGTTAATTCCTTAAACGAGAGTAAGCCACAGGGGCCTGATTTCTTGCTCTGTGGCCCTAAGTACCTGGGATTACACGATAAAGAAACGGTTGAAATAGTTATTAATCGGTCGATCTTAGTGATAAGATCATAGAGTTGTTTGGTGTGCACCAAGAGCGAAATCAAACTGCCATCAACGCGACTATCAAGAGGCCTCAGACCCTTATAAAACCTGGGCCCGAAAAGAAGCAAAAGCAAAGCCAAGAATAAAGAGCCAAGAGAGATAAAGAAACTGACCACCATGAAATTCGTCAACAGAAAAATAGCATTCGCAGTGCTCGCAGCCTTAGGTATGCCGAGCCAGTTAGCTATTGCGCAACAGAATGACGAAGATGGTGCTGTTACTACCAATTCAGATACCTTCGCCAGCTTCCGTATCGCCCCGACTTCCATTCTTAGTGAAGCAGCGGCCCCGCTGTTTGAGATCCAGCGCAATCTCGAAGCGAAAGACATGCAGGGTCATGTTGTTGAAGACGCCTTGAATTTTAATCTTGGCTTGGAAATAACTCCGATTGAAGGACTCAATGTTCGTGCCGATGCCTGGCAACAGGAACTAAACGAAGTACCTGGAAACATAACCAGAAGTCCTGAGAGCAATCTTCCTCAACTCTATATCGAAGATTCCGTCAACATCGACAATCCATTTATAGGGTCCAATTTGGAAAGCAGCGGATTTGACATCGGTGCCTCCTACGTTTGGGATACCAATCGCTTCGGTCAGTTTACCCTAAGCACTAAAACGACTTACGTTCAGGATTTCGAAAACAATGGATCACTCCTAGAACTAATTAACAATGAACTGGGTGCTCCAGGTGATCGAGTCGTAAGTCCTGAGTTACAAAGTAGTTTGATGTTGACCTGGGAAATCGGAAATCATACTGCAAGTGCAATAACCAATTACTTCGATTCGTTTAAAGACATCAGCGAGTTGGATATCGATGAGATTAATGCATTAGTGGACGACATAACCACAGTCGATCTGCAATACGGTTATAGCGTAGAAACCGGTAATAATGACCGCGCAATTATTTCCTTCGGCATTCGCAATATCTTCAATGAAAGAACCGCACAAATCCTGAATTCGAATACGCGAATCCTGGATCAAAACGGTCGTGTCGCATACGGCTCAATCAAGTACCAGTTCTAAGAGACTTCATTTCTAAATTTCTTCCATGCGCTAGTGATTGCTTCAGTGCATTTTTGTCATATCGCAGGCAAAAAAAACCCCGAAAAATTCCGGGGTTAAAGGTCTGCTCTAATTACTTCGCAAAGGACCGTATACACAAACCATTCGCAATAACACAAATAGGATAGTTTTAAGTATATTGAGCTACCGCAAAGCTTCTGTGGTCCAAATCACACTTCCAGCGCCTTGTTGAACCAGGCTTCCAGTAAGCCTGTTAAAGCGTCGCTCGAGCCAGGCACCACACGTCTATGTGCCGAACTCCGTGGCTTTCAAGGGAGCTTGCCAAACTAAGTACGGTTGCCATGGTCGTAACTACATCATCGATTATTGCGACATGGTTCACATTTTCTGGCCATCGATTTTTATCACAGCAAAATACGTTTTTTTGACTCCGCCTGCGCTTGCTTGCACTATCAAGTTCCGTCTGGGCACTGGTATTTCTCACCTTTTTTACGAAATCCAGGCCTATGGGAATGGAAGTTTGTTGCGATATGACTTTGCTAATTTCAAACGCCTGATTAAATCCACGCACACGTAATCGTTCGCGGTGTAAGGGAACAGGAATTAGAAATTCGGGTTGGGAGATGCCAGCGTATTCTTTTTCGATTTCTCCTGCTAATAAAAAAGAGAGTGAAAAGCCAATTTCGAATTGGTCGTGGAATTTGAAACGAGTAATCAGTCTGCTAATTGGCGACTCATAGTGAAAAATCCCCTGACAGAAATTTATCGACGGTGGATGTAATAAACATTTTGCACAATGGTTAGCGTGCAAGCCAGAATCGGGTAGTGGCAGTCCACAGGCGTAGCAGGCATTCTTAATCCAGGGAAGGTCGTTACAGCAAAACTTACAAATACTAATAACTTCGTTGCAATTTCTTGCACAAACAATGCATGGACTTGGCACAGCTGACCTAAGCAATTCTTTAAACTTTGAGTATTTCGATCGCATGGAATAGGGATACATTTCACAATTAGTGTGGTTCCGGAAGTGCAGTGTAGTTAAGCGGGTAGATTTCGCTAAGGAATCTCATTCAAGAGTATCCGGGGATGCAGGCTTCACTTATAATTGCGGCTCTTTTTTTACCGGAAACAGGACGGGGGGGCTGGTAAATGGGGGCCTATCGCGCACCTTTAAGGGACATACAATTTCTTTTGCAGAATGTTTTCCAAGCGGAAAAGATGTTTGCTGCCATGCCGCAGACGGAAGAAGTTTCTGACGATTTAATTACTGCCATTCTGGATGAGGCGGGCAAGATTGCCGAACATTTACTCTCGCCAATTAATCAGACCGGTGATCAGGAAGCATGCCATTTAGAGAACGGGCAGGTTTTGACACCCAAAGGTTTTAAGGAAGCCTACGCTGCCTATGTGGAAGGAGGCTGGCCAAGTCTGACCGGTGACGTTAATTACGGCGGCCAGGGAATGCCGAAGGTCCTATCGGCAATGATCGAAGAAATGTTCTTCGGCGCGAATTCTTCTTTCTGCCTCTACACGATTCTAACTACCGGTGCCACGTTAACCCTGAATCAGCATGCAAGTGACGAATTAAAGCAGACTTATCTCCCAAAAATGCTGGCAGGAACCTGGGCGGGAACAATGTGTTTAACCGAGCCCCATGCCGGCACTGATCTGGGATTGATTCACACCAAGGCTGTGCCCAATGCTGAAGGCAGCTATGCCGTTACTGGCACTAAGATTTTTATTACTGCAGGTGATCATGATCTGACAGACAACATCATTCATCTGGTACTGGCAAAACTTCCAGATGCACCAGCCGGACCGAGAGGCATCTCTTTGTTTTTGGTGCCAAAGATTAATGTGAATGCAGACGGATCACTCGGCGCTGCTAACAACGTCACCACCGGCTCAATTGAGCACAAGATGGGAATAAAGGCATCAGCAACCTGTGTCATGAATTTTGAAAATTCCACAGGATTTCTAGTAGGCGAATTAAACAACGGCTTGTCTAATCTGTTTACCATGATGAACTACGAACGTTTATCAATGGGCCTGCAAGGAAATGGGCTGGCAGAGAGTTCCTATCAACTTGCTTCTGAATACGCGAAAGAACGGCTCCAGGGGCGCGCCGCAGCAGGTCCAAAACAGACCGATAAACCGGCTGATCCGATCCTGGTGCATGCCGATGTAAGACGCATGTTGCTTACCATGCGAGTGAATACTCTGGCAGGAAGGGCACTATCACTCTATTCGGCATTCCAATTAGATATTGCCCGCTTTCATCCTGACGATGCTGCGCGAAAAAGAGCGAGTCAACTAGTCTCCCTTTTGATTCCGGTACAAAAAGCCTATTGCACAGATCGCGGATTCGAATCTTGCGTGCTCGGTCAACAGGTGCTGGGTGGCCATGGATATATTGCCGAATGGGGCTTGGAACAAAACGTTAGGGATGCCCGTATCGCTCAAATTTATGAAGGAGCGAATGGTATTCAGGCCCTGGATCTAATGGGCAGGAAAACTGTACGGGGTAATGGTGAGTTGCTGGCAGTGCTCATAGAAGAGATGGAGGAATTTATTGCATCACAGCAAGAAAATTCAGAGATGCAAAGTGGCCTGGAAGCATTTCAAGCGCTTATCGATGAACTAAAAGAGTCAACTGCGGTTGTAATTGAAAATGCGAAAGAAAATCCCGACGAAATAGGTGCTGCGTCTTATTCATACATGGAGCTAATGGGACTGACGTTGTTTTGTTTCATGTGGCAGCGGATATCAGCAGCCGCGCAGACGGCAAAAACTAATAACGAAGCGAGCGCTGACTACCTCGATGGTCTGATTAAGAGCGGTGATTTTTTCATGCAGCGATTACTGCCGAAATCAAAAGCTTTGGTGGAAGAAATAAAAGCAGGCGCGAAACCGTTAATGGCTATGACCGCGGATCAGTTTTAAATTAGTTCTAAGATAGGTCTAAGGTAAGTCAAAGATAAGAAAGTTTAGCGCGATAAAGTGGATCGGATTAGATTACCCAATCCACGTTATCTGAAAACAGATCTTTATATTGGTCGAGATTCTCATTCTCTTCTCCAACCAATATCATGTTTCCTTTTCCCATAGGCACCACAACACCATTAAAGCGATCATCGCGGAAACGATATTCAACACTGACGGGACTGTTGTTAATGACGAATACACTAACAGCACCTTGCGTACCTTCTATTATTAGGTGCGCACTCTGAAACGCCGGAATAATTTCACAAGGCTTCGCCATTCGGATAGGCATGTTTTCCATAAAGTCATTGCTGGCTAATTGAGTGCCTGCAGTGGCTAACACCTGGGAAACATTACTGGCATTAATAATACCGAAATTGCCGCCGTCGCCACGGGAGAAGGCATTAATTTCTTCCGAATCTATATACAAGTGCTCTAACACATCGTCACCCAAGGCAATATCTTGGATAGTGGGCCCGGTGTTAAACGTCAACGAAAAGGTAACTCCGATGGCGAGCAAAAGCGTTGCCGCAACGGCGTAATATTGAAAGTAACTAGAATTTGCTGCTTCTTTCTGCATCAAGGATTTTGGACTTGAATCTGCTTGAGAAGGCACAGCTAGCAATTTTTCTTTTAGATCAGCGGGCGCGCTGATGGTCGTTACCAAGGCAGTAACGTCAGTTTCTAATTCTTGGGTCTGATCAAGAATTTTCTTATAGTCGGGATTTTCCCGCGCAGCATCCAGCACGTCTTGCTCTGGAGACAGCGGGTTGGCGTATACCCGTTTCCGAAATTCTATTTCATCCATTCTAATTAACTCTTAGTCTTTATTATTTTTATTCATCAATATCAACGGTGTCCAGACCAAATTCTTGTTTCAATTTGCTCCGGGCACGAAACAGTCGTGTCATGACTGTATTGTTGTTTAAGTCTAAGATGCCGGCAATTTCTTTGCCGCTAAACCCACCTATAACTTGCAGCAACAATGGCTCTCGATAGTCACTATCGAGTCGATTGATCGCATTGTGCAATAATTCGCGATCCATTTTAGTGTCAGGCTCATTATCGCCTCCATCGGCGATTGATTGGCCTTCGATGTCAACCAACTCAGGCCGGTAGCGCTCATAAAGTCTGGCATTTTCACGTCTTAAAATTGTGAACAACCAGGCTTTAGCCGCTTTATCATTCTGCAGGCTATCCAATGCCCTCCAGGCCCGAAGAAAGGTTTCTTGAACCAAATCTTCGGCAAGAGGTTTGTTCTTGCACAGCCAGAACGCGTAGCGGTACACGTCTTGATATAGCGCCGCAACCAGCGACTCGTAGCGTTGCTGCTTGTTACTTCCGTGTATGACCGGGGTATCGCTCATAAATTTTCAGGCTGAACAAAAAAAGGGATGAGTTGAAGGCAAATCGGCGCCAAACGCATGGAATATTGCGTTTTCGGTTGATTCCCCCTGGGGCAGAGAGTGTGCCGAAATTGCTCTCGAGCATCAAGTTTTTTGCTGTGGTACGGCCCCAGGCGCCTATTCGCTTCCTAACAAAATAGTATACGGACAAAGAGCTGGTTCTGGATTCCTTTCGGCGCCTGTATACTTGCCACATTTTTCGTCATTGGTGCATCGAAATGATTAGAGTAGCGATTGCAGGAGCGGCCGGACGCATGGGTAGAACCCTGGTCGAAGCAGTCGGCCGCAGCGAAGCAGATATCCAAGTTACTGTAGCAACAGTACTTGCAGACGATCCCTGTTTGAACGTTGATAGCGGCTTGCTCGCGATGGGAGTAAGCAATGGAGTGATCACCGTAAGTGAGCTGACCCCACTAGTAGATGAGTTCGACGTGCTAATCGATTTCACGGAACCTGGTGCTACTCGGGCGAATCTAGAACTTTGTCGCCAACACCAAAAAGCGATGGTGATTGGTACGACCGGCTTAAGCGATGCAGAGCGCCAACTAATTCAGGCAGCTGGTGAAAGCATCCCTATCGTATTCGCACCGAATATGAGCATAGGCGTTAATCTCTGTTTTAATTTATTGGAACAAGCAGCTCGAGTTCTCGGCGACGAAGTGGACATAGAAATCACCGAGGCTCACCATCGTTATAAAAAAGATGCGCCTTCTGGCACTGCATTGAAAATGGGTGAAGTTATTGCTGACACTCTAGGGCGTGACATAAAAAAAGTTGCCGTGTACGGACGAGAAGGCATTAGCGAAGAACGTAATCGAACCACTATCGGCTTTTCCACCGTAAGAGCGGGAGATATTGTAGGCGACCACACAGTCACTTTTGCCAGTTTAGGTGAGCGCGTTGAAATCACCCATAAGGCCAGCAGTCGCATGACTTTTGCCAATGGAGCGGTGAGAGCGGCACTTTGGACCACCGGGAAAACGGCTGGCGTTTACTCAATGCAGGAAGTATTGGGATTGAAATAGAAGAAATACGCCAGATGAACATTTTAATTTGCATTTACACAAAGCATTCATGGACAAATGAGCGCAAATTTTCATAAAATACTCGCTCAGTATGTCGCATGCTGAAACCCAAAAATTTTATAGAATTTTGAAAGAAGCGGAATGAAGAATTTCTTCATTCCGCTTTTTTTTGACGTATGTAGAAACCCAAAAAACGCAGCAATAAATGGATAGGAGATAGAGTGGCCGGATTAGCAGTACTGGCATTAGAAGACGGCAGTATATTTAAAGGTACTGCGATCGGAGCTGAAGGCAGCTCCTCTGGGGAAGTTGTTTTTAATACCTCCATGACGGGTTATCAGGAAATTCTTACTGACCCATCTTATGCTCAACAAATAATCACTTTAACTTATCCTCATATTGGCAACACAGGGACCAATGAAGAAGATAATGAATCGGAAAAAGTCTGGGCGTCAGGCTTAGTCATCCGTGATCTTCCGCTAGTTGCCAGCAATTGGCGCAAGCAGCAAACCCTCGATGAGTTTCTAAAGCAAAGAAACGTAGTTGCCATCGCTGAAATCGACACGCGAAGACTCACCCGCTTATTACGAGACAAAGGGCCGCTTAACGGCTGTTTGCTCTCTGGACAAGCATTGCAAGATGGCGGGGAAGAGCAGGCCACTGAGTTGGCAAAGCAGTTTCCTGGGCTCAAAGGCATGGACCTGGCCAAAGTGGTTTCTGTCGATAAATCTTACTCCTGGGATGGCGGCGTTTGGGACATAGCCCAAGGCTATCTTTCTGCGAGCGAATCCCGTTTCAATGTAGTGGCCTACGATTTTGGTGTTAAACAAAACATCCTGCGAATGCTAGCGGCACGAGGTTGCCAGGTTACGGTAGTGCCGGCTGAAACTCCGGCAGCTGAAGTTCTGGCAATGAATCCAGATGGGATTTTCCTTTCCAATGGCCCGGGGGATCCAGAACCCTGTGATTACGCAATAGCTGCAAGCAAAGAATTTTTAGATCAAGGTATTCCATTGTTCGGTATTTGCCTGGGCTGTCAGCTTCTAGCCATAGCTTGTGGGGCCAATACGATAAAAATGCGCTTAGGGCATCACGGTGCGAATCATCCCGTGCAAGATTTGCGCGATAACACCGTCTTAATAACCAGTCAAAACCACGGCTTCGCAGTTGACGGAGAGACCTTACCTGACAATTTGGAAGTGACCCACAAATCATTGTTTGATGGTTCGCTGCAAGGAATCGAACGCACTGATAAACCTGCTTTCGGATTTCAGGGTCATCCAGAGGCAAGTCCTGGGCCCCATGACGTCGCACCTTTGTTCGATCATTTTATTGAACTTATGGACAATCAATCCAATTCGGCAAACAAGCCAGCACAAGTAGCAGCGAGTAGCTAAGCATGCCACGTAGAACAGATATCAATTCAATTCTTATTCTCGGGGCGGGCCCAATTATTATCGGTCAGGCATGTGAGTTTGATTATTCCGGAGCCCAGGCTTGCCAGGCACTAAAAGAAGAAGGTTATCGCGTCATCCTGGTGAACTCTAATCCAGCCACCATAATGACCGATCCGTCCATGGCTGATGCCACTTACATCGAACCGGTTAAGTGGCGCATCGTTGAAAAAATTATTGAGAAAGAAAGGCCTGATGCCATCCTGCCCACAATGGGAGGTCAGACGGCCCTCAATTGTGCGCTCGATCTTAATCGCCACGGTGTTCTCGATAAATATGATGTTGAGCTAATCGGTGCAAGTTGCGAAGCGATTGATAAAGCAGAAGACCGAGAGCTGTTTGACGATGCAATGACGTCAATTGGGCTCGAAACTCCCCGTCATGGCATGGCTCATAACATGGTTCAGGCCCATGAAGCTTTAGAAGAAATCGGCTTCCCCTGCATTATTCGTCCTTCATTTACCATGGGTGGAACAGGTGGAGGAATCGCTTACAACAAAGAAGAGTTTGATGAGATTTGCACTCGGGGCCTGGAACTGTCTCCTACTACCGAATTACTAATTGATGAATCATTAATCGGCTGGAAAGAATTTGAACTGGAAGTTGTTAGAGACAAAAACGATAACTGCATAATTGTCTGCTCTATTGAAAACTTCGATGCCATGGGTGTGCACACCGGAGATTCAATCACTGTAGCACCAGCCCAGACGCTCACCGACAAGGAATATCAGATCCTGCGAAATGCAGCGATCGCTGTGCTTAGAGAGATTGGAGTCGAAACCGGTGGATCTAATGTGCAGTTTGCAATTGACCCGACAGACGGAAGACTGGTCATTATTGAAATGAATCCCCGCGTGTCGCGCTCTTCGGCGTTGGCATCTAAAGCGACCGGTTTTCCGATTGCGCGAGTGGCCGCCAAGTTGGCCATTGGTTTTACCCTGGATGAATTGCGCAATGAAATCACCGGCGGAGTTACGCCGGCCTCCTTTGAGCCAACTATTGATTATGTAGTCACCAAGATTCCGCGGTTTACCTTTGAAAAATTTTCAGAAGCTAACGATCGCCTAACTACACAAATGAAGTCTGTTGGCGAAGTTATGGCTATCGGGCGTACATTCCAGGAATCTGTGCAAAAAGCTTTGCGTGGATTGGAAGTGGGCATGTGTGGCTTCGATCCGATACTGGATAGTGGTCTCTCCAATGCGAAAGAAGTTTTAACCCGAGAGCTTACCGAAGTTGGAGCACAGCGCATCTGGTACATCGCCGATGCATTCAGACAAGATTGGTCGATAAAGACGATCTATGATTTGAGTGGCATCGACCCCTGGTTGCTGGTGCAGATCGAAGACATAGTGCAGGTGGAAAATGAAATTTCCAAGCAACAGTTGGCCGACATCGACCGCGACGCTTTTTTACGCATAAAACGAAAAGGATTCTCAGACAAACGGCTGGCTCAATTGCTTGGTAAAACAGAACTGGAAGTTCAGAAATATCGGCAAGCACTGGGAATTCGTCCGGTGTATAAGCGAGTCGATACTTGCGCTGCTGAATTCGTTTCTTCGACTGCCTATATGTATTCCACCTATGAAGAAGAGTGCGAAGCAAATCCTACGGACCGACAAAAGATCATGGTATTAGGTGGTGGCCCCAATCGAATTGGGCAGGGAATCGAGTTTGACTATTGCTGTGTGCACGCCGCACTAGCGATGGGTGAAGATGGATTCGAGACCATCATGGTGAACTGTAACCCAGAAACTGTATCCACTGACTACAATATCTCCGATCGGCTGTACTTCGAGCCACTTACCTTCGAAGACGTTATCGAAATCGCGGAACTAGAAAAACCTACTGGAGTAATCGTTCAGTTTGGTGGGCAGACACCGCTTAACTTAGTAAAACGATTAGAGCAAGCTGGTGTGCCCGTGATAGGCACGCCGCCAGATGCTATCGATCGCGCAGAAGATCGTGAACGCTTTCAACAGCTAATTGAAAAATTGAATTTGAAACAACCGCCTAATTGCACCGTCCGTAGTGTTGAGGAAAGTATCGAGCAGGCGAATAAAATTTCCTATCCCCTGGTGGTTCGACCTTCCTATGTATTGGGTGGTCGGGCAATGGAAATTGTATACAACGAAGAAGAACTCAAGCGCTACATGCATAACGCAGTGTTGGTCTCTAACGAGAGCCCGGTTCTGTTGGACTACTTCCTAAGTTCGGCTATTGAGATTGATGTCGATGTAGTAAGCGATGGCAATAAAGTGGTGGTCGGCGCCATCATGCAACACATTGAGCAAGCCGGGATTCATTCAGGCGACTCCGCCTGCTCACTGCCTCCCTATAACTTAGCTGCAGACGTTCAAAACGAGATTCGTGATCAGGTAACTCGATTGGCATTGGAACTTGGTGTTATCGGATTGATGAATACCCAATTGGCTTACCAGGACGGTGAAATTTACGTAATCGAGGTCAATCCTCGGGCGTCCCGCACAGTACCGTTCGTTTCAAAATGTATTGGCCGCTCCTTAGCAAAAGTCGCCGCCCGCTGCATGATCGGCAAATCACTGGAAGAACAGGAATTTACCCACGAGATCATTCCGAAAACCTATGCAGTCAAAGAAGCTGTTTTTCCATTTAATAAATTCCCCGGCGTCGATCCGATTCTTGGACCTGAAATGAAATCCACCGGTGAGGTAATGGGCGTAGGAACTACCTTCGCTGAAGCCTATGCGAAAGCCCAGATGGGTGCCGGCGACGTCATTGAAACCAGTGGTAACGCTTTTGTGAGTGTTCGAGATAGAGATAAAGATGCCGTGGTAGAAGTCGCGCAGCGCCTGAAATCACTGGGCTATTCCTTGGTTGCAACCCATGGTACTGCCAAGGTCTTAGAAGAGGCAGGTCTGGAAGTAACCGGTGTGAATAAAGTATTGGAAGGTAGACCTCACATAGTCGATATGCTAAAAAATGACGAAATTCAGGTAGTGTTTAATACGACAGAAGGGAAACAAGCGATTGCAGACTCTTCGACTATTCGTCGCACAGCATTGAGACACGATGTTTACTGCACAACGACGATAGCTGGTGCATTGGCAGTTTGCGATGCGGTGGAGTTTGGCAATAATATGTCGGTCTATACTATTCAGCAACTTCACGCTGAATTGCATTAAACGTTCCCAAATAACCAATCAGATCTGATCTAACTCAGTTAAGTTGTGGTGTGTATGGCCAAGGTTCCAATGACAGTTAATGGCGCAGAAAAACTTCGCGCCGAGCTCAAAGAGCTCAAGACTAATAAGCGACCAAAAATTTCCAAAGCTATCGCTGAAGCGCGAGAGCATGGCGATTTAAAGGAAAACGCCGAGTATCACGCTGCTCGAGAACAACAGAGTTTTTGTGAAGGAAGAATTACCGAGATCGAATCTAAGTTGGCTGAATCTGAAGTCATTGATGTTTCAAAAATAGAGCCATCAGGTCGCGTTATCTTCGGCACCACGATTTCGCTGTATAACATCGATACCGATGAATCTGTGAAGTATCAAATAGTCGGTGAAGATGAAGCCGATATCCCGTCTGGAAAGATTTCTGTTATTTCACCAATTGCCCGCGCGGTAATGGGTAAATCAGAAGGCGATGAGATTACGGTAAATGCACCTGCCGGCGATATTCAGTACGAAATCGAAACAGTAGAACATCTCTAGGAAAGTTTTCTCAAAAGATTCGACAGTTTAGGATCGGGTTTCTTAGCTGCGCGGTGAATAAGAATTACGTGACCAACACTTTGAATGCATTCGGCTTTGTAATCCGCACATATCTCTTCAGTCAATTTTTGTTTTGCCTGTCGCGTTGAAGTAACTAGCTTAACTTTTATTAGTTCATGGTCCTTTAAGGCCCGATCAATCTCTTCTTTTATATTTTCCGTTAGTCCTTTTTGTGCAATGATCACAACAGGTTTCAATTGGTGACCAATAGTTCTGAATTTCTTTTTGTCCGCGTTACTAATCGACATAGTTTGTAGGCCCTAAGTCCTAATCAAAAAGGCTGCGGATTCTAGCAGCTAAACCATCGTCTGAATATTAATAGCATCATAAAAGGAGTCTCTAGTTAACTATTCATTATCTCTGGCTCACACAGGAACTGCAGGTCAAGGCAGCTTCCTGCAGGAATGTAGACAACCTTGCAAAGGAAGCTAATGCAGACATGTGGTTCCTGTGTGGGCCCCTTTGGGCGCGGCCTGCATAACACTTCTGCGTCGTTGCCGCCCTTGCTAAGGGGCTTACCATTAACTGCGGACGCCGCCTCACATAAGTGTTATGCAGGTCACGCAGAGACAATGAATAGTTAACTAGAGACTCCTTATTATGTCCCGGTCCAAAAGTAGCAAACAATGGCTAAAAGAACATTTTGACGACGCTTATGTGAAGCGTAGTCAGGAAGAAGGCTATCGTTCCCGCGCCAGCTACAAACTATTGGAAATTCAAGGTAAAGATAAGCTTATAAAAACGGGAATGACGGTAGTTGATTTAGGCGCTGCTCCCGGGGGTTGGTCACAAGTAGCGAGTGAAATTGTAGGTGATGATGGCAGAGTGATTGCCAGCGACATATTGCCTATGGATAGCCTGGCAGGTGTTGAATTTGTTCGTGGTGATTTTACGGAACAGGCAGTTTTCGATGTGCTGCAGAATAAACTACCGGATGACGGTGCCGATCTAGTGATGTCCGATATGGCTCCCAATATGAGCGGCATGCGTGACATAGACCAACCAAGAGCCATGTATTTGGCGGAACTGGCTTTGGATATGGCGAGATCTATACTTAAGCCAGGAGCGTATTTACTAGTTAAGACGTTTCAGGGCGAAGGATTTGAAGTGTTTCAGGGTGAATTGAAGCAAAGTTTCAAATCTGTAAAGTCCAGGAAACCCAAGGCCTCCAGGGCGAGATCGAGGGAAATTTACCTGCTGGCGGCTGGTTTTTCGGGGGAATCCTGAATTAACGTGCAATATTCCCTGTAAACATTAGAATTAAAGCATTGGTTTTCACTATATTTGACCCAATATAGGTCTTTAGAAAGCCTTGTTTTTAGCGGCTTTGCAGTCTTTTTAACAGTTAGTCTTTTGGAGATAAGCCTTTGAATGATATGGCAAAAAACCTGATTCTATGGATGATCATAGCCGGTGTGCTGTTGACCGTGTTTAACAACATTAATCAGGAAACTCGAGAAGACAGGCTCATTTATTCCGAATTTCTGGAAGAAGTGAACTTGGGCCGTGTTGAGAGAGTAGAGCTAGCTGGTATCAATATTACTGGTATCCGCAGAGACCAAACTGTATTCCGTAGTGTTCTTCCAGCAATTGGTGATGACGCGCTCATTGATGTATTACTTGAGAACAATGTCCAGGTAGACGCAATAGCGCCCGAGCAACAGAGTATCTGGACTCAGCTATTGGTTGCTAGCTTCCCGATACTGATAATAATCGCCTTATTTTTCTTCTTTATGCGGCAAATGCAAGGAGGAGGTGCCGGCGGCAAAGGCGGACCCATGTCGTTTGGTAAAAGCAAAGCCAAACTATTAGGTGAAGATCAAATTAAAGTCACTTTCGCAGACGTTGCCGGAGTCGATGAAGCGAAAGAAGACGTGCAAGAGCTCGTGGAATTTTTGCGCGAGCCAGACAAATTCCAGCGCCTCGGCGGAAGAATTCCCCGCGGTGTTTTAATGGTAGGTCAACCTGGTACCGGTAAAACACTTTTAGCAAAAGCCATTGCCGGTGAAGCCAAAGTTCCTTTCTTTTCGATTTCCGGTTCCGACTTTGTCGAAATGTTTGTCGGTGTTGGTGCATCTCGTGTGCGCGACATGTTTGACCAGGCGAAGAAACAATCACCTTGCATTATCTTCATCGATGAAATCGATGCCGTTGGTAGACATCGTGGTGCCGGGCTCGGTGGTGGTCACGATGAACGTGAGCAAACCTTGAACCAGTTACTGGTTGAGATGGATGGCTTTGAAGGCAACGACGGCGTCATAGTCATGGCGGCAACAAACAGACCCGACGTGCTTGATCCAGCGTTACTTCGACCGGGTCGATTCGATCGACAGGTAGTGGTGGGCTTACCTGATATTCGCGGTCGTGAACAAATTTTGAAAGTTCACATGCGTAAAGTACCTATCGATGATCGAGTACAGGCGAGTGTTATCGCCCGTGGTACACCTGGATTTTCTGGCGCAGACCTCGCCAACCTGGTTAACGAAGCAGCGCTGTTTGCGGCAAGGGCCAGCAGACGACTTGTTACCATGGAAGAATTTGAAAAAGCCAAAGACAAAATCATGATGGGTGCTGAGCGTAAGTCCATGGTGATGTCAGAAAAAGAAAGATTAAACACCGCTTATCACGAAGCGGGCCACGCCATTGTTGGGCGTCTAATGCCCGAGCATGATCCGGTTTATAAAGTCAGCATCATTCCGCGCGGGAGAGCATTAGGTGTAACAATGTTTCTTCCAGAAGAAGACCGCTACAGCTTAAGCAAACAACACATACTTAGCCAGATATGCAGCCTTTATGGTGGTCGTATCGCAGAAGAGATGACACTTGGTAAAGAAGGTGTGACAACTGGCGCCTCTAATGATATTCAACGAGCGACAGAAATGGCCCGTAACATGGTTACTAAGTGGGGGCTGTCAGATGAACTCGGTCCGCTGCTTTACTCTGAAGATGAAGGTGAAGTATTTCTGGGTCGGTCTGCAGCTTCCCAAGCGAAAACCGTTTCTGATGCAACGGCTGTGGCTATCGATAAAGAAGTGCGCAAAATCATTGACGAATGTTACGTGAAAGCAGAAAAAATTCTCGAAGACAATAGAGACAAATTGGATTTGATGAAAGATGCGTTAATGGAATACGAAACGATCGATTCTGATCAAATCAATGACATCATGGAAGGTAAAAAACCTCGACCACCAGCAGATTGGTCAGATTCTGATGAAGACAGTAGTGGTGGTGCCAGCAAAGTCGATGAAGAAGAAACCGATAAATCAGGAAAAATCGGCGGCCCAGCGAGCGAGCACTAAACAAAGCTGAAACTGCTAATCCTTTCGAAATAAAATGAGCTTTTTCCTTACTGCCGGAAAGAGACAGATTGATCTGTCGTCACCCCAATGCATGGGGATAATTAATGCTACTCCCGATTCATTTTCCGATGGATCAGAACTCGTACAAAATTCAAAAGATCGATTCACAATCGATATCGATAAGGTGTTGCGTCGCGCCGAATCTTTCCTGGAGCAAGGAGCATCGATAATCGACATCGGCGGTGAGTCGACTCGACCAGGCGCGACTGAAGTTTCTGTGACTGAGGAACTAAACCGAGTAATTCCAATTATTGAAGCTATTCGCAAAAACCTGGACGTGTGTATTTCAGTTGATACCAGTTCTGCAACGGTAATGAGTGAAGCAATAAAAGCTGGCGCCGAATTCATAAACGATATACGGGCATTATCGCATTCAGAAACCTTAGCCGTAGTTGCAGAATCGAATGCAGCAGTTTGTCTGATGCATATGCAAGGTCAGCCCCGCACTATGCAGCGAAGCTATGAGTACAATGATTTGATTAGTGAAGTCTATGATTTCCTGGAGCAGCGAGTTGCAGCTTGTGCGCAGGCAAAGATTGATTCCACACGGTTAGTGATCGATGTTGGCTTTGGGTTTGGAAAATCACTGCAACATAATTATCAATTGCTTAAACAACTCTCTCATTTTAAAGGCCTCAACGTACCAATTCTGGTTGGCATTTCCCGCAAGTCCATGATCGGAGGCTTAATCGATCGTCCACCCCATGAGCGCGTTGCCGGTTCTATAGCAGCAACAGTGTTGGCCTTAGAAAATGGCGCACAGATTGTGCGTACTCACGATGTTGCTGCCACGGTCGATGCAATTAGAGTACACTCGGTTTATAAACAGGCTTGATACGCAGTGTGAGCAGGATATGAACAAACGCTTTTTTGGCACAGATGGCATTCGAGGCACCGTAGGTCGTCCGCCGATAACTCCTGACTTCATGTTGAAACTAGGCTGGGCTGCAGGGAAAGTATTTGCCAATGAAGGCAATGGCCGTAACAAAATTCTAATAGGCAAAGACACGCGCATTTCAGGCTATATGTTTGAAGCCGCCTTAGAAGCTGGAGTGACAGCAGCTGGTGTAGACATAAATCTAACCGGTCCCATGCCCACACCTGCCATTGCCTACCTTACTCGTACTCTGCGAGCCCAGGCGGGAATTGTAATCAGTGCTTCTCATAATTCCTTTGAAGACAACGGCATCAAATTTTTTGCTAGTGATGGAACGAAGTTGCCAGACGAAGTGGAATTCGCCATAGAAGACTTGCTGGATAAAGATGTTTCTACGGTATCTCCGCAATCACTCGGGAAGGCTTCGCGAATTAGCGATGCCGCAGGTCGTTACATTGAATTCTGTAAGAGCACTGTTGGTTCTTCATTAAAGTTTAATGGCTTAAAGATAGTTGTTGATTGCGCCCATGGTTCAACTTATCACATCGCTCCGGCGGTATTTGAAGAGCTTGGCGCCAAAGTTAAATCTATTGGTGTATCACCTGATGGTCTTAACATAAATGAAAACAGCGGTTCGACTTCACCTCAATCATTAGCAGACGCGGTATTGGCAGAAGAAGCAGATTTGGGAATTGCATTTGATGGTGATGGCGATCGAGTCGTCATGGTTGATCATCTCGGAAATATCGTTGACGGTGATGAAATTCTTTATGTCATCGCCCGGGATCGCCGTCGTCAGAGTATCGAATTTGGTGGCGTCGTTGGGACCGCAATGAGTAATTTGGGGTTGGAATTAGCATTAGATGCTTTGGATGTCCCTTTTGTAAGAACCCCAGTCGGTGACCGCTATGTCATGAAAGAAATGTTAGAGCGAGGCTGGGATCTTGGTGGTGAAAACTCTGGTCATATTATTTGCCTGGACGTTACCACAACAGGCGATGGCATAGTCTCCGCTTTACAAGCATTAGCAGCCATAGCCAATTGCGAACAACCGCTATGTGACCTGCGCAGTAAAATGCGCAAACTTCCTCAATCCATGGTTAACATAAAGGTGGCCAATGCAGTGGACATTGCCCAAAACAAAACCGTGCAGTCAGCAGTTTCTGATGTTGAATCAAGGCTTGGTAAGAATGGCAGGGTCTTGTTACGACCATCCGGCACGGAGCCCGTTCTAAGAGTAATGGTTGAGGGAGAAGATCTTGAAGTAGTAGACAAGCTAGCTCATGAACTATCAGAGGTAGTTGCTACCGAATTTGCGAGCTAAGCTGCTAGCAGTCTCAATCATTGCAACACCCCCACATCTTGGTTAGTATTGGCGCCCGTTTTTCGTGGCGCTTTCTACCTAATATTCCGCCACTATCCACGGGGAAACTGCTAATCCCTGGAATTAAAGGTGCGAACCCATGCGGCAAAAGCTAGTTGTTGGAAACTGGAAGATGCATGGAGACCGTGATCTGGTGAACAGATTGGTCGAGGGCATCATTGATGCCGCTCCCTTAGTAGGAGACGCGGTTGAAATTGGGATATGCCCAACCTATATACATATAGAGCAGGCTGCTAAGCTACTGATAGCAGCAAACGTCGGAATTGGCTTAGGCGCGCAGAATGTTTACTGCGAAGAAAAAGGTGCATACACCGGAGAAGTAGCTGCTCCAATGTTGGCCCAATTAGGGGTTTCACTGGTTATCGTTGGCCACTCTGAACGCAGAGAATTGTTTGCTGAATCCGATGCGCTGATTGCCGCGAAATTCAAAGCGGTACAAGCAAGCAATATGATTCCGATTCTTTGTATTGGCGAGTCATTGGAGCAGAGAGAAGCAAAACTCACCGAGCAGGCTGTATTGGAACAGCTTGATGCGGCAATCAGTGAGATTGGAATTGCAGCATTTCACAATGCCGTGATTGCCTATGAACCTATTTGGGCTATCGGTACCGGGAAAACTGCTTCACCAGAACAAGCGCAAGAGGTCCACTGGCTAATTCGAGACCATCTTGCAAAACAAGACGCTGCAGTTGCAGCGGCGGTTAGGATTATTTACGGCGGCAGCGTAAAAAGCGCAAATGCCAAAGATTTATTTAACCAGGCAGACATAGATGGAGGTCTGGTTGGGGGTGCCTCTCTTGAGGTAAACGAATTTATTTCAATCTGTAAGAGTGCGGATTAAGAATCATGGAAACAATCATTGTCGTTGTACATGTAATAACAGCCATCGTCATCGTTGGGTTGGTTTTACTGCAACAAGGTAAAGGTGCAGACGCCGGAGCATCATTTGGTGCCGGTGCTTCACAAACTGTTTTTGGCGCATCAGGAAGCGGTAACTTTTTAGTGAGAGCTACCACTATCGCGGCTGTCATCTTTTTTGTTACCAGTCTTTCGCTGGCAATCTTTGCTCGTAGCAATGCGGGAGTCGGTGCATCGACCGGTCTTCCAGTTGTCGACCAGCAACTGCTGGAAGAAACCATTTCTTCGCAGTCCGATATACCAGTGCTAGAGGAAGAGCAGCCGGCTTCCAATCAGAGCGATGTACCAAATAACTAAATCAAGAATAATTACTCTTGAATCGAATTGCCGAAGTGGTGGGTGAATCCAAGCGTTTTCGAAGCGTCAGCTTCGAGCGAAGGACGAACGACAGCGAGCTATGCTTCTGGCTGGGTGAGAGCAAGCGTTATGAAAGCAAAGCTTTCAGTGCTGCGCGAACGCCAACGATCTATGATCGTTGGCTGGAAGGGATAGTGGAGTTGCCCCAGTTTTCATTCAAAGAATACAAACAGAATTTGCCGAAGTGGTGGAATTGGTAGACACGCTATCTTGAGGGGGTAGTGAGCCTAGCTCGTGCCGGTTCAAGTCCGGCCTTCGGCACCAAGTTTGGAGCAGAGCTTCAAATCTAAACCACGATATTTGTCCGGTAGGGGCACCAAGTTTAGATTACGGAAATTAGCTGACAATTTGCACTTATCCTGACCCACCTCGAATCGCCGGAAGCCCCCGTAAACTCTTGACCTTCGCACCATCTCCTCCTTATAATGCGCAGCCCTTGTGAGATTGTGACTGCGGGAAACTGAGTCACATTTTTTCGTTTAAAAACAAGGGTTTATATAGGCTCTGGTAAGGGGAGCGATAGTTGAAAGGACATGAGTCTAGTTCAGCTACCCTGAATACCTAAAAATTGCTCTTAAAATTGCTAGAACGGAGCGGTTTAAACAGGTAAAGATTTGGTCTAAAAAATCATCCAGATTTTGCCAGAAACGGATTTTTGTGATTTGTTGCGGGGTGGAGCAGTCTGGCAGCTCGTCGGGCTCATAACCCGAAGGTCGTAGGTTCAAATCCTGCCCCCGCTACCAATTTGTAAATTGGTGAATGTAGAAAGTTAGCCCGACTCAGGCTCTACTCTCTACCTTGGCGGCATAGCCGGGAAGGTCATAGATTCAATTCCTGCTTCCGCTACCAATTCCGACGCATTCTTAGGCTCTTAATGAATAGCTAAAGATTGCGATACATAGGCTTCAATACAAGCGAGAATTCGCGATGATATTGAAGTTACGGGAATGGGCTATAGGCCCATTTTTTGCACCTGCGGTTTGTAGCAGGCAGTTTTCGAATTTGAAAACAATATACAAACAGAAGTGGAGACATGTGAAGAGTAGTGTTGCGCTGGTAACTGAATTGATTGAACCAACAGTTTCTGCCTTTGGGTTGGAACTATGGGGGGTCGAACTTATCCAGCAAGGGAAGTACTCGCTCCTAAGAATTTATATCGAGAGTGAAGACGGAATCACGATCGAAGACTGCGAAAAAGTCAGTCGCCAGGTAAGTGCGCTGTTGGATGTGGAAGAACCAATAGCTGGTGAATACACCCTTGAGGTTTCTTCACCTGGTTTAGATAGGCCGCTGTTTGCTGCGAAGCAGTTTGAACAATACACAGGAAGTGAAGTGAGTTTGCGAATGCGCAGTCCGGTTGATGGAAGACGCAAGTTTAAAGGAATAATTATTGGCGTTCGTGAAAGCGTTATTGATCTGCAAGTTGATGGATCAGATTTTGAGCTTGATCACAGGAATGTAGAGAAAGCGAATATTGTTTTCGAATAAAACTATCCATGCTCTGGAAGTGAAACCCAAAGAGGGGTTTTGAGTAAGGTGACAAGATTATGATGAGTAAAGAAATATTGATGGTTGCAGACGCTGTCTCGAATGAGAAGGGCGTTTCTCGCGGTGTAATTTTCGAAGCAATCGAATCTGCATTGGCGACTGCAACTAAAAAACTCCACGACCGAGACGAAATTGATTGTCGGGTTGCTGTTGATCGAGAAACTGGTGAGTACGAAACATTTCGTGTTTGGACAGTAGTCGATGAAGAAGAGTATTTAGAAGAGGGTTCTCAATTCACGAAAGATCAAGCTGCAGAACGAGACAAAGCCTTAGACATTGGAGATACCTGGGAAGAAAAAATCGACAATGTTGAATTTGGTCGAATTGCAGCGCAGACAGCGAAGCAAGTAATTGTTCAAAAAGTTAGAGAAGCGGAACGAGAGATAGTTATATCCGAATATAAGGACCGTGTTGGAGAGCTCGTAGCAGGCACAGTCAAAAAAGTAACTCGTGACAATATAATTGTAGACCTTGGGAGTAACGCCGAAGCGTTGCTGCCGCGTGACCAAATGATCCCGCGGGAAACCTTTCGCATTGGTGACCGTTTAAGGGCGCTGCTCACTGATGTGCGCTCCGAGCAAAGAGGACCGCAGTTATTTCTGAGCCGCACATCACCGGATATGTTGATTGAGCTCTTCAAGATTGAAGTTCCGGAAATATCTGAAGAAGTAATCGAAATTAAAGCGGCTGCACGTGATCCTGGTTCACGCGCGAAAATCGTAGTAAGCACTAACGACGGCCGCATCGACCCCGTCGGAGCCTGCGTGGGTATGCGTGGTTCTCGAGTACAAGTAGTTTCGAACGAACTTGCGAACGAACGCATCGATATCATCCTCTGGGATGACAATCCGGCGCAGCTCGTCATTAACTCTATGGCACCCGCTGAAGTTGCATCAATCATCGTTGATGAAGATAGCAATACGATGGATATCGCCGTAGAAGAAGAAAATCTGGCCCAGGCAATTGGACGTAATGGTCAGAATGTACGACTGTCCAGTGAGCTGACTGGCTGGACCATCAATGTCATGAGCGAAGAAGACGCCGCGGCTAAGCAACAGCAAGAAGCAAGCAATTTCATCGAATTGTTTATGGAAAAACTCGATGTCGAGGAAGAAGTTTCAGAAGTGCTGGTGCAAGAAGGTTTCACGACCTTGGAAGAAATTGCTTACGTCCCGCTTGATGAAATTCTCGGTATTGATGGATTCGACGAAGAGATTGCTAACGAGTTGCGCAATCGAGCGAAGGACGCATTGTTAACTCAAGCCATCGCATCAGAAGAAGATTTGTCTTCTGCGAACATTGCAGATGATCTATTGAACATGGAAGGAATGGATGATGTCTTAGCTTTAGAGCTTGCGAAGAAAGGCATACTCAATATGGAAGAGCTGGCAGAACAATCGATTGATGAATTAATCGATATAGAAAACATGGATGAAGAACGGGCCGGAAAATTAATTATGACCGCCCGCGCACCTTGGTTTGAGGAGTAGTCACTACAATTTTGTAGGGATCAGGAGTTATTGAATGGCAGATGTAACAATCAATGAATTAGCTAAGACCGTTGGCGTATCGGTAGATAAGCTCTTGTCTCAAATTAAAGAGGCTGGACTACCGCACACCGAAGCTGACGAGCTAATTTCTAATGATGATAAGAATACGCTGCTGGTTTTCTTACGACGTAGTCATGGTGATCGCGAAGCTACGGGTGCCGCTCCGAAGAAAATTACTCTAAAACGCAAGACCATTGGCACACTCAAAGCAGCTTCAACACACGGGCGTGGAAAAACTGTAAACGTCGAAGTTCGCAAAAAGCGTACTTATGTAAAACGCAGCGCCGTCGAAACACCCGAAGCAGATGTAGATGTTCCAGAGCAGGAAGAAGAAGTAGCAACCACGACACCAGAAGTGGCAGAAGCTGCAGCAGTGGAAGCGCCGTTGGACGAGAAGGAAGCGCTGGAAAAAGCGGAAGAAGAAACTAAGGAAGCCGAAACTACAGATGAACAGGCTGGCGAAACTCCGGCGGTCGAAGCTCCTGCTCAGGATATTCCACCACCAGAAACAGATGCCACAAGAACAACGAAAGCCGCACCGAAACGTAAATCTGGTGGACGTGAAGGTGCCGAAGATCCAATGGAGAAGAAAAAGACTCATCTCCGCAATAAGGCCAAGGCTCAAGCTCCTAAACGACAATCGAAAACTATCCATGTAAATGATGACTTTGTCTTGGAAGGAGACGATTTCGATGAACTGGGAGGTCGTGGACGGCGAGGCGGTGGGCGCAAGAGTAAGGCTAAGTTGAGTGCTCAACAGCATGCATTCGAAAAACCTACCGAATTCATTACAAAAGATATAACTATCGGGGAAGCGAATACGCTTTCCGATCTCGCCCAACAAATGTCAGTGAAGTCGGCTGAGATTATTAAAGTGCTATTTAATATGGGCGTTATGGCAACAATTAATCAAGTTTTGGATCAGGACACATCAACACTCCTGATTGAAGAAATGGGCCATAAAGCTAAGTTCGTATCTGAAGATGCGATCGAAGACGAATTAGCAGAATCAGTATCCCAGGATACTGGCAAAGAAGAAGTTACAAGAGCGCCAGTTGTCACAGTAATGGGTCATGTAGATCACGGTAAGACTTCTTTGTTGGATTACATTAGAAAAGCATCCGTTGCTTCTCATGAAGCCGGTGGCATTACTCAACATATAGGCGCTTATCATGTAGAGACGGATCACGGCATGATCAGTTTTCTCGATACACCAGGCCATGCCGCATTTACCGCTATGCGATCGCGAGGTGCGAAGGCCACTGATGTTATTGTCTTGGTTGTAGCGGCAGACGATGGCGTCAAACCGCAGACTGAAGAAGCCGTGCAACATGCCAAAGCTTCAGAAGTACCTCTTGTTGTTGCTATCAACAAAATGGACAAAGAGGGTGTCGATCCCGACCGGGTTAAGAATGAACTCTCTGCCTTGGAAGTGATTCCGGAAGATTGGGGCGGTGATGTCCAGTTCATCGAAGTTTCAGCCATTACTGGCGATGGCGTAGAAAATCTCTTAGAGGCAATTTTATTGCAGGCAGAACTGCTGGAGCTGAAGGCCTACAGTGATGTGCCTGGCCAGGGTGTAGTAATCGAATCCAGGCTCGATAAAGGGCGGGGACCGGTCGCCTCAGTACTCGTGCAAAACGGGACGCTTAACTCAGGCGATATAGTACTCGCTGGTCATGAATTCGGACGAGTGCGAGCTCTGGTTGATGAAATGAGCAATAACGTTCAATCAGCTGGGCCTTCTATACCAGTAGAAATACTCGGACTTAATGGAGTGCCAGACGCTGGCGATGAATTCGTGGTGGTTGCAGATGAAAAACGGGCACGGGAAGTGGCTGAGTTTCGTCGTACGAGACATAAGGACACACTGCAAGCAAAACAACAAACCAACATGATGGAAAACATGTTTGCTGGTATCGGCAGTGCAGAGAAAAAAATATTCAATATCATCCTTAAAGCGGATGTAAGAGGTTCTCTGGAAGCTATTAGCGCTTCACTATTGAAACTGGGAACTGATGAGGTTGATATAAATATCGTCGGCGCTGGAGTCGGTGGAATTTCTGAAAACGATGCACACCTGGCTGCGACATCCCAGGCAATGATTATTGGATTTAATGTCCGCGCGGATAAGACTGCGCGAGACATAATCGAAAATGAAAGCTTGCAGATGCGCTATTACAACGTTATCTACGATGTAATTGACGACGCAAAGCAAGTCATGAGTGGCATGCTGGCGCCAGAAATCAGGGAAGAAATTGTCGGTATCGCCGAAGTGCGTGATGTATTTAATTCGCCTAAGTTCGGGCAAATTGCAGGTAGCATGGTAATCGAAGGCACGGTTTATCGTAGCAAGCCTATTCGAGTACTCAGAGAGAACGTCGTAATTTACGAAGGTGAATTGGAATCACTGCGTCGCTTTAAGGATGACGCAATGGAAGTTAGAAACGGCATGGAATGCGGTATCGGCGTACGTAATTACAACGATGTAAAAGTAGGCGACAAGATCGAGGTATACGAGACTACGGAAGTCGCTAGAAGTCTTTGAGGATTGACTGAATGGCGCAAGTATCTCCCAGAGTTCAACGAGTTGCTGACCAGATTCAGCGCGAATTAGCCACGCTGATTCAATTGGAAATTAAAGACCCGAGGGTTGGAATGGTTTCTATTACCGGGGTCGATGTGAGCAAGGATTTTGCTTACGCGAAAGTATTTATCACGGTATTGAATACATTGAGTGATGATGCAGAAGTAAATCAATCCACTTTGTCCGCTCCTGGAGAGTTAGACAAAATGGAGATCGAGGAAAATTTGAAAGCGCTAACAAAGGCTGCCGGATTTTTACGAACGATGTTAGCGAAAAGATTGCAGCTTCGTTCAGTACCGAAACTAGCGTTTCAGTACGACGGCAGCATAGAAAAAGGACATCATTTGTCTGCGCTAATAGATGACGCGTTGGCGGCTGATCGGAAACAACAATCCGATGATTAATTCAGCCTGAAGGCAGAGATAGCGGATATCAGTGAGCATCAGCGAGTTTAAGTGAGCAATAGGCGTCGCAACAAAGGCAGAAGTATTGATGGCATTGTTATTTTGGACAAAGCCATAGGGCTAAGTTCGAATGCAGCCTTACAGCAAGTTAAACGATTATTCGAAGCGAGCAAGGCAGGACATACGGGAAGCTTGGACCCGTTAGCAACCGGGGTGCTGCCACTCTGTTTGGGTGAAGCAACAAAGGTTTCACAGTTTTTGCTGAATTCAGATAAGCGCTACCTGGCGAAAATTAAGCTTGGTGAACGCACCGACAGTGGTGATAAGACCGGCACAGTAATTGAGAGTTGTTGTGACTACTCAGTTACTCAGAACGAAGTTGAAAAAGCGCTGGGCGCTTTTCGAGGCGAAATAGAACAGTTACCGCCGATGTATTCGGCACTTAAAGTAGATGGCGTTCCACTCTATAAGATGGCCAGGAAAGGCATCGAAGTGGAACGGGAACTACGCAAAGTAACAATTTATGAAATAAGCTTGATTGACTTTGCGAACGATACAATTGAGCTGGACATTGCCTGCAGTAAAGGAACCTACATAAGAACTATTGCAGATGATTTGGGGCAGGCATTAGGTTGCGGCGCTCATATTATTGAATTGAGGCGAACCCAGGCAGGAGTTTTTACGGAAGAAGACAGTATCGATATAGAGAGCTTGGAGGCCATAAAAGCTGAAGCAGGCTTAGCAGGCATCGATCAAAAATTATTGCCAATGGATCAGGCTATAACCGAACTACCGGAGGTAAACCTCCCTAGTATCACCGCTAGTCATGTAAAGAATGGTCAAGCGGTTTTAGTAAGGCACTTGCCAGAAGAAGGTCTGGTGAGATTGTATGAAGAAGAGCGGTTTATCGGCATCGGTTGTATTGATGATGACGGCAAAGTAGCTCCAAGGCGTTTGATTGTTTCCTAAAGAAAGAATCTGGAACCAAACGAACAGTTCAATACAGGAAAGTATCAGGTAACTATCAATATGCGTGGTTATGCTGATTTTAAAAGGATGTTGAAACGTCTAGTGACGCAATAGTTAAGCGCGTACTAGCGAATTTTTAACGGCATATTACGGAGAAATTAAATGGCTTTATCAGCTGAAAAGAAAGAATCGATCATTAAAGATTACGCAGTAGGAGAAGGCGACACTGGCTCACCCGAAGTTCAGGTTGCACTGTTAACTGCCAACATTAATGAATTGCAAGCTCATTTCAAAGAGCACATCCATGACCACCATTCACGACGCGGTTTAATTCGCATGGTGAATAGCAGAAGAAAGTTGCTTGATTATTTAAAACGTAAAAACGTTGAAAGATATTCAACGCTAATTAAGCGACTAGAGCTGCGTCGGTAGGTTAAGTAAATCAACAGTACTATTTAGTAAAACAGTATTACTGGGACGTTGCGCTCGACGTAGGAATCAGGCGCACGTTTTTAATTAGTAGGAAATGAAAATATGTTTAATCCAGTAAGCAGGACCTTTCAATACGGAAATCAATCCGTAACCATTGAAACAGGCAAGATTGCCAGACAAGCCACAGGCGCAGTTGTAGTTTCCATAGGGGATACGCAAGTGTTAGCAACAGTGGTAGGAAGAAAACAAGCGAACCCCGGACAGGGCTTTTTCCCATTAACGGTAAACTACCAGGAAAAAACTTATTCGGTTGGAAAAATCCCAGGTGGCTTTTTTAAACGTGAAGGCCGACCAACAGAAAAGGAAACTCTAACTTCGCGGTTAATAGACCGCCCTATTAGACCTCTTTTTCCGAAGGGATTTATGAATGAAGTACAAGTTATATGTACTGTCATATCTGGTGGTAAAGACAACGACCCAGACATAGCTGGACTGATCGGCGCCTCCGCTGCGCTGGCAATTTCAGGCATTCCTTTTGCTGAGCCAATAGGAGCAGCAAGAGTCGGCTATGATGCTGAACAGGGATATACCTTAAATCCTAGTTATGAGCAGTTAGAAAATTCACTATTAGACATGGTAGTTGCGGGTACGCAGTCTGCTGTGCTTATGGTGGAATCAGAAGCCAAGCAATTATCAGAAGATCAAATGTTGGGCGCAGTTTTATTTGCTCATCAGGAGATGCAAGTTGTTATTAACGCTATCAATGAGCTGAAAGCCGAAGCTGGCAAAGAGCCTTGGGATTGGCAGCCAGATGAAGAAAATACTCCTCTCAAGATTGCGGTTGCAGAAAAGTTTGGTGCAGGTGTAACTGAGGCGTATCAGATTTCCGAGAAAATGAAACGCTATGACGCAATCGATGTATTAAAGCAACAAGCGATTGCTGATCTCTCTAATGAAGAAGAAGGAATCAGCGAAGGCGAAGTTTCCGATATCTTTGGTGCTTTAGAAAAGAGCACAGTGCGAAACCGCATAATTGATGGAGAACCTCGCATCGATGGGCGCGATACAAAAACTGTACGTGCCATTGAGGTTGAAACCGGTGTGCTGCCAAAAGCGCACGGCTCGGCATTATTTACTCGAGGCGAGACGCAGGCGCTTGTGGTAACTACACTAGGTGCTGTACGTGACTCACAATTAATCGAAGATCTCAGGGGTTCCAGAAAAGACCCATTCATGTTGCATTATAACTTCCCTCCATACTCAGTGGGCGAAGCTGGCTTCATGGGTGGACCTAAGCGAAGAGAGATTGGTCATGGCCGACTAGCCAGACGCGGCGTATCAGCAGTTATGCCGAAGGAAGAAGATTTTCCTTATGCCATTCGAGTAGTTTCTGAAATTACCGAATCCAATGGATCTTCTTCCATGGCAAGTGTTTGTGGCAGCAGTCTAGCCATGATGGATGCAGGTGTTCCTTTAGCTGCCCCTGTTGCGGGTATTGCAATGGGACTAATAAAAGAGGGTGATCGCTTTGCTGTGCTAACTGATATCTTAGGAGACGAAGATCATCTTGGTGACATGGATTTTAAAGTTGCAGGAACAGTCAATGGCGTAACTGCATTACAGATGGACATAAAGATTCAGGGCATTACTGAAGAAATTATGGAAATCGCTTTAGAGCAGGCTCACACAGCCCGTCAGCATATCCTTGATGAGATGAATAAAGTCATTTCCGAGTCGAGGGAATCGGTTTCTGAAAATGCGCCTTCCATGGCCATGCTTAAAATTGATCCGGACAAGATCCGTGATGTCATTGGTAAGGGTGGTGCGGTTATTCGCGGCATTACCGAAGACACCGGTGCATCGGTTGATATCGATGACGATGGCAATGTGCGTATTTATGGAGAAGACGCAGATTCTCGCGACGCTGCCGTGGAAATGGTGAATGCCATTACTGCCGAGGCGGAAGTTGGAAAACTTTACATCGGTAAAGTTGCCAGAATCGTCGATTTTGGCGCCTTCGTTACTATTCTTCCTGGTAAAGATGGACTCGTACATATTTCTCAAATCTCGCAAGAGCGGGTAGAAAATGTTAACGAGTATCTGAAAGAAGGAAAGGATGTGCTGGTGAAGTGCACCGATCTTGATGCTCGTGGCCGTATTAAGCTGAGTATTAAGGAAATCACCGAAGAAGAAAAAGCAGAACATGCGGAACATGCTGTCGAAGCATAATCCCTGTTTCTGAAAAAACTAAGGCCGTTGCATCGGATGATGCAACGGCCTTTTTCTTTAGAGAATCATTGCAGCTGTTATTTCATACAACTCCAATGAGCCTCTCAGCTTAGTACTTCGGACTTACAATTCAAAATCAACAGAAAGCGAAAGCATCCGTCCATAATTGTCGTAAAGCCGACTTTCAAAGCCGCCCTGAACCGGCAGCCTGCGAGGTTCCCAATCGAATAGATTGTTAATTCCAGCTGTTACATTGCCGGAACTACCAAATAAATCATCGAAGAAATAGGTGTAGCTCGCATTGGCTATGTAGGACTCAGGAATTACCGCACGAGGAGTAAAATCCGAGGAGAATGTTCCATCGAATGTGAACTCATCCGTGTACTTGGTCAGGAACGTTGCGGCGTGATTACCACGTAACCAACCCAGGCGTAGATTCGCAACTAACTCAGGCAATGGCGGAGACAGCGCAGTGTCAGCATTTCTGCGTCCAAGCGCATCGACTATCACCCCATCTAGGCCTGCATAGTCGTAAGTCACGTAGTAGGCTGCATTTAAAGCAACGTTGAAGTTGCCCCAGTCGCCATAGTCGAAGCTGTAAGTTGCGGTCAGATCCAATACATCAACCAGGTTGGTATTGATATTGTCTGCAACTCGAATCACTTCCGTGATCCAATTACTGACTGGATCTCGGGTAATGGTGAGGGTCGGATTAGCAGTTACGTGAGCCATCGCCGCGGTTCGACTCGCTGAACCTTCCGTAGGATCGTAGGCATCTCTGCTAACGCCAATTGCAGCCAACGTGTCATAGAATTGCTGATTGGCGATGTCCTGAGCGCTTAGCGTTACGATACGGTCTGTGTACTCAATTTCCTGATAATCCAGGCTGATACTCAGGTTTTCGATACCTTCCCAAGTGAAACCGATGTTCCAGATATTGGATTCTTCCGGAACCAGGTTCGGGTTCTTTGAGCTACGAGACAAAACACCTAACAGGTCCTCACCGGTTAATGGATCTTGTCCGGTTCTGTTATTGAAGCAACCTGTGCGGTCGGCAGGTCCGACATCGGAGGCATTCGGAGCAAGAAAGCTTTCTCCCCAGGATCCGCGAATAGCTAACGAATCTGTCGGCTGCCAACGTAACGCAACTTTAGGTGTAGTCGTATCTAAATCAAGGTCAGAAAAGTCCTCATAACGCGCAGCAACTTGCATACTCAAGTTTTCCATTAATGGAATCTCGAATTCGGCGAAGATAGCCTGTGTCTTGGAAAAATCTCGCGTTGGTACCAGCAGAGGAGCAGTCTTACCTGAAGAGTTTTGCCAATCAATACCAAGCTTCTTCAAAGGCCCCGTATCGGTCGCATCCATCCTGTCGCGCATGGCGTAACCGAACGCAGCGCTAACGGTGCCGGTGGGAATTTCGAACAGATCTCCTGTCACCACCGAATCGAATATCACTAGACGGTCGGACTGCAAATCCGCATCTGCGCTCTCAAACAGCCAATCTGTGACTTCCTGTAAATTATTGGTCCAGGTGCCGTCAGAGCGGTCCGCGTCGTAATTTGGCGAACGAATATCGCGGGAAGCGAATGGGTTGAAATACTCAGTCCCGGATGGACCACCCATGCCGTTTAAGGCCGCCATCATGCGAATCGCGTTGCCGTCATAGGTATCGACACGCTGCTCATAGGTTTGGTAACCCAACCAGGCTTCACCGACCCAGCCAGTATCGGCGACATCGAACATTGCACCAAACTTGTAAACTTCAGTTGTGTACTGATAGCGTTCGGGGAAATAACCCGTGTCAGCAATTTGGCTAGGCTTCGCACCTGCGCCCTGCTCGAAACCGTTCCAAATAGTGTAAGTGCCAATGCCAAATACACCTGGAGTTACCGGGGAGCCAGTCGGGTTAGCCGGGTGATCAGCCGGGATAGTCATATCGTTGTACCAGGCCGAAGACATCGGGGTAACCGGTTCGGTGGTAAAGATAGATTCGCGATAGCTGTCGGCAATTTGAAGTTCCAGCGTTAGACCATCATTCACTTCGTATTGCGCATTACCGTAGAAAACGTAGTCATTTGCTTCGCGGTTGTAATCGGTCCACTGGGCATAGTGGAATCCACACAGCAATCCGCCTGCGATTGGGAATCCGCTTTGTGAGCTACCTTTGTCACCTTTAAAAGTTGTTTCGTTACCGTAAGCGCCACAGTCTGGATCTAGATAGGGAGCTCCGCCGATATTGTAGTGGCCAGGTGCACCAATAAAAGTGGCATTATCGTAGGCTAAGTATTTCGGTCGTTCCTCGCGCTGAAGTGGTGTCTTTCTGCCAACTTCCAAAGCCATCACGACATTGAGGCCATTGTCGAAAGTGTTGCCCCACATCACACCTAGTTTGGGTTCTTCAAAGTCGCCGCCTTCATCCCGCCCGTAATAGCTGCGCACTCGTATGCCGTCGAATTCTTTAACGGGAATCAGGTTAACAACGCCGGCAACGGCGTCAGAACCGTAAAGCGCTGAACCACCATCAAGTACGACTTCAATTCGGTCAGTTGCAATGTCTGGAAGAATTGCCGACAGGGCGCCTTCATTAATGTTTCGACAATGTTTCGACGTCCATCTAGCAAAGTCAGCGTACTGCCTGTACCCAATCCACGTAGATTGAATTGAGCAGAGTTAGAATCTTGACCACCACCAGCACCACCTAGCACATTGGCTACTGTGTCTACGTTCTGGGTATAGGTAAGATCTCTGATGTATTGGCCGATGTTGGCCGCACCATAGGTTAGTAAAGTATCTTGAGTAACAGTATCTACCGGACTTGCGCCATTAAAATCACTGTTACGAATATAAGATCCCGTAACTACAATTTCTTCGAGTTCGTCCTGGGCAAGTGTAATTGGCGAGTGTAAAGCTAGAACTATTCCGCTGAACAGAAGCGTTCTGCTAAATGTGGGTCGCGGTTTTTCTTCACTCATTTGTCTCTCCTTTAATTAGTACTAATTCTTAGTGGGCATTTGGAGTGAATTACAGAAACCTAGAAGATGCATAAACAGCTGATTTGCAAACCTTTAAAGATAGGAAGGAGTAATTCGCTTAGTCTTAGTCGATATTTCAATCTCCTGAAAAATTTGTAATTATTATTTCCTTGCTAATTACCCTCTGCTCGAAAGAGTGTAATCATTCTGTCACCGTCGGATATCTAAGTCTCTAGATCTATGTCATAGAGTTGGGTTCTTGAGACAGATAGAACATTGTGCAAGTTTGAATCTTTACTTGCAATCTTGTGCCGGCAGAACACACAGATCCAACTCTTATTCCTGATTAAAACACTCAGGAATTCTCCGCTCTGAGTAACTCCTCTTGTCGCAATTTGTTGCAACTTTTATCGCAAGGGAGTTCGCTTTTTCCAGGAATTCCCTTAGAATATTTGCTATTAAATCAGTAAGTTATATCGAGCAACGGGCATTGTCTAAATAGCAGCGCTGAAATCGCCAGATCGACACTAAATTTCGGCAGACAATTGCTCAGAATTCTGTTTGAATTTCCGGTTAAGTATCCAGATTTGTTAAAATTTAGAACGAATCGCTATCCCTAAGGAGAGATTAGTAATGTCGAATCCCAGCATTTGGAATCTAAAGCAGTGGCTACAAGCAACTGGCCTGGTTATTTCCCTATCCGTTCCAAACCTTTTAATAGCACAGACTAATCAAATCACTTTCCATAAAGATATTGAGCCTATCTTGCAGCGTAGCTGCCAGAATTGTCACCGAGTTGGTGGTGTGGGCCCGATGCCATTGGTCACTTTTGATCAGGTGGCACCCTTTGCAGGCCTGATTGAATACAAGACTGCATTGCGCGATAGAGCCGGTGCGATGCCTCCTTGGTATATGGAAAAAGACATTGGCATCCAGAACTATAAAAACGATCCTTCATTAAATGATGAAGAAATAGCTGCCATTTCTACCTGGGCTCGCACTGGAACACCAAAAGGCAATGAGGCTGATGCGCCGGAACAATTAGTGTTTGATGACTCATTAAAATGGACTGCAGGAGAGCCTGATTTAGTCGTAAGTACAAATTCAGTAACCAAGCTCGCTGGCACGCCGGACTGGTGGGGTGAGATAGATCGAGTTCCAGTTGGTTTGGAAGAAGATCGATATGTTAAGTCTGTTGAAATCGTAGAAGTGAATGACGTCAACTATCAAGCTGGAACAGGTCGGGACACAGTAGGTGGAAGATACATTTTCCATCACATGATTTGGAGTACTGCCGAACTCGATGAAGACGGCAACCGTGTAGAAGACTCTGTAACCGGTTGGCCGGTGCATGAAGTGGGTCGTAACCCTGACATTTTCGATCCAGATGGTGGTCGTTTACTGCGAGCGGGAACTTATGTCTATTCAGACTCAGTGCACATGCATTCAAACGGACAAGACACTACGGGACACCTTGAAATCGGGTTTCGTTTTCATCCAGTAGGGTATGAGCCGAAGTACGAGCGTGTATCGCTTGGTTTAGGAAACGGAGTCGATATCAGCATTGCTGGTAACAAAAATAATCAAGAGTTGCATGCCTATACTGTGCTCGAACAACACACCAAATTTATTACCTTCGAGCCGCATTTACATGCTCCTGGCGAACGTATGTGTCTGGAAGCAATTTGGGGATATACAGTAGAAACACTCGCCTGTGTTGGTTATGACCACAATTGGGTGCGCGGCTATGCCTTCGACGACGATGCAGCACCTTTGCTGCCTAAAGGCACGATCATGCACATTGTTGGTTATATGAATAACACAGACACCAATCCAAATGTGCCTGATCCAAGAAATTGGCAGGGATCTGGGAACCGTTCAGTGACGAACATGTTTATCGATCTTGGCATGCGCGTGAAAATGGATGAGGAACAATTTTTCGAAGAAATGGAGAATCGGCGCCAGGTATTAAACATCGGTCCGAATGATCATGTAATCGGTTGCCCACTATGTGGGGCGCCGCTGGTAGCACCAATGTCAGAAGGCGTAGAAGCTTCCGACTAAATTTAAATAGACGCATTACCGGAGAAATCGTTTTATGAAAGATAAAATATTAACTGGCAGCAGCCTTATTGTTAAAGCTGTTACGTTAGTACTGGCAGGATTGTTAATAGTGCAATCTGCAGTTGCTCAAACATATACCAGTGGCCGACATGTTGAACCCGCTTTTGAAGGATGGCGTCCGAATCCTGACGGAACATTTAACATGATGTTCGGTTATATGAACGAGAACTGGGAAGAAGCTCCAGACGCTCCAGTGGGGGATAATAATTATTTTACTCCCGGAGACACTGATCGCGGGCAGCCTACTCATTTCTTACCGCGCCGTAATCGGTTTACCTTCGAAGTCACGGTTCCATCTGACTGGAGTGATCGAGAATTGGTTTGGACGTTGAATGTTAATGGCGTTGAAAGAAAAGCCTATGCCACCCTAAAAGCAGACTATTTAGTAGACAATATGGTTATAGCCTCTGAGACAGGATCCTTAGGTGCCGGTACCAGCAGTCCTGAATCTCGAGCGAATGTTCCGCCTGTTGTAACTGTGCAGGGAGATAACATTCGAGCTGGCAGAGTTGGAGATCCGCTGGAACTCACTACGGAAGTTATTGACGACGGATTGCCAGAAGCATCTGATCCTGTAGAACAGGCTCGCCAGTTCGCAGAATTTGCTGGCGGTGCTCTAGCTGCAGCATTCGTGACTGAGGAAAATATTATGCAGCGACGATTGATGTCGCCGCCAGTTAAAGTCACGGTAGACAAGGTGAACGGATTGTACTATTCCTGGAACAAATGGCGCGGACCAGGTGAAGTGACATTTGATCCACCTCAAGTAAAAGTATGGGAAGACACCCGTACCAGTGCGAACTCACCATGGGGTGCTCTATGGTTGCCACCTGGGGTTCCAGAGGGCGGCATCTATGAAGTTGACGCTACTTCAGTCAACCTGGAGAGTACATTCTTTGGGGAAGAGCGGATGATGGTGGTCTCTATCATGATGCCTGGATCACGGTGAATGTTTCACAATAGGCTCAATAGAAAGAAACTAAAGAAGAAAGGGCGGCTTGGCCGCCCTTTTTTGTGGGTCAGTTAAAAGACCTATGGAACTCATTGTATTTTTTCTCGCATTGATCATTTTAGGAATGGTCTATTATTCCTTCTGCTGTTTGCTCTTCTTTGGTTTTACTTCTCGACCTGTGCTGCTCGCTTTTTCCCAAAGCTGGAAACTATCCATCGCCTCTATTATTGGTGTGTTATTTGTCGGTTTTGGCGCGATTGTGTTACCGACGCTCTACCTCAATGCCAGTTTGGAAAATTTACCTGGTTACAAGAAAGGGCGCGATATAACGGTTGGTGTACTTATCTCAACTGCCTGCTCTGTCGCGATGTTTTTTTCCTCATACGGTTTGGCATTCTCCGTATTCGAATAACACCTCAGCACTTGTTTTCAGGGCCAGAGCCTTCTGGTTGTTTGCTACGAAACCAGTAATTGACTGCGCCTGTGATAAACTCGGCTAAAAAGAAAAACCAATCGGATATGATTATGAAACGCGTTAATCAAATATTTCTGTTCCTAGTTTTGTTAAGCCCTAATCTTGTTAGTGCTCAAGATGACTTCGTTTTTTATTCTGAGTTAGCCCAGGAATGGCATACAGGTGGTGATTATTTTGAATGGACTTCGACGACCCGCAATAACAACAACGCACGAGTAAATGTGTTTTATCGCACTTGGGGAAACCCAGGCAATCCACAGCTACTTATCGTTCACGGCTTTCCCAATTCTTCCTTTGATTTTCAAGCGCTCATACCGCTGCTGGAGAATGACTACTACATCGCAGCACTGGATTTTCCAGGTTCAGGATTTTCAGAAAAACCGTTGAATGGATTCTCTTACATGCTGGAAGACAATGGAAAATTGGTGGATTACTTTGTTCGAGAAATTGTCGAGTTCGATGATTTCGCCTTACTCACCCATGATCGTGGAGTGAGCATCGGCTTGTCATTTTTAGGTGACTATATCGACAATCCAAATCCAGGATACACAATCAATTATCATTTTCTCTCCAATAGCGGCATGTTTTTACCTTTGGCGAATCTGGTTCCCTTTCAGTATGCCATATTAGATCCTGAGCGCGGGCCGCAGTTGATTGCCAATCGAAAAGCAGCACCGAGACTTACCGAGGGTGATCCGGTGTCTGTAGCCTATGCAGATATATTCAAATTTAATGATGGCGATAGCGCATTGTTGCATGTTGGAAAGTATCTATTGGAGCGAGCTGAGAACGAATTTCGCTGGCTAGACAATTTACCGAGAAGTCCTGTGCCGGTTGCCTATTTTTGGGGATTGTTGGATAACGTGAATCCCATTCGTATCCCCAACTATGTTTGGCTGACTTACCTTAATGAGAGGGATGTAGAAAGCTCTTTCTGGGTATTGCCAACAGCAGGACACTATCCACAAAGGGATAATCCGGTAGAGGTAGCGAAGATCATAAATCTCGTGCTCAATGGTGAGGTTCCGGATAGAGCCTCAGAGGATGAGTGGATGCGAAGTTACAATAGTAGAAGGGAAGCAGAAGATGCTGTTTTTGTCGGCCACTCCAATGTACGTAAGATGGAGTTTCCTGGAGCTATCCAATATACGCCTGATGGGTATACTCAATAGCGTAGTGTGCTACATCGTTCTGCGGTATTGACCACCCACTTCGAAAAAGGTGTCGGTAATCTGTCCTAACGAACAATAACGTACCGCGTTAACCAGTTCTGCAAACACGTTCTCGTTATTTTTCGCAGCTTGTTTAAGGCGCTCAAGTGCTTGCTCAGATTTATCCGCATGTCGCTGCTTAAATTCCGCCAGACGCTTAAGTTGACTCTGTTTTTCTTCTTCTGTAGATCGCGCAAGTTCAATTTCCGGTTGCTCTTCGCTGCCTTCATTAAGAAACGTGTTGACGCCCACTATCGGAAGGCTGCCATCGTGCTTACGATGTTCGTAGTAGAGTGATTCGTCTTGAATCTTGCCTCTCTGGTAACCAGTTTCCATTGCACCGAGCACACCGCCGCGTTCCGAGATTCTTTCGAACTCAAGCAGCACGGCTTCTTCCACCAGGTCAGTTAGTTCTTCGATAATGAAAGATCCCTGATTGGAATTCTCGTTAACTGCCAGACCCCATTCCTTATTGATAATGAGTTGAATCGCCATCGCTCTGCGCACCGATTCCTCAGTAGGAGTCGTAATCGCCTCATCATATGCGTTGGTATGCAAACTATTACAGTTGTCATAAACCGCGATTAACGCCTGTAGGGTAGTTCGAATGTCATTGAAAGACATTTCCTGTGCATGCAATGATCGGCCCGAAGTTTGAATGTGATATTTCAGTTTCTGGCTTCTCTCATTCGCCCCGTAACGGAAGCGCATGGCTGCTGCCCATATGCGCCGTGCTACTCGTCCTATAACTGTGTATTCCGGATCCATACCATTGGAGAAAAAGAACGAGAGATTATGGGCGAAGTCATCCACTTGCATGCCTCGTGCGAGATAGGCTTCAACAAAGGTAAAACCGTTGGCCAGGGTGAAGGCAAGTTGTGAGATTGGATTCGCACCGGCTTCCGCGATGTGATAACCGGAGATGCTAACGGAGTAAAAATTTCGAACGTTATTCTGGGTGAAATATTCCTGGATGTCGCCCATTACTTGCAAACTAAATTCAGTAGAGAAAATACAGGTGTTCTGGCCCTGATCTTCTTTAAGAATATCCGCCTGCACCGTGCCGCGCACATTTTCCAAAGTGTATTTTTTTATCTCTTGCCATTCTTGCTCGTCTGGTTGTCGTTCGTTTTCCTGAACAAAGGCATCGACCCGTTGATCGATGGCTGCATTCAAATACATCGCAAGGATAGTAGGTGCGGGACCATTGATAGTCATGGATACGGATGTCGATGGATTGCAAAGATCAAATCCATCATAGAGCGCTTTCATGTCATCTAAAGTGGCAATGGAAATTCCGGAGTTGCCGACCTTGCCATAGATATCTGGCTGAATCGCTGGATCGAAACCATAGAGAGTTACTGAGTCGAACGCTGTCGATAAGCGTTTGGCGTCCGAGTGTTCCGATAATTGCTTAAAGCGTCGGTTGGTTTTAAATGCATCACCTTCGCCGGCGAACATCCGGGTAGGATCTTCGGAATCCCGTTTAAACTGAAAGGTGCCGCCGGTATAGGGAAATCTACCAGGAACATTTTCCAACAAAAGCCACTTAAGTAGTGCGCCATGATCTTCGAAGCGGGGTAAGGCGACGCGAGGAATATTTGTGCCGGACAATGATTGCCGTGTGAGTGGCGTGCGAATTTCGCGATCTCTAACTTTAACGATGAATTCTTCACTTGAATAGGCCTCACGCACTTCCGGCCAGGTTTCCAATAATCGTTTAGCGCGATGATCAATCTGTTCTTCTTTTTTTGCTATCAGCGCATCGAGACCGCCACTTTCTTTTGACTCGGCATCGAGCATTGCTTTACTGGCTTGCAACTGTTGTCGTTCGCGGGCAATCCTTACCTGTTGCTCAACAATGTCGTGATAATTCCTAACTTCCTCTGCAATCTCTGCAAGATAACGTTGTTGCTGTGCAGGAATGATGAGAGCACGTTGAGTTGAAACTTTGACGTCTACTGTTTCCAAGTTTCTTGCAAAATTTTTCAGACCTTTTGCTTCCAGTTCAATAAGCAGTGCCTGATAGAGCGCGGTAATGCCATCGTCATTAAATTTCGAGGCAATGGTGCCAAATACAGGCATATCCTCGGGAGCCTGGGTAAAAGCCTCGCGATTGCGCTGGACCTGTTTAGACACATCGCGCAGGGCATCTTCACTGCCTTTTCGATCAAACTTGTTGATTGCAAAGACATCGGCGAAATCGAGCATGTCGATTTTTTCTAATTGACTTGCTGCACCGAATTCCGGCGTCATGACATAGAGCGATACATCGACATAGGGCACTATGCCTGCATCCCCTTGTCCTATTCCTGGCGTTTCGACGATGATCAGGTCAAATCCAGAAACTTTAATTGCCGCTAGAATGGCATTTAAGTTCTCGGGTACTTCGATTCGTGCATCCCGTGTTGCCAGTGAGCGCATAAAGATATTTGGATGATTAATCGCATTCATGCGAATACGATCACCCAATAGTGCGCCACCGGTTTTCTTCCGGGTGGGATCTATTGCCAGGATGGCAATGTTCAAGGAATCTTTTGCATCTTCTCGAAAGCGACGCACAATTTCATCTGTCGATGAACTTTTACCGGCCCCGCCAGTTCCGGTAATTCCTAGAATCGGAGTTTGAGAAATTGAGGCGGCTTTCTCAATGAGACTGCCAAGTTCGTTTTCATCGTAGTTACCATTTTCAATTGCACTGATAACCCTTGTTAAGTCGATTCGATTGCCGGGAGCAAGAGCATCTAAATCAGGTTTTGCTTCCTTGGTAGAATCAATGCGGCTTCTTTCCAGCATGTCATCAATCATGCCCTGCAGTCCAAGTTCTTGACCGTCTGCAGGAGTATAAATTTTGGAAACGCCGTAATTATGCAGGGCTTCGATTTCTTCGGGAATGATGACGCCGCCACCACCACCGAAAACTTTTATGTGAGCAGCATCCAATTCTTTTAGTCGATCGACTAAATATTTGAAATATTCGATGTGACCGCCCTGGTAGGAACTAATTGCGATGGCATCGACATCTTCCTGCACCGCTGCTTCGACAATTTCTTGCACCGAACGATTGTGGGCAAGATGAATAACCTCAGCGCCACTACTCTGTAATATTCGGCGCATGATATTAATCGCTGCATCATGGCCATCGAACAAACTGGCGGCGGTTAAAAAACGCACCCAGTTTCGTTTGCCAGCAGTTTCGGTGTTTGCAGAATGCTTTTTGGCAGCCTGGCTGAAATCAACCACACTCACAGATATCCCCCCACTTTACATGCACGCCTGATCCTGGCGCATTGGTCATTTTAGCGTATTTCGGTGCTATGTGCCTGTTTCGACTATTTCTACAGCCCTGATTTTTCGTGGCGATCCCGGCATTGAGGCAATTTAGAATCCACATTTTCATTCCTCGAGCTATATGCGCCTGAAGTTATCAATTGTTTTATGGGTATCCCATTTGTATAGTGAATTAATGGAAACATGGATTGTCTTTACCTTACTGGCTGTTGTGATGCAGTCGATCCGCACAGCCGCTCAAAAACAATTAGCCAATCGCCTTTCAATTCAAGCGGCAACTCTAGTCAGATTTCTCTTTGGCATAAAGTTCGCTCTTATTTATCTCTATTTTGTTTGGCAATCTTACCGGCCAGAAGTATTTGAATTGCATTGGCAATTTTTCCAATCGGGTGCGCTCGCGGGAATCTCTCAAATCTTAGCAACGATCTGTTTAATTAAGGCGCTAACTCTTAAAAACTTTGCCGTAGGAACTGCCTTGGCAAAAACAGAAGCCATACTAACCGCAGTATTAGGCAGCCTATTTTTTTCCGCAGCGCTTTCAGTCTTGGGTTATTTGTCAGTGGTGATTGGTGTAGTGGGATTACTTGTAGCCAGCAACTGGAAGGTCACTTTTAAAGATCTTTCTGATAATGAAAGTATTCGTTATGGAATCGGTGCTGGCCTCGGCTTTGCGCTAGCTTCTCTCTGGATAAGAGACGCTTCACTCTCCATCGATGCTCCAAGAATACTAACGGCGGCTGCGGTGTTAGCTTACATGGTAGTGCTGCAGACTTTGATCTGCTTTGCTTGGATATACCTAAAGGAACGAGAGCAACTAGCACTGATAATGAACAACCTTGGTGCTTGCACGTTCGTAGGATTTACCAGCGTGGCAGGTTCGGTAGGTTGGTTCACCGCGATGAGTCTGCAAAATGCAGCCATTGTAAAGACTCTGGGGCAAACAGAATTCGTCGTCAGCTTGCTGATTACCTATCTATATTTTGGGGAAAAGATTTCTACGCGAGAATATTTAGGTATCTCTCTGATTGCAATAAGTGTAATTATTCTGCTTCTGGCCACGTAGTCCCTTTGCTAATTCCTTAAATGGGTTTCTGACAATGAAACCGGTACATTTTGTTAAATGTCTGCGGATGCTGAACTTCCAGCTGGTGCCAATACTCCAAATTTCTCAATGTTTTTTCTGCAGGAAACATCATTCGATAGTGTTGTTCTGCTTCTCCATTTTCAAAATTAAAACCGAGAAACTCTAAGTTGGCCCGTTCAAGTAGCGCTGCGATTTCAGGAATGGTGAAACAAGTTTCCTGACTATTAAAGAGCAGGTCTCTACATCCATTCAGATTGAAAAAATCCTGAGAATAAAAAAGTTGCTTTAGCTCTTCATTGTTACATTGGTCAACCAGCTGTCTGCGAAACTGTCGAATATTCGTATCGCTAGCTTGCATGCCGACTTTTTCATTAAGCTTGCGTATATGGGTAATGCTGCCCCTTGCGATACTGCTGTAGAGGCCAAGATTCAATACCCCTCCCGGAACGAGTAGGTCGACTAGTGCCGCCAAACCCGCGTTAGTATCTTTTAGGTGATGCAATACTCCTAGACATTCTATGACATGAAAGCGTTGTTTTTTTGCATTGAATATCTGCACAAGCTCTAAAATATCCGCCTGGAAGATTTGCAAATTGTTCGCATCGTAAGCGCCTTTTAATCGTTGCGCATAGGCGAGACTTTTTCGACTTATATCGATCGCAGTTACATTCGCGTGTTCACAGGATTTTGCTATTTGAATTGGATGAAATCCTGTCCCGCATCCCGCTACGAGAATCTCTAGTGGCATTGAATCCAATACATCTAGATTGATCGAGCTATCCTTAAGGTGGGGACTGCGAGCACGATAATTTACCGGTGTAGGCGAGTAATTTACTCGACTGTAGCGGGGATAAGGGCTCTCTTCGTATTGATCTTGAACATGCTTTGATGCGTCGTTCACTTTGCCAAGAGCAATTACTTTTGTTGCCTTCGATTCCAGGTCGAGTGGCTCCAAATAAGTTAAAGAGAATATGTCCTGTAGGTAATCTGGCAATTGCTCAGATTGTAATCCTTGCAAGGCCGGGTGGGCATTAGTTGAAACCAACGGCTGGTACATAGAAATTAGCAGCATGATGTTTGCAATATCTTCCAGCGAACATTCGCTCGCAGAAAGAATATTTCCCAGCTCATCGTTCAAGGAATTCACCACTTCCTGTTCGTCGTCGCGAATGTAAAACGCGTAGTCTGTCAAATATCCTTGTAATGCCACCGTTTGATATAGCGGCAAATAGGTTTCATTGATTTCCAAGTCTTTAACGCTGCTCAACAAAAGCTGCCGACGAATGTCAGTGAGGAAGCGTTCGATGTCTACATCAGGATAGTAGTCATTCGCCAGGCAATCCAAGAGAAACTCGTCTTGGGCAATTTGTTGTAGCGAAAAGGCGTCTTCTGAATCGTGGTATTTGAAGCGTATCAGCTTTATGCACAAGCCCAGGATAGCAGCGCCATTCTTATGTGGCTGTTGACGGTAATGCATCACGTCTTGACGAAGATCTTCAATCGATTCGATCAGGAAGATATTGTTTATCGATTCAATGCAATTATAAATATTCTGTTGCAATTGCCCGAGTTGGGTAGCGATTATTTCATCAGCTTCGAGTTGTTTAAGCTGGTTATAGGCGATTTCGAAACTGCCAATTTCAATACTGGCACGAGCCTTGTCTATTGCAGGGCTATGTAGCTTAGCGTAATGTTCGAAATCGTAAGAGAGAGCAACATCTTGGGATTGTTGCAGTGACAAGTCCCTGGCTTTGGGATTAGTGCGTTCCATACTCGTTCCTTCTCGAGAAATCCGATTCTCATAATCGCGCCATATATAGGCAGCTTAATAGCTAGATTATAGCTGTGAAGCCCCGTATTTACTGGGCCGTTTGCTTCTAAGCGCTTGTCTGTTTAGTCGGTTTTGCTCTATTTTCCTGATATCTGCTAAAAATGAAGGCTAAATAGGCTGGCGACCAAGGAACCTTTTTCGACAATTTTCGTTTAATTCAGTAAGAGATGGGAAAATCTCCCAAAACAGGGGCCCAGTTTGGAAAATCTGGATCAGACTATAAAGGCATGTCAGCAAGGAAATGCGCTGGCTTGGGAGGCTTTGATCAAGGCGTATCAAGGTAAAGTATTCGGTGTGGCTTTCTACATGCTAAAAGATAAATCTGAAGACGCTGCCCAGGAAGTGTTTATTAAGCTCTATCGAAATTTGGGTCAGTTTCATTCGAGCGCTCAATCATTTCTTCCCTGGTTGCTTACTATTGCCAGGAACTGTTGCCTGGATCGATTAAGAAAATCGAAAACCAAAATGAAATATGAATCCGATGCAGAAGTTGAGCCTGAAACAATAGCCGATGGAATAGAGAGCCCTGAAGAGGGGACTGTCGAGGAGCAGCGCAAAGAATTGTTGTATCAGGCCATAGACAAATTTGATCAAACCAACAAAGACATCTTGTTGCTTAAAGACATACAGGGTCTAAAAACCGAAGATGTTGCTGCAGTGTTAGAAATGCCAACAGGTACGATTAAGTCCCGGTCCAATAGAGCAAAGATAAAGTTAGCGAAAGCGCTGAGCAATTTCTCACAGTTCAAAATAAAGGCGTCGGGCAATTAAAATGAATTGCGAGAAATTTAAAACAGTGATTAAGGAATTTATCGCAGGTGAGCTGTCTGAGACTGAGCACGAGCACTGCGGAAATCACATTGCCGAGTGTGAGAGTTGTCTAACTCTATGGTCGGCGTTAGTTGAATCTGAATTAGATCACTCAATTAAACTTAAAGCAGGATTTTCTCAAAGCATCTTGCAGGATGTAGGACTCGATGCCTGTCAGCAAAGCGAAGCTATGCTTTGTGATTATCTGGAGCTGAAGCTCGACCCACTGCAAACAGAATTGCTCAAAAATCATCTGCAAGATTGTGAGAATTGCCAGGCGACACAGGTCTCTCTACAGATATTGGATGCCGAGTTAGGGGCATTAGCTGAAATAAGCCCTTCTCCGAATTTTATCAAGCTGGTGTTGGCGCAAACGCTGGAAGTTGAGCCAGCGGAGTCCATTTTAAAAAGACTTACTGGCATAGATTTTCAGGCTCTATTCGTTCAATTGATGCGAAGACCGCGCTTTCCCATCGAAGCCGCATTTGCAGCAACGGTGCTATGGACAAGCTTTTTCGGCGTTCCAACGGGAATAGTGTTTAGTGCCCAGGCCGATGCACTTCCATTAGTTAGTCCAGAAGTGGTTCAGGAGCGAATAGAAGACTTTCAGAGCAACGTAAATGCGGGAATGGATAGTATTCCAGTAGTCGTAAGTGAACAATTTCAGAATTTTTCCACGGCGAGTCGTTCTTTTTTAGAAGATCGCAGAGATGCTTCTCAACAAAATCGAATTGCCCTTCGTGAATCCATTACTAACTGGTATAGCAATTCAATTTTTAATTTTTCTGTTGATGATTAAGCAGATTAAGCAGGAGACAGAGTATGAGTACTTCACAAGCAGCAACACTTGACGGAATGAATGAAGAAGTAAATGATTCAGAAACGAGTGAGACCAATATGACTAACCAATCTCAGTTAAATAGACAATTCCTGGCCACCGATCCACGTCGGAAGTCACCGTTAATGGCCAGTTTTCTCTCTCTAATGCCAGGGCTTGGGCAGGTATACGTGGGTTATTACAAGAGAGGATTTACCAACGTGCTAATAGCCGGTTCTGTATTTACTTTTTTAGTTGGAACCCAAGGTCAGACTGCACTAAATCCGCTAGGAATAATTTTTCTGCTCTTTTTTGAGTTCTACAATATTATCGACGCTTCGCGCCGAGCGACTATGTACAACCTGGCGTTGGACGGCGTTGAGCAGATGATATTGCCTGATGACATGTCAGAAGGTGTATTTAATGGCAATAGAGGGAGTTTCTTAGGCGGAGCGATCCTTATCGTATTTGGCATCGTAGCGCTTTCCAATACCGCCATGGGATTCTCGCTGGAATGGTTAGAAGAATGGTGGCCGGTGGGACCATTACTATTAGGTGTCTATCTGGTCTTTAAAGCCTATGAAGATAGCCAGGAGTCAGAAAAGGCTCAAACTAGCGATAGCGATTCAATGGAATAAACAATGGGGGATGGCTATAAAGTCATCCCCAAAAGACTTTTCTTTTAACTCAGAGAAAGTGCAATGCTTTCCTGAAAAATCGAATTAGTAAGTTTTACTAGAATTTCCTCAGTTTTCTGACACCGCACTGGGATGAGATATAGACCGAGCGGAAAGTAGGGCTCGTCAGCTTTCTTATTTCCAAGTGTGGAATCTAACCATTTTTGATCGAATCTTCTCAAATCATATATTGATGCTTGAATCTGACGTCCAATAGTCTGAATTGGGCGAAAAACAAGCTGTGCAAAAATGGTGAACGCTGCCAAAAGCAGAAAAATTCGCTGTGCAAAAATGGTGAATTGCTTTTTTCAATGTTGTGATTGACAGTTTCTTAAGTCGGAGATAAGAATCTAGGCGAAGAGAGACTAAATTTGAAGAATTATGCAGGGGAACGTGAAGGGATTGCAGAATTTCGAATGTGGTGAATGAGATGTTAGATCACGGATCATTGACCTTCTTTAAGGCGCATCATTTCGCCCCATCAAGGGCAACTAGGACACAAACTAGATTGCGAGCCTCGCGGCATGCTTCATTGTCTAGTTCTCAATAATTCTCTGATAACAAAATTGAAAAAGATGGAGTGTTTCAATGAGAGTAGTTCGTACGTCCTCACACAAAAAATTGCTTTGCATTCTTACATTCCAGCTGCTCAAACAAAGTTTAAGACTCAATCCATACTGCAAAAAAACGAATCTAAGAAATTCGAGCTATTTGAAATTAGAAAATTGGATTTTCTTCGCTTCCATCTTTTTAATCATATTGGCATCGAATTTCTCGCCTACTGCAATAGCAAGTGAGGGGCCTTATCCAGGAACACCTGGCGCGGATTGTTCAACTTATTCTGCTGCACCAGAAAATGCGAACTTACTACCTGATGGTAGCAACCTTAGGGTAGTTACTGCAGATGTTTCGGTAACTGGACTCGTCTATGGAACCGATACTTATTGGTCAGCAAGCAAAATAGCAAAAACTGTAGTGCATGCTGGGGTGTTAGCAGATGGACAGTCTGCGGTTATAGACATCATCAAAGCTGCTCCTTCCCCGCCATATATTGCTTCAACTCAGAATGGCGTTTCAAGTAATGGCATCACGACCAACAATCGAAGTAGTTTCACATTAGCGTTCGTGCATGCATGTACTGGTGACGCACCAGAGACTCCAGAAAATTTAACATCCACTTCAAGTCAAAGTCACGATGGGAATTTTTCACTAAGTTGGAATCAGTCAAGTAGCGGGCCACTTCCTGACGGATATCTCGTTTTAGAAAATGGAAATTCATTGTCGTTTCCAGAAACGAGAAATTATGAAGATACAGCATTGATTGTCAGTGGAAAACCGAACGGTATATATGAATACGAAGTCTACGCGTGCAATGAAGGTACCGCGTATAATTGTAGTGCCGCCGCTCAATTTACTGTTGTAGTCGATAACACTACTGGACCTTTGCCTAGTACTTTATCCACTCTTTGCACTGCAAATCACATTCCTTTCCTAACCAATGCTGCTGCTTATAGTGGTTCTTCGACAAGATATTTGACAGGGGATAAAAATGCTTCTGGATCCATTTTTGGAACTGATGTATATGATGGCGGTAGCACGATTCAGAAGGCTGCTATCCACGCTGGAATTGTTGCCGATGGGGAATCTGCGATTGTCACACTTAATGTGTCTAATCCCCAAGCACCGTACACAGGATCTACAAGAAACGGAATTACGTCAAACAGTTTATCTTCTCCGCTCGGAAGCAACAGTTATACATTTACATTTGTTGAAGACTGTATTCTCGATCCTCCGGAAGCGCCTCAAAATTTATCATCATCGGAATCTCAGAGTTCAGATGGTAGCTATTCACTAACATGGGAGTCTTCTCTCTCTGGACCGCAACCTGAAGGTTTTATCGTTACTGAAAACGGTGCCTCTCTTTCTTTTAGCGGTCCAAATGCCACAAGAAATTATGAAGATGAAAGTCTGGTAATTATTGATAAACCAGACGGGACCTATCTCTGCCAAGTCTACGCCTGCCATGACGGTCAAAAATACCATTGCAGCGATGCTTCTGAAATTTCTGTAACAGTTGCTAATGGACCAAATGATGCTGATGGCGATGGTATTCCAGACGATCAAGATCCGTTTCCTAATCCGATTAGTTACGGATTTAGTGACTCTAGCCAGCTTCCATTGAGTACTCTTGTCACGTCTGACGCAATAATTGTAGATGGTTTTGTTGGCGAAATGATGACAGGAATTACGCCCATAAGTGGTGTCAGTGGATTAGTTCAAGTATCGGTAAATGGGGAGCCCTATCGCTCAGTGGAATTACGGGACATGAGTACTCTTGCCGGAGCGCCCGTGGTACCGGGAGATACTATTCAACTTCGAATGACAACTTCACCAAATTTAGCCACAACTAGCGCTGCGCGCCTTACAATTGGGCCAGACATAGGTGGTGGAGGAGGCATTGAACTAGATTGGAGTGTGACCACCACATCAATCGATCCTAATGGTCCTGGAGACATGGATGGAGATGGCGTAGCAGACAATTTCGATATTTTCCCCTTTGATGGAAACGAATGGGAAGATTCAGATGGCGACAACGTTGGAAACAACGCAGATGCATTTCCTTTGAACATGCACGAATGGTTAGATACTGACGGTGATGGCGTTGGAGATAACACTGATGCGTTTCCAAACAATGCATTCGAGAATTCTGATATTGACAATAATGGTCAGGGCGATATTGGCCAGGGAATGGATCTAGTCACTGAATTTAGTGGAATCGATTACATCGACATTTCAGCGCTTGAAATAGTTAATTCTGCAATTGCCTGCAAAGCAATGTCTTTTGATGCCTATGAAGGGATTGTTTACACATTTGACAATATCCCTATGACCGTTACTGAAGTGGAATTTAGTGTAGCATTTGTAAATGATCCACAAAACTACACACCGATTGGCCAGCCAATTACGGACTTCGATATAGATCAACCAACTCAAACAAAGGAAGTTACAGTTAGTGCAAGAGAAATTTTTCCTGATTTTGAAGCTGTTCCCCTTGATGAGTACATTATCAAGGCGAGTTATTTAGACAACTCTGGAGAGGAAATAGGAAGTTTCAGGCTACAAAGTAATGTTAGACCACAAATTACACTAGATGCTGAATTTACTGGCAGTAGCACCAAGTCGTTGAAATTTACGTCTACCGATAGCATTTCGATTGTTACTCAAGTTGGCGGTGTTCCATCTGTTAACACTATTGAAAAGATCAAACTGTTTGCAATTGGCAATAACGGTGAATCAGCCACACACATATTTGACAATGAAGGTGAAGGACATTATCCATTTCAGGTTTCCGCAAGCGAGGTAAATCCAGGCGTATACAGCCTTTATACTGAAGTTACAATCGATGGCGATACATATAACTCCAACATAATAAGAATTCATGTGACTGAACAGGGTACAAGCACACCGCCACCAACAATTAGTTTAGCTAGTACACTCAGTCTTCAGACTGATGCTGCTTACACATTGTCTTGGAGTACAACAAATTCGAATTACTGCACAGCCGGTGGCACGGGCGGAATTATCAACAATGAGTTCTATATTGCTCCAATTTGTGGTGCTACGAGTTTCGATCTTGAGGTAACCTGTTTCGGCGATGGTGGAAGTGTTGCAGATACAATAGCAGTAAGTGTGACTGGCGCATCGAGTTGTCCTACAAATGTAGAGCCAAATGATCCGGGTGTGATTCAGGATAATGATAATGATGGATTAAGTGATGCTGATGAGGATGCATTGGGAACTGATCCGCTGGATTCAGATACGGATGGAGATTCATTGTTGGATGGGTTTGAGGTTGCGTACGGGTTAGATCCTCTTTTAGTCACCAGCGCCACTGATACTGATAGTGATGGAAGCATCGATGTAATCGACTTGGATGATGACAACGATGGCATGGCCGATAGTTGTTAGGTTACATACGGATTTAATCCGCTTGATAGCTCTGACGGTGGCGCAGTTGATTCCGATGGTGACGGAGTTTCCAATGTTGATGAGTGTATAAATGGAACAGATCCAGCATTTCCAACTGGAATAAACTTAGTCGGATTCGATGAATCCTATGAGATTTTTGGAGCGCTAGGAACAGATGATTTACTCATTGTGCGTGATGATAGCGATGGAAACTTTGCAGGGGTATCACCATTCATTCTAAGAATGGATTCAGATCCCCAAGTAGGTCAATTTTACCAATTAGAAAAGTATCCTTCACAAGCTCAAGTTGATGCTTTAGATGTCCACATGACTAGCCAGTATCCGATTGAAATTGGTGATATAAATCAAGATGGCTCTCAAGATTTAGTAATCCAAGGCCTAGAAAACACCTCGATCAATGTGGGAAGACTAGATACAGTTGTTTACGCAGGGTCAATCGGTCAAAGTGAACCTATTAGCCATAAAGAAATCGATGCGTCATTTAAAAATTATTTTTCACATCTTGCGGGCTATTTAACGAATCCAACGCAATATTTAGCACTATTGCCAGTTAGTTCAGTCAACTCAGTTACATACTTAAGAGACAGTAATAATGTAAACACAATATATCTGTTTGATTTGATAAACGGCTTGTGCTCCTCTCCTATATTGGTTGATGGTTTCACGGTGGATTCATATGCCGCAGAAGTCCCAAATTTTTGCAATGTAGATCCGGGAATCTCTAGCTATGAGATTGTTACTGAAGACTTTCCTGACTACACAGGGCTAGAAATAGGATCAATAGATCTTCTTGCATTAATTGACAAATTTTACGCGGAAGAAGAAGCAAGTACGAATACAAATCTCGACTATGTTTTTTCCATTCTTGAAGATCAGCTAGGTGTAAATCATTCTATAAATAACGAAGTAGACGTAATTAATCTCGGTAAGCTAATAGGCAGACTTGTATTAGATTACAGTGAAAACCAATTCATTCCACCTCCTACACATGTAAATCATTGGGTTGAATTGGTTTATACTCCTCTAGCTCTTGGCAATCACCATACTTATATTTCTGTTAGAACTCGTGTTGGCCAGCAATTCGTTACTGCAGTGCAACCAGAATTCAAGCCGCCTTTACCAGGATTCGGAGGCTGGGGAAAAATGATTGCAGATTTTGAAATTGATCCAGTTACTGAAGTAGAATTTGAAGATATTGTGAAACCAATAGTCGATCGGCAATATGTAGGATACGTCGACAGCTCTCAAACGCCTGCTGGAGTTATACATAACGTTTTAAATAGTTACGCCAGTGATACAAATTCCAGTCAAATAGATTATGTACTGCTTGTTAGGAATAGCAATACATACGCTTTTAATGGAGTTACTCTACTTGGATTTTTGCGTCCGGTCGCAATACTAAAGGCACCCGGATCGACAAATCTGATGCCTTAGACACTTTAGTATCAATCATTAGTAACATACGACTAGAGAAACCAAAATTGAGATTATTAAATTTTCTAGCAAACTTTTTAATATCTTTGGCAGTTACTTATGGGCTGCTTGCCGCGTATATATCGGGTTCGTTTTTACTGAATTCAGGGTTGATAAGCAGTGTCTTTGATTGGGTGGCTCTTTTTGTGGCTTTATCATTGGGTGCATACTTGCTAATTACTTTAAATGCTTATAGAAAAGTAACAAATTCGAAAATAACAGTGTTCGTTCTTTTCTTTTTTGGCAATGCTATTCCAGCGGTGTGGTATGTGTTAGCTTATACTTGTGCAGTTCATGGATATTGTCCATGAATCGATTTGGTAACATTTTTTTTAAACAATTGAACATTGGCTCGATCAACAAAACCAAGGGCGGCAGTGTGATTGGTAGAAAGGAGATTTCCATGGAATTAGCTATTTTCTTCATCGCTGGTGCCGCATTTTTTCTAGCAGGCGATTCCAATACTCCGAAAAGATGAATCTTGGGGCTTTCTATCAAAACACCTTTTGATGGCTTGATGAAGTTTGAAGGATGCAGCAAGGAATACATCGACGCCAATTTTCGATTCTAACCTGAAAACGGACCAAGTCTGATCTACTAGGTGGATTTGCCAGTGTCCCCCTTTCCTGTAAAATCTTCCAATTAACTTTTGCAATTCATCTGGTTGATTCGCTACTCGAATCAAATTACCCTCAGTGCTAATTCTTAGTTTTGAACCGGATAAATTTGCCCATGACGAATCAAATTTCATTTCCATTTGGAAAAGCGCTGTTTGGCACGCTAGTTCTTGCTCTGCTTACTGCCTGTGGCCAGGCCGAGCAAGAAGAGACCAGTACAAGTTCAGTTGCAGAAATACAGACTACAGTAACGATACCAAGCGTTGCCGAAGCACAAGCCTTTATTGCCGACGCTGAAGCGAGCCTTGAAACTCTCGGTAAAGAACTGGCTCACGTTTCCTGGCTCGCACAAACCAATATCAGCTATGACAGCCAGGTCGCAGAGGCGACTGTTTCACAACGCTTCACTGAATTGTCTGTAAATCTCGCCAACGAAGCGGCGCGCTATAACGGTGTTGCATTAAGCGAACAAGACCGCCGAAAGCTCGAATTACTGAAGCAGGTACTCGTCTTCCCGGCGCCACAAGATTCAGAGAAAACAGGAGAGCTGGCTGAAATAGGATCTCGTATGTCCGCAATGTATGGCTCCGGTCAGTACTGTCGAGACGTTAATGGCGAAGAGCAATGTCTAACTGGCGACCAGATGGAAAATCTGATGCGCGAAAGTCGCGACCCTGCTGAACTGGAAGAAATTTGGGTTGGCTGGCGCGATGTGAGTCCACCAATGCGAGACTTATATCAGCGACAGGTTGAGATCGGCAATGAAGGTGCTCAGGAACTCGGCTATGACAACCTCAGTGTATTCTGGCGTTCGAAATATGACATGGACGCCGATGATTTTATGGCTGATGCCAACGATCAATGGCAAAGAGTAAAGCCTTTGTACGATGCGCTTCATTGTCACGTGCGCGATGGTTTGAATAATTATTACGGTGACGATGTAGTTCCAGCCAATGGTCCGATCCCAGCACATCTGTTAGGAAATCAATGGGCGCAACAATGGACCAGTTTATATGACCTAGTTAAACCAGAGACATCGGATTTGGGCTACGATCTGAATCAGCTGGTTCAGGAAAATCTTGATAACGAAATTGAGATGGTGGAAACCGCCGAACGTTTTTTCACGTCTTTAGGATTTGAACCCTTACCGGATACATTTTGGGACCGATCGATGTTTCTCGAGCCGGTTGATCATCAGGCGGTGTGCCACGCCAGTGCCTGGAGTATGGATGGGCAGGACGATCTGCGAATCAAAATGTGCATCGACATGAGCGCAGAAGATTTTACAACTGTTCATCATGAGCTCGGTCATAATTTTTACCAACGTGCCTATAAAGAACAACCAGTGCTGTTTCAAGGCAGTGCCAATGACGGTTTTCACGAGGCAACCGGTGACGTGATTTCACTATCGGTTACGCCACGTTACCTGGTAGACATCGGTTGGTTGGAAGAGGAACCGGGCGTCAAAGGTGACCTTGGCTACTTACTCAATCTCGCCCTGGACAAGATCGCCTTCCTGCCTTTTGCCCTGGTTGTGGATCAATGGCGCTGGCAGGTATTCAACGGCACTGTCGCCCCTGAAAATTACAATGAAGCCTGGTGGGCGTTAAGAGAAGAGTATCAAGGAATAACACCGCCAGTTGCACGCAATGAATCCCATTTCGATCCAGGTGCGAAGTACCATGTACCTGGCAACACGCCTTACATGCGTTACTTTCTAGCCTACATCCAACAGTTTCAGTTTCATCGAGCACTTTGCGATACCGCAGGGCATGACGGACCATTAAATCGATGTTCTATTTATGGCAACGAAGCTGCCGGGCAGAAACTTCAGGCAATGTTGGAAATGGGTGCAAGCAGGCCCTGGCAGGAAGCGATGGAAGAGATAACCGGCCAACCTGAATTAGATGCCTCGGCGATTATCGATTATTTTGCGCCGTTGCAAATCTGGCTCGAAGAGCAGAACCAAGGTCGGCAGTGTGGTTGGTAAACTGGGGTTTAGATAATCTCAGAGTTATAACCATTCTCGCGCAGAGAATTTAGAATCTTGTCGGCCTGACTGGCGTCCCGAGTTTCAACAGTAAGATAGAGATCGGCTTCTTTAACCGGGACGCTGGAGAACATGCGCTGGTGTGACACTTCTAAAATATTACCTCCCAGTTCACCGATTAGTTGAGTCACATCCGAGAGAGTTCCGGGAGAATCAGAAATCTTGATCAAGTAGCGCACGATGCGGCCTTTGCGCACCAGCCGTCGCATAAGCACCGAAGCGAGAATACGGGAATCGATATTTGCGCCACACAAAAGCACTGCCGTTTGTTGCCCTTTAAACAATTCAGGTTTTGTCATGACAGCGGCTAGCGAAGCGGCGCCAGCCCCTTCCGCCACCGTTTTCTCAATAGTAACTAGCAGATCAATCGCATCTTCAATCGACTCTTCACTCACGACGATAATGTCATCCACTAGTTTCTTTATAACTTGAAGAGTGAGTTCACCTGGTTGCTTTACTGCGATGCCCTCAGCGATTGTGGTACCGCCACAAGGTGTGTCAGTGCCGGTCATGGCGTTGTTAACAGATGGATAACCCTCGACTTCGACGCCAATGATACGAATGGACGGTTTAATCTCCTTAGCGGCGATCGCTATTCCACTGATTAACCCACCGCCTCCTATCGGCACTACTATTACTTCCAAATCAGGATTCGCTTCCATCATCTCCAAAGCAATTGTTCCCTGGCCGGCCATTATCTGTTCATCATCATAGGGATGAATAAAAGTTAAGCCTTTCGCTGCTGCTATTTCCTGTGCATGGCTCGCGGCTTCGTCCAGCGATGATCCTTCCAAGATTACTTCGGCATTAAAGTTCTGCGTGTCTTCAACTTTAACATTCGGTGTGTTCTTAGGCATGACGATAGTGGTTGGGATGCCAAGCCGTTGACCATGATAAGCCACGGCTTTTGCGTGATTGCCCGCAGACATAGCAATCACTCCTGCCTTTTTTTGTTCATCTGAAAGTTGCAGAAGTTTGTTCAGCGCACCACGCTCTTTAAACGATGAAGTAAATTGCAGATTCTCAAACTTAAGATAGATCTCGCTCTCTAATATAGAAGAAAGAGTTTGGGATTTTTCAAAACGAGTTTCGACAACGGCAGAACGGATTCGTTCAGCTGCAGCCTGAATGTCTTTTAAGTCGATAGTCATAACTGTTTACTTCTGAAGTATTAGCTCGTCGATGGCTTGCAGAGTCTGCTCAGCTTTCGCTGCAAGTTCATCATCTGTGGCGCTACTAACGGGATGATCGATTACAGCGAATTGATAGTTCAGTGAACCCAACACCCGGGCCATCAATTCTGCTGCGCTAATGAAATTGTTAGTCATAACACCAAGTGCAGGTGTGCCGTTTCGTTCGCTACTGACAGCATCATGCAAACTGCACGATGAGCAACTGCCTCAGTCACCCAGGCCAGTTACCGCAAGATCCCAAGCCTGTGCTCGTTCGATAATGTCATCCTCAGCGGGGGCGCTGTAGTTCGATTTGGTTTCCCAGATGATGTCAGCAACTTTGAATTTCTCGCGCAGCAAGTTATCCAAATGTTTAAAAAAACCATCAGTTCCTTCTTTGCCGTTGGAGATAAAGCCAACGGTTTTGCCATCTAAAGTACTTAGCCGCGGGGCGAGTTCGAAATTTTCGGCTTGCAGTTCAATAGTTGGATTGAGCACCGTAAGCGCCATGGAGATAATTCCTTTATGCTGAATTACACTTCACAGTCGACACAAGCACCGATAGCTAGTGTGACTGCCTGACTCTTGGTTCCGAGCCAGGGAGGGATGATAGCGCCAAAGCCGCCGGCAGGGCCACCAGCAGCTACTACTAATAGATGATCGGGAGAAGCCAAGGCGCAATATTCTGTATCGCCTTTGTCTCTTACTACCGAAGCTTTGCCAACAGCGGCCCATTCTTTTCGCTGAATTCGGGCTTTTTCGAAAAGGTAGTTTGCAACATCGGTCTTAGACCAGCCCGCTTGTTGCAACAGATCTCGATGTTGCTTCGGAACGACGATAGCGTAATTACCTGCCCAAATAGAGTAGCTCAGCATATTTGCTTTCATTTCCGCGGCATAAGTATCGAGAATTTCTTTCGGATCCTTGGTCCACTCATTCATTATCTGCCGAGGAGAACTGGCGGCAAAAACCGTTACGGCGGACACGTCATTTGGCAGTCCTCGAATTTCAGCTAAGGATTGCCATTCCGTGCCTTCTTCATCTTCGGCAACGCAATAACTGATCTTGCCAGGATGGCCTAATGTGGATCGATCAATCGCGCCAGGACTCACATCTAACAAATTTATCAATCCCAAGCGTATTGCACGGCCAATTACCGATGTCGCTCTGTCGCTGCTGCCCAATACGTTAAATTCAGACTGGCATCCAATTTCTTTTCTTACCGGGCCGTTAATTACCATGAAGATGGCGCAACCCCCGGTGCTCGCAGTTGTGCCGTGCAACAAAAATTCTTCTTTCAGCAGCGCCATCCAGGCAGCAACAACCACGGGGAAATGCATCGGCAGGCAACCGGCCATTACCGCATTAATCGCGAGCTTTTCCGCAGTGATGCTGCGCTCTCGTACTGGTTCGATCCCGATAAGCTCATCCGGCGTCATGTGCACCCAGTCCAGACAGGCCTGTATAGATTCAGGAGTGGGAGGAACCACAGGAAATCCATCAGTCCAACCGCGACTGTGATAGAACTCCTGAACGTCTTCAGTGCTTTCGAGATCGAACTGTTCAGATTGCAGATTCATGCAGGGAGTTTAAGTATTTCTTTATCTAGTGGGAAGTTCCCTGATCTTTTATTACTATCCCATCTCACTAAATTAGAAGAATGCAATAAAGGAAAAGTAAGGAAATGAAAGAACAGTATATACATATTGTTCTTTTGCTAAATTCATGCTCATTATTGTAATAGTAGTGAGATTTGGGAACGGATATGAAAGAACATTATGGAGATATTAGGGTTTCTCAATTGCCCGGATTTGTCGTGCAATGTGAAATCGATCGTCCGCCAAACAACTTTTTTGATCTGGCGCTTATTCGGGATATGGCTGATTGCTTCGATGCTCTGGACGAGGATTCTAATTGCCGCGCGATTGTGATTTGTTCCAATGGTAAACATTTTTGTGCCGGGGCCAATTTCTCCACACCAGACCAGACTGCTGAAGGCGATGTTCTCGCAGCAGAGTCGGCCGACCAGCGAAATCCGATCTATCAGGAAGCCGTGCGATTGTTTGGTAACAAAAAGCCTGTTATTGCAGCAGTGCAGGGAGCCGCAGTTGGGGGTGGATTAGGCGTCGCCATGATGGCAGATTTTAGGATCGTCTGTGACAACACCCGACTGACTGCGAATTTCGTGAAACTGGGATTTACCCCAGGATTTGGACTTACACACACGCTTCCTCGTGCAATTGGAATACAAAAATCACATTTATTGTTCTACACCGGCCGCAGAATAAACGGCGAGACTGCACTGGAATGGGGAGCTGGAGATATCTATTGCGCTGCTGAAGAAATCCGTGAAAGAGCTATTGAGCTGGCAACAGAAATAGCGGAAAACGCACCTCTCGCTCTTATTTCCTTAAGGGAGCAACTTCGACCGGGAATTCAGGAAGCTGTGCAGGCTGCGACTGATATCGAGGGAAGCGAACAGTTCTGGCTCACCAAAACCAAAGATCATTTCGAAGGAGTTAAGGCTGTATCAGAGAGAAGAGTAGGCAATTTTCTTGCTAAGTAGCCTTTCGATCAATGGAGTAGCACATGTCTGAACCTTCACAGGAATCCCGATTAATTCGCGTGCTTGGCAGGCGAGATGCGTTAGCGTTGGCCTTTGGCGCCATGATTGGGTGGAGCTGGGTGGTACTCTCTTCTACCTGGATTGAGTCTGCTGGAACCGCCGGTGCAATCGTCGCTTTTCTTATCGGTGGCGCCATCATGTTGATCATCGGACTCACTTATGCAGAGCTCGCCTCGGCGCTACCTTTTGCCGGGGGTGAACATGTTTATAGTCATCGCGCACTAGGTGCGGGCGCTTCGTTTATTTGTACCTGGTCTATCATTCTTGGCTATGTGTCGGTAGTAACTTTCGAAGCTGTTGCTCTGCCAACGGTTTTGGATTCCATAATTCCCGGACTCGATCAAATATATCTATGGCAAATTGCCGGATGGGATGTGTATCTGTCCTGGGTGTTGACCGGGATTGGCGGCTCGATCGCCATGACCATCTTAAACATTCGCGGCGTGCGTATGGCTGCAATCGTTCAATCTACGGTAGTTGTCGTCATCTTGATTGTCGGTATAAGTTTTCTGTTTGGCTCTTTTTACGCGGGGGATGTTACCAATCTCGAACCGCTGTTTAATGAAAGCTATGTAGGCGTAACACTCGTTCTAGTGATGGTGCCGTTCATGTTTGTTGGCTTCGATACCATTCCTCAAGCGGCGGAAGAGATCGATCTTCCTTTTCGAGACATTGGTGCAGTGTTAGTGCTTTCAGTAATGATGGCAATCGCCTGGTATTGTCTGATTGTTTTGGGTGTCAGCTTAATGATCAACGAAGATGAATTGGGCGGCAGTACTGTTTTAGCGGCGGAAGCAAGTTCAATTATCTATGGCGAATTCGGACGACTGGCGATGCTCGGTGCCGGATTGGCTGGAATAATTACCAGCTGGAACGCGTTCATCGTGGGTGGCAGCAGAGCAATTTTTACCTTGGCCCGGGCAAATCTATTACCGGCGGCCTTAGGTAAGCTGCACCCAAAACATCGCACGCCTTACAACGCGATTCTCTTAATCGGTGGCTTATCAGTTATCGGGCCTTTTTCCGTAGGCCGGTTCTGGTCTGGCTGGTTGATGCTGGTGGATTGGGCATAGTCGTTGCTTATGCCATGGTGGCCTGGTCGTTTCTGGTTCTGCGCAAACGAGAACCGGAATTGGAAAGGCCGTACAAGGTTAAATTTGGAAAATTAGTAGGTTGGGCAGCGCTAATTCTATCGATAGGCTTAGGCATTCTTTACCTACCCGGCAGCCCTTCGGCGCTATTGTGGCCACAGGAATGGGCGATTGTTATTGCCTGGGCAGTCTTAGGTGGCATCCTTTATTACCTGGCAAAGAAGAAACTCGCGGCAGACGCAGACGCCAATTCAATTAGCACTCTGGAAAGGTGATCGAAATGACGGCTGACTTTTCTGCTCAGGCTTAGAATTAACTCTGCTGCTCTTGCAATGCCGCAATTCGTTTTTCGAGTGGCGGGTGACTCATTAAGAGTTGTGTCCAGGCTCGCTTCCCGGAAATACCGAAAGCCGTAAGCTGCCCTTCTAACTGACTCTCTTGTTGATTCGACTGCAAGCGCTGTAAAGCCGCAATCATTTTTTGTCGCCCTGCCAGGTTAGCGCCACCGCTGTCTGCTCGATACTCTCGATAGCGGGAAAATCCCATGACAATAATTGAAGCGACAATGCCGAATATCGCCTGGAACGCCATGACTGTCATAAAGTAAACGAAAAATGAATTATTTCCGCGGTTAATCATATTGGCTACGACCCGGGCGAAGAAATAGACAAAGGTATTTAGCACACCCTGAATCAGAGTCAGAGTCACCATGTCGCCATTGGCAACGTGACTCACTTCATGGCCCAACACAGCCTCCGCTTCATCGGCGGTCATGTTGCGCAGCAATCCGGTGCTGACAGCAACCAGGGCGTTATTGCGATTGGCTCCGGTGGCAAAGGCATTGATCTCTGGCGAGTCATAAATCGCGACTTCCGGCATGCCGATACCAGCCATTTCAGCCTGGCGGCGAACGGTGTCTACCAGCCATGTCTCTTCCTGGCTTCGTGGCTGCTCAATGACATGGGCGCCTACGCTGCGCTTGGCGATCCATTTCGACATCAAAAGCGATATAAATGAGCCACCCATGCCGAAAATCGCACAGAAAAACAGGAGGCCACTATTGGAACCAATATCCAATCCCAGAACTGGCATTAGAATGGTGAGGACGACGCCCAGAACCAGAAGAATTGCGAGGTTGGTGGCTACGAAGAGAAAAACGCGTTTCATGGCAAACTCCGATAAGTGGTCAGTACTCAAATGATACTGATATTAGAGTAAATATGGGGGTCAATTCACCGAAATGCAATGGATTTGAAGTGCGTAATAGGTCCCAATTCATGGGGTCTGAGCGGCTGAAAAGATGCAGATAAGAAACTGATAATGTCCGTGAAACAAGGTGTTACAGCGGTCTAAAGGGCTTTTGGAATGATTGTCCTGTGGGTATACTCCCTGAAAGATCGTAGCTTTCGCTAATCCTCATAGAAGAAGGTAAATAAGGTAAAAGAATAGGAGATTACCCATGGGTTCCAAGAAACAAAATCGCAGGGAATTCCTAAAGTCTGGAGCAGCCATTGCTGGCGGCGCAGCTATTGGAGCAGCTTCCAAATCGGCGAGTGCTCAGCTTGAAGGTCCAGAAGCCTATATCCGCGGTAACGATGACATGGTGGCCTATGGTTCGCGCTCGCGCTTTATCAACTCAGCAAGAATTCCTCACGGTGGGCGTCATTCCCCAGATACGTTTGGCCTGGATTTTCATATCGCCACGCCGCTCCAGGATCAATACGGTGTAATTACGCCGTCTTCGCTTTTTTACATGGGCACGACCCGCGGATCCTATTTACCGGATATCGATCCTGATAAGCACCGCCTGATGATTCATGGCCTGGTCGACAATCCATTGGTTTTCACCATGGATGAATTGAAGCGTCTGCCTTCGGTGACGCGCATGCACTTTATTGAGTGTGCCGGAAATCGCGCTAACAATCGTATGACCACTGTGCAAGAAACCCATGGTATGACCAGTAACGCCGAATGGACCGGTGTACTTTTATCTACCTTGCTGAAAGAAGCGGGAGTGAAGGAAGGTGCAGACTGGATCGTGGCGGAAGGAATTGAAGAAGTGAAAGGTGCTTCCAGTATTCCCATGACGAAAGCCATGGACGACACATTGCTCGCCTATGCCATGAACGGCGAACCAGTGCGCCCACAACAGGGATTCCCACTGCGGCTCCTGGCACCTGGCTTCGAAGGTATTTTTAACGTGAAGTGGCTGCGCCGCATCAAGGTAGTAGATCAGTACTACATGACGTACAACGATTACGGCCATCTGACCCAGGATCCGGCGACGGCAGCTCTGGGTTACCAGATCGGGCCTAAATCCGTGATTGTGCATCCATCTGGTGGCCAGCAACTTCCAGGCACTGGCTACTATCAAGTGTCTGGCCTGGCATGGTCAGGTGGTGGCAAGGTAGATCGAGTTGAGGTGACAACCGACGGTGGTAACACCTGGTTCGATGCGGAAATTCGCGGCGAACCTCAGCCGATGGCTCACACATTATTTGCCTTCGATTGGGAATGGGATGGCTCTGAGTGTGAATTACAATCTCGCTGCATCGATGAGATAGGCCAGATCCAGCCGTCTCGTCAGGAAATTGGCGAGTTCTGGAATTCGCCTCCGGGAGAGCGAATTCGAGTCCGGGGTCAAGACAACTCCATCCAGCCATGGCGAGTTCATTCTGATGGTAGTGTGCACAATGCGATTATTTAAGTTACTACTTCCATTAGTCATGCTGCTGGGTTTCGCAGCCCAAGCACAGTCGCCGACCAGCTATGGAGTTGGCAGAACGCCTACGGCAGAAGAGATTGCTGCCTGGGATATTTCTATCGCACCAACCGGTGAAGAGCTTCCAGAGGGCAGCGGGACGGCAGATCTAGGCGCCCAACTATTTCTGGAAAAAGGTTGTGCCGGTTGCCATGGTACGAATGGCACCGATGGGATCGCACCGAGATTGGTGAAAAGAGATGTGGGTGAATTAGAAAACCCCTGGGGTTATGGCAGGATTCTGCCAATCCGTTCGCCCTACGCCGCAACTGTGTGGGATTACATCAATCGCGGTATGCCCCTGGGCGCCGAAGGCACCTTAACTCCGGACGAGGTTTATTCCATCACGGCCTATCTGTTTTATCTAAACGGCGTGATTACTGACGACCAGATGGTTTTGGATCAGGACACCTTGCCCAAGATTAAAATGCCAAATCAGGACAACTGGGCGCAAGTGCCCGATTGGTTTCCGAATCAACCTCGGTTGGAAGGTTACCCTTACTAGTTACCTGTAATACAAAAAGGGTCAGAGATTAAATCTCTGGCCCTTTTTTTTGCTTCGATTTTTTCGGTATGACTTATTTGGGGACTAAAATCGTAGTTTCGGCTTTTAAGGAAAGCGCCAACTGCAAAATATGAATAATTGAAAGAGCGAGCAGTACAATGGTGTAAAACACCGGGAAAAAGAGCATATAAGAAGCGCTGTCAGAAAAATCACGGGTCCAATATCCTAGCGCGATACTCAACACCAGAAAGCCACTTGCCGTGGCGTAATAACTCACATAAAAAGTTACCTTCGCCATATTAAACACATAAATAAATATAGCCGCGCCCAAAGCTATCATGGCGACTATCGATAGAATTCTGCCCAGACTCGCATCGTCGGAAACATCATCTATAGCTGAGTAGTAAGCAAGCCATTGCGAGACGCAAACGAAAAACACAATTGAAAAAATGATGAGCTGTGCGACACGATGGTAGGTTAGATTCCGGGGGATAAAACTAAATTTCTCTTCTTCTTCAGTAGTCATGTTTGGGTCCTCTTGCTCAAGAGTGTCGATATCAACTTCGAAAAATTCTGCAAGGGATCTTATGGATGATGGGCTAACTTTCTGTCCGCTTTCAGCCCGCTGTATCGTGCGCAGGCTTAGCCCAGATTGTTCGGCAAGCTCTTCCTGGGAAAGGCATTGCTTTTGGCGAAACGTCTTAATCAAGATGCAAACCTCTTTCGAATTAGTGAAATCTTAGGATCTTTGCTGAGCTGACGGTGACGTCAATGAGCCGCCAGTACTAAAATTTTGTAACTCTTGTGAAAAAATTAGCCTTATTCTCAATTTCAGAAGGAAGGGGTAAAAACGTAGGGCTCGAACACCATCCAGTCTGACTCTGTATTGGTTTTTATAACCAGGCGATCGTTTTCCAGCTCATAGGTCGCAGAGAGATCCAGGTACATGATGTATCGATTAAACAGAGAAGGTTGCACGCACAGCTTCCGTGTTGTCACCATTTCGCTGAGATTCAAACTGGTTTCATCTTGCTCCCAACTTGCGCCAGCTTGATTGCAGTCAGCCTCAATCTGTAATCGATTATCCAGGCGGAATCGGAGCAGGTAACTTTCAGGATTGTCCGGTAAAAACTCAGTATCGTTGAAACCGTAAATAGCTACTAGCTGCCAGGAAGTATTCTCAAGGGTGTTTTCCTGAGCGAACGTGGAATTGGCAGTGAAAATTCCAGAGACGACAATGATGAAGAATTTTTTGAGCTGGCTAGCCATAGGAGTTTACTCGTTCTTTCTTTACTCTAGTCTCTTCATATAAGCAAAATTCTTAATGACGTAAACTTTTCCTTCGTCGTCTTTGACGATCCAGCCAAGTCTCTCATGGGTTTCTTCCCGGTGGGGCGCATTCTCCACTGTTCCAATCAGAGGATCTACTCCGCCTCCAAACACAACTTCTACCCTGTGGCCACGATGAATCTGTTCTGGAACCATATCCAATATTCCTGCTGCTTATCTAACTGAATGCTATTCTTGGGATATTAGTGGGTCGAACTGAGAATTCAAGTGCTAATCAAAGTTGCTCCACTAATTCAGGGCAACAATTCGATTCTGCCTCAGAAAGACCAAGAATGCAGCTCGCAATCGATTAGAGTGGGATTGCCAGGAAATTTCGTTGATTTTCGGGACCGCTGGACGACAAACATAACTAATATTCTCGAAATCACTACCATTATCAGTAATCAGTCTTAACATTTACTAGTTGGCGACCATGCTTTCCGTTGATTCTATAACACGATTTTCTACTATGATTATGGCAGCCTCTGCAGGATGAAGACGGCTTTACTATGGTTTCAACGATTGTTCCTGTTCGGCAGTATCACGTTTCTGCTGTCAGTGTTGTATTTGAATCGCGAAGATATTACCGAAGTCTTCTCTCAGGCAGCGATTGCTGGAATTTTGTTGGCGAGTGGTTTATGGATATTGACAGTCCTAATCGCGCCATCTATCGCATTCATCATACTTCGTGATCGCAATAATGAAATCAGGCTCACGACGCTTTTATCCATCTACATTAGTCGCATTCCTGCTAAATATCTGCCTGGCGGTGTTTGGCAAACCTTCGCCAGAGCCTACGATATGAATAGTTTAGGAATAAGTAGAACTGATATCGGTTTGGTTGTGTTTTATGAAAATTTTTGGACCGTATATTTGGCTTCTGTAATTTCTACTCTGGGAATATATGTACTGAACAGTAATCCGATGTATTCCAGTTTGGCATTGGCATTATTCATAGGCAGCCTGATTGTTATTCCTATTGCTTTCGTTTTGCGAAAACAGGCTTTTGTCATTGGCAAGCTGTCCTATGTAAAACTGACAGCAATTTGCCTGTTGTTTTGGATATTTGCCGCGCTGGCATTCTTTAGCTATTTAAATTCCCTGGGAGTAATACCAGTTTCTTACGACCCGTTATTGCTCATGATTCACTACCAATTTTCCTATGTAGTAGGTTTCGTCGCGATATTTGCACCACAAGGAGTTGGTGTCTTCGAAGCTGTTATGGTTGAATTGTCGCAGTTCGATCTACCCGCTATTCAAGCCATGGTATTGATAGCAGGATTTCGCGTTGTAGTCTTAGTCAGTGATTTTATTGTCTGGTTCGCGTTTATACTCTTAGGCCGTTCAAGAAGTACTTCATCAGATTAGGAATTGTTTCGACTTAAAAGGAAAAGCACGTGGCTCGATGCCGAATTTGTGAAAATGACTACGCTGAGTTTATTAGCTTTGGCAATATGCCTATTGCGAATGGTTTTCTTTCATCTGAAGAATTCGAATCAGAATATTTTTTCGAGCTCAAAGTTGGTTTCTGCGCAGATTGTCAAATGGTTCAGCTCATCGATCAACCCGATCGAGAACAGATGTTTCACCAGGACTACGCCTTTTTCTCCTCTCTTTCCAGAGGACAACAAATCCACTTTCAAGCGCTAGCGGAAAAACTGTTAAGCAATTATTTAGACGGTGATTCTCCTTTCGCAGTTGAGATCGGAAGTAACGATGGCATTATGCTGCAGCATATTGCTGCCGCTGGTATCAGCCACCTTGGTGTAGAGCCCTCGGAAAACGTAGCTCGGGCTGCCCAGGAAAAAGGTGTTAATAGCGTAAGTCGATTCTTCGATGAAGAACTGGCGGCAGATGTGATTCAGAAATATGGACATGCTGACACCATCAGTTCGGCCAATGTAATTTGTCATATACCTTATATGCACTCGGTGCTCGCGGGAGTGAAACAATTACTAAAACCGACTGGCGTCTTTATCTTTGAAGATCCTTATCTTGGCGACATTGTCGAAAAAACTTCTTACGACCAAATTTACGATGAACACGTCTTCTATTTCTCGGTAGGTTCTGTCTCGAATATGCTAACTCGGCATGGGCTCGAGCTTTTCGATGTAGAACCGCTTTCAGTGCATGGTGGATCGATGCGTTACTACATCGCGAATCGTGGCACTCGAGAAGTTTCAACTAGAGTTGCTGAACAATTAGCCCGTGAAACCGAATTAGGATTGCACAAGATTGAAACCTATAACAGGTTAAGAACGAATATCGAAAAATCACGAGAAGATCTAACCACACTATTACAAAAAATAGTTAAGGAGCAGGGCAGGCCAGTAATTGCTTATGGCGCAACTTCGAAGAGTACTACGGTGCTGAATTATTGTGATTTGGGTCCGGAGTTAATCGAATTCATTAGCGACACTACGCCACTTAAACAAGGGAAGTACAGCCCGGGAATGCACATTCCAGTAAAATCACCGGATGAATTAGAAAAATCGGATCCGCAATATCTGCTTTTGTTTGCCTGGAATCACATGCAGGAAATCATGGATAAAGAAGTGGACTTTAAAGACAAAGGTGGTCGCTGGATTGCCTATGTACCAGAGGTCGGCATTCTTACATGATAATTGGCAGCGATCCCAAGGCACAGTATCTCGCTCTCAAACAGGAAATCGATCAGGCCATTGGGAATGTGCTTGCTAGCGGCCGCTATGTATTGGGCGACGAAACGAACGAATTCGAACGTGAGTTTGCTGACTATATAGGAACGGGTCATTGCATTGGTGTTGGCAACGGTACAGATGCATTGGAATTAGCCTTACGTGCATGTGGTGTAGGTCAGGGCGACGAAGTAATAACTGTATCTCATACTGCCGTCGCTACGGTTGCCGCCATTGTGCAGAGCGGCGCCACTCCAGTCTTGATTGATGTCGATCCCAACAGCTATACAATGTCTATCGATCAGCTGGAACCCGCACTTAGCGAAAACACCAAGGCAATAATCCCAGTTCATCTCTATGGCCATCCGGCACATATGCCTGCGCTGATGAAGTTGGTCGAGGGCACGGATATCCGAGTCATTGAAGATTGTGCCCAGGCCCATGGCGCTGCGATCGAAGGAAAAAAGGTTGGAAATTTTGGCGATATCGCTTGCTTCAGTTTTTACCCTACTAAAAATCTTTCAGCCATAGGCGATGGTGGCGCTGTTACTACTTCCGACTCGGCACTGGCCAAACAGCTTAGGCTACTGCGGGAATATGGCTGGGAAGAGAGATTTCATAGTTCGCAGCTGGGGCGCAATTCGCGCCTGGATGAAATTCAGGCTGCAATATTGAGAGTAAAGTTGCGCCACCTCGATGAATTTAATCTTGCCAGGAAAAACATTGCGAAAATTTATAACGAAAAATTGTCAGAGTTAGGGCTCGGCCTACCTAATTGCGAAGCAAGCTACGAACATGTCTATCATCAATATGTGATAAGAAGTCAAAAAAGAGATGCGCTTTTAAAGTCGCTAGGCGAAGCTAAAATCTTGGCAGGTATCCACTATCCGCTGCCAGTGCACAGACAAGCAGCTTACGCCGAAATGGCGATTATGTCCGGGGACTTATCCACTACTGATACGTTGTGTGATGAAATACTGTCCTTGCCCATCTATCCTGAATTGGGACAGCAGGTTCACGACGTCGTAGCGGGCGTAAAAGCGTTTCATCATTGAGATAGCAATCAAGAAGTGGGATTACTAGTAATTTTTCATCTTCCCATTTTTTCGTCTTAAGATTTTGAGTTAGAGAGAATTATTGAAATGAAGTTGTATGGCTATGGAACTACACCCAATCCCCGCAAGGTAAAAATAGTCCTGGCAGAGAAAGGGATAGACTATGAAATGATCGAAGTGGATCTTTACAAAGGGGAACACAGATCTTCCGAATTTATTAAGATGAATCCAAGTGGGAAGGTTCCAGTATTGGAAACTGACGATGGCAAGTATCTCACCGAGTCAATTGCTATCTGTCGTTATCTTGAGGCTCTGCATCCTGAGCCAAATCTCTTTGGCACTGACGCCTATGAATTAGGCCTGATCGAAATGCGTAATCGACAAATTGAAACCGAATTATGGTCCCAAATTGGCACTTCCTGGAAAAATGGGCCTGTAGTAGAAAAAATGGGGCATAGAGTTGTTCCAGAGGCGAAAGAAATCAGCGACGCAAACGTGTACGCCTACTATGAGCGATTAAACGCTGAGTTGGCAGAAACGGAGTACCTCGTTGCCGGGAGATTCACGATTGCAGATGTAACACTTATCACAGGGGTGGATTTTGCAATTCACAATTGTGCGTTGAATCCAGCAGAGTCGCTTGAAAACCTATGGCGGTGGCATAAGTTGATTACTTCTAGAGACAGTGTCGATGCCTTGGCTTAGAAATAATTCAATAAACTAATAGTTATTAATTCTCCGAAAAAATCTCTCCTCTTGTTCTGGGTCAATCAGGAAATACCAAATTTCGAGTAGGCTGAAATGCAGGAAACAATTAATCTGCGGAGGTCCTATGAGTAAATTAGTCGGAATTTTAAGCGCATGGATTGCATTCACTTTTACTGCCTGTAGCGATAATTCTGGCACAACTGCCGGTCAGAATGCTTCACCACCAGATTTTGCATATGGTGAAAATTCAGAATTACGTTCGAACATGGATGAACTAGGTTTTCAGCTCGCACTCTTAGATAGAGAGTTGAGAGAGAATGAGTTTAATCAAATTGATCAACCAGAAGTCGTGTCCATTTTGCAGCAAATGGAGATGGCTGCATCGAGCTTTCAGGCGGAGGATGCAGGTGAAGGTCATGACTTCTTGCAAGAAGACCTGGCTGCTTTTCTTGATTCAATTACCGCGGCCAGGGTAGCAGCGGCAGAAAGACCGCCTCGATACTACTTAGCAGGAAGGGTTGCTGGTGGATGCGTGAATTGTCATGATGTGAACCGGTAAACTAAACACGCTATTCAGGACAGGCACTATCACTCAACAAAAATGGCAGTCTCTATTAGTTTCGTTGCCGTTGGGTATCACCGCCTTATCTTTTCTTATCCCTGTTTTCTTCGATGGGCGAATGCTCATTGGCAGCAATCTCGATTTATTGACTACCGTCATGCAAACCGAGTGGCTGGTGATTGGCAGTGGTTTGATGTTCATGCCTTTTATTCTCATCCCAGTTGCATCCAGAGTGGGTAATCACATCAGAGCAGTTCTCTGCCTTCTCCTGACTCTAACTTTTGCCTATGGCGCTTACTCTATGAATGGCTGGACCGGAGTGCTTAGCTTTTACATTTTGCTCATCATGGGCTATGGGGGCAGTGTGCTGTTTGTGGCTGATTTGAACAAAAAAAGTTTACTCGCTATAGAGTTTCTAATCCGTTGGATAGTCTGTTTAGTAATTTTCTTCAGTCTGTTTGTCTACTTTGATCCGCCACGAAATATAGAGAACTGGCTGGGCAATACCGAATTGCTTCCCTATGGCGCGGTTTTTTTCAGTTGCCTGTTTGTACTTGAGCTGAGCCTGTATTCCTGGTCGTTCAATAAAATAAATCGAATTGTTTTTTCAAGTAACAATATTCACCGGAATGAAGACCCTGAGGCCGGAAAAATTCGCCTGGCACGACAGCGCTTTTATGATGCTATTCGTAGAAAATAATTCGCGTTAGTTGCGTCGGGCAACTGCAATAAGTGCAGTTTTTTCTGACACCTGTAAATACCTGGTCGGTGTACCATTTATTTGCAGCGATCAATATACCCATTGAGATTAGGTGTAGGCCTCAACGTAAAAATGCGGTAATGTACAAATATTCTTACATTACTGCATTTTGCTGCTGCCAAGATATTTTCGTTTTCCCTGCTGTGAAACAGATTAACTCCGATACCAATTTTGTAGGCGCTCGCAAGGGTGTTACCGGCACTATTGACGACCTGAAGAACAAACCCCCTATTCCTAAAGCCTGGTTAAAACCCTCAATTATGACGGCGGTCATCAACCGGCTAAATGCCAATCAACAGAGTCATACTCGGATCAATCTAAACGCTATCATCTACAATAACTTCTTCGATCATGCCAACGGCCGCTATCGGGTTGTCTGGTCCAAGAACATGATCACTTCTGCAGGGGTTTCCAAAATTCAAAGAAAGGGAGCGGAGCCAGAAATGGTTCTTCATCTTCGGGACGGAGAGGAGGAGCGCAACGAAAATAATCGTTGGATGCGAAAAATCATTGAGAATCTCTTTGCTAAGGGAAGTCGGCCACAGGAATCAGTTGAGGATTTTCTCTATCTCACCTTGGTACATGAAGCCAGCGAAATCCACCTAAGAAAGCAAGCAGAGACATTAGAGCCCGATATCAAGGCAGAAGTAAGGGCGGAAATAGAAGAGGCAAAGGCCTATTTCTCATTCCCCAAAGAGAAAAGAAAAATCTTGCTGCAGTTATATAAGATGCTGGATGAGACCGCAGATCCTCGCAAGAAAATATTCAGTCGCGAGCTTGAACTTTTCGAGAGTATAGGTGCTGAGAATATTGGAACAATTAGTGGCTTACTTACGCTGATCGACTTCGTTTTAGAGATGCCCGACTATGTCAAAGAGTCGAATCTTTATAACGATGAAAGAACCAGACTACAACTTGCAAGAAGTTTGTTTGTCGACATTCTTCATGACTTTGCAGGCTCTAGCCGAGCAGATAGCTGGGTGAGAGAGGTGGAGAATTCAGAAATTTTTTCAAGTGAACCAGTTAAGTATAACTACACTAAAAATTCCAAGGCGCTTAGCGAACAAGCAGAAGAAATCTTTTGTGTAGCCGCGAGAACTATCGAGACTTTGAAAGTTAAAAGCTCAGAGCCGAACTCATTACCAAGTAAAAAAATAAAGAAACTTGTAATAGAAAGATTCAATAATCAAATTAACAAGCTGGACTCAATAAAGAGCCAACTGAAACTTAACGAAGTCTTAAGCGTACCTGCGCAACTGAGAGATGTGCTCGAAGATAACGAGCTCAATCGACACTTTTCTTACATGGATGAAGTAGGTATTTATCATTCTCTCAATCTTTCCCGATTAGACCTGCGCGGTCTGAATTTGCATTCGGGCCAGGATGAGAGAACCGATAAAGATAAGTCCCGAGAAGTCAATCAGCACAAGGACGAGCGTACTGACCTCAGAGGATCTCATATCGTTGGAAGCGATTTATCTGAACGGGCGAATTTCAGTGCGGCTCAATTGGATTTTGTGATTGCCTGCTACTCCAATTTCAGTGAAGTTAATTTCACCCGGACCAAGGCCATTGGCATGGTTCTTTATGGCGTGAATGCCGATGAGGCGCAATTTGAACACGCAAGAATGACAGCAGTTGATGCTAGAGGAATGAGCGCGAACTTTGCTCGCATTCAGATGAAAGAAACCGATATTAACGGAATGAAAGTCTGGCAATCCGACGTGCCAAGTTGGCAAAGAGCCTATGTGGATGTTTCTGAGCAAAAAGCAGAAAAGAAAAATGATGAAGAAAGAAGCGCTGATCGTGCATCTTTAAAGGCAGAGCTCGATTTCTTAGACGACTCATTTTTGGATGATCTCGAAACCATGGAAGAAAGTGATAGCTTTCAAAGCGAAGAAAACTGGATTGAGCTGAGGGAAATGGACGGGCAGCTCGAATTCTTAAAGGGTCGTGGCATTGTGTTCTACTCTAAAGACGAAGTTCTGGAATATAGTGACAATGCATCGCCTGCGATTGAGGATACTTCAGCTCAGGCCAATGTCGCCTAGTTTGGGAATCCCCTGCATTTCCTAGTCAAACTACTCTGACCTCTTCAATACAGCTATTATGCATATCGGTATGTTCAATAATTTCAAATTTACTAGCGACTATTTACTGTTTAGCCACACGCTTACTGCATAGAAAATTCAGAGTCTTTTGTTACTGCAGAAATTCATCTTCAGCGCATGGCGCCAGATAACAACATCTATGAATATGCGTGTCACGAAGGCAAATTTCATTCCATCGATTTTGCGCGTTGCAAGATTGAGTGAAAATGGGGTGAATTAGTCGTCTTCTACCCTCTATTTCTTGAGGAATGCGTCAAAGAAATAGATTCCTTTCCAATGTATCCTAAGCTAAAAGAGAGCATCGCTAAAATCATTGAACAGATGCCGTAACTATTTAGCCTTGGCAAGTTATAATCAGGACATAATCCAGGCAGTCTTGTACGCTGGCACCGGTCAAGCCAAAGTGGTCAGGCTCATACAGGAGCGATACGATGTGGCTGGTAGACAGACAGTCTATGGTGTTCCAACGATACCAGAAGCTTGATCATAATTAGTTATTAGTAGGTAATGTACGAATGTCAGACAGGATTCACATGGCGGGGCCATGGATTACGGAGCATGAAGTCAGCGTGGTGGAAGATGCCATGCGCAATGGCTGGTATGAACATGCTTACGATTACTGTGAAAAATTTCAGGCTGAATTCGCTGTCTATCATGATCGACAGTATGGCCTGATGACTCCTAATTGCACCACTGCCATCCATCTGCTTCTGGCAGGATTGGGAGTTGGTCCTGGTGATGAAGTCATCTTACCGGAATGTACCTGGATTGCTTCCGGAGCGGGAGTCACATACCAGGGTGCTACACCGGTGTTTGCAGATATTGATCCGAATCATTGGTGTATAGATCCAGAATCTGTAGAGAAATTAATTTCACCAAAAACCAAGGCGATGATTGTTGTGGATTTATTCGGCAACATGCCGGATATGGATGCCTTGCAGGCAGTTGCAGATAAACATGGTATTTTCCTGATCGAAGATTCCGCAGAAGCGCTTGGTTCTGTTTATAAAGGAACAAGAGCCGGCAAGTTTGGTATTGGCTCTGTATTCAGTTTTCACCGCACAAAGACTCTCACTTGCGGTGAAGGCGGAATGTTATTGCTCGATGACAAGGAATTGTATGAACGCTGCAGTATGCTGCGAGATCATGGCCGGCGCCCTGGCGGTCCGGCGTATTTCAATGAAGAAGTTACTTTTAAGTACATGCCCTTTAACGTGCAGGCTGCTCTGGCTTATGCGCAATTCCAGCGTATCGATGAGCTGGTTGGCAAAAAACAAGAGCAACTCAATCAGTACCGGGAAAAACTGTCGGATATCGATGATCTCCAGCTGAATCCTGAACCGGAGGGTGGGATCAATGGTGCCTGGATTAGTGCCGTTGTATTTGGGAAATCACACAACATGAGTAAACACAAAGCGATTGAGGAATTGGAAAAACTGGACATACCGGCAAGACCGTTTTTCTATCCACTCTCATCACTACCTGCCTATGGTGAAATGATCGATGAATATAAAACTCGCAATAGCATTGCTTATGATATTTCCGAGCGGGGAATCAATTTGCCAGGCGCTGCAAATTTAACCGGGGAGCAGATAGACAAAGTCTGTGACGGAATACACCGGATCCTGACCTGAGCTCACCATGACTGAACATCAACAAGAGAGTTTGGAAGGCAAGCAAGTGCTCATTACCGGAGGGCTTGGCTTTATTGGCAGTAATCTCGCCAGAAAATGCCTTGAAGCCGGAGCTGCAGTGACTGTCTATGACTGCCTGGATCCTCACTCCGGCGGCAATATGAGCAATATCGATGACATCAAGGATCAGCTGACCTTAAGTGTCAACGATATCCTGAACTTTGAAAAGCTTTGTGAATCGGTCATCGACAAGGATCTGGTAGTCAATTGTGCAGCATCCACTTCACACGCATTTTCCATGCGCGAGCCCTGGGTGGATCAGGATGTGAACAGCAAGGCGGTGATAAACCTGCTGGAGGCGGTGCGTCGATTCAATCCGACGGTCAAACTCGTGCATCTGGGAACAACTACTCAGCTCGGTACTCTCAGATATGAGCCGGCTGACGAAAAGCATCCAGAATTTCCCACTGATATTTATTCGGCCAATAAAAGTGTGTCGGAAAAATACGTGCTTATCTATGCCAATTCCTACAATCTTCGGGCTACTGTATTGAGGTTGTCCAATGTCTACGGTCCCAGGGCAAGTATTCACAGCCCTGAATTTACCTTTAACAATTTCTTTCTAGGTCTAGCCATGCAGGATAAACCGATTACGGTTTATGGCGAGGGCAACCAGTTACGTAACCTTATACATGTGGACGACGTTGTCACAGCCATTGAAAAGACTTTCCTAAATCCCGACACAGACGGAGAAGTATTTTTTGTCACTGGCGATAACCATATCAGTATTGCTGGTATAGCGGCAGCTATAGTCGAGGCGGCAGGCAAGGGAGAGGTGAAGCATATTGAATGGCCGGCGGAGAGGAAGAGCACAGAATTTGGCAATGCCATCATCAGTAATGACAAACTCAAACAAGCCACTGGTTGGTTGCCATCAATAGTATTGGAAGAAGGTCTACGGGAGACAGTAGCTTTTTACAGGGACCGGCTGGACGAGTACCTGCGCAAATGAAACTAATCATTACCGGCGCCCTTGGCCATATTGGTTCCTATACCTTGAAGCATCTGCCGGAAAGATTCCCGGAGTGTGAGATTGTGCTACTAGACAATCTGTTGACACAGCGTTTTTCATCACTGTTTGATTTGCCTGACGCCGATTACAGGTTTCATGCAGTTAATGTGCTCGATAAGGGGCTCGAGACTTATCTTGAAGGTGCAGCTGCGGTCATAAATCTGGCTGCCATTACCGACGCCGCCGGTAGTTTCGGTAATGCAGAAGAGGTTGAACATAACAACTTCAATGCAACTCAGTCTGTTGCCCAGGCCTGCATCAAAACCAATGTCCCGCTGATTCACCTATCGTCCACCAGTGTTTACGGCACAGCATCAGATACAGTGGATGAAGATTGCAGTGATGATGATCTTAATCCACAGAGCCCTTATGCAGAGTGCAAGCTGAAGGAAGAAAAGCTGTTGCAGAGGCTGGGAAAAGAGCAGGATTTGAATTTCATAGTATGCCGCTTCGGCACAATTTGTGGACCTTCTGCTGGTATGCGCTTCCATACAGCAGTTAACAAGTTTTGCTGGCAAGCGGTGATGAACGAAAAAATTACAGTATGGAAAACCGCCCTGCACCAGAAGCGTCCGTACCTTACATTGACCGATGCCTTTCAGGCCTTTGTTTTTATCCTTGAAAACAAACTTTTTGACAGACAGATTTATAACGTACTAACAGACAATCTAACGGTGAATAACATCCTCGAGATGATTGGCACGCATGTGAAAGATCCGGAAATAGAATTCGTCGACACAGAAATCATGAACCAGTTGTCCTATGAAGTGCTGAATACCAAATTCAAAGACCAAAGCTTCAGTAATTCCGGCAGCATCGAACAGGCGATTGCAGAAACCATTCAACTTTTAGGTGGGATCAAGAACAGTCATGGCGGATGAGAAACAGGAATCACCTGCAAAGAAAGTCCTGAGCAGGGAAGAATTTGCCGATCTGCAGGAGAAATGTGCAGCGGAAATGTCAGCAGACAAGGCTTTGCGCGAGGATAGTCTGGATGTGCTTATGCGTGCAGATGAACACCGTTGGATACACCAGACTACCTGGCTTGGTGAGCCCATTTTAAATCTGCCGCAAGACTTGTTTGCCCTGCAGGAAATTATCTATCGCACCAAGCCGGAGTATATTATCGAGGTAGGTGTTGCCTGGGGTGGTTCCCTGCTTTTTTACTCCACCTTAATGGAAGTACTTGGAGGCGGCGAAATCATTGGTATTGATATCTTCATCCCGGATGACCTTAAGCAGCGGCTTGGATCCTACGGTTCCTTATCTGAGCGTATCCATTTGTTGTCAGCTTCTTCTGTTGAAGAAAGTACCCTGGAAAAAGTAAAAGAGATTATCGGTGACAGCCGCAAAACCATGATCCTGCTTGATTCCCATCATACCCATGAGCATGTGCTAAAAGAGCTAACTCTCTATTCTGAACTTGTCGGCAAAGGCTATTACCTGATTTGTGGTGACACAATTGTGGATGATATTCCCGAGCAGGCACACCGGCAGCGTCCCTGGGGACCCGGCAACAATCCTAAAACAGCACTCAAAGAATTTCTCGCCGACAACAATCGGTTCGAGGTGGATAAAAAACTGGAGAATAAATTGTTGTTCACCTGTAATCCGGAAGGCTACCTGGTCTGCACCCGGGATTGACAATGAATAGCAGTGCCACAGTGACCATTGGTCTGCCTGTATACAACAATGAACGTTTTATTAGCACTATGCTCGAGTCAGTACTGGCACAGGACTATTCGGATTTTCTCCTGTTGATTTGCGATGACTGCTCCACCGATTCAACTGAAGAAATATGTCGGGAGTACGCAGACAGGGACAGGCGGATTCGTTATATCCGCAACGAGCAGAACCTGGGGCCATTGGAAAACCACAGAAAAGTCTTGGATCTGGCAGAGTCAGAATATTTCATGTTCGCTCGGGGCCACGAAATATTACCTCAGGATTTATTTAGCTGCGCTATGAAAGTACTCAGTGAAAACAAAGAGGTAGTTCTGGCGAATGCTCCCACTCTTTGGATAGATGAGGAAGGCACGGTCCAGAATGACAAACACCTGCTGCAATATGATACTCGCAAAAATGGAATAGCCAATCGCTGCCGGAAGATTCTTCTAGGTAAATGCGAAAGTTTTTATGGTATTGGACTGACGCAACATTTTCGTTCTGTGCGAGTGTTGGAGCCAGTGGTTGGCACTGATCTGATTATGTTGATGGAAATGGGGTTGCTTGGCAGCTTCGCTGTTGTGCCCTCTGGTAACCGACTAAGAAGGCATTACTATACAGAAGACTATGGTGAGCGGATCAAACGTCATAGCAGCGCCTTAGCGATTGATCCCGATTTTCTGGACAGGCATTTTCCAATTCTGAAAATTCCGTTTCAACTCTTGTATTCGGTTTGGCACGGCAAAATTCGATTCTATGAAAAAATTCTGGCATCGGTAGTGATCATTCTGATGTCACCTATCAAATACCTGCTCAGTATTGGAAAAACACAGTAGTAATTATGGCAAAACCAAAATACTTCTATGAAGGATTCTATAAGTCATTTGCTGAGGCTGCTCCCGTTGAAAAGGGTTTCGCCGGTAACCGCCGGCTAGAATCTCTGCAAGCAAGATTGGCATCGGTCAGGAGTGCAGACTGGGACACCCAGGAACCGCTGGACAGCACACTATTAGCAGTACTTTCCAAGGCCTTGAGTCAACATCAGCGGACTTTTCGACTCCTGGATGTGGGGGGCGGACTGGGAGCAACTTGTTTCTGGCTGTCGAAGACCCTGGGCGAAGACTTTGGTCGACTGAACTATTCTGTGCTGGATATACCTGCAGTGATCGATCATGCCAATAGCACTAACTTGCAGGAAAGTCTGGGCAATCTATCATTCCATAAGGAGTTTCCTGCCGAATCTTTTGATCTGGTCAATTTTGGTTCATCCCTGCATTACTTTGAATCGCCTGAGGTAATTATCGCAACGGCTGCAAAGACCAATGCCACACACCTGGTATTTACCCGAACGCCGGTTTGCCAAAAGGGTACCTTTGTCACTCTGCAGAATTATTATGAAAGCAGAATACCGGTGACGGTATTAGGTATCGATGATCTTAATGCCTGGTGCGGAGAATTTGGATTTACGTTGCTTTCTGAAAGCGCTTCAGCAGGCAACACTGAGCCTTTTCCTATTAGTGGGATACCGGAAGACTATCGTCTCACCTTTGCCTCTGACCTTGTATTTGGCAAATCCTGAAATTCAACTGCCCGAATTTTCTATTAGATACTCTTCTAATTCGGTTTTGGAAAAGCGGTCGGAACATTGAAATAAAATAGCAACTTATTATTTTTTCTTAAAAATATAAGTTTTAATCTGAGAATAATCTTTTGTGCTCAACTTCTCTGACATTGAAAGAGCGATTTTCTGCAAAGGATGCTCGTAGTTTGGCTCTTCTTTTAAAAACTCCTTAGCAAACCTTGCATAGATAATTCTTGTAATGAAGTAAAAGTCACTTGCAAATGGATGGATATCCACGAGTTCGACATTCTTGAAATCATACTCCCTGATTCTTTCATCATCGAAGAAAAGATTATGAAATGGCGCTTCGATAGCATCTAAGTCGTACTTTACGCGCTCGGAATTTATGCAATTCTGACCACTCTGAGAACTTTCAACCAAAATCATTAAACCATTAGAGTCTAAATTAGAGCCAAAGTTGTCAATGGCCTCAATTTGAAGCTGGGTATCAATGACATTTTGTATAGCTCTTTTACTGAGAATAAAATCAAATTTCTCATCAAATGTCGTTGGCTGTAGCTCAGTCATATCAAGTTGAAAAAACTGATCTTTTTCATTCAGTTTTTTGCTCTCACAAATAGCAATTAACTCTTCAACGAAATCTGTACCGACATATTTTTCAATTTTAAAATTGTTTCGAATTTCTTCGTATAATAATCCGTTACCACATCCTATTTCTAAAATACTCGCCCCATCGCTCAATTTAGATAAGATCTGATGCGCTTCTAAGGCGTCCAATCCTAAGTCGTTCGTACAAACTTTACCTGGTGAATTTTCTTTAAGTCGACTAACCCAAAAGTCATAGTTTTCTTTTTTGTATTTGTAATCCATAACAATGCAACTCCTTCAGATTGGCATGGTGGATCTGATAGCGTATTTGTGCCACAACTACTTGGAGACTTCAATAGAAGAGCTCACATTCAGCATTTCCCGATCAGGGGTTAGCATAGACGACATTCGCTACTTAGTGGGAAAAATTAATCTGGCCCTTTTGATCGTTCGGATTCTCGAAGGGCAGGGGAGTTGGGTTCTATTCACAATATGAAAGGTCAATCAGAAAATTCAATAGAGTCACTGAGAGTCATTTGCACCCTAACAATTAGACCTGTGGCAATTCATGCAGCCGCCTGAAAGTCTTCCGGCCCAGTAGTAACGAGCCGGACTGAGCGATGCACTTATCCTTGCTTGGCGCAGGTCATCCATGAATTCGGCCATGTCGTCTTGTAGAAAAGGGTGGCTTGATCCAGCATCTCCTGCTTGCAATCTACCAGCGATGCGTTCGATGTTTCCGAGAATGCTCGTGACTTGTTGCTGCAGTTCGGGAGGTTGATCATGTTCGGATGCCAGTGCCCGATCCAGCTGATTCAATTCAAAGCCCAATTGCTGCATGCGGGATCTAAGCACGTCACTATCAACATAATTAAAATCGGGCGGATAGGTGAATTGGCGAAAGGATCCAGCAATGTCATTGCAAGCTGTCATGCTCAGTAACGTTACAAAAACAAGAAGTGGTTTTAAGACATCAAAGTTGAAATAATCTTTCATCGCTATTTGCCCAATTACCTATCCCTTCCACACTACTGTTTTTACGTCACCAGTGAATTGATCTCAATCATCAATTTAATTCTCTAACAATGCGTTGCAGCCGTTCGCTATTTTTGATCTAAATCTACATGGCTCTAACACTGAAGCGTAGCCTGAAAGGATAAATCACTTTAGGAGTATCTACTATGAACAAGTTTGTTTGTGTGGTGTTATTTGCGAGCCTTTCTGCGCCGTCATTCGCCGGTTTGGACGATGCTCAACTGGATTTGGCTCTCACCGAGTTTTCTTTCGAAGTATTCGAAGGTGATCTAAAAACCTACGATAGTATTATTCTGGATATCGAGCAGAGTCCTCGAGTATTTAAGGCTAATGGTGCATTAAAATACAGCGTAAATGATGACGGTTTTCCGGTAACGGGAACTTGTGCAATAAGTCAGGAATCGACCATCTTCTGTGCGATAGATGCAAGCTTTGCCACACTCTACCTGGAGCTGGACGGCGAATTGAATTGAGTCTATATCCTCAATCATGCAGATGGCATCTTTATCAGCGAGGGTGAAGTAACTTTCACCAGTCTAAACTAAGCGTCGAACATCGAAAAGCTATAGGCAAATTCTGTTCTGCACTTTGAATAGCAGAAATAGCGAGAGAGGGGTCGGAGTTATTCAATTTAGGAATTGTAGTTTCCTGATAGAATTACTCTGACCCATTGCACCCAGGCTTTAGTCGATGATTGCCTGTTGTACTGCGTTCTCAAAATCGCTTTGAGCGGGTCGAAAAGGCTGTTGCAGCATTATCACGGCAGTGAGCTCTTCTTTCGGGTCAGTCCAGGAGCGTGTACCAAATGCTCCACCCCAACCGAAAGCGCCCTCGCTACGGCGTTGATTACCTGCGATTGGATCCAATGTTGTAGCGACGGTGTAACCAAATCCCTGGCCACTGACGTTACGTGAAATTCCTTGATAGAGCTCGCCAGATTGATTGCTACTCATCATTCGCACAGTGCGTGGGCTCAATAATCGATTGCCAAACAATTCGCCACCATTTACCAGCATTTGTTCAAACTTTAGATAGTCACCGGCTGTGCTGGAGAGTCCACCAGAAGCTGACCAATAATTTGTAGGTGGTCGATCGAAGAAGCGGGACATGTCGCGATCGGCAATCACCACTCGTCGGTTTTGATATTCCGGCGGTACGTTAAACCAGGTGTCATTCATTTGCAGCGGATCAAAAATGCGTTCGTTCAAAAATTCGTTGAAATCCTGACCCGATGCTATTTCAACGATACGTGCGACAACATCCAGTCCAACTCCAGGGCTGTACGCCCAGCGCGATCCAGGTTGAAAATCCAAAGCATAGTTTGCGTACTGTGGGATTAGAGTTGCCAGGGTTGAAGCAGTGTCGCGGTCGGGACGTTGAGCATGGGCGGTACCGAGGCCACCGCTAGCGAGACCTGAAGTATGAGTTAACAGATCGTGTATCGTAATCTCCCGCTGTGCTGGGACTAATCGCAGGGGCGGGGGTTCCTCAGGGTCGACTCGATAGGGGCTGACATTTTCTTCGATGCTGTCTCTTAGAACGGCAACCTGCATGTCAGCAAATTCAGGAATGTACATCGACACCGGATCTTGTGGCCGAATCAATCCTTCTTCAATCATCATCATGGCCGCAACGCCCAATACGGGCTTGGTAGAACTCATCATGATAAAGACTGAGTCTTCCTGCATAGCGCGATTATTGTCGACATCCAGCAAGCCATGGGTTTCGAAGTGCACGAGCTTGCCGCGGCGAGCCACCGCAGTCACGGCACCCTGAATATCACCTGCATCCATATGTTTTTGGATTACTGTATTAATGCGCTCCAGTCTCTCTGTAGACATGCCCACTTCTTCGGCGCTGGAGGCCCAGGGGATTTCCTGTGCCGAAGTAGTGTGAATTACTAGCGTAGAGAGGAGTGCGCTGACAAAGAGTGCGGTTAGACGTCGAGTGATCATGTTGAATTCAACCCTTGTTTTTGATTGTTAGAGATTCAAGACGTCGAGATTACCTCAATCTTATGGGAAAGGGGATACGAAATTACCAGGGTTTCGATAAGTGCCTACCTAGGGAGCTGACTCATTACTGCTGTTCGATCACATAGCGCAGGATCTCTACGACTTGCTCCGGTGTTTGTGCCCAGCCCATCGCGGCACCGTCTACTTCTTTAAGCGGATGAATTAGAGAATCATCGTGCAGCGTGATATAGGGTTTTCCAGCGGCAGCACATATTCCAGCATCGAAAGCTGCGTTCCATTGTTTGTATTTGTCACCGAAACGAATCACAGCAACATCACATTTTTCGATGAGCGTACGTGTACGGATACTGTTTACCTTCGATGATTTATGATCGCGCCAAAAATTCTCCGCTTCTGTTCCAAGCACATCGCCAGCAGCGTCGCTGGCTTCATGATTGGTGACGGCCGAGGTGAAGGCGATTGGTAAGGAGCTGGCGCCTTCTATTATTTGTTCGCGCCAATCGGTGTGGATTTCTCCGGAGAGGTAGACGTTCCATTGCATGGTTGTAAGGTTCCTTTATTGTGTGTACGCGGAAAACGCAATACTAGCGAAAAATATTTTACAGTGATATATCAGCAAAGGAATACATTTGATCAGTGCTAAATTTACAGCCTATTTCCACTAATTCGGTGAGCCAAAAAGATTCATATGCTAAATACTTATGAACACATTATCTGGGATTGGAATGGCACATTGCTCGATGATGTTGATCTATGTGTAGAAATCATAAACGGAATGTTAAACGAACGGGACATGCCGCAAATAAGCGTAGAAATGTATCAACATTTATTTGAGTTTCCTGTCGAAGCTTATTATCGAAAACTTGGTTTCGATTTTGTGTTTGAACCATTTGAAAAATTGGCTGGGCAATTCGTCGAAACTTACAAATCGCGAGTCCATGAATGTAAATTGCATGCCTCATCCATAGACACACTAAACAGTGTTGCAGAGCTTGATATCTCACAATCGGTTCTTTCTTCGCTCAATCATTCCGCACTTGAAGAAGAATTGCAGCATCACAAATTGATCGACAGGTTTGAATTAGTAAGAGGGATAGATGATCATTTTGCTGCGGGAAAAATAGAAGTCGGGCGGGCGCTGGTGAAAGAATTGAGAATTGAATTGAATCGAACTGTACTAATAGGAGATACACATCATGATTTTGAAGTTGCTACAGATTTGGGAATTCCATGTATTTTAATTTCCAATGGCCATTACTCTAAAGCACGCTTAGAGAGTGCGCATGATTGTGTTATTGACTCATTGCAAGAACTTATTGATTGAAGGTTGTTTGTGGTGAGTTTCTAATGTTTAGTGGTAGCGTATGATATGAGAATTGCCATGTTCTACGGTTATCTCATTAGGTTTTAAGAATCTATGAAGTTTGTGGGAAAAGGTGTATAAGGAAAGTCATAGATCGATTCTGTGAGGACTGAGCAATGGCTTCTACTCGAAACACCATCCTAGGTTTGCTATTCATAACGATTAGTGCGATTTCTCAGGCTGCTGAAGAATTTGAAGATTCGATACCCCTAGGAGTAGCAGAGGCACTATTTGACCTTGGGGCGGGCGAGTTCGTCGTGTACTCCGAGATAATGGACGGATTTCCTCTGATTCAAATTCCAGATGATTTTGATGTGTTGGGAAGCACTTACTACGCGTCAGCAATGCGAGTAGCTCTCACTACCGCCCTAGCTGAAGAAGACGCATGGGAATCATTTTCTACAATGCTACTAAGTAATAACTGGATAAATTTTCCTTCTTTTGCTCCACCTAGATTAGATCGAGGATTTGTGTCATCGACTCCGTTTCGCACAAGTAACCGACAGTTTTGCCATGACGAATTGGGTCAACTGAGCTTCTCGTTTCGAACGCGCGAACCTCAAAATACAATCACGTTGCATGCGCGCAATCGCTTCGATATAAATTTGCAATCTTGCGCAGATCAAATTGCCCAACAAGAAAGGATGCTCATGATGTCAGGGCGACGTACACAAGGAATAGCTGGTTATATGCCGCGAATTCAATTGCCAGAAGAAGCTCGGCAAGGAGGAAGACCTGCGTTGATGGTAGGAGGAATGTCCAGCTCCAATAATCGAGCGGAAACCGACGCTGCCATTGAAATAGATTGGGATTTAGAAGAAGTCTATCAACACTTTGCCGATCAGATTTCAGAACAAGATTGGATGCTCGACTCAGAATCTATCGGCTCTTTAACAGCAACAGGCACTTGGACACAGGTTGTTAACCAAAACATGAATATTGTTACTCGATTTAATGTGGTGAACTCTGGTGATGATAGATTCGATATGGAGGTAACAGTTGAAGCACCGGGAGGAAACGTTGGGGCCTGGATTGAAAGGAGTAATTAGATTGCCTCCTTTGATTGCTTTTTAATGAATCCAAATGAACCTCTTTGTAAAATACAACCTGAAAGTTTTGGCGCCGATATCGGTAGTATCGTTCGCAATTCTATTTTCCCTGTATGTCGACCGAAAACAACGCGTAGCTGGTATTCTGGTTTGCGAAAAACCCCTTGGCGAGAGGCCGGTGCTATCCGGCTTGAGTGAACAATTCGCTGAGGCAACAGAGCGTTTCGAACGAAACCTCGCGGAATCCACAACAGTGGACGACTTAGTAGTTTCAACAGTTATCTCGTCATTTCGAAATAGTGACGTGTCTTCATTAGAAACTCTTTCTGAACTTTCCGAGCATAATCAGGATAATCAATTCGCAGCAATTCAATTGTTGAATGCCTGCAAGGAGTCGATCCATCCGTCCTGTAACAATGAAATGGTTAATCATGCTATTGCTCTAGATGGAGAAAATGGTGCAACGTGGGCCTTGGTAGCAGGATTTCGTTATTCAAATGAAGATGCTTACGGTGCCTTGGTGGCGCTGGAGGCGGCAGTTGAAGCACCTGATTATGATGACTACTTTCAAAAAGGAATACAATTAGTTGTTAACGCATTGCCTACGGCACATGATGACTTGGCAATTCAAATGTACATCAACGTGATCAATCATGGAATTACACTAACAGTAAATAGCTACTCCTCTCTTCTCCCTGTAGTTGCAATGTGCAGTGAGAATGTTGTTGAAAACCAGAGACTGGTGAATGCTTGTTTGAGTTTTGGCAGAAGAGTAGAACAGCAGGCGAGCAGTCTGCTAGGAAGTGGAATGGGTCATGCTATTGAATCCACTACCTATCAAGCACTAGGGGATGTGGCAGAGGTTCAGCGAAGAGAAGAGGAGGCGCGAAGAACCCAGAATGATCGATTTAGCGGTGATTCCAGATTGGCCTCCAACTTATTAGAATACGATGCTCAACTTTTTAGATTTTGGCTCGATCAGCTCATCCTATCAGGCGAACAAGCGGCAATGGAATCATTGGGGGAGGAAGCGAGGAGGCTATCAAGTCAATGGAATTACGATCCATGTCCAAACGTCTTATTCGGAAATCTAATTTTTACAGTAGCAGATTTTTCAAGATGGGCTTTATCGAAAGCGCGGACTTGAATTTGAAATAAAGGTCATGGTTTCCGAAACCGGGAAAACGAGACTACAAAATATCGTGCGATCAGAGAGTTTTTGGACAGATATTTGTAATTTGGAGGTCTAGTTGATTGAAACGGAGATAGATAAACAGAGTCTATCTTTGAATGTATTTGTTAATCACCAAGAATTTTAGCGAGTTGTTTATGCATTACCTCAATTCTTCTCGACGACACAGTTTTTACGCAGCGATGCTGTTGACGGTCATGGGCGCAGCAGCCAACGCCCAAAATGATTTCAACCTGGCAACACTTAATCCGGGAGAGATCCTGGTGAACCTTACTGCCAACGAGCAGACTCAGGTGGAGCAGGACACGCTGCACGCACAGTTGAATTACATCACCCAAGGGCGTGACCGCGCGGCGTTGCAGGACGAGGTCAATCGGGTTATGGCAGAAGCACTGGAATTGCTGGCGGGCAGCGATATTGAATACGCCACACAAGGTTATCAGGTTTACCCCGCCCAAACTGGTCGTCCAACACGAGGCGGTGAAGATATTACTTCATGGCGTGCACAGCAAGGCGTCTCATTGACCAGTCAGGATAGTGCAGCAGCCTTGGATCTCGTAGCGGAATTGCAAGAGCTTGGCTTGAGTATGGGCGGGCTGTACTATTCTTTGTCTCCTGGGCGACAGGAAGAAGTCGCAGATTCATTAATGGACGCCGCTCTCAATAAAGTTCGTAATCGCGCGCAGGCTGCTGCGGCTGCAATGGGAAAACGTGATACAGAAATTATCGAGATCACAATGAACAGCAGCAACAATGGATTCTTTGGTGGTCGGGCTGCAGCCATGTCAATGAGCGCGGTGGCTATGGATGTGGCTACACCTGTAGCGGAACCTGGACTGACAACAGTGATGTTCAATGTGTCGGCTAGAGTGATTTTGCTTCCTTAGAAGTGATCAAATTGTTGACGACTAGAGTGTCTGGTACTAGCTTCCCTTAAATCTCTCTCTAACCCCGTTGGATGTTAAATGGTAAGTACTCGTTGTCCCTTTTCCCCCTCATAAATGGCAAAATGTCACGATGGATGAGCATAAATTAAATCCGCGGGATATTTACCGCGAGCAGATAGACTGGCTGTTCCAAAAGCATCAGGGGATGTTGCTGATCGAATTGATCGCCGGTACCGCGCTTGTATTATTCGTTGTAACCGTCCCTAAGCTATATGTCTCCATGGCCTTTGTTTGGTACGGGACTTTGCTAGTTAGCAGCCTCATACTGGCAGGTGTAACTGAACACTATAAAAAAGTGATGGAGAATACCGATAACCTCGATTCCAGAAGTCGAGTTCTGCTAATCAGCGTAGCTATCAGTGGAATAATTTGGGGTACTACCTGGCTCATCATGCCCTTTAGCTCTGGCTTTGATGCTCCTCGTGGTGCTCTCTTGATTTGGCCTGGTGCGTTGTTAACTAGTGCTGCTGCTAGTCTATCTGTGATGAAGCGAATGTATTTTGGTTTTGCGACTCCTCTGATAATCCTTCAAGTCGCGTTCTCACTGTATCTGAATACGGAGAGAGATTTACAGGTAACAGCAGGACTGATTGTTTACTTTATGTTGACTACTATGCTTGCCGCTCTCGTGTTTAAGGATCGGCTACAGGGTATTGTATCGAAGCTGCAATTGCATTTCACAGAAGAAAAACTGTACCGAGATTCGAAAAAGCTTGAGCAGAAAGAAAGAGAATTAATGGAGCGCATCCTGCGGGAACGAAAACTGCTTGATGAGAAAAGTGTCAGCGAAAGTATGCTGGAAGAAGCAACCGAAGAAAAGCTGTTACTTCTAGATGCTATGGGTGAGGGGATATTTGGAACCAACAGTGACGGCCAGATTACTTTTGTCAATTCCATGGCACTTAGCCTTCTGAAGTTTGAAGAAGAAGAAGTCATTGGCGAGGATGTTCTGCAATTGATTAGCCGCAGCAATACGGCAATTGGAAAAGAAGCAGAGACAAGAAAGGCGCTCAATAACTGCTTTAGACATGGAAAACCAATTCAGAGTGCGAGTGGTGTCTTCAACGGTAAGGGAGATTTGGTTATCCCAATCCGTTTTTCTTGCCGTCCGATCAAAAAGCACGACCAAATAATTGGTGCCGTAGTGAGCTTCATGGATATCTCAAGACAGCTAGAAATAGAATCTAAACTAGTACAATCGCAGAAGATGGAGGCTATAGGTCGCATCACAGGTGGAGTAGCACATGATTTCAATAATCTCCTAACAGTGATTCTAGGTAATCTTCAATTTCTGAGACGTAGACACTTCAATGACGACAACTCGGCGGGGCTTAAGTTGATTGAAAAAGTCATGTCGGCAGCCAAAAGCGGTGCGGAAATAAATAATCGATTACTTAGTTATTCAAGGGAACAGGCCTTAGTAAGTGAAGCTGAAGATCTGAATAGTGTTTTGCGTGATATGCAGGGTTTTTTAAGACGGATCTTGGGAGAAGAAACTAAATTAAGAATGGATTTGACTGACCAAAATACCACAGTCATGGTCGATCGCAGCCAGTTTGAAAACGTACTGATAAATCTCTGCCTTAATGCCCGCGATGTCATGCAAACCGGTGGCACCTTTAGCATTAGTAGTAAACGAATCGAGTTGCTAGAAAATTTTGCCGACAACGACAACGACAACGACAACGACAACGACAACGACAACGACAACGACAACGACAACGACAACGACAATGGCAATGGCAATGACACTGGAATTGAAATATCGAGACGAAAAAGTGATTATATCGAGTTAAGGTTTGCTGATACTGGCACTGGTATACCGCATGAGATTCAGGAGAAAATATTCGACCCGTTCTTTACTACAAAAGAAAAAGGGAAGGGAACAGGATTCGGTTTGAGCACCAGTTATGGCTTTCTGCAACAGTCAGGAGGAAATATCTCTGTTGAAAGTAAACCTGGGAAAGGCGCAACATTTATTGTGCATTTACCGGCACTGAAGAGCGCTGCCCAAACAACAGAAAAAAGGCGAGTGGAGGATAAAGAAATCAAACAATACAGCGGTACCATACTTGTAGTAGAAGATGATACTGAAGTTAGGATTATGGCGACGCATGCTTTAGTCGATGCCGGTTACGAAGTGATTGTCGCAAACGATGGTCACTCCGGGCTCGATCAGTTTAGAAAATATCCAGGCATAGACCTTGTGTTTTCAGACATCATCATGCCTGGGGGCGTGACTGGTATCGAGATGGCCAGGCACATACTTAAAGAACGGTCGATTCCTCTATTACTTGCAACTGGGTACACGGACAAAATGCAAAAGGAGCGTATTGCCGGGATGGAAAATGTCATTTGTATTTCCAAACCCTACGATACCGATGAACTTCCTGGATTGATCAATTCCATGTTCAATAAGGCAGCATCCTAATTATAAACAAGTAGAGGGGGATAGATTTATTTATTCTCTTTACCCTTCTACCATTCTTACGAAAAAGTAAATCTGTCCCCTTTATTGTTTCCGAATCTATTAAATCTTTAGCGGCGACAGGAATATGGATCCAAGTGGCTTATTAAGATGTAAGTATTTTTACTCGCTTAAACGTTGTTAGTTCGGGTGATGAAAAGTTTGATTTATTGCTGAGTGTAGAAGCCCCTGGAGGAAATGTTGGAGGCTGGTTTGAAATAAGTAATTAGATGAAATCAAAGGGATTAGAAACGTTTGGTATTTTCAGTTTAGTTTCCTGATTAAATTACTCTAATCTCTTTGATACAGAATCTCGTACTATTCTGCAATTCGGTGTATCGCTAAAATGCTGTGGCGTTATTCTGAAATTTGCTAATTTGGCCCTCAATAAATTGCGCATATTCTGCGTCAAACGCTAATCGAATATCAGGCCATATTTCCTCAAAATAACGAGAATTCAAATCTCCGCCCGCCCCAATCGAATTCAATGCACTTTCTGGCAAAATACCTTCTTGGACAGAATAGTAAAGCCCTGCCCAGAGTCTAAGAAGAGAAACATAGAGGCTCTGCATTGTGTATTTTTCTGAAGGGCTAAGGTTCTCGATTTGAAAATCTGAACCAATTTTGTCAATGATTTGTAGAATATTCTCATTCGTTCCTGCCGCTAAATCCCATGAGCTGGCGGCTAAGTGGAATTGTTGATAAGCATCAGATCTCGCAACATTAGTATTCTGCCGTATTTCATAACCGACAAAAATTAGAGAAAGAACTAGCGAAGCTAATCCAATGTACTCAAGGATTTTTTTTGGTTGAAATTTTTCATACTATTCGGATTCTTTTTCTAGAAATAGATCTACGCTGAAACACAGCGTCTTTGTTAATACACTGAACACATAGCGAACAGCCGTCTTGGAACTGATTGTTTTGTTTAAGAATCATCTGCACATTAGCACTACTCAGTAGCTTCGTAAGCTCAGCCACTAAACTAGGACTATCGATCAGAGCAATAGTTTACGCAGAATTCTCGCAACTTCGATATTGAATCGACCTCCTAGAGATGTAGATTGTATCGGTGAATTTAAAAGTTAATCTACTTATTTCGAGTTACTCGACTCAGCTAAAGCTCCATCCTAACCGATTACAGTTCCTTTGCTATTGTTTGGCTAGAGCATCTACTTGTTGTTAAAAAGGACAAGATAGCGTCAAGATTTCTAAAGACGGCTATGAAGCCCTCATCTTCAAAATTTGACCTGCCTCTCAAGTCCAGTGTCAAAGGAATAATTGCAAATAGTGTCCCATTACAAATAATAACCTTACTAGTAGGGTCAACCACAACTTTTCGGGTGTGATCATAGGTAAAGGGGGACAGAATTATCTATTCTCTACGAAAAAAAAGCCCGCGGAAGCGGGCTTAAGAGGGGCACTTCTCCGAATAGCTAGCAGCCCTTCGAAGCCTTTAAAGTATTGCTTAAATCTATTCAGTGAGTTTTAACTCGAATGCGTCTGCCCATTTCATCGGTGATGTGTTTTCCAATCGCACAGGCCTTACATAATCCCAATCCGAGTTGCCGTGCCGCAAAAGTGGGCAGTATTCGGTCGCCTGGTGTGAACACTTTTAGATAGCCTGTGTAGTCAGCAAGGTAGAAAGGTAGATTGAGCTGCTCTGCTGTTCGGGTATCATCTTCTGAAAAATAGCGGTGATTCGGCGAGGAATTGCCATGGGTATGCCACAAACCAACAATCGTGCTTAGCTGAGTTTCTGTAATACGGATACTGAACGAACTGCTATACCTTTCCCCCGCTGCAACCGTGTAGCTATAACCGTCCTCATATCGATAGATGGTTCCTAAGAATTCTCTATTTTCCTGAATTGAAATTGGATTATAGATATCAACGGCCGCTCGCAAGGCAGCTAATTCGGACTCGAACTTTCCCTCAAGATTGATGGAGGCTTCTGCCGAAAGGGGAAGAAGCCAGGCGCTGGTTATTAGTAAGAGCATAGTCCCCATGATTATTCCTCCCCCACAAGTAATGCTGACTTCCTTGAATCTTTGGTTACTAAAGAAGCCCTGGATCTTTTACAGATTGATTTTGGGTAATTCATTGCACACACAACCGGAGTTTTGGAGCAGTAAAGTTGACTGTGCTGGAAAGAGAGCTAGTTTTGTAAAGCATTATCTTCTGATCCTTGCTTAGCTATCCTTTCCTGCTCCAAGCGCCCGCCGAGGAGTATTCCTGGCAGATTGTAGTTACCTTCATGACAACTGTATTCGTATGTCGAGTTCCCGGTTTTCCGGAAAGAGAATTCGCCACGCCAGGGTTCAGTGTAGAGTTTGGTATCCTCTATGGTGAATTGATAGAGCAGCTGTGAGTTGGAAATTCGGGTGAAGCGTTCCACCACATGGCTTTCTTCGCTTACCAGGACCGCGCGTCCAATTGACAATCGGGCGGGATCACCATTACGAAAATGAGTAGAGTTCACAACGAGCGTGTCACCCTCCCAGTTACCAATTGAATACCCTCCGTAGGATTTGTACATTCCTTTCATAGGCGTATCAGTCAGCCTGATTATTCTCGCGCCACCCGGATCTTCAGTGTAGATCGCTATGTAATTTTCGTTCTGAACGATTCGGCGTGGCATATTACCTATAAATGGGCGCATCGGTGGAAAGCCGAAACTTCCCAGGCAACGTTCGAACAAGTTGCGTTGCTCAGGATGATCAAATAGTTGAGTCTGGCGATTATTGTTCCAGGCAACGAGTTCAATTCCTCGTTCGCTATAGGGAATCTTGCCATCGATTGGATGGGTAACTACCGAAGTGCGGAATTGTCCTTCTATCTGATCCAGCTCGGAAAAATCCTGAAGATAAACATCAGGATCGGCAAAATCACCTAAGTTAGCCTTTACCGATTCAATATACTTTTCGGCTTCTTCAGGTGTTGTAACCAACTCTGAAAAATTTTCTGGCCGTTCTACTGGTGTTAGGGAACCTACGAACCAATAACCCTGCAGATCGGGTTGACCATATTCAGTTTGAGGAGCGCTGTACTGGTCAGCAAACTTCTCGGAAGCGGAAATACTTGTTGATAGCAATATAGTAATAAGCACTTGCAGAAAAATACGCATAGTGAATGTTCCTAAGTTAAGACTTCTCTTCAGAGGAGTAACTTTAAAAATGAAAGTGACAGGGTAAACTAGTGACTTTAATTTTGCAAGCTATTCGAATACAATTGCTTTGTCGCGCACAGTGAGAAAGGTACCGAGGCATGGCAGAAACACTGACGATTGATGACTATCAGTTTCGTTCCGGATGCTCGATAGCGCGTTCAATGGAGTTATGGGGTGATAAATGGACGCTGCTTATAGCTCGTGATCTGATGTGGCATGACAAACACACATTCAAATCACTCCAGGAGAGTAATGAGAAAATACCCACCAACATTTTAGCGGAACGCCTCCAAAGGTTGATGCATTGGGGGTTAGTCCGACGTGATCCCTACCAAGAAAATCCAGTCAGATATACCTATCAGCTAACTGAAACTGGTAGGAGCTTAGAGCCAGTACTTCTAGAGATAATGAAATGGGGGCACGAGTATCTTGGTGGGGGCTCATTTGACCCAACTAGCGGCGATTCGATTGGTCCCTCAGATGCATGATAAATGGTCAAGGGCTCACGGTGTTTCAATGTTGATGTTCTATTATTGGGCCTAAAATACTTTGCCCCCATCGATTCAGTAAGCTTCATTCAAGCACAGTCATATCGAAATCATCGCTTATCTCGCTGTACCAGTAAGCGGGGAAAAAATAGTCATTTTCACAAAGATCTTCAATATATTCTCGAAGGCCTTCTGCATTTGGCGGTGAAGGATAGATGACCCCGATAGTCGCAAAGAGTTCATCAATTTCGTAATACTTGTACACATAGTCGAAAAGTTGTTTCTGATGCCTATATATATTTCTCCGAACATTCTTGAATTTTATCCTATCCCAATTTGTCGCTTTGATTTCGAATATTGCCACTGAATCTCCTTCACATTTAATGAAGATGTCAATTCGGCCAGATTGTTTTTTAACAGCTGTGTAATCGACAAATGAAACAAAGCTTTCTGGAATAACTCCGCCACCCTTGGTGCCAGCTTCGAAATCACGCTGCACAATTTGATGAAATAGTTTCCCTCTTTTTAGAATTTTCGGTTCAGACATGTAATATGGTGTTAGACAGAGGAAAATTAAGAACAAAGGGGGTAAGAGGACAAATCCAGTACGGTATAATTACCGTGACCCCCTTTATTTGCACTATTAGTTAAATATGAATTCCTCCGCCCTCTTTGTTTCAAATCCCTCCGTCCCTTTTATTTTTGTAATCGTTTCGAACTCTTCTCTGACCATTCTTGCAGGACTCTGGTGATATTGATTGCAAGGGTTATCGCGAGCTGTCCGCCCAAATGCATTTCTTCTTTGGCCCGGGTTTGATATTTTTCCAATTCAGAAGTGCGTGTATTTAAGTCGTCGCTTAGTTCAGCGAGTTGTCGCGCCAACAAGCTATCGTGGCTTTCTAAAAATGACAGCCTAATAAACATAAGCTCCGGGGACTTAATAAAGTCAAGACCAGTCAACGGTTGCCGCACCCAGCCTGAGAGTACTCTCTTTCCCTGAGCACTGAGTCTATATTCATTTCTGGGTTTAATACTACCCCCGACTTTTTTGCATAAAATCAACTTTGCCTTTCGCAACTTACTTAACGCTGGATAGATAGAACCTGGGCTCGCGCTAACAGCGCCTATAGGCATATTTTTAATGGATTGACAAAGCGCATACCCGCTTTGAGGTTTGCGGCTAAGCATGCAGATAATCAAATAGCTTAATGAGGTAAGGCTTGTATTCATTGTTTTATTTTGTAATATTACGAAACGTAATATTAATTGATTAATCGGCCATGACCAAGAATAGCTTAGAAAAAGTCGGAAAATGGGCAATAGCGATATTACTTGGATTGAGTTTCATAGCCGCTGGCTGGCCCAAGATCATGCCATCAGAATCCATGATTCGCAGGTTTGAAAATTGGGGCTATTCAGCTGAATTCACCACATTGATTGGTATATTGGAACTGACAGCCGGAATTCTTGTTTTGCTGCCGAAGCTCGCCGCCTACGGTTCTGGAATGATTTTCATTTTAATGATTGGCGCAATTTATACTCACCTCGCCACTGGAATCGGTTCGATACTGTTTGCTGTGATCTACTTGTTGATGGCCGCATGTTCAATCGCCCTGAACTGGCGCGACACATTGTTGATTAAAAAGCTGAAGCATAAAGAGAGTTAAAAGGGGGTACTCACAACTTAACTGCTTAACAACTTAAGCAGATGAGTCTCAACAACTAAATAGATGAGAAACAAAAAAATGGTGGGCCCACGAGGGTGAAACGAGTGCTTTTGCAAAGCGCAGCTTTGTGTGAGTGTAACGATGCCAATCTATGATTGGCAGCTGGAATAGTCCTGTGAGGTCTACCACGAATGAACGCAGTGAATGAAATGGTGGGCCCACGAGGACTCGAACCTCGGACCGACGGATTATGAGGCAGTGAAACCGGTCGTTGTTTCCTTGAGTAAGCCGAAGAGTCGTAACGAGTTTTCTTTTCCGAATTCCTGAGCATGGCCGAAACCGAACCTCTTCCGAACTTGGTTGGGGTCAGATGGTTCACCGAACTTGGCAAGTGGAAGATTCCAAACGGGTTTCGATAACCGAACACCGAACTAAAACCGAAACGAATGGGAGGGCAGCTTTCTCGACCGAGCGAAGTGGAGGGGGAGTCTGCAGAACTGAAAAACTGAAATTCTAGGGAAGGGCAGGTGTCCGCTTTCGGCCAATAGCGGACCTTTATACCGCGGACCCTTACGCCAGAATCAATGAACTACGTATTGACCAAGTAATAGTCCTTCTTGTTGTCACTAAATATCAGGTGATGAATAGGAAAAAAACGTGGCTAATAAGCCTCTCAAAGCTATTCCCTATTGCACAAACTACCGTGGAAACAAAAAAGTTAATCTGGCAGTAAATTCTGTGCCATCTGCACCAAATCTTGGAGACTCTAACCAGTGTCTGACACCAACCCTTGCCTACAGGATTTGTGATCCAACTGTGAACATCTGTGCCACGTGAAAAATCGCAACTGTACTCGTTTCATCATTGTCCAAATCACGGGTGCTCTCTGCCTGAAGAGAAAAAGTGGTTCCAGTTGAAGCGACGTTATACGATGTAAACGGTTGAAAGTAAGCTTGGTCGATATCGCCACGGTCATCATCTCCGCCAACATCTTGCAAATAATGAGTCAACAGACCAACTGTCCACGGACCACTTTGTTTAAGGGCTAGAGCGGTTGGCCCAAGCCCCCATTTCCCTGCACCTAGCTCATCTTCAGAGGCCGTATCAAGCAAAGCGATTGCTCCAACACCCCATATCCAGCCACCCGCTGTTGGCGCTTTGGGCGAGAAGAAAGTACTAAATGCGATATCGCCCAATCCCGACTCTCCAAAGCCGGCAGTTGGTATATCAACTTGATCAATTAAAGGGATAATAGTTCTAGTTATGAGATTCCATTCGTCTCCGATGCTAAAAGGTAAAACCGGCGAAACCTTGAGTACCGCGACCTCTCCGTCCCCGTTAGGGCCAAACCCCCCATCAAAGTTATAATCTATAGGAACACTAATAAGGCTAGCCACTGGGTTGTTGAGCTGCTTGGCTAGCTCAGCCTGATCCTCCTGGGCCTGGGCAGTTACACTAACCACTAATAAGTATATTGCTAAAACAAAATATCGTATTTTCAATACTCCAGATACATTTTTTTAAAACTTGGTTACATTGGGTGCAGGGGGATTTGGATATTCTTCTAGTGTCGCCCTGTATGCGGAGACAGTCTGAAGATAGGGTCCCATTATCCACCCTCCGCCGGTAGGAGCGATATCTACTCGCTCTTTGGGGTCAGCTTCGATATTGAAAATTTGTGGAAAACCTGCGGTTTCGGTAACAGTGCCCAGGTAACCACCAACTGCAGGATTATTGCTAGTCGGGTTAATCACCATTGGATACACCCTGAATTGGTTCCACCGAACGGCAGCTACGCGATCGCCTATAAAAGTAATCAAACTGTTGCGGTTTGAATTGTCTTGATTGCCGAGTAGAAAATCTGTTTGATCAACGCCGTCAATGGGACGATCATCAGGGACTTCAGCGCCAATGATGCTGCCCAGAGTTGGCAGGAAATCATGAATTGAAAACATTTCATTCGATTTTCCAGGATTGATTTTTCCCGGCCACCTAATCATGCCGGCCGTACGAATTGACCCTTCGTAAGCATCTCCAAGCTCTCCCCTAAATGGCCCGTTGTCTCCCTGATGCACTTCATCGATGGCCGTTGCAGTAACAGTAGCGCCATTGTCTGAGATCCAGATGACAATCGTATTGTCCTCAACGCCGGCATTTTCGATTGCCTGTAGAATTTCACCAGTACGTATATCCAATTCCACAATACTGTCACCGTATTTTCCAGCCCCGGAAATACCTTTGAACTCATCGGCAACATCGTTAGGGAAATGAGGCCTTGTAAATCCCACCATCAAAAAGAAAGGTTCTTCTTTGTCAGCTGAATCCTCAATATATTCAATTGATTTTCTGGCAATATCACCTTCAATAATTTTCCGATACTCGAAATCATAATCGCGTACTTCTCGCGGCTCTCCCGGCCCTGTTGCTTCAAGTATTTTTGGTGATAGTGCTTCCTGAATAGTTTCTGGCGCTCCCAACTCTTCCATATTAGCAGCGTATACAACCTGATCAGTTGTGCCTTTAAAACCGATTAACCATTGGTCAAATCCCTGGTTCTGGGGCTGACTTACAGCATTCGGCCCCAAATGCCATTTTCCAGCATAGGCAGTGTTATAACCGACTGACTGGAACAGATGACCCAGAGTAAAGTCACCTTCATCGAGACCTCCGGCCGAACCAGGCGCGATAATTAACGACATGCCATTACGAATTGAATACTGGCCGGTAAGCAATCCGGCACGGGAAGGAGTACAACCCGGCTCGACAAGGAACTGCGTTAACTGCAACCCTTCATTGGCGATACTGTCTATATTGGGTGTTTGAATTCCACCACGAGTTCCCATGTTATAAGACGACAAATCTCCGAAACCCAAATTGTCGACTAACATCAGGACTACGTTTGGCTTATCGGCTCCATAAGCCAAAGAAGCCCATATAAATAGAAGTGTGAAACTTGACCATTTACCAATTAGTTTTTTGATACTCATAAGTGTGCCCTTGCGAACATTTAATTGTTAAGAGGATGATTTGGGGGCTAGTCCAGCTCCCAATATTTATAGTTGGTAAAAAATTCTGGCTATTCGTTTATTCACTTCTGCTCTTGTTCCACCAAAGCTACCAAGATCACCATAGCCTTGGTTGTCTGTCATTATTACTACTATATTTGGTTTTTCCTGAGCGAGTACCGCAAATGATGCAAAATACATTAAACGTTACTGACAAGTTAACTCCCAATCTGTCAGAATTCCGCCAATGACTCAATCAAAAATGTACAAACGCCACAGATTTCTACCGAGAATAATTCAATCTATCGCGTGGCTGTTCTGAAATATGTAGAGAGTAGAAATACGAAGATTTTAAGGCTTTGATGCTGGGACCAACGGACTCTCAAAACTCATAGTCCGTTATGCCAAATCGTAAGTGCAAGAAAGGAAAGGAAAAATGGTGGGCCCACGAGGACTCGAACCTCGGACCGACGGATTATGAGTCCGGCGCTCTAACCAACTGAGCTATAGGCCCCCTTTGGACTTCGCCTAAACCTCGTACTCTTCGTTGTAGCACTTCTCTTCGATCGGTCACGTACCTTGTGTACGCTCCCTCACTCAGAAAGTGCTACGCCTCGATTACGAGCTTCAGGCTGTGCCAAAGCCTTTCGATGAACTTTGGCATTATTCTATTCTGGGCTTGTTAATCTTTCTCTATGCCCAAAAACACCAAGGGGCGCATTATAGCGCCCCTTGTGATCTTTCCAAACTTGCTTACTCGTCGAGGAAGCTGCGGAGGTGATCGGAGCGGATTGGGTGGCGCAATTTGCGCAACGCCTTCGCTTCGATCTGTCGTATTCGCTCACGGGTAACGTCGAACTGCTTACCCACTTCCTCGAGGGTGTGATCGGTATTCATGTCGATACCGAAGCGCATGCGAAGTACTTTTGCTTCTCTTGCGGTTAGTGAACCAAGTACATCCTTAGTGGCTTCACGTAGGCCTTCATCGATAGATGAATCTACCGGTGAGTCCACGGTGGCGTCTTCGATAAAATCACCTAGATGGGAATCTTCATCGTCACCGATGGGGGTTTCCATGGAGATTGGTTCTTTCGCAATCTTGAGTACGCGGCGGACTTTGTCTTCTGACATGTCCATACGTTCACCGAGTTCTTCGGGTGTTGGCTCTCTACCCTTTTCATGTACCATCTGGCGCGAGATTCGATTCAGTTTATTGATCGTTTCGATCATGTGAACTGGGATACGAATCGTTCTTGCCTGGTCGGCGATGGATCGAGTAATAGCCTGACGAATCCACCAGGTGGCATAAGTCGAAAACTTATAACCACGTCGGTATTCGAATTTATCAACTGCCTTCATCAAACCAATGTTGCCTTCCTGAATTAGATCGAGGAATTGCAGACCGCGGTTTGTGTATTTCTTTGCAATTGAAATTACCAAGCGCAAGTTCGCCTCAACCATTTCTTTCTTGGCGCGACGGGATTTCGCTTCGCCAATCGACATTTGTCGATTGATGTCTTTAATCTCGGTAACAGATAAACCAGTTTCTTCCTGTAGTAAACGAATTTTCTTCTGGGCACGAAGCACTTCAGTCTTTACGTTTACCAGAAGCTCTGAATAGGCTTCTTTCGCTTTAATGTGCTGGTCTATCCATTTCTCATTTACCTCGCTTCCAGGGAAGGAGTTAATGAAAACTTTGCGTGGCATCTTGGCACCGCGAACGGCCAAACCCAGGATAGTTCGCTCATGTCGACGCAAGCGTGTGAGTACTGCACGGATGTGGCTAAGCAATGGATCGAATTGGCGCGGGGTTAGTTTAAAAGACTTAAACAATTCTCCCAGCTTTTCCATTTCTGCCAAGGCTTTGGCATCGGTGCGACCGCGGCGACCTACAATCGAACTGGTCTGCTCATATTGTTTACGTAATTCCGTAAAACGAATCTTTGCTTCTTCGGGATCAGGACCAACGACTTCGTCTTCATCATCATCGTCGTCGTTGGCAGCATTCGCATCGCCGGTTTTGGCAGGTTGGGCAGGTGGTGCCACCACTGGCGCGGCAACGGGAATCTCATCATCGGCAGTATCGAGATAACCAGTGATGATTTCATTGAGTCTACGTTCTTCACTATCGACTAACGCATACTCGTTAAGCACATGCTCAACTGTTCCCGGAAAGAAGGCCATGGCTTTCATCAGCTCACGCAGGCCTTCTTCGATACGCTTGGCAATTACGATCTCGCCTTCACGTGTTAATAACTCAACCGTGCCCATTTCGCGCATGTACATGCGCACTGGGTCCGTTGTTCGACCAGCTTCATTTTCTACAGCAGCGAGCGCAGCGGCAGCTTCAGCAGCAGCTACTTCATCCGCGCCCGTATCATTTTCTTCATTAAGCAATAAGGCATCGGCATCGGGTGCTGCTTCGAACACCTTAATACCCATGTCATTAATCATTTGAATAATGTCTTCGACTTGATCTGGATCGGAAATAGATTCCGGCAGGTGATCGTTAACCTCAGCATAAGTGAGGTACGTCTGTTCCTTGCCTTTGGCGATCAATGCTTTCAGACTTGATTGTGGAGCAATAATTTCGGCCATGTATTCTCGTCTTGTATCCAGCGGGACTGCTGGGGTGGATGGACAAAAGTCAGCCGGGCATTATAGCGGTGGCTGGGTACCTTGTATATTACTATCTGCTACTGGTTAGACTCGGGCATCTCCTAGTAGTTTCGTCACAACTCAGCGAGTTCTAAAGTGCCAAGATGTAAGGCGCGCTTCGCCGCTAAGGGTTGTTTCCTTCGCAAGAAGTGCAACGCGACAGATTGGTGCTATAGGGCTCGCCCTTCGGGGATTGCAGACGAATTCACATTCTTCGTTGCGGCTTTTCGACGTGCAGCCAGCATGCCATCAAAGCCCCGTCTCACCTGTGAATTCGTCTGCAATCCTGAGCTTTGACGAAACTACTAGGAGATGCCCCTATAGCGGCCACTTAGTTTTGTTCTTTCGGCGCAGATACCCGGGATTTCAGCTCATCTTTTAACTGCAATAATTCCAGTTTTTTCACTATATCTGACAATATATTGTCAAGTATATGCAGAAACTCTTCCTCGACTCCTTCCTGCGGCGTGATCTTCTCATCCGTAAGTAGCTGAGTAAGCTGGTTGCCCAGGCTCGTGCCGTAACAATAGCCTAACAAGGTGAACGTCTCTGTATTGGGATCTTTCTTGACCATTTCAATGAGAGCGAGTAGCAATTTTCGACCTTCATCTTCGGCAGTGCGAAGTGGTTCGAGGTCCTGGGTAATGGACACGGCAATTTCGGGATTTCTTAATAATAGTTCTATGGCTTTGAGGCTTGCTGATTTGCGGTAAACGCCGGGTCTGACACTGGCAGGTTTTCTCGATCCCTGTGCTTGCCGATTGGCATGATGGGGAGGAGGAATATCAAGATTCGGCGTTGGCTCCTGTTTCGGTTCATTAGTCGTTAGCAGTTGATCCAATGATTCACTGCTGACCCCCAAGGTGGAAGACAATCGATCCAACATGAGTTGGGCATACACTCCCCGTGGAATTTGGCGAATGTATTTCTTTGCCAAATTGCTAAGTCTGGCTTTTCCTTCGATGGAATTAACATCCAGATCCCGCGAAAGTTTTTCAAAGAAAAATTCTTCCAGCGGATCCGCCGCATCCAGCTCTGCGAGAAACTTATCTGTTCCGATTGCTCGTACATGACTATCAGGATCAGCACCGCTAGGTAAGAACAGAAATTTTACCTGCCGACCATCTTCCATGAGAGGAAGGGTAGTTTCCAATGCGCGCCAGGCGGCGGCGCTGCCAGCGTCATCACCGTCGAAACAGAAAATTACTTCTGATACCTGGCGAAACATGCGAGTTAAATGTCTAGCGCTAGTGGCAGTGCCTAAGGTAGCTACCGCATTTCGAATACCCATCTGTGCGAGTGCGATAACATCCATGTAGCCTTCTACCAGCAACAACTTGCTAAATTTTTCTCCTGACTTCTTCGCTTCGTAGAGTCCGTACAGTTCAGATCCTTTATGGAAGACTGCAGTTTCAGGTGAGTTTAAATACTTGGGTTTTTCGTCATTAAGCACTCTACCACCGAAGGCGATGGTGCGACCGCGACTATCGCGAATAGGAAAGATGATGCGTTCACGAAATCGATCGTAATAGTGTCGCTCATTCGAGTCTTTAGCATCACCGGAAGACTTGTCCTGATTTCTTTCGATGATAAGACCAGCTTTAAGCAAGGATTGTTGGAGCTTGTCATCAGTACCGACGGCGTTTAGTACATTATCCCAACCGGAGGGAGCGAAACCCAGACCAAAGTCTCGGGCAATCTCACCACTGACTCCTCGATCTTTCAAATAGGCAACCGCCTTGTTCTTATCGCCATGATGTCGAAGTTGATATTGGTAGTACTTACTGGCGAGTTCCAGCACCTCGATGATCTTGGAGTTTTCAGAACTTTTCCTTTGTTGCGCTTTGGTTTCTTCCCGTGGAACTTCCACTCCGGCATCGCGGGCAAGGGTTTCCACTGCTTCTGGAAATTCAGTCTGTTCGAAATTCATGACAAAGCCGATCGCGTTGCCACCGGCTCCGCAGCCGAAACAATAATAAAACTGACGGTCCTGGTTAACGCTAAAAGAAGGGGTTTTTTCCTGATGAAAAGGGCAACAAGCGGTGTAATTATTTCCCTGCTTTTTTAGGGGTACTCGTTTGTCGATGACTTCGACAATGTCGGTTCGATGAAGTAGATCATCGATAAAGGATTGAGGGATAAGACCGGCCATGAAGCCCTGTTTCTAATTCTAGCAGTGAAAAAACGAAGCAGATATTGTAGCGAATTGCGAAGCTGAGGTCTGAAGGAATTGTGGTTAGCTGAGGGCAGCTTTGATTTTTCCGGATACCGCTCCCATATCAGCGCGGCCAGCGACCTGGGGTTTGATGAGGCCCATTACTTTGCCCATATCCTGCATTCCCTGTGCACCTGAATCACTAAGCGCTTTGCTGATAATTGCATCGAGCTCCTCATCGCTTAAGGCTTGGGGCAAAAACTCCTGTAACACTTCGATCTCGAATTGTTCTTGCGCAACTAATTCATCGCGACCGGCAGTTTCGAATTGTTTAATGGATTCGCGGCGCTGCTTAACCATCTTATCCAGAATAGAAGTTATCCGGGTATTATCGGGATCGATGCGCTCGTCTACTTCGACTCTTTTAATTTCCGCTAATGCCAGACGAATAGTTCCAAGACGCGCTTTATCTTTGGCGCGCATGGCATCTTTCATGGCTTCAGTTATTTGCTGTTTAAGAGGACTCTCTGACATGAGACGCTGAACTGAATTGTAGGAGTGGCTGAACAACTTTCAGCCACGGGGGATTTAATAGAATCGCTGATTCTTTCGGCTTTCGCGCTGAAGCTTTTTCAAATGACGCTTAACAGCAGCCGCAGCCTTTCGCTTCCTGACTGAAGTTGGCTTTTCATAGAATTCTCTACGACGTACTTCCGCGAGGATGCCAGCTTTTTCGCAAGAACGTTTGAATCGGCGTAGCGCCACATCAAAAGGCTCGTTCTCTTTTAGCTTGACCATTGGCATTGGATCAATCACCTACCTTGTATTGTGTTTGCTTTAGTTTAGCCTCACCCGTAAATATTGCCGGGAAGAGGGGTTTCAGGGGTGCGTATCTTAATGGGCAAAGGCCTGAAATGCAAAGGATTTGGGCCATTCGCCGGGGTTAATCAAGTGGATTTGGGATCTGCCGGAATTTTTGGCATGATTGCCCTTCTTTTGCACCGAGCATCGAGTTTAAGTCATTGAAAGTACTAGGTATTGAAACCTCCTGCGATGAGACCGGTATTGCTGTTTACGATAGCGATGCGGGACTGCTGGCGGACTGTCTTTACAGTCAGGCTGATATTCACGCGAAATACGGCGGTGTTATTCCAGAATTGGCTTCTCGGGATCATATTCGAAAGACTCTGCCCCTGGTGAAGCAGGTGCTGAATGAAGCCGGCATCAAGGCTGAAGAATTAGAGGGTGTTGCCTATACCGCGGGTCCCGGATTGGTGGGAGCGTTACTTGTCGGAGCCAGTATCGGTCGCTCGCTGGCGATGGGATTGGGGATTCCAGCGATTGGCGTGCATCATATGGAAGGGCACTTATTAGCACCAATGTTAGAGCCGGACCCGCCAGAATTTCCTTTCGTGGCCTTGCTGGTTTCAGGCGGACACACTCAGTTAGTGCGTGTGGATGGTATTGGTCAATATGAGATGCTGGGTGAATCTCTTGATGACGCCGCCGGAGAAGCTTTTGATAAAGTCGGGAAAATGCTTGGTCTGCCTTATCCCGGTGGACCCCATGTCGCCAAGCTGGCATTGCAGGGCAACAGTGGCCGCTTCGAATTTCCTCGACCTATGACGAATAGACCAGGATTGGATTTTAGCTTTAGCGGCTTAAAGACTTTTGTCCGCAATACCATTGCCGAACACTCCAGTGAGGGCGAATTGGAAGAGCAAACAGCGTCTGATATCGCTAAGGCCTTTGAGGAAGCCGTAGCGGGCACACTGGCAATCAAATGTCGGCGCGCCATCGAGCATACTGGATTGGAGACTCTAATCATCGCCGGCGGAGTAAGTGCCAACCTGCATCTGCGAGAAGTCTTAGAAAATACAATGGCAAAAGTTAATGGCCGCTTGTACTACGCGCAATTTAAATTTTGCACCGACAACGGAGCAATGATTGCTTACACTGGCTGCCAGCGTCTGCTTGCCGGGCAAGAAGCCGATCTTGGCATTCATGTTCAGCCCCGTTGGTCGCTGGAAACACTTTCAGCCATTTAGGAACCACCGCTTACCTTCAGGATTCTCCATGGATATCGTTTACATACGCGAACTAGAAGTTAGAACCATCATTGGCATCTATGAGTGGGAGCGGGAACAGAAACAAGTTGTCAGTATCAATCTGGAAATGAGCAGTGATATTCGCAAGGCGGCGGAATCCGATGCCATAGAGCACGCACTCGATTACAAAGCAGTGGCGAAACGTCTAATCGATTTTGTTGAAAACTCGCAGTTTTTTCTGGTCGAAACCCTGGCGGAAAAAATTGCCGAAATCGTACTCAATGAATTTGCTGTAGAGTGGGTTAAGTTGCAGTTGGGTAAACCAGGCGCTGTAACAGGTTCGAAAGATGTCGGTGTTATTATCGAAAGAGGAACTCGGCCCTAGGCCACTGGAAACTTTATTGGCATATTTAATTCTTTCATTAGGCAGTAACGTCAATGCCGAGAACAATATTGGTCTCGCCATCGCAGCCCTGCGTCAGGAATATGGCGAACTTTCCTTATCTACTGTCTATGAGAGTGAAGCGGTAGGATTTAGCGGTGATAATTTTTTAAATTTAACCGCAACAGTCGAATGCAATAAGTCTCTTGCGGAAATTATTACCTATCTAAAGCAACTGGAAGATTCCTTAGGCCGTGATCGCAGTCAGACTCGATTTTCGGATCGAACTATCGACGTTGATATATTGATCTACGGAAATGAGACGGGAGAAGACTGCGGACTTTCATTACCCCGCTCGGAAATTCTTGAGAATACCTTCGTGTTAAAGCCGTTGGCAGAAATGCACCCGAATTTACAATTCCCTGATTCGGGACGAACTTACCAAGAGTTTTGGGACCAATTCGATCAGGATTCGCAAAAACTCTGGGCGACAGAAATAACTTATTAAGCTTAGCTCATTCCAATGTAGTCAGGCTGCTGTTGTATGTCACTCAACCAACGTAAAACTGAACTGTACCCACTGAGGTCAAAACCACCTTCATCAGCAACTTGGGTATAGGCATAAAGCGAAATATCCGCGATGGTGAGTTGAGCACCTGCCAACCACTGTGTTTGAGCTAACTGCCCATCCATAATGCCTAAGGCTTTGTGACCACCTTCCTGCTTGCCGTGATATTCAGCCTCTCTCTCCGCAGGCAAGCCTAAATATTTATTGATGTAACGCGCAGTCGCGATGAAAGGTTCGTGGCTATACTGTTCAAAAAACTGCCATTGCAAGACGCGCGCCCTGGCCAATCTCTCGCTTGGAAGAAAGTAGGTGCCATCCGCAAGAAAGTTCAAAATGGCATTCGATTCACTCAGGAACTCGCCGTCCCCCAGGTCCAAAACAGGAATGCGTGTGTTCGGATTCATCTTCTCGAAGTCTGTTGTATGAGTTTCGCCTGCAAGAATGTTTACGTGGATCCATTCGTGTTCGATATCAAGAAAACTCATTAAAAGTTTTATCTTGTAGCAATTGCCTGATTGGATATCTCCATAAACTTTATACATTGGGTTTTCCTCTAACTATTCTTGATTAACTTAGACCGCGCCCACCATCGACCCGGATAAGCTGTCCGGTGATATAGCTGGCGTCCGTTGCCAGGAATAAGGCCATATTGGCGATATCTTCGGGTTTGCCGAGGTGGTTTAGCGGAATTGAATTTAGTACTTTTTCCCTTAACTGCAGGACTTCGGGATCATCTTCATTTTCCAGGCGAGTCGGCCATAGTATTGCTCCTGGTGACACACCGTTGACACGAACCGTTGGTCCCAGATCTTTGGCCAAAGATTTTGTCATGGTCTTTAAAGCCGCTTTTGCCATATTGTAAATAGAATGATTTGGCAGCGGATTATCCGCATGGGTGTCTACGACATTTACAATTGAACCTTTGTTGTTTTGCAATTCATTCGCTAAGGCCTGGCATAGGAAAAAGGCGGCTCTGACGTTGGTATTAAACAATTGATCCCAATCGTTTTGCGTAGCAGCAGTTAAAGGAGTTGGGTAAAACAGGGAAGCATTGTTTACAAGCACATCGAGCCTACCGAAACAGGCAAGCGTTTGATCAGCAAAATCGCTGAGTGCTGATTGATCAATTAAGTTTGCGGCTACAAATTTTGCACTGCCAGAGCGAACTGAATTTAGTTGATCAACTAGTTCGCCTGCTGTGGCAATTGAATTATTAGCATGAACGACAACATCAAATCCATTAGCGTGAAAAGTCGAAGCAATGCAGGCGCCGATCCGTTTGGCCGAACCAGTAACCAATACAACTCTATTATCAGTCATCGTTGCCTACCAGTTCTGCTACTTTATCTGTAACTATTTGCAGGCGTGTACTGCGAATTAGTTCTGGCGCACTTCGATTAGGATTGTCAGCAAGCAGAGCTTCTATATCTAACTGGCTAACCGCTTCCAGTACCGCGTTGAGATAGTTTCTCTGTGGATACTCGCGATCTTCCAATCCTGTTCTTCCGCGAGCGTCTGCTTCGCAGACTAGTAAAAATTTTTCTAAGCGCTCGGGTCGGCGTAAGGAATCCAATGATTCCAGTAAGCTCAATAATGTAGAAGGCTTCAGTTGCTGCACACGATGTAATTTTGTGTGATGTTCACACACAAGAGCGGCTAATTGTGTGTGTTCGTTTGGCACTCTTAAGCGCGCGGCGATTTGTTGTTGTAGAGGCAAGCCAAGCGTTTCGTGTCCATAGTGGCTAGGCCATTTCGATTTGTCAGTGACAGCCTTGCCAACGTCATGGACCAGAGTGGCATATCTCACTGCCGCGTCGGTGGAGAGTTTCGCTACTTGTTCCAGGCACATCAGAGTATGAATTCCAGTGTCAATTTCAGGATGATATTTTTCCGGTTGGGGTACGCCGAAGAGGGCATCAACTTCGGGTAACACTATCGCCAAGGCACCACACTGTCTTAACACTTCGATGTATTCCTGCGGAGAAGAGGTAGATAGGGCCAGTTCTGTTTCTTGCCATACGCGCTCTGCGACTAGGGTATCGAGTTCACCGCTAGCCACCATGGTTGTCATTAGTTCCATGGTTTCATCGGCAACGGAAAATCCTTTTTGCTTAAAGCGTGCAGCAAAACGAGCAACTCGAAGGACTCTTAATGGATCTTCACTGAATGCATCCGAAACATGCCTGAGTTTTTTATCTTCAAGATCTTGCTGACCACCGTAAGGATCGAATATTTCTCCGGACTTGGATTGGGCTATGGCGTTGATGGTTAGATCGCGGCGACGCAGATCTTCATTCAGAGTTACAGTCTCTGAGGCATCGAAATCAAATCCGCTATGACCGGGAGCAATCTTTTGTTCGGTGCGTGCTAATGCATATCCTTGCTGTGTTTCGGGATGAAGAAAAACCGGAAATCCTTTGCCAACTTGTCGATAACCCAGCGCGAGCAATTCTTCGGAGCGAGCACCAACAACAACCCAGTCCTCATCTTTGACCAGGATATCAAGCAGCTTGTCGCGGACGGCGCCGCCAACTAAATAAGTTTCCATCGATTGCTATCGTCTTGATTAAAAGAGCTGGGCAGGATTAGTTTGCTATGGAATAGAAGCGATGATCTTCCAAGCGCATCATGGTAAGTGTTCGACCCCAGACATAGCCAGTATCCAATGCGTATACACGCTGTTTGCCGGTTTTGCCTTCGAGTGCAGCCCAGTGACCAAACAGGATTGTAGCCTTGTGAGAAATATTTTCATATTCATACCAGGGTTTAAATCCATCGGGAGCGGCGCAGAGACCCTCTTTAATATCGAGGCGCAGACTACCAATGTCATCGCAAAAGCGAATTCTGGTGAGGTAGTTGGTAATGGTTCTGAGCCGGTCATACCCATGCAGATCTTCGTGCCAGCGGATTGGTTCGTCACCATACATATTTTTAAGAAATCCGCGAAAGTCATCGCCTTCTAAGGCGAGTTCAACTTCTGCCGCAAGATCCAAAGTTTGCTGAAGAGACCAGCAGGGTGCCACCCCGGCGTGCACCATGAGAAAATTCTCATGCCCATTCCGGGTATCGATACAATCGAAATGAACCAAAGGTTTCTGTCGTAACCAATTGCTCAATTGGTCGCAGTCTTCAGCCGCCAGCAGTTTTGCCAGTGTGTCCTTGGTGCGAGCTGGTGCACAACCTTCGTGAATGGCAATGAAATGCAGGTCATGATTGCCCAGTACTATTTCCACTGCATCATCCATATCTTGCAGAAAGCGCAGGGTTTCCAAAGAACGAGGGCCGCGGTTAACTAAGTCGCCAACGCACCAAAGTTTATCTTGTGCAGGGGAGAACTTAACTCTTTTCAAGAGTTTCTTTAGTGGCTTATAACAGCCTTGAATGTCTCCGACGACGTAAGTACTCATGGTCCTGGGCGCGACTCAAAAAGGCCGCAGTATAGCACTCCTCTTAGTCAGGACTTTTACAGCCAGTTGGCTTAGTGAACAGTATGGGGCAGAGAGAGTAAAAACGCGGGAATTGGAGCCTGAAACTTATCACCTGCTGCAGTTTGCATTTCATAGCTGCCATGCATGGTGCCAAACTCTGTTTCGATAACAGCGCCGCTGGTGTAATTGAAAGATTTTCCTGGAGCAATTTCTGGTTGTTGTCCGATTACACCTTCACCGACGACTTCCTCTACCTTGTTATTGTCATCGGTAATATGCCAGTGTCGGTTTAATAATTTTACCGATTCGCTTCCCTTGTTGGTAATTTCGATTGAATAGGCGAACACATAGCGATTTTTACCCGGATCAGATTGCTCGTCCAGGTATTGAGTATTTACTGCTATTTCTATGCTGTCGTTAATGCTTTCCATTCCTAGCTACTTGCTAATAGCATCGCTAATTAAGACGTAGTCAGCCAGTGATAGTTTTTCTGGCCGCAAACTTGTGTCAACGGGTAGTTCATTCAGTATTCTTTCAGAAATGATGCCTCTAAGGCTATTTTTCAAGGTCTTTCTGCGTTGATTAAATGCGGTTCGAATCACATTTTGCAAACATTCCGGGTCTTTGGCTTCAGCTGGGAATTGGGCATGGGGTTTTAAACGAACGATGGCTGATTCTACCTTGGGTTTTGGGGTGAACGCCGAGGAAGGAACGTTGAAGAGATGTTCCACTTCACAAAAATACTGCACCATTAATCCCAACCGGCCATAGTTTTTGTCACCTACTGTTGCGTTGAGACGTTGCACCACTTCCAATTGCAACATAAATACCATATCAAGAATTAGCGGATGACTTTTTAGTAGATGAAAAATTACCGGCGTGGAAATGTTATAGGGAAGATTCCCGACGACTCTTAATGATTTCTTCTTGCTAGTTAATTCCGATAAATCGAATTTAAGTACATCCTGTTGAATAACTGAGACTGAATTTTGATCTGCGAATTCCTTTTGCAGAAAATCGGCAAGATCGCGATCCAATTCAATGCAGTCAAGTCGTGCGCCAGACTGTGCCAGCGGTGTCGTTAAAGCACCTTGTCCTGGACCTATTTCTACTAAATGATCTTCCTGCGTCGGTGCAATGCTTTCGATAATTTTTGCGATGACGTTCTGATCGTGGAGAAAATTTTGCCCAAAGCGTTTACGAGCCTGATGGGACATTCCATTTCTTAACTTCACGTCCGCCAATTCAGGTTTCATTTTTTCCCCAATGACTAATCATTTCGTTTGCCGTAGCTATGGCGTTGTAGAGACTGCCAGTATTCGCTCTACCAGTGCCGGCTAGATCCAGCGCAGTGCCATGATCGACCGATGTTCGAATAAGCGGCAATCCCAGTGTGATGTTGCTGGCGTTGCCGAATCCTTTATATTTTAAGACCGGCAGTCCCTGATCATGATACATGGAGAGTACTGCATCGGCGTGGTCCAGATACTTGGCAGTAAATAAGGTATCCGCAGGCAGCGGTCCGATTAAATCCATGCCAGCAGCTTGCATCTCATGCAGCACTGGCTCGATGATCTCGATTTCCTCTTTGCCTAAATGTCCGCCTTCTCCTGCATGTGGGTTTAGTCCACAGACTAAGATCGTAGGATTTTCGATGCCGAATTTTTTCTCCAGGTCTTCATGCAAAATAGTGATGATGTTTTTCAATAATTCCTGATTTATAGCTTCTGGAACTTTAACCAAGGGTAAGTGTGTTGTTACTAAGGCAACACGTAAGCCCTCGGTTGCTAACATCATTACAGTTAAGTCTTTGTTGCAGTGATCCGCTAGAAACTCGGTGTGCCCGGTAAAATCTATGCCAGCGTCATTGATGTTGCCTTTGTGGACCGGCCCGGTAACTATTGCATCCAGTTCACCGGCCAAGACTTTATCAGCAGCTATCCGCAAAGTTTCCAATACATAACTCGCATTGCCTGTGTTCAACTCACCGGCAATAACTTCTTCCTGAGTATCTACTTGAATAATTGAAAGCTCAGCTGCCGAACTTGGCTTCGGATTCTTGCTGGAAAAAGTAGATAGAGACAGAGGAAGCTTGAGTGCCTGCGCCCGCTGCTCCAGTACGGCTTGGTCAGCAACGATAACGAGCTCGGTATCAGCAGGTGGATGCTGGGCTATTGCTATGGCGAGGTCAGGACCTATGCCGGCGGGTTCGCCTGCTGTAATGGCTATGCGATTGGTCACGGGTCATTAACCGATTTGCCCTTATTCCACGAGCTCTACAAAAGCTTCTTCGCGGATTTCGATAAGCCAATTCTGCAATTCAAGATCGAATTTGCGGTTACGCAGGGTTTGTTCCGCTTGAGAGCGAGAATACTCAACACTCAAATCCGTGTCGCGGCGGCCTAGAACTTCAGCGATGTGCCAGCCAGTTGATGATTCGAAGGGTTCACTGAGTTCGTTTTCTGCCAATACATCGATGGCCAATTCGAAATCTCTGGGCATGCCACCTTCATTTATCCAGTCCAGATCTCCGCCTGCAACGACGGTGGTGGCATCGTCTGAATGTTGTCTGGCGATTGTGGCGAAATCCTCACCGGAAAGTATGCGTTCTCTTAATTCACTAATTTCCGCGATGGTTTGGATTTCATTGCGAATCTCATTGGGGGTCAACATGATATGCCGAATGTTGGTCTGCTTGACGATTTGTTCGGTGCCGCCACGCTTGCCTGCCAGGAAAATTACGTGATAACCGTTGCCAGCTTCTATTGGGCCTTCTACAGCACCTGAATCCATCTCCGTAACTATGCTGGAAAACAGATTCGGTAAATTTTCGGCTTTGCGCCAGCCGAAGTCAGTGCTCTCTACTGGAAAAGCATTGGCCTGTATGGCCGCAGTGCGAACTTGCAGAAAATTTTCACCCTCACTAACTCGTGCCACAATGTCGGCAGCGTACTTAAGCTTTGCATCGCGCTCTTCATCGCTGTCGCCAGCGCTGAATGGGATTAACAAGTGGTCGATGAAAAAATCAGCGGACATGACTTCCCGTCCCATTTCTGAGTTGAGAAAGTTATTGATTTCCTGATCTGTGATCGTAATACGCCGGTTAACCATTCCTCTTTGTAGTTCCTGCAGCATCATCTGGCGCCGCACCTGATCGCGAGTCTGCAAATAAACGCCGTTGTTTTCCAAGACTGCAACGTATTGATCGAAAGTCATGTCATTGTTTTCAGCCATACTGCCTAGAACTCGATTGATCATGTCATCATCAAAACGAATGCTGACCTGCTCCGCCATTTGTAACTGGATACTTTCTATTACCAGCGCTTCCAGAACGTCTTCCCGCATTTCATCAGCAGGTGGCAGTTCCTGGCCACTTCTTTCGGCAGAACCTCTGATGTCTTCGAGCCTGAGTTCGAGTTCGCTCTGGAGCACCACGTCCTGATCTACCAGCGCAATTACGCGGTCCAGCAATACTCGCTGAGCCAGTGCCGGTGTGCTAAGAACGAAAGCCAGCAGTGCAATAGGAAATGCCCTGGTGAGCACAAAAAATGTAGGTTTATAAGCCATAGTCAGTTTCTCTAAATCCCCAAATACTGTCTGTTAACAGATTGCTTAGACCTCCTCCTGTGAGGTTGCCAAGCCCGTTTAGAGTAAATTGGACAAAAATTCCTCGATCGGGTTCGATATTAGGAAGAAACAATTTGTCCTCGTCAACCCATTCACGCCCAATTAATCGGATCGTTGCACAACAATTAGACCACTCAATCCCGGCAAAACTCTCAAGATTTCGGGAATTACTGTGGTCGTAATTCCAACGGGCCAGTAGCCGCCAATTCTCATTTACCGGCCACACTGCTGAAACATCGGTTTGCTTTATTCTGGGGTCAATTCCAGAGGGCAAGATGAAATTCGGTGTATTTACCAGGCTTCTGAAACGATAATCAAAGTTCACTAGATGATCTTCATCACGGTGGTAGCGCAGTTGAACTGAGCCTTCATCTATTTCCTCAGTGTCTTCGTTCCACTGTACGTCCGTATTCAAGCGCCAGTTATCTCCCAGGGACAATGCGAGTTCTCCAGCCAGGGCAGACTTTGTGGTCAGGGGTGAGTGGCGGGGCAACCAGGTTTGTAAGGGATTAGTTAAGGTCACCAGACGGTCTTCGAAATAGCGAATCTGCCCGATACTCATGCGGGCGGTTTCCTTGCCGTCGGGATTGAGGATTCGACTGGTTAGGGCGAAAGCGGCTTGATCGGCATCGGCAATTCTATCGCCGCCACTAAATCGATCGTCCCGAAAGAGCTGGTTAAAGCTGAAATTCAGCTCTGAAGTGTCGAACAACGGTAGCGCGTTCTGGTCTTCAAAATCACTATAAAGATAGAACAGCCGTGGTTCGAGGGTTTGCCGCCAGCCATTTCCTCGAGACATGTCACGTTCGAAAACCAGACCAGCATCAGCCGAATAGATTCCTATGCCTATATCGGGATCTTCTATTGTCCCTAATGCCTGATTCTGCAATTTGTACTGTACGTGTTTGTATTTTGCATTGGTGCGTACAAACCAACCCGGACTTTCGATCGACCATCCAATTTCAGGTTCTGCATTAAAGCGCTCGCCGTTAACCAGAGCACCATTGTCCAACTGCGTCATGGTCAACAAGGAATTATCGAGATTTCGATCAAAGGAGGTCACTTCGCCGCGAATGCCGACCCGAAAGCCTCCCCACAGATAGGCATTACTCTCGAAGTAAAACTGCGGCAAACGATCGAAAGGTTTATTGATATTCGATCTGGCGTAAAATGGATCGATGATTTCGATTCTTTGTACATTTAAGCCAGCACGCAAATAGTCAGAATTAAAATTCACTCTGCCCTGGCGATTGAGATGAGTTCGACTGGTCAGATTTAATCCACTGCTGCCTAAATCATAAAAATAGTCTTCATCGCTTACGGCGTTGTAATCGATAAATGTTGAGAAGTTCCTGCCTATCACGCCGCGATGTTCGAGCCCAACGAACCAACGATCTTCTACCGGTGGTGACTCGGTGCCCGGAATATTGATTGTCGTGGGATCGTATAGCTTGTCGCCGGATAGCCCAGACAGATTCAAAGTATTCATAGACCAACTGGAGAGATAGCGCGTTTCCAATCCAACCAATGTGCCTCGGTCCGAAATTATTCGCGGTGACAAGGTGGCATCGTAATGAGGCGCTAGGTTGAAGTAATAAGGCAACTCGAAGTCAAAACCGCCGCTGCGAGTTGAGCCGGTGCTGGGTGCCAGAAAACCGGAGATCCTTTCATCGCCCAGGGGAAAGGGCATCGTTCCGGGATAATAAAAGATCGGGAAGTCACCGAGCCTCAGGCTGACATTGTCGGCATAGCCACGGTTAGCAGCTTGATCGAGGACAATGCTGTCGGCTCGCAATTTCCAGAAATTGCTGCCGGGTTCGCAGCGGCTGAATTCACCGTTTTCAATACTTACCAAGCCTGAGTCGGCGCTGTACACAATGCTGGCGGCGTTGCCATGAGCACCGAAGTTGTGAAGAACGTATTGCGCTTCCTCTACTCGATTTATCGAATCATTGCTGTCGATATAGGCGCTAGTACCAAGCAGCAATATGCCAGGTTCACGAAACTCCACGTTGCCATCCAGCAATACGGTGTTCTCACCTCGATCGATCGTAGTTGTAGTGTCGTTTTGAATAGTGCGATAGCCCTGCTGGACTATTACATCGCCATCGATCGTGATTAAATTTTGATTGATTTGAGAGAGGCCAGTATTGGATAGAAAGGTAATTCCTGCATTTGCCGGATCGTTGGCTGGATCTAAAAGAGTCGCTGCTGGATCTATATAAGTACCGCAGCAGTTATCTGGGACTGTTGTCAGCAGCTCTTCGGTTAATTCTTCTCGCGGCACCCAATCCAACTCATATTCAGAGGTGACGGCGACGATTGGGCGCGCTTCTACTTCCGGCACTGGTTCCTGAACTGGAGCCGCGGGAACTAAGGGAAAAGCGGGTTGTTGGGTTGCGCTGGCCTGATCAGGATCTTCTAGTTCTTCGCTGCTCTCTGTGGATTCTTCTTCGGTCTCAGCTTCTGTTTCTTCTTCTGTGTCTTCTTCCAATTCCTGAGTTGGCAGTATCGGAAATTGAAAAGTTGGGCGCCGCTGTGTTTCAGCACCTCCAGGCAATACCGAGTCATCACTGTTATAGCGATTAGTGCCATCAGCTGTGTTTCTCGATTCGATTGGTCCTGTGCTCTCACAGACCCAACCGTCGCCAGCGTCATTCGGTCGACAGGTATATTGAGGAAGTTGCGCATCTGCCGATTTAGGTGAGGCAGCTAGAAATAAACCGGCTGATATTACGAAGGCAATCTCTGATCCTAGCAGGCGTTTCTTAAATGGCACGAGCTAACAATCCTGGGAAGATCAATATTTGAAAGCGTATGGAAATAAACAATTTGTAATTAAAACCGACTTACGAGTTTAGGCACTGGTGAATCTAGTGCGCACAGGCATAATAGTTCATTGAAGTTTGAATTCAAAGCAACCGCAATTAACCACGAAACAATATAAATGTCGGAATCTAGACAGGAAAAATTAGGGATTTGGGTATCTCAGGTGTTGAAACAGCTGCTGCCAAAGAGCAAAGGTGAAGCGGCCCTGTCTCTGGTGAGCGGTGATGCCAGTTTTCGTCGTTATTATCGCACTCGTTCTGGTGATTCTCATTTCATTGCTGTCGATGCGCCGCCAGAGCAGGAAAACTCCAAGACTTTTGTCCGCATCAGTAATCTATTTCGCGAAGCTGGGGTTTCGGCGCCAAAAGTAATATCAGTAGACTATGAGCAGGGATTCATGCTGTTGGATGATTTTGGTGATGAGCTGTATTTACATAAACTGCTGGATTTGCAATTAGAAGGAAACCATATAGAAATTAATTTTCTCTATGAATCGGCAATCGATTCGGTCTTAGATATTCAGGCTCGAGTTGATAAAGAGAGGCTTGACCCCTATGACAAAAATGAACTGCATCGAGAAATGTCTCTCTTTGAAGAGTGGTTTTGCGAAGGCTTTCTAAAACTGGAGCTCGATGAGCAAGCAAAAACACTAATTGCTGAAACACTGAAATTTTTAGAAGAGGCTGCGCTATCTCAACCGCAGGTAGCCGTTCATCGGGATTTTCATTCCCGCAATCTAATGATTCTCGATCAAGCAGAATTTGGTGAGGGGGCCAGTCCCGGTATTATCGATTTCCAGGATGCGGTTTGCGGACCTTATACCTACGATCTCGTTTCTTTATTAAGAGACGCCTATATTCGCTGGGATTCGGAACTCGTGGATAGCTGGGCTCTCTACTACCTGGAACAGGCAAAAAGTTCCGGATTACTGGAAAATATAGAAGAAGCACAATTTCTTCGAGACTTCGACCTCATGGGGCTTCAACGGCAATTAAAGATCATCGGGATCTTTGCCCGCCTGTGTATTAGGGATAATAAACCGCGATATTTGGCCGATATTCCTCTGGTCATTCAATATTTTTTGGAGGTAAGTCAACGCTATACGGAACTTAGACCATTTGTTCACTGGTTCAAGCAATCGGTGGAACCGTTAGCGGCAACCAAACTCTAACTAATACTGCGCAACGGCGAGCGAGCCTGCCGCAGCAAACACTCACTGGAATAGAAATGCGCGCCATGATACTGGCGGCCGGGCTGGGCAAGCGCATGCAGCCTCTAACCGCCGACATACCAAAACCTCTGCTGAAGGTGGGGGAGAAGACCTTGATCGAATGTCAGATCGAACGGCTCATTGTGGGCGGGGTCACTGGTGTGGTGATCAATCATTTCTATTTAGGAGGGATGATTGAAGATGCATTAGGTGATGGCTCGCAGCTAGGTATAGATATTCAGTATTCCAAGGAAGCCATCCGCCTTGAAACTGCAGGTGGAATTATTAAATCTTTGCCTAAACTTAAAGATGACAGTTTTATCGTGGTGAATGCAGATATCTGGACAGACTTTGATTTTTCGCGGCTGCAACCGATTGATGGAAAAGACCGGATTGCCCATCTGGTATTGGTAGAGAACGCTGAACATCATCCCCACGGTGACTTTTATATCGATGAAGAGGGGAAGGTGCATGAGGATCACGAAGCTCGGGACAAGCGCCTAACCTTTAGTGGGATAAGTGTAATGCATAAAAAGCTGTTCGAAGGTCTGCCGATTCAACCACGCTCGACAATCCCGTTGTTGCAGGACGCGATGAGCAGTGATCTGGTAAGCGGTGAGGTCCATGACGGCTTATGGATTGATGTTGGAACACCGGAAAGATTGCAGGAAGTGAATACTTTGGTCGCTCAATCGAGTGGAGATTAAGCCATGTTGGCATTAATACTAAACCGCAATTACAAGCGTGCGATTACCAGTCGACTCAACGGCAGTAATCCCCACGCGGTTGTTCCTGATGGAGGGCGTACACAACAGCTACTGCAAATGGCTATGTTCGCGGTAATGGGCAAGGTCGCTAAAATGGATGGCCGAGTTACCAACGCCGAAGTTAAATATGCTTCTACTATCATGCAACTTATGGGACTTAGTTCCATTGGAAGACAACAGGCGATTAACTATTTCGATCAGGGCAAACAGGCAAACACCGATGTGGTTCCTTGTGTTGCAGACTTAGCCAACTGCATTGGTAAAAATAGTGCACTGGCAAATCTCTTTCTCAAAATTCAAATCAGGAATGCCTTTGTTAAAGGCGAACTTCGTTTAAAGGAAAAAGTGTTACTCCGGGATGTGGCAGAAATGCTCGGATTTGATAAATCTGCTTTTCTCGCAATGTGTAATGAGATGCAAGGTCATGCCGATACCAAACAGTCGAAGGCGCGAAACTTTCTGCACAACGCCTATAAGGTATTACATTTAGAACCGGACGTAGAAGATGGAGAAATTCGTCGAGCCTACTTGCGTATGATGTCTCGCTACCATCCAGACAAACTCGTGCGCGACAATCTTACTGAAGAATCACTTAAACAGGCCCAGGAAAAATCCATGGCCATACGCACGGCCTATGAAACTGTGTGTGGCTTCCGCAAGATTCGAGCTTAGTAAGCAGTCTCTCTAATCCAATTCGAGCTACTGCGGCAGTCCTCGCTACGCTCAATTGAATCAGAGAGACTGCAGCTCAAATCCAATCCGATCAACTGCTGCTGCTTCCAATTTGGTATTCAGGACAAAAACACTCTTAATCTGTACAATACCGCCACTTCTGGACTCAGGGCTTCTACCCCTATGAAAGATTACTTGATAGCGCCTTCAATCTTATCGGCAGATTTCGCCCGTCTGGGGGAAGAGGTCAATGCTGTGCTCGATGCTGGTGCTGATGTTGTCCATTTTGACGTTATGGATAATCATTATGTGCCAAATCTGACCATTGGCCCCATGGTTTGCCAGGCGCTGCGCAATCACAAAATAACGGCACCGATCGATGTGCATCTTATGGTTACTCCGGTCGATCAGCTGATCCTCGATTTTGCCAAAGCTGGTGCTAGTTATATCAGTTTCCATCCAGAAGCGACTGCTCACGTAGACAGGTCCTTACAACTTGTGCGGGATCAAGGTTGCAAATCTGGACTGGTATTTAATCCGGGCACATCCATCGATTGCCTCGAGTACTTAATGGATAAGATCGACGTCATTCTGCTTATGTCGGTGAACCCTGGCTTTGGCGGTCAGAAATTTATCCCGTCTACGCTCAGAAAGCTCGAGAAAGTGCGAAAGCTCATCGATAACAGCGGTAATCCGATTCGCCTCGAAGTTGACGGTGGCGTCAGTGTGAAGAACATCCGCGCGATTGCCGATGCCGGCGCAGATATGTTTGTTGCAGGTTCCGCAATTTTCAATAGTAAAGATTACGCCGCGACAATAAAGGCCATGCGGGAAGAATTAGGCCAGAGTCCCAATCCAAGCCACTAAGGCTTGCTCCTCATGAACGAAGAACTATTCCAGCAACTCTCGGCGGAAGGATTTAATCGTATTCCTGTCGTCCGCGAAGTGCTTGCCGATACAGAAACGCCTCTCAGCACTTATTTAAAACTCGGCACAGGATTGCACAGCTATTTTTTCGAATCCGTACAGGGCGGAGAAAAATGGGGGCGATTTTCCATTATTGGATTGCCCTGTAGTACCGTGATTCGCGTGAACAACCGGAAAGTTACGGTCGAAGACAAAGGAAATGTCATCGAGGAACTGGAAACGGAGAATCCTTTCGACTTTATTACTGAATTCAAATCTCGTTACCGTGTTGCTGAAGTTTCTGATTCTCAGCGTTTTACCGGTGGACTGGTCGGATATTTTTCCTATGATAGCGTTCGCTATGTCGAGACCAGCATCGGATCCAGCAAGGGTATCGATGAAATAAACACGCCAGACATTTTGCTAATGCTGTCGGAAGAAGTTGTGGTCTTCGACAATCTTCGCGGCACCATTTCTTTCGTTATCAATGTTGATCCAGCTGAATCTGAAGCCTATGCAAATGCTCAAATTCGTCTCGATCAATTACAAAACCTCCTAAAATCTCCAACTCCGTTGCCTGTTTCCGGTTCGGGCAAAGAGATCTCGGAAAATGATTTCCATCATCATTTTCAGCAGCAAGGCTACGAAGCTGCAGTTGATAAAATAAAAGAATACATCGTTGCTGGCGATGTGATGCAGGTAGTGCTGGCCCAGCGCATGTCCGTTGATTTCGACGGTGACCCACTTAACATCTATCGTGCCTTACGATTCCTTAATCCATCACCTTATATGGTGTTTTTCGATATGGGCGATCACCATGTCGTGAGCGCATCGCCTGAAATTCTCGCGCGGGTTGAAAACGGTAAGATCACGGTGCGCCCTTTGGCAGGAACGAGAAAGCGGGGAGCAACAGAAACTGAAGATCAGGCCCTGGAAGTAGAACTGTTAGCCGATGCCAAGGAAATTGCCGAGCATTTAATGCTAATCGACTTAAGTCGCAATGACTCGGGAAGAGTTTCAAAAATAGGTTCTGTAACAGTGCCTAGAAAGATGTTTGTCGAACGTTACTCCCACGTGATGCATATTGCCTCAATAGTTGAGAGTGAAATCCAGGACGATAAAACTGCATTGGATGTATTGCAGTCAACGCTGCCAGTTGGCACCTTGAGCGGCGCACCAAAAGTGCGAGCCATGGAAATCATCGATGAATTGGAACCGGAAAAGCGTGGCATCTACGGCGGTGCCATGGGTTATCTAGGTTGGAACGACAATATGGATATGGCTATTGCCATACGAACAGCAGTCATCAAAAATCAAAAGCTTTATGTGCAGGCAGGTGCAGGGATTGTGGCGGATTCCCTGCCGGACAAAGAATGGGAAGAAACACAAAACAAAGCGCGAGCAATCGTACGTGCTGTTCAACTGGCTGAGAAATCACTGGGAATCGAATAGTGTTATTAATGATCGACAATTACGATTCATTTACCTACAACGTCGTACAGTATCTGGGCGAGCTCGGCGCCGATGTGCAAGTGTATCGAAACGATGCGATTACTATCGAAGAGATTGAGGCTTTAGCGCCAGAATGTATTGTTATCTCGCCTGGTCCCTGTACGCCGAATGAAGCCGGTATTTCCATGGAAGTGATTTCCCATTTTGCGGGAAAGAAACCAATTCTTGGAATCTGCCTTGGTCATCAAAGTATTGGTCAGGTGTTTGGCGGAAAAATAGTTCGAGCCGGTAAGGTAATGCACGGCAAGTTATCGGCGATTCACCATGATAGAAAAGGAGTATTTCAAGACCTCGATGAGCCGTTTACGGCGACTCGTTATCATTCCCTGTCCATCGAGAAAAATTCTGTACCAGACTGTTTGGAAGTAAGCGCGTGGACAGAAGATGAACGTGGAAACATGGAAGAGATAATGGGAGTTAGGCACAAAACACTCCCCATCGAAGGCGTACAATTTCATCCTGAGTCCATCTTGAGTGAAGAAGGTCATCAACTATTGGATAATTTTTTACGCAATGGCGTGAGCTAATTCCGAGGGAGCTGGAGTATGAGTATTGGAGATAGGGCATGAGTATTGTTGATGCAATTAGGCGGGTTACTAGTGGTCAGGACTTAAATAGTGACGAGATGATCGCTGTGATGCGGGACATTATGTCCGGTCAAACGACTGACGCGCAGAACGCAGCCTTTCTTGTAGGTTTACAAATGAAAGGAGTAAAGGCGGCAGAGGTTCTGGGCGGTGCTACGGTAATGCGAGAGCTTTCCACCAAAGTAAATGTTGAAGCAAGCCCGAATCTGGTAGACACCTGTGGTACCGGAGGTAGTGGTTCTAACAAATTCAATGTCTCAACCAGTTCTGCTTTCGTTGCCGCTGCGGCGGGCGCTAAAGTGGCAAAACACGGTAATCGTGGCGCAACCAGCAAGAGTGGAAGTGCAGATGTACTGGAAGCAGCTGGCGTAAACCTCAGTCTGAGTGCCGAGCAAGTAGCCACAGCGATTGAGCATATAGGTGTGGGCTTTATGTTCGCGCCTGCTCATCACAGTGCCATGAAGCATGTGATCACAGCACGCAAAGAAATCGGCGTGCGCACGGTATTCAATATTCTCGGACCACTAACCAATCCTGCCGGCGCACCAAACCAGATTATGGGTGTATTCGACGCGCAGTGGATTCCAGTTCTGCTTGAAGTTTTACGTGACCTGGGATCAAACCACGTATTGATCGTAGCCGCAGATGATGGCCTGGATGAAATAAGTATTGCAGCGAGTACCGCGATTGGTGAACTCAAGAACGGAGAGATAACAAGCTATTCAGTGTCACCAGCAGATTTCGGCATTGAACAATATGATAACTGTGAAAGCCTCAGGATCGACTCTGCAGAAGAAAGCCTGGCCTTAATGCGTCAAGCCTTGAGCTATGAGCACAAAGCAGCGGGAGACATTGTTGCACTTAATGCCGGTGCAGCAATCTATGCTGCAAACCTGACTGACTCATTAGCAGGCGGTGTGAAAAAGGCACAAGAAGTACTTAAGAGCGGAGCAGCGTTGGCGAAGCTCGATGAGCTAATTAAATTTACTACGAGTGCAAGTGAGTAAAACAGTGGCCGTAGCGACTATTTTGGAAGAAATCATTGAGCACAAAAAAGCTGAGGTTGCTGCAGCCAAATCTCGTGACTCTCTTTCTGACTTAGAATCTCAATTTGCAGGGGTCGCAGCTACTCGCGGCTTTTGCCAGGCGTTGCGGAATAAGATCCAGGCGAAACAACCTGCAGTTATTGCCGAAATAAAAAAGGCTTCACCTTCGAAAGGGCTAATTAGAAAAGATTTCAATCCGGCGCAGCACGCCGCCGACTATGCGGAAAATGGCGCCACATGCCTTTCTATACTTACCGACGTTAAGTATTTTCAAGGTGCAAATGACTTTCTGCAAGAAGCGCGAGCCGCTTGCTCAATTCCTGTTATCCGTAAAGATTTTATGATCGACCCGTATCAAATCGCAGAATCAAAAGTTATGGGGGCAGATTGCATTCTGCTAATTGTTGCAGCATTGCAACAATCGCAACTAGTTGAATTAGCTGCTTATGCCAATGAAATTTCTATCGATATCCTGGTTGAAGTTCATAACATGGAAGAATTGGAGCGAGCGCTGGAAATCGATACTGACATTATTGGAATTAATAATCGCAACCTGCACACATTCGAAACTTCTTTGCAGACTACTCTGGACCTCGCAGAGACCATGCCAGCCGAAAAGCTTGTCATCACAGAAAGTGGAATTAACACAGTAGAAGACGTAAGGGCGATGGCTGCTAATGGAGTATTCGGTTTTCTTGTCGGTGAAACCTTTATGCGAGCCCCACACCCTGGTGAAAAATTAACAAAACTATTCTTTTCCCATGCCTGAATCAACAAATACCGATTCCCAAATTTCACCGCGCAGCAGAACAGGCATTGCAAGGTTGATCGCCGCCACACGATATTCAATTGCAGGGATAGCCGCAGCGTTTAAGAGTGAAGAAGCATTCCGATTGGAATTATTAGGCTTTCTCATTTTGGCGCCGTTGGCAGTCTGGATGGGCGAGACTAATATTGAGATTGTATTGTTGGTTTGCGCTTTGCTGCTGGTTTTGATTGTTGAGCTATTAAATACGGCTATTGAGGCTTTAGTGGATAGATTCGGAGAGGGATACCATGAGCTCTCCCGCATCGCCAAAGACACGGGTTCGGCTGCAGTTGGCATTAGCCTGTTGCTGGTAATCTTTACCTGGGGAATGCTGCTGTTTTAGCGAGTTCCGTAAACGACAATAGTCTTACCCGAAACGCTAATCAATTCTTGTTCTTCCAGAGTCTTCAGAACCCGACCTGCCATTTCTCGAGAACAATTCACAATTCGTCCAATTTCCTGGCGCGTAATTTTTATTTGCATGCCATCGGGGTGAGTCATTGCGTCTGGCTCTTTACTCAGTTCGATAAGCGTTCGTGCAATACGACCGGTTACGTCATAGAACGCAAGGTCACCAACTTTACGAGTGGTGTTACGTAATCGATGCGCCATCTGCTGACCGATGGTAAATACGATTTCAGGGTGGGAACGAATATAGGTATTGAAGTTGGCGTAACTGATTTCCGCAATTTCACATGCCGAGCGAGCGCGACACCAGGCACTTCTTTCTTCAGATTGTTCAAACAATCCCATTTCACCGAAGAAGTCGCCCGGATTGAGGTAGGCAATTACTACTTCCTTGCCGTCATCGTCTTCCAAAATAACCGAAACAGATCCCTTAATGATGTAGTACAGAGTATCGCACTGATCACCTTCATAGATGATAGTGGACCTATTCGGATACCGTTTACGATGACAGTGGGATAGAAAATTATCCAGATCTTCTATATCCAGATCTTCTATATGTGGAGTGATGGCCATTAATGCCATGGTCACTTATCTCCCTGAATTCCAACACATTTAAAGGTATATCACATATTTATAGCAAATATGGGATGCTGATCACAATACTCAAGCAATGCGGCACTAAAAGCAATTTCAATAGAACTGGCTGAAGTGGGCGAAATAGTGATGCCTAGGCATCTGTGCTAGTCTTCTGCGATCTTGTACATCAAGATTTATCGGTCTTCTAGAGCCAAACCTTGATCTAAAGTTTCCTTGTTTCGAATTGAGAAAGTCTATGAACGCGCGAGTTAAATGGGTAGAAAATGTAATGTTTGTCGCAGAGTCAGGTACTGGCCACGGCATAGTCTTGGACGGTGCACCTGAAAGTGGTGGGAAAAATTTGGGTATGCGACCAATGGAGTTAATGGCGCTGAGCGTTGGCAGTTGCTCATCCTATGATGTGGTAACAATATTGAAAAAAGCGCGCCAGGAAATTACCAGCTGCGAAGCTGAGGTAGATGCGAAACGAGTTGATGCAACGCCGGCAGTCTTCGAATCGATCCATTTGCATTTCAAAGTTGCCGGAAACAATCTAAGTGAAAAGCAAGTTGAGAGAGCGATAGAACTTTCGGCAGACAAATATTGTTCTGCTTCTATCATGCTGAAAAGTGCCGGTGTGAAGGTGACTCACGATTTTGAAATAGTCGACTAAGAAGCTTAAACGATTTCGAATGAGCACAGAATACGATGCGATCGCGGAACAATACGCAAAATATAGAACCATAGAAGTTGGCATGGAGCCAACATTACGCTGGCTGAATGGACTAAGTCCTAAGGGAACAATACTTGATCTAGGCTGCGGCAGCGGCAAACCCCTTGCCCAGTTATTAGAAGAAAAAAATTTTAAAGTAACCGGTGTCGATTCCTCACCGCGTATGATTGAATTCTGTAACTCCAATCTTAATAATGCCGAGCTTATCTGCACTCCAGTGCAAGAATATAGCTTTCCAGATAGTCACTTTGACGGTGTCTTGAGCTGGGGCTTAATGTTTTTACTCTCCGAATCGGATCAAATAGATTTGCTTTTCAATGTTGCAAAGATGCTTAAATCCCAGGGCAGCTTTCTGTTTACCTCTCCACCAATGCACTGCGTATGGGAGGACATCCTAAGCAAGCAAGCATCAATCTCATTGGGGAGAGAGGATTATATTAACTATTTGGCTGAAGTCGGTCTGGAAATTCAGTGGGAATGGGAGGAGCCAAAGTATCAAAACTATTACTACTCGGCGATCAAAAAAGCTTAGAAAAAAATAGAACGAGTTGAACTAGACGTGGTAGGTAGTTTTCTTCATGACTTCGGCCATTGCAGTCATGGCTTGTTTAACTGCAATCGGCAGGTCGGCTCCACCAGCAGCTTTAGCAGTTTCGCCGTGTTGTTTTTCATCGCTAATCATCTGTTCGATGATGGCTTTACTCTTGCTGTCATGCTCAGGCAATTTCTGCAGATGATCTTCCAGGTGATCGCAAACCTGTTGTTCGGTTTCTGCAACGAAGCCTAAGCTCCATTTATCACCTGCTAAGCCAGCCATTGCTCCCATGCCAAATGAGAGTCCATACCAAAGCGGATTTAGCAAACTAGGATGACTGTCTAATTGCTTCAGTCTTTCATCACACCAGGCCAAATGATCGACTTCTTCCTGAGCTGCATGTTCCATCGATTCCCTGACTTCATCTAGCTTAGCGGTTGCCGCCTGGCCTGCGTAAAGCGCCTGAGCACATACCTCGCCGGTATGATTGATACGCATTAATCCGGCGATATGCTTTTTTTCAGTGGCAGTAAGCTCTTCTTCGGCGACAGGTTCGGCAGGAGAATTGCGAGTGGCGTGGCTGGAACCAGGCACACAGGTTCGTAGTGCTTGATCAAACTGAATCAAGCAACGATCGAGAAAAGAATGGTTTATTGGGTCTGACATTCAGGCATTTTCTCGCGCTATGGCGCGATAGGCAATATCCGTTCTGAAATAGACCTTGTCCCAGCTTATGCTGTTAACCAGTTCATAAGCTGCGGCCTGGGCCTCACCGACGCTGTCACCCAATGCTGTAGCACAAAGTACACGCCCACCATTAGTGACCACATTCCCATCCTGCTCTGCAGTTCCGGCATGAAAGACTTTCTGATGCGGGGTTGAGGAGGGGATACCGCTTATAACGGCACCTTTGCCGTAGGAGCCCGGATAACCACCTGACGCTAAAACCACGCCAACGGCTGAACGGGCATCCCATTGGGCCGATTTCGAATCCAGGCTTTGATCAAGCGCCGCTAAACAGAGCTCAGGCAGATCTGATTGCAAGCGCATCATTACGGGTTGTGCTTCCGGGTCGCCAAAGCGGCAATTGAACTCCACCACATTCACGGCAACGTCAGGAGAAACCATTAATCCAGCATAGAGAAAGCCTGTGTAGTCGTTTCCGTCTGCGGCCATGCCGGCAACGGTAGGAAGTATTACTTCATCCATAATGCGTTGATAAACCGCATCGGTAACTACCGGCGCAGGCGAATACGCGCCCATTCCTCCGGTATTCGGCCCCTTATCACCGTTGTCTCTTGCTTTGTGATCCTGAGAGGTCGCCATGGGTAAAACGTTCTTGCCATCTACCATGGCGATAAAACTGGCTTCTTCACCCGCTAGAAACTGTTCTATGACTACGCGATGGCCAGCTTCGCCAAAGGCATTGCCGGAGAGCATATCTCGCACCGCGGCGATAGCATCGGCTTCATTTTCTGCCACAATAACGCCTTTACCGGCTGCCAGGCCATCGGCTTTGATAACGATGGGTGCACCATTGGATTCAATAAACGCAATCGCAGGATCAACTTCGGTAAATGTTTGATATGCCGCGGTTGGGATGCCGTGTTTGCTGCAAAAGTCCTTAGTGAAGGCTTTAGAGCCTTCCAGTTGAGCTGCTCGTTGCGACGGGCCGAAACAAGGTAGGCCTCGACCCTGAAAATAGTCAACGATACCGTCAACTAAAGGTGCCTCTGGTCCCACAATAGATAAAGCAATCGATTCCCTCTCGGCGAAGTCGGCGAGTGCCGCAAAATTCATCACATCGAGTGCTATATTTTCAATATTATCTTCCAGGGCAGTGCCAGCATTGCCTGGTGCAACGAAGACTTTTTCAACCTTTGATGATTGTGCGCATTTCCAGGCTAGTGAATGCTCTCTACCGCCAGATCCAATTATTAGCACTTTCATTTATATAGTGTCCTAATCGTGAAAATTCTAAATTCAATTCATCAATCTTTCAGTGGTATGAAAAATGAGAATATTTGTTCGAATTCAAGGCGTATTCCCGCACAGGATTTGAGCTTACACTAGTAAGTGATAATCCGAGCACGGATACAACGAAGAGTTCGAGCAAATAGGCCATTTTCTATCTTGTTTAGACAAGTCTTTAATGTCTAAAGTGTCTGACGCCAGTGAACACCATCGCCAGCCCTAACTCATCTGCGGCGGCAATTACTTCATCATCTCGCATCGAGCCGCCGGGCTGAATTACTGCAGTAATTCCTGCTTGCGCAGCCGCATCGATACCATCACGAAATGGAAAGAATGCATCGGAAGCCATTACCGAACCTTCTACCTGCAGGTTTTCATCGGCTGCCTTAATGCCTGCTATTTTTGCACTGTAGACACGACTCATTTGGCCTGCACCGATTCCAATGGTCTGGTTATTTTTGCAATATACAATTGCATTGGATTTTACATACTGCGCAACACACCAGGCGAACAACAGATCTCGTATTTCGTCATCGCTTGGTGCGCGTTTAGTGACAACCTTTAAATCGTCTTCAGTAATTGCATGGATGTCTCGATCCTGAACTAGCAATCCACCATTAACTCGTTTGTAGTCCAGTTCGGCGGCACGTTCGGTTTCCCATTGTCCACAAGTTAGAACTCGAACATTTTTCTTTTCCGCTGTTACTGCCAGAGCAGCTTCACTAACCGATGGCGCAATTATGACTTCTGTAAACTGTTGTTCGGTAATCTTACGTGCAGTTTCTACATCGAATTTGCGATTGAAAGCGATGATGCCACCGAATGCAGAAGTCGGATCAGTTTGAAACGCCAACTCATAAGCTTTTAATGGTGAGTCGGCGATAGAGACTCCGCAAGGATTAGCATGTTTTACAATGACACAAGCGGGATCTTCAAAACACTTTACGCATTCTAATGCAGCATCGGTATCGGCAATATTATTGTACGAAAGTGCTTTGCCTTGTAATTGCGTGGCGGTACTAATGCTTGCTTCTACGGGATTTTTTTCAACATAGAACGCTGCTTGTTGATGAGGATTTTCTCCGTAACGCATTTCCTGGCTCTTAACAAATTGGGTGTTGAAGGTTCGTGGAAATACTGAAGCTTCTTCGCCATTTTCGCCTGTATCAAGTTTGCCACCAAGATAATTTGCTATTGCACCGTCATAGGCAGCTGTGTGTTCATAAGTTTTTACCGCAAGATCAAAGCGAGTTTGCTCATCAAGACAACCATCGTTGGCTTTGAGTAAATCAACTATCCTGTCATAGTCAGAAGGATTAACCACGACAGCGACAAACTTGTTGTTCTTTGCAGCTGCGCGCAACATGGTAGGGCCACCTATGTCGATGTTTTCAATGGCAGTTGGTAGGTCGCAATCGGGGTTCGCTACGGTGGCTTCAAACGGGTAGAGATTCACCACCACGAGATCGATCGGTGGAATATCGTGCTCTTCCATAACCGCTTGATCCTGGTCTCGTCGTGCCAGTATACCCCCATGAACCTTGGGATGTAGCGTTTTTACCCGGCCGTCCATCATCTCTGGAAAACCGGTGTAGTCGGAAATTTCAACAGCGGGAATATTTTCGGAAGTAAGTAGTTTGTAAGTGCCACCGGTAGAAAGAATTTCGATATCGAGCTCTGCAATTGCTTTGGCAAATGGAACGATGCCGGTCTTGTCGGAAACACTAATCAATGCGCGACGGATGGCGCCAGAATTATCTGATGTCATAAGTTGATTTTCACGTGTTGTGGTTTTGCTAGAAGCGGTTTACTTGCGGAATTTTTTTACAGCGAATCTAAAAATCTAAAGTAAACCGTAAAGCTTTAATTTAGTGCGTAGTGTACCACGGTTAAGACCGAGCATGATAGAAGCCTTGCTTTGGTTGTTGCCGGTGTAACGCATAACTGCTTCTATCAATGGTGTCTCAACTTCAGACATTACCATTTGATGTAAGTCAGTAACTGGCTCATCATCGATGTGTTGAAAGTAACGACGAAGCGATTTCTCTACTTCTGATCTTAGCGTGCTTTCCTGCTGTGCAAATGGCTCAATGGTTTCTGCAAGTTGAAAATTTGAGATTGTCGAGGACTCTTCCAGTTTGTTCATGCAGCGATGGCTCCATCATCTATAGCCAAGTTCTCAAAATAAGACGTAACGCAGTCTAATTGAGCCGGCCCTTCTTGTAATTTATTAAAATGTGACAAAAATTGCTTCGAATTCGGCAAATTTTTCACATAACCAGCAACATGTTTACGAGCGTACCACACACCTTTAGTTTCTCCATAGAAACTCCGTAATTTTTTTAGGTGAGATTCGATAATTCGAAGTTTTCTGAAGATGTTAGGTTCGGATTTGAGTATTCCGGTAACGAGGTAATGATTTATCTCGTCGAAAATCCAAGGCCGTCCCATCGCAGCGCGTCCAATCATTAAACCATCGGCTTGTGTGTGCTCCATAACCAGTTTCGCTTTCTTGGGCGAGTCAATATCACCATTGGCGATAACTGGTAGTGTTGTTTTCTGTTTTATTTCAGCGATGGTGTCGTATTCAGCTTCACCCTTGAAGCGACATTCACGGGTGCGACCATGAACTGTAAGTAATTGCACGCCACAATCTTCGGCAATCTTTGCAACCTCGACACCATTGCGTGTTTCCAGACTCCAACCGGTTCGAATTTTAAGTGTTACCGGCACGTCGACACTTTTAACGACGGTTTGCAAGATAGACTCAACGAGTTTTATATCTTTCAGCAGCGCAGAACCCGCCGCCTTCTTTAAAACTTTCTTCGCAGGGCAGCCCATGTTTATGTCAATAGCATTAGCCCCAAGCGCAACGTTGAGTTGTGCAGCTTCGCTTAACATTGCTGGATCAGAGCCAGCGATTTGTACAACATGGGGGCCTGCAACTTTTGGTTTTATCTGTTTCAGCCTATTGCGTTCGTTACCCCATAGCTCCGCTCTGCTAGTGAGCATCTCTGCAATAGTTAGGCCAGCTCCATTGGAGCTGCAAATTTCTCGAAACGGGGTATCACTAACGCCAACCATGGGTGCCAGGAAAAGCTTGTTCTCTAAATTGTAGGGACCGATGGATTGCATTGTTATGTTGCTGAAATGAAGGGCGGCTATTCTAGCCGGGACCGAATCACAACGAAAGAGATTAAGCGGGAATATCTGGGAAAAATTCGCGTGTCAGTTGTCATGCGCTGGACACACTGTAGGAAGATCAAGGTAATCGAAATGCTAGCGTGTAATTTACTGCGCCTGGTCCTGGATCGATGATTTCCAAACTTACCTGAACAGGCGACATGGATGGCATCATCGAGACGTCGCGCAATCCGGGATCTAGATACTCATCCGGGGAAAATTCTCGCAAGGCCACGATTTCGTTACTTGCAGAATTGAAACTTATGACCATTATTGGAAAAGCCTGAGGAAATGGCGCCGTGTTTCGAAATTCAGTATTAACTACTAATCCATTTTCCAGTTCGGGATGGCTTCTGACCGCCAAATTGTCACTGCGAATAGCACCAATGTCTGAATAAGCCGATAAGTTGCAGGCCATATAGGAGCACGCAAGTTCAAAAACCGGCCGCACCCGATCATCCTGACTGAAAGCTATCCTGTTTTGCCATAAGTATTGAGAGCCTAAGCCCCCACCGAGGAGCAATATTGAAATTCCAAGTAAGATTTGTCGACCGTATTTACGCTGTACCCCAGCGATTAGTTCCACTGGAGTCGACGATACGTCCAGCGCAGCGATATTCTCTTCTGGAATCGATTCCAGCGCTGCCTCATCATTGAGTTCGGCTTCAAGTGCGCGGGCCCGGATTATCTCTGTGTTGTCTTCTTCTTGCGTTTCTTGTTTTACTTGTTCTTCCTGTTCTGGATTTTCGAATTCTTCCTCAGTTGCAGAGGTAACGTCATCTAAGTCGTCCTTTTCTGGGATGTCGCCGGACTCCTGCTTTTTCTCTTTCTCTTGGGAAATCGATTTCGTGGCATCTCCAAAAAGCGCTTCTTCAAACTCTGATGCTGAACCTGCAATGCCATCAGCAATGGATTCCTTAAAATCATGCTCGGCAATTTCCTGATTTATCTCATCTTCCTGATCATAGGGGTCGATTGAAGTATCAGTCTCGCTCGCTGCTTCTAAGTTGTGAATGGCAGTTTCTGTATCATCCTGCTTAGCTGCTTCGTCTAATAGATTTTCTGCCTCTTGAGCTCTAGTTCCTTCTTCCAGCTGTTCCGCATCAATCTCCTGGTCAGCGCTATCTGTTGATTCAGGATTCTTTTCGGGCAGAGAATTCGCTTCTTCTGCGGGTTCGCTATCACCCGTTCCGCGTTGCATAGTAAATGAAACAGACAATTGGAGATCTTCGGGTTTCGAAGAAGCTGAGCTTTTGCCACTTACTGTCTGGTGTGTCGATTCTTCTTCCATAGCAGCTTCTATTTTAGTAGGAATATGAGAATCTTCATCTTCCCCAGGCGGTACGATTTCTGTAATTGACTGAGCTACAAAATCATCCACCGATGGCATGTCTGCATCACTATGTTCTCGTACTGATTCGGGAAACAAATCCTGCGGCGCTGCTGGGACTTCAGTTTCGGTGATGGTGTGTGCCGAAAAATCGTCTGACACTTCGGTAAACTGTTCCTCAGCTGCTGGCTCAGGCTCCTCATCAAAATCGTTGAGTTTATGTTCTTGGGATGAAATAGCTTCGTCTGAGTTATTCGTTTCTTGCGTGACAGGTTCGTCGAGTTTTTCGCTGGAATCAGGAATCATTTCGGAACTCATGCTTTCCGATTCGGATAATAATGGTGCCTGTATATCGTCAAAAAACGAGTCTTTTTCAGATTCGGCTTTATTTAGAGATTCTTCCATGTTTTGTTCAACTGCATCAAAAAATTCCTTGGTATATTGATCTGATAACGCCAACGGGTCTTCTTCAATAGGTTCTTTCAATTGCTCTATTTCTTCAGGAGACTCCTCGTCTTGTTGCAAGGCGCTACGGGTTAAAAATTTGCCGGGATCAAAATAGTCCTGAGGATTGTTTCCAACGAAAACCGATTCTGCGTCCTGGGATTCTTCTGCAGGGTGGGAATCTACGAAATTATCAATTGCTTCAAAAACGGTAAGACAGGCACCACAGCGTACCTTTCCCGCTGCCGTCTCGAGCATGGCGGCACTGGTATTAAATGTTGATTCACAACTAGGGCACTGCGTGACGTGGAGGGCCATTCACACCATATCCAAATAGAAATAGTGACTACAGAAACAGATTGTAGGTTAAGGCGCGATGGATATCACGCCTTGCGGGTGCCGGTAATCAAAACCCAGTCGTTTTCAATGATAGTTGGATCTAAGTCAAACCAGCGTTTATAGCAACTAAGTATGGATGGAATCTGCTCCTCGAGAATACCAGACAAGGCAATTTTTCCATGGGGCTTTACCAGTTCGGCGAATTTCACCGAAAGATCAAGCAAGGGTTCGGCCAGAATATTGGCTATGAGGATGTCTGAGCTTAGCTTAGGGAGCGCCTCTGGTAGATACGCTGTGATTACGTTATCTGGAATATTGTTGCGATAACTGTTGTCTACGGTCGCCGCAATGGCTTGTGGGTCGTTATCGACAGCATGAACTTTATTGGCTCCTAATAACGCGGCAGCGATGGCAAGCACGCCGGATCCGCAGCCATAATCGATCGCCTCCGTACCACCAAGCTCATTGTTTTCAAGCCAGCGCAGGCAAAGTGATGTGGTGGTGTGGGTGCCGCTGCCGAAGGCTAGTCCGGGATCCAGCATAATATTGGCGCCTTCTGGATCAGGAGGGGAGTCCCAGCTTGGGTAGATCCAGAGCTTCTCACCAAATTGCATTGGCTTAAAGTCTGCCATCCAACTTCGTTCCCAATCTTTATCTTCGATTACTTCGATCGCCAGTTTTTCGTTATTCAAGATTTGAGTGTTTCTTTTCAATTCCGCCAGCAGTGTATCGAGCTCAGCATCTTTATCAAACAAACAGAGTAGAAACGTATTGTCCCATAAAGGTGTGCTACCTGGCTCCTTTTAGAATACAGGTTGATCTTCTGCATCCAGGTAACTTATAGAAAGTGCGCCTGATTCGAGTAATGTCTGTTCCAATGCCGAAGTATCTTCAGACTTCAGCTGAATTTTAATTTGTTGCCACATGGGAATAATCTATGAGTTCAGTTTTTCTTCCAGATAGTGGATATTGATACCACCTTTCTGGAATTCTGCGTCTCGCACGAGATCGCGCTGCAGTGGGATATTACTCTTTATGCCGTCAATCAGAAGTTCATCTAGTGCGATTTGCATGCGCATGAGTGCCTGATCTCGACTGGCACCGTAGCTGATTAGTTTGGCTACCAGGGAGTCGTAATAGGGAGGTACGTTGTAACCACTGTATAAATGGGAATCTACCCTTACCCCAGGTCCTCCAGGTGCATGGAATAATTTAACCTTGCCCGGACTGGGAATAAATTTTTCTGGATCTTCAGCGTTTATACGACATTCAAAGGCATGGCCCTGAATCTGTACATCTTCCTGCTTGATTGAGAGTGGTTCACCGGAAGCGATGCGAAGTTGCTCTTTAACGATATCAAAGCCGGTAACCATTTCAGTTACTGGGTGTTCCACCTGTACTCGAGTATTCATTTCAATAAAGTAAAATCGTTCATCTTGGTAGAGAAATTCCAAGGTGCCCGCACCTCTATACTTCAAGTTTTTACAGGCCTGAATACAAGTTGCTGCCACTTCGCTCCGTACTTGATCAGGAATTCCTGGAGCTGGGGCCTCTTCTAAAACTTTTTGATGACGCCGCTGCAAGGAGCAGTCTCTATCACCTAAATGAATGGCATTTCCTTCACCGTCACCAATAACCTGGATTTCTACGTGTCTTGGATTTTGCAGAAATTTTTCCAGGTAGACGACTCCACTACCAAAAAATGACTGAGCTTCGGTTGAAGTCACTTGAATGCTCTTCAACAACTCGGCTTCGTCCTCAACCACGCGCATGCCGCGACCACCGCCACCGGCAGCTGCTTTAATTATGACTGGGTAGCCGATCTCTCGAGCTAAGGAGAGGGTTCGCTCATCGTTATCATCTAATGGACCATTTGAGCCAGGCACGGTAGGTACACCTGCTTTCCGCATTACTTCGATGGCCGAAACTTTGTCGCCCATTAGACGTATAGTCTCAGCAGTCGGTCCAATAAAACTAAAGCCACTGTTCTCAACCTGCTCTGCAAAATCAGCATTCTCGGAAAGAAATCCGTAACCGGGATGTACTGCATCGGAGTCAGTCACTTCCATGGCACTGATTATGGCGGGGGTATTTAAGTAGCTTTCAGTAGGGCTGGGTGGACCGATACACACGGATTCATCTGACAGTCTTACGTGCATCAAATCTTTATCAGCGACGGAATGAACAGCAACGGTTTTTATACCGAGCTCTTTGCAAGCGCGAAGTACTCGCAGTGCTATTTCACCACGATTCGCTATTAGAACTTTTTCAAGCATGCGTGCAGGCCCCTGGGAGGGTGAACAATGGTTTAAACGATGGTCAGTAGAGGTTGATCAAATTCAACGGGTTCCCCGTCTTCGACCAAAATAGCTTCTACTACTCCGGCATGATCTGCCTCGATTTGATTCATCATCTTCATAGCTTCAACTATACAAACCACATCACCTACTTTTACGTGAGTGCCAACTTCAACAAAGGGAGGTGAAGAAGGAGAAGGAGAACGATAAAACGATCCAACCATCGGTGACTGAATTGGAGTACCTTTGGTGGCGCTCGAGGCAGCAGGAGTTTCTGCTTCTTGGGCAGCGGCCACAGGGGCTGGCGCCGGCGCTGGAGCGGGAGCAGCTGCAGGTGCAACAGGATATTGCATTGGCGCAGGCGCAATAGTTGCATTGCGGCTGATGCGAACAGCTTCTTCCCCTTCCTTTATTTCAATCTCTGCTACATCTGAAGCTTCTAGTAATTCTATGAGCTTCTTTACTTTTCGAATATCCATGTTTAATTCCAAGAGAGGTCGGCTAAACAGCTCGATCCTAATGTTCAATCAAATAAATACTGCGGCTAACTTTCTAATCTTTTGAAAGCTGCCTGCAATGCTAATTCGTATCCTTGTGCGCCCAGGCCAACAATACTTCCAATAGCGATGTCCGCAAAATAGGAATGGTGGCGATACTGTTCGCGAGAATGCAGGTTCGACAGGTGGACTTCAATAAACGGAATTTCCGCTGCCAATATCGCATCTCGAATGGCAATGCTGGTGTGAGTAAAGCCCCCAAAATTTACAACCATAAATTCCGTTCCATCGGTCCTCGCTTCATGCAGGCGATTTATAAAATCTTGCTCTGCATTGCTTTGCAATGAACTAAATTCATGGCCGCCATCCGCGCACAGAGCTTGGCAGCGTTGATTAATATCATCCAACGTATCTGAGCCATAAATATGCGGTTCACGGTGTCCCAATAAATTGAGATTGGGACCGTGTAGGGCCAATATTTTTGCCATCGTGTTTTTGTCCTGGGTGGGATTTACGGATTGAGAACAAATCCGCTTTCATCCTGTCTGCAATGACGCGGCATTTTCTCAGAAATTAACGGGTAATTCATCCATTTTATGGACAGATAACGGGATTTCACTGCAATCTTTGAAGCAGAGTAATCCCTAAACAGATAATTAAGGTTGTAACTTAAAAGGAGAACGTTGCGGTGGGTAGCAGAAGCCCCAATCAGCACAACCTTGATACTGGATCACTAATTCTGCGTCAGGGCCGGGAACAGTAGTTAACTCAAGGTCAACGTTAACCAGGTTGTAATAAGCTTCGATTTGTCCAAAAAACTGATCAGTCTTTTGAATGCCATCGGGCAAGACGTAATCGACGGAAATGCTGTCGCCGCTCTCAGATTGACGCAGTGTGAATTGGAAGGCATGGCGATACAAATAGTGGCCTGCAGCGAGATTCCAGGTAACTCTGTATTTGCCAGGACTCAACTCACTGACGAAGTAGGGGAAGGCCTGTTCCAGAGGTAAGGGTACCGGCTGTGCCTGATTCTGCTGGGTAAAACTGGTAATAGCAGGCCGATCTAGCTGAGTAAGACCAAGCTGGGGTAATCCCAGTATCAGCAAGGTACAAGCGATTGTCAGTATTTTTCCCATGGCTATTCGACCAGTATTGGCTTGGTTTTGTTCCTGATTTGCGGAAAATTAGATGAGTTAGGACTGGTATCGATCGAATACTAAACAAACATTAGTACCGCCGAAACCAAAGCTATTGGACATAATACGATTTAGCTGCAAGTCATCCTGGCGTTCCAGGGCAATTGGAAATCCCTGTGCTCCTTCATCCAAATTTTCGATGTTAGCTGAAGCAGCAATAAAATTATTTTCCATCATTAATAAACTATAGATAGCTTCTTGCACTCCTGCCGCCCCAAGGGAATGTCCGCTTAAGGATTTCGTAGAATTAATGGTCGGGATGTTGTCGCCAAAGACAGAGCGAATTGCATTCAATTCAGTGACGTCTCCTGCCGGAGTGCTGGTGCCATGTGCATTGATGTAATCAATTGGTCCTTCCAAACTACCAATTGCTATTTGCATCGCACGTGCGCCACCTTCGCCAGAAGGGGCAACCATGTCCATGCCATCAGAGGTTGCTCCATAGCCGGTGACTTCGGCATAAATATTTGCGCCCCTTGCAAGCGCATGATCCAGTGCTTCAACCACCATCATGCCGCCACCGGCAGCAGCAACAAACCCATCTCGATCGGCATCGTAAGCACGGGATGCTTTATCGGGAGTGTCATTATAATTGGAAGACAAAGCACCCATAGCATCGAACATATGGGCGAGTGTCCAATGATCTGCTTCGCCACCACCAGCAAAGATGATGTCCTGCTTCTCCAATTGAATAAGTTCCGCTGCATTGCCTATGCAATGGGCGCTGGTAGCACAGGCAGAAGAGATGGAGTAGTTTACTCCTTTAATTTTGAAAGGCGTTGCCAGGCATGCTGACACAGAGCTGCTCATGGTACGGGTTACGCGATAGGGCCCTACTCGCTTTACGCCTTTTTCCAGCGCAATGTTTGACGATTCCACCTGATCTTTAGGTGATTCACCACCAGAGCCAGCCACAATACCTGTGCGCACATTCGAGATCTGTTCTTCGGTTAAGCCCGCATGCTCAATCGCTTCCTGCATGGCCACATAACTATAAGCAGATGCATCGCCCATGAAGCGAAAAATTTTCCGATCAATGAGTTCAGCCGCATCTAATTGAACTGAGCCGCTGACCTGACTACGCATGCCAACTTCCACATAGGATTCGTTATGACGAATTCCACTGCGTCCATTCTTTAATGAGTCTAAAACTTCGGCCTTGTTGTTTCCCAGACAAGACACTATACCGTATCCGGTAATGACAACTCGTCGCATAGAGTCCTCGATATATGATTAGCTAAAACGCCTGGTCGGGAGTAAATAGCCCAACTTTTAGCGCCTTAGTTTTATAGATAACTTTGCCATCAACTGCCACTGTACCATCGGCAATGCCAACAACAAGTTTACGATCGATAATTCTGCTCATCGAAAGTTCGTAAATTACTTTTTTCGCATCGGGCAAAATCTCACCTGTGAATTTTACTTCGCCGGCGCCGAGTGCTCTACCTTTTCCAGGAAAACCACTCCAGCCAAGAAAGAAGCCGACTAATTGCCAAAGCGCATCGAGTCCAAGACAACCAGGCATAACAGGATCGCCTGGAAAATGGCAATCGAAAAACCAAAGGTCCGGTTTTATATCCAGCTCAGCAATAAGTTGACCGCGTCCATACTCACCACCGTCGGCATTGATATTGGTGATGCGATCAAGCATAAGCATGTTGTCGACAGGCAATTTAGCATTACCTGGACCAAACAATTTCCCGTACCCACATTCCACTAATTCAGGCAGCTCGTAAGAGCTTTTGGGAATGAAGCTTTCATTCCTTTCTTTCATTGCGGCAATGCCCCTCCAGGGCTGAATTCACAAGGCCGGGATATTAGCGTGCCGGGCCTAAATAATCGATACAAATTTCGTTTAGAACCCAGTAACTAATTCGTGAATTCTCTACTCTTTATTAAATAGAACAATTATTTGCTACTATTGCCGCCTGAATTTTCAGGTGAATACTATGTTACTTCCCGTAGTAATAGCAGGAGGCATTGGGTCGAGGCTCTGGCCCGTGTCCAGGGCACTTTTGCCGAAGCAGTTTATTCACCTTCCCCAATACCAAGGATCCTTGTTTCAAAATACCTTGCGGCGTCTTGACGGCATTGCAGATATTAGCGAACCACTTATCGTGTGCAATGCAGATCATCGGTTTTTAGTAGCAGAACAACTGAGAAAGCTGGAAAAAACAGAAGGAAAGATCCTGTTAGAGCCTGTTGGCAGAAATACAGCGCCGGCTGTAGCAATGGCAGCGCTTTATGCGGTTCGTCAAAACCCAGAAGCAGTTTTATTAATACTCCCTTCTGACCATGTAGTTAAAGATATCGCAAATTTTCAAGAAGCTGTTGCAAGTGCAAGTAGTTTAAGTAGAGATGATTATTTGGTTACTTTTGGAATAGTGCCAGGTGCTCCAGAAACTGGCTATGGTTATATTGAAAAGGGGGCAGAGATTGATAAAGGATATGAAGTTAGTCGATTTGTCGAAAAGCCAGACAAAACTACAGCAGAATCTTATCTAGCTTCAGGAAATTTTTATTGGAACAGTGGCATGTTCATGTTTTCAGCTCAGCACTATTTAACAGAACTAAAGGCACACGCTGCAGATATTCACGCTGCTTGCGAAGCGGCTTTTGCGCACCTCGACGAAGACGATGATTTTCTACGAATTCCGGAGAATGAATTTAATCAGTGCCGTAGCGATTCTATTGATTACGCTGTTATGGAGAAAACATCACGCGCTGCCATGATTCCTCTAGATGCTGGATGGAGTGACCTGGGTGCCTGGGATGCACTCTGGGATACGGATGAAAAAGATACAGCGGGAAATGCCATTTCGGGAGACGTGCTCACTGAACAGGTGAGTAATAGCTATATTCAAGCTCATTCCCGTTTAGTCGCGGCAGTTGGTATCGAAGATGCAGTAATAATAGAAACACCTGACGCAGTATTAGTCTCGAGTAGGGATAAATCACAGGCTGTAAAACAGATCGTAGAGCAGATCGAAGCGAGTAAGCGAGAAGAAAGTACTAGTCACACAAAAGTGTTTCGTCCCTGGGGTTCTTATGAATCATTGGTTAATCGTGATGGCTATCAGGTTAAACACCTAATCGTGAATCCTGGTGAATCACTTTCGTTACAAATGCACCATCATCGAGCAGAACATTGGACAGTGATAAAAGGCAAAGCTGTGGTTACTTGCGATGACAATGAATTGATCCTAGGTGCAAATGAAAGCACTTTTATTCCTCTGGGTAGTAAACATCGCCTGGCGAATCCATTCAAAGAAGTAGTGGAAATAATCGAAGTTCAAGTTGGTGAGTATCTGGGAGAAGACGATATTGTTCGGTTTGAAGATAAATACGGGCGGATAGAAGAAACGTGAATAAAATTAGCAAATGTCTATTCCCAGCGGCTGGTTATGGCCAGCGGTTTGATTGCGGAATTATCGATGGATTTATTGGCGCAAGCAATTACACCTACAATCTGCAGAAAAAATGAGCGAAGACTTATCTTGCTTTAAGGCCTACGACGTTCGCGGCCGCATACCCGATCAACTAAACGAGGACATTGCCTATCGAATTGGCAGAGCCTACGCTGAGTTTTTATCCCCGAATACTGTTGTTGTTGGTTTCGACATTCGCCTGACCAGTCAGGAATTATGCACAGCACTGAGTAATGGGCTGACAGATGCCGGCGTTAATGTAATTAATATCGGACAATGCGGTACCGAAGAAATCTACTTTGCTACATCTCATCTTAATGTTGATGGGGGTATAGTCGTCACCGCGAGCCACAATCCCAAAGACTACAACGGGATGAAATTCGTTCGTGAAAAATCTAAACCAATCAGCGGGGATACAGGGCTCAATGACATAAAAAGGCTCGCTGAGTTTAATCAATTTGTTGAAGCTGAGCACAAAGGTCAAGTGACTACGGCTGATACGAAGGCAGCTTACATTGAACACTTGTTAACTTACGTAGACGTAAATTCGCTTAAGCCCTTTAAAATTGTTTGTAATGCAGGTAATGGTGCCGCCGGCCCAGTTATTGATCTTTTAGAAAAACATCTACCTATTGAATTTATCAAGGTTCATCATGAGGCAGATGGCAATTTCCCTAATGGTGTTCCAAATCCTCTATTAGTAGAAAATCGTGAGCCTACTATAAAGGAATTAATTGAAAACGATGCGAATCTAGGAATCGCCTGGGACGGTGATTTCGATCGATGTTTTTTCTTTGATGAATCAGGTAGGTTTATCGAAGGCTATTACATTGTAGGACTCTTGGCGCAATCATTCTTATCGAATAATCCAGGTGCAAAGGTAGTTCATGACCCGCGCTTGACCTGGAATACTATTGAAATTGCAAAAGAGAAAGGCGGGCAGGCCATCTGCTGTAAGACAGGGCATGCATTTATAAAAGAACGTATGCGAGAAGAAGACGCGATTTACGGTGGTGAAATGAGTGCCCACCACTATTTCAAAGACTTTTTTTATTGTGATAGTGGCATGGTGCCATGGTTATTAGTCGTTGAGCTTATGGCAAAGGAAAACAAGAGTCTGTCGGAATTAGTCAATGAGCGCATGGCGGCTTTTCCAGCGAGCGGGGAAATCAACAGCAAGATTGAAGATCCCCCGGCCTTGTTGCAAGCCATTGAAAAAAAATATGCAGAGGCAGCCGAATCAATTGATCATACCGACGGACTATCCATGAGCTTTACTGAATGGCGGTTTAATTTGCGCATGTCCAACACCGAACCTGTGGTCAGGCTCAACGTAGAATCGAATGGTGACGAGTTTCTCATGCAAGAAAAAACCAAGGAGTTATTAGTACTCATTCAATCCTAATTCCCTTCCGAAACTGTAGCGTGTAAAGTGCATGCTATCTAGATTTCGCGCTTCTCGAGTTCATTAGATGAGTAACGAATACTGCATTATCCATCTTCCAGCGCGCACATTGGCAACAGTGGAAGCATTTGTTGCACAAAGAGATATTCCTGACCGTATTCCTACGATGTTTGATGAAGTCAACGCCTGGATCAAATCCGCCGAGGTAATGCCGGCCGGAAAAAATATGATTCTGTATGACCAATTTCGAGAAGATGGTATGCGTATGCGAGTAGGATTCCCAGTTTCTGAAGCTTTTATGAACGATGGGGAAATCAGTTGTACTGAGCTGTCATCTTTAAGCACTGCGCAAGTTAGGCACGTGGGCTCCTATTCTCATTTACCTGCAGTGCATACTGCACTTCACAGCTGGTGCATGGATATGTCACTCAATAGAGCGGAGCTGTCGATTGAAGAGTATGGAGATTGGCATAAGGATGAGTCTAAATTGGTAACCAACGTTTATGTGCAAATTCTCGAGTAAAGGAGAACGGCAATGAATCGAGAAGTTTCAAAGTTCATAAAAAGTATCGAACACCCCACGCGTCGTGAAGATTTGGAAATAATTGTGCCGCTTATGGAAAAAGTTAGTGGCTACAAAGGATTTGTTGGTTTGAAGTCTGTGTGCTTCGGAAATTATCATTATAAATATGAGAGTGGTAGAGAAGGGGATAGTGTTGTAACAGCAGTCTCTCCACGCAAAACCCAAATAGTTCTATACATTATGCCGGGATTCAAACAATACGGGGCACTGGTTAAAAAGCTGGGCAAGCATAAAAAAGGCAGTTCCTGTCTCTACATTAATAAACTGGCGGATGTAGATATCGATGTGTTGTTAAAAATTGTCGAACGATCCTGTCGTGACATGAAAAAGAAATACGAATGTTGGGAATAACAAAATCACTATGAATCTAAAGCTTTATCAGATCGATGCCTTTGCGAAAAAACCATTCGAAGGTAACCCCGCAGCCGTGGTACCTCTTGAGCAATGGTTGCCCGACGATACTCTGCAACAGATTGCCGCAGAGAATAATCTTGCAGAAACCGCTTACTACATAGCAACCGATCGAGGATTTGCCATTCGCTGGTTTACTCCAGGCTCCGAAGTAAAACTTTGTGGCCACGCCACTCTAGCGTCAGCCTATGTGCTGTTTAATGAATTTAATTATGCCAATGACAAGATTGTTTTCGATTCGATGTCTGGGCCATTAAGTGTTACAAGAAATGATGATTTACTGACATTGGATTTTCCCAACCAAATGCCGTCAACTTGTGAGGTTCCGCAAGACCTCACTTTGGGTTTAGGTATAGAGCCGACTGAGTGTTATGCAAATGAAGATTATCTGGCGGTATATGCTAATGAAGGAACATTGGCCAGTATCGAACCGAAAGCAGAGCCTTTAGCGCAGTTAGACAAGCGCGGAGTAATAGCCACTGCTCCTTCTGCGCAGTTTGATTTTGTATCTCGATTCTTTGCACCAAAAGTCGCAATACTTGAAGATCCAGTGACTGGCTCATCGTTTACTCATCTAATTCCATATTGGGCAGAAAGATTGGGAAAGAAGAAAATGATAGCGAAACAGATTTCGTCGCGGGGTGGGATAGTTCATTGTGAGTTGGCGGGGGATCGGGTTTTAATTTCGGGAAATGCGTTTAAATATATGGAAGGTGAGTTTACGGTCACCGGTTAAGTAGTAGTGAAGATAAAGTATTTACAGCTTGTTGTTGGTGCGCTCGCCATTGAGATAATCAGTGTGTTGGTGCTGGTTATTATGGTTGCATTATTTGGCCCCTCGGAGCCCGAGCTGGCATTAGTATTCGCAGAGGATCTAGGGTATTGGGTCGGACCAATAGCAGGGTTTGTTTTCTGTTTCCTTGGGGCCTATTTATTAACGCGCAATTTGTCTCACTCAAGAATACCCAATGGCATACTTTTGGGCCTGCTCGTTGCCATCATTGACGTAAGTATATTGTTGGGAAGCGATGCAGGATTTCAAATCGTTTTTCTGATATCAAACACCGGCAGAATTGTAGCTGGCACATTAGGAGCCTATGTGGCAGAACGACAGGCTCAAAAAAACACGCAAAATGTATGAATTGATCGAAGAAGTTGCTTCAGTAGAAGACTTTATTCGCTTGCGCAAGATTAGCGGTTTGTCGCCTCGGCCTAAAGAAGCTGTAGAAAAAGGATTACCCAATAGTTTGTATGGAGTTCAAATTCTGCATCAAGGTAAGACTATTGGTATGGGTAGAGTAATAGGCGATGGAGCTATAAACTTTGAGATTGTAGATATTGCGGTTGATCCCGAGCATCAAAGGCAGGGTTTGGGATCCCGAATTATGAAAGCCATCATGAATTATGTAGAAAACACCGCTTACCCTGGTTCCTATATCGATTTGATGGCAGATGTACCAGAGTTGTATGTAAAATTTGGTTTTAAGTTGACTCGTCCTGGCAGTGAAGGAATGTACTACGAGAAGAAATAGAATGTGAGGAGAATTTATGTGCAGGAACATTCGAATCTTATTTAATTTTGACCCACCCGCAACCGACGATGAAATTCGCGCCGCGGCAATTCAATTCGTTAGAAAAGTGAGTGGTTCGACTAAGCCATCTAAGATCAACGAACCGGCATTCAATCAAGCTATTGACGAAATAGCTCATTCGACCCGCAGGCTGATGGAAAATCTTTCTACTACGGCACCCCCTAAGGATCGTGACGAAGAGCGAGCCAAGGCTCAAGCTAGAGCCGCCAAACGATTTGGCACGCCGATTACCACGGCCTAATTTTAAAGCTATCCATGAATAGACTCTTCGTCTATGGCACGCTTGCCCCAGGGAAACCAAACGAGCATGTACTGGCTGAGTTGGATGGTAGCTGGGAGCCCGCAACAATCCGGGGTACACTGCATGAAGCAGGTTGGGGAGCTGCACTCGGGTATCCAGTTATAGTTCTGGATGATGAAGGTGAATTAATTCAGGGACAAATTTTTCGCTCATCTCAGTTAGCAAATTATTGGGATGTGATAGATACGTTCGAGGGAGTTGCCTATAAACGCGTGCTAGCGGAAGTAAAGTTGGATAATGGAAGTAAAATAAGCGCGTTTGTGTATGTTCTTAATGAATAGAATCTAGCTAACATTTTAGTTATGGAAGAAGTAAAAATAGAAGAGCGATCAGGTGTAACAATCATTAGATTCCAGAGAAATTTAAAATTTAGTGAAGTTGTTGATGTTATAAAAAACGTTGCTCTGCAGGACATAAGCTCTCGGCGACTATGGGACGTAAGAGCAGGATTCGATTTTAATGCTGATCAGATTCGACAAATTGCTACCTTGGGGAAAAGTATTTGGTCTGATCAGGCGCGCGTTGCTTATCTGACTGATAGTGAACTGGCATACGGCTTAATTAGAATGTTTGAAGCCTATCGAGATCAGGAAGGCTACCTCACCCATGTATTCACACATGAAGATGAGGCAATGGATTGGTTGACGGCCAAAGACTCTTAATTTTAGTTTTCGTGGAGTAATCCATGAGTGATCAAATCGAAACTGGCGGTTGTTTCTGCGGCGAAGTTCGCTATGAGGTTCCCTCACAACTCCGCAATCTTTGCCTTTGTCATTGTGAAAGCTGTCGAAAAGCGGCCGGAGCACCCTTCGTGGCATGGGGAACCATAGATAGAAAAGATCTCAAGCTCTACTCGGGCGAACTCGCTATTTACAAATCTTCGGCTGGGGTAGAGCGCGGAGCATGCAATAAGTGTGGCACTTCGCTCACCTACTGGAGCCAGAGTCGAGGGAATGAAATTGATATAACCCTGGCGTCTCTAGACCAGGCGGAGAAGTTTCGACCCTGCATTCAAATCTTTGTTGAAGATAAGTTGAACTGGATTGAGACGAATCCCGATCTACCTAAATATGACACGGTTCCTGGTAAAGAATAGGCGGTGTTCACTAATACTTTTACACTTCTATTCCTTGTTGTTCAAAACAGACGGCTCTCCCGAAGAAATCGAGTGAACTTCTTTCAAGAATGAAGAATAGTGCAAAGATTGGAATGCTGTTCATTGCCATAGGGCAGACTCTGCATTCCATCGAAGAGTATGTTTTTGAATTGTGGGAAGTATTCGATGTTGCGCGGTTTCTCAGCGGATTGTTCAGTAGCAATCTAGAAGTTGGGTTTCTAGTAATAAATTCTTCTATCGTGTTGTTGGCCTACTGGAGTTACTTACTCCCTGTCAGAAAAGAATGGAAGGGAGTAATGGCAGTTTATTGTTTCTGGATAGTGCTGGAACTTGGTAATAGCATTGGTCATATAATGTTTTCCATAAATGCAGGCGGCTATTTTCCAGGAATATACACAGCACCAATTCTTCTACTGGCATCTCTTTACACTGCAGCAGCTCTGGTAAAAGGAAAACTAGATTCGGTTTAGCTTTTTATAAAAAGTATTGAATGGAGAATCATTATGATATTGGAAGTTGCCATTCTCGACGTGAAAGCAGGGCAGGAAGATCATTTCGTTGATTTTTTTAAACAGGCCCAGACGATAATCGCCTCGATGCCCGGTTACCTTTCTCATGAGTTACAAAAGAGTATTGAAACTGCAGAACGATTTATTCTATTGGTGCAGTGGGAAAAGTTAGAGGATCACACCGTAGGCTTTCGCCAATCGGCAGAATACCAGGACTGGAGCAACCTGCTGCATCATTTCTATGATCCTTTTCCGATGGTGGAACACTACCAAATGGTCTTGCCCTAAGAGCCATTGAAGGAGGGAATTCAGTTCGTTGGGAGAAATCACTAAGGTCAGGCTAGATTGACCACAGCATTTTTACGCTATGTTCGTCTGACTCTAATTCTTCAAATCCTGCTTTTAAGTGAAAATCTATTGCCGGATTGGTTTTTAGAACACTCAATCGAATCGCCTTATTTCCAACCCTAGCTTCTTGTTTGATTCTATCGAGCATTAAATTGCCTAATCCTTGACGTTGTAAATCAGGTTCCACCAGAATCATGTTTAACAACAAATGATCTGAGTTATCGCTCGTGTGATATCCGCCTACGGGAATATTGTTATGGCTGAGAATTTGAAACTCTTTTATTGGTAGGGAGCTGATAAAGCTCTCACGCTGGAGTATTTCATCCCAGCCCCATGCAGATTCAACGAAGTGCCGCATGGTGCGCCTAATATAGCTGAAACATCCATTCTTCATCTTCATTTAAGCCGTTTCTAAATACGCTTGTTTCTAACATAGCGAATCAGGCCGGATGATTGCGAATTCTACTAACTAAATTGGCCGTAGATTGATCGAAGTTGGCTGCTGAGGATGAGTCTTGAATTGCAGCGAAAATTTCACTGGAAAGTGATTTGCCTAATTCAACTCCCCACTGATCGAAGGGATTGATATTCCAAACTACGCTTTGCACGTAAGTTTTATGTTCGTATAGAGCGATAAGGCTACCAAGATTGTAGGGATCAAGTTTGTCTACAAGCAGAGTAGTGCTTGGTCTATTTCCTGGAATATCTTGGTAAGAATTTTCAGACGAACTCTTTCCTTCCATCAGTGCGAGACTCTGGCTCAGACAGTTCGCAAGAAGCTGTTCGTGTCGTTCTTGAGCGTCAGCTCCAATGCCACAGGATTCGATAAAGGCAATGAAATCAACAGGTATGAATTGAGTACCTTGATGAAACAACTGAAAGAAAGAATGCTGCGCATTGGTGCCGGGAGCGCCCCAGACAACTTCCCCAGTATTGATATTCACTGATTCATGATTCTTATCCACACCTTTACCAAGACTCTCCATGCAGAGCTGCTGTAAGTAGGCCGGTAACTGTTGTAGGCGCTGACTATAAGGAATGACTGCGTGAGTTTGAGCAGCAAAAAATCCCGAGTACCAGACCGAAAGTAAGCCCATTATCACTGGCAGGTTCCTGCCAAGTTCTGCAGATTGAAAGTGCCTGTCCATGGAATGCGCGCCAGCAAGTAGTTGCCGAAACCGATCCATGCCAATTGATAGTGCTATCGATAAGCCAATGGCAGACCACAAGGAATAACGGCCACCCACCCAATCCCACATTGGAAACAGGTTTTGTTCGTCAATGCCAAACGCTTTAGCGGCATTGGCATTAGTCGTTATGGCTACAAAGTGATGCTTAACGGAATCAGTTGATGGCGCACTCTCCAACAACCAGGCCTTGGCGGCTTCGGCGTTTTGTTTTGTTTCAAGTGTGGTGAAGGATTTAGATGCAACGAGAAATAAGGTAGTTGCCGGATTGAGATTCAATAAAGTGTTATCTAAGTGGGCTGGATCTATGTTTGACACAAAATGCAGTTGCAGTTTTCCTGTTGAAAAGTCTGCCAGCGCATCGCAAACGAAGGAAGGGCCTAAGTCGGATCCGCCGATTCCAATGTTAACCACATCGGTTATCTCAGCGCCCGAAAATCCTTTCCAGCTGCCGGAATGAACAGCTTTAACCAGGGATTCCATTTTGTTGAGACAAGCCGAAACTTCTTTATTCCCACCTTCATTGTCGGGAGCGCGTAATGCGGTGTGCAAAGCGGCGCGACCTTCAGAACCATTTACTTTTTCACCGGCAAACAGCGCGTTGATGGCTGCTGGAAGCTGCATATGTTCAGCGAATTGAATTAGCTCAGCGAAAGATTCATTGGAAACAAAATTTTTCGAGTAATCCAGCAGCAAGCTTTCATGAGAAACAGAAAAACTGTCGAAGCGGTCATCGTCTTCGAATAGTTGAGCAAGACTAAAATCATCGTGCTTAAATTCAGCACTAAGGAGAAGGAGCTCTTTCCAGGCGTCGGAATCTTTTGGGTTTTTCATATCGTATTAGTCGTGTGCTACTTCCAAGCCTTCAGTCTCGGGTTGCTTGGGCTTCCTAAGTAGAGCCACCCAGCCATCGTTCTTTACGATGTTATAGCAGTCGATAAATGGCTGATAGTGCTGAACTACGATGTTGTTACTATATCCTTCAAAGCCGAAATCTGCGGGAACTTTTTCTTTCGGATAATAAGCTGTACCAAAAATCCAATCGAGAAAATTAAATTCAGCTGAAAAGTTCTTATCGATCGCTTCTGGGTGATTCGAATGATGCCAGCGGTGAAACTTTGGATTGCTCATGAAATATCCAAGCCAATGAGGATCTTTAATATTACCGTGGCCGTAGCGTCCCCAAAAATCATTCAAGGAAACAAAAAGAAACACTATGGCGGGATCCGGTTGAAAATAAGTAACCAACATCAAGTATGGAGCGGCAAACAAAGTTTTATCGAAGATATGAAAGCGGCTAGTTGAAAAAGAATCCAGGTGCAATGAACTGTGATGGACTTTGTGAAACTGCCACAGCAATGGAATTTTGTGACTAGCGTAGTGAGCAGCGTAGAAAGAAACGTGACCAAACAACATCACACATACTGCAGTGATTGACCAATGGGCGTTTACCAGCGCACCTCTACCAAATGGCCCTTGGCCGCCATGTTCCTGAGCATAAGTGGCCAACCATGCTATCAGGGCAGCGTTTATAAAACTCCAGATATGCACGCGATGATAAGTATGAATCAGATCATTGATCATCCCGGGCCGAATGAAATTTTGTCCCTTTAGTGGAAACAATCTTTCCAGAATAGGAATAATCCAGATCCAACCCCAAAGAGCCATCATCTGGAAAAATTCTTGTATTGTCGGAGAAATAATCACCTGGATTGCCTGGTTGTATTGAGAAACCGATTCTTGGAGGCCACTTGTTTTACTCCTAAGCCTGTGAATACTTTAGCAAAATTCAGATTAACTTAGTATGCTTCATTTCCCTGGCAATCTGTCGATTTGAATCTTAATGAAGAGTACGAATTTTGGATACATACCTGCGCTGGATCACCTAAGAGGATTTGCCGCGCTATTAGTCCTGTACTTCCATGGCAGTCACTTTATAACCCATAAGATTATCTACGGAACACCCTACGACCCTGCAAACTGGTTTCTTGCTAACAATCCACTATCTGCATTAGTAATAGAAGGTCACACCGCTGTCAGTTTGTTTTTCGTGCTCAGTGGTTTTGTGTTTACAGTTGGTTCATTGCATAAGAATCTCAACTATTTTGGATTTTTTAGAAATCGTTTCTTAAGAACTTATCCGCTGTTTCTTTTTTTCCTGTTTTTGGGAATTGTATTTAATCCCGAGAATTTCGATGTCATTGGTTTGCTGCAATCAATTTTCTTTCTCGCCAATAGTGAAACGGCGCTAAATGGAGGAGCATTCTCTTTTGTATTTTGGTCTATTGCTGTCGAATGGCATTTCTATCTGGTGTTTCCATTTCTTTTATTAGCAGTGCAGCGCAAAGGCTGGCAAATGCTGCCACTTCTAATAGCCGTATTTCTATTGATTAGAGTTGTTGCCTACTATCAAGGCGCAGATATGCGAGATATTTCTTACTGGTCAATTCTTGGGCGCATCGATCAGTTTCTCATAGGCATGTTGGCTGGAATTTACTATCGAAATTTTTTTCGCGAATCTAAGCAATTTGATCTGGTTGCAATAACAGGAACAGTGGTTGTGCTGGCGAGTTTGTTTACATTTAATCAGTTTGGAGGCGGAGGACTTAATAATTCAGTATGGATTTATTGGACGACACTGGAAGGCGCTGCCTGGGCATTTTTCGTGTTGGGTTACCTGTCAATCGCCCGGCACTATCCGCAATTTGTCAACAAGGGCTTAGTTGGGTTGGGTACTGTAAGTTATTCCATTTATCTGGTGCACTACGTGGTGCTCGATTTTTTCATGCAAAGGGATTTGGATACTCTAATAACACTTGAAAATGCGCTGGGAACTGCAGTAATTAATGTCTTTGTAATCATGATGCCCCTGGTAGTGGCAATCTCTGCGGTTACGTATTACTGCATAGAACGACCATTCCTGGTGCGCCGCACGACCTACGTGAAGCAAGAAGCCGCAGCTTAAGACCTATTGAACCGCTTCTTAAATTTATGTAGTATGCGCGCCTCGATTTGATCTAAGATTATTAGATCGTTCGGAGTATCTTTTAAAGCCGCTATAGCTCAGCCGTGGTAGAGCAGCTGACTTGTAATCAGCAGGTCCCGAGTTCGACTCTTGGTGGCGGCACCATACTAAAAAAGGGGAGCAGAATATTCTGTTCCCCTTTTTCTTAGCTCGTTAAATGTCAGCTGCACATGCCACCCGCAGGATGGTGGCGCCGCTATGGCGAACGCCCACTGGATCGTAAAGAATCTCAAAGCAATTCAATTTGTATTTACTTTGCTAACAACTCGACCTGTAGAGCAGCTGACTTGTAATCAGCAGGTCCCGTCTCTCTCCTAGAAAACCGACTCTTGGTGGCGGCACCATTTTCAGGAAGGGAACAAGTCTACTTGTTCCCTTTTTTATTGCCCAAAAGTCAGCTGCAATTGCAACACACAAGATGTTGGCGCCGCTATAGCGAAAGCCCGCTGGATCATAACAAATCTCAAAGCCGCTAAAGTATCGCTACAGCAATATAGATCAATCTATTCTGACCCATTGATTTTAATTATTATTACTCTTCTTCGAATCAGAATTAAGTACTTATTTGCGACTTGTTAGTAGCTCGTCACTAAAAGACTGTAATGGATTTGTTAAATTGATTCTTGATTCTTGAAATGACATGGACTTGGATAATCTGCCGTCTTATGCTGCATAGATACTTACATGTGGAGACACTCAGAGAACACCGATGTTTACGGAATTGACCTATTTTGCCGCGCAAGTGGTTACCATCACCTTGATGTCCCTAATGGGTGTCCTCTTTCTCTTATCAAATCCTCGTAACATCAATGCCCGCCTGTTCGCACTGATTTGCCTAAGCTCAATCACCTATATTATTACGACCATGCAGTATCAATCGAATCCCCAATTTCGAATCGACTTGAGTGCTTTTTGGTTACCGCTGCAGATAGTGATGAATACAGGTGCTGGTCTTCTAATGATTCTCTGTTTTTCCCTGTTTCAGGACGTGAAAAAATTTCCGCGCTAGATGTTTGTAATGTTCAGCTTCCAACTTATTCTGAGTGCGTTACGACCATTGTATGTGCCTAATGACTTGAATGAATTAGATATTGTAAGTATTGGCGAACTGAATTATTTCATCTTTGGTAGCTTGCCCCTGTTGCTACAGTCCTCCTTCGCGATTATAGGAAGCTACTGGATAGTCAAAGGTTGGCAGGCCGATGTCATTGAAAGTCGGCGTTTTCTGCGCAAGGTGTTTTCTGGTGCACTGGTGATTTTATTTGTAGTGGGCACAGCCTCGGAAGTGTATGTAATGGAGGCTAGCCAGGATCAGCGTATCGTTATTAGTCAGATCAAAACTTTTGGTGGCATGTTACTTATATATTGCATGGCGTTAATCAGTCTGAAATTCGAACCGAATGCTGAATTTGCGATGCGGAAAATCAGTCGTGAGCAGGATGCAGAATTGGATGTTGACGTTGAACTGAGCATGGAAAAGTTCAATCGGATATTCTGTGATGAAAAGAGCTACCTGGAACCAGGTCTCAGTATTGCCGACCTTGCCAAAAAACTCGCTATGCCACAGTACAGACTTCGGGAATTGGTAAACAAGAGTCTGGGATATCGAAATTTCAATGCGCTGTTAAATGAGTATCGCATTAAGGACGCCTGTGAGATGTTGTCCGATTCTGAGCGGGACCAGTCTCCCATATTAACCATCGCACTATCAGTGGGCTACCAGTCCATTGCCCCATTCAACCAGGCTTTTAAGGAATTGAAGGGCGTCACGCCGACTGAATTCCGCAAACAATCTCAACGAGACATGTATTTCGCCAAGCATGAAACCTTAACTGCTATTTCTGATTAACTCGCAACACTCAGACTAAATCTTCTTAAAAGCTACTAAAGCTGCTGGATTCTAAAAATCCATCAGGCCTCGCAAGATTCGAGAAGCCACTGCGCTGTGTTTTTCCTAGACTTTCCAGCAACCCGTTAAGAATGCAGGTGTTGCAGTGAAAGCAGACAAGCAAGAATCAGTCAGCGCTAAATCGGATCTGCTCCGCGGTTTGCGAATTGACAGCGCCGATCGTGAGCCTAAACCTTCAAGGTTTCCATCAGTACCCATGCTATTGCTGCTGACAGCCGCATTTGTTGGCGTCTGGCTTTACTCTGGATACGACGGTGACCACGTCATAGTGGAAGCTGTGGAAAATGAATCAGTGCAGCACAGCAATCCAATTGTAGAGCCGCCGACTAGGGTTGAAGGGCTCTCTCGATCAAGCATTGTGCTGGATGCCACTGGTTATGTCACCGCAAGCAGACAGGCGACAGTTTCTTCCAAGATAACTGGCAAGGTAGCGGAAGTTCTAATTGAAGAAGGGGATGAAGTGATCCAGGGTCAGCTGTTAGCGCGGCTGGATAATAGCCTGTTATTAGCTCAATACCGCTTGAGCCAGTCCCAGTTCGATGCTGCCAAAGCTGGGCTGTTAGAGATGGAAGTTCAGCAGCGGGAAGCGCAGCTGAAACTTGATCGCACCCAGCAGCTTACCGATCGTTCATTGGCGAGCCAGGCTGATCTCGATCAGGCTTTACTGGCCCTGGAGGGCGTGCATGCCAGGATCATTCGCCTCAATCGCGAAATCACCGTGGCCGACAGCCGACTGCAGTTACAGGCACAGCAACTGGCCGAAACCGAGATTCGCGCGCCTTTCGGCGGCGTGGTAATCAATAAGGCCGCACAACCCGGTGAGATAGTCTCGCCAATGTCGGCTGGTGGAAGTTTCACTCGCACCGGCATCTGCACGCTGGTAGATATGCAATCACTTGAGATCGAAGTGGATGTTAGTGAGTCCAATATTAATCGAGTATTTGCTGACCAGCGAGTGATGGTTAAGCTGAATTCCTATCCGGAATGGGAAATCGATGCAGAAGTTATAACGATTATTCCTACCGCAGACAGAAACAAAGCCACCGTTAGGGTGCGCATCAGATTATTGCAGAGCGATCCGAGAATATTACCCGATATGGGTGTCAGGGTGTCGTTTCTGGAAGATCGATCAGAGCATAAAGAATGACAAGCATCATTTCAGGAGAATTAGCCATGTCAAAGACACTGATAAAAATTAGTGGTGTAAGCAAGCAATATCTGCAGGGAAATACTCCTGTGCCTGTATTGGAAAATCTAAATTTAACCATTGAGGAAGGGGATTTCTTAGCGTTAATGGGGCCCTCTGGTTCGGGAAAAACCACCTTGCTGAATTTGATTGGCGGCCTGGATCAACCCGACTCAGGCACCATAGATTTCGATGGCCAATGCATCAATGCTTTTTCTTCGAGCTTGCTGACCAAGTGGCGCTCGCAGCAAGTAGGATTTGTGTTTCAGTTCTATAACTTATTGCCAATTTTGACGGCTAGAAAAAACGTAGAGTTGCCGTTACTGCTAACGGCCCTGTCTGGGCAACAGCGTAAATTTCGTGCCGATACTGCGCTCGAAATTGTCGGTTTGGCCGAGCGCGCCGAGCACAAGCCTGGCGAATTGTCAGGTGGTCAACAACAAAGGGTGGCGATTGCTCGGGCGATCGTTTCCGATCCAAGTCTAATAGTGTGTGACGAACCCACTGGCGACCTGGACCGGCAGAGTGCTGATGAAATACTCAATCTTTTGCAGGTGTTAAATAGTGAACATGGTAAGACCATTATTATGGTGACTCATGACCCCAAGGCAGCACGCTATGCCAAACATGGTTTATATATGGACAAAGGTAAGCTGGTGTCTGAAGTAGTTTCAGAAATTGTTGATGAAGCAGAGATGGCAGAGGCTAGACAGCAGACAATTGAGGAGCCGGGAACGTGAAATATTTCGGGTTAATTTTGGCAAGTCTTTGGCGAAAACCTCTGCGCACATCATTGACTGCAGCGACGTTACTGGTGGCTTTCCTGTTATTCGGTCTGCTTGAGCCGGTGTCGCAGATGTTTAGTGACAGCTCCAATCTCGCGGGTGAAAGCCGACTCTGGGTTTCGCCACGCCATTCCATAAGCGACATGTTGCCGGTTCGCTATCACCAACAGATCCAACAAATTGAGGGAATAGATACTGCCGCGCATCAAACCTGGTTTGGTGGTGTTTATATCGATGCCATTAGCTCTAGTGCCTTTACTCGTTGGGCGGTAAGTGCTGAAGAGTTTATGCAGATTAATTCGCAAATGGTATTGCCGCAGGAACAACTGAATGCCTTTATCAATATTCCTACCGCCGCTGTGGTTGGTCGAGCCACAGCTGAGCGTTTTGGCATGAAGCTGGGAGATAAAATTCCGTTAACTGCCGACATCTGGCATAACGAAGATGGTTCCCATTGGACGTTTGACCTGGTGGGTATCTACGATAGTGCCGAAGGTGAAAACGCCGATACTTCGCGCATGCTTATTAATTATGACTATTTCGACGAGTATCGGATCGTTGGTAAGGGAATCGTTAGCAATGTTGTGTTCACGCTTGATGACGTTGAGCGCTCGGCATCCATCGCTACCGAAATCGATTCGATGTTCAGCAATTCTCAGATGGAAACACTCACTTCGACAGAACAGGATTATCTTCTAAACCAGTTGAGCCAAGTAGGTAATATTGGCTTGATCGTACGAGCCATTATGGGTGCCGTCTTCTTTACCATATTATTACTAACTGCCAATACCATGTCCCAGGCGGTGCGCGAGCGGCTCGCAGAGTTGGCTGTGCTTAAGACTCTGGGATTTCAAAATCAAAACATACTACTAATCGTCTTGGCAGAAGCCTTTCTATTGTCTTTGATAACAGCGGCAATCGGCCTCGGCCTTGCCGCTTATCTACTTCAATACAGTGAATACATAGTTCCCCAGATCACAACTCTAAATTTAGGAATGAGTTCAGTTATGACTGGCTTACTTATAGCGGTCGCTCTCTCTCTGATCGTGGGGTTACCGCCAGCCATGCAAGCAACCCGTGTGAACATAGCTGCTGCCTTACAACGCTAAGCAAAATCTCCGAGGAATAATCATGAAAACGCTTTCACAAATTATCGCTATAGCGCTGCTGAATTTACGCAATATTCCGGCACGCCTCGGCGCATCTGCTGTCATTATTATCGGCATTGGCGGCGTAGTTACCGTGTTGGTGTCTCTACTGGCGATGGCTCGGGGCTTTCAGGCCACTATGCTCGGTAATGGATTCGATGATCGTGTAATTATTTTACGAGCCGGATCGAATTCGGAAATAAACGGCGCTATCACTTTCGAACAGGCTGGCATAATAAGTAATAAACCAGGGATTCAAAAAAGTTCAACTGGTCCGCTGGTGGCTGGCGAATCCTATGTGAGTGTCAACATAAGCAAGCGTGGCAGTGAGAATCCGTCCAATGTACCGCTGCGAGGTGTAAGCGAGAATTCATTTCAGGTACGGCAAGAGCTAAGCCTAGTGGCCGGGCGAAATATAGAATTTGGTAAATTCGAAGTCATGGTCGGAGTCGGTGCAGTAGATCAATTCCAAGGATTGGAGATAGGCAGCAGTTTGAATCTTAGAAACACAGATTGGCAGGTGGTAGGTATCTTCGATACCGGTGGCAGTATCTACGATTCAGAAATTTGGACCGATGCCGCGATACTTAACTCAGTGTTCGGTCGCGGCAGCAACTATTCATCAATGGCCGCACGGTTAAGCTCCAGTCAGGATTTTGAACAATTACGCAGCGCATTGGAAAGTGATCCCAGATTGACGACTAAAATTCAACGGGAGCAAGATTTCTACGGCACTCAATCAGAAGCAACCAACCAGCTGATCACTGGAGTAGGAATCAGTGTTAGTAGCATTATGGCCATCGGTGCGATATTTGCTGTGCTGAACACAATGTATTCGGCAGTTTCAGTGCGTTCAGTCGAGATCGCCACATTACGGGCGCTGGGATTTGGCCGTGTGCCTATTGTCACTTCAGTGATAATCGAATCGATGCTGCTGGCTCTAATTGGCGGAGCACTGGCTGGGCTTCTTGCATTTCTGTTCTTTAACGGATTTACCGCCTCTACGATTGGTACCAATACCCAGGTTGCATTTGAATTCATGGTGACAGGTGAACTGATAATGACAGGTATAACACTTGCATTGGTGCTAGGTTTTATAGGAGGGCTATTCCCATCCATAGCCGCTGCGAGAATGCCGATTACTGTTGCTCTGCGAGCAGCCTAACTTATGTGATATGAATCGATAGAATTAGTCTGAAATTAAAATGCTCATATCTGAATTAGCCCTTAGCAATCAGCAGGTTCCGTCTCTCTCCTAAAAACCGACTCTTGGTGGCGGCACCATACAAAAAAAGGGGAACAGAAAATTCTGCCCCCTTTTTCTTTGCTCGCTAAAAATGAGCTACATCTCGCAGTATCTCCCGGCCACTTTGACGCATAGCTGCTGCAAATTCGATGCCCTGAGATTAGGCTACAAAAAATATTTCGAATTTCTTGCACAAAAATCTCGGTTTTGGAACTGGTATATGTTGGAACTGACAAAAAGTCGCCTATTAAGGGATCCAGAGACTGTGAAGGTTCGCTCGAGACTAGATGAGTTAGATGAGATTTTCTGCCGGAAAAACCTGGAGTTATACCTGTCCGCTCTTGCTATTACCCGAGATCCCAATAGCGCTGAAGATTGTGTCCATGATTCACTCATTGCAGTAGCCGAGCTAAAGCAGGACATCAAAGAGCTGGAACCCTATTTGTTTAGAGTGGTGAGAAACAAAGCAATTCATTGCGTAAAGCAGATTGCGAAGAATGACAGCTCAGAAGGAATCCGAGATTACCTGGTAACCCGATCTGATTCTTATGAAAACGCAAAACTAATCGATCAAATCAAAGAGCACATTGGTTACCTGGATTTTAATCACCAGCAAGTATTAATAATGAAACTATTTTCTGATCTTACTTTCGATGAGATCGCGAAAATTACTGAAAATTCGCCGAACACCGTGGCTTCATGGTATCGACGTGGGCTAGAGAAGCTACAGGAGAAGGTTCATGAAAACCAATAAGCTCGACAGCATTGAGAATTTCGAACGCGAGCTATCACAACTCGAATTGGCTAAGCCTTCAGAAAATTATGTTCGGAAAGGGCGAGAAATTATTAATGAGAGGCGAGCCACAGCAACTAACTTTGATATCAGTACATTATTTAGCAACGCATTAGCTATTGTTGGTACTGCTGCAGTAATTGCTACGATATTTGTAAGTTTTGTAATGAATGCTGAAAGTAGTTTTCAATCAGACCTGGATAATGCTGCCTCGGCTGCCTACGAGATTGAGAAAGTTGACGCACACCGCCTGGTTCGTTCATTAGAGACCTTTTCTCAGCAATCTTTTGCGAGCGTCTCGACTGCGGAAGAATTTCTCTTGGCTAATTGCCAGGATTGTCATACAGCCACTTACCTGTCGGCATTTATTCCAGAAAATATTGAAGGGACTCCGGATCAGATTTCCAGGTTAATGCAAGAAAATATAGTGACACTTCTGAGCAATACAGATTCCTAGTAGTTATTCGCAGGCTATTATTCGTACCTCAGAGATTTAACAGGATCCGAATTCGCTGTTTTAAAGCATTGAATCGCTACTGTTAGAATTGCGAGAACAACAATTCCTATCGCAACAAATCCATATAAAAGCATTGAAAAGTCAGCGCGAGTTGAAAATTGGATATAGAAATCATTGATGAAATAGAAAGCAATGGGCCAGGAAATGATGCATGCAATTAACACAGGTTTTACAAAGTCCCATGCCAATAACAATACAATCGAATTCGCGGAAGCTCCTAGCACTTTTCTAACTCCTACTTCTTTGGTTCGCCGTAGACTTGAATAAGAAGCGAGGGCATAGAGACCAAAAGCAGCAATTATGATGGTTATGATGCTGGCAAAAAGTGCCGCAGAACTGAGGCCACCTGTTCTTGCTTCTAGTATTGTATTGAAAGTCTGGTCTACGAATGTGCGATTAATTGGGACATCGGGCCGGTGTCTATTCCAGGTACTGTCGATATGGTCTAAAACCTCCGTTGTCATCGCGGGATCGATTCGAACTGTAAGAAATCGCATCGGTTCGATGCGACCTCTAAATATGCCGATTGTGTTTTCATCCGCTTCCATACCACCCTGAAAGTAGAACTGCTCGATTACTCCGATCACTCTATAATTTAGATTCCCTAGTTCGAAAATTTGGTCAAGCGCCTCTTGTGGAGAAGCAATCCCAAATCTTTCTGCCAGAAGGTCAGTAATTACAATGCCAAAGACAGCTTCTGGAGGGGTATCGCTGCCCAGGCTAGTTTGGAAATCAGACATAAATTCTTCAGAAAATCCTCTTCCGGCTAATAATTCAAAGTCCAGGGTTTCAATAAATTCAGGCCCAATTACAGCGCTGGCCACGGTAATGTTCTCCCCGGGAGGGAAGCTAGGGAGACGCCATGGATTGATTCCCGTTCCTCCGGGAGGTCTAATCTGGGATGTCGCTACTGCCACAACGCCGGGGTGTTGCGCGATCTCATTACGCATAACGGTGTAGTTAAAAGATTCAGGGTCGTTTGCATTGAATCTGCTATCCAGCACTACCAGATTTTCACGATCAAACGCTGGATCAGCATTCCGCATGTGTTCAGTCTGCAAATAAACCGCAATGGCGAGCAAAATCAACGTTGAAGAAATTGTAAATTGAGCTGCGGTAACAGCGGCTTTAGTGAGTTTTCCTACTTTGCTTATGTTTCCTGTGCCTTTTATAACTTCGACCGCTTGTTGATGCGATAGCGAGAAGGCAGGGACAATACCGCTCAGCAGACCTGTTAATACAGTGAGTACTATCAGCGCAGCAATGATTTCGAATTGAAACAGGTTGGCGAAGGAAAATCCTGTTGTAGTGAGAGTTGTATAGATCGGGATCACTGCGGCAATTAATGGTATGGCCAGCAACAGTGCAATGGTAGTTAAGAGCGTAGATTCAATTAAAAATTGCCAGATTATGTGACTACGGTTAGCTCCCAGAGTTTTGCGTACACCAATTTCCTTTGTCCTCTGGGTTACCTGGGCAAGGGAGAGATTCATAAAATTTATGCAGGAAGAGGCAAGAATTAGAATTGAAAAAGTTAAGAGTCCATATAGAACTGTTTTGGTGGTTGAATTTTCTGCAGCACCAAAATTGTTTAGTGGATTTAGATAGATATCATCAATGCGTTGAAGTGAAAGACCTAAACCAATGTCCTCGGCGAATCCAACGGCGTTTTCATCGAGGTGACGATAAATAAAATTGGGTAAATCCGCATTAACTTGTTCTGCAATTAGTGAATCTTCGAAAGTTAAAAATGATTGTGTTCCTCCGAATGATATCCAGGCGTTATTATTCATAAAGTTATCACCGCGAATTTGCCTGCCGGTTTCAACTGAAATAATTATTTCCGGTTGAAATGTGGCATTGTCGGGAACATCGCGAAATATTCCGGTAACTCTAATTTCTGTTGCATTATCTAGAGTGAGAATCTGTCCTTGTGGATCTTCATCTGCAAAATATTTTTCCGTCATCGATTCACTAATTACCATAGTGTTTGGTTCAGCAATGGCTATTTCCGCATCGCCACTTATGAACTCCAGATCGAAAATAGAAATTGCATCAGGTTCAGCAAAGGTGTAACTATTCTGCGCCGCTTCATCTCCTCGACTAAAAATGCCATTGGCCCCTCTAAATTTTGCAATACTCGCTATTTGTTCTGGATAGTCGAGAACTAACTGTGGCGCATAAGGTTCAGCTGTAGTTCCAGTACGATAGGGTGTATTGGTTTCCCTAACTTTCATGTGAGTGACAAGCCGATATGTATTCTCCCAGTTATCTATATGTTTATTAGAACTGTTTATGAAATCTGTATGTAAAAAAACCAGCACGCTGCAGCTCATCCCAATGGTAAGACTCAAGAGTTTAATCGCAGAAAAAATCGGTTGTTTCCGGAGATTTTGCAGAGCAATTAACAAATAGTTATAAAACATGTCTTGCGACCTCTAAATGGCTTTTTACCAGCTTCCTGAGGACAAAGTTCATTTGCCCATTGAAAAGTAACTACTTGCAGTTAACACTCAAGTTAGCTCAATACTCCGCTTGCAATCAAGAAACAATAAACTAGAAACACCGCAGGCAATGTGGCAAGCCCTCCTAAATAGGCTCTTCTATGGGCGACTTGATTTACCTGCCTTCTGGCATTGTTGGTTTGGTTGGTTGGAATGGATTTGCGAATCTCTCATTGCGCATTCTGTTTCTGGCATTTTGTAGGCTTTCTCGTCAAGCCACGTAGTCTTTATATTAAATCCAACACAAAAACTTCCGTCTTCCCTAACAGAACCAGTATGATGTGCTCCTGCTTAGGGAGCATCGCTTGAACACAGTAAAAAAAGAGACAGAACTGATCTTCTGGGGAGCTGGCACCGCCAGAACCCTCAGGCCTATTTGGGTCGCAGAAGAGCTTGGGGTTTCTTATCTGTTGCATCCGATCGGTCCTCGCACTGGTGAAACTCAAACCGACAATTACACCCAACTCAATCCGAAGCAGAAAGTTCCCTTCTGCGAAGATGGCGACTTAAAAATTTCTGAGACCATGGCAATTTGTCGCTACCTGGTTAACAAGTATGGTAGCGAAGAAACATTGTTCACGCCTGGTTCAATTGAAGAACAAGCAAAAGAAGATGAATGGCTTGCCTTTATCTTTGGAGAGCTCGATGAAACCAGTTTGTATGTGATGCGTCGCCATGGGGCTCTAGCATCCATTTATGGTGAGGCGCCTACCGCTATGGAAGCGGCAGAGGAATATGTAATAAGACAGCTCAAGGTAATTAAAAAGCACATGCAAGATAGGCAATACGTTTTAAATGAACGATTTAGCCTGCCGGATGTGTTTCTTACTACTTGTCTAAATTGGGTTAATGCTTATGAAATTGAAATGCCAGAAATTTTGGAAAAATATCGCCAAAGAATTGTTGAGCGCGATGCATATCGAAAAGCAGTTAAAGTTAATAATCCGGATTAAGTAAGAGGACAAGCATGGGCCCCCTTGAAGGAATAAAAGTATTAGATCTAACCAGTATGGTTTCCGGTCCGGTGGCAGCGATGATGTTGGGTGACCAGGGCGCAGACGTAATAAAGGTTGAGCCTGTCCATGGCGAGCAGCTAAGGCATCTTGGTGAAACCCATAATAGTATCAATCCTGCCTTCTATTCCTGTAACCGCAATAAAAAGTCGCTTGCGGTTGATTTAAAAACTGACGCGGGAAAACAGATTCTCTGGGATTTGATCGCAGACGCTGATGTTCTGCTACAAAATTTCCGCCCCGGCGCCATGGCCAGAATGGGTTTTCCAGAGGAAGAAGTCAGAAAAAAGAATCCTGGCATCATCTTTGTCTCTATTAGCGGATTTGGTGAACAAGGCCCCTATGCCCATAAGCGAGTTTACGATCCCATTATTCAAGCATTGTCCTGCGCTACAGACATTCAAGCGGATAGGAAAACGCAGCGGCCGAATATGTTTCGTATCATTCTGGCTGACAAGGTATCGGCGTTAACGGCGGCTCAGGCAGTTTCAAGTGCGCTGTTTCATCGTGAGAGAAAAGGCGAAGGCCAGCACATAAAAATTTCCATGTTAGAAGCCACGATCGCCTTCTTATGGCCAGAGGGTATGGCTGGATTAACCTTTTCGGAGCAGGAAATGGATGTGAAACGCACCTATTCCTCAATCGATTTAATCTATGAGACTAAAGACGGCTACATGACTATCAGTATTATTTCTGACAAAGAGTGGAAGGGAATCTGTGAAGTGCTCGATCTAGAAGAGTTAATCGAGGATGAGCGGTTTAAAACTGCATTCGCCCGGCGTAAACACGCAGAGCTGCGACGGGAAGTTATCGGTGAAGAAGTCGCAAAACACACCACTGCAGAATTGTTAGAAAAGTTAGATGGGAATGATGTTCCTTGCGCACCGCTGCTAGACCGAATGGATCTTATGGATCATCCCCAAATCATCGAGAGTGAAACAATTCTACGGGAAGTTCACGAAGGATTCGGCGAAGTCTGTCAGGCGCGACCAGCTGCGCGCTTTCAAGAGACTCCGGCGACTGTCCGTATTCCTGCGCCACAATTAGGTGAGCACAGCATTGCAGTACTGCAGTCCATCGGCTACGACGAGGGGCGATGTGAATCTCTAATTGCAGACGGCGTAGTTGTCCAGAGTGCTAGTAGTTAGTTACCGTAGACAAAGCTTGCTGTGTAAATAAGCTGGCCGTTTGGTACGGGGCAGCTTCCGCCAGCCTCCGTTTGACATGAAGTGTATCTGGCCTCCAAGGAAGCAGCAGTTAAAAAAGTAAGTTCGAGCGTGGCTGATCCGGGCCCGACAACTTGACTAAGAGTTGCCACACTATCGATGCGCCCACCTAAATAAGCCTTCCAGGCACTCCCATCCAGTGGTAACTCAATGTACAGAATTCCTTCGCTTCCTTCGTGAACTGAATAAAACGCGGCGCCGATATCGTCCTGCCATACCCCGTTGAAGGTGCTCAAGGGTGCTTGAAAATTGTTTGGTGTGACGGTTAGATCGTAATTCTCTATTGGTGTTGGGATAGAACCTCCAGCAGGTGCCACCAGAATAATGTAATTTCCATTTTCGGTGATTTCTACCACGCGATTCACAGGAGTTTCTGCTGTGGGACTAAGCACTTCCTGGAAAATAATTATGCTATCGGATGGTCGCTGCACGAGGAGCAGCCAACTGTTATCTGTACCGGTTGAATTTGGAGAGGCGAATTCTATTTCTAAAGAATCGGAGTTTGAGGTAGCCAGCTGGTAGTAGTCAAAATCCTCGTCATCTGCTAATTGGCCAGTAATTACTGTACCTGCAGTTAGCGTATTGGCTATAGATTCCGTGTTATTAGGTTCCGACTCTATATCCGCTAGTGCAGGAAGACTTATTAATGCGATCAAAACTACACTTACAAACCTCATATCCTTTGCCTCAAATACTCTATTTATTTTCCAGCCACGGTTGACCAGGATTTTTATACCCTACCTCTTCTTATTAGGCCAGTTTCTGTCAATTGCAGAAGGCAGAAATCTTGTAGTCGCATCTTACTTCTAATATCCTTCGTCTCTTTTCCGATTTCCAAGTACGAGAAGAATAATTTCTTATGTTAGACGAACGACAAATTCGCGAACTGGTCACCGAACATGGAACCACGGTTAATCAGGGCCGCCCAATTAAACAGATTATCGAAGACGGTGATATACCGCGTTTAAACGGTTCCACGGTTCTGGAAGGTAAGGTTTCAGATTCTGTCTATAGGGACGACCTGGAAACAAAATCAGGTCAGCCTATTCGTTTAATGTTTCGCAACAATCGCATCTCTACCCACGATGTAAATCGGGGAGCGATCCCGTTTAAAGATCAGGTATTGGCCTTTAATCACGACCACATGTTGAATCTGGTTGAAGATGTCGTGGGCTCTTCACAGTTCGAAGTCGAGGGTTTGTTGCCAAGCTCAACAGTTATTCCTGCAGAAAATCTCAATTTAATTATGCTGGAAAATGTCTTGCGCATGTACATGGCAGAAAGCTCGACGTCCACATCCTTGTACCAGCATTGGTTAGCGGCAAAAGAACAGGGCGATGAGATTCTCAATTATGCCGGCCACAGGATCTCTGTATCATCTCTGGAGCCCAACGGTGTACTGCGGTATTTAATGGACACCCCAAGTACAAAAGACAAGGTGGATCGCACCATCGATGTTCAGTATCTGGCAGATAACGGTGTTTGTAGTTGGGAACAATATGCTCAGATTCGAAACGCTTCGATTATGGCATTCGGCATGATTTCTTATTACCTCTCTACCAAGGGGATGGTGTTAGTTGATACCAAGACCGAGCATGGGATCAACTCTGCCGGCAACATAGTCTCTGGCGACGAACTCTATACCATGGATTCTTCGCGTTTCTGGAGATTGGACGACAACGGCGAATTGCTCACTCGAGATGGTAAACCGGTCTCTTTTTCCAAGGAATTTGCCCGCGGGATGGTGAAAGAGAAAGATCAGCAGTTTACGGAAGAACAGGCAAATGAGATTGCAGTTCGCTATATTCAGGGCCTGCAACACCTTACAGATGTCAGCTTCGATCCAGATCTGCGTCCTCGCGACGAACGCATAGTGGATTCCACAAATCTTATCCTCGATAGCTTACTTTAATAATCTGCTCGCGATTGATGCATACGCCTGGGTTCGAGGCTAGAATTCAGGCGGTATTGTCTTATCCAGAAATATTGGAGTTAGTTATGAAGGTCTCCAGAATTCCTCGCCTTGCCGCGGTTGCGGTCAGTGCGTTCCTGCTTGCTTGCACCCCTGCCGCAGACAATGAATCTTCTTCCCAGATTACTAGTTTGGGGAGTGAAGATTACCGTCGGGCAGAGGGATTTCTTGCTCCTAATACTGCAGAGCTAATAAGCAATAATATCCTCGCCCAATACTGGCAAGAGGGCGATCAATTAGTCTATCGCCGCTCTACAGCGCCAGGATCAGAATACCTCGTCGCAAATCTCGTTGATCAGAGCAAGCGAGTTCTGTTTGATAGAATTCAGCTCGCAGCTGCAATTGCGCTGCTTACTAGCCAGGAAGTTGAAGCAATAGATCTGACTATAAGCAGTTTAGAGTTAGATGCTGATAATGAATTACTTTACTTCGATTTCGAAAACCAAAACTATCAGTACAATCTCGTCAATAATGAGCTACAGCAATTAACAGCATCACCACCGAATGAATACCTGTCTCCTGATGGCAGTAAAGCGGCTTTTATCGAAGAGCATAATCTCTGGATTAGAAATACCAGCACGAATGTGCTGACTCAACTTACCTTTGATGGGATCGAAAACTACGGCTACGCAACCAACAACGCAGGATGGTTGCGTGGTGATGGGCCGGTTCTACTCTGGTCACCGGATTCCACCAAGATTGCAACTTTCAGACATGATGGGCGACCTGTGCGCGAGATGTACCTATATACGACAAACGTGGGTCACCCGGAATTAGATGCATGGAAATATCCACTGCCAGGTGATGATGACATCTTTATGATTGAGAGAGTTGTTATTCATCTCGAGCCTGAGCCACTACTCGTTCAATTAAATATGCCACCTGACCCTCATAGATCTACCACTAGCGACCATGTGGCAGGAAGTGGCGGATTGTTTCTTGATGTTGAATGGAGTCACGATAGCAATGATCTTGCGTTTGTTTCTTCCAGTAGAGATCACAAGATTGCGCAATTGCGCGTCGCCAATATTGAAACCGGTGCTGTGCGCGACGCCTTTACTGAATCAGTAGACACCTATTTTGAATCTGGTTTTAGCGATGCGAATTGGCGCGTTCTCCACGATACGAATGAATTTATCTGGTTTTCGGAACAGGATAACTGGGGTCATCTCTACTTGCATGACCTAGACACCGGTGCACTAAGACAACGCATTACGTCAGGGAACTGGAGCGTCCTTAATGTGGAGAAAATAGATGCTGCGGAACGCAAGGTCTACTTTACGGGAGCCAACAGAGAAGAAGGGGATCCGTACTTTCATTATTTGTATCGAATAAATTTCGATGGCTCCGATCTGGAATTGCTAACCCCGGAATCAGCTCATCATGTGATTACCTGGTCGGATTCCGGCAAATACTTTACTGACAGTTACTCAACTCCTACGCAGCCGGCTACTACGATTATCCGGAGCTCCGATGGCGATAGGTTAATGGAATTGGAAGAGACAGATATTTCAGCGCTGATGGCATCAGGCTGGGTTGCTCCCGTTCCTTTTAGCGTGAAAGCAAGAGATCAACAAACAGATTTGTTTGGATTGATGTATCGGCCTTCAACCATCGATGAGTCATTAAGCTATCCGGTTTTAAATTATCTTTATCCCGGCCCACAGAGTGGTAGTGTCGGCAGCCGCGCATTTCGTGCTTCGCGAAATGACAAACAAGCCATTGCTGAGCTTGGCTTTATCGTCGTAGAAGTGGATGCAATGGGCACGCCTGGCCGGTCTAAATCATTTCATGATGCCTATTACGGCAATATGGGTGATAACGGACTGCCTGATCAGATTGCGACTATTCGTCAATTAGCAGAGCGCCATTCTTACATGGATCTGGAAAGGGTTGGCATCTGGGGTCATTCCGGCGGTGGATTCGCGTCTACTGCGGGGATACTACGCTACCCGGATTTTTATAAGGTGGCGGTTTCTGGTGCGGGTAATCATGATAACCGCAACTACGAAGACGATTGGGGTGAGAAGTGGCAAGGCTTACTGGAAACCTATCCCGAGGCGAATCCCAGCAGTGGCGATGGCGGCGAAACCGTCCTTGCTACCAATTATGATAACCAGGCTAACCAGCTACTGGCAGCAAATCTTCAAGGCGAACTATTGCTTGCCCATGGCATGCTAGATACTAATGTACATCCTTCAGGTACATTGTTGGTGGTAGAAGCGCTGATTGAAGCCGAGAAAGATTTCGATTTAGTCATTCTTCCAAACGCAGGTCACGGATTTGGAAATCGTCGTTATTTCATGAAGCGACGTTGGGACTATTTCGTTCAACATTTGACTGCATCAGAAGCGGCGACAGAATTTAGATTCGCCGACAACATCAGATAGGCACATTTAGTTGCGTACTTAATTCCGCGGAGACTCCATGGCAGAAATCGAAGCAGCACTAGCGGCCTTTGCAAATTTTATGTGGGGACCGCCGTTAGTGGTTTTACTCGTAGGCGGTGGATTCTTTTTCATGGTGCATTCCCGCCTCATGCATTTTCGCTATATGGGTCATGGCTATGATCTGTTACGCGGCAAATACAATAAGCAAAGTGACGATGCGGCGGGAGATATTACTCACTATCGCGCACTGGCGACCGCACTGGCTGGAACTATTGGCCTCGGCAATATCACCGGTGTGGCCGTAGCTATTACCGTTGGCGGACCCGGCGCAGTATTTTGGATGTGGGTAACTGCATTGGTCGGTATATCTACCAAGTTCTATACCGCTTCATTGGCCATCATGTATCGCGGTCGCGATGACAGTGGCAAGCTGCAAGGCGGCCCTATGTATGTTATTCGGGAAGGTCTCGGCAGAAAGTGGTTACCATTGGCATGGATGTTTGCAGTTGCAGGTATGTTCGGCACCCTGCCAGTTTTTCAGATTAACCAACTCGTGCAATTGGTTCGGGACTTAATTGCAATCCCGGCGGGATTCGCGACTGCCGATGATCATTTTGGATTTGATCTGATGATGGGCATTGCGCTCTCCATTATTCTGTTTTCAATAGCCGTAGGCAAAGTGAAAAGAGTGTCAGCTTTTGCCGCGAGAGCTGTGCCGTCAATGGTGGTGTTCTATATTGTTATTACCGGAATTTTATTGCTAAGCAATATTACTGAAATTCCAGCAATGTTCGCTTTGATTGTCACCGATGCGTTTACTGGTGAAGCAGTGTCGGGTGGAGTTTTAGGCGCGGTTATCTTAATCGGTGTGCAAAGAGGTGTTTTCTCTAACGAAGCGGGATTGGGCACAGAATCACTAGCTCACGGTGCTGCCAAAACCAATGAGCCAACCCGAGAAGGATTAGTGGCGATGATGGGGCCAATTATCGATACGCTAATCGTCTGTACTTGCACTGCATTAGCGCTACTGGTTACCGGGGTTTGGGAAGGCGATGCCATCGGAGTCACGCTGACTTCTCAAGCTTACGAACAGGTATTTCCAGGATTCGGAGCGTATCTGGTATTGATTATGGTGGTTGTACTTAGCACAACCACTGTGCTGACTTACTCTTACTATGGCAGCAAGTGCATGGCGTTTTTGTTTGGCACCAAGACGGAGAAATACTATTTGGTTGGCTACATGGCGTTGGTGACTGCGGGTGCCGTGGCTTCCCTCGATGCCGTAATTAGTTTATTCGACGGTGTCTATGCCACCATGGCAATTCCTACCATGCTATCAACGATTTTATTGGCACCTAAAGTACGCAAAGTAGCACGAGATTATTTTACCCGCCTCGATAAAGGAGAGTTTGATCTGTCTCCTTCGAATTCAGAATCGCTACGCTCAGAGCAATCATTATGAAAATGATATTTGTAACTGCTTTTCTATTTTTAGCCAGCAACTCATTTGCCCAATCCGTTAGCTCAGAATTGGAATCAATAAATACCGTGCTAGATTCGTATCATGATGCGGCATCACAAGGTGATTGGGATAGATACTTCGACTTAATGAGTGAAGACGGAGTCTTTCTTGGGACAGATGCTGCTGAGCGCTGGCCGAAAGAAGTGTTTAGAGAATATGCAGCGGGTCGTAGTGGTTGGACTTATCATCCGACTGACCGTCACGTTAACTTAACACCGGACGGAAACTCCGCTTGGTTCGATGAAATTCTTGATAGCGAGAGCTATGGCACGAGTCGGGGAACCGGAGTACTAATAAAGACTAACGATGGCTGGAAAATTTCGCAGTATCATTTAACGTTTCCAATTCCGAATGAACTGTCACAACAAATGACTGACGCGATTAAGGCGTTTGAGGCGCAGGAAAATTAAACAGTGCAAACAGGCCCTGAAACTAGTGAATAGTTTGTTCTGGTTTGGGCAGGTCTTCATTTGAAGGAGAAGCTACGGTAGTTTCTTCTTGTGAAACATAGGAGCGAGTGCTAACTGGGCTGTCCAGAAACTTTCCAAGTTTACTTAGAAAGTCTGCCATGTGATCAGTTTGATAGTGCTCTTGTAGACAGTCAGCGTTTTCCCATTCTTGCAGGAGTATAATCTGATAAGGGTCGGTGACACCTTCGTAATACTCATAACTCAAGCAGCCATGCTCCTGACGGCAAAGACGAACCATTTTCTTCATTAGTCCAATGACTTCATCTTTGTTGTCTGGGTCTAACTGAAATGTGCTTTGCACCATGATCATTTTGACTAGGGCTCCTACCAGCTTAGGATCATTATACGCCGTCTGAGCTTAAAAACAGCTGAACGAGACTTTTTGTCACATGCCGGCTTAATCGCCCTGAACCGCCCGTGTTTTGCGGCTATCCAGGCTCCAGGGGCCGCTTCCGAGTCCCGCTAAAACCAGTAATCCAGCCATAATTCCCATGTTTTTGACGAAATTTTGAGTTTCGTGGGCGGTCTGTAATTCACCCGCTGGCATTGTCCAAAAATCGTGCAATACCAGGCTAATAACGAGTGTCAATCCGGCCAGAATAAAGGCGCAAATCTTAGTCTGCCATCCAGCGATTAGTGCTCCATCGCCGATAAATTGAATGAGCAAAGTCAGGATAAGAAAGAAAGGAATTAAAACCATGCCGTGTTCAGCCATGTAATCAGCATGAGTTTGATAGTTAAAAATTTTGTTCACTCCACCGGCCAATAGAAAGTAAGTGCCAAGCAATATTCTTCCACTGGTTGTGCAAAGATTTTCAAAGTTTGTGTTCATAATTTAGTGTTCAAGATTTTTGCATGTAAAAAAATGGCCTGCTGCGCAGGCCATTCTATTTTTATCCTAATTGGCAACTAATATCATTAATTGCCTATTGTGTTTTGTAACTCATCACTGAGCTGTCGAACATCTTCCTGAGCTTGCATTGCCATGCGATCACGCTGGGCCACGGTCATACAGACAAATTGCGGAATATTCGATCCTACGACTCGCTCTGTTGTGCAAACCAGTTTGTTACTCTCGCCGGACACGGTAGCATTATAGGCTTCGACATCGCGTTGGGATCTAATTCTTGGGATACCGTCGTCTGGCGGTTGGAGTGCGTCACAACCAACTAGGATTGACAACAGTCCTAGTGTCATAAGTAGTTTCTGCATTGTGGGTTTCCTCGATAGTGCGACTTGCTAAAGCTTGAATTCACTTAACATTTTATTATTTGGTTACACAGCTCGCTGCTCTGTGGGGAGCAAGAGTGCTACTGTATCACTAGGGAGTGAAAATGCTAAGGAATTCAGAGAAAAGAATTAACGCAATATTTCTCGAACGCTAGACTAAGAGTCTATCATTCCGGCTTGCTGTTTAACGCGGTATAGCTCCACTTCGCCTTCCCCTAGCATTTGTTGCAGATTCAACTCTTCTTCGCGCTTGGTAATAGAGGCAATGTTTATTTTCACATCAAGTTTGTTGCCGCGATAAATATACTCTTCACCCATTAATGCTTTGTTGATTTTCTCGATAACAATCTTTGAACCTTCTTCATCTACACCTGGGAGAAGCATTCTAAATTCTGTAAAACTCGATCTTGCCAACACATCTTCATTACGACGTCGATCACTGGCCATTAGAGAAAAATGTCGCAACATTTCATTGCCGACTTTGTAGCCATGCGCTTTTACTACCTCGTCCATGTTTGCAACTTCGATGGTTAACATAGAAACTGGTTTTGAATAGCGCAAGGCAACCCCGAGAATGCGCTGACCTACCTCGAGAAAAGTACGGTGATTCAAGATTGTCGTAATAGGATCGTAAATCGCATTCTCTTTATGCTCAACAGACAACTCTTCCATGGTCATGATGATGATTGCAAAAGCAAAAACCACCATGGTAAAGATTGAACCTAACAGCAGAAAAGAGGTTCCCTGATCAGGATCCGATAATGGGGCCCCACTTCTGACTAACATCAGGACAAATTCTGTTACGGCATTAAAACTGAATAGCATCAAGGCGAGAAAAGCACCAAAGTTCGTACTTACTGCCATAACTGGCCGTAATTTTCGTTCGATTCGTAAACCGTTAGCGATGAGATAAATATTACAGAGGGAAAATCCAACCATTAATGCGGTATAGATTCGAATTCGCCACAGCATATTGTCTTCAACCAGGGTGAAGTAGTAAAACCCTCCCATCACCACGAGAAAGGCAATCCCTCCCAGGAGAGGCAACTTGGATTGTTCCTGATTCCAAAACTGCGCCAGGCCGAGCACAACCGGTATGCGACCGCCCATAATTAATGCGTTGGCTAATAAGATCGAAATTACTGGAGAAAGGGATCCCTGGGTGGTAAGCAGCAGTATGCCAACACTGGTGCAGGCAAAACCCAAAGAAATAATAAGCAGACCAGGGATATGTTTATTCCCGGCCCAATTTACAAATAGCGCTAGAGTCGAAATGACTGAGACTGATGTAAGCGCGATTGTCAGCATGTCATTTTCCATGGTGGGTTTAGATTGCTCCAGTTGCCTTTAGTTCATCTATTTGTTCAGTGCTAAATCCCCAGCTCGCTAATATCTCGTCAGTATGTTCACCAACAAGTGCCGATGAGGATTTTATTGTCCCTTGTGTACGACTGAATCGTGGAGCAGGGGCGGGTTGAGTTATTCCTTCAAAATCCACATAAGTATTTCTTGCTTTATTATGTGGGTGATCTGGCGCTTCATCGAGGTTCAATACAGGCGCAAAACAAACATCAGTTCCTTCCATGATGTTACACCATTCTTCGCGTGTCTTCGTCATAAAGATCGCTTTCATCTTCTCTCTTTTTATAGGCCAAGCTGCCGGATCAAGTTGCTCTTCAAAGGATTCATCCGTGATTTCACATTTTTCCAACAACAGGGCATAAAATTGTGGTTCTAGTGAACCGATCGAGATGTGTTTCCCATCCTTGCATTCATAACTTCCGTAATAGTAAGCACCACCATCTAATCGATTTGAATAACGATCAGTGGTCCACATGCCCATGGACATTAAGCCGAAGAAAGGACTAAGCAGGCTCGCAGTGCCGTCTGTCATCGCAGCATCAATAACCTGTCCTTTGCCTGAACTGCTTCTTTCTACTAGTGCAGCAAGGATACCGGTTAATAGATACATTGCTCCACCGCCAAAATCTCCAATCAGATTAAGCGGAGGTGCGGGAGGACGATCCGAATAACCCATGGCACCGAGTGCTCCGGCCACAGAGATATAGTTAATATCATGTCCTGCCGCCTGTGACAGAGGTCCTTCCTGGCCCCATCCAGTCATGCGCCCGAATACCAGTCCCGGATTTCTTTCCAGGCAGACTTCTGGACCCAAGCCAAGACGTTCCATCACTCCAGGTCTAAAGCCTTCTACTAAAACATCCGCCTGATCAATCAATTCAAGCGTAGTTTTCGCGCCTTCAGGATGTTTTAAATCAACGGCAATGGATTTTCTGCCGCGATAAAGCACATTGCCGCGATGACCACTGCCTTTCTGATTCAGTCGATCAATTCTTATTACTTCCGCGCCCATATCTGCCAGCATCATCGAGCAAAATGGACCGGGTCCTATGGCCGCCATTTCAATTACTTTTATTCCAGCAAGAGGTCCCATCCGTATTCCTTAGCACAATCTACATCGACCACGAATGATAGGGGATCAATGCTCGAAAATATAGTAGAAATCAATCATTTAGGTGATTCCTTCTGGTAATTCCAATAATCCTCAGATTCACTTTTGGGGGTGGATCGATTATGCTTTCGCGTCCGAAATTTAGACTTGGGGCGGAACAATTAAGCCATGGATTTAGAAAATAAGACTGCGTTTATAACCGGCGGTGCGTCCGGTCTTGGTCTGGCTACAGCCAGAAACTTCGTTGCAGCAGGGGCAAAAGTCTTTCTCTACGACTTAAATGCCGACTCCTTAGAACAAGCGGCGGCGGAATTTGGTGATAGTGCCGGCTGGCAAGCAGGCGATGTCGCTGACGAAGAGGCAGTAAAGCAGGCAATCACTGCGGCTACTGAAGCATTTGGCACTATCCACATTAATGTGAATTCTGCTGGCATTGGTGGCGCTGCTCGAACTGTGGGTAAAGACGGCCCTATGCCACTTACAAAGTTTGAACATATTATTCGCGTCAATTTAATTGGCACATTCAATGTGCTGAGACTTTGCGCCGAAGTTATGCAAACCAATGAGCCTCAAACTGAAGATCAGGAACGTGGCGTTATTATAAACGTCGCTTCGGTTGCAGCTTTTGACGGGCAGACAGGTCAAGCTGGATACGCAGCTAGTAAAGGCGGTATCGTGGCGATGACTCTCCCAATTGCCAGAGATCTGGCAAAGCGAGGCATTCGAATAATGACAATAGCGCCAGGTGTCTTTGAAACTCCGCTATTGGCTTCCGCACCAGATGAAGTTAAAGAACCACTAATTGCTATCACTCAGTTTCCAAAACGATTAGGAAGTCCCGATGAGTTTGCAGTAGAAGTCGCCCACATTGTCAATTGCAGTTACTTAAATGGAGAAGTGATTCGATTAGATGCCGGTATTCGAATGCCAGCGATCTAGAAATATACGGAAATCTTTTCGTTTATTGCAAAAAGCACTAAAGTTAAAAAAGCCGGGGCACGATTTACAAATCCTGCCCCGGAGAAAGTTTTAAAACCACCGCTGCACGATTTTAAAATCCTGCACGGCACTGAAGTAGTAATTTAGAGATTTAAAGAGGAACAAACCAAATGGCAGACGCATACATTGTAGGTGCTGTGCGCACAGCAACCGGAAGAAGAAAAGGAAGATTGAGTGATTTGCACCCTGTTGATATGGGTGCCATCGTAATCGATGAATTGGTAGATCGTACCGGTGTCCCTACGAACGCAGTAGATGATGTCATTATGGGTGTTGTTAGCCAGATCGGATCTCAGGCAAATAATTTGGGGCGCAATGTTGCCATGTCCTCGAAGCTCGACCTCGAAGTCCCTGGTACCACAGTTGACCGTCAATGTGGTTCTTCCCTGCAGGCGATTCAATTTGGTGCCCAAGCTGTAATGTCTGGTACCCAGGACGTTGTGGTTTGTGGTGGCGTAGAAGCAATGAGCACCGTAGAAATCGGTTCCAATATCCGGGATGGACTTGAACACGGCCGCGGCACTCCTAAAGGTGAGCGGCTTGAGATGCAGTATCCCGGTATTCAATTTTCCCAATTCGATGGAGCGGAATTACTGGCCGAGAAATACGGCATCACTCGAGATGATCTGGACGCCTTTGGTTTATTGAGCCACCAACGTGCGGCTCATGCCACGGAAAGCGGTTTTTTTAAAGATGAAGTGGTGCCACTTAACATCAAACTCGAAGACGGCACTGAAGCCGTACACGAGATCGATGAAGGTATTCGCCCTGAAGCATCCTTAGAAGCTTTGCAGGGGCTCAATCCATTGCGCGAAGGTGGAGTAATTACCGCGGGAACGGCGAGCCAGATTAGCGACGGTGCAGCCGCCATCATGGTGGCCAATGAAGACGCTGTTAAAAAATACAATTTGCCCGTACGCGCCAAGATCCACTCATTAGCGGTAATCGGATCTGATCCGGTAATCATGTTGGAAGGACCCATTCCAGCAACACAGAAAGTATTAGACAAGGCCGGATTGAGCATCGACGATATTGATCTTTTCGAAGTTAATGAGGCATTCGGCTCTGTACCATTGGCATGGGCTAAGGCACTTAATGCGGATCAGGAAAAGCTCAACGTAAACGGCGGCGCCCAGGCTTTAGGGCATCCCCTTGGCGGAACTGGCGCTAAGCTAATGACGACTCTGGTGCACGAGCTAGAGCGTAGAGACGCGCAGTACGGCCTCGTCGCAATTTGCGAGGGTGGTGGTACTGCTAATGCAATGATCATAGAACGCATGAATGAATTACCTGCGTAAAGATCTAACTAAGAGAAAGAACTATGTTACTGGATAATTATCAGTCTCCATGGATGGATGAAGAGCTGACCATCATGCGCGATGCAGTGCGTAAATTTATTGCGAAAGAATTTGCGCCGGTTGCAAAGAATTGGGAACAGCAGGGTTACGTCGATCGTGAAGCCTGGCTAAAGGCTGGTGAGTCTGGATTATTGTGTGCTTCGATCCCGGAACAATGGGGCGGAGGTGGAGGTAACTTCAAACACGAAATGATACTGGTAGAAGAGATGGCCTATGCCAATATTACTGGTTTCGGCAACGGTGTGCATTCTGGCATCGTTGCCCACTACATAAATTCCTATGGCACTGAAGAACAGAAGCAAAAATGGTTGCCCAAGATGGCTTCTGGAGAAATCGTTTCAGCTATCGCAATGTCGGAACCGGGAACGGGATCGGATTTGCAGTCGGTAAGTTCAACGGCAATTCTGGAAGGCAATCAATATCGACTAAACGGGCAAAAAACATTTATCACTAATGGCATGAGCGCAAATTTGATCTGCGTTGTTGCTAAAACCGATCCATCGGAAGCTGCAAAAGGGATCTCTTTAGTCATGGTTGAGACCGAAGGAGTCGAAGGAGACGGTGGTTTCACCCGAGGAAGAAATCTTGAGAAGCTGGGTATGAAAGCACAGGACACTGCAGAACTATTCTTCGATGATGTTGAAATTCCTGCTGAAAATTTACTGGGTACGACGGAAGGAAAAGGTTTCATTCAATTGATGGAGCAATTGCCTCAGGAACGAATTATTATCGCGGCTGGCGCCTGTGCTGCGATTGAAAGTGCATTGCGAATTACTGCAGAGTACGTCAAAGAACGCAAAGCATTTGGTAAGCGCATTCTCGACTTTCAAAACACACAATTTAAGTTAGCCGAAAGATTTACTGAAGCAAAATTGGCTCGCACCTTTGTCGATCAGTGTGCGATGCAACTAGCAGATGGCAAGCTAGATGATGCGACTGCGGCGGTGGCGAAATGGTGGACGACACAAAAGCAGTGCGAAATCATTGATGAGTGTCTGCAATTTTTTGGCGGCTATGGTTACATGATGGAATATCCCATCGCCAAAATGTACGCCGACAGCCGAGTACAAAAAATTTACGGCGGCAGCAACGAAATAATGAAGTTGCTTATTGCCAGAGAGATTTAATCAGAGCGTTTAGCGAGAACTATCGAAACAGACTGGCGCGATTTGCAACGCAACGAAAGCCTGTGTGGTTGGTGCTAGAAGAGGGTTCGGCTGGCATGCGAGCACTAACTCTAAAGCCGCTGCAATAGTTTTCACTACACAGAAAAGACCCACCTCGAATTGAGCGCTTCGATAGCGCAGGTTCATTTGGATCCAGGCTTTCAGATTTGGGGACACCACGGGGATTTCTCAGCGGACTGTTGGCATAGTAATTCGGGTGATACCAGTCTGATACCCATTCCCATACGTTTCCAGTAATGTCATAGAGACCGTAATCGTTTGGTGGGAAACTACCTACCGGTGCTGTGTCTGCATAACCATCGGAATTATCATTGTGGTAGGGAAATGTTCCCTGCCAATGATTGGTGATCGCTTCATGCTCGTGACGTGGCTGTGATCCCCAGCTATAAATTTCCCCTTCATGTCCACCGCGAGCCGCAAATTCAAATTGTGCTTCGGTGGGGAGTTCCTTGCCAGCCCAATTACAGTAAGCCAATGCGTCTTCATAAGTAACTTGAACGACAGGGTGATTTTCTTTTTCAGTAATCGAATCATGCTCACCCTCAGGATGTTGCCAATCAGCATTAGCAACCAGTTTCCACCAGGAAAGCGGTCTTACAGGGTGATCGGTATCTTGGGAAGGAGATTCGAAAACGAGTGAGTCATTAACTTGTTCAGAATGGGTTTCATATCCTGTTTCTGATATGAATCGTGCGAAATCAGCGTTAGTTACTTCATACTGGTCGATCCAGAATCCTTTCAATTGCACATCGTGGGCAGGTCTTTCGTCTGGTAGACCTTGATCCGAGCCCATAACAAATGAGCCGCTTTCTATCCAAATCATACCGGTCGGAGCTTCAGCAGGTTCTACTAAGATCTGGGTATCGATAATTAAAATAAAGCCGATAAATCCCAGGCCTCCTGCTAACTGCTTCCAATCACTCATACTGCTATTTTCGCTTCTGTACTAACGGTTTGTGCAAGATTGCGCTTTATATCAGATTCTCTGTCTTGATGCAGTTATTGTAGTCGGATAATTCTAAAATACGGCCAAAAGTGTGCATTACTTAGAAAAATGCCAGGATTTTCGAACGAGGGGTTGTTAATAAACACTGTAAACTTAGCGTTTTAAGAAATCCCGCGCTTCAGTATGGGTGGCCCCCGCTGTCACAATTAGTAAAGAGTTAATTACACTGCTTGCTTCAAATTCTTACAGCATGACTGCTGTAAGAGTTCTTATTAGCAATCCAACATCAATAGGTGCCACTTACACCTTTTATATGCAGAAGCGAATTGAAGCTCTTTTGTGATCCAATTTTCTACAAATTTCTTAATTTATTCGAGCTAAAAAACTCGCATTCAATTCTCGAGATGTCATAATTAGTAAGTATTAATTTTGAGAAAGGTGGGGAGTTAAAGATGCGCCATTTATTGGCAGTGCTACTATTTCTAATACCTTTGTTAGCGCATTCTCAAGAAACCGGGTATATACCACCAAAAACAGAATTTGGTGTGCCGGACTTGCAAGGTATTTGGTCTCTTTCCACGCAGACTAATTTGGAAAGAGCACAACGCTTCCAAGGTCAACTAACAATTTCAGAAGAAGAGGCATTACGAATTGAAGCGATGTTTCTAGCTGGCATGGAGGCCAGTAATCAGCCTAGCGATCCTGATCGAGAAGCGCCGAGTGCGGGACGGAATGTAGGTGGCTACAATACTTTTTGGATGGATCCAGGAGACAGACTTGCGGTAGTGGATGGCGAGATTCGTACTTCCATAATCGTCGATCCCCCCGATGGACAGCTGCCCTACACCGAACTAGGGCGCACTAATTTTGAAGCGGCGATGGATCGAAGAAATACTTATGACGGTCCGGAAGTAAGACCAATCGGTGAGCGCTGTGTGATTGGATTCGGCTCATCACCGGGGCCACCCAAGCTCCCAGTGCTTTACAACAACCTGACCCAGATTGTGCAGACGAAAGATCATGTCGTGTTAATGGCTGAAATGGTTCATGACGCGCGAATCGTGCGCATCGGTGGGGAATTTCAAGATCCACCCACGAATCCGTGGCTTGGTGATTCCATCGGCTACTACGAGGAAGATACTCTGGTAGTGGAAACGACAAATTTTCACCCGCAGCAAAGTCTACGCTCTTCACTCGACCATCGATTTTATGGGTCGAGCCAGATGAAAGTGACTGAACGCTTCACTCGGACTGCAGATGATTCGATTCTCTATCAATTCACTGTTGAAGACCCAGAGAACTATTCACAGCCCTGGAGTGGAGAGCTGCCGATGAATCTTAGCGGTGAGCAGATGTTTGAATATGCTTGTCATGAAGGCAACTACGCACTTTCCGGAATTCTCGCCGGAGCGCGGCGAGCAGACTTCGACGGAGTCGATTATGCGCCCACCGATCCTGGCAGGCAGTAATTCGCAAACAAATAAAAAAGGGCCGCTTTGGCCCTTTTTTACTTTTCGCCGATTATCTTAAATCCGGCAACTGATAACCTTCTTTATCCAGTCGTGCCCGTATCGTTTTCTTATCGATTTTACCAGTAGAGGTCAACGGAATGTTGTCTGTTGAAATTACTTCATCTGGAAGCTGCCATTTCGCGAATATACTACTGCAATGATCGATGACTGCATCCGGATTCAGTTCTGAACCTTCATTCATGATTACCAAAGCCACAGGACGCTCATCCCATTTCGGATGAGGCTGAGCCACTACTGCAGCCTGGGCAACATCTGGCATAGCAACAATGTGGTTTTCCAGATCAACCGAAGAAATCCATTCACCACCTGACTTAATCAAGTCCTTGGATCGATCCGAAATAATGATGTACTGCTCGGAATCAATCTTGGCGACATCACCGGTTACCAACCACCCGTCATGAAATTTATCTGGTTGTGGATCATTAAAGTACTCGGCGGCAATCCAGGGACCTCTAATGCAGAGTTCACCAACCGCTTCACCATCATGGGGAAGTCGATTCCATTCTTCATCAAAAATTTCAATTTCCAATCCAGCCATGGCTAAACCCGCCTTGGCAACATTTTCAAATTGCTCGTCTTCCGACATAGTAATCTGCGAACGTTTGGAAACCTTACGTGAAAGTGTGCCGAGTGGGTTTGTTTCTGTCATTCCCCAGCCCTGAATCATCTCGACGTTATATTTGTCCCAATACCAGCGCATCATCTCAACAGGAGGCGCTGAGCCGCCACAGGTCATCCTGCCAAGAATGCTGAGGTCATGCTTATCTGGATTGGCTTCCAATGCTGCGCGCACCCCTTGCCAGATCGTTGGCACACCTGCGGATACAGTTACTTCTTCTTCCTCCATCAGTTTCAGGAACACATCTGGCAACATGAAGCGATGTGGCATTACTTGCTTACAGCCAAGCATGGATGCTGCAAATGGCAAGCCCCATCCCATGGCATGAAACATAGGCACAATGCCTAACAGTGAATCCAGTGAAGACAGTCCCATTGAATCAGTCAGCGATTCGGTCAAGGTATGCAGGTAAGTAGACCGATTGGTGTACATCACTCCCTTGGGTTTGCCAGTAGTCCCTGAGGTATAACAGAGGCCCATCGGTGAGTTCTCATCAATTTCAGGCCAATCGTATACGGTGGGCTGGTCCTTAATAAAATCATCGTAATCGATCTGATTTTTAAATGAGCTTTCGCCGCCTTCGCCATGGCGGCAAATTACCAGCAGTTCAACGCAGGGAATCTTGTCCCACAATGGTTCTAGCAGAGGCAACAAATCTTCATCAGCGAATATAACTTTGTCACAGGCGTGATTAATGATGTATTCCAGATCGGCTGGTGAAAGTCGGATATTCAAGGTATGCAGCACGGAGCCCATAGATGGAACGCCCTGATAAAGCTCCAGGTGGTAGTAGTTATTCCACATAAAACTACCGATGCGATCACCCACTTCTACCCCATGGTTTTTTAGTGCGTGAGCAACTTGATTCGCTCGATCCCAGGTTTGTTTCAGTGTTTGCCTGTGGGTACCTTCAGCTTGCTGAGTCACTACTTCAATGTCTGGATCCAGGATTGCTCCTCGTCCAAGAATTTTCGACATCAGCAGAGGCGTTTGTTGCATTGTCATTCCTGTCTTCTCCCGTATTACTTATTGGTCTCTGGATAAGGTGCGGAATGGGAGAATACTAATAAGTGGGGGCATGATCAAATTGATGCTTTATAGAATTGAATTAAGAAAAAAATCTCAATTGTTGTATTTCAGAGATGGCGGGATAGGGGCATTGGTTTTTCGCTCCGATGGGCCATCCCTGGCCCTCCCGCGTTCCCGTCCTTGGACGCTAGTCGCAAAAAACCAATGTCCCTATCCCTATAGAACTGATCATGAAGGGGAGGGGAGCGTGGGAAGCATGTTGCTAGGGCAACACGCTGCTGTCGCCGAAATTAATAAGTTAGAGCTGTCCAGTTTAAGCAGTGAAGAAGTCTGGAGAAGGGAAGGAATTTAAGAGAGCGAATAGCGCCAGGGATGAAGCGCGGGACGGGCCAGGGATGGCCCACTGAACACACGTAATTCCTTCCCTTCTCCAGACGTGTTTAGTACTCGAGTTTTAAGTTAGCCAGTGTTGGATTTGAAATGTAAAAGTCCCCGGTTTATGCTCGGACTCCTTTGTATTAGCTGGGAAACATAATGATTAGCGCCAAGGAACATCCGAAGAAAACCGTTTCTGTGAACGGGAAAACCATGAGCTATGTGGAGATGGGTGAGGGTGATCCCATTGTCTTTCAGCATGGCAATCCTACTTCTTCCTATTTGTGGCGGAACATCATGCCTCATCTGGCTGATCAGGGCCGTTGTATTGCGATTGATTTAATTGGGATGGGGGATTCGGATAAGCTGGATGATTCTGGTCCTGACCGTTACACACTGATGGAACATCGCGACTATTGGGATGGGGCGCTTGATGCAATTGGTGTTAAGGATAACGTTACCCTGGTTATTCATGACTGGGGCTCGGCCCTGGGTTTCGATTGGGCAAATCGGCATCGAGAAGCGGTAATGGGCATTGCTTATATGGAAGGCATTGTTCGACCGGTGTCTTGGGATGATTGGCCTGAGGCTGCGCGAGGAGTTTTTCAAGGATTTCGTTCTCCAGCCGGAGAAGACATGGTTTTGGAGAAAAATGTATTCGTGGAAAGAGTGCTACCTGGCTCTATAATCAGAGAATTAACTGAAGAGGAAATGGGGGTATACCGGAAGCCGTTTGCTAACGCCGGTGAAGATCGTCGCCCAACCCTGACTTGGCCTCGACAAATTCCAATTGAAGGAGAACCAGAAGAGGTGGTTGAGCTCGTGCAAAGTTATGCGGATTGGCTTTCACAATCCAATGTGCCTAAGTTGTTTATTAATGCTGAGCCTGGTGCCATTCTAATTGGCCCACAACGTGAATTTTGTCGCTCATGGCCAAATCAGAAAGAGGTGACAGTAGCTGGTAATCATTTTTTACAGGAAGACTCTCCTGACGAAATTGGGCAAGCTATTGCAGAATGGCGCAGAGAGTTTAACAATGCGTGACCATACGGCGAATGAGCAGGATTCATGAAGCTATTTGATTTTCCAATTAGTCGAACTCAGGTACTTCTGCAGCATGGAGTATTGCTGTGTGTTGCTGTGCTAAGTTTTTCGTTTCTCAACGCGCAGGGGAATATTGGTTCGCAGATGGTTGGTGCATGGGTAATCAACGATGACCTGTCTGACAACTCAGATGACCAAGTGGAAGAAGCGATAGAAGCTGGAGGTGGTGATGGTGGCCGTGGATTCTTCAATCGGCGTGAAGATTTTTATCGCGGCGGGCCGCCAGAGCACGAGCTCTATGACCGACTCACTTACGATGATGTATTAAGTATCGAATTTTCCGAACCTGAATTTCGCTTCACCTATGAGGACAATTACATAAGAGTATTCCACACCGATGGTCGCCGACGCCGCACGACAGCCAATGACTTTTTTGAAGGTGGTGGATCAGATTGGTCGGAAGGGAATATTGAAGTGGAAGCTCTGGTTGTTGAAGCCAGACCGCGTGACGGCGGATTCGCTACAGAAATTTATACGTTGGAGAATGACGGCAATCGGCTGCGCATCGAAATGCTGATCCAACCACTCTCGTTCCGAGAACCAATCGAACTCGTACGCTACTACGATCGCGTAGAATAACTATTGTTGAGAAGAAATCTCTTCTTCAACATCCCGCAAACGGTCCTTACCAAAAAACATTTCATTACCAACGAAGAATGTTGGCGAACCGAAATTGCCTTTTTCAACGGATGCCGAGGTGCTATCAATTAGCATTTGCTTAACTGCAGGATCTTGCGTGCCAGCGATGATGTCAGCAGTAGGCAGGCCGTATTCGTTCAGTGCTTCTTCGATCACGGCCGGATCACTCATGTTTAACCCGCGTTCCCACATGCATTGATACATGGCTTCGATATAGTCTGCTTCAAAGTCTTTTCCTAATGCGTAGCAGGCGTCACGCATTATGTGCAGAGTGTTGACTGGAAAATGGGGATTGCGCGCATATTTGTCAATGGTGTGTTTGGCGATAAAGCGTTTCGTCTCTCGTGAGTTGTATTCCTTCTTATTTTTAACTTCTGCAAATTGTTCCATCGGAGATCTGTTATTGGTTGCCTTAAAAACACCGCCTAGCAGAATCGGAACGTATTTAAACTTTATACCTGTTCTTGCCTCGATTCCTGGAATCACACGATGACTAAAATAGGTATTTGGGCTTGCGAAATCATAATGAAACTCTACTTCTACTGCCATTAGTCTGGTTTCCTGAATTTCAAGGTCATGCGATCGCTCTCACCAATGGCAGTATATTGATCTCGGTTCTCATCGCCGAGTCTATAGCTCGGAGGTAGAGTCCAGACTCCCGCCGGATATTCCGTTGCATCCTTTGGATTGGCATTTAATTCTGAAGAGGCAACAAATTCGAAACCTGCTTTGGCGGCGATTTCTTTTACATACTCTTCTGAGACATAGCCAGTAGTTTCCATGACTTCCATACTAGCGCCAGGTAATGCTCGGTGTTCAACTACTCCAAGAATGCCGCCGGGTTTTAATGCCGCATAAAACGTTTCAAAGTATTCGAGTTCCTGGCCAACCATTATCCAGTTATGCACATTCCGAAATGTCATGGCGAGGTCTGCACTTTCCGGTGGGGCTATGGCTACTTCATGAGGCGGGTCGATATGTCTTACCGTAATCTTGCCGTAAATCTCCGGGTTGTCCGCTAATTTTCGCTCAAAGCCCTCTAGACTGTTAGCCGCATAGTTCAAAGCTGAGTTAGGCGAAAAATGTGCCGCATAAAATTTGCCTTCGGCAGCCACATAGGGGGCAATGATTTCTGTGTACCATCCACCGGCTGGTAAGATTTCAATTACTGTCATGTCTTTCTGCAGGCCAAAAAATTCCATAGTTTCCACTGGATGTCTCGGTTCGTTGCGAGCTCTATTTTCTTCGCTGCGATGATGTCCGTTCACTATTGCGCCAAGAGTAAGCTCACTACCCAAATGGTGATCTGCAAACACTGAAGTGGGAACAATAATCGCGAGTGTTAGAAACGCGGCCTTAATGTATTTAGTCATAATCTTAGCTCCGAAAAAGTCCTTTAGTTAGCACGTCCTAATTACGAACGTACTTGCTTACTTTTCTGTCGCCAACACTGGCGCCCCAAATCACCCCGTTGTCATCCACTGCAATACCTTCAGGAAAACTGGTGCCGCCATGTGGTCCCGGGTCGGGAATAAAATCGATAATTTCTCCATCCAGAGTGCCAACATAAATTCCTCGATGCCAACCAGGATTAAAACCGTATTGGCCTTCTGCTGCTCGTGATTCGGAATCCACTGCATAGAGCATATTGTCATGGATTCTTACGCCGCTAGGTCTGCCCCAGTGAGCCCAGATAGCTTTCAAAGTGCCGTCAGGATTCAGTATATGCATGCGATTATTGGTGCGATCACCTACATAGATGTTGCCTCGCTCATCGACGGCAATGGCATGGGGCCCTTCAAATTGCAGTGGACCGTAACCTTTTTCACCCCAGGCTTCGATAAATTCACCTTCGGCGGTCATGTGTACAATGCGCCGATTTGAATCGGGATCAATGTGGCCATCGACTATATATAGAGTGCCATCTGGCCCGATCGCTAAATCGGAAGGCTCATTAAATTCGCCAGGGCCATCGCCGCGGATACCCGGTTCACCTAGTTCAATCAGAATTTCTCCCTGCTGATTGAATTTGAAAATTTGATTGCCTTTCTCACCGTCGATCACACCGGCATCAATAATCCAGAGATTGTCGTCGTCATCAACGATAATTCCGTGGGGCCAGACGAACATTCCAGCACCAAAACTGGTGAGAATCTCTCCTTCCGGGTTGAACTTCAAAATGGGATCTACATTGTTCTCTTCGCAGGCGCCCTGATTACCGCCGCAGCGTTCAAATACCCAGATATTGCCTTGGGAATCGATGTCTATGGCATTGCCTGATCCCATTTGTCGCCCATCAGGCATTTGCACCAGGTTTTCATGCATAGAGTAGTTATTTGGGTAATCCGGCAGCACGGTATTTTGCTGTGCATGTGCCGCAAGTGTGGCTGCCAGAGCAATTGTGAAAATACCAAATTTTCTGAAGTTCATTGTTGTTTCTCTGCTTTTCTTATTAAGGATTGGATATAGATTAAATGTACGTTGCTTTTAACTCAACTAAGTCCTGCGCTATTTTTTTAAAATCAAATCTGAAAGAGTCGATTAATTTTTATTGCCCAACCTTGATTGCGCAGCTCAAAGCTGTCTGGTCGGTCAAATGGATTGGTGTCTCGATCATCGCTATAAACAACGAACAATTCACTACCTGGCGCCCACTCCCAGCGGAAGCGAAAATTGGAACTTAGTGAGTTTTGAGTAGAGTTGTATTGTACGAGACCACTAAAATACATACGCGGAGAAATGGTGTACGTGACCCTTACTCGCCCAAGCTCGGTGCGGAAATCTCCTTCAGGTAATTTTACCTTGTTAAAAGAGTAACTCGGTTCCACGGATAGCTGCGGCGATAATTCAATTCTGCCAGCACTGAAACCTATTGCTTCATTGGTGCCGCTCCAGAAATCTCCACCTCGATAAGAGAGTCTTCCGCTAAAGTCTCGCTGTGTTCCCCAGCGATACGAAACTTCATAGCTGGTGAAATTGTAGTCGCCGGGTTGAAGAGCCACATCCGGTGCGATTTGGAAAGGTCTTGTGAGCATTTCGAACTCATCATTCAGGCTGATCTGGAAAGCGTCACCTTGTTCAAACTCGGTGGTAAAGCTTAAGCCGTGAGCTCGAGTCTCGAGGACGTCTTCATCGGCTGACCAATAAGATTCAGTGTGGGCCAACAACACGAAGCGCCTAATATTTTCACTCGATGCAATGCGGGGGCTGAAGCGAGCGAAGCCATCGAATTGTTTAAAGTTGTCGCGCCGCTTGAATCCTATTTCAGGATTAAAATTGTCTTCTACCACAACGTAACCTGTTCCGAGCCCGTAGCGATCCCCATCATAGGTAAAGTTACCCATGTAACTCTTGTCCTCGCCGCTTAGTCCTGGCGTATCAGTTTTTGCAGCGTAAGTAGCAATTTCAAAGTCATCCAGGAAATTAAATTGTCCATCGATGCCATAAAGTTGATTCGATCCGTCGCCAGTTACAGATTCTGATCTGTCAGTTACAAGTACGCCGACTCTACTGCGGCTTAGTATGTCTCGCTTAATTCGCAACACCGAAAATTCGGTGGATTCAATCCCATCAATGTCACTGCCGTCAGTTCCAATGGTGAGTGCGCCAATATCAAAGTCTCCAATCTTTCCGGTTAGACGACCACCGGCGTTTATGGGCACAATCTGCCCCTGCTCCAAACCAATGCGTCTACTAAAGAACATCGTAGGAACGTCTAAAGTTCGAGGTGCGGTGAAATCAAAATTACCTTCACCTTCAGGAAAAAATTCCCGCTTTTCCGGAAAAAACAAATTAAAGCGAGTGAGGTTTACCTGGCGTTCATCGACTTCCACCTGGGCAAAATCCGTATTGTAGGTAAAGTCCGCGGTAAGGTTATTAGTAAGACCAAGTTTTACATCAAGACCAGCTTCGCCATCGAAGTCATCATTAAAAGGAGGAGAGGCAAGTCTATTCGTGGTTACGGTGCCTAAGCCATAGGGTTTTATTTCCAGATTAAAATTCCGTGGTGGCACTTCGAGTTCAGTTAAGTCAGCAGCTTCTGAAATACGCCACATCCCGGCAACAAGACTATTGCCCAAGGCTGCAGAGATCGGAATTTCAGTTAAATAAGACGCTTCATTAAGGCGCCGAATAATTCGACGAAACTGTAACCCCCAGGTTTGTTCGGCTCCTGGATCGTAGCGCAAAGAGCGAAACGGGATCTCCATCTCTACTGTCCAACCACCATCGAAACGCCCAACCCGTGAATCCCAGACGATATTCCAATCAAAGTTGACGCCTCGACCTCGGTCGCCTTCATTAGAGATTGCAAAATCCGAAAATCCACCAATAGGTGAGACCAAAAACGCAACGCCGTTTCGTCGGTCGAGAAAGGTATCCAGCATTACCGAAAACGAATCATTGGTGCGTAGTTGAAAAGTGTCGCGGCGCATTTCATTGGCAACCCAATCTTCTTCCGGCACAGACTCGTAATTTTTGGCAGTGACATAGATGGCATCGTCATCGTAGAAAACCCAGACTTCAGTTTTCTCGCTGGCCTGATCACCTTCATCGGGAATTTGTTGAATGAAATCAGTAATTGGTGCGACGTTAGAATAAATAGCTTCATCCAATTCGCCATCGATGGTGATATCGCCATCGAATCTTACTGCACGAACTGTTATTCGGCCGTCAGCATTTTCGCCAACGACAACTTCTTGAGCGCTTGAAGTAATTACAGTGAACTGCAATCCGAGGGCAGCAATTATTAGCAGCAAGAGCCGCTGTGGCTTAGATTGTAAAAGGGGCAATTTTTTTACTACTTTATTGGTGAATAGTGAATGCTCGAAGCAGCCGCGTTCAAAACGCAGATTATATTCACAGCGGTTTGCGGAACTTCAACGTCATGCGATCGGACTCACCAATGGAAGTGTATTTCGCTCGATCCGTTTCACCCATTCTGTAACTCGGTGGTAATGTCCAGACACCTTCCGGGTGATCCTTGGTATCATTTGCATTGGCATTAATTTCAGAGGCAGCAACGGTTTCGAAGCCGGCGGCTAGAGCAACCTGTTTAACGTGGGCTTCGCTGACATAACCGCTATCGATCATTTCCTGAAAAGTGGCACTGTCCGGAGCGCGGTGTTCTACCACACCTAAAATTCCGCCTGGTTTGAGCGCGGCGTAAAAAGTAGCGAAAAACTCCTGATCCAACCCCAGACCCATCCAGTTATGCACATTACGAAAAGTGAGCGCCATGTCAGCACCTTCCTGGGGACCAATGGCTGTCTCATTCGGTGGTAATAAATGACGCACAATCGCTTTGCCGTAAAGTTCAGCATCGCCAGCCAACATCGCTTCGAAGTTTTCTAAACTGCGTCGTTGAAAATCGTTTCCCGAATTAGGTGAAAAATGGGCACCATAGTAGCGGCCATGATCGCGCATATAGGGTGCGAGGATTTCTGTATACCAGGCGCCGGAAGGACCGATCTCGATCAGAGTCATGTCTGGGGTGAGGCCAAAAAATTCCAGAGTCTCTATTGGGTGTCTAAATTCATTGCGAGCGATATTTTGCGGACTGCGATGATTACCCGTCATTACTTCTTCAATAGTAAGAAGAGATGCGCCGCCATGATGATCGGCAGATACTCCGAACCAACTCAGCAAGGAGAAGCTTATAAAAGCAATTAGACTTGTCGTTTTTAGTCTCGTCATTTCCATTCTCTTGTTACTAGATAAATATTCTTAAGTGGGTCCTGCACAGCAAGGACATCCTGTTACTTTACTAGTCATCACTGATTCGGCAGCTTTCGCATTCTGCTCTGCCGTACGTCTTATCGTCGAAGCTGAGGCTGCGCTGGCAATTGTAGAAGGATCTGGTTGGTTGAATGCTACTGTCTGCCCGAAATATCCAGTGTAGATTTCGTATTGGTGCTCCCCAATATCGGTTGGTACGCGAATGGAATTTGTATCAATTACCTGGACATTACTAACGGTTGTTCCATCGCGTATGACAATAGCTTCCTCGGCATTAGGCAGATTAGTAATCTGCCAGCTCGTAGACTGACCGGAGGCATTACGATCGCCAACGTAAGTGCCTATATGCAGAACGCCGCTTTCCTTGTCATTCCAGGCTTTGTCCACACCCAGGTTTGGATAGTCTACGCCTTCGAGTGTTGGAGCCGTGTACTTGTCCAAGTTTTTCACTTTAAAAGCTTCTATCCAGTCTCCTTCGCCAATCTCATTGATCATCTGTTGGGCTGAAGCTTGACCTCTTGGCCAAGGCTCACCGTTATTAAACCACCAACCAAATCTATCCATGTTTTCGCCAAACCATTTTGGTTCGGAGAATTGTTCGGCAGCAGCAGCAAGGCGCTCAACTGCGACACTGTCGCCCAGGGCTTTGGCCATCACCATGCCTTGTGCACTGGGAGTAATTTCTCGTGCTGGGTCGTGCCATCCGCTTGCATTGGCAACTGCTTCGTAAATTTGCGTTGCAAGTTCCGGCGATTGTGGCAGTAAATAGAATGCTGCTCCGGTACCTGCTCCGGCACCGGGAAAGTTCACCTTGAATTCTTCCAGCGGATCGTAATAGAGGGTCATCCACTCGATCTGATTCTGATTGTTAATTCCCATGTAATTGTCACGGGTAAACTCAACCCAATCTTCGAAAGCGCCATGGGCATTGGTCACTCCTAATTGATCAGACAGATAAATTCCCAGACCTGCAGCGCTGTTGCAGATCGGCCAAACCTTGGTGTTCTCGCAATGGGGTCCTTCTGGATGATCGATATATTGCTGATGCAGATGTTCAACGATGCGTGGTTGTGTCCACTCAAAATGTTCATTCTCGTAACCAGCGATTTCCCAAGGCCGCTCCCATTTATCATCGCCAGAAACATACTTATAAATTGAAAGAAGCAGATTTAACCAACCCCGAAAGAAAAGGTTGCCATCAGCGCCGATTGGATCCCGCTGCAAGCCCCAGGGTTCCACACCGTTTGCGGTCCAGCCTGGTCTATCGTAATTACCGCGAACTCGCTCCGGCCATGCCTGATATCCCGGCGCATTGCCTGCGTTATAGTTTTCCCGTTCGGGACTCGGCCCAATAAAAGTATTCCAGTCGATAGCGGCCCAATAAGAGGTATGTCGGGTTGCCAGTTCATCCAAAACACGGGTATAGACCTCGCGCCAAGCCGGAGTTTGGTCAGCCATAAGCAATACAGCATAGCTGGAATCGGAAAGATCAAAGCGCGGATAGCTAAGCATTGGTGCGGCAGAGTATTGATCCCACCAGGGGTGGGGACGGTCGTCCCGCACCGTAAAGTCGATTTCTCCCCTTGGGATGTTGATACCCCAGGGCCGTTCGATGTTTTCGGAGTAATCCCAGTTATCAGCGGTGGTCGCTTTTTCCCATATGAAACGCATCCAGCCTTTGGTGCGCTCATTGTGACTGGGATAAAGGTTAGCGGAACTCCTACGCTGGGTTGTGCTGGTGCAAGCGGCCAGCCCAGCCGATCCGCCGATTACCGCCGCAGACGACTTAAGAAAACCACGTCTTGATTGCTTAAATTGCGTACCCATAGAGACATCGACCCCTGATTAAAGCTAAGTCGAAATTACCATCTACTGCTGTATTGCTCCAGAACAATACCGCAACAAAGGGTTACAAAGGGCTTCTGAAATTCTTAGTTAATACTGATGGAAGGTACGTAGCGACCGTGATTGTAGCCGCAGAAATGTTGCGGTAAATCGGGATGATTAATCTTGCTGGGTTCTTGTTCCGGTTGCAGGTTCTCTTCTGCTTCGTAGGTTTCATAGGCAGTATTGTGAACCAAGATTCGAAACCAGGGCTTATTGCGCGGCGGCCGACTCTTGGCGACTTGATCGTACCATTCTTCGCTTAACCGAAATTCCGGGTCAACATCTACAATGACGCCTCGGTAGCCATAGAGTCGGTGCTGCACCACCTGTCCCAGGTGGAAGTTTCCTTTTAAAGTCATAACAATCCTTGTTACCAGAACACATCCTGTGTTCCTTTACTGCTCCTATATTCAGTATAGGTAGAGCATTGAACTATCGCCAACTATCGAAGCCAGAAAAATTAAGATAGGCTAGGGAGCCTCTGAATAATTCTATGACAGCTCTGGCCTGTGGCAAACCCATTCAAATTACAGATGAAAGTTCGCGATTACGAGTGTGATATGCAAGGGATTGTTAATAACGCCGTTTATCAGAACTATTTGGAATGGGCGCGGCATGAATATTTATCCAGTCGAGGAGTTAGTTTCGCCGAACTTACGCAACAAGGTGTAATCATTGTTATGGTTCGAGCTGAAATTGATTACAAACAATCCCTGCGAGCAGGAGACGAATTTAAAGTAAGTGTCATTGCCAGTCGGCCTTCAAAAGTTAGATTGATGTTCGATCAGGAAATTCGAAAATTGCCAGCAGAAGAGCTAATGGTAAAGGCGCTGATTACGACCACCGCAGTAAATGATAGGAATAAGCCTTATTTTCCTGCGGAACTCGAGAACTTAATGGAATAAAAAAGCTCTCAAACAAAGTGTAAAGGCATAATGAACGAACAGGATGTTCCGTCGTTTTAATAGGGAGCTGTATCACGAAGTAATTTGAAATTAACTAAAGCGCTTTGAGGGCAAAAAGCTCGTCAAATTTGCAGGTGTGGAGTAGCTTATAGACATCTGGTTTGGCATTGACAATGGCTACATCAGAATCGTCGCCACCTGCATGATTGCGTAGTAGTAACAACATGCCGAGTGCAGAACTGTCGATGGACGTAACTTCCAGCGCATCTATAACAAATTTTCCGGGAACTGGTTCGACGCTTTCGTAAGCATCTTGAAATTCCTGATGACAAGTGTAGTCAAATTTTCCGAGCAAGATTAACGTGAGAGTTTTTTTATCGTCGGAAAGTTGTGAATTTATATCCACGCAATAAAACCTGTGGCTGATCACTAGTTTTTAATTAGAAGTAATACTTCAGTTTAGCATAATAAAAAATCCATGAAAGATACGCCTAAAAATCATTCTATTGAAACTCAATTGCGCAACATCGAATCCGTAAAAGACGGAAGCTATGACAAACGCACCGAACATCTTAATGAAGATGGTTCCGCAATTTTTATTAATAGACTCATAAGAGAAGACTCTCCCTATCTGCTTCAACATGCACACAATCCAGTCGATTGGTTTCCATGGGGTACAGAGGCATTCGAAGCCGCCCAACAACAAGGCAAACCAATATTCCTGTCGATTGGTTATTCAACCTGCCATTGGTGTCACGTAATGGAAGTTGAAAGTTTCGACAATGTAGAAATTGCCAAGGTGTTAAACGAGCATTTTATTTCCATCAAAATGGATCGTGAGCAGTATCCTGATATCGATGAAGCTTACATGACTGGTGTACAAATCATGTCAGGGCATGGAGGGTGGCCCATGTCTAATTTCTTGCTCGATGATGGCCGCCCATTTTTTGGTGCGACATACTTTCCACCGCCAACATTTATGAAGTTGCTGCTACAGATCGTGGAAGCATGGAATGAAAAATTAAGTGAATTGGAATCCAGTGCCACACAAATTGGCGAAGCTATCGACAGAATTCTAAGTGAACGCAAACAGGCGAATAGCTTAGATTCAGAAATCTACAACTTTACCAGTCAGGCATTATTCCAAAGAGAGGATAAGAGTCTCGGTGGACTGGCGGGAGCACCGAAGTTTCCTCAAGAACCTCTGCTATTTTTTATGCTCGACCGAGCATTGCGCCAGCGTCATCTAACTGCCATGGAATTTGCCGATCGAAGCTTGGACGCGATGGGTCGAGGTGGGATCTATGATCAGGTAGCGGGGGGGTTTCATCGCTACAGCGTTGATGCCGAATGGCTTGTACCTCATTTTGAGAAGATGCTTTATAACCAGTCGCAGCTAAGCCTCGCCTATCTAAATGCCTACCGGCTCTCAGGAAAACAATTCTTTAAACGAATTTGTTTTCAAACTTTGGAATACGTTCTAAGAGATATGCAACTCCCTGAAGGGGGATTCTATTCAGCCACAGACGCAGATAGTGAAGGCGCAGAAGGTATTTTCTTTCTCTGGTCGGTGGATCAATTAGAAGAAGCGTTGTCAGAGGAAGAGGCGCAGCAAATCATTGAGAATTATGGAGTAAGTGAGCTGGGGAATTTTGAAGGCTCTAATATACTTAATTTTTCAAAACCTTTTTCCGAGTATGAGAAGCAATACGGTGCGGATTTCTCAACGAACCTGGACGCGATCCTGAATAAACTTTACCTGGTGCGCGAGCAGCGCGAACACCCGCTCCGGGATGACAAACTGATAGTAGGCTGGGCTTCGGCAATGATCTCTTCTCTGGCGCATGCTGGAGACTACTACAATCGATTGCATTGGATTGAGGCTGCTGAAAAAGCGGCGCATGTAATACTCTCAAACAATGTAAGCGCCGATGGTCACTTGCACCGAATCTATTTGAACGGCATTACTTCGATAGAAGGGCAACTCGAAGACTATGCCAATTTAATCGAGGCACTAATTGTACTTTTTGATGTTACTGCTTCCACGGAGCATCTGCTGCGGGCCGACAAGTTGATGGAAACCTGTTTACAAGAGTTTTGGGATGAAACAGAAAAAGGATTTTTTCTCAGCCCTGAAAATCAGCTTGGCCCGCAGCTGACTCGTTCCCGCAATGCCAGCGACGGAGCAACCTTATCACCCATAGCAACTGCACTAGCTTGTTTGATTAGTCTGCGTGATCGAGCGGCCTACCTGGAAGAAGATAGGGAAAATTTCTATCGAGAAAAAGTGGATCAATGTATTGCCTCACTTGTAGGGGACATAAATGACAATGCCATTAGTCACACGAGTATGCTGAGGCAGCTGGCTAATTTTAATGATGGCAGTATGGCGCTAGTACAGCACGTTGAATCCGGATTGGCGAAAGTTCACGCTCGACTATTAAGTTCGGAAGATTCACAAACAAAAAATATTAGTCTAGTAATTGAAATCGCAGAGGCATGGCATATCACGGCACCTGGCGCAGGCTCAGGTGACTTTAAGCCTTTACAGATTCGCCTGGCAGAAGATGAGAAGCACTGGTCACTTGATGAAATAGATTATCCGGAAGGTCATGGTCATGTCAAAGGCATTGATGATGAGCATATTCCCTTCTATGAAAGCCAAGTGAAGCTGGAATTAGTGTTGCAACGAACGCAGGTTCCGGAGGACGGACTCTGTTTCAGCGCGCAGCTCGAATGTGAGATTCAACTCTGTGACGAACAGAGTTGTCGACTTCCAAAAACCTTGAAAATCAGAATCTAATTCAGATAGCTCGCTTCTTCGAAATCAGCAGCAAGAGAAGTTTCTAACTGTTCTTTTGCGGCGCTACGAATGTCTTCTGTTTCGCCGAAGACAGATTCAAAAAATGCCAGCTCTGCTATTTCTAGAATCATAGCCTGGCGACCTGGATGCGAGGCTTCCAATGGGGGCATTTTTTCGCAAACTGCAGGCGCAGACGGATCCAATAGCACTACTTCTGCCTCTGTTCCAAACGCCATAAATACATCGTCAGTGCCTTCATCTAAAACTGAGAGCACTCCCTGACAACCGATAGAGTCTGGATTATGCATAAAGCGAAAGACTGGGTCGGCAATTGCCATAAATCCAAGGTGAGAACCGCCAGCTATTGTTACCAAAGAAGAATTTCTGATGCGTTCTGGCACAAGCAATCCATTCGTTTCATAGTCTATTAAAGCGTCAGCTGTACCGTAGATTCCAAGAAAGGGAATGTTTCTGGTGCTATAAAACTGTGGTGTAAATGCATTGATCGGACCAGCAATGGAGATGGCAGCGCTTATGCGCGGATCTCGCCAACGAGGATGATAGGTGGCAAGCACAGTAGTCAATCCGCCAAGTGAATAGCCTGATAGTCCGATGCGATTGGGATCGATGCTGCCAGCGAAAGGCTTCTCTTCACCGCTGAGGTTTAATACTGAATCGATTAAGAAAGAAACGTCTGCAGGTTGATTAACTACATCATTAGCATTGGCTCCACCCTCAGTACCTCCATTGGTAAGCGGGTAGTTTGCTGCAACAACGATGTAGCCGTTGCTTGCCAGGCGTTCTGCGACATTCACTAACTCAGATCCTTGCGACATGATTCCATGACTATGGACAATTAATGGCAGCGGCTCTGGTAAATCTTCGGGATACCAAATCCAGGTCTGAAAACTTCGATTAGGTTTTCCAGGGAAGCCTCGATTTTCTTCAGTGAGGCGAGATTCATCGATAAAAACAAATTCCGCTGTGCCAACGGAATGAGGGCCATCTTCTAACCAGCTGGCGGAGGCAGAATCTGAACCAAGTCGCTGCGGGCCCGTAGCGATGTAAACCACGATAACCAGGACGACGGCAGTGACGAGCAGGCCAGCCAGGCCTTTTAGAATTTTTTTGAACATGACTTCCCCCGAAATCGTAATACTTCGGATTGAAGTATATAGAAGAAAGCAATTGAATAAACCAGGCGCTACTAGCTTGCACTTAGATTGATTAGCCACCCAAGCAGGAATACCTGCGGCACAGTAATAAGGGGAAGAAACAAGGCCGTCTTTAAAGATTTTGTTGCATCTTTTAGCACCATTATTTCCGTGTAATCAGTGGCGACACCTCCCATTAAAAAAGCAAAGCTATTAACAGGTGCACCTGCTCGCGTAAGAATGTCAGCGGCTATGGGTGTAGAGCCTTCGGAACACACTTCCAGAATAGTGGCAACGAACAAGGTAATACCAAGCCCAAGCAGAGTAGGGCCGAAAATTAGTTCAAATTGATCTGGCGATACGAATGCTCTCACCAGGCTGGCTAGAATAACGCCAAACAATATCCAGCGGACAACCATGCGCGAATCTTTAACACCACTCACTAACATGTTACCGATAAACTCTGAGGTAAAGCTTGTAGCGGAAAGCTCCTGCTTTGCTTCTCGCCAAAATTGAAAGCCCGGGGGTATGTCTATTTGTTGCGGATTTTTAGGCAGGATACTTTTATCAACTAAGGTATCGAAGATTACACCGGTGATAAATGCGATCACCATCGACAATAAAATAAAGGCAACGGTCCAGGATATTCCAATTAGCGCAATCAGAATCAATGTAAGAGAAAAGGAATTCCATGGGCTCGCCACCAGGAACGCCATTACCTGGCCTGCACTGGCGCCTCGTTCATAGAGCTTGGCGGCAACCATGAGTATCCCATGACTACAAAGATCAAGTAGTATCCCGGCAAAAGTTGCCCGCCAAATACCTTTTACGCCGGTTTTGGTGCCTAGGGCAGCCATAACAAATTCACGTGGCACTTTTCCGAGAATTCCAATCATAATCATCCCAATGACAACACCCCACCAAACGGTATTCACCAGTTCGAATATCGAATGATTGAGCGTTTGCATCCAGCTAAGTTCGGGTAAGAAATTGGGAATAAGCCAATGACTGAGATAAGAAATTAGAACCAATGTTGCAGTAATTCTTAAAAATCAATCCGCTTTGCTTTCTTCCTGGTGACAGTGATTGGCGCTATGTTGCGACGAGTCAACTGTCTTTTGAATTGGATTTGTCATAATCAAAGTAGCACTTCATCTGGACTGGAATTAGTCTTTAAACAAACGATTGAAACTAATTCCAACTGTTCAGGGTCATATTGAATGTACCAAGACTACACTTTAGAGTAGATATCAGGTCAATGGGAATCAGTTGAGCTAGGTCAAAAAAAAGAGTAGGGTTTGCTCGTGTGCTATTGGACTTCAACTTTGATAAACCTTAGAAAATCCAAACTTATATCGCTGTTCCTGGCGTTCTTGCTAGTTGCGAACAGTAGCTTTGCTTTGGAAATTTTAACCCATGATGCACACCAGCATTCTGAAATTGCAGGTATGCATGCAGGCCACGACATGACGATAGCTGCAATGGGCATGATGGAGCAAGAGGGCGATGAATTAGCACATTATGAGCCGGCAAATCACAGTGGCGAAGACTGTATTTGTGATGAAATTTGCTGCTTAAATACAGTCGATTTTGGGACTCTGCTGCTGGAAAACAACCCAATTCCAGATGAGCCTGGTCAATCAGTTAGCGCATCAAACTATCAGTCAATTTCACTGGATCTGCTCCTTCCTCCACCAACACGATAAACATCTCTAGCTTTGTTTTCCTAACGTTTGTTTATAAGGAGATAGATCGTGTTTGCGCGTGTCCTATTATTTTTGCTTTTCTATTCCACTTATTCAACGGCGGCGACTGTTGAGTACGAATTTGAAATAGATACCAAGCAAATCAATATCACTGGTAATTCAGTTACAGCGTTGGCCATTGCAGATCAGATTCCGGCACCAACCTTAAGGGCTGAGGTCGGCGATGTATTGCGAGCGACTTTTCATAACAGGCTTTCAGAAACCACATCGGTGCATTGGCATGGCATTTTGTTGCCGGGAATTCAAGACGGAGTTCCCTACTTGAACACCCAGCCAATTCCACCCGGTGGATCCCATACTTTTGAATTCCCCATCCTTCATGCCGGGACCTACTGGTATCACTCCCACACGGATTTACAAATTCAAAAAGGTATTTATGGCGCGCTAGTGTTATCTGAGCCCAGTGAAGAATCCCAGATTCAAGATGAAGTCGTTCTTCTTTCCGACTGGATCGATGATGAAGCCGAGTCTGTGCTGCACAATCTGAAATCAGCAGACGATTTTTATGCATTTAAAAAAGATGCAGTGCAATCCTGGCAGGGTGTGATTGCCAATGGTTTGCCAGCAATCAGGAATCGACTCAATGGTTCTTACAGTCGCATGGGTCCAATGGATCTTGCAGATGTGGGCTATGACGCGTTTCTAGTCAACGGAGCCCAGGAGTCTGTGGTTGAGCTGCAGGATAGGAGTAGCGATGTCATAAAGCTGCGTCTGATAAATGGCTCAACTTCCAGTATTTTCGATGTGGAGTATGCAGGCGGTCCGATGCAAGTCCTTGCTGCTGATGGATTGGATATTGAACCCATACTGGTTCAGAGACTTCGCATGTCTACTGCCGAGACTTACGACGTGCTGGTTCCCATTGAGCCAGGCAAGTCTTTTGAACTCCGTTCCACTTCATTCGACGGCACAGGTTTTAGTAGTTTGTATGTCGGTGAGGGTGAGCGCGTCGCGGCGCCCACTGTAGCCGCACCCAATCTCTATTTGATGTCACACGGTGAAATGGATATGGACATGTTCATGCCAATGCCCGAGATGGAAATGCAAATGGAAACGGAAGATCATTCCCAGCACGGTATAGATCACAGCGCACCTGTTATTGCTCACATGATGAGTTACGAAGATATCGTTTCTTTGGAAGACACTTCGCTTCCGGCAGACCAGGAATGGCGTGACATTGAACTCGAATTAACCGGTAACATGGAACGTTACGTCTGGAGTTTTAATGGCAAAACAGCCAGTGAGGATCCGCAAGTTTGGATTCGTCGCGGCGAGAATGTGCGATTTCATTTGACCAATGACATGATGATGCACCATCCCCTTCATCTTCATGGCCACTTCTTTCGCGTAGTAAATCGCCATGGTGCACGTAGTCCACTCAAACACACAGTAAATGTTCCGCCAATGGCTTCGGTAATCATTGAATTTAATGCCAATGAATCTGCCGATTGGCTTTTTCATTGTCATAATCAGTTCTATATGAAAACTGGTATGAATCGGGTTGTAAGTTATGAAGGCAGCAGTAATTTCACGCCGGAGATTAGTCAGCTCATTCAACCTTACCAGCGCTGGTTCAATCTAAATGAGTTCCATATGATGTCGTCGTTCATGGATTATGAATTCGCCTTGGGCAATGAGCGGCATGAAATTGATTTCGAATTGGACGCCGATCTCTCGGATACCTTCGAAATTCATTTAACCTATAACTATCACATCAATAGATTCGTCTCTGCATTTGCGGGCGTAGAAAGCAGGGAGCATCATCACGAAGACAGTCATGACATTGCCATCACGGGTCTAAACGTCACCTTGCCTATGCTGATCGATAGCGAATGGCGGGTGGATGATCACGGCGATTTTAGGCTGGAGTTAGAATCAGAAATCCCGATCACGAAGCGCTTTGGTTTCGATTGGCGATGGAATACAGACAACGAATATCGTTACGGAGTTAACTATCGATTAAACAATCGCTGGTCGATTACTGTGCATACCGACACGGAGTATGGAGATGGGATTGGATTCCAGTTCTTTTACTGATTTCATCAAGCACATGATTGCATTGTCGCGTTTTTTTCAATGATGTATTGGAATTGTTTACTTCACAAATTTTTGGCAGGCAGTAAATGGTATTGGTAGTAGTTATTAACCATCCTTGGTAGTTCGTTCCTGCCAGCCCATCCTTGGGCTGGCGTTCATTCCTATTGAAGCGCTGCTTCAATTCGCTACACGATCGGAATTCACCCATCCCTGGGCCGTCGTTCAGCCCTACTGAAGCTTTCGCTTTAGTTCGCTTTGCGACCGGGCTTCACCCATTACTTCCAAGAAGTTTCAGGATAGATGAATAATTTTTAATTGAAGCGAGAATTTAGGTTAGTAGGCCTTCAAAATAACGCGGGACTACTTCGGTGGCCTGCCCGTAAACATGGGCATCGAATGAAGAACCCGTTTCTTCCAGATTGAGCTCAACTGTGTGTGCTCGGCGAATCTTTGCAGTCTGATAGAAACTGGACGCAGGGTAGACATTGCCCGATGTGCCGATCGCAACAAATATGTCGCAAGCTTCTAATGCCATATTGATCTGGTTCATGTGAAATGGCATTTCACCAAACCACACAACATGAGGGCGCAAATTCCCGGGTGAGCGACAGCATTGGCATTGGGTATCGAAATTTAAGCTCTCGCGAATATCGAATACCATTTGCGAATTTAAACAGCGCATTTTTAAGAGCTCGCCATGCATGTGCAGAACATTCCGACTGCCGGCGCGTTCATGCAGGTTATCGATATTTTGCGTGACTAATAGAAAATTCCCTTCAAACTCATGTTCGAATTTTGCCAGGGCAGTATGGGCAGCATTGGGATTTATATCATCCGACAGTACCTGTTCGCGGCGCTGATTGTAGAATTCATAAACCAGTTGTGGGTTCCGGGCAAAACCTTCTGGAGTTGCAACTTCATCTACCGGGTGGTTTGCCCACAAACCATCCGCAGCCCGGAAGGTTTCTATTCCTGATTCGGCGGAGATTCCCGCACCGGTAAGGACGACAATTGAACTGGGCTTTTCCATGGGGCGAATGTTAGCAAAAGAATCGAATACGTAGTACAAACAAGGTAGTTTAAAGAACATAGCGCATACATGATTGCCCGCCGCAATTGGGATAGACTTTGTTCAAAGTAGACAGTGAGTCTGATGGCTGCAAAACTACAGTAGCGATTCCTGAGCCGTGAAATCTGGCGTGCCAGGAAGAACGCTTTTTCCAAGTTAGGAACAATAACGACACATTAGTGGAACTGATATGGCAACAATCAAGATAGGAAACGCAGCACCTGCATTTTCATTGCAGGATCAAAATGGAAAGAAAGTCAGCTTAAAGGATTTCAAGGGCAAGAAAAATGTCGTGCTTTACTTCTATCCCAAAGCCATGACCCCAGGTTGTACTGTTCAGGCTTGCGGTCTTCGTGACAGTAAGAAAGATTTGGCAAAACACAGTGCCGTAGCATTAGGTGTGTCTCCCGATCCCGTTGCCAGACTAAAGAAGTTTGAAGACAAGGAAGATCTTAATTTTGTCTTATTGTCTGACAAGGACCATGGGATTGCGGACAAATATGGCGTATGGGGTCTTAAGAAATTCATGGGCCGTGAGTTCATGGGAATTATTCGCTCTACATTTATCATCGATAAACAAGGCAAGCTTGCCCACATCATGGATAAAGTGAAAACCAAATCCCATCATGATGATGTCATCGAAATCCTGAAATCGCTTTAAGGGCATGCAGCTAAATTTTAGACAGTATTCCGAAGCGGGCGCTCCGCTCATCATATTGCATGGCTTATTTGGCAGTCTTGGGAACTGGGGAGCCCATAGCAAATATTTCTCAGAACAATTCGCGGTAATTGGAGTAGATTTAAGAAACCACGGCGAGTCCCCGCATGATGTAGAGCTAAATTATCCAGTTATGGCCCAAGATGTGCTCGAGCTAATGGAACAGCTCAACATCGCATCTGCTAACTTTATTGGCCATTCCATGGGAGGCAAGGTAGCGATGGAATTGGCATTATCTGCAGCTGACAAAGTCGACAAACTGCTGGTGGTTGATATTGCACCGGTTGACTACCCGGAAGCCGCGGATGGCCACCTACGCGTTATTGACGGAATGAAAGCCTTGGATTTTGATACCATTGGCAACCGCAAAGATGCTGAAAGTTTTCTTGAAGACTTTATCATTGACGAGCCTACCCGAAAATTTGTACTTACTAACCTGGAGCGAAAGAGCGAAGGAAAATACGGTTGGCGTTTAAACCTGGGTGCAATCGAAAAAAATTACAATCGCTTGCGGGAGAAGCCTGGCGGCACAAAACCGTTTAGTAAGCCGACTCTTTTCGTAAAAGGATCGCAATCCAATTATATTCAGGAGCAGCATAAGCAGGAAATTCTGCAATTGTTCCCGAATGCACAAGTGAAAATAATTATGCAAGCTGGCCATTGGTTGCATGCAGACAAGCCACAAGCGTTTCAGAAAATAGCCCTGGATTTTCTGCAGGCAGGAGAAAGTTAAAATGACAATGCTCAGCGTAAACCTTAACAAAATTGCATTGTTAAGAAATTCACGCGGTCGCGATTTTCCCAATGTCGTTGAGTTTGCAGAACGAGTTATAGGATTAGGAGTTCGTGGTATTACCGTGCATCCGCGGCCAGATGAAAGACACATTACTCGACAGGACGTGAAAGACTTGAGTGAATTCCTAAGCGCTATCGATAATGTTGAATTTAATATCGAAGGTTACCCTTCTGCGGAGTTTTTGAATCTCGTTTTTGATGCAAGTCCCGATCAATGCACCTTGGTTCCCGATGAGCCAGGTCAACTTACTTCGGATCACGGTTGGCAAGTGGCGCGAAACGAAAGCTTGTTAAAAGAAGTATTGGGAAAAATACATGGTGAAGGAATTCGCAGCAGCTTGTTCCTTGATCCGGTTCCCGCTTATATAGATGAAGTCACAGGAGTTGGTGCGAACAGGATTGAACTTTATACCGAAGAGTACGCATCGAACTTTAATACTCCCCATCAGGAGAAAACCTGGCAGGAGTATGTGGATACAGCAGCCCGTGCTACTGAGGCTGGAATCGGTATAAATGCAGGCCATGATCTCGACTTAACCAATCTGGCAAAATTTCTGGAAATTCCGAATATTCTTGAGGTATCAATTGGGCATGCTTTGATTGTCGAATGCCTGGAGCAGGGTGTAGAAAGTGTCATTAATCAATACCTTGCAATTACTGCAGCCTAGTTATTGCTAACAGTTATTAGATATTTTTAGAGATTCAGATAAGGTGGGATATCCGCAGAGTCAGATTAGCGGAGATACTGAAAACCTCCAGAGATTCAAATGATTCACATCGGTAAAAATGCAGCGCTTCTTCTCGCGCGTTTCACATTGTGCTTGTTCGTCATCTGGTCAAATGCAGCAGTGGCAGCGGAATTTGAGAATGCACGAATCGCCGCAGAACTATTCTCATCGTCTGAAAATCTTTCCCATCAAATAGACGATGCACGGGGCTACGACAAGGTAAAAATTCAGGCAGGTCGCCTTGGTCGAGAAGCTATGCAATTAGCGGATGCCATTAATAGAGGGAGAAGCGTTTCCTTCGTGGAATCTCAGATTAAAGCTGTTTTCCGCCGTTATGGCAGACTGGAAACAAGTTTTTTGAGAGCAAACTATGCATCCCCTGATCCACAGCTGTACAGTAAAGTTGCAGAAATTAGTGACCTATATGTCTCATTGAGTATCGAAGTTCAACGATCGACTTCTTACAGTCGACATCCGAATGTCTATTTGTTCACGCCACCTTTTATAACAGAACACACTATCTCTAATGATTGGCTTCCACGGGTTCGTATAAATCCCAATGGGACTAATGCTGACCAAGAGCGAGCACAGCCGCAAAGCGATCCCGAAAATCAGTAGTCAGGTCGATATCGGATAATTTAAAAACGGGAGCTTCGACACTCGTTTTTTATTGTCATTAGCGACAGGTTCACTACACTGTTTCTATGTACATTACCTGCCCAAAATGTAACTACAAACGTCAGGACACGGATAAGTCATCGAAAGATGAGTGCCCCAGCTGTGGGCTAATTTTCAGCAAATGGTTACAGAACCTGGTTGATGAGCCGGAGCACGGTGATTTCGAGAATACGATTTCGCAGAGAACTAATTTTGGACCGTCATTGCTGAAGTTCTTTTTCAGACCACGAGAATCGATAGGCAAACCTGAACTGTTTGGATATGGAATTTTGTGGCTGGTGTTTGCCTGGTGGGGTATTGGTTTTGTCATGATGGACTTTCAAACCAGTGAGATCATGCGTTCCTGGTTTCACAATGTAGATCTCATATTTCACGAAGCAGGGCACATGATATTCATGCCTTTTGGAAGAATTATGTCGATCATGGGAGGTAGTCTTTTTCAAATACTGGTACCTCTAATTTTGATGTTTGCCTTCCTAATTAAAAACAAAGATAGTTTTGGTGCTTCACTGAGTTTGTGGTGGGTAGAACAAAGTATGATGGATATAGCACCTTACATCGCCGATGCTCGAGCATTGCGGCTGCCACTACTTGGAGGAACCACAGGAGCTGACTCCATTGGTCGCCATGATTGGCGCATGATATTGGGGAATTGGGGACAATTGCAGAACGATACGCAAATTGCTGCTACTGTGGATTTTTTGGAGTCAGGTGTCTTATTAATTGCCCTGGCATGGGGTGTAATCATGCTCTTTATATACTCTCGCAATCTGATAGATTAAAATTCGGCCTTTTCCTCAGGCGGTTTCACCTTTGTCTCTAGCGACTAATCGTATTTACTACGGCTACTGGATTGTCGTGGCTGGATTTGTTACCCAATTTATTGCGGTTGGGATGGCAAATTATGTCGTGGGATCTTTCATGATCCCCATGACTGAGGAATTCGGTTGGACCAGAGCCGAATTCACTGCTTCCCGTTCTCTTGGTCAAATAGTAATGGCATTTACCGGTTTCATGATCGGTGCCCAGATCGATCGTTTCGGTGGGCGGCCATTCATCATCGCTGGTGCTTTTATCTTAGCGGGAGCAACTTTCAGTCTGGGCAGCATTACCACTTTAGTTCAGTGGTGGCTTATTAATGGAATCATTCTAACGGTAGGAGCTGCGCTGATCGGTAATTTGGTGATCAACGTGAGCCTGGGAAAATGGTTCGTAGAAAGGCGAGGTCGAGCCGTTGCCATCGCCGGTATGGGAATCTCACTGGGAGGAATCGTATTACCACCAATTGCTACCTGGTTAGTTGATGTGTTTGGTTGGCGCGCTTCTTGGCAAATTCTCGGTTTAGCAACAGTAATTGTCACGCTGCCGATGGCAGGCCTGGTAAAAAGGCGACCGGAAGATTTTCAACTCCATCCAGATGGAAAGTCTCAAGAAGAAATGGATGCGGGTCACGGTGCCGCTGCCAAAGCTGATTTTGAAAAATCTATGACTCGTGCTCAGGCTATGCGCACGTCAAGTTTCTATTTTTTAGTACTAGCATTTGGATTGTTTCAAATTTCCATTACCACAATGCTGATTCAAACTATTCCATTAATGACCGACGCTGGTTATTCCCGACTAGTCGCATCCTCTATGATTTCAATCGCTTCGGTACCTGCGTTTCCGAGCAAACCTTTCTGGGGTGACTTAATCGACAAATACAATCCTAAAAAACTTGCTGCATTGGGCGCAGCAATTTCTGGATTGTCAGTCATCCTGATAGTTTTTAGTGTTGCTTATCGTATAGATGCGCTGGTCTATGCTGGATTTCTAATAATGGGAATTGGCTGGGGTGGTTTATTGCCCTTGCAGGAAGTTATCTGGGCTACATCCTTCGGCAGGCGCTATTTAGGTTCTGTTCGATCTACCGCCATGCCGTTTACTTTCGGCATGTCTGCTTTCGGTCCGATTCTTGTCGCTTATTACTACGATGTAGCAGGAAACTACAATTTGGCGCTAATCGCGCTGGGACTTTGTAACCTGGCTTCAGCGCTAATGCTGTTCAGAAACAACGATACTAAGACGCTGCATACTAGGGATAATCCGCTAATTTCCTCGGTGCGTGACACTGCGGGTTAACTGCCACTTTTATTAGTGTGACTTCGATCACATATTAAGTCCATTCCCCCTCTAAAATACTCGCTCTCGCTCACATATAGTGAGAAAAGTTAGACATGCCCCCAAGGATCGGGAGCGTTGTCTCACTACTTTCAAATAGCGCAGAAACAAAAATAATGAATACTTTGCAGTGTGAAATTCCTGATATTAGATTGACTAAGCCCAGTGGCTTAGCATCGCGCCTGTTTTTCAAAGTTTATAATGGGCCAAATGCAATTGCGTTTGCTCAGTTAAGCACACATGCAGTGAATGAACATCGAAACGCTAAACCTATTGAATCCGAAATAGATAAAGCGCCAGGTGTAAGCTATTGCCTCAAAAATATCGAAGTGTCGCAGTACTATCGAAACAAAGGAATTGGATCGGCGCTTCTGGAAGAAGTTATTTCTTTCTGTAAAGATCAGCGCGTCTCTACCTTATATGGAGAAGCCAAGGGTGATATTGAAACCTTGCGACGCTGGTATGAAGATAAAGGATTTGAACTGGATGAGGTTGACAACATTCAGTTGTCGCTCGCGGCATTAACTGCCTAAGATTTCTTCAGCATTGGCTCTAAATGCGGCCAAACATTTTCCAAAATCATAAACTGTGCTTCTGCTCTGGGATGAATGCCATCGTTCTGCATTAGTTCCGGTTGTTGGGGTATGCCATCAATCAAAAATGGAACTAGCGGCAGGACATCTTCTTTCGCAATTTCTCCAAACACTTCAAAAAATGGTTCGGTGTAGCGGGGGCCGTAATTGGGAGGAATTTGGATTCCAGCCAGTAACACTTCAGCTCCAGAAGATCGAATCATCTCAATCATTTTCTGCAGATTAGCTTTCATCAGCTCAATTGGCAGTCCCCGCAATCCATCATTACCCCCAAGTTCCAGAATAACCAGATCCGGGGCGAAGCTATCTAGCATTGCCGGGAGGCGTTCGAGTCCACCGGTTGTTGTTTCGCCGCTGACACTGCCATTGGTAACACGATAAGGCCATTTTTCAGAATCTATCTTCTCTTCGAGTAGTGTTACCCAGCCCTGTTCTTCACTGATTCCATAGGCGGCACTGAGGCTGTCTCCATAAACCAGCAGAGAATAGCTCTCGTCCGCCGCAGTTGCCAGTTGGGGCAAGAGGACGAAAACTAGGACCGATAAACTGAAAATACGGGCTTTCATCGCGTTATATACTTTCGAAATTCAAGATTATGGTAAACCAGTTTTATGCAATTTGCGTACTTTAATAGACTAAGCAACCTCTGACCACTAATGCGACAGAACTCCAACCTTCTTTACACTAATTCGACTATAATGCTGGCTGTTTTGTCCACGGAAAATGAAACATGATTGAAACAAGGAATCTGGTTAAAGCTGTAGATACCAGCGAAGGTGTTCTTACGATTCTCAAAGGAATCAATATTCGCATAGAAGCCGGAGAGTCTGTTGCTATTGTCGGTGCTTCCGGATCAGGTAAGTCCACTTTATTAGGGCTAATGGCGGGATTAGATGGAGCTTCATCCGGAGAGATTATTTTGGATGAACATGTTCTTTCTGAATTAGATGAAGAGCAGCGAGCAATTTTGCGTGGGCAGGTTGTGGGGTTTGTGTTTCAGTCGTTTCAATTACTGCCCAGTTTAACGGCACTGGAAAATGTCATGCTGCCAATCGAATTGAAAGGTGATCCTCAAGCAAGAGAGAAAGCAAGCAATTTATTAGACAGGGTAGGTCTGGCTGAACGCTGGCATCACTATCCAAATCAACTTTCCGGCGGAGAACAGCAAAGAGTCGCAATCGCTCGAGCATTCGCAACAGAAGCCCGGGTACTTTTCGCAGATGAACCAACTGGAAATTTAGACACTGCCACTGGTTCAAAAGTGGTGGACTTATTATTTGAACTCAATCGAGAATTCTCAACTACATTAATATTGGTTACCCATGATGAGCGCTTGGCCGCTCGCTGTGATCGCCAGGTGCGCCTGGTAGCCGGCGAAGTTGTTGATGCTGAACAAACCGAGGAAGCAGTTAGTGCCTGAATCCAGTAGCGCAAAACTTACTGACAGCAAGCCATTGAGCAATCTATTTGCTCTTGCCCTGCGTTTGCTCTGGCGAGATTGGCAGGGCGGCGAGTTGAGGCTTCTTTTTGTAGCGCTGGTGATGGCCGTAACTTCCGTGACTGGCATTGCCTTGTTTACCGATCGGTTGGAAAAGGCTTTGCTGTTGGAATCGGCGAACATGTTAGCGGCAGATCGAATAGTTAGCGGTCGCGGCGATCTGCCGAGAGAAGTAATCGAGGAAGGGCAGGCACGTGGCCTGCGTACTGCAGAAATTATTTCCTTTGCCTCCATGGCTTTTTCTAACAGCGGAAATATGCTCGTTTCGGCAAAGGCGGTTACCGATGCCTATCCACTGCGTGGCGATGTCATCATAGCTGATGAACCATTTGTGCGTGGCAGACCTGTTCAAACTGGCCCCCCGCCAGGAGAAGTCTGGTTGGAATCCCGGGCATTGCCTGCATTAGAAATCGACGTGGGCGATACCATCTTCGTTGGTGAAGCCGAGCTTAATGTAAGCCAGATAATCATTGCCGAGCCTGACCGAACTGGCGGCAGTATGATGGATAGTGCTGGTCCTCGCTTGATGTTGCACATGGATGATCTCGAGCAGACCAACGTAGTTCAGTTAGGCAGTCGAGTCAGTTATCGGTATCTTTTTGCCGCAGATACGATAGAAGAACTGGACTCATTCGAAGAATGGTTTAGGGCAAGAGAAGAATGGCGCGGTCGTTACTACATGCGTGACATTCGTGAAGAAAGTGAAGAAGTAGCAGAAGCGCTTGAGCGAGCGGAAAGTTTCCTGTTGCTCGGTTCTCTGTTTGCAGTTTTGCTTGCTGGTGTCGCCATTGCTCTAACTGCGAAACGTTACAGTGAACGTCACTATGATTATGTAGCCATACTAAAGACCTTTGGCTGCACTTCCGGCCAAATTTCATTTATCTATTTAACTATTCAATTAGTGCTTGCCACCGGTGCAGTAGTGGTTGGATGGTTCCTGGGCTGGTTAGTACATCGAATAATTCTGGTGTTTCTCGAATCATTATTGTTAGTCAGCTTGCCACAACCCGACTTACAGCCTTATGTGGTTGGCGCCTTAACAGCCTTTATTTGTTTGCTCGCTTTTGCATTACCTCCATTACTGGCATTGCGCGAGACTCCACCGTTAAGAGTGCTACGCAAAGACATGAGCCAACAAAAAATAGGCGCTAACGTGCTCTACGTTTTTGGCATCTTGGGTACCATCTTCCTGGTTTATTGGTACAGTCAGGATTTCGAGCTAACTGCTATCCTGGTAGTTTCCGTTTCGGCAATCGCGATTTTTCTATCGCTGATTTCCTATTTTTTCTTACGTTCAAGCGGCTCGGCGGGGATGAAGGCTGGCAGCGCCTGGTTGCTCGCAATGACCGCGGCGCGCAGGCGGCGCAAGCAGAATGTGCTGCAGGTTATGGTGTTTTCAGTCACCATCATGTCGCTGCTTATTCTCACCTTGTTACGTACAGACTTGATCGAAGAATGGCAGGCGCAACTACCGGAAAACACGCCTAATCATTTCATGATGAATATTACCCAGGGGCAGATTGAGGGTATCGAAAATTTCTTCGCGGAAAACGGCATTGAGGGCAATCAGTTCTATCCATTGATTAGCGCGCGAGTTACTCGGATCAATGGGGATATACCGGAACCAGGGGATGAAGAACAAGTGTCGGTCGGTGGTGGAACTTTAACTGAGAATGCGCAATTAGATGATGTGGATTTGGATGAAGGCGTAGCAGACACATTAACGACTCCTCAAACAGATGCACCGCCAGTCAACACAGAAGAGGCCACAACAGGTGGCAGGCGTGTGCGAGGCGGCTTAAGTCGGCGCCAGGTTACGTGGGCGGAAGAATTGCCGAATGATAATCTAGTAACGGATGGCGACTGGTGGGGAGTAGAGTCTGAGCCTGGCTATGTCTCTATAGAACAAGAATATGCCGGATGGTTAGGTCTGCAAATAGGTGACAGATTAGAATTCGAAGTTAATCAACAAGTAGTTACCGCCGAGGTTTCAAGTTTTCGCAGCGTCCGCTGGGATAACATGCAGCCTAACTTCTTTATTATTTTTTCACCAGGCACTATTGATCATATTGGTGCAACTTTTCTTTCCACTGCATTGATGGAGCAGGAACAGAAAATACTTCTTAATGATCTTATTCGTCTGTTCCCAACCATGGTAATCATCGAGATCGATGAGCTGATTGAGCAAATACAAACCATCATCGCTCAAGTTACTTCGGCAATCGAATTAATCTCTATCTTGGTGTTGCTGTGTGGTGCGCTAGTGTTACTTGCTTGTGTTAACGCTTCTCTCGATGAACGCTTTCACGAGAATGCAATATTGCGAACCCTGGGTGCAGGAAGAAAACTGATTCTTACCAGCTTATTGATCGAATTCGCCAGTATCGGATTAGTCGCTGGTCTTATCGCTACCATAGGTGCAGAAGCGTCGGTTTACTATTTGCAAGAAGAAGTATTCGAGCAAGAATTCGCTCTTCACTACTGGGTATGGATTGCAGGACCGCTGTTGGGTATGTTGATCATTGCAGGTCTCGGAGTAAATTCCACACGCAAGGTAGTCAATATAAGCCCGCTAAACGTTCTGCGGCGCGTTATCTAGTTTATATTATTTCAGTTTCAATCTAACTGTTTTCTGCCTAAGCAAATCTTCTAATGATATTTTGGATGGGTGTTAGATAACTCGTTCCAAACAACAATAGATGATTAAGCAAGTGATAGAGATTATAAAGTGGAATTCGTTCTCGCCATTCGCTATCGATGCCGGAATTACTTTCATAACTCTCATAAAATAATTGGGAAAAGCCACCAAACAAATCGGTCATTGCCAGTTCAGCTTCCGCCCATCCCCAATAGGCGGCGGGATCTATGAGAGCGGGTCTGCCATTTTCAGCACAATGAACATTACCGTTCCAAAGATCGCCGTGAATTAGTACCGCATCCTGTTGCGGAATCCATCGCGGTAAGTTTGCGGCAATCGATTCCAATGCGCTAAGGTCTTGCCGATCCAGAAGATTGCGATGAAATGCCGATGACGCGAGTTTTAATAGGCGATAGTTGGCAAAGAACTCAAATCCGTCTCTACCTATGGTGTTTTGTTGAGGTGTTGAACCACAATAGTTATCAACACTAAAACCAAATTCTGCGACTGCTTCCTCATGCAACTGCGCCAATCCTTCACCCAGCAATTTCCAATAGGAATCTGATTCCGTGCCTTCTCCTAAATCTTCGATTAGTAGAAAGTCTTCCTCTACGTGGATTACATCTGGAATCTTCAATGCTTTTCTTGCGGCCAATGCCTGCAATCCAATCGCTTCGGCTTGAAACATATCTGCTGGGGCATCAGAGTTTTCTTTCAGAAAGACTGTTGTTCCCAGATCAAGATGCAGCCGGATAGAGTTGTTTATGCATCCTCCGCCTACCGCTTCTCGACGAACAATATTGCCGAATCCATTTTCGATTAACCAGACGTCGACTCTGCTCATTGCTTCAGTTTACGCCTTTCCCAAATCCTGTAAATGGTGGTGATAGGAGCTAGTTACGTCGGCAGGGGAAGAGGTATAATTGCCGTTCCCGAAAAACTACATTATGTAGGTATTGTTATGAAAACCACGATGTTCTCTACGTTGCGCGGCGTTTGTATTGCCGCTGGAGTGCTGGTATTCACCGTTGTAACGGCAAACGTTTCAGCTCAATCCCAAAAGGAAGTGACAGAAGAAGAGTGTGTATACGGTGACTGCGATTCGGGCCGCGGTACGCTGAATCTAAAAACACCCTGGGGACTTGGTGAGTATGTCGGCAGTTTCAAAGAGGGAGAATTCCACGGTTATGGACGCCTGGAAATCCCTATCTCATTTCTTGATAGAGAGATTTATGTTGGAAACTGGGTAAGCGGTATTCGCGAGGGTCGCGGCACTCACTGGAATGGGAATGGCAAACTCTATATCGGAAATTGGCGTAATAATAAACGCCATGGTCAAGGCTCCTATTTTTTTAATCTTGCTGAATGGCGGGAAAACGAACATTCGGAGTTTTGGCTAAAGGAAAATGTCGAAAACTACACCGGTGAATTCTTTGAAGATCATTATCAAGGTCAAGGAACTTATCGTTGGCCTGATGGCCAGAAATATATTGGTGGGTTCTTTGCCAGTGATAAACATGGAGAAGGAACCTTTTACTACACGACTGGCACGGCTAGACAACAATATTGGCAATACGGCGATCTTATTCGTTAGCAATATGTTGAGAAAGCAGTTGCGCTAGCGACTACTACGTTTAAAAAGTGTCTTAAACTGCATTCGTATTAGCTTTACGTGTTGCGTTTACGGCACTTTTTGCCTTGTATTTCTATCGCTTTCGATCGACGCTAGTCGCAGTGTCGTTTTAATTGTATTAGTTGATTAAATAGTTGATAAGTTTGCTATGGATTTGGAATCACTAAGAAGAGAGTACCTGCACGGTGGATTGAGCCGCGAAGATCTGGCGGATGATCCCCATGATCAGTTTAGCCTCTGGATGCAACAGGCACTGGATTTAAAAATCCATGATCCAACAGCAATGACAATCGCCACAGTTTCTGAAGATGGGCAGCCAAGCCAAAGAATAGTTTTATTGAAACATTTCGATAAAGATGGTTTTGTGTTCTACACCAACTACAGTAGTCGAAAGTCCAAAGAACTGGGTGGTAATCCCAAAATCAGTTTGCACTTTCCGTGGAACGACATAGATCGACAAGTAAAAATTTGCGGCGAAGCGAACAAGATTTCTGCGGCAGAATCGCTGAAGTATTTTGTTACACGGCCCAAAGAGAGCAAGATTGCTGCACTCGCTTCCAAACAAAGCGATGTATTGAGTTCTCGATCGTTTTTATTGAATCAGTTCGAATCACTAAAACAAAAATTCAAAGACGGTGAGGTACCACTTCCGGATTACTGGGGCGGTTATCGCGTTGTGGCGCAGGAAATAGAATTTTGGCAGGGTGGTGCCAATCGTCTTCATGACCGCTTTCGCTATTTGCGCTCAGTAGATAGCTGGCAAATAGATCGTTTAGCGCCTTGATATTGCGTCAAAGTTCATCCTTGAACTTTGACTTTGTCGTCGCCAATTCGCTGGCGAAAAAGGCCGCTCTTAGACTTCCTGTCTTCGCGGCACTTGTGCGTCCTGCACGTCGCGTGGTTTTCCTTGCGATTTGGCTCCTCGCATCCGCTCTGCGGATGGCAGTGGTTTCCAGCCATCAATCAAAGATTGATGTCGTTCAGCTGCGCAAAACGCTAGCGCGTTTTGATCGCTTGCTTCACCCCTATACTGCTAGTGAGTCTTTTTCATAATTGATGGCTCACTTAGGCTTCCATTTTTTTAATTTCTTCTTCTCCAATTCTTTCTTCAGCCGCGCATACTGAGGGATTCCATTCTTATAGTTTGGATAGTCTTCGCCCTGGATAAGCGGTGCAAAGTATTCCTTTGCTTTATCGGTAATATGGAAGCCATCCCTGGTGATGTAGCTTCGCGGCATCATTTTTTCTACATTGGCAACGTTTGCTAACTTTGCTTCTCCTACACGCCAGGAGTATTTCTTGCCTTTACCGCGAACGATCGTCGGCATGATGGCATTCTTGCCTTTTAGGGCGTACTCAACTGCTGCTTTTCCAACAGCATAGGCTTGGTCGACGTCAGTTTTTGAAGCGATGTGCCGCGCGGATCTTTGCAGGTAATCTGCTACTGCCCAGTGATACTTATAGCCAAGCTCGTCTTTGATCATGTTGGCAACAAAAGGTGCAACACCGCCAAGTTGAACATGGCCGAAAGCATCTTTACCGCCGGATTCCGCAAGAAAACTACCGTCTTTGTTTTGCGCACCTTCGGAAACAACGATGGCACAGTAACCATACTTGTTTACGCAGCTTTTCACCTTGCGCAAAAATTTTTCACGATCGAAAGGAATTTCTGGAAAGAGAATAATGTGGGGCGCATCGCCATCTTGCTCAGAGGCTAAGCCAGCAGCACCAGCGATCCAGCCAGCGTGACGACCCATCACTTCCATGACAAATACTTTAGTTGAACTTTCACACATCGATGCTACGTCCAATCCGGCTTCTCGTATCGACACGGCAACGTATTTAGCAACAGAACCGAACCCAGGACAGTTGTCTGTAATAGGTAAATCATTATCGACAGTTTTGGGAACGCCAATACAGGTGATCGGGAATCCCATGTCCAGGCTGAATTGGGAAACTTTATTCGCGGTATCTTGTGAATCGCCGCCACCGTTATAAAGGAAGTAGCGAATATTATGTGCGCGAAAAACCTCCATTAAGCGTTCATATTCAAGTCGGTTCTCAGCAAGTGATTTGAGCTTGTAGCGACAGGAGCCAAAAGCCCCGGCCGGTGTTGTGCGCAATGCGGCGATGGCTTTGCTTGATTCTTTATTCGTGTCGACTAAATCTTCATTTAACGCGCCAACAATCCCGTTTAACCCTGCATAGACTTTGCCAATCTTGTCTCGATTTTGTCGGGCTGTTTCGATTACACCGCAGGCACTGGCATTGATTACTGAAGTGACCCCGCCGGACTGGGCATAAAATAGATTGGCTTTACTCATAGGGCTGATGTCGCTACTGCTGAAGGAAAGCGACATGTTACTAAGCCCCGCTGGTGCTTGCCAGTGGACACTTGTGATGCAACAATCTCTCCCCCATTTTTTGAGTTACCTGCAATGCAGCTAATCGTAGGGATGTCTGGGGCCAGTGGAGTAATTTATGGCATCCGCTTGCTCGAAGTACTTAAATCAGAACCGGATATTGAAACTCATCTGGTGATGTCGGATTCCGCCAAAATGAATATTGGCTTGGAAACCGATTGGAATGCTGGCGATGTAAGAGCCTTAGCTGACTATGTGCATTCTAATAAAGACATCGCCGCGAACATTGCCAGTGGTTCGTTTCGAACGGCTGGCATGATTGTGGCTCCGTGCTCAATAAAAACCTTATCTGCTATTGCCAATTCTTATGCTGATTCATTGCTGGTGCGAGCGGCCGATGTGGTTTTGAAAGAGCAGCGACGCCTGGTATTGGTTCCGCGGGAAACCCCCCTGCATACTGGTCACTGTGAGCTATTAGTGAAAGCGAGTCAGATTGGAGCGGTGATCGCACCTCCCATGCCGGCTCACTACATAAAGCCCCAGTCCGTGGACGATTTGGTGGATCACCATGTTGGGCGAGTATTAGATCTATTCGATATCGATCCTGGTTTGGTTAAACGCTGGCAGGGATCTCGCGCTGAAAACAACGAATCCTGATCGACTAGTTCTCATTAGTATTATGACTATCCCAAGGCAGTAGACATCTGCCTGCTGCACTTTTATTCTGTCAATTCTCTCTGTGGGCTAAAAAATTAGAATTAATCGTAAACTCGAAAAAACTGGTGAAAGACTTTTTTGGTCTTTTAATGTTGAGTGGAATTAAACATGAAAAAAAGAAATACACTATTTGGAATCAGCTTGTTTTTTATTGCCAGCGCAAGTGCTCAAGTCACTGAGCCTGATTGGAGCGCAGTAGAAGATGAAACCTTGGAACATTTCCGTGCCTTGCTGCAATTCGATACCAGCGATCCGCCGGGTAGGGAGTTGCCGGCAGCGGAATACATTCGTGACGTGCTGGAAGCAGAAGGTATTCCGGTGGAAATGCTTTACAACAATCCTGAACGCCCGAATGTGCTGGCCAGGCTTGAAGGTAACGGCAGCAAGGAGCCATTGCTAATGATGGCCCACACCGATGTAGTCAATGTTGATCCGGAAAAATGGACCTTTCCACCATTCAGTGCGACTGTGGATGGCGGCTATGTGTATGGTCGCGGTGCTGTAGATGACAAAGACAATCTGGCTGCTGCCTTAATGGTCATGCTGGAATTGAAACGTCAAAACGTAGCCCTGGATAGGGATGTGATTTTTCTGGCGGAATCAGGCGAAGAGGGAGCCGTGGAATACGGAATCGATTTCATGGTGAATGAGCACTTCGACAAGATAGCTGCCGAATTCTGTCTGGCTGAAGGCGGCTCAGTCGCCAGGGTGAACCGGGAAGTTCAATATGCTGGCGTACAAACCGTGGAAAAGATTCCCTATCGAGTTGAATTGGTTGCGACAGGAGTCGCGGGACATGGTTCGGTTCCCCTGCAAACCAATTCAGTGGTACGGCTCGCGCAAGCTGTCGCCAATGTCGCTGAATGGCGCACACCGATTCGGCTCAATGAAACAACTGCGGCTTATTTCGAAAGACTCGCATCGATTTCCCCAGCCGACGCGGCAGAGCGCTATCTCAATGTGCTGGGTCCGGGTCTGGCCAGTGATTCTGATGAGTATTTTCTAGCGAACGAACCGCGCCATGCATCAATGCTGCGCAGTTCTCTCTCTCCCAATATTTTTGATGCGGGATATCGCATCAACGTAATTCCTTCGGAATCTAGAGCCAGTGTAGATTTTCGCGCCTTGCCGGATGAAGACATTGCTGAGTTTCTCAACGAAATTCGTCGAGTAGTTAATGACGATGCAGTCGAAGTTAGCCTTGGCGTTCGCAATACCCGGCCTCCTGGACAGGCCAGTTTGAATACTGAGGCTTTTGCAGCCATCGAAGCGGGAGTTAATGAGCATTATGGCGTAATTACTTTGCCAACCATGAGTACCGGCGCTACCGACATGGCTTATTTACGCAATCGCGGTATTCAGTGCTACGGCATAGGACCGGCAATCGACCGGGAAGATGCCGCATTGGGCTACGGTGCCCACAGCGATCAGGAAAGAATTTTAATTAGCGAATTACACCGCTTTGTCCGGTTTAATTGGGATGTAGTGATCGATATTGCTGCAAGTCAATAGAAGGAGTTTTGCATTGGGTAAGTAGTATCGATCTGTCTAGATGACCCAATGTGGAAAAACCTGGGAACATTTCTGCGAAGTATTAGACGAAACGGCCTATTCAGGGTTGACTGAAGGTTTAGAGGGTGGTCTTCTTGGTCGATAATGAAAGAGACAGACACATAATGCCAATAGCGAGGATGTCATGCTAGATCAAAGCACGGGTTTCGCCAAATACTCGAAAAATCTTTGTTGGATAGTTTCGTTTATAGGGTTGTTGCTTTCCATACTCACTTTTACTGGTGATTCAGGCAATGCTACCGTCGGTGGTTTTCTATGGTTAGCGCTGGCTTTTGCATTCGCGATCTCTGCAATTTCCTTATCCAAGAGGGAAGAGCGTGGAGAAGTTGCTTCGACTACTGAGTCGACAGGCGAATAGCGAGGACTACATTTCAAATGCTCATTCTTTCGAAGAATCCTGTATTGCTTTAACAAGCAACTGGAGTTGCGCGCTAATATCTTCTTGCATCTCAATTCCGTCAGCTTCGAGTAGTTTTGACAAATAATTCTTGGCGCGATCTTCTCTAAATACCATATTCATTGCGTTAAATTCTGGTACACAGTCTTCGATAAATTCCTGCTGATATTTTTCAGCAGCTAGTTCATCCATTTTTATTCGGTCTCTCAGTACAGAAAATTGTGAATTCCGCGAATGTTGATTAATTTCAGTTTTCATCCAATGGCGGGCCTCCCGCAGCGGCTGCACTACCTGCGCTTTCCATTGCTTGGAAAAATTCAGAATCCTCTGCCAAGCTTCATTAGAAACTTCTGTTTCGAAGTGGGCACTCCAGCAACAGAAAAGTAGGAGGTTTACGTCGAGTTGATAACTATCCTGCAATCGCAAGCAAAGTTGGGCAACCCCATCTCTATCATATATTTGATTGGAGAAATCCCAGAAGCTGGTCGATTGCATAGTCATGGAACTTTTCTTGATGGAACTATTCTTGGATGAAGACCCCTATGCTATCGAAGATTTATCCCCATAACAGCAATCGGATTTCCCAACCCCTGGGGAACTGCGTCTGATGCACGTCCATATATTAGGAATCTGCGGCACCTTCATGGGTAGTTTGGCGGTGCTGGCCAAGCAATTGGGTTATCGAGTCAGTGGCAGTGATGTCAACGTCTACCCGCCGATGAGCACGCAATTGCAGGTACTTGGAATCGATCTGGAGGAGGGATATCGGCCAGAACATCTGCGACCGTCTCCTGATCTGGTCATTATCGGCAATGCCCTGTCCCGGGGTAATCCTGCCGTCGAATACATTTTAAATGAAGGCTTGAACTACATGTCGGGCCCGCAATGGCTCTCGCAATTTGTGCTGCATGATAAATGGGTGCTGGGAGTCGCCGGAACTCATGGTAAAACTACAACCAGCGCCTTGTTAGCCTGGATACTGGAAAATGCTGGCATGAAACCGGGTTATCTAATTGGCGGTGTGACAAACAATTTTCCCCAATCTGCCAGCCTCGGCGACTCTGCTTTTTTTGTGGTTGAGGCTGATGAATACGACAGTGCATTTTTTGATAAGCGCTCAAAGTTCGTTCACTACGCGCCTCGCACCACAATTTTAAACAACCTGGAATTCGATCACGCCGATATTTTCGATAATTTGGAAGACATCGAAAAACAATTCCACCATTTGATTCGAACGGTGCCTGGCAATGGCCTAATAATTTCTCCACACGGCGATTCTGCTATCGAAGTGGTGCTCCGAATGGGATGCTGGACGCGCCGGCAGCAATTTGGAATCGCTATTCCTGAAGAGATTTGCAAGAAGCTCGCTGCCAATGGGGGAGTATTCTGGAATGCAAGCCTGGAGAATAAGCAAGGTTCAGAATTCGAATTGATTAAGTACGGTCAAGGCTCGACCGGGGAAGTAATGAATCGTAAAGTCTTAAAATGGAATATGACCGGCTTGCACAATGTAAAAAATGCTGTCGCTGCGATTGCTGCTGCTCATCATGTAGGTGTGGACGTGGCAACCGCAATTGAAGCCGTCGAAGAATTTAAGGGAGTTAAGCGGCGGATGGAGTTAAGGGGAACGGTGGAAGGAGTTAACATCTATGATGACTTTGCCCATCATCCTACCGCCATCGAATCAACACTAAATGGGATAGCCGCACAAATAAAATCTGAAGGCGGCTCCAAACGATTAATAGCAGTGATCGAACCGCGTTCTGCCACCATGAAGTCCGGTATTCATCAGGATGAACTTAACCACGCCTGTCGGGCAGCGGATCTGGTCATTTGGTACAAATCAGACGATTGTAAGATTAATTTCCAGTCTTTGCTGGGAGAAAGCAAAGTGCCAGCTTATGCCTTCGTTGCAGTCGGTGAAATCATTACCTATTTGGAAGAAAATAGTTTGCCCGGTGACCAGATAGTTATTATGAGCAATGGGGGCTTTGAAGGGATTCACGAAAAACTGCTGCAGCGATTACAAATTGGCCCCTCGACATTAAACTAGCCAGCGCCGTTCAATCCATTGCAAAATAGAGGCGAAAACCTTCGCCTTATTCTCATTCACGCCCAGAGGCAGAATGTCAGAAGTTAAACAAATACCTCTTTTCCCTTTGCGAATGGTACTTTTTCCCGGCGGGCGAATGGATTTACAAATTTTTGAGCGGCGCTATGTCGATTTAGTAAGCGATTGCATGAAAAGTGAATCTGGATTCGGAATCTGTTTACTTAAGTCCGGTGAAGAAGTTATTCAAGACGGAACTCAACAGACTATTCACCGCACCGGTACTTACGCGAACATCATAGACTGGGATCAGTTGGAAAACGGATTGCTTGGGATTACCGTTGAAGGATCCACTAAGTTTAAAATTGTAGATTGTTGGCAGGCGGATTCAGGTGTACTGCAAGCGGAAGTTGAATTCAGTCGCACCGAATCGGTGGGATTTGAAACAATTCCCCTCGATGATGAATTCTCCGGCCTATCTGATCTATTGCAAAATCTGGAAAACCACCCTCTGGTAGAGCAGAAAAACCTGGCTATCAACTACAATAACCTCTGGGATTTGGGCTGGCGCTTAAGTGAATTAATTCCCATTGAAGTGGAGCAACGCCAACAATTACTGGAGCTTGATGATCCTTGGGAAAGGATTGAAAGTATTGAGGAACTGGTCTCAGATCTCGCTAATAATACCTAGGTTGGCTAGCCTAATACTCCCTACTCGCGCATAAAGTGCGGCCCTGATCGAAGAATTGCGGCTCGATTATGCTGGCTCAATTTGTGGATGTGTCAAACTGGAGCGCGGAGCAATGGCTGGCCGCCTGCATTCTGGCCTTTATTGTAGTAACAGCACTGGTGGTACTGCATAGATCTGTAAAAATATTTCAGCTAGCCAAAAAATCGAAATACGAACCCAACCTGAGGCCGCTACGCCGGGTCAGATCTAACTTAAAATCCACGGTTGCAGAAGAAGACGTTGAGTAAGTAATTAGTAGCAATGAATTTCAGAGTAATCCTTAGTCTGCTTGTTCTAATTTTTGCTTTTAATAGCTACGGCATAATCGTGCGTCATGACGTTGCTGCTGGTGACTATGAAATTAGAAATAGCGAATTGCCGGCGGTATTCTTTCTCGAGCGACAGGGAATTAGAAGAGTTTGCGCTGCTACGGTTATTCATGAGCGCTGGGCAATTACAGCGGCCCATTGCGTTAACGAAACAACTTTGGGCAATACCATTGAGAACGGGCGACGCTTCGCTGTCGAAGTCGCTAACGAAACCCGAGAAATCGACACAGTATTACTGCATCCGGAAATAACCAATGAAGTTAATCCAGAAGTCGATCTTGCCCTGTTGCGCTTTCGAAATCCTTCAATTATTCCCCGCCCAATTCGACCTTACGCTGAATCAAATGAAGAGGGTGAAGTTGTCACATTGGTTGGCTGGGGATATTTTGGATTAGGTACCACCGGTCGCCAGTTCGACAATGGTACTAAGCGCAGGGCAGAAAACAGAATTTCTACGGCGGATACAAAGCTTCGCTTTGTTTTTAATGATCCGCGAGACCGCACTCAAGAATCATTGCCACTGGAAGGCATGCTTGGATTAGGTGACAGCGGAGGTCCCGCATTAATTTCTATTGAAAATGAGTTCAAGCTGGCCGGTGTCGCCATCGGTGAAGCAGGGGGTGAACAATTCACCGAAGAAACTCAAGGCAAATACGGTTCCGTAGCAGTATACGAAAGAATCTCGCGACATATAGACTGGATTCAAACAATCATCGGAAGCGAAAGTTAGTGGATTGGGTAATCAATGATTAAGAAGATAGTTATCTCTTTAGTTTTTCTAATTTTGCTGGTCGGCGGCGGACTGTTTTACTATTTCGACAGCATTGTTAAAAGTGGTGTGGAAGTAGTCGGTACTCAGGTGTTGGGTTCCGAAGTTAGTGTCGAATCAGTATCAGTTTCTCCTCTAAATGGAATGGGATCAATAAGCGGCCTGAGCATAGCTAATCCCGAAGGATTTGATTCTGATTACGCATTTCAGCTCGAAGAAATGTCTGTAGTTTTAAATACCTCCACCGTATTTGAAGACGTCTTAGTGATTGATAGTATCACCATCGTTCAACCTCAGATTACCTATGAAACCCGCATTGTTTCAGACAATATTCGCGCACTGATCGAAAATATTTCCAGCGATTCTTCAGGAAGTTCTGCTGCTGAATCCAGTACTGAATCTGGTGGGCGACGAATCGTAATTCGTGAATTTCGCATGCTTGATCCACAGTTAAATCTAGTAGCAGCAGTTGTTAATGCGCCATTTCAGCTTCCAGACGTTGAGTTGAATGATATTGGTGCGGAAGATAATTCAACTACTGTGTCTGATGCGCTGCGACTAATACTTTCAACCCTTAGTCGTTCGATTCTGAGTTCCAATTTACCCAGTATCGATGACCTCAGAAATGAGGTGGAAGGCCGCCTGCAGGATGGCGTCGAAGCGTTGGAGTCAAGACTGGATAATTCAGTTGAGGATGCGGCCGAGGAAGTCACTGATCGATTGCACAGTATTTTAAACTAGGCGCTTTCTTCGTTGTTTTCAGGTTCTGGTGCTACGCTGCAGTTGTAATCCTGTCCCGGCAGGAATTGACTGGTACGACCTGTAACACGGTACGCCACCAGTCCCACCCATTCTCGAATTGCTGTTCCCAGCGTTCCGAGATTGCCTCCGAAACTGAATTCTACTCGTAAGAGATCACCTTTCTTGGAGTAATGATCGACTGGATAAGGAATGACTGGCCAGTCTAATTGACAAAAAATTCCCACAGAGCGGGGCATATGAAAGGCGGAAGTAATTAATATCCATTGCTCGCCGGGATTGGGTGAAATCAGCTCTTTGCTATAAATCGCGTTTTCATAAGTATTTCTTGATTCGCTCTCATAAATAATCGCTCTATCTGAAAATCCCAATTGATCAAACAAATATTGAGCATATTCTGCTGCTTTGTATTCCTGTTCAGTTACAGATCCAGTACCCCCAGTAAAAATTAACTGAGCATTTGGATAGAGATTTCCCAAGTAAGCAAAGTTAGTTAATCGATCCGCGCCGGGCCCGAGTTCTACCTGATTCCATGCATACGAGTGATAGGGCGATATAGCTCCTCCCAAAACGATAATGCCGTCGACATCCTGCGGCAGAGCTGTATTTGAAGTGAATCGATTCTCCAATGGCGAGATTAGCCATTCTCCTACCGGTAGAAAGCCAATAATGATTAATAGAAAGGCACAGATTGAGAGCAATCGCCTGGATATTTTTTGCCAGCCAAAAAGCAGACATAACCAGGCGGAAACCCCGAGAATAACGATCAGGCTATCGGGCGAAATGACTGCCCAAATGAGTTTAGAAGCGATGAAAAATACAGTATCCATAAATCAGTGTTTCGCCAGTTTATTGCGTTGGCTTACATAGCAAATCGGCACATTGCTGAATTTTTAGACCAATGCTTAGAATGTCCAATTGAATTTGCTACTATCCCTCAAGTTTTGACAGATTAACTAAAACAGGAGAATTAGCATGACAATCCAGGTTGGAGATCAAGTTCCGGCAGCTACTTTTAAGGTAATGACGGTCGACGGACCCAAAGATTTGAGCAGCGATGAAGTATTTAGTGGAAAAAAAGTGGTTTTCTTCGCCGTTCCAGGAGCGTTTACGCCAGGCTGTTCGATGACTCATCTACCAGGATTTGTTGTTAATGCTGACGCCATAAAAGGCAAGGGAGCAGATTCTATTGCATGCATGGCTGTGAATGATGCTTTTGTAATGGGCGCATGGGGACAGGCTCAAAACGCGGAAGAAATTCTAATGCTGGCTGATGGCAACGGTGAATTTACTAAAGCGCTTGGGCTAGAGCTTGATGCCAGTGGTTTTGGTATGGGAAGTAGAGCACAACGCTTTGGCATGATCGTCGATAATGGCACAATATCTTATTTGGGAATCGAGGCACCTGGTGAAATAAAAGCCAGTTCTGCTGAAACTATGCTTGAGCAGCTAGGCTAATTAAGGGACCAAGTGTCCCTTTTAAGAAAAATAAAGAATAAATAGCAAGCCAGGAATCAAATGATTACTCAACATCTCGATTACAGTGATGGTGATACCCTGCTCGAGGCCTATATCGCCTACGAAGAAACCGACATGCAAAAACCCTTGGTTCTGGTGGCGCATGATTGGAGTGGGCGTAGGGAATTTGCCTGCAAAGCGGCGGAAAGAATTGCCGCTATGGGCTATATAGGATTCGCCTTAGACATGTATGGTAAAGGCGTATTCGGTGCCGATGGAGATGTAGAGCTGAATTCATCTCTGATGAATCCTCTGGCCTCGGATCGAGGAGCTCTGCGGCAAAGGATCAGAGCGGCTCTCGTGGCAGGAAGAAACATTCCGCAGGTGGACCCTACCAAAGTTGCCGCAATGGGCTATTGTTTCGGCGGCATGTGCGTGCTGGAACTGGCCAGATCCGGTGCAGACGTCCAAGGTGTGGTTAGCATTCATGGGATCTTTGCGCCTGGAGAGGTAGCGAATGAGGCAATCAAAGCAAAGGTGCTATGTCTGCACGGTCATGATGATCCAATGGTGCCTCCAGAGCAGGTACTTGCTTTTGAAACAGAAATGAATGAAGCGGGGGTCGACTGGCAAATGCACGCCTATGGTCAAACCATGCATGCCTTTACCAATCCTGCAGCTAATAATCCAGATTTTGGGACCGTTTACAGCGCAGTTGCTGAAAAGCGGACTTATCAATCTCTGGCAAATTTCCTGGATGAGATTCTTTAAGTATTCCAACTAATCAAAAACAAAAAAAATAATGACTGATACGGCTAATTCAGAATCCGCCAATCCTATTGTTGTGCCTACTAGATCGAAGATAGGTCTGTGGCTCGGGCCGGCGGTGTTCCTGTTCATGTTGCTTTTCGTGGATCTCGATCCGAACAACCCCTTAGTAACTCGAATGGCTGCCATCATTTTGCTGATGGCAATCTGGTGGATTACCGAAGCGATCCCACTTTCTGCTACCGCCTTGTTGCCAATTGTGCTCTTTCCCTTAATGGGAATTATGCGTGGGCGAGAGCTACCTGCCGGGAACCGAATCGATCTAGAAACCGCGAGCTTTGCCGAAGGATTTTCTGCCAGCGATTTCGACATCATTTTTCCGAATGTCGCTAATCAATACATGGATTGGATCATCCTGCTTTTCATGGGCGGCTTCATAGTGGCCGTGGCAGTGGAGAAATGGAATTTACATAAGCGCATAGCGTTGCACACTCTGCGCATCATCGGTGGTCAGCCTCATCGCCTGGTGTTGGGCTTTATGGTGGCAACTGGCTTTCTCTCCATGTGGTTATCCAATACGGCTACAGCATTGATGATGATGCCCATGGGTATGTCATTGGTCCTGCTTTACGAAGAACTTAATAGGAAAATTGTTGCGGAAGGAGGAATCGAAGATCCTCGAGCGGAAAACTTTTCATTAACTCTGCTTCTAGGAATTGCCTATGGTGCGTCTATTGGTGGTTTTGCAACTTTGATTGGAACGCCGCCTAACGGCATATTGATTACGCAAATGTCCCAGCTCTTTCCAGAGGCGCCAGAGATCACATTTTCCACCTGGATGCTGTTCGCCCTACCGATGAGCTTTGTTTATATGCTAATCGCCTGGGTGTTACTAACACGATTCGTGTTTCCGCTTCCTTCCAGCACACCATTTAGCGGAAAAGATTTCATTCAGAATGAAATCGCTATACTGGGGCCAATGTCCACCGAAGAAAAACGAGTGACAGCGGTGTTTGCGACTTTCGCCATATTGTTGATGACTCGCAAAGAAAGGCTCTTCGGGGAAGAAATCGATTTGTTTGGATGGAGTTATTATTTGGATAACTTTTTAAGGTCGATAGGCACTGAACCGGTTGGCTATTTGATCGATGATGGCAGTGTTTCTATTGCAGTTGCTTTAACCCTGTTCATGATCCCTGCCGGTAAAGAGATCGGGGGTCGCTTAATGGATTGGGAAGACGCTAAGCGGGTTCCCTGGGGTATCCTCATATTGTTCGGTGGTGGCTTAGCCATTGCGAAGGGATTCGGAACCTCGGGCTTGTCAGACTATGTGGCCGTTCTGCTAGGGGATTTGTTGGGTGATGCAGAGCCACTGATAATTGTGATGAGTACCGTTGCATTCATCACGGGATTAACGGAAGTTGCTTCCAATACTGCAACAATATCATTGTCACTGCCGATCATGGCAAGTCTGTCTCAGGCTATCGAAGCGCATCCTTTGCTCTTGCTAATACCGACAACTCTGGCGGCTTCATGTGCATTCATGCTGCCAGTTTCGACACCACCCAATGCGATAATTTATGGTTCTGGTCGAGTTCCGATTATGAAAATGGTTATTGCCGGCATCTGGCTCGACATATTGTCGGTGTTCCTCCTTACTCTGTTTGTTTATACCCTCGGGCATCTAACATTCGATGTGCTGAGTGGATTCCCAGCGTGGGCAATACCTAATTAGCTAGCTTATTGATTTAGTAAAAATAATAGACCAGGTCGCAAAAACCTCAGCTGGGTGTTTTTGCTACTGCGGCTTTATGCTAATGTTCGACATCAGGTCGATATTTTCCGCCCTGAGGCGAGTCAAAGTATCGATTTATCAGGGACTTAGAGAATTAGAGCATTACCCTAAAAGTATGAATGATCACCACAAAATTGAAGAGAAGGAAATTGATCCTTGTCCCGCTGGCGATGACAATTGCACGAACCTTGAAGAAGTTCAGCGACTTCGAGAAGAGGTTAAGCAGTTGGCGGCCATGGTGCGCACTGACGAATTAACCGGCCTTTTTAATTATCGCTATTTCGCACAGGCACTCAGTCTGGAAATGGAACGTACCCGTCGTTCTGGTCAGCCTACATGTTTAATCATGTGCGATCTCGATCATTTCAAATCCATTAACGATGTTCACGGCCACGAAGTAGGGAATGTAGTTCTTTCCCATATTGCCAGCTTGATCAGAAAGACTATCCGTCGATTGGATATTCCCTGTCGCTACGGTGGTGAGGAATTCGCACTAATACTTCCCGATACCACGCTTCGACAAGGCGTGCGCTTCGCTAATCGTCTTCGACTCATCGTTGAAAATTCTCCGGTGAAAGCGAGTGATCTGGTGCTTGGCATCGAAGCCAGTTTTGGAGTCGATATTTATAGTCGCGGTAATCAGCTCACAGAAAAAGAATTCGTCGACAAAGTCGATGGATTTCTCTACGAGGCCAAGCAAGGAGGACGAAACAAAGTGTGTCATGCAGATTACGACAAGGAAGAAGGTGTGAGCAGCGATGAGAAAGAAGCGCTGACAAGCGCCTTTGATTCTCAGTCAGACTAATCCCCGAATTCAGAAATTTCATTGGCAAGATGGTACAAGATCGCTGCCGTCGCTCCCCAGATTCGATAATCCTCGTAGTGCAATTCTAAAATAGTTCTCGGAGCGCCTTTATATTCTACCGATGATTTTTGATAGGCGCTGGTGTCTAGCACCAAATCTAAAGGTGTATAAAATATATCAGCAACTTCTTCTGGCTGTGCTACAAATTCCAAATCGTTTTCAATGATGCCAACGATAGGTGTAATAAGAAATCCTGATGGCAAGGCAAGAGTTCCTAGCCGTCCGATAACTTCAACTTGATCTGATTGCAGCCCAATTTCTTCTTCACTTTCTCGCAGCGCGGTGGCACTGGCATCGTCGTCATGATCTTCCTGAGTGCCACCGGGCAGACTAATCTGTCCGGCATGGCTTTTTAAGTTTTCCGATCGAACGGTTAGCACTAGCTGACTTTCGGCATTGTGTTCATGCCGCGTAATTGGCAGTAAAACTGCAGCAGAGCGTAACTCACTCTCATCCTTGACTGATCGATACACTTCCAATTCCGGGTGGGAAATACGCGCCGGATCCTCGGCCTGATTCGACGCAAAATAATCGAGCAGGAATTCGTAGTGGTTCTTTTCGTTGCTATTTGTCAAATTGCACTCTTAATAAATTTGCTGAATAAAAAATGCCGACTCACGCCGGCATTTTTTAGTTCATTGTAATGACTGGTATTTATCGATAATTCCAGGTGAAACCAGCGAATATTCGTGCTGGTTCGCCAGGGAAGTAGCGATCTCCGGTAAACGTAGTCCAGTCAGCGCGCTCTGCGTATTTCTCATCAGTTAGATTCATTACGTTTAGATACAACAGTAAATCATCGCTGGCATTATATTGCATACGCAGATTAACCAGATCATGGCCGCCGTAATCGGCAGTATTTTCCGGGTTAGTGTAGTAGTCACCCATGTGCGCCCATTCCAGTTCTGCTAACCAATCGTCATTAGGGCGATAGGTGAAACGCACATTTCCGAAAGTATTTGGCGCTGTATCGATATCGTTGCCGTTGATATTAATACCACCGGATACTAAATCGTTTTCATAGGTATGCTCTGCAATATTTAGCAAGCCCCGAATAGTAAAACGATCAGAAAGGCTGTAGCCAACACCAATTTCCACTCCTCGGTGCTCTGTTTCGCTTCCATTCAGATTGGTTCGCGAGCTATCACGTAAAATTTCGTTCTCTTTCTGCATCCAATAGGCAGAAGCAGTGTAATCCCAGTCACTGCCAGCACCGCGGAATGCAATCTCGTAGCTGTCTAATTCAACAGAATCCAGATCGGCAATGGTTTGCGATCCCTGTAAGCGATAAAGCTCGGTAGCCTGTGGTGCTCGAACGCCACGCTGGGCACGAAGTTGCAGACTGTTATTGTCATTTAGCTGATAGCTCAATCCGAGTTTCGGAGAAATATCGTCGAAGCTGTCATCACGATCCGCCGGGCGCGAATAGCGGCAACCACCGAAGCCACAAGCAACACCTTGATCGTCGGTGCGCCCGTCAAGCATCTGGTTGTCATACTCGTACTTCATTTTTTCCGCGCGGGCGCCAATGGATAGATCCCAGTTCTCAGAAAGTGCTACATCGTAGTTGGCAAACAGGGCAATCTGGCGCGCTTCCACTTCGTAATCGTAGTGAGCACCGGCCGGAATTGTTCTTCTCAAGAACAAGGGTCCTTGAGTTGGATTTGGTTGGAACTGCAAGAGATTGCCGTCCGTGCTTTCCACATCCAAGCCATAAGAAAATTCTGCATCACCACCAAGATCTGTGTACGCAGCTAGTTGGATACCGAGGCTGCGATGTTCCGTGTCTTCGATTGGCTGGCCGGGTAAGAAGTGCTGCACGAAGTTCATGTTAACTTCGCGAAAATAAGGAGTCGCAGTATAGAGGGTATCCCCTGATTCATAAGAGAAGCGCGTCCAGATACGACCGTTTACACTATCTCGATAGGCTTCAGGATTAGGGTTCGAATCTCTTAGATTAGTATCTTCATAAGCGTCGGTGCCTACGACGAATCCTGCCGTTTCCTGATTCAGGTTAATGTAGCTGATGCCTCCATCCATCTGCACGCCATTGTCCAGAGTGTATTCATAAAGCCAGCTTAATTTTTGCTGATCAACACCTGAATCATCGCGATAACCTTCTTCACTCACTCCAGTGATATGGAGTGACTGGGCGAAATTTCCATAATCTCGACCATATGCTGCTTTAATTCGAGAAGATCCGCGAGGACCAGCTTCTAAAGTCAGTTCTCCCACATCACCTGGGCTTGGTAATACAACATTAACCAGTCCGTGTAACGCATTCGAACCCCAGAAAGCACTGGCGGGTCCGCGAATAACTTCCAAACTTGCGGCAGCCTCTGAATGGACGTCGAACATTTCGTTAACATTACAGAATCCTGCAGACCGTACTGGAATACCATTTTCAGCTACAAGGAACGCACCACAAGCACCAGCTCCGGTAAGTACAGGAGAACGGATTGCCATTAAGCTCTCTTGACCATTGTTTCGATGTCCACTTACACCAGGGATTCGGGCCAAGGCTTCCTGATAATGGGTGTGGGCAATGAGATCCAGTTCTTCTTCGGTGATCACTGAAACTGAAGCATTAACATCCGCCAGGCCTTCTGATCGGCGGCTAGTTGAAAATACTTCGATCTCTTCGATCGCTTGCTGACCACTCTGTGACTGCCCTAAAACAGGGGCGGCAGCCATTGCGGTAGCTGTAGCAATACTGGAAACCAGTAGTTTACGTATCATGTGTCTCTCCGTTGGTATTTTAATGTTCTTGTCCGTTGTTCTACGGCTATTCAATTTGAATGGCTCTACGGCCATTGGTTTAGGATGGCTCTACGGCCATTCTAAGAGAATGGTTCTACGGCCATTCTTCGAAATGACTCTACGGCCATTCATTTAAAATTGCTCTACGGCCATTTTTGAAAATGGCTCTACGGTAGTTTTTCTAAAAAACGAATGTCAGATCATGCTCAACTGGAGTTGAATCCAGAGGGTAATTTTTGTTGGCTGATCCCACAAAAGCTCGCAAATATATCACAGAAAATGTAACAAATCTCACGTCTTTGCACCGTCGAGCGAGACCACGTAAACTAGCTCTCCGTTTGTGGAACGCCCTATATCTGGGGCTTTCACGGCCTACCATAAAATATTGAAAGGGAGAGTAAGGAGAAATGCGCACAAGAGTTACAGAGATGCTGGGCATCCAACATCCAGTCGTTCAGGGAGGTATGCAATGGGTTGGATTAGCTGAGCTGGCATCGGCAGTCTCTAATGCGGGAGGTTTAGGTATTCTCACCGGACTTACTCAACCGACTCCAGAAGATTTACAGAAAGAAATTCAGCGCTGTCGCGACATGACCGACAAACCCTTCGCTGTAAATCTTACGATTTTGCCAACTATTAAACCGGTGCCTTATGAAGAATATGCGCAAGCTATTGTCGATTCCGGAATCAAGATCGTAGAAACAGCCGGTCGCAATCCAGAACCTTTTCTTCCTTTGTTTAAAGGTGCGGGCATCAAAGTTATTCATAAATGCACTTCGATTCGACACTCATTAAAAGCCGAAAAAATAGGTTGCGATATGGTAAGCGTAGATGGCTTCGAATGTGCTGGTCATCCTGGGGAAGACGATGTTACCAACATGATTCTGTTACCACTCGCCGCCCGCCGGCTCAAAATTCCTTTTCTCGCCTCCGGTGGTCTCGGCGATGGTCGTGGTCTCGCTGCAGCCTTAGCGATGGGCGCAGATGGAATTAACATGGGCACCCGCTTTATGGTTACTCAAGAAGCACCTATTCATGAAAAGGTGAAACAAGCCATGGTTGATGCTACTGAATTAGATACGTCACTAATCTACCGAACCTTAAGAAACACAGCACGAGTTTTCAAAAACAGCATCGCCGAACAAGTCGTTGAAATTGAGCAGCAGCCGGGTGATACAAAATTTGAAGACATACAGCCCTTGGTTGCAGGAGTGAAAGGTAGAGAGCTATTCGATACCGGTGAACTGGATAAAGGCATCTGGTCAGCGGGGATGGTTGTAGGTTTAATCGATGACATACCGACAGTTGAAGAATTGATTACACGAATCGTCGACGACGCAGAAGAAATCATAAACGAAAGACTTGGAAGAGCAGTTTCCGCAGATGCCGGATAGGAATTCAATAGATGCAAGTTAAAGATAGAGTTGTTGTAGTAACCGGCGCGGCCAGTGGAATTGGCAAAGCCTTGTGTGAACGCTTCGCCAATGAAGGAGCATCGGCTATTGTCGTTACTGATATAAATAGCGAAGGAGTTAGAGCCACTGTCAGCGATATCAATGATCAAACCCAGACTCTTGGCATAACCTGCGATGTTGGTAAAGAAGAGGAGGTTGAAGAGCTAGTGGCTAAAACGTTAGATGCTTTTGGCCACATCGATTTGTTCTGTTCCAACGCGGGAATTTTTACGCCTGGTGGTGAAAACATTGCAACCGATAAATGGCAGGCAATCTGGGATATTAATCTTATGTCCCATGTATTTGCGGCAAGAGCCGTGCTGCCAGGAATGTTGGAACGAGGAGAAGGCTATCTCCTGAATACTTCATCCGCTGCGGGTTTGCTTAATCAAGTTGGCTCGGCTCCCTACGCCGTTACCAAGCATGCTGCCATTGGTTTTGCAGAATGGTTATCCATTACCTATGGCAATAAAGGAATTAGGGTTTCAGTACTTTGTCCGCAGGCAGTTCGTACGGCAATGACGGCTGGCGGCGACGGTGGCGTGGCAGGTTTGGATGGGATGCTTGAGCCCGAGCAGCTGGCAAATACGGTCATTGAAACGCTTGCGGATGAGCGCTTCCTAGTATTGCCGCATCCAGAGGTGCTAACCTACATGCGGCGTAAGACCGATGACTATGATCGCTGGTTGGGCGGAATGCGTCGCTTACAGGATCGTTTCGAAGACATTTATAAGAGTCGAGAAAAATCCGATTAATAAAATAAATCGCCACAAAAAATAGAAGGGATAAAACATGAAAAAAGCACAAGCTCTCATTCTCTTTGCTTCTCTTCTTATCTCCTCCCTGGTTGCGGCTCAAGAAAGAATCACACTGGATGATGGATCAGTACTCGGCGTGTTTATGGTGAGACCTGCCGAGACAACCGATTCGCCTGCACCACTTGTGGTATTGATGGGTGGTGGACCAGGTAACGCTTCTATTTCAAGGGATACTTCAATCTGGTTAGGTGGAGGCTTCGCTGAAAGAGGCTTTAATGTTGTAGTACCTATATCACCCAATAATCGCGCCTTCCGCGGTGAAGAAAACAATCACAAAGTAGAGCAGCTAATCGTTGAACTGCAAAAGAGAGATTACATAACGTCAGGCAAAGTTCTTCTGGCGGGCATTTCCAATGGTGGCATGTCGGCCTTGGAAATCGCGCGACGCAATCCACAAAATTATTTTGGTGTAGCGGCGGTGCCTGCATTAGCAACCTCGGTTGTGGATAATCGACCACTAGCGGGATTCCCGGTCTATCTCAGAATTGGCGGCGCCGACCAATTGGGCTGGGCTGATCGCTTCGGCGAAACAGTAGATGCATTGACCGAAGCTGGAGTTGATTTAGATGCGGCGATTCTAGATAGTGCGCCACACATGTTTCGAATGAACTGGGAATCATTAGATGCCTGGTTAGAAAAAGTAACGCAGTAGATTTTTTAAGTTTTATAAAGAGTGGAGTAAATAATGAGGAAGTTAATTAAAGCCCTAGTGGCATCATCTTTGGTCGTCATGGCCAGTAGTGTTTTCGCTGGACCACCTGCCACTATCGAGCAACTTAGCTGGATGACAGGAAACTGGGCAGGCAATTTAGGTCCTAACCAATTGGAAGAAAACTGGATTTCAACCGAAGGTCGTTCACTAATGGCCGCAGTCCGCATGACTGGAGCCGACGCCACCAGTATGTTTGAAGTAATTACTATCGAAGAAGTTGAAGGCTCACTGGTTCTTCACATCCAACAGTGGGATGCTGGCTTTCAATCACGCACGGAAACTGCACAAAAACTGGAACTCGTTGAGATCACTGCGAACTCAGTAAAATTTGAAGACGTGTCAGGATTCGGGATGCCTACCCTCGGCTACAGCAATCCAGACGCGGATACATTTATGATCCATGTCGGCCAGGAAGGCGGTAACACCTTCGATATCGAATTGAAGGCTCGAAGTATTTGGTAACATTTCGAATTTTCGAATATGAAAAGGGATTCATTCGAATCCTTTTTTTTGTTTCATCTTTGTTCGGGGGAAGTGTTTTTTATTGTATTTACGAATGTAGAAATATCATCTCTGCTTCGTTTCGTAACGACGCGTTTTTCTGACGCGGGTTGATGCTTAAGTCCTATACCTTCCCGATGGGCGATGCTCGGTCTTATGGGACGTTGCACGAAACCACCTCCGCAATTCGGGCACACATTTCTTAATTCATTATCAACACATGATTTGCAAAATGTACATTCATAACTGCAGATGCAGGCATCCGTACAATTCGGCGGTAAGTCTTTATTACAAAGTTCGCAGTTTGGTCTAATCTCTAACATTGCATTACTTGTTTAGCATAATTGCCTGATCGACATAGTATAGAATTTCTTTCTTGTTAATTTTTTCTAAGCTAAGAACGCGCATCCGTTTAGTTTCACCATGGAGAAGCCCATGCTTGTCTTCCATTAGCGCACCTTTAAGAAATCCGATGTCAATACCATGGGGCATGGTGCGCATGTGGCACAAAGCTGATCCGTTGAAAGAATAGGTAGTGATTTTTTCTTTCTTGGTTTCTTCTACGCCATCGATTGCCAATAACATGTCCCTGGTTTTTAGAAACATATCTTTATTGGGTGATGCCAGATCTTTATCGAATTGCATTTAACGATTCTACCAGTCTTATAAAAAACGAGAATATTTCTTTGAGGTCGAGGCGCGAGGAAAAACTCAAATGGAGTGTACATTAATACATGAGTATTGAATTTTTCCTCGCAACGAAGAGATCGGAGAAATAGGCCGTTTTCTAGCTATTTTCTAACAACTCTACCCAGTTGCCGTCGGGATCTTCTACAAAAGCGATTGCTACTCCTTCGCGAATTGTTCGAATAGGAACCACAACCTTGCCGCCAGCTGCTTCCACTTTGCCAACGATGCCTTCGAGGTCTGGTACATGGATCGTCCAATAACGGTATCCGCTCGCTGCACGAATTCCACCTGGTTCAGCTTCAGCTGCAGGTGCAGGATCAAGTGCGATTACCTTGACGATGCTGTCCCCCACCTTGAATCGATTCATGGTGCCACCGCCGGGCATTGGGATCGTCGCTTCTAGATCCAGGCCCAGTGATTCGCCATAGAAAGTCATCATGGCATCGATGTCTTTGGCAATAATGCCGATGTCGATGGAGTTCTTTTGTACTTCAATTCCCATAGGATTGTTCCTTCTTGTCCTTAGTAAGTCACTTAGAATTTGATTAGTGAGCTACGCTTCAGATTTATGCTTCTTTAGCAACCGCTCCCATCATGGCTTTGGTTTCGAGAAATTCTTCGAATCCTTCGACGCCCCATTCGCGACCATTACCGGATTGTTTATAACCGCCGAAGGGTGCGGCGAAGTCCGGACCGGCACCATTAATATGCACATTACCTGTACGAAGTTGGCGGGCAACAGACTGGGCGTGTTCCGGATCGCCGGATACATAACCCGACAAGCCATAATCTGTGTCGTTAGCGATGCTAATTGCATCAGAATCATCGTCGTAAGCAATAATAGAAAGAACCGGGCCAAAAATTTCTTCCCTGGCTACCGTCATGTCGTTGCTGACATTGGCAAAAACAGTAGGTTGAACGTAATAGCCCTTATCCAATCCTTCAGGGCGGCCTGGACCACCGGTTATAAGTTCAGCACCTTCTTCAATGCCTTTCTCTATCAGTCCTTGAATCTTATTGAATTGCAATTCACTCACGACTGGACCCAGGCGAGTAGTCTCCGCTTGCGGATCACCTACGACAGATTTAGCAGCGGCAGCTTTGGCCACTTCAATAGCTTCTGCCATGCGAGCTTTTGGTACCAGCATTCGGGTTGGCGCATTACAGGATTGGCCGCTGTTGCCAAAACAACCCGCGACACCGCCTGCGACAGCTCGACCAAAATCTGGGGCATCGTCGAGAATAATATTAGCTGACTTACCGCCCAATTCTTGGGTAACTCGCTTGATACCATCGGCAGCAGCTTTCGCCACTTCGCGGCCGGCACGAGTGGAGCCAGTAAAAGAAACTAAATCGATGTCCGGATGGGCAGAGATCGCCGCACCAACGGTAGGTCCGTCACCGTTAACCAGATTAAATACGCCGGCTGGCAGGCCGGATTCGGCGATAACCTCAGCCAGAATATAGGCGCTGACGGGAGCGATTTCGCTCGGCTTCAATACCATGGTGCAACCGGCTGCGATTGCTGGGGCCACTTTGCAAGCGATCTGATTCAATGGCCAATTCCAGGGTGTGATGAATCCACAGACTCCGGCGGGTTCCTTCACAATCTTCGTCGTACCCCTGATTTCTTCAAATTCGTAACTTTCCAGCACGCCCAAAGTACTCATGAAATGACCGAGCCCGCTTCCGAGTTGGGCTGTTTTAGACAGACCCATAGGTGCCCCCATTTCATTTGAAATTGCTATTGCCATCTCTTCGCCACGTGCTTTTAATCCAGAAATGATGTTGCTGATGACAGTTTTACGTTCTTCGATGGAAGACTGTGACCATTTTTCGAATGCAGCTCGAGCAGCCTTGGCAGCAGCATCGACATCGTCGGCATTGCCCAGGCTGATAGTGGCAAATGCTTCTTCGTTAGCTGGGTTGATGACTTCCAATGTATCTCTGCCGCCGGGCTCTACCCATTCGCCATTGATAAAGAATTTGTTGTAGGCCGTGGTCATTTTCTAACTCCTATTAATATGCACTGCGGAAATCTTTCTAAAAAAGGTTGTTTCTGTACGTGCCGAGGCGGGCTAGTATACCTGAGAATTAAAATCAGAAAGAAGAATCAGCCGATAAAAAATTGAAGAAGAGAAAGGGTGCTGATTTAAGACACAAGCTAATTGGAGAATATTCTTAGTGATTGCTTCTATCAGTCGAGCGATTGGTACACGACTGGCGAGTTTTTTATCGAAAGCGCAAAAGGGGTATCAGCGACTCGACACGGTGAGTATCGATGATGTTGCTACCGTCCTAAAGACCGGCGATATTGTTCTGGTTGAAGGTAATACCAGGATTAGTATCGCAATTAAATACTTAACCCAGTCTTCCTGGTCTCATGCCTGCCTGTTTATCGGTAACGCAGGCGATAGCGCCGACCAGGAAACCTTGTTAGAAGCGGATCTCATGGACGGGGTTAGAATCGTCAGCCTCAAGCACTATGAAGACTTCAATTTACGCATCTGTCGACCGGCAAATTTGACTGAGCAAGACCGAGAGAGTCTCTTACACTATGCCAAATCAAAGTTAGGTCATAAATATGATCTAAAAAATGTTATTGATTTGATCCGTTACATTATTCAAAAGCCGCCAGTCCCGAATCGTTATCGGCGCGCTATGATTTCCTTGGGAAGTGGAGAACCTACTAAGGTAATTTGCTCGACCCTGATTGCAGAGTCGTTCCAATCGATCGATTATCCAATCTTGCCAAAGCGAGATGGTGAGCAGGGCACAGAAGGGGAAGTGCCGCAGTTTTACAGACACCATTTCACCCACTTTACGCCGCGAGACTTTGACCTATCACCTTATTTCGAGGTAATTAAGCCAACCCTGGAAAAGGGCTTCGATTATCGCAATCTACATTGGAAAGATCAGAGCGAGGAAGCTTGAGAGTTTGTCAAATAATGCCGAGTAGTGCATTCACTGCGGCATCGTACTGGGGATCGCCGCGAGTCGTGCTTTCATAAGGAAAAGGAACCTCAATCTCCGGTCGATTGCCCACATCTTCAAAGCGCTTACCATCTATAAGTATTTCTTGAGCTGCGCGGTAATTAATTGAAGTTGCATCAGCACTGCGCTCAACAAAAAAACTTCCTATTCTTCCTGGTGTTGCGCTACCCAGGCTTACAACCCGTTCTAACTTGTCGAGTTGATAGGCAAAAAGTTCCGGTCCTCCCTGCGTATCTTCATTTAATAGTACAGCGATTGGTTTGCGGTAGTTGTTAAACTCAAGATTGGGAGAAATTTCAGCAAAGTTAAAATTGAGGTCTGCTGGCTCACTGACAGTGAAATAGTTTTCTTTGTCATTAAACACTAAATCCAGATGCTGTGAATCCAGAAAACCAAAACTATTGCGCAGGTCAAAAATTATTCCGTCACAATGATCCAGGCTGCTTAGCAATTCCTGATAGTTAATCATGTCGCTGGTGCTGCGGCTAAGTGCCCAGAACCGAATATAACCGATTATTTTATTACCGGCGGAAAATTCCAGCACTGAATTTGCGGTGGCGCTGCGATAGCTATCGAAAAGATTTTCAAAAACTGGCCTTAAGGTGATTGCAGAAGTGCTATTACCCCGTTGCACGCGGAGTTCATGTGCGCGGGTAGTCGGTAGATAAGCGCCGTAGGAGTCTTGCTCGACATTAAAGGAATGAATGGGATGGAAGGGCTCGCTATCTACCGTCTGAATTATGTCGCCTCTTTCTATTCCTGCGGCGTGCGCGGGATAGCCTTCCAACACCGCAGTAATCAAATATTCTGAATTCTGGTAGCGAACTTGAATGCCGATATGGTTGAGCGCTATTCGGCTTTTTGTATCCCCGGCGAGAAAAGACTGGAGTAAGTAAAAATCGAGATCTTCTGTAGTAATTGCACCCTGGTTATTTAGCTGGCTGTAACTGAAACTTGCAATTACGCTGAAGCCAAATAGAAGTAATATCCGAATCATAGTTAGCTGATTAGGTCCATGGCGCGCTTTGCTGCCGGACGGTCGTAGTGTCTATTGCGTAAATCCACATACTTTTGTGGTACGTCAAATTCGAATCGGATTGCCCAATTAAAAGTCTGAGCGAGCAGTATGTCTACCATGCTGAACTTATTGGCAATGGCGAACTCATCATCTCCTAACAAATGGTCTAAGGCATTTATAGCTTTAGCAAATTCAAATTTCGCAGTATCAAACATTTGCGGTATACGTTGTTCTTCAGGTAGAGCGAACATGTGTTTACCTTTACTCCAAAGAGGCTGTTCAAGCTCAGCGAGCACGAACGAAACCAATTCGTCATGTTTTGCCAGAACCTGATCGTCTTCGCTCGGGATCAGCCCAGAATCAGGTGCTTTCCGTGCAATGTAATTAAGAATGGCAACACTTTCCGTCAAGGTCATATCGCCATCGACTAGTGATGGCACTTTGCCTTGTACATTGACAGCGAGATAGTTTGGATTCTGAGCGCTGTCGGGTACAGCCGCTTCAGTGCGCAATTTTACTGGAACGTACTCGTACTCGAGCCCACTTTCTTCCAATGCCCACAAACACCTGAATGATCTGCTTTGCTGCATTCCGTAGAGTTTCATTTTCCCTTCCTGAATAAAAAATGGTGCGATTGAAAATCAATCGCACCATTTTGTGTGTGCGTAGAAATTAACGCTGACTATTTAATCAATTGCGAAACAATAAAAATAGCCGTTTCCACCAGTTCCAACCAGATCTTCCTGGCTGCATCCGCGCGAACCGTGTGCGCTGTTCCAGGAAGTGGGATTAGCGCCACCACCGGTGCGATCGAAGTGACCGACATGGGCAGAACCTGCACCACTACTAGTCCAGTTATTGCAGGTATGGTTTGAACCATCATCAACGGTGCGACCATCTAAGGTTGAACCCGTAAGAATGTCGTGCTGATTTGGTGTGTCGCCACGACCTAAAATGGTGTCACCACTTTCGGAAAGCGATCCCTGCTTGTTCAAGTTGTTGCTTGGCCCGTGAAGCACATTGAGGTTTGACGCAACTTCAACTCCATTAGCGTTATACCAGGGTCCGAAACCAATTCGATCTCTAGCATTTATGGCTGGCGAGTTTGCCGTAGCGTGTACGCTCAAATAGGCGCGCCAGGTTTTACCGCGGGAACCCGCCGCCGAAGCCAGGGCATCGCAGTGCGCATCTGCACCGGCTAATCCACCCAGATTCGCACCATCACCAGATCCAACACTGGTAATGAAGAAGCTCATTTCATTATCTTGAGAATTTACCGCGGTAAAGGTAGCTGCTGCAGTTATCAAAGCAGCTGATGTGAACAATAAAGTTTTCTTCATCGATTTACTCCTCGATTGTTATCTAACTTCTAATTCTTGGTTCTAGTTTTTCTATTTCTATTAAATTCTTTTGCCACCGCAAGGGGACTAGCAGTTTACTTGGTCCCCAGTGCTAATGGAATCGGGCTATACCTCTAATTAGGCAAGGCCATCGCAGTTAAAGAGCTTCCGGTCTGCAAAATGATGTGTTGCTTGCCATTGTGCACCCATGAACTCATGCCATAGCGAGTTGTCGCTGGTACTTCTACCCGTGCCAGTTCTTCACCACTCTGCTTATCGACAGCAAACAGATGGGGTGTGCCACCACTATCAACATTGGTATAAACCAGCATATTGCCAGTTACCACCATCTGTCCAACTGCTCCAGAACCGGTATTGCCGATGTCCACACCCTCCAGCGCAGGCAGATTGCGAATGCGATCAGGTGTATCACCAGCCGGTAGCATCCACAAATGATCGCCGCTGTTCATGTCGATCGCTGTAATCCTGCTATAGGGAGGCTTCCATAAAGGAATTCCGGCAGGGTGACGCGGTGAAGGTCCACCGCTGGCCGCAGCATACTGCGACAGGGTGACACCAGTCGGCGCGTCGTAATAAGTATCAGCTTCTTCCCCTGAAACCAGTCTGCGAGCACCGCAACTATAGCGAGACATGATGTACATGACGCCAGACTCAGGATCTGCAACTGGTGGGTGGGTGATGTTCACTGCACCAGAAGGGCACATTAGTGCTGATTGCTTACCCGAAGGATCATTGGCGCGCATGGGTGGATTAAAAAGCGGGCCCATCTGGAATTCTGCGACAGCTTGCAATGCCTGCTGTTTTAACTCCGGTGTGAAATCCACTAATAGTTCTTCATTGGAGCCAACATATTCAAATGCCGCAGGCTTTGATGGAATAGGTTGCGTCGGTGACAATTGCTCGCCTGGAACGGTTGAAGCCGGCATCGGAGTTTCTTCGATTGGCCAGACTGGTTCGCCGGTTTCGCGATTAAACGCGTAAACATAGCCTTGCTTAGTGGCTTGAGCAACGATGGGGCCATTCTCGGTATCCAAGAGAATTGGAGCAGTGGGCGTATCGAAGTTCCAAATATCGTGATGCACCATCTGGAAATGCCAGGCGCGTTCGCCGGTTCTAGCATCCAGAGTGATCAGGCTGGTGCCATAGAGATTGTCGCCGGGATGATGACCACCGTAGTAATCGATGGTGACTCCATTGGTAGGTATGTAAACCAAACCTAATTCCTGATCGGCTGAAATCGGTGCCCAGGAGGAGATATCGCCGGTGTATTGCCAGGAATCGTTTTCCCAGGTTTCATGACCGTACTCACCGGGCTGAGGAATTACATTGAACTTCCAGAGAAAATCACCGGTGCGGGCATCGTAGCCAAGAATGTCCCCAGGCACATTTTCAATTCGTGACTGGTTATAGCCCTGTTCCGCAGAGTTTCCGACAATCACCACATCATTGACTACGATCGGTGGCGAAGAGGACGTGATATAACCGCGCTCTAAAGGAATTCCTTCATAGGGATCATAGGGGTGACCCAAATCCTTGAGTAAGTCGACCACCCCAGTTTCCGGAAAACCTTCAATGGGCACTGCCTCACCGAATCCTTCTAATGGGCGACCGGTTTCAGCATCAAGGGCGGTAAGGAAAAAGCCCGGTGAAATTACGTAGATTACATCGCGACCATCAATATTGGCATAGCCTACGCCCTTTCCGTAGTCGGCACGCATGGAATATTCCCAGCGGCCGGTATCGGGTTCACGATAAGACCAAATGGTTGCTCCCGATGCCGGGTCAATAGCAACAACATGACGCCGTGCACCGGCTACGGTGAACAGCTTGCCATTAATGTAGCTAGGAGTTGAGCGTCCACTTTGTGCCTCGAAACTTGCTCCATTCCATTCCCATGCTACTTCCAGGTCAGCAAAATTTTCCGCAGTGATCTGGGTCGCACTGGTGGAACGGGTGTGAGCGAAGTCATTACCCAAGGTTGTCCATTCAACCGAGTCTTGCGCGATCGAACCTGCACTGACCGCCAACGAAAGGGTGAGCACAGCGAGTCCTTGGATGAGGGACTGGGTGGAACGAAAGAACTGCCAAATTTTTATCATTATAAATACCTCGTTAAGGTTCGGCATACACTGTGAAAACAGCGTGTTAAGTTCCTGAAATACTGGGCTTGAGGTTAACGCAGCTGATGCTTTTTGTCATGCAGACAATAGCGAATGAAGGTTCTCGCAAACCTAATTCGAGTTCACATGAAAGAATAAATACCGAGTCGTCTAATAAAGGTTGTGTGACACTGCGCTTGCAACAGGAAATCAGTCGTCGTTGACTTTCACATCGAAGGCTTTCATTTCTCGACCCACGCTGGCCCAATACTCTTCCAGGTTATCCTGCATGGTCTCGAAAGCTTCATCACTGGCTTCAAGCAGTTCTTCAAACTTCCCCCGGGTTTTTTTGCTTAAAGCCTGGAGTTTTTGCAAGTTTTCATGCTCTTCAGAGACTAAATCTTCTGCCATTTCTTCAACTTGATCTTTGAGTTTGTCGATTTCTCGTTCCAAATCTTCCAGTTTTTGTTTCACCTTCACTTCATATTGTTTGCGCTGACTCATGCCTGGCCTCCAAGCAATTGGTGGTTGTGTATGAATGTCAGTGTAAGAGTTGATTAAAATAGCTAATTGATTACGGTCAATAGTCGCAGCAAAAATAGTGGTTTCGGTTTTACTGGCTATTGCCTATGATTTGCCATTCGATTTGAGCAGTTGCTGAATAGGAACCCTTCATGATCTACCAAAACATTCTTGAAACGATTGGTAATACGCCAGTCGTAAAACTGCAACGAGTGGCGCCAGAAAACCAGAATATCTATGCCAAACTGGAGGCGTTTAATCCTTTGGCTTCGGTTAAAGATCGATTGGCCATCGCCATCATCGAAGATGCCGAAAAGAGTGGAGCCCTCCAACCAGGCCAAACCGTGGTGGAGGCGACTTCAGGAAACACGGGTATCGCTCTGGCAATGGTCTGTGCCGCAAAAGGCTACCCCTTTGTGGCCACCATGGTGGAAACTTTTTCAGTTGAACGCCGCAAGATCATGAAAGCCCTGGGGGCTAAGGTCATCCTTACTCCGGCGGCAGAAAGAGGCACTGGTATGGTGCGCAGAGCGGAAGAACTGGCCATGCAACACGGTTGGTTTCTTGCCAGTCAGTTTGAAAATCCTGCCAATCCGGCCTATCACCGCAATACCACTGGTCCAGAAATACTTAGAGATTTCGCCGGCAAAGATTTTGGCTATTTTGTTACCGGCTGGGGTACCGGCGGCACGCTGACCGGTGCCAGCCAGATGATTAAGTTGGCGCGCCCGGATGTAAAAATCATTGCCACGGAACCAGAAGCAGCAGCACTGCTTTCCGGTAAAGAGTGGCAACCCCATAAGATTCAGGGATGGACTCCAGATTTTATTCCCGGCGTTTTAGATAAGAGCGTAGTTGATGAGCTCGTAACGGTTACAGACGACGAAGCGATTTCGACAGCCAAACGTTTGTCGGCTGAAGAAGGCATATTTTGCGGAATATCTGCCGGTGGCACTATGGCAGCCGCACTCAAAGTCGCGGCCGATGCTCCAGCTAATAGTAGCTTCGTCGTAATGCTTCCAGATACTGGAGAGCGTTATTTATCTTCACCGTTATTTGCAGACATCTCAGAAGAATCTGATGATGAATGGCTAGGGAGTCTCTAGGAGAAAGTTATGTATAAGAAAATGAAAATTGTCATAACAATAGCTCTATTGTTTTAAGCTTCATTGTTGAACCAATCTATTGCGCAAGAACAATTAAGCCAGGAAGAGGTTTATGGCTGGTTTGAAACCCTGTCTAACTGGGGACGCTGGGGAGCTAACGATCAATTGGGCACCGTTAATCTAATTACCGATGAAACCCGGGTAGCCGCAGCGCAGCTCGTAGAAACCGGTGTGTCTGTTTCCATGGCTCATCCTATTCTTACCGATGCGGCGGCGGACAACGGTAATCCTTATGATCATCGCATGACTGCTGTTGGCAGCAGCCCGGGCCCCTGGTCTGGTGATTTCATCGGCGTGTCTTACCATGGTTACGCCCATTCTCATCTGGATGCACTCTGTCATCGCTTCCAATTCGGCACCATGTATAACGGCTATTCAGAAGACGAAGTCACCGAAGAAGGCTGCGCGCAACTTTCGATTGCGGGATTTGGCAATGGCATTTTCGGGCGTGGCATTGTGTTGGATTTTCCCAGGTTGCGCGAAGTTGATTGGTTGGAAAACGGCACGGCTATTACCCCGGCATGGCTGGAGGAATGGGAAGAGGAACACGGCATTACCATCGGTACCGGCGATATTGTGCTGATTCGCACCGGACGCTGGCCTCGACGTGATGCTGTAGGTCCCTGGAATTTGGCACAGGACTCAGCCGGACTTCATGCAAGCAGTGTCGCCTGGTTAAAAGAGCGAAACGTTGCATTGATCGGTAGCGACAGTGCGTTGGATGTAAAACCTTCCGGAGTCACTGATTTTGATTCCCCCGTACACGCATTGATTCTTGTGGCGCTTGGTATGCCAATCTTCGATAACCTGGATTTAGAAGCGGTAGCGGAAGAGGCGGTGCGACACGGTCGGCCCGAATTTTTATTCACTGCTGCACCGATTCGCGTTGAAGGTGGTACTGGATCGCCTTTAAATCCTATTGCTACTTTCTAATAATAGTCGAAGCAAATGACGCAAATCATCGAAGTCTTTTTTTCCTTTCGCAGTCCGTACTCCTACTTGGCAACTCCTGAATTGTTGCGCCTGGAACAGGACTTTGATGTGGAAGTGGTATTGCGACCGGTTCTGCCATTAGCAGTAAGAAGACCCGATTTTTTTAGTCCGGAAAATTTAAAGCGTGCCAAATACATCCGTATGGATTGGTTACGGCGTGCCGAATTTCTTGGCATGGCCGGTGTCTGGCCGGATCCGGATCCTATTGTGCAGGACATGAAAACCTATGAGATTGCCAAGGAGCAACCGTACATCTACGAGCTGACTAAATTAGGTGTGGAAGCAGAACGACAGGGTCAAGGTATCGAATTTGTAAAGGCAGTCTCCCATCTTATTTTCGGTGGAACCAAAGGCTGGAATGAAGGAGAGCATCTGGCAGAAACCGCAGCTTCAATAGGGCTAGATTTATCTCAAATGCGTGCCGCTATTGAAGATGGCAACCATCTGGATCAAGTCACAAAAAATCAGGAAGCGCTCGATGCCGCAGGACACTGGGGAGTACCCAGCTTCCTGTTAAACGGAGAGGTGTTTTTTGGTCAGGACAGAATTGATACCTTGCGTTGGCGTCTCAGCCAACAGGCATAGCAATCGAAATAAAAAAATGCCGACTGCGACACTTTGTGAACACAGCCGGCAACTAGCTTGAGTAACAAGTAGACTTTATTCCTACCATTCATATTGAACGCGGCCAAAAAAGTTACGACCATGTCCGAACATGCGACTTCCTCGTGGCACTGTGCTCATTAGAACGCGATTAAATCCACTTAGATGATCGATGTAATCTTCATCAAACAAGTTTTCCGCGCCAGCACTGACAATCCAGTTGTTATCTAACACCCAGGTCAGGTAAACATTGGTAAGTGCATGGCCTTCTGTACTAGCAAAGGAATTATTGCCGTTAGTTGGATCGTTGGTATTCGTTGCTGAGATATCGTTCTGATCAGCGGTCCAAACCTGTTCAAGTTTCGCCTGGAATGTCGCGGTCTCATAAAAAGCCGAGAGCCGGAGATTGTTTGGCATGATGCGATACAAATGATCGTTAATATCTTCCCGTTCACCGTCTATTGATGAATAGATGCCTTCAAGGCGCCAGTCGTCATTTATTCTTGCGCCAAAAGTTAGATCTAATCCTTCAAATTCTGCTTCGGTATTGGCAAACATAAGTGGTGTTGGATCGCCGTTCGCGTTTGCAGATACACCTACTACTGCCATATTGGTAGCGGCAATTCCTTGAATGTAATCGTCCACGTTGCGTCGATAGATTCGTGGTGAAAAATAGAAAGTGTCGTATTCCCAGTCGAGCCCGATTTCCCATTGCCGACTTTCTTTCGGGTCTAGCATTGGATTCCCAATGTAGTTGTTACCGTCACCAAGTCCTGCGTTTGCTTCCAGCGGAATCCATAGATACCGTTCTTGATAGAGTGGCGAACGCATTTTTTGTGCGAAACCCAGCTCCAGTACTAAATTGTCCGTTGCCTGATAACGAGTTTTTACAACCCAATCTTCATTGCTGTCGCTCTCGCTTCTATCGCCATTATTGAATCCTTCACGCAGCATCCAGACGGCTCGGGGTGGAGTACCCATTGGCCACATCATTGGATTCATGTCTACCAGTCGAGCGGGAAAGGCGTCTACTACTCCTGCTTCCATGTCGACATCATCAAAACGAATTCCCGCCTCCAGATACCAACGATCGTTCAGTGTGGTGGACCACTGTCCGTAATAAGCAAAACTATCTACCTCAACGTCGTTGAAATTGGTAACAAAGAACGGTGCAAAGTCCGGATCGTGCACAACGGCATCGTGGGTAGCATCTTTACCCTCTATGCCTAATACGAATGTTCCCCCGGCAAGCGGAAAATCGATAGCAACTTTAAAACCGGATTCTTCACTTTCGGTATCTACCATGCGCTTGTCGTCGCCTAAAAATGGCGGCAACATCAAGCTTGAAAAATCGGGAGACGGGCGGAGTAAGAAATTGCTCATGCCATGGTCAATATCAGAACCATAAACTCGTACTTCCAAGCCAACGTTATCGAAGCTGGTTCTGTAACTGGCATTCCAGATATCTGTTTCAAACCAATCGATATCCATAGGCAGACTTGGTGTGCCGGTATCGTCGGTTTCGATGCGATAGTAATTTATATCAAATTCATGATTGCCCGAGTTAAAGCCATAACCGAAGCCATAAACATCACGATCATATTCAGTTGCGTCTACCTCACCTTTAGCAGATTCATAATCGTCGCCCTGATCGAAACTACCGACACCGTAGAAACGATGGTTGCGGGATGACACACCCAAAACGCCGGAAAATGAAGTGCTGCCATCGACACTGCCAAATGCCGCTTCGGTATCACCGGTGAAATTCCAGCCATTGCCACCGTTATAGGCGGGTCGTTTCCACAATGCAGTCGCTGCACCACCAATGCCGCCACCGGTTGTAATCGACGCAATTCCTTGCTCGACGACAATCTCTTCCATCAATCCGGCTGGAATATGGTGTAGCGGAGGCGCCATCCAATTCGGGCCACCGCCGTGAATCAGCATGCCGTCGACTCGCACATTAATGCGGGGACCAAACATACCGCGGTATTGAATCTGTCCTGTGAGTGGACCATTGCTGGTGGCGGCGCCACCTGGCACCTGGTTAATTAGTTTAGCGGCATCGACGGCGGCACCGGCGCGGTTAGCGGTAAATTCTTTCTGAATAAATTCCTGACGACCTATGACGAAAATTTCTTCAATGGAGTCGTCTTGTGCTAACACAGTACCGCTAATTACTATAAAGGGCTGGGCTGCGGTCACTGCCAGTGTTATTACTTTTTTATTCACTTATCTCTCCCAAAGAGCAGTCAAAAAACTGAGGAAAATTATAAAGTTGCGCATTTCCAACTCCTATGTGGCATATTGTCACTGCGGCAATTTGTCGCAGCATTTTTGAGTAGATAAGCGCTTGAAATTCAATGAGTTAGTTGAGTTCGTGAGATGTTTTCAGGCATTGTCCCAGTAGGGGACGATTAAGTTCTGATTCAGGTCAAATTCAATATAAAGGTTAAAACTTGTTACGATTTCATTAGGTGCCAGTGCGGGGTTTATCGATTAACTGATTCGACTATGAAGACGAAGTTTTTTCAGAGCCTTCTAATAGCATTGTTGCTCACGACAAGCGCAGCAATCAGTGCCCAGGACACTGAAGCGGAGGAACAATCCTCAGCGGTGGAGGAAGCACGTGCCCTGGAAATTTCCCAGGAATTGTCAGCTCGCCAGGCGGCAATTGAAAATATTCAGAGTGATCTGGGAATTTACGATCCATCACTGTTGGAAGCCTATGGCGATATGGGTCGTTTCTATGCCGAGTTAGAAGACTACGAAAATGCAGTTCGGCTTTACTCCGAAGCCTTGCAGATCGCTCGCATCAACACAGGTCTCTACAGTCACGAACAGATTCCAATTCTCGATTCACTGATTGAGAACAATGGTCGCGCCAGCCAATGGGAAGAGGTAGATGATCTTCAGGAGCTCTACTACTTAATCAATTCACGTCTGTATGAACTTACGGATCAGGAATACCTCAGTGCGGCGGAAATTTATGGCGCCTGGAAATTACGCCTGGTGCGCGAAAATCTGCTAGACCAGTCAGGTTTCAGCCTGCTCAATACGGCAGAAGATCTGAGTCTATTCTATGAGCGAATTATCGAAAGTCTGGAATTGGTGCCTGGTTTTCGTCGAGAAGAACTTCTCACTATCATTTACGGGAAATCGCAAACAGATCTGACCCTGGCAAGATCAGTGGCGGCAACACCCTACACTGCATTTCAGGGAACAGAGAATCAGTTTATTAGCCAGGTTCGCTGTACAAATGTACGTAATTCGCAGGGGCAGGTGGTGCGGCAGTGTTTTACGGTACAGGTGGAAAATCCCCGTTATCGACTCTCCCAGCGAGATGCCAAACAATTTGCACTGCAGCGCCACACGCGGGACATTTCCCGCGCCATTGCGAAATTGGAAGGCATAAGAACCAGCAGCAGCGAACTGACTATTGGCCAGAAACAACAAATTGACGTGCAAATCGGAGAATTAGTCACCGAATCGGAGCAACTGGTCAGGTCCTCCCGCAGACTGTTTTAGTATCCCGGCTGAAAATGTCAGTCCTTGCAATAGAAAATCCAGCCCAAATACCCGGTTTTCAAGCGATATAGCTGGAAATTTTCCCCTACAAAAGGTACAAAAGAATCCGCTGAAGGGAGCAATTCTCACTTCGGCCTCTAACAATAACTGGAGGAGATTATGTCTCAATTTGCCAATCGGCTATCTCGAGTCCTACTGTCCGCTTTAGTGGCAGTGTTGGCACTTGGGAGTCAGTTTGCGGCAGCTCTGGAAGTCGGCGATAAAGCGCCGGATTTCAATCTGCAGGCATCTGATGGCGAAACTTACTCCTTATCTCAATTTTCTGGAGATAAGCCTGTAATTATCGCTTTCTTTCCCAAAGCCTTTACCGGTGGCTGAACTATGCAATGTAAAGCGCTGCGTGACAGTGCCAGAGAAATTCAGAGTTTCGACGTTGCATACTTTATGGCCAGTGTAGATACGCTGGAAGATAACACTGCTTTTGCCGCAGAGCATGAAGCTGGTTTTCCAATCCTTGCTGATCCAACTAAGGAAATGACAGGTGAATACGACGTTCTTATGGAAGTCGGATTTGCTAATCGCTGGACGTTCTATATAGACGCGGACGGCACCATCCTTAAGATCGACAAGGAAACCAACCCAGCAACGGCGGGGCGGGACCTGGTGGACAACATGGAAACACTAGGATTCTCAAAGATCTAGCTAGCTAGATTTTAAAGATTAACTAAAACCCGATCACTTTCCAGTGGTCGGGTTTTTGTTTTGTTTAGACTAGAGAAAAAGGAAACTTAGATGCAATTTCCTGTTCTAATCTAGTAATACTTTTAAAAATTCAGTGCGTCTAATACTCAACAGGTGCACAGACTCTCGGCAGCAGAAAACAAGTCTTAAAAATGACATTTTTGACTTCATTCTGCTGCTATAAGTTGCGAGTTGTGGCGTTTTAAGCCCTATGCCAGAATACTCGTACTGCTTTCGGTAAGGGCGGGCAGCAATCATGTCCAAATCAGGTATTTTCGCAATCGCGGCAGTGGCAATATTGACACTGCTATCACTCGTTTATTTCGCAGCTACTTTTGAAGCGCCAGAAGGCACGACAACTGTGGTTATCGAACCGCCTGTTTCTGCGGTACAGGAAGCCGAGCCGACAGAAAGACCGAGCCAGAACCAACAACAGAGCACACCGTTACCACAAATTCGTATCCAACCTCAGGCAGAACCGCCGCCTGTTGCCGTAACGGCAGTCGAAGAAGTTGAGATCGCGCCTCCGCCTGAAGAAGTTGAAATCGAAGAAGAACCAATGGTTGTTCAGGCAGAAGACGGTGGAGTAGTCATTCAACTCCCTTCCCTAAATGCCTCCGACTCATTCGTATTTGATGGCCTGCAAGCACTGCAAAACGGCGCCGCTCTAGTGCAACTGTTAGCTGAAGATCAAATAGTCAGAAAATTTGTCGTCTTTGTTGAAAATATTAGTCGCGGCGAGTTTCCGCAGACTGGTTTACCTTACCGTGCCCTAGGGCAGGAGATGGCAGTAAGAAATATCGATGAAAATCTGTTTGTCATGGACGAATCAGCCCATGCGCGTTTCGATAACGCAGTGCGCACTTTCGTTTCGATCGACAGCGAAGCAGCAATGGCTTTTTACCGCACCCTATCACCTTTGTTCCAACAGGCTTACGCAGAGATTGGATTTAGAAACGTAAGTTTCGATGACACTTTGCGTGCAGCGATTAACAATGTTTTGCGAACAACCAATATGGAAGGCCCTTACCAATTGGTGCAACCTTCACTAATGTACCTGTATGCCGATGCCTCGATCGAAAACCTACAGGAAGTTCATAAGCAACTCATTCGCATCGGACCGGACAACACATCTCTGCTAAAAGCCAAGCTTCGTGAATTCATTGCTCTGCTATAACGCTAATATTTAATGCCGAAACTAAACACAGCGCTAGTTGAGACGGACTGGCTCGAGGAAAATCTGGGCGATGGTTCGCTTATTGTCCTCGATGCTTCTGTTCCTCCGGTTGTTCCTGGTTACAAATCGATAAACAGCGAAGAAAGTTTTTCTGCAATCGCCGGTGCGCGCCGGTTCGATTACGATGGGGTTATCTGTAAACCAAATAGTTCACTGCCGCACATGCTGCCTACAGCTGAACTCTTCCAAGAAGAAGTTAGAAAGCTGGGAGTAAATTCAGATAGCGTCATTGTCGTCTACGATGATGTGGGTTTGTACGCCAGCCCCAGAGCCTGGTGGATGTTTCGCGCCATGGGCCATGCGCAGGTTGCCGTGTTAAATGGCGGGCTGCCGAAGTGGATAGCCGAAGGGCGAAATTCGAAAGACAACTATACAGCAGCCGAACCAGGAAACTTCATTGCCACGCTGGATGAAAATCTCTTCTGTGATTTTGAGGTCGTTTTAGAAGCGCTTTATGAACCAAGCTGTGAAATCTTAGACGCTCGCTCCGAAGGAAGATTTAAGGGCTTAGCACCAGAACCCCGGCCAGGCGTTCGTGAGGGGCATATGCCCAATGCGAAGAATCTTCCTTTTCCAGAAGTTTTAGCTGGTGGTGAATTGAAGTCTGTTAGAGAGTTGGAAAAGATTTTTAGTTCGCTCGCGGCAAAAGATCAGAAAGTAATTACAAGCTGCGGTTCAGGAATTACTGCCTGCATCTTAACGCTGGCTGCTAATGTTACAGGTTATGAAAATCTTTCGGTGTACGATGGCAGTTGGGCGGAATGGGGACTTCCTTTAAAACTCCCTGTGGTGACTGATTAGAATAGATTGCCCAAATTAAAGATGCCCAAACTAAAAGTGCCGCAATTCAAAAGAATTGCGGCACTTTTATTTGAATCCAACTAACGAATTTGTTGTTAATCGCCGGGTTGTGGAATCTGTGTCGTAATTACCGGACCCATTCCCATGATCTGCACAATCACTTCTTCGTCTTTTGCCATATCGTAATGATGACCGCCCGGTGGCTGATAGATAAAAGTACCTTCAGCTACTGCCATCATGTCATCCGGAGCGTAGATATCGGATTTCGGTCCCCAAGAAGTATACCAGGTGCCTTTAATGACCGTGATGTAACGGGCCGTGCTGTGAAAGTGAGGTCGACTACCGGCACCAGGTGGGAAAGTAATTCGAATAACATACAGGCCGGGTTTGGATGAATCACCGTAAATTGCTTCGCTGCGGGCACCGCCCTGAAACAGATCTTCAGGTTGAGCGATGATAAAACCCAATTCATCAGGCTCAACACTTTGTGCAGTAGAAGTTTGTAGGGTAAAAATCGCTAAGGTACAGAGAGCAAACAGGCCTTGCTTGACTAATTTCATTGTACTTTCCTCTTTTAATATAGGCTTCATAGCTCTAGAGATTAACCCGATTCTGGCTTGAGTCATAGGGTTCGACAACAGACTAGTGGCAAAAATTTAAAAGCGAGTAAAAGATATTAGCGCCCTCCGGTGAGATCTATAATGGCTCCTGTGGCATATGATGCCTCATTAGAAGCCAGCCAATAGATGCCCTGGGCGACTTCTTCTGCAGTGCCTCCCCGCTGGATCGGAATTGCACTCGCCAAGCGGTGAACTCGACCAGGTTCGCCGCCATCGGCGTGAATTTCTGTATCGATAATCCCGGGCCGCACACCATTCACCCGAATTCCCTCGCCTGCAACTTCAACGGCCAGGCCTCGAGTCAGGGTATCGATTGCGCCTTTAGTAGCGGCGTAATCCGTATATTCATTCGGTGCACCCAGAGTTGCCGCTACCGATGAAACATTTACTATCGCGCCGCCTTCGCCGCTGTGTTTGGTCGACATGCGTTTCACTGCCTCGCGACTGCAGATAAAACAGCTGGTCACATTGGTAATAAGAAGTTTGTTTATGCGCTCTGCATCCAGATCTTCCAGGCGTGACTGCTGCATCAATATGCCTGCGTTATTTATCAGCACATCTAATCTGCCCAGCTTTTTGTCGACTGCCTCGAAAAGACGAACTACTTCATCTTCGCGAGAGACATCGGCTTGAACAACGATACAGCGCGCACCAAGTTTTTTAATTTCCTTCTGAACCTCAAGAGCTGCTTCTTCATTCGCACGATAGTTGATGCAAACAGCGTAACCATTTTTGGCAAAAAGCCGAGCAGTAGCTGCGCCAATACCGCGACTGCTACCGGTGATTACAACAATGGGCATGCTATTCATTTCTTGCAATAACTCTGAATTTACAATTTAGGATCTCTAAGACATCAACTTACTGTCAGATGCGAAGTGATTCAAGGCTTTCAGCAATCGTCTGCATAGGCTAGCATGACCTATTCGCAGTAGATATTTAAGAAGTTTGCTTGAGTAACGTAACCGATCATTTTGATGAAAGTGCCCGTACTGCAGTTAGAGACGACGAGACAGTTTCTGGCTGGTCTGTTGGAGTGGTGCTGTTTGGGATTTGTCTCACTCTTCCTACTTTATATACTGGCGCCATAACTTCCCAGAATCTTGGTTTTGTTGGTACTGCACAGGCCGTGGGATTGGCCAGTCTAGTTTTGGCGATAATGTCCATTCCAGCCGCAATTGTCGGCGCCCAGACCCGCTTGAGCAGCTATCTTATCTACCAATTTGTGTTCGGGAAGAAGGGTTCGGATTTTGTTAACGGACTCCTTGGTCTCACACTTCTTGGTTGGTTTGCTGTTACCGCTGGGTTTTTCGGTGAAACCTTGCATATTGCCTTTCAGGAATTCTTTGGTGCATCACCACCTATCTGGCTACTAACTTTAGTATCCAGTGCATTAGTCATTGCCACTACGATTTTCGGATTCAAGGCTATCGATCGATTGGCTTTGTTTGCGGTGCCACTTCTAATTCTATTTTTCATTTTCGTAAGTAATCTTTCTCTTGGAGAAACGGAATTTTCAGAAGTTTTAGCAATGGAAGGCGCCAACCCTGAATACTTTACCACGGCCGTATCGACGATCATTGGTAGTCTAATCGTGGGCGTGGTACTAATGCCGGATCTTTCCAGATATGCACGGTCCACCAAAGATTGCATCACGGCTTCTATCCTGGGCAACGGAATTGGCAATAGCTTTTCTATGATGATTGGCGTAATTCCAGCGATGGTAACCGGCTTGTTGGATCCAATGGCTTATATGATCGCTTTGGGATTGGTAGCCAGCGCTTTCGTAATCCTGGTCTTCGCCACCTGGACTACCAATGCCGTCAACCTCTACAGCACAACGCTGGCAGTTGCCGTCATAAAGGCTAAAATTCCGGAATGGAAACTCGCGATTACCTGTGGTGTGGTTGGGACTTCGCTCGCTATGATTGGCATAACAGAATATTTCGTTGAATTTCTGGAATGGCTCGGAGTCATAGTGCCTCCTGTTGCTGGTATATACCTTACCGACTATTTCTTTCTGAAGCAGAAAAACTATTCGCTTTCATTATCGGACAAATTGCCGGATTACGATCGCGCCGCCCTGGTAGCCTGGGTAGTTGCTACTATTATCTCTGCAGCATTGTTTGTGACAGAATTTTCTCTTTCCACAATCCCGAGTCTCGACGCCTTGCTGATTACAATTCCTATCTACTTGTTTTGTCGCCGCCAATGGCCAACCTTGTTACCAAGGAATGAGGTAAGGAGATAGTGCGAATTGGAATCGATGTAGGTGGTACTCACACCGATGCCGTACTAATGGATGGCATTAACATCGTCAGTTCCCACAAGGCATTGACCTCCAGCGATGTACGTCAGGGAATCATCGAGGCATTGGATGCGGTGATGACTGCAGCACAAGTCGAACCAGCTACTATCGAAGCCGTAATGATCGGCACAACCCATTTCACCAACGCTGTTATCGAACGCAAAGAGCTTACCGAAACAGCCATAGTACGCGCCTGCCTGCCCACGGGATCAGGGCTGCCGCCAATGTGCGACTGGCCTGATGATATTGCTGCAGCGGTGGGGAATCACGCTTACATGGTGTCCGGTGGGCATTTGTATAACGGAAAGCCAATCGCGGCATTGAACGACAGTGAAATCGATTCGGTGATAGGCGATATCGCCGCCAAAAAGGTAAACGACATTGCGATAGCGGCAGCATTTTCTCCGGCGAACGCGGACCACGAAATCAGCATAGCGAAGAAAATTCGCGAAAAAATTCCCGCCGCGAATATATCCCTGAGTCATGAAATCGGACGTTTAGGCATTCTCGAACGGGAAAACGCCGCGCTGCTCAACGCTTCACTCGGGAACCTGGCTGATCGAGTGGTTTCCAATATGCGCACAGCCTTAGCAGAGAGGCATATCGACTGCCCGTTTTATGTGAGCCAAAACGACGGCACCTTAATGTCGGCCGATTATATCGCCCGTTATCCTGCTTTGACTTTTTCCAGCGGGCCTACAAACAGTTTGCGCGGCGCAGCGATCCTATCGGGAATCGATAATGCCATTGTTGTAGATATCGGCGGTACCACTTCCGATGTCGGCGTGTTGGCCGACGGTTTTCCGCGGGAGAGTAATAGCCACATCGATGTGGGTGGAGTGCGTACCAACTTTCGCATGCCTGACATTCTCCCGATAGGTTTAGGTGGTGGCAGCCTGGTTCAAGATTCAGGCAATACTCTCGGACCGCGTTCAGTTGGTCATCGCTTAGTAACTGAAGGTCTGGTCTTCGGCGGCGACACTTTAACAGCAACAGACGTTGCCGTTGCCAGTGGCTCCTGTGAAGTCGGTGATAAGGGTCGAGTATCACACTTAGAGAATGAAATAGTTGAAAACGCAATGCAATCCATGCACGCCATGATTGATGATGCGGTGGACAAGATGCGACCCAGTGAGGAACCCGTGCCAGTAATTCTCGTTGGAGGCGGTGCCATTCTGGTTTCCAGAGAATTGAAAACTGCATCTCAAATTATTCAACCGAAACATGCCGGCGTTGCTAATGCAATCGGTGCCGCTATCGCTCAGATAGGCGGGGAAGTGGAGCATATTGTGAGTTACTCGAAGATCGAACGGGAGAAGGCTTTAAGTGCTGCAACCAAAGAGGCAGAGGAAAAAGCGGTGGCTGCTGGAGCCGACGAAAACACATTGCGCGTATTGGATGTAGAAGAAACCACCATGAGCTATATGGACGACGATGCAGCACGCTTGCGGGTAAAAGTGGTTGGAGACTTGAGCTTGTAATCATGAAGAAACAAATTGGCGCAGAACATATAAAAGACCTATGCTCAGGAGCTGCCTTTCTGGCTACCGGTGGGGGTGGTGATCCCTATGTCTCACAATTGCAGGCAGAGCGTCTGTTGGAGAAACACGGTCCGGCAACATTGTTGGCGCCAGCAGATGTACCCGATGATTTTTTCATTGTCAGTGTAGGCATGGTGGGTGCGCCGACAGTCACCTTGGAACAATTACCAACAGAAGACGAAGCCATCGGTGCGCTGAATAAGTATGAAGAAGTTACCGGTAAAAAAGTCGATGCCATTGTTCCCTTCGAAGTAGGTGGTGGCAATAGCACCATTCCTCTGTGCGTTGCGGCAATAAAAGGATTGCCCTGCATCGATGGCGATGGCATGGGTCGAGCATTACCGGAAGCCCAGATGATGACTTTTCCTATTTACGGTGTTCACCCAACGCCAGCGATTGTGATGGATGCATTTGGAAATCATGTGTTGTTGGAATGTGAAGATGCGCAGTCCTTCGAAATTGAAATTCGCGCCAAAGCCGTAGAAATGGGCGGTATGGTGAGTTCAGCAGAACACGGTATGTCCGGTGAATTATTGAGGCGCAGTACAATTCCCGGGACGATAAGCTTCGCCACTGAATTAGGCAAGCTATTACGCACTCACGATGGATTGATTGACGTTATCCAACCTAAACTTTTCGAGTTATTTGCTCAGAGTGATTATGGCGTAATAAAGCATCTGTTTACCGGTAAAGTTTTGGATAGCCAACGCAAGATCATTGGCGGCTACGATGTAGGCACTGCGACGCTACAGAGTTTTGATGACCCCGATGAAAGAATGTCTCTCTTTATTAAAAATGAATACTTGGTGGCAAAGATTGGCGAGAAAGTAGTTGCCAGTGTTCCCGATCTAATCTGTATCGTTGAGCAGGAAACCAGCAGGCCTCTAAACGCAGAACGAATGCGCTATGGACAGAGAGTGAGTGTATTTGGAGTGGGTTGCACCCATCACTATCGAACTCCTGAGGCGTTAAAGGTTACTGAGCCTCGTGCTTTTGGTTTCGATCTGGACTATGTGCCGTTAGAAGATATTGCCTAGTTCAGAGGCTCCCTAGGGATGACTCGAAACAACATTGATTGCAACGCCGTGTTCAATAAACGCTTTGGCTGCAACAATAACCTGATTAAATCCGCCGGTAGAATCGATAACGCGGGTAACAATATTTTCTTCATTGCCACCGAAACCAGTTTCTTCAATTGATAATACCGTACAGCCATCAGCCTCAATGCAATTCCAGGCGACTTGTGTATAGAGCTCGTCCAAGCCCTGCCATTCGATTACGAGCCGGTTCGGGAAATCCAGTTCTTTAACTACGATATCGAAGGTGAACGCTTCTTCGCCCGTGCCAATTGAAAAGGCGACGGATTCACCTTGCTTCAACCCCTTATCACTTCGGCTAAACCAGAACTGACTCATTTTTTCGGCATCGGTAAAAGCAGATAATACATCAGTCGCCGGCGCGTAGATGCGTATGGAGGCTTTGGCGCTATTGTTTTCAGCGCTCATGTTGATTCCTGACTTTTTTCAGTCTGGCAATTCCAGCATAAATCAAAACTGCCTTCGTTTTCTTCTTTGCATTTTGCGCAGGTCCAGGGTTCTTTCACTTCGGGATATTTAACTTCAGTTTCAATAATAGAGACAGCTTTATCAAAATCCTGATCATTGAGAATCCAAAGTTCACAAAACGTATTGTTAATGCCGTGCCTTGCATGAATGTGGCTTATTGCATCATTTTTCACAACCGATTCGATGCCGTTCAATGCAAGAATATTCTTGGCAGAATTTACAATCATCGTGTTGTCATGTGTGTAAACGTGCTTCATAGGGCTTAGTTTTGTTTACTGATGCGTTACTAGAATCCTATCTGCTGAGTTTGCCCTTGTCGATAGATAGGAAGGTATAGCTGACGTTGTTACAAGACAGTTTATCTTACTTGCCTGCTTCAGCAATCCTCTTCGCGCTGGTACTATTGTTGTCCGCCACAAAAATAATAAGCGAGATCAAGCCATGATTGCGAGAATTCAGCTATTCCTACTAGCCGCTTTAACAACCAACATTGTTGCTGCTCAGGAATTAGTGGGGGATACGCTAACTAAGGCACGCTCGGTCGATGGCATGTACATCAGCTGGCGTGAGCACATTATCGACGATCCCGAAAGTGCAGGCTTTGCCTTAAGCGGAAGCGATGGGCTGGTAATGGCGGACCTCGATAAAGATGGCTTTGAAGATATCGTCTCTGTGCACGAGTCTGATTCTGAATACGACTCAACTACAGAACTCGCTGGATTCACACCGCCACCGGCCGGTCATGTGCGGGTTGCTTTTGGCTCTGACGATCCTGATGAATGGGTGAACATTACCATTGCCGAAGGTACTGATTCGCCAGCACCGGAAGATGCAGTCATAGCCGATCTGAATAATGATGGCTATCCCGATGTGATTGCAGCGGCCGAGCTGTCCCATTTAATTTATCTGCAAAATCCTGGCAGAAGCGCCCGCAGTGAAGAATGGCCCCGTTTGATTTTGCCGCAAACCGAAGGGCGCGGTTCCTACATTCGCGTTTTTGCCGGTGATCTCGATGCTGATGGCATTCCTGAAATCACCGCGCCGAATAAAGGCGCACAACGACCAGGGCCATCCGACTATGCCCGATCGACGCCTGTCGAATTACACGTGCTTAAGGGTGATCCACTGCTGGGTGATAGCTGGCAGCGAATCGAGTTAGGCAATTACAGCATTCCACAAAATTCAGAGACAGTTGATCTCGATAACGACGGTGATCTCGACATTGTTGTCGGTACCCGAGGAGAAGGGCGCCTTTCTTTCTTTGAAAACCTCGGCGATGGCAATCTGGATTTCGTTGAACATGCCATCGGCATCTATGGTGCGCGCATGGCTGGCTTTAATCTGGAATATGTCGATCTAAGCAACGATGGACGGCTTGATATCGTCGGCAGCACTGGCACAGGCTTGGCCTGGATCGAACAACCGGAAAATATCGACAATGCCTGGAACGCCTATCGTATAGGAGACTTTGCACCAGATAGTATGACTGGTATGGAATTCGCCGACATCGATCAGGATGGTGACATGGATTTAATCGGCGGCAGTTACAGTCGCGGACCACGTACCGGCGATGGCGACGTGGAGGTGCGTGATGCCCTGGGGCGCATAGGCTGGTTTGAAAATCCTGGTGATGCCAAAGCGGCATGGACCCGGCATGATATTTCTCGCCGTAAACGAGGAATGTATGACAAGTTTATCGCAAGGGATATGGATAACGACGGTGATATCGACTTCGTTGGCACCCGTGGCAATAGCTATCCTTACGACGGTGTTTATTGGTTAGAGCAAGTGAGAACAGCACAGCCTGTTGCTGCCTTTACCCGAGCCCGCGCAGAAGACAGCGAAGAAATGCCGTTACCGAATTAGGCTAGAATTCAAAAAAAATCTAACTAGTTATCAGTGCTAAGGCGCTCTTCGATTCTCGCGCCACGGAGAGAATTTCCCCACGAATAATTCCCTTCATGGCAGGCATATTCGTACAGCACTCTGCCTCTTTCCATTCGCGTAAAAGGAACTTCTGCTGTAAACGCTTGTGTATACAAAGCGGGATCGGTGACGGTGTACTGATAAAGAAGGATGCCGTCTTCACTCAATGAGAGTCTTTCTTCAACTTCGAAACTAGCTGTCGATAGAATAGGCGGATAAGAATGTTCATCACGAAAATTGTTGGTGTGAATAACTAAAGTATCACCTTCCCAACGTGCGATTGAGTCTCCCATCCATTTTGGAAAACTGCGCTGCGGGTGATTGCCATTGATGCGAATGATGCGGGCATCATAAGGGTATTCACCCAAAATCATTAGGTAGTCTTCAGTTTGAACAATTTGTGCGTAGGGTGATAGTCCGCGTTGAAACATCATGGACAATTGCGGGCCCGCGATCAGACATCTTTCTGCAGCCCAACCAAATTCTGGCCCATCGAGATAGCGCCCGGATGCTGTCAATGTCGTAAAGAAGTCAGTGCGCTCCGATTGTTCCTTGATAGGAATTCTTCCATTGGGCGGATCGATGACCAACGACGTTCGGTATTCACCATTCACTCGAGCGATTCCTATTGGGAATTCGTCGAAGTCATCATCTGCCTGGTTGGTAACTCGCGATCCTACATCCGGAGCACTGCGATCGGGATCTAGTGGAGACGCTCGATCATCTAAATCCTGTTGTGCCCGATCAACCAATGCCAGCGCCTCGACTTCCGAATAAGCTCGCTTATTGCCTAGGGAAGTAGGGCGCTGTAACGGAGTTTGATGCAGGTTATTCCAGTAACCTTGAAAGTCAGGATGGCCACTGGCCGTGCGAGGATTTTGCTGCGCTGAAGAGCTATTCGAAACCAGTAATAAACACAGGGCAAAGAAAAAACACAGGAATTGAGAATTCATTAATTACACTCGGTGCGAAAACTATATCCAAACATCGTTTGTCGCAGTACGTTCCCCACCTTCGTGCCCGGTATTTAACACGCCTCGAGGCTCGATTAAAAGCAATTTTGCTTCGTCCTCTGCGAAAGGTTTGTGTTCGATACCCTTAGGTACAACAAACATCTCACCTTGGCGCAAGTCAACATGGCCATCTCTAAAATCGATACGGACATTTCCCTCCAATACTATAAATGTTTCATCAGTATCTTCATGGTCATGCCATATGAAGTCACCCTTAATCTTAACGACTTTAAATTGGTAGTCGTTCATCTCCGCAATGACACGCGGAGACCATTGCTCGCCGAGCAATGACAATTTTTCAGTAAAATTTAGTGCTTGGTAGGCCATTATGTTCCTCAATTGCTATTTCTACTAAGCTAGTAGGATCTACTTTTATCAGACACCAAAATTGCGGTATTTGTTATCGCAGCATTTCTTAGTTCGCTAAGTTTTTGTAATTCTGGATCGGAGCGATAGGCCTTGAAGCTATCCAAATCAGGAAAGTTTAAGTTGTGTACTTCATCAAATTCATTGCCTGATGACAGTTCTCGATTGGGCGTAAACGCTGAAGCTAATTCTCCGCCGTGATTCCTTAGAATGCCAATAGCTTTGCTTTCAAATTCTGCGAACAATTGCGCATCTTTAATTTTTAAGAGAACTACTACCTGAATCATTTGAATTGAACCGCTGCCCGGTCTGTGTGTTGTTATCGGCTAAAACATCTAAGCCTGGCCGATTGCGACTTTGACCAGGCGCACAATGTTGTTTACTTCTTTCTTTGAGTTAAAGGGAAAAACTATCCAATGTGGCTTAGTGCGATGTCTGTTCGGATGGTTGGTTGAGTCCCTGGGGTGCTCCAAACCTTCTGCAGCGATATTGATTTTTTTTAGTTTTAAATCAAACTCAAAGTCAGTGTCGAAATGCCCAATTCCTTTGCCATTGTATTCAAAAAAAGTAAAACCAGGATGTTGGGGTAATTGGTGTTCTTCGATTCCCGGGATAAGCTTAAGTTTTGCAGTAAGTAGTTCACGTAGGGTTTGCATGACCATAGCATCTATAAAGCAGTAAATTGAGAATCGCCGGGCACAAATTCCTTAACTTTCGCTCAATTATTTGTTCTTTCCTCCAATGTGCCAACCAGGTTTGCCAGCTTTATCAGGGCGGCAGCAAACTCCGGTACTTCGTTGGCAATATTTATCATTTCCTGCTCCATGGCTTCTGTCTTTTCAAGAACTTCAGCTCTCACGCCATCGAATGATAAAAGCGAGCCGGAACCCGGTGAGCCAAGTCCTCCTCCAATCGGAATGCCTTGCAAATAACTCTGTGTTTGATAGGCCTCCTCTTTTCGAAGGTACGCAGCCATGCAGGTGCGGCGAGGTAGCCGAGATCCGATATAGATGGTTTCTTCACAAGTTACGTCAAACTCATCGTCGCTGTTTAACTCATTGAACAAGTTATAGACTTCCGTTTCTGCATTCTCGATTTCCAAACGCAATGCGAAAGTCGTTCTCTGTCCTTGAACATTGATTTCTTCAATGACAGTCGCTTCCGCCTGTGATTCGGATTCGGATTCGGACTCAGATTCGGATTGGGATTCTAATTCTGCTGAAGATTCTTGTTGCTGACTAAGCAGCGTTGGGCTCAGCCAGAGAAGACTAAAGAAAACAACCAGTATGAAACTGAATTTTTTAGTCATATGAGCACCTCATAGCCACAAATTGAATTCCAAAAATGGATAATTCAATTCTCAAGAGCTAAAGGAGCTGTGGCTGAAATCTCCACCACAAAAACTTCACACTCTTGAGAATCTACGGCTCCGTGCAAGACTCAAATTACTAGCTGCGTCCCATAGGTACGCTTGTCATGTGTCGAAGAGCACACATGACACAATTCTTCATTTACAAGGGTACAACTTGAGTGGCGCATGGGCCTTTCTGGCCTTGACCAATTTCAAACTCTACTGCCTGGCCATCATTGAGGGTCGCAAATCCTCCATCACTCTTAATTTCGGAAAAATGGACAAATAAGTCTTTTCCACCATCCTCAGGTGTAATAAACCCAAATCCCTTATCTGCGTTGAACCACTTCACTGTACCTTTACTCATTGCTTAGTTTCCTATTTAGACGATCAATAATACTGGTGTTAAATGACAATATAGCAGCGCATTGTACCCAAGAATACATGACACATGCACTTAAGCTATCACAGAGCACCATTTTAGTGCACCCGGTGGGCCGTTTCCATCGAACTGTATGATATTTACTGCCATGCAGGAGAAATATACTAGAAATTGGAATCTTCATATATCAGGTGCGTGTAATCACATTGCTCAATTTCCATAGAGGAATATTGGCTTTTTAGGGTTAATCCCTGGAAGGGGCCAAACCAGTTTGAGCCGCTGTGTTCTTCAATGCTAAATCGTAGTTCCCCGCCTTCGAAAATGCTAATTTCGACTGAAGATGAGTCAGATTCCCATTCGCCGTCATGCACGACACTAACTTCTCGATTATCTTCATCGCTCCAGATGAATTCTTCCAGTAGCACTACTCCTGCTGGATACAAATTTAACTCAGATTGGGCCTCTGAACCCTCAGGGCACTCGCTATAGTAGTTGTAGGTAAGCGGCGTTGAGTCTTCACCACCTAGCAGATATGGATTTGCGACAAGGCTTGTGTCACTGCCTTTAAAATCAGGATTAACTAAATACACCCCAATGTTGTCGGTTGAATAATAGTGATTAGCTTCAGTTTCAAGTATCAACTGCGAATTTAAGTAGCCGGCTCGTTCCATCGCTGACTCAACCAGTTCCACTATCGCAAAATCCTGAACTATCGCGGGAAATATTACCGTATGTCTAAAAATGCTACCCGGTACTGGAAGTTCGTTAGGCCGAGCTTCGAATCCTTCATCATTAAACAAACTGCTAAGACGAGAAATTTCTTCATCCTCAACGCCAAGGGAAAATATATGTACCTGAGTCCGTGATACACATCCTGACAGCAGTAAAACGAATAGAAAGGTGGTTAGTTTAAACATCCTTAGGTTTCTACATAATCAAGGAACGAATGATCTTTAATGGTTTGATTGCAATGATTCGATTTCTCATGCCCGCACTATGTCGTATAAGGCATAGACTATTACAAGGCAGGCGAGTCCCGCCATACAGAAATAGGTAGCAAAAAATAGTTTCTGCTGCTTCTGTGTACCCAGGCGCACTCCTTCATGGCGGAAGCTCAGTATTTTAGCGGCTTCCCTTCCGGATGTATCGAAATAAATACCCGCACTGATTAAAGCGATAGCTGGCCAATATTGATAATCAAGAATCATGAGAATACCAGCAATAGGAAACCAGCCAAGTACTACTAAATCCCAATAAGCGACGTAGCGTTCCGCTCGCTGGAGGATTGGATCAGAGTGGTCAGGCGATTCTTGAAGTCCGAGTCTTTGGGCCAAAGAAAAATTTGTAGTGGAAATGACCTGGCCCAGATAAAGAAATCCGCCAAGTATCAAAATTAACCATCCGATAAGTAGCTGCACCAGTTAGTTCCTCTTAAGCTAACTTGATTAAATCATTACTTTCCGAATTCTCAAATTTAGACTAGAAATATAAGGTCTTTAACAATTGGAGCCGCATGTCGCATTCTTTTTGATCTGATGGTTATGTGCCGACTACTCTGAACTTGCAACAACAAATAGCACAACTAGTGCAATTCCTGCGATAAGCAGCATCGTTAAACCCAGGTTTCTAGTCCCTGATGCCTCTTGTTCTATCCTGGCTTTTAATTCATAGACTTCATTTTCGGACAACTCTGAGCAATGAGGGCAGTTTCCTTCTCTCTTGGGATATCGAAGTTCACACCTATCGCACTTAACTGTGTTGATGTTTCTGAAATAGGGGATTTGCATCATGGAAATTTCACCTACGTTCCAATCTAGTCGTTATCCGCAATCGATGTGTGGTGAGGCCGATCCACTGAACTGTTTGTCAAGTGTCACTCTCTCTGATCTGAATGTCTATTCCTTCACTTTCGTTGGGCTCTTGAAAGAATTTGTTCACTTCGTTGAATACGGATTCAGTATCAAATGCAGCCCGTTCCGGTTGTTCGATACTCCTGGTAGCAATTCGACTAAGGCAGAACTCGTCACTCGCTTTAAGATAGATTAAATGAGCCTTAGTATCAGCGGAATCGGCAATTTCAAGAAACCATTTCCGTTGTTTAGCTGTGTTAGCTGCAAAATCCATAACGACATTCGATCCAGTTCTCAATATATTTGCTACATGTCCAAAAGCTAGAGGCTTAAGCATTGAAGAGTAGTGGAGATAGCCTTCGAAAGTATTTATCAGATCTGGGTAAAGTGTCGATAGCCACTCGTCTTCAGAAATCAAAACGGCATTTTCATTGCTCGCCAATACCTTTGATTCAGTCGTTTTTCCTGCTCCCATTTTTCCGCAGAAAAAATACAAAGTTCCGCGCTGCACTTAACTACTCCATTGAACTGTTTGTTATGTTTAGCTACTACTTAAACATCCCTTTCAGGAAGGGCTAGAAACATCATTATCATACCTAACCCAACTAATTGAAAAGTTGCGTATTGAGAGTATCCAGTTCGAATCTCAGTGATCTCAAAAGGTGCAAATAGAGCGCCAACCATAACCATGAATCCGAAGAAGAGCATAAAGATCGCGATACCAATGCCAAGGTAGATCTTTTCCTTAGCTGCAGCGAATTCAGAAGCTGGGCTCGATCTTGTCTTCCAGAGTTCGATAGCACCAAGAATACAAAGTGCAGCAGTTATAAATTTGGAACCCCAGACAAATGCGTAACTAAAATGGGCGAATAAGGGAAACGTAATAGCTCTAATTGATTCTCTTCCTTCAACTGAGAGCAAGAAGGTCGTGAATTCAATTGTATTTTGATAGTCGTACAAATTTCTTAGGCCGCCAACTATGCCCCACGCGGCTGCAGATAAAGCGAGAACAATCTTTAGTATTCTTGTGGCCATAGTATTAGTTTGTCTAAGTATTATTTTCTCTGCTCGCACTAATTCGAACTAGATGCATAACGCCCACATTTAGGCGCTTCCATTGAATTGCTTATTACGTTCTGCTCGCACGATACTTGCCTTTAAGTGGCTTCACATCTGCTATTCGATTGCTTGTAGTCTGGATACGATGCTTTCATGGGCAGGCTGTACTGCGATTTGTTTAAGTAGAATACTTACTTCAGTTTGAAACTGGGGCGAGAATAGTGAACTTTCAAGTTTCCAATATTCAACATAAGGTGCAGCAACCAGTATTACCTTAAGATTTTCGCGAAAGCTGCTTAATTCGTCGTTGGGTAATAGTCCAGAATTTAATTGATGGTACATGTTTTCGAAATGTTTCATGTCCCTGTAACAACGTGCGTGAAGTCTAAATGATTCTGCTTTGGTCAGAGATTCACCTTCAAAAGCGCGAACCATAATATCAGCCATCGAATCACTCGATGTTAAATCCGAAACAATTCCTACTGTAGAATCTGAAATTGCTTGTCTGGTTGCGGCCCGCGCGACTTTCGTATTATGTCGAATCTGGATCGCGAGATAGGCAAGGGTAACAATAACTCCTATGGCCCCTAATATTTCGCCAATGGCTCCAATAGCATCCCAATTCATTTATCTTCTTCCGGTTGGCAGTTTATTCATTTAGTAACATAACGCCGATGTTGAGCTGTTCGTTATGTTCCGAATACATCTTCTATGACTCTTTATTCAGCCATGCTAATGCCATGTCTGAATCCTTAAAGACTTGTACTAATTCTGGGGATTCAAATGTCCAGGCATCATAAGCTCTTGCCATGCCAAATTGTAGATCGTGAGGGCTATATGCTGCGACTTTCATTGCTTGCACGCCATTTGAGTCGAGGAAATCCTTTACATAGTTTGCCAAGTGGCTAAGGCCGTTTGATGTAACCTGTGAAAAATCCATTTCACTTATATCAGCAAATTCACTCATGCCGGGGCGAAAACTACTTCCATGTATGAAAATTTTGTAGCTATCAAGCATTTCAGAATCCGTAATTTTTCCTACCCATTTTGATGTAAAGTAGTTTAGAGGCTCATTCACTGTAAAAATTATAGGCATTGTATTGATTTCAATCTCGAGTCAATTTGGTGAGGTCTTGCAGTTGTTAGAAATAGGAACATAACGCTTATATTAAGGCGTTCCATTGAACAGTTTGTTTTGTGTCGGGTGCGTGGTACTTCGAGGGAAGGCCTCGGACGCACAATTCGAGGTGGCTGGTATCAGCCTTGCACTTACCTGGGGGAGCTTCAAGGCTACCTCCGATTATTTTTCTTATTGTGTGGCGATATAGGTACCAAGTATGACCATTAAGATCAATGACTTTACGGTATGCGACACTAATTTCTGACTTTCTGATGAATTTCCCATGTGTATAAGCGTAGTGGGGTGGGGCGCAATTTTGTATGGTTTGGGTAAACCATATAAAAAGTGTAGATGTTTAGATGGTTACAGAATTGCCGTTGCCGAGAATTACACAGTTTGAGCTCAATTTTCTGCATTCTCGACTGAACATTTCGGCGTCAGCGGGATTGTAGTTTTTCCTGAAAAAGGCAGGGCAATTGTAGTGGCAGGGAATGACTATTTTTGGACGAATCATTTCCACGGCTTTCAATGCGTTTTCTTCATCCATTGTGTTGTGAGCGGATTTGCCGCCGATGGGAATCATTAATATGTCTGGCGACCTCAGTGATTCCCATGCACTTAAATGCAGTAAGGTGTCTCCGAGGTTCACAAGCGTTTTTCCTTCGACGGTGATACTGAATCCGATGGCCCCCCATCCAACTCTTTCATGGGGGCCTGGCTCAATTGCTTTAGAAAACGGCCCGAATTTTAGAACAAGTGGTCCGTGAGTCGCTTTGATTCCTCGAACTTGCACGCCATCAACTTCAATCTCATCGTCCACATTCAGCGTTTTGACATTTTCTATTTCAGTATCAAATGCAAGACCTCGGGATCGCGGGCCGAGTAACAGATCAGATCCATCTATATTTCTCACCATTATGCTGTTGCATATAACAGTTGCGCCGGAAGCTCTGGCAACGTGATCGGTATGCCAATAATGATCTGGATCGCCGTGGGTTACTAAAATATGGGTGATATCAGGCCACTCGGATTCTGGGATTAGTGTCGTAAATCGCCAGGGGTAGAGCAGCATTGCGCCGGGATCTATCGCGATCTTATGCTCGGTGGTTTTGATGACAAAGGTGTTGTAGAGATAGTGGCTAATCTTCATAGCGCTTTGCCCTGATTTTAGGATTTTGCCCTGGCTTTTATACTACATGGATCAAAATTGAGTTTTCTGATTTCGGTTAATCTTTGTTAAAATTCATCCTATTGTTTGCACCGGTTTTACGTTCCGGTTAGCAATGAGGACATTGTATGAATGACACATCTCCCAGCGTGGTGGTCGCTGCGCTGTATCGCTTTGCGAAGTTTTCTGACTTCGAATCTTTCCGTGAGCCCTTGCACAAGGTTATGCTCGAACAAGGCGTGCGGGGCACTCTGTTGCTGGCCGCCGAAGGCATAAATGGCACTATCGCCGGTTCGCGCGAAGGCATCGATAACGTTCTGGATTGGTTAGGAAAGGACGAGCGATTTGCTGAACTGGTCGCCAAAGAATCCTATGTGGATGAGATTCCCTTCTATCGCACAAAGGTGAAACTGAAAAAAGAAATCGTCACTATGGGTGTGGAAGATATCGATCCTAACGATATTGTTGGCACTTATGTTGATGCGAAAGAATGGAACGACCTGTTAAACGACCCAGACGTTTTACTTCTCGATACTCGCAATAAATATGAAGTGGAAATCGGCACATTCGAAGATGCAATAAATCCGAAAACCGATTCCTTTCGTGAATTTCCTGATTATGTAAAAGAAAACCTCGATCCAGCAAAGCACAAGAAGGTTGCAATGTTTTGTACTGGCGGGATTCGCTGCGAAAAATCGACGGCTTACTTAAAGCAACAGGGCTTTGATGAGGTTTATCATCTAAAGGATGGCATATTGAAATACCTTGAGCAGGTGCCGGAAGAACAGAGTAAGTGGCAAGGGGAATGTTTTGTTTTCGATAATCGCGTTACGGTGAATCATCAGCTCGAACAGGGAAACTACGATCAGTGTCATGCCTGTCGCATGCCCATAACTGAAAAAGACAAGCAAAGTGAGCACTTTGAAAAAGGTGTGAGCTGTCATCATTGCTATGACACGCATTCCAGGGAACAGGTTAAACGCTATGCCGAGCGAGAGAGACAAATTCAACTGGCTAAAGAGCGCGGCGAAGAACACCTGGGGCAGCCCATGGGACAAACCATAGATAAAAGAAGACAAGAAAAATTGCGCTTTAAGGCTGAGCAACGCAAACTCGAGCAAGCAAAACTTAAGGAGTAGCCGTCATTTTGAATCCTGTCGCCGGTCAAATTATTAAAAGATTTATTGCACTGCCAATCGTTGTTTGGCTCATTCTTCTCTTGCCGGCAGGAACCCTCGATTATTGGGAAGTCTATGCCTACTTCGGTTTACTCTTGACTCTGATGGTTTTCGCTTTGGTTTATTTCTTAAAGCATGATCCGGAACTGTTAAAAAGAAGATTAGAGGCCAGGGAAAAAGAATCTGCACAAAAGCTTGCTGTCGTGCTCATGGCTGTTTCAATTCTGGCAATCTATGTGGTGTCAGGATTGGATAAAAGATTGGATCTGTCGGTGATTCCGCTTTGGGGAAAAATGGTTGGTTTAGTACTGGTAGCGGCTGGTTACCTATGCGTTCTCCAGGTAATGAAAACAAATAGTTTTGCGGCGCGAACCGTGAGAGTCGAAGCTTCACAGCAGCTTGTGGATACTTGACTTTATGGTGTTATTCGCCACCCGATGTATACCGGTGTGATTATCATGTACCTGGGAACACCGATAGCCCTGGATTCCTGGTGGGGTTTGTTGCCGCTACTGGTTTTTCTCCTTGGTTTACAGCTGCGCATGAACAATGAAGAAGAAGTGCTTGAAAGAGAACTGGATGGCTACGGTGAATACAAGCAGCGCCTGCGCTGGCGGGTAATTCCAGGCCTCTGGTAAGCGGTGGCAGGCTCCATAGCCAGCCTGTTCCGGCTGCGTTATAGTCGGCAAAAGAATTAACAGGCTCGGACAATGAAACACTCCAGATTGCGCTATTCTCTTTGCCTTGCTCCCTTAACCGCATTCCTTTTAATCACCTCCGCTTCAGCACAAGATACCGATCTCGCAGCAATCGCTAGCTGGATAGCCCTGGACGCTCCCACTGGGCATGAGCATCTTGCAACTAATGCGATTCAAGATAACTTTTCTGGCTGGAATAAAGATGACTACGGCAATCTATCGAAGCTAGTCGGCAATGGCACTAATCGACGTCTGGTCGCCTGCGCTTTGGATAATTATGGCTATGCGGTTAGCCAGATAAGAGAAGATGGTTATCTGCGATTGCATCGTATTGGTTCGGGGTCACGTCACCCACTTTGGGATCAGTATCATGAAGGACAGCATTTACGAATCTTGACTCGAGCGGGTCCGGTAGTAGGAGTAAGTGCCGTTGCTAATGGACATTTCGCTGCACAGCATCGCGATGAAACCGCATTAATCACCCAGGATGATTTATGGTTGGATGTCGGCGCTGAATCGGCGGATGAAGTTGCGGCACTGGGTATCGCCTTGCTCGACCCCGTTGTGCGGCAACTGCCTCCCTGGCATTACGCGAACGAAGTGGCCGGACCGAGAGCCGGAGCCCGCATTGGTTGCGCCGCATTAGTTGCTGCAGCTGAAGCTGGCATTAGTGAACAAGATTACAGCACGAAATATGTGCTCTCGGTGCAGCAAGTATTTGGTTGGGTCGGTTTAAGTGCGTCTTTGTTTGATGATGCTTATCCCCATGAACTCATCGTATTGGGGCCAGGTAATTCGAGTTTCGCTAATCAACTGATTGAATCATTCGGTGCTCGCATCGATTCTGCGCTGAATCAGCGTAGAAACAGGCCTGAGATTCGCCTGATTTCTCCCCGTGTTTCTAATCAAGATGCACTCATGGAACGGGTTAGTTATGTGGATGCACAAGAAGTGCTCGAGTCGCTTGTGGCAGCAATCGATAGCAGTGCACAACTTCCTTCATGGATCTTGGCTCCTGAACAGGCGGAGGTATTGAATGGTGATTCAACGCGTTGGGGTGCAGCTCAATACACAACGCCATTGGAAGACATCGAAGCACAGTTAGATCAATTAGCGGAACTGTCCGCTGTGCCTGGTCATGAGGGGCCGATTCGTAATCTGGTTTTTAATGCGCTGCCGGAATGGGCGCAGGAAATAGCGCAGGTTGATGAGATGGGAAATCTCTGGGTAGAGTTCGGGCCGGTTAGTGAGGCGACGGTGTTCGTGGCCCACATGGATGAAGTGGGTTACGAGATTGAAAGTGTCGAGCCTGACGGGAGAGTTAATTTGCGCAGGCTCGGCGGTGTAGTAACAACGGCCTGGGAAGGCCAACCAGCAGTCATTCAGGCCGATCCCAATACGGATATCAATTCCTTACCGGAAGCACCGCAGATACGCGGCGTGTTTTTAAATCGCGACTATCCACAAAGCAAGCGACCGGAATCGGTGCAAGCCTGGTTTGGCATGAACGCCGAACAACTCGATGCGGCAGGTATTAGAGAGGGTATGGGCGTGACAGGATATAAAGAAGGGCATCGCATGGGTCGTTATCGCTATGCAGCTCGTTCCCTGGATGATCGGGTAGGTAGTACTTCTTTATTATTAGCGCTGCAACAGATCGATCCGAACAATGTGCCTAACCGTTCTATCTTCGCATGGTCGGTAAGAGAAGAGGGCGGATTGCGAGGTGCAGCCGAGCTTGCCAACAAACTCTATATGCGTACGCGCAGAGTTTATAGCATCGATACCTTTGTCACTTCCGATACGCCATTGGAATCTCCGCATTTTGCCTATGCCCCTTTGGGAAATGGTCCGGTGCTGCGCTCGATTGAAAACAGCAGCATGGCAACGCCGTATGAGTTAGATCGTAATCGCTCTATTGCGGAAAATTCTGGCGTAGAATTTCAAGTCGGCCTGACTCAAGGTGGAACCGACGGCACAACTTTCACGGTTTTTGGCGCACCTAATGCCGGACTATCCTGGCCAGGCCGTTATAGTCATTCTCCGGCAGAAATTGCCGACTTAAGAGATGTGGCGCAGTTAATTGAACTACTAAAAGCCTTCGCTTCAGCCCCCTTAGATTGATATAACAGTACAAGGAAGTGTAATGACACTCGAAAAACCACCTCTGAGTCCTTTCGGTGCCTATGTCGGTGTCAGCATCGATGACTACGCGGAAGGCAAAGCCACTTGTTCGGTCGAATTGAAAGGCCATCATTTAAATAATGGCGGTCGAGTGCATGGTGGTGTGCTGAGTTCCCTGGCGGATACTGCTGCTGGTGCAGCAGTTAGATTGGTGCGACCGAAAGATACTTTCGCGGCTACTTCGGATTTATCCATTTCATTTATTCGTCCACCGACTGGCGACAGGCTCACTGCCAAAGCAGAAGTGTTTCATGCCGGCAAACAATTGTATCGGGTTGAAATTGTAATCTTAAGCAATAAGAAACTGGTGGCGAAGTGCAATACCACATTCATGATCGTGGAGGCTTTACGCGAATCGGAATAATGCAATACCTGCTGTTTTTTCGCCTTTCTTGCTAACCATAACCCCCCAAGTAATTGTTTCTTTCCTAAAAAAATCCAAAAATCAGACACTTATAGCAGTCTCAAATATTGGTGTGTTTCTTGCTTTTTTATTGAAGCTATAACGTCAATGTTTAAAGGTGTTAATGCGCATTGGAGAGCTATACCTGTTTTTCAACTTCCAGCGCTTAACGATTAATCAGAAGTATTTCTGATTACCGCCATTTTTTTGCTAATCCGTGACTTTCGTTCTATGAGGAGGCATCAAGATGAACTCACGTCGAGACTTTTTAAAAAAACTCACCCTAGCTTCAGTTTCAGTTGCTACTTTTTCGGTGGCAGCTTGTTCTCAACCTCAAAAAAGACCTACACCGTTTCAAACGGGAGAAGAGGTTACGCCACCATTAGGTTGTTCTGAACTCCGTGCTAACGACGCCAATGGAGACTGCGAATGAACTGGGAATCAACTGGCAGCGATCTAGAAGCACGCTTAAGGCAAATACATATCAAGGTAAAACGAAACTTTGTTTTTAAAAGAGACATTGGGCTGGAAGAGTGGAACATGCCGCCCGAGAACTATAACGGACTACAAACACTAAGAGACGATTGCGATGGTTTTTGTTTAGCTTGTCGATTGTTGTTAAGACAGGATGGCATTTCCAATCGTCTGGTTTATTGTGAAGTTAAGGAAAGAGGTCGCAGTTTTGGCCATCTGGTCGTGGAAGTTCAAGGATGGATTCTGTGCAACCTACAAGCGAATGTCGTCGCCAATGATCAACTCTTCAGATATCGCTGGTTGCGTATTTCCGGTTATGAACCCGGCGAACCCTGGCGAGCGATAATCGCTTAGCCTCTGGGTAGAAGGTATTCGGATTCTAATCCTTCTATGCTAATCTCGTTCTTCCTTTATATCCATTCAACAGCGTGGTGTTATAGGAAGAGCGAGTTGCTTGTTCTTCTGGTCACCTGTAGCTCATCAGTGAGGGTGCATGAAGAACGAGAAGAGCAACAATAAAACCAAATCCCAACTCAATCGCCGCGACTTTATTAAGAAGTCTGCAATCGCCTCATCCTTATTAATTGTGCCGCGCCATGTTCTCGGCGGATCAGCCCATGTTGCTCCCAGTGATAAGGTCAATATTGCTGGCGTTGGTGCTGGCGGTAGAGGCAGATCCAATATTCAAGCCTGTGCTCACGAAAATATCTATGCCCTCTGCGATATGGATGATAGTCAGGTTTCTCAAACTCTAGGTGAGAACTGGGCGGCGCCCTTTAATGGCAAAGCGAAGGTCTATCGTGACTATCGCGAAATGTTAGAAAACGAACCAGAGCTCGATGCACTCATTATCAGCACCCCCGACCACATGCACACACCGATCGCTGCGGCAGCAATGGATCTGGGTAAGCACTTATATATAGAGAAACCACTTTGTCACACCGTAGCTGAAGCGCGATTCCTTGCCCGGCGTGCGCGCGAAACCAATATCGTTTCGCAAATGGGTAATCAAGGACACGCCCAGGAAGGCGGGCGCTTAATCAATGAATGGGTCGCCGACGGTGTCTTGGGCACGGTGCAGGAAGTGCACTGCTGGACCAATCGCCCCGTATGGCCTCAAGGCATCGCTCGACCGGCAGGATCTGACCCTATTCCTTCTACTATTGATTGGGATTTATGGCTGGGGGCAGCTCCCCACAGGCCTTATCTTTCCGACCGCTATCATCGCTTTAACTGGCGCGGCTGGCTGGATTTTGGCACAGGCGTGGTAGGAGACATGGGTGCCCATATTATCGACCATCCTTACTGGGCACTGGATCTAGACCTGCCCACCAAGGTTTCTGCCAGCTCCAGCCGATTTGGGGCTGACTTTGAGACTTTTCCCATCGCCTCAAAAATCCACTTCGAGTTTCCTGCCAAAGGTAGTCGCCCAGCGGTGAAATTGACTTGGTATGATGGCGGTCTTTTGCCTGAGAGACCGGAAATTCTCGAGCAGGGCCGAATGCTGGGAGATCGTGATGGTGGCGTGCTGATCGTAGGTGATAAAAACACCTTAATGCACGGTGTCTATGGGCGTGAACCACGTCTCATTCCAGAGACGAAACATTTGGAATATCAACAACCTGCACCGACAATGGCTCGGTCACCTGGAATTCATCAGGAATGGATCGATGCTATTAAGGACCGGAGCAAAATGACCACCTCTCATTTTGAATATTCGGGTCAGCTCTCGGAGACCATGCTGCTGGGCAATATCGCTACCGTGCGAGCCAGCGAAAACAAGGACCTCGAGTATGATGGCGCTAATATGCGATTCACTAATGATGAAGGAGCCAAAGCTCATCTCGACAAGGATTATCGGGCAGGTTTTGGACTTGTATAGTCCCAAACAGTAAATCGTCGATGTAAACCAAAGTCGATTTGGAACGTTTTAATAACCACAAGCGTCTTTATAGCTGTGGATTATTGTTTTGACAGCTCAATCTTTAGAGAGAGTTTGGCTCATTAAACGTAACCAACTATCGAAGGGAAAACATCGATGAAAACAATTCTAAAAAACACACTCTTTTTGAGCCTGCTTTCTGCCGCGTCAATTTCTTTTGCTCAGCTTCCTGAACTGTCAACGCCCACAACTGCGACAGGCACGGAAACAACTGCCGTATTTTTAGGTGGTGCTACTGCAGATAATGGTGCGACCTATGCAAACAGCTTCGCCTTTGATGCGCCAATCGATATCGATTTGGAAATTCAGGTTGAAGCTGGCCACGTTAATACGGTGGGAAATATTTACGTCATTATTGTCTGGGAAGGTAGTTATTTCGTACTCGATGAAAATGGTGCCTATCAACTTTGGGATTTATCTGTAGAGAATTTTTTAGCCGCGTTTCCTGGTAAAACATTACAGTCCTCAGAACCTATCAACATAGTCAACGATGTTGCTTTCGGTCCGGCTGGTGTTTCAGACACGACTATGGATTTTATTATTGCCTATGACACCATGGCTGTTGCGAACGAATTCTTTTATAACGGCATTCCTTTATCAGTAACCATTGAAGAGGAAGTGGAAGAAGAGCCTCCAGTTGCCCAGAGCCTGCAAATCTTTACCGACAGTATCTCCGGCCCGATTATTCAGGGTAACTGTATTGCTTGTCATACCGGCAGTGGCGCCGCTGGCAGTTCGGCTTTGCTCTACGCCACAATATCTCTGCCAAGTTTTCTGCAAGTAAACTACACCACGCTGGTTGACTATATAAACCAAGGCAACAGCGCCACGCTGTTATCCAAACCAACAGGTGGCTCGGGTCACGGCGGCGGTGTTCGCCTGCAAGCCTCCAGCACTGATTTCCAGAATCTTGAAGCATTCGTAAACGCAGTACTCGCTGAATAGATTAGGAATCTCAGTTTTGAAAAGGAATTTACATCATGAGAAGTTGTATGAGCAGTATTGGATCACTAAGGCAAGGATGCCTTTTGATCTTCTTTCTCACATTACAACTCGCAGCGTTTTCAGCTAAAGCGCAGCTTCCAGAATTAGACTTACCCTCAACCCTTACCGGTAACGCAACCACTGCTAAGTTTTTTGGTGGTGCCACTGCCGATGGTGGCATTACTTTTAGTAGTAGCTTCGCCGCCGATCAAGCTTACGATATTCTCACTGAAATCCAGGTTGAACCTGCTCATGTTGGTTCTCAGGGCAATCTCTATGTCGTATTTAGCTTAGGCAACGAGATATTCATGCAGGATGAAAGCGGTGCGTTCCAGGAATGGGATTTGCAGTTGGAGACATTGCTCGCAGCTAGTCCCGATAAATCGCTGGTGGCGAATGAAGCACTACTTGTCGCCGACACTGCTGAATTACTCGCAGGTGCATTAAGCACCTCATCATTAGCGGTATTCCTGGCCTATGATTCGGTAGCTGCTCCCGAGGAATTATTCTTTAATGCGTCACCCATTATCGTGGCGCTTGCTGCACAACAAGGCGTGCCGCCTAGCGAAACACTTTACTTAAGCAACGTTTCTGATCCTATTATCCAGACTCGTTGTATCGTCTGTCACACGGTTGGCGGCGTCGCGCAGAACAGTGATCTGGTGTATGTGAATAGTTCGACACCGGACTACCAGTCTATCAACTACAACTCCTTAATGGACTACATCGCCAATGCGCCTAGTGGTAGCGAGCTAATACTTTCCAAACCGCAGGGACTGTCTTCCCACGGCGGCGGCGTGCAACTTACCCCGGGCAGCGAAGATCTTAGTGCCTGGGCCGCATTCGTAGAAGCGGCCATAGCAGAAACTACCGGCGGTGTGGGCGGTGGCGAAGGCAGTAGCTACATTTTCGATGCGGTAGTTAAAACCGATAACGAAGAAGCATTAAGAAAAGCTTCCTTGCTGTTCGCCGGCAGATTACCAACAGATGCTGAACTCGCGGCTGTTAGCGGCGGCACCGAAGAAGATTTACGTCAGGCTATTCGGGCTTTAATGAATGGCGATGGTTTTTCTGAATACTTGATTGAAAGTGCAAATGACAATTTGTTGACTGAAGCGTTTGTCTTCAACCTGTTCAATATCGTCGATCGTTTTCACTATCCGAACTCCGAACAGTATTTCATGAGTCAAGGCAATCGGACTGAGAGATTACTGGTCAGTGGAGCCTTGGCACTTGAGCCGATGATGCTCATAGATCATGTGGTAAGCAACGAACGGCCTTACAGTGAAATACTTACCGCCGATTACATTATGCTTAATCCTTATTCGGCCATTGTTTATGGCGGCAACGTAAGTTTTAACGATGTTACGGATTTTGATGAATGGCGTGAAGGGGAAATTACTGAATACTATCGTTGTGCACTTTGTGCACGTCAGAATCCATTGGCTAGTTACGATATGGCAACGGATTATCCCCATGCCGGAATTTTGAATTCGCCCGCATTTCTTTCTAGATTCCCTTCGACGGAAACCAATCGTAACCGTGCTCGTTCACGCTGGGCCTACTATTTCTTCCTCGGCGTAGATATCGAAGGGCTGTCAGAACGCACCACAGATCCTGATGCATTGTCCGATGAAGATAACCCGACCCTGAACAATCCCAACTGTGTGGTTTGCCACGACATCATGGATCCCGTGGCTGGCGCTTTTCAAAATTACGGAGATGATGGTTTTTACAAAGACAAAACTGGCGGAGAGCATTCTCTTCCTCGTTCTTATACTAATGATCCCACCAGTGGTTATCAGCCTGGTGATACCTGGTATGCCGACATGCTGCAACCAGGCTTTGGTGAATTAATCGCGCCAACCCAGGACAATTCGATCCAGTGGTTGGCTCAGGAATTCGTCAAGGATAGTCGCTTCGGCTATGGCACTGTTAACTTCTGGTATAGCAGCGTCATGGGCAGGGATCCTTATTCGGAACCTGAAAATCCGGAAGATTTCGATTACGCCTCGAAACTAGCCGCCTACACCGCCGAGCAGGAACTCATGCAACAAGTTGCGGCGGATTTTGTCAGTGGTGCAGCCGGTAATGGCGTACACAATCTTAAAGACTTGCTAGTTGATCTAACCCTAAGTGATCAGTTCCGTGCTGACGCAGTAGTTGAGCAAAACGAATTACAAGCGGTGGAGTTGGCCGAGGTTGGAACTGGCAAATTGTTAACTCCGGAACAGCTCAATCGAAAACTGATCGACGTTACCGGTTTTAACTGGGAATACGGTCGAGCCAGTGCACTGGAACTGGTTTATGGACTCGTCTATGGCGGCATCGACTCATTCGGCATTACTGATAGAGCAACGGAACTTACTACATTAATGAGTACTGTTGTCACCGCGATGGCGAATGAAATTTCCTGTTCGATCACTGCTAACGATTTTTCATTACCGGCGAGTCAGCGCAAGTTATTTCCGGGTGTTGAGCTAGCCAGTCTACCAACGAATGATTCCGCAGGCATCATTGCCAATGTGCAACACCTGCATCAACAAATGCTAGGTGAGGATCTTTCCAGTAGCGATGTTGAGATACAAGCCACTTATAACTTGTTCGTCGATGTATGGAATGCAAGACAGTCAGCAGGTAAAGGGGCAGCGGTAAGCAGTACCGAAGAGTTATGTATTTTTGAAAATGTAGATAATCCTGTAACGACGGATCCGAACCAAACACTGCGCAGTTGGGCTGTGGTCGTTAATTACCTGCTCCGTGATTACAAGTTCATTCACGAGTAGAAAAGGACTGAGAGGGAAGTAATAAAATGAAGCGTCGAGAATTTACCAAACTCTTAAGCATGGCTGGGCTCGGTGCGGCGGTACCCTTTCCATTTCAGTTCGCTACTGCTGCGGAGCCTTATACTGGTCCATTCTATATCTCTTTAGCTGCAATCGGCGGCTGGGATGTCACCAGTTTTTGCGATCCGAAAACCAATCAAACGGGTCAGCGTGCAATTAACACCTGGGCAGATTCCTCTGAGATTCAGCAGATCGGAAACATCAGTTATGCCCCGGTGGCCAACAATCAGGCATTCTTCGAACGCTTTTACCAGGATATGCTGGTTATTAATGGCATCGACACCCAGACGAATTCCCATGATGACGGACGACGGCATACCTGGAGTGGTCGCATTGGTTTTGGCTATCCAAGTTTTGGGGCTATCGCTTCTAGCGTAATCGCTCCCGATCTTCCTCTGTCTCTGGTGCATGCTAATGGCTACAGCGAAACCGCTGGTATAGCCCGATTCAGTCGCTTGCAGAATCCTGACTTGATCAGCAATTTGGTCAATGATTCCAGTGTGCAGGTTGGTGAAACCACTTACGATTTGTACGAGGCTGGTGAAATCGATCTTATCGAGCAGTACCAGAATGAAAGACTGGATCGCCTAATGGCAAGCAATGCTTTGTTACCGCGACAGGAAAAAGGCATGAATAATCTCTACCTGGCCAATGCCACCAGAGATGATTTAGACGCGTTTGCCGATCTATTGCCCGCCACGTTTGAAGAAGACAATGATTTTCGTGCTGCTGAATTGGCCTTACTGGCCTATCAATCGGGGCTCTGTGTTGCCGCTCAATTGGGATTTAATGGATTCGATACTCACCAGACCCACGACGACGACCATTTCGAACCCTTGTCTAAATTGACTGATTTGGTAGCGTTTATTTTTGATACAGCGGAAGCAGCGGGCTTTGCTGACAGAATTGTGCTGACTCTGGGTTCAGATTTCGGACGAACACCTTACTACAATGCCGGTGGTGGCAAGGATCACTGGCCTATCGGCAGTGCGATCTTTATTCAGCAAGGGGCTACCTGGGGTAATCGCGTAGTCGGAGCAACAGATGAAGGACACAATGCCCACAGTATCAACCCTGCTACCCTTGCAGTTGATGACTCAGTTAATGGTGTGCGACTCGAACCAAAGCACTTACAACAGGCAATGCGACAATTAGGCGGGGTTGATCAATCGACTATTGCGCAGTTGTTTCCGCTAAATGCTGAAGACGTTGACTTCTTCAACTCCTCTCTTCAAACATGATTACAAGTTAGCAACCATATCTCGTTAAATTTGTGGTATTTGTAAAAGTGCCACTTGTCCCCCAATAATGAACACCGTGAATATATTTTATATGTGAACAGTGTAACTACTAAGGTTTCCCCTTAAGATGACATTTTAGTCAAAAGGCATTTAAATACAGCCTACAATTTTCAAGGGGGGCAAAGTATTAATGCCAAAAATGGAATCGTTTATCGATCGCTCCATTGGCTTAACCGTGATCACGATTTATGGCGAGGTGAATCCACTCGATTTATTCAAGTGCATTGACCATTACTATGAAGGTGATAGAACAAATCTGGTGCTATTCGACTTTTCTGATGCGATATTCGAAAACGCAGGGCCAGAATTTCCCCGTAAAACTCTTTCCCAAAAGGAGCGCTACTCGCGCAAAGGAGATCGCAAGGCATTTGTTCTTCCTATCCCAGTGGAGAAAGATCTAAAGGGATTGTTGCAAGAGTATTGTCAGACTGAAGCAAACGAATCAAATCTCGATGTGTTCAACAATCTGATAGATGCCAATAAATGGCTGATGGAGTCTAAGGACGCCCACCGTTAGCGTGCGGCACGGCCTACGTAACCCTGAAAGGTTCGCTCGATAAAATCATCTACTCCTGGTACAAAAAGTACGGCTAGAACAGTAAGAACCAAGCTTATCGCAATTCCCCAATAGAAATATTTCATTAGACTTCTCCCTGTCTATCCGCGTGGTGCCGCTTCGAATAACCAAACATCGCCATTTTCCACTGCAGCGGCCGTGGTTCTGGAAGGATACTTGCCTGTAATTGCAGCCGTGATGCCGTCCAAAGCTGGGCCTGATTGAATTCGGCGTAAATTTCTTTCGTAGCGTACACCGTTAATGCGGATTACGGCGCGGCCGTCGGCTTCGGCTTGCACCGGCCATTGCTTCCACATTCTGCCCACTGCGCTGCCCATGTATCCTGACCATACATAGAGCTTGCCTGCATGTTCCACGGTCCAAATGGTGCGCGAGGCGGGCGGATCTAAGAGTTGTAATTCAATGGTGGGAATGTCATTAACAAAGCGCCAATCCGGTTCCGGCCCTGAATGGAGATCACCGTCAATCAGTGGGCCACCAGAAAAAACGAAATTGGATCCATCGGATAAGCGCTGCTTAACCGCTGCGGTTGATACAGCAGTGATTGGGATGAGTAGTAAGCAAAGAATAACGATAATTAGGTTTTTGAAAATCTTCATGTTGATTTCTCACTTTGAAAATTAGCCGAAGGCTAATTTTCAAACTACCAGAAAATAGCTCCATCGACGTTTAGAACTAGTTTGAATATTTGCCTTAGGCAACTATTCAAACCATCAATTGGAAAATATAAATGCTACATTTGGATTGCACTGCCATCCAGATAAATCACTCAATACATTATAAACTCGATCAAGTTGTTATCTGGATCTCGCGTATAAATACTTGTGCCTTCAGTGCTTCCTTCATTCATCCCTCCGGTCCTCGGTACCGGACCCAATTCAATGTCAGCACCGGCTTCAGTTAGAGTCGCCAGCAAATCATCCTGGCTGCCATCCCAAACGAAACAGATATCACCAGAACCTGGCACGGCGGAATGCCCACGTAAAGTAAACTGTGAATCTTGCCAGAGGTCGGGCATGTGTAAGTTTATTTTATTATCACCAAATACCACCGCCTGAATTCTTCCCTGGTCGACTACGCGACAGCCAAGCGCAGTATAAAAGGCTACCATTTCTTCTACCCGTTCCATGGGTACGGCGGTGTGATCGAATGATTTAATCATTGTTTATATATAGTGCCACCTTTCATGACGAAATTAACCTGCTCCATCACTCTTATGTCATTCAGGGGATCGCCAGGTACTGCGATAATATCTGCCTGCTTGCCAATTGACAGGCTGCCATGAGTATCACTTATGCCGAGAAAATCAGCAGCTACCGTTGTCGCAGATTTAATCGCTTCCATTTCCGGCATGCCAGCATTCACCATTAAACCGAATTCCTGGGCATTGTCTCCGTGGGCGGAAACGCCGGTGTCGGTACCAAAAACTATTGGTACACCTGCTGCATAAGCGCGGGCAAAGGTTTCATTTATTAGTGGACCGATAGTCGCGGCTTTCGGTCTGACCAGTTCCGGAAAGAAACCATCAATCTTGGCTTTCTCTGCCACCCAGTTACCTGCGACGATTGTTGGCGCATAGTAGGTGCCGCGTTCTTTCATCAGCTCCATGATTTCTTCCGTCATATAAGTGCCATGTTCGATAGAGGCAACTCCTGCTAAAACTGCGCGCCTCATCCCTTCGGCACCATGTGCGTGAGCAGCTACTTGCAAACCATAATCGTTCGCCGTTTGAATTATGCTTTCTAATTCTTCCATGGTGAACTGTGGATTCTGCCCGCTCGCTGCAACACTCAATACGCCGCCGGTGGCAGTAATTTTGATCCAGTCTGCACCGTCTTGATAACGTTGACGCACGGCACGCCGGGCATCGTCGGCGCTGTTAACTACACCGTCTTCTGGAGTTGGTTCGTAGATGATGTGATCTGCCCAACCGTTGGTAGGGTCGGCATGGCCGCCGGTCGAAGCAAGACTCTTGGCTGAGGTAAAAATTCGTGGGCCTGGGACCGTGCCGTTATTTATCGCATTGCGCAAAGATACACTGACATTGAATCCATCGCCCAGATGCCTTACTACGGTAAATCCCGCTTCCAGAGTGCGCTTGGCATAAAGTACAGAATTGAAGGCATAGTCTGCTGGATCGAGAGTAAAATCATTAACCTGATCACCTGCGGCGTACTCACTGGTGATGTGAACATGCATATCCATCAGGCCGGGCATAACCGTGGCATTCCGCAAATCCACTACGGTGTCGTCACTGCCGGGAGCAGTGAAGCCATTTTCTATGGCAGAAATCGTGTCATTCACGACTCTTATGGTCCGATTGGTAAGTGCCTCATCGGCAAAACCGTCAATGAACCTGCCAGCATGAATTAGTGTGTCTGCTTGAAGCGGAATTGCCGCAGCACTGAATACAGTTGCGATAAGCAATCTGGAAATTAATTTGGCCATTTCCTACATCCTGATTTAACAAAGTGCATTAAGGAGTAAGGAAGGTAGCGCGTTCCAGATATGGCTGCAATCAAAAAGGATCAGAGGAAAAACCCAGTTCTGTTTTATTGCTTTCGTCCTTTTAAGACGTTTATCTAAGGCAAAAAAAGGGGTAGCGATATCAGGTAATTTCAGAATATCGTCGTTTATCCCGGGCAAAAAAAAGGGGCTACATAAGTAACCCCTTTCTTGATCTTGTTCTGATCTAAACGATCAGATCAATTCCGTTTGACTTAGAAGTCAACGCGGAATCGAGCGTAGTAGAACGCACCTTCAATTCCCCATGGAGTAGTACCACTGTAAGTGTTACCAGATCCGATGGTTCCATCCAGGTTGTCCTGATCAATTACACCTTCTTCGTCAAACACGTTGTTCGCGCCGAGGACAAAGGTGTAGTTGTCATTGAAAGTGTATGCAACTTCTACGTCGAAGATGTTTTCGCCGTCATAACACTGGTCATTGAAGTTAGATACCAGACAGTCAATGTTATAACCTGTTCCGTTTACACCTCGAGCAGTTGGGTCTCCAGAAAATGAGGAGTTAACCCAATCATCATAGGTGCGCAAACGTGCGAGGAAGCGGAAGTCTTCGTAGAAGTGGTTGTAAGTAAATACACCCCGGTTTTCTGGGTTGTAGTTCTCAAGATCCACCACTCGGTTACGGCTTACTTCCGAACCAGCGTTATCAACTTCGGTTTCAACCCAAGTCCAGGCTGCAACTAGGCTACCATTACCGTAATCACCCCAATCCAGGTCCCAAGTACCAACTAAGTCGACACCAGTTGTGGTGGTTTCAAAGTCATTGGTATAGAAAGACACGGAGTTAAGGTCAGCAGCACCTGGTACACCAAGCTCTTGTAAACAGAGGGCAAGGTTGCCGATCGGGTTGGCCCGAGCATTCGGACAGGCCACACCTGCAGGAACCGGTTCGCCACCAATTTCGATGGAACCAGTCTGGGCAATACGATCTTCCAATTCTATCTGGAAGTAATCGACTGTGACGTTAATGTCAGGGGTTACATCCCAGACAAAACCAACAGAGAAGTTAGAAGAGTCTTCCGCATCCAATGCCTGTGCTCCTAAGAACTGAGCAATTGGATTAGTCGGAGGAATCTGACCACGTTGCTGAAGATCGCCATCGATAGTAATCGTAGAAACCTTAGTTACGTTTTCCTGACCAGGAGTAGGTGCACGAAATCCTGTATTAAAGGAAGAGCGCAACGACAGTGAATCATTTATACGATAGCGGCCGGCAACCTTAAAGTTTGTAGTATCGCCGAAAGACTCGAAGTCTTCATAGCGAGCTGCAATACCAGCAGTAAAGTTATCGGTAAGATCCGCTTCTAACTCAGTGTAGAACGCGTAGTTAGAACGACCCCAACGACCGGCTTGCTGTGGGCTAAAACCGGCAAAACCGTGTGCACCAATGCTCAAGTTTGGTAGTGGTGTTACACCGTCGCTGTAAGTGTTAGAACCATTTACATTCTGAAACGCATACTGGCCAGCTTTCCAAGATGCTTCTTCACCGATAATGGTTTCGAAGACCTCATCACGCCACTCAGCACCAAATGCGATACTTAAGTCAGATGCCAAGCCATCAACAGGCATTACGTATACAAAGTCAGCATTCAAGTTAACTTCCGACTGAACATAAGAACCGATATCGAAATCACGCTGCAATGCACCGTTCACGATACCGTTTGGTCCGTTGGACGGGTTCCAGGTGTTGTTCAGAAAGAAAGAAACCTTGTTACGACCATAGCTTGCACTGAAATCGTAGCTCAGTTGTGGACTGTATTCGCCACGGATACCAGCAACGATGCTTGCATCTTTTAAGTTGCCACCGAACTGAGGTGTGTAGCCACCAGGTACCACCTGATTCATCACCCAGCAGTTGCTTGGCAATGTAGTCAGGGCTGTATAGTCTGCAGCAACTGCAGCAGCATCAAGAGGTACACCAGATCCACCAGAACCTGGGCTGGTCAGCGCAGGACAGTTGGAAGTTACACCGGTTTGGCCTGCAGCAATGTTTGTGTCAACAATCGCGCGGATACCAGTTCCGTCATCATAAACGCCGGTGCGGTCATTTGGATTACGGAAGAAGAAACCGCCTTCGGTTTCACGACGTCCGTAGTTACCAAATGCGTAGACTTCTTGTGTGCTGGATAGCTCGATACCGGAATTGAAAAAGATGTTCCAGTTATCGTAATACTCAGGACCACCCCAAACTTGTGCATATGGAGCGCGAACATTTGCTCGCTGATCTGGATTACCGTTGGCAATCAGGTTAGCGGCGTCTGTACGTTGAGTAGATCGGCTGGTTGCATCCTGTTCCATCCAGGAGCCAGTGATGTTGATAAAACCATCATCACCGAGTGGTAAGCCAATGTTACCCATGTATTGAGTTAGCTCACCGTCGCCTTCTCCAAACTCACCGGTACGTGCTTCGAAAGACATGCCTTCGTTGGAATCATTAAGTACAAAGTTAATTACGCCAGCGATTGCATCAGAACCATATTGGGCTGCTGCACCGTCTCGAAGTACTTCAGTTTGTCTTAATGCCAGTGCAGGAATGGCAGAAATATCTGCTCCCTGGGAACCAGATGCCAATGAACCACCGAGTTCAGCAATTACGCCAGAACGGTGGCGACGCTTGCCATTTACGAGCACAAGAATGTTGTCAGGTGGCAGGCCACGCAAGTTTGCAGGACGCACTAGAGTAGCAGCGTCCGAAATCGCGTGACGGTCAACGTTATAAGACGGAACCGCTGTTTTCAGCATTTCGTCTAAATCGGCGAATCCCATATTCTGGAATTCTTCACCGCTGATCACATCTACTGGCACTGAAGAATCGGAGGCACTACGCTGCGCGCGTCGCGAACCGATCGTCACAATTTCTTCAACCAGTTCATCCGCCTGTTGGCCAAAGGCCACCGGCGCAAAACCAGCTGGAGCAAGTAGACCCAGTGCAATAGCAGTAGGTAGGACCCTTCTTGCTAAGTTAGGTCGTTTATTCATTTACTTCCCCTTTAAAGTATTACTAAATTGAGCTCAGCGAAAAGCTCGTGGAAAACGAGCCGGTAGAGGAGATAGAACGGAGGTTTGACTCCTTGCTTCCCCCCAGACGCGCAATCGTCCGTGAAGCATAGATGTCCCACTGCTAAATGTCCACAGCAGAACCACGTATATCGGGCATTTCAGCCTGTTTTTAAGGCTTTTTTTCGCTTTTTATTGGGGATTTTTTCGAATTTTCGTCAAACCACTAAATCGAGGGACATTTGGCCCGTTTACCACAACATGTTGATTAATATTTGTGCACTGGAATTGTAAGAATTTTGCCAAAAATCCGCTGTTTCCGTGTAAGCTAATCGATAATTGCCTATCAAGTTCCGCTAGATTCGTTAGAAACCCAAAAAAGAGGCCTCTCTAGGAAACTGGAAAATGGCGCAGAAGCTGAATCCGGGCGAATTATTTCCGAATTTGACCCTGAGTCTCCTTAATGGAGATTCGCTGAATCTCCCGCAAGATCTCGATAGTCCCATGACTATTGCCTTGTTTTACCGTGGCCATTGGTGACCTTATTGCCGCCGGCTTTTAGCGGGTTATGCAGCACGCCGTGATGCGTTTGCTGAGCAGGGAGTAAAAATAGTCGCAGGCAGTGTTGACGATGCCGAAAAGACTGCGCCAATAGCCACAGATTTGGGTTTTCCGGTGGCTATCAACATGAGCAAAGATGACGGCGATGCCCTGGGCTCCTGGTGGGAGGAAAAACGTCAGATCATTCAGCCCAGTGAGTTTCTGCTCTCCGGCAGTGGCAAAGTAATGATTTCAATGTATTCCAATGGGCCGATTGGCAGAATGGATCCGGAAGAGTCACTCAGCTTGGTGCGCTATCTCAACGAGCAGAGGGCTAAAGCAAAAGCAGCACAATAAAACTAACTATTCTTTTAAAATTTCAAACAGGGGAATTCTAATGACAACCCTAATCGCATTTTTCCTATCTTTCATGTTTCTCGCGGGATTGTTACTGCTGGTTTCGCCTGCGCTTGTGCTGGATACAATTCACGCTCAAGCCAGATCCAAAGGCATTCGGATTGCCGCGATCCTGGTAAGGCTAGTATTGGGTATCGCGCTAATATTGATTGCTGCTGACACCAGTTACCCAACAGTTATCACTTTCTTTGGCGCCTTATTCCTGGTTGCGGCCATCGTTATTGCTGTAATGCCGAAAGATAGCTTCGGTGACTTGTTGGCCTGGGCGAGTAGTTTTCCCCATTGGGCTGCTCGACTCGCTGGTGCAGCAGTCCTTGTTTTATTGTGGTTTCTAGTGCCAATTCTGTTGTAGCTCATCGCTGTAAAACAAGAATAAGATCTTGCTGCGTTCTTGATTAGAAACGTTAGTTAATCTTTCTATTTAGTTCCAATTCGGTTTTACATCGAAACCTGTGCAGCGCTGAATCTCAATCTCAGTACACTTATTAAATTCCATATACCGCTTAAGCTCAGCCCTCATAGATCGTAATATTGTTTCCGCTTTTCCGACTCTCTCATCTAATTGCAGGTGCAGTAGTTGCAGAGTTCCACTTTTTCGATCTGCTTTGGCATCGAGCCTGCCCACCAGTTTATTCTGATGTAAAAGCGGTAAACAAAAGTAACCGTATTTGCGATTGTCTTTTTTGACGTAGCACTCCATTTGATAGTCAAACTTATACAGTTCGTTAATGCGATTTCGTTGGATGATGGCATTATCGAATGGAGAAAGTATGCGAAAAGAAGAACGGGGAAATGAGCTCGCCGCTCTCTCCAGATTTGCTGGAGTGGTTAAGTAGGTTGAGTCATTCACTGCTACTTCACAGAGCAAGCCTTCCTCTTCCATGTCCTTGGCAGTTTTACGCAAGACCGGTCCCATGCCTTTCCGTAAATAGGCTATTTCTTTCAGTTGGCCGAAACCGTGAGCGCGCATAAAGCTAATAATTAAATGCCGGCAAAGCTCATCTTCGTTGGGGACCGTCGTATCTACTGAGTCTGGCAATACGCGTTCAGTCAGGTCGTACACTTTATGAAAGTTATTACGGTAGGGAACCATTAATTTCCCTTCAATAAAAAGTTGTTCCAGCGCGTTTTTAGAAGGAGCTCGAACCCACATCTCTTTGCTGGCAGGTTTGTCATCGAAATCTTTTGCCGAGAGTGCGCCTTCGTTGCGAATCCGGTCAAGCACATACTTTGAAACTTTTTTATTCTTCGGGTACCAATGTTTTTCACCGGAGGCGATGCGGTGCATCATCGGTAAACTGAAACGATAATCTCGCATGGGCAATAGGGCCAGGGCATGAGCCCAATGCTCAAATATTTTTCCGCTGCGCTGCAACTTGTCGATGTGGTCGGGTCTAAAGCCATCGACGCGATTCCAAAGCGTGTGGAGATGGGCCCGCTCGACGACTGAAAGGGTGTCGAGTTGCACATAGCCCAGATGTTCGATAGCTTTAAGAGTGGCGTTAATGCCTCTGCCAAAATCACCACGACTGTTAAGTCGCTGATGATCGAGAACTAATTTTCTTGCAATGTCACTGCTTAGTTTTTCTGGCATTTACTGAGACGCTGAATTTTCCTCGAAGACATCTATGCGGCTAATGCTAATTCTTTCTGAGACAGTTGGCCATGCCGTAGCAGTAGTAAAGATAAGGCTATTAAAAAAAACACTGTATAGATTTATATGGTTTACCCCACACATATTTTTGCCAATCCGCTTTAGATAAATTGCACCCATGGAACCAAACTTGGAGGAGGTCGTGGAAACCATAGAAGAACCAACTAAACGAGTTGGGTCTGCTCGCAAGGGATTATTCCTGGTTAGCCTGGTGGCAATTCTGCTGGGCTATCTGTTTGCAAGCTGAACCAGGATTGACTTGATTCATAGTACGAATGTTCAAGGAATGGGCTCGATAAAAAAAAGGAGAAGCCAGGATGGGCTGGCTAAGCTAGACCTTTAAAGTGCATATCTCTCCAGTTCTCGGAACTCCGGTATCAGTTGGATCGATATCGGAGTTTTTTTATGCGAAGGAGAAATTTACAATTAGCGAAAATATTTCGATGACAAAAACAATAGAAAAAGCTTAACAACTATTCTAACAATACCCAGCGTCGAAACAGCTTCCGCCTTCCGTCCAGGTAATTGGCGGCACATGACTATCGGCATGGAGAATATAAGAATGTCCGGACAATGGAGAACCATCTAGTTTCCACCAGACAATTATGCTGCCGTTAAAAACTCCCCGCATATGTTCACCGGTGAACCAGGGCCAAACGAAAGGAGGAATTCCATTGCGCCCTGAATCCATATCGTTAAGTGAGCTGAACATGCCGCGAAACGCGGCGACTTCGATAGCATTCTTATAGGGTGTCGTAAATAAAAGGACTTCAGAAAAACGAGCACGGTCGCTATAGCGACTATAGGCAGGAATTGCCACAGACATGAGCATTCCAATTATGGCGGTAACCGCCATGAGTTCCAGTAGTGTAAAACCGGCCTGTTTCTTTCTCTTTCCCATCGTTAATTTCTAGTAAATTCTAGAAGCCTTTGATTATACAAAGAAAAGCCTTAGTAAATTAAGAGTCAATTGGGGGATGAACCGGATATCTCCTTAATCACAACAAGCGCGGTATGAATGGGAAAGTCCTCGAAAAATACAAGCGCAAAGACAGCCTAACAGTATCCTGCATTGATACAGCTACCCCACTCCCGCCATTGAATCGGTGGGTCGTGATTTAGTGCTTCGATGATGTAGGTATGGCCCGAAAGCGCCGTGCCATCGAATCCCCACCAGATGTAGATGATTCCATCAAATACCCCAGCGAAGTGATCATCAAATCCTGGCCACAACCAGCCAGGAATACCGTTGCGCCCTGAATCCATGTCATCGGTGGAACTAAGCAGACCACGAAACGCAGCGACTTCGATAGCATTCTTGTAAGGAGAAGCCAGTAAAATTGCTTCGGAGAATCGAGCCCGGTCTCTATAACGCTCGTAAGCTGGAATAGCGACAGACATTAGCACCCCCATGATGGCAGTGACCGTCATGAGTTCAAGGAGCGTAAAGCCGGTTTGTGTCTTCTTAAACTGCATAGCAAAATTCTGGGAATCTCCAGAAGTAATTGATTATATAGACAAGATTCGCCATTCATTAAGGATTAAATGGGCTAATTTAGGGAATTAGGGGCAGGAGAACAGGCCGGTAAATCCGTTGTTTCTGATTCTGCTATTGTGCAGAACTTTAAATGTCTGCTCGACTGGGGTGATTTTGTTATTTGCGGTTTCGGATAAAATCGATAAGCGATTCCACACCATCTACCACTGTTCTGGCAGCTACCAGAAAAGTCAGTTTGATCTGTTCTGCTATGGACAGAAAGGAAATCGATCGCCAGTAACGACGTACTCTCATCCAGGTTGCGTTTTGCTCCAAATGAAAGGCAAAGCGGCTGGAGACTTTGGTCATCAACCAGGCAGCCAATGCCAGAAAAAGTATGCCTGGAATAATCGGTAGAATGAGTCCGATTAAGCCAATAACTACAAACACGCCCACGATAAGAATTAAGACAGCTTTCAGGACAAAGGGCAGTTCTTGAGCATGCTCATCAGAGTAATTCATAATTTTCTCCATTTTGTAATTGACGCTGAATCATCGATATAAACAATGCCTCAACTGTGCCATTTATTAACTCATTGAAAAATAAGGATATTATTATAGGCATGGCGAGATAAATGGTGTAATTCGCTAAATCTTGTTGGAGAACCGCTCGCAGAGTGTTTAGCGGTTACCGGATTGGTTTTCGATGACAACTTTCATCCCATTAAGGATGGTTTCGCTACTGTCTTCGTTTCGCTTCTTTTCATCTTCGTTTGAAAAAGGACCTTGAGTAACAAAGACTTCGGTACCGCCTTCTACTTCGGAAAATCTAAAGCTAACTACAATGTGCTGGGTAGGATCTTGTTCCTGGTCGGGAATAAAGCAGGTATAGACGAGGTGCTGACGGGGAGAGATTTCGGTAATTTCCCCTTTAATAACTGTTCGCATTTCTCCATCCACTTCGGTATCGAAGTGCAGTGAACTACCTACCTTCCAGTCAGAAATTATTTCACAGCTAAGAAAAAACAAGCGCGCAATATCAGGCGTAGTAAGTGCATTCCAGGCTTCAACTGCCGGTGCTCGAATAAAAATGCTCTTTTCCAGGTAGTGAAAACTCATTGCTTGCGGAACTCGACAGTCTATTTTCTACCAGTCACCCTAGGGTAAATTTTTACCGGCTCTACTCACGATAATAAAATAAAGCCTCTAAAGATTGGAGAAATACTGATGCAAGAAGAATTTTAGAGAGGTTTTTATTGCTAGAATGCTGCTCAATCCTCAACGTTTGTGGGATCAATAGCAGTTAGTGATGCACAGGTCATTAGAGTATTAGAAAACGATGAAAATTGCTTGTATCGGAGATTGTAAATCATTCACAGAAACTGGCAGCCATTCCCATGGCGACGTGCTGGCAACGGCTGTTTATTTGGCGCGCGCTGGCCTTGATGTCTATTTTATTGGGGCCATCGAAGACGGATTATTAATTAGCGATTTTAGAAACTGTTTGACAGAAGAAGGAATTAACTCAGAGTTTGTTAGCAACAGTTCTGCCGCAGATTTTTTCTCAGCAGATGGGCTGGCCTCTCTAGCTGGTTCAGTCGATCAATTCGACTACATCTATCTAACTGGCAAGGTTCTTTCTTTAATAAAGGAAGAAGGATGTAATTGTTTATTCAAAATTCTAAGAAAATTTCGCGCCGATGGTGGCAAGGTGGTTTTCGATTGCGATCACGGATCAAGCAAATGGAATAGCGAAGAACAGGCTATCAATACCTACAAAGACTTATTGGAAATCACAGATATCAGCTTGCCAAATTTTGAAGAAGAATCTCTGCTGTTTAATGATGCCAATGTTGAAGAGCTTATCGCACGACATCACAAATTAGGCATCGATGAAATCGTGGTCAAAAATGGAACGAATCCCAACTGGCTTTCTACCAAGCCGGAAAAACCACCAAAAGAATTTCCAATCGAATCTATTCAGTCCGCATTAAATCCTAACGGAGCCGGAAGTGCGTTTAATGCTGCCTACATTGCGACTCGCTTAAGCGGGAAAACTTATTGTGGCTCTATTGAACAAGGACAGATACTCGCAGCTAAAGTGGTTTTAAATGCCGGCGTGATTCCATCAAAATAAGCTTGAAAATCCCCAATGTTGAATTGCCGGTAGACTCCCTTAGTTAGGCTGTTTATGCTTGATGGCATCTCTCAAAAATATGAAGAACGAAGAAGAATAAAGCGGAGTAAGCGATGATTAAAAAGACTCTCGTAATAAGCGCTTTTCTGTGCGTGATTCCCACCCTTAGTTGGGCTCAATCCTGTGAAAACCTAAATTCCTTCAACTTGCCGAATGTGCGAGTCGACAGTGCGGAAGTAGTTGTTTCTGGGAGTTTTAGCCCCCCTGCTGGTAACGCTAATAGTGCTCGCTTGTATCAGGGATTGCCGGAATTTTGCCGTGTTGCTTTAACACTTACCCCAACTTCTGATTCCGATATAAAAATGGAATTGTGGTTGCCAACAGATAGCTGGAATGGAAAATATTTAGCGGTGGGCAACGGCGCATTCACCGGTAGCGTTCGACATTCGGCTCTGGCAATGCCATTAAGTCGCGGCTACGCGGCAAGTTCTACTGACACCGGCCATCTGGGTAACACCGCCAGTTTCGCCTTGGGTCACCCTGAAAAAGTGTATGACTTTGCCTGGCGTGCAGTGCATGAAATGGCGGAGACCTCGAAGGCACTTATCGATACGTATTATGCCGACGGCCTTAACTATTCTTATTTCACTGGCTGTTCTGCCGGCGGCAGACAGGCCATGAAAGCAGCGCAAAGATTTCCAGAAGACTTTGACGGCATTGTTGCTGGCGCTCCGGGATTGGATTGGACGGGCAGAGCGGCTGCATCCCTGCGTATCGCTACACACCTGGAAGCAAATCCTGCGGCGCAACTAAAAGAGTCTGATCGAATATTACTGCATAGAACTGCGTTGGATTTCTGCGATGCTGAAGACGGTGTTACCGATGGACTAATCGGCAAGCCGGCGCAATGCAGCTTTGCTCCAGAGGTTCTGCAATGCGACAGTGAGAATGCCGGTGCCTGTTTAACCGAGGCCCAGGTTAACACCGCACAAATGATTTATTCTTCACCTGCAAATCCGGTGACGGGTCGTGCCATTACCGGATTACTTCCTGGCAGTGAACTCGGCTGGACAGATCTTGGCTGGACCAATTCCGCCAGGGCAACAGGATTAGAGCAATATCGCTACCTGGTTTATGAAGATGAAAACTGGTCTATCGATCAGTTTGAATTTGAGCGCGATAGTTACCGCGCGGAAAGAAAAGATGATGATACCTTGAATGCCTTGAGTCCTGATCTATTCGAATTTGTTCAAGGCGGAGGCAAGCTCATTGCTTATCATGGTTGGGCTGACCCTCAAATTTCTCCAGCTAATGCCACTCAATATTTCGAGCGGGTAACCCAGGTCATGGGTGGTCGAGACCAGATTCATGATTCGGTACGCTTATTCATGGCGCCGGGCATGGGGCATTGTGCCGGTGGGCCAGGTCCAAATAGCTTTGATTCATTGACTGCCCTTGAAAACTGGGTGGAAAGCGGGAAAGCGCCTGACAGTATCATCGCTGTCCATCGAACTGATGGCGTAGTCGATATGAGTCGCCCACTATGCCCTCATCCGGAGGTTGCAGTCTACGATGGTTCCGGTAGTACGAATGAAGCAGAGAATTTTGTTTGTCAGGCACCATGAACAGAACTTCCTGGATAGTTCTGCTGTCGGGAATCCTGTTTAGTCTTCCGCTTCTAGGACAAAACGAAGATGTAGACCTTACCGGGGTGATCGACATGCATGTCCACGCCGGTCCTGATTCCAGGCCCAGGGCGATGAATGATTGGGAAGCTGTGCAGATGGCGGAAGCTGCCGGATTGCGCGGAGTCCTGCTTAAAAATCATTTCACCATGACCGCCGATCGGGCAGCTCTTGCGGCCCAGCTTGTTCCAAACCTTCATGTCTTTGGCGGTATTGCATTAAACAGAGCAGTGGGCGGCATTAATCCGGAAGCAGTACGACAGATGGCTGCCTTTAGTGGTGGCCGGGGTAAAGTTGTCTGGCTGCCCACTTTCGATTCTCAATTCTTTGTGACCAGAGCAGGGACATCTGACCCCTTTGAGCCAGTCATGGAAAATGGCAAACCAGTTGATGGATTGGTTGACGTATTTGCAATCATTGCGGAAAACGATTTGGTCCTGGCCATGGGTCACTCTTCACCAGAAGAAGTATTGGCGTTGATTCCCGTAGCAAGAGCGCAAGGTGTTGAGAGTATTTTAATTACTCATGTGTTCGGACAAGACGCAAGCCGAGAGCAGATTCGACAGATGGCGGCTGCGGGGGCAATCATGGAATTGGATTGGCTGGCGGCCTATTCCGATCCGACGGTAATGGATGATTACGTGGAAGTAATTCAATTGTTGGGGGCAGACAGCTTTATTATCTCTTCGGATTTTGGGCAGGAAGGAAATCCAGATCACGCTACCGGCATGCGCTCATTTATTGCAGCGCTCCGTTCTCGAGAAATTTCCCAAGCCCAAATTGACACAATGGCGAAAAGCAATCCAGCCAAACTCCTAGGATTAGATTAAATACTAAGCGCTGGCGCAGGACTGCTTAACAATGCCGTTGCTTCAATTGGTTAAAAACAAACTGGTAATCACACCCCAACATCCGCCCAGGATTAAAACCATCGAAGCTAACCATCCCATAACGAAACCAATGGTTCTCTTTTCGGGTGCGCTGCGATAACCGATGCAGAAAATAATTCTGCCAACCAGGAATACCGAACCAACAGCAACAGCAAACAACTCATTAAAAAAGTAAGCACAAATCCACAACGAGGGAATCACGTGAATGAGTTGTTCCAGTGTGTTTTGTTGTACGCGTAAGGTTTGTTCAAAGAAGGGATCGCCAGTCATAGCCGGAGCATTGACTCCAGTTTTGCCTCGGGCCATCCCGACTAGCATCATGAAAATAAAATATTCGATCAGCAGAGCAAGAGTTAGTGCAGCCGTATGTTCCATTGAGTATCTCCATTTGAGTTCGAGGTAACTTTACAAAAAAATACCGCCATATAGAGACGGTATTTAGGAAAGCAGTGCCCTGCATAATATGGCAGATACTCGACTTGTCAATTACCCATTAAATAGACAGAACATTCAGCCAGAAAATTGAAGGTACTTAGAATCCTCAAGATCGGTTAAAATGGCTGCTTGCGATTAGAACAATAAAGCCTATGAAAGTTACAGAATGCTTTAGTCGAGAAGAGATTCAGGATCTCTGCCAACGCAGTAATCTGCATGCGTGGTTCGCCTTTTTGGTGAGCTGGGGGATTATCGTGTTTGCTTTTTGGCTGGTGGCTTTCTGGCCGAATCCGCTGACAGTGCTTGTAGCGCTAATGTTATTGGGCGGCCGGCAATTAGGATTGGCTGCGTTAATGCATGAATGTGGCCACGGTTCCTTGTTTAAAACCAGAGCGCTTAATCAGTCTGTTGGGAAATGGCTTGCAGCCGCGCCGGTGTTCTACCGTATTGACGATTACATGAAAAACCATCTGAAGCATCACGCTAAGATCGGCTCGAGAGAAGATCCAGACCTTAGTCGTTACGAACGCTATCCAGTTTCCGCTAGCTCTTTCAGGCGCAAAATAATTCGTGACCTTACCGGAAGAACAACCTGGAATTATTTTCGTATCGTGTTTAATGCCAATAAGATTTTCTATGTTGATGAGCAAAACAAGAAAAGATTCAGTGTCAGACAATTAGTAGTCAAGTTTCATGCGCCTATTATTGCAAACATTGCGATGATTATTATTCTCACTGCGTTTGCTAATCCATGGTTGTATCTTCTTTGGCTCACATCCTATTTCAGTTGTTACATGGTGTTTAGCCGAATTAGAAACCTAGCAGAACATGCGGTCGTACCTGAATTGTTTAATGACGATCCGGTGATGAATACACGCACCACAATACCTAGCTGGTGGGAACGCCTGACATTTGCGCCAAATTCTGTTTGCTATCATCTCGAACACCATTTGATGCCTTCTGTTCCGAAATACCGTCTTGCACATTTTCATAATGAGTTGAAGGCCCGTGGATTTCTGGATAAGGCGGATATTGCTGATGAGTATTTTGAGGTTGTTAGGAAGTTGGTTGTAAAACCCGAAGTGCAAGCGGCATAAAATCGTTTTCCCAAATCGTTTTCCGTAGGGAAAACGATTCTGAGGAATTACGCTTTACAGTAATTCCGAACAGCCGAGCGAATTTCTCGTAGAGAAATGCGCTTAGAACACTGAAGTTCAAAGGCTGGCATATAATAGTCTTTTTCAATTCTGGCACCAATCCCAAAATCGTTTTCCGTAGGGAAAACGATTCTGAGGATTTACGCTTTACAGTAATTCCGAACAGCCGAGCGCAATAAAATCGTTTTCCGTAGGGAAAACGATTCTGAGGAATTACGCTTCACAGTAATTACGACCGGACGGGCGAATTTCTCGCAGAGAAATGCGCTTAGATCACTGGAGTTTAAAGTCTGACAGATATTGTACTCAGCTATTTTCATGTCTGGCACCAATCCCAAAATCGTTTTCCGTAGGGAAAACGATTCTGAAGAATTACGCCTTACAGTAATTCTGAACAGCCGAGCGAATTTCTCGTAGAGAAATGCGCTTAGGACACAGAAGTTCAACGGCTGACAGGAATTGGTCTTTCAGCTTTTTTCGAGTCTGGCACCATTCCCCGCTTTTTCTACGAAAAAGCTTCATTACCTCATACGCTCCCATCAAAATTGATTTCCCTGAAATCAATTTCTTCTGGTCGCTAGTGCGTTTCGTTAGATATAGAACGCCTGCTCGTTAATCATACTTGCCAAAATCTTCCTAGAGGCGTAGTTTTTGGGGCAACGAAACGCTTGGAGTCCTGAATGAACATTCAAAATACCAATAAGAAAACAGCATGTTTAGTTCTTCTGCTGGGATTCTTCACAACGCCACCCCTGCTAACGGCGCAAACCGAAGAGATTCCGCGCTTGCCGGGTGGTCAGCCGGATATGCAGGGTACTTGGGATTTCCGGACTATTACGCCTTTTCAGCGGCCTGAAGCTCTGGGTGATAAGGCGGTGCTTACTGCTGAAGAAGCGGCGATTTTTGAGGCGGAAGAAAGGGAGCGGCGTGATCGGGATAATTTCACCGATACCACGACAACCGGTGACTACAATCAATTCTGGTATGACCGAGGCGAAGAAATTCTAGGCGATCGTCGCACCTCCTTGGTAACAAGTCCGGTCAATGGGCGAATTCCTGCACTCACCGAAGCGGCTCAACGACGTAACGCTGAGCGCAGAGAATTAGCGCGACTGGCGGAAGGCGTTGAGGTGAGACCCCTGGCCGAACGATGCATTATGGGATTTAACTCAGGACCTCCTATGATTCCCAGTGCCTACAACAACAATGTGCAGATTGTGCAAACCGACGATTACTTCATGATGAACAATGAAATGATTCACAATGTCCGCCCGGTAAGACTTTCCGACGCAATGCATCGAGATACCCCTCGCAAATGGGAAGGGGATTCCGTAGGAACCTGGGATGGCGATACCCTGGTTATTGAAACAATCAATTTTGCCCGGGAAACTGCTTTTGGAAATTCTTCTGCCAACATGAAGCTGACCGAAAAGTTCTGGATGATCGATGCGAATACGCTGGGTTATGAATTTACCATCGAAGATCCCGATACCTGGACCGAGCCCTGGACAGTAATGTTTCCAATGGTCAGAGCTGAGTTACCGATATATGAATATGCCTGCCACGAAGGCAACTACAGCATGGCTGGTATTCTAGGGGGGTGGAGAAGATTAGAATCCCTGGGGCAGTCTGGTCAGTAGTAAGATTTACCAAGCTAATTCGAAAAAAGGGAGTCGAGTAATCGGCTCCCTTTTTTTATCTTCGCTATTTAGTCCGTTATGCGAGCACCGGTAAGTTCTGCAATGGCAGACAAAGTTGTTTGTGCTGCATTTAAGCCGAGGCGAAAATCATCATCAGTAAATGTAGTCCACACATCCAGCGGTGAGTGCCAGGTTGGATTCCATCCGCCACCAGTGTGAGAACCACGTTCATTTTCTCGCATACTAATTGATGCCAATTATTCTTCTTCAATTTCAATAAGTACAATGCTATCGAATTTCACCGGATTTGTGCCCTCTATGAGTTGTGCGTCCAAGACGTATTTTTTGCCAGCGATAGAGACATTTTTAATCGTTAACGTACCTTCCGAGTTGAATACAGACTGTGTCTCTGGTTCTAAATCTGAGTCTAAAAATTTCGCACCAATAATTTCAAGAATAACGTGTCCCTGCACGTGAACTTTAAACTGAGCGCTTAAAAGTATATTGTCGTCAGCTCTTATGAAAGGGACCGATAGTACAGAGTTACTCAGTGTCGGAAGTAGAGTCAGATCGATTTCAAAGTTCTCGATTAAATCTTTCTCGGATTGCGCAGGCTCTTGAAGACTGGATAATGAACTAAAGCTGCGGCATATATCACTTCCTGATTGCGCCTCTTCAACATTCTCATATATCGGTGTGCAGACAATGGAATCAATATATCCTATTCCATTTACTCGCGCGAATTGCTCCACGTAATTATCAGTAGGTATAGTACTTAGCTCTTCCACGTTGACTGAGTAGGAAAATCCTGCGACTTGTCCAGGTTTTAATTCTTTAACGTAGCAATTAATCGTTCCGTGACCTTGTATCATGGAATCTGATTGAAGAGATAAAGTCTCTCCCGTTGCAGCAAGGATAACGCACTGACTATCGCCCGTCCTATAAAGATCAAAGCCTTTAAAATTTGAAAAAGAAAACTTCATATCTCGCAACAATATCGAAGATGTATTTTGCGCTTCCACAGTATAATTGACCCAGTCCCCAACGAGGACTCCGGTTTGATTATTGAATTGTCTAACGATAAGAGAAGTGGCTGAGAACTCGTCTATTGTCGTAATCGATTCGAATACTGATTCAGTTCTAGGAAAAACTTCTTCTGTAAGTTGGCTAATTAAGTGAGCTGTGGCGTTCAGTGAATATACGGCATCTGCCCCATTTGCAATATCATGCCTACTGATCCCACAAGGGAGACAGTTGCACAAAGTACTAGGATTGGAAAACTTGTTTATCCTTTCGGTAAAAATAGATAGAGGCGTACTAAGGGCAGAGGAACTGGGAATTTTGGTAGCAAATAAACCATCAATTTTGAAACCGGATGAAAATGGAAAAGTCCCTCCATTGGGATTCTCTTCTCTAGTAGGAACCAAGCCCATGGTGGTACTGACTAATGTCACAATATCTACTCTGGCGCTGCAACCGGGCCCCGTATCGACAACAGAAATAAGTCGACCAGAAAATTTATCTGCATAGAAGTCTCCCATCACAGCTTCTGAGTTATCAGCGCTAATCCCGCAGCTAGCGGACCCCAATCGCCCTAAGAGCGGATGAAAAAATAAAACAATATCAGCTCCAACACCTGAAATGATGTTATCTAGATTTTCGAATGAACTATGAGAGCCTGAGGTTAAATCATTGAAAACAGTCTCAATGGACGTAGAGGTACCTGAGTATTCTATTTCACCCAATGCAGCTAGTCGGAGGGTAATACCCACTTCATTACGCTTAAAAAACTGATTAGTTGTTGTAATAAGAGTCTGAATATCGCTGTCTATTTTTCCCTGATGGTAATCATTAGCGCTATCAGAATAGAGTGCGACAACATCAATAAGTGCATTTTGATGGGAATTGGAACTTGGATTTTCGGGATCTGTGCCAATAATGTTTTCATTGATGTCAGAAACCCCGTCCTGGTCAGTGTCACGAAGAACGTCTCTCGCTACTGAAATAGTTAGCGCTGGCCCTTCGACAAAAAAAACACCATCAGCAAATCCAATGGTATCAGCAGCCTGCGACTTAACTTCGATATCGCCCTCTTTACTTGAAACGCTAATCACTGATGAGAAACTAGGCCTATTATCTATATCTCCGACAATGTAATAGTCAAGTTGGTAAAATGAGTTCGCTTTAACCTTAGGAAGTGCACAGATTATTTCTGTTATCCCTCCTGGAACCCAATAGGAACAGTTCTCATCTAAACCGCGAACATCCACCGGTCCTGAAAATTGAATGCTAATTTGAACTGTGGTGAATATTGATTCTGTTGGATTGCTTATTTCAATGTAGAAAAGCTGGCGCTCATCTTGAAAGATGAATGGCTTAGAAGTGTAGTGTCGAGCAAAAGCTTCAGATTGAGCCAAAGAAGAATTTACAGACGTCATGACAGCAATGAACACAAGAATTTGCCATTTGAAACTCGAAAATCCTGTAACAAATCTTTGAGTCAAGTTCATTTGGGAAAGCCAGAACATTTGATGAAATAAGCTTAACCCAAGCTGATAACTTTTGAAAATGTTAAAACTGGCACTAACCGATATTTTGCCAACATTTGAAGTAGTTAGAGAATAATAGTTTGGAGGTATTTAGTTTCTAATCTTCGATGCGAGCGCCAGTCAACTGTGCTATGGCAGACAAAGTTGTTTGTGCTGCATTTAAGCCGAGGCGAAAATCATCATCAGTAAATGTAGTCCACACATCCAGCGGTGAGTGCCAGGTTGGATTCCATCCGCCACCAGTGTGAGAACCACGTTCATTTTCTCGCATACTAATAGATGGCACTTCATTCATAAAAGGCGTGGAATCGGTATTGGTCATGTGGGGGCCGACCGTTGCCGGATAGTCTGTGTTGTATTCGTCAGCTGCCGTTTTAAAGACGAAAGCGAGTTTCATTGATTCATCTGCAAGATCAGAGTTGGATTGAAACTCGATATTAACGTCAGCCTCAGGCCGCTGGTCGCGACTGACAGTCCCATCAGCGCCAGGTGCCCCATGATCCCACAACATCATGTCGTGTTGAATCATGCCTAACCAATTTGGTTCAGGATATTGGCCTGATCCTGGGGGTTCTTCTATTCCTTGCAAATCCTTGCGCTGTTCAACATAGGCATAGGAACCGTTTAATCCTGTTTCTTCGTTATTCCAAAGCGCGAAGCGAATGGATACATCGGTTTCTACGTCCGGCGAATTAAATATGCGCGCCAGTTCCATCACTAATGCGGTGCCTGAGGCATCATCATTAACTGCTTCATTTACTCCGTGGCCATCCATATGAGCACCGAGAATGTACATTTCATCAGGACGAGTTGTGCCTACCTTGGTGCAATAAACTTCGGTTCGCGGTCCATTGCTGGGTTCTTCTCGATTTAATTCGCGAATACGCTCATCCGGCTGTGCCATTAAATCGCGGTTAACCCCGGTCTGCGCGCGGTAACCATAGATAGAGGAACCGCCGGGGCCGCTACCGTTACGTCCCACGTTTCCGCCCGTCGCTGTGGTCAGGTCAACAGCTTCATCGGATTGCGGCCCTCTTTGTCGGGGCGGGCGCGGTTCAGGGTCGAAAACATAATGCAGCCGTTCGGTATTGGTGCATCCCACCGCCTGCAGTTGCTCTTCGATCCAGTCCACGGCACGTCGATTGCGCTCAGTGCCCTGGCGGCGATCGCCAAATTGAGCCAATCCCTGAATCACGTTCTTGTAACTTTCAAGATCGAGCCGGCTGACTAAATCGCGAATCGGATCGTCTTCATCGTCCTGGGCATGAGTGCTGCTCACTCCCATGGCAACTGCTGCTGCCAGAATGGCAATTTTGGGGAGGTTGTTCTTCTTATACATACTGCGCTCCGACGTATTCGGGTAATTTGGAGAGCATAAGCAAGCTTGGCCTTTGAGTCTAGTTGATGAATAATCAGTTCAACCCAGCAAAAGGAACAAAAAACATGAATTGGGAAGCCATAGGGGCAATTGGCGAAGTTGTGGGGGCTATCGCTGTGGTCACCACTCTAATCGTCCTGTTATTTCAGGTCCGCCAAAACACCCAATCCATGATTGAGGCCAATCGGCTGCAAAAAGCCGCTGCTATAGACAAACATGCTGATTCGATTGGAGGATGGCGAAATAATTTCATCAATGATGAAAAAGTGGCAAGTATTTGGATTGCCATGCGGGAAGGTGAGGAGCTGAGCGATCTCGACACTATTCGCTTTGACAATTTGTGGGTGAATTTCGTTAACATTCAGCGTTCAAACTATGTCCGAGCTAATGTCGTAGGAGAGTCAGGACTGGCGCAGCAAGCGGTAATGAGTGTCGCGGTTGAGCTGGCTAATTCTGAAAAATTTGAAACAGGTTGGAGTGTAACTCGTAATTGGCATCAATTAGCTTCACCCGATTTCGTTGCGGCGGTGGAAGAAGAATTCGGCAAAGTTAAAATCAGTGGAACAGAGCATCAAACACCTGGCACCTACCATAAGGGTGTGCTGGAGCCTCAGAATTCGAAAGACCAAGCAAGTATTTGAAGTGTTTAAATGGGAGCAAACCAAAAATGAAACGCAGAACATTTTTACAGAACAGCGGCAAGCTAAGCTTAGCGCTTACTTTTCCCTACTCACTAACTAATCAATCATTCGCCGCCACTATGCCTTCAGATTTAACCAGCTTAACTGCCATAGAACTCTCAACGGCGATTAAAGAAAAGCAGGCAAGCTGCGTCGAAGTTATGCAGGCCTATCTGGATCGCATTCACAAATACAATGTTGCCTACAACGCTATTGTCAGCCTGCAGTCTGACGACGATTTGTTACAGCAGGCGAGAGCAGCAGATGCTGAACTCGCTCAAGGTAACTATCGCGGCTGGATGCATGGAATGCCCCATGCAGTTAAAGACTTAACCGCGGTAAGGGGAATTCCCTATACCAGTGGTTCATTAATGTATAAGGATCGAGTCCCGGACCAGGACAGTGCAATGGTGTCGCGTATTCGCGACGCTGGTGCGATTTTCATTGGCAAGACCAATACTCCGGAATTTGGATTAGGTTCGCAATCTTACAATCCCGTTTATGGCGCGACAGGATGTGCCTATAACCCGGAGCTAACTTCAGGTGGGTCTAGTGGTGGTGCCGGCAGCGGTCTCGGTACACAGATGCTGCCGGTAGCAGATGGCAGTGACATGATGGGGTCACTACGAAATCCTGGCGCATTTAATAATGTGATTGGTTACCGCCCAAGTACAAATGTTATGAGTGGCAGAGACGCATCGCCACGACCCTTATCTACTTCTGGGCCAATGGGTCGCAATACCGCCGATACCATTCAATTCTTAAAGACTATTGCAGTGAAAGACGTAGGGGATTCTTTTAATCCGCTTAATCTGGCGACAGCGAAGATCGGTTGGCTTGGTAATTTGGATGGCTACCTGGCACTGGAAAATGGCATTGAACAATTGTGTGAAGGCAGCTTGTCTATGGTGGCGGATGCCGGTGCAGCAGTAGACTCGGTAATGCCTGATTACAATTTCGATGATCTCTGGTTTTGTTGGACAACTTTGCGTCATATGGGTCGCGCCAGCATGCAGCGCTTCTATGATGATCCCGCTACTCGGGATTTGCTCAAGCCAGAAATGATTTGGGAGATTGAGCAATCACAGATTCTCACGGAAGGCGATCGCGCTCGCGCCAATGCATATCGCGGCGATTGGCTAAGAGAACTGGATCGCTTGTTTATGCAATATGACTTCCTCGCTATCCCAACTGCCCAGGTTTTTCCTTATCCGAAAACAACGCACTGGCCAACTGAAATTGAGGGCAGGGCGATGGATACATACCATCGTTGGATGGAGATCGTAATCCTCGGCAGTCTTGGCGGGCTACCGGTGATTAACGTTCCAGTTGGATTCGATGCAGCGGGACGTCCAATGGGCATTCAAATCATGGGCAATTTTGGTGAAGACAAGAAAGTCCTGGAATTTGGTCTGGCTTATGATCAAGTCACAGACTTCTTGCAACAAAGACCTAACATGGTTGAAGCCTGATAAGGATTTAGCATGACCAGAGTTGCCCAGTGTCATTGCGGACAATTAAAAGCCAACTGTGTAGGTGATCCCTACCCAGTTGTCATCTGCCATTGTGAACTTTGTCAGCGCCGCACAGGTTCGTTTTTTCATGTTGCAGCATGGTTTGAAAAACATAAAGTAACTATTGAAGGCGAAGCCAAGCAATTCACGCGAACCATTGGCGACGCCGGACTTTCTTTTACTTTTAATTTTTGTCCTGAGTGTGGCACATCTTTATGGTGGCCGGCGCCTTCGGATTCAGGTGCAGTTGCAGGCAAGATTGGTATTGCCGGGGGCTGTTTTGCCGAGGCAGATTTTCCTGCACCAACCGTTTCTATCTATGAAAAACACCAGCACGCATGGATACCGACACCGGAAGGTGTTCCTTCATTTAAAAAAGGGATTCAATCTTAAAAGTAGTATGAAGTATTCAGTTTTCTCTTTTCTATTGCTGTTTTTGCACAGTGCTGCGTTTACTCAAGACTATTCAGTGCCGCGAACTGAATACGATCACCCGGATCTAAATGGTGTTTGGAATTTTAACGATTCAACACCTTTCGAAAGACCAGATCGCTATGGCAACCGGGAATTTCTCAATAACGAAGAACTTGCGGCGAGGGATGAAAACTTGGCGACCGGGCAGGAGCGGCGAGATGCCAGTGAATCAGCCGTATCGGATCGCATCTTAAATGTGCCGACTAATGATACCGGTGCTTACAATTTGTTCTGGTCTTTTTATGACGAGCCCTATCCAAACAATCGAACCTCTCTAGTTACCTATCCAAGCAATGGAAAAATTCCGGCAACCCAGACTGGCGTCATAACCCAACGCTCGCCGCCTGGTTCCAATCCCTGCAATTACGGCGGAATAGTAATTTCCGATAGACCAGTTCGGGTTTCCTGGGGAGCCGTGTCTTGCGATCGGCCAGAAGATTTTGGCCTGGCATCTCGCTGTATGGCGTTTCCACAAACATTTCCACCCCACATCAAAGCCAATTCCTATAACAACAATTTGCAGATTGTGCAGACCAAAGATCATGTGATGATCAGGCCCGAGTTAGGCAATGATCCTCGAATTATTCCCCTTGATGGACGGCCGTTCCTGACCGAAGAGATTCGCAACTGGACAGGCTCATCGCGAGGTCACTATGATGGTGATACCTTGGTGGTTGAAACCAGACACTTTACGGATAAACTCGCCAGCCTGTTCCTAAGAACCTATTCATACGGTACAGCGGAAAACATGGTATTAACCGAGCGCTTTACTCGAGTAGGTGAGAATGCCCTGGACTATGAATTTACAATCGATGATCCCACTACCTTTGTTGACCGAATTACAGTAAAAACGAATATGTCTTTATTGGGTGCTCCGATTTACGAGTTCGCCTGCCACGAAGGCAACTATGCACTTGAAAATATGTTGCGTGCTGCCCGCATCGTCGATCGGCAGTAGCAATCTGTTAACAGGATATCTGTTATGAAGAAGCTCTACCTCTTACTCCTCAGTGTGTTGGCAAATGCCTGTGTGGCCCAGGAAGCAGACTTGAACAGTTTGCGTCTTCCTGATGGATTTTCGATTTCTGTTTATGCCGAAGTTGAAAATCCGAGACAACTCGCCCTCGGCGCCAATAACACTGTTTTCGTCGGTAGTCTGCGCGGGCGCGTTTATGCCTTAACCAATCCAGATGGAGACGGCCCGAGTGAAGGGGTAGTTGCTGTCGCCGAGAGATTAAACACGCCAAATGGAGTCGCCTATCACGATGGCGATTTATACATAGGTGAAATCGGCCGCATTAGTAAAATTGAAAACATCGACAGTAAACTGAGCGGCTCATCGCCAACGATTACAGTAAATGATTCGCTGCCTAACCGCAGGCATCACGGCTCTAAATTTTTAGCGGTAGGTCCCGATGGAAAAATCTACTTACCAGTGGGCGCACCATGTAATGTTTGTGAAGAAGATGAAATATTTGCCACCATTCTAAACATGAATTTAGATGGCAGTGACCTGCAAGTCATAGCCAGCGGCATTCGCAATACTGTAGGTTTCGATTTTCATCCTGGCTCTGGTGATCTCTGGTTTACTGATAACGGGCGTGACATGCTGGGAGATGATCTTCCTGCCTGCGAAATAAACCGAATCAGTAGTAGCGGGCAGCACTTTGGATTTCCTTACATACATCAGGGAGATCTACTGGATCCTCGATTTGGCAGTGGGCACAATCCTGCCGATTACACTCCCCCGGTATTAAAACTGGGCGCCCACGTCGCGCCCCTTGGCTTAGCGTTTTATCGCGGCAATGCTTTCCCTTCCAATTACGGCAATACGGTATTCTGGGCCGAACACGGCTCCTGGAATCGGTCGGAGAAAAGCGGCTATCGCGTCATGATGGGAAGAGTGAGTAATGACAACACAGAAATTATTTCCAATGAGCCATTTGTAGAAGGATGGTTGCAGGGACAACGTAACTGGGGTCGACCTGTCGATATACTAAACATGCCTGACGGATCAGTACTGATTTCTGACGATATGGCGAACGTGATTTATCGTGTTGCTTACGAAGGCTAAAGAAGATCGCATGCCTAGAACGAGTATCATTTCTTTGCTATAGATTTTTTCGATCAACATCCAAAATAAAAACTTGGTAAAACTAATAGAGCCATGTTCAGTACAACTACAACGATTCCTTCCTGGCTCTTCTTCTTACTGTTACTCATTACTTTTTATGCAGTCGTTATGAGTGCGCTCATACCCAGCGTTCGCTGGTATTTTCGTCGGCGCTTGAATAGAGCTGTAGACAAACTCAACACCAGTTTGCAAATAAAAGTCAGGCCTTTCCAGCGCACAAAACGCCAGGTGTTGATCGATCAGCTGATCTTTGATCAGGACATTCTGGCGATGATTGAATCACAGGCAAAAGAAGAAAATGTACCTCGAGAATTGTTGCAGCAACGGGTAAAAAGTTACGCGAAAGAAATCGTTCCATCCTTTAATGCCTATGTCTACGATCGTGTGGGCTATTGGATGTCAAAGAAAGTCGCACGTTTCATCTATCGCGTACGGGTCGCGGCGGCAGATCAAAAAAAATTACGGCGCGTAGAACCGGAAGCTACGGTAGTGTTCGTAATGAATCATCGCAGCAACATGGACTATGTGTTAATTAGTTATCTGGTGGCGGAACGGGCCGCCCTTTCATTTGCAGCAGGGGAGTGGGCACGAGTGTTTCCGCTGGAATCACTGATTCGTGCTCTAGGTGCATTTTTTGTTCGCCGCGATTCTCGCAATCCGCTTTATCGCAAAGTGCTCGAACGTTACGTAAACATGGCTACCCAAAGCGGAGTCTGTCAGGCGGTGTTTCTGGAAGGTGGATTGAGTCGCGACGGATCTTTGGCTGAACCCAAAATTGGCTTTCTGGATTACATGCTGCGTCAGTACGATTTTCAGTCTGACCGAAACATAGTTTTCGTTCCCGTAGGTATAAATTACGACCATGTACTGGAAGATCAGAATCTAATTAATTGGGATGATCAGGAAAAACGACTTACCAAAGGCCAGCACTTCGGCAAGTTCTGGCGCTGGCTGAGACAAAATTTGTTTGTCTCCTCGAGGACACGCTGGCAACGATTCGGCTATGCCAGTGTAAATTTCGGTCTGCCTATTTCCATGCGAGATTATTGTGTAAATAATTCGGTGGACTTCAAACACATAAGCAAAGAAGAACGTATTCCGAAAGTGTTTGAACTAGCCAATGAGTTAATGGATTCCCTGCGTTTCGTGCTGCCAATATTACCGGTGCCTGTAATTGCCGACGTTTTCACCACCTCAGAAAAAGAATCCATGACATTGTTAGAAGTGGTCAGCGAATGCGATGCGTTGTTAGATAAGATGATCGATCGCGGTGCGGCTATGAAAGAAGATGAAAAGCCGCGCCATAAAACCCTGGTTAACAGTTTGGATTTACTTAGGGAGAGAAATATTTTGCTCGAAGAGAAAGATCGCTACTCAGTGAATCCCGAGCAGGCTCCATTACTAAACTACTACGCCAATTCCATCGAACACTGGTGGCGTTAATCTTATAGAACTTCCAGTTCTCGTTCCCAAATACAACACTGAACCTTACACAGTGAGTGTTCGATATGCCGCGGTCCTGCCAGATACTGCTGTCTGGCGAATTGAAATGCCTTGTAGCGACGATAGAACACACAAGCTACCAGTATTGCTGCAATGAGCAATGCGGGAATCGTTACTGAGAACGCGAGTATCACTTGCCAAGTCATTATTAGTCATCCTTTGTCATGGATCCCTGACACTGCTTTTCCCAGGGCATACTTTAACGATAGTACAAATATGCGGGCTTGAAGCACTCAGCCAGAAGTGACAAATGTCTGGACTCACCTATTTCTAATCGTAGTTTCGGCGTTGGACTTTAACTGGGGATTCCCTATTATTGCTTTTAGTCTTGAATGTGTTGAAAAAGACTGCAGCCATAATCACTCTCGTACAGCGTATTGCCTCATCTAACAACAATAAGGAGCCAAAAATGCGCAGAATCAGACTGATCGTTCTATCACTTACCGTTGTGTCATTTCCTTTTTTACTTAGCGTTAGCTTGCAACAATCAGTTTCTGCACAACAAGAGCTGCCATTTGTTAGTGAGGCTCAATTCGATGAATGGATGGAGACCTTGAGTAATTGGGGTCGCTGGGGCCCAGATGACGAAAACGGCACTTTGAATTTGATCACCCCGGAAAAAAGAATAGAGGCGGCAGCGTTAGTGCAAAGCGGAGTGACGGTATCCTTGGCGCGCAACCTTGATGCTGTGGAAAGCGTCGATAATCCCTGTCCCGTTGACTGGGAAATGGCAAATGCTTCTCCGGGTGGTGCCAGTGATCGCATTGCTTTTCGTTGTATCCATGGCCCTGGAGTAACCCATATCGATGGCTATGGTCATCGCTTCTTTGACGGCAAGATGTGGAATGGAGTCGACATGGAAGACGCTGTCACCATGGAAGAAGGCGCGAAGGTGAACGCGGTACTAAATATGAAGAACGGCATAGTCACGCGAGGCGTGCTGTTCGACATACCACGCTTGAAAGGTGTGGAATTCTTACCTTCCGGTTATCGGGTAACGGTTGCAGACCTCGAAGCCTGGGAAGAAATGTCCGGTGCCCGCATTGGTTCTGGCGACGCTATGTTGTTTCGCTGGGGTCGTTGGGCAAAGCGAGAAATTGATGGGCCATTCGATACCTGGGAGGAAGCAGCGGGACTGGATAACAATGTAATTCCGTGGCTGCGTGAACGAGACGTTGCCATTATTGGTTGGGAAACACCGGGTTATACGCCGCGACCTGAAGGCGATCTACCGACTCTTGCCCTGCATGATTTTGCGCTAACCATGTTAGGAATTCCTCTGATCGACCGAGCCGATCTGGAAGCACTTGCGACTACAGCAGCGGCGCAGAATCGTTGGGAATTCATGTTAACGATTGCACCTCTGCCAATTCCAAATGGAACCGGTTCTCCGGTGAATCCAATCGCAGTTTTCTAAGGGAGTGAGTCATGGCAACTACGCGAAGAGAATTTATTAAGACTGCTGGCATCGCTGCGGCATCAATTAAGACCTTAAAGCCAAAACCAGTTTTTGCCCAGGCAACCATTAAAACGGTTCAAACAGATATTTTGGAAATCGCCTATGAAGAACATGGTCCCAGCGACGGTTTTCCGATAATTCTTGTTCACGGGTTTCCATACGATATACGTTCATTTGATGGCGTGCCAGCTCCTTTAATTGATGCAGGCTATCGTGTGTTAGTGCCTTATGTGCGTGGCTATGGACAAACACGGTTTCTGGACGCTGATGCGCCGCGCATGGCAGAGCAAGCTGCAATTGCTCAGGACTTAGTGGATTTTGCAGACGCGCTTGGAATTGATCAATTCGCCGCCTCTGGATTTGATTGGGGCAACAGAGCGATTTGTATCACTTCAATTCTGCATCCGCAGCGAGTAGTGGCTCAAGTTGCTTGTGGTGGTTACTCGGTGCAGGACACGATTAATCCTGGCGGCCCGGCACCGGCTCGATTCGAATCCTTGCTTTGGTATCAATGGTATTTCAATACGGAGCGAGGAATTAGAGGATTGACGGAGAATCGCCACGACATTGTTCGTCATTTATGGGATACCTGGTCACCGGGGTGGACTTACAGCGATGAAGATTATGCGCGTTCAGCAGCTTCTTTCGATAATCCGGATTTTGTCGACATTGTTATTCATTCCTATCGCCATTGTCACGTTAACGCACCTGGAGAAGATCGATTTCTCGAAGTGGAGCAACGCTTAGCAGAGCGACCGGTGATTACAGTTCCAGCGATTGTATTGCGCGCAGATGAAAGTGGATTTGGTCCGCCGTCGGCGGATCCGACCGCTGATCAGGCTCGGTTTTCCAATCTAAGGGGTCGGCGAATTGTTGCGGGGGCTGGACACGACTTGCCAGCGCACCGGCCAGATACTGTAGCCGATGCCTTGCTGGAATTACTCGCTTAGATTTTAACTCGCGATTGCGAGGTTTGGAGACTCAGTGCGATCGATAGTGTGATTAATCATGCGATCGAGCAGTTCTGCATCCCGTGTCTTCATGTCAGTGAACTGACAACGGAGCAGTGTTACGTCGGCTTCGTGGTCATACACCACACCCATAATCTGAGCCTGACTCTGAACCATGTCGTTACTTGGCAAACGGATGCGTAAAGAGTCGATAACTTCAAAATTGCTCAACTTTTCAGTCATTTCCTGGCTAATTCGAACCTTTGCGCCAGACTTTGAAATATCAATAACAGTTCCCTGAACGCGACTACCTTCAGAGGAATAAAGAATGACTGGAATCGTTTTTCCGGATTCGACATTCACGCGAACTGATTTGCGCTGTTGTGAAATTCGAATTTCGTCCGGAATTCGAATCTGACATTCGAATAAAGATTTGTTAGCGTCAGGATTTCCAGTTGATTCCGCCGGGGACGCATTAAATACAAGTGACATGCCGCCACTTTGTGCTCGGAATAAAATTGAACTGTGATCACCGTGACTGGTGTTCATGATTTCACTATCGATACCAAAAGTTCCTTCCGTTGGGTCAATAGACATTAATTTGATTGGTTTCGAAGAGACGTGATTCTTAACAATTGATAAATAGGAAAAACCCCACTTATGCAATAGAGCCATGTTTAGTAGCTCTAAGATCTCTCTACTTGAGAAGACATTGCCTTCGTTGAGCGTTAATGCAGACATTTTCTTGTTCTCCTAACGAGACTTCTTTTCCGTGGCTTCCCCGCGAAGCGCTAACGGACGATCAGAGTACTGGAAAGGCAAAAATGAAAAGCGCACAGGTTCACATTCTTCGCTGGCAAAGCTGAAAAACAACGACTGGTTCACAATATGTATTTGAAATTGAACTAAAGAGTGGGCTGAACCTACCGAAATGCGCGAGTTTCCTCCGATCCTTTTTACATCCAGAAGTGTGGAAGCGCCGACACAATGACCAGCGTGCTAAGGAAATCTACTAGGATTTTATCGATCTATCGTTCGGAATTTTGCTTTTCGAGGTTGCGGGCAACGGAAAGGATATTGATTAAACCGTAGTTACCTTCATGACAGGCAAATTCATAGATCGGTTCATCGCCACGAATCATTGGATAGGCGATTGCCCAGTCATCCTCCCAAGTGGAGTCATCCATTACTTTTAAGCTGTACTCCAATTGATCCTCGTTATTGCGGCGAAATCGTTCTTCAATTTCTAAATTAACATTGGCGCGACGAAAGCTGGATTTTTCAGAAAAGTTTTTAGTGCGGACAACCAGAGTATCGCCTTCCCAATATCCCCGAGAGTCACCATGCCATTGTCGCAATGAGTCTGGAAGATGGGGTCGACCATCAATCGGAATAATTCGAACGTCGTGAACCATTTCGATGTAGAACATGACATGGGTTGCTGTCTGAATAATTTTTAGATTGTTGTTATAGGCTTGGGGCAACATGCTTTGGGGAACACCCCAGGTAATGCAGCGCTCAGTTAAGGACCGATCGATCCAACTATCCGCCGGACCGCGACCTTCCCTTGCTTTAGCCTGAGCTTCCGCTTTAAGAACCGCTTGCTGAGTGTAATCAGGTATTTGGCCACTGCTTGGAACTACAACTAAGGATGTTTGTCCGGTTGCCACAACCGTAGAGCCATAATCAAGATCGGCGGGATCATGTACAGAGAGGCTAGTGCGACCCGCATCCAGTGGACGCCCGTCAGGTCTTTCTGCGCTGAGTCGTTCATAGTCGCGAATTTCTTCCGGCGTTAGAAAAGCCTTACCCGCTAAACGTTCGGGTCGCTCAAGTGGCGTGATCGTGCGTCTGTCCCAAACGCCTTGCAGATTCGGGTGACCCCAAGCGGTCACGTCATCGAAATAGCTATCCAGGTTTTGAGTATGTGTTTGACCGTGGGCAGAAAGGGATACCAATGCAAAGGCGATACAGGCGCTAACAACAGCAGGGAATCGTCGATTGAGCATGGTTGTCTCCAGCTTTCTTGAATTGCAGATATTCTAGTTAGTTTGGTGAGCTTGAGCCAGTTATTAAAGACACGTTCGTTCAACTAGTGTGCTTATAGTCGATGCTCTTCGAGCACTCGTTGGTTCAGGGTAATGCCGAAACCGGGATGGTCGGAGACAGCAATGAAGCCATTCTCGAAAGTTTCATTTGGCTCAATTAAAGTGCTTCGCCATGCTTGTTCTCCCCATTGATATTCCAAAATGTCGAAGTTAGGAAGCGCGGCGCAGAGAGCAACCGATGCCGCAGTTGAGATTGGGCCGCTGGGATTATGGGGAGACACTTTAACGTTAAATGTTTCTGCTAAAGCAGATATCTTGATCGCTTCCCACATGCCGCCGCAATGTTTTACATCTGGCATGATGATGTCTACTGCCTGATTTTCGCAAAGTGCGCGAAAGCCTTCCATGCCGAATAAGAACTCGCCACCGGCCAGCACCTGACTGATTGCGTCATGAATAATCTTCGTGTTTTCGGTTTGAGTCGGTGCTACTGGTTCCTCATACCAACTTAAGTTCGCTTCATCCAGTTCTCTTGCGATGTCGATAGACATCTGCGTGTCAAAGAAACTGTGAGCATCGATTTTAATGGCGATGTCATCACCAACTCTTTCCCGCATGGCATAGATGCAGGCGACACCTAATTCCCGCGCTGCTTGTATTTCTGCCGCTGGGGAATCCAGTGCAGGGAAACCGTCGAAGGGAGGTGCCTTAAGGGATTTGAAACCGTCAGCAACTGCACGCTCTGCATTGTCGGCAAATCCTTCCGGTCCGCGCTCGGCTGTTGCCCGGTTAATGTTGGCATAAACCGGCAGGCTGCTATGCAGCTGTCCGCCAACTAAATCGTAGAAGGGCACTGCAAGGGATTTGCCAATTAAATCCCATAAGGCTTGTTCGATGGCGCTGAATGCAGTGGCTAAGACACGATCACCGGATGAAGCCTGCGCCCATCCCCGCTGTCGATACTGTTGCACATCAAATGCCGATTCGCCTTCGACTAAACGATAAAACTGATTGAGTTCAGCTAGTTCAGTACGCCTGCCTAATGAAGCTTCACCCAGGCCAGTTACACCGTTACTGCCAGTCAATCGCACAACAATCCAATTGGTTCGGTTGGTAACCGAGACTGTGAACACTTCCATGTTGCGCACCTGCACATTGCGATCTGCGGTGGTGCTCTGGGCAAAGACATGACTTAGTGAAGAAGTAGTTGCAGCGCCAGCGAGAAGGGAAACCTGTTGGATAAATCGTCGTCGGCTATGCACAGTAAGTTTTTCCATTATTTATTTTTTCACTGATGCTGATCATGATCCTGATTCTACTGGGGCAATTCAAGTGAATTGATGTGTCTGACTAAGCCGGTAGCCCGCGCTATTTCTGAGTTTCGAAAAAATTTGAAAATTAGTTTGACAGGGTAAAAATAATTGTCCTAGTATTACTAGGACAATTAGTACTGTTTAATTTTATGATAATAACCATCGATTTATACAATTCCACGCCAGCGTACTTGCAAATAACAGATGCTGTACGGGAAGCCATTGCCCTGGGTTCGTTACAAGCGGGCGACAAACTGCCACCTATTCGTGAAACCGCAGTGAACACCAGGGTAAACCGTAATACCGTGAGTCGTGCCTATCTCGAACTGGAACATCAGGGATTGGTACAAGCGCGCCAGGGTTCTGGATTCTTCGTTACCGAAGACGGCGCCGAACAGGAAAAGTTGTCACGGCGTGAATCTGTAAAAGCAAAGATTGGAGAATTGCTTGCGGAAGCAAGCTTGACCGACATCACTGCCGAGGAACTGCTAAAGCTTGTTGAGAACGAAGCCAATGATTTTGAGAAAGAGGGGAAGTCCAAATGACAGATTGGGCCATTGAAACAACAAATTTGGGACAACGTTTTGGCAGCATGTGGGCAGTGAAGGGATTAAACCTGCAAGTTCCGCAAGGCTCCGTATTTGGTCTACTTGGTGAAAACGGCGCTGGAAAATCCACAACCATCCAGATGTTAATGGGATTGCTTCCACCTACCGAAGGTCATAGCAAAGTTCTCGGTATGGATCCTATGCTAGATGAACTCGGAGTGAAATCTAGAGTTGGCTATGTACCTGAACATTATGGATTCTATGAATATATGCGGGTGAGAGAGATCACTGCTTTTGTTGCCGCTTACCACGCGAACTGGAACTATGAATTACAGAAGCAACTCATTTCAGAGTTTGCGCTTAACGAAGATAACAAAGTCAAAGAGCTGTCAAAGGGAATGCGCGCCAAGTTGGCATTGTTGATGGCTTTATCCTTCGAGCCAGAGATGCTACTTCTCGACGAGCCGGCAGGGGGTTTAGATCCTGCGGCTCGTCGAAATTTTATAGAAACTATTCTTAGTCGCTATCAGCAAACCGGCAAAACTATTCTTGTATCTTCGCATTTGCTAAATGAATTCTCAGGATTGATCGATCATGTTGCCTTTATGAAAGATGGCGGTGTTGATTTAGCGGCTCCCCTGGAACAACTTCAGAAGCAAATGAAAAGAGTGCGTATTGTATTTGAAAGCGGAATTCCTGAATCTTTTGATATTCATGGAGCGATTGAAACAAAACTGAATGGGCGCGAAGCAATCGCTACCTTTGAAAACTTTAACGAAGAAGATTCTCTGGCACAGATTAACGCCTTTGATCCGAGTCACGTTGTAGTGGAGGATCTCACTCTGGAAGATATCTTCGTGGTGAGAGTAAGCGCTTAGATGGCGGCTATGTTTTCACAGATTTTTTATAAGGACCTTAAGCTCGCGTCTCGTTGGCTGCTGGCATACCCGTTTATCTTGTTAGAATGGGTAATCGCTTACTATTTGTTTGCGGATCGTCTGGATTGGGAAGTCGACCAAGAAACGTTTGTTGCGGGTTGTCTAACGGTAGCCTTCGTGATGAACACGATTCTCTCCATGGTGGTTGGGATAGGCGTAATCGCCGATGAAGAAGACAAAGGTACGGATCAGTTTTTAAAACGTTTGCCGCTTTCCACTTTTCAGGTTCTGCGAGAAAAAATATTTGCTGGTATTTGCTTCTTGCTTTTTCTATATGCAATCTCATTTTTTGTTTACGCGGTGTTCCTGCCAGAGGGCGCGATTCTTTTAGACAACAACAGAGAAGATGATATTGGTACTTATCCCATTAATCTATTCGTGGCAATGTTCACCTCATTTATTTTCTCGGTTGCCGCTTCCACAGTATTTAAGCAGCAAATTATTATCTTTCTAATCACACTCGTGGCGGAGTGTTCGATATGGATAGGGTTGCGACTGGTGATGACCCGCACGGAGTTACAGGTAGAGGGGGCCTTAATATCAATTTGGTACATGGCATTAATTTTTGGATTGCCTGCATTATTAGCATGGAAAAATTGGCGCTTTTCACTCAATCCTTCTATTTGGGGATCACCTCAATCACGCACGCTATTCAAAGGATTGGTATTCAAACACATTGCTCAAGATGGACTTTTGTATATTTTATCAGGCGGGTTGCTGGTGATTGCTATTATCTACGCCATTGTTGGTCCCGATATGGCGTCGCTAACCACAAGAATGGAAGTACTTGACGTCCAGAGTAGTTTTACTTATTTGGCCATTTCAGGGCTAGCGATCTTTATGCCGATCACTGTGGGAGCAAGCGCTTATTCCAACAATGAAGGACAAGGTCTAGCTTGTACACTCTATTTACAGCCGGTCTCCCGTACGCAATTATTCCTTTCAAAAATTCTGGCAGCGCTGCCAATAATTGCTATCTCCTACTTTGGTTTATTGATCACCCTGGGTGATCGTTGGCCTTCGATATCCCTATTCGTGTGGACGATATTCGCCTATGCAATTGCCTTGCACATTAGTTTGTGGATACCGTCGCTGGTGCTAATTATTCTCGCCGCTGTGAGTTGGGGAGTGTTCTTATTATCTATGGTCTTAATATGGATGGAGCCGACTGTAGAATTTTTGTTTTTTGGAAGCTTTGTGCCGAACTATGACTATAGAATCGTCGCACTAATCCCTCTCACATTTCTAACTATTGGCAGCCTGGTCTCCTCTTGGCACATGGCAACAAATCGAAAGTTTCTCGCCGGTTCAATCGAATACAAGGCAAAGTTTAATGCCCTGGAGTCTTGCGCTGTCTACGCGGTTGCGATTCTTGGAGTGGGAGTGGTTCAGCAGTTTGTTACGCTTTAAGAAACGCTCTACTTTCTTCGCAATCGTAAAAACACTTCGCTTCAAATCCGTTTAGTTCAGCAAAAGCACAGAATTGTCTGCCAATTCCGAATCGCACTTTTTCATCAGCGCAGAGACTTGCCTTGGGTCGAATTTTATCGAAGTGTTTCGAAAAAAAGATGGCTGCGTCCTTCAGTTCTTCCATAGATTTCAATTCATTGGAAGACTGAATGTCTAGAAGCAGAGCAGGCTTGTGATCCGGAGGAAGTTTTGCAACAGCTTCGCTAAACGCAAACTTAATCTCCTCCATTGTGAAGTGATCTTTCAGCTGAAGTTCAAGGATATCTTCTTCTATGATGCTAACGACAGGCATAAGTGTTTTTCTACTTTCCTCGCGTATGACTAATTTTAGACCAGACTAGAAGCCAAAGCTAACAACATGAAGGGCGATACCGGTAACGCAAGTCAGCACCAGGCCAATAAACGTTAATGTGCCAATCCGTCGATGAGTTGAGTAGTGCGGTGAGTCTCTATTTCACCGCGTCGGGCAAGACTGATAGCTTTAGCCATGGTAATAGGAGCAACTATAAAAAACAGCAGGGCAATATCAACGAAGATATCTGCCCTGGTTCCAAAAAATACTCATTCTGCTATTTATTGATCGGGTTTTCTTGCAACGGCGAATAACACTCCGTTCTTATTGGTGTTCCACTCGTGCTCCATCTCAAATCCGCGATCAACAAATGATTGACGAAGCTCTGCTTTTTTAAAGAAAGTGACGTAAGGAATACGGCCGAATAGCTGGCCAATGGGCAATATAAATTTTAACCAGGGCAGGGTGTCATTTAATGCCGGAGTGCTGGAAATAAAAACACCTCCAGGTTTCAATAAGTCATACATATGTTTTATGACCGTTTCTCTGTCTTCCAGAAGGTGCAGAATATTTAAGGCAAGGATGGCGTCAAATACTTTTCCTTCTGCATTTAGATCTTCAATAGCGGTCTGTTTGAAAGTGACATTGGTAATGCCTTGCTCTTTTGCCTTGCGTTCCCCGTGTCCAAGCATTTTTGCCGAAATGTCTGTGGCGAGAATATGCTTTACGTGAGGAGAGTGGTGCAGTGCAGTCGTACCGGTGCCACATCCGAACTCAAGAACCTCCATCTCAGGAGCAAGGAATTCCTGGGTTTTCTTAAGTTTGGCCAAGTAGGTTTCTTCATCCTTAACTTTGGCTTTTTCATAACGATCCGCAAATCTGTCCCAAATTCGAGCAGAAGATGCCATAACAATACTCTCCATAAACAATTAAGAATTTTCTACCCGTGTGTTACTAGTCTATACGTTACTCAGCAACTCTAAAATTTATGTCGACATTTTTACCATCTCTGAAACTTCGAGAGATCCATTGATGTCGAGAAATGGACAGGTCTTGGCCATGTCCAATGCTGCATCCATTGAATCTGCTTCCACCACCGTGAAGCCTGACATTCCAGTTAGGCCGCTTTCAGAGACTGAACCGTCTGGATTTACGGTAGCTGTTCCCTTTAATGGGTTCATTGGGCTAACAGCTGCCGCGCCCAGCGCTGCTAACCATTCTTGATACTTCTTAAAGTGTGCTTGACCTTCTTCTGGTGAACTTGGTTTGTCTCCACCAATATAGGTAATCATATATTCGGCCATGGTTACTACTCTCCGTTTATTACTTTGATTATATTGCGAGGGTTAATACCAGCCCCAACAATAAAATCATCGCCAGAACTATTAAGCTTGCTTGGATGCCGACTTGCAGGAGTCGGATTTGAAATTCTTTGTCTGTTAGGAAAGATTTAAATAAGGACTTAAATCTTTGTTGCCTGAATTGTTTAAATCCCATTCTGTTTCTATGCACAATTATTCGAACAGTATCTAAAAACAAGGAACTAATCTTGTGTTGATTTTTGGAAATGTGATTCTTCACGAAATTGAACAATAAATAGAAGATCGTGAAGTAAACTATAACCACGAGCAAAGGAAGTGAGAATTGACTACCGCTAACTGTGTATCCGATTTCAGAATTCATATAGCCTCCTCGATATTGAAGGATGCAGCTCCTAATCAAAGTAGACCAGAATTTTTCAGTTCTTTCTACGAATAGTGGCTGAATTTAGTCTGTTTTAAAATCAGATTCTATACCGCCAGTCCATTTCGCGGTCAGATTATAGAGAGTTGCTCCAACGCCGCCAGCAACAAACCCAAAAGTTGCAAATAGTAAGGGCATGCCTACCAGTGCCATGAATGCGAGAGCGGTACCCGCGTTGAGGGAACTGGTAAAGAGCTCATAAAAGAAGCCCCCAAAGGAATAAAGAATGCCACAAATTAGGCCGACAATGGCCATAATCAGGCTAAGCAGTTTTGCGAAAAAGAAGACGCCGATGTGATTAATTTTTGACATGGAAATTTAGGAGGAAATTGATACGGTATTTTCATCACCCAAGAAAAGACCGTTTATGTCTTTTCCAATAGTATCCCGACAGGAATAGTCGCCAAAAGTTGTATTCAATTCTTCGTATTCACACTCTCGGTAACAGGTGTTGATGCTAAATACATTCTGAATGTTTTTGTGCACCCTATTGATTACTTCATGAGAGTTATTTTCGTCCGCAGAAACAAGCACACAGTCACCAATGGTTTTAATAAATCGCCAATTGAGGTTGGCAGATTCCGCTGCAATCAACTCATAGTACTCGCTCAAAAACTCTGCAGTTTTCTGTACTGAGCTTGATTGTGCTTTCTTATTAAATCCATTGATATCAAATTTAATAATGATGGTCTTTTTTGGCATAAACAAAGTATGGGTGAATGCGTGGCAGGAAGTCCAGTCTTAGAAAGAATCATCCAGCCCAGATGATGGTAAACTTTGATGCCAGCATAAGTAAGGGTCCAGAAAGGATAAATAGATGGAGCTAGAGGAACTAAAGCGGCTTTTAATACCGTTCAGTAAAAGTAGCTACAAAGATAACAACATCGAAGTTACTGATGTTTTCCAAATGCCAGGACACGCCGGATTTTCATATGGATTTACAGTAATTCAGGGCAAACAAACCGACAAATGGTACATCCGTCTGCCTCCTCCCAATGTGAAGTTGCAGGGTACTGCCGATGTGTTGCGCCAGGTCGAAGCGCTAGGTGTATTACCTGCCGTAGTTCCGCACTGCGAAGTGAAATGGTCTGGTGACGATCCTCAGTGGTTTGGTCGTCCCTATTTTGTGGTGCCTCAGCTTGAAGGCGACGTAGTTAGAGTCAAAGATGAGCGAATTAGGAATCTCCCGCAACAAACTCGCGTCGACATGGCCAGGCAGGCAGTTAATGCCTTGGCGGAAATCCATCGAGTCAACTGGCAACAAGCTCCCTACTTGGGTGAACCTCTATCCCTGCAGTCCGATGTGGAGCGCTGGGATCGATTTGTAGAGAAGGCGGCTGATCCTGACAAGCTCGCACTAGTACCCGAAGTCAGAAGTTTGTTGTTAGAAAAACTCCCAACCCAATCTCCAGTTGGAATTTTTCACGGTGATTTTCAATGGTCGAATCTATTCTATTCAGATGACGCTGAGTTGCTTGCGGTCATCGATTGGGAGTTGGTCGGAGTGGGATCGACTCTCAATGATATTGGTTGGTTCGCGATTTTCAATGATCCGGAAGCCTGGGCCGATTCTAATCATGCTGATTACATTATGCCTCACGGGGAAGAGTTAATCGTGATGTATGAAGAAGCCTGGGGTTCCAGTCTGCCAGAGATATATTGGTTTAGGGCCTTGGCTGCCTACAAGTTTGCAATCATTACTGGCTTTAATCTCATGTTGCATCGTCGCGGCAAGCGCCATGATCCTATTTGGGAAACAACTAAAGATTCGATGGAATCTTTGTTGCAACGTGCCAGAACATTGTTGCTCTAACAGATGGGTTTTTTTCAAGCTGTGATACACTCACCGCTCAAAGTAAATCAAGTCACATCGCTTTTGAAACTCTAGTCGGGGGATTGAGTGCAAAAAGAATTACTCACACGCCGAGCCTTCTTCAACTCGCTAAAAAGTTCAGCGGGCAAATCCGTAATTTTGCTAACGCTGCCAGCAATTGTTGCAGCCTGTCGTGAATCAGAGCGCGCGCGCCTGGCGGGAGAAGAGTTCACTACACTAACCGAAGAAGAAGCGAATGAATTTGATGCAGTTGCAGCTAGAATAATTCCTACAACAAGCACGCCGGGAGTGAGAGAAGCGGGCGTAGTTTATTTCATGGACAATGTTTTGGGTGATCGCAGAGAAGAACAATTGGCGTTATTAAAAGAAGGGCTGCTGCAGTTACAGACTGAAGTAGCACTGCAGTACGAAGTTGCCTACTTTTATCTGCTAGATGAGACCCAGCAGGATGCGCTATTAACTACCATCGCTAACACGCCGTTCTTTTCTACACTTCGCTACCTCACGGTGGCAGGAATGTTTTCCTTACCTGAATATGGCGGCAATCGAGATTTTGTTGGTTATCAGCTTATTGAATTTGAAAACCAACAAGCCTGGGCGTCACCTTATGGTTTCTACGATGCCGATTTCGCAGAGAGGGGGGAGTAGTTTTGGCTCAAGCACCTTCTGCCTCCTTTGACACTCGGGAAGAAGTCGATTTCGTTGTGGTTGGCTCCGGCGCTGCCGGTGGAATTATGGCGAAAGAGCTGGCTTCTGCTGGTCACTCCGTGGTTATTCTGGAACAGGGTCCGCATCTGCAAGCGCCAGATTTTAAACACGATGAATGGGGCTACAATCACAACAACGATCTGGTGTGGAGCACTCGCCACGGAAATCGCCAAACGTTTCGCCGCAATGAAAATGAAGAAGCAGAGCTGCAAGAGTCGGTTCTCGGCTACGCGCACAATGTGGGTGGTAGCAGTGTGCATTTCTCCGGTAATTTCTGGCGCTTCCGCCCTATTGATTTTATGGAAGCCAGCGTTCGCGGCACTATTGCCGGCACTAACTTCGCCGATTGGCCAATTACTTATGAAGATCTCGAACCCTACTACACCAAAGTAGATTGGGAGATTGGTGTTTCTGGCTTGCAGGGACCCTGGGATCCGCCACGATCGCGGGAATACCCTTGTCCTCCCATGCCCATAAAAGGTTCCGATGTCTTGCTGGAACGTGCAGCGAAACAATTAGGTTTAAATCCCTATCCTGCGCCAGTAGCGATTCTTTCTCAGCCCCATAACGGCCGACCGGGTTGTATCCATTGTGGCTTCTGTAATGGCTATGGCTGCGAAGTCAATGCAAAATCCTCCTCCATGGTGACAATGATTCCATTGGCGCTTGCTACAGGCACTTGTGAACTGAGAACTATGTGCACAGTTTCTCAATTGAATACCGATGAAGCGGGCCGAGTTACTGAAGTGGTGTACTTCGATGGAACCGGTGCTGAACAAGCGCAAAGAGCACGAGCAGTAGTGTTATGTGCTAACGGTGCAGAAACTCCTCGATTGTTGCTGATGTCAGCAAACAGTTTGTTCCCAGATGGTTTGGCTAATTCCAGTGGCTTTGTCGGACAAAATTTAATGTTTAACGGATATTCCTCTGTTGCCGGCATCTTCGATGAGCCGGTCAATGCCTGGAAGAGTGTTCCTGCCACCCGCGTGGTACACGATTTCTATGAGTTAGATGAGAGTTTAGGGTTTTATGGAGGGGGAGGAATCGATGGCCGCCATCCCTCCGCCGGAACTCCCCTAGAATTCGCTTTAATAGCACCGGAATTTTTTGGCACTCCGAGTTGGGGAGCTGAGTTCAAAGATAACCTCGCCAATCAATTTTCTCACTGCGCAGCATTTGATGGCCACAGCACTTCTTTGCCCTTGCCTACAAACAATGTGACGCTCGATCCTAATTATCAGGATGATTTTGGAAGGCCGGCAATTCGTTGTACTTACATGGACCACCCTGATGATCTTGCAACCATGGAGTGGTTTAGGGACAAGACTATCGAGCTGATGGAAGCTGCGGGTGCCAGTAACATCAACGGCTCTTATCCGGAAACTGGCCAGACCGGTAACGTGCATTTACTTGGCACTTGTCGCATGGGAGATGATCCTAATTCGTCTGTAATTAACTCCGATCATCGAGCCCACGATGTGAGTAATCTCTTTATGTGTGATGGCAGTTCTTTAGTTACTAGTGGACGGGGTCAACCTACAATGACCATTATGGCTCTAGCATTTCGAGCTGCCGATCGAATTAATCAACTCGCACAAGCCAACGAGATTTAGCTTTACAATTTTTTGGACAATAGCTTAAAACATTTATACAGTAGCGTTTCTTTTTACAGGGACTTTGAATGATGTCGAAACCGAAAGGAAAGCAAGCCAATAATAAAAACAAAGAAAAACTAACTCTGGCAGAACAGGCCGACAAATTTGATTGTTATCAAAAGTCAGTCCAGGAGCCAGAGCACGAAATCGACATCTTCGATCAGGTCTACCGGGAAACCTACAAGCGTAAACCTATAAAACTTCGTGAAGATTTCTGTGGCACTTTTTCTGTTTGTTGTGCATGGGCGGAATCTGATTCAAAGCGCTTAGCATGGGGTGTTGATCTGTGTGAGGAGACCCTGCAATGGGGCAATGAAAATAACCTCAGTAAATTAAAGGCCAATGCGGCGAAGCGCGTCAAAGTGTTGCAACAAGACGTACGGGAATCGAATACACCACAAGCGGATGTGTTAGCCGCTCAGAACTTTTCTTTCTGGATTTTTAAGACTCGCGAAGAAGTGGTGGAGTACTTTAAGGCGGCTCACGCCAATCTTGCCGCCGACGGCGTAATAGTAATGGATATGATGGGCGGCAGAGATTGCTACGACAGCGACATTGTCGATAAGCGCACCATCGTAAAAGGAAAGAAAGGATTCAAGTATCGCTGGGAACAAGCCTCTTTTAATCCCGTAAACTCACACTGTACTTTCTATATTCACTTCAAGTTCGCCGATGGCAGTAAGATCAAGAAGGCTTTTCAGTACGACTGGCGCTTCTGGACGATTCCAGAAGTGCGAGAGATGTTACTTGAGGCTGGCTTCAAGGATACCGTCGTTTATTGGGAAGAAGACGATGATGACGACGAAGATGAAGATGCTATCTGGAGCCAGGTTAACGAGGCTCCGAACGACTACAGTTGGCTCAGCTATGTGGTCGGGATTAAGTAGATTCTTCTAGTTTTCGATTGTTGATTGCGCATTCATAATTTGAAAAACAATCATACAGAAAGTAATTGCTGCAACTAGCAGAATTGCAATTAATCCAAATAACAAAATTCCAGCACTGTACTGGCTAGTTACAATTACGTTAACTAATTGCGCTACGAAATTTGTCAGAACAATAATAATGTTGAACGTCCAAAAAAAATTGCTGAGAATTCTTCTTTCTTCTTCGGGAATTTTTTTCCTAGCGTTAAATGCACGATAGAGAGCAAGCAAGGTAAAAAAGGCGAGTCCGAAACTATTAACTCTAATAGGCGTTTCTTCTGAGCCGAAAAAGTAAACCATTCCGATAGTGATCAGTGCGAAAAATCCAGGGGCAAAAGAAAGAATAAGCAGGTTGGTGATGCGAAAGCGCAAAGCGCCACCAATTCGCTCCCGCGAATTGGCAAAGATTGCAATGATGCCGGTAAAGCCCGCTAAACCGATAGAGAATTCCGCAACGGTGCTAAGGGCGTCAACAATATCCACTTAGTTAACGAGTATTAATGCTGCTCTGCCGCATTCTTTACGCTAAAAAAGACAGAATGAGTTCCATCTTTGTTAATAAGTAGTACGTCATAAGGCGTGAAGCGATTTCCCATTTCCATTCCGGGGCCGCCGATAGGCATGCCGGGTACTGCTAAGCCAAGTGCGCCTTCCGGTGGAGAAGCCAGGAACTGGGCAATAAATTTTTCAGGAATATGACCTTCGAAAACAAAACCTGTTTCATGCACAGCAGTGTGACATGAGCGCCATTCATTTTTTAGGCCGAATTCATCTTTAAGTTGGTTTATATCCGCAGGATGATGGAACGCCGTGCTGTATCCATTTTCTTCCATATGGTCAATCCAGCCGTTGCAACAGCCACAGGTTGGTTCCTTATATACATTGAGCACCACGTCTTCGATTGATTGGGCGCTGACGACACTGCTAGCGATGCCAAAAGCAACTGCAGCGAACAAATTTCTAAAAGTGTGAAGGCTCATCATCCACTCCGTTATGAGTTTCAATAGTTGATTTCTATTCTAGGTATTATAAAGCGGACCGCGTGATCTGGAACAATTTTTAAGCAAAAAAATCGATAAATTCCTAAGGAATATCGCCACTTGTGTTCAATCGTACCCGATAAAGACCAGTGCGAGCCGTCATATAGAGAGTAGATCCATCATCTCCCCAAGCCACGTTAGCCGGCACTTCGTCGGGTTTGATCGTACCAAGATGGGTTCCTTCCGCATCGAAGACCCAAACTCCCCCTGGGCCCGTAGCGAAAATGTTGCCATTGACGTCGACTTTCATGCCATCGGCAGCACCGGTTTCCATTTGATCGTTCACGTCATAAAACACGCGCTGATTGCCAATGATGCCGTAGATGACCGTATAGGCATACCAGACCATATCGTTGCCGTCGGAATTAGCGACGTATAAAGTTTCTTCGTCCGGTGAAAACACTAAGCCATTCGGGCGCGATTGGCTGCGTTCCAGCAACTGAATTTCTCCGTCGGGACTCAGACGGTAGATGCCGTTGTAGTCTAATTCTCGGGCGGGGTCGTCTTCCAATCCGGCCATGCCGTAGGGAGGATCAGTAAAATACAGCCAGCCATTGGAATGATGGGCGACGTCATTGGGACTATTCAGACGCATGTCGCGGTAGCTATCCACCAGTGTTGTACGGGAACCATCTGCTTCGAGGCGTGATACACGATGATAACCATGTTCCATTAGAATAAGTCGGCCTTCTGCATCTAGAGTCAGACCATTGGAGCCGACGGAAGGGTGTTCGGTGGGATCTTCATACACTGGCTGAATGAAGGCATTAACACCATCACTTTCACTCCAGGTGTAGATCGTGTTGGCTCTTACATCGCTAAAATAAAGCTGGTTGTTGCGTCGATCCCAGACCGGACCTTCGGTAAAAATAAATCCTTCCGCCAGCTTTTGTATATTTGCATCTGCCGGAATCAATTCATCAATACGTGGATCTACTCTTTCAATGGTGCCCGCGTTATCGACTATGTCGATTTGAGATGAAGCAGTGTCTTCACCACCGCAGGCTGAAAGAAATACTGTTGCGAGTATTGAAATTAAAAATTTTGATGAGCGTGTCATAACGCCTCCGCTTATTGAATTCTGCCGTCCCAAATATCATACATGCGTTGTACTGCTTCGAGATTCGCACCGATCTGATTAACTCCAAGTGTTTCACTGTGTTGCCTTAAATCAGCGCGGGCCGCGGCTTCTTCGGCTGAGAAACCTGAGCTCCTGAGTCGCCGAATTTCTCGAGTAAGATCGCTGTAGTAAGCTTGCACATTGGCAATGCGTTCAACCTCTGTGAATCCTGGACCATGCCCGGGCAAAATTAATTCTATGTCTAAACTCATTAATCCCTGCAATGTATCTGCCCATTCAGCAACGTATCCATCACCCATGTAAGAAATACTACCCAGCATCATGTCGCCGGTAAAAACTATTTTTTCGTCAGGCAAATAAATAGCCAAGTCGCCGCCAGTGTGGGCGCGGCCGAAATAATGCAATTGAATCTCACGCCCACCACGATAGAGTGTCATCTTGTCTCTTAGGGTCTGAGTGGGTGGCATGAAAACAATTTCTTCCTGCGCTTCGACATGACGTTGCCAATAGCTTAGTTGTTGTTGCAGCTCTTCCCGTTCTTCGGTACTCGTCGCGTTGCTTAATTCGGTTTGCAATCGATTTACAGTATTGTCGAAGCGGCTGAGTGAAGATTGAAAAGTGTGCTCGTTTTCTGGATCGGCGGTCAATTTTTCATAAGTCACTTCATGGCCGATGATCTCAATGTCTGGTCCGAAGGCAGGAGTGCCATTGGAGTGATCATAATGAAAGTGAGAATTAATCATTGTTGTCACTGGCTTCGAGGTCACTATGCTAATCGAATCCTGCAGAGCTCGACCGGCGGCAGGGGTAATGTGCGAATCTACAATGACCACGTCGTCATCCCGTTCGATAATCAGGGCATTGCTCATGGTGAAGATATCACCTGTACCGATGGCGAAATAAACACCTTCTGCTACTTCTTCCAGTCTATGGGTGTCGGTATTAATAATTTCCTGTGCCAGTACGGCGGAAGGGATGATTGTCAGCAAGGTGCAGAGTAGTGTTTTTGATAGCACTAATCTAAGGGGCTCAGATATTAGCGTCATGGTGTGTCTCCATGGTTTTTGTTATTGGAGCAGGTCGGACCAGTAAATATAACGCCTCTGGGCCTGCAACGCACCCTTAAGGTTCGGCATTGGGTGGAAAAAAATGGCCTGTTCAGGCAAACTGCAGTGAAATAAAAAGAAGCGAGAGAGATGGCAATCATGAAGCGATTTCTTACTGTATTGGCACTGCTTGGTGCGGCAGTTGCATTGCAATCACCAGTCCAGAGTCATCACGCATTTTCCTCAGAATTTGATATCGACAAACCTATTCAACTGCAGGGTGTGATTACCCGCATGGAATGGGTTAATCCCCACGCCTGGTTGCACATGACTGCGACCTTGGAAGATGGAACGGAAGAGGAATGGATGCTGGAAGGCGGCACACCTAACACCTTGCTGCGACAAGGACTAACTCATCAGATTTTGCTGCCGGGTACAGAAATCAAAGTTCGTGGCTATCAGAGTAAAGATCCAGACTGTATTCCAAAATGCCGCGGCAGTGGCAGAGACATAACCTTTGCCGATGGGCGCAGTATTTTTATGGGTTCTTCTGGTGTTGGTGCACCTCCCGGTGGCGACGAAGATCAATAAATAACAATAAGCAGTGCTTTATTACTCGCGAAGCTTGAGAAACAAAATGATTTTTCTAAAACAAATTAGCTGGATTATTATTACTGCTGTAACACTAATCGCCTGTTCGCAAGAATCCACTGCGCCAGCGAATGCACCAGCCAATGAGGTTGCGGCTGTAGAATCTTTTGCAGCTGGCCCGCCAGATTTAAGTGGCATCTGGCAGGTAATGAATACTGCAAGTTGGAATCTCGAAGGTCATACCGCCAGTAAGATGCCAGTTACCACAGTGCTAGGGGCATTTGGCGGAATTCCAGCAGGCATGAGCGTTATTGAAGGAGGCGAGATCCCTTATCTGCCTGATGCGCTGGAACAACGGGATCGCAATCGAGCAGATTGGAATAATTTGGATCCGGTGGCCAAGTGTTATATTCCTGGTGTTCCACGATCGACCTACATGCCTTGGCCATTTCAGATTTTGCAGACTGAGACTGAAATTTTTATTGCCTATGAGTTTGGTAGTAACAGTCGTTCAATTTTTATGAATCGGCCGGGAACCCAGGCGCCATTGCCGTCATGGATGGGTTACTCATTGGGTAGTTGGGAAGGGGATACCTTAGTAGTAGATGTTACGAGTCAGATGTCTGATACCTGGTTGGATGCATCCGGAAATTACCACGGTCCCAACTTAGTTGTCGAAGAACGTTACACGCTAATTGATGATAATCATATTCAATATGAAGCGACGATTGATGATCCAGATGTTTATAGCAGACCATGGACGATCAGCATGCCATTGTATCGGCGCATAGAAGATGGTGCGCGTTTACTGGAATACAAATGTGTAGAGTTTGGTGAAGATTTACTCTACGACCATTTACGCAGGGAGTACGACGGACCGAAAGCGCTTGATGGCAGCATTCAGGAAGACGTATAAAAAGACGCATGCTTAGTCTCAAAATTATTATTATCGAATTTTAGAAACGAGGAAGATTCAATGAAAAGAGTAGCCTCATTTTTTATAAGTATTGCCGTGTTAGTTGTTAGTGGCACGGTCAACGCTGATGTTCCTATAACCAAATGGGGAAAACCCAGCCTACAGGGAAATTGGGATTTCAGGACTGTAACGCCATTCCAACGACCAGCCAGCTTTGCCGATAAAGAATTCCTGACACCAGAAGAAGTGGAAGAGTTCGAAGCCGCCGTTGTAGCAGGAAGAGCAGCCCGCGCAACAGTAGAATTTGATGGTGAATATGATCAACAAGATTTGGACGTTGGCTATAACCAGTTCTATCTTGATCAGGGCACTACGATGACAACTACCATGCGTACGTCCCAATTGATCTTTCCCGAGAATGGACGCATGCCGTCCATGACTGATAGGGGCCGCGAAACTGCACAATACTTTAGAGCGCTACAAAGGCGATCACCCCAAGGACCGGAAGATCGCAATCTCTATGATCGTTGCATACTTGGTTTTAACGCAGGACCGCCGATGCGTTCTGGTGCCTACAACAACATCATGAAGCTGGTGCAAACTGAAGGCCATGTCGCGATCATGGTAGAAATGGTCAATGATCATCGCATCATTCCTACTGATGGAGGTGGTGATGATTTACCGGAAGACATGCGACTTTGGAAAGGGGATTCAAAAGGTTATTGGGATGGCGACACTTTTGTTGTGTCTACTAAGAACTTCACTCACCTCAGTCGCTTCAGCGGTACCGGTGAAACCATGGTGCTAACGGAACGTTTTACTCGATTAGATGAAAATCGTCTTGAGTATGAATGGACGGTCGAAGATCTGGAGATGTTCGAAGACAAGTTCACTGCCGTAGTGGAAATGCAGCTCACCGAAGACGATGTCTATGAGTATGCCTGCCATGAAGCAAACTATGCCATGCCATTAATGCTTAGCGGAGCACGTAAACAAGAAGCGCAAGGAATTGAAGACGACACCTGGTTGCCAAGCTGGTCGCGTTAAATAGCAGCAACAGTTAGAAAATAAAAAGGGAAGCTTGCTTCCCTTTTTTATTGGCTACCAATTAATTATCTAATGGTAATGTTAACTACAAAATAATTCGCAAACGCCTATTTCTCTATACCTCCCGTCACTGAGCCACGCTCAATTACCAGATGGTAATGTGCAATTTCCTCTATTTCACAGTCAAATTCCAAACATACTTCCAGGGCCGTTATGGCTCAAAAGATTGTTCTAAGGAATTTCATGATGAATCGAGAAAAACCAAGTCGAGTATTGCTGTTCTATTCGCTCTCTATTTCTGGAATTTGTTGTTTAGTTTATTGCTTGTCCATTTTCTTATTTGTAAATCCTGAGATGGAAGAGTATGCCTTAATAGTTGCGCTTCCTTTCTTGGGGTTTATTGCTTTTAACGCAGCCCTGGTTTTTCGAAAGTCGCTGACACTGGATTCGTTGATTACCATTAGAAATGAAGTTGGCCTTCTTAACGAAGAGCAATCGATTACTCTGGACAGGATTCACTACTATCTCACCTACAGTATTCTTTCCACGGTGATTTTGACGACACTTGCCGTTCATGGTGTAACGATGTGGATGGAGGACGGCGGTTTTGGTTATCTGGAAGATCCGGACAGTTGGAGTCTGTTGCTGAACAGAGGGTCATTGTTTCTATTGGTTGCCTTTATCCAGGGCAGCGTGTTTGACCAATACCTGGGCAATCTGAAAAACGATCTTTCGATTAATCGCCGCAACACAAAAATAGAGTTAGGAATATTTAAGCGACTAGCCTGGATGTTAATTAGCCTTTCGCTCTTTTTGGGCAGTTCAATACCAATATTTTCCACGATGCGCTTCGACGGTTATATCGATGCAGCATTGCCTTCAATGGCCATCAGTATTGAAGACAGTGAAGATCTGGCGCGAGAAATTCCGCCTCTAATTGAAATGCTGGAGAAAGAGAAGTTGCAATTTGCTCAGGCGCAAGAGGAAATCGACAGCAGTATTCTCTATTTGCAAGAACAGATTTCAAGCGGAATTTTTAATGAGGAATCTGCCGAAGAAATCGACGATCTAATTTCAGACATGCACGACAATCTTCCACTAATGGGCGCCTTTGAGCGCGGCATGGATACCCAGAATACTGTCAGCTATGCATTCATATTAATGACTCTCATCGCCGGTTTAGCAATGAGTGCAATTTATTCCTCTGCATTCCGACAGCAGTTGAAACACATCCGCCTGAAAATTAGCGATATGTTATCGGCCAGCAACTCCGTATCGGGGCGACTCAACATTACAGGTTTGGATGAGACAGCGGCTCTCGCTGCTGATTTTAATCTGATTCTCGATTACAACGAGGACATTAATGCCGAGCTTTTACGAGCAGATAAAGTTAAAGATACTTTTCTGGCCAATGTTTCCCACGAATTGAAGACACCACTGCATGGAATTATCGGCATTAGTGAATCTCTAACCGATGGGATAGCAGGGGAATTACCTGATCTGGCAAACCGCAATTTGCAGCTTATTAATGCCTCGGGTCGAAGACTGACTTCGCTGGTCAATGACATACTCGATTTTTCGAAACTCCGTGAACATGACATCGTACTGATATTAAAATCCCTGGATCTCAAGACTCTGACGGACATTGTGTTAGAGCTGTCAGAGCCGACACTTAAAAATTCAGATGTAAAATTAGTAAACAAAATTCTCGCGGACCTTTGTGCGGCAGAAGCAGATGAAAATCGATTGCAACAAATACTTCTAAACCTGGTGAGTAACGCAATCAAATTTACAGACAAGGGTGAAATTTCCGTCAGTGCGCAAACCGTAGGTGGTGTCATCGAAATATGCGTAAGCGACAGTGGTATCGGAATTGCTGACACTAACTGCGAGTCAATCTTTCAATCTTTTGAGCAGGCCGACTCTTCCATAGCACGTGAGTACGGTGGAACCGGTCTGGGCCTTAGTATCAGTAAGAATCTGGTGGAATTACACGGTGGCAGTTTGCGGCTGGAAAGCGATGAGGGGATTGGTTCGCGCTTCTATTTCACTGTTCCCATTAGTTCGAATGAAAAACAAAGTATTAGCCTGGTCAATGAGCCGTTAGCACAGGCGCGAGATATGGAAGAGCCAGAGATTGAACAGCCTAACAACGGGGCAGGCTACACAATTCTTGTGGTGGATGATGAGCAGGTAAACTTGACCGTGTTATCGAATCATTTGCACATGAATGATTACCGGGTTGTGCGTGCGAAGAACGGTGAAGAAGCGATCGCCTTGTTTAATCAAGAAAATCCGGATCTTGTTCTGCTCGACATCATGATGCCTAAAATGAGCGGTTTCGAAGTCTGTCGAAAATTACGAGAACGAGCTGCGATTAATCGTCTGCCAATAATAATGCTCACTGCCAAAGACCAGGCCCAAGATTTGGCCGAGGGATTTTCTGCGGGGGCTAATGATTACATCAGCAAGCCTTTTACTAAAAAAGAATTGCTTTCTCGTATAAAAACCCATTTAGAACTGGCGAAAATCAATCGAGTCTATTCCGATTTTGTGCCAGCCGAGTATTTAAGTTTTCTAGGCCATGACAGTATTCTGGATGTGCGCCTGGGAGACAATATACATCGCGAAATGACTATTATGTTTGCGGATATTCGATCCTATACAACACTTTCCGAATCATTGTCGCCACAGGAAAACTTCGACTTTATCAATGAATATCTAAAAGTCATGGGTCCCTGTATTAAGAACAACAACGGTTTCGTTAATCATTACCTGGGTGATGGCTTGATGGCACTATTTCCTGGTAGTGCAGAAGACGCAGTCCAGGCGTCTATAGAGATGTCTCGGGCATTAAAACTATTCAACAAGCGATTGCAAAAAACTGGCAAGGAGCCAATTAAGGTGGGAATCGGGCTGCACTTTGGCAAGGTAATATTTGGCATTATCGGTGATGTTTTTCGCAAGAGTGGCAATGTCATTTCCGACGATGTAAATATTTCTTCCAGGCTTGAAGGCCTGAATAAAAGTTACGGTTCTTCCATTATTGTAAGTGAATCGGTGTTGGAAAATTTGGAAAGCACCGGTACTTACCCGGCTAATCGTTATCTGGGGCAAGTCATTGTGAAAGGCCGTAAAAACGAGGTGGCTATCTACGAGTTGTTAGAAGTCGAAGAATTGGGGGAGAGGCAGCTTAAACTTCAAACCCAGGATGATTTTGAAAGAGGATTGAAACAATATTTGGCAAGAGAGTTCGGTGCAGCAGCGGATCTTTTCCGCAGGGTGCTTAGCACAAACGCCAAGGACAGTGCTGCACAGATTTACTTAAATCAATGTGTATCGAATCTCATGCAAGAACCTAGCGATGACTGGAGTGGTGCAGTTGTGGTGGCAGAAAAATAGTGTTTTTAGGTTTATGGGTTAGTTTCTATTACCCGATCGAAGGGTCGCAGTACTTCCTGTGGTCGGTATGCTTGGCGTGTTCGTAAATTAAATTCATCACCGGGTTCTAAAAAATAAAATTGGCCGCCGGAATCGAGGATATGATCGTGATCGTAGATCACAGCATAACTCTGTCCGATGACTTCAAATAGATCGCCTTGAACAACGATCGCGGTATCTTCATCCAAACCTATTCCCAATAGCTCCGGTTTGGCGTTAATAATCTCTAGCAAATCGAATTGACGATTGCGTCGGAGTAAATGCTGATCGATTGCGATATTTTGAATGAAGCCAAATCCTTCTTCGTGGTCTCCCATCATGATGGTATTGCCGCCAGAATCACCGCGAGCGAGATAAGATCCCAGGATCGTCGCGCCAGCGGAAGAACCACCGATGACCCCGTCTCTTTCCAGTAAGTCCGTTAGTGCGTCATGCACCTTCGTATTCAAATAGGAATCTGCCAGGCGCCATTGACGACCACCGGGAAACCAAACTCCTTGCGCATTACGAATTGGTGCCGCAAATGCATCGGTGTCAGCAACTTCAGGATCGTAGGTGTGGATCAGGGTCAGATTGGTGAAACCGGCTTGTTTGAACTGTTGTAATCCTTCCCAATACTGATTGTATGTTTCCGCACCACCGGCGGTAGGAATGACGACGATGGGTGCGTCATGACCGCCAGCCAATTCGGCAAAACGATGCAGGATGTCCGCGTCGCGCAGGCCACCGCCTACCACCACCAGTGAACCTCGCATCGGTCCGGTGGTTTGAGCGACACTGTTAACACTGCAGAGGAGTAAAAAGAGTAACAACAAATATTTCATCACAAGGGCCCCGCCCGCTATTCATCGTTGAATTACTTACGTCACATTGCATTCAATCATAATCACAACAAATGCTGCAGTCTAGGATGCTGCAATAATCGCTATGGTGAGATTAAAGTAGTAGTATCAAAACTTGTTAACATTTCCTTAATACTCAGATTCTATCGCCATGGTTGATACTACTTATTCCGAAACTCAAGAAGACGCCGTAACGTCTGGACCTGTTACTGGCAAGCAGAGAATCCGCTCTATCGACACCCTGCGTGGAGTGGCCTTGCTGGGCATACTGTTGCTTAACATAATTGCCTTTGCGAATCCCTTTGCAGCCTACTTTAATCCGACCGTAGACGGAGCAGATTCAGGCATCAATCTGGCCGTGGCGCTAACAGTAGATATCTGGTTCGAAGGGGCTTTTCGCACCATCTTTTCTATGCTGTTTGGTGCTGGTCTTTTAATTTTTATCGCTAAGCCTGGAGTTGACGAAAGTGTCACTAGGGCCCTCTATTATCGACGCACCTGGTTGCTGGTTTGCTTCGGGCTCTTTAACGCTTACATACTGGTGTGGGCCGGCGATATTCTCTATGCCTATGGCATGACTGGATTGCTGCTTTATTTTTTCCGGGATTTTCCCGCCAAGCGTCTTGCTCAATTCGCTGCGCTAATTTTTCTACTACTGGGATTACTTCATACTGGATTGCACTTCAGCGCGAGTTCGCTTTATGGTGCCTATGAAGAAGTTGCTGCTCTACCTGAAGGCACGGTGTTAACAGAAGAACAACAACAGGTGTTGAACAATTGGGATGGGTTTCAACAACAACAATTCTCAGCTCCAGAGCAAATCGCTGCTGAAATGGACGCACGGCAAGGTGGCTACGTTAGTAACTTTGTAGTTACTGCGGAAAACAATATTGCCCTGCAGACTTTTGTTTTCCTGATTAACAATTTGTGGGACGTTGGTGCAATGATGCTCCTGGGCATGGCCTTTATGAAATGGAAAATATTCGATGCCTCCCGCAGCATGAGTTTCTATCTAAAAATGACTGCATTCGGATTTGGTGTAGGACTCCTGGTTAACACCTGGGAAGCTGTAACTTTTGCCAGCAGCGGCTTTGCTCCACAATGGGTTGCAACTGCACGACCCACCTATGATATTGGTCGCCTTGCCATGGCCATGGGCTACATCGGCCTGGTGATGACAATTTGTAAGCTGGGAGTATTGTCCTGGTTACGTCATGCCCTGGCTTGCGTCGGTCAAATGGCCTTAACCAACTATCTTTCACAATCATTGATTTGCAATGTCATTTTTATGGGCTTCGGTTTTGGCCTGTTTGCGCAATTAGAAAGACTCGAGATTTATTACGTCGTTTTCGGCGTCTGGATTTTTCAGCTCATATTCAGTGTTATATGGTTAAAACATTATCGCTTTGGTCCGGCGGAATGGTTGTGGCGCAGTCTTACCTATAAAAAGAAGCAATCACTAAAACTACAAGACGCTTAATTTCATTCCATGAGTTTTAAATTTCTCACTTTAGAGCGAGACGGGCAGATTGCGCATATCACTTTGAGCAGAGCTGATTGCGGCAATGCACTTAGCCTGGCATTGATGCGAGAAATCACCGAAGCCGCCAACTCATTCAAATATGACACTGAAACTCGGGTAGTAATTTTTCGCGGTGAAGGAAAGCACTTTTGCGTAGGAGCCGACCTGAAAGATGAAGAACGCTGGAAGGCTGGGGAAGATGGCGACCTGCTGACGAAAACCAGGCTCACCCAGGTTGGTCGTGATCTTATTGAAAGCATTCTTGGAATCAATCAAATAACTATCGCGGCGGTGCAAGGTGCTGCCGCCGGTGGTGGGGCCTGTATTCCCACTGCCTGTGATTTTCGTATAGGCACAGATAACTGCATTATTGGTTATCCCGAAGTAAAGCTGGGCATGAATCTGAGTTGGGGTGCGTTGCCTCTCTGCTATAACCTGGTTGGGCCTGCAGTCTCGAAGCGGCTGGTCATAGGTGGTGAGCTGGAGCAAGCACAAGACCTTTTGAGTTGGGGTTTTCTGGATGAAATTGTTGCAGAAGGAGAACTGGAGTCACGAGCTCTGGAGATGGCAAAATTTTATGCCAGCAGGCCTCCCTTGGCAGCGCAAATGATTAAGCGGGGCATCAATGCAATTCAAATGTCCACTGCGGCAGTAATGCACATGGATGGTGATCAAAATGCCCTGGCTACATTGAGCGATGACATTAAACATGCACGTGAAGCGTTTTTGAACAAAGTAAAGAATTAAAAGTAGACTATTCTCTGCTATCCGAGTTGTCAGCGGAAATTCAAAGCAGTACCATGCACGCCGGTTCCAGCTCGTAGCACGCTTCCAATTTCCATAACATCACGATTTCGCTCGCTGAAACTATCACTCCATTTCGAATTCCATGTTGCAGACAGCGACATTGGGTTGTGAGCCATGCTGTTAGATCGATTACATTTCAATAAAAACACTCTGCTCGAGCTAGTGAAGATCGCACTGCCTATGGTGGTGTCACAAGGCACCTTTGCCGTGATGATCTTCACCGATCGCTATTTTATGTCGCAGATCGATCCCACTCATATGGCCGCTGCACTTGGAGGTGGTGTCGCCACCTTTTTCTCGTTTTGTTTTTTCTCCGGTCTGTTCTCCTATGCCAATGCGCTTGCCGCGCAATATTTGGGTGCAGGGGAGTTAAACAAATGTTCCAAAGTGGTTACCCAGGGCATCATCATGACGGTGATGTGTTCGCCATTGCTGGTGATCATTGCTTATTTCGTCTCGGGAATCTTTGCTGGCATGGGGCACGATCCGGTGCAGGTGGAATTGGAGCGCTCCTACTACATCATATTAATGATGGGTGTAGTCATCACTCTCGCCAAGATTTGTGTTTCTTCCTATTTTGCCGGAATCGGCAGAACTTATATCGTGATGGTGTGCGATGTCTGTGGCTTGATTCTTAATGTGCCACTTAGTTACGTCATGGTGTTTGGTAAACTTGGATTACCTGAATTGGGAATTGTTGGCGCGGGTATCTCAACTGTTATTGCCACGCTGTTTGCATTCCTGCTTTTTATCTTCTTCTACTTAAGGAAGGAGCATCGAGAAAAATTTCGGGTCATGGAGTCGTTCAAGTTTGATCCGGGAATCTTCCGCCGTTTCCTGCGCTTGGGCTTTCCTTCCGGTATGGAGTTGTTTCTTAACGTAGCTGCATTCAATTTATTTCTGCTCATGTTCCAGGGCTACGGTGTCGCAGAAGGTGCATCTGCTGCCATCGTGTTTAATTGGGACATGCTTTCCTTCGTGCCCATGATTGGTCTCAATATTGGCGTAATTAGTTTGATCGGCCGGTTTGTTGGGGCTGGTGACATGGAGCGTACCAATGAAGTCATCTCTGCCGGCTTCATGATCGGGATTATCTACTCGGCAATACTGGCGACCATCTATATCAGTCTGCGCTTTCCATTAGTGGAAGTTTTCGCACCGCCGACGGGAGATTTTTCTGAGATACGTGAGTTATCCGCCTTTATGATGATTGGTCTATCCAGTTATGCCATGGCCGATGCCATTATTCTGGTATCGGGAGGCGTGCTGCGGGGAGCCGGCGACACCCGTTGGCTGATGTATGCATCGGTAATCCTGCATTGGGCAATGCTGGTGGCGCAGTACTACATCATCCTGGTTTGGCAATACGGTCCTCGGGTATCCTGGCTAACCTTTTGCGCACTAATTTTCGCCATAGCTGTAGTGTATGTCTGGCGCTTGCGCAGCGGCATTTGGCGAGATCCAGAACGTATCAGACTGGTAATGGTAGAGTAGCTACGTGCTTATAGTTGCAGAGTCTCCCCATAGAAGTTAGCCTCTCTAGACTGCCCTGAGTTCCAATCTCTAGATCCCTGTGAGCTCCAAAAAGAGAGTGCATTATGAAAAAATATCGAATTAGTTTTACGACCTGCGCTATTGCCCTGGGTGTAATTTTATTTGGTGGTACCGCGGTTCTTTCTCAATCCCAGTATCCGGCCAATTTACTCGAGCAAAAAGGCAGCTTTTCCGCTGGCGCAGCTCGTGCTTTGGGCCAGCCTTTTCGTGGCGTGGCTACCTCTGACGGCATCATTGAAGGCCTGTTCCCAGTTAAGACTACTGGGGTATCTACCGTGCCGATTCGACAGGCCGCTGATGAATTTCTGGCGACCCTGAGCACCGCTGATTTATCCCGCACTCATTTCGCCATAAATGATCCGGAATGGCGCGACTGGTCAAACGTGGATGTAGGCATTTTCCCCCGTCGTGGCATGAGTCTGGAAGATATGAATGACACGCAGAAAGAAGCGGCCTGGAATTTGTTAAGTGTGGCGCTAAGTGCCGAAGGCCTGGAACAAACTCAGAACATAATGAAAACTGAACAAACTCTGTTCGAAATTAATGGTGAGCCTATTCGCTATGGGACTGAAAAATTCTATTTCACCATGATGGGAATTCCTTCTGCCGATGGTCCCTGGGGATTTCAGTTAGATGGACATCACCTGATTGTTAATTATTTCGTTTTAGGAGATCAGGTTGTCATGACGCCAGCTTTCTGGGGTGGCGAACCCGTCTATGCCGATTCGGGAATGTACGAAGGCAACCACATCTTGCAGGAAGAGCAGAACACTGGCTTGGAATTGATGCAATCACTGAGTCGATCTCAGCAGGCGGTAGCAACTATCGATCCAGACAAAGTACGGAACAACCAGATAGCGGCGGCGAACCAGGACAATCTAACTCTCGATTACGAAGGCATTAAAGGCAGCGAGTTAGACAGCCAACAAAAACTAAATTTGCTAAACGTTATTCGTTCCTTCGTGGGTGCGCTAAGGGATCCCCACGCTGCAGTAACCATGGATGAAATTGGTCAACATATCGATGACACTTATTTCGCCTGGGTTGGTGGCTCTGATGATGACGCAATCTTCTACTATCGTGTGCATAGTCCGGTAGTGTTAATAGAATTCGATCATCAAGGACCCGTTGGTACTGTTAATAAGAATCAGCCAGGTGTACCAACCCGCGATCACATTCATACTATTATCAGAACGCCGAATGGCAACGACTACGGCAAGGATTTACTGGCACAACACTTGGCGGAGTCGCACTAATTTAACGCGGGAGCTGTGAATTAATAATGGCGGTTTCTTATTCGTTCGAGAAATCATTTTTTATACTGTGTGGAGTGGATGAATACACTACGGTCGATCTGAAGGAAAAACTAGAAGATGCAATCGCCGATCCGCAGTTTCCAGACGATGCCATGTTCATTCTCGATGTAACAGCTTCAAAATCACTGAGTGAGCGATCGAATCCTGATGTGGAAGACATGGCGGCGTTTCTCAGCTCGCGTAGCGATCGATATGGAAACTCTTGTGCCATTGTCGCAAAGCGGCCTCTGCACTACGGCTTAATGCGAATGGGATCTGCTATCGCAGAATTTCATGGAATGCGCACAGCAGTTTTCGAAACTTTGGAAGAGGCTAAGACTTGGTTCGAATTCGAATAGAATCAACTTAATTTATAAAAAAAGTATCTTATGAAAATAACTAAAGTAATAGCTCAATTAGCAGTATTACCACTAGCGCTTAGCACCAATCTGGTAATAGCACAGTCGCCAAATCCCTTTGGCATTCCCAGCGAAGATTCGGCGACGCCGTCTGCAAACGTAGTCGCGGCTCCTGGTTCTCGTGCACAGGGATGGCTAGGTCAAGGCCGATCAGAAGTTATCGCTCGCCACGGTATAGTCGCCACTAGCGATACGCTTGCAGCACAGGCTGGCTTGGAAATTTTACGAAATGGCGGAAATGCCATCGATGCTGCAGTTGCAGCAGGTGCCGTGCTTGATGTGACGTCGCAAAACGACACGGGCATTGCTGGTGATCTGTTTGCCCTGGTTTATGTTGCGGCAGAGAAAAAACTCTATGCGCTAAATGCTGCTGGCTGGGCGCCAGCCGGTTGGACGCCTGAATTTTTCAAAAACGACTTAGGCGTAGAGCGAGTCCCAAGCAACGGTGTTAACGCTGCAACAGTCCCCGGCGCCATAGCTGGTTATGATGCGTTACTCAATCGATTTGGCACGATGGATTTTAATGAAACGTTTGAGCGTGCCGCTCGAATCGCAGAAGAAGGATGGGGTCAGGGAGAACGACGACATCGTGATTTGATCTCTGCCGAAAGCCGTTTATGGAATGACGACTATTCTTCAGGGGTGTTTCTTGAAGACGGTAAGGCGCCACCACTCTATAACATTATCCGCAATCCCGATTTGGCCGATGCGCTGCGTATGATACAGGACCAGGGTCGCGACGCTTTTTATAAAGGCCCTATCGCCGATGCCATTGTTGCCAGGGTGCAGGAAGGCGGGGGTGTTATGACTCACGCTGACCTGGCGGAGTTTGAGTCTGAGTGGGTTGAACCAATTTCTACCGACTATCACGGTTATGATGTTTTTCAATTGCCTCCTCCGGGGCAAGGTTGGGCGGCACTGGAACTGCTGAATATTCTGGAAGTGTGTGCACCGGTTCATAATGTCGATCTTGCTACGCTAGGACCATCCAATCCCGATTACTGGCACTTCATGGTAGAGGCTAAGAAACTAGCTTACTCCGATTTACAGGCTTACAACGGTGATCCTTTGTTTGTTGATGTGCCGGTAGACAAGCTATTAGATAAATCCTATGCCGCGACTCTGTGTGATCGCATCGACATGAACAGTGCGGCCGAACCTTCTGTTAAAGGTGGGCTCGATGGCGGGACTATTTATTTAACCACCGCGGATAGATGGGGCAACATGGTCTCATTCATCCACAGTATCTTTTCGGTTTATGGTTCGGCTGTCGCAATCCCTCCATACGGAATGATTTTGCATAATCGCGGCGTTGCTTTTTCTCTGGATGAAGAATCCCCCAATGTAGTCGCCCCTAGAAAACGACCCTTCCATACCATCATCGCCGGCTTTGTTATGCAAGACGATGAACCCCTGATGACCTTTGGCAACATGGGAGGTTCGGTGCAACCGGAAACACACGCGCAACATATGGTGAATGTGATAGATCACGGCATGAACATTCAAATGACTACCGATGTCGCGCGCTTTACCCATAGTCAAAACAGTAATCGACTGTCACTTGAACACAGTCTCTACAATTTGGTCGGTCGCGCTCTCGAAGCAAAAGGTCACGATGTGCGACCGGTTAATGGTGGTTCAGTCGGCGGCTACCAGGGCATCTTGTTTACCAAAGACCCCAATCTTCCTGTGCCTGTTTTTTCACAAGAGAGTATCGACGAAGATCACCCTGTGAATGGCATCTATCGCGCCGGTTCTGATCATCGTAAAGATGGTGGCGCGGTTGGCTGGTAGGCCTAAAAACTGGTTGGAAGTTGAAAAATACTCTGAGTGAGTATAGGGGTGAGGCCCGGTAGTGAAACGAACTAATGCGTAGCATTAGTAGGGTCGAACGACAGCGCATGGATGCGCTGGCTGGAATGAACCACCAGGGATGGTTTAAGAAAAAAAATTTAAGGAATAGCATTCATGGAAATGATTTCCGAACAACATATCCGCGCATCCCGCGACCAGGTTTGGGCAGCTCTAAACGATACTGAAATCCTCAAGCAGGCCATGCCCGGCTGTGAAAGCTTTGATGCTATCGACGACAATCTCTTCGAAGCAAAGATCACTGCCAAGGTGGGTCCAGTAAAAGCCAAGTTCAAATTCAAAGTGGAATTGACTGATATCGAAGCACCTAATGGATATACCATAATTGGCGAAGGGCAGGGTGGTGTTGCCGGGTTCGCCAAGGGTTCTGCCAAAGTTAATCTTAGGGAAGACGGAACTGACACAATTCTAGCTTACAATGTTCAGGCCAATGTTGGCGGGAAATTAGCCCAGTTGGGTGCGCGCCTGATTGACGGTGCTGCCAAGAAAATTGCCGACGAATTTTTCGGCAATTTCAACGAGTTGCTTGGAGGCACTGATTCCGCTTGACCTCTGCCTGCCAATCTCTGAAACTGATTGACCCGCTAACTGCATCAAATGGTCGTTTGCAGGCCAATTCTGGCGCAGCAAGCAACGCGGTTTTGCATTTTTCTTCGGGAGCAATAGTTGTAACTATTGTGAGCGAATAAAAATTCAAAAGGCAAAGCCAGAATTGGCGTGGAAATGACGAGTAAAGTGAATTTGGTGCAGTTTGCGGGTTTAACCCAGCTTGAATACTGACTTTTGATTTCAAGTTATAAGAAAGAAGTTGTGGCGCTGTGCCTATAGATAGTGCCCATAAAATGAAGGGAGAGTGACCATGCAAACCGTTTCAATGAATGTCAACGGCAAGTCTGTTAGTGGTGAGGTGGAAGACCGTACCCTGCTCGTTGAATTCCTAAGAGAAAATTTACGCTTAACTGGCACCCATGTGGGTTGTGATACCAGCCAATGTGGCGCTTGTGTCGTGCACGTGGATGGTGTTTCAGTTAAGTCATGCACTATGTTGGCGGCGCAAGCAGATGGCAGTGATGTGACTACCATAGAAGGACTTGCCAGCAATGGTGATCTTCACCCGATGCAGCAAGCATTTAAAGATAATCACGGCCTTCAATGCGGCTTTTGTACGCCGGGCATGGTGATGAGTGCTCTCGATATTGTTAACCGTAATGGAAACAATGTTGACGAAGCAACGGTGCGTAAGGAATTGGAAGGTAACATCTGTCGCTGTACTGGTTATCACAATATTGTGAAAGCGGTTCAGGCTGGCGCCAAGAACATGGGGGCCTAGCGCAATGACTGAGAATGGAATTGGCGTTAGTGTACGCCGCAAAGAAGATAATCGCTTTCTGACAGGAAAAGGATCTTACACCGATGACCTGAATGTCGCCGGGCAAACCCACGCCTACTTTGTCCGATCACCTCACGCCCATGCCACGTTAAACAGTATGGATACCTCCGCCGCCGCGTAGGAGGGAGTGGTGGCAGTTCTCACTGGAGACGATCTCGCAGCCGATGGTATCGGGCCTTTGATTTGCGGAGTCAATGTGACCAGTGATGACGGCGAACCCCATCGCGCACCGGTACATCCAGCTCTGGCACAAGGCAAAGTGAATTATGTCGGTGATCACGTTGCAGTTGTAATTGCCGAATCTTTATCACAAGCAAAAGATGCTGCCGAGAAGGTGGAAATAGATTACGGAGTTCTTCCCTCGGTCACAGATACTGCAACAGCCGCCGCTGACGGACAGCAACAGATTCATGACAACGCGCCAAATAACATGTGTTATAACTGGCCGTTTGGAGATAAAGCAGCGGTCGATGCTGTGTTTGAATCTGCGCATAAAGTTTCTTCCCTGGATTTGGTTAACAATCGCATGGTCACCAATCCCATGGAGCCCCGTGCCGCGCTTGGCGACTATAATTCAGGCACCGAAGAAATCACACTGCATGTAACAACACAAAATCCTCATGTACATCGTCTGGTACTTTCTGCATTTAACCAACTGGCTCCTGAACACAAACTGCGCGTAGTGGGACCAGATGTGGGTGGAGGTTTTGGTGCAAAGATATTCGTCTACGCAGAAGAATTAGTCGTAGGCTGGTCCTGTCGCAAAGTAAATCGCCCGGTTAAGTGGACCGGCGATAGGACAGAAGCGTTCCTGGCAGATGCCCATGGTCGCGATCATGTGGCTCATGCAGAAATGGCGCTGGACGAAAACGGCAAGTTCCTGGCGATGCGGGTAAATACTACTGCGAATCTGGGCGCCTATCTTTCTACCTTTGCGACGATGGTTCCGAGTTACCTCTATGCATTCTTGCTGGCAGGACAGTATTCGACGCCGCTCATCTATTCGGAAGTTAAGGCCGTCTTCACTAACACCGCACCGGTTGATGCTTGTCGCGGTGCTGGCAGACCGGAAGCCACTTTCTTATTGGAAAGACTGGTGGATGTTTGTGCCGAAGACATGGGCCTGGATCCTGCTGAAATTCGACGTCGTAATTTTATTCCAGTGGATGCTTTTCCTTATCAGACCCCCGTGGTGCAGTGCTATGACTCTGGGGATTACCCAGCAGCGTTAGATAAAGCATTGGCACTGGCGGACTATGATGGGTTCAGCGCAAGAGCCGAAGAAGCCAAATCTCGCGGTAAGCGCCGTGGTGTTGGTCTTTCTTTTTATGTAGAAGCCTGCGGTATTGCGCCATCAGCTGCAGTGGGTCAACTTGGTGCCGGTGTAGGTTTATGGGAGAGTGCCCAGGTTCGATTTAATCCTACTGGCAACGTTCAAGTTTTTACCGGAACTCATTCCCACGGTCAGGGACATGAAACCACTTTCGCTCAACTGGTAACCGAGCAGTTAGGCGTACCGATTGAAAATATCGAAGTGATTCATGGTGACACGGCGAAGACTCAGTTTGGTATGGGAACTTATGGTTCTCGATCACTGGCAGTGGGCGGTGTTGCTATCGCTAAAGCCTGTGAAAAACTCATCGAAAAGGGTAAGAAGATAGCTGCTCACGCGCTGGAAGCTGCGGAAGGAGACATTGAGTTTGCCGACGGTAACTTCACTGTTGCCGGAACCGACAAAGCTATGAATATTGCCGAAGTGGCATTCAATGCCTATGTCCCGCATTCCTATCCGGAAGGATTGGAACCAGGATTCGATGAGAATGCGTTCTTCGATCCCATGAATTTCTCTTTTCCAGCCGGAACCCACGTCTGTGAAGTAGAAGTGGATCCGGAAACTGGCGTAGTGAAAATTATAAAATATTCAGCCGTCGATGATTTCGGTAAGTTAATTAATCCGATGATTGTAGAAGGTCAGGTCCATGGCGGTATTGTCCATGGAGTTGGACAGGCTTTGCTGGAAGGCTGTCAGTATGACAGCGATGGTCAGCTAATTACTGCGTCCTATATGGACTACGCCATGCCGCGAGCGGACAACGTGCCCAGTTTCGATGTCGACTACGCACCCACCGATCCGCCACACAATCCCTTAGGAGTTAAGGGTTGTGGAGAGGCAGGAGCTATAGGAGCGCCACCAGCAGTGATCAATGCAATCACTAATGCGCTTGGCATTAAACACATTGATATGCCAGCTACACCAGAAAATGTCTGGCGTGCTGCTCAGTCAGCAAGTTAAAAGGATTGAGGTAAAACAACATGTACAATTTTTCTTATCAAAAAGTTAGCAGCATCGCGGATGCGGTTGAAGCTATGCAAAAAGCCGAAGACGGTAAGTTCGTTGCTGGCGGTCAGACAATGTTGCCAACGATGAAGCATAGGCTCGCTAGCCCCAGTGATATTATCGATCTTGGTGGTATCGATGAGCTTAGTGGCATTAATGTAGATGGCGATACTGTGACAATTGGCGCTATGACCAATCATGCTGCTGTTGCCGCTTCAAGTGATGTGCAGAGCGCCATTCCGGCACTGGCTAAACTGGCTGGCAACATTGGTGATCCGGCTGTGCGCAATCGCGGCACCATCGGCGGTTCAATTGCCAACAATGATCCCGCTGCAGATTATCCTGCTGCGGTAATTGCCTTAGGTGCAACGGTTAATACAAACAAACGCCAAATAGCTGGTGATGAATTCTTCACCGGCATGTTTGAAACCGCACTGGAAGAAGATGAAGTGATTACCTCGGTTTCTTTTTCAAAGGCGGATGCAGCGGCCTATATGAAATTTGAAAATCCAGCATCTCGTTACGCCATCGTTGGTGTGTTTGTTGTCAAATCCGGCGATGGTGTGAAAGTCGGTGTCACCGGAGCTACTCCTTGCGCTCATCGCGGTATGCGTCTGGAAGAGGCGCTCAATGGAAATTTTTCCGCTGATGCGGTGGATGGCGTTGAGATTCCAGTAGAGAAAATGAATGCAGACATTCATGCGAGCGCTGAATACCGTGCTCACCTGGTAAAAGTCATGACCAAACGCGCCGTGGAGGCTTGCTCCTAAAATATGAGCAGCGCATTACCAGCCAATATCGACGAAACGCTGTCGCTACTGAATGATTCGGATTACATCGCCGATCGCTCATTAGCCACCACGCTTTTTCTTTCGTTGAAAATGGGGAAGCCTCTATTTCTGGAAGGGGAAGCAGGTGTCGGTAAAACTGAAATAGCGAAAGTGCTTTCGTCTGCCTTAGGCAGGAGATTGGTTCGTTTGCAGTGCTATGAAGGACTGGATGTTGCATCGGCAGTCTACGAATGGAACTACTCACGGCAAATGATCGAGATTCGTTTATCGGAAGCGTCCGGCTCGGTAGATAAAGAAAATCTTTCCGATAATGTGTTCTCGAAAGACTTTCTGATCGAACGACCCTTGCTGCAGGCGCTACGGTCTGATGAGACTGGACCTCCAGTATTATTAATCGATGAATTAGATCGCACCGACGAGCCCTTCGAAGCCTTTTTATTAGAAGTGTTGTCGGATTTCCAGATTACCATTCCTGAAATTGGTACGGTAAAAGCGGAAGAGCCGCCAATTGTTATCATCACTTCGAATCGTACTCGGGAAATACACGATGCCTTAAAGCGGCGCTGTCTCTATCATTGGGTAGACTATCCCAGCGCTGAACGTGAATTGGAAATAGTTTCTACCAAGCTGCCAGGAGTCGATAAAGAACTCAGCGCCCAGCTCGTTGCCTTTGTGCAGAAACTTCGCGACGAAGACTTATTTAAATTACCCGGGGTTGCAGAAACTCTCGATTGGGCGGATGCGCTTACTCAGTTGGACAAGGTTGCCCTGGATAGCGAGGCAATAGATAACACCCTGGGCACACTGCTTAAATATCAGGATGATATTGCCAAGATTCGTGGCAGTGAAGCCGCGCAGATTTTGGAACAAGTCAAAGCGGAATTGGCTGAAGCTTCCTAATTTACCAGGAAGCTCTGCATAATTATTCGATGCTTCTGGCATTCAGAGTAACCGTAGGTCAAGGCGGCTTCCTGCAGGAATGTAGCTAACCTTTCAAGGGGAGCCAACGCCGACATACGGTTACTCTGATTGCCCCGAAGGGCAAGGATAGAATCAATCTGCCCACTTATTAGAATTCGCTTTTATCTGAAGGTTGTCTCTTCAAAGCGCTTGGCCTTGCAGAGGCATTGAATAATTGTGCAGAGGTTCCTTAATGTACTCTGATCCTGTCGAAGGTCGCATCGCGGAAAACATAATGTATTTCGCGCGTCTTTTGCGTTCCGCAGGATTACCAGTGGGGCCAGGTAAGGTGCTCGATGCCATAAAAGCCGTACAATTGGTTGGTATCAGTTCCCAGGAAGATCTCTATTGGGCTTTATTCTCTCAGTTTGTAAATCGTAACGAACAGCGAGAATTATTCGATCAGGCTTTTCACATTTTCTGGCGCAATCCGCAAATCATGGAGCGCATGATGGGGGCCATACTGCCAACGGTACGTATTGAGCAAGATGACTTACAGGAAATGTCGCGCCGTCTCAGCGAGGCAATGTCCACTGGAGATGAGCATTCGAGACCGCAGCAAGATTCTGACCAGGTAGAATTCGATGCCAGTTTTACTTTTTCTGATAGCGAAGTCCTGCAGGAAAAAGATTTCGAGGAAATGTCTTCCGAAGAAATTGCACGGGCAAAAAAAGCGATAGAAAAACTTCGCTTACCCATTATGAATGTAGCTACACGAAGGTTTCAGCGCAGCGAGACCAAAAAGCAGGTGGATATGCGTGCTACATTACGTGCAGCACTGCGTTCACCAGATTCTATTCCACTCAAATACAAAAAACCTAAACTACGTCACCCACCAATAGTAATGCTCTGTGATATCTCCGGTTCCATGAGTCAATACAGCAGAATGTTTCTGCACTTTATGCACGCCATTACCAACGATAGAGATCGTGTGCATAGTTTTGTTTTTGGTACGCGCTTAACGAATATTTCCCGTCATCTCAAACATCGTGATGTTGATTTGGCTTTAGATAAATCTTCCGCTGCAGTCGAAGACTGGTCCGGTGGTACCCGAATAGGATCCTGTCTAAAGCAATTCAATAATTTCTGGTCCCGCCGAGTGCTAGCACAAGGCGCAGTGTGCTTACTCATTACCGACGGCCTGGATCGAGAAGAAGCCGATGGGCTAGAAAAAGAAATGGAGCGCCTGTCTAAATCCACTCGGCGCTTAATTTGGTTAAATCCATTGCTTCGTTATGAAGGTTTTGAACCAAAGGCAAAGGGGATTAAAACCATGTTGCCTTATGTTGACGATTTTAAATCGGTGCACAACTTAAAGAGCTTAGTGGAATTATCTGAGGTACTGTCGCAACCAGCCCAAGATTTTCTCTATCCACTTAGTGCGTAAACCTGACTAGTCTTTGGATTATTGACTGTATGTGTCTGTTAAATGAACAAGACATCAAGTAAATCAGGAGCGATAAGCTATTGGGTTTTAGCGGTCTATTTCCTGCTGTTAGCCTTAATCATCCCCTGGTATTGGCCCGAAGGTGATGCCCGCCTGTTATTCGGATTCCCGATGTGGGTTCTGGCGAGTCTCAGCGCACTATTCCTGACTTCTTGTTTTACCGCATGGTTGTGTCTGCGCGATAAAGGACCAGAAGATTGAGCAATGTTCTCCCCTTTGGTCCGGGCGCCTGGCTGTTCTTTTCTTTGTATCTAAGTACCTTGCTTTTGTTAGGTTGGATTGGCCGCAGAGCACGCAAAGAAGATTCCTTGCAGGATTTCTATCTTGCTGGTCGCGGCTTTGGTTTCTTTGTTCTGTTTTTGACGCTCTATGCAACTCAGTACAGTGGCAATACAGTGTTTGGCGTCACCGGTGCTACTTATCGAATCGGATTTCCCTGGTTAATAGCCGTTCATTACATGTTGGCAATCGTGGTTTTCTTTCAAGTTTTCGCCTTCAAATTACAACCACTGGCAAGGGAGCGTGGTTATGTCACGCCGGTGGACTTTATCAGGGATCGTTTTAGTTCACGTGCCCTGGCAACTCTCGCGTCCATCGTAATGATAGTGGCGCTTAGTAATTATTTATTAGCGCAACTCATGACCATGGGCAGAGCATTACAGGGTCTTGCCGGACCGGCAGGAGATATCGCCTATAACTATGGCGTTGTTGGGCTTGCATTGATTATGGTGATTTATGGCACCCTCGGCGGACTCCGGGCTATCGCCTGGACCGATGTGATTCAGGGTGTGGTGTTGTTTATCGGTTTTCTTGTTTTGCTAATTCTGATGCTCTATCAATTTGGTCCGATCTCTGCGGCAACGGAAGTTATCGCACAAAATTTAGATCCGGCAAGACTGGAGCGTCCTAATACACCGATGCTCAGTGAATGGTTGAGTTACATACTTTTAGTTGGCATTGGTGGGGCACTCTATCCCCAGGCAATCCAACGCATGTATTCGGCGAAGTCAGTAGGCAAGTTGAGACAGAGCTTTGCCATGATGGCGTTTATGCCTTTTGTTTCTGTCTTAATTGCCTTCATCGTTGGAATTTATGCCTTGGCCTACGTACCAGGGCTCGAAGGCGCTGCCAGTGATCAGGCCATGGCCAGCATATTGCGAATCGTGCAGGAGCAATCGTTTTTCGGATATGCCCTGGTGGTACTGATTTTCAGTGCAGTGTTAGCCGCCTTAATGTCCACCGCGGATTCGGCGATGCTTTCAATTTCTTCGATGTTTATTAAGGACATCTATGCTGTGCATTTTCGACCTGGTGCATCGGAATCAGAATTAACCAAGATGGGAAAGCGTTGTTCGTGGCTAGTTGTGGGTGCACTAACCTTACTTGCAATTATTTTAAAGGAACAAACTTCGTTGATTGGCTTGCTCGACCGCAAGTTTGATTTACTAGTGCAGATTGCCCCGGCATTCATGTTGGGAATTCATTGGATGGGATTGCGAACAGGACCAGTTCTAGTTGGATTAATTGCCGGCCTAACTATTTCTTTGCTGCTTGCCTTTGGTCCTTTCGATTTTATCGTTGATGGTAAGGTCTGGGGTTTCCATCCTGGTCTGTATGGATTGGTGGTTAATCTTGCCTGTGCTGTGTTTGGTTCACTTTGGTTGGCCAGCCGGGATATTACCGGCTCTGCAAACAGTTTTCTCGCGGAATCGGAAGAATAGTGAAGAGATTACGCTTCTCAGGTCACGGGCTCCAAGATCTCGATTTCATTGCAGGATTTTCGCCTCTGCTTTTTACCTGAGCTGTTTATAAAGGATAATTTTCCTCCTGTTCTTTTTTAACGTAGGCCTCCAAGCTTTTAGTCTTTTCAGGCTTGAAGAATTGATCGGTGATTTCAAGCTCACTCATTCGATCCAATCGAAAATTCCGAAAATCTTTGCGTCCTTCACACCAGGCCAACAAAAGCCAGACTGGCCCAAAAAACACCAGCGCCAAGGGTCTAATTTTGCGCTTAGATATTCGGTCATCAAGCGCTTTGTAGACGAATCTGATTTTCTGTTTGCTGCGAATACTTTCACGAATTTCAGAAAAGTCTACGTCCCAGGGAATTTTCGCTCGACTTTCTTCTGAATGGGTGGCGAGTTGCTGCATCTCGTGTAATAAGTTTTCCGGTAATACAGCCTGTATTTTTTTCAGGGCACTGTTAGCTTTTGTGGCGAAGCGATCATCGGTCCAATGACGCACCATGCTGATTCCTAATGCGATAGCTTCCAGCTCATCCGGATCAAACATCACCGGCGGCAAGTGATATTTCTTATCGATAACGTAACCGACGCCGGCTTCACCATAGATTGGCACCCCGGAATTCATTAAGTCTTGAATATCCCGGTAGACGGTACGCTGGCAAATTTCGAATTCTTCAGCGATTCGACGGGCCGTCACTGCGTGGCGTAAGCGACGCAGATAATGGACGATCTGAATCAGGCGGTCGGCTCTTCTCATAGTGTGATTGCAGCACGATTACAGCACTTTATTCACATTATCAGAGGAATTCAAAATGATTGGATATGTCACATTAGGAACAAATGATCTGGCTCGTGCAGCGGCTTACTACGATGCGTTGTTCGATTCGATTGGAATAGGTCGCTATATGGAGGAAGAAAACTACTTCGTCGCTTGGGCACAGGAGCCTAATTCCCCATCAGTTGGGGTAGCAATTCCTTTTGATAAACAATCTGCATCGGTTGGCAATGGAACTATGGTGGCGCTATTTATGGAATCGCCGGAAAAAGTGCAGGCCTTTCATAAAAAGGCACTGGAGTTGGGGGGTAGTGATGAAGGCGCCCCAGGATTCAGGCCAGAATCCAACAACAATGGATTCTATGCAGGTTATTTTCGAGATCTGGATGGCAACAAACTCAATGCTTTTTGCATGGTGCCCACGAAATAGTTAGTTTAATACAAAATTTTTGGGGTCAGAGATTTAACCCAACTCTGGTTAATTGGTCTGGCCCCTAATTTTTTAACAAACTCTAACAAGCTGGGGACTTACGGTTTAATCAGTGGATGAATTTCCGATAAGTGATCAAAGTCAGTGCTGTTCTGCAAATCCGATTTACGCACTGCGTTTGTCGGGTAGTGCGGATCGTCAATAAAGTAATCTAGAGCAGGAATACGGCCCTCTACTGCAGGAGCGATTTCCACATGCTTATTGTCGACTTTAACTACTGATCGATCATTGGATTCTTTCTGTCGCTGCTGATTCGAACTGAAAGAAACCAAACTGATTACGGCTATCAGACACAGGAAAGGTAGAGTGGCTTTAACAAGTTGAGTCTTCAAAGCATTTTCCTCAATTGTTCTTACTTAGGTTCCCAAAGCTCTATAGGATTTACTTCCGGATCATACACGCGTGCGAATCTGCCGTTAGGGTAATCTGCTTCATCTACTTCCACTTCGACGTCAGCACCCTGAAGCTGAGCGACCATTGCGTCAAGATCACTCACTCGAAGATTAAGCATCCACATCTGTGTTTCTCTGCCGAAATATTCGGTGTCATTGGAAAACGGGGCGAATACTGTAGGCCCCGCATCCTGTGACCAGGGCTCTACATCGTAATTCTCGGGAACCAGATCGATGCCTAGATTTGTCGCGTACCATTGCGCCAGTGCTTTGGGATCTTTCGATCTGAAGAAAAATCCGCCTATCCCGGTTACTTTTTCCATGTGAATGCACCTCTTGGCTTGTTGCTCATTAAATTTTACAAATCATTCCAATTAAGAATCGCATTATAGACAAAGGCATGGTCATGCAGATTTACATGACGATGCATTGGATTCCAGCTCAGCATGACGACGTGACCATCTTCTAATGGTTTGCTCACTATAGCAGGTTCCCCATCGATAATATCCGCACCTTGCACGATGCCGCCGGAAAGTACTAAGGGAGGACTGGGATCATCGCTTTCTTCTTCTACATCTTCATCCCAATGTTTGGTGCCAAATTGTAAGGGAGAATATTTACGATCGCGGTCCGGTACTGAAAAAACCGGACCATTACCGCGGAAGACATGAGAGATCTCATCATAGCCATACACTAGTGGTGAACTATGATCTCGCACTTTTACGGTCATCACCGAACCGGGAGTGTTCATACCGCCGGGTCCGCGTTTGTTTATGCCGCGGATAATGCCCGAGTCACTGGCAATAACACCTGCTGATCCAAGGGTTAAGAGAGTTCCACCTTCTCGAATAAACTCTTCAAAGGCTGCCATGCCTTCGAAGCCCATGCCGCCGGTGATGTCATCGGAACTCAAGATGTGACCGAGGTTTGGCGTGTCACTGGAATTTTCATAGGGCAGGGGTGACCATTGCGGATCAATTCCGCCCATTAGCTGCGAAAGTGAAGTGCCGGAACTCATGTGAGGAATTAAAATCACATCGAAATCCCGTTGCAAATTGCCGCGACGCGCACGATCTTTCGAAAACAAGGTGTAGGGAACCTCTGCTTCGTCCAGGCTGTAGCGAACCCAGCCGGCGTTTTGAGTCGAAGTCCAACTTTGATAAACACCGAGTCGGGGCAAATCTAATTCATGAGTTGCTACCTCTGGCATATTGCTGAGATTGGCAACTGGAAGATTGGTATCCGCTAACACTTCCGAAACTCTTTCTCGATTGCGATTATTGAGGTCGCTTACTTCGATGAGCATGCTGCCTGCTGGATATTCACTGCCTTGAGCTTCAAAAGCTTCCTCGGCGACTAAAACTTCAATATCGCCTAAGGCAAAACGAGTAGGGCCAAATTCGCGTTGCGCATGATTGCTAACTACCCACACTGAAGTTTCAGCCGGTACTTCAGTTTTAGGCAAGAATACTTCTTCTTCTCTTAGTCGCCTCGAGGCATGAACCCAAATATTTGGGTCATCTATCGCTACCACATCAACGCCGTAAACTAAACCAAAAGTCCAGGACACGTCGTCATAGGGAGGAACTTCTACGTCGCTTGGGAAATCTTGTTTTTCTAACAGAGTTTTCGCCAGTGGACCGTAAGGTTGGTTGAGATTTATCAGAATGTCGCCGGCTTTCACTTCAACATCACCAAAAGTGCGAGTGGTGTTGGAGCGTTGCATTTCAATGGCATGGCGATGCAGCGCGCCAACCATATAGTTTGCTGCATCGGGATCTGATTGTTCCTGCGGAATAAGAAAGGCATAGGGCGCCTCTTCTTCGCTCTTCAATAATGCTTCGACCCCTTTCTGATAATAATTGGATAGAAACATTCTTTTGTTTTGTGCCACCATTTCGAGTGAAGCAATGACGCCGCTTTGCATGAAGTTGGTGTTGTTACGCATCGACCAGGTGAATTTCTTCGGCGGTGGCGCAGCCCGGTACCAGGTTCGATCGATGACTGGTTCTCCGGCGTAATTGGAATTGCTTAAATCCCGTTCCATCGTTTCGGCGCTGCCGTTGCCAAAGGTCTCATAGAAGCGACCCATACCGTTGTGGTTGTTGGTGACCCAAAGCATATAGCCTGGATACCAGCCGGTATAAAAGCCCCAGGTCCAAACACCTTCCAGTCCAAGCCCGCTCAAGCGTGAGATTTCGTAATTAGCCAACAGTTGCCATTCACCAATGGTGATTGGGCTAACGCCTTCGTTGTAAGGTCCTGTACCGCCTGCAACATAAAGCAGCGGCACCGATTCATGTAAATCCAATGAGACCGTAGGCTTGTACTCGTAAACGCCATTGTTGTAATTCAAGGTAATGGGCTGAGTGATTGAAATGCCGTCGCGATTATTATCATGGCGGGTATAGTGCCCCCAGAACGGAACACTGTTAGGAGGTCGGTCGTAGTAGTCGGTGTGTCCGGCAATATTGGATTTATACCAGTCCACTTGTCGTGCCCGGCCATCAACATCGAAAACAGGTGTAATCAAGGTAATTACGTTTTCACGAATATTGGCGAAGGGTTCGCGCGTCTCTACCGTCAAGCGATAAGCCAGTTCCATCACCATTTCAGGTGGTCCAAGCTCTGGTGAATGCAGACCGGCGGTCATCCAAAAAATGGGTACGGCCTGATCGATTACACGATTAGCTTCCAGCCGATTCAGGTTGCGCGGATCAGATAATGTATTGAGGTGGTCTTTGTAGGTTTCAATGTTTTCTAAGAGTTCTGCATCGGCTATTGCTACTACCAGCATTTCTCTTTCTTCAAAACTTTGTCCTAATGAGAAAACTTCAACCCGATCAGAAGCTGCTGCCAGGGCATTAAAATAGCCGTAAATTTCTTCAACCTGGGTTAGTTCGCCCGGAGTACCAACAGTGTAACCCAAAACATCGCGCGGACTCGGCACCGTTTCATGCTCAGGTAAGACTGCTACCCATTCGGTGAGAAAGTCAGCATCCGTTGTTGCAGAAATAATTGCGTTGGTTGCCACTTCATCCATTGCAAGATCACCTACCCGGTCTTGAGCTAAGGTGAAAGTACTTATGCTTAACAAGCAAGCAAGGACGAATGGTAGAGAGCTATTTCTGATCATGTTTGTTTCCTTTTGTACGGCTTAGACAAATTAAACTTTTAGCGTTACATCTAATGAATTATTAACGAGTAAGACTGAGATAGGCGCGATCCAGCAATCGACTCGGATCGCCCATGCGATCGTCCCAATTTGCTGTGGGTTCGGCTGCAATGACTTCTTCCAAGCTTGCGCCTTGCCCGATTAGCACCATCATTTTGCCGCGAATTTCCGTCAGCATCGTAATGTACTCGGCAAGATCGTTGTAAGTTGCAACCGGACCGTGTCCAGGTACGACAATGGTGTCCGGGCTAATTTGTGATAACACGGTTTCGCAAAACGCAATCATACCTTCCAGGTCATCACCATTATCTGCGTGGATAAAAGGATAGCCGGAGTTATTGTAAACATCTCCCATGTGTACGATGTTGGAACCACGAAAAAAGACTGCAGTGTCACCCATGGTATGTGCTGGTCCGGCATGAATTAAGTCAATCTGTTCTCCGTTGAAAAACATTTCCATGTGACTTTCATAAGTTGCCACCGGTAAGCCCGCCTCTGAGTAGGGAGCTTGTTCAATTAGCGGAGCAACAACGGTGTTTATCGTATTGTGCTTGGTCATCATGTCACGGGAATGGGCGTGGGCAATAATCCATGAGCCCGCTTCACCGAGCAGTTCGTTGCCATCGGCATGGTCGAAATGCCAATGGGTGTTGATGGTGAAATCCACGTCACCGCCGCCGAGTGAGTTAATGGTGGACTGGTATTTGGGTACCAGATCGGGAAATTGCGAGTCCACGATCAATACGCCCTGATCGCCAATGGAAGCCAGAATGTTGCCGCCGCGACCATACAAGACATAGCGTCCATCACCAACCGCTTCAGAAGTGATCTCTGTAGCTTGTTGGCTTTGCACCACGAACGGAAAACCGAGTAAAAGCACGATGGCGGCAAATATGCCGGGCACATAATCTGGAATTCTAAGTTTGCCGATTTGGTAACTAGAAACTTTATTCTTTTTCATTGTTATTCCTCGTCGAGTATTTGGAAATTAGTCGGGAAGCGCCCAGGCAAATAAACGTGGGGCCGGTTCGGTTAAGACAGCAACTACGATGTACTGCTTGCCCTCGTGTTCATAAGACATGGGTGCGGCGATGGCACGAGCGGGCATAATGATTGCGCCAAGCTCTGTGCCTGTGGCTTTGTCACGTGCCACCATGAGCGGGCCATCTTGATAATTTTGTGCGTGCACCAACATTGTTGGAGTAGCAAGGATTGGATTGCGTCCGCCGCCGCCAAGAGGGGGCAGGTCTAATCCTTCCAATGCAGGATTGTTCTCTACATTCGGAGCACGATCTCCATTTGGTACCTGCCAAACGATTTCGCCGCGATTCATGTCGATGGCGGTAATGGTTGAATAGGGTGGTTTTAGCAGTGGCAAGCCTTGGGGGCCGCGAGTTCCACCGTATGAAATTCGACGAAAGCGCAGAGTGGATTCATCGGGATTAGTTTCTACTACTACCGGCACTGATATGGAATCGGAAGAGGGGATGTACATGATTCCTGTAACCGGATCGACTGCAGCTCCCATCCAATTTGCGCCACCACCAGCACTGGGTCTTAATATAGTGCCACGATTGCTGCCTGGCACCGAAAGACTCGGCGGCGTAAACAATGGACCATAAGTGTAATTCTGTAAGATCTCTTCCGCTTCTGCCCTTAACTCCGGGGTGAAATCCACCAGGTCATTTACCGCTAATCCCTGTTTTTCGAAAGCAGGTGGTTTGGTTGGGATAGGTTGTGTCGATGACAGTCGTTCGCCGGGTATCACAGGTTCCTGAGGAACTTCCCGCTCTTCGATTACCCAAACCGGCTCGCCGGTTTCTCGGTCGAAGGTATAGACAAAGCCCTGCTTGGTGACTTGGGCAAGGGCTTTTATTTCCCTGCCTTCCACGGTTATGTCGATTAAATTAGGTGCAGCCGGTGGATCGTAATCCCACAGGCCGTGATGAATCATTTGAAAATGCCAACGCCGTTCTCCGGTTTGGGCATCTACCGCCACTACGCTTTGACTGAATAAATTGTCGCCAGGTCGATTGCCGCCGTAGAAATCATCGGTTGGTGCATCGATGGGAAGGTAAACCAATCCGAGTTCGGGATCCGCACTCATCATGGACCAGACCCCAGAATTACCGGTGCGACGCCAGGATTCTTCTTCCCAGGTATCAACACCGTATTCGCCAGCCAGTGGGATAGTGTGAAAGTCCCACACATGCTCCCCAGTACGAATGTTATAACCACGCACCCACATCGGCGGTCGTTCGCGATTAATCGGTCGCGCCTGGGTAATAGAAGAAGTAACAACGATATCGCCTACTACAATAGGAGGAGAAACCACCCCAACCGGTTGCGCGCCAGTCCAGTCCAGCACGTCACGTTCTGCTCTCGGTAGTCCTAAGGTTAAATCGACTTTGCCACCGTTAAACGCAGGATCAGGAATACCGGTATTGGCATCGATTGAAATGAGATAACCATCGTTAAGGCCGGCGATGATGCGTTCGTCATAACCATCGCTCCAATAAGCCAGGCCGCGATTGTGATAACCAAGGTTGTTCACGAACAATCCTCCCACGTACACTTCCGGATTGAAGGTCCAGCGGGCTTCGCCAGTGGCAGGATCGAGCGCGGCAATTTGGTTAACGGAAGTAATAATGTAAAGCGTACCGTTAACCATCAGAGGAGTTCCCTGAAAGTTGTTTATGCGAACCGTTTCGTTAAATTCATGGATGGCGTCGAGGTCAAGGTCGCCATCGATCGAAGTCCAAGTCCATGCAACTTCGAGTTGTTCAAAATTGGCAGGCGTAATCTGATCGAGAGGAGAGTACTTGGTAGAGCCAGTATCGCCACCGTAACTTGGCCAGTCTCCCGACCCGGTGCCATATTGGGCAATTGCATTTGGAGTAAAACTAAAAACAATTAGTATTGCTAGACTAGACGCAAGACTGCATTGAATCGCATTTTTTCTTATCGTGACTCGCATCCACATTTCCTCGATTAACAACTAAGGCAGTGCATAACTCCTGACGGTATCGGTGGCGGTGATTACCACGTACTGTTTGCCGTCGCTGCCTAAATAAGTCATTGGATTGGCATTGCCACGGCGTTCCATCACATCTTCCCAAACGATGTCACCGGTGGTGGCATCCAGCGCGCGAAATCGATTGTCGTCAGTGGCGGCGATAAACAATAAATTACTGCCGGTAATAAGTGCGCCGGCACGACCTGGTCTACCGGTGCGTTGTTTATCGACGGTTAAGCCTTCGGTTATTCCCAGCGGAATTTGCCAGGCGATGTCACCAGTGCTGGTATCTACCGCGGTCAATCTACCCCAGGGTGGTTTTTGGCAGGGCATACTGCGACCATTTAGGCGGACATCGAAACCGGCAGGACGTGGACTGCGACGTACATAGGGTAAATCCGACCCGGGTTCCGCATCTTGCATCCAGCCAAAGGTGCCGATGTCCGCGGCGAAGACGTAGACATAGCCATTGTGAGGATTGTGGGCGATGCCACCCCAGTTTGGACCGCCGGCTAAACCTGGAAACAGCAAAGTGGTTTGACCACCGCTTCCGTCTGCTCGATAAGTCCAAGGGGAATAGGGGCCAACATTGTAAATACTGCCAGCTGACTCTACCAGTTCTCGACAAGCAGCAGCATGTTCTGCACTAGTATCCTGGGAGGTAACTAAGTCTGAAGCATCGTAGTTAACTCTGGCCATCGGTGCGGGTCGGTCAGGAATAGGTTGGGTTGCAAAAGTTTCTTCTCCGGGAACTTCGCTTTGTGCAACGGGAGTTTCCGTTACTCCATAAACAGGTTCGCCGGTATCCCGGTTCAAGATAAAAAGATACCCGGACTTTGTCGTTACCCCTAATGCGGGAATCGTCTGACCATTGTAATTAACGTCGAAAAGAGTTGGTGGTGCTGGTGGGTCGTGATCCCATAGATCGTGATGAATGGTTTGAAAGTGCCAGTCGTATTCGCCACTGTGTAAATTTACTGCAACCACCGAATTTGCATAGAGATTCGCACCGGCACGATCGCCGCCGTATCCAAATGGAATCGGTGATGCTAAAGGAATATAGAGTTGGTCTCTTTCTGCATCGATAGTGAAATAGAAAGGCCAGGCATTAGCGCCTAAGCGATCTCTCCAGCTATCTCCTTCCCAGGTTTCGTTACCAGGACTGCCGGGCTGAGGAACCGAATTAAATTCCCAGAGCTTATTGCCATTTAGTGCACTGAATGCCCGCGCGTTTCCAATGCCACCAATTGCGCCTCGAGGAGTATTTGCCCCTACAACAATTACTCCTTCATAAACGAAGGGTACTGAGATGTAGGGGATGCCCATACTGACCATGCCGGATTCACCAAATTCGCGATCCAGTTCTCCGGTTTCAGCATCCAATGCAACGAGTCGATCGAAGGCTGTATAAAAAATTCTTGGGGAGACGCCACCTTGTCCGGGCCAGTAAGAAACTCCGCGGCGAGAAGGAGCATTGAGTGGAACAGAATGACTCCAGAGTTCTTCTCCAGATAATGGATCGATTGCTACCACTCTATCCACGGTTGGGAAATACATGATGCCATCGACAACGATGGGTGTTACCTGGGAATTCGGATCTCTTGGGGTTTCTACCGCATCGTTGCGTAAGGAATAAGTCCAGGCTACTTCCAGGTCGTCCACATTATCCGCAGTGATTTGAGCCAGTGACGAATAGCCAGTGCCGGCAGCATTGCCACGGTACATTGGCCATTCAGTACTATTGTTAGTCACCGGATCGTCCGCACCTTGAGAACAGGCGCTGCTCACCAATATGACTGCCAGGGCACCGGAGCGCATAATTCGACGGGCGGGGGACATGTTTTCTCCTAGTTCTTCTTCTATTTATAGGACTCTACAAGTTCTGAGAAATTCAGAGTCGGATTGTCGAGTTTACGTGAAAATTCAGTGGGATTGTATTCAGGGGCGAGCAATTATCATGGCGAAGTGAGGGAGTAAATCACCGTTACCTACGAGGGTATTTTCGATATCGAAGATCAAATTAAGTACCTTTAAAGATTCGGCATCGTTTTCTCTAAAATTGCCGGCAATATCCAGCAACATAAATTGCATTAAGGTGCCGCCGGTGTAATTGAATTCTTCGATCTTGAAATGACGCTCTAGCGCTTCCCCGATATCCTGGGAATGAATTGCCTCGGATGGATCAACTCTTTCTACTTCCGCTGGATCCGGAAAATGCATCTCATTTCTTAGCTGACCGCGATCGTGATCGGCGTGAGAGATGCGATACTTTTCCGGAATCATATGAAACACCGATTGCATAACTTCTTTTTCACGATCACTAAACGCAAACCGATTCGGCCCGATGTATTCGTTTACAAAAAGATAGTCATCAGGTTTTAGGGCAGCTTTGCATTTTTGCAAAATTCCATCGAGATCTGACATGTGATGTAGGGATGAATTGAAATAAATAGCATCGTAATCTGAATTTGGAAAAGGATTAGTTTCGACGTTGCAAACACTGTAGGAGATAACATCGGCTAAACCGGACTTCTGTGCTTCTTCTTCTGCAATCTCGATTCGTTTCGGTGCGAGATCGATGCCTTCAATTAGTTTGGCGGTATTAATACTGGCGAGATGACGCTCCAGGGTGCCGTCGCCGCTACCAATACTTAAGACGCGATCAACCGGGCACTGTTCGCCAAGATAATGTTGAACACTGAAATTTACCCAGCTGTCATAATCTCGACCGCCAGCTGCAAGCAACTGATGATGTTTATTAATGATTGGGTTCGCTAACCAGTAGGTCTCACCGTAATAACTTTCGTTGGTGTGTTCGTCCCAGTAGTCAGCTACCTTGGCATCGACTGCTTCTTGATCCATAGCCTTACTTTATAGAGCGATCAAATTCCATTGTACCGGTAATCCAGAAGAAGTACCCAATTCGGTGGAATCAAACATTCTCAGGATAGACGGCTTGTTCCCTCTGCCTGGAGTCGTTAGAGTCAGATTCTATAAGAATGTTGACCGGGGATCGATCAAGGGGAAAAACCATGAAGCGCGTAATATCAATTCTAGCCTTTGGATTATTACTTGCACCTGGCGTTAGCGCTCAGCGCGGTAGCGCGCCTGCGCTACCAGAAGGCCCTGGCAAACAGCTAGTGGAGACTGCCTGTACCACGTGTCACAGTACCGCCACTATTACTCGCGCTGCGGGTTATAGCAGCGCTGCGGAATGGCGCCGCGTGTTTTCCACCATGATCGAGTTAAATGATTCTCAGGCTACTACCGTTGCCAGTTACCTGGCAGAACATTTTCCTGAAGATACTTCTCGCCGACCGAATTTAATCGCTGGCGATACAGAAATTGAAATCATCGAATGGACTGTGCCTACTCTAGGACAGCGTTCACGGGATCCAGCGGAAGCACCGGATGGTTCAATTTGGTGGACAGGAATGTGGGCAAGCCTGGCTGGACGATTAGATCCAGATACCGGGCTAATGGAAGAATTTAAACTTCCCGTCTCTGCTCGTCCTCACACCATAGTTCCCGATACCGAAGGCAATATCTGGTATACGGGAAATAGCAATGGCACCGTCGGAAAATTAGATCCCCGTTCTGGTCTGGTTGAAGAATATAAAACCGAAGCGAGTGATCCACATTCAGCAACTTTTCATCCCAATGGCAATCTCTATTTCACTGCCCAGCGCTCAGCGATGTTAGGTCGACTGAACCCTGATACTGGCGAAGTGGACGAAATCGATACGGAACCGCGACCCTACGGCATTCAAGTTGCAGCAGATGGCACGGTATGGATAGCTTACAACGGCACCAACAAAATTGGTGCGATGCATCCCGATACCATGGAAGTTAAATACTACGATGTTCCCAATGAGCGCACCCGCATTCGAAGACTTGGTATCGATAGCAAGGGCATCGTCTGGTTTGTTAATTCTACTATGGGAAAAATCGGCAGATTGGATCCTGCAACTGGCGACATTAAACAGTGGGATTCCCCTAGCGGTCCGAGTTCGCATCCCTATGCACTGGCCGTCATCGATGATGTTGTCTGGTATAACGAATCCGGTATGCGGCCCGATGCCTTAGTGCGATTCAATCCGAGCACTGAGTCTTTTCAGAGTTGGGAGATCCCATCTGGTGTTGGCATCGTGCGCAACGTCTGGGTTACTGAAGAAGGAAATTTGCTGATACATCAAAGTAGTTCGAATCAAGTCGGGCTAGTAAAGATTAATTAGCCACTTCAAATTCAACAAATTCGAAACCATCTACTGCGCCATCGTTGGTCAGGCGTAGGTAAACGTCGTACTCGTTTGCATCCGCAGGAGTCACGTTCAGTATGTTTACTCTGGGTACATAGAGTAGCGAATTATCCGCATCAAATGCTGAACTGTGTTGCCACACCGGCGTAGAGCCAGTCTGATCGATATCGCTTAATGTAAAAAGTGGAGTACTGCCTGAAGGTGGATTTAGTGAACCATCATAGGTGTCATCGGCACCAAGTAGCTGCAATGGTTGAAAGTTTAGTAGGCCGGTTGCAGCGTCGTAGCTGTTTATACCTGTCACTCCGATTGAATTTTCGCGCTTAAAGGTGGGCAACCCGGAAACAACAACTAAGTCTGGATCGTAGTTGCAATCATCTTCATCGCTCGCCGTCGCTAAACAAGCAAGTTCCAAATCTAAAACTGCAGGTTGCGTAGCACCGTTTACCCAGTCTGTTAGTTCGTTCCAGGCGGCCAAGCCTTCATCGATAGTAAATCCACAATGGCTCGGACTTTCAGAGTCATCAACGATTGCGACTGTCAGCTGATTAGCAGGAACGAGAGTTTGTAGCGCGAATTGATTCTGAACTCGCACCAGCCCGTCGTGAGAAGTATGAATCGACACGATCTTGGTTGCGCCGATATCGCCATTGGGGGTGTAATTGCTGAGCAATGATTCTAATGCCGAAGGAAGTGCGATATTTCGAAGTGCGGCCTGGTTTACTGATCCATCATCGTAGTCGATACCAATGTTGCTGAAAGGTATGGCACCGTTTAGCTGTGAGTCCTCGTTGATGAGCCGAGGAATCTGAAAGACTGCATACCAAAGATTGAGAGCAAGAAAATACGGATTTTCAGTGTCAGATGCTTCCAGAATTTCTTCGAGGCGATCGGCTTCATCGGGATTGTTAAATTCCCAGGCCAGCACTTCTAATGGATCGTTCTCGTCGATTAGCAAACGTGTACTAATGCCAACACACTTATCTAAAGAATCCAGATAGTCTAATTCACCAAATAAGAGCTCTGGTCGTTCGTACCAGGGTTTAGGTAATTCAGCGCTGGGAACGGCATCGCAGACAGCCTCATAGATCGTGCGCAAATCGAATGCTTCGATCCAATTTACCGACCCAGCCACAGCACCGCAAAGCAATAAGCTGCCATCAGGATCAGGCACCCGGTCCGACTCGAGGTCTCGCATGGAAACGATACCACCGAGCGATCCCCCTATGATGTAAAACTGTTCTGGCTCTCCTTGTCCAAGACTCGATGCGATAGAAGTGAATTCGTTATACATTTCGCCATTAGAAATATGGGAATCGAACACAGCCCATCCAGTCTGACTATAGCTGGAAGCAGCCATCGCATAACCTTGAGCGAGAATGTAATCGCCATAGGGCCCGAGGCCAGGCTCATCGTTGACATCACCGGTGTAGTAGCCATCCCAAAATGGATTGAGGATTGAAAGCAGGTCATCGGGTTCGAAGCCCGTTAGGAAGCTTTGAAAGCCATGATTCCAGAACACCAACCCGTCTGCCGAGCTCCAGTTTTCAGGAATAACAATGGTGTAGAAGGCGCCGTTGTCAGTTTCACCATACCAGACGGGGTAACAGTCACCATCTTCAGTTTCGTATAGTTCGGCAGCGCAATTGGATTGGGCCTGCAGCTGCTGCATAGGCAGCAGTGATACCAGGAAAGCAAGCAAGAATAACTTGATGAGAGATAGGCGGAAGAGCAATTCAGTTTTCCAGAAATTAACAATAAACAAACAACTACAATGTAACGTCGGTTACATTAATAAAAACTGAATAGTATGGCGCGGAGTATGAAGCAGAAATGGCCAGCAGTTACGGATTGATTTAAATCTCCATTACTCTCTCGATGTCGCTATCCAGCTTTGGTTTTTCGGTAAACAGAGAAACGCCGATAAACAGCACCATAGAAGTGGCGAACGCAACGAGCTGACCACTTACACCGTAAGGGAAGGTATAGCCGGCAAGCTGAGAAACGAAATTGATCAATAAGGCAGTGCCGATTGCAGTAACAGCGCCAGCGACAGTTGCGCCTTTCCAATTCAAGCCGACGGCGACAACTGGAAAGATACTAGCGGCAAATGTGCCCCAACCGAAAGCGCCAAGAATTGCTACCAAAGTGGCATCGGCAAAGTGAGAGTAGAGCGCAAAACTAGCGGCGACTATTGCCAGGATAACCGTGACGACTCTAGCCCAGAATAATTCATTTTCGATGCTCTTACCGCGAATTGCTTTAGGGATGTCGTGGATGATTGCTGCCGTTCCAATATTTAAGAACGCATCGGAAGTAGACATGATGGCAGCGAAGAGGCCGGCAAACACGACACCGGCTAATAGTGGATTGGCAAACACAGAGAGAAACACCGAGGCGGCATCATCGGGAAGCGCCAGTGGATCAACGACGCCATCTATCACGGCGGCGCGCATCACGATGCCAATTGAAATCCACAACAACGCAGCCATGACATAGCCGAACAATGACATGGGCAGAATGCTGCGACTATCACTCAAGTTTTTGTTCATCATCATCTTGGTGATGAGATGCGGTTGGCCTGCCAAGCCCAATCCGAAAACAAAAAACCAACCGAGTGAGGCCATCATGCCGGCGGCTCCATAGGGCATGGCTGTTTCGGCATCATCGGCAAGAATTATTGAAGTCGCTTCCTGCATACCGCCGTCGAAAACACTCATTGCCGTAAAGAGTATGAGTGTGCCCGCGATCATCATGATCGCTCCCTGCACGACGTCAGTATAAACAGAAGCAATTATTCCACCGGTGACACAATAGAAAATCAGCACCGCGGAAGAAATGACTACGCATGTCACTAGACCAATATTGGCAAAGGTTTCAGTACCTGAAAGAATCGCCTGCATGACCACAGCCATGGCTAGAATCTGCGTCGCCAGATAACCCATTACCCCAAGGACAATTGTTATAGCGATCATAAATCTTACGGCTTGACTGTTATAACGTGCAGCAACTATATCCGGTAAGGAAATACAGTCTCTAAGCTCGGCAATCATGCGAATACGTTTCGCAACCAGAAAGAATCCGATGGCATAGCCAGTGGAAGAAATGACTACCATCCAGAAAGAGCTGACGCCGATTGAATAGACTAAACCCGGACCACCAACAAAGCCGAATCCACTCAAGGTGCTGGAAAAGAGTGCCAGTGCAACAACTATCGGCCCAAGGCCACGGCCGGCGATAAAGAAGTCGCTGCTGCTGTGGGTGCGGCGCATTGCCCATAAGCCCGTCAATACACAGAAAATCATGTACGCAACGACTGCACCTACAATAATCTCTTGTCTGAACGCTTCCATCTATTACTGCTCCGAACGCTCAGATTTTTCCGCTAAGAGAACGTTAAATTTTTCTTCGTCTTCAGCGGTGTAAATATATTTTCTGAATCCAAGGCTATAGATCAGGATTAGTGGGATTGCTCCAAGCCAGGTTCCATAAGTTGCCCAGGCTGTAGCTGAGGGGAATCCTAGAAAATATCCTGTCTCGCCAGTTTCAAGATATTCCAGATGCCCCGAATACATTTGCCAGGCAACGATCAACATGAAGACCAGGCTACCTCCCATGTAAGCAAGCAGCTCGTTAGTGCGATAACGCTCAGAAATACCTAATAAAGAAAGAAAAGTGATTTGTATAAGCAACAAACACTGAAAAGCAAAGCCTAAGGTCCCAATATGTTCGAGTCGCGCAGCACCATCACCTCCCACTTGTAGTCCTGCTATTTCAGGGTGAGCACTGCCGCCAGCGTCTGGCACGGTTTCCGCCAAACATATCGCCAACAGAATCGCAGCCATAAGTACCCCGACTGCGAAGATTATATAGATCAACTTACTTCGCATTTTATTCTTCTTTATTTATCGATTATTGGATAGCTAGTTGCTCAACTTAAAACCATACAAGTGGCCCCCTTCCGGGATCGCTATATCGCCTCCAACAAAACCGGATAAGGTTTGGAAGTTGCTGGAACCAATTGCGACATAGGATTCGCCGTCAACCTGATACGCTACCGGTTGACTACGCACTCCGCCACCAAGTTTCGATCGCCAGACTTCTGCGCCGGTTTCTGCATTAAGTGCTATGGCGTGACCAGTCAGACTACCAGTGAAAACCAGCCCGCCTGCTGTGCTTAAGGTTCCAGCCATCATGGGTTGTGGATCCAGATAGCGCCAGCGTACTTCACCAGTTTGATAATCCATTGCAGTGATATGCCCATAAGCAGATCCATCTCCAGCATCAACTGAGATAGGCATGCCTCCCATAAACTGCAAGCCCTCAACATGAACAGCAATACCTTTCTGCATAAGCTGACAGCTTTCAATAACGGGAACAAACGCCAAACCTAAATCTGGATTTAGTGAACCGGAAGTGGAGCCATTCATTCCACCCATCACACCTGGGCAAACTCGGTAAGTTGGCTCTTCAACCGGTAAGGCTTCAGGATTGATTACGGGTCTGCCGGTGGGCTCCATTGAAGAGGCCCAGTTTAGTTGTTCCATATAACTGGTAGCGCGAATAAATTCGCCGTTCTCACGATTAATGGCGTAGAAGAATCCGTTTCTGTTGGCTTGCACTAAAGATTTGACAGTCTCGCCATCTACTTCGAGATCTACCTGAAACAAATGTGTATTGCCGTCGTAGTCCCAAACATCATGTGGTGTGAACTGGTAGTACCACTGTCTCTCACCTGTGTCCGGATCTATAGCCAGCACACTGTCAGAGAACAGATTGTCTCCGAGTCGAGCATCACCGTTCCAATCTGGGGAAGGATTTCCAGTAGTCCAGTAAAGTAAATCTAATTCAGCGTCGTAAGCACCTATAGTCCAGGCAGGTGCACCTCCAGTTTCGTATGAATTTCCTGACCAGGTTTCGAAGCCAGGCTCACCTTCTTCTGGCACAGTATAATGTCGCCAAACTCTTTCGCCGGTGTTTATGTTGTATGCATCAAAGAATCCGCGCACTCCGTATTCGCCACCACCGATTCCAATAATTGCCATGTCTTTCACAATAAGTGGAGCCGAAGTTGCACTAAATCCGCGGTAGTACTCGATGATTTCTGAATTCCAGAGAATTTCACCGGTTAAGCGGTCGAATGCCATGATGCGAGCATCAAGAGTCGCCATTAACACTTTGTCATCAACAATTGCTACGCCACGATTCGCTGGTCCGCAGCACAGTCGTAAATCTGATGGCTGTGGATGGTCGTAACGCCAAAACAAATCACCATTCGTGGCATCAAGTGCGAACAATCTATTGTACGAAGAGGTGACATACATGATGCCGTCATAAATGACAGGGGAAACGGCAAATTGACCTTGGGTTCCAGTCGGAAATCCCCAGGCGAAGCGTAAGTCGTCTACATTTTCAGGGGACAAATCTTCGAGCGGACTATGGCGTGCATTGGAATAGTCGCCGCCATACTGCAACCAGGCATCAGGATTCGCACTGATTGGTTGCGATAACAGGTCGATACTGGCATCGCCCAGACCATTGCCGATTGGATCTTCATTTATCCAGTGGGTTTGTGTAATAACAATACCTTCACCGGGTTCCTGAATATCGACAGGTACTTCACCTTCGCGAACTTCTTCGCTGGGTTCGGCAGTTGGCGCAGCAGTTTGTGCGGTTTGTTGTGTGTCTGAGTTCTCCGGACTACAAGCAGCAAGCACTAATGCCAGTGCGCAACTTATCCAAAATCTGTTGTCATTTTTGATTTTAAGATTTCTCATTTTTCCCCCTGTGAATTCGGCTACCTCCACTTCCACTTTGAGTAAGGGAAGCAACGGAATTGGAGAGCATAAACAGCCCAAGGCTAGTAGTCTAGGGAAGTTTGGCTGGGCGTCGCTGATTTGGGTTGTCTTGACAAGTTACCTGCTAAGGTTCATGTTCTCAGGTTCCGTCAAAGGTCTGTTCGAAATTCAAGAATAACTAATTAGAAGTAGAAGAGAGGTCACAATGATTAGAACAAATAAATCCGGAACAGGACTCTTGTTAAAAACCGGATTAGTGGGACTTATTCTTTCCGTCATCTCCGCAAGTGCAATGGCACAAATGATACGAGGTTCGATGACAGAATCTGGCAAGCCAGCGGCCCATGCAGGTCAGCAGCCAATAAACAATTTACCCAATCCTTATCTAACCCAGCGCAATTTTGGCACTTTGCCTGATGCGCGTAGCTGGGGATCAGTGTCTGCTGTGAATGTTGACATTGATGGTGTTCACATATGGGCCGGTGATCGTTGCGGCACGAATCAATGTGCAACTACTCCGAATATCAACCCAATGGTAAAACTTGATCCAAATGGTCGCGTAGTTGCCGAATTCGGTGCCGGTCAAATTCTTTGGCCACACGGCATGGATGTGGATCGCGAAGGCAATATTTGGGTCGCCGATGCCCGTGTCGCGAATGAAAACGAGATTCGTGAAAATCCAGCAGCGGCAAACATTGGTAGTGCGATCTTGAAATTCAGTCCAGATGGCCGCTTGTTAATGACTATCGGTACACCTGGTGAAGTTGGTGACCCACCCACTCATTTAACTGATCCGAACGATGTACTGATTGCACCTAACGGTAGAATCTTTATCGCTGAAACCCACGGTGCGCAATTTCAGGGTGAACCAGGGCCAAATACCAAGAGCCGCATTACCATGTGGGAGCCAGATGGCACATATATAGGTCACTTCGGTGAATATGGCTGGGACGACGGTCAGTTCCGTTCGCCTCACAGTCTGGCCATGGACTCTCAGGGTCGCTTGTTTGTAGCCGATCGCGGCAACAACCGTATCCAGATTTTTACCCAGGATGGTGAATGGCTAGATACCTGGTATCAGTTCAGCCGAATCTCCGGACTTTATATCGATCCAACTAATGACATGTTGTATGCTATCGATTCTGAATCTGATGAAAACTACAACCCAGGTGGATGGCGTAAAGGTCTTCGGGTCGGAAACGCGCGCAATGGTGAAGTGTTATATTTCATTCCAAACCATGTTCATGCAGGAAACACTGGAATGGGTGGAATCGGAGCCATGGGTGAGGGAGTGACAGCAGATGCTGCTGGTAATATCTATGCCGGTGAAGTTGGAGTTGTTTCTGGTATGACTCGTTTCGTACAGGTCTTGATTCCTTAAAGGTTAAGTGACAAATCAGAACGGGCGTTGTCTTCGGGCAGCGCCCGTTTTTTCTGTTAGAGATGTTGTATGAGTTCCCTATTTTCTCCATTAGATTTTAAACGTGGGCCAAGCATGAAGAATCGATTCATGCTTGCACCGCTAACTAATTTACAAAGCCATGAAGATGGCGTTTTATCAGACGAAGAATTTCACTGGTTGACCATGCGCGCTAAAGGCGGCTTTGGCTTGACTATGACTTGTGCTGCCCATGTGCAGGAAATCGGCCAAGGCTTTAAAGGTCAACTTGGCATTTTTGTTGATAAGCACATTGAAGGACTCGCTCGCCTCGCAGCAACAATAAAAGAAGAAGGCAGTGTTGCCATTTGTCAGCTCTATCATGGTGGCATGCGTGCACCTGAAGACGTCACTGGATTTACGCCAGTCTGTCCTTCAGACAATGAAGAAACCGGAGCGCGGGCACTTAAACATGAAGAAGTTAAACAAGTTATAGATGATTTTGTTGCTGCGGCTGTGCGTGCTGAGCAAGCTGGCTTTGATGGTGTTGAACTGCACGGAGCCCACGGCTATTTGCTCTGCCAGTTTTTTTCCAGCGAAATAAATCAACGCGAAGATGACTATGGTGGAAGTTTGGAAAATCGATCACGGCTTCTATTTGAGATGATCGATGGTGTGCGGGCCAGGTGTCGTGATGATTTTGTAGTTGGAGTGAGACTTTCAGCGGAACGATTTGGCATGCAACTAGAAGACAGTGTTGCCATCGCACAGCGACTCTGTGACGAAGGCCAAATTGATTTTCTCGACATGTCTTTATGGGATGTGTTCAAGGATCCGGTAGAAGAAGATAAACAAGGGAAGAGCCTGCTGGCATACTTTACGGACATTGACAGGAAAGACGTTCGGCTTGGAATCGCAGGAAAGATTCGCACTCCGGAAGAAGCAGAACGCGCTTTTGCCAGTGGAGTCGATTGGATAATGTTAGGCAGGGCTGCGATTCTGCATCATGATTTTCCACTACTAATGAAGAACGATCCCGAATTTAAACCAGTGCAAATACCAGTGACTCGAGAACATTTAAGCAAGGAAGGCTTGTCTGATAAGTTTATTGAGTATATGAATAACTGGAAAGGATTCGTGGCTGAGTAGAACGCACAATCACAGTCAACTCTTTGTAAGAAATAGGGCAGGGCTTCTTAAATCTAAGATGAACACTCAATTCTTGAAGCGATTATCAATTTTATGTCTCGCAGCGGGATTAGTTTCTTGCGCCGCCAACACATCGACGGAATTCGACAATAGCCTGCTTGAAATATCCATTAACGAACTGCAGGTCGCCTATACCGAAAGAATAGTTAGTGCAACGGATGTTGTGCAAAGCTATCTGAACCGAATTGAAGAAATTGACCCGCAATTAAATTCAATTATCGAAGTTAATCCTGATGCGTTAACGATTGCTGCAGCACTGGATGCAGAACGTCAAGCAGGGCAAGTACGTTCGCGTATGCACGGTATTCCGGTCTTGTTAAAAGACAACATCGATACGGCGGATACCATGCTAACCACAGCAGGGAGCTTGGCCTTGGTCAATGCGCCAACTCCTGCTCAAGACGCCCACGTGGTAAACCGATTACGGGCAGCGGGCGCGATAATTCTTGGGAAAACCAATCTCAGCGAATGGGCAAATTTTCGTTCAACTGCTTCCGCTAGTGGCTGGTCCGGGCGAGGCGGACAGGCCCGTAATCCCTATGCTCTGGATAAGTCACCCTGTGGTTCCAGTTCGGGATCGGGAGTGGCGGTTGCCGCCAATCTAACCATGGTGGCCATTGGCACTGAAACCGATGGCTCCGTGGTATGTCCTTCTTCTATTAATGGCATCGTTGGAATAAAACCAACTCTCGGTGTCGTTTCCCGCAGTGGCATCATTCCCATAGCCCACTCACAAGACACAGCGGGACCGATGGCGCGCAACGTGACTGACGCAACTATCCTGCTAAATGCCATGGTTGGCATCGATACGGAAGACAATGCAACGGTAGTTGCAGGTAGCAGATCACTGATTGATTACACGCGTTTTCTAAGTCGAAATGGTTTGCGTGGCAAACGCATAGGAGTAGTTCGACAGTTGTTCAATGATAATTCTGAATTGAACAATTTATTGGAGGCACGGCTTCGCGTTCTAGTAGAGGGTGGTGCCACGCTGGTGGATGTCGAGTTCAGCAATATGGAAATCATGAGTGATGCTGAATTCGAAGTCTTACTTTATGAATTCAAAGCCGGACTAAATGCTTATCTTGAAAACAGAGGGGGCGACTATCAATCTCTCGCTGCACTGATTCAATTTAACAGTGAAAATGCGGCGGAAGAAATGCCCTATTTCGGCCAGGAATTGTTTGAGCAAGCCCAGGAGAAGGGTGCTCTTTCTGATATCGATTATAGAGAAGCGTTAAGTACGTCAAAACGTCTTTCCCAGGACGACGGTATTGATGCTGTCATGGCTGCCCATAATCTGGATGCACTGGTTGCACCAGGAAATGAAGTCGCCTGGCCTATCGATCATGAAAATGGCGACAATCCTTACACCTATATTCCTTCATCATCTCTAGCGGCAATTTCTGGATATCCCAGTATCACCGTGCCCACTGGATTTATAGATGGACTGCCCATCGGTTTGTTATTTTTTGCTGGCGCCTTTTCTGAACCTACATTAATCTCTATTGCCTACGATTATGAACAACGAACATTAGCCCGAAGGCCGCCTCAGTTAATGCCTTTAGACGAACAATAAAGAGAATAAAGCGATGAGAAAATTATTGATTCAAACCCTGAGTTCAATTTTGCTGAGTTGCTTGTTTGTGGCTCAGGTAAATGCGCAGCCGGAAGGTTGGAGTCGACCGTTCGATGGCTTTCAGATTATTGGTAATCTCTACGCCGTGGGTAGTTACGATTTAAGTGTGTTTCTAATTACTACCGACGCAGGACATATCCTGATTAACACAGGATTGGAAGAATCCACGCAGATGATTCGGGAAAATATGCAATCCCTTGGATTTCGCCTGGAAGACATAAGAATTCTTCTCACCCAACAGGCCCATTGGGATCACACGGCTGCACTGGCGGAAATCAAAGAAATTTCCGGCGCTGAAATGTGGGCCACTGTTGGCGATGCAAGGGTATTGGAAGATGGCGGCGTTAGCGATCCGCATTTTGGTGGCGAAGCCAGTTTTCGACCAGTCGATGTGGATAAAGTCATTCGCGACGGAGAAATCATTCGCTTGGGTGATCTTGAGCTAACGGTTTATCACCACCCCGGTCACACCGAAGGCAGTTCCAGTTATTCTATGGTGGTGAATGAAAACGGTAGAAACTACGACGTGCTCATCGCTAACATGGGAACCATAAACAGCGGGAAGCAGCTTACAGAAGATCCTACCTACCCTGGTGTTGCTGAAGATTTTCTCATTACCTATCGGCGACAAAAAGAGATGGACGTGGATGTCTGGGTAGCGGCTCATAATAGTCAATACAATATGCACGAGAAGTATCGCGCCGGTCAGGCCTACGATCCTGATACTTTTGTCGATCCCGTTGGCTTTGTTCGCGCAATTGAAGCGCTGGAGCAGCGTTATGAGGAATATGTTGCGGCGGAACGCGCCGGTAACTAGTTGTTAGTAGCAGACATCTTTGTTGCTACCGATTGATCGAGGCCGCGCAGGGTTCTGCTAAGCAAATAGAAGGCGACCACCGTAACCATTAGCAGTATGGATGCAGTAAGAATGGCATTCGCGGCGCCGAAATTATCTGCCGCGATTGCTAACGGAAATACACCAATCGGTGTAAGGCCAAATGAAAGCATCATAAAACTACTCATTCTTCCACGCACGCTGTCGTCAACCAGCAATTGTATTGAGGCGTTGTTTACTGTCTGGCTGGCACTCATGCAAACATTAGCAAGTAATAATGGAACTAAGGCCAGGAAAAAATTTCCTGTCTGAGTAAACAGCGCAAGAAAGATACCAAAAGCGAACGTGCTTCCTAGCATGATGTTTAAACGATTAGCACTATCATCTCTTCTGGCAATCCATATTGCTCCCAGTACGCCGCCAATTCCTCCGGTTGCCATTAAAATGCCAACACCGGTTTCTTCGGCTTGCCAGGCTTCTTCTGCCAAAACGACCAAGATGTTTTGAAAAGGCATTGCCAGAAACATTGGTACTAAACCAAACAGCAAACAAATAAGCACCGGTCGATTTTCGATTATGTATTTAAAGCCGTAGCCAATGTCAGCCAACAAAGGTTTCTTTTCCGCATTCGGATCGTTGGAATAACTCTTCTCTATGCCAAACATGCACAAGATTGCACAAGTAAAGAGAAAAATAGAAAGCATGTAAGCCGCGGTGAAATCGAATTGGGCGATGACCACGCCCATCACTGCCGGACCTAACACTCTGTTTAGGTTCATAGCGCCGGCTTGAAAAGCCAACGCCCGTTGCAGACGCTGCGGACCGACAACATTCATGGTAATGGCCATCCGTGCTGGCATGATAAATGGAAAGGCACAGCCCGCCATAAAAGCTGTGCAGAGCATATGCCAAAACTCTAAGCGGCCAAGTAGTAGTAGAGTCAGAATAAAAACTTCGTTGGCTACTATCAGGCTTTGGCCAATCATGATTAAGCGTCGGCGTTCCACTCGATCTGTAATTGCGCCGCCAAACAAAGAAGCAATTATCAATGGTATTGCTACGACAAGATTGATGTAGGCTAATGCAGTCGCTTCTCCCGTTAACTCCCATGCCAGTAGGGAGCGAGTTAGCATTTGACCTTGCATTGAAAAGAAAAATGCAATATTGCCCATAAATAGCCAGCGGAATTGCACCAGTGAAAACACATCAAGTGTGTTTTTCTTAAGTTGTTCTGGGGGGCTCGAGTCTGATTCGAGAGAGGAAATGGTGGTGCTCCGCAAAAAAGAGTGCAGGGTACCATCGATTGACATTGTGGTATGCAAAAAGCTTGCTTGCATTCAAAGCTATGATCATGAAACTATCCGCTCAAAGTACTTTAAGGATCGAACCTTGGCGTATGTTCAAGCCTTAGTTGGCATCGTGGTTTTTATTGCACTCGCTGCATTGCTTAGTGAGCAACGCAAGCTTCCTCATTGGAAATTGATCGTAACGGGACTGGGATTGCAGTTTGTCTTTGCCTTTGTCGTTTTTCGTTTCAATCTTCTGCAACAATTTCTTAACGCCGTTAATTCAGGTGTTTCAGCTATCGTCGATGCTACCGAAGCAGGTACGCTTTTTGTATTTGGCTATCTTGGTGGGGATCCTGCTAACGTCAGCTATCCATTTGAAGTTGGTGATCCCGGCGCAACTATTGTTCTAGCCTTTCGCATTCTGCCGCTGATTCTCATTTTTAGTGTGCTTTCAGCAATTCTTTGGCACTACAGAATATTGCCGTTTATTGTGCAGGGATTCGCTTATGTATTACGCCGAAGTCTAGGCGTCGGTGGTGCGGTTGGGCTTAGTGCTGCTGCAAATATTTTTATTGGCATGGTCGAGTCGCCGGCACTTATTCGTCCTTACATTAAGGCCTTAACCCGCAGTGAATTGTTTATCGTTATGACCGTAGGAATGGCTACTATTGCCGGAACAGTAATGGTGCTTTATTCCGTCATTCTTGAACCGTTAATTGCTAATGCCTTAGGACATATCTTAACCGCATCCGTTATCAGCGCGCCGGCAGCAATCATGTTGGCGTTGATTATGGTGCCTGCAAGCAGTTCTGAATCGGCAGATGATATTGCGGGAGATGAAAAAGATTTCGGGCCGAAGTATCACAACATAATGGATGCGATCGCGAAAGGGACGAGTGACGGTGTCGCCCTGATGGTAAACGTGGGTGCAATGTTGCTGGTACTGGTGGCATTGGTTGCCTTGTTCAATAGTTTGCTTTCAATTATTCCCTTTCCCGGTGACGAGCCAGTTACTCTGCAGCGCTTATTTGGTTATGTGTTTGCGCCGCTGGTTTGGTTTATGGGAGTACCCTGGTCGGAGGCGCAGGCAGCTGGCTCATTAATGGGGATCAAAACCGCACTGAATGAGTTGCTCGCCTTTCTTGCTATGACGCAATTGCCCGCAGGAACGCTGTCGGATAAAACACAAATCATAATGACCTATGCAATATGTGGCTTTGCAAATTTCGGTAGCTTGGGAATTATGATCGCTGGATTAAGCGGTATGTGTAAGGAAAGAGCACAGGAAATCGTGGCGCTGGCACCCAAATCGATCATATCGGGTACCTTGGCCACTTGTATGACAGGCGCTATAGCCGGCCTGCTTTCTTAATTTTTTAGAACACCTTATTCGCGCGAGCTGTTAGACAAGTCACGGATGGCCTTGAATTCATTGCCGTCAAACCATTCCGGGAAATCGGCGGAATTGACTAAGCGAGTCGCAATGTCGAAATACATTTCTATATCTTCTGCAGCGCCGCTTAAATCCCAATTAGGATCGTACTCATCACCGGGAGCATGGTAACGGTTGTCGGTATAGTCCTGAGCTTGAGCTGCACCCCATTCTCTACCGTTTTCGATATTGTCTTCGCCGGATTCTGCGTACAGCGCTGGCACACCCACTTTGGCAAAATTAAAATGATCGGAGCGGTAATAATATCCGCGTTCTGGATTCGGCTCTGCTGTTACATAACGATCCTGTGCGCTCGCTGCTTCTTCGAGATAGTTTTCCATTTCACTACTGCTGGCACCAACCACCACTACATCGCGCATGCGCCCGAAGGTGTTTAAGTTGTCCATGTTGATATTAGCGACGGTAGTTTCGATTGGATAAACAGGATGCTCGGCATACCACTGTGATCCTAACAAGCCTGATTCTTCCGCAGTCACGGCAAGGAATACAATCGTCCTTTCCGGTGGATCTTGTTGCATGTGCAGATCCGCCAGCGCTAACAAACCTGCAGTGCCTGTCGCATTATCTGCAGCCCCGTTAAAAATATTATCGCCTTCTATTTCTGGATTTACCCCGAGGTGATCCCAGTGGGCTGTATAGATAATGGTTTCATCAGGACGACTCGTGCCGGGGATCGCCGCAATTACATTCTGTGAGGTTGAAGTGCGAACGCTGTTTTCAATACTCACACTGGCTTGAATATCGCCCAATGGAATGGCTTCGAAACCAGGTTGAGCGGCGGCTTCTTTAAGCTCCTGATAGTTTAGTCCGGCGCCATCGAAAACTGCGTCTGCAGAATCTAGAGTTAACCAGCCTTCGATCTCGGCTCGATCACCATTCAGGTTTTCTGCTTCCAATCCTATTTGCGGACCAGACCAGCTACTGCTTACAACATCCCAACCGTAACCGGCAGGACCAGTTTCGTGTACGATCAGCGCAGCTGCGGCACCCTGTCGCGCAGCTTCTTCATATTTGTAAGTCCAGCGACCGTAGTAGGTCATGGCGTTACCATTAAATACTTCTTCGTCTTGGGTGGCGTAGCCAGGATCGTTAACCAAGATGATGACCGTCTTATCGGTAACGTCTACGGCTGCATAGTCATTCCAATTACGTTCCGGAGCGACGATGCCATAACCAACAAAAACCAGGTCACTGCCTTGTACAGTGACGAAAGGAATTTGTTGTTGGGTGCCAACCATCATCTCTTCGCCGTAATTAAATGAAGCTTCGTAATCACTTCCTTGCAAATACAAAATCGCATCACTCGCAGTGGTCAGTTCAGTTACAGCTACCGATTGATAGTAGGAATCGCCGTTTCCTGGACCCACACCAAGAGCGGCAAAATTTTCGCTCAGATAACTAATGGTTTTTTCTTCCCCTGGCGTGGCTGGAGCGCGGCCCTCATATTCGTCTGATGCCAGGACGGCTACGTGTTCATGCAAAATTGCTTCAACACTGCTACTACTGCTTCCATTTGTAGTTTCAACGGAGCCTTCATTGTTGGTGGGGGATTCGCCACAGCTAACAAACAGTAAGCTGCACGCCAGAACTAGAAAGATATTGCGCATCTTTTACAACCTCAAAAACAGAATTCTTAATCTTGTGATTATCCGAGAGTCGGAGGATATACGGGATTTCGCGGCCTAGTCTAGAGCCAGACGGTATTAAAAGGAAATTTAGAAAAACGAAGCCCTGGTCTAGGCGTAAGACCAGGGCGAGAATTTTCGGTTTCTATGAAAAAAGATCGAGTTCTTCCACATTCAGTGGAAAGAGGTTATCCAGGTCACTCTCTACTCCAAGAAAATCTCGAAGCGAGCGATGTACATGTTGTGGAGTGACAATGATGCCATTGTCGTCTGCTTGCAAGGTGCTTGGATTCAGCTTCATAGCTTCAAAATTTGCATCGGTCTCGCCAATCACTCGATTACCGGTAATACCGGCACCGAATGCCATGATGGAAGTAATGTTCCAATGGTCTTTGCCGTCACCGCTGTTGTAAAACGGTGTACGACCAAAATCGGAGCCAACAACAACCGTCACTTTGTCCTGTAATCCCTGCAATTCGATTTGATTGATCAAGTGATCCAGGCCATCGAGCATGCCCGTAAGGCTGTCCGTGTGATCGATATCGTGATCACCGTGGGTATCGAAACCACCGGAATTCAAATTTGCGCTTACTGCAAGGCCGCTGGCAAAAGCAGCAACCGCGACTTCCGCCTGGCCTTTGACTCCAGCAGAAACTTCGTCTGGTAGAAAATCCAATAAATCCTGCAGTTCTAAATCAGAACTACGTACGGTTTGTAATTGATCCATCTGCTGTTGTCGCTTCGGCAATGATTCGTTCATGCGTAAACGAACCAGTCTTTCTTCTCTTGCCTGCTGAACCAGGTCATAACTCGCGTTAGTAAAGAACGGAATGTCCCCAAGATTCTCATCACCTGGAAACTGACTATTTGGAAACGCCAATGAACTAAATGTGCTGGCTTCAGCGGTACGAACTGGGGGTACCAGGTTGGCAGTAAAGTCATAACCGCCATTGGAAATAAATGCCATCGGCGAATCGGCATAAGGTGCTGCAGCTAATGCAGCAACAGTGGGATAACCTTCTTCCAACTGACCGCTCCAAACGAAACGTCGTCCGCTGTCATGCCCATTAGTTTGCGTGTCGATGCCATTGATAACTAATAGACGATCGAAATGTTTTTCAAAAAAGGTATCGAAGTGTCCAGGATTCGAAACTTCGGGTGCTTCAATTCCGTCGAGATAAGGTGCATAAACAAGATTACCTACGCTTGAGATGTTACTGGCAGAGTAATTGTTCACGGGACCTAAGCCATCGGAGCGAGGTGCATTACCTTTGGGATCGATAATACTGGTTGGATCCCAACCGCCGGCCAGACTCACTGTGATGAGAAAGCGATCGGCACTCTGGCCGAAGGCAGGTTTAATCAAGGTCATTGGTAGAACGCCTGCCATCCCAACGCCGCTAAGTGTTTTCAAAAATTGTCTGCGCTTCATTGCCATTTTCTTTTCCTCGCTGCCTATTCGTAGATGAACCGATAGTCAGAGAACATATAGCCGAGTACGGCCATCCACGCCCTGATTACAAAGTCCGGATCGTCAACGAGTTCCTGGCTAAGTTCCTCTCCGGTAAAAATATCCTGGGTGCGCCGACAGAGTATAGGAAGCGCACTTTGCTCCGTGCTGCCGATTGCATCCTGTCCTGCATCTAGCACATCGACAAACAACTGGTAGGTGATATCGATTTCTGAATCATTTTCATCGAGTACTTCGCCAAGTAAATGGGAGTGCAAGTATTGGATGTTGGCGCGGATGTCTGATCGATTCTGGGAAGTAGTTGGTTCCGTATCTTCATCCACAAATGGGAACAGCAATCGATTGTTACTGTCTCTTAGAAAATCTTCCGGCGCTGCATAACAAGCGAGTTCATTGGCTAAACGTTCCTGCACATAAATCATGAGTCCATTGGGTTCGGTTAGCCTTTCGGTAACAACAAAGGAATCAATACCACCATAGATCTGATGATAGAACTGGCTGTTGTCCAGAAGCTTTGCCTGAGAATCGAGATCTTGTGCGACCGCATAAAAATCCAGCGGCGCACGCCATTCGAAACCAAGTAAGGCATTAATCTTGCGATGCAACATATCCGGTGACAACAAGCGAGCTGCACCGGTCTCTTCGTGCACGATGGCAAAGGATTCGTCTTCCAAGCCTTCAGCACGGAAGTAAGGACTTAATACGATTTCTGTAACCAGGGTTTTTAGATTCTGGTTATCAGCAATATAGGCTTCCTTTAATTCATCGAGATGAACACTCTCGGCGTTATAAGCATCGGATTCCGCTTCGGTAGCTGACTCGCTCGGCGGATCCAGTGGCTCTTGTCCAGTAAGCCCGTTGTAGACGATTCGCACCATGGCATCATCGAAGCGAGCATCTCCTTGCATTTGCGAGGCGAGCCATTGTAGAGATGTCGGTTCTTCTTCGTCTGGGCGATCTATCCCGGCGAATCCAGCCTGGAACATATCCTCATACCAGGGACGATTTGGTGTATAAAAACCGCGGTCGTTCCAGTTCTCGAAAGAAGAAGCAATGGGATCGAGGAGGGCATGACAAACTACGCAGTCATCGTTATCCATGGTAGGCGCAGGACTACTGATATCCACTGCCTCGCCATCGGGACGAGTTCCTTCCAGTGCAAGAATGTCTATGTCCAGGAACAAATCGTAAACCACCCTCGAGCGGCCACGATTTCTATTGGTATCACTCGTTGGGTAGCGATTCAGAAACATCAGTGAAGTCAACATGCCGGCGTGAGGAATGCCATCTATCTGTGCGGGTTGCCATTCTTCGATATCCCATTCGTCATTGAAACTCATGTTGTCGAAGACGCTGTAGCTTTTGGCTGAATAGCCGTTCACCATAAAATAGTCGGCGGTGAGGATTTCAGTCGCTGGCAATTCATTGCGCACTACATATTTAACTAGTTCCAAAGGTTCCCGCGCTACGCTGTCATTGGTTATTTCCAGTAGCTCGAAAAATTCTCCGTCTCGATTATCTTCGCCAGGATCAAACCAGAATGCATCGGGGAAAGGGCGCATTAAGTTTAAAGCTTCGCCACGCATGCCATTCTTTTGCAGGTAGCGATTGGTGTGGATCAGGTCGTTGAATATTTCATCGAGACGCTCGTAGAAAGCATCTTCTTCCATCATGTCATCCAGGACCGAACGCAATCCGCTTTCACCGGAACTATCGACCAAGGATTTTTCTGATTCTGTTGGTAAGCGACTGACTAATTGCAGCGCCGCTTTCTCCAGAGTTTCATCCAGGGGCATTGTTTCTAATGCTGCAAGTGCTTGCGCAACAACAGGACTGTCATCAATTTGGAAAACAGTGAGGATGAAATCTGCGGTTTCCTCGGCACAGTCGCCGGTACAGGATTCTGTGTTGCCCAGCGGCATGAGATTACCTATATAAGAAGTAAGACCTTCAACGTCTTCACAGATGGCGCAGTTAACCAGAGAAACTGAAACGATTCCCCCCTGGCCATCGCTACCATGACATTCGGCACAGAGCGCGTTGTAATCATCTTGCCCGGCGATACTGGTGGCATCGGCCGTCGTCAGTTGAAATAAATCTCCCGGCGCCAGCTGCAATTGCAATGAGAAGAACTCAAAATCTGCATGAGCCAGAGGGATATCCAGGATCAAGGTATCGAGATCGAAAGTTGCGCCTGGTGTTAAACCCGGTTGGGCAGAAACTGCTTCCACTACGCTAAAAGTGAAACTCTCAGCGTCTTCCAACTTTAAGGCGATCTGCAAAGAGCCGAAACCTTCGACATCTATTCGAGGTATATAAAGGGTATCGACTTCAAAATAGGGAATGGAGCTTCCTGACTGTGCGAGAGCGCTTGGGGTAAATCCGGCACCCAACAGCATCAGGAGTACGCTGATTGCCAATGTCCTTAGTTTTGCCATGAAATTTCTCGCTGCTTTTTACAAAGATTAGTCTTTGCTAGGTAAAACGCGAGATTACTCTTGGGGTTTACAAACGAAAGAAATTTGGCAGGATTGTGCGAACTGGGTCACAGCGGATATGAATTATCGAAGAACTGCCTAGGCGTCATCGCCAACGTATTGAAAACGTTGAATATTCCGGCCATCTATAGCGACAGTTTCTAAGAACATTGGCAGTGGCCGGGCCCAGAGACCGAATTCCCCGTACAGCGCGCGATACAACGCCATGGGTTCCTGGGTTTCACTGTGATGGACGATGTCGATCAGCTCGTATTCCTGGTCTTTGTAATGGCGATATTTGCCGCGGGGAATGTCGTCATATTTGCTGCTATCCATGCTAAAAATCCCGTTGCGGAGGAGGCCGTCCTCCAAACCCATCGGGAGGTGGTCCGCCGCCAGGGCCGAAGCCTGGTCCACTGCGACCACGACGTCCGTCCCGTTCGCCCCGCGGTCCTCGACGCTGCATAAATTCTTGCGCCGTACGTCGTTCTTCCTCTGTTAATTCTGAGAGTAAGGCAATGGATTGTTCGTGAGACAACGCCTGATAGCTATTACTGGCGCTGCGCAATTGTTCGAATGCTGTCCTCAGTTCTTCGGCATTAAACTCATCTGCTCGCATTAACTCATTAACTCGACGCGTGGCCTGAAACATCTGCTGCCGCATCGGTCGAATTTCTTCGTTGCTTGCTTCAAGCAGTGGTTCCAACTCCGCTTGCCGTTCCTCACTTAAATCACGAACAGCCCAACCTACGCTCGGCGGAAAGGGTCGCAAGGATGGCTCGCGAACCGCAGAAGCGCGATAGCTAATGCCGCCAATGAAAATAAGGTTGATAGCAATAGAGGTAATAAGCACGACTAGAATTAGTTTGCTTCTATTCATCAGAATTCACTCTCGGAATAGTCTGACAAGGCGAGCATGGCTAATTCATCATCCCAGTAATCATACTCATCGATTTCGGAGTTAATGCCAAAGCTGTAGTAATTGCCCAGGACAATGCCAAAAACTAGCGGCAATGAAGCTGCCATCATTGGGCGCCATAAGTTCGCACCGAAATTTTCAGCGGGAAAAATCCAGCTCAACAATCGATCAAAGAGTGATTGCGGTCTCGGTGGTAGCGCCTGGTTAAGTACCTTATGTTCCAGATTAGGAAATGCGGGAACCGCCATGTCATCCAGGCTGCGTTCAAGTTGCTTGTACTCCTCTAAAAGTAAACGAGCAGATTCGTTATTGCTTAAAAAGGCTTCGAGATCATTTCTTAGATCCGTCGGCCAATTTGCCGAATCTGTGCCGTGGACTTCGAGCACATTTGAAAAATCTTCAAGTTTCATCATCTCAATATCCGCTCATCAGTGTTTCTCTAATTCCGATGATGCGGTTGTCTCCTCGCTATTGACGTTACTCAGTTGTTTACGTAACGAGCGCTTCGCTCGCGCGATCGCTGATTCCAACGCTTTAACAGATACATCCATAATAGCAGCGGCTTCCTTGTTGGAGAATCCTGAGTAGTGACACAACATAAGTGCGCTGCGTTGATTCTCCGGTAGCTTATCGATCGCTTCTTTTAAAAGCTGTTCTTGTTTTTTCCGATGGTCGCTTACTTCGTAACTGTGTTGCCATTCTGTATGGTTTTGTTTTTCTTCTTCAATATTATCTTTTATTTGAGTATTTCCGTGTTTCCTTAAATAGTCTACGCACAAATTATGGGTAATGCGGTGCAACCAGGTTGATAGTTTCGCTTTTTCCGGTCGCCATTTCTCAGCATTAATCCATAGTTTTAAAAATGTCTCCTGCGTAATATCTTCGGTGTCTTTCTTGTTTCCTAAAATCCTGAAGGCGTAATGACTGATGGATTTTAGATGCTGCTTAACAATAGCCTGATAGGCGGATTGGTCCCCATTGCAAACTGCGCGCATCAATTCTTCATCAGTCATTACGTTGGCAAATACTTAACTTCCTGTCAGATTGACGGTGATTGTCCTCCGTTCTGACCCCTAGGTCCACCGCGTCCTCCAGGACCTCGGCGTCCACCTCGTCCAGGCGGTTGCAGTTCTTCTTCATTCAGAACGCCATCGCCATCGCGATCCCTGCGATCGAAATTAGCTTCTTGAAATTCCGCGAGGGTAACGATCTCGTCGCCGTCAGTATCCATCGCATTAAACTGTTCAGTCATGCGTTCAGCCATGCGCTCTTGCATGCGTTCACGGCGCTCGCTGTTTTCATTCGCATCACCATTTTGGTCGCCACCTCTGTTGCCAGAGCGAGGGCCTCTCATGGGGCGCGCATTAAGAAATTCATCGAGGGTCAATACGTCATTTTGATCCGTATCAAGACGAGCCAGGGCATCAATATCGCTTTCCTGAAACTCGACGAAACTGATTACACCATCGCCATTGCTATCCAGACTTTCCAGATTTGGTCGCTCCGGCGCATTGTCATCGGCAGCCACGCTAGTACTGCAGATTCCCGTAATCACTATGCCAATAACCAGTTGTAACTTGTGCATGCTAATTCTCCTGCAAAATTAAGTTAGTCAATTACCTATACGTAGCTTGTGACAATACCCGTCGCTACCTAACTGGTCGTTCTATCTAGTTCCGTGTAAGCTTATTGGTCCCGCGTATCTCACTTATAAATACGTATCTCTCTTATAAATAGAAGAACGGAGCAAACAATGACTCTGCGTAGAAATCTCATCTCCACGATTCTTGTAGTAGCTGCTTTTCAATCCAGCCTGATTCTCGGCCAGGAGTATGTAATGGATCCTGACTGGCCAAAACCATTGCCCGAAGGCATTGAATGGGGGCAGGTGCCAAATGTCACAATTGATGCGGAAGGATACATTTATGCTTTTCACCGCTCAGATCCGCCGGTGCTTAAATTCGATCCCGAAGGAAATCTGGTGGATTCATTTGGCAGTGAGGTATGGGTAACTACACCCCATGGATTCAGAACCACTCCCGATGGCGACACGATCTGGGCAACAGATTTTAATCCCCAACGTGGGCACACGATTACCAAGATCGATACAACTGGACGGGTATTGTTACGCCTTGGTGCTCGAGGATTTACCGGAGTCGGACCGAATACCTTTAATGGTCCTGCCGACGTAGTTCAGGCAGACGATGGTTCTTTCTTCGTTGCTGATGGCCATAACAATAATCGCATCGTGAAGTACGCTAAAGATGGGCGCTATTTAATGGAGTGGGGAAAAAAAGGAACCGGCCCCGGTGAATTTAATTTGCCGCACACCATAGTGATCGATCAAAGAGGGCGTCTATTGGTAGGCGATCGCGCAAACCTCCGCATACAAATTTTCGATCAAGACGGTGAATACATTACCGAATGGGATCAATTTGGACGTCCCAGTGGCATGTTCATCGATGAGAACGACATCCTTTATGTAGCGGACTATCAAGAACTTCGAGGTGTGACTTTCGGCAGTGCCGAAGACGGTACTGTAATGGGTTTCATCGAAGGTTTAGAACCGGAAGGTGTTGTAGTCGATGCTGAGGGTAATGTTTATACCGGTGAAGTAACTGGCGGCGAAGGTGGTGAAGGCAGCATAATTCGTAAATTTATCAAGCAGTAAGCGCTTCGGCGGGTCTTTGATAATCGCTCTGGTTAGAAGGGACCCGCACTCATAATTCTGCTAAAATCCTGCCTCTTTTTGCTGGGTTGCGGTTCTGAACAGAAAACAACCCTTTATTGATATACCCCTACAAACTGTAAGTGCTCAGGCGCTCGGGAATCTGGGTAAGCTGACTGAACATGGAATTAGCTGAAGAAAAACTCGACGAACATCATCTCGACGAAAAAGAAGTCGTCGATGTGGTGGTGCGCTTTGCTGGTGACTCCGGCGACGGCATGCAACTCACCGGGACCAATTTCACTCAAGCTACTGCACTTTACGGTAACGATCTTTCCACCTTCCCAGATTTCCCTGCAGAAATAAGAGCACCAGTTGGTGCAACCTTTGGTGTCAGTGCGTTTCAAATCTATTTTGGTGCAGAAGATGTCACCACAGCAGGAGATGCAGTTGACGTGCTGGTTGCGATGAATCCAGCTGCATTAATTACCAATCTGGAAAAACTAGTTGATGGCGGTTTAGTCATTGTCGACAGCGGCGCGTTTACGGCGAAAAATTTGGCCAAAGCCAAATATGAAAACAATCCATTAGAAGATGGATCCCTCGAAGGCTATCGAGTCCTTAGTATCGATATTCACAAACAGGTTCTAACTGCGGTTGAACCTTTTGGACTGGGCCACAAAGACGCACTGCGTTGTAAGAATATGTGGACACTTGGTCTGGTCATGTGGCTATTCGATCGGGACCGTTCTGCAACAATTGATAGTTTGAAAGCGAAGTTTGCTAGTAAGCCTGCTATTGCCGATTCCAATATCGCCGCACTAAATGCTGGCCATGCCTACGGCGAAACTGCAGAGCTACCAACAGGTATTCATGTCTATAAAGTACCGAAAGCAAAGGTTGCACCTGGCACCTACAGGAATATTACTGGAACGCAAGCATTGGCCTGGGGATTAATTGCTGGATCTGAGATTGCAGACATAAACTTACTGTTTGCTTCTTATCCAATTACACCCGCTTCTAATTTGCTGCATGAACTGGCAAATCATAAAGAGTTTCGGGTTAATACTTTTCAGGCTGAAGATGAAATCGCCGCGGTTTGTGCCGCCGTTGGAGCATCCTTTGCCGGCTCACTGGGAATTACTTCCAGTGCAGGACCCGGCATTGCCTTAAAGGCAGAAGGTATGGCACTGGCCGCGGCTGCCGAGCTGCCTTTGGTTGTCGTCAACACCCAGCGGGGCGGGCCGTCGACAGGGCTTCCCACCAAGACAGAACAGTCCGACTTTAATATGGCGATGTACGGTCGTCACGGGGATACACCTATTCCTGTAATTGCCGCTTCCACTTCTATCGATTGTTTTGATGTGGCAATGGAAGCGGTAAGGCTTGCGACGAAATACATGACTCCGGTCATGTTATTGTCCGACGGTTATTTGGCGAATGCCGCGGAACCCTGGAAAATTCCTGCAGCCGATTCTCTGCCCTCATTTAGCGTTGAACATTACGACGACCCAACAGATTTCAGACCATCCATTCGTGATGAAGAAACCCTTGCTCGAGTATGGGCAAAACCAGGCACAGCTGGAATGGAGCATCGCATCGGTGGAATCGAACGCAGTTTCGATACTGGCGATATCTCTTACGATCCTGACAATCATCAAAAAATGACGGATTTGCGCAAGGCGAAAGTCGATGGTATTGCAGGAGATATTCCGCTGCAGGAAGTTTGTTATGGAAATTCCAGTGGCAAGCTTGCCGTGGTAGGTTGGGGATCAACTTTTGGCGCCATTCATCAGGCGGTTAAAAGAGCCGTTTCGGAAGGCCTCGATGTTTCTCATATCCAGGTTCGTTATCTTTCCCCCTTGCCAAGCAATCTAGGCGAGCTACTTTCCAATTTTGAAGCAGTGATCATTCCTGAAATGAACACTGGGCAGTTTATTAAATTAGTACGATCAGAATTCTTAATCGATGCGGATGGCATCAACAAGGTAGCAGGTCAGCCTTTCAAAATTGGAGAAATTCTTTCGGCGATACACAAAAAATATAAAGAGTTGGAGGCAGTGGCATGAATCAGGCGCTTCCCACTTTAACTCTAAAAGACTTTGCATCTGACCAGGAAGTTCGCTGGTGTCCCGGTTGTGGTGACTACGCAATTCTTAAAACGATTCAGAAATTGATGCCAGACCTGGACACGCCGAAAGAAAACCAGGTGTTTGTCTCTGGCATTGGCTGCTCGTCGCGATTTCCCTATTACATGAATACCTTCGGCTTTCACACCATTCATGGTCGGGCCCCGGCCATCGCGACCGGTGTAAAACTGGCCAATCCCGAATTGGACGTGTGGGTTATAACCGGTGATGGCGACGGTTTTAGCATCGGTGGTAATCACATGATGCATGTGCTGCGCCGCAATGTTGATTTGCAAATCTTGCTGTTCAATAACGAGATCTACGGATTGACTAAAGGCCAGTATTCACCAACTTCACAAATTGGTACCCGTTCGCCTTCGTCGCCAACTGGTTCAATTGATTCACCTTTGTCGCCCTGTATTGTTGCGCTAGGGTCGGGTAGCACATTTATTGCTCGCTCAATCGATACTGAAGCAAAGCATCTTACTCAAGTCGTAAAACGCGGACACGATCATCGCGGCGCTTCATTCATTGAGATATTACAAAACTGTCCAATCTACAATGACGGCATATTTGAACAAGTTAAAGACAAGAAGATTGCGCCAGACTTCCGGGTTGAAGTTGCACAGGGTGAACCGCTCAAGTTTGGCAAAGACCAGGAAAAAGGAATCGTCTTAAATCGAGACAGCCTGCAGTTAGAAGTAGTTGCCGCAGAAGGCAATGAAGACAAACTGCTAGTGCATGATGAATCCAATAAGATTCAGGCACAGCTAATTGCAGCAATGGGAGGGCCAGATTTTCCTGTAGCCGTTGGCGTTATTTACCGAGAAGAGAAGACCTCTTTTATCGAAGATGTACAAGCACAGGTAGAAACAGCACGCAGTAGCAAAGGATCCCTCGAAAAGCTTCTCAATAGCGGCCATACCTGGGAAGTCGACTAATTTTTCTCTAAGCAAAATCGATTAACGACTGGATTCAAAAGTCGATTGTCAAAAACCTGCAACAAGTTTTCCGCTACACTCCTAACTATGAAGAGTAATCGAATCAATCGCAGAACTTTTCTGCAAATGGGCGCCGCAGGTACTGCCTGCTTTCTCTCTGGAGGAATCGTCCGTGCTCAGCAGCAAAGGGCTGCATTCGAGCAGCTAAAAAACATCGGTCCATTACAGCCACCGAACGCTAACGGTCTTATGTTGCCTCCTGGATTTCGTTCGCGAGTCGTCGCCCGCAGCGGTGAAGCGCCGGTAGGCTTGCCTGGCTATACCTGGCATCCAGCACCAGATGGTGGTGCCTGCTTTGCGACTCAAGATGGCGGATGGGTTTACGTATCAAATAGCGAAATGCGCAGCAACGCAGGCGGAGTTGGCGCTCTACGTTTTGATTCCAATGGTGAAAAAGTGGATGCCTATTCCATTCTGGAAAACACTTCAATCAACTGCGCTGGCGGTCCCACTCCCTGGAGCACCTGGTTGTCCTGCGAAGAATTCGGTCAGGGTCAGGTTTATGAATGCGATCCAATGGGAATCGATGCTGCAATAGTGCGACCCGCATTAGGTACTTTCAGGCACGAGGCGGTGGCCGTCGATTTAGTAAATAACTGCCTCTATTTAACAGAAGACGAACCCGATGGCAGATTCTATCGCTTTGTTTCGCAACAAGGTTTGCCTGATCTTACTTTTGGGCGCCTGGAAGCTGCGACCGTGATAGAACAGGAAGGGAAATCCTATGTGGTTTGGCATGAGATAAGAGATCCCCTGGCGAAGCAGCAAGCAACCCGTTATCAGGCCCAGGATTCAACTCCCTTTAAAGGAGGAGAGGGCATCGCGTTACATGAGAACAAAGTTTTTTTCACTACCAAACACGACAATCGAGTGTGGTGTTATGACACTGTTACTCAGCAACTAGAAATCCTTTACGACTTTGCCACTAGCGATACACCAATTCTAAGTGGAGTCGATAATGTCGTAATTACTCCCACAGGTGATGTGCTGGTTGCTGAAGACGGGGGTGATTTGCAGATTGTAACCATTACTTCAGACAATCAGATACTGCCACTGCTACAGATTGTCGGGCATGATCGTTCAGAAATTTGCGGGCCCGCGTTCGATCCTTCCTATCAAAGGCTTTACTTCAGTTCACAGCGAGGAAGTCTAGGTTCGGCACATGGCGGAATCACCTACGAAGTAACCGCTGCGAACGTCTAACAAGTCATTGTTTTAATCCCGAATTTTCTACCCTAAGCCAGCGTATACACTAAATCCGATATTTGCTACGCTCAAATCAAATCGGCCCTGGAGTGCGCTATGGCACGGAAAAATCCAAATAAAAACAATGAAATGCCAACGGCGGATCAACCTGTAGATCCTTCTCGAAGAAACCTTCTAAAAAGTGCTGGAATTGTCGGCGCAGCGGCCATGGGAACTGGTACCGCGACCAACGTAATCGCGCAAGAATCTCAGCAAGTTTCCAGCCCAATTACCCGCGAAGCTCTAGAAGTTTTAACAGCCGAAGAAGCAGATACTCTGGAAGCAATTTGTGATTGTCTAATTCCCTCCGATGAGAATGGGCCTGGTGCTTACGAAGCCAGAGCCGTGCATTACATCGATCGCGCACTCGCAAGCCATAACAAGGGTGTGCGGGAAAACTATATGGTGAGCCTGGAAGCAATTAACGAGTACAGTAAAAAGACGCGAGGCGCACCTTTTTATCGCTTAATAAAAGATTATCAAAATTCAATTCTTCTTGGAGTTCAAAGCAATAAGGTGCCAGGTTGTGCGCCTAGTGGCAGTGGATTTTTTAATACGGTGCGTAGCCATACTATCGATGGCACTTTTTGCGATCCTTACTATGGTGGTAATCAGAATTTTGTTGGCTGGGACATGATTCAATATCCGGGAATTCGGTTAAGTGCATCAGAAACCGATGTCGCGCAAGGTGCAGCCCTGGAGCCTAATCATCAATCAGCCTACGATCATGACACCTACACCAAGATGGCCGGTAACATGGCGATGAATCAACGGGGAGGTAGCGACAATGCCTAAAAACCTTCCCAAGACTGACGTCGTCATTGTAGGAATGGGTGCGGCCGGCGGCGCAGCGGCGCTGCCACTCACTAATGCTGGTTTGAAAGTCATCGGCATCGAAGCCGGAGGCTGGTTGAGCCCACGGGATTTCGCTCCCGATGAATTGCGTAATGGGGCGCGGAATTGGCCACAAGTTGTACAAAAAGCGGCGTCAGAAGCGCCAACAGTGCGGCCGACTTCCGATCAGAAAGCAGTGCAGGGAGGCCACCCGATGATGAATGCAGTGGGAGGAACCACTATGCATTATTGGGCGCAAAGTTGGCGGCTTAATCCCTGGGATTTTGCAGTGGTCAGTGCAACTCGAGCGCGTTACGGGTCGGACCGTATTCCAACAGACTCCACCGTGGAAGATTGGCCTTTCGGTTACGAAGAATTAGAGCCCTATTACGAAAAAGTTGAATATTCCGTAGGCATATCCGGCCAGGCTGGAAACGTAAAAGGCAGAATTAATAACGGCGGCAACATATTCGAAGGTGAGCGCCAGAATGAATATCCAATGCGGCCATTACGTGCTTCTCCTTTTACCGACTTGATGAGCGAAGCCGCACAACGCTTGGATTGGAATCCCTTCCAGGGTCCTGCTGCGATTACCAGTGAGCTTTATGATGGTCGTCCTCCTTGTCAATATCACGGTTTTTGCAACAAAGGTGGCTGTCATGTGCAGGCAAAAAGTTCCACGGCCTTTACCACCATTCCTAAAGCCGTCGATAGTGGAAATCTGGATGTAGTTACTTATGCCAGAGTAACGAATGTTGTTACCGGCAACGATGGCAAAGTACAAGGCGTCGACTATGTGCGTGGCAATGAAACATTTTTTCAGCCGGCGGATGTGGTTTTACTCGCCAGTTATGCTTACGAAAATGTGCGACTCTTGCAGCTGTCTAAATCCCGGGCATTTCCTAATGGTTTATCCAATAACGCCGGACAAGTGGGTAAGCATTACCTGAGTCATCACCAGGGATCGCCGGTAATCGCACTGTTTCCTCGTGATTTACATAACTGGTATGGGCTGCCCGCACAGGGCGTCGCTATCGATAATTGGGCCGACGATAATTTTGACCACAGCGCTCTGGATTTTATTGGCGGTGCAAATCTTTGGGCGCACACCGACCGCAAACCTATGAGTGCAGCCAAGATGAGTACCTTTGGCAGAGTCCGTAATTGGGGCTCTGAGTGGAAGAAGTTCATCATGGAAAATGCAGACCGATCAAACGTTTCCTATATACAGAAGACAACGCTTCCCTATGAAGGCAACTATTTAGATCTTGATCCAACAGTGAAAGATCCTATGGGTTTGCCGGTAACTCGTATTACGGCGCGTTATCGCGATAACGAATTGCGAATTGCGGAGTTTTCTCAGGACAAGATGGAAGAATGGTATCGAGAAGCCGGCGCAATCGAAATACAAAGAACAGGCTTAGGTAATGCCATGGGGGCCACGACCCATGCTTATGGTGGAACTCGTATGGGCAATAACAGTGAAACCAATGTGGTCGATAGTTGGGGCTTTTCTCACGAGGCACCAAATTTAGGCATTCTCGGTGCTTCTGTTATGGGTACCAGCGGCGCACGCAATCCCACATTAACGGTTCAGGCATTGTCCTGGCGAACGGCAGAGTACCTTGCGAACAATTGGCGTTCTGTTGCTAGTTAATCGTTGGCTAAATGTTGGATTTTCAAATCGATACAAGACTGTAGTCTTCGTCTATGAGTAGTAGCAATAAGCAAATCATTCCTGTGCTGGATATGTTTCGGCTTATTGCAGCGCTCTTCGTCGTCCTGGTTCACTACGAGATTATTTTTGGACGCTTCGTCATCTATGGTTCCCTGGGAACTACCGCGCTGTCCTGGTTCTTTGTGTTAAGTGGTTTCATCATTGCCTATAACTATCCCAGTTTGGATACGGCTGCGGATTACAAGAAGTTTTATGTGCACAGATTTATTCGTATCTATCCCGTCTATTTTCTAGCGGTATTGGTCTCGGCACTGTTCGTAGCTATTGGATTCAATACACTAGGCGATCAGTTTTTTACGGAAGTGAGAAGACCGTTTGAAATCTCCTATGATTTGCCTGAGCAAAAAGACAATGCCTTTTGGACGCTTGCAACGCTAAGGCATTTAACCTTTACCCAATCGATCAGCAGTATTGAAACCCTAAAGCTGGTCTTTAATGGACCACTCTGGTCATTGGTATTAGAAATTTACTTCTATTTAACTTTTCCAATATTTTTGTATTTGTTGCGGCCAATAAACACCATGCGCCGTATCATCGCCGCGTTTATAGTTGGCTATATTCTGCAATTTGCTTTGATTCAATATTTTCTACCAGACGTAGAACGCTTCGATGTAATGAACCTGAATGTGACGGTTTACACTAATCCTGCTATTCGCGGTCTCGAGTTTGTTTTCGGGATGCTGCTCTATAAAGCCTTTGTACTGTTGCCGGAGATCACCACCAAGGAAAAACCCAATTTAATTCCGTTGCTGCTTACTATAGTGGCTTACCTGGCGATAAATGTAATTGGTGAAAATTACGTGCCTTATGAATACAGCATGTTCTTTTTGGCGGTGCCAGTTGTTACTTTGCTGGTTTTCACCATGGCTAGATCACACTGGTATCCACAGGGAGCACCTTACCGATTTTGTCTGTGGGCAGGTGGCATCAGCTATGTGCTTTATTGTTTTCACTGGCCGTTCATGGAGATGATTCAGTTCTGGGACCTGATACCTCAGACCATTCCGTTTCCGCTGCATCTGCCGCTACTGGTCCTGGTGCTGTTGGCAGTTTCTCATGTCATTTATAAATGGGTAGAAACGCCAATGAGGAAATTTCTTTATCGGCGCTTGGATCCAGCGCGCGCTTCAGTAAGTCATTAACAGGGAACAATCCCGCTACAGCGCAGCTTCCTGAACCGCGAATAGAAAACTCTCAAAATAAGATACTGCATTCTCTTGTACGCCAATTGGACGAATCACAATGGTGGCCTGAAGACAAACTGAAACAGGGTCAGTTACAACAATTAAGAAATCTTCTCGCCTACAGTATTGTCTACTCTTCCTTTTATAAAGAACGCTTAAAAAACATTGATCCAGGCAAGCTTAGCTTAGAGCAATTCCGGGAAATTCCAGTGCTAACCCGGTCAGATCTTCAGTCCAGTCGGGCGACCATCGATTGTTCACAGGTCCCCGAATCCCACGGAAAATCTACCGAAGTCATGACCTCTGGATCCACTGCTAAACCAGTGTCTCTGCTGGGAACTGGTTTAACTTCCATGATTTGGAATGCTATCAATTTGCGCGAGCATCTCTGGCATGATCGAGTCATAGCTGCGACTACCGCTGCTATTCGCTGGCGCCCTGATGATGTAGGCATGGCTCCGGATGGAGTGACATTTGACGATTGGGGCATGCCGGTAAACCAATTCTATAAAACGTCAGCAGCTTATTACTTAAACAGCAGTTCCAATATCTCCGATCAGTTGCAATGGCTAGAGCAGCTTAAACCGAGCTACCTAATGACCCATCCTTCCAATTTGCAGGGGCTGGTGGAGGAAAGTAAACGGCAAAATTCTGATCTCTCGTTTGTTAAGCAATTTCGTACCGTTGGCGAGAGTGTTAGTGATGCTCAACGACAAATAGTCGAAGACGAATTCGGGCAGGAGCTTGTGGATTTTTATAGCAGCCAGGAGTTGGGTTACATCGCATTGCAGTGCCCGCAACAGAGTCACTACCATGTTCAGGCGGAAAGTTTGATCGTCGAAGTGTTACGCGAGGATGGGTCGCCTTGTGCACCATTCGAGTCAGGAAGATTGGTCATTACCAGTTTGCGTAACTATGCCACACCGTTGATTCGTTACGAAGTTGGCGATTATGGCGAAATCGGAGAGCCTTGTGCCTGCGGTAGAAGTTTGCCAGTACTCAATAAAATAAACGGCCGCGTCCGCAACATGTTGCAGCTACCCAACGGAGAGCGTCATTGGCCTAACTTCGGATTTCGAAAGATAATGGATATTACTGAACTCCGTCAGTTTCAGGTTGTTCAACATAGTTTAGAAACAATGGAACTCAAACTTGCAGTGGTAGGCAGTGTTGAGCCGCAGCAGGAACAATCTATAAAGGAAATTCTGCAACAGCATATTGGGCACCCTTTTGAAATAGAAATTAGTTATCATGAAGAGCTGCAGCGGAATGCGAATGGTAAATTTGAAGATTTTGTTTCCCTGATTTAATTGTTATGGCCGTCGATTTAAAAAATCACCAGCACGCGCTGGCATTCATCATCATCGTTGTATTCATCGATTCCATCGGTTTCGGGATTATTTTGCCCGTTATGCCGCAATTAATAATCGGATTAACTGGAGCAACACTTTCAGAAGCTTCCCGTATTGGCGGCTACTTAATGTTTGCCTATGCCTTGGTGCAATTTTTTGCGGCGCCTCTGTTAGGAAATCTCGGTGATAAATACGGGCGTCGACCAATACTGCTCTTTTCGCTGGCGGCTCTGAGCGCGGACTATTTATTAATGGCTTTGGCGCCAACTTTGATCTGGCTGTTTGTCGCCAGAATTATTGCCGGCATAGCCAGTTCTACCTGGTCATTGGCCTATGCCTATATAACTGACATTACTCCAGAAGATCAGCGCGCCCAGCGCTTTGGTATGATCGGCGCCGCCTTCGGAGGTGGTTTCATACTAGGACCTGTCATCGGAGGTTTTCTGGGTGAATTCGGCGAGCGCATACCGTTCATTGCCGCCGCCGTGTTAGCACTTTCAAATGTTGTCTACGGATATTTCGTTCTCGGCGAATCATTAGCGGATGAAAATCGACGACCATTCGATTTATCCCGAGCTAATCCAATTGGCGCTGTGATGCAGATTAAAAAGTATCCGGTCGTGCTCGGGCTGGCCTTTGCCTATTTCCTTTTCATGATTGGTCATTCTTCGTTACCGAGTACCTGGACTTATTACACGATTGAAAAATTTTCATGGTCTGAAAGCCAGATTGGACTTTCATTGGGATTCGCCGGCGTATTCATGATTATAGTGCAGGCTTTTTTGATTCGATGGGCGATTCCGACCATGGGTGCATTTAATGCCGGCATCGTAGGTTTAGTGGCGATTGTTATTGGATACTGTGGCTATGCATTTTCTGCGCAGGGTTGGCAGATGTATCCCTGGTTAGCAGTAGCGGCGATATCTGGATTCGTCACGCCAGCGTTTCAGGCCATCATGACCAGTCAGATTCCGGCCAATGCCCAGGGAGAGTTGCAAGGTGCACTTAGTAGTGTAAACAGTATTACCGCGATTATTGGCCCGCTTTTTATGACCCAGGTTTTTGCAATGTTTACCGGCCCGAACGCGCCTTTTTACTTCCCCGGGATTTCGTTTTTTGCGGCAGCGATTCTTTCGGCTGTTTGTCTATTCATTTTCATTCCGGTAGTAAAAACCCACAATCTCACTGCATTAGGAAAAGCCTAGCCGGGCTGCGTTGAGACCCGAATGAAATTGCAATTTGGCACAATCTAAACTCACTTGGCTAATCATTGACGCAAGGGCTGCACACGCCCTGCAGCGGGCAATTCAGCCTCAGTGTCTATTTCTCCAGAGCCTAGACACTGCGGGGCTTTTATGATTATATCGATGCTCTTAAAAGTACCAGTTAGTAATACTAATTAAAGCAAAAGGTAGATTTATGAAGATTCAATGGCTGCTCCTAGCAATCGCAGTATTCGTCGTGGGTTGTTCACCCGCCGAAAACACAACTAGCGAATCTCAATCGCAACCTGCTCAAGTCGCTGCGGCGGCTGAAGCGCCAGGTGGCGATATTCCACGCACTCCAAGCGGCAGGCCCGATTTCAATGGCATCTGGCAGGCGCTGATGAATGCGAATGACAATGTAGAGGCAGCTCCTCCACAGGCGGCTTATCAATTGGTTCCAGGTGACTTTGTCCCGGTTCCGGCGCCCGAAGTTGTAGCAATGGGCGCCTCAGCGGCAGTGCCTGCGAGTTTTGGCGTAGTCGTTGGTGGCACGATTCCTTATAAGCCAGAAATGATTGCCCGTCGTGATGAAAATCGTGAAAACTGGCTAGAACGGGATCCAGAAATTAAGTGCTATATGCCTGGAGTTCCGCGAGCGAACTATCAGCCGCACCCATTTCAGGTATTTCAGAGCGAAAGCGCATTTTTTATTGCCTATAGCTTCGCCGGTGCCGTGCGCAACGTGTTCTTGGAAGATCCCGGTCCTGCACCACTTGATTCCTGGATGGGTCAGTCTTACGGCTACTGGGATGGTGATTCCTTTGTAGTGGAAGTTACCGGACTTGATGATCGCACCTGGTTCGACCGTGCTGGCAACTTTCACAGCTATGAACTGAAGGTCACCGAGCGTTGGACCATGATGAGTGAGAATCACATCATGTACGAGGCCACCATGGAAGATCCTCAGGTATATGACGAACCTTGGACTATTCGACTGCCACTTTACCGTCGTCTGGAAGAGGGTTATGAGTTGCCACAATTTAAGTGTGTGGAATTCGTCGAAGAACTGATGTACGGCAGATACCGTAAAGGCCGCGAGGCAGAACTCGGTTTCTAGCCGAAAATAGACTCAATAGGGCCCGAATTTACGTTTTTCTACTTGGAAAACCAACGGGCCCTTGTATAAAATGCGGGTTGCTGTCCGCTTAACCGAATTAACCAGCATTCTGGGCGAGGGGATAGTATTTTAACCAGCGTCAGAATGCTGAGAATTAAGCTAAAAATGGGGTGAAAACTATATGAAAATTAAATTATTGGCTTTAGCAGCTGTAACCGCGATCGGTGTTGTTGCCATTAAGCCTCCGGCAATTGCGCACCACGCGTTCTCTGCTGAATTTGATGCAAATCTCCCGGTTCGTCTAGGTGGCCCGATTACTCGAGTAGAGTGGATCAACCCACATACCTGGATTCACTTGGAAAACAATGATCCAGAAGCAACTCGCGATCCTGGTCCTTGGATGGTTGAAGGTGGTACTCCTAACACGCTATTGCGTCGTGGAATCAACCGAAATTCTCTAGTACTCGGTACAGATATAATTGTAACTGGCTACCAGAGTAAAGACCGTCTATGTGAGCCAACTTGCCGTGCTAATGGCCGTGACATTACGTTCCCAGATGGACGTAAATTGTTCATGGGTTCATCTGGTACTGGTGCTCCGCGCGATGGTTCAGATGCCACCGAACCTGGTCAATAAAACTTAGAAGTTTAGATTCAAAAAACCCGGTATCGGAAGATACCGGGTTTTTTTGTGTCTGGTGGTTGGGACGCGCTGGCTGCGAGCGTGAAATCCTTCGTTAAAAAGTTTTTCCGACTCGTTGCGTATTTCAATACGCGCCTCGCCTGAAAAACTTTTTGCCTCGACTTTCACGCTCTCGCTCACCGCTCGAGTCAAGCTCCCTTCGATTTAGATCCGTTTTAAATATCTGCAAACGGGGAAGTTTTCGAATCCCATGGATTCGTAGGTTGCTCTTGCGGCAGCATGTCCTGGATCACCGCCGGTCTCTACCATTGCTAGATCCAGGCCTTTTGCTTTGATCATGCGTAGGCACTCCTCGGTGAGTTGTGTGGCAATGCCTTTGCGACGATGGTTTGGATCTACTCCTACGATATAAACCTGTCCGAGAAAATCTTCCGGGTGGTAGGAGGCGGCGGCGAAACCGACGATGATGTCATCTTCTACTGCTACATTCTTGTCGATTTCATCAGAGCCACAAATGGTGTCTAAGGTTCGCATTTGTTCTGCTTGCCAGTCTGGAACAAAGACTTCATAGATGTTGGGACTGATGGCAGTCGATAATCCCTCGAACACGGGTTTCCATGCGCGCAGGGTGATATCAACAAGCGATTCCCGGTCGCTCTCTTGGTATTTTCTAATCTTCATAGTATTTCCAATAGTTATTGCGCTCTATCCTTAAGATAGAAACGAATCAACGCAACTACTTGTCGCACAAGTGCAACACAGTAGAGCCTTAAAATGAAAAGCTTTAAATCGAGGAGGGGGCTAACGCAGTCGTAATGCAGCGAAATTTTGAATATTCATGTTATGGCACGGCGACTGGATCGATGGCTCGCGGATAATCTCCACCGTCTCGAAAGACTGTAGAGTCGATAAAGAAACCGGAAGCATAGAGCCTGACTACTACAGTGCTTAGGCCCCGATTCTCCCAAAACCAGCCGTGAATGCCGGTAAATGGCGCATGAAATGAGCCGGTTCTACTCGTGTCATTGCCTTGCTCGAAACTCTCCGCGTACTCTTCGCCAAGGGCAGCAGGTTCGGCATGCATGTCGAAATAGACTTCATCATTGGCGACCCAGGTAAAGACCATCGGTGCATCCAGGTCCATGGTGTATTTGTATTCCACCGATTGAAACGGCCCTAATTCAAATTCCACGTAATCGGTACGGTGCATCTCCAGTTGTTCTTCGAACGGATTTTCAGCGCGAGAGAGCGCGCTAATGCCGGTAAGTTCTCCGGTGCCCAATGGATCGACGCCAAATTCTGCCGGCAAGATGGCAGTGAGCAATACAACCAGACCAACAGCAAAGGCGACGCCGGTCGCTATCAGAATATTTTTGGGGGAAGGTGCTTGGGTGGAATCTGGTTCGGTCATGGTTACTCCAATACTACACAGGAGGTAATAGCAGATAGGAACTCAATTGGTAACCTGCTAAGAGAAAACCACCTGTCATTAATGCGGTGTTCGTGGCGAAAGAATGGCGCAGGTAGCTGGCATTAGTCCGCCAAACGCTCAGTAAGATAAAAACTGCAGACAATGCCAGGATCTGCCCAATTTCAACGCCCACGTTAAAACTAACTATGTTAGTGACCAGACCGTTGTCGGAGATAGTGAATTCTTGCAACTTGGTGGCGAGACCAAGACCATGGAATAGGCCAAACACAAAAACCGCAATCTTGGTATTGGGTTCGAAGCCTAACAATCGCTTAAAGCCATCGATGTTTTCAAACGCTTTGTAGACGATCGAAAGACCAATGATGGCATCGATGATGTAGGCGTTTACTTGCAGATCGGCGAGCACACCGAACAGTAAGGTAATGCTGTGTCCGATGGCGAAAAGCGTTACGTACTGAACTACATGTTTCGGGCGATAGAGGAAAAAGATCACCCCAACCAGGAACAACAAATGGTCGTATCCCGTGACCATGTGTTTGGCACCTAAATACATAAAGGCAAAAATGGCCGGTCCATCGATTGCCTGCACAAAATTTGCATCGGATCCTTCGATTGTGTGTCCGAATGCACTAAGTGAGAAAATCGCAAGACATGCTGCGACAAGTATTCGAGTTAGCATCAGACGGTGCTCAGTTAGCTTTTCCATGAGGGTTAGTCAGCGGATCCTTCTCTGAATCTGTCCAGGATTTCAGGATTATATGCCTGATGACATGCGGTGCAGACACTATAAAGTTGAGCGCCTGCTTGAAAAAAGTCTTCCTTGTTTTGGGTTGCAGCAGCTTGCATGGCTAGCATTCCGGCCTGGCTTAATCCCTCGGAATAAATCATCCAGGCATCGTTGTCCATGGCGCGACCAGGTAAAGCTAACATGTTGCCGGATTCGACAACGATGGCTGCCTGGGCTCTGACATAGGCCCAACCATCATCAGTAGTAGGATAAAGTTCTTCATAACCAGAGGCGTCTATAACCCATCCGCCAGAATCCCAAAGAATGTCAGACGCCGGCTCGAGCACCAGTGCCATGATTTCCTGCATATTCAATTCTGTGTTGTAGGTTGCGTCAGTCGCGACTTCTTCTGGAGGTTCTTCAGAAGAGCAGGCGGTCAGGCTGACCACTATTAGGGCTGCCATGCAGTTGCGAATAATTCCTGAATTCTGCTTTTTCATTGGGTTAACCTGAATTCTCATATGTATTATGGCGATCCACCTAAGCCAGGCTTCAGTTATGAGTCCTGCTGCTGCTATGATGCAGAGGCAATGGCCTTTTAAGGCAGTAAAGTCTGCCCTAAATCGCGCCTTTTATCCACTTCTCAGAGGTCTTAGACAGACCAGAAATCGACCTATGCCAGCGAAATTTCGATGTTTTTCTTTAGTGCTACTGCTGCTCGGTTGGAGTTTAAGCAGTCACGGAGAAGTCTTGGTACAGCCAACACCAGACAATGGCTTACAACCTCGATTGAGTGTGGACGGCAACAGTGATATTCACCTGCTTTATTTCAAAAAGCGGATTAACACACCGGCGGCCAGGGAAGGAAATCTTTATTACCGACAATTCAATCTAGAGACTGGTAGATTCGGCTTGCCGGTTAAGGTTTCCAGTTCCGCTTTCGCCATGCAAACTTTTTCCATCGCTCGTGCCGCAATGGCGGTTTCCGACGACGGCCGAATTCATGTCATGTGGTACTACCCGCGCACGGCGGAGTTTATTTACAGCCGTAGTAATTCTGAGCGCACTGCCTTCGAACCTCAGCGATCAATCGTGCAAAATTATCGTGAAGGAATCGATGCCGGCGGTGACGTGGCCGCGATGGGGAATGAGGTTGCGCTTATCTGGGGAGCAGGAGATTTAAGCGCCGAGGATGAGCGCACGATGTTTGCCAGATTCTCCCATGATTCAGGCGCAAATTTTGGTGAAGAGCAGATGATTAGTAACCCCGATTTGGGAGCTTGCGCATGTTGTTCATTGGCAGCCGATTATCTCAATGAAGACGAACTGCTTGTGGCCTATCGATCGGCGATCGATGGGATTGGTCGACACATGCAATTGCTCAGCATAAATGGTGTGAGTAAAGAGATTGCTAATGCCTCCTATGGAGCAATGAATGAATTACAACAATGGGAAGCCTCCTATTGTCCTTTAAGTACGAATGACATTGTGCGTGACCGTGAGGGTCAGCGCTGGTTAGTTTTCGAAACTGAAAGCAGAATCATCCAGATGAATTTAGAGAACCAGCTAAATATTGCCAAGGTCGGTGAGCCATTTACTGAAACTCGACAAAAAAATCCTGCGATTGCGATTAATCAACAAGGACAAAGGCTGATCGTCTGGGGAGAAGCAATCAGTCACGCCCGTGGTGGTCGTTTAAATATGCGTATGGTAAATCGAGACGGCAGTGCCAGTGACTTTTCCCTGCAAGAAGAAATTCACATACAGGATTACAGTTTTCCTGCTGCAGTAACTTTACCAGACGGAAATTTTCTCGTACTACACTGAGAATTGATCGCTAGTTGTTAGGAAAAGGGGGCTTGTTTATTTGCTGCCTGATTAACTCTTCCTGCAAATCATCCCATTGCCTATTGGTTTGAATGCGAGTGCGCTGATTCAGTTGTTGAACTGAGTTTTGTAGCAGTCGACGTTGGGCGTTTAAGGACTGTTGAAACTCGAGCTCACTCACTCTTCGATTGACTGCAGTGGATGCCTGACTCTGTGCTGAGCCGCCTTGCAATAAATTGAATGCGGTAACCACGTGTTCGGTTCGTTTCTGCAGTGCCCCTTCACCGCAATTTAGCTCGATACCGCGCAGCAATGCTAAGTTCGTTTCCGCGTCACCAGCATCGCTAACTTCGCTGGTAACAAATTCTTCACGCCAGCTTTTTAGTTCCTCGCAGTGTGACAGGTAGCCCGCTAATAAATCTCCGTCCACCGATTGCAGAAATTCTTCGCAGCTGGCCACCGCCTGATCAGAGACGCCTTGTTCGAGATTGTCCAGGCAGGTTTTAGCTTTGCTATCCAGTTCTGCGAGAGATTCAGTTGCAGACTGAATGCGGGAATCGAGATCAATTTCTTGGGCAGAAATGCTGAACGTAAGCAAGCTGACGCCCAGGGCAAGAAATGACGGCACTAAACCCAAATTGGGACTATTACTCGTAGAGCTCAAAGCGGCGCGCCCATTTCTTGAAGCGCTTGCGGCAGTACTTTTCCATTTGCTTATGTGTGGAAAACCACAGCTCACAACCATCTTTAATACGCACATCATATTCGCAATAGTCATTGGTATACTCCCGGCATACCCAGGGTCGTGTTTCATAAATACTACAAACACCGCCAGGTAGCAAATGACTGCAATTAGTATGGATATGCAGGAACCATCCATCAACGTCTTTAAAGACATTGATGTTTTCGTGGGAAACTTGCCACAGCAGGTGATCGAAATCTTCTTTTGTTTTTGGCGTCGGGACTTTCTGGTTTATGGAATTGCAGCATATTGATTGAGTGCATTTACTACATTTTTTGTCGATTTTTATTTTGCCTATGTCGACGGCATCAACAAGTTTTACTTTGTTCTTCGCATTCATGTCCCGATCCGCTAAATAGAAAAATTGAATAATTGAGCAGTTTTCAGAAGACAGGCATTCTAACACTACTCGTATTACAATAGTGATTGTGAAATTCAAATAAACACTGCTAATTCAACAGTTGCTTTCATGCTGATCCTCTTGGGGTGAGTTCTATGTTTAAACGATTAGAAGCTTGCGCTTTACTTATTTTCGCGACTATTTCTGCATGCTCAACAGATGAGCCTGTTACTACCGCTGGACCCGCAGAGATAGAGATTGATCAGGCAACAGTTTCGATTGAAACGCTTTCGACAAAACCCTGGCTTGTAACCGGCGGTGACGTCCTGGTGGAAGTAGCGGTGGCAGAAGGCGAATCAGGAAATTTGTTGCAGATTGAATTAAACGGAACAGATGTTACTCAACGCTTTGTAAATGTTTCGTCTAATCGCAAACAAGCCCTGTTAGAAGGTCTGGTGGAAGGTGAGAACATACTGTCGGCGAGGTTAAGCAGTGGCGGCGATAGCGCTTCCCTGAACATCAGCAACTTCCCTAATAATGGGCCTGTCATTTCGGGTTCTCACGAGCAACCATTTTATTGTCAGAGCGAAGAATTTCAGTTGGTCAGTGGCGAATTCTTCGGCCCGGCAAGTGATGCAAACTGCAGCGTTCCAACTCGAATTAATTACGTTTACTGGTCAATTGAGAACGAAGCATTTTTACCCATAGCGGCACTCGGCGCAGACAATCCTGAAGATCTCGGCACCATCACCTTGGCTAGCGGCGGAATCCTTCCTTATATAGTGCGAGTGGAAACGGGCACTGTTAACCGTGCCATTTATGAAATTGCCATGTTGCATGATTCACCCCAGAGTCAAATCGACGCCTGGAATCGCAGTCCGTCCTGGAATGGGAAGCTGGTTTACACCCATGGGGGAGGCTGTCGCAGTGGTTGGCATCAACAAGGTAATCAAACCGGTGGAGTGATGCGCGATGGTTTGTTTGCTCAAGGCTATGCGGTGGTATCTTCAAGCCTGAATGTGTTCGGGCAAAACTGCAATGATTTACTGGCTTCCGAAACCCATATCATGCTTAAGGAACGTTTCATCGAAACTTACGGTGTGCCGGAATACACCATCGCAACTGGCGCATCCGGCGGATCTTATCAGTCCCATCAAACTGCTGACAATTATCCCGGTGTATTCGACGGCATTATCGTCGCGGCGAGTTTTCCTGATGTTACCTCGGCGACGATATTCACCGTGGCTGACTCCCGGCTCTTGAATTACTACTTTACTGAAGTCGACGTCGAATCCTTTACCCTCCAGCAACAGAGGGCAATCGCGGGATTTGGTTCCTGGGCATCTATATCTAATCTGGCGCGTGGAGCTGCACGACTGGATCCAATTTATCGCATCGATGCACCGCTCGAGGAGCAGGGTGGTGAAGTAAGTCTGCCTGCTTTGGAAACACAACTTTACGATATCACTGCGCCGCAGGGTATCCGCGCTACGGTTTATGATCACACCGTGAATGTATATGGACTGTTGGAAGGCTCTTACACAGCGCAGCGACCGCTCGACAATGTGGGTGTGCAATATGGCCTTGCTGCGTTAAATAACGGGGTAATTACGCCGCAGCAATTCATCGACATTAACAGAGATATTGGCGGCTTTGATCGTGACATGAACCATGTACCGGAAAGACACCGTGCCGATTCCCAGGCCGTAAAGCGTGCATTAGAATCTGGCAGAATTCTAAGCGGTGGTGCTGGTTTAGCCTCGACACCTATTATCGACTATCGCACCTATCTCGATCATGAAGAAGATGGCGATATACATATGCTCATTCATCAATTTTCCACCAGGCAGCGTTTACTGAACGCAAACGGTCACGCCGATAATCACATTATGCAGATCGGCGGCCTGTGGGGATTTGAAGCGGAGTCTCCAGATCTTGGCGACTTGTTTCAACAAATGGATGCCTGGTTAACCGCAATCGGGAGAGACGCCAGTGATGTCTCTTCTGCGGAAAAAGTTTTGGTGAACAAGCCTGTGACTCTGAACGATGCTTGTTGGGATAACACTGGGGATGAACGACTCAAAATTGAAGAAGAACAAACCTTTCGCGGCAGCAGTCGCTGTAATGAGCTTTATCCAGCTTACCCAACTCCGCGCCATGTGGCCGGCGCACCCTTGGCGAATAATATAGTGAGTTGTCAGTTGCGACCGATTAATTCTGCGGATTATGGCGTCGGCTTTACCCAGGCTCAGTATGCTGAACTAAATGAGGTTTTCCCTGAGGGGGTGTGCGATTGGTCTCGAGGCGATAAGAGTGCTGCCACTCATCAAGGAACCTGGGTATCGTTTGGGCCTTCACCTATTAATAGATTGTATGAAGTAGAAAATTAGCGAGTGCGTCTAATTCTCTAACCATCCTTGGGCTGTTCTAACGCAAGCATTACGCGCATTTCCAACCTTTTCATTTCACGCATTATTTCTGCTCGCAGCAATTGTTGCCAGCCTATAATCTTGATAATTATGAAGAAGGTTAAACAGGTAATTATTGCCAATAGCCAGCCAAGACTTTCTTTCAATTCTTCCGCTTCGAAGAATTGATTTAGAAAATACAATCCAGCAATGAAAACGGCGATACCAACGATATACATGTACCAGGTTATCCATGCCATTTTGCCTTTAAAAGTCATTGCCATCATGTCAAACAAACCGGCCTCGTCATCAATTTCATCTAGAAGTTTTTGATCTTCTTCGCTTAGCGCCTTACGAATTTTCTCATCAATATCACTCATCTTTTTCACCTCATTTAATCTTCTAATACTTTCAGCATTAATTTTCTTGCGTAATACAATCTCGACTTCACAGTACCGCTCGGTACCCCCTGGACTTCGGCTATCTCTTGTACAGAGAGAGATTCCAGATAGTAGAGTCGGAGTATCGTCGCCAATTTTGCATCCAGACGTGACAATAATGTTTCTACACTGAGCTTCTCTTCCGCATTGTCACTAATCTCGATTTCCGGCAGTTCATCCTGCTCTTGAAACACTTCTTTTTCCCTGATCCTTTTCCGTTGCCAATCCACACAACGACGTTCCAGAATGCGAAAACCCCATTTAGGAAATGCTGCGGGATCGGCAAGCTTGTTCAGGCTTCGACTAATCGATAACAGACATTCCTGGGTGACATCTCGTGCCGCTTCGCGGTCATTCAAACGGTTAAGTGCATAGAGAAAATAACGTTGTTGCCAATGTTTGACTAAAGCATCAAAGGCGTCTCGTTCACCATTTTGGCTGCGCACAACGAGCCATTCGACGAAACTCTTCTGCTTTAGATCAGCCATCTACTTCCCTTTATAGAAAGGTCGTGGGAGGGATTAATTGGTTCAATGTCAGGAGAAAAAATGAACCATCTAAGCACTCATGTCGACCGATAATGCATAGTCATTGATCCGAGTCATGCAAGGGCAGTTGGATTGCTAAGTGCAGACTCGCTTCGCTTTACCCACAAGCCTTGATAAAAACCCGAATGCCGTTATACTTTTCAGCCATTCAAAACAATAACTTAGGCCTTCAACAGCGAGTTTTATATGCGAACTATAAAGAGTTTGTTTACCCTTTCAATATTGTTAGTTAGTAGCGTCAGCCTGGCTCAGAACTACATTCCGCCACGCACCGCTACTGGCAAACCGGATCTGCAGGGCTATTGGACTAATGCTTCAATAACTACCATGCAACGTTCCAGAAATCTTACTGATATTGGACTGACAATTCCCGATGATCAGCTGGAGCAATTAACCGCCGGCAATCACCAGAATGTGCGACAGGCTACAGACGATAATCAGGTTCAGGGCGAGTTACCCGATGGATCAGATTTGGCACGGGGTCGTGGCTATAACGCTTTCTGGGTAGATCCCGGTTCTCAATTTAGCAGCGTAAAAGGCGAATATCGCACTTCCTGGATCACCTTCCCTGAAGACGGCCGTATTCCTTATTCCGAATCAGGCAACGAATTGCGTGGAGCAGCCCGCCAACAATTTTCCGGCTATGGTGGACCTGAAGGAGCGCCACTTGCCGAACGTTGTTTGATTGGTTTCGGCAGTACTTCCGGGCCACCGATGAACAGCGTGCTCTACAACAACATGTATCAAATTGTGCAAACCGATGACTACGTAATGATTCTTATCGAAATGGTGCACGATGCTCGCATTATTCCAATCAATGGAGACCATCGACCAGATGCCCTGGAACAATGGATGGGTGATTCTGTAGGTTGGTGGGATGGCGATACACTGGTAGTGGAAACTGTTAATCTTCATCCACAGCAGAAATCTCGCATGATGGCCTCACTTTCCGATGAAGGAAAAATCATTGAGCGCTTTACTCGTTACTCCGACGAGCAGATATTGTATGAATTCGAAGTTAGTGATCCTGTTTATTACACCGAGAATTGGGGTGGGGAGATTTCCTTTAATACTACAGACACGAAACTTTATGAGTATGCTTGTCATGAGGGGAATTATGGTTTGTCTGGGATTCTGGCTGGTTTTCGTAGGCAGGAGATTGATGAAAGAGTTAATCCAGAGGATTAACTCACTAGCGACCAGGGAAATAGTTTTCCATGAAAACTTTTTTTCTGGGAGTGTCTACCGTCATGGAGCTTTTTCTAAGAGTTATCCGAAGGAAAACTTTTAGAAAAAGCGGGGAATGGTGCTAGACAAGAAAAGAAGTATTTTTTTTAAAATAGAAAAGGGGCCAATTGGCCCCTTTTTTGTTTGTGCCTGACTTTATCCTCGGTGTCTTAAGCGCATTTTTCTGCGAAAAAGTGCGCTCGTTTGGTGGACGTTCCCAGAAACATCGTTTTCACGGAAAACGATGTTTCTGGTCTCTAATGAGTTTTTCTTAAGAGTTTTCCAGAGGAAAACTCTTAAGAAAAACTCTTACTCTTCCCAGAACTTTGTCATCTCCATGAACATAAACGAGGCAGACCACGTAATCAACGACAAACCTGTAAGCGCTTCGAGTCCTGCGAGAAACCGTATGCTGCCAAAGGGTTCAATGTCGCCGTAGCCGACGGTAGTGTAATTGGTGAAAGAAAAATAGACACAGTCGATAAGGCTGCCATCAAAATTACCAGCCAGACTGCCAAAATTTCCTGAGCTGGCCATGAAGTAAAAGGCAATGCCAAATATCCACACTTCTACAATGTGGGCGCAGATAGTGCCAAAAACCCCAATTATTACGCGCAGGCGATGTTTGATTCTCAACTTTGGTATGACAACTGAGAGTAACCTCAACATCTCATAATGAATCACAACTACAAGTGTGACTAAAAAAGCGTTGATTATGAAACCGAGAACCATTGTGTTTGCTCACAACTCAAAGAACAGGCGGAGTATCGCATCGATTAGCTGATTAGTGTATTTTCAAGAGTAAAATGATGCTTGATTCATATCAACCGAAGAAAGGTGCATGTCGTGCGAATTTCCAGCTTAAGAATGTGGCTTATTGTATTGTCCCTTAGTTTTAGCGTGATGGCGCAGGCTCAGCGCGAGATACCCGAAGACGATAGGCAGCTACTCTATGAAATCTATAAAGAATTGGTTGAATACAAGACAACCGGTTCAGAGCAGAACAACACCATCGCCGTGGAAGGCATGGCGGCGTGGCTGCAGTCGGCTGGATTTGATGCTCAGGACATATTTATCGGCGGCGCATTACCCCATAAAGGCAACCTGGTCGCTCGCTTTCGTGGCACGGGAGACGCAGAACCGATCGTGATGATGGCCCATATTGATGTGGTTGAGGCTAATCGCGATGACTGGAATCTCGATCCGTTTATCCTTAACGAAGACGAGAATTATTTCTATGGCCGCGGGACGCTGGATGACAAAGCCATGTCGGCTATATTTGTTGCCAATTTTGTCAGGTTTAAGCGAAACGGCTACACACCAAACCGGGATTTGATAATTGCGCTTACTTCCGATGAAGAAGGTGGTGGCAGTAACGGCATTGGTTGGTTACTGGAAAATCAGCCGGGATTATTGCGCGGCGCACTAGCAATTAACGAAGGGGGATATGGTCTTCTACAAGATGGCGAGCCTCTGGCCAACACTATCCAGATTGCGGAAAAAATATATGCAACGTTTCGAGTCACTGCCCGAAATCCTGGCGGGCACTCTTCATTACCCCGTGACGACAATGCTATATATGACCTGGCTGAAGCATTACTAAGAATTCGTGATTTTAGATTTCCTGTTGAAATTAATGAAGTCATGCGAGTGAGTTTCGAGCGACAGGCTGAGATTAATACCGGGCAAAGGGCAGAAGATTTTCGTGCCTTATTGCAAGATCCTATTCCTCAAGATTCTTTAGATCGTCTAAGCAGAGAAGCTGCAATTAACGCGCAATTGCGGACAACTGCAGTTGCTACATTGCTCGATGGTGGTCATGCGCCAAATGCCTTGCCACAATCGGCAATAGCTAATGTCAATGTTCGTATGTTGCCGGGCTCGGATCCTCAGGATGTATTGGACACACTAGTTCGAGTGGTAGCAAATCCTGAGATTCGGGTGGAATATTTGGGCGGGGGATCCCTAACGGATCCTTCACCATTGACTGAAGAAATATTGGGTGCGGTAGAAAACGTAACGAATGCGATGTGGCCTGGAATTACCGTTCTTCCAACTATGTCTACCGGTGCTACCGATGGCGCTCGCATGCGTCGATCGGGGATTCCTACTTACGGCGTTTCGGGCTTATTCGTCGATAGAAATGACATGCGTATCCATGGCCAAGATGAGCGTCTGCTAAAAGAATCACTTTATGGTGGTTATGATTTTCTCTATAGCCTGGCTGTCGAATTGTCTGACTAAGTAATCAAACAGAGGGGGAGTTATGAAAGTTTTTTTAGGTATTGTTGTTAGTCTGATTGTTTCTATAGCAACAGCAGCAGAGGCGCCGTTGAATGCCACCCTGGAACTTCCAGCTCTATTGGAAGATCAGGAAATGCGCATCATCGAAATCGTAATGGAGCCAGGGCAGTCTTCGACGCCCCATAGACACAATGCTCACGTTTACGTGTATGTACTCGAAGGCGAGATTGAGATGCAGGTTAGAGGTGGTCCACTAACACAATTAAAGGCAGGTGAAACCTTTTATGAATCGCCAGAAGATATTCATCAGGTGGGGCGAAACCTGAGCACAACAGAGCGAGCGCGGTTTTTGGTACACATGTTAAAACAGGCTGGAGCGCCGCCAACAGTGCCGGTGAATGATTAATCGAATCTCTCGGATTGGTACAGGCCCACGCTTTTTCTCCAAAAAAGCTCCATTACAATGGAGCATTTACTTCGTAAATGCGTGGGTTTTAGACGCTCCCATCAAAAACGTTTTCGCTGAAAACGATTTCTGTTGAATCGCTAGTGAGTTTTTCCAAAGGAAAAACTCTAGTGGGTTAAAGAATAGATCAGGTAGTTAATGCCAAGGCGATAAGCCGAGTTAGCGTATTCGGTTGGGTACCACTGATCATAGGTGTGTTCCCAACCATCCCCCATATCTGAGTTCCAGTTGATCAACACCATGACTCTGCCGTCGTCATCCATAATGGCATGGTTGGTTGCATTGTTGATGCCAGCCTGGCCAAAGCCTTGCCTGCCCCCGCGACCGGGAATCATTTGCGGGCCATCGATATCGTAAAAGGTATGGAAGATTTCATGGTCCGATTGCAATTCCACTAATTCGCGGTCTGGAAAGATACGTGAGAAATCTGCATAGAATGCATCCCACTGACGGGTGCCCCAAAAATCGTCGATAAGCAGGAAACTGCCTCTTAATAGATATTCTCGCAGGTTCTCCAATTCTTGTGGAGAGAGCGATATCCCGCCATTACGGCCCATTTCCAGAGCATAAAGAAAAGGGTAATCGAAGATTTCTTCGGAATCGAAGCGAAGCGTGATTGGCGAGCTCATGACACGAACATTGGTGAGCCTGGAAACTCCTCTAAGGAAATTCTCGTCCGCAGCGGGGAAATCTGTCGCCCAGGGTCCGCCGTACCAGCCGCCGTCGTAATAGCTGTCGTATTGAATCCGTACGAAGGCGAATTCTCCAGCAATATCGTAGAGGTCAGGATTGTCTACTTGAGCCTGAACTGCTGGAATCGCAGTGAGCAGGCAAGCAATAAATAGACTGGTCAAGAATCTCATAGTGGTTCCGCGGCGAATGGATCGATTTCCGTACTAGTTTGTATCGACAAGCCGAATAGATCAAGTTATTGTCAGAAATGAAGCCCCTCTGGGGTTCCGAGCCTATGAAACGTCCATTCAAAAAATCCTCATTCATTTTAAGTGTAGTACTGCTATGCCTGCCTGCACTTTCTGGTGGTCAAGCAAATTCCGTTGCTACGAGCAATGAAACGCTGGCTGATCTGCAGCGCTACCAAACACAGCTTGAGGAATATGAGTCTGAATTTGGGCCTTTCGATAACCGCTTGTTAGAGCCTCTGGGTAGCATACTTAATATATATGCAGAACAAGGTAACTTCGAACAGGTTGTCGAGTTGCAAACCCGGCAACTTTCCATCATGCGCACTTCATTAGGATTCGAGAATCCTGAACTTATCCCAGTAGTGCGCAACATGATCGAAGTACAGCAAGTATTGGGAAATTGGGAAGCAGTTTCCGATCATTTGGAGCACATCAGGTTTCTTGTTGCCACGAACTATGGAACTCAATCTGAAGAACTCTTGCACGCCATGGATGCTCAGGCGCAATGGTTGTTGGCTGGATTTTATTTAGGTGAAGAAAGAAGACAGTCGGATAACTTTCTTGATGCGCGAGATTTGTACCGCGACATGTATCTGCTTGCAGAAAAGATATATGGCGAAGAAGATTCCGCATTGTATCCCTGGTATTACAAACGAGCCTACAATCTTGCCTTGATGGTGCAGCTTTTGAACTCGGAAGATAGTTTTTCAAGTGAGATACTAAGAGACGTAATGCGTTCTGATGGTCCCAGCAGATTAGTTCAGGGTCGGCGCGGAGGAGTGATCAATACCAGCCCGTTTTATTCCACCGGAAGGCAAATTCCGGTTCTTGAAGAAGACGGTGTATTAGGAGAAGGGTATCTGCGTCAAGGACTTGGATTCGTAAACGATATACGTGATATCGCTGAAGAACAAGGTGATCTCGAGGCCGAGGCAATGGCACACCTTTATCGAGGTGATTTTAACGTGCTGATGGATCGTGGATCCGGTAGGCGTCAATACAACGAAGCACAGGAAAAACTACTAGCAGCGGGCATCCCGCAAACAGAAATAGAAAGTTTTTTCCGAATTCCCATGCCTTTGCCAATCCCCGAGTTCTATTCAAGTTTTGCAGATTTAGTGGCCTATCAGCAGAGCATAATTGACGAAGTCGAAAACGTATCCGCAGATGTTCTGCATTTAGGAACTTTTCGCGCCTACCATGAAAACGCAAGAGCAGTACTGAAACCAATTAGCGCCGATCCCTTACTTCGAATCGGTCTTCCACAAATCCAGGTAGATTTAAGTTTCAGTATCAGTTCTCGCGGCAATGCCTCTAGCGTGGATATTCTCAGTTCCACACCCGAAGACACTCGAGTAACCAGGGAAGGATCCCGTGCAATTCGCGAAATAAAATTCCGTCCGTCTTATGAAGGTGACCGCGCGCGCCGAGTACGTGATGTGCAAATAAGATATTTGTTTGCGCAACAGCAATAGTTACATCACTTCTCTACGCAATACTCTTACCTTGGTAACTCCGTACAATGTGATAAACAGTGCGCTCAACACTAGAGCAAACTTCGCCGGCGTTAAGATTGCCTTGGCCTGAATCCAATCGATAGAAGTTGTTAATGCCAATACCTGAATTACTCCTTCCACAAGATCTATCGGAACACAGAATAAAGCGGGCAGCGCCAGGTACTTTCCGCAGGTAGGAAAAAATTTGTAAGCGGTACCCACGAAGAAAATTCCATAGGCGATTGGATACGCGACATCCAGGGTACTGGTCACCCATACATGTACGCTGCGTTGCTGCGCTGTCATATTGGCGATGGCGGCTCTTACTTCGGCTGGATCATACAGGCCATCGAGTAATACTAAACCGTAGCGTTGAGCTATGAACTGAAAAGAGAGTGTTAGCGCGACAACTGCGAAAAAGCTGATCCAGAGTACATTTGATTTAGTTAGATCTGTAATCATAGTCTGTAGCCTCTTTAGTTGCTCGCGATGATTTTTGACAAAAACCTACTCTTGTGTCTGTTCAATTATTTTGGAAAGAGTTTTGTTTGACGGGTCTTCGTATCTATACTTTTTTACCTTCCTGGATACACTAGAGTGACTGGTTTCCAAGATTCGCGCCGCAGCGCTCATGTTGTAGTCACACAGTTTTAGTGCTTCTAATAGTATTGTTTTCTCTGTTTCTTCTTTGAACTCTTTCATAGACAGCGAGTCTTTAGAAAATGCGATTTTTAATGCGAGTCGAGAATAAAACCAGAATTGTATCCACTTGAGCCTGAAGACTACGAAGTCTCCACGCTCATCATGCATTAAAATCCAAACGAAAAAAGTCGAGGCTAGTGGCGTAACGCCACCGCTAGATGCACCGATACCTGCTAATTTGAGAATAGTCACGAATAATACTGTTACAAAAATTGGTATCGCTGCAAACATTGTCAGACGGGATCGATGAGCAATTTTGACGTTTGAGCTTGTTGATCCGCGCCAAAGCCAAAAAGTACAAATTGCGACCATTGCTAACAATAATGCTTGAAAAACTATGTATGCAGATCCGGTTATGGCAATCAAACTGTAACCATTAGATTCAATGCCCAAATAGAGATTTCCATTTAGTGCGAAGTAGATAACTGCAATGGCAATTGCTCCAAAAAAATACAAATAAAGTTTGATTTTAGGTGCTTCAGCGACAGTGAGTACCAAGTTAACTTGCGCAACAGTTAATAGGGCCACCAATACGAGAAAAATTCCCAATAAAAAGTAGCTTAGTTGATCACTTAGTCCGAACGTAAAAAATATTAAGAATTCTGTAAGATTTTGCAAAATTAATATAAGCGTCACTAACATGAATGCTGAAGTGAGTTTAGAGCGATTCACTACCTGAGCAAGAATGGCAATTTTTAATAAGGCAGCGATCAGCGCGATTAAACTTAAATAATAGAAAGTATCCATGTCAGAGTCTTAGTAGTGTTAATAAATGGAACTCAGTCATGCTAAGGAAAATCATTTTAAATAGGAAAAATTCAGTCTAAAGCCATTACCAGAAACAGGATGTAATTGCCTTCAAGTCTCTGAGTTCTATCCTTAATGTCAGCGCTTCCTGAATATTTCTAATCTTATTGCGATTGTTCAATTATTTTCGAAAGAGTCTTATTTAATGGATCTTCGTAATTATATCTCTTTACTTTCCTGGAAACACTGGAGTGACTGGTTTCCAATAATCGCGCTGCGGCGCTCATGTTGTAATCACACAGCTTTAGCGCTTCTAAAAGTATTGTTTTCTCAGTTTCTTCTTTGAAATCTTTCATAGACAACGAGTCTTTAGAAAACGCGATTTTCAAGGCTAGTCTCGAATAAAACCAAACACGTATCCACTTCAGCTTGAAGACGACGAAATCTCCACGCTCATCATGCATTAAAATCCAAACGAAAAAAGTTGAAGCCAATGGCGTCACACCACCGGTAGATGCACCGAAACCCGCTAATTTGAGAATGGTCACGAATAAACCTGTCGCAAAAATTGGTAGTGCTGCAAACATTGTCAGACGGGATCGATGAGCAATTTTGACATTTGAGCTTATTGATCCTCGCCAAAGCCAATAAGTACAAATTACGACCATTGCTAACAACAATGCTTGAAAAACTATATATGCAGGTCCGGGTACGCCAATCAAACTGTAACCATTAGATTCAATGCCCAAATGAAGATTTCCATTAAGTGTGTAATAGGTAACAACAATGGCAATTGCTCCAAAAAAATAGCGGTAAAGTTGGATGTTAGGTGCTTCAGCGGCAGTAAGTGCCAAGCTAACTAGCACCACAGCTAAAAGGGCTACCAACACGTAATAAAATCCCAACAATTGAGATGCCAGCTGATCACTTAGTCCGAACGTAAAAAATATGAAGAATTCTGTAATATTTTGCAAAATTAATACAAGCGTCACTAACATGAATGCAGAGGTTAGTTTAGAGCGATTCACTACCTGAGCAAGAATGGCAGTTTTTAATAAGGCAGCGATTAGCGCGATTAAACTTAAATAATAGAAAGTATCCATGTCAGCGTCTTAGTGGCTTAAACAAGTGAGGTGTTGTCAAATTCAGAATTCATGCTAAATAGCCAAGATTCAGTCTAATTCCGTTACCAGAATTAGAATTCAATTTCTTTTTACATTTCATAGATCAACCCTAAATGTCAGTGCTTTCTGCTATCTTGCTATTATATTGCGATTGTTCAATGACTTTCGATAGTGTCATGTTTGAAGGATCTTCAAAATTGTATTTTTTTACTTTTCTGGAAATGCTGGAGTGACTGGTTCCCAAAATTCTTGCTGCAGCGCTCATGTTGTAATTAGAAAGCTTTAGAGCTTCGAGAAGAATTGTTTTTTCCGTATCCTCTTTGAATTCTTTCAAAGAAACAGAGTCACTAGAGAATGCGTTCTTTAGCGCTTGTCGAAAATAGAACCAGACTCGAATCCACTTCATTTTAAAAACTACGAAGTCTCCACGTTCATCTTGCAATAAAACCCACACGAAAAAAGTGGAAGATATAGGCATCACGAATGTTGCCGAGGCATTGATACCAATTAACCTCAATACAATTACAGTAATAGAGGTGGCAATTATGGGTGAGGCTGCGAGTAATGTGCGGCGAGATCTGATCGCAATTACTGAATTTGAACTAATCGATCCTTTACAAAGTATGAATGTGGCAATTATAGCCACTGATAAAATTAATCCTTGATAGAGTGGATAAGCTGGACCTGGCCTGCTTATAAAACTTAATCCGTTTAACTCGTATCCCGTGTAAATAGAACCTTGAATCAAGAGGATGCAAACTATAATTATGGGAACCACTAATATTAGTTGGCTAATTCGTATGTATTTACTCTGAGTAACGGTTAGAACAAGATTGAGCATGGTTGCGGCAACCAGAGTTGATACAAATAGAAACGTTCCAATAAGTAAGATGACAAACTGTTGGCTATATCCGAATGTGAATAACAGGATGAATTCAAGTATGTTCTGCAGAATCAGCGTGCGTGTGACAAGGATGACAGCGGCATTAATTGGAGAATGCGCCATCGATTGAACAAGAATTAAAATCTTTAATAGTGCTGCAAATAATGCAATTAAGCTTAAGTATTGCAGAGGATCCATGTCAGTTCTCGCGATGACGTCTAACAACGTCAGTTCTAAGTGGTTCTCTCAACCGCGACTATTTCCAGTCTATGTTCTTTTATTCTCGGTTTTAGACTTAGGTAGATCTAAGAGTTTCTTAGCCTATAAACTTCCTTCTTGCTAATAATGAGTTGAAAACAAGAGAGTTATCTCCATTTGCAGCCCGTAGTCTTTGCTAGGCTACAATAACCCACTAAATTCGTTATACTTTCACTTCTTTGTGCAGGTCAACCTAAATTAGGTCAACAGGTCTATTCACCCCAATCGCAGCAAACACTTGTGCAAAAACGATGAACTGGTCAATTTTTGATCACCATATTTGCACAAGGGTAGCAAATTCTCGTGGATAAATGGGGTTTCACCAAAGATTTTCAATAGAGATTGACAGATTATGAATCCATAGAAAAACTGCTAGTAAGGCTCAGTCCAAACGTTTTTAATTATTTGTTCTGGTGTCAGTAAATAGTCCATCGGACAGTTAAATTCCGAGAAGGTTGAAGAGAATGCTTTCTCTTTTTCTAAGTTATTAGTAAGAAATTAAGAATAGGAAAAAATTTTGAATAATCGAAAGTTTAAATACAAATCAAGCTGGATATTCTGTAGCTAGACATGAGCTTGATCGCAAATTTTGCCTCTGAAAACAAGATTTACAAAAATAACTTAGCAATTTTATTCGTTTCCAAGAATTTCAACTAAGTTCAACTGTATTAAGAACATCGATCATATTCAGGGCAGGCGAGCAACACTAAGAATTTTATAAAGGAGCTCATTCCAATGCGCGTAATCACACTAATTGCAATTTTACTATTACCGATTCAGGCTTCGGCAACAGAGTATTACTGGGTTATCAATGGAGTTTTTGGAGAGCTTACCCGCGGAGATACACCAGCAGAAGCTTGCGCAAATGCTAAGCCAATTGGGCAGGCGTTTTTAGATTCGTTTCCGGATAATACCTACTCATTGGGTTCGTTTTCGTTAAAGGTCAATTCCCCACAAGTTCCTCCAACAAACTATACCTGTTTGTACCAAGGCCCCGACGATGAAGGTAATACCATTAATTATTACGCTCCTAACACAGCGCAGAGAGGTTCTGGCTGCATGGGAGAGCAAAGTGATGGAGGTTGCCATAGTCAAGACGACGGACCTCCAAAAGATTGTTGTGATCGCGGCAATCCAGTGCATGCGCTTACGGGCAATAAATATCAACGAGAGAATTTTTTCACTTCAGCAGGCCGCTTCCCATTATCTATAACGACTCACTATAACACTAGAACTGCACGTGCAACTGGTGTGCCCACATCATTGGATGGGGAATGGTCCTGGAACTATTTACAAAAGTTAGCGATTTCTGCATTTGACAATGCGCCCAATCGAAGTGTCATGATGTTTAGGGAGAACGGAGATCGTATTTTCTATACAAGTCCGCTCGAAACGGGACCTTGGACCACTGATCCGAATGTCTTGTACTTTCTTGAAGACCGACCAATTCTCGACGAACAAGGTAATGTCATAGCCATCGGGTTTCAGGTCACAACACCCGATGACAAGGTTGAGGAATATGATGAATTTGGCTCTCTTCAGAAAATAACCACCAGAGAAGGCCTCTCACAGACTCTTACATACGTTGATGATGAAATTACAGTCACAGATGATTTTGGCAATTCGATCACACTCACAACTGGAACTAATAGAAAATTACTTTCTGCCGTCGACACCGATGGCCACGAATATAAGTTTCAGTACAACTTTAGGGATCAGCTTGAATACGCCTCTTATCCTGACTTAACGCCAGGCACAGGCGGAGCAAATCCCTTTGGCGAAGACAATCCATATCGTCAATATCATTACGAGGAGAGCTTTTTTGTACAAGGCCTCACTGGCATCACCGACGAGAATGGCGATCGATTCTCAACCTAAGACTACAACAATTCCGGTTATGCGACCCTGAGTGAGCACGCCGGTGGTGTAAACAGTGTAACCCTTGATTTTAGTCAGTTCGATCTAGGCAATCAGTTAACCACAGATGTAAATCCCCTGGGACTAGTTCAAGAAAACACGTTCACAAAAATTCATGATCGAAGCCTTATCACGCAAATGGAAAGGCTTCCGTCTGGAAATGTTCCAGGAGCTACACGCAGCTTCACTTACGATGCCAATGGATTTATGGCATCAAGTACTGATTGGAATGGAAATCTCACTAACTATGTACATGACAATCGTGGATTGGAAACCAGTCGCACAGAAGCAGTTGGCACAGCGGAAGAACGCATAATTTCTACAACCTGGCATCCAGTTTTTAGAAAACCAACTCAAATAGTTGAGCCGGGCAGAACAAGCACTTTTACTTATGATGCCTTGGGCCATATCTTAACTCGAACTGAAACGGACACTACTTCTCAGTCAGTACCTTACGCCACTAATGGTCGAACACGAACAACCACATTCACCTATTATCCTGAAGGTGTAACTGGAGAATTTCAAGTAGCAACAATTGATGGGCCCAGAACTGACGTAAATGACACGACAAGTATTACTTATACGCCGGAAGGATATTTAGCCTCAACTTCAAATCCGCTGGGGCACACTACTCAAGTAACCAGTTACAACTCTCGTGGATTACCGCTATCAGCGGTAGATTCAAACAACGTGGTTACTAACATGACCTTCCATCCACGCGGATGGTTACTCACTACTACTGTGGTGGATCCTGGCGTCGGTGCAAATGCCGTAACGACAAACGAATACGACAATTTTGGGCAGCTTACTCGAGTGACTTTGCCTAATGGCGCATTTCTTAGCTATGAATACGATGCGGCTCATAGATTAGTCGCAATCAGTAATAATTTAGGGGAGCGCCAAGAATTTGTTCTCGATGTGGCTGGCAACATAACCCTAGAAGACACTAAAGACTCCTTGGGGAGCATAGTTCGAACTCAGACCCAAGTTTACGACGATCTAAGTCGACAAGTGCAATTGATTGGTGGTGCCAATCAGCTAACTCAAATGGGCTATGATGATTTCGGCAATCAGACTGCGATTAGTCTCGATCCATTGGGCATTAATCAAAGTACCACTCAAGCTTTTGATGCGCTCAATCGCCTGTCTGCAGTTACCGATGCCATCAATAACTCAAGCGACTTTACCTATGACGCTAGGAATAACTTAACTGGTGTAACTGACCAGCGCGGATTAGTAACAACCTACACTTACGATGGCCTGAATAACTTAATTCAACTCAATAGTCCCGATACAGGCATAACCGTTTATGTCTATGATGATGCTGGCAATCTACTAAGCCAAACAGACTCAAGAGGGATTGTCACCAACAATACATATGATGCGTTAAACCGACTAACTTCGATAAGCTATCCTGCAAGTCCGGGCGAAAACATCACTTATGTGTATGATTCATTAAGCGCCCAGTTTGGCATAGGTCGACTATCACAGATCACCGATCAGACTGGTAGCACCAACTACGATTACGATTACCGCGGTAATCAGATTGCCTCATCCGTAGCCATTCAAAGCAACAATTACACAACTCAGTATGGGTACGATCTAGCAGACAATCTAATCCAAACTATCTATCCAAGTGGCCGAATCGTTGATCATCAACTCGATTTATTGGGGCGGACTTCGGGAATAATTTCCCTGCCTAACGCCGGTGGAGCAGCGCAGTCAATAGCCAGCAATATCGATTACCTTCCTTTCGGTCCCATGAACGAATTGGACTATGGCAATAATCTTGGGCTTTCTATCGGCAACGATCAGGACTACCGCGTTAGTAGCATCAGTGTTGTTGATAATGGTGAGACCAATCCTGATGTGCTGGGATTGACTTACACACAGAACGCAGTAGATAACATCACTGCAATTGCAGACAGTGTTGATGCCAATGAATCGCAGACGTTTATCTACGACTTACTAAATCGTTTAGAAGATGCCACCGGTGACTACGGCAATCAGTCATTTACATACGATCCTGTAGGCAATCGACTTAGCGTTGTTAGTGTTGAAGATGGCAATACCATAACCGAAACTTACACCTATGATGCTAGCAGCAATCGCCTATTAAGCGTGGACAAAGATGGCGTCGTAAGAACACTGCAATACGATGCAGCGGGCAACATTGTTAGTGACGATAGAGGAGCAGATACCGGGTTTACCCTCGAGTACAACAATCAAAATCGCTTAATTGACTCTGTTCCAACAGGAGGCCAGCCATGAGAACTATTTTAGTTGGCCTTCTGTTTCTGATGTCGAGCGCACTAAGCTTTGCGCAAACTACTGTTTCAGTAAACGTAACTGATGATCTTGGAACTGCTCTTGCTGGGCTGAATGTCTATGCCTTTGATGGTACGGCTTACACAGGCAATTCTGCTGTTACTGATGCGAGTGGTATAGGGAGTTTATCTCTTGCCGATGGCAGTTATCGCTTCCGCGTGGATTACAACGGTACTCAGTATTTTTCTCAAGCAGGCAATCATTGCACTACGCCTGGATGTACTTCAATCAATGTGCAAGTGCCGCGGCCAGTGGCAGTGACAGTTACTAGTAGTGGTGGCGGAGTTGAGGCTGGCCTAAATGTCTATGCCTTTGATGGTTCAACTTATTCTGGAAAATCTTCTGTAACCGATGCTGCCGGGGTCGCGAATTTACAATTACTCGATGGCAATTACCGCTTTCGGATCGATAAAAATGGCACTCAATTTTACACCGGAGCAGTTAATCATTGTGCAGCTCCTGGGTGTGCGGCAGTGGCATATGAAGTTCCTGAATCCGTAACGGTAACAGTAACCACCGGAGGAGCGCCTGAAGAAGGATTAAACGTCTATGGGTTCGACGGTACAACCTATTCTGGAAAGTCAGGTGTGACAGATGCCAACGGAGAGGCTGTTCTAACTTTGCTTCCGGGAGACTATCGTTTCCGTATCGACAAAGCAGGAACACAATTTTTTACCGACGATGTGAATCATTGTTCAGTGCCTGGATGTAATGCGGCGAACCTCGATTTGCCCATGCAGATAATGGTCAATGTCACTTCCAGTGCCGGAGGACCTGAGTCAGGATTAAATGTCTATGCCTTCGACAATACAACTTATTCGGGCAAGTCTGCAGTAACCGATGTGTCTGGGATTGCCACATTTACATTGCCAGTAGGCGATTACAGATTTCGTATCGATAAGAATGGCACTCAATTTTATACAGACGATGTAAATCATTGCACTGCGCCTGGATGTACATCCGTCGACTATGAAATCCCAGAAGATATTACGGTCACAGTTTCCAGCAGCGCCGGGGGCTTCGAGTCTGGATTAAACGTCTATGCGTTCGACGGTACGACCTACTCTGGAAAGTCGGGTGTGACCGACGCCAATGGAGAAGCAGTTTTCACGCTGCTACCAGGCGATTACAGTTTCCGTATCGACAAGAATGGCACACAGTTTTTCACCGACGATGTTAATCATTGCTCTGCGCCCGGGTGCACAGTAGCAAGTTTGGAAATTCCTGAAAATGTTGTAGTTACTGTGACTTCCAGTGGCGGTGGATTCGAAGCTGGCCTCAACGTCTATGCATTCGATGGATCGACTTATTCAGGAAAGTCTGCTGTCACCGATGGCAATGGGCAAGCAACATTCACCCTATTGCCAGGTGACTATCGATTTCGCATCGATAAAAGCGGGACTCAGTTTTTCACAGATGATGTTAATCATTGCACAGCACCTGGATGTACTGCAGTTAGCTTTGAAATTCCAGAAAATGTCGTTGTTACAGTCACTTCCAGTGGTGGCGGATTTGAGGTTGGACTCAATGTGTATGCGTTCAATGGCACAACTTATTCCGGAAAATCCGCGGTTACCGACGCTAGTGGAGAGGCTACTTTCACATTAGACCCAGGGGATTATCGATTCCGTATTGATAAGAATGGTACTCAATTCTTCACTGATTCTGTAAATCACTGCACTGCACCTGGTTGTACCGCCGTGAGTTATGAGGTTCCAGAGTCAGTGCAGGTTACAGTAATGAGTAGTGGTGGTGGTTTCGAAGAAGGGTTAAATGTTTATGCATTCGATGGAACTACCTATTCAGGTAAATCAGGAGTTACTGATGTTAATGGAATAGCAAGTCTAACGTTGTTGCTCGGTAACTACAGATTTCGCATCGACAAGAATGGAACACAATTTTTTACAGATACAGTTAATCATTGTGCTGTGCCTGGTTGCGCTACTGCTAGCTATGAAGTGCCAGTGTCAACTACTGTTACGGTAACCAATTCAGCAGGGGGAGTGGAATCGGGGCTTAATGTTTACGCATTTGATGAGGCTGTTTATTCAGGAAAATCTGCCGTAACCGATGCCAATGGCGACGCTGAATTCACATTACTACCCGGAAATTACAGATTCAGAGTAGACAAAGGCGGTAGTCAATTTTTCAGCAATCCTACCAACCATTGTGCGGTGCCTGGTTGTACATCGATCGCACAAGTAGTACCGGCGGCGCTCTCGGCCTTTGTTATCGATCCAGCACTCGGAGCCTGTCTGGATGCAGCAGGATCAGCAAATGGTTGGTCCATGCCTTCGGAAGTGACTTCGCTGTCATGTGCGAGTGCGGGTGTAACTAACCTGTCGGGTATTCAAAGTTTCGGGAATCTGACAAACCTTTCATTGGGTAATAACGCGATTACTTTATTGGACGCCTTATCTGGACTAACGAATCTCACAAGCTTGGATCTATCGGGAAATACTCAAGTTGAGTGTCATCAGTTAGGCGACCTGGAGTTAACACTTGGTGCCGGTGTAATCACGCAACCATCGAGTTGTTTAGGTGAGGGTGAACAGGTGTTTAACGTTTCGAATCCAAGTAAACCGGATACCAACCAATTCAGTTTTGCTGTGGCGTCGACCGACAGTGGCGATCTGTTGAGTAGTGCCATTACCTTTAATCCCGGAACCAGTTCATTCGATGGTCGTGTCTATCTGATTGACGGAACCAACGGTAACGAGCTGCTTGAGGTTTTGAATCCAAACCCAACCGGTAGTGACTATTTTGGTTGGTCGATTGCGGCACTGCCCAGTGGAAATATTGCGGTAGGTGCATGGCAAGATGATGCCGGGGGGGTGGCGTCAGGAGCTGTGCACTTATTCAGTGGCAGTGACGGAAGCTTGCTGCAATCTATCGAAAATCCAAATCCCACAATTGGTGATAGATTTGGATACTCCATAGCAGTTAATGGAAACGGAACACTTGCTGTGGGTGCTTATCAGGAAGCTGGAGGTGGTGCAGTCTATGTTTATGATGCAGCAGGCATCCTGCAACAGACAATCAGCAATCCCACGGTAGATTCCAATGCCGAATTCGGCAAATCTGTTTCAGCTAACTTTGCTGGAGAAATAGTAATCGGTGCACCCAAACAGGATGTGTCCGATGGATCACTCATAACCGATGCTGGTGCGGTATACATTTATTCAGAAATTGGCGGCATTCAGGAGTTGATCGTTGATAACCCACAACCTGCGGCCAACGATGATTTCGGTTCTACAGTGGCTGTCACAAGTACTGATGACATCATTGTCAGCGCACGTTTTGTGGATAATTTTGCCAGCAATGACGGTAGCGTATTCCTGTTGGATGGCACAAACGGAGCGGAGCTATGGTCTACGGCTAATCCAGTAGCTGACGCCGAAGGATTATTCGGCGCAGCACTAGCGGGATCGCCACAGGGCCACGTAGTGGTTGGTGCCGCTAACGACGATACCAATGAGTCTAACTCCGGTAAGGTGTTTGTCTTCGATGGTAGCACCGGTGAACTCGTCGAATTCATTAGTAACCCATTGCCAGGTGCCAACTTTAACTTTGGTCAAGGATTGGCTGTTACTCCTGCTGGTCAAATTGCTGTAGGTGCCTTTGGAGCTGATGGTGGTTTCGGTGAGTTGTATTTGTTTTCAAGTGTGCGTAATGGTTCACCTTTACCGTTACTGAACAATTTGCCGTTTACTGATTCAGTCTTACAAAGTTGCGTACTGGATGAAGCGGCTGCCAATGGATGGGCTACTGTCGGTGAAATGACTTCGTTGGTATGTGACGGCTCAGGTATCACTGATTTGACTGGTATTGATGCATTGCTTGATCTTGCAACCTTGGATCTCAGTAATAATCCTTTTACTGATATTTCACTACTAGAGAATCTGACGAACTTAACTGCATTGGATTTAACTGGCAATGACACCTTGCAGTGTACTGATCTGGACGATCTAGAAACAGTGTTAGGAGCCGGTGTTGTTACCCGCCCTGAAAGCTGTGCTGGTGGCGGCGGTGAACCAGGCTCAACCCAGGTGCAATCCTTGCATAATGCCATGGGTCAGAGAGTGGCCAAAACTGTGAACGGAGATGCGTCCACTACTATTCATTTTATCTATGATCAGAATGGTCAGGTTATTGCGGAGATCGATTCCAATACCGGGCAGACTCTAAGAGAGTATATCTACGTTAATGGACTACAAGTTGCATTGGTGGATGACACAGGGAGTGCCGAGGAAGAGACTTATTTTGTCCATAGCGATCATTTAGGTACTCCGCAGAAGATATCGGATGATCAGCAGGCTGTGGTTTGGGGAGCTAGTTATGAGCCGTTTGGTGAGGTGACGGAGACTGTTGCGGATATTGAGAATAATATTAGGTTTCCTGGGCAGTATGAGGATTCTGAGTCGGGGCTGAACTATAATTACTTTAGGGATTATGATCCGAGTTTGGGGAGGTATGTTGAGAGTGATCCGATTGGGTTGGTTGGAGGAGTTAATACATATGTGTATGCATTTGCTTCACCGACTAATTTGCTTGATGATTTTGGACTTCAATCGACTTCGCGCTCGTCCCTAAGAACCTCCAGGGCTACTGCGAGACAGCAAAGCTCGATTAGACAACAGTTACTTCTCCAACAAAGAATTCGACAACTACGGCAAAGGCAGTTTGAACGCGGGCAGAATCCAGGAGCTATTGGTAACTCGATAGACCAGCTGAATAAAGAAATGGAAGCGCTACGCAAAAGGTCTTCACCCATTCCCATGCGTTGTGTAACAATGGTATGTCCTTGGGATCAGCCAATTCCTGTACCTCCGGAGCAAGCTGCCGTTTGCGAAATTCCTAAACCGAAGCCCCATGAGATGAGTCCGCCAAGGGATTTTAGATATGGCTGTTCTTGTTTAGAATGGCGAGTAGATCCATCGCAATTCTAAAGGGAGAATAAGAAACGTGAAAAACATATCCCATTTAATCCTTATTATTGCTTTTACCGTTTCTAGTTGCAGTAATGATTCGGGCAACAGCGACATAGATATTTCTACTCAATTGGAAACGGATTCATCCCAATTATTTGACTTAAACAATGATGGCGTTCTTGATGTGTTTTATGAGTTCCCAGGAGACGAATACTATGAATTAGTTGATCGCAATTTTGACACGCGCGTTGATGAATCAAGTCGATTCAGTCTTGATGATATATTAGTAAGTCGAAGGATAGATTCTAACTTCGATGGATTTCTTGAGACTGAAATTTTCTATGAGCTCGGTACGGCTAATAAAATAACAGTGGATTCGGACAATAATCAACTTATCGATATAGTTTTTACTTTGGAATTCGGAGAAATACTATTTGCAGAGAGATTCTCAGATTCTCAACAGGAAATATCTGAAATCACTAAAGTCTTATTCGAGTTTGGATTTCCATCTGGTGAACCCGAAATTACCACCACTACGTTAACGGCAAGCGAGTTTTCCGAATTGCATGACTAAGGAACACTAGGGGACACTAATAAAATAGTAAAATAACGAAGCCCGCCAATTTTATTGCGGTTGTCTTCATTAGCCATCCTTGGTGTTATTTTACTATCTTATTAGTGTCCCCTTCTTTCTATAAAAACCCAGTTTGAACATGATGAACGATTGGTTGAATTTGCGCGAGTAAATGCTGAACACAAAATTGCAGAATCACGGAGGAGAAGATTTAAACTATGGTTAATCCTAGGTTTAGTCGGAGTGATTTTGCTTTATTGTGAAACAATAGGGGACACTGATCAGATAACAAAATAACGATTGTTTGGTGTTATCTGTTGATTGGTCTATCTTGTATGAATGCCAAGGAGAGGGCGACTTCACATACCGGGTGGGTGTTACCATGTTATTGGGCGTGGTTTAGAGCGACGCTATATCTTTGAAGCGGTAGAAGATAAAGAAAATTTCTTGGCTCGGTTTGGATCATTGGTTAGCCGCAGTCATGTCCAGTGTTTAGCGTGGGCACTGATGTCTAATCACTATCATTTCTTAATTCAAGTTGGGCATAAGCCTCTTTCCAAGCTTATGGCGTCCTTACTGGGTGGTTACGCAGGCTACTACAACCGTAAATATGGTCGAAGTGGCTATGTATTCCAAAACCGCTACCAGTCGATATTGTGTGATGCTGACGTCTATTTACAGGAATTAGTGCGTTATATTCATCTAAATCCAGTGAAGGCAAGTTTGGTTGAAGATTCTCAACTGTTAGAACGTTACCGTTGGACTGGACATGCGGCGGCCTTCGGAAGATATCGCCAGCCCTGGCACGACGTTGAATAAATGTTGACTTATTTTTCAAATTCTTTAGGAAAAGCTCGCAATAGATATCGAAACTTTGTTGCCGAGGGCAACTTTAATACTCCTAACAGAAACCTGTCTGGAGGTGGATTAATTCGAAGCGCTGGTGGATGGGAGGCCGTGAGTAGATTTCGTAAAGAGCATATTTATTGCATCGGTGATGAGCGCATTCTTGGGGATTCGACTTTTATAGAGCAATCACTAAAGCATGACATTTTGGAATTACAGCGAAGTGAGTCTCTGGAACGAAAGGGATGGAACTTGGAAAAGCTTATAGAAGAAGTATGTCTTCTACACAGTGTTAAAGAGCAGCGCTTACTAGGTAAAAATCGAGATAAAAATGTATCTAGGGCTAAATCAGTAATCTGCTATTGGGCAACAGAGGTATTAAATATATCTCGAAAGGAAATTGCTGCACGACTAAGGCTGAGTCAATCTGCTGTGTCCTATAGAGCGATTAATGGCTGCGAGTACTGTGAGAAAGAGAACATTGAGTTTGATGCTTTGTTTGAATAAACGCGTTAACTTGTTATCTGATCAGTGTCCCCTATCTAGAGAGAATATGTATGAAACCATCCAAGACTTGTTGTTTGCATTTTGTTGTGGCTTTTTTTCTATTCTCATGCAGTGAGGATATAGAAAACCAGCCCAATGAGATTATCGTTGAAGATAGTAACACTGTTGCCGAATCTCAGTTTGAAACGCAAGTATCAATTGATACATCGGCGATTAAGCGTAGGTTGTCGGAAGTCGAGGTTGAATATCAGTATTTTGAAGAACTAGATTCATTCGCGAGTGAATTTTATGAAATTCCAGACGATGACCAATCTAAAATGGCGGCACTTGAGTTATTGATAGATGAATTTGTCGATCCAACTATTGGTGAGGTCACGAATCGGCGATATATCGCTGAATACATTATGTCAAACGGATTCGCAGGAACAGAAATTAGTTCGCGTTCACGAGAAGGTATAGAGTCCATCCTTCCCTCAGACTATAGGTCCATTAGCGACTATTTATTGCAAGTGGCAGCTATTTACCAGGTAGAAGGAATAAACGAAATTGTAGATTCGATTTTGTCAGATAGAATTTTTGTTAACGATTCCTCTTCAAACAGCAATGCTCCCTTAAACTATTCTGATTTAACGTCAAGAGAATGGACAGCATTGAAAGCTTCGGCGCTACTAGGAAACGAAGTTTCTGTAAATAGTATAATCGTACTAACCGACCGAGCAGATATTCGATATAAGAGTAGAATACTCGAGCAACTAGCCTATGTTGGAGGCGCCGAAATAACAGACTATCTAGAGCGGGAATTGTATTCAGATGAAACACTTAATTCTCAAGGGGTAATTTCGATTTCTACCCCGATAGCGTGGAGTGCCGCAAAGTCACTAGGGCATATTTATAGGTACGACGGATTTCCAGTGCGAATAGACTACGAGTATGTCGACGGAAGTGAAGCAATTCTAGAGGAAGTGCGAGAATGGATTGGCGCTCGATAATTTGGGAGTGAATAGGGACAGGTGGATAGATTGGACACCCCAATAATCTCTCAAGAAATTAAGCCTTTCGATTAACCCTGATCAAAAAATCAAAGGGGTCAGAGTAATTTGATTTATTAGGATCCAATCTAGCCAACAGAATACAGAACCTTTTTCTTAACAAAAAATTTCGCCCCAAAATAAATATATTTCCTTCGAAATATTTTCATTTCATCTCCTATCTTCTGGTAGTAATAGCATTCATCGAAACGCGAATTTTCGTCGATTGTTATTGACTACAAAAATATATTATCTGTTAGGAGATAAACTTAATGAATGTAATAACTAATCTAAACGGAAATTGGTTTAGAGTTCTGGCGGGCGTTTGCATATCGATATTTTCTTTGAGCGTTGTCGCGGAGACTTATGAAATATCTATTACTAACGTCACGCGGGGGAATCATTTACGCCGAGACTGGCTACTACCCATGTTGGTGGCAATCTTTTTACGGTTGGTGCGCCAGCCATTGACGAAGTCATTGATATGGCGGAAGGCGGTGATGTTTCAGGTTTAATGACACTGCTGGAGTCTGCACCGGAAATTATTACCGATGTGGTGACAGATGACGGTTTGCTTGACCCGGGAATGAATTCGGTTTTTACCGTCGAAGGCAATCCTGGGGAATTTTTATCGCTCGTTGCCATGCTCATTCCAACCAATGATGCATTTGTAGCGGTAAATGCGCTCGTGTTGCCGAGTTCTGGATCGGTTACTTATCGGGCTCTCGTCTATGATGCTGGCAGTGAGTCTAATGATGAGCTGTGCGCCAATATTCCCGGACCGGTATGCGGAGGAGCGGCAGGATCGCCTGAAGACGATGGTGAAGGATTCGTCCATATTCATGCCGGAATCCACGGCGTTGGTGATCTTGAGCCAGAAAACTACGATTGGAGAAATCCGGGTGCCATTGTGACTATCACCCTTATGTAGCTCATTGAATTTCTTTTAGTATTCGAGCTTTAGACAGTGGGCGCGGCTACGTGCCTCCTGCTATCCGTTTTCGGATTTATAAGAATATTCCTACAAAAATCTTAAGGCGATACCTACAATAGGCAACAAATTAAAAAGTTACAAAATAGCGAGGTGATTCATACTTCTTGCCAATTCAAACTACTTTAATTCCTAACTTTCAATTAGAATTCTTAACTGTTTTGAGAGTAGTAGAATTGCTCAAGTAGATTTCGCGGAAGGAAAATTATGGAGACCAGCGAGAAAACATCTTGCCCGAAATGCGGCGGAGATTTGGAGTCCAAAGGGCTTAATATCGAAGAAGATTCATTTGCTTTTGAGCAGTGCAGCGGCTGTTACGGATTACTCATTCCGGCTGGAGTGACACGCAAATTAAAGGCGAATTGGGGACCCGATACTAATATCGATACTGGCTCAGAGACCATCGGTAAGAAATACGACAAAGTCGACGACATCCAATGTCTTAAATGCAATACTCCGATGGATAAAATCGAAGATCCAGAGCAGCCACATATTTGGTACGAAAGTTGCCCATCCTGTGGATCGTCGTTCTACGATGCCGGAGAGCTAAAGGACCTGAACGAAAAATCCTTTACCGATCTTCTCAAGCGTTTTACAAAAGGAACTAGGAAATAATTAAGCGCGACCATTCAATGTCGCGCCAAACTACTGTTCCATCTCAAATCGGAAAATATAAGGCACGTTGTGCACGGCAACTCCCAGTCCACTTTCTACTCTCGGCTGAAATTTGAAACGTGCTGCAGCACGTATTGAAGCGCGATTAAAAATGTTTGGCGGTTCCGAATCGACGACTACGATACTGTCTTCAAGCACATTGCCCCTCTCGTCTACCGTAAATTCCACCAGGCACCAGCCTTCAATCCCTCTGGATAAAGCGCGGGTAGGATACGAAGGTGTTACATTCACCAGTGGAATGTAATCTCCATCGGAGGCTGATATTTGCGAGATTCCGATTTCAACGGTGGAATTCATTTCGGGAGTAACGGGCGCGATATACATATTTGGCCCGTCTGACAAACTTATATTTTTAGTGGGTGTTTCTATTTCGTCACTTACGAATTCGATAGGTTCTGGTTTATCGATTTCCTCCACTACTTCCATTTCTGGAGGGGGAATAGTGGCATCGACAATTCGTATTACCGATATCTCCTGTTCTACGAACTCACCGGTATCGATGAGAGCCTGCATAAAATAGAACAGTGCAAACGTGATCAGGAATGCCTGGGGGGTTGAAAGTACAATTCTTCTGGCGAACATAGTTATTCTCCTTGCGTTGATTCTGAGGAGGTTACATAACTACCTTCGATTTCTGTTTTTATTTACGTGTTAATTTTTTAACACTATGGGTAAAAATAGCAGAGTTTGAAAAAGTGTCAAGTATTAAAGTGATTGCACTCTTGCGGATAAGAAGAAATCTCTTCACTATGGGCTAATCCAGGGGCCAAGAGTAAGAATAATGGGCGGCTTTGGAAAACTCTTCCTTGCTAGATACGGCATTACAGCCTTATTTTGGCTTAGCGCCAGTCTTGCGGTTGCGCAAGATTCTTCTGGGTCTCTTACCGAACATGGTCATCCCAATCTGCAGGGGTATTGGACCAATCCTTTTCAAACTCCTTTAGAACGACCTTCAAATCTAGGAAATAAACGGGCCTATTCCGCTGAGGAGGCACAGTCCCTAATCGATCGTGCGCTTGCTATGGATGTAGAACGGCAAGCTCCGCTCGATCCAGACCGAGCAGCGCCGGAAGCCGGTGGCACAGTCGACAATCAAGCGGATGGAAATTTCGAGATAATGCCAACGGAACTCGCCAGGGTCGATGGCGAGTATCGTACTTCTTTTATCATTGAGCCTGTCGATGGCCGAATACCCTGGAGAGCTGGCGGCAAAGACATTCATCAAAACTGGCGCGAACAAGGAAAAGCTCGCTTCGACGGCCCGGAAGGTTTAACACCGCTGGATCGTTGTTTGAATCCAGGCGCGCAACTGCCCCTGATTTTTATTTTTGGTGGAGTCGGCCATGAACTAGGCAATCCAGCCGGAGACAATCCGGTACGCAATGTGCAAATAGTGCAGAACAAAGACTATGTGGTGATTCTTGCCGAGTACTTTAGCCTGGTTCGAATAATTCGAATCGACAGTGAATTTAGACCTGAAGTCGGCGCCAGGTGGATGGGAGATTCTGTCGGATATTATGAAAACAATTCATTAGTGGTCCATACTCGTCATTTTCGAGCAGAACAATCAATCGCACCGCTGAGATCATCCGATTCTTTTGAGGTAAAAGAAACATTCACAAGGACAAGTGACAATGAAATTCTCTTTCAATACACAATCACCGATCCAAATATTTATTCACAAGCGTGGACCGCGCAAATTCCTCTGCAGCGCATGGAAGAGGGATTGAAACTCTATGAGTATGCCTGTCATGAAGGAAACTATGCCATCCCTTCCATGTTGCGTGCAGTCCGTATGGAAGAAGCTGGATTACTCTAAGGATTAGGCCATGAGCTTAGACGAAGAGTATCGAATAGTTCCCGAGACCTGCTTAACGCTGACAGATTCTCCTAAATCTCAATCCGATTTCCCCCAAGGGCAGGGAGTAATCTTTGGCCCGGAAGAAGTCGAAAAAGATATTCTTGAGCATACGCGTGCGGGTCCTTTTGCCAGCTTGGATCAAGCCCGTGCCGAAGCAACCACGATGCTGGAAGAAAATCCAGACTACAGTCTGATGATCGTTAAGGGACTTGTGAGTGTTGAACATCTCTGGAATCAAGATTACTGGTTTAATCAACAAGCTGAAGATACAAAAAAACAAACGAGCAAATTGTTTGTCATAGGCTTGGCTATAACGGCGGCCTTGTTGCTCTGGTTCACCTCTCCGGTTTGGGCTCTGAGTACTTTAATACTCTGTATCGGGCTGAGTGTACTGTTTTGGGAACCGCATCTTGCAACACAGGTATTCGCACCGGTGATCATCGCAATTCTTAGTTCGGTGCTATATAGTTTCCTGCAATAAACAAGTAAAAAGAAGAGAGTTAATCATGCGCTGCGCTAACTACTTGCCATTTCTTTTAACAGTACTCGTACTAACATTCACCGCTTCTGCACAGGAGCGTCCACCCATGGAAACCAATGAGGATTTTCATCGGGCGATGGAAGAACTTTCTAATTGGGGACGATGGGGTGCCGATGATGAATTAGGTCAGGCAAATTTCATCACCCCGGAAAAAAGAATCGAGGCGGCGGCGCTGGTACGGGAAGGTATTACTGTTTCGCTTGCTCATGACGTGGTGCAAGAGGACGCGGTAGATACTTCGGCTTTTTTAAATCGAGAAGTTGTTAGAGTTTCACCTACCGGAGCTTCTGATCGATTGTCTTACACTGGCAGTTATCATGGCACCATTCACAGTCATCTCGATTCTCTCGATTGTCACATCATGTATGAGGGGAAAGGCTACAACGGAGTGGGATTCGAAGAAGTAGAAGCGGCGAACGGTTGTCCTCGAGGCAGTATCCATGCGCATCGCAACGGTGTTATTACTCGGGGGATCTTATTTGATGCAACTCTGCTGCCTGGTCGGGCTGCCGCAGAAGGATGGTTAGAGCCAGGCACAGCAATTACTTATGATGATCTTGTAGCGCTGGAAGAAATACAGGGTGTTCGGGTAGAACCCGGTGATGTCATCTTATTACACACGGGTAGATGGGAACGAAGAGAAGCGTTGGGAGCCTGGCCAACATCAGAAGGTGTTGCTGGTTATCATGCCGATGTGGCGTATTTCTTGAAAGACAGAGGCGTAGCCATGATTGGTCACGATATGTGGAATGACGTGGCACCCAGTGGCGTCGGCGATATTTTCTTACCGTTACACAGTCTGGCACTGGTCTCACTTGGAGTATCCATATTCGATAACCTGGACTTCACCGATGTTGCGGAAGTTGCGCGAGAGCTTGGGCGCTATGAATTTCTATTTATGGCTTCGCCATTGCGTATAGAAAAGGGGATGGGATCTCCTCTTAATCCTATTGCAACGTTCTAAACGATCCAAGACTTAAAATGAAAATGCGCTATACAATTTCTATCAGTGCGATGTGCTTATTATCGAATCTTGCCATAGGTCAAACTGTACCTCGGCTAGACGAGGTTGAGCTTATCGACCTAAGTCACGCCTATGATGACACCACCTTGTTTTGGCCAACCTCTCCAATAGATTTCGAACACAATGAACTGGCTTATGGACCTTCTGGAAATGGATATTTTTATTCAGCTTATACTTTTGCAACACCAGAACATGGCGGTACCCATTTAGATGCGCCGATTCATTTCTCCGAGGGAGCAGAAACAGTTGGACAGCTGGAACTCAATGATCTCTTTGCGCCATTAGTTATCGTCGATGTCACCGCACAAGCAAACAGAGATCGCAATTACAGATTACAAGCAGAAGACATTCAACAATTTGAAAATGAACATGGAACAATCGCTGCTGGATCAGCCGTGTTCATCAGAACTGGCTGGTCTCGTTATTGGCCAGACGCCCAGTCTTATCTCGGTGACGATACGCCGGGAGATGCTAGCAATCTCAGTTTTCCCGGTCTGGGAGTTGGCGCAGCCGAACTGCTTATGTCTCGGGATATAGCGCTGATAGGAATCGATACCGCTTCCATCGATTATGGGCCAACCGAAAACTTTCCCGTACATGTGGTCTTGGCGACCGAGGCAGTGCCAGCTCTTGAGAACCTGACAAATCTTCAGCGCTTGCCACAAACAGGGGCCTATGTATTAGCTGCGCCAATGAAAATTGGAGAGGGGTCGGGTGCGCCGGCAAGAGTAATCGCGTTTGTAATGCGGCAGTAAACAATACTGCTGTATTTTTATCTTGACCCCCATTATCCTCAGCGGCCATGACTTCAAAGGACGGCATCTGGCAGCAACAGGAATTTAGACTCTACTTAGGGTCAACTGCCTTCTCAGGCATTGCGTTCGCAATGCAGCAACTTCTCCTCAGTTGGATTCTCATCGGCATAATGGAGCTGCCCGCCACGCAGGTTGGGGTCATTCAGGCGGCGGTGGGTATCCCGGGATTGTTTGTTATGTTGCTCGGTGGCGCACGCGCCGATGATCATGATCCACGAAATTTACTGATTAAAGTCTATGCCTACGCGCCACTACTACCACTGTTTCTGATTCTAATCCTTAACTTCGAGCAACTGACGATCTGGTCGGTATTGCTTTGGGGTTTAGGCATGAGTTTCTGCGTGTCTTATTCCAGCCCAGCGCAACAATCAATCTTGAATCGGATTGCTAGTTCCGACATGCAGAAAGCAGTTTCTGCGGCAACCGCGATTGCTTTTATGGTGCAGATGCTAGGACTCGGCGTTGCTGGAACGATGGATGAATTAGGGCTGATCCCTGTACTTAGTTTTCAGGCAGTCTGTGTTGGCCTGGGAGCATTTGCGATTCGCCGTCTAACTCCGCAACCACCCACTAATCAAAACACCGAATCGGCGCTGAATAATATACTCGCTGGCTTTAAAGCGATCTATCAACAGAAAGTAATCATGCATACTCTGGTGATTAACTTCGTGTCCAGCATCTTTAACGCCGGCGCATTCATGACTGTGTTCCCGTTTATTGTAAAACGCATCTATGAAGGCGATGCGCTTTTGCTTTCATTTTTGATGATCGTGTTTTACGGCGGCGCGACAGCATCAAATTTCATCATGATGCGCGTCATGCCGCTCGTCCGACCAGGCAGGATATTTCTTATCATGCAACTGTCTCGAATGCTTATCCTCGGTGTTATGTGGATCCAGGCTTCCTTTTGGATTTTTACTTTGGCCGCGATTGCCTGGGGATTGAATATGGGAGTAACCACAACCCTGGCTCGTACTATCGTGCAGGAATCTGCCGGTGAGGAATACCGCGCACGTATTATGTCGGTTTATAGCCTTGGTCTAATCGGCAGTGCACCCATCGGAGCGCTAATTCTGGGCTTTATTATTGAAGGCTTTGGAACCCTGAATGGTTTGATCCCAGCCATGTTGATTTCGGTAATTCTATTCCTCTATGGTGTCTTGATGACGGGGGTGTATCGCTATCAGTCTCCGCAATAATTGCTGCGGTGGCAGAAAATAGCGCTGGATTCTGCTGCGCAATTAAGCGTAAGCTCAACGCCTGTATTTACAACATCAAAAAGGAGTCGAAATGAAAGCTCTGCTTCGCTTCAGCACCGCAGTCTTAGTCGTCGTTCTCACCGCCTGTGTCAGCACCTCTTCGCTCGATTTAGAGGCACTCAATGCGGCGGAAATTAATAACTTCCGCGCTCCTGAGGCAGAAGTGCTCTCTACCGGGCAGCCCACTGCAGATCAGCTCCGAGTTATGGCAAGTTCCGGAGTACAGCATGTCATTAATCTACGCTCCCCGGGTGAAGATGCCGGTTTCGATGAACGCGCCGCCGTGGAGTCACTCGGTATGACCTACCACAATATTCCAGTCTCAGTCGGAGATGGTGGAATCAATGGCGAGAATGCTCAGTCGCTGCAAGCCTTGCTTGATCAATTCGATGGCGAAGGCGTGGTTGTCCATTGTGCGACAGGAAATCGGGTAGGTGCCCTTATTTCTGTTTCTGAATTTTCTGCAGGCAATAGTCTCGATGGATCGATTGAAGAGGGCGCTCGCTGGGGCATGACCTCAGAACGTCTGCAGGGATTAGTGCGCGAGAATCTCTCCAGCAATTGATTTGCATCAGAATTACTAGTTAATTACCCCGCTAGCATTTACCTGTTCAGCTCAGAACAGGTAAATGTGATGCGAACGTCGCTGCTTTTATTATTCTCTTTTTTCCTTCTTATATTAGGTAGTTCAGAACCTATTGTCGCAGACAGTGCTGCCAACTGGTCGCCTCTGCGAACTGAACACGGTCATCCTGATTTTCAAGGAAATTGGAGCAACCGCACCCAAACTCCTATTCAACGCCCCGCGCATTTGGGCAACAAGCGCGCCTATACCGATGAAGAAGCCAGGGCCTTGGAAGAACTAGCTTGGGAAGCGAATCAAGTAAAATTTGAACCGCTAGATCCTGATCGAGAAGCGCCGGAAGCCGGTGGCCGAATTATCCAAAGAGCCGACCAAAATTTCGTGGATATGCGCATCGATGTGCTTCGGGTAGACGGCGAATACAGAACTTCCATGATCGTTGATCCTGCCGATGGTCAATTCCCCTTTCTGGAAAACGGCCGCCGCAAAGATATTTTCGCAAAATGGCGGGCGCAGGGATTTGGTCCTATGGACGGTCCTGAAATACGGCCGGCAGGGGAACGCTGTCTATCTCGTGGAATTCCACCGACAACAGTTCCTCCCTATAACGCAAATTTTCAGATCGTGCAGACTAATGATCACGTTATGCTTCTGGGTGAAATGGTTCACGATGCTCGCGTCATTAAATTAAATGGCCGTCATCAACCTGGATCAATTAAATCCTGGCTGGGTGACTCGGTAGGGTATTGGGAAGGAGACACCCTCGTTGTTAGAACTATAAATCTTCGCCCCGAGATTTCTCACTTTCGTTTAATTTCCAGTGACCAGCTAGAACTCGTCGAACGGTTTACGCTTGTGAATAACAATGAGATTGTTTACTCCTTCACTGTAACCGACCCTGAAATCTATAGTCAGTCGTTCACCGAAGAATTGACGCTTAAGCGTCGAGGTGAAGACGAATTCCTTTATGAATACGCTTGTCATGAAGGAAATTATTCAGTCTCAGGAATTCTCGGCGGTGCCCGTCGTGAAGAACTTGAGGATCAGGGCAAACTTTAATCTTCAGCTTAATCTCTGTTTTTATGGGTCAATGTTAGCCATAATCGAACAGGGAGGCTTCTATGTCTGAAGATACTGCTAATAATTCCAAGGGTTTTAACTGGGCCGGTGCATTGAAAGTAGATGCCATCCTCTGCCTGGTGGCTGGCGTGGGTATTGGTCTGGTGGCATTAGCAGGACCAGTTGCGGTTTGGTTTGGTGCGGCGGATTTTGGTTTTCGCTTGCTGGGAGTAGTAAATTCCTATGCCGACTGGATTGCCGGTGGTACTTTCATCATCGCTATGGCTATTGCTGCGGTGGCCAAAATCAAGCAGATACCTAATGGCTTGCAGCTATCTGCTCTAGCCCTGATAGGCACTATTTCTGCGAGCCTGGCCTATGTCATTCCTGAGTCATTTCGACCGGCAGAAGATATACCGCCTATTCACGACATTGCCACCGACCCATATCGCCCCCTCGAATTCGTTGCTATTGCCCCACTAAGAGCCGATGCGGCGAACACAATGGAGTATGGCGGCAGTGAAGACATGACTCCCCGTTTATTAATCGAACTAACCCAAACTGCCTATCCAGACATTGTGCCGCAACGCTTCGACGATTCGGTGGAAGAAGTCTTTGGCAGAGCACTAGAGGCAGCAGAATCGCTCGGTTGGGAAATTGTTGCTGCCGATGTAAATCAAGGACGGATTGAAGCCACCGATACTACCTTTTGGTTTCGCTTCAAAGACGATGTCGTCATCGAAATTACGGTAGATGGTCGCGAGTCTGTACTAAACGCGCGTTCCTTGTCGCGCGTAGGGCGAGGTGACGTCGGCAAGAATGCAGCACGCTTGCGAGAATTTTTCGCACTATTATAGTCAGTCGAGATATCAACTCACTCACAGAAGATGAAATAGGTCTAGTGGGACGTAAGCTTGGCCGTGCCTCGGAAACAGCGCACTGTTTTAGGCAATTGTGCTTTTTGCTAAGTGTTTTCATCAACAGAATTTTTACTTTCAAAAGCTATTTTGGCAATTATGTAGGCTATAAAAGCTGTAGTCGGTATCGATATTAAGTGAAATTGCCATAAAATTACTATCAACGTGACTACGTCAATCATTCCTCCAATACCTGAGATAACTCCAAAATAGAGCAACACTCCTAATGGAGCAGGAACAAACATAATCGTGACGGGAGCGAGCGATGGGCTTAGTAACAGTGTGCAAACTACTGTGAAAATCAAGACAGGATTTTTAACTGGGAGTAGTCTTCCCAATTTTACTAATAGAAACGGAACTCCCAAATAGAGAAAAACTAACAGTATGACTATTTCCATAGTTATGTTTCCGTCAAACTAATTGCTAAATGTAAACTCCCACTAAATCAAAAAAAGGGCCAGTATAAAATTCGACCTGACCCTATAGCATAGCACGGCTTTCAAGACGTTGGCTGTCAGCTAAGTGGATCGCCGAAGAGTATAAGCAATGCCATAGCGACGGAGAGAATAGGTATTGCGTCCAACATGCCGGCCATTAGGAAGGCTTTGTTCTGCAACATGTTCGCTTCAGCAGGTTGACGAGCAGTACTTTCGATCAACTTTGCTCCCACACCTCCAACTCCGGTGGCAGACCCAATGGCGGCACCTGCAATCAGAATGGAAACGGAGAGTAGTTTCATGGCATCTATAAGATCGACTTCGTTCATGGTCATGTTTCCTCTCTGTTGCTGTCTCTCAGTTAATGAGGTGAGTATAGAGTGTTTATAAATAGATGATAATACCGATATATGTGATAATACTGTTCATAAATACGAACAATAGGTAAACCCACATGAGTCGCTGGGAAGGCTTCGAAGAATTTGTGGAAGTGGTGAATCAGGGCAGCTTTTCTAAAGCCGCCAAGGTGCTCGGCGTTTCAAAGAGTCACGTAAGCCAGCAGGTCAGCCGCTTGGAGGACAGACTCAATGCCCGCTTGCTGCATCGCACCACGCGTAAACTTAGCCTGACTGAAACAGGTGAAATCTATTATGCACAATGCCGACAAGTGGTTGAGGATCTGGAAGCTGCAGAACTAGCGGTTAATTCACTGCAAGAAGAAATAAAAGGACATCTGCGTATTGCTGCTCCCCATCTTATTGGTGAAGCTCTCATGGTTCCCGCATTGGCGGAATTATCAAAACAAAATCCCTCGTTAAAAATAGAATTGGATCTAACTTCCCATCGCGTTGATTTAATTGCAGAGCGCTTCGATCTGGCGATCCAGGTAGGTGAAAGGCAGGAGGTTAATGTTGTTAACAAGAAACTGGCGCCTACGAATTTTCACGTAGTCGCGAGTCCAGCCTATTTAAAACAATACGGGACTCCCCAAAAACCTTCAGATCTCAAAGCACATAATTGTTTATTGTTCGTCGGTGACGGCTACAGTAAACCCTGGCGCTTTAAGGGACCTAAAGGAACTCAATCTATTCAGGTATCTTCTAGCTGGAGCAGTAATAGTGGAACGATTTTAAAAGGAGCAGCAGAACAGGATATGGGCTTGGCTTATATGCCGGATTACTAATTAAAAGATTCTCTGGAAAAAGGATTGTTGGTCACGGTGCTAAATGATTGGCGAGCCATCGACCGAGAAATCGTCCTTATCTATCCGCACAAGCGTCACGTTTCGGCGAAGCTTCGTATGTTGACTGAATTCTTGGCAGATTTTTTTGCGCGGGAATTGCAACCGCTGAAAATCTGAATCCCTAGCACAAAAAAGCAGGTCGTTAACCTGCTTTTTGAATTCAGATTTTGAACGCTATCTATCTCGGAAGCTCGTTAACGATATCACCTAATATTTCCACGATCGCTGGATCAAACTTTCCTGAGCGTACGTATTTAGTAATTTCATTGTACGCCGCATGACTTTCCCAGGAATCGCGATAGGGTCGCTTGGAGGTTAAGCTGATATAAGCTTCGGCAACTGCGAGTATGCGCGCACCTAGAGGAATGTTATCTTCTTTAATTCCAGCCGGGTAACCCGATCCATTGAAGTTTTCATGGTGACACTCAATTAACTCCAACATTCTTTCGTTTTCATAGCCCGCATTGCGCAACTTTCTAACACCTTCTCTCGGGTGCATGTGAATGTGGGTGAAATCGTCTTCCGTTAGGCCGCCATTTCGGTTAAGAATATTCTCCGGCACGATTGTTTTGCCAATCTCAGCAAGATAACCGGCTTCTAAGACGTCGTGTTTCTCTTGATCTACCAGCTGCATCTTATCTGCAATAATGAAAGCCGTAATTCCCACTAATCTTGAGAATCCAACGGAACCGTCGATGCACTCGACAGGAAGAATAAGATCTTCAGGATAAGGCACAAACTTTTCGAGTCTGTCGTCAAGCTCTGCTAAGAGTGTCTTTGGTAATTGCTTTGCAGTCGCTAGAGGGTTCTTAAACGCCACCACTTCATAGAGGTGAACTGTACTGCGTCGACCTCTGACCGCCAGATCACGCTGCTGTTCCAGCACCATGGCAATCTCGGCATAGGCAACTTTTACATCAGAGTTTTCTGAGTCTGTTTCCATGGCGTACTTAAGATGAGCCTGTGCCTGCTCTGGATCGTTTGCTTGCTTCAATAGTTTCGCCGCATCAATGCGCAAATTGACATCTTTCGGATCCGCATCGATCGCTTTCAAGAGGGAGTTAATTTCATCCACCAAGCCAGCATTATCAGACTGGGTATAAGAGGCAAGACCAGAAACCGGTCTGAAATCGAATATCTCGTTGCAGTCTTTATAGGTAGCCTCATCGACAGTAACTCGCCCAGGTTCGCACATGCCTTCGATTCTAGAAGCAAGGTTTACTGTGTCACCAAACGCCGTAAACGATTGACGTTTGGCACCAATGATTCCTGTTGTGGCAACTCCGGTGGAGATCCCAACTCGTAATTTAAACGGATAGTTAGCTTTGCGCATGCGTTCTTGCATTTTCCATGCAGCAGCTACTGCAAGCAGCGGATGTTTCTCGTAAAGAATTGGTGCGCCAAATTCTGACATGATGCCATCACCCATATATTTATCGATATGGGCATTGTATTGCAGCAGAATAGTTTCCATGTCGGCGAGGTACTTATTCAGTTCGGTAATCACCACCTCGGCTGAATGCTCTTCTGAGTAATTCGTAAATCCTTTAAGATCAGAAAACATTACGCTGATACGACGGTTCTCCGTGCGTATTCGGTTTTCGATCATAAGTTTCACCACCGCTGGATCCATGGTGGTGTAGAGTGCTTCTTCTACTTTTTCCTTATGGGCGCGGATGGATTTGGTTTTTTCTTCAAGTGCTCGGGTTCTTTCCTCTACTTTAAAGTCCAATTCCGATTCAAATTCGCGAATCGTACTCATTGTTTGTTCCAGTAATTCAGCATTTCCTGAGGCCTCGGCCTTTGCCCGCAGCGCTTCAGTCATTTTTTCCTGTAGTTCGCGGTGGGTAAAACCGACGATTACCGCAGTCAGAATCAAGAAGCCAGCCCAGATAAGAACTGATGCCCAAAGCCCAAATAAATCTAACTCAATCATGAATCGGTTTGGATAGAGATAGGCGAAGAGTGCGATGATCAAGAACGTAAAGAATGCGCCTAATACACCGGACCGGATTCCCAGGTAATAGGAACTTAAAAGTACGGGCAAATAGAAGAAGTTCAAAAACGAAAGTTTTGACTCTACGAACCAGACGATGGCACTGACGACAACCAGAATGACGAGAATAAATACGCCTTCGAAATTTTCGATCAGGTATTGTTTGAGTGCTTCCATTGTATTGTCTAAATCCTTAACAAGAGGCGGGCGCGACTATTTATAAGTCTAGTCGAGGCATTATAGCTTTATTGCAATCTTAGTGAATTATTATCCCGGGACAAAATGCGGTCTACAGAGGAAAAAGTGGGTAAGATTTAAGCACTTTTGCTATACCCTAACAACCGCATAACTGGCTCGCAGCGAGCGCTAAATCCACACCAGAATCGCACGAAATTTCTTACTCTTTTCTGAATACTGTTCACATTGGCTTATAATTGCTTAGTAGCTCAAAAACCCTATCCCCCGATTTGTGGTCTCTGCAGAATCTCCTGCTTCCAGCAGAGAGCACTATTAGGATTTCGAGGTGCAGTTTAGTGAAATTTGGACTCATTTCTTTTACCTGTTTGGCACTTTTCGCATGTCGTAGCACGGATCTAGCAAATTGGCCTGGGGAATTGCCTAATCAACAGCATTTCATTATCGCCTATGAAGCTGATGGTGATAATCAGGCAGTGCAGTCACAGCAGGAATACCTGCGCTGGGTATTGAGTTTCTACGAAGGCACCGTGGTTGCCCCCATTGGATGGACTGAGATGCAATCCCTGGTAGTTGATCTCGCAGACTCAGAGCAAAGAGCGGGCTTAAATTCCCAATTATTTGATCTTGGTCGCCTGATTGCCGCGGAATGGGCAAAGGAGAATGCAGGCCGTGCCATCGACAGCCGCATGTTGGGCATTTGGGCATCAGTGCTGCAGCTGGTAGTTAGTCCTGAGCAGCAATATGCGGCTATTGCGCTCATCAGTGATGATGTTAAGGGACTATTGCAAGGAGAGCTGAATCGTCCAGAAATTAATGATGCTCGCTATGAACAGCGGCTGGGACTGCAGTTTTTCGGCGATTTCTGAATCGCTTTATCCAATAATTCAAGGATTCTATCGCCCCAATCCTTGACACCTCTGGTTTTGGCCCTATATTTGGTCCGACCAATTTGGTCAGACCAATTTAAGTATTAGAAATTTCCCATGGCTACAGCAAATTCGATCAGTTGTGAGATCGCAACTAGTCTGCGTACGGATATTCTCAGGCAGCGCTACCTGAGTGGTGACCGTTTGCCTTCCGAACGAGAATTAGCGGTTCGTTTTGACGCCAGTAGAGGCGCAGTGCGGGAAGCACTTTCGCAGCTTGAGCAGTCGGGACTAATCGATATTCAACGTGGCGGTGCCAGAGTCAAACCGATCGAGGAAGCCAGTATCTCCGTACTGGGGCCCCTCATGACACTTGATGAAATACCTAATCCGGCTTTGGTGGACAAGTTTCTGCAAACTTTTGGGGCGCTTTCAGCCTTAACCGCCAGAGAAGCCATTAATCATGCCAACCAAGAAGATATGAACCGATTGCGGAAAATGGTCGTATCTTTGAACAAGCAAGCAAAAGATTTTGAAACCATGCAGCCGCCATGGCGTGAATTTTTGGAGTCATTAGCAGAAATAGCAGACAACCTGGTCGTTCATTTAATAAGTAATGACCTCCAGGCCCAATTTGTCGAACAGATGACCCGATTGGGTTTTAACCCAGAATTGAGAAAAAAAGTTGTGAACGAAGTGCTCTCATCATTGAAGCAAGCTGTCGCTAACAGAGACGGCGACTTGGCCCAATCTGCCGTGCAGCAATATTTTGATGAGGTGAGGGGAGCGGTAATCAAGTTGGTTGATAGTCGCCTTGGGGCCTATCGTAAACAGGCAGTTTGATTCGTCTACGTATAAATAGAAGGAAGAACAGAAGAAATGGCTATGCTTGAGATATTAATAGGAAAACAAATTTTGGGAGTGTCGCAGTGAAGCGAATATTGTTTCCAGTAGCGATTTTAGGTGGCTATATCGTTATTGCTTATTACATGCTCAGTACACCAACTACCGTGGTGGTTGTTGCACCCGAAGTAATTCCAGTTGCGGTGCGGGTTCAGGAAGTTGAGCTTGATTCAGTCCGACTCACTGTGGAATCGCAAGGCAAGGTTCAGGCTGCACAAATCGCTAATCTCTCTGCGCCTGTCGCCGGACCTGTAGCATGGATTTCTCCAACTATGGAAGCTGGCGGTTATGTAGCAGCAGGTGAAACTCTGTTACGCCTCGAAACCAGCGACTTTGAGACCATGCGCGCTCGCAGCCTGGCTACGCTGCAACAGGCCCAAGCGGAATCTGATCATGCAGACCGAGAATACGATCGCATGAAAGAACTGGCAGAAGAAAGACTTGCCAGCCAATCCCAATTACAAGATGCCCAGCGACAAGCTGAAGTAAACCAAGCCAGGTTGGCTGATGCGCAAGCGAATTACAATCAGGCAGAATTAGACTTGCAGCGAGCTGAAATTAAAGCTCCTTTTGATGCCATTATTGAGTCTCGTGAAGTTGAACTTGGTCAGTATGTTAACCGCGCGCAGAGCGTTGCAGTATTGTACGGCGCTGAAGAAGTAGAAGTGCGTGTGCCTCTCGCTATCCGTCAACTCGGGTATCTGGACATGCCTTTGGGGTTGAGAGGTGAATTGTCAGCTGAAGACGCACCGGATGTAATATTAAGTGGAGTCTACGGCGGCGAAGAATTGATGTGGCAGGGCAAACTTGTGCGTATCGAAGCGCAGATTGATCCGAACAGCAATACAGTGCAAACCATTATCCGTGTTCAGCAACCCCAAGCTCTAGACTCAAAAGCTCATGTTAGAAGCATTCCATTGCCAATTGGATTGTTTGTAGAAGCAGACATTACTGGCAAGCACCTGGATGACATCATATCTCTGCCTCGCTCGGTGATTCGCAACAATAACCAGGTGCTGGTAGTTGATGCTGAGAACAAGATGTATTTCCGTGATGTTGATATTTATCGCCTCGAAGAAGATCGTGTACTGATAAGCAGCGGCTTGCTTCCGGGTGAATATATTTGCATTTCTCCCATACAAGCGGTTATCAACGGCATGAGTGTTCAGCCCATTCAAGAATCTGTGATCTAAGGTAAGCGAATCATGAGAACTCCCATTACATGGTTTGTCCATAACCCTGTTGCCACAAATTTGATGATGATGATTTTCCTGGTGGGAGGATTCATTTCCTACTTGAATCTAAACCAGGAAGAATTTCCAGATATTGATTTCGGCATGATCCAGGTTAACGTTGCTTATTTGGGTGCTACCCCTGAAGAATCCGAATTAGGCGTTTGCCTGCGTATTGAAGAAGCCCTGGAAGGCACTGAAGATATAGAACGCTTGACTACCACAGCTCGAGAAGGGGGCTGTGATGGAACATTGCAATTAACTACCGGCGCTGATCTTAATCGCGTACTGAACGATGTTAAGGGCAAGATCGATGCGGTAACTACTTTTCCTCTAGAAACTGAAAAGCCCATAGTGCGAGCATTCAGTAGTATGGGTAATGTGATGACCATGGCTTTGGCATCAGATTCAGATGATCGAAATTTGAAAGAAGTTGCCGAAGGTATTCGCAATGACATCATCGATCTCGATGAAGTGTCATCGGTCAATATCGAATACATAAGGCCGTTTGAGATATCTATTGAAGTCTCCGAATTAACCCTGCGCCAATACGGTCTAACGTTGGATCAAATCTCTCGCGCTATCGATCGTGCTTCTCTGGATTTGCCCGGGGGTACTATTCGTTCCGATTCCGGAGAAATCTTGTTGCGCACCAAGGGCCAGGTTTACACCGGAGACGAATATGAAAATATTGTTGTCCAATCATACCCAGATGGAACTCAGCTAAGGCTTGGTCAGATCGCGACCATTCGTGACGGCTTCGAAGAAGGCTATCTTGATGCGCGACTGAATGGCACTAACGCCGCGATTATCGACGTATTAAGAGTCGGCGATGAAGATATTGTTAGAGCCGCCCGTGAAGTTCGCGCCTATATGGACTCCACCAATTTCGATTTGCCAGAGGGTATGACCTTACAGGTCATTACCGACTCCGCTGTTGGAACCCAAGTTCGCATCGCTACAGTAGCTAAGAATGCCTACACGGGTTTGTTGTTGGTATTAGTTATTCTCGCTCTGTTCTTGCGATTCAAAGTTGCTATCTGGGTAGCAGCAGGAATTCCCATTGCAATAGCAGGAGCATTGGCTCTGTTTCCAACCGTTGGGCTTACAATCTCATCACTAACAGTAATGGGTTTCATCCTAGTACTAGGGATAGTCGTGGATGATGCTATTGTAGTTGGTGAACGTATTCATGCCTTTGAGCGCAAGGGTTACAGCAAAGACGAGGCCGCGATCGAAGGAACGATGGAAGTTTCTGTACCAGTTATTTTTGGAGTACTCACTACTATTGCGGCATTTTTGCCCATTCTCTTGCTTGATGGGCAGATGGGTGCGTTCTTTAATGCCATCGGCGCTGTAGTTGTTTTCTGTCTCATTGCCAGTCTGATTGAGTCACAACTCATCCTGCCCGGCCACATAGCCCATCGGAAAACTGAAGGATACCTCGGAGAGAGTTGGCCAATCGTTAAGTACTGGCAGGCTCTGCAGGGCAAGATTGCCTATAGCATGGAATACTTTGCTGAACATGGTTACCGTCGTGCGCTGAAAAAAGTTTTGAAATACCGTTATGCGGCTTGGGCAACTGCTACCGGAGTAATAATCATTACAGTAGCGCTATTGATGAGTGGCCGCGTAATATTTCAATTTATGCCAAGTGTTGAAGGCGATGTAGTTTACGGCACATTACAAATGCCTCCTGGGGTGCCAGCTCAGGTTACTGTAGACGCAATTGAAATTATCGAACAAAAGGCATTGGAAGTTGTCGCAGAGTTGGAAGAAGAATTAGTTGGCCTTAAAGCTTCCGGTATGGCGCCACAATCAACAGATCGAGTTGTAGAGTCGGTTCTTACGATTATTGGTGGTCGTGCTCCGCGGGGAGGGCCAGGTGGCGGCATGAGGGGCGCTGGTTCTAGCAATGAGGCCGAAATTGTGTTGTACCTGACCCCATTCTTTGATCGTGGACAAATAAGTTCTGCAGTAGTTCGTGATCGCTGGCGTGAAAAAGTAGGCACTATTCCCGATGCATTAGAGTTAACTTTCGTATCCGACGTTTTTTCAGCAGGTGATGCCATTAATTATCGTCTTGAAGGTCGAGACGAAGACAACTTGAAAATCGCTTCTACGCAGTTACGGGAAGAACTTGCTCGGTATCCAGGAGTGTTCGATATCTCTGATTCGTTTCGAGCTGGTAAGCAAGAAGTTCAAATCGAGTTATTGGAGCGAGGTAAAACCCTTGGTCTGACCTTAAATGATATCGCTACTCAAGTGCGGCAAGCTTTCTATGGGGCAGAGTCGCAGCGAATTCAGCGCGGTACCGATGATATACGTGTCATGGTTCGTTACCCAGAAGCAGAACGACGATCTTTGGGAAATCTGGAAGATCTAATGGTTCGGACTCCTAGCGGAGCCGAAGTACCATTTTTGAGCATTGCCGATTTTTCCTTGGGAAATAGCTATTCCAGTATTAATCGTCAGGACGGTCGGCGCATTATTACTGTGCGTGCGGATGTGGATAGAACCGTAGTAAAGCCTGACGAAATTCGCGCCGAAATGATTGCAAAGTTTCGTAATCAGTGGCAGCAGGAATTAGATGTTGAGATGGTAATTGGTGGAGAAGGAGAGCAACAACTAGAATCCTTGTCTGACTTACTTTCTACGTTTCCTATAGCAATGATGGTTATATTTGCATTACTTGCTATACCGTTAAAATCATACTTACAGCCTTTGGTTATCATGAGTGTTATCCCGTTCGGAGCAATCGGCGCGATTTGCGGTCACTTCATTATGGGTGCAGATCTAGTCTTCTTCTCCTTATTGGGAATAATTGCTTTAAGTGGAGTAGTAGTAAATGCGAGCCTGGTGTTGGTGGTTTCCATCAATCGATTGCGCGCGGAAGGCATGGGAATGGTTAATGCTGTTTCAAAAGCTGGTGAGATGCGCTTTCGACCCATTGTACTTACTTCGATAACAACATTTATTGGTTTGATCCCGCTAATTGTTACCGCGAATCCAGCAACATTCTTCGTAATTCCAATGGCTATATCATTGGCGTTTGGAGTGCTATTCGCAACCGTAATTACTTTATTCCTGGTACCAAGTCTGTATTTAATATTGCATGACTTTATCGGTCACACCGATAGCGCAGAAGAAAGAGCGCTGGCGTACCAGCACTAATTCTATTACCCTTAGCGCCCTCTAAAAATAGTTGTAAGGACACAGAAAACAAGGATTGCTTTTCTGTGTCTTGCGAGAACCTTTATGCATAGAGCTCTCTCTTTTTTACTGCTTGTTTCCATAAGCGGACTGGTTGCTGCGCAACAAAACCGTATCGATATCATTGGTGAAGACGCTCCGGAACTTGCTCAATTTGGAGACTATGGAGTTGGTGTCCGGACCATAGAAGTAGTTGCGCAAAATCGAATCGACATAATAAACACGCCACGGGGTGGCGAAACTGCGCACTACGATAGAAAACTTACATTAGAAATATGGTACCCAGCAGACTTGCAAGGTGCAGAGCCGGGCACTCAGTATCAGGCCATTACAAGAAATCCTGACATTACTGCTACGCTAAGCGGCAGGGCGGTTCGCGACGCAGAACCTTTGAGAGCAGCAGGACCTTATCCCTTAATCATAATTTCTCATGGCTATCCCGGAAATCGCTTCTTGATGAGTCACACCGGTGAGAACCTGGCCAGCAAAGGTTATGTGGTTGCGTCAATTGATCACCCTGAAAGCACTTACGATGATCAACAAGCTTTCACCTCAACACTTTACAATCGTCCCCTGGATCAACGCCACGTGCTCAGCACGATGGCCTATATCTCATCCCAGGAAGGACGGGTTTTTAGCAATATGATCGATGCCGACAACACTGGCATCGTTGGTTATTCCATGGGTGGTTATGGATTAGTGAACAACCTGGGTGGAGGCTACAACGAAGAAAGCGTTGGTGCAGTAATGGCGCCACCCAATCGCTTACTGGAAGAGCACGCGACTTCTAACCCTGATTATCGAAGTAGTCTGGATGCAAGAATAAAAGCCGGATTTGCTGTCGCGCCCTGGGGCATGAATGCAAATTTGTGGCAGGCAGATGATTTAGCAGGTATTAACGTGCCGACTTTCTATTTAGCGGGCGATCAGGATGGTGTGGCTGGTTATGAAAACGGTTCACGCGCAACCTTCGAAGCGGCGGTAAACAGTGATCGCTATTTGCTTACTTTTCATGGTGCCGGCCACAATGCTGGCGCTCCAATCCCTCTTCCGATTGAACTCGACAACGAAGAAAACGAGGGTGCTGCTGGGCACTATCTTGATGAAAACTGGGATAATGTAGTGATGAACAACATCATGGACCACTACGTCACTGCCTGGTTTGATTTTCATTTAAAAGGAATCGATCGCTCTGAATATCTTCGAACAATTCCTTCTATCTATAGAAGTCGTTTAAATCTGGAGCATTTGGCTGCTGGACAGTAAAGTCCTAGTCGATCCGTTTAGATTGACAATTGCATATTTAAAGAAGTGCATGCAAACTTAGCTGCATTCATGCATGTCATTTGTAAGTTCGTAGAAAATTGTGGGCATAGCTAGTTTCTGGAACGATCTCTCCAGATTCAATTTTTGAAATAATTTCCAATCGATCTTCTTTGCTATCGTTTAAGACCAAATGTGAAGAAATAAAATACACACCATTTGGAAGTCTTCTTAAATAAAGTAAGTATTCTCGGTCTTCAGCGAAATACCAGTAAGAGCTACTGCAAAGACCAGAATTAGTGACCCAATGCTGGAGTTCTATCGTTACATAATTTGTAGCTGACGTTCCTTTACGGATTTCGATAATTTCGAACCTATTCGCGCTCCAGTCATATACTAGATTTCCTCCTCCTCTAGATTCGTACTCCACGTTCACAATTTTCGCCGATACGACAAGGGCGGCAAACTGATAGTCTTTAATGTAGTAGTACTCGTCAGTATAGGGAGGGAGTATCAGTGAACATGACCATCCTATCTTTGGTGCTACAACTAAAATAATGGCTAAGCTAAAGTTTCGCATGGATTCAGAGCGATCCTGTCGTTATGCCGATTCCAAGGATTAATTAATCTGGCTTCTAAGATTCTTAAGTTGTAAGTAATACGTGGTTCTACGAAAGAAAAACCGGAGGAGCCGACTGCATAACAGCCCCTCCGGCGAAGGTAGTGTTCGTTTAACATCGGCGGTTCCAGTTAAAACCACCTGATTCAGTCTCAATGCCCAGACTTTGTAACCATGGGTGCGAGGCTGTGTTGCCTTCCAATGGTTGGGCTTGAGGCCAAATTTACCAACAATGTTTGTATGCACGCATCATTGTGGCCGGGCTTGTAATGTCAACGACTCCCTTCAAAATGCTCCCAATCATATGGAGCGTTAGTTACTGCAAAACAAGAAAAAAGATTTAGGAAAAAAGCAGTGAGAAATTCAGTAACAGTAAAGAGTCTTAACTACACAAACAAAACTCCTGGGTAACTACTTGATTACTTACCTACTCAAATTGACTTAAATTCTAACCTTGTCTGCATGATAATGTTAAGTAATTAACACTATGTTAAATATTTAACACATAGCAAAAGATTGTCAATGTTTTTTTCAAAAATATTTGTGACAGTTTCGTGATCAAGTCTTGAAACAGGTAACTTTTAGGAGTAATGTTAATAAATTAACACCTGTTAAGATTAAGACGCAGCAAAGGAGTTTGAATTGGCCGGTAAGCATGTATTGAGCAGACGAGAGCGCCAGCTTATGGACATTGTTTATCGCCTGGAAGAAGCAAGCGCGAAGGAGATTATGGAAGAGCTCGATGATGGTTCGAGTTATTCAACCGTTCGAACTTTGCTGCGTAAACTCATCGAGAAAAACCAAATCAAGCATAAAGAGCAGGGGCTGAAGTATATCTATTCCCCTGTGGTAAGAAGACGTACCGCTTCACGCAGAGCGCTGGAGCGAGTCGTTAGTACTTTTTTCGAAGATTCACCACTACTGGCAGTAAATTCCCTCCTTGAAATGCAGAAGGGAGGAATTACAGAAGCGGAATTAGAAGAACTGGAATCGCTGATAGACCGTAAGAAAAAATAAAAAGCGAGAATGCTATGGTTCCATCTGCTTTGCTGGAGGTACCTTCAGCTTTAAGCCATGAAGTCGCGTTTATGGCAACAAGCATCGACTTGTTGTTCAAGTCTCTGATAATCGTTCTGATTACTAATGTTATCGCTCGGAAATTTTTTAGTAAGCTGGGGAATACTGGAGTCTATGCACTTTGGATAACAGCTTTCGTTTGTATGCTGCTGCTTCCAGTATTTTCATCATCACTTGCTCCATCCGCCGGCTTTATTGACGGTCCCAATCCTTTCAGTCTTATCACTATCCCTTTGCTGAGAGAAATTAATATCTCTAGCGATAATTCACTTATTGCAACATCCTGGTTACGGGCGATGCTGTTTGTATATTTTTCCGTACTGCTGTTTCTCGTAACTCGATTCTATCTTTCGATAAAGCGAGTAAACGAGATCGCGAATCAGGCAAATAAGACACTACCACTGTATATGCAAAAGCTCGTGGACCGCCTCTGTCTTGAACTTAGCGTTGATAAGCATATCCAGTTTGGGATTAGCGAATTTGTAGAAACGCCATTTAGTGCCGGTTTTAAAGACTACGCAATTATCTTGCCGGTTAGCGCTTTGGAATGGGATCGTAAAACTCTTGAAAACGTAATTGTGCATGAGCTAAGTCATATTCAACGAGGCGATTATATCGCCCTGTTGCTTTGTGAAGTAGGAACCTATGTATTCTGGTTTAATCCCTTTGCCTGGGTAATTAATTCCAAAATTAAGAATTCCGCAGAGTTCAATTGTGATGATAGCGTTTTGTTAAGAGGAGCATCGAGTTGCCGTTATGCTCAAGACCTGGTGGAAGTCGCGCGCAATGTAATGAAAGGCAGGCGCCAGCGCTTGTTCGCACAGTTCATGATTGATACTTCTGAAATTGAGACAAGAGTAGTAAATATTCTGCAACAACCACCGGTTCGAAAATGGTCGTCTTTTCCCGTTATTACATCCTGTATCGTGCTGAGTGGAATCATATTGGCCAGCAGTGCCAATGCGCGACTGATCTCTACGAATTACCACGACTTCGTGCAATCCAGCCGTGCTCTCTATATGGAAAAACCAGTCTATCCTCTAGAAGCTTACAACGAGGGGCTACAAGGATGGGTATTGTTAAAGTTTGATATCGACGCAAACGGCGTAGTGCCAACAGAGACCATTGATATCGAGTTTTCTCAGCCGCCAGGAGTTTTTGAGCGAGTATCAATTGCGACACTTGAAAATTATCGCTACGAGCCCAAGCGAATCAACGGTGAGCGAGTTATATCCGAAGACGAGCGATTTATGTTCCGCTTTCGACTGCCTAAAATGGAAGCAGCGGATTGAGTTTAAAAGTCATTCCTGAATTTCAATATCCTTTTCATTGAATCTTCTAAAATAGCCGTAAACACACTAACTTAAGTTAAGTGTCGTATTTCTGTCGTTATAAATTCGTTACAAACTAGCCAAGAATTGAGATATCTTTAAGGCGCTCCTTACCTTTTTGGGAAAAGATGAATGAAGGTAAATTCGAAACTTGTAAAAGAGTTGCGATTAAACAAGCAATGGTCGCAAACGCAGTTAGCAGAAGCTTGTGGCCTCAATCTCAGGACAATTCAGCGGCTGGAAAATTCAGGAAGTGCTTCTTTTGAGTCCGTTTCCGCTTTAGCAGCAGTTTTTGACATTAATGCCAACGAGCTTGTAGTAGCTGCGAATGTCAACGTCGATACTCCATTCGAATCGGTCAAAACCTGCCTGTTTAAATACGGAAATTTTTCCGATAAAGCCTCTAAATCAGAGTACTGGTGGTTTTTTGTTTTCCTGTTAATTGTAGTTGCAATAGCCAAACTGCTTAATGAAACTCTATTTCAAATCATAGGTATTCTGGCGCTGCTTCCCTTTATTGCAGTCGGACACAGACGTCTAAAAGATACAGGTGAAAGTGGGTGGTGGCAGTTACTCTTACTCGTGCCCTATGGGCAAGTCGTTGTATTTTACTTACTTGCTCAAGATGCGAAGTGCAAATCTACAAGGATTGAAACTTCCTAACACTGCTAGCACGAACTTAAATACAGCATTCCAACTTTTAGAATTCCATTGGCAGTTAAGTAAATCCGCTAAGAAAGCCCACCAAGAAATTCCAACAGTAATTGCGATGTTTCTTCAGCTTGTTCCTGCTGCACCCAATGTCCCGCACCATCGACTAAATGTACGGCCCGCATGTCAGTACAGGCAGTTCCCTGCATGCGTTCGAATGAGCCGGGATTTTGATATGTACCCCAGTCGCTAGAACCGCTGATGAACATGGAAGGCTGGTCGATGGTCTTACCGGCATAAAGTTGCGATTCTGCATTGCCAATACCACTAGCCCCCATGCGATAGGAATTCAAACCACCCTGAAAACCGGTGCGGCCGTACTCTTCGGTATAAACTGCGAGAGCTTTTTCGGTAAGCCAGTTATTATTTGCGACTTCCGCGCTACTAGGCATGTGCAGGTTGACGGTTTCTGCCATGCTCATATTCAAATCCATAATGTAGTAGGTGGGCATCTTTGCCCATTCTTCTGCCGTCCTTCCTGCCAGGCGAAAGGGCTGATTCTCTTTCCAGTCGGCACTCTTATGATGGTAATAGGCGCGGATGAAATTACTCAGACCCTGTTCTGCATGCCACATATTCGGATTGGCTTCTGCAGTTTGATAGTAGCGCTGATAATGTTTGCGCGGCCGAGAAAGAGCAGCCAGATCGTCGTAGATGCTAGGGCTGGGACCGCTGTTTTGCCGAGGAGGATTGTCTACTGTGTCGAATGGAATGGAAGGCGTTCCACCAAACGGTGCGCTCATCATGGTTACCGCTCTGAAAATATCTGGACGGGTAACTGCGCACCAGGCTGCCAGTGGTGAACCAAAATCGTGGCCAATTACGGCGGCGACAGACTCATAACCAAATGCATACACCAAACCGACACAATCGCGAACTTTATTCAGCATACGGAACGGCGTCAGGTCGGCATCGTAATCGCTGTCAAAGCCCGTGGTACGACCGTAGCCGCGAAGATCTGGCGCAAACACGTGATAGCCAGCATCCGCCAAAGGCTGCATGACATTGCGCCAGCTATAAGCCAACTCCGGAAAACCATGCAGCAATAAAAGAGCAGGGCGATTTGGTGTTTCATAACCTGCTTCCAGTACATGAACTCTTAAACCATTAATGTTGTCCACAAATCGAGAGCGCACTCCGTCTGGAAGCCATTCATCTGGATAGGGGTGGGCAACACCGTTTAAGGTGAATTGATTTTGTGCCATCACTGATTTACTAACGGCGACCGTTCCTGCGGTAAGTGCAGCGGCTTTAATAAAGTTTCGTCGAGTTTGCTTTTTCATAGTTTGATGATGATTCAGGTTTAGTGTTGGGAAAATTTTTTATAACCCTGCCATTTCAATCGCAAAGTTCATTACCATGCCCCCGGCACGATCATCTCGATCGAAGATCGCCAATCTGTCGAGATAGGCATCCAGTGAGGGCATCTTACCAGTGGAAGTGCAGGCATTGATAAAAACGCCATCGAAACTGGTTCGAATCTTTACTGCGTCCCAGGCTTTGTCTAAAACCGGTCGATAAGTATCTTCCCGCAGCCAACCATTATCCAGTCCGCGTTTAATCGCGATGCCAATCATTGCAGTGGACGTAATTTCTGCAAATGAACCGGGGTGATCTATAACTTCGTGCCACATTCCATCGGCGTCTTGATGTGGGAGCAAAGCCTCAAGATGATCGACCAACATACCAAGTATTATGTCGCGGGCGGGATGAGTTGCTGGAAAGTCACTTAAGGTCAGAGCCAATCCCAAGGCTGGAAAACCATTGCCGCGACTCCAGGCCACATCGGCATCGGGCGAATGCCGATAAAGACGATTATCACGTAGCAGCATATTGCGCATGTAAGTCACATGGCGAATTGCCATGTCGAAATACTTTTCATCTCCCGTTAAAGCGCCAGCCTTTGCTAATAAGGGAGTGGCCATAAAGAACGAATCGCTCATTTCATAGTGCATGGGAGCGACGTCTAACGGTTCGCCGTTCGCATCAAAGGCCAGATCTGCTGCATTAAGCGTAAGTTCTAGCGAGCGCTGATTACCAGTACGTGCGGCGTGTTCCGCGAAAACCAGTCGCCCGGCCAGTGCTGAAGAGTTTGTTACTTCAATTGCTTGACCCTCGAGATAGGGCATCAGCATGGCGTTGACTTCATCCATGTAACCCAGGCGCATTCTTCCGATAACACTCATGCCGGGCACATACACTGGAGTAGAAAAATCATAGCCATAAGAAGTAGCGAGTTGCTCCGCCAATTCTCGAGCTGTGCGTGTTGCCCTGCGGTCTAATTCAACCTTGGCTGGCGATCGGTCAAAATCTGCATTGGCTAAGAGATATTCTACCGTGCTGTTAAGAGGAGAAAGTTCATCTATTGGAATGGTTCCGAAGCCTGCAATACCTTCGTTGCTAACAGCATCGTTAAAACCAAAATAATCGCCAGCTTCGACGATGATTAAATCTGGAGCATGGCTGCCAATCCATCGCCATAATACATGTGATACAGCATTCTCCGAGTAGGCTTGTCCTGTTGGGGGAAATTGAAGTGTGTCAGCGTCGGGATTTGCAAGACCAATGATGATTAGATTAGTGTCTTCTGGATTTGCACGCTGTGCATAGTTGCTTAGTAGTGCATTGAGGTTGGAAGTCGCGGATGAGTCACCATCAAGGCCAGCCAGATACAATATCGTTGCGGCACTGAGGTTGTTTATCACTCCTTGTGCAGAGATCACTTCGCGATCCGCAGTTAAACCAATTTCCCAATTTACTTCTTCCGCAATAACAGAGCTAAAAATGAAGAGGCATAGACAAACACTACTGATTACTTTTTTTAACATCTGATGACTTAATCCAACTCCATTAGCTCGCGAATTTGATCCATCGCTGCATTAAAGATCAAGTCAAAGCCTACCTGGCCCAGTTCAGCGGTAGCGATGGTTGGATCACCAGATACACCGTCTACATCAGATCCTCTGCCGGGAGAAATATTATCAGTTCGAACATGTTCGGGCGCGATGGCAAGTAATAAAGCGGTGTCACGTAATCCGGCGTGGGTGCCGATTTGGTCATAGCTTGCTCCCTGGGAAAGCAGGTATTCATCGAAGACTCCCACTTTGTACCAGCTCCCAATATGAAAGACGCTAATCCCATCATCAATCCATTCACTTGAAAGTAGTTGTGCCACTTCTTCTTGAGGACGTTGGTTCGGCCCACTGTCTCCAATAAACAAGATATCAGTAAACCCATGCTGCTTAAGACTGCGTGCAGTGTGTTCCAGAACGGAAGAAAATACTTCTGTCGGAATAGATATCGTTCCGGCGTAACGCATATGCCCTGATGGTGGATCTATGCCGCCTTCCGGCACATAAGTCATTGCGGGAGCGACCAGCGTGTTGCCCAAAGCTCGCGCGATTCTTTCTGCGCCAGCATTGATTCGATACTTATGTTTGCCCAAGACCATGTGAGGACCATTCTGTTCGGTACCAGCGGTAGGCACGATAACGGTTGTTGTACCGTTATCAATCGCTGCACGGACTTCGGTCCAGGTAAGCTCTTCTAAAAAAACAGTATCAGGTGTTTGGGCAAACAGAGGAGTGAAAATAGTCGCAGAGACGACAAAGACGAAGCATAGTTTTTTAAACATGCTCACTACCTTTTCAGTGTTATTGAGAAAAAAGATTCCTTAAGGGAATTCTTCTAAATTGGCCGTTTTATTCTGTTGCGCCTGCAGCTTCTAATACATTCACTACTGAGTTGTAGCGACGTTGTTTGGCAAAAGCCAGGGCAGTTTGACCCTCGGCATCTTCACCATTGACTTCCGCGCCGGCGGCGAGAGCGACTAAGACAGAATCGAGGACTAGCGCTTCTCTATCCTGCAACTGGCCAGACCTGCGTTCAGGAGTGCCCCAACTAACTCGCAAGCGCCAATGACCCATGCCTGCAGCAGCCATAAGTAAATTTATTTCGCCTTCGTCGCGAATAAAGTGTTCACCCAGGCGCTGCGCCGGGTAGTTCATGTGATTAATCGTCTCAGGATCTGCGCCGGCCTCCAGCAAAGCTTCCATTATTTTTGGTTCTGAGAATCTTGCTGCTAGCCAGAGTGGAGTGCCGCCTAACAATGCATCATGGAAATTGTAATCGGTTGATTGTCTTCTGACCGGCGTTGGCTTTTCCAGAATCGCTTCGAGATCTGCGCCATGTCTGATTAGTACATTAACCGCTGCAAGATTGCCCCGTTGCACCGCCGCGAGAAGCGCAGTATGGCCGCTCTCATTGGATTCGATGTTGGCACCGCCTTCGATGAGATATTCCAGAGCCTCGGCATTGCCCCCATGAACCGCCATGATCATCGGGCTGGTGCCAAAGCCTGATACCTGATTTACATCCGTGCCTGCATCCACCAGTAATTGCACCGAGCGTAAGTCACCGGAACGAGCAGCGAACATTAACGCCGTATTACCACCGAGGTCGGTCCACCATTTGTAATCAGGGTGGCTGTCCTGTTCTTTTTCTGATTTTACATAGTGTTCTTTGATTTCAGAGCGAAAATTCAGATCGGCGCCATGATCAATCAATGCGGCAACCACATCGGCATGTCCGCGGCTTGCTGCCCACATTAATGCAGTTTGGTCTCGTGTTACTGCAACATTGGGATCGCCGCCAGCTTCCAGCAGCGCTCGAACTACTGCGCCATTGCCAGCTTGTGCTGCCGTCATAATCGATGTTTCGCCTGAAAGTAGTTGAATGTTCGGATCGGCTCCAGCGGTTAGCAAGGCTTCTGCCATTTCAAAACTGCCATTTTCCGCCGCTAGCCAGAGAGGGGTAACACCAAGATCGGTAGTCGCGTTTATGTCTGCACCGGAATCCAAAAGACTAACTGCAGCCGCTGCACTGTCGTGATAACTGGCCCAATGTAGCGCCGTTGTACCGTCGCCGTAAATGGCATTCGGATTAAGGCCGTCCTCTAATAAAGAAGCGAGTTCATCCCACTTCTGTTCTTTCGCGAGGCTTACTACAACAGGAAGATTTTGCGCAGCAACCTGACTCGCGAAAAAGAGCAGAACGATTAATAATATTTTTCGCGAAGTTGCCAACATTGAAAATTTAATAGTTAGAGAGTTATCGGGCCGGTACTTCCGCCCAACTGGTCAACGGAAAGACCAAATTTCTGCATCAGGCTTAAGTGTAGGTCCGCCATTGTCGGTTCATTGTCGTAATAGACATAGTCGCCACCCTGCAACCAACCAGCGCCACCGCCAACGAGAATAAGCGGAAGATTATTGCCAGCGTGAACTGTGCTATTCGACAAACCACCACCGTAAAGTATGGTCATGTTGTCCAGTAGAGTGCCGTCGCCATCTGGAATCGCCGCAAGCTTATCCAGGTAATTGGCAAACATCGAAACATGGTAAGTATTGATCTTCGACATGCGCTCAACCAATACCGGATTATTGTTGTGGTGAGAAAGTGGATGGTGAGCGTCCGGAACCCCGATCTGCGGATAAGGTCGAGGGCTCTGTTCCTTGCTCATCATAAAGGTAATAACACGGGTTAAATCTGTTTGTAATGCTAAAACCTGTAGGTCTTGCATTATTTCCATGTGATCTTCGAATACCGGTGGAACGCCAGCAGGTTGTTCCAGTTCAGGAAGATCCATATCGATTTGTTCTTCGGCTTTCTGAATACGACGTTCGATGTTGCGTACTGATTCGGTATAGCTGTTAACCAGGTGGCGATCTTCGTAGCCCAGTTGCTGTTCCAAACTTGAAAGCTTTTCCGTTACTGCATCGAGAATACTGGATTGCTGCCGCAGGCGTAATTCCCGCGCTTCTTTGGCAGTGGTACCGCTATCGCCAAACAATCGTTCAAACAATGAGCGCGGGTTGTGTTCTGTTGGTAAAGGTTCAGTCTTGCCGCGCCAGGAAAGCGTATGTGTGTAGACACAGCTCAGGTTTACCGTGCAGGCTCCCGCAAGAGCAGGCGCATCCATGGATAACTCCAGAGATGAGAGCTGAGTTTCTTTGCCTAATTCATTAGCGAGAAGTTGGTCGACAGAGACATCGGCAAGAATATCGACTTCTGTTCTGCCGCCGCGTGTGATTCCCGTAAGGAAAGACCCGCCAGCACCAGCATGAGCTATGTTCCAGTTCGCCTTTAAGCCACCCAGCAGGCGCATCTTTTCTTTATAATTCGCAAGTGGCTGCAACACGGGCGTAAGTTCGTAGTTACGACCAGTGGTTGTTGGGGTCCAGTAGTCCATGGCCATGCCGTTGGGAATGTACACAGTCTGGAACCGGTGGATCGGAGCAGGAGAATTGGCAAAGGCTGGCGTCATGGCATCCAGCATTGGCAAGGCGAGAGCAGCACCGGCGCCTTGGAGCAGGGCGCGGCGGGATATCGCTTTCCCGGTATGAATATTTACCGCTTTAGCAATCTTGTTCTGTTTCACCTTCATTCGCGCTACCTCTTGGGAATAGCTGTTTAAATGGTACACGGGAACTGACTTAAAATCAGGGTTTTAGCACTAATTTCCCGTATTTGCTCTGGCTAAAATTTCTGCATCTTCGTCGTTGCGAGCGGCTAGCTGCACTGGTGTCATGCTGCTCTTGAAAGCCGGGCTGTTAACGATGCCAAGCACGATTGCGGACCAACTGTATTCTTCTTCCGCGGCGTCGCGCACGATTTGTCGGACTATGGGTTGATCGTAGTATTCCACTCTTCTGCCTAAAGCATAGGTCATCAACTTCTCAGTCAGGGTATGGGCAAACCTATCGGGTCTATCCATCATCCAGTCGCGCAAATCTGCAAAGCCGGCAAATTCAACGCCACCGGGGTAATTACCATTCGGGTCTACCGGGTTTCCTGCTTCATCGAATTCTCTCCAGGCGCCGATCACATCGAAGTTTTCCAGCGCAAATCCAAGCGGATCGATGACCACGTGACAGGAAGCACACACCGGACCTTCCCGATGTTGTGCCAGGCGCTCACGAATAGAAGCTGGAATTTCTCCGGCTTCTGCTTCTGGAAGAATGGGCACATTAGGTGGTGGCGGTGGAGGCGGCGTTCCTAATAAGTTATCTAGCAACCATTTACCCCTTAACACCGGTGAGGTTCTGCCCGGGTAAGAAGTCACTGTTAGCAATGCACCGTGAGCAAGCAGTCCGCCACGCTGAGCAGTATTTGGAAGTGCTGCTTTGCGAAAGCGGCTGCCGTTTACATCTTCCACGCCATAATGTTGAGCCAATCTTTCGTTTACGAAGGTGTAGTCGGCATTAAGTAATTCTGTCACCGCGGCATCAGTCTTAATGGTTTCGCCAACAAACATTTCAGTTTCGGTTTCAAATGCTTCGATCAGACTGACGTCATATTGCGGGAACAATACCGTATTAATATTTACTTCTTCGAGTCGGCGCAGGTTTAACCATTGAGAAGCAAAATCTTCCACCAGCGTATTTACGCCGCGTTCATCCTTTAGCATTCGCCGTACTTGTTGTTCGTAAACCTGTGGATCAGAAAGTCTTCCTGCCTCCGCTATTTGCAGGAGCTCTTCATCTGGAGCGCTACTCCACAAAAAGAAGGAAAGTCGGGAAGCTAATTCCGCATCGCTTAATTCAAAGATTTCTCCGGCGGCTAGACTGGAAGGTGCTTGATAAGAGCGAATCAGGAAGTCTGGATCGCTAAGAATAAATTCCAGTGCGAACTGAATGCCGGCATCGAAATTACCGCCTTGCTCGCGACCACGATTAAAAAATTCAAGCAGCAGATTGGTGTCGTTGTTAGTAATTGTTCTTCGATAAGCCCGCCTTGCCATGCTGGATAGAATTTCTTCAGCGCATGCCGCTTCTTCTGAAAGTTGTTCCGGATAGCAAGAGAAAATGAGTTGGCGGCTTGGTGATTCGCCAAAATTTGCAGCATTGGTAAAAGGCCCGCCGATCTCGATAGCATGAACTTTCTGATAGGCAAGATAGGCTTCAGAGTTGGCCGGAAGTCGACCGCCCTGTCGTGGTTGGGGAATTTCTTCTTCTTCCCATTGCTGGCGAACATAGGAAGCGGTTACAGAATGCGGGCCAGCGGAAACCGGGACAGTAACTTCTATGCCCTCGGTTTCCTGGTACAACATATACTGTTCCCAATCGATGCTGCCCGGTTCACCGGTGCCACTAAAACTCAATGGCGTGGGTGTGCCAGGTGCATCGCCACCGATGGTAAATCTTTCTATTAGCCGACCATCTAATCGCAGGTCGAGAATCTGCGCCCAGCCAAGGCCTTTTACATAATCCTGATAGTTGGTTTCAAGATTGATCTTGAAGGTGTATTCCCCTTCCACTGGAAAATGGTGAGTAACAGAAATTCCGCCGCGAGAACCGAAAGGCATGTCTTCGGTCTGACGCCAGTCCTGACTCATATACAGTGGAATTTCGTAGGTGGAAACGCTGGGATTAAGTGGCGGTAAGCCGGTGGCAAGCCGTGTGACTTGTCGGGCTACCGTCATGTAACGTTCCATATGTGCAGTAGTAAATGGCAGGGACGCTGCAATATTGTCGAAGCTGCCATCGGCCGTTGGGTCGCCTGGCAACAAATCCATGATATCGACATCGAGTCCTAACAATTCATTGATGGAGTTGTTGTACTCGTATCTGTTCATTCGGTGCAGAGGAGTGACGCGCCCGGGATTTGGATTTGCTGCCCAGGAATCATCCAATTCCGCTTCCAGCCAATCAGCGATTACGTCATAGCTTTCGAATGAGGGTCTTGGCATGCCGGCCGGCGGCATCATATGCGCCCGTAACTTCTTGACGACTTTTTCCAGGGTCTCGGCATGGGTAGCGATATCGGTGAAACTTACATTTTGCAGTGATAGGCCCGAAGTTGCTAATGCGTCGTTATGACAAGCGAGGCAATACTGATTGACTACCTGCTGCATATCATCGGCCCCAAAGGGCTCCTGAGCAGAGGCTTGCTGACTAATTAACTGGCTGGAGTTGCTGAGCCCAATCACGCCGACAACCAGCGCTGAAATCGTCAGGCCGGTTCCGATCCAATTCTTCCTGATTGGTTGCATAAGGGCTCCGCTAATCGGGGCTCAAAATGTTTAGCTTTTCAATAACTTATGTATCGGCGGAAAGCGTACATTTTGTGCATATTTAACCGAAAAACAGTACCTTAGGCGTGGCTATACTGCAATAAATAAAAAGAAACAAAGCGTAACGGGTAAATGCCAGTCTAAGGCAGCGGCGCCATCCACATTTTTGCCTGTACCGTGCTGCCACCGTAAGCGCCTCCACCGACATAAAGCACACCATCGATTATGCCCGCCGCTGGAGAAGAAAGTGAATTCGGTAATTCTCCAACTTTCTGCCATTGCCCGCCCGCGGAAAGAGTCAGAATATCGGGATCCTGTGATTTTGTGCCACCTGTTGGAGTGGTATGACCACCGATCATCCAAATCTTGTCGTCATAAACCAAAGTCGCGCCTTCGGCGTGAGAATGTCCTCTGGGAAGAGGTGGGCCACTACTCCAGGATTCTGTTTGGGGATCGAAAATGTCGACCCGAACTTGATCCAGTTGTTGACTGTCGTGGTTAAACTGACCACCGATGGCATAAATCTTTCCTTGAAATGCTACCGTGGAAAACTGATTGCGCGGTGTCGGCATGGGAGTGGAGGTTTGCCATTGAGCATTACCCATTGCCCAGTCATTCAGGTTGAGCACCCAATGATCCGGCGAATCAGTATCGCGGTCAGACATCAATCCCCCAAAATAATGGAGCTCTCTGCCAACCAAGGCGAGACCGCCGCCGGCACGGGGATCTGGCAATAAGGGTGCCGCAGTGTAACGATCCTGTTCGACGTCGTAATTCCAGACTTCAGCGATAGCATGCCCGGGATAGCCATCTTTAAAACCACCGGCAAACCATACAGTGCGTCCATCTAGCACCATGTTCATGTGAGTGATTGCGCTGGGAAGTTCCTGAATCAGATTCCAACTGCCATCACTGGGATCAAAAAATTCCGAGCGCTTACTGGAAACAACGCCGTCGGCATAGCCACCGAACAGGTAGAGTCTGTTATCTAGATTAATTACTCCGGGCTCCCATTTGCCTTCCGGCATATCCTGCAAGGCTTGCCAATCAAAGGGCTGTTGGGCTGAGGAGTTCGACATAAAGCTTGCCATCAACAGACAACATGCAAGCCATCGAATTTTTGTTGGTTGCCAAGGTCGACGCATTTCTATTCTCCCGGGCCGAGCAATATTTCTTGGTGCAGAATACCACTAAAGCGATCCGCATAAATACTGGCATTGGAGAGAGCTAATTATCTTGGTAGAGTTGGTAATCAGCAACGAATAACATTTTTTAATTCGACTGCGTCATTCGCCAGTCAACATTTTCCATATAGGCATTGTTATGAAAATTATATCGCTTAAAGCCGCTCTGTTAATCTTAACTTTTATTTGCTCAGTTTTAAGTTATGCACAGTCTGGCGACCGGAGTTTTGTAGATGTCACCAGTACCTATTCTGTAATTCCAAATTTAACTTATCAACGTGCTGGTGGTGTTGATCTTAAGCTCGATGTCTATCGACCACGAAATGTTAACGGTCCTAATCCTACGCTCATGTATATACATGGTGGGGGTTGGACTAACGGCAGCAAAGAAGGTTCTTCCCTCACTTTTCTACCTTATCTGGAAATGGGCTGGACAGTAGTCAATGTTGCCTACCGTCTGGCGGATGTTGCACACGCGCCAGCGGCAGTAGAAGATACCCGTTGTGCGCTGCGCTGGATTTACCGCAACGCCGAGCGGTATGGCTTCGATAAAGAGAATATTGTTGTCACTGGGAATTCCGCCGGTGGACACTTGGCTTTAACCACAGGCATGTTCACCTCGGATGTGGGCATGGAGCGGCAGTGTCCCGGGGATAGAATGCGCAGTACCTGGGATATTGGTCCGACTAACATGGAGCCATTAGAAGTTGCAGCCATTGTTAACTGGTATGGCATAACCAGCCTGTCTGATCTGCTCAATAATGGTCCTGGTACTTCCGGAAATTTCACCGAGGCGTGGATTGGAAGTTCGTCGAATCGTATTGCCACTGCGGCCCGAGTCTCGCCGCTTAATCATGTTCGTGATGACCTGCCACCTATTATCACCATTCACGGCAATGAAGATTCAATTGTTCCATTCTCCCATGGCATGCGCTTGCATGAAGCACTGGATAGAGCGGAAGTGCCAAATCAATTGCTAACCATTGAAGGCGGTGGCCATGGCGGTTTTAGTGCTGAACAAATGGCAGATATCTATCGTGAGATTCGTGCGTTCTTGCAAGAGCACAGTATCGGGAACTGAAAATCTGTTGATCAGGGCTTAATCGCCAGCCTGATAGGCTGCACCGTAATATCCTGCCAGACCCCTTCGGTCACATAGGGATCGTTTGCCAGCCACTCGTCCAGGTCTTCACGGCTTTCGAAATCCACGCATAGGGTGGAGCCGATCATCTGTTCATTTTCATCCAGTATGGCGCCGCCGACAATTATGTTGCCAGAAGATTTTAGTTCTTTGGCGCCTTCCAGATGCGCTGGTCGAGCCGCAGTTCTCCTATTCGCTGCTTCATCATCTTTGCCGTCATAGGCTACTACTAAAAATTGCATAACACTTTTTCTCTGGTTCTAAATTACATTTTGGTTGCGGTGATCGCCAAATTTTGGCCGCACTATATTTTTGAGCGGTATGTTCATACCGCCAGTTTCTTCTAGCCAGCGATAGATGTCCTGGGCGAAAGACTCAATGCGCTCCTGATGTTCAGGAGCATCGATCAAATTCTGCATCTCATTGGGATCACTCTGCAAATCATAAAACTCATTGGTGTCCCAGATACCATGATAGCGAATGTACTTGTATCGATCTGTACGTACACCAAACATGGTTGGTGTTTGCGGAAAATCCATTTCCCAGTAGTACTCATAAAAGATCCGGTCGCGCCAAGCTGTATCTTCACGGTTAAACAATGGTGAAAACGACATGCCTTGCATGTGCGCCGGGGCCTGCAATCCAGCAGCCTCTAATATAGTTGGTGCAATATCGATATTCTGGACGAGGGATTCAATAGGAGCACCACCTTCCAGTTCGGTCGGCCAACGGACTAACAGAGGAACCTTTGCGGACTCTTCATAAAAATGACGCTTGTCGATAAGGCCGTGTTCACCGAAAGAAAAACCGTTATCACCCATATAAATAACTAAGGTGTCTTCTGCCAGATCGTTTTCATCGAGGAAATCAAGCACAGCCCCGACACTGTCATCGATTCCCATGAGGGTTTCCGTATAACGATGAAAAAAGTCTTCGAAATTAATCTGGCCGTGATACATGTAATCCACACCGTGCCAGGATTCCCTCTGATCTTTTACCCAATCCGGAATGCGATTGTCTCCATAGTATTCTTTGCCTCGAGCAGGATCGCCGTCACTGCTATCACTGGGAAGTGAAGTCTCTCCGTACAGAGGTGTTTCATAAGAAGGGGGATAGATAATTTCCTCTTCGTCGTATGAGCCCAGGTGTCTCGCCGCAGGCGCAAACTGGCTATGCACCGCTTTGTGAGATAGATACATGAAGAAGGGCTGATCGTCATTGCGCTGATCCAGCCAGTCGACCGCATGCTCCGTGAGCAGGTCGGTTACATAGACATCTTCGTCGTAAGTAGTGCGCTCACCATTAATATTTAGCGTTGGGCCATAGTAAACACCTTGTCCGCGAAAACTTTCCCAGTGATCGAATCCAGGTTGAGGGTCATCACTGTGGTTGCCCATATGCCATTTGCCGAAATAGCTGGTCTGGTAACCCGCTTCCTGCAAGTACTGGGGGAAAAAGGTTAGATTGCCCGGATCGGGAGCGGCGTTATCAACCACCGTATGAGTGTGGGAGTAAAGGCCGGTGAGAATCGAAGCACGCGATGGCGAACACAGAGAAGTCGTCACATAGGCATTTGGAAAATATGCTCCTTCGCTGGCTAGCCGGTCCAGGTTTGGGGTTTCAAGCCAGGGTACTTTGCCGGTAAATCCCATGAAATCGAAACGATGGTCATCTGTGAGTATAAAGATGACGTTTTTCGGTGAGGAATCAGCGAGGGAAGTGAGCTCAAGCGCGTTCTCTTCGTTGCTGCAAGCCGTCAACGCCGCTATTCCAATCCCGGCGAGGCATAGTGACTTCTTCATAGGCCACCTTCGTGTTTTATTGATGAATTTTAAACAGCGAATTGCTGATAGAGTTCGATAAAAATCGGTATTAGAGAACCCATAAGCAATGTCGCCATACTTACATTAAAGATTCTCACATAGGAAGGTTTCTGCAAAATGGTTTTTAGTGAGGCGCCAAACCAAAGCCACAACATAGTGCACGGTGCACCGAACAGCATAAATAGAAGCGCAATTGTCAGAACCTGAATCACATAGGAATCGGAGATAACTGTGTAGGTTACCGTGGCGCCTACCGCCAATACCCAGGCTTTAGGATTGACCCACTGAAAAGCAGCAGCCTGGAGGAAAGTAAATGGCTTACCTTTGGTTTCGTTGATTTCAGATATGGGTGCCGATGCTATACGCCAGGCAAGATAGGTGAGATAGGCGGCACCCACTAGTTTAAGAATGACATGGAGGACAGGTACTTGTTCAAAAAGACCGGCAATACCTAGGCCTACAGCCACGATCATCGCAGGAAATCCAATACAGATTCCGAAGAAATGTCGCAAGCTTCGGCGCACACCATAATTTAGCCCTGATGCCATGATAAGCGCATTGTTGGGGCCAGGTGTCACACAAGTGCTAATCACAAATACGATTATTGCGAGATATTCCATGATCGAATTGCAGTAGGTGCGATGAGTAAAAGGAAGCAGCGGATTCTACTATGATTTATTAGAAAGCGCTTAATTTTATCGCTGGTAAGCTCTTAGATTCGTCGCTAGACTGCGCCCATGTTAGTAACAGCACTCACGCCGATATTCGCAATCATACTTATCGGCTTTTGTCTCTCCCGCCTTCCTTTGTTTAGTCAGTCAGTTTGGGCGGACGTGAAAAAACTTACCTACTATTTGTTTTTTCCAGCCTTATTGGTATTGCGTCTATCTGAATCTCGCTTCGATTGGGATGAGATTACTGACATTACCTTGGTTATTGGGCTCTCGCTAATTGTTGTCACGGTGCTGTTTGTGGCGTTACACAATTTTATTGCGGGAGATCTCTCGACTCTCAGTTCGGTGTATCAGGGAACCATTCGTTTTAACACCTATATAGGTTTAGCTTTGATCGAGGCGCTCTACGGCGACCGCGGCATCACTGTCGCGGCATTATGTATTGCTGTTTATATTCCACTGGTGAATGTATTGAGTGTTGCTTCGCTTAGCCTGCAAGGGGAAAGCAGCGCCAAACGTGTTTTCATTATCACCGGTGCCGTGGTGACAAATCCGCTGGTGATTGCTTGTCTTACTGGATTGGCAATTTCTTTTGGTGGCTACAATCTGCCGAATCTGCTTCGAGCATCCATTGAAATACTAAGCCAACCCGCATTGCCACTTGGATTACTGGCGGTAGGGGCTGGTATACGCTTCATCGCGCTTGGAGAGCAAACCTGGCAATTGGTCATTGCGGTTGCTAACAAGCAGCTGCTTTTTCCTGGTCTGGTATTAGCTGCCTGTATTCTGTTTGAAGTAAATGGAGTGCTAGGAAGCGCCTTACTGCTTCTGTCTTGCTTACCGTCACCACCCAGTGCTTACATTCTCGCGCGACAACTAGGTGGAAATGTAAGCCTAATGGCGAATATTATTACGGTACAGACATTGGTGGCGTTCATAATGATTCCAGTCTGGATTGAGTTGGCGGAAAGATTTTTATGAGTCGGCGTAATTCACAAGAAGTGCAGATGGTTGACGATAAACTAACAAAACTAATTCTCTTCGAAATGACAGTGTCGAATTAACAATAAAAGGATTTTGAGTTTGGACTCTAACCAACAATCACTCGCGGTTTATGCACCAAAAAAAATTCTGCAAGGTGCAAATCTCTATTGTCGAAATTCGATTCTCGTGGCGGAGCTGGATAAAAGTGTTAGTGGCAAGGCTGTCGATCAGCAGTTTCTAGATTCGGCTCTGCAGCTAATCAACGAATTTCGATCCACTGCTGCCAAGACAAATCTCGATTCAATGCCGGCATTAGCAGATTCAATTCCCGCTAATACATTTGCTGAAGTCTTAAACACACTTGCTTTGACCTTGCAGCGCTGGTGTGGATTGCCAGTGAGCTTCGCCCAGGTTTTAAAAATCGGTGAAGGTGCCCAGAGTGAACATGTTGTATTCGAGTGCCGTCTTGATCATTTAGCCACTGCTGCCGGACAAATTGCAGCCGAAGCATGTCTGCACTGCATGAATCCTCAACTCTTATCCAAAGAAAGAATCCAAAACATTATTACTGAGTTCGAAAGGGTGTTTATCAGTTCCAGAACCACGCAAATACCTTTTATCAGGCAAGCGGAAGAAAGTAGCATTCCCTGGCTACCCTTAACCGTCGATGGTGCAATTCTAGCTTTTGGGCAAGGTGCCAAAATAAAAAAAATTCATCAAAATTACACCAGCTCAACCAGTTTGATTGCATCTCGCATCGCTACCGATAAGTACACCACCGCAAATATGTTACGTGCCCAGGGAATACCTGTGCCGCGACAGCTTGTAGTGACTGAACCAGGTGCAGCGCTCGAAGCGGCGCGAAAACTTGGCTTTCCGGTCGTAGTGAAACCGGCACGAAATGATTTCGGTACAGCGGTGTTTGTCGATGTAAGAGACGAACAGGAAGTTACCCATGCCTTTAACGAAGCGAGTAAGCATGGTCCGGTAATAGTTGAACAACAGATACCGGGTGAGCAGCATAGAATCATGGTCATTAATGGAAAGTTTCGTTCAGCCCGGCGACAACTTCCTGCACACGTAATTGGCGATGGAACGTCATCAGTCCAAGCGCTAATCGATAAAACCAATGAAACTCGACTAGCTAATGACTGGCAGCCGATTCCAAATGATGATGAAGCGAAGGCACAACTAAAGAAACAAGAAATGAAAATGGATTCAGTTCCCAGCAGTGGGCAGATGGCTAAATTGAGATCCCAAGCCAACCTGTCAACAGGCGGATCGATGGAAGATCTAACCAGCCAAGTTCATCCAGTCAATATTCAATTAGCGGAGCGAACCGCAGCCATTGTTGATATCGATGTAGCAGGATTGGGTTTTATTAGCAGAGACATTAGTAAACCTTATTGGGAAGTCGGAGCTGCCTTCTGTGAGGTAAATGTTACTCCTGGTCTAATTCTTAACGAAGAAGAAATTATTTTATCGGAATGGTTCGGTGACGAGGATAAAGGCAGGGTTATTACTATCGTATTGCTAGATCCAGCCCCAGATAAGAATAGCGGTGCAAAGATCGCTGAATTTCTGCAGGGGAAGTACTCTAAAGTATGTCTGGCTACCAAGAAAGGGAATGTTGATTGATGGCAATCTGGTTTCACCGGCAAATTTTTCCAGTCACAGTGGTTTGCAAGCAGCATTATGTGAACCAGGAGTAAATGCAGTTGTGCAAGAAATTAGCGCGGACGAGTTGGTTAAAAATGGCCTTGGCATCAACCGCTGTGATCTCGCAGTTTTTGGCGCGCAAGATGAGAGTGGTGATGCGCAACTCAAAGAAGTATCCCGCCGGCTTTTAGAATCTGTAAGTGACTGTGTATTAGACAGCAGCATAGTCAGGGAAGGTGACAGCGCTTCCTTTGATGTCAGACAACTGGCTCGTGAGATTAACTCGAACTTGAGCTAGTAACTGCAATAAACACCTATTTCTGAGCGACAACGAAAAATTTTCTAGCAAGCTAGAGCTGGCTACGGATCCTTTCCGGAATTTCACCATCAAACCCCTCGGCATACACCGTGGGGTTGGTCATGCAGGCGTCTACTTCGCGGTTGTATTGCACTGTGTTGTTCAGGCGCAGGCATCGGCACATGGCGTATTCAGACAACTCGCCGTTCGCCCGATCGTTGCAGTAAGCGTAGCGAATGTCTCCGCGATCACTCACTTCCTGTTGGCTGTTCATGCCAAAATAGGCGATAGCGGCTATGACAATGAGGGCGATGAGGAAACGCATAGGATCATAGTAGACCTGAACAAAAAAAATTCCCAGCCAAACTAGTTAAGCTATTAGTAACCCCAACTATACATCCTCAAGCGGCATGCATAGTAGTTCCACCAACCACAGTGCGCACGATTTCGATGTGTTTAATTTGGTCAGGATCTACATCATGTGGGTCGTCCGCAAGAATGACAAAGTCTGCTAACTTTCCTGCAGTAATGCTGCCCTTAATGTTTTCTTCGAATGACGCGTAAGCACCGTTCATTGTGCAGATTTTAAGAGCCTGATCGACAGTAATTCTTTGATTCGGACCCCAAACTCTGCCGTCAAAATCTTTGCGCGTAACCATGCTTTGGATTGCCATCATTGGCTCGTAAGGTCCTGGCGTATAATCCGATGCAGGCGCTACAGGAATACCATAATCCAGAAAAGACTTGTGGGCGAACATCCAGCGCATTCTTTCTTCGCCGTATTCAACCCACTTGTTGCCGTGATAATGCACATAGGTATAAAAAGGCGCAGGCACTACACCTAAATCTCTAATTCTTCCTAACAATTCTGGATTGACCAGGGAGCAATGTTCGATGCGATGTCTGGTGTTTTCTCTTGGCCAAAGTTCCTGTGCCCGTTGAAAAGCATCCAGCACCATTGCAATAGTTACATCACCATTCGCGTGCACTGCGACTTGGAAATCATTGCGATGAGCTCTTTCTACTTCTTCATGAATTTCTTGTTCTGTCATATATAGCAAACCAAAGTCTTCAGGTCTGCCTTCGTAAGGAGTGCTCATGCGCATAGTGCGTTCGGATGCTGAGCCGTCTGCCGTGTACTTAACTGCTCCGATGCGAAATACTTCATCGCCCATGCCAGTGCGCACTCCGGCATTAACGAGATCATCGAATAACTGACCGCGAGGGAATAAATACATACGAAAGCGCAAACCACCTTCTGCTCTCGCGTCTTGATAGGCAATCATGTCGTTGCGACCGGCACTAGTTTGATGGACTGACGTTAATCCGGCTTGCGTCATCAATTCCGAGATTAGTTTTACACCATCTCTTCTTTGCTCTCGAGTCGAGTCAGAAGAAATTAGCCCACTAAATACAGATCGAGCTGGTCCTTGAACTAAGCCAGTGAGGACTCCGTTGGCATCACGATAAAATCGACCACCCGGCGGATCTGGAGTCTCTGCAGTAACGCCAGCCATTGCCAGGGCGGTAGTGTTATAGACACTGGTATGGCCGCCTCTATGTCCAACAACGACAGGGTTGTTGGGAACAACTTCATCAATATCAAATCGATTTAGCGGGCGTCCTTCTGCCAGTTTGGTATCGTCATATTTGAATGCCCGAACCCATTGACCGTCTGGAGTAGTATCGGCTCTTTCCCGCAGCGCTGTTTGTAGTTCAGTGACCGATCTGAGATCTGCATTCACTTGCACAAGTTCGTTAACTCCCGCGCCGGAAGGGTGGGAATGTGCATCGATAAAGCCAGGTGTCACTATCAGGCCTTCCGCATCGATAATTTCGGTGCCCGAACCTGCCATGTTGCGAATATCTGCTGTTGAGCCAACGGCAACAAAGCGATCACCGCTCACTGCAAATGCTTCCGCGTTGGGCTGATCATCATCAACGGTAAATACCCGTGCATTGATAACAATGTAGTCGGGTGCTGCTTGCGCATTCGCTGGTTCTGCCTGGGCTAAAGCCGAATGAGTAGGTAAACCTAATCCGGCAGCAGCGAGCGCTGAACTGGAACCAATAAATTTACGACGGGAAAATTTTGCCACGAAGAGTCTCCTTCAATTTTTATGCTCTTTTCAGTAAGTGGACCTAAAGGCGAACTGCAACTATAGCGCTACCCATGCAGCAACTCAAAAGGGATGCGGCTAGATGTCAGGTTTGGCTTGAAGTAGAGATTTGAGTCTATTAGACTGAGATGTGTAACTAGTTACGTAACTGGTGTGAATATGCTTAAACTCTACGAAGAATCAGGAAAAATGGCCCTTGGCAGCCGCCTGCGTCAATTCGGCGAATCATTAGGAGCCGAAGCGGAAAAAGTTTATCAACTCTATGGCGTGCAAATGGATCCCAAGTGGTTCCCAGTGTTTTTCATGTTGAAAGATGGATCCTGCATGTCAATTACTGCTCTCGCTGAAGCCATTGGCCATTCCCATGCTTCGGTTAGCAAAATCGTGAAAGAAATGACGAAGGCCGGGATGTGTTGCAGCGAAAAGGTTCCTGGGGATGGTCGTGTTAATCAGGTTTGCTTAACCGAGAAAGGTAAACAGCAACTGGAAAAATTTCAGCGTCAAAGCGGTGATGTCGAAGCCGTGGTTCAAGATTTGTTGGCCCAATCGCAAAACGATTTATGGGAAGCGATAACCGAGTTTGAATATCAATTAGAAGAGAAAAATTTGTTTTCTCGTATAAAAGAAAAACACCAGTCCCGGGAACAGGCGAAAGTTAAATTCGTTGAGTTTGAAGATAAGTACGCTAAGGCATTTAGCGATTTAAATTACGAATGGATTGGAAAATATTTTGATGTCGAAGAATCAGACCGAGTCATGCTGGACGCCCCTCGTGAATACATTCTGGATAACGGCGGTTATATAGCTATGGCGCTCTACGAAAACGAAACAGTGGGTACCTGCGCACTGATTAAACACAGCGATGAGCGCTATGAACTCGCAAAAATGGCCGTGGATGATTCTGCCAAGGGACTGGGTATTGGATACCTATTGGGTCTGCATATGTTGGAAGTCGCCAATAAGCGAGGCGGCAAGTCTGTATTTCTCGAGAGTAACACCAAGCTTACTCCTGCTATCAATCTCTACAAGAAAATGGGTTTCCAGCGTATCGTTGGTGAGCCTTCTCCCTATGCCCGCTGCTACATTCAAATGGAAGTATCGGTATAGCGCTATTTCCAGGGAAGCCGAGGATGTAACTTAAGCCGGTCAGAGGTATTATCGGCTATTCCCTGTGCTAAGGATTTGGCATGTTTGAAAAATACTCCATGATTATTCTGTATTTCGGCATCCTGATGTTTTTGGGCTATCTTGCCTCGCGCCGAATTCGCACCATGAATGACTTTGTTATTGGCGGGAAATCTCTAAGTTTTTGGGTTGCGGCATTTTCTGCTCAGGCTACCGGTGAATCTGCCTGGTTGTTATTAGGTCTTACCGGCATGGGAGCCATGGTCGGTTTTTCTGCCTACTGGGTCGTTGTCGGTGAGTTGCTTGGCGTAGCGGGTTGCTGGTTCCTAATGGCAAAGCGCTTCAAACGTCTCACCGACAAATACGATTCCATGACTGTGATCGACTATATGGTGAGTCGGTTTCAATCGAAAACTCATGTCTTAAGAGTGTTGTCTGCATTCGTCCTCTCGATCTTCGTACTTATTTATATCTCCGCACAGATTGACGCCACTGGCTCTGCTTTCGAAACCTTTCTCGAATGGGATTATTTAACCGGCGCGATCGTCGGCTTCGTGGTGGTCGCTACTTATTGCATTGCCGGTGGCTTTCTCGCCGCGGCCTGGACTGACATGTTTCAAGGCGCGGTAATGCTAGTCTGTTTAATGCTATTACCTGCAGTAGCCTATCTCACCATTTCTAACTCCGGTTCAATCTACGATGGCTTGGTTGCTATAGACCCAGGTTTAGTGAATATGTGGGGACAGGGCGGATTCAATCTCATGAATCTGTCGGTAGTGATTGGCATGGCCTTAATCGGTCTGGGCTTTTTAGGATCACCGCAGGTATTTGCACGACTGATTGCAATTCGCAGCGAAGCGCAGATTGATCGGGGTAAGTGGGTCGCGGTGCTGTTTACGATTCTGGTGGATTTCTCAGCAGTGAGTATTGGAGTTCTGGGGCGTTACATTTTTACTACTCAAGGGGTAGAGCCTGATACAGTTTTGGGAAATGGCGCGCAAAATGTTTTACCGGAACTGGTTGAATATACTTTCCCACCGTGGATCGTCGGTCTGTATGTGGCAGCGGTTCTGTCTGCAATTATGTCCACAGTTTCTTCTCTGTTAGTTATGTCCGCCGGTGCCATTACTCACGACATCTATGAAAAAATTTACAATCCAGTATTGTCAGACAGTGATGCTGCGCGCATGTGTCGACGCATAACAATTATGCTGGCTGTTTTTGCGCTGGGAGTTGCAGTCCTGGTTTCCGTTCTATCGCCGAGCCGAACTATATTCTGGTTTGTGATATTTGGTTGGGCAGGAATAGCGGCTACCTTTTGTCCCATGATAATCCTTTCTCTTTTCTGGTCGAAGTTTACCGAACGCGCTGCCATGGCTTCGATGGTGACTGGATTCATGATGACCATTATCAGTAAGTTTGTGCTGCAGGGCATGGATTCGATCGGGCCTTACTTTACTGCTTTAGAAACCATGCCACCTTCGTTTTTGTCGGCATTGCTCGTCGGCTATGTGGTAACGATAATGTGGCCCGACGAGGAATTGGAAGCTGCTTATCGTGACGATTTAGCGAGTATCGATTTCGCAGCAGATGATGTAAGAATTACTGGTCAAGTTGTAGACACTTGATTGAGTAGGGGGATAGATCAAAGTGACAATTGAAAAAGAAAAACTCGATGCGCATTGGATGCCGTTCACTGGCAATCGTCAGTTTAAGAAAGATCCTCGCATTCTCGTTGCAGCAGATGGTTTGTACTACACCGATGCTGAAGGTCGTCAAATATTTGATGGATTGTCTGGATTATGGACTTGTGGAGCCGGGCACAATCGCAAAGAAATCAATGAAGCAGTATCGAAACAGATTTCAACTCTGGATTACTCGCCAGGCTTTCAATATGGCCATCCTCTTAGCTTCGAATTAGCGCACAAAGTAGTAGAACTGACCCCTTCTGGACTGGATAAAGTTTTCTTTACAGATTCAGGTTCCGAGACGGTGGATACGGCACTAAAAATCGCTCGTGGCTATTGGCGCAATCAAGGTCAGCCTAGTAAAACCAAGTTTATCGGTCGGCATAAAGGCTACCACGGTGTAAATTTTGGTGGACTAAGTGTCGGCGGCATCGGCTTTAACCGAAAATTATTCGGTCAGTCTGTTGAGTCTGACCACATTCCTCACACCCTACTGGAAGAAAACAAATTCAGCAGGGGCATGCCAGAGCACGGTGCTCATTTGGCTGATGAGTTGGAAGACCTGGTGCTTTTACACGATGCTTCCAACATCGCTGCTGTCATAGTCGAACCGATGTCTGGAACGGCCGGGGTGTTGCCACCACCCAAGGGTTATCTGAATCGACTGCGGGAGATCTGCGACAAGCACAATATTCTTTTAATTTTCGATGAAGTCATCACCGGCTTTGGTCGCATGGGTTCATTAACGGGTGCCGAAGAGTTCGGGGTAACGCCTGACATCATGACTCTAGCTAAACAAATTACAAACGGTGCGCTGCCCCTGGGAGCGGTCGTGGTTGGCAACACTATCTACGATGCCTATATGGAAAATGGCGGTGCGGAATACATGGTGGAATTTCCCCATGGCTATACCTACTCTGCCCATCCAGTTGCTTGCGCTGCCGGTATCGCCGCACTGGACCTGCTGGTGAAAGAAAATTTAGTGCAGCAAGTAAAAGAAATGTCAGGTGTCTTTGAAGAGGCGGTTCATAGTTTAAGCTCGGCGCCTTTTGTTACCGATATCAGGAACTATGGTTTCGCGGCTGGTTTATCGCTGGAACATTATCCAGGCGAACCTTTGCGCCGCCCTTTTGAAATTGGTTTGAAATGCTTTGAGAAAGGATTTTACATTCGCTGGGGTGCCGATACCTTGCAAATGGCGCCACCATTTACTGCGAATAAAGAACAGATAGATGCTTTTGTAAATGCAGTAGGAGAATCTCTTAATGAGCTCGCTTGAATCGGCAGAAGCAGATCAGTTCGACCTTCCCGTGCTCGGTCATTATATCGATGGCAATGAAGTAGCTGGAGAAGGAAGAGCCTGTGACGTTTTCAATCCGGCTAGCGGACAAGTAAGCAAAAGAGTAGCGATGGCCGATGCGGAAGCCTTCGAGCGCACGGTGTTGGCAGCGCATCAGGCTTTTCCTGCATGGCGTCACACGCCCCCCCAAAAGCGAGCGCAAATCCTATTTCGCTTCAAGCAATTGTTGGAAGAGCATGCCGATGAAATTTGCGCGTTAATAACTGCAGAGCACGGCAAGGTATTGGATGATGCTCGCGGCGAACTAGGGCGCGGCATCGAAGTGGTGGAGTATGCCTGCGGTATTTCTGAGTTATTAAAAGGTGAATTCTCCAAGAATGCCGGTCCTAACATTGATAGCTGGTCAGAATTTCAACCACTTGGAATAGTGGCCGGTATTACGCCATTTAATTTTCCAGCGATGGTGCCTATGTGGATGTTTCCTCTGGCAATCGCCTGTGGCAATACTTTTATCTTAAAACCCTCAGAGCGAGATCCTTCCCCCTCTGTTTATGTCGCCAAGCTGTTTACTGAAGCAGGATTGCCTGATGGAGTATTCAATGTCTTAAACGGCGACAAAGAAACCGTGGACTTGATTCTCAACGACGAGCGAATTCAAGCCGTGAGTTTTGTTGGATCTACTCCCATTGCCGAATCCATCTACCAGAGAGGAACTGACGCCGGAAAAAGAGTGCAGGCCCTGGGTGGAGCAAAGAATCACGCCGTCGTAATGCCCGATGCAGATGTAGACAATGCGGTGAGTGCCTTGATGGGAGCAGCCTATGGTTCCTGCGGTGAACGTTGCATGGCAATTTCAGTGGCAGTTTGTGTAGGCGAAGATGTTGCAAACAAAGTAGTCACTCGATTAGAAAATCGCATCAATGAACTCAAAGTAGGTCCGGGTGAAGACGTTTCCAATGACATGGGCCCACTAATTACCAAAGATGCGCTCAATCGGATTCATTCCTATATCGAACAGGGTTTAGGGCAAGACGCCGAGTTAGTCGTTGATGGTCGCGACCTGGTGGTGCCAGGACATGAGAAAGGATTCTTCGTTGGCGGCTGTTTGTTCGATGAAGTCACCGCAGGCATGAGTATTTATACCGACGAAATTTTCGGGCCGGTACTTTGCGTGGTAAGAGTGAAGGATTTAGACGAAGCAATGACCCTCATAAATAAACATGAATACGGAAACGGCACTTGCGTGTTTACCCGTGACGGAGAAACTGCCCGCTATTTCAGCGATAACATTCAGGTAGGCATGGTGGGTATCAATGTGGCATTACCGGTTCCAGTGGCCTGCCAGAGTTTTGGTGGGTGGAAGCGGTCGTTGTTTGGTGACTTGTATGTTTATGGGCCGGACGCTATTCGATTTTATACCCGTCGCAAGACAATGACGCAACGGTGGCCTGCTAGTGATAGGACGGAGAAGGCGAGATTTTCGTTTCCTAGCGGTTCATAATTTTTCCAAAGGAAAAATTGTGAACCACTAGCGACTCAGGAACCTCGCACCGCGAGGCGATGGGAGCGTCTACTGGACGAGCGCATTTTTCCTTGAAAAATGCGCTTAGAACACAGTGGTTCCATGGCAGGCACAAAACTATTCGGGGATTCTTTCATTTCTGGCACAAATCTATGCGGGAATCCTTTCTGATCTGGCACAAATCTATTCGGGGATTCTTTCGTTTCTGGCACCATTCCCCGCTTTTTCTCTCGAAAAAGCTCCATTACGGTGGACGCTCCCATCAATATCGTTTTCACAGAAAACGAAATTTCTGAGTCGCTAGTGAGTTTTACCTGCGGAAAAACTCTTTCTTATGCGATCTGGTTCAAAGCCTTGGTGTTTTTAGGTTTTAAAACGTAAAAAAACTGTTCTATTCTTGCCCGCAGCTAGGCCGATATTTAATTAAACTGAAAAATGACCGGTCTAACCAAGGTCACGAACTACACTTAAGAAAAACTCATGGATGCTCTAATTACATGAATCTTCGACAACACAGCATTCGCCTGTTTTTAGTCGCTATTGCCTTGTTCGGCTTCAATGCCTGCAGCGTCACAGGCTTCGGCGGCCCTGTTAGTAACGTCTATTGCGACAATTTTCTTATCTATGACATGTGTGCTCAGGATTTGAATGACGATGGCGTTGTAGAGTACGTGTATTTCGCTGACACCATGGATGTTTTTATGTTCCGCGATGGAGCTGACGAAAACATTCCCTCACCTCACGGAATGCATCGCTGTGCGATGCCTATGGACGACGATCTGGTGGCAACGACGAGTCGCGTTTTCGAAGTTACTGATGAAACTTCCTACCTGGAAAAACAAGATATCCGTGGGGCCATGATGATCAAATACATGACTTATTTGCCTCAAGTAACCACCTGTAATCTTCGCGCAGAACAGGCTGCGGCAGGTGAGGGTTCCTGATTGTGAATTCGTGACGAATTGTTACTGATTTCGGCTTCATAACTTCCTGATTTTAAAACTAAAAACACTGCATTCTAATTGTTACTGGCTGACCCTAACACTTGCAAATTGTCACAGTTGGTGGGGTTTCGCGCCCGTATAATGCGCCGACATAAGTTGTTGTATTTGAATTAGTTTCCCCATCCGAAATCGCACTCGAGGAATTTGTTTTGAGGAATGATCAAAGCACTTTGGTAGGACGCCTTGCTGACATACGTACCCGTTCAGTGTTTATTTTTTTATTCACCCTTTCATTAGGTGCTTTTTCCCTTAATGTAAGTGCTCAAGATTCCGTGGGCGACGACTCTACAATCGTCTATCCATCAACTTACTTTGCAGAATATGCTCCGGTTACGGCGCTGGATATGCTTAACCGTATTCCAGGTATGGAAACGTCGAGTATAAGTCGCGGCGGACCTGGAGGCGGAGGTAGCCGTGGCGGTAATCGGGGTGGAAGTTTCGCTAACGTTAGTCGCGGTGGTCGTGGATTAGGTTCGGGCAACAGTGGCGTACAAATTCTCATTAATGGTAAGCGCACCGCAGGCAAGAATAACGATACTGAAGCACAACTTCGTCGAGTCGATGCTGGCCAGGTCGATTACATTGAGATTATTCGCGGCACCTCTGGGGATTTGGATGTAAGAGGTAGCACCCAAATTGCGAACATCGTATTAACTGAAGATATCTCAACTTCAAGTTTGAATTATGAATTGGATGCGAGCTTATACTCCGACAATAACTCAGAACCAGGTGGTTCCCTCACCTATGTTGGGCAAACAGGAGATCTGAATTTCATTGTTAGTGGTTCAGCTATCCCGGGTTATAACTTTACCCAAATTCGAGAAAACAGCATTCTCCCTGGTGAGTTACCTAACGATTTCATCGACGAAGAACGCATTCGCGATAACACGACTTATACCTTATCTACCAACCTAGATTACCAAATTAATTCCAAAAGCAGTGTTCGCTTTAATGCATTGTTTGCCGAAGACGATGACCCAACGGAAGTCGAAAGACTCACTGTCGATCTTCGCGATGGTTCATTGCTGCATGACTACGACAGGGAAGACATTCCCAGTGAGAAAACCAACTGGGAAATAGGTGGTGACTACGAGTATCGCCGCGATAATGGCGATCGTTTTAAAGCCTTGTTTATTGCTAACCAAAACGATACTGCAGTTCTTCGGGAGCGTTGGGATATTTTCGACGATGGCTCAGAAGAGAAAAATTTATTTTTAAGCACAGGCAATATTCTCGAAGAGCGCATCATCAGAAGTTCATACACTACTGATTTTTTGATCGGCGAAGATATTGAGTTTGGTGTAGAGCGCGCGGAAACAATTCTTGATTCCAATTTAGCGTTGGGAGCATTATCAGCAACCGGTACACCTTCTGCAGCATTCGGAGGATTAACGCCGGTAGATGTGCCAAACGCTAATTCCAGAGTAGAGGAAGTACGTTACGAACCATTTGCCATCCATAATTGGCGCTTATCCCCACGAATGACTCTGGAAACCTCTCTGGTCTATGAAACATCTGAAATTTCCATGAGCGGTGACGTTAACAACAGCCGCGATTTCAATTTCTTTAAACCAAAGGTCGATTATCGGTTTGATGTAACACCACAATTGCAATTGCGGGTGTTAGTCGAAAAAGTGGTTAGACAATTAAGCTTTACTGATTTCGTTGCCACCAGTGACCAGGAAGACGAAGACTCCAGCGTATTAGCAGGCAACTCAAATCTACGACCTGATTACTGGTGGAATTATAACTTCCTTGCTGAATACAGATTACCTAATGATCAAGGTGTGGTAAGTGCGAATATCTATCACCACCGCCACAAAGATTTCTTGCAACGTATCGATTTATCAACCGGTCCAGATGACGTTCGTTCAGCGGCAGGAAATATCGGTACCGGCGACATGTATGTCTTCGAAGTGAAAGGTTCGGTACGCCTATCCAGTTTGGGCATGCCCAATGTTCTCTTAACTTCAACAATTAATGCACGGGATTCCTCGGTAAATGATTCTTTTACAGGAGAGGATCGTCGCTTCAATAATTATCATCGCGGGGAATTCAACTGGGGCTTTCGTCACGATATTCCTTCAAGACGATTGAATTGGGGTATCGAAATGCGTAACCGTATCGATGGTGGTACCAAGCGCTGGGATGTTGAGGACATCGAAAACGATCACGCGCATCCGTATTTCACCGGTTTTGTCGAGGTTATCGCCTTCGGCGATGTGACCTTTCGTCTCGATGCTCGTAACTTGTCAGACGTCGAAGTTTGCCGTGATCGAATCCGCTATGAAGGTCACATAGCTGCGAACATCTTGGAAGAAGTCGAGTATATGTGCAGAGGTTTTGGCAGAACGGTATCACTAAAGGTCAGCGGTACTTTCTAGTTTCCAATCAATTCTCGTTTTATAAGCCAGGCTGAGTACTTAGTCTGGCTTTTTTATTGCCTGTGGGCTGACAAAATTCACTTGAAAAATTAGTCAGTTCGCGTAGTTTGATGGATTCAGATTCTCTTCTGACCAACAATAACCAGAGCGAGGAGGATTCAACGCAATGAGAGCCTCAACTCTAATCAAATTCGCACTAAGTGGCTTTTTAGTAGTTCCGCTGGCCAGTGCCCAATCGCCTGAAATTCCGCGAACCGAATATGGTGTTCCAGACTTTCAGGGTACGTACACCTATCGCACCATTACGCCCTTGAATCGCCCCAGAGAATTGGAGCATCTGGAGTATCTGACTGCAGATCAGGCTGCGGAATGGGAAGAATTCGAACTGCGCCGACAGAACCGAGATTTAATAATCGATTCAGTGGGTGGAGCGGGTTATCCACCTGGTGTTATTTCTTATAACAACTTCTGGTATGAGCGCGGTGAAAACACCGTCGCCGATCGCCGAACTTCTTTGATCTATGATCCGCCTAATGGCCGTTTGCCTGCTTTGAATGAATCGGGCCAAGAAAGGTCTCGAGTTAGGGCTGAAAACAGGAGGCTGAGCATCGGGCCAGAAGCTCGTACGCTGGCTGACCGTTGTTTGATGAGCGGAGGCGCTGGGCCGCCCCTCGTACCTGGCGCATACAATAACAATATTCAAATTGTGCAAACTAAAGATCACATCATGATTCTTAGTGAAATGATTCATCGTGCACGCATTATTCGTTTCGATGATGAGCATCAGACACGTCATATAAAGTGGGACGGTGATGCTATTGCACGATTTGAAGGCGATACGCTGGTCATTAACACGCGGCACTTTTATTACCATGACAATGGGCGCGGTGCCTCGGATCAAATGATTTTAGAAGAACGTATTAGACGCATTGATGAGAATACGCTCGAATATGATTTCACAATCGAAGATTCACAGTCTTGGGACCAGCCATGGTCAGTAAAATTTCCACTACGTGCCATCGAGGATCAGATGTATGAATTTGCCTGTCATGAAGGAAATCATGGTTTGCAAGGTATTCTTGCAGGGTGGCGTCGTTACGAATCTATGGGAATGAATGGAGATGGAACTCCAATAGTTGAAGAAGACTGAGAGTTAACAGGTTTGGAGAACGAGTAATGAAATTTCTACGATTCAAGTTAATCGGATTAAGCAGCTTGATTGCTTTAGGATTTTCTTTGAGCGTTTACGGTCAGGCTCTGCCTGGGCCCGATCCTTTGCAAATGGAAGTTGCACCTGACCTTGGTTACGTGCCGGTAAAACATGGATTGGATATTCCCCACAATATCGAATTGGGAGCCGCTTCCAGTGTAGTGTGGACAGAGGATGATCATCTCATTCTGTTTAATCGCGGACCAAATCCATTAATGGAATTTGATCCTCGCGGCCGCTTACTGCGCACCTGGGGGCAGGGTCAGTACATTCGCCCTCACGGTATGCGTCTGGATCCCCAGGGAAATATTTGGACAACCGACGTAAACGGTCACACAGTGCGTAAGATGAACCTTGAAGGCGACGTATTACTTACGATCGGTAAACACGGAGAAGCTGGAGAGCCGGAAGATGGTCTGCTGTTTGAGCCAACTGATTTAACGATTAATGCCGCAGGTGAAGTCTTTATCCTGGTTGGTCACGGACGCGGCACGCCGCAACTACTTAAATACGATCGACTGGGTAACTTCATGACAAAGTGGGGTGGGCCTGGCACCGGTCCCGGCCAGTTCGATACTCCCCATTCAATTGTGGTCGATGATGAAGGGTTAATTTATGTGGCAGATCGCCAGAATCGCCGCATCCAAATCTTCGATGACGAAGGCACTTACCTAAAAGAGTGGCATTACAAGGGCCTGCCTTGCGGTCTTCATTTTGATGAAGATGGCACCTTATGGATGGTAAGTGGTTTTGCTGGCGAGATATTGAAACTCGATGAAAACGGAAAGGTATTGGCTGCCACTGGAGAACCTGGGAAAGCATTGGGAGAGTTTGGTGAAGCACACTACATGACTCTCGCTCCCGGCGGCGTTATCTATGTTGCCGATACGATCAAACCTGACCTGCATAAATTCATCCACCGCGGAACACATTGAACTTAACCTTTCGAAAAAAAACAGGAGCCTTGATACAGCTCCTGTTTTTTTGTTTGTATCTTCTTTTTCCTTGCTCTGTGACAGCTCAACCCAGCAATCTTCTCGAAGGGGTCTACAGCGAAGAACAGGCTCGTCAGGGCGAAGCGCTTTACACGGAGCATTGCGCTCACTGTCACGACATTGAGTTTTATAAGAACTCGCTGGCAACATGGAATGGAATGACTGTGCTGGATTACTGGTATCGCATACTTGGTAACATGCCTGCTGATAATCCAAAATCACTAAGTGATGATAACTATCTTGCGATCGTAGCCTGGGTATTAGCGATCAATGGTTATCCAACTGGGCCCGAACCTTTATCTCCCGGTAACTACTTAGGTCGACTAAAAATAGAAAGAAACAATTTAAACTAATTGCTCCAGCGCAATGAATAACTTCTATCAAATTGCCGCCGACACGGTTCTAGTCATTCACACCAGTATTGTGCTGTTTATCGTGATTGGATTGCTGCTGATTATCGCCGGTGGATATTTTAGTTGGGATGTTGTTCGTAATCGCTGGTTTAGAATTCTTCACCTCGTTGCAATCGGCATCGTGGTTTTGCAGGCGTGGCTCGGTAGATTATGTCCACTAACTATCCTGGAGAATTGGTTACGTGAACGAGCAGGCGAGGTGAGTTACGAAGTTTCTTTCGTGCAGTATTGGTTGCAGCAATTGCTGTACTACGATTTCCCGCTTTGGGTATTCGCTGTTGCTTATACTTTGTTTGGGCTAGCTGTTGTTGCTACCTGGTTTTTGATTCCAGCGGACAAGAAACAAGAATCTTCCTAAGCATTCGCTCCCTGGATTAGATGCCAGAGCTTGTTCGGGGTGACTGGCATATCCACATGGCGCACGCCATGATCCTTTAGCGCATTAACGATAGCGTTGATGATGGCAGGTGGTGCGCCAATAGCGCCGGCTTCACCGGCGCCTTTAATTCCTAGTGGGTTGGTCTTACAGGGAACCTTATTCAGATCGAATCGAATCGGTGGAAAATCATCGGCCCGTGGCATGGTGTAATCCATAAAGCTGGCTGAGAGTAGTTGCCCGGTTTCTGCTTCATATTCACAGCTTTCCAATAGGGCCTGACCCAGACCTTGAGCAATACCTCCATGTACCTGGCCTTCCAGCAATAGTGGATTGATCACATGGCCGAAGTCGTCCACTACTGTGTAGTCCACCAATTCGATTTCTCCAGTGGCTTCGTCGATTTCTAATTCACACACATGGGTTCCATTTGGATAAGTCGCTTCCCCGGGCGCAAATGATTCTTTCTCATCGAAGGCCACTTCTCCATCGGCTGCCGCAGCCTTTGCTACATTGTAAAAAGTCTGCGAGCGATCGGTGCCCACGATGCGAAACTCGCCATTGATAAATTCAATATCACTAACAGCGGTTTCTAATAATTCAGCTGCAGTCAACTTGGCTTGTTCGATAATTTTTTCCGATGCCGAACCTATAGCAGATCCTCCAACAGGAACTGAGCGCGAGCCCATAGTACCGCCGCCAGTTTCAATTAGGTCTGAATCCCCCTGCACAATGGTCACTTCTTCGAAGGCAACACCCAGACGTTCGCAGAGAATTTGTCGAAACGCAGTTTCATGTCCCTGCCCATTAGAAAGCGTGCCTATGTATAAGGTGACATGACCTTCGTTGGACACTTCCAGTCTTGCTTGTTCCGGCGAGCCACCGGCACAGCGTTCGATGTAACTGGCTAAACCAATTCCTAATAACTTTCCTCGATCTTTTGCGGCAGCACGACGAGACTCGAAATCATTCCAGTTAGACAGTTTTAAAGCATCTTCGAGATTTTGCTGAAAGTTTCCAGAATCGTAATTAGATCCTAATACTGTGGAGAAAGGCATCTGCTCTTCGCGTATGAAATTGCGTCTGCGTATTTCATCCGGCGTCAATCCCAAGTCAAACGCTGCAGCATCTAGCAATCTTTCTATGGCATAGATGGCTTCGGGGCGGCCAGCGCCGCGATAAGCATCGACCGGTGTCGTATTGGTGAATACACCTTGCACTTCCACATAAGCAGTAGGAATTGCATAGCAGCCTACTAACATTGGTACGCCTGCTGAGGTAGCGACAAAAGGCGCAAAATTGGAAAGATAAGCGCCTAGATTTGCAACGGTATTAACTTGCAGGCCGAGTATCTTGGCGTCGCCATCAAGCGCTATCTTTAAATTAGTCACGTGATCTCTACCATGACTATCACTTACAAAGGCTTCGCTGCGATCGGAAATCCATTTCACCGCTCGCCCTAACTTACGCGCAGCAAACAGCGCACAAACATATTCCGGGAACAGAAAAATTTTCATGCCAAAGCCGCCGCCAACATCGCTGCAGGTAACATGAATTTCTTCTTCTGCAACATTAAAGATTTGCGTAGCGAGTAAGCGGCGCATCACGTGTACGCCCTGGCAGGAAACATGAAGAGTTAGACGACCAGTACCTTCTTCGATCGCGGCAACAGCGCCACGGGTCTCCATGGATGTTGGAATAACGCGATTATTCACCAATTCCAATTCCACGGTGTGGCTGGCCTCAGCAAATGCTTTTTCCGTTTCGGCCGCATCGCCATCTTCCCAATCGAAGCACTGATTCTTTGCGGCTTCATCCCAAACTAAATTATCGGAATCAGACATGGCCTGATTGGTTTCAACCACAGCAGGCAGCAAATCGAAATCAACCCACACTGCTTCTGCCGCATCCAGTGCCTGAACTCGAGTTTCGGCTATGACCACAGCAACAGCATCGCCAACATAGCGAACTCTTCCTTCCGCTAATGCTGGTCGGGGAGGCATGACACAATTCGATCCATCTTTATTTGTGGCAGGGGCCATGCAAGGAATATCGCCGATCCCATCGGCCTTTAGTTCGGCTACGGTGTAGATTCCGAGCACGCCTGGCAAAGCACTCGCGTCTGCGGTATCGATAGAATTAATTGTTGCGTGGGCATGGGGAGAGCGCACAAAGGCGGCGAAGCTTTGTCCCTCGATATTAACGTCTTCGACATAGCGTCCTGCGCCAGATAATAATCGATTGTCTTCGTACCTGGTTGCCGCCTGACCAATTCCAAACTTCTGCATCACGCTGTTCCTTGACTGATTGTTATGCATAGCAGAAAACTATCACAGAATCTGTGATGGTTTAACTTTCTGTTTTTCTTACGCAGGTACCAGAAATTGAGGGCGTGCAAGAAAAAACTGCAGCCTGCTATTCCCTCGGTGACTTATGGCGGGATAAACTGGCATCCCCTTTAATTAGTGGTTCCAGTTTATTCGAAAACGAGGAGATTGCACGTGCCTGATTCCCAAGTACTTGGCCGAGAATCCCGTTATGGGACGCCGGCCGCTGATCAAATTATGACCAACCGCCATTACACCATTGGTTATTCCTATTACTTTCGCCAGGCTAAATGGGCGCTGGAGATCGTGGATCCGGATCTCATGGATATCGAACGGGCAGATAATTTCCGACCGGATTATAGAGTGCCTGAGATTTTTCGTGCAGATCTGGCGGACTACCGAAATTCCGATTTCGATCGTGGGCATTTGGTTGCTAGCGCGAATCAGAGAGAAACAGATTTGCAAAACAGCGAAACATTTCTGCTTTCAAATATGTCTCCCCAGCTACCGCAATTTAATCGCAAAATCTGGAAAAAGTTGGAAGAAGAAGTGAGACGACTGGATCGCAAACCATCAATCTCGGAAACTTATGTCATTTGCGGTCCAATCTTTGATTTTGATAAGGCAACCACAGCGATTGGGGCGGAAGATAATAACGGCGTCTCTCTTCCTATTCCTCATGCTTACTTCAAATCCATTCTTACTGAAAATACGCGCGGTACATTGCATATGTGGTCATTCATCCTTCCTAACAAAGGGACCAGACAAACAATTGACTCATTTTTAGTGCCTACTACACAAGTTGAGCGCTATGCGGGTATTAAATTGTGGGAACGATTGGAAGGATCTAAAGTTCAGCGCGAAAAATCGCGAGTTAGAAGAATGTGGTGATCTAGGCGCTGCTAGCTTCAGCGTTATCAAACATTGATGCAACAATACCTGGAATCTCATCAACATCGTAAGGCTTATCCACATAGGCGATGTTGTCCATATTGTAGGTGCTGTCAATAAGCGCTGCGCCTTTATCTTGGTAACCACTAGCAAGCAATACCAGGGCGTCCGGTCTAAGCTCTAAAATTCGCTTGGTCATCTCTACGCCAGTAACTCCTCCAGGCATGATAACGTCAGTAAAAACCAAATCGATTTCCGGGTTTGATTTAAAAGTCTCCAATCCGATAACTGCGTTTTCTGCAGTTAAGACTGTATAACCTTCAGATTCGAACATAGTTACGGCAAGATCACGCACTTCTGCGTCGTCTTCGACTATGAGAATGGTTCGTTGATTTTTGTTAGATGGCGCTTCCATGGCTTCAAATTTTGTTTTTGCAGGAAATTGAGTACGCTACATAAGTAGCAGCGCTAAATTTAACCACGACATTGCTGGCTTGTCTTCTTTATATGCCTATTTCGATTTCTAGTTATTAGTTATGATGAAATTCTCTACCAAATACTGTTAATTCCGCCGAATAGCCCGAAAAGGGGTCAGTATTACTACCTATGAGTATTGGACAATCCCTATTTTGGCTTTTATTCTGTCATTTCTACTGTGTTTGCTGCCGAAGAGTTCGGCTCTTCCCAGTCTATGAGCTAACTATAATTCAAGTAACGCATTTGTAGAACTTTCGCTTACATCGAAAATGTTTGAGAATTCTCTCGCGTATTTCAAATGGGAAGGGGGGTACAGTTTTTGCTATTTGGCGCCGACAAAAAGCCGGACCATGGGGGTACCGAAGGTATAGCTAACGATGAGTTCGCGTACAAACGTGAGCAAGTAGAGCTGCTATATCACCAAATGCCTTTTATCTTATTGGCAGACGTGCTCGCCGGTACATTTCTGTTTCTGATTCTCCTAACATTTTCCTCTAGTCTTTGGTCCTTTCTTTGGATCTTTCTCCTGGTTTCATCAACAGCTTTGCGAGCACTGATTGTGTCCAGGCAACGTCAGATTGAGTTAAACGAATCGAATATTTCTCAATATTGGCGATTTCTAATAGGAGGTTCATTTACTGCGGGAATCATTTGGGGAAACGCCTGGGTTATGCTGCCAGGTGAGCCGGAATTTTTGCAGTTAGCAATTGTTGGTTTGTGGTTGGGTGGAATGCAGGCGGGCGCTGCAACAACCATGGTGATGATTAAAGAAGTATTCATCGCCTATTCTTTGCCGGCAGCTACATTTTTCATCGCTTACATTCTTACTGGAGTAGATGAAAACAAATTTATCATGGCCGGTGCCTATGTGATGTATCTTGGATTCATTCTTCCAATTGCCTTTCGAATTAATAGCGATTTTAACCGCACCATCAGATTACAAATTACAAACTCAAGTTTGCAAAAAATTCTTAATAGGGAAGCGCAGCGACTAATAGAAAAAGAAATAGAAGTCGACGAACAGCGTAAACGCGGAAATCTCCTGCAAACTGAAAAAGAATTCGCCGACGAAAAACTGCAAGCTGCAGCGGAAGATAGACTGCTTTTACTTGATGCGGTTGGTGAGGGAATTTTTGGGCTCAATAATCGTGGCGATATCACCTTTATTAATTCCACTGCGCTGCGCATGTTGCAGCTGCGTGAAGTAGATTTACTTGGACATGCAGCACTCAAGCTCATTAGTTCTTCCGGTGCCGAGAGCGCCACTAACGTCGAAGCTTATGTGGCTATCGCCAAATGTTTTCAAGAAGGTCGGCCGGTTTTGAACATGGAAAGTGTGCTCGAAGGGAAAAATGGGCTCAAGTTGCCAGTTCGATTTTCCTGTACACCAATTCGAAAAGACAACGTCGTAATCGGTGCGGTGGTGAGTTTTACTGACGTATCTAAACAGAAAGAAATGGAAGCAATGTTGCTGCAATCCCAGAAAATGGAAGCCATCGGCAGACTCACCGGCGGTGTGTCCCATGATTTTAACAATCTACTCACTGTAATTCTGGGAAATCTTAAATTTCTTCGCCGTCGCATAGAAGAAGATGCAGGAGCGACGGAGTTGCTCGACAAAGTAATGAATGCAGCTAGTAGTGGCGCCGATCTGAATAATCGCCTACTAAGTTTTTCCAGGGAACAAAACTTGGAAACTGACCTGGTTATCGTGGAAGACATGTTGGGTGAAATGACAGAATTTTTGGATCGTCTCCTGGGTGAAGAAATTCACCTGGAAATTAATACCAATGAAGGTGAGAGTGCGATCCTGATTGATCACACGCAGTTAGAGAACGCCATTTTAAACCTTAGTATTAATGCAAAAGATGCAATGCCTGAAGGTGGCACCTTAACGATTGCTACGAAATCAACGGAATTGTCTAAGTCTTACGTGCAGGGGGATGACAGTTTTGGCGAAGCAAACTATGTAGAAATAAGTATTACCGATACCGGGGTTGGTATCCCAGAAGATACTCAACGGCAGATCTTCGAACCTTTTTTTACAACGAAGGAAAAAGGTAGAGGCACAGGGTTAGGATTAAGTACTGTCTACGGATTTGTCCGCCAGTCCGGAGGAAACATAACCGTCGACAGTCGTGAAGGTGAGTGGACCAATTTCAAAATATACCTGCCAATTTCAGACACAGTAGCGATACCGAAAAAAGTAGCAGACAAAATCGTGCAGCTTCCTGAGAAATTTGAGGGCACAGTGCTGGTCGTCGAAGACGATCCCAATGTGAGGGAAGTCGCTACTAAGACCTTAACAGATGCGGGCTACAGCGTAATATCGGCCCATGATGGAAGAGCAGGGCTTAAACAATTTGACGACCACCCTGAGATCGAGTTGGTTTTTTCTGATGTGATAATGCCCGGTGGTATGAGTGGAATCTCGATGGCGGAAAAAATATTGGAAAAGAGACCTGGGATTCCAATCTTGTTGGCCACAGGTTACACGGAAAAATCCCGCAAAGATCGAATTTCAAATTATTCTAATGTTGTTTTCGTATCTAAACCTTATGACACCGATGAATTACCTGGCGTCGTGCATTCGTTAATGATGCAGGAAGTGTCTTGATAAAATTGTTCTTCTAAGCGTGATTCAGCCGGCAGGTATTACTAAGCATACGAGGCCTGGCGCGCACGACTTATCCCGGTTTTAACAATTTTCCCAATCACGACCAAAAGCGTCGCAATATTATTTATTGGAGTTAGAATCCATGCAGCTGTTACGTTGCTAATTAAAACCAGCTCCGTGCTGAGAAGTTCTGTTACTACATAGGCGAAGTCGATTAGAGGAACTGAAAACAAAACTGCTGAGACCAGTAGGAAAGCGATAAGGCCCAGGCCGGTAGCGAGCAGGCGATATTTTAAAGATATGGTTCTAGCCATGACTGATTTAATAAATTCGTCATCATGCAATCCACGCTGAGCGTCGTCGAAGAGTGCTTGAATCGCTGGATCTCTTTCTTCCATCATGTCGAATTCTCCGTATAAGCATCTAACATTTGCTTCAGTTTTTCCGAACCCCTTCGGATATGAGATTTTACCGTGCCCAGCGGTATCTCTGTTGATTCGGCAATTTCCTGGTTAGTAAATCCTTCTTGATAGGAGAGTACGATACATAATCGCACCTGCTCCGGTAGTGCTGCCAGCGCACTGTCCAGATCTGATTTTAAGGCTACGTTTTCCTGTTTTTCTTCCTCGAGATCTATAAGTTCATCGGCGTTATGCAGTGCATCGTTTTTGCGTAAGTGCTGCAACCAGATAGAGACTGCTATTTTCTTTAACCAGCCTCCAAAGGCACCCGCTTGTCTTAGCGTGCGGATCGACATCCAAACTTTCAGAAACACTTGCTGAGCGAGATCGTCTGCTAGTGCGCCGTCATTGCAAAATCTGCGCATCAGATTTCTAACTGCAGATTGGCGACGGTTCACCAATTCTTCAAAGGCAGCTCGATCCCCATTTCTTGCAAGATTCACAATCAATGCCTCCGGACATTCTGGATAATAGTCACGTGCCTGCTGCAACGGTCCTGGTCCTTAGTTAACAGTGGTATGGATGTTCACTGCCTGAGTTAGTCTTTGTACCAGCGTCCGACAACCATGCCGGCAACCCAGAATCCTATTGCCATTGTGGCAACCAGGGCGGCAGCACCGAGAACCGGGTAGAGGGCTTCGGGTGCCAGCAAAGAAAGGAAATAGGCCATAACCGCCAATCCTGGCGCTATTGGTAGCATCCACAGTGCTGTAACTTTAAAATCCCGGTCTATACGACCACTGCCTCCGGTTCCCAACCCCATAAGTCTGTCCAGTGCTTCTTCATCGATAGTTTGCCCGCTTTCGATTACCCGACGGATCGTCTCGTGCTGCGTTTCGCGTTTCTTAATCGCATCCCAATAGGACGCCGCCACAGCCACAGCGATAAATAGCCAGAAGCCCATTGTTCCTAGGCCTGCGCCAATCCCGAGTTCGTTCATCTCTTTCTCCTGTGTGAAAGGGTTTCACTACTTAGAGATACACATCGGTTGGCTATGGATGCACTGCAGAAAAAATAATTTTATATTCCTTGACACGTATATACGTTGATGAGTATGTTACATGACATGGATTCAACAGCGTTTACAATTCTTGGAGAACCTACGCGGCTGCGCATTCTGAGCGAGCTTAGGGATGAGGAATTGCACGTAGGGGAACTGGTGGCCAAGCTCGATTGCACTCAACCGACAATTTCCAAACATTTAAAAGTCTTGAGAGATGCAGGTTTCGTGGAATGCCGAGTAGATGCCCAGCGCCGGGTTTATCATCTGAAACAACAGCCATTTAAAAGTCTGGACGATTGGTTAGAACCTTATCGCCAGCTCTGGAATCGAAACCTGGATGCTTTGGAAAATTTTCTTGATCAGCAGGAGAACAATAAATGACTTTAGAAGGCTACACCCCGACACCGCCTGTTGAAGGTATTTCCTGCGAATCCGATGGGGAGACCTCGACCCTGCATTTCGAACGCAATTTAGCCCATCCGCCCGAGGCGGCATGGAAGGCAATTACCAATGCATCCTCATTACAGAAATGGATGCCCTTTAGCATCGATCGGGATATCGATACGGAAGGTCCTGCACTACTAACTATGAATGATGGCAGCGAACCGCCGACCTACAACATTAATGTTAACAAAGTGGTTCCTGGTCAACTTGTCGAATACACCTGGGGAGAGAGTGTATTAACCTGGGAAGTGGAAGCGACGGAAAGTGGATCGAAAGTGACGCTGCACCATTCGGTGCCGAATCCTGAATGGGTAACTCCTGCCGCAGCCGGCTGGCACATGTGTTTCGACCTGGCAGAGCTGATGCTAAATGGAATGGAATGGGGGGAGTTGGCACCAATCGTGGGTGGAGCAGCAATGGAATACGGTTGGGAAAAGTTAGCCGAGCATTACAAATCCGTTCTCGGCGATAAGTACGGCATGGCCGCGCCGGATCAGTATACAGAAGGGGAAGAATAATCAGTTTGCGCTGATTTGCCCTGGCTCCCTGTTTTCGGATCCTTCAATATCGGTGAGTGCGTCACCCAATTCCTGCCTTTTCAAATCGGCCATTGCTGACAATCGTTGTACGACTTCCGGGTTTTGATCGGCAACGTTTCGCTGTTCGCTGATGTCGTTGCTTAAATCAAAGAGTTCCAATCCTACTTCGATATCGTAATTATATAGCCCGGGTATACCGTCGAGACCTGCTGCACGATCTTCCATAGTGCGATAGCTGTGGGGGAAATGTAATTTCCAATTGTCACTGCGCATTGCCTGTAGTTCATTGCGCCCGTAATAAAAATAATAGGCTTCCTGGACCGCGGCAGTGGATGCCCCCGTTAACAATTCATAAATAGATTTTCCATCCATAGCAAGACCAGTTTCAGTATCGCCGAGTATTTCAGCCAGGGTTGGAAACAAATCTATGGTCATGGCGGCAGTACTGACTTCTAATCCGGCAGGTATTCGGCCTGGCCAACGGGCGATGAAAGGAACTCGAACACCTCCTTCAAAAACCGTCCCTTTGCCTTCACGAAAAGGCAGTGCAGAACCGGAATGATTGCCATAACTTAACCAGGGTCCATTATCGGAAGTGAAAATGAGCAGAGTGTCGTCAGCAATGCCATGTTCATCCAAGGTCTTTACTATTTCTCCCAGGGACCAATCGATTTCTCGAATAACATCGCCATAGAGTCCGGCACCGCTCACTCCTTCCCTCTCTTCCGCAACAAACAACGGAACATGGGGCATCGGGTGCGCAAGATAGAGAAAGAACGGCGTTTCTTCAGTTAATGACTGTTCAATAAAATCAATCGAACGGTTGGTGAAGTCGGTAGTGAATCGAGATTGATCCGAGTTGTAAGCAATCAGTGCTTCATCGTCATAAAGCGGAAGGTCGGGCCAGTTCTCGGGGGACTCGGGGTGGAACGGCCACATGTCGTTAGAATAGGGGATGCCATAAAAATCATCGAAGCCATGAAAGTTAGGATGAAATTCAGGAATAACACCTAAATGCCATTTTCCGTAAATGGCTGTTTTGTAGCCATTGCGTTGAAACAGTTCGCCCAGGGTAGTTTCAGTCGAATTAATGCCGACATTTGAGCGTGGCCCAATAGCGCCATGGAGGCCGATGCGGTTGGAATAACTGCCAGTAAGTAGGGAAGCACGGGAAGCCGTACAAACTGGTTGGCTTACATAAAAGCTTGTAAAGCGAACACCTTCCGCACCGAGTAGATCCAGATTCGGTGTTGTGTAATCGGTGGCGCCAAAACTGCTTAGATCGGCATAACCTAAGTCATCAGTGAAAATGACAATGACATTTGGGTTCTCGCCTGCTGGAGTTGTTTCCGAGCAACTAACAAGAACAAAGCTTGCAAGCACCAGTATTGTTAATGCTTGTCTGATTTTGTGGTTTGCCAATAACAACATGGGATTCAAACTAATTAGCTGGTTTCTCAAAAGCCAAAATAAAACGATCGGTTTTGCCTTGTACATCGAGATCGAAAACAATCATCGAGCGATCGTCCTCGGCATTGCGCAGAGCATCCGAGGTGCCAACAAATTCGAAACCCGCCGCTTCGACCTCAGTGCGGGTAAAATCTTCTTTAATCCGGTGCAAATCTGCTACCACATCATGTGCCAAGGCTTCGTCACCTGCATGATCCACTATTACAAATCTCCCTCCCGGTTTTAAGGCCTGGTATAGCTGTTGCAGAAAGTATTCTGTGTTAGCGGGATTTCCTACCGGGACGTACTCTTCACCATTGTAGCGTTTGGGCACGACGTAAAGATCATGGTATGCCATGACGATTATCGCGCCATCGATTGATTCCTCGTCAAGATCCAAATTTATACCACTGCGGGTATGACGAATGATGTTTCCCGGATCTCTTTCAACTGCAAACCGATCCGTTAATCCATTAATGCCCCAGGCTTCGAAGCCGCCATTATTATGCAGAAGCGCTTCTCCTGTTTCTCCAACAGCACTGGCTAACAATTCGGTGTAATAACCACCGCCGGCGAATATATCGACGACTCTATCGCCAGTCTCAAGATTTAATAGTGGAATAACCGCTTGCGGCTTACTACGCTGATCTCGTTCAATGTCTGCAAGCAACCTTCCTTCTTTGTTCATGGCATTAGTAACAGCGGTTTCGTCAATGCTCGCCGCATACGATTGTGAACCAACAACGATAAGACAGATTAAAGGTAGAAAGCGGCTCATTAGTTTTTCCATTCTTGTTCCCGTAATTCGATACGGCGAATTTTACCGCTCACGGTTTTAGGTAAGGCCTCGATAAATTCAAGTTTGCGCGGATACTTATAGGGTGCTGTAACATTCTTTACATGATTTTGTAATTCCTTGGTCAACTCATCGCTGCCCTTGAAGCCAGGCGCGAGTACGACGAAGGCTTTGACTATTTCGCCGCGGGTCTCATCAGGGCTGGAAACCACTGCTGACTCCGCCACCGCTGGATGTTCAATCAGGGCGCTTTCAACTTCAAACGGGCCAATGCGGTAACCGGCTGAAAGAATTACATCGTCAGCACGGGATACAAACCAGAAATATCCGTCTTCATCTACATAGGCGCGATCGCCGGTGATGTACCAATCACCACGGCGGGTATCAGCGGTACGTTGAGGATCGCTCCTGTATTCCTTGAAAAGCCCTTGCGGTTTTTCTGGTTCTATTTTCACCGCTATGTCGCCTTCAGTGTTGGTGGCTACTTCATTTCCATCATCATCGATAATAGAAAGTTGGATACCTGGGGCGGGTTTTCCCATAGAGCCAAACTTGGGCTCAACAAAATGAAAGTTGCCACAGAGTATGCCGGTTTCAGTCTGACCGTAGCCATCTCTAATGGTTAGTCCAGTTGCGGATTTCCAGGTGTCGATAATTTCGGGATTCAAAGGTTCGCCGGCACCAACACAATGACGCAATCCAGAAAAGTCATACTTAGATAAATCTTCAAGCACTAACATTCTATATATGGTGGGTGCACCACACATCGTAGTAACTGGGTACTTTTCTATTAGAGACAGTGTTTGCTCGGCACTAAAAGCGACACCGTGATGAATGAAGAGCGCGGCGCCGCAGGTCCAGGGACCGTAATAACTACTCCAGGCTGCTTTTGCCCAACCGGTGTCGCTGATATTCCAATGCAAATCAGTCTCACCAAGATTTAGCCAATGGGGTCCGGTCACTTGATGCGCGATTGCGTAGCTATGAGTATGTATGGTCATCTTGGGATAACCGGTTGTGCCAGAAGTGAAATAACACATCGACTCTTCGTTGACTTCGGTATTGATGTCAGGAAAATCTTCTGCAGAGTTAGCTAATAGTTCTTGGTAATTTAACCAGCCTTCTTGTTCGCCATCGATAAGTATCTTTGTTTTGAGTGTGGAGCAATTAGCAGCGACTTCGTCAACTTTTGCAACGTTGGCACTGTTGGTGACAATGCAAGTCGCGCTGGCTGCATTACAGCGGTATTCGATAATTGGGTGGTGCCGGGAGAAATGACAGCGCCCATCCTGAGTACTGCAGTAAAAATTTCCCACCATTCAATTTCTCTGCCTAACATTACAATGACGATTTCGCCGCGCTTCACACCGGCTGTGCTGAGTGCATTGCTTATGCGCTTGGAATGATTGGAAATCTCCCCGAAGGATCGCGTTTTTTCATTACCCTCATCGTCGACCCAGAATATAGCTTGCTTGTTAGCATCCTGCGCCGCCCACTTGTCGATCACATCGGTGGCAAAATTGTAATGAGTCGGGCGCTCCCAACTAAACGCGGCATAAATATCATCGTAGTTTGTTGAATCAGACATCTTGAATTCCTATCTCCCTTCTCCTGGCGCTAATCGATGCCTTGATAAAAGTAATAACAAAGTCCATCGGGAGCAACGACAAAAAAGACTTGAAAGCGCTTGCCATCACGTTCGTCAATTCTCCAATTACCAACATCGACACCACGTGCTTCAAATTCGGATTTCAATGATTCGATGTCGTCTACTTCAATGGCTGCGCCTTCCTCTTCTGGTTTGCCATCGTTAACTGCAAATCCCATCTGTATACCATCACGCTCGAGGATTACTTGTTGTGCTGGATCAGAAGCTCGGCTCCGTTCTGTCATGGCAAAATTCTCCCCATACCAAGACGACGCAACATCAATATCTTTAACGGGTAATGTCAGGACATTATCTGCGTAGGGGTTGGCTTTTAAAAACATTGCAGGCATAGGAATCGGGAATTTTTTATTCTTTTACAGGAAAGTAACGAAAAAGGCAGTTCAAGTGAACTGCCTTTTATCATTAATTGCTGAAGTGGGACCGTTAAATAGTGGCTTAAGGAGAGACGTTAACCGTTACATACGTATCGTCATAGAGTCCGCCATCATCAGCTCGTCCCCACAACACATAGGTTCCTGGTTCGTCAAAGCTCGCGGTTACCTCAATCATGCCATCTTCCGGAATTTCTGGTGGCAGCCATAATGAACCCCAGGGAGAGTTGGCCGCTACCCGGGTGTCTTCCCATATCTTGGTTTGCGGAGGATCGAAGGTAACATCGCCATTTCCACGATAGACATTCCAGCTCAGGTACAGCGCATTGATCTTGTTCACGGTGGGTTTTTGCGGAGCTCGAAACATGGCGCGGTGCAGATCCTCTTCATCTCTGGTGGTTCTAGCCCTGGATCTCGGCAGTCCATCGTCTTCAAGCTGTGCACGTAGAGTTATTACTTCTCCTACTCTAGCCGTGCGTACATCTTCGCCCTGAAGTGTCAGCGTTGGCGGAACGTTGGCTCTAGACTCGGGGCTACTGACACCGATCCCGAGAGAACCAGTTTCAGAGGCGATAATCATGTTATCGACCAGATAATCTGGCTTCAGGGTTCCATAGGCTTTGGATTCGACGCCATTGATGTTCAAGCTCCATACTAACTCGCGATCACCCCAATCTGAGGGTACCGTGACTTCAAAAGTGAAGCGATTTCGGCGCGGAAAAAAATTGGTTGGTTGGCCCTGATCTGCATCACCTGGAGTGAAATAATTGTTGTCTCCAATTTCTACAAGAGGATGTTCTTCCCAATTTTCATTCATGTAACCGAACATGAGACTGAATGTGCCGTCAGCGTTCGGGCGCCAACCTTCGAAAGCTGGGTAGACCGGTGCGCCATGTAGCAAAGTTTCTGCAGAAAGGTAGGTAGGTGACAAAAGCAATAGCACGACAAGTAATAGCGACTTGCTTCTGCTTCTAAATTCATTCACAAAAGTAATCATACTCGTATCCATGTCCTTATTTACTATTCTCTAAATTCCAGGATCTAGTCGTCAGCGTCTGCTGGTGACGGTGACACGAGAGTCGCCGTGCAGAGTGGACACCCAACTACGTGATCGTTAGGACCTAAATTGAGAACCTGTTGTCTCTCTTCCATGGCTTCCAGAAATTGTTCCTGATTCATGGAAACTCGAATACCGAGATCGAGAAACATATTGGTCACCGAACGATTACCAGAACCCTGCCAGTTACGCGGATCGGGGATATTAAAGTTGGTATCGGTATTGTTCATATAACCAGTGATATGAAGAATAGTGCCTTTAGGTAATAGCGGTGCCGCCGAATCTTCAAATTGATAGGTACGAACCCAGTTATGATCGTAGCCTACGCAAGAAAGAGTTTCGACCTGATGACCCCAGATCGCTTCCAGGCACATGCGCTCACCGGGAGCGTGTAGATGTGGTTCGAAAGAGACGATCTTGGTATGAGCTTCGAGAATACTGTAAGCATGCAGTTCCTGATCTGTCTGATTCGGCACGATGCTTATATCAACCCCATTACCGGTAAAATTAATCGAGTCTCTGTACTTGGGCTCGAAGTCCCGGTCATGGAAAATAAAACCAATTTCCAGGTGGCCCGTGGTATCTCTGCCATTTGAGTGCAAATGAATCGAGTCAGAAACTATCGCCGATCCTGCTTCCAGGAGACGGCCGGTATTATCGTCGAAAATATCGGCATTACGTCCGACTTCATGCACTGGCCATGGATTGCTGAACATACCACGCTGAGGGTTTCCTTCTTCATCCAGTTTGGCGGTGAACCAGAGCATGTGGTGGAAGATATAACGGCCACCCACTGTTCCTGCAAGTTCGGCTGCATCAACGTCGTTAACCTCAACCACCTCCACAGACTTTACATAGCGGTCTTCGGTCATCCCGGTTGGCACGGTTTCCAGCTCGCCCCACCAGTCTGGCGTTCCAGCCAGCTTGGTAATCTCGGGTAGTCTGACCACCAGATCCGGTTCTCCAGCTTTCCATTTTATGCTGTCATCAAAAACCAGAGGCGCCGGAGCATCTGCAGGATCTCCCTTAGGAACGCCGCCTTTGGCCCAGGTAGATATGGCGGCAATTTCTGCATCGTTCAGGGAAGTGTCATTCTTGAAATCCTGAATACCGATATTCTTCTCTACATACCACGGAGGCATGGCGCCGGCACGGTCACGCAGACCTGTCTTGTATTCGATTAAGCCGGCGAAAGGAGCGACTTCATCGTAGGTGACAAGCGGCATAGGACCACCGCCACCAACCCGGTGGCAGTTTTGGCAACTGCGCTGCAAAATGGGTTCGATGTCTTTGTGGAAAGTAACGTCCGCGCTTTGTCCCAGACTACTTAATGGAAAAGCTAAAAGACCAAGGGTGAGGAGCAGGCTATGCTTGATGCTGAGTTTCATCGGTTATCCTCCAGCAGGGTATTCGATGCGGGTTCTCTAGGTATTTAAAGCTAACACTGAGAAGCCCCACCTGAAAGAGGCAGGGCTCCCGTTTGACGCAATATTCTAACGACAGGTCTTGCTAGTCGTTGCCAGCCAATGAGCGCGCTTCTTTTTCCTTGCGCTCGGCCGCCAGTTTTTCATAGCCCTCGTCGTCGAGATGAGTGACTGCAATCCAGGCATGAGTCATTTCATCGGCAGTTCGGCTGCCACCAAATACCCATTGGTCAGGATCGGGATTGTTCGGATTATCTGCAGTGTTGTCATACCACTGTTTTAAAACCAATACGGCACCGGTAGGAAGTAAAGGTGCAACGTCTGGTTCATAGATATGGCTATGGTGCCAGGTGGCACTCCAATTTGAAATTTGGCTAACGGCTTCCGTACGACCAGTTTCCGGGTAAAATATTTCCAACGACGCAGCATTCATACGTAGATGTCCGTGAGGTTGAAAACTATCGATGCGCACCGGATGATCGAAGGAATGAAATCCTTGTGTCATCGTATAGCCATGAGGTGGAATGACTAATCTTAAATCTCTCTCTCTTCGCGGGCAAACTGAATGTTGTACTGCTTAAGGTCCTGGGTATAACCAACATCCGTCTCGTATCCTTCCGGATGCAGCCACAGGCCTATTTCCACCACATTATCTTCAATAATTGTGCCCGGCGCTACAGCACCAATTCCGCCCGGATACATGTGGATGCTCCAGCGCACCATTGAGTTAGAAGGGAAAGTACGGCACACATCTTCTGGAACTAATTCACCCCACTTGCCCATGGCATATTCAGTCAACATGCCATAGCGCTCAAGTTCACCCTGATCGTTATAAACATCGATATTGGAATTTGCATGGTGCACTACAGTTTTTGCATCACCGCGAGGTTTAACCTGAATGGCTTTGATGCAACGATCTGAAGAGATGCCGTGGGGTACATAGTGAGTACTCCATAAATCATTGCCATTGGCCGGGATATCAATTGGAACCGAAGGAATCACCACATCCGGTTGTCCCAATTCATCTTCGAAATTCCAGGCATCGGGATCTCCTAGATCCGCTTGTGGTAAAGGCGAATCAGGATCGCCTAAAGGAGCGCCCTGGTTAACCCATGCTACAAGAGTATCGATTTCTTCCTGCTGCAATCGCCAGTCGCCCTGTAGATCCTGTATGCCGATACCATGATCGTAGGCGTAGGGAGGCATTTCGCGATTGGCCACTTTAAGCTGAATGAGCGGCGCCCAGGGTCTGACCTGATCGTAAGTCTCGAATTGCATTGGACCAATGCCACCTTCACGGTGACAAACTACGCAATTCTCGTTGATGATTCGGCCAGCATCACCGTTGTAGGTGATTTCATGGTCCGCGGCCTGAGCTTGAATTTGTCCAGCTAGTGAAAGTAGGGCAATAGAACTAACTAATCGTTTGATATTTTTCATAGGATTCTCGTCAGCAGTTTATCGCAAGTGGCTAATAGTCAGTGTAGTCGGCTAAGGATTCTGCCGCCTTGATAATAGTAACTCCCGATTAAACTGGGTGGTCTGGCCGGAGTCAAGAAGAAGCTAAAGCGAGCACCGCCACGCTTTTCAGTAGTGAGGACCAAACGAGCGCATTTTCTATGAAAAAGCGCTTAGAACACTGAATTTAAAAGGCCTGCAGTAGAAGTCTTCTGGGATATAAGCTCCCGGCGCATAGCTTCGAGTCGCTAGTGAGATATCGCTTCGCGATAGCTCTAACTCTATGGGAGCCGCAACGACACCAAGCCGCCAGGTTGACCACGCTTAACACTGCCGGTTTGAATGACGATGTATTGGCGCTCGTTATGCTGGTAAGCCATCATGCCGTATTGACCAGGGATTGGTATTTCAGCCTGCGCTAGAACTTCACCGGTACGCAAGTCCCGGGCGTTGAGGAAGGGATTGCCATTGGCGTTGAGTTCAGCGTCACCTCTTAAATCTTCGGTGGTTTGAATCAGCAGATCTCCCATAACCATTTGAATCGAATGGCCGGTGCCACCGGTAGCGGAAGTATCAACACCTTGCAGAAGCGGGTGATTGCGAATGTTTTCCGGAGTCTCTCCAATGGGGATATCCCACAGCTTCTCTCCCGTATTCATATCGTAGGCAGCTAATCCCTGAAACAAGGGTTTGTAGACCGGCAGCCTTTCAATCAGAGGAAGAAATTCTCGATTGCGACCCGGTGCCCAAGCGGCAACGGTAATACCTGTAGTTGGAGTGTGCCTTTCTCTACCTCGCCAGGCTTCAGCGGATAATCCCGGCAAGCCTCGCTCTTCGTCTACACCATTAGTTGGCTCCATAAACGGAGGGGCGCTGCAGCCTCGTCGGTGGGAGGCATACATGATGCCAGAAGTAGGATCGGCTACTGGCGGGTGATAGATGTTTAATCCGCCAACGCAGCCAACCACGTTACGGTAAGTATTGTTGTGGGGATAAGGTAATGCTGGCACATACAAGCCGCCAACTTCGAATTCACTCAACACTTCTTGCGCGCGCGCTTTAAGTTCTGGTGTGTAGTCCAACAGAAACTCTTCGGTAATACCGTTAATGACAATCGGATCTAAGGGTTCGGGTCGTGTGGGGTATGGTTGTGTCGCGGCTGTGTAATTTCCCGGAACCTGAGTTTGCATTACCGGGCGTTCTTCGATGGGCCAGATAGGTTCACCGGTGGCACGATTAAATGCAAAGACTAAACCCTGTTTCGTATTTTGAATCAGCGCCGGAATGTTTTCGCCATTGACAGTTAAGTCCATCAAAATCGGTGCGGTTGGAATATCGTAGTTCCACTGATCGCTATGATGAATCTGAAAATGCCATCGACGCTCTCCGGTCTCGACATCCAGTGCTAATACACTGCCACCGAATAAATTGTGACCGGGGCGATGGCCGGTATAGGACTGGACCGTGGAAGCATTGGTAACCAAATAGACTAGGCCAAGGTCTGGATCCGCCGCAGCCGGTGCCCAGGTAGACATGTCCCCTGAATACTGCCAGGCATCGTTCTCCCAGGTTTCATGGCCAAATTCGCCTGGTCGGGGAATAACGTGAAACTTCCACAGGCGTTCGCCGGTTCGTTTATCGAAACCCATAATGTCACCAGGAACATTTTCGATACGGGTTTGGTCATAGCTGGGTTCATGACCAACTAATACCACCACAGTGTCATTGACTACGATAGGTGGCGCGGATGCCGTAACCATTCCCAGTTGGCGCGGAATACCGTGATCTGGATCATAAGGACCTTCTCTTTCAAGCCAGCGTGGCCAGTCGCTAACAAGATGAGGAATTAGATATACGACACCGGAATCTGAAAAAGAATCTATGTTCGTTTCCGATCCCCAGTCTTCCAATGGCCTTCCGGTTTTTGCATCCAGCGCCCATAAAAAGAAGGCAGGGGAAGTTACGTAAATGACGCCGCGCCCATTTACATCTCCATAGGCGACTCCCTTACCAAAATCTGTTCGGGGAGAGCGGAGGTAACGCATGGTTTCCGGTTCGCGAAACGTCCACAGGGTTTCTCCTGACGTTGCATCGATGGCGACTACCTGTCGGCGCTGTCCGACAACCGTGTAGAGGATTCCGTCAACATGGATTGGTGTTGAACGAAAGGTAAACTCCACTCCGGTACCGAAGTTATCTCCGCGCCAATGCCAGGCAACTTCCAGATCGGCGAAGTTCTCCGCGGTAATTTGATTTAAGTGAGGCGATGCCCGGGTATGTCCAGCATCGCCGCCTAAGAATTGCCAGGCTCCATTATATACTCCTGTTAATTGTCCACTGACATTGGCGGCAAACAACAAAGTCAGCGGCAGCAATAGCAATTGATTCGTGAATTTAATTTTCATGGCAATCCTGGTTTGGTGATCTGAGTTTCGTGGCCTATATAAAGAAGCACGAATTTTGGTCGAAAGTAGCACTGACCCTCTATAGCGATCAATACGGTGTTTGTCTCCCGATAGTCTCAATTCATGGTATCGATTCGGAATTGAGTATGTACAATGCTATAGTCCACGGGCTTTTGGGGCGAGGGTATTGCCTTCAGAGGTCGCAAAAGAGAATTTAGTAGAGAGAGCAGTCATGAGAAAAATAATTATATTGTTGAGTTTGGCGTTTGCTTTATCTGGATGTGAATGGTGGCTGGCCCAATATGATAATGGGGATGGTCTACCCACGATCCGCAGCCAGGAGGATGTTGACGCTTACAATGCAACGGTAAGTTCCGAAAGTGAGAAACTCGTTTGTGATAGAGAAAGAATCGTTGGTTCAAATTTTCCACAATGGATTTGTTTTACAGTCGCACAACGGGACCGGATGGCCCTGGAAGGGCGCGAAGCGGTTGATACCATACGTGGATTGAACGCAAACTGATACAATGCGCTTAATGGCCGAATAGAGGACATTGAGCATGAGAAGAATAGTTGCTTTACTGAGTTTGGTAATTGTCTTGTCCGGCTGTGAGTGGTGGCAAGATCAGGTTTACGGAGATCAAAGTCTTCCTCGGATCAGGAACCAGGCCGATGTAGACGCCTACAATGCGACTGTTAGTTCTGAGAGTGAAAAACTCGTTTGCCAGCGAGAAAGAGTGGTGGGATCTAACCTCTCCCAATTAGTTTGTTTGACAGTCGCTCAACGTGAGCGGATGGCAGAAGACGCGCAAGAAGCAGTGCGTGAGATTAACTCAAGAGTACTTACCAATTGATGTGTTGTTCCTGGAGAGCAATGCGGGGGAACCAGGGCCTACCAACGCGGTAGGCCTTTTTGTTTCACAATTAATTAAGAAGCTATTGCGTGTTCGAGACTTTCAATCAATAGGCGGTCGACTATAGGAGTTTCGAGAAAATCGAAGGCGCCGGCTCTTATTGCATCCATGGCGTGTGAAAGCTCGGCTTGGCTGGTGACAAGAATTACCGGAACTGTTGGAATTTTTTCCTTGATCGCGCGCACCATCTCGATCGTTTCATGCTTGTCCGCTAGCGCTTCGGCCACAATGCACTTTGGCCTGCATTTCGAGAGTTCCTCCAGCATGGATTTCGATTGATTAAAAGTGGTTGTCGTAAATCCGGCGCGGTCCAACAACTCTTTTAATGAATCGAGTAATTGAGAATCCCGGGCACTAATAAAGATATTTGACATGACCGTGCTAAGCATTCCATTTCCTGATTGTTTCAATCTTGCTTTGAGACACGCCTGTCCTCAGGCCGCTGGTGTCTTAGGATGAAAGGCTAGCTTGAGAAGAGAAATCCACGTTGATGTGCATCAACGAAATCGGAAAAGTGAGAATTTCGGGCTTGATCGATATCAAGTATCGAGACTTGCAACCATCTTGACGAGTTGCGCGAGGGAGGCGGCGTACATTTTCTCCATGACCTTGGCTCTGTGTACTTCAACGGTGCGTTGAGAGATTGCGAGATCGACAGCAATCACCTTATTTGCAATGCCTTCCACCATCAGATCCATTACTTGTTTCTCTCGTTCAGAAAGCGATGCAATTCGGTCCAGAATTTCTTGTCTTGCGGAAAGTTTTACTTGAACTTGTTCGTTTTCTCTTAAGGCTCGCTGCACACAGTCCAGTAATTCCTGATCTTTAAATGGCTTGGCAATAAAATCCTGTGCGCCTTTTTTAACCGCATTAACTGCCATTGGAATATCTCCGTGACCGGAAATAAAAATTATAGGGAGCGAGGAATTGCGTTTGATAAGTTCGTCTTGCAATTCGAGTCCGCTCATCATGGGCATTCGAATGTCGAGGATTAAACAGCCTTTTTTAGTGCTGTCATATTCATCGAGGAAGTTAATTGCGGAATCGAAAGATTTGACCTGCAATCCGACCGACATAATCAACATCTCCAATGCGTCGCGAATTGGCTCTTCGTCATCCACTATAAATACAGTCTGAACCATTTTAGAGTGAACCCTTCTTACACCGCAGTTGGAAGACTAAAGCAGAAGCGGACACCAGCATCAGGATTATTTTCATAGGCAAGTTCGCCACCATGGGAACGAATAATAGTCTGACAGATGGAAAGCCCCATACCCATTTCATTCTCTTTTGTTGTGAAAAAAGGTGTAAAAAGTTCTTCGGATTTGTCGGCAGGTATTCCAGGTCCAAGGTCCGAAACAGAAACTTCTATTCTTTCTTTTTCTAATCGTTTTGATTGGATTGTTACTACTCTTCTTTCATCAATCTTATTTGTGAAAAATTCATCCACTGCATCGATAGAGTTTTTAATCAGATTCAGTATGACTTGCTGAATCTGAACCGGATCACACATAACCATTAATTCAGTTGTGTCTAATTCCATTTTTAACAGTACGTCGCTGTTGTGTGCTTCCATGCGGGCAATATCGACAACTTCAGTTATTAATTGATTACAATCACAAGATTTCCTTTCAGTATCCTGATCGCGAATCCAGCTACGCAAGCCTTTAATGATATCCCCTGCGCGCAAGGCCTGGGCATTAATTTTCTCAAGGGTTTTTTCCACTTGTTCCGCTTGTGAAGGATCGTTTTGCATAAGCCGCGTTGCTGCTTGCGCATAAGTTGATATGGCGGTGAGAGGCTGATTTATTTCATGGGCAATGCTCGCCGCCATTTCCCCCATTACCCCGATTCTCGAAACTTGCGCTAGACGATTAACCAATTCATGAATTTCCGACTCGGCGCTTTGCAGTTCTGCTTCCGATTTTTTCAGCTCACTGAGGTCTCGCATGATGCCGACAAACTTAACTTCCTCACCGTCATCATATCTACCCACGGAAAGATAGATTTGGATTATCATGCCATCCTTGTGCTGAGCTTCAACTTCGCGGCCGATTCCAATTATTTTCGTCTCTTCAGTGCGCATATGATCGGCCAAATACTGGTCATGATTCTCGCGATAGGGTGAAGGCATAAAGTACTTAATATTTCTTCCAAGCATTTCCTGTTGCTCATACCCCAGCAAGCGCTCCACCGCTTGATTGGCAACTTCTATCTCGCCGCTGCTATTAATGACAAACACACCATCCACCGCTGCGTCCAGCAGTGCCGAGAATCTATCTTGAGTTACGCGTTTTTCCATAGGTATTTCAACTATATGCACTATTTAAGCTATCGGCTCTACGTATTTTCCACAATAAGTTTATGTACATTTGCGAATTTCACCTGTTGGCTCAACTGCCTAAACTTTCACTCAGTCCTAAATATGAACAAAGACGGAGACGCAATATGACTTACGCAAATACGGTAAATGGCAATTCCTGTAAAGCTAATCAGCAAATTATTGCGCGCTCCTTTAAGAGCCAATCAGCGCCAGTAGCTAATTCCAATATCGCTAAGGTGAGTTGTGGAGATTGTCGACTCCAGGGTCACTGTCTGGCAAAGGATATTAGTACCGCTGCACAGTCGCAACTCGGTGACATCGTAAAAACCCATCGCAAAATGAAAAAGCGCCAGCATCTTTATCGTCAGGAAGATCAATTCGAATCTCTCTTTTTTATTCGCAGTGGCTGCGTTAAATCCTATGTAACGAATCCTGATGGCGACGAGTTAGCGGTTAGCTTTTTTATGCCGGGCGAGATGATTGGATTGGATGGGCTATATTCCAAGCAACATACTTCATCAATAGTCGCGCTGGAAGATACCTACATCTGTGAAATTCCCTATTCAGCTCTAGAAGAGCTTTGCGGTGAGCACCCTCTGCTGCAAAAGCATTTCACCGAACTAATGTCGCGCCAAATAGTACAAGAACAGGAAATGACCATGTTACGTGGACAGAAAACAGCGGCCAATCAACTACTGGCATTTCTTCTCAATCTGTCAGAAAGATTCGAACGACTCAATCAATCACCAATCACATTTCGACTTCCAATGACGCGGAAAGACATAGCAGGATGCTTAGGATTGACCATTGAAACAGTAAGCAGGATGTTTACCACCTTCCAGGAGCAGGGATTAATGGAAGTGAATGGAAGGGATATCACACTGACGAATGTCGAAGAAGCGACTGCAATTCGTCATTAAGGAATTAAGGGACTCCATCAGCGAAAGGAACTAAGGGATTATTGCGTCGGTTCTCCTCTAATTTAAAAGAGGTATTTAAGGCTTATAGAGAAATCTATAAGCCTTTTCTTATGGGCTTTCTGCAGCTCTTGCTTCTTCAGCTCTGGCACCGCGTAAAATATTAATCATGCCGTAGTTGCCTTCGTGGCAGGCATATTCATACAGCAAGCCAGCAACTTTCGTTAAAGGAATTATTCCTGTAATTCGATCTGTAAACGCAGCGGGATCTTCCACCGTAAATTCATATTCAACAGTGTCGTTACTTCTTCGAGTAAGCTTTTCGATCAGGAATTTTGTGTCGGAACTACCAGCAGGTCCGAACGATTGGGTTAATCCATTGAAATTCGATGTCTCGATGACTAGCGTCTCACCTTCCCAATAGCCACGGGAATCACCTGACCATAGCCCGATGTTGGAATCCAATTCGGGTTTGTCTATTAAAGGTACGATGCGCGCGTCATGAACCATCTCCGTCATGATGACGACATGATCTTTGTTCTGAACTATTTGCAGGTTGTTGTTATAGAGACTTGGAAAAATCGGTGGTCCTGCATTAAATCCCATGATGCAGCGCTCCGATAAGCCTCGGTCTTCCGGGCCATCGCTGCCGATACCGCCAGGCAGAAATCTCACCGGACGATCGCTATCGACGTCCGGATCCAGACGCCCCTGCACGATTTCCGCTCCTTCCGCAAAGGGTGGCATGCGCCCATTGCTAGGGTAAACAATAATTGACGTGCGCACCGCGTCACCGATACCTGCACTCTCAACCCAAAAATCGTTATAGGCTTCATTCAGGCCACCGTTAGGAATCGCCGCATCCGAGAAATCATCGAACGCTGCGCGCCTGGATTTAATTTCTTCTATTTCTTCTGCAGTAAGAAACTCTCGATCGCCATATTGAGAGGGCCGCTGTAAGGGAATATCTGAGGAAAAATTCCAAACACCCTGAAGATCAGGCTGATTCCATTCTGTTCTGGGCGCCAGGTAGTTATCAGCTGCCAGTGAATGAACAGTGACTACTAAAAAACCAAATGAAATTAGTCTGCTTAGTATAATTTTCATCTGCAGCGCTACCTCTGAACATTCTGGTGGTTTGCGAGTGGCTCCATATTATCTCAACTGAATTTTTATTGACCAACCTCGATACCCAAACCGGCGCATCAGCTCGCAGTCTGTCGAAATCTCTGCTATTTACCTATTGCGCTGACATTAACTCATTGATTACTCTTCAATCCTTCGACTTGGTGGAATTCCAATAACAAACTCAGGAGCGATATGACGATGCGATTCCTAACCGCGCTTCTTTCATTAGTACTAGCGGCGAGCTTTTCCCTAGCTGTGGCAGCACAAGGTGAAAATGTCAGTGTCATTACTGGTACAGTGGAAAGTAATAATGGGCCCGAAGCTGGGGTCTGGGTCATCGCCGAAACCGATGACACTCCCACCCATTTCGCAAAAATCGTAGTTACTGATGATGATGGGCGCTTCGTGCTGCCGGAATTACCCGAAGCTATATTTAAGGTCTGGGTACGAGGCTATGGCCTGGTAGATTCTGAGCCAACTTCATTAAGAGCTGGCGCAAGCAATGTATCGTTAAAGGCGTTTTCCGCAGAAGATCCGTTACTAGCTGCCCAGGTCTATCCGGCGAACTATTGGTATTCGCTGTTGGAAGTACCGGGCCATGAAGAATTTCCCGGAACTGGTCCCGATGGCAATGGCATCGCTGAGAATATGCGCAGCCAGGCACAATGGATCGACATGACCAAACAGGGTTGCCAACTTTGCCATCAGTTGGGCAATAAACTTACGCGCTCTTTGGATCATTTGAGTCATCTTGGTTTCGAAACCAGTTTGGAAGCCTGGCAGTATCGAACGGCGATGGGTATTCGCGGGCCATTCATGGCGGCATTTGCCGGCCGTTACGGTCCGCGCGGATTGGAAATGTATGCCGATTGGACTGATCGCATCGCTGCCGGTGAAGTTCCACCAACTCCGCCGCGACCTAGTGGCATCGAGCGCAATATCGTTATTACGCAATGGGATTGGGGCAATGAGTCTTCCTATATTCATGATGAGATTACTACGGACAAGCGTGATCCAACAATTAATGCCGGTGGCCTGGTTTACGGTGTCGATGGCGGGCACGGTTCTTTATTGGAATTAGATACTCAGACTCACGAATGGCGAGAGATCGTTATCGCCGTCAAAGACAATCCAGACAATCCGGCGGTAACTCGCTTTGCTCAGCAATTTCCAGTGCCTTCCGCTTTCTATGGCGACGAAGCACTGTGGGAGCGACCGGCAGATCCTCATAATCCGATGTTCGATGAACTCGGCCGGGTGTGGATGACCACCAAAGTGCGCGGTGACGTTTTACCGGAGTGGTGTCAGGAAGGATCGGACAATAAGTACGCGCAATACTATCCAACTCGAAGAAGTTCCCGCCAGGCTTCCTATTACGATCCAGCGACTGAGGACTTCGGTCTCATCGATACCTGTTTCGGCACTCATCACCTGCAATTCGGATTTACCGATGATCGTATGTTGTATTTCAGTGGCGGCGGCGACGTCATAGGTTGGATTAACACCCGCATCTGGGATGAAACCCAAGACGAGAAGTTATCTCAGGGTTGGTGTCCTATGGTGGTAGATACCAATGGTGATGGGGTCATTACCAAACCCTGGAACCAGCCAGTTGGAGCACTGCGCAGCCAAAATGAAGGCGGTGGTGGAGAACGCTTGGAGGATTTCGATCCCAGTCTCGATACACGCATGAGCCCCGGCAGCTACGGCGTTATCGTGGATCCGGTATCCAATGTTGCCTGGGGTGCTGGCACGGAATTTCCCGGCCGCATCTATCGCATGGACATTGGCGACAATCCGCCGGAAACCTGCATCACCGAGGTCTATGAACTCCCGGTTATCGACGGCCAAATACCAGCCTTCGGTCCCCGTGGCCTCGATGTCGATAATAACGGCATCGTTTGGACCGCACTGTCTGGAAGTAGTCACCTTGCCAGCTTCGATCGCAGCAAGTGTGAGGTTATGAATGGTCCAACGGTAGTGGATTCACAACACTGTTCCGAGGGCTGGTCCTTGCACGAATCACCTGGACCGACAATGAAAGGCACGACTGTTAAGGCAGATTTCCACTATTACAACTGGGTGGATAATTACAATGCGCTGGGTCTCGGCGAGAATGTGCCAATAGCAACCGGATCAGGCTCAGATTCTTTGAAAGTATTAGACCCGGAAACTGGAGAGTGGGTAGTAATGAGAGTACCTTACCCCCTGGGCTTTTATTCGAGAGGACTGGACGGCCGTATCGACGATATCAATGGCGGTTGGAAAGGTCGCGGAGTATGGGCAAACTACGGCACAAATTTTAACTGGCATACAGAAGGTGGCAAGGGCACGACCAGTAAAATGGTCAAATTTCAAATTAGACCTGACCCCCTTTCACAATAGATAGACATAATAATTCGCACAATAAAAAGTAGCGCAAAAAGATTTTTTTTGGAGGAAACAATGGATAAATATGAAATCGCTGGCGTCTCAGTCGGCATGTTAGTTCTTGCAGTTTTATTCGGTTGGATATTCACTGCTCCCTATCTGAGCAATCAGGGGCTCGGTCGAACGCCAGGATTAATCATTGGTGGCACGCTCACCGATGCACCAACAGACTTTACTGATTTAAATGATTCCGTTCAGGGTCCAATGATGATGAAGCAAAGTGGCTTTCCACCCTTTGTTCATTATTTGTCTTGGGTTGGTACCGAAGAAGGTGTGATTTCAGCAACTCGTCCGGATGGCGGGCTCTGGGCCAAGCGCGTGAGAGAGCGAGGCGGCAACGGTTTTCTGCGCATTGGAGAAGAGACTTATGCGATGGAAGCTACTGAAATACTAGATAACGAAGTACGTCTTGCGATGATGGCGCAGTGGGCCGCAAGATCCGGCAGAACCTTAGATGAACCACTTTATCCTGGATCCGAACCATTGAACGAATGGGAAGTCTTTTTCTGGACACCCAGAGATAATGCAATGGCAGCTAGCCACTAAGATAAGAAAGGGGATAGCGAACGATGAAAACTGAATTTGATAAATTGAAGAGTGCGTTTAGTAATGGACAAATTACTCGCCGTAAGTTTTTAAGTTCGCTTGCAGTGTTAGCAGCTGCTGGATATGGCATCGGTGGTGGTAGGAAGGGGGGCAGTACGGCGCAAAATTCTGCACCAATTCCTGTTAATGCTATTAACCACATGACTATTAGCGTCTCAGATCCGGCTGCTTCGCTTGCGTGGTACCAGGGATTGTTTGGACTTCCAATCGCGGCGCGACAAGCTAATACCATCGTCTTGCAGGTAAGAGAAGGTCCTCAATTTATCGCCATAGGTGGTGGTGCCAGTGACAATCCGCGTATAACTCATTATTGCCTGGCGATGGATAACTTCGATGACGCCGAGGTCATTCAGACTTTGGAAGAACACGGTGTCGCCAACACCGGTTCTTCAGCCGCGATGGAATCGAGAATTAGACAGCGTGGTGCCGACTTCGGCGGAGCACCAGGTGGCACACCGGAACTTTATTTCGGTGATCCCGATGGCATTGTTGTGCAAATACAAGATTCCACTTATTGCGGTGGTGCCGGTGCAGTAGGTGAGTCCTGTTACGATGCAGTGGTTCCTGCTCCTACTGAAGGATTAATTAAGCTAAGAGAGTTTAATCATTTCACGCTTTTCGTCGAAGACCAGCGACGCGCAGTGCAGTTTTATCAGGATGTATTCGGCTTAGAGATCGATACTTATCAAGGTGGGATGCCAGTTTTACGGGTAGGCGAAGGACGTGAGTTTTTAGCCTTAGCACAAGTTCCTCCACTTTCAGGTCGTATCCATCACGCCAGTCTCAACGTAGATGATTTCGATGTGGATCGACTTTTTTCCATCCTCGAGGGTTACGGTCTGGATATTCTGGGTGAGGGCGGCAGTGCCAGCGGACCTTTGCAAGCCTATGTAACTATGCGCGGGCCGGATCGCGGTGGAGCAGCTGGTGGCACTCCAGAAGTTTATTTTACCGATCCCGATGGCATTTTATTGCAGCTCCAGGACATGAGTTACTGCGGTGGCGGTGGCTACTACGGTGAAGAATGTGGCACGGTAGCAAACCCAACTGGCCGCAACGCTTAATCCCTTCCGCAAGAATTCTACTTAGATTCCCTGGAAGCCCGATTTTTCGGGCTTTTTTGTGGCACATTTCGTCACAAAACACTGCTTCAATCCTCTGTATAGAGGTCAAATCCAGTGGTAAATTACGGTAATCAAGAAAGCGGGGAATTTCTTTGCTTATCACAACAAAAAACACGGCTAAAACCAGGTTAAAAAAGCTCTGCGTTAGCGGGCTCTTCCTGACTCTGTCTGGATTTGGTTTTGCAGATCCACAAACCGACAGTCCTGCCAGCAATGGCGTCTCACCTCAGCGCGCGCTCCTCGATCAATATTGCATTGCCTGTCATAACCAGGCCATTGTTAACAGCACCGCCGTAGACGGTGAATCACTGTTATTTACTCAACTACGCTCACTCGGTCTGACCCTGGACACCGAAAATGTCGATAACGTGGCGGCGAATCCAGAAGTCTGGGAAAAGGTTGTGCGTAAACTGCGTGTGGGAGTAATGCCACCGCCTGATAATCCCCGACCTGACAATGCTAGCTATAACGCTTTTCGAAATTGGTTAGAAACTGAACTCGATAGCGCGGGAGGCGTTAATGTTAATCCTGGTAGAACCCAGGCTTTCCATCGCCTTAATCAAACTGAGTACAGAAACGCCGTTAGAGATTTATTGAATCTTGAGATTGATGTTGCTGAATTGATCCCACCGGATGCGCCGGATCAACATGGCTTCGATAACAACGCTGAAGTCTTATCTCTTTCCCCTGCACTGATGGAGCGTTATGTCTCTGCGGCACACAAAGTTGCCGAGCTAGCAGTCGGAGCTCCACCGCGCAGTACTTCCATAAAATCTTATGAAGTACCTCTTAACCTTATCCAGGACGATCGTCTTAATGATGAATTGCCTTTCGGTTCTCGCGGCGGCACTGCCATAAGACATTCGTTCCCAGTCGACGGTGACTATCGAATTAAAGTCTTGTTGCAAACCAACTATGTCGACTTTGTACGGGGCATCGATCAAGCCCATGAAATGGAAATCAGTCTCGACGGTAGTCGGCTTGGTGTTTACTCCTTCGGTGGTGATGCGCCCGGAACTCCAGCTCCCTATAGCTACGCGGGAAATATTCGTGGCAGTGACGACTGGGAAGAATGGAGCATGGCATTCGCCGAAACAGGATTCGAAGTAGATGTTTCTGTTAAAGCAGGACCAAGAGTAATTGGCGCCACCTTTCCAAGAGAGATGTGGGAACAGGAAGGGGTATTGCAACCCAGACTGTTTGGCTATCACCTCGCCGTAACAGAATTGCCGGATAACAATCCAAGTATTGGAAGTATATTAATCGAAGGTCCACTCTCAGTAGAGGGGCCAGGTGACACACCTAGTCGTCAAAAAATATTTAGTTGTATTCCAGAAAGCGCTGATGAAGAACCGGCCTGCGCCAGAGAAATTTTGAGCGATCTTGCGCGGCAAGCTTATCGTCGCCCAATCGATCAGGGAGACTTGCAAGGACTTGTTGATTTTTATACCCAAGGCAGGAGTCAGGGCTCATTCGATACCGGCATTCAATTCGCTTTGGAACGATTGCTTGTCTCTCCCGATTTCTTATTCCGTATTCAACAAGATCCCACTGGAATCGATGCAGGTTCGAGTTATCCAATAAATGACGTTGAGTTAGCCTCAAGACTTTCATTCTTCATCTGGAGCAGTGCGCCGGATGCGGAATTACTGGATTTAGCAGAACAGGGCAGCTTGCGTGATCCAGATGTCCTGGAGCAGCAAGTGCAAAGAATGATGGCGGATCAACGGGCTACCGCCTTTATCGAAAATTTCGTTGGCCAGTGGTTGTACTTGCGCAATCTGGATGGACACTACCCGTTGCCGGTTGCCTATCCTGAATTCGATGAGAACTTACGCGAAGCATTCCAGCGGGAAACAGAATTATTTATCGATGATCAGATTAGTTCCGATCAGAGCATCTTGAATCTATTGAGTGCCGATTACACCTACATTAACGAGCGTCTTGCCCGTCATTATGAGATTCCGGGTATTTACGGCAGCCGCTATCGCAAAATTGAGCTCGACAATCCGCAGAGAGCAGGCTTGTTAAGTCATGGTAGCTTGCTCACGGTAACCTCTTATCCAAATCGCACATCACCCGTATTGCGGGGCAAATTCGTACTGGAGAATCTGCTTGGATCTCCACCTCCGGAGCCGCCACCGAATGTGCCTGCTTTGGAAGAAGCAGGCGAGGATGGACGCATATTGACCATGCGTGAAGCCATGGCGCAGCACCGGGAAAATCCGGCCTGCCGCGTCTGTCACGCTGCCATGGATCCCATTGGATTTTCCCTGGAAAACTACGATGCAGTAGGTAAATGGCGTCGTGAATTTGCCAACCAGCCCATCGATGCTTCAGGTACAATGCCCGATGGACGGGTGTTTGAAGGCCCGGCTGGCCTGCGGGACCTGTTACTGGATCAACCTAACGATTTTGTCGGTACGGTTACCGAAAAATTACTTATGTATGCCCTCGGCCGTGGCCTAGAATATTATGATATGCCGGCAGTTCGCGCGATTGTGCGCGATGCCGCTGAAGATGACTACCGTTGGTCATCAGTGATTTTGGGCGTAATCGAAAGCGACCCATTTCAAATGAGGAGAGCTCAGCTATGACAATCTTCAAGAAAACACTGCCACGTCGAACCGTGCTAAAAGGACTGGGTGCGGGTGTCGCACTGCCCTTGTTAGACAGCATGATTCCGGCCCTATCATCGGCCCACGCTCAGGCTGCAAAGCCTGCTAAACGCCTGGGTGTTGTCTATGTGCCCAATGGCATGGCGATGAAGTCCTGGACGCCTGCAACCGAGGGTGCCGACTTCGAGATTACGCGAATTCTTGAACCCATGGCGGCCTACAAGGATCGCATGCTGGTTATTACTGGTCTCAACGGTGCGCGCAGTAATGCTGGTGTGCACGCCAGTGCATCCACACGTTTTCTTACCGGTGCAATTCCAGCCCGGGTCGAATCTGACCTGCAAGCTGATGTGTCGATCGATCAAATCGTGGCGCGGCAATTGGGCCAAGAAACTCAACTTGGTTCTCTCGAATTAGCGCTGGATCAAAACGACGTCTTCGGCTCTTGTGATATTGGCTTCAGTTGTCAGTACACCAGCACCATTTCCTGGCGTGATGCCAATACGCCATTGCCAATGGAAACTAATCCACGTTTAGTGTTTGAGCGTTTGTTTGGTGATATCGGCACCACCGATCCGGTCGTGCGACAGCAACGACTGAGTAACGACCAGAGCCTCCTCGATGCAGTATCTGACAGAGTGGCAGAACTCAATCGCAAAGTAGGTCCAGGCGATCGGGCCAAACTGGATCAATACCTCGATGCAGTTCGGGATGTAGAACGACGTATCCAGATGGCCGAAGCACAAAGTTCAAGAGAACTACCTCAAGTAACTCAACCTTCTGGTGTTCCTGATACCTATGAAGAGCACGCCAAGCTAATGTTCGATTTACAAGTGCTCGCATTTCAAACAGATTTAACTCGCGTCATAACATTCATGTTAGGGCGAGAACTTAGCGGCCGAACTTATGCCGAAATTGGTGTGCCAGATTCACATCACCCGACTTCTCACCACCGTGACGATCCGGTGCTCTATGAGAAGGTAACGAAGATTAACGAATTTCACACCCGCTTGTTTGCCTATTATCTGGATAAACTAGATGCCACAGAAGATGCAGACGGCTCGCTACTGGATAACATGTTGCTGCTCTATGGTGCAGGCATGTCGGACAGTAACCAACACAGTAATAGAGGCCTACCTCTGGTGTTGTTGGGTGGTGCCGGTGGCGCAGTTAAGGGTGGCCGCCATCTGCGTTATACAGAAGGCACGCCGATATCCAATCTGCATTTAACCATGTTGGATAAAATGGGCATGCCGCTGAACAAGATAGGCGAGAGCACTGAACCACTCGATCTTCTAAGTAACGTTTAAGTTACTTGCCAGCTACGGGAAATCTTCAAACATGGGCAACAAAAAGAATATGAATGCCGCTCCGCTGTTGGCAGTCATGTTGCTTGTTGTTTCTTCGAATCAGGTTCTCGCGCAAAATCTATCCCTCATCGAGGCGGCGCGTTATCAAGATGCCGCGCTTGTTTCTCAATTATTAAGCGACGGCGCTGACCCTAACCAGCAGCAAACCGACGGTGCTACTGCCTTGCATTGGGCGGCCCATCGTGAAGATCTCAACCTGACCCAGATTCTTATCGAAGCCGGTGCCGATGTTAATGCAGTTAATCGTCTAAACGCCACGCCACTGTATCTTGCCGCTAAAGGTGGCAACAATGAGCTCATTAAACGCTTACTCGATGCAGGTGCGAATCCGAATGTCGCGCTAGAGATGGGGGAGACTCCAATAATGACAGCGTCTCGCGCTGGCGCTGCAGCCGGAGTGCAATATCTTATTGAGGCAGGTGCAAACGTAAACACCAGGGAAACATCGCGGGAACAAACTGCGCTGATGTGGGCGGCGGCACAGGGTCATGAGGAAGTTGCAAGGGCTCTGATTAATGCCGGTGCCGAGTTAGAAGCTCGCTCTAAAGTGCGACCCATGCTCATGTTCGCCGATGCGACCAACGGAGGAGCCTTCGATCAGGGTGTGACGGAAAATCTGGGTGGATTTACTGCGCTACTTTTTGCAGCCCGCGCAGGACACGTCGAAGTAGCGAACTTACTGGTAACTTCGGGCGCAGATATTAATGGACTCGCCGGCAACGGAACCAGTCCATTAATCGTAGCCACTCACAGTGGACATTCTGCCTTAGCGCAAATGTTGTTAGTGCAAGGCGCTGAACCAGATTCGACGGAAGCAGGGTATAACGCACTGCATGCAGCAATACTACGGGGCGATCGCGATACCGTCGCGGCGTTAATCGCTAATGGCGCCGATCCGAATGATCGTTTGGAAAAAGCGAATCCGGTGCAACGTGCAAGCGAAGACTGGGCGCTAAAAACATCGCTAATAGGCGCAACGCCATATTGGATAGCCGCAAGTTTTCGCGAATCAGAAATTATGCAGATTCTTGCCGGCGCAGGCGCCGATCCCTTGTTAACCAGTCAGGAACAATTTGCGCGACAAAGAGAAAGGGCGGCACGAGAAAATCCGATGCCACTGGAAGTGATTGGTGGCTTCGAAAGTTCACTACAGGCGGCAATAAAAGGTGATAGTACGCGCCAACGTTTTTATGTCACACCAAATCCTGATCCTGCTGGTGAAGAGCGTCTTGCTTTAGACTCAGTAAAAATAGCGATTACCCACGGTGTGAATCTTAATCACACCGATTTCACTGGCTCCACTGCAATTCACGATGCTGCAGCAAGGCTCTTGCCCAATGTGATTAGGGCATTAGCCGAAGGTGGCGCTGACATAAACGCGCTTAATAGTAGTGGCAGAACTCCCCTCGATCTTGCAACGGCTTCAGAAAGAAGGCCTAATTTCTTTGGCTTCGATACCAGCGTTCCTGGCCAGACCGCGACTGAAGTACTGTTGGAATTCGGCGCGCTTCGATCGAATCAGCTCTAATCAAACTGAGTGGGCTTGGGCCTTTTTGTTCGCTCAAACAAATTTTTATTAATGGAGGAAAACAAGATGAAGACTAGTGCTCGAGTAGTTTTAGCTCTTGCTTCCATATTTTTCAGCTGTCTTACTTTCGCCCAATCAGCAACTGTGCTGTACAACGAAAGAGTAGTTGTTATTGACGAAGTGTTACCGGACGCGTCCGATTTATGGGTCAAACCGGAAGATCTTACGCGAATCAATGATTTCGAGTTAAAACCGCAAGGCGCTTGTCTTGATGAACTCTGTATACCAGTTCTACAAGATCGAGATAGCGACATGTTCGTTACACGCCAGGATCAAGGCTGGTTCAATGTGACGGAATTGGCCAACATCCTCCAGCAATCCTGGGTTGCAGACTATGGCGCAGGGGTTTGGAGTTTTGGTGGGATGCCAGTAGAGCGCCGTGCTTTTTTTCAGAGCGCAGAAGCGCCTGATTTCTTACTGCCTGACCGCGATGGCAATCTTGTTAGCCTATCGGATTTCGCTGGTAAACAACTGCTGTTGTTAACCTGGGCTTCGTGGTGAGGATGTAGATTAGACGTGCCCGTGTGGCAAGTGATCTACGAAGAACTACAAGCAGAAAACCCAAATTTTGAAATTGTTTCCTTTGCGCAAGATAGCGGGGGAGAAACAGATGCTGGTCCAATCTTTGACGCAGCGAATGCCACTTACACTTCAGTCATTGATGCCAACCACACGATTAGTGCGCTTTACAATTTGGTCAATGTTCCATCGGCCGTATGGATTGACGAAGAAGGTAAGATCGTGCGAATCAATGAAGGCACCTACGCAAAAAATCATGGTGCCTTCGGCACGGATGAATACGTACCTATTGTCAGGGATTGGGTAGCCAATGGTGCTGATAGTCCTTATGTGTGGGACACAGAAACTGTCAGTGAAAAGATTTTTCAACGTACCCCTGAAGCTGAAAGAGCCCAACCAACGTTTAGACTCGGAACTTATTTTTTCGCCAGCGGTGACGAGGTCAAAGCTGAACAATACTGGGATATGGCTCAGGAACTGGATCCAACCAGTTGGAACTATCTTCGCCAGGATATTATGTATGAAGACGGTGGTTCCGCCGGACCGGAATGGCGCGCTCGTCGCGATGCAGTAGAGGGTGCAGGTGGCACTTACTATGCTCCACTAGATATCGAACCTGTACCGAATAACGATCGGTAGTAGAGTAAACAGGAATAAAGATGAAAAAAATCTATGTAAGTTTCTTATTGTTAATCACAGTCGCATTAACCGGAACTGTGTTGGCTCAATCTGCACCACCGAGCAAAGCACCGGCGGACTGGGGTCCAATCTCCACCAATCTTGATGAAATCGAATATCCCTTTCCAGTGAGTTACATGAACTTTAGTGTTTATGGGGAGGATGTCCGTATAGCTTACATGGATGTCGCACCCACGGGCCCTGCTAACGGCCGCACCGTTATCTTTCATCATGGTGGACTCTATTACGGTTGGTATTGGGAAGAGCAATTGCGAGCATTAAGTGCCGAGGGCTATCGCGTCATTGCGAAAGATCGACTCGGCTGGGGTAAATCCTCTAAGCCCGTAATTCCTTACAGCATAAACTTATGGGCATCCAATACCGCCCACCTAATGGATCATCTCGATATCGAACAAGCAGCGTTAGTGGGTCATTCCATTGGTGGTCAGATGGTTACCCGTTTTGCCTTTCTTTACCCGGAACGCATAACCCATCTGGTTACGGTAAACCAGGTTGGTTTAACGGATCGACGCGGAGGAAGAGGATTCAGACCGCTTACCGGGGAATACGACACGAACCCGGATCCAGAAGCCGTATTTGCATCGGTGCTGCGCTGGGCGCATGAAAACTACAGCACCTGGAATCCTAAGTTTGAGAAACACATGCGCATACGTTATGGGCAGCGTTTAAGCGGAGGCTGGCCGCAATTGGCAGAAATGAGCAGACTCACTGGTCATATGCGCGGCATGGATACCGTCGTCAATGATTGGCAACACATACAAACACCAACGATGATTCTTGGTGGTGCTGACGATTATCCTACTTATGCAGCAGAGTCCGAACACGCGGCAAACGTTTTTCCTAACGGGGAAGTAGTAAACATTCCAGGTATCGGACATAACCCCCATGAAGAAGTGCCTGAAATCGTAAATGCCGAACTACTTCGCTTTCTTGGTTCTTAATTAAAAAAACATTCTAGAGCTCTCACTATGAAATTAGCATCTGTTTTATCTGCAAGTCTTATTTTTTCTCTGTCTTCTCTACAGGCTGTTGCTGATACAAGCATACTGTTTATCGGCAACAGTTTTACTTACGGTTGGGGTTCGAGTACTCGCCACTATCGGCCCGATACCGTGACAGATTTGAACAACGAAGGAATAGGTGGTGTACCTGCTGTGTTCAAATCGTTTACCGATCAGGCAGGTCTCGACTATGACGTTTATCTGCAAACGCGAGGTGGAGCAGGACTGGATTTTCATCTCGCAGAAAAGCTTGGCGTCATGGGCCGACGTCCCTGGGACCAGGTGGTAATGCACGGCTACAGTACGCTGGATGCGAACAATCCCGGAGATCCAGCGGTGTTGGTTGATACCGTTGGACAGATGTCTGATTTTTTCTACGGTCTTAATTCAGATGTCGAAGTCTATCTCACAGCTACCTGGTCTCGCGCCGATATGGTCTACCTTGATGACCGACCCTGGACAGGTCAGCCTATTTATCAAATGGCTAAAGATGTCCGTGCCGGATATGACAAGGCTGCTGCCGCGCCCGCGGTAAAAGCAGTTAATGGTGTCGGTGAAGCCTGGAACCGCGCGATGGAAAACGGAATCGCCGATCCAAATCCTTATGATGGTATCGACTTGGACAAAGTCGATCTCTGGACTTACGATCACTACCACGCAAGCAATTATGGTTACTATCTCGAAGCTTTGGTTGTGTTCGGCAATGTAACCGGGCTCGATCCAAGATCCCTGGGCGACAACGAGTGTACCGGTTATGAGCTGGGCATGTCTCAATCACAGATATCGGCGCTTCAACAAGCAGCCTTCGAGCAACTAGACAGCGAATCGAAGGTGACGCCCGCGCCACTCGTTCTTCCTGAGCCGGTTGCATCGCAACGCTGTAATTAGTTAAAACTACTGACAATACTTACAAAATAGAGAGAAAGATTTATTTAAAAAATAGATCTTTCTCGTTTTGTTATCTGAAGAGATTCTCATCATGAATAAATTCACTAAAGCATTTTTGATTGCATGGTTTTTGAGCAGTGTGTTTTCAGCACAGCTCGTGAGTGCGCAGGACAATGCCGCATCTGCAGATGAGTCTACTGAGGAAGCAGCGGAAGAACAGTCCGGGCCCAAACCTTATGCTGAAGTGATCACAGATGAAGCAGAAACTGACGAAGGTTTATTTAGCGTCCATCAAGTTGATGAATCCTATTATTTTGAAATTCCAGAAATTCTGTTTGGTGCTGACATGCTTCTTGTCACTCGCATCGGCAGAGTGCCGGCTGGCCTGGATGGCTTTATCGTGGCGGGCACCAAAGTATCCGAACAAGTGCTGCGCTGGGAACGGCGTAACGATACAGTGTTACTGCGCAAGTTTTCCTTCAATCAAGTGGCAGAAGATTCATTGCCGATTTTCGAATCGGTAGCGAGTAATAACTTCGCGCCAATTCTTGCCGCATTCGACATAGCAGCAATAGGACCTAACGACGATACCGTTGTTATCGACGTAACTGACTTTTACGCCGGAGATACGCCGGCGTTATCTGGTTTGTCCGCGGAGCAGAGGGAGGAGTATAAAGTTCGGAGTCTGGATACGGACCGTAGTTTTATCAATTACGCCCGCAGTTATCCACTTAACGTCGATGTGCGGCATACCCTCACTTTTGTTGCTACTGAACCACCCTCCGATTCCAACACCGGTACCATTTCCATGGAAATGCATCAAACCATGGTGCGCTTGCCGGAAGAACCGATGATGCCGCGCCATGCAGACGATAGAGTCGGCTACTTCTCAATATCCCAGGTTAATTTTGGCCTGGATGAACTAAAAGCCGCCGAACAGACTTTTATTAGACGCTGGCGTTTAGAGCCATCAGACCCAGAAGCCTATGCCCGCGGAGAAATTGTCGATCCGCTTGAGCCAATCGTTTATTACATCGACCCGGCCACACCTGATCGGTGGCGACCTTTTGTGCGCCAGGGCATCGAAGACTGGCAGGCAGCATTCGAGACCGCTGGTTTCAGCAACGCGATTATTGCTCGAGTACCGCCAACACCGGAAGAAGATCCGGAATGGACTTCAGAGGATGTGCGTTACTCAGTAGTGCGTTGGGCTGCCAGCATGGTTCGAAATGCGATGGGTCCGTCCGTTTCCGATCCCCGCACTGGAGAAATAATCGAAAGTGATATCGTCTGGTTTCATAATCATCTTCGCTCCTACCGCAATCGCTTGATGCTGGAAACAGGTGCTTCCAATACTGCGGCGCGTTCACTGGATATGCCGGATGAACTCATGGGTGAAACAGTTCGCCAGGTTATTGCCCATGAAGTCGGCCATGCCCTTGGTTTGCCCCATAATATGATTGCCTCTTCTTCTTACCCGACGGAATCACTGCGCGACCCAGACTTTGCCAGAGAAATGGGCGTATCACCGTCGGTGATGGACTACGCGCGGCAAAATTACATTGCTCAGCCCGGAGACGGACTTAATCCAACTGACTATATTCGCAAGATCGGCCCCTATGATCATTACTCGATCAACTGGGGATATCGTGTGATACCTGACGCTAAATCTAGCGACAAGGAGAAAGAAACACTCGATGCCTGGATTGCCGAACATGCCGACGATCCTATGTATCGCTTTGGTTCGAGTACCGGTTGGAATCCCAATGCCCAAACCGAAGACATGGGATCAGATCCGGTAAAATCTTCTGGCTATGGCATCGCAAATTTAAAGCGAGTGGCACCTAATCTCATGGAGTGGACGCAAACACCTGGTGAGAACTTCGACGATCTTTCTGAACTTTATGGCGAACTACTCGGTCAATGGAATCGATACATTGGCCATGTGATAACCCTGGTAGGCGGGCGTTATCAGAATTTCAAGATTTCGGATCAAGGTGAACCCATTTACTCGCCTGTACCAGAAGCGGTTCAATCAGAAGCACTACAATTCGTTATCGAAGAAGCCCTGGCTTCTCCAACCTGGTTAGCCGACAAAGAAATCCTGCGACGCATCGAGCACGCCGGCGCAGTAGAACGAATTCGCGGCAGACAAGTCTCAATTCTAAATCGCTTGCTCGATCCCGGAAGAATGCAACGCATTATCGAATCGGAGGTTTTGGATGATGATCCGTTAACCTTAGTGGACTATATGGATGGTCTACAGGACGGAGTCTTTACCGAATTGGAAGACGCCGACGAAATCGATACCTACCGACGCAATCTGCAACGCGCCTATGTAGAACGCCTCGGTGAAATCATGAGCGACGAAGTAGCTGTTGCTACTTTTGGAAATTCGACTCGAGTTGACGTAAGCCAGTCTGATATTCGTCCCATGGCGAGAGCACAGCTTCAATCTATCGAAGAGCTGGCAGAAGAAGCAGCTGAAGAGGGGTATGATGCTTTAACCCGAGCACACCTGATAGATCTGGCTGAACGCGCCGAATCTTTTTTGGAAAACGAAGTAAGAGGTGTAAGAGTTATAGAATCAGACTAATTGCTGAGGGCTGAATGTAGTTTTGTCGGCGAATTTCTGTTATCGATAACTGTAAATCAATTACAGGCTCTTCAATTTATCAAACTAGGATTTGTATTGTTAACAGGAATCCAATGCATTGACTATTTCCTTTAGCGAGCATGCTCCCTGGCTGAAACCGTTGGAAAAGATTCCGGTTTCACCGCTAAATTTTGCGTTGTTTACGGTAGCGTGGGTAATCGTCTGGTTGGGAGTCGAGTATTTAGCGATAATGGATGGGGAACACGAAGATCGATTTACCCTACTATTTCAATCTATTTCTGGTGCGATCTATGCAGTGTGCTTTTTTAGTTACCCTTTTTTCTTATCACTTTGTCAAAAGGACCTCTCTACTCTTGCTAGATGGGATCGCAATGTAGTTGAGAATGCGGAAAATCGATTTGGAAAAGTTGCGGGACTTCTGGAAGCGTTATTTGCGATATTAATTAATCTTCTTTTAGTGTCTGCAATCGTTCCTCAATTTATGGGTTATAGTTTTTCTGAATTGCTTACTGGTAATTTTAGCATTACAGATAAGATAAGCGGTTCGATGGTTTTTGGCAGTTATCTAATCGCGAATACACTATTAACTTTTGCTGTGTTATTAATATTCAGATTTAGTTGGCTGATGACCAGTCTCGCTGGTCGTGTAGATGTAGTATTGTTGCGTGTAAGAGAATTGGTCGTGTTTTCAAACATGTTTTTGCGAGTACTTGGCCTTAGTGCTCTTATGACAAGTTTGGGGCTATTTAACTTGACCTTAGTTGATCTAGATTATGCACCAATGGTACTAATAATTATTGCCATTGCTCTTCCCTCCCTTCTAATTACTGTCATCCCATGTATTCGAATTGCTAGCCGGATTAAACAATCGAAAAACTTGGAACTTGCGAGAATCGGAGTAATTATCGATGAGCGTTTAGATAATAATGTTGAAGATCCGGCGACAAGCAAAGATTTGGCCGATGTGCTCGCCTATGAACAACGGGTGCAAGATATTTGGGAATGGCCATTCGAAACGCAGATTAAGAAAATCTTTTTCTTTGTGTTAATGCCGCCGTTATTTTGGTTGTTGGGTGTGTTTGGTGAGACAGTTTTAGAAAATGTCATTTGAAAATAAACAGACTTGTAATCTAGCAATGGTAGGGCTTATTTGTATCTCAGTTTAAACCATACTTAGGCTGACCAGGTGTTTGCGCTGTTGCTCTATTATAGTTTTTAATTGCAGCTCTTCCTCAGCTTGCAAGCGATCCCCAACGCGAGAAATTATCCGAGTGGCTCCACTAATAACTTTGCTGATTGCTGCGAGTTGTTTCAAATTTTTTATGGGATTTTCGGGTTCTTGTTGTGCTTGTTTAATACTAATGTAGGCGTTGATGATTTCAGTAAGATCTTCCAAGATCGCTATATCGTCTTCGTTCCATTCTTTCGGTTTGGAATCGATTACGCAAAAAGAGCCTATGGCCTGATTTGGTTCGGCCGTAATTGGAACGCCAGCGTACGCAGTCACCCCAAGATCAGTTATCGCATCATTATTTCTTAACACAGGGTGTTCTTTCGCATTAAAGACCACTAAGTTATCTCGATCCGAGACCACCCATTGACAAAATGAGTGGGTCAATGGAGTTTCACGCTGGCTGGACCAGGGTTCACCGAGGCCCACCTGTGCTTTAAAAAATTGACGATCTTCATCTACCAGGGACATTAAAGCAGTCGGCACATCAAGTAGCTTCGCTGCCAATTCGGTAATACGATCAAACGAAGGCTCTGCTGGTTTGTCTAGAAGGTCCGCATTGCGAAGCGCTTGTAAGCGTTCGGATTCACGAATAGTTTGGCTCGGTGCAAGCGTAGGCGCTGCGAATTTTTGGACTTGTTCTTTGATGGCTTCGATTACTCGCCCCGGACCAAGTGGGGTAATCAAACATTGACAGGCACCACCAGCCAGAAACTTGGTGCTTTGCTCCTCGTTGTCGCTAATACCTATGATCGGTATTGACGCCGTTTGTGCGTTATTTTGTAATTTATGTAAAGCATCGAAAGGTTGTTCTTTGAGGCGATGGCTAAGAACAATGATGTCAGGTTTTGCCTTGCCAACTGCGAACATGGTGAAGGTAGAATCAGTTACGAGAACAACTTCCCAGCCTGCACTTCTTAACGCAGAGGCTAAGTTCTGCTGTGAAATATAGTCTGTTTCCAGCAAGGCTATTTTGGGGGATTTAGCCATTGTAATTCCGTATGTGTAATTTCAACTTCCGGTTTCTAAACTTACACGAATAATTTAATCATCAACTAGTGAAAATACAATCAACTCAGGTGTAGGAACAGCGTTTACGGCTATCGCAATGTACTGTCTGCCATCAATGGAGTAGCTCATTGGCGAGCTTTGCGGACTCCCAGGTAGATCTATTCGAGCAAGTTCCTGTCCGGTTATTTTGTCCCGGGCAATGAGTTGCGGGCCGTAACCCATTGTTTGTCCATGAATCAGCAAGGTAGAAGTGACCAGAACTGGATGACGTCCTCCGCCTCCCAGTGGTGGTAAATCTAGACTTTCGACCGCTGGATTGTTTTCAATTCTGGCCATGCCATCGCCGTTTGCTACCTGCCACAAAATCTCACCTTCATTCATGTCGAATGCAGTAATTGTGGAATAGGGTGGTTTTAACAATGGCAGACCGCTCGGACCGACAACGCCACGATTCTGTAAACGGTAATAACGAAAATTGGATTCATCTTCCGGCAGCGTTCCCATGAAGGGAGTAAAAGCACCGTTCGATGCCGGCACGAACAAGATATTGTTTTCAGGGTCATAACCAGCGCCGGGCCAGTTAGCACCACCGCCGGCACTAGGGACGAAAATTGAACCGCGCTTGCCAGTGCTTTCGTCAGGCAAACTTGCCGGGGTAAAGATTGGACCGGTTATATAGTCGTCAATAATTTCTATGGCTTGTGCCCGCAACTCCGGGGTGAAGTCGATAAGATCATCTTCGGTTAATCCCTGCACGGCAAAAGCCGGAGGCTTGGTCGGAAAAGGTTGAGTTGGCGACGTTCTCTCGCCGGGAATCATTCCTTGTGGAACTGGCAGCTCAGGCATTGGCCAAACCGGTACACCCGTGGCGCGATCAAACACATAGGCCCAGCCTTGTTTAGTGACCTGGGCGAGGGCTCTTATCTCGCGGCCGTCGACATTAATGTTCATCAAGTTAGGTGCTGCGGGAGTATCGTAGTCCCACAGACCATGATGGATCATCTGAAAATGCCAGACTCGTTCGCCGGTTGACGCGTCAACCGCTACCACGCTTTGAGTAAACAGATTGTCGCCAGGCCGATGGCCACCATAATAATCGTTAGTGGGAGCTTCAGTCGGTAAGTAGACGTAGCCCAGATCGAGGTCGGCGCTCATCTGTGTCCAGACGCCACCGTTTCCGGTGTAACGCCAGGATTCTTCCTGCCAGGAATCTACTCCAAACTCGCCACCCTGTGGAATAGTGTTAAAGGTCCAGATTAATTCCCCAGAACGGATGTTATAGCCTCGCACAAAGGTAGGGGGTCGTTCTTTGTAATGAGGTCGATTGGAAGTGATCTGGTTAACGACGAGTACGTCGCCAACAACGATGGGAGGGGAAACCGTTCCCAGAGGCACTGCACCGGAATAGTCCAAATCATTTCTATCCGCTCTTGGAATACCATCGGTCATATCGATGCGACCACCAGCAAAGTCTGCATCAGGTTCGCCGGTTTCTGCATCTAAGGAGAATAAGTAACCGTCGTTAGTTGCAAACAGAATTCGAGCCTCTTTGTCATCACTCCAGTAAGCAACTCCACGATGATGATATCCCAGCGGGCTTATGGAGTACCCGGATAAGTAGGCCTGTGGATCGTATGACCATAACATTTCTCCTGAGGCAGCATCTAAGGCGACCGCCTGGTTTAACGCGGTGATCATATAAAGCACGCCATCGATCATTAGCGGTGTTGCTTGCAGACGACCGAAGCTGATGTCCTCGGCGCCATCTCCCAATATCGCTTCGAGATCCACCTCGCCATCGATCGATGTCCAACGCCAGGCAACTTCCAATTGATCGAAGTTTTCGGCGTTCACTTGATCGAGACTGGTATATTTAGTTGAGCCAGCATCGGATGCATAACTTGGCCATTCGCCGTCATTGCTACCCTGTTGAGCAATGACATAAGAGTTCAACAAGAACAGGCAACTGCCAAAGCACAGTGAAATTATAGATCTGTATTTCGAAAACATATTCAATCCTGTTCTGTCCATTGAGTTCTCCAAGCTTCTCTATCCACTCGTTCTCCGCGCAGGTAAACATCGCTTATCTGACGAGTGTTGTTTATATCATCTAACGGATTCCCATTCAGTATGACAAAGTCTGCTGCCTTGCCTGCCTGCAGCATACCCACGTCGTTTAAACCGAATGCCTGCGCCGAACGGGAGGTGGCCGCCACAATCGCCTCCATGGGAGTCATGCCCATGCGCACAAATAAAGCTAGCTCAACATGATCCGCGTAACCGAAAAAGTCACCCACGGCGCCGGCATCGGTGCCAAGAATAATATGATCTTTAAGTTTGCGTAGATTTTCTGCCAGCATCGCCGAACGTTCTTCAGCTTCTGCGTTTCGATTTAACGGTGGCGGGTTGTAATTGTTATTGAGTGACTCGAGAACTGATGCCGGTACTTGATCGTAAAAAAACGGATCTTGAAACGCAGGAATGTAATAGGGCTCACGCTTGATAATCATTCCTAATGTCGGAACGATGTACACGTTATTCTCACGCACCATTTCTATATATTCATCGTCCACTTCAGTGTCATAAGGCATATGAATAAAGCGGCGATTGCCGACATTCACCAGAGCTTTGTGATCATTAAGCGTAGTGGCGTGAGCAATAATACGCATGTCGTAGTCGGCTGCGGTTTCGAGTACTGCGCGATAAATTTCCGGCGCTACTTTTACTTGGGCACCGCGACGCTCGTCTCGAGCATCGACCCAGATCTTGGCGATGCCAACTCCTTGTTGCGCTAACTCACGGACAGTTCGAACTGCTTGTTCAGGATCTGCAACAGGGTGCACGCCCCAATAATCTGGATCATCAGTAAAGCGCGGATTGGGCCCACCGCCGGGCGAACCCATACCGGGAGATAACTCATAGCGGGCCCCCGAAATATTTCCTTTCAATTGCTCGAGCTTGACCCGTAGCGCCACGTCTTCCTTATCACTTCCTGTCGAGATTATTGTGCCAACACCGTAGTAAGCATGGCGCTGGAGATGGTCGATTAAGTTCTCATCGGTAAAAAATTGTGAGCCCCAATCACCGTAAGCTTCCCAGCCGAGATGAGCGTGGGTATTAACCAAAGCGGGAATTACTGTTTTGCCATTAAGATCGTGAGAAATCGTGTTACCAGGAATAGTAATCGATGTGCCAATATCGAGGATAACCCCATCACGAATAAGCAAAGATCCTCGTTCGATGACACTGCCTTCACCAATGATGATTCGCGCATTGGTAAATGCTTCGATCGAGTCTGGAGCTGAACTCTGCTGTGCCAGTGACTGCGCGCCGAAAATAGCGATCGCCAATACTATTATTGTACTTCGACAGTGTTTCATATAAATCATTGTTGCTATCTAGAGTTTCGATTATATCCGGCCCTAATCAGCAAACAATGCAACAAATTGAGATATCTCGTTCCACCGACCGTTAATTGCGTTAAAAAAAGGAATAGTTGGGGAAAAATGCGTATAAATGGGGCTCGGAATGAGTGATGCCTTTGCAGCAATGCAGGATTCTCAGTAGCATCAACTCTACAAAAACGGAATTCGAATTCCGGAAATAAATAGCAATATGATTGAGGAGTAAACTATGTGCCAAATAATTAGAGCCCTAAGCCTTGCTGTAGTGGCGACCTTTTCCATGGGTGTAATGGCGGAAGCTGAGTACGTAACAGTCGAATTGGAAATCGACATCAATGCATCTGCTGAAGACGCCTGGGCGAAAGTCGGGAGTTTCTGTGGTATTACCGACTGGATGGGCCTGCCCTGTGAGTTAACTTCAGGATCGGGTGAAATTGGCACTGTGCGCTCACTGCTTAATGGCAGAATTACCGAAGTACTAGTAGGCAAGACCCCATTATCCTATGGCTATACCATGCCTTCAGTAGATGGAGAATTTTACAATCTTTACCATGGCTTTATGGAAGCAAGACCAGTTACGGCAACGACATCGAAAATGGTCTACACCCTGGTATGGGATGTGTCGAATCACCCCGATCAGGCAGCTAAAGATGCTGATGCAGAAGGACGCAGAGCTACTTTCACCGGTGCGCTGCAAGGAATCAAAGCCTTTGTCGAAGGTAACTAATTAGAGATCGAAATTCGCTGCGCTTTGAGTTTTAGCGCAGCGAGTAAACGCTAGCACTAAAAGAGAATAACAAAGATGAAAATTAAAATTAGTGCAAAATCCCTGATCGCATTGCTTCTAACTATTGGGCTGTTTTATTCAGGCCATCTTTTCGCTCAATTACCAGGCTTGCCTGAGATCGAACAGCAAGCGCCACTGGACAAATCAGTCACTATATCAAAGGAAATTCTCGCCGCCGCCTTTCGTCGAGTGAATGCAGAAGATATACCGACGACCCGCATGCTTGAAGGTGGGGAATTCAACGTTAATATCCGCCACGAAGAAAACATTACCATTGCAAACATGCGCATGCTTACTCATCCTGACACTATCGATGTGTGGATAGTGCAGGAAGGCTCAGGCATTCTGAATACCGGCGGCGAGCTTATCGATGGTGAACTGCGAGGCGGAGAGGAACAATTTATTGAAGTGGGGGATATGGTCTATATCCCGGCCGGTATGCCCCATGGTATTAGAGAATCAAGTTTGATTACCTGGTTCAATATTCGATTTCCAGAACACCGAAACTAACAGAATTCTAACTAAAAACAAGGAATCAATCCCATGGTTCAAAAATCTAATTCAGGAAAAGCAAGTATTGTAGCCATCCTGATTCTGCTTGGCGTAGTTGTTACTGTTGTTAAAAATCTCGAAGTCGCTGAGGCTAATCATCATGGTGAGATGACAGCATTAACTGGACAGGATTATGAAGAAATCAAAGCTCTGTACTCTCGTTACAATCAAGGCAGCGACTTTCGTGATGTTGAACTATTTCTTTCGGCGTTCGCCGACGATGCCATCATGACGCGAGAAGGTGGCAATATAGTGGGCATGGGTGAGCTTCGAGCCGATCGTGATCGTCGCTATCAAGGCCAAACTGGTGATGTGGGAAGAAGGCACCTAAATGGCAGTTACTTAATTGAGTCAACAGCAGAGGGTGCTGAGGCGAAAACTTACTACATCTTAATGGATGTGACCGAACGACCTCCCAGTATCGTTGGGTCGGGCTACTACGATGATGAGTTTGTAAAAACTGATGCCGGTTGGAAAATAAAGCATCGCACGCTCTATCGAGACACATTAGATTAGTATGTCTTGAGATCGAATGGATAGACTATTAATGAAGAGAAGAATCTAAGCATTGATTAAAAACTTCGCACCACTAGTTGTAATTGGATTTCTGCAATGGATTTGCTTGCCAGCGATTGTATACGCTCAAAATGATGTAGCTGCAGACTATATTGTTGGCGTTGTGGTTAACAGTTCGGGTTCACCGGAAGCTGGTGTCTGGGTAATTGCGGAAACAGAAGCCTTAGCAACACCTTATAGAAAAATAGTAGTAACTAATGACAATGGCAATTTTGTCTTACCCGAAATGCCCGCTGTTGAATTTCAAGTCTGGGTGCGTGGATATGGTCTTAGAGATTCCTCTGCAGTAAGTGCTCAACCTGGGGATGATATTCAACTAACTGTTGAACAAGCAGCAAACGCAGTTGAAGCTGCAGCGATTTATCCTGCAAGTTACTGGTTGTCATTGCTGGAAGTACCTGATCACGATCCGAATTAGATAAATAATTTCAAACTGAATTGCCAGCTTTGCCATCAGGTAGGTTCTCTAATTACACGCATTCAAAATCGAGAGCTCTATGATCTCGGCTTGAAGAAGTCTACCAATATGAATGCAGTGGCCAACGGATTCGGTCGCGAACAGATGTTAAATGCATTGTCCGACTGGAGTGCCCGCATTCGAGCCGGCGCAGTTCCCGAATCCCCACCAAGACCGAATGGGCAAGAAAGAAACTTGGTAATCACGCAATGGGAGTGGGGTGATGGTTTTACCTACGCCCATGATGAAATAGCAACGGATAAACGCAATCCTGAGCTGTTTGCCAATGGACCTATCTATGGAGTCGATCTTGGCAATGATCGTTTGTTACAACTCGATCCGAATACGCATCAAGCATCATCTTACAGCGTTCCTACATCAAACGGATTTAGTACTCCCTGGTGTGATCAGGTTTGGCGTAGATCCAGCGGTGAATCCAGCCAGGATGTACCTATGGGTTTTGGTTCTCTGGGTTGTCCTGCGGAGCCAGGTATCACTGTTTATGAGGGCGAGTACCCGAATCCTGCGAACCCCCATAATCCAATGTTTGATGCCGATGGTAAAGTCTGGATTACTACTCAAGTACGCAGAGAGTGGGATGAGGATTTGCCGGATTTTTGCAAAGACGAACCCGGAATATCTGGCAACTACCACCATCGACAGCTCGGCTGGTTTGACCCTGAAAGCGAAGAATTCGAACTCTTAGACACTTGCTACGGCACACATCATTTGCAGTTCGATAAGGATGGAGTGCTCTGGACTAGTGGCGACAGTTACGGCATCGGTTGGTTTGATCCATCACGCTATGACCAGGATGATCCAAGCACGCTAGCTCAGGCCCAAGGATACGCCCAGATAGTCGTGGACAGCGATGGAGATGGCAGTGCCGATCAGCCTATTGCTGGATTTAATTACGGCGTTATTCCAAATCCTGTCGATGGCAGCGTTTGGACTTCACAACCCAGCGGCGGCCGCGGGCGACTCGTACGTTACGATCCGGACTCTCGTAGCTTTGAAACCTTTGTGCCGCCCAATCCAGGTTCCGGTCCCCGTGCCGTGGATGTGGATTCCAATGGCATCATGTGGATAGCGCTTGGTGGCAGTGGGCATCTTGGTCGCTTCGATCGTTCACAATGTGCCCAGACCTGGGGCCGCGGCGATCAGTGTCCAGAAGGATGGACAATATACCGGAGCCCAGGCCCATTGATGCAAACTGATGGTAGTGAGCAAAACGAGCGCAACGCAGATTTCCACTATTACCTGTTTGTTGATCAGTTCAATACACTAGGTCTCGGGGAAAATTTAGTGGTATTGAACGGAACAGGATCAGACTCATTGTTAGCGTTCAATCAGGAATCGGAAGATTTCACAATTATTCGTATTCCATACCCGTTAAATACTTTTACTCGCGGCCTGGATGGTCGCATTGACGATGCAGGTGCGGGTTGGAAAGGGCGCGGTCTGTGGTTTACCAATGGACTGGATCCGATGATACACAGCGAAATTGGGCGATCCTATGTAGGCAAAGTTCAATTGCGTCCAAATCCATTGGCCCGTTAACAACATTAATTGTTCGATGAGGTAATCAAATGAAATGCACTCGAAAAATAAAACTAATCAGTTTTTTATTGATTGCCATTATCCCTGAATTAGTCGCTGCTCAGCCAGATGACGAAGAGCCGCCAGAAAACGAAGGTGGCATTATTCAAACCTATGGTAGTAATGCGGCAAATGGCATTAGCTCAGTCACAGCCGATCCGAATTCGTCTCCTCTTTTGCGCAACTTTTCTGCAGTCACCGATGAATTATTGCAAGATCCACCAGATTCCGACTGGTTAACCTGGCGACGTACATACAACAATCAGGGATTTTCGAATCTCGATCAAATCAATCGGGAAAATATCACTGACTTAGAACTGGCCTGGCATCAGGAAGTGACAGTAGGAAACAACATGCCTACACCCTTAGTGCACGATGGCATCATGTTTCTTTATAGTGCAGGAGATGTTGTGTTGGCATTAGATGCCACTAATGGTGAGATGCTATGGCGTTACAGTCATAGCGGTGATGCAGTTACCAGTCACAAGTTCGGTATTGCCTTACACGAAAACAAAGTCCTGGTGCCGACGTCTGATTTACACATGGTGGCTCTGGACGCTCGCTCTGGCGAAGTAATCTGGGATCATGCCATCGATGTCGATGATGCGGATGCTGGCTATGCACTTAGAAGTGCACCTACGGTAGCCGGTGGTCAGGTGATTCAAGGAATGGCAGCTTCGTTTGTGCCTGCCGGTGGATTCATCATCGCCATCGACCTGGAAACAGGAAGTGAGACCTGGCGCTTTAATACCCTGGCCAGACCGGGAGAACCTGGCGGAAATACCTGGAATAATATTCCCTTGGAAGAGCGACAGGGAGGTTCGGTGTGGAATACCGGCGCCTATGATCCGGAGTTGGACCTGGTCTATTACGGCGTATCGCCAACCTATAACACGAGTCCCTTGCTCTACCCCTTAGGCATCGAAGGTGTTAACAACGATGCCCTCTACACCAATTCGACTTTGGCTTTACGACCAGCTACCGGCGAATTGGTCTGGCACTACCAACATGTCGCTAATGATCAGTTTGATCTCGATTGGATTTTCGAGCGCTCTATTGTCGAGCTAGATGTCAATGGAGAAACGCGAAAGGTCGTAGTGACCGCAGGTAAGCCGGCATTGTTTGATGCACTGGATGCCGAAACAGGCCAGTATTTGTTTTCTGTTGATCCCGGACTACAAAACCTTTTCGTTGCCATCAATCCGGAAACCGGTGAAAAGATTCCGAACCCCAATGTGACTCTTGATGCGGAAGAAGTTCGTACTGTTTGTCCTTTCTATCAGGGAGGACGTAATTGGCATGCTTCGTCGGTGAACAGCGACACCGGGTTATTGTTCGTACCTATGTTTGAAGTGTGCATGGACACGCTATTGGATGGTTCCGGCACCTTACTAACTAGTGGCATGCGTGCGGATACTCGACCGGTACCGGATACAGACGGTAACTATGGTCGGCTGCAGGCAATAGATTTAAAGAGTAGGGAAGTAGCCTGGCAACATCGTGCGGAAATCGTACCTGCGTCAGCGAGTTTGGCTACCGCCGGCGGTTTGGTGTTTTTAGGTTATCTGGACAACAGCTTTAAGGCCTTTGACCAACAGGACGGAGAGATCTTGTGGGAGACTGAACTTGGAGCGATTCCAGCTGCCTTTCCAATTACTTATAGTGTAAATGATAAACAATATGTTGCTGTCGTCGCCGGGCAACTCAATATTCATACCGGAATTTGGTTAGGCTTGCAGAACCGTTTTTCTGGGTTTGTACCGGGAAGTCAGGAGGCAGCAGCATTGTGGGTTTTTGCGTTGGAATAGAGGGTGAAACTAATCTTCTTCTGACAAAGGTATGCAGCCGAAAGCATTTTCAGTGAATCCTTCATTACAAACCCAGTCATAGCCGACAATATCCAGTCTGGCATTGTGTGGCACTGGAATTTTTAAACAGCGCTCAGCCTGTCTTTTATAGCCTCTTAAACAGAGCCAGTTATTACCGAAACGGGTAAATCTCGCGTTCTCAGGAAGATTGAATTCTACGCATTCAGATCCGATTTTTCGGTATCCCGGGTTGCATATCCAGGTTGAACCAATTCCAAGAACAACCGATGCATTGTCGGGAATTACTGTTTGAGCAGCTATCGAGAAACAGTAAGCTGCGATTGCAATGGTAAGCAATGAGCGAGAAAAAGCTCTCATCTTCTAAGCTTAAATCTTCTCGGTCGGCGTACAGTTTGAGTCTCAGCTTCCTCCTCGTCTAAAGCATAGGCGAAAACTATAGCGAGTGAGATTCCAAGTGCTAAACCCAGGCCAGCATTGCCCAAAGTCATAGCAGGGCCTGTGCTCATTGAAACCCCTAAAGCAATTGCTATCGCAATGTTTTCTTTTTTCACTGGATTAATCGCTCTCTTCAAGTTGTTCCTGTACACGGGCGCCGCGCAGAATGTTTACCATGCCGTAATTACCTTCATGGCAGGCATACTCATAGATTTGCCCAGCGACTTTGTAAATCGGAATCAGACCGACAATTTTATCAGTAAATGTTTCAGGATCATCAATGGTAAATTCGTAGTTGATTTGATCATGGGCAACACGAGTGAATTTCTCGGTCAAATGCTTGTTTTCAGACGAGCCAAATAAAGAGAATGTGTTGGTGAGCCCGTTAAAGTTTTTTGTTTCTACTACTAAGCTATCTCCATCCCAGTAGCCGCGTGAATCTCCAGTCCAGAGTCCAATCTCATCTGGCGCATGGGGCTTCTCTCCCAGCGGTACAACCCTGGCGTCATGGACCATCTCGGTGATAATGACGACATGGTCTTTGTTTTGCACGATCTGCAAATTGTTATTGTAGAAACTGGGTGTAACAGGAGGGCCTGCATTAAATCCAATAATACAACGGTCGGATAGGGGGCGATCTTCGGGGCCATCGGTGTTAAACACAACACCTAAGGCGCTACGCACAGGGCGATCCGGTGCTTCGGCCATGCTGTTAACGAATGCGTTTTCTTGCCGGGAAGGTAAGCGTCCATTCTCTGGATAAATGATATGAGAGGTTAGTTGTGCTCTACCGAGGCCGGCGCTTTCGATCCAGAAGTCATTGTAGGCTTCATCCACACCAGTTCCGGGAATCGCTGCATCGGACGCTGCATCACTTGCGCTTGACCTGGCTTGTATTTCAGCAACTTCTTCGTCGGTTAGATATTGACGATTACCATACTGGGCCGGCCTCATCATTGGTGTGCTCGAAGAAAAATTCCACACACCCTGTAAGTCCGGCAGTCCCCATTCAGTCCGGGGAATTTCGTAATCCTGAGCAAAGCCCAGGCTTGGGATAAGAGCTATCGCTATCCAGCGAATAGTTGAGAGTGACTTCATGGAATGATCCTCCCGATTTTAAATTATTCCGTGGAGTATGACAGATTATGGCTGCGATGAATTGGTATTCATCGCAGAAAAGCATTCATAGATGTGGTTTTAATTTCGCTTATTGCAGATCGTGTTTCCGGGCTCAATCGTGCAGCGACAGCTTCGACGGCTTTAGATCTATCACGTTCAATAGCGCATTTACGAACTAGTATCTACTAGCCAGATAATGCTCTACAGAGCGCAATATTTCCTTACACATTTCAATGCCTGGAATAACCTCCTCAGGAGATAAACCGTATGCGATAGGAAGAAACACGAATGCAATTAAGGTGATTGTGGATACAGCATAAAACGCAAAATCTTTGAATTTCATTATTGTTGTTCCCAAAGTTTTCGGTTAGCTGGCAGTGGGTTGTCCTTCTGCCTTAGGATGGATAGTAGCTAAGCACTTTCACACTTAATATGTGGTATGAGTACCATGTGTTTTTGTACAGTGAAATTGCATTTCAACTTAGATAAGTGACATCAAGTGGGATAGAACATCAAACTCAAACTCTGATCGGCTCTACTTACATTTGAAATCCAGAAAATAAACAGAAAGAAGCTATGCGCAGTGTCACTCCGCTTCTTCGGTTTTTTCTTTCTTTTGAGATGGGGGGTAGGGGGATGCCGAAAAAGCGATTCCCATGGCGAAGCCAAGCGCAATTCCCAATGCCAGGCTATCAAATAACATCCAGAACACGAAGAAAAAGCAGATTCCCAGTCCTACAGCTGTTCCGTTGAACCTTTCCATGATTGCCTTTATGTCGAATTAATAGCGCAGTAGCCTGACGGTCTTCATTTACTGATTGCTTGAGTATGTCTTAAACTTCTTGTTGATTCTAGCCAATAAGAATCCAAAGATTGCGATCATCGTAAAGCCGAACACAAGCAACGCTTCACTACCGCCGAGCTCGAAAGACCCTCCGATAGTTGCAGCCAACAATGTCAGTAAAACCGCAAGCACCGATATCATGCCGAGTATTGATGCAGCTATGCCGCCGAGTTCACGAAACCACGGATGGAACTGACTCGCAGTCACAAAAATGCCAGCAGCAACTATGATGAAGAACCACATTCCAGCCCCTAGTAGACTATTGGAGGCTGCGGCTGTGCCGAAGCAAGAGATCGTGAAGAGGGCGGCTACTATTTTATTCATCACCTAATGGCTCTTAAATGTGCTGATTGCTTACTCTATTGAATTTCCATATTCACTAGAAGTATATCCGCTAAAATCGCCAAAAAGACTAATACAACCATCAAGCTATGAAACACTTCATTTTTGATTCTGGCCATCAAAACGAAAACACCAATTAGTAGAAAAGAGCTCAGATTATCCAATGCAAAAAGATCGGTTCCAAGTATCAAAGGCCGAAAAGAGGCGGAAGCCACAACAGTTAAAACTCCAACCCAAAATACCGGAGTCATTTTTTCGTAGTAGAAGGACTTGAGATTCGCTCCTTGTAATTGATCTGGAAATACTAAATGTGATACTAGGAACAGACCAACCGGTCCACCCAACATTACAAGCAAGCCAATAAACGTCCAAGAGGGGGTTGCTCTAACTTCCCAAATTTCCCACCAGGTTTGGAGAAGGGCAAGATATATGACCGCAATGAATACAGAATGTACCCAGTACACTGTTACTGATTCAATATTTCTTATAGTTCGCGCAATTCCTGACAGCAATTCAGCCAATCCGAATCCTATAATCAGGGAAACGAGCACCATTAAAAATTCAAAAAGACTCAATTTTGTTTTGCCTATTCAGCTGTTCGAGAATTACTTAAAGGATATTGCAGACACTGTCTTAATTACGTTTTGCCACTTCGATTCTTATAAACTCTGGAAGATACGATGGCGTACAGTTCTTTGCGACAGGGTCATCTTTGTATAATTCTAAAACCTTGCCGAGTTTGACACATCTGGCCCGCAAGTCAGGTTCGAATATACCAATCCATCCGGCGCAAAAATTCATCGCCCATTGTACCCCGGGTTCCTCAGTCTTCATGCTTGCTTCCAGTGAATTCAACAAGTCAGCGCTGCTACCGGGAGGCGGAGTTCTGCCAGTCCATCGCAATCGAGCCTGGTAGTACCAGAACCATCGACGCAGCAGCGGTGTAGCACTTTCCTGCCATGACTCCAAAAGGGCAATCAGTTTCTTGTCTTTAGTTAGTTGGTTGGCCAACAACCAGTCACTGAGTTGATTGCGTTCGTCTTCGTCTTGGGTGAGCAGGTCAGAGGCGAGCCGATCGATGGTTTCTTGTGCCAGCAATTTTTTATCGAATATGAGAGTCGAGAGCAGGCGAGCCTGATGGCCGCCTGTCGACCAAAGTTCCAGCGCCAGATCATGGTCTAGCTTAATCTCCTTGCCACGCTTTTTAATGTCACCAAGTTTGACATTGCTGTTCGAGAACTCAGAGATAATCTTCTTTGCAGCTGCCGACAAAGCCATTATTTGCCTCCAATTCTAATGCAGGTTTGTTTTGTGCCATCATCCAACAAATACAGAACTTATATAAATTAGCGGTATCCACATTAGGCATGCAAGTAGTACTGAGCTGGTCAGAGTAATCAACACCGCGCTTGCCGAAGCATGAGACACAAAAACCTTTGGTTGGAAGATGTATAGCTCTGATAGAAAAGTTATTGTTTTTTCGAAGTCTGATTTGAGTACTCGATACTTATAAATTAGAGAGTCACGAAGAGAAGCGAAATATACCAGCAAGAAAGTAACCGCAAAATCTATTCCACCCAGATCAACAAGAAAAAGGAGCTCTACAGCACCAAGTGCAATGGCAACGAATAAAATGATCAGGCATGCAATCTTTAATAATGTGGGTTTATCAAACTTGAACTTCATTAGTTTTCTCCAGAGTGCGCCATCTCGTTTCTAGCACGAATATCGTCATAGCATACACCGCAACTATAATCAGCGGAATTATCAGAAAGCGGTCTTCGGGAAATAAATAGTATGCCGCAACAATAAAGGGAATCCGAATGGCAGCATGGATAATCCCAATAGGGTGCTGAATTACCCATGATAATGGAATCCACATCGTTCCCGTTAATATTCCAACTGATAATGGAAGGCTGGAGTATTCGACTTGGAAGAAAGGAATTGCGATAGCGAAGCTGGCTAGCGAAGCAGCCATAATTAGAAGGAATAAGGTATCGAAACTGTTCTTGGGCCTGGATTTATCCAAGATGTTTTCGCCGGTGAATCTGGAAACGAACATTGCGATGTAAGCTATGCTGCCGGTACCGATGAATAGCACCCAAACATTAATAAAAGGTGAGAAAAGCTGACTACTAATCGCAATTAACAGCCAGACAGTAGCTCCTGTTAATGGCATCGCTAACAGGCGCCTGCTGGCGAATTCTCTTCTTTGCTCATCCAATGTGAGGATTGTATTCGTAGTCATCTTAATTCCGTTTTTCCAGATACATAGCGCCTATATGCTGATTCTAAGGTATTAGTCTTCGCTCGGTGTTGCCATACAACTAATTTCCCATGGTGTTCCAAATTTATCAACCAAACTACCGTAGGCAACTGACCAGAACATTTCTTGCAGTGGAATTACAACTATCCCTTGCTCTGACAAAGCCTCAAAAATTCTCTCTGCCTCCTTGGCGTCTTCAGGTTCAAGCAGGAGATACATGCCTTCAGCCTTCTTGTATTCATTCGCAGGAACGTCAGCTCCTGCGAGTTCTGAATCATTAAAGGTTAAAGTTGCGTGAACTACTTTATCTTTTAAATCAGAGGATACGTGACCTGCTGCCGGTGATTCTCCAAAGGTAGTTATCGCAAGTGTCCCGTGCAATAAGTCTCTGTAAAACTCAAACGCTTCTTTGCAATTACCATCGAATGTGAGGTGTGGTACTAATTTCATGTCAAGATGGATTTCATTTCTAAGATTAGTTTGTTGCGTGTCACTTAGCGCGTCTTGCTTGAACAAAAAACACAATACTTACTACCCACGCAATAATCAAAAGAATGTTAAATCCAGAATTAACTATAGAAGGTTCGTAGCTCGCTTCTGTAAGTACTTGTTCAATTAAGTCAATATTGCGTGTGCTGTCATAAATTCCAATAACTGTAAAAAAAATTGCGAACGAATAAAGTGCTGAAACAGTGATCATCTGGAATTTTGAGAGTCGCTTGGCAGCAAAATAAGCCACTACTAAGTAGGCGAACAATATAGTTATAAATACAGAAAAGAATGCAATGCTTAAAGTTTGGCTACTGTGAATAAGTGAGATTAGTTCAAAATTGCTTAGTCCTTCATAATATTGAGTCATTATTCATCCTCATTTGCAGAATGTGCACACAAAACCTCTATCTAAAACCAAACCATTTAACTGATTGTATTGTGTTGGTCGATTCCCAATTAATTAGCACTTCCTTACAACTACATTGCATTCGCATAAAATAATTCGTAAAAATCCGCTCCATTTCTGATCTTTGCAAGAAATTCAAATAAACCCATATAACCACCTGAAGATAGCCAAGTGGAGATTTCAACTTTGGCCGCTGCGTAATTCAAGGCTCTATCTCCAGACATAAATTGGTTGGCTGTTTCAAGAGATGATACTGGTGGTAGTACGTGTCCCTGTGAAATGTAAGACCTCGCTCTACTTTCGCGAAAGTCTACTTGCATTGCGACTCCTTCAATGAACCACATAGGTGGGCTCTTCAGAGAATTTAAAAATCCTAAACGATGATATGTTTCAGCATGAACTAATTCATGGGCCAAAACATCAATGTTATTTCCTGCTGGAGCTATGGGAATATACTGATTCCACGGTAAGTTGTAAGTTCGACCTGGATCTAGAGGGCCACGAAAAAATTTGGCTGATCTCTCATCAGAAGATGACACTATCAATATTGGGGTTGCAGTTAAATCCCCGTAAAAAGATGCAATTCTGTTTCTTGCTGCTACGGTGTTTGAAGCTATTTGGGCTTGTTCTTCAGCAGTAAACAAGGGATCGACATATAGGCCTGCTGAAATCTCTTGATAATCGAAAATATCAATCGCCACACTTGCAATAACATGACTTTGATAAAAAGCTAATGTGCCGGCAACTAGCAGCGAAAAACTGAAACCAATTTTCATTCTTTTCGATTTATCCAATTCTCTATCCTCATTAATTGAAGGCTAAAGCTTCTAAACACATAACTCCCTTGATAAGGGGCGGATTCGCCGCGCAGCAATTGTGGGTAAGATGGCCGCAAGACATTAGCAATTGTTGTGTGGTGACGCCGACCCATTGAACTGTTTGTTATGTGTCATTTGAAGCTCCAAGTTGAGGCTTGGGAAAAATTATTCCCCATAGCCAAATGAATACTTCCCATAACTGAACAACCAATAAGCCTACCACGATCATTTGCGCCAAGGCATAGTTTACATATGTACCAATTTCTTCATTGAAAATAATGGGATAAAGCACTATACAAAATGGAGCAGTCGCGACTAATGCCCTTTTCAGTAAAGGCGATCCCACAAACAAGTGATAGCAAATCACGCCATTTAGAATTGTAATTGTGAAATAGGGAAGAAGCTCCGCGTCGAAAATTAGAATCCAGATATTGTAGGCAATCCCAATACCTAGAAAAGTGCAAACGTTTCGAATTATCGCGCTATTAATTTCCACAATTTTCTAACCTGACTCGATGTTGTACACATAACGCCCGTAATAATGGGAAGGGCGCCAGCCCTGTCCATGATTTGTTTGTTTTGTTTCGCTATCTCGGTAACCAATTATCATTTGTCACAAATTTTAGTTGATCCACCAGCTCTTGTATTTCGGATGGAGCAGTGGGATGTCCAGCGACATGTTCAAATACCACTCTTAGGACAAATGGTTCGTTCGATGAAGAGAGACCCTCTTCCATCCAAGGATACGTTAACATCACTCCATCCTTGTCTTCGATTCTTATTATGAAATGATCGAATTCAATGAGACGCTTCGCTTGATGCATGCTGCATTCGGCTACCAATTGATTCCCAGGTTTCAAATTGTCTCGCATATTAATAAAGTCGCCAAAGGTAGTTTTGATTCTTAGCTATAGATAGCTCAAATCCTGCAATTGCCAACGATAGAAACATAACGCCCATGTTAAGGCGTGGGATTCGCTGCGCAGGAAATGCGGATAAGATGGCTGAAGGCCATCCGCATTTGCTGTGTGGGGAAGCCAACCCATAGAAATGTTTGTTATGTTTCGTTATCTCCATACTTCCAGTCAGCTAGATGATATCCCAAGTATCCAAATAAGATGGCGTTGAAGCCAGAAAGAAGCAAAGTTATAAAACAACTTAATACTAAATAGATTGCTCCTGCTAGGTTTTCATTCGTAGATACTTCGAAGGTTTCAAAAAGCACCTCGTTATATTTAATCATTACGCTTATAAGCAACATAGGAATAGGGATAGAAAATGCACTCGCAGCACCGTGGACCCATTCGTGGTGCTTGGTTTGAAAAACGTATTTTTTCTTTAGCCAAAATACAGCAGGTAGAATAATAAACGAAGCTACGACTGCACCGAATATTCCATAAACCATAACTTACGCACCTTGTTCAACAAGAAACATAACATTTGTATACCGCGAATCTCGCTTTGCCGGTTCTCGGTATCTCATTTAAGTTGTTGGTTTAGTTTACATTCCAAGTTCTTGTTTTGGAACAGTTGAGACAATTTTAAAACTTCAAAATTCCATATGAGAAATTCTCATATACACAGTGGTAAAAAATTTGGCAGCAGTGACTAATAATTGTGTGGTTAATTTTCACTTTGTCTTATTATTCCTGACACACAGCGAAAATTGAGCACAACGAAAAAAGGCTTACAGTTTCCTGTAAGCCTTTGTCTGTTTATCGATGCTCGGACATCAATCTAAAGAGTACGGTGTATTCAAGAGCCAGTCATCAAAGTCTAGAATCGGCATAGGTCTGGCTACAAAATATCCTTGCCCCAGATCGCATCCCAGTGAAGCCAGTTTTTTCATGGTTTCCTGATCTTCAATACCTTCTGCAACTACTAAAAAATCGAAATTGTGTGCAAGGTCAATTATTGCCTGCGCGATCTTGGTGTTTCCCTCACTAGTCATCATGTCTATAACGAATGATCGATCTATTTTCAGTTCGTTGATGGGCAATGCCTGCAAGTATCCCAGAGAGGAATAGCCTGTGCCAAAATCATCCAGAGAAATTTTTATACACTCTGACCGCAAATCCTCCAGTACCGCCCGTGCAACATCCGGATTTTCCATGATTGCGGTTTCGGTCACTTCCAACGTCAATTGCTCAGGTCTGATATTCCAGACATGTACAGCATTCATAATATGTTCGGTAATATTTTTTTCTTGGAGAACAGAGGCGGATAGATTAAATCCAACCGAATACGCATCGTTAATTCGCAGCAATTCCGCACTTTCCCGAAGAGTGATATTCAGTGTTAGCAATGTGAGTGGAAGTATTAAGCCTGTATTTTCTGCGACGGCAACAAATATTTCAGGCCGCACTGATCCTCGGGATTCATGGTTCCAACGTGCTAATGCCTCAAAACCAATAACTGAATTTTTTCTCAAATCGATTTGTGGTTGATAGTGCATTTGAATCTCATTGTTTGAGATTGCATTCTCCAGGTCTGCAACCATCGATAGACTCAGATCGCTGCTGTCCTCATCTTGATTTGAATACACCAGGAAAGCTTCAGATTTTTTCTCATTCTGTGTCGCAGCAATTTCGGCGCATCTATGCAAAGCCGAGCTCTTATCGGCATGTTCCGGGAAAGTCGCTATACCAATAGCAACACTGATTTTAATGTCGTTTCCCTGTAGTTTTATTTGCTGAGTTGAATGTTTTGAAATTTTGTCAGCTGCGAGTGTGGCAACAGCGGCATTCGGTATTGCAGGTAAAATAACTCCAAAATCATATCCGGTTAATCGATAGATCGCATCAGCCGGTCGTAGAAGTCCTTCTATATCGATCTTAATTTGATCTACTATCCTCTCGCCTGCTGAATAACCATACTCATACACTATCTCCTCTATCTGCCGTATGCGAACCACCAACACAGCGACAATCTGTTCAGCCTCTTTGCCACTCGTAAGATGTGTGCTGAGAGATCTAAAGAAAGATGCTCGATCTGATAGCGCAGGAGTCATTGAGTGCCTCGATCATTGGGACAAAAAAAATCAAATAAAGTATGGGTTTTTCGATCTAGATATAAAATTCCTTTGGATCAATATCATAATCCTCGGGGTCGATGGCTTTCACTATCTCTATCGGGTTACCTTTTTCATCAGCCGTTACTTGTATGAGATCAACTATTGGCATTGCACTCAGCGGTTGTTTATTTTCATCTAAAACGGCCATTAATCTAGGTCGAAGACGTTGGAACGGATTCTGTTCAATTACAATTGCAACCAGCCCCGTATTTAACTCCACAAACGATCCTACTGTGTAAATCCCAATCGCCTGTATAAAAGCCTCAATAAGTTCTCGCTGAAACAATTCATTGGAACACCCGTATAAGCGTCTTATTGCTTCATAGGATGAAATAGCCTGGCTATAGCACTGCTCACTGATCATTGCGTCATAACAATCTACTATCCCTGCGATCTGGCCAAGTACAGGAATATCTCCATGATTCAATCCACGAAAATACCCGCTTCCGTTATACCGTTCATGGTGTGTAGCTACGATCTCAATTACCGATCGGTTTACATTCCCTGCTTCCAGCAGAATCTTGACACTGTGAACAACGTGTTGTTTGACTAGCCCATACTCGTCAACTGTCAAGCGATCGGGCTTATTAAGGATTTCATCTGGGATGCGTGCCTTACCGATGTCACACATCATTGATCCTATCGCCAAGTCATCAAGCATCTAATTTGAAACACCGAGATGCCGACCAAATGCAATACACAGGGCGCTAGAATCCAAACAATGACTGTAGGAATACGAATCTTTTGCTTTTAAAATTTTGAGCAACATAAATGTATTCGGGTTGCGAATGATGCATTCTTTCATTTTTGTTGTGGCAACCTTTATACCGCGTAGATCAATTATTTTTCCTGCACGCACACTCTCTACACATTCTTTAATTGATGCATCGAGTTCCTTGTGAATCTCTTTGGCAACGTCAATTTCTTCTTCTACCTTGGTCTTGGTCTGGTAGTTAAATTTGGACATTATTTTGTACAGACCGGTAGCTATGCGTCGATCTACGCCCGATCTTCTTTCGATTTCCTCTTCCTGCTTCTTCTTGAGCCGATCCCGCTGATCTTTTGCTAGATCGATATAGACAAAATCACATTCTTCTCGCATTAGTTTGAGATCATTCTCACTGGATATGAGAAAGCCCTGGAGTAAAAAAGATGTCTCCAACCAGGGTCGATCCAACTTCGACACATACATTCCAATGGCCAATTCCGATGTGTCTAATTTCTTTCTACTAAACATCTAATGGTATTTCCTTACCGACGGTAAAACAGGATTGAAAAAATAAACTCCGTATACATTTAGTATAGGAAGAAAAAATGCAGAATGTGGGTGACGGAGGGGGCCAATGTTTGAGTGAGAGCTGGGGTTTTTTGCGGGGATTGGCGTTGCTGGATGTCGGTAAATGGAGATCGGGATGCCGCGAGCTAAGTAATAGATTTTGCTGGGTTGAAATAGAAAACCCGCATTGTCGCCAATGCGGGTTTTTGTTTGGTAGCTATGGGTGGACTTGAACCACCGACCCCAGCATTATGAATGCTGTGCTCTAACCAGCTGAGCTACATAGCCTTGATGTTAACGGCTTCCGATTATACGTCATCTGAAAACCTTATTTCGCGTTTCGTCCTCGCCGTATTATCTATACGACTGCGGGCAAAACGCGAAATAAAATTTTCAGCTAACGCATCCTCGAAACCCTCGAGATCGAAGAAAACTTACTCTCAAACCTATTTTCGGGATGCCGAAAGGCCGCGAATTTTGGCGATTTGGTGCCAAAATGTCAAGCGGGCTAGTCGATTACTACGTTGCGGACTACGGCGTAGAAGTCACTGACGGCGCGGCGGAATGCGGCTTCGCCGACTTGTTCGTCGTTGCCGTGGACGCCGGTGTGTTCGCCTGCGTTGGTTATCAAGGGATTGAAGCCGTAGCTGACTATACCCAGGTCGCGGGTGAAGTGGCTGTCGGTAAATCCGGTGCTAACCGATGGCAGCACTCGTGAGCCTGGATGTAATTCCTGAGTCACGGATTCGATTGCGGCAAACAATCGTGTGTTGGTTTCTGATATTGCTGGGGTAAACGCCATGATGGTTTCGATGGTGACGCCGGTTTCACCGATCAAGTCTTCTAGTTCAGCAATGAATTGTTCGCTGGGTTTATCTGGCAGGATTCGGCAATCCAGTTCAGCCCAGGCTTCTGGTGGAATCACATTGATCTTGGTGGAGCCACTCATGCGTGTCATCGAACAAGTGTCACGAATCAGGGAGTTATGTCCCGGTCTTGCGGAATGTAATTTTTCAACAAAAGCCGGATCTGCAATTGCATCGCTAATGTTGGCATAAGAAGGGCCCCATTCCTGATCCATGTCTACTGATAACTCAGAAAAATATTCTGATACGGGGCCAATGATGCGCGGAGGGAATGGATTCTCAAGCAGTAGATTAAGCGCTGATACAATGCGAGTTACTGAGCTGGTTGTGCGCGGTGATGATCCATGGCCTGGTGTGTCGATAGCATTCAGTCGCAACCATACCGGGACTTTCTGTGTAACCTCTACACCGAAAACCACATCGCCATCTTCGCTGCGACTACCGCCGCCGCCTTCGTTTAATAAAATGCCGGCGCCATCGAAAATATCGGGGCGATTTTCAATCAACCAGCCAACGCCGAAATAACCGCCAGCTTCTTCGTCGGCGGTAGCGAGAAAAATCACATCACGATTCAGCTCAACCCCGGAGCGATGCAGGCTCAAGAAAGTTGATAGCTGAATGATGCCGAGGCCTTTCATGTCGCGGGTTCCGCGACCGAGAATGTAACCGTCGCGGATATCACCGGAGAGAGGATCGATAGTCCAGAATTCTTCTTCGGCCGGAACTACATCGGTATGTTGTAGAAGAATTAGACCGGGTTCGTCGCCACCTTCAATTCGTGCCCAGATATTGCCGCGACCCGGTGCGCTTTCGGCAGATTCATATTCGATGCCTTCCGCTTCGAATATTGCGGCATAGAAATCGACGGCGCGGTGTTCGTTGCCGGGAGGATTGATGGTATCGACCCGAATGAGATCTTGTAGCCAGCGAACTGACTCATCTTCTAAAGTCTGGCCATTTATCGTTGCCGCATAAAACAAACCAAGTACTGCAAATCCAATTTTTATTTTTTTCACACTAAACTCCGCTTGCTTAAACATTAAAACGGAAATGAATAACATCGCCGTCCTGCACAATATAGTCTTTGCCTTCCAGGCGCCACTTGCCTGCATCCTTTGCGCCAAGCTCTCCATCGTTGCCAATGTAGTCATCGTAGGAAACAATTTCGGCGCGGATAAAGCCTTTTTCGAAATCGGTATGGATCACTCCGGCGGCGGCGGGCGCTGTGGCCCCGCGCTTAACCGTCCAGGCCCGGGCTTCTTTTTCGCCCGCGGTAAAGTAAGTTTGCAGGCCTAATAATGTATATCCTGCTCGAATGACCCGATCCAGCCCGGGCTCTTCCATGCCGAGATCTTGCAAGAATTCCTGTTTCTCGTCGTCTTCTAGTTCTGCGATTTCCGCTTCCAGCTTATTGCAGATCGCTACCACCTCGGCGCCTTCGCTAGCGGCGACTTCCCGCACTTTATCCAGGTGGGGATTATTCTCAAATCCGTCTTCATCCACATTGGCGATGTACATGACCGGTTTCACCGTCAGCAAATGCAAAAAGTAGAGGTCAGCCTGTTCTTCTTTGTATAAGTCCATGCTGCGCACGGGTTTGGCTTCATCTAAATGGGCTTTTACTTTTTCCAGGAGCTGGGCTTGCCGTTGGGCATCTTTGTCTCCGCTCTTGGCAACGCGAATGACTTTGTCCAGATTTTTCTCTACCGTTTCCAGATCCGCCAGGGCTAATTCGGTGTTAATCGTTTCGATATCTGCGGCGGGATCGATCTGGTCAGATACATGGGTGACGTTCTCATCTTCGAAACACCGAACGACATGAGCAATGGCAACGGTTTCTCGGATATTGGCAAGAAATTGATTGCCAAGACCTTCGCCTTTAGAAGCGCCGGCAACCAATCCAGCGATATCGGTAAACTCCACGGTAGTAGGAATTACTTTTTGTGGTTGCACGATGGCTGCAATCTTATCCAGGCGCTCATCGGGAATTGAGACGATCCCTGAATTCGGCTCAATCGTGCAGAAGGGAAAGTTCTCAGCCGCGATCCCCGCTTTGGTTAAGGCGTTGAATAAAGTTGATTTACCAACATTGGGCAAACCCACGATGCCGCATTGAACTGCCATTGCTTATTTCTTCTCCATGATCTTTATTCTGAGTGAAGCGAACGCATTGCTTCTTCCCATTCACCCTTGACTGCATTGGGAATAACGCGAATAGCATCTTCGATATCTCTCACGATGACATCGGCTTCTGAACGAGAGGGGTCACCTAACACATAATTAGACACCATTGATTTGTGACCCGGGTGTCCTACACCGATGCGCAGGCGAAAGAATTCCTTCTTGCCGCCCAGTGCATTAATAATGTCGCGGATGCCGTTATGACCGCCATGGCCACCACCTTCTTTAAAGCGGGTGACGCCGACATCAAAATCGATCTCATCATAAGCCACCAGCATGTTTTCCGGTTCAATCTTGTAGAACCTGCAAACCGCTGCCACAGACTTACCGCTGTGATTCATAAAGGTAGTAGGGAAGAGTAGCTTTACATCATCGCCATCGATATTGACGGACGTAAATTCGCCGAAAAATTTCGATTCGCCACGCAGTTGCCCGCCATAGCTCTTACAAAGGTGATGTAAAAAAATGACGCCTGCGTTGTGACGGTTGGAATCGTGTTGTGGGCCTGGATTTCCCAAGCCCACAATCAATTTCAATGGATGATCCGGCATTTTCATGGACCCGGACTCCCTGGCAGTGCCAACAGATTAAGAGTCGCCGCCATCTCCGGAAGAATCTTCGCCTCCGGCTTCGCCGCCCTCTGCTGGTGCTTCACCTTCAGCGCCTTCTTCACCTTCCGCGGCTGCTTCAAGCTCGTCTTCTTCAGCAGCACCACGTGGCATCAGAACGCTTGCAACGCTGAGGTCGCTTTCCTCGCCGTGAGTAAGGGCAACACTGCGTACACCTTCAGGAAGTTCGATCTCCGACAAGTGAACTGATTGGCCCAAATCGATCTCGAGCATATCCACTTCGATGAATTCCGGCAGGTCTTTCGGTAAACAGATGATCTCAATTTCATTGAGAGTTCTGCGAATAATACCGCCACTCGTCTTAACACCTACACACTTCTCTTCGTTGATGAAATGTATTGGAACCTTCACATGGATTTCCTGCTTCATATCCACGCGCTGAAAGTCAGCATGAAGGATGAGTGACTTGGCAGGATGTCTTTGCAGATCCTTGATTACAGCCGGTTCCTTCTTGCTTTCGATGTTGAGTGTAATGATGTGAGAAAAGAACGCCTCGTTCTCCGTTGCCTTGACAATGTCCTTGTGGGCAATAGTTAACGAAACAGGATCTTTTTTACCGCCGTACAGGACGGCAGGAATTGAATCGTGCAAACGACGTAGGCGGCGGCTCGCACCTTTCCCCATATCCGTTCGAACAGAGCAGTTCAGCTCGAATTCTTCACCAGACATAATTGTCTCCTTCTGCGTAACTCTTTTGAGTTACTTCTATCTTCAATTAACTTGCGACCAGTTTACTGAAGGTTAAAAAAGAACTGCGGTTCTTTTGAAACCGCTGTTCGGTTTATCCGCGTGAAGTCTGAGTACTGCAATACCGACTAGGTATTATCAAACATCGCGCTAATGGATTCTTCGTTACTTACTCGTCGAATCGATTCCGCTAACAATTTAGCCATCGATAACTGACGAATACGCGTGCATTGTTTTGCTGTATCGTTCAATGGAATCGTGTCGGTGACTACCAGTGCATCCAGACTCGATTCTTCTATATTCTCTATTGCCGGGCCAGACAGTATTGGGTGTGTACAATACGCCACCACTTTGTTGGCTCCGTGATCTTTCAAGGCATCGGCTGCTTTACACAGGGTGCCTGCGGTATCCACCATATCGTCCACGATCAAACAGCAACGATCTTTAACATCACCGATCAGGTTCATGATCTGCGCTTCGTTGGCAGAGGGGCGACGTTTGTCGATAATGGCCAGGTCCACATCGAGTTGCTTGGCAACCGCTCTGGCTCGCACCACACCGCCAACGTCCGGCGATACCACTATCAAGTTGTTGTAGCTTTGACGTTCGATATCGTCAGTCAACACCGGCGAGCCGTAAACGTTGTCCACCGGGATGCTGAAAAATCCCTGGATCTGTTCGGCATGCAAATCTACGGTCAGTACACGATTCACACCAACGGCGCTAATCATGTCGGCAACTACCTTGGCGCTGATGGCAACCCGGGCAGAGCGTACGCGACGATCTTGGCGGGCATAGCCAAAATACGGAATCACCGCCGTGATTCTGTTCGCCGAAGCACGGTGCAGGGCATCGGCCATTAACAACAATTCCATGATGCTGTCATTGGTAGGTGCGCAAGTCGGTTGAATAATAAAAACGTCTTTACCACGCACGTTCTCATTTAATTCAACGGAAACTTCACCGTCACTAAATTTGCTGATACTGGCATACCCCAAAGGTACTCCAATATTTTTGGCAATGGCATCCGCTAACGCCGGATTAGCATTGCCAGTGAAGACCATTAAATTTGTTGCCACGCTAAAATCCTTGGGCTTGTACTGCTACTTCTTTTAGGGTCAAAAAATGGCTGGGGTGGCTGGATTCGAACCAACGAATGCAAGGATCAAAACCTTGTGCCTTACCACTTGGCGACACCCCAAATAGTCGTTACCTGCTCCTTAGAGCTTAAAGCGAATTAATACCCTCGGCGACGAATCCTTTCATGCCAGCTGGGCAGCTCGCGAATACTTCCTGGGCAGCGGCCTCACTTTCAAATTTACTGAATACTGCGGATCCTGTTCCGGTCATTCTAGCTTCGCCGAATTGACTGAGCCAATTCAGGGCTTGATCCACCTCAGGATATAAATTTCGGGTCACCAATTCGCAGTCATTTCCGGCTCTGCCCGCCAGAAAGTCGGCCATTTTGATGGCTGGAGAGTTCCGTGTCAAATTTTCCTGAGAAAATATCCGAGCCGTGGAAACCAGGCAATTCGGGGTGATTACCAGGTACCAGCAGGGATCGATTTCAACCGCTTCCAGACGTTCGCCAACTCCTTCCGCCCAGGCCGATTTTCCACCGACAAAAATGGGGACATCGGCGCCGAGTTTTAACCCTAATTCAGCCAGTTCCTGCTGACTCAATCCACAATTCCAAAGCTGATTCAGTGCTTTTAAGGTAGTGGCTGCATTACTACTACCACCACCCAGCCCGGCACCCAGTGGGATGCGCTTGTTAATGCGGATACTGGCGCCGAGTGTCGATTGTCCAGCATGTTCCCGCAGGAGTTGAGCGGCCTGCAAGATCAGGTTGTCATCCATGGGAATCAATTTAATTTCAGATTCGGCGCTTACATGCAGCGAGAGGAGAGCGGAAGATTCCGTTTTGAATTGCATTTCATCGCCATAATCCAATAGCTGAAACAAGCTTTGTAATTCATGATAACCGTCATCCCTCCTCCCCGTGATATGAAGAAAGAGATTGAGTTTGGCGGGAGAAAGTAGGCTTAGGGCTTGATCGGTCATTAATTGATTTCAGGATTTAATGTCCATCTCAAGCCAAAAAAGGTCAATTGGATATCATCTTGCGCACGCGCCACTACCACCTCACGGGGCAAGGTGAGTTCACCGTACTGACGCGGATCTTCATAACTGATTGACCAACCATCCTGAGTCATTAGGGAGAGCTGGTTGAGTTCGTTAAAACTCATGTCGGCATTCAAATCAGGCGCAGGTAAGCCGCGAATCCAATATTCTAAATAGGAAACCGGCAGCTCATAACCTAATTGTTGCAGGATAAGATCTTCCGGACTGTTGGCGCGGAAGATTTCGCCGTCGTGTTCCATGGATACTGTGCCGGGTTGACCGATGATGCGGGTACTGCCAACGTTAAACGTGCCCCATAAGCGAATAGTGTATTCGCTATTCAGTTGTTGCCAGCGGATGCGGGGAGTGTCGTTCTCTTCGTTGTAGCGCACATTCACCCGACCAATCAGTTGCCAGGCTCCCAGCTCTTCCAGTAATTCTCTTTGTTGATCCCAGACTATGTTTTCCACCGCGCGCGGAGCAATGCTGGTGCAGGCAACTATTGCTGGAAGCAAGCTGACTGCCAGGGCAGTTCTCAGGGGTGGAAATGGATTCCTTATAAAAGGAAGCAAGAATGAAATCATTAGTCCTGTCGTAAGCGATCCATGACTTCTCTAATGAGTTCGCTATCGGGGCGTTCTTCCAGTGCATCTTCCCAAACTTGAGTCGCTTCGTCTTCGCGGCCCATCATCCATAACACTTCGCCGACGTGGGAGGCGACTTCATGGTCGGGAAACACTTCGAATGCACGCCGCAAGTTTGCCAATGCCTCTTCATAACGACCCAGTTTGTACTGGGCCCAACCGAGACTGTCGATGATCGCCGGATCGTCTGGTGAGATCGCGATAGCGCGCTCGATCAAATCCAGTGCTTCTTCAAAGCGGGTGGTCTGATCTGCCAGCATATAGCCGAGATGATTAAGGGCGCGGGAATCATCCGGTTGCATGCGAATGATTTGTTGTAAATCTCGTTCGGAACCTTCTCTATCACTCTGGGAGTCGTAAAAAAGTACTCTTGCGAACAAGAGGTCAGATTCATTCGGGAAGCGATTGAGCGAGGTATCCAAAAGATCTTTAGCTTCGGTGATGTAATCAGCTTGAATCAATAAATTCGATTCGATCGTTGTAAACAGAATTTCCAGGCGAGGTTGGCCACTGGATTGGCGCATCAACCAGGCATGGGCATCATCTAACTCGCCCAGATTAATCGAGTGACGCGTGGCTTGTTGTTGTGCCGCAAGAAAATTATTCGTTCCAATTCGAACCTGGCGATAGTGTTCGATTGAATTTTTATAATCTTCTCTTTGCTCGTAGATAAAGCCTAGATAGTACTGGGATTCATCGAAGCGTTGGTCGGCGCGTATTAACTTTTCAAGATTAACAATTGCGGAATCAAAATTTTCCAATTCCATGTCGAGTAAGGCGACGGAGTAGAGGGTTTCCCAATCCTCCGGATCCTGCTCGACGATAATTTCAAATTGTTCCTGCGCATCTTCAAAACGATCATCTTGAATGAGCAAGCGGGCATAGCTTAAGCGCAGCGCTTTATCGTCTGAAAATTCTCTCACTCCGGAGCGCATTACGCGAAGCGCATTTTCAGTATCATCCATGTTTTGCAAGATCTGGCCATGCAATAACACCATGTTGGGAGTGAGCTCAATGTTTTGTAACAACAGCTGCATTTCATAAAGCGCATCATCAAACTGACGGTTCTGCGCCAGTAACTGCACCAGGGCCACATGAATCGATTCTTCTTCTTCAAATTCTCTGGCGAGCTGTCGTAAATTTTCAATAAGCGCCTGTCGATTTCGCGGATCAAGTCTGCCGGTTCTTGCAGCCAATGCGGTGAAGCCCATTTCTCCACCTAGGTCTATCACACGCGCCATATGGGAAAGCGCCAGATTGTAATTACCATCCTCGAGAAATTGATAGGCCAGGGACAAATGCGGTTGAGGGTTTTCAGGTTCTATTTCGGCCCAGAGTAAACCCAATTGCATCAGAGCGTTGACATCACCATTTACCGAGGCGAATTGCACCGCTCTCAAGATCATGCCCAGATCACGGGTTTCCATAGCGAGATCCAGGTAATTATCGCCGGCATCTTCAAGATCGCCCCGTTGCGCGCCTAATTCGCTAATGATGGTCTGGTACAGCTGCTCCTCGCTAAAGGTGCCGTATTCGATTTCTTCTTCAACTGCTTGCTCTACCGCTGCCACTTCTGCTTCTTCGAGTGGGGGCGGTGGGGGTGGAGGCGCCGTGGTACAGGCGGCCAGCCCGCTGAGTAGTGTGAGTAGAAATAGTTGTTTAAGGGATAATTTCACTGGATACGTCCTACTAGTGCCCGCATTGTAGCAGTTTGTCGGGTTTGCTGAGAATGCGGGATTAACGTTCTTGCTTCCTTTTATAGGGTTTCTTTATTGGCGCTCTGTATAGGTATTCCCGCGGATTTTTAAAGCTCTCTAATTGTAGACCGTGAACTGGGGCCTTTTTATTTCCTTTGAGTTTAGCTGTTTTACGCTAAAACGAGGAGATTAGGTCACTCCAAGCAATCTTCTCTGGCACCACTGTGGATAGTGGAGAGTTGGTGATCTCACCGCACCTTGAGATTGTTGCTAATAGTTACTAATAGTCACTTCGGCCGATATTAGTGACCAGCTTATAATTCATTGCAGGCGCGATGTAATATGAGAGGGGTTTTAGTAACATAGCGGGCTTTTTACTCGACCGCTCTCCGGGAAATCAATGGCTCTGGTACTGGTGGGAATCAACCACACGACGGCGAATATCGCGCTCCGCGAGAAAGTTGCGTTTCCGCCGGAAATTGTCGGAGAAGCATTGAGTCAGGTACGAGGCTTGGATGGCATCGATGAAGTCGTTCTCGTTTCCACCTGCAATCGCACTGAAATCTATCTCAATTATGAGACTGAGAATGGCGATGAGGGCAGTGGCAGCGTTGGCGCCCAGAACCGAGTTCTTATCGAGCGCCAACAATCGGTCATTGCCTGGCTAGCCGGATATCATCAGCTCGATGCAAATGAGTTAACCGAGAGCACCTACTTTTTCGGCGACAAAGATGTAGTGCGTCATCTGATGAAAGTCTCCTGTGGATTGGATTCCATGGTTTTAGGTGAGCCGCAAATTCTGGGGCAGATTAAATCCGCCTTTGCTGTTTCTCAGGATCTCAGTTTGGTTGGGGCAGCGTTGGGACGAGCGTTTCAAGGTGCTTTTTCAATCGCTAAAGAAGTAAGAACCGACACGGCTATCGGCGAAAATCCGGTTTCGGTTGCCTATGCTGCTGTGACATTAGCGGAACGAATATTTTCCGACCTTTCCAGTTTGTCTGTGTTGTTAATTGGAGCCGGTCGCACAATCGAATTAGTAGCAAGACACTTGGTTGATAAAGGTGCTGCAGAAATCACCGTGGCGAATCGTACTTTGGATAACGCACTGGAGCTTGCTGCCAAGTTTGATGCTCACGGATCTTTACTTTCTGATATTCCTGAGCGGTTAATCTCAGCAGATATCGTAGTGTCTTCGACTAATAGTCAATTACCCTTGCTTGGTAAGGGCGCTGTTGAGAGTGCGTTGAAGGAACGCAAGCACAAGCCTATGTTGCTAATCGATCTGGCTGTGCCGCGCGATATTGAGGAAGAAGTTGGTGAGATTGCTGATGCCTACTTATACAGTGTCGATGATATTTCTGATGTTATCGAAGACAATGTAAAAAGTCGTGCTGAGGCAGCGGCGCAAGCCGAATCGATTATCGAACGAGGTGTTGAAGAGTATCTTAAACAGCTTCGCTCCCTCACTGCGGTTGCCACATTGCGAGCCTTCAGAGAAAAGGCAGACTCAATTCGCGATCAAGAATTACAGCGGGCCTTAAAAGCCTTAGAGAAAGGTGATTCCGCAGATGCGGTATTGGAATCACTGGCGAGAGCCATAACCAATAAACTAACTCACGCACCGAGCGTGCAAATGAAAAAAGCCAGTTCCGAAGGTAGGGACGAACTCTTGCAGTTAACCCAAGAGTTATTTGATTTAGGAGAAGACGAACAGGACTAAGGGTTCGTTATGTAGTACTCATGAAAGATTCAATACGCCTAAAATTAGAAAATTTGAAAGATCGCTTCGATGAATTGGAGGCGTTGCTTAGTGATGCCGAAATTATCGCTGACCAGAATCGATTTCGAGAATTGTCAAAAGAATACAGTGAAATCGAAGATGTGGTGAAGAGTTTTAATCGCTTCGACGTAGTTGCTGAAAATTTGAGCGAAGCGAAGGAAATGGAAAAAGATCCCGATCCTGATATTCGCACCATGGCAGAAGAAGAGATAGCTGCTAGCAGTGAAGAATTAGAAGCCCTCGAACTGGATCTGCAAAAACTACTACTGCCTAAAGATTCTAAAGACAGTTGTAACGTGTTTCTGGAAATTCGTGCGGGCACCGGTGGTGACGAGGCGGCCATTTTTTCCGGCGATCTGTTTCGCATGTACAACCGCTTTGCCGAAGAACAAAAATGGAAAACTGAGGTTATTACCGAGCGACAGGGAGAGCACGGCGGTTACAAAGAAGTTATTGTGCGTATCGATGGCAAGAACGTTTATGAAAAATTGAAGTTCGAATCGGGCGCGCACCGCGTCCAGCGCGTGCCGGAAACAGAAACCCAGGGGCGCATCCATACCTCTGCCTGCACTGTTGCCATTATGCCTGAACTTGAAGAAGTGGATGAAATCGACATCAACAAAAACGACCTTCGTATCGATACCTTCAGAGCCAGTGGTGCCGGCGGCCAGCACGTCAACAAAACCGACAGCGCTATTCGTTTAACCCATATTCCAACGGGTATTGTCGTGGAGTGCCAGGATGAGCGCTCACAACACAAGAATAAGGCCCGGGCGATGTCGCTGCTCCAGGCCAAGCTGTTGGATCAGGCGCAACAGGAGCAACAAAAGGAAGAATCCGATACGCGACGAAAACTAGTCGGTAGCGGGGATAGATCGGAAAAAATTCGGACTTATAATTATCCGCAGGGAAGGGTTACCGATCATCGTATTAAACTCACCCTCTATAATTTGCCAGAGATCATGGCAGGTGAACTGGGATCGGTGATTCAGCCATTAATCAATGAATACCAGGCCGATCTTCTTGCGGGTCTAGCTGAAGATGCTTAACAGAGGGCCTGCTAACACTGTTTGAATCGTCACTGTTGTGGCTGAAATGGTGTCAATCAAGGCACGAGGAGGAAGGCTTGGTAAATCCAAATGACCGACGAGTAACGCTGAGTGACACCATTTCAGCCGCAACCCGAAGGGCCGGGCCAATTATTCGCCCGGCCGCGTTCTCAGTCACTCTTGTAGGATCACTACTTAACGTTCCTTCGGGCCTTGCCAGACAAATAATTGACTTCGGCAGTGATGATTCAAACAGTGTTAGCAGGCCCTAATATGACTATCTCCCTGCAACAAGCCCTTGCAGATGCTGACTCTTTGAAAACAGTTAGTGAAAGTTATCAATTAGACGCCGAACTCTTGCTAAGCCATGTAATCGAAAAACCACGGGAATATCTCAAAGCCCATAGTGAAGATGAAGTTTCCGAGGAACACTACACTCAATTTCAAGCTCTGATCGCCCGTCGTCAAAAAGGCGAGCCCGTGGCCTATCTGGTTGGCCACAAGGCATTCTGGGATTTCGATTTACAAGTTAATGAGTCGGTCTTAATTCCCAGACCGGAAACGGAAGTGTTAGTTGAGCTCTGTTTAACAAAATTGGAGAACAGCGCCACTTCTCTGCGCATCGCCGACCTTGGCACTGGCAGTGGAGCAATCGCTATCGCCTTGGCGAGAGCGAACACCGATTGGCAAGTGCATGCCGTCGAGCTTAGTAAACCGGCACTTGTTGTTGCGCAATCAAATGCTAAATCACTTGCCGTCAACAACATTGAGTTTCATCTTGGTTCATGGTGTGATGGTTTGCCAGGTGAAAAGTTCGATCTCATCGTGGCGAACCCGCCTTACGTCGAACCGGGCGACAAACATTTACAGCAAGATGGTTTGCCCTTTGAACCGACGTTGGCGCAAGTTGCTGAAGACTCAGGATTCGCGGCCCAGAACAAAATAATGCATGGCGCGATAAACTATTTAAAGAAAGATGCCTGGCTCCTTATGGAGCATGGCTATAATCAGCAACAACAGTTGTTAAAAAATTTAGTTGAATTAGGATTTGGGGAAGTAGAAGGGCATAAGGACTATGCTGGAGTTGAGCGCGTCGTGCAGGGCAGATGGATCTCTGAGTAAAAGCAAAAAATGAAAGACGAACAATTACTTCGATTTAGTCGCCAGATTATGTTGCCGGAAATGGATGTGTCGGGTCAGCAAAAGCTCGTCGATGCCACCGTACTAATCGTTGGCATGGGGGGCTTGGGATGTCCTGCTGCCATGTATCTTTCCGCCGCCGGTGTGGGGCATTTGATCATTGCCGATGATGATTCGGTAGAACTTACTAACTTGCAGCGTCAGATTGCTCATGGGCAATCAAACTTGGGAGAAGACAAAGTCACTTCCGCTGAAAAGACGCTGCTCGGCTTAAATCCTGATGTCAAAATTACTGCCATAAACAAGCGCTTGCTAGACGATGAATTGGATAATGCAGTAAAGCAGGCAGACGTTGTCGTCGATGCCTGTGACAATTTCACCACGCGTTTTGCAATCAATCGTAGTTGCATAGCAAATTCCAAACCCCTCGTTTCCGGGGCTGCTATCCGGATGGAGGGTCAGGTGGCTGTTTTTGATAGCAATAATCCAGGCAGCCCCTGTTATCAGTGTTTATACGAGGAAGGCGATGATGACGATGCGAGTTGTTCGCAAAATGGGGTAATGGCACCACTTGTTGGAATAATCGGTTCAGTACAGGCCATGGAAACTATCAAAGTTATCACCGGCATAGGGGATACGCTGGCTGGAAGGCTGTTACTGTTAGATGCATCGACCATGCAATGGCGCGAAATGCGCTTACCCCGCGATTCTAGCTGCGTCGCCTGCGGCAGCCCGTAGCCTTTCACTAAATTCATTTCTTTCAAATCACCTCCCATATCGCTATTATGCGGTCCCCCCATGCAATCGTTGAAGTTTGTAGTGATAGATAGATGGGATAGATGGAAAGCACCGTAGAAGAAACAAAAGAAAAACTGTTGACGTTTGATGCATTCGAACTGCAACAACCCTTGAGAGAGGCGATAACTAAACTCGGATTTGAATACTGCACGCCCATTCAAGCACAGAGTCTAGTGCACACGCTCGCCGGTCATGATGTCACCGGAAGAGCGCAAACTGGAACCGGCAAGACGGCTGCGTTTCTAATCACCATTATCAATGACCTGCTTTCAAATCCAGTCGAAGAAGAAAGATTTCTAGGTGAGCCTCGCGCCCTGGTTATTGCTCCCACACGAGAGTTAGCGATTCAGATCGGCAATGACTCAGTGAAGTTAACTGCCTGTTGTGATTTGCACACAGTAACTCTGGTAGGTGGTGAAGACTACAGCAAACAAAATAGAGCGCTAGATAAACAAGCAGTAGATATCGTAGTTGCTACCCCAGGTCGATTGTTAGATTTTGTCAGCAACGATAATCTGTATTTGGGATTAGTAGAACACCTGGTTCTGGATGAAGCGGATCGCATGTTAGACATGGGTTTTATTCCGCAGGTGCGCCAGGTGGTATCCAGAACACCAAGAAAAGATTGCCGACAAACTCTATTGTTCAGCGCCACGTTTACGCCAGAAATTATTGAACTCGCCGATCGTTGGGCGGTAGATCCGATAAAGGTGGAAGTAGAACCGGAGAAGGTTGCCGCCGACGCAGTTGATCAACTTGTTTATCTGGTCACGACAGCGGACAAATACAATTTGCTGTTTAATATTCTTTCCGAACCCGGCGCTGAAAAAGTGATGGTGTTTAGTAATCGCCGCGATCAGGTAAGAAAGCTTGCGGACTCTTTGTATCGCAATGGCATAAATTGCGGTGTTTTATCCGGTGAGATTCCTCAAAACAAACGCATTCGTACGCTGGATGCATTTAAGACAGGCAAGCTGAGAGTGCTGGTGGCCACGGACGTCGCCGGTAGAGGATTGCATATCGATGACGTTACCCATGTCATTAACTACACCTTGCCTGAAGAAGCGGAAGACTATGTGCACCGGATTGGACGTACTGGTCGCGCCGGCGCCATCGGTACATCGATCAGCTTTGCTTGCGAAGAGGATTCCTTTTTGTTGCCGGCGATAGAAGATAAATTAGGCAGCAAATTGGAGTGTACCCATCCCTTAGAGCATCTGCTGGAACAGGCGCCCGGCTTCGAGCGGGAATCGCGCTTTAAACCGAAAGGAACTGATCGCAGGCCGCGTAAAAAATCGCGAGCGCGATCTTAGGATTTATTCTTAACTGCGCCGGCTTCTGCTAACGCTTCGGCATAGGCTGTTGATTTTCGATGCTGTGTTACCAGGTCGAGAAAAGTGCTGCCGTCAGGTAAGGCTACGTTTAAATCTCTTCCATCTTCTATATAGATTGGAATAAAGCGCTCAAACAAATCTGCCGTCATGCCCCGATAGGCTTTAAGCAAGACGTTGTAATCCGCAGGCATTCCGACCGGTGGCTCGAGCGCTAAAAAAGTTTTCAGACGATCATCCGACCAATCTTCGTCACGCGTGGCAATTTGAGTCCTTTCTGCCCCTCTTTTTTTGCCTTCCTTCATTGTTTTGTCTTTTCCCTAAGCAGTTGATTCACCTGTCCCGGATTAGCCTTTCCTTGAGAGAGTTTCATCGCCTGGCCGACCAGAAATCCCAGGACCTGTTCTTTACCATCTTTTAATTGTTGCACTTGGTCTGGATTGTTACTGATCACTTCATCCACCAGCTTCTCGATTTCACCAGTGTCAGTAACTTGCTTCAATCCTTTGTTTTCAATAATTTCATCCACGTCGGCAGAATCATCGATCATGCTTTCGAACACAGTCTTGGCGATCTTGCCTGAGATGGTGTTGTCTTTGATGCGACCAATGAGTGTCGACAGTCGCTGAGCCTGAATTGGCGAATCGGTGATGTCGATATCGTTCTTGTTCAGCAGTGCGAGTAAATCACCGGTTACCCAGTTAGCAGCGAGTTTGGCGTCGCCACAACTTTTTGCGACCTCTTCAAAATATTCCGCCATTTCTCGCGTGGCGGTTAACACGCCGGCGTCGTAGCTACTTAAGGCAAACTCATCCATAAAGCGTGCTTTCTTTGTATCTGGTAACTCTGGCAGCTCCGACTTTATTGATGCGATAAAAGATTCGTCAATAACCACAGGAAGCAGATCTGGTTCTGGAAAGTAGCGATAGTCGTTCGCCACTTCCTTGCTGCGCATGGAAGTAGTAACGTCTTTGTTGGCATCGTAACGACGGGTTTCCTGAATAATTTCTCCGCCATCTTCGATCACTTCCTGCTGTCGCAGAATTTCAGAATGGATCGCTTTTTCTACAAAACGGAAGGAGTTAATGTTCTTGATTTCGGTACGGGTGCCAAGCTCAGTTTCGCCCTTAGGTCTGATGGAAACATTCACATCACAACGCATTGAACCCTGAGCCATAATGGCATCGGAAATATCTAAGTAACGCACGATTGAATGCAGTTTTTTAAGATAGGCCACGGCTTCTTCGGCATTGGTAATCTCAGGTTCCGAAACTATTTCCAGGAGTGGCTCGCCAGCTCGATTCAAATCTATTCCCGATTGACCGCTAAATTCTTCGTGTAGAGACTTTCCTGCATTCTCTTCAATGTGCGCGCGAGTTACGCCGATGACTTTTTCGCTGCCATCTTCCAAGGTAATAGTTAAAGATCCTTTGCCCACCGTAGGAAAATCGAGTTGAGTTACCTGATATCCCTTGGGTAGGTCAGGATAAAAATAATTCTTCCGATCAAACACCGAGCGCGTACCAATCTCTGCGCCGATGGCAACACCAAAGCGTACCGCCATCTTTAAGGCTTCTTCGTTGAATGCCGGTAGCGTTCCCGGTAGTGCTAAATCAAAAATATTCGCCTGAGTATTCGGCTCGGCACCGAACTCCGATGCAGTTCCGGAAAACAGTTTCGATTTCGTCGAGAGTGAAACGTGAACTTCCAGGCCGATGACTGATTCCCATTCCATGGTTAGTCCTCCTGCCCAAAATTTGGTTTCTGTTTGTGCCAATCAGTATGTTGTTGAAACTGATGGGCTACATTGAGGATTTTTGCTTCACCAAAGTCTTTGCCGACGATGTGCATTCCCAGAGGCAGGCCATTGGCGATGCCAGCGGGAATAGAAATTCCCGGTAAGCCGGCGAGGTTTACGGCGATGGTGTAGATATCTTCCAGGTACATAGTCACTGGATCGGTCTTGGCCCCCAGCTCAAATGCCGTGTGGGGTGAAGTTGGTCCGATAATGACATCAACTTCTCTAAAGGCCTCGACAAAATCGTTTTTAATTAGCCGTCGTATTTTTTGTGCCTTGCGGTAATAGGCATCGTAGTAACCTGCAGACAGCGCATAAGTGCCAACTAGTATTCGGCGCTTAACCTCGTCGCCAAATCCTTCGCTGCGCGTACGTTTGTACATGTCTTCCAGATCAACAGGATTTTCACAGCGATAACCGTAGCGAACACCGTCGTAGCGAGAAAGGTTTGCCGAAGCTTCCGCCGGAGCAACAACGTAGTAGGCGGATACCGAAAGATGATTGTTAGGCAGGTCGACTTCAGTAACAGTTGCCCCTAACTTTTCATATTCACTCAAGGCATCACGAATACCTTGTTCTACTTCAGCAGTTAATCCTTCCGCAAAATGTTGCTTCGGAATACCGATGCGCAGTCCATCGAGTGAATCGTTTAATGTGGCCGTGTAATCTTCAACTGCTTTGTCGATACTGGTGGAATCTTTCTTATCCAGTCCTGCCATCACATTCGTCATTAAGGCGGCATCTTCGGCGCTCTTACTCAGCGGTCCTGCCTGATCGAGACTCGAAGCGAATGCAATCATGCCCCAACGGGAAACACGTCCATAACTTGGTTTGAATCCGGTAATGCCGCAAAAAGCAGCTGGCTGTCGAATCGAGCCGCCGGTATCAGTTCCGGTTGCCATCGCACAAAGATCGGCAGCAACTGCCGCAGCCGAACCGCCAGAAGAACCACCGGGAACTCTTGTTGTATCCCATGGATTTTTAACCGGGCCGAAGAAGCTGGTTTCGTTTGACGAGCCCATGGCGAACTCATCCATATTGGTTTTGCCCAACATCACCGCGCCGGCTGCGCTGAAATTTTCCACTACCGTTGCGTCATAAGGCGCGACAAAATTATGCAGCATGCGAGAACCACAGGTCGTGGTGACGCCGTTGGTGCAGAAGATGTCTTTATGTGCGAGTGGAATACCTAATAAAGGAGAGGCATCGCCGTTAGCACGTTTTTCATCCGCCGCTTTGGCCTGTGCTAATGCAGACTCTTCGCACACAGTAATGAATGCATTGAGCTCCTCGTTGTACTTATTAATACGGTCTAAATACGACTGAGTAAGCTCAACGCTGGAGATCTCTCCACTGGAAAGCGCTTGCGATAATTCGGCAGCAGTTTTTTCAATCATTTCGTTGAGTTCGTAGGCTTAAAAGGGTGTGGTTTCACTCGATAACTTTGGGTACCAAGTACAAACCATCTTGTGCTTCTGGGGCCAGGGTCTGTAATTCGTCGCGATGATCAGTTTCGGTTACTTCGTCGGCGCGCAAGCGTTGCACCACATCCAATGGGTGGGCCATGGGCTCCACCGCGTCGGTGTCTACTGATTGCATCTGATCGATCAGCGCTAAGATATCGGTAATACGATTAGCGACTTCGTCGGCATCGGCTACACTAATATGTAGTCTTGCTAATTGCGCGATCTTTTCTACTTCAGACTTGTCTAAAGCCATCCAATTACTCCGGAAAAACCAGTGATTGGCTACTACACAGAAAGAATAGTGGCAGAAATGTGGCAGAGCTCTAATTTATACCTAATTCAGGCCTTTGCCACTTGCTCTAACACATTGCCATTGCTAGAGTGCGTCCTATTCGCGAGAACGCGAGATTATACTTGAATTTCACCTACTTAGGTCAATTCAAAAGGTCAAATGCTCCAGGAGATTCCATTAGCCAAACCTAATCCATTCCCCCAAATAACAAATCCTCAGCATAAGCTAAATCATTAAGCTCACGTGCCGCCAAAATAACAATGGGAAAAGGGATTGGAATCTTTAAATTGAGGAACGCAGAAATTCATGTTTAAGAAAATTCGGGGAATGTTCTCCAACGACCTATCCATCGATTTAGGTACGGCGAACACACTTATCTATGTGCGCGATGAAGGCATCGTGCTAAATGAGCCATCGGTGGTGGCGATCCGCACGCATAATGGTCAGAAAACCGTAACTGCTGTCGGATCCGACGCCAAACGGATGCTGGGTAGAACACCTGGCAATATCACCGCTATTCGCCCATTAAAAGACGGAGTTATCGCAGATTTTCAGGTTACCGAGAAAATGCTGCAGCACTTTATAAATAAGGTGCACGAAAACAGTTTCTTTCCACCCAGCCCCAGAGTCCTGGTTTGTGTGCCTTGTAAATCTACCCAGGTTGAGCGCCGGGCGATTCGCGAGTCCGTAGCCAGCGCCGGTGCCCGGGATGTAAGACTGATTGAAGAGCCCATGGCTGCTGCCATCGGTGCCGGACTTCCGATAGAGCAGGCCAGCGGTTCCATGGTGGTAGACATCGGTGGTGGTACCACCGAAATCGCCATCATTTCCTTAAATGGTGTGGTCTATTCCGAATCCGTCAGAGTGGGTGGCGATCGCTTCGATGAAGCCATTACTACTCATGTGCGCCGCAACTATGGCAGCCTGATTGGTGATGCCACTGCCGAGCGGATTAAGAAAGAAATCGGTTGTGCCTATTCCAGCGGAACCGGTGAAATGCGGGAAATCGACGTCCGTGGTCGAAATCTCGCCGAAGGTGTGCCGCGAAGCTTTACTTTAAACAGCGATGAAATCTTAGAGGCTCTGCAGGAACCGCTATCCGCTATAGTCCAGGCAGTAAAGAGTGCGTTGGAACAATCGCCGCCAGAATTGGCTTCCGATATTGCGGAATCCGGCCTGGTTCTTACCGGTGGAGGAGCATTGTTGAAAGACTTGGACAAGCTACTCTCGGAAGAAACTGGCCTACCGGTGATCGTGGCGGAAGATCCCCTGTCCTGTGTTGCCCGTGGTGGCGGCAAGGCAATGGAGCTGATGGACGCCCACGACATTGATTTACTTACTCTCGAGTAAGCTTAAATCTAGCTAAACCGAGGATTTTGCTAAGAAAATCCAATTTTGTGTGGGAAACTCAAGGATTTACGGGCTTTGGGGCGGAATAATATAATAGCCGTTTCCCCAAGGAGGTAATCCGGCATCGACAAGACCTTATTCATCAAAGGCGTTGCCCTGGAATATCGGGCCCTGGCCTTCCTTCTTTTATCTGTGTGCATAATGTTCGCAGATAGCCGTTTTGGTTATCTCGATAGAGTCCGTTATGGGCTTGGCTATGCCACCGCGCCGATTTATTGGGTTGCCGATATTCCTACCCGGGTCTCATTCTGGATCGACGATGTCTTCGTTTCACGCACGGACTTATTGGAAGAAAATGAAGAACTGCGGGAAGAGCTGTTAGTTGCTCAGCGTGAGTTGCAGTTATTGGAAAGCCTGGCCAGCGAAAACAATCGATTGCTTGCCCTAAACGAAGCGACCGTCGGCATTAATGGTGAAGTGCTGCCGGCAGAAATCATAAATGTTTCTCCCGACCCTTATTCCATGCGCGTGCTTATTAATAAAGGTGCCAATGATGGCGTATTCGAAAGTCAGCCTTTATTAGACGCAAACGGATTGATGGGTCAGATCGATGAGGTGTTGCCATTTACCAGCTGGGCCTTGTTAATTACCGATCCCCATCACGTCACTCCGGTAGAAGTAAATCGAAATGGAGAGCGGGCACTGGCAAGAGGCAGCAGAACAACCGCTAATGAGTTGGAGCTGGAATTCGTTACTCAGACTCAAGATATGCAGGCCGGAGATAGGCTGGTTAGTTCAGGGATGGGTCAGATCTATCCTAAGAATTACCCGGTGGCAGAAATAATAAGTGTCTATGCCGATCCCGGATTAGATTTTGCTACTGTTAAAGCCAGACCCTTAGCGCAAATGGCAAGCACCCGTCATGTGATGCTCGTTTTTCAAACCGAAGAACAGCTAAATGAAGTACCTGCTCCCGACACCGAAGAGTTATTAGACGATGAGCTCGAGTCCATCGACAACGACGGACAGGTATCACAAATTCAATCTGAACCAATAGATCAGTAGTTGTGGCAATACAACAAAAACCACATGCCACTTGGGTAATAGTTCTTAGTTTCTTTATCGCATACCTATTAGCTATTGTCCCTTTCCCAGAGTGGGCCATGAATTACCGTCCTGAATGGGTGCCCATGGTTCTCATCTATTGGGTAATGGCGCTTCCTTATCGCATCGGCATCGGTTCCGCCTGGATTGCCGGAATTGTCCTGGACATTCTCGAAGGTTCCATATTGGGATTGAATGCGATGGCCCTGGTAATCATTGCCTACGTTACCTTGAGTTTGCATTTACGCTTGCGCATGTTTTCCTCCCTGCAACAAGCCGGTCTGGTATTAGCACTGGTTGGATTGAACTTAATGTTGAGTCACTGGCTACAAATTATTACCGGCCAAACCGTGACCTCCAACTTGTTCTTCTTAATGGCTGCCTTAACCAGCGCGGTAATTTGGCCCTCTCTCTTTCAGCTACTACGCCAGATTCGCCGTAGCTTCGACGTGCATTAGATTTAGCAGTAATGAGTAGTTCTTCCTTGATTCTGGCATCGGTTTCACCTCGTAGAGAAGAATTGTTAAGGCAACTCGGCGTAAACTTCATAGTTGAAGCGCAGAATATTGCGGAAAAAATTGGATTCGATGAGTCGCCGGAAAAATTCGTACGGCGCATGGCGAATGAGAAAGCCGACTCGGCGCTGCAAGACCGAACAGAAAACGATATTGTCGTACTGGCCGCCGACACTATTGTGGTCAGTGGTTATCAAGTACTGGGTAAGCCAAAAGACAAGAGCGATGGGCTAAAGATGCTGCGCCTGCTTTCCAACAAGACCCACCGTGTTCTGTCTGCTATTACCGTCGCCACGCCATTGCGACGAAAATCAGTAATATCTGACACCGCTGTTACCTTTCGCGAAATCAGCGAAATCGAAGCCGAATACTACTGGGATTCTGGCGAGCCGGAAGGCAAAGCTGGGGCCTATGCAATTCAGGGATTTGGTGCAGTGTTTGTGCAATCCATTAGTGGCAGCTACAGTGGAGTAATGGGTCTCCCTCTGTTCGAAACAGCGCAACTGCTCATGGAATTTGGTATTCACTGTTGGCAACCAGCTCAGGAACTATCGGATGAGTGAAGAAATACTCATCAACGTAACCCTCATGGAAACCCGGGTAGCCCTGATTGAAAACGGCTTGCTGCAGGAAATTTTTATTGAACGCCATAACAAACGTGGTCATGTGGGTGATGTGTTCATAGGAAAAGTCGTGCGGGTAATGCCGGGCATGGAAGCAGCTTTCGTAGATATCGGTTTAGAAAAAGCAGCGTTTATACATTCCTCTGACGTAGCGGAAATCGATGCCGCAGGTTTTGAAGTTCGAAGCGATGAGCATAAAAACGTACACGAGTTACTAAGAGAAGGGCAATCGCTGGTAGTGCAGGTAGCCAAAGACGCGATAAGTACCAAAGGCGCTCGACTAACCACCCATGTCACACTGCCTTCGAGAAATCTTGTTTACTTACCCCGCAGCAAACACCTGGGAATTTCCCAACGCCTGGATGATGAAGAAGAAAGAGAACGTTTATTAACCCAACTTAAAGAAAGCCTGGCAGAAGAAGATTTCGAAGAGCAGGGCGGCTTCATCATTCGCACCGCTGCCGAAAGCGCGAGCAAAGAAGAATTCAAAGAAGACATTCGCTATCTAAAAAGGCTATGGAATAAAGTCGATCAACGCATCACTAAGAACGGCGACATAACGAATGTGTATCGTGAAGTGCCTCTCTTTATTCGAACCGTGCGTGATTTGATAACCCCGCAAGTCGATAAGATTCGTATCGACAATAAAGAATCCTGTGATCAGATTAAACAGTTTCTGGAAGACTTCATTCCTGAATTCGAAACCGATGTTGAGTTCTATGAAGGAGATCGACCAATTTTCGATATGTACGGTATCGAAGACGAAATTAATAAGGCTCTCGGGCGCGGCGTTAAATTAAAATCCGTTGGTGATCTAATCATCGATCAAACCGAAGCGATGACCACGATCGATGTAAACACTGGCGGCTACGTAGGTAGTCGTAATCATGCAGAAACCATTTTAAAAACAAACCTGGAGGCTGCCACTGCTATTGCGCGGCAACTTCGAGTGCGCAATTTAGGTGGCATCATCATCGTCGATTTCATCGATATGCTGGATCCCGAACACCAGCGTCAGATCCAGCGCACATTCACCAAAGCCTTGGAAAAAGACCACGCCCGCACCAGCATTACCGGAATCTCCCAACTTGGCCTGATCGAGATGACGCGCAAGCGAACTCGAGAGAGTCTCGGCCAGATCCTTAATAGCCACTGCCCGGTGTGTGATGGGCGGGGCACCCTCAAATCTGCGGAAACCGTTTGCTACGAAATCTTTCGGGAAATACTGCGTATCGTGCGTGCTTATGAGAATGATGTCCTGCAGGTCACGGCCTCACAGCTAGTGGTGGACAGGCTGCTTGATGAAGAATCCGATACCCTCGCCGAATTAGAGGAATTGGTCGGTAAGACGGTCAAATTCGAAGTAGAACCTATGTATACTCAGGAACAATTCGACGTTGTTCTTTACTAGAGTGTGCTCCATTTATAGCTTTAAGTTCCAGTTCAGGAAACCTGCGCTATACAGAATACTCGACTCTATAGCGGAGCTCGGAAGTGAGTCAAAGAGAAGACGATTCAGATAGCATGTTTCTGAAAATTCTCAAGCGCGCCTATCAGCAGCTGGTAATGCTGGTATTGGTGTCGGTAATACTGTTGGCGGCTTACGTCAGTGCGGGTCGGCAGTTTATGCCTGTGGTTTCTCGCTATGCCTCTACCTTTGAAGAACGCATCGTTGAATTTACTGGCGTCCCGGTCAGTGTCGATTCTCTCACTGGTACCTTTGAAGGATTCAATCCCCAAATCCGCGTTAATGGCTTGCGCTTGCTGGTGGGAGCTACGGCTGAAGATGAAAATGCCAGTGCCCTGGTATTCAACAGTGCCACCGTAATTGTGGATATTCCCCGCAGTATCTGGGAGCGGCGCTGGATTCTGGAAGATTTTGTTGTCGAAACACTGGAAATCAATTTCCAACAGGATGCCGAAGGCAGCTGGCAGTTGGCCGGACTTGAAAGCAGCGGTGAGGCAGCAGAAGTTAATTTGGACGATCTGTTCCAATCACTTCGCAGTGTTGCGTTTCTAAATCTGAACAACGCCGACATTAATTTTCGCAATAACACTGGAAGAAGTTTTAGTCTGAACAATGGATCCGCTGCAATTCAAAATTTAGGCGATGCTCACTTCCTCCACGTCAATGGAGATTTCGGAGAAAACGGCGATCAAATTGCTTTTTCTTTCGAAGTTACCGGTAATGAACTCGCTGAAGTTAATGGTGTTGTTCATATCGATTTACCGTCGACGGATTATTCTGAAATTTTTGTTGGCCAATCGCTCAGTGCATTCAGTGTTGAAGAATTAGTGGGTGGTGGCAATCTGTGGTTGAGCATCAACGAAGGACAACTCACCGGTGGCACGACAGAGCTTGCGCTTGAACGAGTGACTCTAATCGGTCAGGAAATGGCCCCAGTCACGCTTGAAAATATTAGCGGTGGTGCTTTGCTTAGCCGGGATCTGGAAAACAATTCCCTGGAGATCATACTGGCCGACATGGCAGTGAATTGGGAAGATCATTACTGGCGGCCTTTTAATATCTACACTGCTTATACTCCGGAACAAAGTATCAGTATTCGCGCCGACAGTATCGATCTGGCCTTAGTTTCTCAGTTAGCAATCGCCAGTGGTTTACTAGACGATTCAGCACGCTCGCAATTGGAGCAATATTCTCCCGCTGGGAAACTGGAAAATCTCAGTTTTATCGCACCGCTTGGTGACAGCAGCGAGTTGGAATTATCGTTGCGTTCGAATATTGCCAGTGTCGAGATAGGAACGGTAAATGGCTCTCCAAACATGTGGGGGCTCAATGGATACCTGGATCTTTCTTACGATAGCTCTGCAAACCTGATTTCAGGGTTCGGGGAAATGGAATCCGATGAATTCAGTATCAATCTACCGAATGTATTTACCTCAGTTTGGGATTACACCTACGTCAACGGCAGGCTTAATTTCAGAGTGGATCTTAATAACGGCCAGGAAGTAAAACTGGTTAGCAGCATGGTTGTTGCTGAATCCGAAGTCGTCGACGGCCACGCCAAATTTTCATCTAGAGTGCATCAATACCCCGATGGCGAGAGAGAAGCGTGTTTGGATTTATTCGTGGGCGCGGAAAGAGTAAATGCAGAATACAAATCGGTATACCTGCCCGATGGGCCAAATATCGATGACAATTTGCGTCAAAACATGGAGTGGCTGGATACCGCAGTCTTAAGCGGAGAAGTTCGCGACAGTGGAGTGATCTTTCGTGGATCCACCAGGCAAGGTTCTGACGCGATGACAAAAACCTTTCAGTCTTATTATTTAATGTCTGATGGGGAAATTAATTTTGCCGATGACTGGCCCAATATTAGTTCCATGTCCGGTTATGTGTATACCGATGACAACAATATAGACATCGAAGTTCTTAGTGGAGAAAGTCTGAATCTGGATCTCGGTGCAGTGATAGGCGAAGTGAGAAGAAACGCGGCCGACGAAAACTGGTTAACAGTAAATGGACAATCTGCGGGTTTGACAGCCAGCGGCTTGAATTATTTGCAACAGGCGCCGCTCGGCGAAAGATTGAAAAATTCCTTCGCGAACTGGCGAGCAGAAGGGGATCTCGCAGCTGACATTGAAGTTCGAGTACCGCTTAATCTGCCAGGTCGGGAACCGGAAGTTAGGCTCAATGTTGCAGTGGCTGACAACAATCTTGAGATTCCCGACTATGCATTAAGTGTGAGACAATTAACCGGCCCAGTTATTTTCGATAGCATCACCGGCCTCGAGCCTAGCTATCTCACTGCTCAGCTATTCGGTCGGCCAGTAGCAATGGAACTGTCTTCACAAGTGAATGAGGGCGAGATTGAAACGATCTTCGTTAATGCTGAAGGGTCGGGCACAAGAGAAGAACTTATCGCCTGGCCCCAACAAAGCAGATTCGTGCAAGACGTGCTGACAGAAATGGATGGTGATCTTGTCTACAGCGCGAACTTAAGCCTCGAGCAGAGGGAAGACAGCGCCCAGGGCAATACCTTAATAATCGATTCCGAGTTAGCGGGCGCTGCACTCAACTTGCCACAACCGTTTGGTAAATCGGCGGATGAAACAACTGATTTGCATATTGAGCTTCAATTCGGTGATGCCGAATCCATCGTTGGAAATTTCGGTGAGAACGTTCAATTCGAATTAGGCATGGAGGAAGGTGCTGTTAACGGCGGAGTGGTGACTGTAGGTTCCTACGATGCGCCTTTATCCTCCTTATCCGAATCCGATAGCGAAGGAATAATGATTATTGGAGAGATGGATCGCCTGGTATTAGAAGAATGGACCAGGTTTTTAGGGGAATTAAACAGCACCTCGAATCCTTCTGCAGACTTGAACAATGCAATCGGCTTTGTCGATGTGCAACTGGACATTCTGGAACTCTATGAGCAGGAATTGCCAGGGGTAGCGATGCGCATCGAAGGCGATGCAGCGTCCAACTCCTGGGCGATTAACCTGGACAGTGACTCCATTCAGGGACTAGTGAATTTTCCGTTCGATCAGGAAGACTACTTGCGTCTAGATTTAGCCTATTTGCGATTGCCCGGCGATGAAGAAGATGTATTAACAGAAGGCTTAGCGGAAGAGGAAGTAGTAGAAGCAGCAGTAGAGGAAGAACCTATCGATGTTCTGGTGGATATCGATCCCCGTGAATTACCGCCCATGTATTTTTCCACTGAAGAATTCGCCATCGGCAGTCGTCCCTTCGGCGCATTTGATTTTACCTTCGTACCTAACGCAGAAGGTGCCGAAGTAAGAGACATAGTCTTCGATTTTCGTGGTCTGCGTTTAAACATGGAAGGGCCCTATATAGATGGCACCGAGGTCGATGAATATTCCGCACGCTTCGCCCCGAGCTTCGACTGGTATTTTGATGGATCCGAACACAGATCAGAACTCACTGGTATTCTGTATGCAGATAACATGGCGGATGTTCTGACTGCCAATGGCTACGCTGCCATGTTTGAAAGTGAGAATGCTATTTTCTTTGCCGACATTTCCTGGCCTGGCACCCCAGCGTTTTTTGGGGGCTCAAACTTGAGTGGCGAAATCGATATGGATATTGAGAACGGCAGGTTCTTGCAAGGATCGGGCGGGCAGGGTGCCTTGCGTCTAATCAGCATTCTGAATTTCAATGCCATTATGACGCGAGCGAGAATCAGTAATGATTTGGTGCGTACCGGTTTGGCCTACGATGAAATTACTGCCGAACTCAGCCTCGATGACGGTCATGTGAATATCGAAGACAGGTTGGTGATATCCGGGCCGTCCAGTCTCTATCAGATCACTGGCGAACTGGATCTGGATGATGAAACAATTCTCGGCGAGATGTTTGTCACCCTGCCGGTGAGTGACAATATTCCATGGTTGGGACTATTAACGGCAAACATTCCGCTGGCGGTGGGTGCCTATCTCTTCGATCAAATTTTTGGTGACCAGGTAGACAGCCTAACAAGTGCGGTCTACACACTGGATGGACCCTGGGAAGGCTTGGAGCCTGAATTCAAACAGGCGTTTGGATCACCGGAAGAATCACAAGAAGCTTCGATAGATTAACTGGATTCCTTAACTACCGAATAGCCTCAATGCGGGAATAGGGAACATACCAGATGTCCTTATTACCAAATCCGCCTGATCGTTCCGAATCAAAAAAGAAATATTCGAAGTCCGGTGAAAAAGCAGGGCAGCGATCGTGTTGATCGGAATTTATTCCAGGTCCTAAATTGACTAACTCCGTCCACGCGCCAGCATCGTTGCGTGTCGTGACATAGATGTCATCCATGCCGAAACCTTCAGCGCGATTCGATGTAATGTACAACGAGTTGCCATCTTCCGAAGGCAGCGAATGATGTTCACTGGCAGCGCTGTTTATGTTCGGGCCAAGATTCTGTGCCTCCTGCCAAATACCATCGATGCGTTCTGACATCCAGATGTCATTGCCACCGAAACCACCCTCGCGGGTTGAAGTCCAATAAGCGAATTCCCACTCGTCCCCGGTGAAATAGAGACAGTGATCCATGTCCGCTGAATTAAAGGGCGCACCGAGATTTCGAGGCTCTGTCCATTTGCCGTCTTCCCAATCGCTTACATAAATATCAGTCGCTCCGAATCCCCCAGGCCGATTACTCATGATGTAGAGTTGCTGTGCATCAGGAGACAGTAAGGGTTCCACTTCCAGATAATCTGCCGTGCTGACTTCCCAAACGATAGTTGGTTCCGACCAGTCTTCGCCCTGACGCTGGGTTACACAGATATCCGAACCCACTGTGCCTTCCCGATCGAAGCAGTTGAAATACATGGTGTTGCCATCTGGCGTAAAAGTGGGCTCGGCATCCCGGGCTGCAGTATTGATCACCTCGCCCATATTAATAGGACCAGGATCTTGCGCGAGTGCAAACGAACTAATATTCAATGCAAGAATGAAGAGAATTTTTATTGAAACGGGCGCTGAAAATTTCATAAACACCTCAGGAATGCGGCTGATTGAATACAGTGATAGCAAACACCAAAATAGAAGTAAATAGATATACTTTATAACTAAAAGGGGCCATGTCTAATACTATATAAATTCAAGCTAAAAACGCCCATATTTCAGTTATTTGCCGTTGACTCGAAGCTAGATAAACCTTACTCTCACGGTCAATCTAAACAACCCAAAATCCCTATCCAGGAGGATGGAATGAATATTCGTCGCACATTAACCGCCTTAGCGGCCGCTGCAGTTGCAGGTCTAATGGTACTGGTTCTGCCAGTACTGGCCCATCACGCATCTACGCCTTTCTATGATCCTGAAAATGTGATCGATTTAGAAGGATCAGTCACCCGCTTCGTCTTCAGGAATCCCCATGCATTCCTATTTATCGATGTAACTGATGAAAGCGGTGAGGTTTCTGAATGGCAGGTAGAGCTGGGTGCACCGGTTGGACTACGCCGAATCGGTTGGACTCCAGAGACCTTACCAATAGGCATGGAAGTTAAAATGACTGGCCGCCGCTCACGGGCCGAAGGCTCACAGGGTGTTTGCTGTGTGCGCATGACCCGTGCCGATGGCAGTCCCGTGCTGGAAGGCGGTGCAGTGAGAGAGCGGACCCAGGACTAAGGGATAGGGATTTGTAATGAATAAAATAATCAAAAATAAAATGACGAAGTTAATTGCTGCCTGTGCTGGTTTGGCTGCGCTTGTTCTGGGCACTGCCATGCCCCAATTGAGTGCCGAGGGTGTCGATAGCCATATTCCTGACCTGGCGGGTATATGGGATGGTACTCCCCGGGTTCGACCAGTAAATGGGGAAACCGTACCCTGGGGCGAGAACAATTTTCCCGATCTAAATGCACGGGCTCGCGCTTATCAGGAAGTGTGGGAAGAGATCATGGCGCCGAAGTACGATTGCCAGCCTGCCTCTTCTCCAGCAATTCAATACGATCCCTACCACATGCAAGTAACGCAGTGGCCGGATCGAGTTATGTTCCGCTACGAAAAAGATGACCAGTTACGAACCGTCTGGTTAGATGGTCGTGAACCCACTGCAATGGATTTTAGTTTGCAGGGATTCTCACGTGGCTATTACGAAGATGGATCGCTTTACATCACAACGACTCACTTCGTATTTGATATAGCCGGTTTCGATGATTACAACGGCATTCCTTCTTCTTCGCAGAAAGTGCTTACTGAAAGGTATTGGCGGGAAGATGACGAGTTACGTTTAACGCTGACTGTGGAAGATCCGATGTTCTTTAATGGGCCAGTGTCTTACACCACTCGCTGGTTGCCGGCGGGAGATGGGTACAAGTTAGCGCCTTATAATTGTGATCCGGAAGCTTCAAGATTGTCGGTGAGGTTTTTTCCTTCTAGGTATGATTAGTTGGTTGGATGTTTGATGAGAAAGCCATCTTCGGATGGCTTTTTTTATGGATGGCTGGAAGTTCGGAGATGGACATGGATTGGGTATTCAGTTCCGTTACACGCCGTGAATACGTCCCTGTAGGCTCGGCGCCCGCTCCCGGCGGGCGACGGTCACTGAACTGAATACCCAATACATGTCTATTGGGAATTACTCATATGCGCATAGCGTTTTTTCTAAACTAGTTCGACTGTTCCAATACAAGGACTTGAAGCGTAAACCGAACCCACAAATTGGCCGAGACTATGGGAAACCGACAAAGTCGGTTTTCCCTTTTTACAAATTTTAGGACTCCACGATGATTCCCGATCCTCCAATAATTTCTGAAGATGACATGCAAAAGTGCAGAGATACCGGTGATTATTGTCCAGTTCTGTTTGAGTGGTACAAGTTTGTCATGTCAGTTTGTTATGTGTTTGCAAATCTCATGCAAGAGTCACCTGTTGTGAGAAAAGATATTTCAGGGAGGGATTACGCTGTGCTCATAGGACTAATGAATCGCTGCGCCAAATTGATGCATTCAAACATAGATTTATCGCACAAAAGTGAGTTTGGCGAGACCACATCGATCATTGATCGGTGTATTTTTGAGTCATCTGTAATACTTGATTGGTTGTGTACGAATGACAATGAAGACAAATTTGATCGATATATTGCTTCTGGTTTTCGAACAGAATTGGAACTGAAAGATCAAATCCTAAAAGCAATTGATAAAAGAGGTGGGGATCACCTGCAGATCGAAGACAGAATGTTGGCGTCAGTTGATCGCCACCTTGAGGAAGCAGAGTTCGATGATGAATCTGTGAAAAGCACCAAACCACTACCCGATCTTGCAGCAATGTTAGTGTCTCTAGGTCAAGATAGAATTATGTATACCACTGGCCAGCGTATTGGGTCTCATCATGTGCATGGCACTTGGGTTGGATTAAGAATGCATTATATAGACCGTGAACAAGACGGTGTGTTTCGAACAAAAGGCAAAACCGATACTCATGTGAATCAATATGTGTACATCCCGCTAATTGTTCTCGAAACATTAGGAAATTTCGTAAGATTCCTTTTTGTTGGCTCAGACGAAGAAACTGAAAGTGTGCTTGGACTGTTCGATTCCATACACCAAGAAATTTTGGATATTAATCTAGAAGTAGTCGGAAGCGACTTTGCCGTAGCGGAGAAATAGTCCTAACAAACAAATCAATTAGGGACAGGGCTAATGCCTTGCCCATTATTAGGGGCGTTATACCTATCACGTTGCCGAGAGATTTATGCAAGATAAAAGAGAGCACTACGAGATACTCCTGGACAAAATGGCTCTGGCACATGAGCAAGAGTTCCATCTTGAAGCATCTTGGATCGCCTACTCGATCCTTGAAGACAGATTGCTTTCAGCATTGAAAAGATCAGGCGGCACAACTTATCCGAATGGGGATGACATTCGAATGCTTGGGCAAAAGATCCAGGAGCTCATAGCAAGAAGAGCAGAACTAAATGACCAGCATGCTACTGGAGACAAACTACTCGGTGCATATTTCTCTTTGAACCTCTTGGATAAGCTAAAAGATTGGAAAGATCGAAGAAATGATCTTATGCATGCAATGGCAGATTCTACGAAAACGATAGCAGAATTATCCAAGGAAACTTACCTTTTGAGCCTTGATTCAAAGCAGATCGTAAAGGATACATGCAACGCCGCTAGATTATTGAAAAAAAATAGATCAAAGGCATAGCAAACAATTCAATCAAGGATAAACTGCTGCGCAGTTTGCCCATTGACAAGGGCGTTATGCGTACAGAGGAGTATACAGCGCGGTGCAACTAGTACCATCAAGTTCAATAAGATCCTGGATGACTGTTGGCGCTTCTAAATCGCCATCAGCGATTTCAACAGTGTGTCCCCACTGTGGGGAGCGAGGAATATTTACTCTCCAATCACAGCACGATGACCAACACCGCATGGCAGTAGCTTCATCTGCGAAGTGCCCTGGTTGCAACAAACTAGTCAAGTTTTGGGCAGTTAGAGCTGAAAAGCAACCTAAAGGAGTTGATAAGAACCCCGAGGCTGTGTATATGTATCCATCAGCAAAGAGTTATTATCCGGCTCCCGAACTTCAATCAAATATACCTGAAGCATTACAGAACGCTTTCGTTTCAACGATAGATGCATACAATTCTAGAAACTACGCGGCAACAGCTGTCTGCGCTAGAAGGACCTTGGAAGGTATTTTTAAGTACTTAGTGTCTGAAGACCAAAGAAACGCGCCCTTAGCCCGTCTCATTGAGCGAGTAACGGAGGACATGGATTTAGCTGCTCCTCTTACATCTTTATCACATGCTATACGTGACGGCGGGAACTTGGGAGCGCACTTCGATATGGAAAAAGAACCCGATCAGGTTCTCGCTAAGCATATGGTAGAGCTACTGGATTATTTGATCTCTTATTTATATGTACTACCCAATGAAATTCAAAACTTGGAAGAAAGTTTGGGAAGGAATGCCTAATGCTTTCTACGCCCACGCTGTCTGATAGGCATTGTGACTACGAGAAATTTATAAAATGAATAGTTGGTGGGAGTTAGGCGAGTGGTCTGGGTACCAGGGCAGCGAACTCTCTTTGCATCGAATCGAATGCCCTTTTTGTTCTGAGCGGGGCAACTGGGCAGTTAATAACCAAGCCGAGAAAAAGAAACCCAATGGATCTAAAGTTCTCCACTTCGATACGCTTAGATGTGGAAACTGCGCCATGTACGTTATGGTTTTTTGGTCCGGTGCGCGTGGACACCACGACTATAAGTTAGTTCCTTGGCCCATCGAGAAGCTGGACGAGCATCCTGAGTACTGGCCAGATGAAGTTGGCCGGTTTTGGTTACAGGCAAAACGAAGCTTGCGAGATGAAAATTGGGATGCTGCTGCGATCATGGCCAGAAGCGCACTTCAAGCCTCTCTCAGAGAGCAAAAGGCTGAGGTAGGTAGCCTTAAACGCGAAATTGACGACCTATCAGAAAAAGGAGTCTTACCGAACATAGTTAAAGATTGGTCTCACAATGTGAGAGAACTTGGAAACGAATCAGCGCACCCACAACCGGGTCAAAAACCAACTGATCCTCAAGATGCTAGTGATATTGTGAAATTTATGGATTACTTATTCGAGTATTTGTATACCCTCCCGAAGCAGATCAAAGAATATCGGGAAAGAAAGGACGCATAACAATCAGTTCAATTAAGGACTCGGCTTCCACATAATTGAAGGAAGTGAAATAGGACACCCACAAATTTACGCCCAAAACTTGGGCTTTGTTTAGCTTTTCCTCGGAAAAATAGGGGACACTGATCAGTTAGCTAATTAACTATACGAAAATAGGGACAGATTTATTTTTAAGATGAGAAAAATAGATCTATCCCAATTATTTCCATTTGAGTTGAAATACGATTGAGAATGTAATGAGACTATTAAACCGTAGAAGTGCGAAGCTATGACTGGCCGAGGGCAAATCATTCTTGGAATTCTTTTCGGATTCGTCGCAATCGGGCTGTGGATGGTGATTGTGCCCGGGTTATTCGAGAATGCTGTTGCAGATGTCGATTGGCTCGCGTTTGGTCTCAGGTGGGCGGCGCTTGTTCAGTTGCCCCTCATAGCAGGGATTGTGGTTGTGTCACAACAGTGTTTTTGGTCATCTGTTCACGCTGATGGATCTACACCGAACATTGGAAGTTCGATTGAGATCAATAGGCGCTATTTAACAAACACACTTGAGCAATCGGTTTTATCTACGGTTGGGCTACTCGCATTGTCGATTACCGTGCCTTTGCAATACTTGGGCTTCGTACCTGCGCTGGGAATATTGTTTGTAATCGGACGCATCTGCTTTTGGGTGGCATACCACATTAATCCATATGCTCGCGCCTTTGGCTTAGTGTTGACGTTTGGCCCTACGCTAGGTGTTTATGTTTACATAATACAGGGCTTAATAATTTCTATCTGAACAGCATCTGGGAATATAGTGGAAACTATTGGGGACGGAGGGATTTAAATTTAGCAATTGTATAAAAATAATTCCCTCCGTCCCCTTTAATTTTTCTCTGTAACATCTTGGGGAGTGACTTGTCAGCAAAGACTGTCAATGAAGAAGCAGCTCAAACAATATCCCCTCGCCAGTGGATTAGATTGGTTGTGGTGTATCTCTTAATCCCGCTGGTTCTATTTATTTGCGGTGGGGACTTCGGCTGGTGGCAGGCGTGGCTGTATTCCATGTTGATCTTTGCGGCTGGTATTGGTGGGCACATGTGGGCGGAACTACGACATCCCGGATTAATGGCCGAAAGACAAAATGTAGAAAGTATCAAAAGCGCAAAAGCCTGGGACAAAGTGCTTGCGCCATTGATGGCGGTGAGTATCGGCTTTCCTATGGTCATTGTTGCAGGGCTGGACCACCGCTATAGCTGGTCCTCCGAATTTCCGCTATGGCTCAGCGTACTTGGTTTCATTTTGATCGCGTTCGGATACGCTTTTGCCATTTGGGCAATGGCAGAGAACCGCTTTTTCTCCAGCGTGGTGCGCATTCAGATGGATAGAGGGCATGTGGTGTGTGACAGTGGCCCGTACCGGTTTGTGCGACATCCAGGTTATGCCGGAAATTTTATTGCATTGTTTGGTATTGTTTTTGCTCTGAGCTCCGTATGGACACTGATTCCTGCGGCGGTGGCATCAATTATCACGATGATTAGAACCGTACTTGAAGACCAAACTTTACTGGAAGAGTTACCGGGCTATCGAGACTATGCACGACGCGTGCGTTATCGTTTGATTCCTGGGATATACTGATAAGAAAAGGTGGCAAATCTATTTTTCTCAAGCAATAGATGTATGGAGCGAGTAAAACCTGAATTGTTAATATGTTCAAATCATTAGTTAAAGAAAAGGTTATCGCCCGTGTCAGTCAATGGTTAGCGTCGTTCGTTATCGAACTAAATCTTTGCCCCTTCGCAAAAAAAGAATTCAATCAAAACAAAATTCGGTTCGTAGTATCCGATGCAGACACAGAAGAGAATCTTCTTTTAGATTTATCCGATGAATTAGAATTTTTACAATCTAATGAAAACACCGAAACTAGCCTGTTGATTCACCCGTCAGTGTTGCAGGAATTCGGTCGTTACAATCAATTTCTCGACTACGCGGATCAACTACTGCGCGAATTAAACATGGAAGGTGTATTTCAGATCGCCAGTTTTCATCCTGATTATCAATTTGCAAACACAGAGCAAGACGATATCGAGAATTTTACCAATCGCTCTCCGTATCCGTTGCTGCACCTATTGCGAGAAGACAGTGTCGAGCGAGCAGTTGCCAACTATGAAAATGCGGCGATGATTCCGGATAACAATATCGCATTGATGCAGGAGTTGGGGAAAGCGGCATTAATGAATATTCTTGAGAATTAAAGGGGCAAATTTATTTTTCTTAAATATTCAATTAGCTTCCAAAAACAAATCTGTCCCCTTTCTTTACAATTCAACGCTAGTGACGATCAATGAAGCTAACTACGCGCATGTTAGACTCCCCATCTAAATAATAAGTAAACGGACAGGACCCAACTATGGGTGAGGTAATTGTGCTTGGCGGGGGCGCTGCAGGTTTAATGTGTGCGCTGACTGCTGCCCAACGTGGCCGGCAAGTGTTGGTATTAGAAAAAGCCAACAAGATTGGCAAGAAGATTCTGATGTCCGGTGGTGGGCGCTGCAACTTCACTAATTACAGTATAGAGCCAGAAAACTTTCTATCTGCCAATCCACACTTCTGCAAATCTGCACTAAAGCGTTATACCCAGTGGGACTTTATCAAGTTGGTAGAGCAACATGGCATCGACTATGAAGAGCGCAAGCAGCAGCAACTGTTCTGCAAGGATTCGGCCAAGCAGATTCTAGCGATGCTCGTAAGCGAATGTGAGCAGGCTGGCGTGGTCATATGGAGTCATTGTGAGATCAACAGCATCACTGCGCTGCAATCCTCAATTGACGCACAAAGCAATCGCTATAAGCTGGAGCTTGCCCGGGGCAAAAGCGAACCGAAAGAAACTCACACTCTCTGCTGCGAATCTCTCGTTGTTGCCACCGGTGCACTGTCGATTCCAAGTATGGGTGGCAGTGACATGGGCTATGACATTGCTCGCCAGTTTTCCTTACAGCTAACCGAGCGCAGGGCCGGACTCGTACCTTTTATGTTTAGCGATAATTTCAAAGCCGTCTGCGAGCGTCTTGCCGGAATATCAACAGAAGTTGAAGTCAGCTGCAACGGACAAGATTTTAGTGAAAGCCTGCTATTTACTCACCGGGGAATCAGCGGACCGGCGATACTGCAAATCTCCAGTTACTGGCACCCTGGCGATTCGATATCACTCAATCTGTTACCAGGAATAGAGGCTTATCAGTGGCTCTGTGAAGTGAAACTCGCGAAAGGAAAAAGCCTTCTGAAAACGGTTTTACAACAGAAACTGAGCAAGGCTCTGGTAACAGAGTTACAGCAACTGTGGTGGCCTACTCAGGCAGAAACAAACTTGGCTGAATTCACTGATCTGCAACTCAAAACAATCGGCGCGCAGCTCAATCAGTGGACACTCAAGCCATCCGCCACCGAAGGTTACCGCACGGCTGAGGTGACATTGGGCGGTGTTGACACCGATGGCATCAGCTCCAGAACGATGGAAGCCAAGAACAAACCGGGATTGTTCTTCATCGGCGAAGTGCTCGATGTCAGTGGTCATCTTGGCGGCTTCAATTTCCAGTGGGCCTGGTCCTCAGGCCATGCGGCTGGATTATATGTATGATTGCCTCTGGCCCATTGACTCGATCAATGGGGTCAGAGTAACTTGATCCGGCCGCTTAATTTGAAAATTTAACTTCTCCGCCCCTTTACTATTTGCAGGAGTTCGGCTCATTGGCAATAACGATACTGAAAAACTGTCTTATCTTTGATGGTTACGATGAAGAACTCATTGAAGGTAGTGTCGTTGTCGAAAATAATCGTATTCGAGAATTCTCAAATAACGAAATCAATATAGATTCTGCCAACAGTCTTGATTGCAAAGGTGGTTTTCTGATGCCTGGTCTGATTGATGCGCATTTTCATGCCCTTCTGGTCAGCTACAATATCCCGAAGCTGGACAGCATGCCTCCCTATCTACTTGCACAACATGCAAGCCATATTCTTAATGGGGCCTTACATCGTGGTTTTACTACGGTTCGTGATGCAGGTGGTGCGGAGATCGGCTTGTGGATGGCCTTAGAGCAGGGACTGATTGAAGGTCCGCGAATGTTTTTCAGCGGTAAACCGATAAGTCAAACGGGTGGTCATGGCGATATGCGCCCGGCAGATCAGACGTCTCCCTGTAGTTGCGGCTACGGTAGTGTGCTGGCGACTGTTGCGGACGGCGTGGATGAAATGCGAAAAACTGTGCGTGAGGAGTTACGTAAAGGGGCGAATCAAATAAAATTATTCGTTTCTGGTGGCGTTGTTTCTCCAACCGATCCTATCTGGATGGATCAGTTTAGCGCGGATGAGATTCGTGTTGCGGTTGAAGAGGCCGCGACAAGACGTACTTATGTGATGGCACATTGTCATACAGATGAACGTGCCCGCGCTTGCGTCGAGCTAGGTGTGAGAACAATTGAACATGGCACTGAGATTCAGGCTGATACAGCCGCAATAATTGCTAATAGTGATACCTATGTCGTGCCAACCTTATCTGCAATTAAGGTTATTACCGATCATGGTGCTGAACTTGGCTTACCTCCAATGAGTTTGGAGAAAGTAAAAGGCCTGTTCCAAACTAATCAACAATCGGTATCGAATTGCGATAAAGCTAAGGTGAAGCTCGGATTTGGCACTGATTTACTCGGTGATTTTCACAAGTATCAAAATGATGAATTTATTCATCGCGGTGAATTACAAAGAAACATAGATGTTCTACGTTCCGCAACCAGCGTCAATGCAGAAATTTTACAAAAATCCGGCGATCTCGGCTGTATAAAAGAAAATGCGCTGGCAGATATTATCTTGGTAAAAGGCAATCCTCTTCAGGACATCAGTTTACTATCCGAATCTGAAAAAAATATTTCGTTGATTATGCGTGATGGCGAGATAGTAAAAAACCAACTCTAAATCTGGTTGAGGTTAATGCAAAAGCTGGATGAAAAATAAAGGGGTTAAAGTAAAAATTCAGGAGTAAAATAGATCTGTCCCAATTGTTTCAGGGCTTTATGCGTTAAAGAAAATGAATGAGCTACTAGAGAAAATTTGGAGTATTAGTTTAGATTTGGATGATTCTCCATCAGATGAACTTACTGATCTGATTGATGAAGCGCAGGAGCAAAACCAATCCGACGATTTGTCTGAAGCTCTTTTCTCCTGTGCTAAGTGTGATGATCTTGACAAACTTGTCTACATTTTAAATGCGTCGGCATGGTGTGGCTCAGATAATGGAGCAGCATTACAACGGACTCTGGAATTATGGTTGTATGGAGCCAACGAAAATAAGATTTATGTAGCGCTGAATGTAGAAACATACCCATTTAGAGATAAAGTAGAAATGGAAAAGTGTCTAATAGAAATACAGACTAAGTACCCGCAATTTGGCGAAAAATGTGAATCGCTAATAAATTCACGTAATAAATTGACTGAAAACACATAACAATTTATTCAGTATGTTCGGTAGAAAAGGCACGTTAAGCCGGGGGGCACTCACAATTCAGCAACTAAAATAGCTAAGTCCAGAGCGAGTAGGGGATACGAGTAACTTAAATAGACGGTGCAGAGTAAAAATATAGTGCTATATTTTTACTATAGCCCCTTTATTTTAAGGGAGAAACATCTGACTCCAGAATCAATACAAAGGACTGGGCATGCTTGAAGAAAAACGCTCCGAGGTACGATACGACAAAAGCTTGGTTGTCGTGGGTATCGTGACTCATTGTGATGGAGATCGGAGCTTAAATGGCTCACCGGTTCGTTGCGAAACCGTAGACATTTCCGGTCACGGCATGAAGTTTCGATCCGATATCGAATTACCTGTTGAAACACTGCTCACCATTTCTGTTGCCTACACAGTGCGAGAGATTTTACAGGTGAGAGCGAGAGTACGCTGGTGCAATATGGCGGAAGGTCAACCTCTAATCGGTGTGCGATTGATAGAAGAAAAAGATTCTGATTTTGAAAAATGGGTTTTGCTACTGCAAAGTGGTTTAGAGTAAGCGGAAAACCTATTGGGAAAAGGGTACACTGATAAAATAGTACAATGACAATCCGTTAACTTACTATTTTATCAGTGTGCCCTATCTTTTAAATTCAGCCGATATCGGGGTGTGATTGTGAGCCATCTTTTTAATAAAACACTTAGATTATCTGTTTTAACATTGCTGATTTCTATAACTGCTTGTACGAGTGGAACAAAGCTGATGCTTGTATCACACCCAGTGGGGGCGGTTTTTACAGAAATAGACTCAGGAGTTGAATTGAATACAGCTCCAAGAATCAACCATCTCGCTCTGGACTCAGCCAATAAGACTGATAAAAATGGGTGTTACACCCTTAACGGAGTGGAAGCGCGATGGGCGAGTGGTGCAAAAAAGCAGATGACAGAACTTAAGCTGTGTGGAGAGCATAGGCGTGGCTATACAGTAACTCTGAACAGGCCCTCAGACCATCCAAATCTAGAAAAAGACTTAGCAGTGGAAATAGAATTACTAGCGCGCGCCGACTCTCGAAATTCACGGAGTATTCCAATTCACGAAAGCTTATCGAGTCGACAAGCGATGGTTGAACAAAACCCCAGCCTTATGAGCAGAGGATCCAAGGCCGGGCCATGGTAATGGCCTAGTTTTGTATATTGCCTCCGTCCCCTTTAATTTCTGACCAATGAACTAGCTGCGTGATGGCTTGCCCTCGAGCCCATGCTAGTGGAGAGTTGAAGCGATTGCTGGGCACAAAAATTAAAGGGAACAGACCACGTTTTTTAAATAATGGAAAATGGGTACACTGACAAAATAGTAAAATTGCAATTCGTTAACTTATTATTTTATCAGTGTCCCCTATATCTTAAAAATCTTATTTACAGCCCAAGTATAGAGCGCCCTTCTCATATTCTCAGAATTAAAGGCTTGATGGATCCCTACAGTAAATTACTTCAATCTCTTAGTAGAAAGAGTAGGGAATCCTATTGCTTAGTACCAGTTAATGGAGCGCTAATTAATCGCAATTGGAAATAACTAGACAATTTGCTGAATCTACAGTTTCATCAAAATACTTTCCATTAAATCGCGCAAGAATGGGCAATTGAAAAAACTTCAAACTGGACAATACTACGGCGAGCTAAGCAAAGAGATAAATTTGCAAGGTCTTGGGCTTAGCGAATATGACTATCTTAGCGAGCGCACAGATTGGCACTACCATGAAAATCCGTATTTCATGTTCTTATTAAAAGGAAAGGTGATGGATGTTAATAGCAGCAGGTCCATCCCCTGCGAATCGGGGACTCTACTATTTCAGAACTGGCAAGATCCTCATTACAACGCGAAGTACTCCGAACTTGCGCGGGGCTTTCACCTGGAAATTGACAAAGACTGGTTGCAAGCACAGGAAATTAAAATCCAACTTGAGAGTGGAAATAACGACATTAAAGATCCTATTATTGTCGAACTATTTGTCCGAATGCACAGGGAGATTCAAGAAGACGATCCAATTACCAACGAGGCAATACAAGATCTAATTTGGCAATTACTCAACCGGTTGAGCAGCTACAACCACCGCGTTGAAACGCGCAAGCCGAAGTGGATTGATCTAGTCGAGCAGATGGTGGAAGAATTAGACGCGGACCAGCTTACGCTAGAACGAGTGTCCAGTGAAATCGGTCTCCATCCTGCGTATTTCTGCCGGGAATTTCCTCGCCACTTTCAGGCTTCATTTGGCAATTATGTCCGCAAGACGAAACTTAAAAGAACCCTGCCGCTCATGGGAGCAGAGCAATATTCGTTGGCCCAGATTGCTATCCAATGTGGATTTGCGGATCAAAGTCATCTAACGCGATGCTTTAAGAAATATTACGGAATAACGCCTATGAGGTATCGAACTTTGCTGCAGAAATTGTAGTTATCCCTGCATTCGCTTGAAAAGGTAAATTTTATTCTATATTAACTCTTCTTTTAGCCTATTCTTATCAAGATGCAAAATCGAATAGTACCAGTCGCGGCAATTCCCGTTCTGCTTTTTCTCGGCGTAGTCCCGAGCGTTTTTGGTCAGGTAGAAATATCCCTTATAGAAGAAACGGGATGGGAAACTAGCGATGAGCCCTATGACCGTGCCTTAATTTCGGAATTGAATAGTGAGATAAGTCGGGGCACATATAGAGAGCTAAATAGTATTATTGTTATAAAAAATGGCGAATTGCTGATTGAGTCTTACTTCAATGGCAGTAGCCGTGACGACATCCACAATCCGAGATCAGTCAGTAAATCTGTCGCCGGCACTATGCTGGGAATCGCTATTCGAGAGCAACAAATACAAAGCACGACGCAGACTCTCGGGGATTTCTTCGACTTGAGACAATTCGATGAGTTTGAAGAGAGTAAGGCAGAAGTAACTCTGGAACAACTCATGACAATGAGTTCTGGTTTTGAGGCATTCGATTTTAATCCGGAATCCATAGGTAATGAGGAGTATATGTATCCCACTGACAACTGGGTGGAGTGGGCGCTGAATCTTCCTATGGCTGATGATCGCGAGCCGGGTGATGAATGGTTCTATTTCACAGGTGGTGTCGTAGTACTCGGCGACATACTAAATCGCATGTTACCTGGCGGCCTCGAAGCCTCAACGCACCAACACCTCTTCGAACCAATGGGCATCGAGAACTATCAATGGCAGTACACTCCACAGCACGTGGCCAATACTGCCGGCGGCCTGAGTATGACTCCTCTGGATTTTGCCAAATTCGGCCAGTTGTATAAAGATGGAGGCCGATGGAATGGCCAACAATTAGTACCGGAATCATGGATAAACGAGTCACTTAGAGTTCGCTATGCAACTACTGAAACTGACCAGAGTTATGGCTACCTATTCTGGGAAAGAAGCTACGCGGTAGGTGACGAATTTCACCAGACTTTCTACAGCAGTGGTAACGGCGGAAACAAAATTTTCATACTTACAGAATTACCCCTCGTGGTCGTAGTGACCGCCAGTGCCTATGGTCAATCTTATGGGCATCAGCAGGTAGACGAGATAATGGAAAAGTATATTTTGCCTGCAGTAGTAGACTGATTCTCTGTCGAATCCTATTAGAAGCTTTCTGATTCTGTTTATTTCTCTAGACTAAGGGAACATTCGAGAAAGAAGCCATCCCCCAAATAAACCCCCAACGTTCACACCCTGGGCTTTCTATTTGATGGTAGAGTCTTTAAAGCATTAACTTGCAACTCGTCCAGTCACAACATCGAATTTCTGAAGCTTAGAACTCAATGTTTACTCGTGCATAAATCACACGCCCAATTACACTTTGAAGCTGTGAATCAGCAGCAGGAAGAAAAGGGAACGCTGATAAGATAGAAAAATACCAACCCACTAACTTACAATTTTATCAGAGTCCCCCATAGTCATTTAAAAAGTAGTTGAGAGAAATATAAGCAGCGAATTTATATTTCCAATAGCTGCGCAGAGAACAATCAATGCAGCGATTAATGCGCCTTGGTAAAACGCAAGGTTTGAAGGCAAAAGACGCAAGTCCATTCCTGGACATCGGGCTTGATTTTAAGAGATGAAATTTATTGAGCTAAAGATTCAATCGCTTTAGACATAACCTCTCGCATGTCTTCTATTCTTACTGGTTTTGCAATAAAGTCATTCATACCTGCATCCAGGCAACGATCTCTGTCTTCATTCTGAACATTCGCTGTCATCGCGATTATGTAAGGTTGGTTGCCTTCTGTAGATCGTAGTTTGGTGGTTGCTTCAATACCATCCATTTCTGGCATCTGGATATCCATGAATACGATGTCATAGTTATTAGTAGCTATCATTTGAAGTGCTTCAATTCCATTTTCTGCGATATCAGCATCAGAACCCAAAGTCTTGACTATCTGCTTAGCGACTGTTTGATTTACGAAGTTGTCTTCGGCGATCAGAATATTTAGTTCTTGTAGAGGTTTTACCCTTTTTAGTGATTGGCTAGCTTGAGAGGAACTAGTCGGAGAAATTTGGGCTGCAATTGCATATAAGACTTCACTTGGACGTGTCGGTTTGCGTAATACAGTAGGATATTGACTAGCAGCTTGCACGTGATTATTTAAAGGTGCCAGGTAAATAAAGGGTGGCAGGTCTTTTAAGTCATCGCTGTGAAACGGGAGTAAGTCATCGCAATTTGATTGCGAGCTCGACTCATCAATTAGGATTACGTCAACAGTCGTATTGTTTAAATAGAATTGTAATTCCTTGACTGACTTAAAATACTCTATATTAGTTACGCTTTTGCTTAGGATATGAGTAAGAACTTGTTTTTCTAACTCATTTGTAACCAGCACTGCTATTTTTGTTGTCGAAATGCTTTGTATGCGTTTTTCATTCTTCAAAGGTTCGACATCTGTGTTCAGTGTTATTGTAAACGTCGATCCTGAGTTTTTCTTGCTAACAACAGTTAAAGCGCCTTCCATCATCTCGATTATATCTTTCGTGATTGATAACCCTAGCCCCGTTCCTCCATATTTACGTGTAGTTGAAGTATCAGCTTGTGTGAATGGGTCAAATAATTTTTCGAGTTTTTCATTGTCGATGCCAATGCCAGAATCCGAGACTGATAGCTCCAGAGTTGATTGTTCGCGAGATAAATCAGATGCTGGGTTTTCCTGTAAATTTACATCAACGACAACTTCGCCGTTGTGAGTAAACTTAACCGCATTAGAAAGTAAGTTTAACAATGCCTGGCGAATTCGCTGTTCGTCACCATGGAGTACGCTTAAACAGTGAGGTCTAAAATTAACGACTAAATCGATTTCTTTATCTGATGCCATTGGGGCTATAGTATCGATGGCATCAAAAACACATTTCTCTAAAGTATAGGGTTTAATTTCTAACTCTAATTCGCCGGCTTCAATTTTTGAAAAATCTAAAATTTCATTGATAATTCCTAATAACGCTTCACCACTTGACCTGACAGTGTCTAAATAACTTCGTTGTTCATTATCTAAAGTGCTGTTGCCTAACAGTGAAGTCATGCCGATGACACCGTTTATAGGTGTGCGTATTTCATGACTCATATTGGCTAGAAACTGCCCCCGCGCTTCTGTCGCCGCTTCGGCTTTTTCTCGAGCGGTGATTAGCTCTGCATTTTTATTGGCTAAACCGATAGTCGCTTCACGCACTTCAGACTCTAAGAGTGTGGCTCGACTCCTAATGATTCTTGTTCTCCACAAAAACAAAAACAATATGGCTGCCAGAAATGACAAGCTCATAGTTATCTTGAATATCAATGATTGCCACCAGGCAGGATGTACGCGAACGGTAAGGCTTTGAGCGTTTAGAACATCAACACCATCACCGCTTTGTGCTCTTACTTTGAAAGTGTATTCACCGGGTGGGAGTAGGGTATATGTAGCTACAGCATCAGCTGATGTTTCGTTCCAATCTGGATCAATTCCTTCCATTTGATACCAAAGACGGTTCGACTCCGGTGTGCGAGTGTGCATTGCTGAAAAATGAAAACTAACGACTGAGTCTGTGTGCTCAAGGTCAAGTTTGGCTGTTCGGTAAAACGGTTTTTCCAACAGAACTCTGTCGTCATATATTCTTCCTGTGACTACTGAGCGATTGAATCGCTGCAGTTCTGAAAAATAGATGTGGGGTTCGGTTTTGCTGGGTGTAAACCGCTCGGGATTAAAAATTATTGCCCCACCTGTACTGCCAAATCCTATTAGCTCATTGTCTAGCCGAATTGCTGCATCGACGAAATAAGTGCTCCAGTGAAAACCCTGATCTCGTCCAAAATGCTCTACCTTAATATTTGGGCCTAGATAGGGCATTGACGAGTTTATTGGGGAAATTTTGAACACTCCGCCCTGGCTTCCAATCCAGATATTCCGTTGTTGATCAACCACAATAGAAGCGTATTGGTTCGACGGTAAATTCTCAGCTGGGATGTGCGCTAATAAAGTGAGGGCGTTGTCCTTATACTCTAATTGATAGACACCCGCTCTAGAGAGTGCCCAGACAATACCATCTTCAAGACTATCGACGTCGATAATGTTGTCACTGCTAAGTTCTGTGGGTGTAATGTCCGCATAATTAGCAGTCTCACTATTAAATAAGGCGATGCCTCTGCTTCCATTTCCAATGAGATACTGATTTTGCCCTACTTTCACCATGCCGGTGGGTGAATCTTTATAACCATCAAGAACAGGTAAATACGCATCATTTCGTCCAAAAATAAGACCGCGTGTTGTCGCAACCATGAGGCTGTTGTTATCCATACTTTTTAAGGAAAGAATTCCAGCGTCGTTTTGTAATTCTCTAAAGGCCTCAACAATTTCAAAACCTTGCTTGGTTCGATTGAAACGATAGAGGTCATTGCTAAATTGCGACCCTAGATAAATTGTTCCGTCAGAGGTTTCTGCGAGTGTAGAAGCTTCAAGGGGTGCGAAATGAGCAGCATCGTCTGGAGAGTAAATTTCTCGTTCACCAGTCTTGAGATTGATGGCATCAACTCCGTTTGCGTGACCGACCCACAACTCACGCCCGTCGTGAAAGAGTAGTTCAAGAGCATCTGAATTCTCTAGATATCGGTTATTCCTTGAAAAGGTCGCAATGGAATTCCTATTAGGGTCAACTAAAAATACCCCATTGAAGGTGCCACACCAAAGCATACCGAATCGATCAACTAGCAATGATGTGACTGTATAACCGGGTAATCCGTTGGGATTGTCATCAGACGGTTGGTGTTGCTTAATGCGGCTAAAGTCGGCTGATATTTCAAAAAGCCCTTTTGAATTCGTAGCTAACCAGAGTCGATTATCAAGCGTACTTGCACTGTCGCGGATGGATGTCTTTGCAAGGTCTGGGTGTGTTATTGATATAGCATTCGACTCAATGCGCCCTACAGAAGGATTTATTGAGACCAGGGAGTCTTGGATGAGGACTACAGCGGTTTTTCCATTTACAAATTGGAACCAGGAAATACCTGCAATTGAATTCTCTAGCTCATTAGTCTCCGTAGCGTTGTTGTCAAATTTGCTTCCTTCGAGGGACAGCTCAATTGCCGTACTGGAAAAGTTTGTGGTATCGAATTTCAATAAGTGTTGTTCGTGCTCAACCCAAAACCATAAATTTCCTTCATCATCGGAGCCGGCAAAAGAATAGAAATGATCGTCACCGACATTATCTTGAAGTTGCCATTGTTGTAGTGATCCATTTCTATTGATCAGACCTAATACTGATTTTTCCTCATTCTGAAGCAAGATCCATGTGCCGTAGTTATCAAAGTGAAGAATGTTGGTGAATACTACATTTATTAAATCAGTATTTACTTCTGGTGCTAGCTCAAATTTTTCTGACCTGGAATCGTAAATTTGAAACCCCGAATTTGTGGTGAGCCAGATTTTTCCATAAGGATCGGGCCGTAATGAAAGGTATTGATTTACAAAAGGATCACCCAAGGCATCCAATTGAGGAGAAACAGCTTTGAAATTAGCGCCATCAAAGCGGACAAGTCCTGCTTCACTGCTAATCCAAATAAACCCATCTTCACCTTCTACGACATCTGTAATTGTTTCATTAGGCATTTCGCCCACACCAAAAGGTTTGAAATGTGTTTCACTCATTTGGTTTGCCAAAAATGGAAAACGCGACTCTAAACTTTGCGTTTCTGATTTGAGGGCGCTTTCAGTATCTTCGCCATTGGATTCGGCCGCAAAACCCTGCTGGAATAAGACGAGGTCAATTGCAATAGCTGAAGCTAAGACATTGATAATTATAAATAAAATTCTAAAAATGATCATTTTTTTGGATTGATCGGCATCTGCTTTACTTAGTCACAATTCAAAACCAGTACCTGGAAGCTCTTAAAGCCTTAGATAAAAAATACAGCACGTTCCTAAAGTATAGTTTCGGTTATAAGGACTGTTGAATTTTTTGAGGAGTTGCTCGGGGCTTTAAGAGGGGTAGAAAAAGAGGGCGAAATAGGACTAGAGGAAAAGGGGACGGAGGGATTTATCATTGATCAACTGTATAAATATCAATCGCTCCATTCCCTTTCTTATCATCCCAAAAAAAAGCCCAACGTTCACACGCTGGGCTATTTTTTGATGGTCGAGTATTTAAAGCACTAAATGCAACTCGTCCAGTCACAACATCGAATTACTGAAGCTTAGAACTCAATGTTAACTCGTGCATAAATTACACGTCCGAGCACGCTTTGAAGCTGTGAGACAGCACCGGCAATCATCCCTGTTTTCTGAGCTTCGCGGTCAAACAGATTGCGGGCACCAAGACTCAGAGTTGCATCAGTATCGAATACATTCAGATTCCGATAGGTGTAAAACATGTCCGTCTGGGTCCAGGCACGGATAACATCGGTACTAGTCCAAAGATGTTCAGCCCGGAGAAATCGTTGAAAGCTGAACTCATTCGCATCGAAATTCACTTGATCGATGTAACGCACGGTGGTGTTCACACTATGATTTCCAAGCGCCCAGCGAATACTCGCATTAGCCCGCCACTCTGGAATGATCGGTACCGCGCCGAAGGAGTTATTTTGATTACCCATTGCTTCTCGAACCGGAGTGAGTATCGATTCCTGCCATTCATAGCTGTCCATCTTGGTTGCCTGGAGACCTAAGCGAACATTACCCCAGTTGCTTAAGCCTACGTCATCTAAGGCAAAGGTATAATTCGCCTGAAGATCCCAAGCTTTTACAAGCATTGTCGATGCATTGGTTTCACTTCGATTAATGCGTACGGTAGTCGCAATATCCAGCGGGTCACGCAAAATACGTTTGTCAGATGCTGGATTAGCAACCCATGCAGTTAACTGCTCAAGCGATGGTAAGGGATTAGCATCAGTAGCGAAATCCTGTGGCGGCCTGAAAATTCGCAAAATCCGTTCTCACGATATCCTGTGTCGTAGTGTCTACAATCCTATCTGTGAAATCGGTTTCACTGTAGGTCAGGTGGATATCCAAACCATCTATCGGGGTCAAATCGAAACCCAGTGAGTAGCTTTCTGATGTCTCCGATTCCAGTGCCGGGTTACCCGTACGACAAGAGGTGATAAAACCCGAGAACTCCGTAAACAAATCATCTACGTTACTGAGCCCACAGGAGTCCGGTGCGTTGAGTTGATTCAGGGTCGGGACAATGAAGGCCTCGCCTTGGGTAGCACGCAGCGAAAGCCAATTAGTGGGGCTGTAGATAATGCCAAATTTTGATACCACATCACTCTGACCACTGCTGAACTCTTCATCGCGAACTGAAGCACTGATTTCGAGATTGGATAGTACCGGAAATGAAAACTCGGCAAAAAATGAATCACTGTCTCGACTAAATTTTGTCGGTAGTGCCTGAATACTGTTCAAGCGATCGTTCTGGATCTGGTGAACAGTTGGCACGTTTTCATCAGTCTCATCACGGCGTTGATAGCCGAATGCAGCACCAATCTCTCCGCCGGCTAAGGTGAATCCACCCGGAGCAATCGTGCCGTTGATGATCAGATCAAAAGTCTGCAGTGTGTCTTTGTTGTCTATACGATCCCGTGTATAGATTGCATCTGCTATCGCCTGTGAGTTGCGAAAAGGGGAATCGTCGGCAGCACCGAAGGGGTTAAAACATGAAATTGCATCGGTAACCACATCGCAATTGAGCCCCTGCTCCACCGCACTGAAACTAAAGTGCTGGGTTTGTGCGCTGACAACGTTATTCTGTCCATAAGAATAGGTTGAAGTTCCTTCCCAGCCGTCGAGATACGGCACAGTAAAATCGGCTGTAAACGATACACGATAGTCCCGCTGGTCATTCTCCTTACGACTGATGTCGTCACTACCAAATGCTGACGGCAATGTGTTGGCCAGGCCAAAAGGCAGGTAGCTGCTACTAAAGGGCACGTCTTCGTTAAATGGGACGCCACCTAAAGGATCGTTAGCGATATCGGCAAATTGATTCTGCGCTAGCATAACACTGCCGTCTGCACCGCGCATCGCGAGCGGTGTGCCATAGCCATCGAGGACCATTGCACCGTCCATATCGAGTAAGGGCACCCCAAACAAGTCCTGTCCGTCGCCACTCCGGGCTCGAAAAGGATTACCAGGAATTTCGCCTCGCACAACTGACAAATCAGCAAAGCGCGTACCCGGATTACCTTGATTCTGTCGCCCGTGACCTTGCCATCGACCCCAGAGCAGTTGTCCACTCAAGGCCAGGTCAGCATTCACTTCCCAAGTAATATTTGAATACACGGAGGCTTGAGTCTTTTGCTCTACAAAGTCTCTGGTGTCGCCGAATGGAAACCAACAACGTCCCAGTGCGAGTGTTCCAAATTTGTTGCCGCCCTGAACCGTTGGGTCCGTAATTGGATCTGTACCACAAATTGGGTCAGGAGTCCTTACATTGCCACCGTCTAGCACGCCGTTCGCGTCTCGAGTCGGTACATTCCAATTGGTTGGATTTGCACCACTATTATCGGTCAAACCGGCCAAGAGCAACTTAGGTCGATCCGCCCACTCCAGGGTGCCGTTATGTCTGAACGAGCCTGCGACTACCAGTTCTACACCTGTACCCAGTTCTGTACCCCAGAGAAATGACGAAGTCTGATCTCGAATATCTCCACGGGAATCTTCTTCATTAAAATGTTCAAGCCTTAAGCCATCAAAAGATTTATAGGGCAGCAAATTGACAACCCCTGCCACGGCATCGGTGCCATACAGAGCAGCCGCACCATCGGTCACAATATCAATCCGCTGCATGGCAATACTGGGCATTAACCATTGCACATTGCCATTGGTGGTGCGTTTACCATCGATTAGGTTCAATGTTGCCCGTGTCCCGAGACCACGGAGGTTAAAGTTCGCGGAATTACTTGACGCGCCGCTGGCTTGAATTGAATTGGTTGTACCGGAACCATTGTTGAACGTTTGATTTTGTACAATCTGGGCCATATTTAGCGTGCCCTGATCTGTTATATCTTCAGCTGAGAGCTGGGTAATTGGTGAGGCGGCGAGAATACCTTCACTACGCCGGATATAGGATCCGGTGACAATGACTTCCTCAACTTGATCCTGCTGAGCAATCGCCTGATATGGAGTGCTCATCAAACCGAGAGTAATGCTGGTATAGAGGATCGTGCGATTGAACGTTTTAGCTTGCGCGTGGGTTTTCATTCGACTATCTCCTTTGTTTTTATTGGAATTACTTTCGCGACTTCTTCTTTAATAACACTTTTTGAGGGTAGATAGGTAGAATTAAAGCTATCTTAAGCTGATTTTATGTCTTCCGTTGCCTGAGATATTGTCTAGAGTTTCGCTCCAGGAAACACGCGCTACGTTATCAAATTTGAAGATATTTCCCCTATAAAGAGGTCAGAGTAAAAATACAGTACTTTTCGCATTAGAGAATAAACTAGGGGATACTTACGCGACTGCATTTAGCCGCTGTTTATTTAGACGTTACCCATTGATTATGAATAAACAATATTCATTCTATCCAGATAGAGAATACTTTTTGGAATTGATAAGGCCGTGGAAACTCTTCAGTTTCTGCGTTGCGATGAGTCTTTTGCTTTATGGTGCAGTTAACTTTGAAACTGGAGATTGGGATGTGGGCGTTACCCTGTTAATGGGTGTGCTTACGTACACCATGGCCCCATGGAGCGTTTATATAATATTTTCTGCTATTCGATACAGAACGGGATATTGGTATTTACACATAATCGCCGCATTAATAGCAGGGCTATTTGTTGTTGATTGGGCATACATGCTTTACCACACTATGGCAGGAAACGTGATCTATAGAGAAGCTAATTTTTATGCTTCGACGCCACTGTATTTTATGGCAGGTGCTTTTTGGCTATACCGCGGCACCTTGAAAGAGTTTATTGCAAATGTCAGAAAATTAGGCAACTAAGTTCAAAAGTGTCAGTGTAGTTTGGTATTGAGTACAAAAATCTAAGACAAACACGGAGAATCAGTGCTGTATTTCGCCTATGGCTCGAACATGTCAACTCCCAGACTTGGAGAGAGAGTCAGTATTAGTTCAACTGTTGGGGTTGCTACACTTTTTGATCACACATTGCGGTTTCAGAAAGTTAGTGTTGATGGTTCAGCAAAATGCGATATAGAAGAAAGACCGGAGTCAGATGCTGAAGTACATGGGGTTGTGTTCGAGCTACCAGATCCTGAAATTGAAGTTTTAAACGAAGTTGAAGGATTGGGGAATGGTTATGACTCAAAAATTGTTTCTGTGTCCTTATTTGATGGACAGGTTGTCGAAGCGTTGACGTACTGGGCAACAATTATTGATAAAAACCTTAAACCTTATCACTGGTATAAACATCACGTTCTGTATGGTGCAAAAGAAGCCAGTTTGCCGAATAGTTATGTGTCTGACATTGAAGCGATAGTTTCGGTAGACGATCCGCAGCCTGATCGTGAGCACAAGCAGATGCTCATATATCGATAACTATTCGAAGGGATTTGTATTTAGTCAGATAGTAGAAGCTTAATCTCCCCGACTCTTTAAACGCCTACTCTTCTACTTCACCAATAAACACTTCAAACTTGTTTAACAGATTCGATCCGAAGGCATTGCTAATGGCTACGTCGGCTGCGTCCCGACCACGAGCGATAAGGATACGGCCGGCCACGTGTTTGTTGTTGCGTGGATCAAAAACATACCACTGATCATCCAGATAGGCTTCGAACCAGGCTGCAAAATCTCTTTCGTCGCTGTTCAAGGCATTGTCGATGTTAGCGATATAGCCGGTGCAGTAACGTGACGGTATGTTCATGCAGCGGCATAGGGTTATGGCAAGGTGGGTGAAATCACGGCAGACGCCAGCTTTTTCTTTGTAAGCTTCCGCTGCAGTCTTGGTAGGGCGGGCAAAGTCGTAGCCGAAATTAATGTGTTGGTGCACGAAATCGCAGATGGATTGTACCCGCTGCCAACCGAAGGGAGCACTGCTAAACAATTTCCACGCTTCATCCACCAGCAGGTCAGTTTCGCAGTAGCGGCTGCCCAGCAGGTACACCAGAATTTCGTCCGGCAGGTTTTCAACTGCGTGTTGCATCGCATCGCGGTTAGTGACGTCAGGTTCGCCATCGTCATTGATAATGGCTTCACTAAATACTCGAGTCGTGCCTTCAGGTAATACCAGGCGCGTCACCCAATTGCCGAAATCATCCCGGTAGCTGCTTAAGGGTACAGCTGGCTCGGTATTCACATGGTCCGGTTGCTCCAGGTCAGGTACCTGGGACGGATGCACATTGAGAGTCATGATCATGGGTGTCGGTTGTACGCACTCGTACTCCATGTCATAACCAAATCGAAGCTTCATTGTCGTTTCCTTAGGAGTTGCAGCTGCGACATTAACATGATGTTCGCAGCAATTGGCGACACAGAATCAAATGGTCGCCTTCCAGATCCTAATAATAACTCCCTAGGTCATGAATTTGGCAATCGATTAGCTTTTCTATGCCACGCAACTGCTTCTTCTCGTCGCTGCTTACGAACGAAATAGCCTGTCCACTAGCACCGGCACGACCGGTACGGCCAATACGATGCACATAATCTTCTGGCACATGGGGCAGATCATAATTGATTACCAGCGCCAGCAATTCGATGTCGATACCGCGGGCAGCTATGTCGGTGGCTACCAGAACCTGCACCTTGTTGGCCTTGAATTCAGCTAAGGCTTTGGTGCGTTGAGCCTGGCTGCGGTTGCCGTGAATTGCGACTGCGCTAATGGAGTCTCTGGCCAGACGCTTCACCAGCTTGTTAGCTCCGTGCTTGGTGCGGGAGAAAACCAGTACTTGTTCACTAGTTTCCTGAATCAGTTCACTGAGTAGATCCGCCTTGAGGTGTTTCTCTACCCACCATAATCCCTGTTCGATTGCGTCTACCGTGGAATTGCGAGGTGCCACGTCTATTTCTACTGCGTTCTTACAGATAGTGTTTGCCAGTTGTCTTATTTCTGAAGAGAAGGTGGCAGAGAACATCAAGTTCTGTCGTTTGGCAGGAATCAACGCAAGAATCTTGCGAATGTCGCGGATAAAACCCATGTCCAGCATACGGTCGGCTTCGTCCAGGACTAACAGTTCAATATCATCGAAACGCACTGCGCACTGCGCGCTGCTGATGCAGATCTAATAACCTGCCCGGCGTGGCAACTAGTAAATCAACTCCGCGCTTTAGTGCTTTGAGTTGAGGATTAATATTGACGCCACCGAACACAACGGCGGAACTGAGTCGTTCGTTTTTGCCGTAGGTCAGGATGCTATCGTGTACCTGGGCCGCGAGTTCGCGGGTTGGTGTAAGAATCAAGGCGCGTACCTTGCCGGGTGCGACCCGTGTTCTGGGTCCAAGCTGTTGCAGCATAGGCAAGACGAAGCCAGCTGTTTTTCCAGTGCCGGTTTGAGCGGCGGCCATAACGTCACCGCCGGACAAAATGGCAGGAATCGCTTGAGCCTGGATTGGTGTTGGAGTTGTGTAGCCTGAGCGGGCAACGGCGCGCAACAGGGAATCGGATAATCCGAGAGTGTTAAATGTCATAAATTTCTCAATAAAAAGTTGAATACAACCAGTCACGACGCTACAACCGAATTGGATGGCATCGTTGACAGAATCTTGTGGTTCCAGGCAATAAATAGCCGAGTTGCACGGGTGTGCAGACGATAGAAAAGTTCGACGTGGCACCGCATCAAGGGCGGTGGCTACTGCAGAAGTACAGGCAAATGCTAAACGACGCCGTCTACTTTAAGACGATTTTGCGTCTGAACATGACCTGAACTAAGGGAGCTGAGCTAAAGGAGATGCACGCGTAATACATAATCATGCATTACTAGTTGTGACTTTAGCATAAATTGGGGCTATTTGCTTGATTTAATAGGGACTGCGAAGAATCAAACGATTATTTGAGGGAATAGACCACCTAGTTCACCCAGTTCCAACGTAGGGTATTAACCTTCCCAAGAGCAAAACTCCCGTCCAGGTACCCAGCGACGTGAAGGCGACAACTTTGGCAATGGTGGGAGAAGCAAGACTCCGGTCCATAGTTCCAAGCAAGGGATCGACTTTCCAGTGATAGAGTGCGGCGTTAATGCCGGCGATCAACACCAGCACCATCTTGAATTGAAATCCAATGTTGATGGAGTAGCGCATGGGATCGCCGTAAAAGAAAAGGATTCCTGTCACCAGGTTAAGAGTAAAACCCAGTGCGACCGCCGGTAATAATTTGTGAGTAGCTGCAGGATCTATTGCGCGGAGAAAACCAGCCATGCGCAAATCGATAATAATCAATCCCCCGAGTAGCAGTGTTAGCCCGATGAAATGTGTTATCTCCATAACCGGCCATAGCCAATAAGTTGCCTGAATCCACTGAGTCAGCGAACTATCGACAATTGATTCTGCAAAACTAACTAACATTAATGATCCACTTATTTAGAAAATGTATGCAATCAATCTGCCGGCAACAATGGCGGCAATCCAACAGGCAAACGAAATCATGGCAAATAGCTTCGTCTGTGTTTCAACAGCATCATCTAATCTTTTCTGAATGATATAAGCCAGAACCATTCCAACCGTGATGCAACTTATTTTTGTTAAGAATGGGATACTCGTTACGAATACCGACGCTTGTGAAGTGAACAGGAGAAAGCCTGAAATAGCATTAAGAATAAAGCCAGCGATGGCGAGTGTGCTCAGGCTGGAGAAAACACGAATAGGTAGAGCGCTAAACAAACCGAGCAAGCGCAGGTCGCGCATCGAGAATATTCCTACCACGATGGCTAATCCCACGATGTGAATACTCAGCAATAAAGGATAGGCCCACAATGAGGTGCCTACCCAAAACGCTACTGAAGTATTTTCAAGCCAAATAAACATCGATTGCGCTTTGTATCACAGTTCTTTCTGGTAACAAAACACTCGAGGCAAAACGGGAATAGACATCTTTACGGGCTAAGATTATGCTGGCTCGACAATGGGGATCTAATCATGAAAAGACTCACAACCGCTGGTATCGCAGCACTTCTCACTGCCTGTCTTGCTTCATTTACTCTGCATGCTCAGTCCGATCGTGAAGTCACTGCAGCTCAAGTCGATCAATGGATGGAAGATTTATCTAATTGGGGGCGCTGGGGGTCTGATGATGAACTGGGCACCTTAAATCTAATCACTCCGCAGAAGCGAGTAGCAGCGACAAGACTGGTGGAGTCGGGCATCTCGGTATCACTGGCACACAATTACACGGTGGATCCAAGCTCCGTTGAGCCTGCACCCTTCGAGCAGGAAGTATCTACGATCGAAGCGCCGCTTCATGCTGCCATGGAAAGGGTTTCATTTTCCTATCACGGTCTACTGCACAGCCATCTGGATTCTCTCTGTCATATCCTGAAGAACGGACAGATGTATAACGGTTTTTCGGCGGATACGATTACCGAAAATGGTTGTGAAAAGTTAGACATCGTTGGAGTTAAAGAGGGCATTGTTACCCGCGGTGTACTCCTCGATATCGCTCGATTGAAAGGCGTAGATTATTTGGAATCCGGCACGCCGATTTATATCGAAGATCTCGAAGCGGCAGAGGCGCAAGCGGGAATTCGGGTCGAACCTGGCGATGTTCTATTTATACGTACCGGCCGCTGGTCAGTACCACCGGAAAGTTTTGGCCTGAGTTCTGGCATTCACGCTTCGGTCGTACCGTGGTTAAAAGAAAGAGGCGTTGCAATACTGGGCGGCGACTATGCCAATGAAGTCTCTCCGTCTATGGTTGATGGAAATTTGCTCCCGGTGCATGAACTAACAATTGTTGCGCTTGGAATGCGATTGTTCGATAACCTGGATCTCGAAGCAGTCGCCGCAGAGGCAGCGCGTCAGAATCGCTGGGAATTTATGCTTACTGCTGCGCCAATCCCGGTGGAAGGTGGTGTTGGTTCGCCGATGAATCCGATCGCAACATTTTAAGTTTGAAGGACTAAATCAATGAAAAACATCCACAAGCTAATTGTTAGTTCTTTAGCGCTAGTTGGCTTGAGTTTCCTCTCTCTAGTTTCGTTCGCTCAGCAGTCAACCGTTGTTAATGACGCGGCGATGGCGAGCACGAATCAGAATGGCAACTGGTTATCCTATGGGCGAACCCATAGTGAGCAGCGCTTTAGTCCTCTTACCCAAATCACTAAAGAAAATGTAGCCAGTTTGCAGCCTGATTGGTATTTCCCTATTCCTAACAGTCGTAGCTTGGTAGCGACACCCCTGGTGGTTGATGGGGTGATTTATTTTATTGCCAGCCTGAATGTAGTGCGTGCACTCGATGCAACTACTGGCGAATTGATTTGGTCATTTAATCCTGAAGTCGGCACGGTAGCACCCGAACGCATGCGTGCAGGTTGGGATAACAGCAGAGGCATAGCTATTTGGGAAGACAAATTATTCGTGGCGACCTGGGACGGACGGCTGATCGGTTTAGATCGGGAATCCGGCGAGCAGCTCTGGAGTACACAGACTATCGATCCAGAACTAGCCATGTACATAACCGGCGCGCCAAAAGCGTTTAAAGGAAAAGTCTTAATTGGTAATGGTGGTACGGAGAATGGACCGAATCGCGGTTATGTCACCGCTTACGATGCGGAAACCGGCGAACAGGCCTGGCGCTTCTGGATAGTACCCGGGAATCCCGCCGATGGCTTTGAAGATGAAGCCATGGAAATGGCCGCAGAAACCTGGACCGGGCAATGGTGGCGTCACGGTGGTGGCGGAAATTCCTGGCACGGTTGGACTTACGATGCGGAATTAGAACAGCTCTATATAGGTACCGGTAATGGTTCGCCCTGGAATAGAAAAATTCGCAGTCCCGGCGGCGGCGATAACTTGTTTCTGGATTCAATCGTTGCCTTGAATCCCGATACCGGTGAATACCTCTGGCATCACCAAAATACGCCCGGCGAAACCTGGGATTACAACTCCAACATGGATATCGTCCTGGCAGATCTGGTGATTGAGGGTGAGCCTGTTAAGGCATTAATGCAGGCACCTAAGAATGGATTCTTCTATGTCATCAATCGTGAAAATGGAGAATTGCTGTCTGCTGAGAAAATAACTGAAGTCACCTGGGCTTCTCATTATGATTTGGAGACCGCCAGGCCGGTAGAGCTTCCCGGAGTGCGCTATGAAACGGAGGCAATTAGTATTTCACCAGGACCGATTGGAGCGCATAGCTGGCATGCCATGTCATTTAATCCCAATACAGGTCTTGCTTATATACCATCGATTCACACCTCTACTATTTATGGAGATGAAGGCATAGACCTCGAAGGGTTTGAGAGAGATCAGTGGCGACTGGATACTGGTGTAAATTCTGCTCCCGGAGGTCAGTCTCGAGAAGATACACCAGCTTCATTGCAAGCCTGGGATCCGATCCGTCAGGAACAAGTGTGGGAAGTATTGGCAGATAGCACCTGGAACGCTGGCACCCTGACGACGACTACCAATTTGCTGTTTCAAGGAAGGGCGGATGGCCATTTAATTGCCTACGATGCTGAGACCGGAGAAGAACTCTGGGACTATGAATTAGGCCTGGGTATTTCCGCTCCACCGATTACTTACTCAGTTGATGGAAAACAGTATCTAGCAATTCTTGTTGGTTGGGGCGGATCGATGGCGGCACTTGGAGGACCCGCTGCGGCGCAGCAGGGTTGGTCTTATGGCGCGCAAGAACGGAGATTAGTTGCTTTCTCACTGGATGGAACATTGGCTCTGCCGACCCAGGCTCCGCCCTTGGTTCCTCAACCGTTGGCATCATCGGACTTTGTAGTGAACATAGATCTGGCACAGCAAGGCGCAATGGAATTTAACGGTACCTGCAGTATGTGTCACGGCGGCGGAGCGATAGCGGCCGGAATTGCACCGGATCTTAGAGCGTCAGGTGTCCCTCTTTCCAGAGAAGCATTCGAAAACGTGGTAAGAAATGGTGCGCTCTCTGCCAACGGTATGCCGATTTATCGCGATCTTACGGATCAGCAATTGGAAGGGCTACGTCATTACATACGATCACAGGCAGAAACTGCGCTTGCCCGATAGGCGTTCGATTTCGAAATGAAGCATAGTGTTGCAGCAATCCAAATGGTAAGTACGGCGGACGTCGATGAAAATCTGGCTGCCGCCGATCGACTTATTGCCCAGGCTGCAAGCGCCGGTGCAGAAATGGTTTCCTTGCCGGAAGTTTTTGCGGTGCTTGAAGGTGGCCCCATGCATGGCTTCGGTGAAGTGGAGGGCGAGGGGAAGATCCAGCAGTTTTTATCCTCTCAGGCTAAAAAGCATGGATTGATTCTGATTGGGGGCACGATTCCTTTATTGTCTCGACCAAACACCACTCCTGCAGATGCCGATCATCTCATCGAAGATCAGCGGGTAAGGCCGGCGTGTTTAGTTTTTGATGGCGAAGGTCAGCAATTGGCGCGTTATGACAAGATGCATTTGTTCGATGTCAAAGTGGCGGATAAACAAGCTAATTATTCTGAATCTCGCAGCTATGAACCCGGTAGTGAGCTTGTTTCCCTCGATACAGCGGTGGGTCACTTAGGCTTAAGTGTCTGTTATGACCTGCGCTTTCCCGAACTCTATCGAGAGTTATTCAAACGTGGTGCAGAAATCGTCACAATACCATCGGCGTTTACGGTAATAACCGGTAACGCTCACTGGGAAACATTGCTACGTGCGCGCGCCATTGAAAACCAATGTTACGTCGTTGCTGCGGCTCAGGGCGGCAAACATAATGAGAAACGCGAAACCTGGGGTAACACCATGATCGTAGATCCATGGGGAACCATTCTCGATAAGGTGGAGAAGGGTGAGGGTGTAGCCATTGCTGAAATAGATCTCGAATACTTAGGAAAAATCCGCGAACGCATGCCGATATCTGATCAACTCCGTCTGTAGCTTGCCGACGCTGAGCCCCATCATTTATGATGCGGCGTTGCTGGATTTTGTAGGAGCACCATCATTAACAAAAGCCTCGTTAGCAATCTGCTTGCCGCCGTTGTGATTCTGATTGGATATCTCGTCACCGGTCCTTACCAGGTATATATTCTGAATACTGGCCTTTTCGCCCTGTCGGGCGGTATTACCAATTGGCTGGCAGTGTATATGTTATTCGAAAGGGTGCCAGGTCTTTATGGATCCGGTGTAATTCCCATGCGTTTCGAAGAATTTAAGGTGGGTATCCGCAAATTAATCATGGATCAGTTCTTTAATAGCGCGGATTTGGAGGATTTTTTTCATGGTGCTGGAGATACCAGTGACAAAATCGGCGAGTCTTTCAAAAAAGCGATCGATGATCTGGATTTGGAATCGGCATTCGAATCACTCATCGATGTGATTATGACTTCTTCATTCAGCGGCATGTTAGGTATGGTGGGTGGTCGTGATGCCTTGAATCCACTGAAATCCCCGTTCGTTGAAAAAATGCGTGACTACTTCCAGGACCAGTTTGCAAATTCCGGATTTGAAGAGCAGATCCAGGAGGCACTAAAGAATGCACTGGATGATGAAACTATTCGCAATAAAGTTGCCGAGTTAATCGACCAGCGACTGGAAGAAATGACGCCGCAAATGGTAAAGGACATCATCCAGCAAATGATTCGCAAACATTTAGGTTGGCTAGTAGTGTGGGGATGCGCTTTTGGTGGACTAATTGGATTAATTGTCACCGCAGTCTCGAATTTGTAACTGTACAAAAATTAATCAGTTAAAAAATTCTGAAATCATAATAATTGACCCTCCATTCAATTTTAGTGCTCCAATAACGCGCAATTTTCATTTCTAATATTTCAATAATTCATTTTTTTCTGCAAAACCTAACTTAGCTCAAAATAATTCCAAAATTATTCACTCGGGCTGATGTAAATCCAAAACGCCTGTAATACAATAGCGCGCTCTCAAATTCTGGAGAATTCGAAACGGCTTAAACGGATACCGTTTCATTTTCCAAATCTCAACAGATTAATTTTTTTAGATAGGTAATTCTGAGTAATTGTTATGGCAAGACCAGTCGAATTCGATGAAAACAAAGTATTAAACAACGCAATGGAGCAGTTTTGGAGAGAAGGGTACGAAGCGAGTTCGGTCCAAAAACTATTAGACTGCACAGGTATTAATAGAGGCACTCTCTACAATTCATTTGGTGATAAAGACACCTTCTTTAAATCTTGTGTCGATCAATATAACAAGATTGTAGATAAGCAAATTGAAAGCTCATTAAAGAATCCAAAGCTTAATGCCTGGGATGCGATCAATGCTTATTTTGATGAGGCGGTGTTAAATTTATCGAACAAGCGTCGCTCCATGGGCTGTCTATTAGTTAATTCTTTATGCGAAAGCATTAATTATGACAAAGACATGAAGAAAGTCGTGCGGGGATCGTTAAGCTCGATTCGTAAAGCGATTGTTGTGCGCTTAAAAGAAGCACAATCCAAAAACAAGTTAAGAAAAGGTGTTAGCGTTGAATTCGCAGCCGATGTGCTGATGAACACTTTGCACGGTGTACGCGTTAATTCTCGCGATGGCAAGAACACCAGGCAACTGAAAGAGCTTATCAAGCACAGCATAAACACGTTAAAAAAGTAACACATTCCCACTAGTATTGTGGGCAAATAGAGTTGAAAATCAAGGGAAGCCACTGGCTTCCCTTGTTATTTTAGTAGGCCGGACAAGACCTTAGCGGCCCTTTTGCTTCTCCCTAAATGGCTGATATACTCTCGATTCTATTCAGATTTCAGCTGTTTCAGCTGTTGAAGACAGACTAGGCAGGACATAAAAATGAAAAAAATCGCTGGTCGCAAATCAGAAGATGATGCCAAGATTGATTTAACACCCATGCTCGACGTGGTGTTTATTTTGTTAATTTTCTTTGTTGTAACCGCTACCTTCCTTTCAGAGACTGCGATTAGTGCAGCAAGTAGTGATAACAATAATAATGAAGCACCACCTAACGACGATGATGCGAAAAATATTCTTTTCGAGATTGGTTCCAATAACGAAATTATTCTAAACGGTAATCCTCGCCCGATTATCGCAACTCAGATTCGATCTAATATTGACCAATTGAAAGCGGAGAATCCTGCTGCATCGGTCATCATTCAACCGAATCATGAATCAGATGTTTCAACCTTGGTAATGATTATGGATGCGGCGCGTCAGGCAGGCATGGCAAATATTTCGATTGTTGAGCCCAACTAATTCCATAAAAACGTAATTCCCCAAAAAACGCATCTTCATTCGAAGGTGCGTTTTTTGTTTCTAGGCCACTTAAATTAGTAGCAAGCAAACCTCATGAAGAATCGCTGGGACGAAGATCAGATTGCAGACATCGGCGATGATGAAATCGCACTGCGGGTCTATTCGTCGAATCTGCTTGGCGAAGAAGAAGACTTGGTGCTTCATGGTGGCGGAAATACCTCGGTAAAAGGTGAGCTAGAGAACGTTTTTGGTGAGCCTGAAAAAGTTTTGTTTGTTAAAGGATCCGGTTGGGATCTACGCACTATCGAAGCCGCTGGCTTCCCGCCGGTTAGGCTGGATTATCTAGTGCGCCTTGGTGATTTAGAATCACTCAGTGATTCCGAAATGATGCGGCAGCTGCGTCTGGCCCTGCTTGATCCGCAAGGGCCAACACCTTCGGTTGAAGCAATACTCCACGCCTTGATTCCCCATAAATATGTCGACCATAGCCATGCCGATGCCGTGGTGACTATCAGTAATACTCCTAGTGGGCATGAGCATCTAAAACAGATATACGGTGATGAAGTCTTAATACTGCCCTATATCATGCCGGGATTTATTTTGGCGCGGCAGGTGGCGGAAGCAACAAAATTAATCGACTGGTCCGCACTCAAAGGCATCGTGCTTTTACACCATGGGATATTTACTTTTCACGATGATCCCAAAACCAGTTATGACAATATGATCGAACTGGTGGCGAAAGCCGAAGAATTTCTGGCCAACAACACAAATGCTAATACCGTAGCGCGAGCTAGCGCAGCGCTTAGCGCTGAGGACTGCTTGCGCTTAGCGCAACTGAGAAGAGCGGCAGGAAAACTGTTTGGCAATGCAGTGCTGGTGAGATTAGACAATGCCGAGGAAGCGGCCGGCTTTGCCGCGCTGCCTAATGTAGATGATCTGGCCACCAGAGGACCATTAACACCGGATCACACCATTCATGCGAAAGCTTTCGCCGCCATTTTTAACGAAGATCCTGCAGCAGAATTACCGGCTTTCGAACAAGCTTATCGAGAATATTTTAAAGAACACGCAGGCAAAGAACATCAATGTTTGGACACCATGCCCCGTTATGGAGTCTGGAAGAATAAGGGCATGCTCTATTTGGCCGGCAATCGAAAGCGCCTGGAAATTGTCAGGGATATTACCCGACACACAGTCCGCGCGATCCAACAAGGGGAAGCACTCGGTGCCTGGCAGGCACTGCCCAAGTCGGATTTATTCGACGTGGAGTATTGGGAGCTGGAGCAGGCGAAATTAAAATCCGCCGCTGCGCGGGCAGAGTTTGAAGGGAAAGTGGCGCTGGTTACTGGTGCGGCTTCTGGCATCGGGGAAGCCTGTGTCAGTGAATTATTGGCGCGGGGAGCGGCGATCATCGCCCTGGATATCGATGAGCAGCTTGTTAATTGCTATGCTGATCCCTCGGTTCTGGCGTTGCACTGTGATGTTACTGACTCAATGGCGGTAGACTCCACATTACAACAAGGAGTCCAGCATTTTGGTGGCATCGATATATTAGTCAGCAACGCCGGGAATTTTCCCGAGAGTCAGCCTATCGAAACCATGGACGATGGGAATTGGGAAAAATCTCTGGAATTGAACTTGAACTCGCACATGCGTGTGATGCGAGCTTGTATTCCTTATCTTAAACAAGGATTCGATCCTGCGGTGGTCATCGTCGCTTCGAAGAATGTACCTGCCCCTGGCCCGGGTGCAGCAGCCTATTCCGCTGCTAAAGCAGGTTTAACCCAGATGGCGAGAGTTGCAGCACTGGAATTGGGAGCAGAAGGAATTCGCGTAAATGCACTCCATCCGAACGCAGTTTACGATACTGCGATCTGGACAGAAGAAGTTTTGGCAGCGCGGGCAGAGCACTACGACATGACAGTAGAGGAATACAAAACTTCCAATGTCTTAAAAACCGAAATCAGTTCCGCCGATGTTGCTAAAGCAGCGGTGCTGTTTGCAGGTGATTCGTTAGGAAAAACTACCGGTTCACAATTGCCAGTCGATGGCGGCAACGAACGAGTTATCTAAGCAGGCCAGCCACTTCTCAATGCTCCCAACATGAAAATAGACGGCGAACACATTCAAAGTATCTGGTTCGAACCCGAAAGCGATGAAGTCTGCATCATCGATCAAACTCTATTACCCCATAGTCTTGAAATAATCAGCCTGCAATCCCTGGAAGAAACCTGTCACGCCATATCCGCCATGCAAGTACGTGGGGCACCATTGATTGGCGTCACTGCCGCTTACGGTATTTACCTGGCTTTGCGAGATGATCCCAACAGTCTGAATGCGGCAGTCAGTGCCTTGGCAGAAACTCGACCGACCGCCGTTAACTTGCAGTGGGCCCTACAAAGAATGCAGGAAAATCTCAACGGTCTCGATTTTAGTGACTTGCCAGGCAAGGCCCTGGAAACGGCTCAACTCTTGGAAAAGGAAGACATCGCCGTATGTGAAGCAATCGGTGAACATGGGCTGGGTATTTTGCAGGCGCTTTGGAATGAGAAGAACGAATCACAAGATGCACTTAACCTGTTAACCCATTGCAACGCCGGTGCTTTGGCCACGGTTGATTGGGGAACTGCGCTGTCGGTGGTTTATAAAGCCCACGCAGCTGGAATTCCACTGCATGTCTGGGTCGATGAAACTCGGCCACGTAATCAAGGTGCTGCTCTAAGCTGTTGGGAGTTAACTCAACAAAAAATTCCTAACACCTTGATTGTGGATAATGCCGGCGGACATTTAATGCAAACCGGCAAAGTAGATTTGTGTCTGGTGGGCAGCGATAGAACTACCTTGGGTGGAGATGTCTACAATAAAATCGGTACTTACTTAAAAGCCCTGGCTGCACATCACAATAATATTCCGTTTTACGCAGCGTTACCGGTATCGTCTATCGATTTTTCCATCGTTGATGGGCTGAGTTCAATTCCAATCGAAGAACGGGATGCGATAGAAGTGAGTCATATCAGTGGAATTACAGAGGCCGGTAATATTGAGTCAGTGCAGCTCGCCCCGGATGGGACTGCAATCAGTAATTTAGGTTTTGATGTGACGCCCGCTCAGTTTATAACTGGCATCATTACCGAGAAGGGTGTGTTCGAAGCTAACGAAGCTTCCCTGCAACAACTATTAGATTAGCTATCTAGTTAGCCCGGTGGCCAGGACATGGCCCGTCCACCTATTACGTGTAAGTGTAAATGGTAAACAGTTTGACCGCCATGACTGCCAGTGTTTATCACGTAGCGAAAACCATCTTCGATTAAGCCTTTCTCAGTCGCGATCTTATTTGCTACTAGCATTAACTTTCCGAGCAAAGCGTCATCTTCTTCCTGGGCTTCGGTCACATCTTTCAGATGTTTTACTGGGATGACCAGGGTATGGGTTGGAGCTGCCGGGCTAATATCTTCAAATGCAAAAACATCCTCATCACGGTAGACTTCTGTAGCAGGGATTTCTCCAGCAATTATTTTGCAGAATAGACAATCGTCTGACATGGATAACTCCGCTTTGGTCGCAATTTAGGTAGGATTTACACCGATTTACGGTCATTCTATAACAGTGATGAAATTTTTAAAGCTAACAGCGCAGACACTACTAATCGTCGTAGGAATCGGCGGTTTCTTCTTTCAGGTCGCTCATGCTCAGGATGCGCCGGAACAGTTGAGCTATCGCATCGTGAATACCTATCCCCATGACATTAATGCATTCACTCAGGGGCTAATTTATCACGAAGGTTATTTATTCGAAGGCACAGGGAAAAATGGTCTTTCTTCCCTCAGTAAGATTAATTTGGAAGATAACGAAGTGTTGCAGACTACGCGTCTAAACCGGCGTTATTTCGGCGAAGGTATAGAAGTGGTAGACGATCGAATCTTCCAGCTTACCTGGACCTCAAACATGGTCTTCGTCTGGGACAAGAATAATTTTGAGCAATTGGGAACTCATTACAATGCAACCCAAGGTTGGGGACTTGCTTACGATGGGGAACATTTAATACTGAGCGACGGTACCAGCACTCTGCAGTTTATGGATACGGAAAATTTTGCGCCGCAAAGAAAAGTTACCGTCACATTCAATGGCAATCCCCTGTCAAACGTCAATGAATTGGAATACATCAATGGCGAAGTATGGGCCAATATCTGGCAGACAGATTTTATCGTGCGCATAAACCCTGAAGACGGCGTGGTGACTTCTGTTATCGATCTCACAGGATTGAGTAACGAAACTCAGTTAGGAAGTAGGGAAGCAGTACTCAACGGTATAGCCTGGGACGAAGTAAACGAAAGACTGTTCGTTACTGGCAAGCATTGGGCAAATCTATTCGAGATTGAAATAGTCGATCCCTAAGCATCGCTCTATGTGGTTACAGAAAAAAATTCAGCTCTCTCCAAAAAGTCGCGGCTTCCATTTGGTTACTGAAGAAATAAGCGATCAGTTTCCTGCATTGCAATCGGCGAAAGTAGGCGTTGCCCATTTCTTCTTGCAACATACTTCCGCCTCCTTAAGCATTAATGAAAACGCCGATAGCTCGGTGCGGCGAGATATGGAAAGTCATTTCAATGAACTGGCGCCGGAAGGTGCTCCTTACTATGAGCATACCTATGAAGGGCCGGATGATATGCCAGCCCATATCAAATCAGGGCTGCTGGGTTCCGAATTAAGCATACCGATTGAAGATGGGCGCCTACTCCTCGGTACCTGGCAGGGACTCTATCTCGGTGAACACCGCAATCAAGCAGGATCTCGTTCAGTTGTAGTAACCATTCAGGGATCTGTAGCCGATGATTCCTGATTTTGGCCCTCACAAGAAAAATCTAATTAAGCTTATTATCCTGCTGACAATCTCGGTATTCCTGGTTTCTTGCGAGACAGTAAGCTATTACACCCAGGCTGCCCGTGGTCAGCTCGCCATTGTCTTTGGTCGAGAAGACATTCAACGGCTTATCAACGATGCCGAAGTGTCTGCTGATCTCCGCGGGAAGTTCTCGGAAGTCTTGCGGATACGTGAATTTGCCGAGGATGAATTAAATCTTCCGGTTGCGAGTAATTATTCGACCTATGTCGATGTAAACCGTGAACACGTGGTGTGGAATGTCTTTGCTGCACCTGAATTTTCTACAGATCCAGTTAACTGGTGTTACCCAATCGCCGGCTGCGTAGCCTATCGCGGCTATTTTGATGAAGACGGTGCCGAGAGTTACGCAGCACAACTGGAAGAAGAAGGATTCGATGTCTATACCGGTGGGGTAGATGCCTATTCAACTCTCGGTTGGTTCGACGATTCCTTGCTTAGCACCGTTATGTCCCGCTCTAATTACCAACTCGCCGGACTGATCTTTCATGAACTTGCTCATCAGGTGGCGTATCTGCCAGGTGATACGACTTTTAATGAAAGTTTTGCCACGGCAGTGGAGAGGGAAGGTATCAGGCGCTGGCTGCAGGCAACGGATCAGCCAGAGACTATTGTCATTGCCGAACGAGACCGGCTTCACCAACAAGAATTTATCGAACTGGTAACCCGCTATCGCGATCAATTCGATGAGTTGTATGAACAAGATCTGAGTGAAGCACAAAAACGCAGTGGTAAAACTGCACTGCAAAATCAACTGCGCAGTGAATATGACATATTAAAGGTGAACTGGAATGGCTACGCGGGTTATGACGCCTGGTTTTCTCGCTCGTTGAACAACGCGCAACTTTCAACGGTGAGTTCATACAATGATCTGGTGCCGTACTTTAACGGACTATTGGCAGAATCCGATGGCGATCTGTCGGCATTTTTTGACGAAGTGAAAGCGCTCGTGTCGATGTCCGACGACGATAGAAACGAATTTTTAGAAAACTATTAGAGGGTGTTAGTTGCCCAAGCGCCGGCGGGTTGATTCAACCAGATTGACGTAAAAATCTGAATCGGGATTTTTCTCAGCCGCAGCTTCATATTCAGCCAGTGCCTCATCGAGGCGTCCTTCCTGTTCCAATATCCGCCCCAGGCTGCGATAGAAAAACGCATTCCCAGGCATCACCTCGATACCGGCTTTATAGACCTGGATAGCTTTATCGGCTTCACCTTCATTGTTATAGGTATTGGCCATGATGTGAATTTGGGAATCATTGTCAGGATCCAGCTCTATCGCCCGAAGATCATAGCTAATGGCGGAATCGTAGTTTCTCGATTGCCGCTCTAGTTCACCCAGGGTCGACACTGCCGCGATCAAACTGGCAGTCGTGTTTTCTTCCAATTCAATGAAGCGCGCTAATAGAGGTTTAGCTTCGTCATACCGTTCGAGATAGTAATAGGTGTTGGCGAGATTGCGAATGGCATCTGACAAATTCGGATCGGCGCTGATGGCTTTTCTGTATTCTTCGATGGCTTCATCGTAGCGTTGCAAATTGCTATAAGTATTGCCACGACGATTCATTTTTTGCGCGAGTTCGGCATCGATGGTTGGGCCTTCACGAGTAACATCGAGATTGCCATAACGTTCCAGCACATTACCGCTCGCAGAATCTTGTGCATAGCTAACCTTGCCAAGCATTAAAACTGGGACAACGCTGGCATAGGCGAGCACGCTGAATATCGATTTTATTTTGAATTTCTTTTTCACACACATCCTGATTGCAACCATTTAAACAGTCGGCACTATACCTCACAGCCATGCTGACTTCCAGGTGGAGTCGGATAAGCAGTGCTTATTTAGAGGTAAAAAATACATATAAAACAGTAAGTTGGCTATTTTAGGACGATAGCTGGGAGATCATTATCGAGCTTTGCCACTCGACCAATTGCCTTCGCCTGGGAATAACCGGAGTCTCTCAAAGCTTGCAGGCAGGCTTCGGCTTTGTATTCCGCTACCGACGCCAGTAAGCCGCCGGCGGTTTGAGGATCGAACAGCAATTCAAACTTTGGATCACTGGCGTATGCTTCATGGTTATAGATGTCGTTGGCGACTAGTTTGTTGTCTTTGTGCAGTGAGCTGACAATGTTTTGCTGCAGCGATTCAAGGGCACCGTCTAATGCCGGGACGTCACTTAGGCTCAATTCGACTTCAACATTGTTTGCGGAAAGCATTTCCATAAGATGGCCGGCTAGACCGAATCCAGTTATGTCGGTGCAAGCGGTGGCCTCATATTCTGAGAAACAGGTGGCGGCTTCTTTGTTGGACTGGGCCATTTGCTCCAGTGCGTTCTGCATCTGAGCATGGGAAGCTTTATAGCGCATGTCCGCCGCTAACAAGGTGCCGGTTCCCAGCGGCTTGCTTAAGATCAAAATATCTCCCGCCTGCATACCATCTTTTTTGAGTAAGCGCTCTTCATCGATAAAACCGTTTACACACAAACCGAAATGTAATTCTTCAGCTTCCGCCGAATGCCCGCCAACTAATGCACAATTGTGTTCCGCCAGTGTTTCGGTGCAGGACAACATGAGCTCTTTCAATTGGGCGCGACCGTAGTCTTTGGCAGCAAAAGGCAGGCTTACAACTGCCAGGGCTGAGTGAGGTTCACAACCCATGGCGTAGATATCACTCAGGCAGTGATTCGTGGCGATGCGACCAAATAGCCAGGGATCATTTACGAATGCTTTTAACTGGTCGATGCTCTGGGCGAGGATGCGGCCGTCTTCCAGTTTTATCATCGAGGCATCTTCTGCCGTGCTGTTCGCAGTCAGGATGTCGTCGTGATTTGTTGTTGGTAATTGCTGCAAGACTTCCTGTAAAACATTGCTCGCAACTTTGGCACCACAGCCAGCGCAGCGCATGGCATGGGTGCGCAGTTGTTGTTCCATTTCCTTGTCGACGAGCCCTTCGGCAATGCTTAGCTCCGAGTTCATCTCCGGTAGCTCGGAATATTTTTTTATGAAATTGGTATCAATGTTGTGTTTGATAGACCAGACACTGCGCCCCTGAAAAAACAAATTGTTACGGGAAGCAATTGCCGATTTATTACCCATGCTCATCAATGCCAGCGCATGTTGTTGTGGTTTATAGCGAGTTAGAGACTTGCCGGTAGCATAGCGCACCAGATTTTTTGCCAGGGGTGGCCCTTGCCGAACTGCATAAACTCCAGATTTAGGCCGGGGCTCTCCCTTGATGGTGGCGGCATCACCGGCGGCGAAAACAAAATCATGAGAAGTGGATTGTAAATGGTTGTTCACTTCGATAAAGCCATCGCCGGTCAACGCAAGTCCACATTCTCCGGGCCAATCTGGAATACTGGCGCCGGTGGCATACACGATCTGATTAGCACTATGGCTACCGCCGTTTTCGCAGACAACGCTTCCTTTTTCGAAGGCGGATACCAAGGTGTCGAGAATTACCTCAATATTGCGTTTTTCCAGTTCGGCTTTAGCGAAACTTCTGACTTTGCTGTTATGCAGAGTGAGTAGTTCCTGGTCGGCGCTTATGATTTTAATATTGAGTAATGATTTGTTCGTTACTTTGAGTTGCAACTCTTTGTGAAGTCGAAACTGCGTGGCAAAAGCGAGTTCAACACTGGCAGGACCGCCACCGACAATTGCAATGGTAAATTCCTGATCCTGTTCGAGGTTATGAATTGCATCTTTGAGAAGGGAATCCCAACGCTGAAGAAATTTATCGATAGGTTTTACACCGATCGCAAATTTCTGTGCGCCTGGAATATTAAACGCATCAGGCTTAGAGCCAATGTTAAGAGAAACTATATCGAAGGAAATTTCGGGACGAGATTTCAGCGCGATTGTTTTGTTGTCTAAATCGATATTCTGAATTTCTTCCTGAATGATGCGGGCATTGGCAAATTGTGCGAGGGGACGTAAATCAATATGGATGTCGTCGTAGTCATACACGCCGGTAATGTAGCCGGGCAGCGATCCAGAATAAGGAGTATTTATGTCTCGACTTATCAAAGTAACGGCGAGGCCGGGAACGGAATTCATGCCCAAATAATTCAGCACAGCCAGATGGCTGTGACCACCACCGACCAGTACCAGGTGTTTTACAATTGGGCTGCTTGCTTTCATGGCCAACCGCTTCAGACAAAAGGAGTTCAGTTTACCCCAAAATAGGACTTTTTCTTAATTTACAGGAAGTTAGATTTGTGAGGCGGATCAAATTCGAAACCAGGAGATCTGAATTTCTTCACCCTGGTCGACATAATCGCCTGCGGCGCGACCGCTGCGGAATTCCCGCCAGGAGATTGGCCGGTAGTGACTTTTCTCTGTTTGCGCGACTAAAGGCGTGCAAACAGTTTCATAAGAGGGGTTATAAAAATAAGGAGCCGAATATCTAGCCTGTGCACCACTGGCAAGGACTCGATGTTCAGGCGCTTTAAACCTATCGTTTGACCAAACCTGGACCATATCGCCAATATTAATGATGAATCCATCCTCGGCCGGTACCACGGTGTGCCAGGTGTCTTCCTTTCTTACCTGAAGCCCGGGGACATCATCCTGGGCAAGAACGGTTAAAGCACCGGCGTCGGTATGGGGATGTAGGCCAAGCTCATCGCTTTCCGAGTTCTCACTTTCAATTTGTTCAGCGCTTCTTTCCTTTACGGACGGATAATAATTGAACCGTAGAAAGCTCGTGTGGTTTTTTAGAAAAAAAGGATTGAGCGTGGCTGAGGATTCGCCGAGGGCGATACAAATCGATCCCAGTAGATTCAAACTGAGTTGTTCCACCTGCTGCAACCAATCCAGAACCGTAGGTTTTAGTTCGGGTAATTCATGGGTCCAGGGAACTGGAAATTCCTGATGCTCGCTACTGAGATTATCGACATTGCCGTCGATGTCGTAAATTTCTTTTGCATCGACTTTATTTCTTGTGAGTTCTTTATCGTAGTAGCCCCAAAAATTCTTCTCTGTGCGTGTTAAAGCAAGCTTCGATTGTTTCGGTAAGGCAAAGAAATCTTCAATACCAGTAAAAAACCGTTCGCGCAGTATGGTATCGATACCATGGCCAGTTATCTGAAAGAATCCCCATTCTTCACAGGCAGCGGCGAGCTCTTCGATGAAAGTTTCATCATCGAATCCTGGGCTTACATCCAGAACAGGGATATTCAGTGGCATTGCAGTTTGGGCCGAAATTTTTGTTAGCGGGAGCGAATTATAAACGTGCTATACGCTGAAAGGTAATTTCGGGTAAGCTTAGCAACTCACATCCCTGCCAACCCATTCAGAACATATAAAAGATATAAAGGAGATCGAGGATGATCCTCAAGTCCCTAACAAAAATGGTCACTCTAGGTGTTGCAGCCCTTTTAATGACCAGCACTGCCCAGGCCCATTGGTCTTTAGTCAACAACTCTTCTACCCTGAGCTTTGTCACTATAAAGGCAGACCACGTCGGCGAAGTTCATACTTTCGACATGTTGTCTGGCACTATCGACGATGATGGTGCGGTAGAAATTACCATTGAGCTCGCCAGCGTGAACACGCTGATTGATATTCGTAATGAGCGCATGCAGGCCATGTTGTTTGAAACGAATCTATTCCCCGAAGCTACGATTACCGGAAGTATCGATCTTGACGGTGTCACTGCCATGTCTGCCGGCGCCACTGAATCGATGCAAGTTTCGTTTGAACTGGATATTCACGGCGAGAGCAACTCCTACAATGCCGACCTTTTAGTTACTCGCCTGGAAAACGGTGTGGTTGCTTCGACTGTTAAACCTATTCTGGTAACCGCCGATGCACATGGCCTGGTAACTGGAGTTGAAGCGCTAAGAGAAGTGGCTGGTCTTCCCAGCATTAGCCGCGCCGTACCGGTTTCTTTTACTGTCGTATTCGATCAAGGCCACTAAGAAAAATTTTTGGGTGCAGCGGGAGCTCTGAAATCAGAGCTCCCGCTGCGTGTCCTTGTTGTTGTGTCTCAAACAACAGGGACGGGGTGATCGTAGTAACCAAACTCTAAAATTTGTACTTCATTAATACCCGTACTGCACGGGGATTCGCCGGATGAAAGTGGATATCTTCAACTGCTGCCGCCTCACCAGGTAATTGCGATTCAAACCAGTAAGCTATGTCATCATCTTCCGCGTCGAGAAGATTGAGCACATCTAAGCCAATTTCCCAGTTATCCTGTGCGTAGGAAACACCGAAGTGCAGCAAGGTTGAGCTGTCTTTTTCTATTACTTCATCTTCAGTCAGAGCAGCGTCACCAAAATGCCTAACGCGCAGGCTGGAAGTCCATCCGTTACCGAGTCCTGCATAAGTTAATCCAGCACCATAAACGATATCGTGTGCGTCTGGTATGGCGTTTTCATTGGAAGGCAATCCGATAAAGTAACCATCTGATTTGGCGCCGGAAATATCAAACACGAGCCGTTCGTTTATTTCCCAGAAAGAAGTGATTTCAATTCCATCTCGTCGTGACGGATCGCCAGGTTCAGTGGTTCCCGCATCGCCAACGAACACCAGTTCTGAATCCATTTTCAAGGTGTAATAGGCAACTGATACGTTAAATCCTTCGAGAGTGTCGTAACGAAATCCGACTTCCCCACCTTTGCCTTCTACAAGTACATCGAGAGATTCAGTGGGATCACCAGTTACCGGACCCACAGTATTTACCGCGGCGCGAACGTCGTTAGAATGAAATCCGTGGCCATAGTTGCCGTAGAGTTCCAAATTGTCATTCAGGCGATAGGCCAGGCCAAAATTGGGCTGCCAGAGGGAATCGTTGTCACTGCCGGAATTTTGTGGTCGCAAGGAATCGACTTCACCATCAAAGTAGTCATAACGCACACCAACAGTAGCTCGTAATGCATTGGTCACTTGAAATTGCAATTCACCGAAGGCGCCGATACTAAATTCTTCCGCTTCATCTTCGCGAATGCTGCCAATGCGTCGCCGGCTGGCGGTGTTAAACAAATTCAACTCATTAACGTCGTCATAGCGAACATCGGCACCAAAACTACGCCTTACCGGAATGCCAAATAACTCAATATCGGTTTCGTTGCGTAGTGAACCTCCAAATAAGCGGCGCTCGTCTTCCTGTTCAAATTCGTCGCCGTTAATCGGATCGTTCAACACGTAAGTAGGGTTGTTAATCAAGCTCATGTAATAAGAGCTGGCGTAAAGATTTAAATCCCAGTTTTCAGTTAGCTCAAATACACCGGTTAAGGAGTAGCGATGGGATTCACCACCCAGGTCAGGATCGATAAAACCGAATCGATCGATCAAGCCGCTGTTCACTGCTCTTTCTGGAATTTGATTGGTTGAAGTCCATTCCGAATCGTAGGCACTAAAAGTGATGCGGCTGGGAACACCAGCGACATCACCGGTGTACTTTAACAGGCCGTTTAGTTTGCGCACGTCTTGTTCAAGATCGTAGAAGCCGTCAGTTTGTTGATGTTCCAGGGCATAGAGTAAAGTGCCTTCAGCGAAATCGAATGAGTTTGCAGTAACGAATCGAATTTCATCCCTGGAGCCGATGGTTAACTCAGTGAAATCTTCAACCAAGGCATCGTATGTTTTCATGGAGTTCGAGCCCGCCAACGAAAAGTCACCGGTGTCGGCGAAATAAGGGCCTTTCTGGAAATCCACCCGTTCAATGATCTCAGGGATAATGAAGTTAAGGTCCATATATCCCTGAGCATGGGCGTGTGTTCGAAAATTAACTGGCATGCCGTCGAAATAAGTGGAGAAATCTGAGCCATGATCAAGATTGAAGCCGCGCAAGAAATACTGATTGGCTTTGCCCGGCCCACTGTGTTGGGTAGCAATCATGCCCGGAACGACTTCGACTAATTCGGCGACGCGGGCCATCGGACGGGTAGAAAAATCTGCATAGCCCACCACACCTTGTGAGGCAGAGTCCGCAGTACCCAGAAGTTGTAATGAGCGTCCCCATACAATGACTTGCTCGATTTCGTCTTCTTGTGCCCACACTGGCTGCGTTGCCACTAGGGTGGCTGCGGAAATCAGGGCTGAGATATGGATTACTAGGGGCTTGCGCTCAAAACTCATCTGTCTGTCGGACTCCTAAAAAAGCTAGAAAAATCAAAGGCGAAGCATGCGTGATTAGCCTGCATCAATACTAGGTAAGGGACGTTAATAAACCGTAAAAAATGATTTAGTCGGGAAGTTGTGATGTTTCGGGGGGTGCAGACCAATGAATCCAGCGGGTTTCCTGGCCTTGTTGCGGGCGATCCGGAATCAACTGCGTGAGAATCAGCGATCCAAGCGCGATACCTGCACCCACCAGAAAAACTGCGCTGTGGTTAATTACCCAGAGAAATCCCAGCAGCGCCGGTAAGATCACAGCGGCGATGTGATTGATGGTGAAGCTGATAGAGGAGGTCGCAGCTATATCGGTAGGATCTGCGATTTTTTGAAAATAAGTCTTAATAGCGATGGCCATGGCGAAAAACAGGTGATCCAGCAAATATAGCGCCACGGCAACGGCAATGGTATCGACAAAGGCATAACTGACAAAGACGATGACTAAGCCAACATATTCCAGCGTCAATGCCCGTCTTTCACCTATATAGCTAATTAGCGCACCTATTTTTGGTGCCAGCCAAAAGGTTAGCGCAGCATTTACCAGGGTTAACAAGACTACGTTCTCAATGGGAAAACCAAACTTCTCAACCATGAGGAATCCGGCAAACACGACAAATATCTGTCGGCGCGCACCGGCTAAGAAAGTAAGCAAGTAATAGAGCCAGTATTGTCGGCGCAGGAACAATGATTTTTTCTGCACCACCTGGTCTTCGAAGTGAGGGACTGCGCTCCAGCAAAACAATCCAATTAGTACTGCTGTGCCGCCCGCCAATAGGTAAATCAGCAGGTAGTTGGCAGCATAAAACATGAGATAGATATAAATCGATCCAAGAACTATCAGGTTACATATGGCGCGTACACTTAATAGTTGTCCTAGCACGCGAGGTGCTTCGTCTCTACTAAGCCATTGCAAGCTTAGAGAATTGTGTAATGTTTCCAGGTAGTGAAAACCAATGGACATGATCACCGTTGTGAAATAAAGCCACAATGCGCTGGGATAAAACGCAGTAATGGCAGTGCCTATTCCCAAGGTAAGCAATGAAAGAATAGCGAAAGTTTGTTGCCGCACAAAAATCATTACCACGATGGCTGTAAAGGCAAGAAATCCGGGTACCTCTCGCAGACTCTGCAAAATGCCGATTTCCTCTCCGCTAAAAGCAGCTCTTTCCACGACAAAATTATTCAACAACACCTGCCAGGTGGCGAAGGCGACGGTGTTGCCTATTGCCAGAAGAAATAACAGCGACTTACGGCTTTGCAGCTGTGATAAGTTCATAGGGCTTGGTCAATTGTGGAAATAACTGCCTGGATATTTTTGGGAGGGCAATCAATCACAGTAGATTGCGTGTGAGCACGATTATATCATTCCTCGCCTATGGCTTCTCTCGCAATTTATGCAGGTCCGGCAGCGCTAAGAAAACTGCAAAGGGACGGTTTCCAGCAAGAACATTTCAAGGTCTTGGTTGGTGCCTCTGGTGGTCCGAAATGGTTTGTCCTGGCAGGACTAGACCGCTATCTGTTCGGAGAATTTTTTGGGGAGCGTCGTTCTGAGCTTTATACCGTTGGGTCCTCTGTCGGTGCCTGGCGCATGTGTTGTTTGGCAACGGGCGATGCGGTTGGCAGTGTCGAAAGACTCGCCTATTGGTATAGCCATGAAAAATATTCTGCCAATCCAAGCGTAAAAGAAATCACCGACAGTGCTCGCACGATGCTGGGCAAGGTACTCGGTGAAAGTGGCGCTGATGAAATCGCCAGCAATAAAGTATTTCGCACTCACATCGTTGCGGATCGCTGTAAAGGTATTGGTTCCGCACAAACAAAACTTCTTCAAATGCTGCACTTGGGTGCGAGCGCAGCTCTTAATACGCTTTCTCGTCGCTCACTTTCACTGTTTTTCGAGCGAACCTTGTTTACCAATATGGATCAGGATCCACCCTGGTCAAGCTTGGAGGACATTAGTTCAGCGATCGCACCATTAAAAAGTTCGAATCTGATGGACATTATGATCGCCAGCGGATCTATACCGTTCGTATTGGAAGGAGTCAGTAACATTGACGGCGCTAAAAAGGGACACTACTGGGATGGCGGCATTACTGACTACCACTTCGATTGGAAGTTTTACCCGGGGGAAGAACTGGTACTCTATCCCCACTTCAGCGCGCAGATAATACCTGGCTGGTTCGACAAGCATCTTGGTTGGCGCCGAGTTAAAGAAGACTATTTAGACAATGTTGTGCTCTTAGCGCCGAGCAAAGAGTTCGTCTTAAGTTTACCGGGTCAAAAAATCCCGGATCGTGGCGATTTTCAACAATACGATTACGCAAGCAGAGTTAAGCTATGGCAGGAAGTTATCGATCGAAGTGAAGAGATTGCAGAAGACTTTAGGGATTTGGTAGAAAAAGGGATCGGATTGGATTGCATACAAGCAATTAGCAAAAGGGATCGTTGAATAGTGATTCGCCAGGTGAAGAAAACCGATGCTGCCGCTATTGCCGAAATTTATAACTGGTACATAGAATCCGGCATAGTAAGTTTTGAAGAGGAGCCCGTATCCTCCGGGGAGATAAGCAAGCGCTTCGAAAGAGCGGATGATACGAATCCGTGGCTTGTGTTCGAGGTTGACAATCAATTAGTAGGATACGCTTATGCCATTCCCTGGAAAGCGCGAATCGCCTATCGTCATTCCAAAGAATCCACCGTCTATATCCACAAAGAGCATCTCGGTAAAGGTTATGGATTGAAGCTTATGCAAACTCTTATCGATGATCTTCGTAATAAGCCGATACATGTATTGATCGCGGGAATCGCCTTGCCCAACGAAGCCAGTATCCGGCTGCATGAAAAGCTGGGATTCAAAAAGATCGGGCGATTCGAAGAAGTAGGCATGAAATTCAACAAAATGATCGACGTTGGTTATTGGCAGTTAACTTTATAAGGTTGAAATAGCAGTTGTCGATCTGGCGATTCCTGATGACAACGCTGATTAAATAGAATTAGGTGGGATTGAAGGAAGAGTAAATGAGTTTCAAACCAGAAGATTACGATATTCCTGGCCATTACAAACATTGGGTAGGGGACAAAGCCGAAGATTACATTGGTCCATTCTTTTTTATCATGGATGGCGACACTCCGCGCAGTGCTTTTCGAGTGCAGGAACATAACTGTAATGCACACGACTCCGTTCATGGTGGTGTGTTAATGGCATTCGCCGATTACACCTTGTGTCTTGGAGCCAATATGGGGGAGAGCGAAAGCGTGGCAACAGTAAGTTGCAATAATGAATTCGTCGCGCCTGCCTACAAAGGAGACCTGGTTGAGGGAGAATGCACCATCATTCGTCGCGGTAAGTCTATGGTTTTTACTCGCTGTGAACTCAGCGTGGACGGCAAGCCCATCTTAAACAGCAGCGCTGTTATCAAGCGAATTAGTCCGCGGTAAACGTTTCAACAAGTTCTCGAGGAGAGCTAAATACATACTCGGGATCTTCGGCATTTAGTTCGTCGCTAGTGCCATAGCCCCAGAGTACTCCCGCCTTTGCTAAGCCATTGCTCTTCGCAGCAATTAAGTCGACAGACCTATCGCCAATCATTATCGAATTTTTGCTTATCGTGTTTGCGCCTAACAATTTTTCCAATTGTTTCGCTTTAATAGTTTTTTCAGTTGGCCCGTCAATAAATTCGAAATACTTGGTAATTTCAAATCGCTCCAGAATTTTTTCTGCGGCAGTTTGGTGTTTCGATGTACAAACTCCCATTGCCAAATTGTTGTTTTTTAAAACAGACAGCATTTCTTCTATATTGGGATACAACTCATTCTCGGTATAGCCAATTTCAAAATAGCGTTCACGGTATCTGACAATCATCTCGTCTATATGCTGCTCATCTTGCGAGCCGGTGAGCTTTTGAATGGTTTCTTCCAGAGGAGGGCCGATGTATTGAGCGATCTCATCTTCTCCTCTTGGTGCATAATCGAAACTGCTAAGCGCATAATTCATGCAGCGCACTACACCGAGTTTTGGATCTGATAAGGTTCCGTCAAGATCGAAGATTAAAAAGTCGAAACGCAAGTTGTACTGCCTGAGTTGATGGGTGCTTAATTCGCTAGGTATCGATGATTCGGTGTTATAGTATTTCAAATTCCAGTCAAGGCATAGCCGGGCTAATAAAACTAAAAAAGCAGTAGGAGCTATGCATGAACGTCACTGCCCTCGTCATTATTCTTTATCTCGGCGCCTTTGTTGTCTTTGGCTTATACCTGAATAGCAAGAAAAGTAGTGCGGCAGACTGGGCGATTGGTGGCAGTACCCTGGGGATCTTCATGATCGCTGCAGGAGCGGCTGGCACTCGTATTGGTGGCGCCGGCACCTATGGTGTCGCTGGAGATGTTATTGCCGAAGGCGTTGGCCACATGTGGTATGGCTTTAACTCATTCGCAGCACTCTTTCTGGTTGGACTATTTTTTGCAGTGCCTTATCGCCGATTAAAGGTAGTAAGTGTCGGACAGGTTTTTGATCGACGCTTTGGATCTTATCGTTGTCAATGGCTCACTAGTCTTTGTGTGCAGGCTGAGTATTTAGTTGTAAACATCATTGAGCCTTACATTATCGGCACCATAATTTCCGGTTTTACCGGAATACCTTTTCCGATTGCGGTTGCAATGGGTGGCGCTCTAATTATTTCTTTTACCGTGTTTGGCGGATTAAAAGGAACAGCCTATGCCAACATCGTCCACTGTTCAGTGATAATTTTTGGATTACTGTTAGTTGGATTAACTGCCATGAACAACATGGGCGGTTGGGATGTTGTTGTAGAGCGCACTTCGGAACAATTGGCAGCTTCCGGTGGCGATGAAGTTGCCTGGTGGAGTTATACCGGAATTGGAATAGCAACTATTGTTGCCATGTTTATCTCGGCAACGATACATACTCCTGCTGCCTCAGTGTATGCCAACTATGCATCATCGGCTAAGAAAGAGGACTTTTTGCTACCTGGATTCTTCTTTGCCGGCGTAATTGCCGCTGCAATGCCGTTTGTTGCTGGTTTTATCGGGATCCTGACTATGGCTTCCTACGGATCAGATTCAGGATTAAGCAGTTACCTGAATATTGCCCAACTTGCTATCGATGGTGGAGAAATCCTGGGGGGAATAGCATTGGCTGCAATATTAGCTGCGGTAATTTCTTCCGGCGCACCAATTCTATTAGCGAGTTCAACCATGTTCGTGAATGACTGGATTCCCAGCTCGAAAAACTTCACACCGGAGAAAAAACTACGTTGGTATAAAGTGGTTGCCGTTATCTACGGCACCGGTGCTGCCTTGATAGCCTGGTTGGGCAACATAACCTCAGTGCTTGGTTTAGTGCTAATAGGATTCGCATTGGTAGTCCCGCCTGCGGTGGCTGTTGCATTCGTCATCTATTGGCGACGAACTTCCGAAAAGGCTGCATTTTGGGGAATGGCGTCAGGCTTTGGTGGTGGTTTGCTGATGTGGTTGTTTAACGTGCTGTTCGATGGGCCAGAGAATGCAACTGCTGGTGGTTTCGCCCAGTGGTACCATGAACTCTATAATCAGATCGGTGCCTGGAGTGATCCGGCTTTCGCCACACTGTTCTTTCCGATGATCGTTGTTCCGCTTTTCACAATCCTCTTTCCAAATGATGAAAAAGCAAATGCGAACTTCGATAAGTTCTATGGAACCTTAGGTCGAATTCAAAGAAATTTTAAGTGGACTACCGAGTCTAGCTAGCGTTTTATTTCGCCATTCGCTTGAATAATGAAAGGGCCAGGTGTCCCATAGCTTTGTTCTAACAGTGCGCACAATTCTTCTCCGGTGTCGGCTTTCCCGCCAGGGACGCCAAATCCCTTTGCCAGTGCCACCCAGTCGATAGAAGGATTGCCGATGTCGAATAAGCTTGCTGCGATGTCTCCTACTTCGGTCACACCTAGACGACCGTACTCGACATCAAGAATATTGTAAGAATTGTTGGCAAAAATTACCGTGGTCACATCCAGATTCTCTCGCGCTTGCGTCCACAGCGCTTGAATCGTGTATGCCGCACCGCCATCTCCGAGCATTGCCAATACTCTTTGATCGGGACAAGCTAATGCCGCACCGACTGAACATGGACCGCCTTGACCAATGGCGCCGCCGGTAAGACTTAACCAGTTATTCTGGGAAGTATTCTGGCAGAATGGATAAGCCGCATTGCCGCCGCCGGAGTCAGTACACACGACAACGTTTTCAGGAAGTGTTGACGCGAGTGATTGAATAATAGTCTTGGTGTTTAATTCACCGCTAGGTTTGCCAATTTCTTTCTTCTCGAAAGTTGTTATCGTTTCTTTGCTCGCACCTAATCGTTCTGCAAGACGCTCCATAGCGTCAATTGCATCTTCTTCTACATTAGTCAGTCTTGTGACTTTACAACCTTCGGGAATCAATTGTGCCGGTTTATCTCTATAGGCAAAGAAACTAACAGGTATCGATCCACCGACGAGAATAAGATTCTGCACGCCATCGAGTGCGCTGAATACCTGTTCAGGAAAATAAGGGAGGCGATCGATTGCCACTCTACCTGGTCCGCCATCAACACGGGCTGGAAATGTACCATTAAACATCTTGCAACCGTATTTTGTTGCGATCTTGCTGGCGGCTGTCATGGCTGACTGCTCTGCACCGTGGTGCTCCAACAAGAACACGGCACTGCCGTCAGCTTCAATGACTTTGGCAACATCTTCAATTGCGGCTTCCTCAACTTTTGCACGTTGCGGAATCGCATTGGGAGTTACCGGACCCGGTGAATCGCCCCAGGCAGCATCGGCGCCCATGATCAGGGTTGCGATCTGACCAGTGGAACCAGCTGATTGCCTTAGCGTTGCTGTAAATGCATCGGCGCCGTCTTGTGCAAGAGAATCAGCCGTACTTTCGGATTTAATCCAGCAGGAAAAATTTTGCGCGAGAGTATCGATATTAGATGTGAGTGGCGCATCGTGACCCACATGAAAATTAGGATGATTCCCGATGATGTTTATCATGGGAGAGTTGGCCCGTCGTGCGTTGTGCAGGTTGGCAATGCCATTCGCCATGCCTGGTCCAAGATGTAGCAGGGTAGCAGCGGGTTTACCGGTCATGCGTCCAATACCATCCGCAGCACCGGTACACACACCTTCGAACAGAGCGAGCACAGATTTAACGCGAGGCACTGCATCCAGGGCTTGAACCAGATGCATTTCTGATGTGCCGGGATTTGCAATACAAAACTCAACGCCACAATCGGCAAGAGTGTTTATCAGTGCTGTTGCGCCATTCATGTTATTGTTTTCCTTTCATCGGCTGTGCGTGTTGCTTAACGGCTGGCTATCATAGCATTCAACTATGGCTATATCTCAAGAAGAAAAAGAGTTTGCTGAGTACATCGTGGACCTTGCGCAATCGATTGGCCCAGTTTATTCCAAGCGCATGTTTGGCGGCTTCGGTATTTTTCTGGAAGGACTAATGTTTGGTCTGATTGCTGAGAATGTTTTCTATATCAAGGTTGACGAAGAATCTCGCGGCGACTTCGAAGAATTAGGATTGCAGCCTTTCACCTACGAGAAGCAAGGCAAGAAAATGAATCTTGGCTATTTGCAGGCGCCGGAAGAAGCTATGGAGAGCATAGAGATTATGTCGGAGTGGGCGAACAAGGGTTTTGGTGCTGCATTGCGAGCCGCAGCCAAGAAAAAGCCTAAGAAAAAGAAGAAAAGTAGTTAATTCCTTTTATTGGCAAAATTAGTAACTCAAAACTCCGGGCTTTCGTCCGTAATGCGAGTCATTCATCGACTTTAATTACACATAATCAAGCGGTTACCGGCTAATTACTGTAAACTACGCCGCTTGTTCTACCTCGTTAATTTGGGATTTGGGGGATACGATGAAAACACGCGTACTAGCTCTCGCAACTGCAACGCTTTTTGCAGCGGGAATCGCGCAAGCACAAGATGATTACTCTGCGCCACGCACTCAATGGGATCAACCTGATCTGCAAGGTGTTTGGAATTTTAGCTCTGTTATTCCTTTAGAGCGTCCAGCATTTTTCGGCGACAAGCAGTTTTTAACTGATGAAGAAATCGCTGCTCTTGCTGCACAGACTGAAGCCGGATTAGAAGCTATCAACAATATTGGTGTTGGTGGATACAACACGTTCTGGACTGAAATGGGCGGTGACGGAGACAACCGCACTTCTCTGATTACCTATCCGGAAAATGGTCGCCTACCAGAAACTCAGGAAGGTGTTCCGGTTCAGGTTGGTGGTCTGGGACCCGATGAGCCAGGTGATCGACCTGTGCGCATGGTAGTTGGCGGCATCGCCAAAGACGGGCCAGAAGATCGCGGCTTATCAGAGCGCTGCATAGTTGGTTTTAACTCGGGCCCTCCATTTACGCCAAATCTGTACAACAACAACGTACAAATTTTTCAAAACAAAAATACCGCAGTGATCATGACTGAAATGATTCACGATGCGCGTATTGTTCCTATCGAGAGCAGCGAAAATTTAACCGACGATATTCGGTTGTGGACTGGCGATTCTCGTGGCTACTGGGATGGCGATACGCTTGTCGTTGAAACCCGTAACTTCAATAGATTTACTCAAAGTTTTGGCGTTTACGGTACTGCAGAAGAGAAGTTGTTGACGGAAAGATTTACTCGCACCGGTGATTATGAAGTTCAATACGAGTTCACCGTCGATGATCCAGCAACCTTTAAAGACAAAGTAACCGTTATGATTCCTATGTCAAAAGTTGATGGACAGCTTTACGAATATGCTTGCCATGAAGGTAACTATGGCATGATCAACATTCTTCGCGGTGAAAGAATGACTGAGCAGCGCGAAGCAGAAAATTCCCAATAGCGGAATCAGTAGCGGATAAAGAACTGAAAAAGGTCGGCTTAGCCGGCCTTTTTTGTGCCAACTCGATTTGCAAATATCTTTGGTCTGGACGTTAAACGAAGAATTTGGAGTGGTTGTAGTACGGCATATAGAAGTGCCATACTCATTTTCTCGCTCTATTCGAGGAAGCAAACATGCCTGCAAATAAGAGCATTAACTACGTCGAACTCTGTGCACAAAACCTGGAAGAAACTAAGCAATTTTTCACAGGCGTTTTTGGCTGGGGATTTGAAGACTATGGGCCCGACTACGCTGCTATCACCGGTGCCGGTCTCGATGGCGGTTTCTATCGCGGTGAGCTCAAGTGTGATTACGCAAGTTCGGGAGCGGTAGTGGTTCTGTTTGCCGATGATTTAGAAGATGCACAAAAGCGAGTTGAAGCAGCAGGCGGGAAGATCGATAAACCAATTTTTAGTTTCCCCGGTGGGCGTCGCTTCCACTTTGTTGAACCCAGTGGCAATGAGCTGGCGGTTTGGTCTGACAAATAACGTTTAAAGTATTCGCTTATGAATGTTTCTATCGAAGCCGCAACCGCTAAAGACGCAGAAGCCATTGCCAATATTCATTTTGAAAGCCTGCGGGAAGGTTATGCGGGCAAACTGCCGCAGGAATATCTGGACATGCCAGTTACGGACTGGCGCATCAATGCCTGGAAGAAATGGATTGCCAGAAGCAAGGTACGCACACTGGTCGCAAAAGAAGACGACCAGAATGTTGGATTCTGCACGCTTCAACCCTTTAACGAAAATCCACCGAATAAGGAGACGGCAGAAATCGTTGCTTTGTTTGTGCAGCCAGATAAATGGCGACATGGCGTCGGCGTAATTCTCTGCAAAGGAATAGAAAGTGAGGCAAAAGCCGCAGGGTTTAGTAAATTGGCATTGTGGGTACTGGAAAGTAACGAAAACGCACGGAATTTCTATAAAGCTCAGGGTTATCAATTGCAAACTGGCGATCGCATATTTCTTGAAACTGCAAATGAACCATTGCTGGAAGTCATGTATCGTAAATCTCTTGTGCAGTGAGCAGCGAAATGACTAACGTTAAAAAATTCAAGAATTTCTGGACGCGCTGTAAACAACAGAACTGGTAAAGACTTCGACAACTATCGAGAGAGTTATGAGTAATACAAGAAGAGATTTCATCAAGTTAGCAAGTATTGCAGCAGCAGGTCTAAGCCTTCCTGTGCGCGCACAAACGCCACTAAGAATATTGATACTGGGCGGTACCGGATTTATCGGCCCACACATGGTGCGTTATGCCGTTTCCCGCGGTCACGAAGTGTCTATATTTACCCGCGGCAATCGCGAACTCGATGTGCCGGGAGTAGAGCAGCTGGTTGGTGATCGTAATAGTAATCATGAAGCGCTGATGGGCAGAACCTGGGATGTGGTGTTAGACAATAACGCCCAGGACTACCGATGGGTACAAACCAGCACGGAATTGCTAAAAGATGCGGCGGAGCACTATATCGTGGTTTCTTCAATCTCTGCCTACGCTGCCGAGGGATTCGGTTACGAAAACTGGCAGCGCTTAGTGTTCGAACCAATCATCGCTGAAGATTACCAGCGACTGCGTCCACCGGAAGGATGGAATGATGGTGACGATGCGCCTTACGGTTTAATGAAAGCATTGTGTGAAGACATTGCTCACGCCGCTTTTCCTAATCGTTGCGCCGTGGTCAGGCCGGGCTTAATAGTTGGTCCAGGTGATCCCACCGATAGATTTACTTATTGGCCAGTGCGCCTGGACGAAGGTGGTGAAGTTCTCGCTCCTGGTAATCCTAATCACGCCAATCAAATCATCGATCAGCGGGATTTAACAGAATGGATAGTGCGCTTGGCAGAAGGGCGAGTATCTGGAGACTTTAATGCCACGGGACCGGATTATCGTTTGACCATGAGTACAATGTTGGCAGCTATTGGTTCCGCAGTAGAAAGCGACTACGTCTTAACCTGGATAGCAGAAGGATTTTTAGAAGAACAAAACGTGGCACCCTGGAGTGACATGCCAACCTGGATCCCCGGCGATCCACTTTCCTATGTCAGCGTTGAACGGGCACTCAATGCCGGAATAACTTTCCGCAGTATTGAACAGACGGCACAGGACACCCTGCAATGGGATAAATCTCGTCCTGCCGAAGAACGCGCGAACAGAAGTGCGGGATTAAGCCGCGAACGTGAACGGGAAATTATTGCGGCCTGGAAGTCCAGGCACGCCTAATCCACTGGTTTTAATTATAAGGAAGCAACTGAAACGAGCCGCCATTTTCTCTGGCAACGTTACTCATCAGGGCGACATAATTGTCTGCGCTTGATCGATATTGTTCTGGCCCCATAAAGATTGTAGAGAATGCAATACTATGGATGCGAGCCAATTTTTCACCGCTAGCAGGATCTGTATTCAGCTCAATAATTTCTGCAAGCACACTATCAATAGAAATCTCCGCATTTTGTAAATCATCTCCAATTACATAAATACTGATCTGTTGATTGCTTTCAGCGAGGGAGTTAAATACTTCGTTTAAGCCTTCTATGGGGGAACTATTGCTGTAAGGATTCCAATTATGCAGAGTTGCGAGTAAATTTTCTCGATGGGTCTCAGTGTTAGGAATCCATTCGGAGCCAAAGCGTGAAAGCACATAGTCACCCATATCATTAACGATCTGAATCCCAGTTAGATCTGGATAGAGAGCCATTGTCGATTCAATAGTGTCGAGCATTTTATTCCAGCTCGGGTTGTTAAACATGCTTCCAGACGTGTCTACGATGAATACCAGGAATTCGCTATCAGCAGGTAAACTTTTCGAGCTGCGCTCTGATTCATTGAAAAGAGCCTGATTTTCCTGGCTAAGCAGCGGCAGCACATCCGGAGCAATATATTCCGCTGGAATTTCTGAAAGGCTTGGGTTTACAGAATTGGTTGAGGCACCGCAACTAAACATGGCAGCACCCAGAATTACGAATACAAAGAAATTTTTAAACATGAGCTATCCTCCCGGACCCAGAGCAGTTGTTGGCGGATAGTTATTCACTAAGTTGACTCTAAATTGGCCAATAAGTTCATAAACCATAGCATTTGCCGCGTCTAAGAAATAGTTCAGATTCGTTCAGATTCTGTTCAGCCACTATTCGCTAGTCTCTTTCCCCTAACGGGATGGTTAGGCAGAGCAGGCATTCCTCGCAAAACCCACATCTTATTGTCCTGTTTCGCACTGACATAATTTCCGTTAATCCCCACTCTTTTATATGGCGGATAGAGAGTGGGGATTTTTTATGCTCTGCAAAAATAATCACTGCGCTTTTGCACCACTTCCCACATTCTAAATTCGATTGGAAACCGAACTTGATCTGAACTAAATCTTTGATAAGATTCAGTTTTTGTCACTCGTGCGGGAATACTGCGCGATTTGCCGCGGGATCTAATGACAATACGCAGTTGCACGCCAGCTCGGGCTCAAGCCCAGTTTCTCAAAATCTGGTTTTTCTTCATCATTGCCGGCGCGCTGGCAATGTCTTCCACGCTGAATGCGCAAAATGACGATCTCTCAATCTATGCCACTCCAGCGGATATGAGTGGTGTACATTTTTATTTGATAACGGTGGATGTAGGAGATGCGGTTTGGGATAACTTCGGCCATACCGCGCTGCGCGTGTTCGATGAGAACAACAATACCGACACAGTGTTTAACTGGGGAAATTTCAGTATCAGCGGCGGTGTAGTCGGTTTTTCCTGGGATTTTTTCAAAGGCATTATGAACTACAGACTGGCGACTAATTCCCCAAGCCAGGAAATCGCCATGTATAGGTCTCAGCAGAGGACCATATGGCAGGACCGAATTAATCTCACTAATCCGCAAAAAGAACGACTCTATCGCCGCTTGATGTGGAATCTCGAGCCAGGGAATGTGGTGTATCCCTACCAGTATTTTTTCGATAACTGCACGACTAAAGTCAGGGATTATCTGGACGAAGCCTTAACAGGCAGAATTAGCCGCCAATATGTCGGCGATTCAGGCGTTAGCTTTCGAGATGCAGTTCAAGATCATTATGAATCGGTGGGTTTAATCGGGTTTTCTCTCGATATCCTGATGAACAGCAATATCGATAGAAACATGACTGAATGGGAAGACATGTTCGTTCCTCTGCAATTTCGTGAACGACTTAAGCATGTCCAATCAGACGTGGCAGAGGGTGGTGAACAACTTATGCTCCTGTCTGATCCCCAAGTAATTGCTGAATTTTCTCCACCTACAGCAGACTCGAATCCTTATCAATTGGCTGCTCTGGTATTGATTAGCCCAGTTTTGCTGTTGCTATTAATGTTAAAGCGTATTCCCCAATCTTACTTCGCTACCCATTCTCGTATCGGATTTAAAGCGGCTGGAATCAATTTCAGAATTCTCGCCTTGCTGGGTTTGCTTACTGCTGTTTTCAGTGGAGTCTATGGCATCTTGATGTTGGGGAGTTGGTTCGTCTCAGATCATGTGGATACTCATCACAACATAAACCTCCTGTTGTTTTGGCCCACGGACATATTAGGAGTGGTAGTGGCGCTACGCTGGTTCTTCTTATGCAAACCCTGGCCAATGACAAATAATAGTGCGCCTTTTATTAACTACTATTTATTGGCCCACGTGTTAGCCATGGTGCTGTACGTGGTGATTGCGTTTTTTGAATTGCTTACTCAATCGATGGGTAATATTGCGCTCTATGTAGTGCCTGGATTTTTGTTGTTCACGCTTTTGATTTGGGTAGTTGGTTTCGAACCGGTAAAACCCAAAAATATGTTTTTCTGAGGGAATGGCAATGAACGCTTTGAGAAGTGCAGATGCTGTGCGAGCAGATAAACTCGACCCCATCGCTCAAAAGGTCGCGGATGCTTCTGCTCGACTTCCTCAAATAGAAGACGGCACTCCAGAAGATGCCCGGGCGTTTCGCAATGAAAAAGGCAATCCCTTTGCGCCGGATCCTTGTGCCATTGATTCAGTCGAGGACAGAGAGATTCCCATCGGCTCCGGCTCTCTCAAGATACGGATATATCGCCCCTATGGTTGGAAAGAAGGCTTAAATGCCGGTTTCGTTTTTTTTCATGGTGGGGGTTTCGTGCTCGGAGACGTTGAGCAATACGATACAGTGGTGCAACACATCGTCGCCAAGAGTGGCTGTATCGCCATTTCCGTTGAATATTTATTAGCGCCAGACAATAAAATAAAAGGCATTCATCGGGATGGCTTCGATGCCTATAAATGGATTCGTGATAATTCCGCAGACCTGGGTATCGAAGCTGACAAGATAGCAATCGGTGGCGACAGTGCTGGAGGCAATTTGAGCATTGGTGTTGAGCTACTTTGTAAGCAAGAGAATTATCCCATTCCTATTTACCAGGTGCTGATTTATCCCTCTGTCGATCTTCCCATGAGTTTTCACTCGGTAGAAGAATTTGCTGAGGGTTACTTCTTAACTAAAAAAGGCATGACCTGGTTTCGTAGCCACTATCTGGAAACGCCAGAACAGGCTAGCGATCCTGTATTATTGTTTTTAGAACGGGACTTAAGCGGTTTGTCTCCAGCTTTTCTGGTTACTGCCGGATTCGATCCACTGCGGGATGAAGGCAAAGCGTTCGCCGATCGATTGCAGCAGCATGATGTAGCTGTTGAACACGTTTGTTATACCGACATGATTCACGGTTTCATTTCGTTTGCTGGTGGAATTCCAGCGGGAATGGAATTGATTGAAGATATTTCCGTAAGGCTTAAACAAATTTAAGCGCACAAAAAAGCCGAGCATCTAGCTCGGCTTTCGCTATTGCAAATAACTTTATGGAGTAACGATTTCGACGCGACGGTTGCGCTGATAAGCGGTTTCCGAAGTGCCGCGATCGGCAGGTCGTTCCTCGCCGTAGCTGACAGTTTCTATCTGATTGCGGGCGACGCCATTTACGATCAAATAGTTAAGAATGCTATTTGTTCGCCTCTCACCCAGTGCCAGGTTGTATTCCCGGGTTCCACGCTCGTCGGCATGGCCTTCGAGTCGGACACGTCTGCTGGAATTTGCAGCCAAATCTTGTGCGTGAAAGTTTAATACATCACGGTCTGCAGGGCGGAAGTCGGAAATGTCGAAGTCAAAATAGAATACTCGGGTTGCCAACGCAGAACGACGCATGCGTTCTTCCGCTGCTGCAGCGCGTGCGGCTGCGGCTTCCTCTAATTCCTGTGTGCGTCGAGTAGTAGCATCTATCCCAGTTTCACCACTGTCAGCAGCAACTTCACTTGTTTCAGCTTCTTCGCTGGTTGAGCTACAGGCAACCACGCTACTCAATGCAAACAAGAGTAATACCAGTTTAAAAAGATGGTTTATTTTCATGTCAGAACCTACTTAAGGGGGCAAAAAATCTCGGAAAGTCAATGTATTAAATTGAAGGCGAAGAATACCCCATTTGCAGGGTCAAATCCATTGAGACAACTCAATACAAAGTCGAGTATTAAATAGGCTTGACGCCTGAAATCGTTGAAGATTTTCCCATTTTTTAGGCTTAATCCTGCATCGAGCATTCGTTCGATTTTTGTTTATTTGCCCACTAGATAAATGTTAATCTTTCGACGCTTCGAAACTCGCCAACGGATGGCAGTCGAAGCGCATTCAACGTGTTGCTCCCGCTTTCAGCGCTCTATGGCCTGCCGGGATGCCCCCAACGAGGAGAGAATAAGTGGACGCTGATTTTACAGCCGAAGACCTAAGCTTTCAGGAAGACGTTCGAACTTTTTTGGAGAATGAATTTCCTGAGGAATATCGTTCCAAGATTGATGCCAACAAGCGGTTAAGTAAGGAAGAGATAGTAAATTGGCAGAAGATTCTTTTTGCTAAGGGATGGGCGGCGCCTTCCTGGCCGGAAAAGTATGGCGGTACCGGATGGTCGCAAATTCAGAAACATATTTTCGCAACCGAAATGGGTTTAATCGGTGCGCCGGAACCTGTTCCATTTGGCATGAAAATGGTTGCTCCAATTATCATGGCCTATGGCTCCGATGAACAAAAAGCACGATTTCTACCGGATATCTTAGAGAGCAATGTCTGGTGGTGTCAGGGATATTCCGAACCTAATGCAGGATCCGACCTGGCCTCCTTAAAAACATCTGCAGTTCGAGACGGCGATCATTTCATTGTCAACGGCGCCAAGACCTGGAACACCTACGGTCAGTATGCAGATTGGATCTTCTGCCTGGTTAGAACCGACAATACCGTGAAGAAGCAGGAAGGCATTAGTTTTCTACTCATCGACATGAATACCCCCGGTGTCACCCTTAGACCAATTTATCTGCTGGACGGCCATGCCGAGGTTAATGAAGTATTTTTCGATGATGTAAAAGTTCCAGTCGAAAATCTGATTGGCGAAGAAAACAAAGGGTGGACCTACGCCAAGGTATTGTTAACACACGAACGCACCAATATTTCTGGTGTACCCCGTGGTAAGCGTCGATTGCGTGCCTTAAAACGCATTGCTGCCGAAACCGATGACGGTTTTGGCAATAACATGCTGGAAAATCATACCTTCAGGAATCGCGTAGCGGATATCGAAATCGAACTGAAGGCTCTTGAGTATGCAGAATTGCGTACCCTGGCATCCATTTCCACTGGCAAAGCTCCAGGACCCGAATCATCGATTCTAAAAATCGTTGGTACCGAATTAGCGCAACGAATTGACGAAATTTTTGTCGATCTGGCGGGCTATCTGTGTCTTCCTTTCGTGCCAGAGCAGTTTGAAGATGGATTTCAGGGCGACCCGGTGGGACCAGGAAATTCGGCCGCCTACGCATTGACCTATTTTAATAATAGGAAAGCGTCCATCTATGGCGGCTCGAATGAAATTCAGCGCAATATTATTTGCAAAGCAGTATTAGGTCTGTAAGCGAAGGATTAAGAAGAGGTTAAGAAAGTGGATTTTTCATATTCTGAAGTACAACTAATGCTGCAAGACTCGGTGCAGAAGTTTGTGCAGAAAAGCTACGATCATGATACCCGTAGTAAAATAGTCGAAAGTGAAGACGGTTTCAGTAAGGAAAATTGGCAGCTGTTTGCAGAGCTTGGTTGGCTTGCCGTTCCTTTTACCGAAGAAGACGGCGGCCTCGGTGGTTCAGCCGTAGACTTAATTGTCATGATGGAGGAGTTTGGTAAAGCAAATTTAGTTGAACCCTTCACCGCAACCGCCGTTTTAAGTGGTGGCCTCATTGCAAAATTAGCCGATGGTGAAAGAAAAAGCCAACTACTGGAACAACTCGTTACCGGTAATCTGCAGTTAGCTTGCGCCTATGCCGAGCCTGGTAGTCGTTTTAATTTAAGCAAAGTAACGACAAGCGCCAAAACCGATGGCGACGAAGTCATTATCAATGGCAGTAAGATCGCAGTCTTGAATGCATCGAATGCAGATCAAATTCTAGTGGTGGCAAGAGAGTCCGGTGCTGAAACTGATGAAGAGGGCATTTCAATTTTTATGGTGGCTGCAAATGCTGACGGTGTTTCAATTAGTGCCTTTACTAATTTCGATGGAAAGAAATCCTCTGAAGTTAACTTTGCCAACGTCAAAGTCTCTGCAAGTAATCGCTTGGGTGCAGCAGGTCAGGCTCATGCCGCGCTACAGAAAATTGTAGATCGCGCTACCGTTGGCGTTAGTGCGGAAGCAGTTGGTGCTCTCGAATCATTGTTGCAAAAAACAGTTGAATACAGCAAAACCCGTAAACAATTCGGCACCGTGATCGGCACGTTCCAAGCTTTGCAACATCGTATGGCCGATATGTTTATCGAGTGCCAGTTAGCCCGCTCGATAGTTGTGATGGCGGCGATGCAGTTAGATAGTTCGGCTTCTGAATTGGAGCAGACTAAATCAGTCTCTGCCGCTAAGAGTCGCGTTGGTAAGGCTATTCGCCATGTTAGTCAGGAAGCCATTCAAATCCATGGCGGAATCGGCATGACCGATGAGCTCGATGTAGGGCACCTGTTCAAACGGGTGACAGCAATCGATATCATGTTCGGCAATGCTGATTATCACACCGAACGCTTCGCAGCTCTTTAACCCGCATATTGCATCAAATGATCGTTTCCAGGCCAAATCTAGCGTCGCCTTTTGAATTTTTATTCGCTTACAATAGTTTCAACTATTCTGCGCGAAGAAAAATTCAAAAGGCGACGCTAGATTTGGCCTGGAAACGATCAGCGTTCGACCGCAATATGTGGAAACGACTAATGATACTCCAGCGATTTAACATTTAACTAATGTCGATTAATCTAAGCGAATTTGGTGCAACATGTGGATTTTTATTTTTGGAACTGCATCATGAGTGAACTCATTTTTGTTCGACATGGGCAGGCTTCTTTCGGTCAGAAATCCTACGACAAACTCAGCGACCTTGGGATTGAACAGGTGCGCATACTTGCGCGTCATTGGCAGCTGGTGGGGGAAGAATTCGATCACATCTATGCTGGTTCTCTGCTGCGACAGCAGGAAACTGCGCAAGAACTAATGCCGGTAGTTAAAAGCAGCCCTGTTGAGCCAGAAACTCACGCGGGTCTGAATGAATACAACGGTGATTCGCTCATCAAAATTCATTTACGGGACATAGGCGAATTCCCTGACCCGGAATCTGAGTTTGGTGGCACAATAAATGAAGCAAGATCATTCCAGCAGGTGTTCGAAGAGGCCACCGCTAAATGGATTCGCGATGAGCTTGAGCCCACGGAACTTGAACCCAACTTCGAAGCCTGGGGGATATTCAAGGAAAGAGTTTATAGCGCCTTAGACCACATCATGGCGCAGCATAGCGGTGGCAGTCGCGTGCTTATCTCTACTTCAGGTGGTGTGATAGCCCTGGCGCTGCAGCGAGTGCTGCAGTTTCCCGATGATCAGGTCATTCAAACTAATTGGATGGTGCACAATAGTTCCGTTACTCGTATTCGTTATGGAAATGGTAAGATTTCGCTCACTCAATTTAATAGCCTTCCTCATCTAGAGAAAGAGGGCATGCAGCAGTTTGTGACTTATCGCTAAGTCATAAATAAGAGACCTAGGAACAGTAGTGAGTGCAGAAGAGTTAATCGATAGAGCGGGGAGTATCAGGGAAGGTGAAGAGCTGGATCTGGAGACGCTAAAGCAGCATCTGGAACCGGTATTAGGTGCTAAGGCTGCAAATCTGGAAATTACTCAATTTCCTGGCGGTCATTCGAATCTGACTTACTTGTTAAGTAGTGGCGATGAGCAGTGGGTGTTAAGAAGGCCGCCATTCGGTAGTAAGGTAAAGTCTGCTCATGATATGTCCCGTGAGTATCGGATACTTTCCGCCTTAAAAGATGTCTACTCTTACGGTCCGGTTCCCATACATTTCTGCCAGGACCATTCGGTAATAGGTTGTGATTTCTATTTAATGAATTACATAGAAGGATTGGTAATTCGTAGAGAATATCCTTCCAACCTGAATTTGAATCCCGAACAGATTCGTTCCCAATTGTTAAATATTTTCGATGTTCTCGGCGACTTGCATTCAGTGGATTTGAAAGAAGCTGGTCTCGATGATTTTGGCAGGCCAGTTGGTTATGTGCGTCGACAGGTAGAAGGATGGAGTAAGCGCTGGGTGGATGCGGTAACTCCCGATACTGTTAATTGCGATATCACGATTCAATGGCTGCATGACAATATGCCCGAGGAAAGTGGCAAGCACAGTGTTATCCATAATGACTACAAACTCGACAATGTTATTTTCGACGCCAAGAATCCATTGCAGGTCATTGGTGTACTGGATTGGGAAATGTCTACCGTTGGTGATCCGCTTATGGATCTGGGTTGTACTCTGGGTTACTGGGTGCAAACCGATGATCCGGACTGGTTTCGTGAGGCACGCACTATGCCTTCCGATATTGATGGCGCACCAAAAAGAGTAGAAATCATTTCTCGCTTTCAAGAGCGCACCGGCTTGTCGGTAGAAAACTTTCCGTTTTATTTTTGTTTTGGTTTGTTTCGCCTCTGTGTCATCGGGCAGCAAATTTATTACCGCTATTATCACGGCCATACTAATGATGAACGCTTCGCTGGATTTCTAAGCAAGGCTCACGTGTTGCAGAGAATGTGCGAGATGATCATTGCTGGTGAAATAGAGAATTAAGGAGCGCTCCATGTCATTTGAGATCAGTAGTTTGTTTTCGGTTGCGGGTAAGACCGCGATAGTCACCGGTGGTTCTCGCGGCATTGGCAAAATGATTGCGCAGGGCTTCGTAGAAAATGGAGTTAAGACCTATATCTCTGCGCGAAAAGCCGAAGCCTGTGTCGCAACCGCTGAAGAGCTTTCAGAAAAAGGCGAATGCATCGCATTCCCGGCGGATTTGTCTACTAAAGAAGGAAGGGATGCATTTGTTGCAGAAATCAAGGAGCGGGAAGACAAGATTGATATTCTCGTGAACAATGCCGGCGCAGCCTGGGGCGCGCCATTCGAAGAATACCCCGACGAAAGTTATGACAAAGTAATGAACATCAATGTCAAAGCTATCTTTACTTTGACTCGTGACCTTATGCCGCTACTTTTAAAAGATGCCTCCCAGGAAAATCCGAGCAGGGTGATTAATGTCGGTTCAATCGACGGCTTGCGGGTGTCGAGCACAGACAACTTTGCCTACGGGGCGAGTAAAGCGGCAGTGCACTTTTTAACAAAAAATCTGGCAGTGCGATTCGGTCCTAAAGGCTTAACGGTAAATGCAATCGCGCCAGGGCCTTTTGAAAGTCAAATGATGAACCACATGTTGAAGAACTTTAAGGACAAAATCGAAGCAGAAAATCCCCTGGGCAGAATTGGCAATCCACGCGATATGGCTGGACTGGCAATCTACCTTGCTTCCGATGCCACTAAATACATGACCGGTCAGATCATTGCGCTGGATGGTGGTCGTAGTCTGGGAGCCGCCCAGAAGTAAAATCCTGACTCGATTTCCCGCAATTTAGCGCGTGTGCACTTGGCTGGGCTCAAATTCCATTTAAATCCGTGGCTTACGGTGTTACTTTAGCGCTCTTGTCAAAACAAGACTGATGAAAAAATTCAGAGTGCCAGAGAGCTAGCAGTGAGTAAGAAACAAGCCAGAGTTTTACCGAGATCTGTTATTGCCAGCCTGGCTTTCGTCAGTGGCTTTTGCATCATGACCATTGAAATGTTGGGGGCGCGTATTTTGTCGCCTTATTTCGGCGGTAGTCTCTCGGTTTGGGGCAGTATTATCACCATCTTTATGCTGGCTCTGTCATTAGGTTATTTGTTGGGTGGGCGACTTTCTACGAAAAACCCGAATGCCATTACCTATGCGATGTTTTTTATTGGCGCCGGGGCATTTTCATTGCCAGTTATCTTATTCGCCGATCCTATTATGGAGCCCATTTTCATGGCGATTGAAGATCCACGCTATGGATCCCTATTTGCTTCGATCTTTTTGTTTTTCATACCAACCAGCATTCTCGGAATGATCTCGCCTTATTCGGTGCGATTAATGGTTGAGTCGGAAGAACATAGTGGCCACATGGCAGGATTGCTTTATTTCGTTTCTACTTTAGGAAGTGCGGTTGGAACATTGGGCACCAGCTTTTACTTTGTTCTGTGGTTCGAAGTGAATCAAATATTATGGGGAGCAGTTTTTAGTTTAGTACTCGCGGGAGTCGTTATACTTCTTTCTAGCTACTTGAAGAATTTAAAATCAGCAAATCGAAGCGCCACCTATGCAAAAAAACGTGCTTAAAAATCTCTGTCAACTCTGCGCGGTAACAGCACTGCTGTTTTCTCAAGCCAGTGTATGGGCGGAAACAATTCACGAAGAACGATCAAAGTATCGTGATATCACCGTGACTCAAGTCGGGGATCGGCGTTGTTTATTGTTTAACGTACACCGCGGCGACCGCAACCAAACCTGCATGATGGTAGATGATCGGGATCTATTGGTTTTCGATTACACCAGAATGAGTTTTTCTGGAATGTTATTGCAACCGGAGCCGGAAAGTATTTTAGTCATCGGCTTAGGTGGTGGCTCAATACCCATGACCTTTGCCGATATGTTTCCAAACGCAAAGATTGATGTGGTTGAAATCGATGAAGCAGTAGTGCGTGTTGCCGAAGAATATTTTTATTATAGCGACACTGACAACATGACAGTTTATGTTGATGATGGTCGGCCGTTTATTAAACGTGCGGGCATTCGCGGTCAAACTTATGACTATATTGTGTTAGATGCATTCAGTGGGGATTACATTCCCGAACATATGTTAACGCGAGAATTTTTAGAAGAAGTCAAATCCATCATGACCGCAGACAGTGTGCTCGTTGCCAATACCTTTTCCACCAGTCGCCTCTACGATCATGAATCGGTTACCTATCAACGTGCCTTTGGGGAATTCTATAACTTCAAGTTACCCACTTCGGGCAACCGCATGATCATCGCGCAGTTAGGCACGTTGCCGCCCCGTGGCGAGCTGGTGGAGGAATCCCGGCGAATAGCAGCTAGCCTGGAGAAATACGGTGTGCCTTTATCTGATTACCCGAGGCGATTAACAACCAGAGTCGATTGGGATATGAGTCGACGGGAGTTAACTGATCAGTACTCTCCCGGAAACCTGCTTAGAGATAACTAATTACTAGGAATAAAAATGAGAAAACTTACTAAATTTTATTTGGCGCTAGCGATTTGCTTTGCCAGCATCGTTAGTTACGCGGACGTTAGTATTAAGGCGGATGTGGTATATGGCCACAAAGATGGAATGGCCTTAGTTTATGATGTCATTACTCCCGAAAACGCTAACGGCGCATCGGTTGTATTTATGGTCAGCGGTGGCTGGTTTTCTCGCTGGGCACCACCAGAGAATCGCGCCGAGCAGTTTGCTTATTACCTTGATGAGGGATTCACCCTGATTCCTGTGCATCATGGCAGTGCCCCTCGCTACAAAGTACCGGAAGCTTATGCGGACGTCAGTCGCGCCATTCGCCACATAAAGATGAATGCAGAGGCTTATGGCATCGATCCTAATAAAATCGGCGTAACCGGCGGCAGTGCCGGAGGACATTTGTCTTTAATGTTGGGTTTGGATTCTGACGCAGGGGATCCCAATGCACGGGATGAAGTTATGCGTCACGGTAATGAAGTTGCTGCAATAGTTGCTTATTTTCCGCCTGTTGATTTGCGTGAAATTACCGGTCCAAACGATCGTTTTCCAGCCCTGGATTTTCCACAGGAAAAAGCCGCTGCTATTTCCCCAATCTTACATGCAGATGCCGGTGATCCTCCGACCTTATTGATTCATGGAGATGCCGATGATCTAGTGAATATAAGTAATTCAGTAATCATGCAGGCGGAATTTGAAGAACAATCCGTTGTCTCTGAATTCATTACGATTCCCGGTGCCGGCCATGGCTTTCGCGGTGATGATGCTACCCGTGCAGCCAGTGCTTCTGTAGCCTGGTTCAAGCAACATTTGCTTGAGGCGAGCTCAAGCTTCAGCGACTAAGCTATAGTTCTACCGCCAAGCGTGTACCCTGATCAATTGCACGTTTGGCGTCCAGTTCAGCCGCCACGTCGGCGCCACCGATAAGGTGGTAGGGCCTGGTCAATCCCTCGGTTAATTCTCGTAACGGCTCCTGTCCGGCGCAAACTACAACGTTGTCAATTTCCAATGTTCTTGGCTCGTTATTAACCAGGACGTGCAATCCCTGGTCGTCGATGCGCACATACTGACAACCCGCCAACATCTTTATGCCTTTTTTAACCAGGCCGATGCGATGAATCCAGCCGGTCGTCTTGCCTAAAGTTTTACCAAGTCCTTCTGGTTTACGCTGACATAGATAGATGGTGCGCGGGGAAGGGGTAATATTAGCTTCTACTCCTTCTACACCAGCACGGGCTTTTAAGTCCATGTCGATACCCCATTCCTGCATAAAGGCAGGAATATTCTGGCTGGTAGCTTCGCCTGCATGTGACAGAAACTCAGCGGCGTCGAATCCTATGCCACCAGCACCGATAATGGCGACACGCTCACCCACAGACACCTTGCCAGAAATAACATCTACATAACCAAGTACCGATGGGTGGTCGATTCCATCTATATCTGGGACACGTGGCTCTATTCCCGTTGCAACGATAACTTCGTCATAATCTGATGCATTCAATTCGCTGCTAGTGACGCGAGTACTTAACTTCAGTTCCACGCCGAAATTGTCTAATCGATTCTGGTAATAACGCAGCGTTTCATGGAACTCTTCCTTGCCTGGAATGCGCTTCGCCAAATTAAATTGACCGCCAATTTTATCATCCCCATCATACAAGGTGACTGCATGACCACATTCGGCAGCGGTGACTGCGGCTGCCAGTCCGGCGGGTCCGGCTCCTACCACGGCGAGTTTCTTTTTGTTTGAGCTTGGAGCAATTTGCAATTCCAATTCATGGCAGGCCATTGGATTGACCAGGCAGCTTGAAATTTGTCCACTAAAAATATGATCGAGACAGGCCTGATTACAGGCTATACAGGTGTTAATGGCATCTGCTTGATTGGCAGCCGCCTTCGATACAAAGAAGGCATCGGCGAGTAGTGGTCGGGCCATTGAAACCATGTCTGCATCGCCGCGGGTCAGAATTTCTTCGGCGACATCTGGCGTATTAATTCTATTGGACGTAATAACCGGTGCGGATAACTTGTCTCTAAATTGCGCCGTTACCCAGGTGAAAGCCGCCCGGGGAACCTTGGTAGCAATGGTGGGGATCGTGGCTTCGTGCCAGCCGATGCCGGTATTGATGATACTTACCCCAGCTGTGCAGAGTGCCTGACCCAGCTGCACCACTTCGTCAGCATTGCTGCCTCCTTCCACCAGGTCCAACATGGATAAGCGAAAAATGATAATAAAATCCTCGCCTACTGCATCCCGAACTCTGCTTACGACTTCCAGTGGCAGGCGAATTCGATTCTCGAAGCTGCCGCCCCAGCTGTCTGTGCGTCTATTGGTGCGTTCGGCAATGAATTCATTTAAGAAGTATCCTTCCGAACCCATGATCTCTACGCCATCGTATCCAGCTTTTTTGCAGAAAACGGAGAAATCCACAAACGCCTGAATCTCCCCTTCGATCTGTTCGTCAGTTGCCGCGTTGGGTACAAACTTATTGATGGGTACTTTTACTGCAGAGGGTGCGATCAAGTTTTCCTGTCGAGCATAGCGCCCGGTATGCAATATCTGCAGGCAAATTTTGCCGTCGTGTTCATGCACGGCATTGGTTATTAAACGATGTTTCTCTATTTGTGCCGGATCTTTAAAGATGGGTTCTTCGCCGGGCGGCAGACAATATTCGCTGGGCATGAAACCGCCGGTCACTATGAGTGCGACTCCACCTTTCGCTCGCTCGCCATAGAATGCGGCCATACGTTCATGACTTCCGGGAATATCTTCCAGTCCGGTGTGCATGGAACCCATCAGAACGCGGTTTTTTAAAGTAGTGAAGCCAAGGTCTAGCGGCTCGAATAAACGAGGATAGGGATTACTTATGGAATTCATTGATGCTCTTCAGACAGGAACTGCTTTTTAGTTTGCACCAATGATATTGCGTAATGCCTCGATGTCCAAGAGTTCGATTTCTCGATTGTTAACTTCGATCAGTCCTTTTCTTTGCAGGGCGGTAAAGATACGGGAAACAGTTTCCACTGTTAAGCCAAGATATTCGCCAATATCTCCACGTGTCATCGGTAGAAGAAAGCGAACAGGAGAGAGGGAAACTTGTGCGAAGCGACTGGATAAACCCAGTAGAAAGGACGCAGTACGTTCTTCTGCGGTATAGCTACTTAAAAGCGTGTGAATTTGTTGGTCTTTGGCGATCTCATTGCCCATGATGGCAAAGAAATGGTGCTGCAGATTTGGTAATTGATGACTTAGTTTTTCCAGTTGGAAAAATGGGATTTCGCAAATTGAAGAATGTTCTAATGCCTGGGTTGAATTTGCATAGTGTTTGCTGGCAATTCCATCCATGCCAATTATCTCACCAGGCAGGAAAAAGCCGGTAACTCTGCCGACGCCACTATCACTCACAACATAAGACTTAAAACTGCCAGAGCGCACTGCATAAACCGATTTGAAGCCATCATTTTGTCGATACAGATGATCGCCTTTCTTATAGGGGCGGTTTCTCTCCACTATCTCGTCAAGCTGGTGTATTTCAGATTTGTTTAATGCAATCGGCAGACACAGCTCGTTCAGACGGCAACTTGCGCAGGAAACACTGGGATTGTGTGGGCAGATCTTGACGGGGGGTTCCTCGAGCTTAGCCTCAATTCTAGACGACTCGTTTTCTTCTTCCTTGGAATCAGTGGTGTTCATTCGCGAACTCTCCTGGGGCCTGCATCAGGCGGTGGAACCATGCCAACGGGCATTCGATTCAGATCAAAGTTTTTGAATTCTAGGGATTATCTGGTTTCATTATATTGATTTAGATTAATTCGTGGCATTCTCTACAAACCTACAATCGCAGCACAGTGGAATAACAACGAGGACGTTTACCGATGTTGGAATTAAGCCGAATTCTAGTGATTATCGACCCAGATACCGATGAACAGCCGGCTCTGGAGAAGGCTAAACAGCTCGCCACCTACGCGGAATCAGAATTGGAGCTGATGATCGCGGACTACAATGCCTTTCTGGAAGATGGATACTATTTTGACCCTATCCAGGCACAGAAACTGCGTTATGAACACGGTGATCAACGCATAAAAGAGCTGGAAGAATTGGCGGCCCCACTGCGAGCGGAGGGGCTCGAAGTGTCTGTTTCCACCGCCTGGGGTAATCCACCCTATGGTGAAATCGTTACCCGTATTAAAGACACAAAACCTTCACTGGTCATTAAATCCACTCGGCATCACCATAAACTATCTCGATTAGTGCTTTCCAATGAAGATTGGGAGCTGGTGCGTTATTGCCCTGCGCCTTTACTGTTGGTTAAGAGTAAATTGTGGGAAGCCAATCCAGTCTTTCTGGCTTCGGTCGATCCTGACCACCTGCACGACAAGCCGGCTTCTTTGGATAACAAGATCGTTTCCAGTGCCAAGTCATTGGCGGCAATTTCCGGCGGTGATGTGCATTTGTTTCATTCTGCCTGGTTACCACCACTGTCGGGCATGTATCCGGTTGTGCCAGATGACAAAGAAGAAAGCGAAAAACTCAATCGCCTGGCGGACGTGAATGGCATTTCACAAGCTAGCTGCCATTGGTCTACAAAAGACATTGTCCATGGTTTGCCAGAAATGGCGGACGAGATGAAAGTGAGTGCGGTAGTAATGGGAGCGATTTCTCGCTCCCGCTTCGACAGAATCTTGATTGGCAATACTGCTGAAAAAGTTTTGGATCGGCTTGAATGTGATGTCTTGGTTATAAAGCCAGACCAAATGCCGGCTCTAAACAAGATTCTGCTCTAATATCGCTTTTTGTTCTTCTTTTTAGTCGTCGTCTCCTACATGCACTGTAAGCACGTCACATTTGGCGCCGTGTAATACTTTAATTGCAGTAGAACCTAAGAGAATCTTCCAGCCGGAATGCCCATGACTACCCATTATAATGGCATCGCATTTCAGCTCACTGGCAAGATTTCTTACTTCAGGTGCAGGCGCGCCCAGCAGAGTATGCTGATGATCTGCACCGATACTTAACTCGCCACCAATTTTTTCTAAGCGCTGCTCGGCATAATTTATTGCCTCTTGTTGCAACTCGCTTACATTAACCGCATAAATATCCATACTGTATGCCGCAGCTACAGGTTCAACTACGTGAACGAGGTGTAGCTTGCCAATATCACCGTTAGCCATGCGGACTGCGGTGTCGATTACTTTTTGAGAGTCATTGGAAAGATCTACAGCTACTAAAATGTTGTCATACATGAGGTCAGCCTCCGATGGCTAGTTAATGGATTTGGATGTACGGCACTCCGTTACATTCTATTGAACCCTAATCCTGAACCTGCTGATTGACTTATGTCAAATGGCCAGTCATCTGCAAACGCCTATAAATAGGGCGTGAATAGCCAGGCAATAGCATTGCGAATGCGTATTAAGGTTGGCTTCTTTTCCAATTGAGAATTGCCAACTCGGGTTGCCGAATTGAGATTGGAATTGAAGTACTGATCTAGTTCGTTGCTAAAAGCCTTGCTGAAAACCTCAAGACCCAATTCGAAATTAAGCCTCAGACTGCGAGGATCCAGATTCGCTGAGCCGATCAGGGAATAGTAGTCATCAATCACTATAGCCTTGGTGTGAATAAAAGGCGCTGGAAGAGAGTACACAGGAATTTCCCTGGCCAACAGGTGTTTCAAATTATGCTGCGCCGCCCAATGCGCAAGATGTACATTGGTGCGCTCTGGCAACAAGACCTTGACGTCGACTCCCCTTAATCTGGCGCCAACTAGAGCGCCAATCATATCGTATCCGGGAAGGAAGTATGGGGTCATTATCCAGAGGCGTTTTTGCGCCATGGCGAAGGTGCCAACCAGTAACTCGTTTAATTTATCCAGGTTTTCATTGGGGCCGTCGAGTATTAATCGAGTACCTACTTCGGACTCAACATTATTGGAATGACTGGGAATATGCTTGAGTTTTTCTGTCTCGCTAGAGCAGTGATTCCAGTCTTTAATAAAAGCACGCTCGAGATCGTCAACAATTTTTCCGCTGAAGCGAAAGTGCAGGTCTCGGGCTCATTTCGGATTGTTCGATTTATCTATTAGATGTCTATCGCTGAGATTCTGGCCGCCGGTATAGGCACAGTCGTTATCAATCACTAAAATTTTCCGATGATTGCGCATATTGATATGAAGCGATGGCGGAAACAGAGTGATTGGATTAAACAGTTTAAAATTGAGTTTCTTGGCCCGAAGCGAAGATAGGATTTTGGGTGGATAAGCTTTTCCGCCCAGACCGTCCACAATTATCCTAACGTCTACACCCCGCTGTTGGGCTGCAGAAAACTCGGCGAGCAAGAGTCTTCCGCTTTGGTCGTTCTGAAAAATGTAGGTGGAACAGTAAACTTTCTCTTTGGCGCCTTGAATGTCTCTTACCATCGCCGGGAACAGTGCTTCTCCATTCTGCAGGGTAGTAATTTCATCGCAGGAAAAGAGTCCTCGTCCACTTACTGTTCGTCCGACCACTGAGAGGGGCCAGGGCTCGTCTTTATTAATATCACTAAGGCCAAACTCTTCGTTAGATCTGTCAGGTGAATAACTAATCTGTGCCTTGGCGGTAATTCGATTGATGCCCAATACTAAATAAAGGAGAGGTCCAAGCAGCGGTATTAGCAAACAAATGGCGACCCAGGCTAAGGCTGATTTCGAATCTCTTTTCGTTAATAAGGCGTGTAAGGCTGCCCCTATGCCAATAGCACCGACTACAACCGTAATCAGCCAGTTTGCCGTATCATTAAATTCCATGGGTAGCATGCTTAGGGCCAGCTTTTAGTTATCTAATCTTAAATCCGTTTGTACAGCGCAATGATCTGAAATTTGCCGCCAACAGGAATTTGCCATTACTTCAAATCCCGTTACCGAAAATCCTCTCAGATAAATTCTGTCCATCGGTAAAACCGGTAAAACCGGTAAAACCGCTGGAAAGGTATTGGCGACGTTGTTTGCAAAGAGTTCGCCAGCTTCAACCATACCCCATTCCGCTTTAATTCGCTTGTGAGCAGTCTTTCTCCAGTCATTGAAATCGCCAGCGAGTATTAGTGGCGCATCCTTATCAATTTGCTCGTCTATATAATGAAGAAGCTTGTCTAACTGGCGGCGCCGCTCTAGCTCGAACAAGCCCAGGTGTACGCATAAAAGGTGTACATTGTTTTCCAATTGTCCGTGGAGGATGCCGCGCTGCGATACAGGGAGGGTAGAGATATCAAAATTGTTGTAAAAACTAAACGGCAGTTCGCTCAATATGGCATTGCCGTGGTGCCCGTGTTGATAGATTGCGTTCTTACCATAGGCATAGTGATCCCAGACCGTATCTGCCAGATACTCAAACTGGTTCGATTCCGGCCAGTCGGCTATCGCTTCTCGGTGCTTTTCATGTTCCCCAATGACCTCTTGTAGGAATACAATATTACTTCCTGTTTCTCGCAGATTATCTCTTATGCGTTGCAGAGTGAACCGACGATTCCCAAGAGAAAAGCCTTTATGAATGTTAAGTGTTAGTACTCTGAAATCGTCCATAATGAGCAGGTGGAAACTATTGATAATTATCAACTTGTGAAAATCACGGGTTGGAACCATTGACTTGAGTCAAGATGCATTATCCCAACCCAAAGTACCTTTATCTATGTCAATAGATATTGAAATCAGCGAGGTTAAGTATGGACTTTGACAAAATTAAAGCAGAACTTCTCGAACGTAAAGCTGAGCTAGAGTCCAGACTTGAGCGTACTCATAAACATATTTATCAGAAAGAAGAGCCAGTGAGTGCAAATTTCAGTGAGCAAGTAAAGCAAACGGAAAATGATGCAATAGTGAAGGCTCTGGAGGCAGATGGTATAGAAGAGATAGCTCAGGTTACTAGTGCGCTAAATCGCATCGAGGAAGGCAACTATGAGCTATGTGTAGCTTGCGGAGCAAAGATTAGTGAGGAACGCTTGGAAGCTATTCCTTACACTGATCGTTGTATTGATTGTGCGGAGTAGACTCTATACCATCTTTTTTTTCCAATACCCAACTGTCCCAAGCAATTTGTTTGTCTAAGGAGCGACAAAGATGACGATTGAAAGAATCATGGTTGTGATTGACGCAAATGAAGATTTTTCTAATGCGCCAGATGGCATGCCTATCGAGCTTAGAAAAGCATTGCGACTGGTCAAGGATAAAGCAGCGACAGAAATCAAATTAATTAGTGTGGGCTACGAGCGCTATCTTGCTCACAGCTTTCGCAGTATTGGGTACGACTACGAAAAGCTGCGTAGGGAATATCTCGATCGTCTGGGTTCAGCAATGGAAGAACTCGTAGCCGATAAAAAAGCTGATGGCTACAACATTAGTTGCGAAGTGGGTTGGGCTCATCCTCGATACGAATTGATCGTGAAAATGGCGCAGGAATTCAACGCGGATCTATTGATTCAGCATTGCCGGCCTTACGCGAAACTAGAGTATCACCATCTTACGCACGACAGTTGGGAATTGGTTAGGCATTGTCCGCTTCCCTTGTTGCTGGTTAAAGATTCTGATTGGAGTGAGCCCCTGGTGGTTCTGGCAGCAGTCGACCCATTACACAGCCACAACAAACCATTGCAGCTAGATAAGGTCATAATTGACGGAGCGATATCCCTGACCGAACAGATCGGCGGTAAACTGCATGTTGTTCATGCCTTTGCTGAAGCCGCACGACCCTTCGCGCCAGCCGGCCAGATCAAAGATGAGCATGAAACTGCATTCAATGAGCTCGTATCGAATTATGATTTTGACGAGTCGCAACTTCATCTGCTCGACGAGACTCCGGTATTTGCATTACAGCAATTTGGTGAGCAAATCCATTCTGACATGGTGGTGATGGGTGCGATTTCCAGATCCAGGGTTTCTGAAGCGCTGGTAGGAAGTACGGCTGAAAAAGTACTAGATTATATTAAGACAGATATTCTGATAATGAAGCCCTCAGCGGCTGACTAATTTCGCTGCTCGAGTTGCGTGTCACCAAAAAACTAAAAAGCCCAGTGTCTACTGGGCTTTTTTAATTCTGTTTTACTTCATTTCCGCAAAACTTGCAGTAGCTCGCATCCAGTTCATGGTCGGTTGCATGGCAACTTACACACTGACGATTGGTGCTAGCTTCACGGCGATTGCGTTGTTGAAATTCATTCATGAGCTCGGCGCCGATTATGCCAGTAGGGACAGCGATAATGGCATATCCAAATATCATCGCCAGGCCTGCGATGAATTGACCTACTGGAGTTTGCGGTGAAATATCTCCATAACCAACGGTAGTGATTGTGACAATAGCCCAATAGATAGATTGTGGGATATTGTTAAAACCATTTTCCGGACCTTCGATGATGAACATTAGTGCGCCAAAGATGGTAATCAATGTCAAAACGGAAAACAGGAAGACGAAAATCTTGCGTCTTGCTTGAACCAATGCCGTATACAAGAGATTGGCTTCACCCATATAACGGAATAGCTTGAGGATCCTGAATATTCGTAACACACGCATGATACGAATTACGATCAAATATTGTGCCGAAGGAAATAGGAACGCTATATAAGTCGGAAGAATGGAAATTAGATCGATCAGGCCGTAAAAGCTAAAAATGTAACCTCTAGCATTCCTGGTGCTGTATAGCCTGAAACTGTACTCAATGGTAAATACGATGGTGAAAAACCATTCCAGGCGAAATAGGAATTCTCCATAGTTAAGGTGGTAGCTTTCTATAGAGTCGAAGAGAACGGCGGTAACCGATATAACGATCATGCAGATCAATACAACGTCAAATAATTTGCCGGCTCGAGATTCGTAACCGAAAATTACTTCATAGATTTGTTCTTGTTGCTTCGATCTGAATGGTTTGTCCATAGGCCAACTTTAACAGCTAAACTCATCGTCAGTCACGGTTGGACAAGGAGATTGACCGATTTATGATTTTACAATCATGACATCGCTAGGGCAGTTTTCCAGAATTTTTTCTGCCGTGTTGCCAATAATTGCTCGCTCCAGGATGTTTTTGGAAAGTGCTCCTACGACCAGGACATTTCCCCGCACTTCTTCCAGGTACTCGACCAACGATTGTATTAAATCGCCTTCGGTAACATGAATATTTTCCTGCTTGATACCAACACTATTCGTTAGCTCAGATACCTTGTCTAAATGTTGTTGTCGTATTCGATCCAGATGTTCCTTGGTTTCACCACCCATTGGGAAAAGAGTTGATACAAAAGGATAATAGGAATGAAATATTCCGGGACTCAAATTAAATTCTTTGCAAAGGAAGGCGGTAGTTTCGACGATTTTTGAATCCAGGTCGGATTGTTCGGTTTTAAAATGCAGAGGATCCACGGCGGCAACAATGCTGCCTTCGGGCTGCCACAGTTCGGGTTTAACTAATAAAAGAGTCGCAGGACATTTGCGAATCAAGCGCCAATCGGTGTTGCTAAGCAGGGATCGGTTAATAGCACTATGGTGATGGGTGCTTTTAATCACCAGGTCAGGTTTTAGCTCTTTTGCTTTGCTAATAATAGCTTCAGCCAGGTGATGGTTTTCTTCAAAAGAGTAGCTCGCCTCGATATCTGCATTGGCAAATTCATCCACATGATCGTGCAGTTGTTTCTCGAAATGATCTCTAAATAGTTTTTTCTGAGTATCAAAGAAATCTGCATCTATTCCCTCGTAGATATACGAATCTTTGTGCAGCGTATTCGCATTGTTAATGAAGAAATGAACTTTGGCTTTGGAAAGTTTTGCGATTAATTTTGCTTTCTTAAGAGCAAAGTCTCTTTCTACGGTAGGGTCGACAATAACGAGGAGCGATTCTATTTTGTCCATGCTTGTTCCTTGTTGCAGTCCATAGATGCCTTGTGATTCGGTTTCAATCACAAGGCATTAGAGCTGCTGCTATTTAGGCAATTGGTATACGTCTACTACCAGGATCTTCAGTGCTTGGTTTAGACTTTGGTACTGACAAGGTTAAGACTCCGTCAGCAAAGTTCGCACTTATGTCTTGCTGGGTCGTTCCTGGGGTGACATTGAATGAACGAGATATGGAGCCACTACTGCGTTCTTTCCAAATGACTTTCCCTTTCTTCTTTTTTTCCGCTTCGGTTTCTTTGCTGGCTGAAACCGTAAGGATATCGTTTTGCAGAGTGATTTCAATATCGTCTTTCTTCACGCCTGGTAGCTCTGCGTGAATTTCATAACTGTCGTCAGCTTCATGCACGTCGACGCGCATGCCTGCCAGGGGTTCGCTTTCTCCACTGTGCCTGTGAGGCAACCTGAATCCGTGAAAGAAGTCGTTAAATATTGAATCAAAATCAAAGTTTTGATTTCTTGGTACAAGGTTCATTTGCACTTCCTCCTAAGAGTTACATTTGCTTAAGTAGTCACCGATTATTTTTGGGTGAACTGTCAAAATTCAAGTCCTTACCTTCCATTGTTTGCTTTTTACTGTCTTGCTTGTTGATCCATGTCAACAAGCTTGCGGCCTGCATTTTCATACTGATACTATCGAAGTTGAAATTCAGTATTGGAACAAGTGGTGGAACAAACAGAACGCGGAGCAGGGAATAAAATGAAGGGATCAGCGCAATTATTACTAGTCGTTTTAGCATTCGGAATATTGCAGGCATGCAGTGATCAGCCCGGAACCTATACACCTGCCCGGGTCAACATTCCGTTTACACCCGATATTAGTATTAACGAAGTAATGGTGGCGCAGATCGATCATGCTGCGCACTTTATATGGGATGCTGCCGATCCCGATCGAGAGCTGTCAATGAGCGAATGGCAGGAGGTGGAGCATCACTCGATTCAACTGATTTCAAGCAGAGCTGCGATGACCATGGGTGGTACTGGCGTGAATGATGCCATGTGGATAGCGCAAGTATCATGGCGGGATTATGTAAACCAGATGAATGATGCTGCGGTATTAGCTTTAACCAGTGCGCGGCTTAACGACAAGATTGCCTTAACCGTGGCGAGTGATGATTTAATTGAGAGCTGTGAAGGCTGTCATCAGCAATATAAACCTTCAATACCAACAGAGGGCTATACGCACAATCATTAACTCGCGCCCTTAATCATGTTGCGGGCGATAATCAGTTGCTGAATTTGACTGGTGCCTTCGTAGAGTCGGAACAATCTCACATCACGATAGAAGCGTTCTACTGCATATTCCGACATGTATCCCGCGCCACCGTGAATCTGCACACAGCGATCCGCAACTCTTCCAACCATTTCTGTGGCAAACAATTTGCAGGCAGATGACTCGGTACTCACATTGTCACCGTTATCTCGTTTTCTCGCGGTTTCCAATGTCATACATTTCGCCGCATAAGTTTCAGTTTGCGAGTCAGCAAACTTGGCCTGGATTAATTGCTGCTCGGCAATCGGTTGGCCAAATTGCTTACGCTGAATTGCGTATTCCAGGGCATCTTCAATTAGGCGTTCGGCAACTCCTACACTCACACCAGAAATGTGTAGGCGACCACGATCTAACACTTTCATTGCAGTGATAAATCCTTCACCTTCTTCGCCAATCAAGTTTGCTGCTGGAACCGGGCAGTCTTCAAAAATTACGTCGCAGGTCATCGAACCAGACTGGCCCATTTTCTTGTCGATGAAACCGAGGGTTATGCCTGGAGAATTTCGATCTACTATAAAAGAAGAAATTCCACGGGCACCTTGAATAGAAGGATTGGTGCGAGCCATTACATTAAAAGTATCCGCGACCTTGGCATTGGTTATGTAACGCTTGGTTCCGTTAAGGATATAGTTATCACCGTCACGTACCGCCGTGGTTTTTAGCGAAGCGGCGTCAGAACCTGCTTCCGGTTCTGTTAAGCAAAAACAACTGATCCACTCGCCACTCGCGTATTTTGGTAAATACTTTTGTTTTTGTTCTTCAGAGCCGGCAAAAGCGACAGCAGCCGATCCAATTCCGTTATTTGTGCCCATGACGGATCGGAATGCGGGTGAGGTGCGACCCAAAGACATGGCAACAAGAATTTCTTCTTCCATGGTAAGGCCAAGGCCGCCGTATTCTTCAGGAATAGTCAGTCCAAAGAGACCTAATTCCTTCATTTCTTGCAGAATGTCTTCTGGTAATACGCCGGATTCTGCCAGTTCGTTTTCTCTAGGTACCAGCCGCTCGCGCACGAAACGATCGATTAAATCTACAAGCTGGTTGAGTGTTTCCTGATCTCTAATCATTACAAACCCCGAGAAAACGAGCGGCTAAGCTACCATAAGCTCCCGTTTTTTACGAATGCCGTGGTAGAATGCGGCCCCTTGTCTCCCGTGCCATTGCGGCCGAGTGCGGGGAGTGAGACCCGGCCCAGTCAGCTCTTTAACAAGGACTTTCAGAAGAGAACAGGGCGCACACATTTAAGAGTTACGCGAGAAAATTTATGTCTGAACAAACTGAAGCCTACATATACGATGGTGGGCGAACTGCTTTCGGGCGTCACGCCGGAGCCCTGTCTTCCATTCGACCTGATGACTTATTAGCCCACACGATTAAAACAGTTGTAGAACGAAACGCGTTTCCAGCTGCAGCTTATGAAGACGTTATCATGGGAAATACGAATGGAGCCGGCGAAGACTGTCGCAACGTTGCCAGGTTTTCACTTCTGCGTGCGGGCATGCCTGTCGAAGTGGGAGGTCAAACTGTAAATCGGCTTTGTGGTTCCGGGCTTGCGGCAACCTTGGATGCGGCGCGAGCCGTTCGAGTCGGTGAAGGAGAATTGTTTTTATCCGGTGGCGTCGAATCCATGAGTCGCGCGCCAATCGTTATGAGTAAAGCCAAATCGGCTTATGATCGAAGCCAGGAAATTGCCGACAGCACCTTGGGAGCCCGCTTTACGAACCCAGCCTTCGCTGCCGCATTCGGTAACGATTCCATGCCCGAAACAGCGGATAACATTGCGGAAGACTTGGCCATTACTCGAGAACAAGCAGACAATTTTGCCGCCAGTTCACAAGCGAAGTATGAGGCGGCAAGAGCGGACGGATTCTTCAATAGCGAAATAATTCCCATCGAAGTCGCTCAAGGACGGAAAAAACCTCCCATCATGGTAGATGCGGATGAACATCCACGCCCGCAATCAAATGTGGAAGCCATGGCGGGCCTTAGAACACTCTTTGATGATGGCATAGTCACTGCAGGTAATGCCTCGGGAATTAACGACGGTGCTGCAACTTTGATAGTGGGAAATAAGGCAATTGGTGCCAAGCACGATGTAGCACCACGAGCAAAAATTATTTCTGGCGCAGTTGCCGGTGTCGAGCCACGAGTCATGGGATTTGGTCCCGTGTTTGCAATCCGCAAGGCCCTGGAGAGAGCTAACTTGTCACTGTCTGATATGGATATCATCGAAATAAATGAAGCCTTTGCGCCGCAGGTCTTAGGTTGTCTAAAAATGCTGGAAGTCGATTTCGAAGACTCCAGAGTCAATCCCAATGGTGGTGCGATAGCCATAGGCCATCCTCTCGGTGCTTCTGGTGCGCGCATTGCTATTACTGCAACTCGTCAACTCGAGCGCATGCAAGGGCGTTACGCAGCGATCAGTTTGTGTATTGGTATCGGGCAAGGTGTTGCAGCAATTATTGAACGAGTTTAAGTCCAGTAAGTATTAACGAAATAAATTGAAAGAAAGCAAAAGGAAAGATCATGTCTGAAGTGGTTAGCTACGAATTAAGAGAAAACATCGGAGTAATCAGCGTAAATAATCCTCCGGTTAATGCGCTCGCACAAGTAGTGCGTGAAGGCATATTGAATGCAGTAAACACAGCACAGGATGATGCTTCGGAAGCCATAGTGCTGGCCTGCGAAGGAAGAACCTTTATCGCTGGTGCCGACATTACCGAATTTGGTAAGCCGCCAAAAGACCCCTGGCTGCCCGAAGTGCTAACTGCCATAGAGAATTCCAGCAAACCCGTTATCGCCGCCATTCATGGTACGGCCTTGGGTGGAGGTTTCGAAGTCGCTCTCGCTTGTCACTATCGATGCGCGGTTGCGACCGCCAAGGTTGGCTTGCCAGAAGTAAAACTGGGACTGTTACCGGGAGCCGGAGGAACGCAGCGCGTTCCCCGCATAACCGGCGTAAAAGCGGCGCTGGACATGATCACTGGCGGCAATCCAGTCCCGGCAGGTAAAGCCAATGAAATGGGATTGGTCGACGAGCTATTAGCCGGAGATGATGTGGTAGGGAGTGCGATTCAATATGCGAAAAATTTAGTAGAGTCAGGTGCCCCACTTAAGTGCATCCGAGATATCTCAATAGATCCTTCAACAGTCGAATCTGATTTCTTTGATAGTGCCCGTAAACAACTGGCGAGAAGAGCGCGAGGTCAGATTGCTCAGGACAGAATTGTTTCTTGCCTGGAAGCCGCTGTTAAGCTGCCATTTGATGAAGGCCTGGAAAGAGAAAGAGAATTATTTAAAGAGTTGGTGTCTTCCCCTGAATCCGCATCCATGCGGCATATTTTCTTTGCCGAGCGTCAGGCTGCGAAGATTAAGGATTTGCCAAGAGACATTGCAAAGCGCCCAATTGAAAAAGTTGCCATTCTCGGTGGTGGCACCATGGGTGGTGGCATCGCCATGTGTTTCGCCAACGTTGGTATTCCAGTAGTCCTGCTAGAAATCAGCGATGAGGCACTGGAAAGAGGGAATAGCATTATCCGCAAGAACTACAACATTACCGTGCAAAAAGGAAAGATGACGGAAGACAAAATGGAGCAACGCATTGCTTTAATCTCCGGCACTACATCTTATGATGATATCGGTGATGTTGATCTAGTAATCGAAGCGGTATTCGAAAATCTCGACTTGAAGAAAGAAATATTTGGAAAGCTGGATGCAGCCTGTAAGCCTGGTGCGATTTTAGCAACGAATACTTCTTATCAGGATGTAGACGCAATTGCCGCAGCAACTTCTCGACCAGAAGATGTTGTAGGCATGCATTTCTTTAGTCCGGCTAACGTGATGAAGCTGCTGGAAGTGGTGCGGGGCGAAAAAACTGCCGACGATGTATTAGCTACGGTAATGCAGGTTGGTAAAAAAATCGGAAAAGTCTGTGCCCTGTCTAGAGTGTGTTACGGCTTCATCGGTAATCGCATGCTGGGTGGCTATGGCCGCGAAGCGCAAATGCTGTTGCTCGACGGTTGTACTCCAGCTCAGGTGGATGGAGCGCTGGAAGGATTTGGTATGGCCATGGGACCGTTAGCCATGAGTGATCTTGCGGGTCTCGATGTAGGTTATAAGGCGCGCCAGGCACGTACTGATTTGCCAGACGACCCGAAGTTGTATCGTATGGGTACGCTTTTAGTCGAAATGGGTCGCCATGGACAGAAGACTGGTTCTGGTTTCTATAAGTACGATCCAGAAACTCGAAAGCGCATGTCTGATCCGGAAGTAGAGGCCCTTATAAAAGAAGAAGCAGGCAAACTGGAAGTTGAGCAAAGTGAAGTTAGTAATGAAGAAATTCTCGCTCGCTGCTTTTACCCTTTGATTAATGAAGGGGCGAAAATTCTTGAAGAAGGTATTGCACAAAGGGCCAGTGATATTGATGTGGTTTATATCTACGGTTATGCATTCCCTGTGGCAAAGGGTGGGCCGATGCATTATGCCGATTCGGTAGGTCTTAAGAATGTGTATGACAAGATTTGTGAATTTCGTGATCGCTATGGTGAGCAATATTGGAGTCCAGCGCCGCTGCTTAAAGAATTAGCAGAAGCAGGGAAAACTTTTGCTGAGTGGGATCGTGAGAGAGGAACTGCTTAATGATTTCCTATCAAACTGCTGCGCCCGGTGCGCCATTAGTTGAAGTAGAAACTGAAACACCGAGCCCTCAAGGCAGCGAAGTACTGGTTCGAACTGTTGCCTGTGGAGTTTGTCACTCAGATATACATATGCATGATGGTGTCTTCGAATTAGGCGGTGGTAAGCAATTAGAAGTTGGCCGAGAAGGCATGGTGCTTGGTCACGAGATATTTGGTGAAGTAGTGGCGGTAGGTCCGGAAGCAGAAGGTGTTGCGGTAGGTGATCGTCGCGTTGTATTTCCATGGATAGGATGTGGCGAATGTACTGCCTGTAAACGTGGTGAGGAACAACTCTGCACACCAGGCCGTGCATTGGGCATCGTTATTCCTGGTGGCTTTGCCGATCATGTGCTGGTGCCCCATAGCCGTTATCTTTTTGACAAAGGTGATGTGCAAGATTCCCTTGCAGCTACCTATGCCTGCTCTGGTCTCACTGCCTTCGGTGCACTAAAGAAAGTCGGAGATCTGCAGGAAGGCGAAGAAGTTGTCATCATCGGTGCTGGTGGTGTGGGCATGATGGCAATTCAAATTGCTCGTGCCTTAGGAATAGATTCCATCGTTGTGGATATAGACGACGCCAAACTTGCTGCAGCGCAGGAGCTGGGAGTTTCCCGAACTTTTAATTCAGCAGATCCAAAGTCCGCAAAAGAAATTAGAAAATCTACCGGCGGTGCCTACGCTGCCCTGGATTTTGTCGGTGCTGAAGCCAGTGTAAATTATGGTCTCGGCTGCCTGCGCAAAGGAGGCATGCTTATTATCATTGGCCTCTATGGTGGTGCCTTAAGTATGCCCATTCCTTTTATACCGATGAATGCTCGCATAATTCAAGGAAGTTACGTTGGTAGCCTACAAGATATGGCAGATCTTATGGCCATGGTAAGAGAGGGGAAAATTTCACCAATCGAAATTACCGAACGGCCTCTGGCGGAAGCTAGTGAAGCATTAGTGGATTTAAAAGCAGGAAAAGTAAAAGGACGGCAGGTTCTGGTTTCATGAATATGCAATTGCAGGCTCTCGATGATTTTCGCACTAGTACGCGGGAGTGGTTGGAAAATAATTGTCCTCCATCTATGCAGACCTCCATGGTGCAGGAAGAAATAGTTTGGGGCGGGCGTAATCCGCATTTTGAAAACCCAGAGAGCAAAATCTGGTTGGAACGCATGGCGGAAAAAGGTTGGACCTGTCCAACCTGGCCAACCGAATATGGCGGTGGCGGGCTAAATAAAGAAGAAGCGATTGTTCTCAATGAAGAGCTGAGAAGGATTAACGCCAGACCGGCATTAACTAGCTTCGGCATTAGCATGCTGGGCCCAGTCTTACTTGAATACGGATCTCATGAGCAAAGGTTGGAACATCTGCCTAAGATTGTCCGCGGAGAAATTCGATGGTGTCAGGGCTACTCCGAACCTGGTTCGGGTTCAGATCTGGCGAGTTTAAAAACCAAAGCAGAGTTGCAGGGGGACGAATACCTTATTAATGGTTCAAAAGTCTGGACATCCTATGCAGACAAAGCGGATTGGATTTTCTGTCTGGTGCGAACAGATTTCGAAGTACCAAAACATGCGGGCATCAGTTTTATTCTGTTTGATATGGCGAGCGCAGGGATCTCCACCAAGCCGATTCAGTTAATTAGCGGTGCATCGCCTTTCTGTGAAACCTTTTTTGATGACGTTAAAGTTCCAGCGGGAAACCTGGTTGGCAGACTCAATGACGGTTGGACCATTGCAAAACGCTTGTTACAGCACGAGCGCACCATGATTTCCAGTTTTGGGCTGGCTAGCGGACAGTCCGACCGTGGTGGAACCACATCAACGGTGTCCAGTTTGGAAGGTGCAGCCATGCATTATCGTGGTGACACCGATAAGTTGTCAGACCCAGTGCTTAGGGACGAAATCGCGCAGTTTAGAATAGATTCCACCGCATTCGCCTTAACTTCACAACGCTCCGTTGAAGAGTCAAAGCAAGACCAGGGTCCTAATGCCACTTCCTCGATGTTAAAAAACTATGGCTGCGAATTAAACAAGCGTCGTTATGAAATCATGATGAAGGCACTTGGAAGTCAGAGCCTTGGTTGGGAAGGAGAGGGATTTGCGGAAGATGAATTACTGGTTACCCGTGAATGGTTACGTTCAAAGGCCAATTCGATCGAAGGTGGTACCTCGGAAGTTCAATTAAATGTCATTGCAAAACGCGTCCTGGGCTTACCAGATATATTAAGTATGAGTAAGGATCGAGAGAAATAGTTAAGGATACGTAATGGCACTAGTGTTAAACGAAGATCAACAACTATTAAAAGATTCTGCCAAGAATTTTTGTCAGCAGAACTCGCCACTCTCGGTGCTTCGCCGCTTAAGAGACAGTAAAGACGAAGCAGGATTCGATAGCGCCATCTGGCAGCAAATGCTGGAGTTAGGATGGGCTGGCATGGCCATTCCAGAAGCCTACGGTGGTTTTGATTTTGGTTATGGAGGATTGGGAATCGTACTGGAGGAATCCGGTAGAACACTGACAAGTTCTCCGCTAATTTCGACTGTTCTACTTGGCGCTACGGCAATAAATGAAATTGGATCTGATTCTCAAAAGCAGCAGTTGCTGCCAAAGATCGTTGCGGGAGAGCTTCTTGTTTCATTAGCGTTAGATGAGGATATTTCTCATGGGCCCAATCGTATAAAGACAACCGCCGTTAAGAATGGCGATTTGTTTACCATCGATGGCGCAAAAACTTTTGTCCTGGATGGTCATGTAGCGGATAAATTTATTGTCGTTACAAGAACTTCAGGTGAATCCAGCGATGCTCATGGCATAAGCTTGTTTCTTGTCGATGCAAACACTGCCGGAATTACAGTTACCAGGACTTTGATGGTGGACAATCGTAATTCGGCAAAAGTTGAATTTAGTAATGTTTCTGTTCCTGCTTCTGCACTCTTGGGTGAAGAAGACAATGGATTTTCGGCCCTGGATTTTGTTTTGGACATTGCCCGAATCGGATTAGCGGCAGAAATGTTGGGTAGCATTCAGGAAGTGTTCGATCGCATTATCGAATATCTAAAGCAGCGTGAACAATTTGGCGTTCTGATTGGCTCGTTTCAAGGACTGCAACACCGTGCTGCAAATATGTACAGTGAAATCGAACTCTGCAAATCTGTTGTTCGTGCAGCATTAGGGGCACTAGACAACAAAGAAGCTGAGCGTAAAGAAATTGCGGAGCTAGCCAGTATCGCAAAAGCGAAATTGTCGGAAGTCTTTTTCTTAGTTAGCAACGAAGGTGTGCAGATGCATGGCGGCATTGGCATGACCGATGAATTCGATATTGGCTTCTTTATAAAGCGTGCCAGAGTCGCCCAGCAATATCTGGGTGATGCCGCTTTTCATCGTGATCGCTATGCAAGCTTAAAAAACTTCTAGTATTCTCATTTCCACAGAATTAACTACCGAGTTTTTAACTTTAGGAATTTTTAGTAGACTGGTGGCCAGGAAATATTGCTATGACGGTCCAACTAAGAGAATTTTACGAAATCGGGCAAAAGGTCAATGATGACCCTTTAGTCTATGTGTTCGAAGACTTTCTCGACTCTCAAGAAGTCGACAGCTTGCTGGATGCGGCCAAGCCGAAGTTACAACAGGCCTTGGTTAGTTCGGCAAAGTCTGGCGTTGAAAGCGCTGGTCGATCCGGAAGCAATTGCTGGATTCCCCACAGTTACAATCAAGTTATAGAGAAGCTGTCGCTGCGAGTAGCGGAAGTTGTCGGCATTGGGCTCGAGTTTGCGGAATCCTTACAAGTAATCTATTACGGTGAAACTGAGGAATACGCGCCTCATTACGATGCGTGGGACGCTACTACTGAACGAGGTCAGCGTTGCATGGCAAAAGGTGGGCAACGCATGGTTACCTGTTTGTTATATCTCAACGATGTTGAGGAGGGTGGTGGCACTTGTTTTCCTAAGTTGGACATGGAAATTCGCGCCAAGAAAGGTCGGATGATGCTTTTCCATAACTGCCATCCTGGGAGTCTAATCAGACACCCAAGTAGCTTGCATGGTGGAATGCCCGTGGTGAAGGGAGAAAAGTGGGCCTGTAATTTTTGGTTCAGGGAACAACAGTTACGAGAAGTAAGCCCCGCCCAGCGAAAGCAAAGAGAGAAAACAGTTTCTCCAAAATTCAATCGTGTAATTTAGCATTGCACATAGTTCTATAAGGCAATACACATGCCTTTTCTAATAATTGGCGCCGTACTCGCGATACTCGTTTACATCCCCTCTGTTTGGGTGCGCCATGTCATGTCGAAATACAGCAAGGAGTTGGAAGATGCTCCTGGTACTGGGGGAGAGCTGGCTCAACACCTGGTCAAAAGATTTCAATTGGATGGAATAAAAGTCGAAGAAACAGATCCGTTTCGTGATCATTTCGATCCTCGAGATCAAACGGTAAGATTGAGTCCTTCTAATTTCAACGGAAAGTCTCTAACTGCAATCGCGGTTGCTGCGCACGAAGTGGGTCATGCAATTCAATTCCATCGTAAGGAAAAAATATTCGAATTACGCAGTCGCTATTTGCCTACTGCCCATGCTCTCAATCAGGCTGGTGTGGCAATCATGTGGTCGTTTCCAATTATTGGGTTGGTATTAAGGTCTCCTTTTGCGGTGGGTATAGTGATCGGCCTAAGTCTGTTACTGCAATTGGCGGGAGCATTAGCTTACTTGATTATTCTCCCAGAGGAATGGGACGCTAGTTTTAATAAGGCCTTGCCGATTCTGATGGAGGGTGAATATGTAGAGGAGCAACAAGTTCCTAAGATAAGAAAAATACTTAAAGCCGCAGCTTTGACCTATTTTGCCGCTGCACTGGCCAATGTGTTACATATTGGTCGCTGGTTTTTAGTCTTAAGACGCTGAGAAAATAATTGGGAATAGAACTGAGGAAATAAGGCAATAGTGAAGCGGATTTGTGTTTATTGTGGATCGGCAGTTGGTGCCAGCCCGGTCTATGTCGAAGCAGCGGAAAGACTTGCTGTTGAGCTAGTAGAGCGAAATATCGAGTTAGTTTATGGGGGTGCTCAAGTCGGAGTGATGGGAGCAATTGCGAATGCAGTTCTCAATGCTGGAGGCACTGTAATAGGTGTGTTACCGGTGGGCTTGTTCCGGACCGAAGTGCCTCATGCCGGTTTAACCGAATTAGTAGAAGTTAACTCCCTGCATGAAAGAAAAGCGAAGATGGCTGAGCTATCCGATGCTTTCATCGCATTACCTGGCGGCTTGGGCACTCTCGAGGAACTGTTCGAGATTCTTACCTGGGCGCAACTTGGTCTGCATAAGAATCCTGTTGGCCTGTTAAATATAAATGGTTTCTACGATAAGCTATTGGAATATCTTAATCATGCTGCCGCGGAGAAATTTATTCGACCACAGCATAGAGATATGCTCGTGGTTGAAACAAGTATCGCTGCCATGCTGGAAAAATTCAAAAGCTATAAACCTCCTTCGGGCCAAAAATGGGTAGACCTCAAAAACTAGTATTCGTTATAGGAAGCGACAAGCATCGTGGATGATTCAGTAAATGTTTTCGACGAGCCCTTGCTTAGCTGTAGCGATGATCCTGTCACTGGATTCTTTCGGGATGGATGTTGTAATACCAGCGACGAAGACTTCGGTTCCCATACGGTGTGTATTGAAGTCACTCAGGATTTTCTCGAATATTCACGCTTTCGCGGCAATGATCTCTCCACACCGATGCCGGATTTTGGCTTTCCAGGACTTGAGCCTGGCGATCGATGGTGTCTCTGTGCTGCACGCTGGCTGGAAGCCTACGAACAGGGAATGGCGCCAAAAGTTTATTTAATGCGAACTCACAAGCGTGCACTGGAGATAGTCGATCTGGGCAAGCTAAAAGAACACGCTGCGGACATAAATTGACTATTCAGAAAAAGAATTCAATCGAACACAATTCCACAAGATAGAATCAGCCATAGCACAATTGTTGCAGTTTCAAGAAGATCATTTAGAGTTAGTACTAAAATCAGGGTCTCGCAATAATATTGGGCTCGAATCATTATTGGGTAAAGTTAGCTAAGAGCTGGCATCGGAAATTGCCTTGCCCTAAACTCCAATCTCTCAGCAAAAATAACAAAGGACAGAACTGACATGAGCAGCGCAAAACCAGAATTCACGCAGCGCTATGTAAGTGCATTGTTTGATAGTAATCGGTGGGATAATTTTAAAGTCAGAAATGACGACATCGTAATCACCACGTCATACAAAGCCGGCACGACCTGGATGCAAGGTATTTGTGCCGCACTCGTTTTTCAAGCGCCAAAACCGCCGGCGCCACAGGACCAACTCACTCCCTGGTTAGATGCTAACTTTGGCCCCATAGAAGAAGTGCTGGCAGGGCTCGAAAGTTTGTCCAATAGACGGTACATCAAAACCCATTTGCCCATAGAGGGAATACGATTTTTTGATGAGATTAAATATATTTTTGTCGGTCGGGATGGCAAAGACGTTTTTATGTCCATGTGGAATCACTGGAATAATATGCAGCCCCAGGTCTTCGAGGAAATGAATAATGCACCGGGCAGGGAAGGTCCTCCACTGGCGTATCCTCCAGAAGAAATTGGTCCTGCGATAGACGATTGGCTTTCAAAAAGCTCGTTCGATTGGGAGAACGATGGTTTTCCTTTCTGGTCTCACCTGCATCATGCTAAGAGTTGGTGGGATTATCGTCATCTGCCAAACATACTCATGGTACATTTTGATGACTTATTGAAAGATTTGGATGGAGAGATGCGCCGCATCTCTGCGTATCTCGATATTCCAGTTAATGAAGAGATTTGGCCAAGCTTACTAGAAGGGGTTTCATTTGGATCCATGAAAGCCAATGCGGAAAATATGGCACCCGGAGGCACTCAAGGTATCTGGAAAGACACGAGTAATTTCTTCCATAAAGGCACAAACAAGCGCTGGGAAGGCGTATTTACCGACGAGCAAATCGCTACCTACAATGAGCTTGCACTGAAAGAATGTGGGCCAGAATTAGCACAATGGTTAGAATTCGGTGGGCGCATCGATTAAACTCGCTGGCAGACATTTCTACCTTAACAAGAAGGTTTACATTATGAATAAACTCACAGGTCGATTGTTTGAGAACAGCTTTGTATTGTTATTGCTGGTTTTAATAGCTATTCCTGCAAGCGCTCAGCGCGGCACCGACCCCACGGTGTGGAACGATGCGATGGATCGCTTTGCCAACGAAGATCGAGCGAATCCTCCGCCACTGGACGCGATTGTGCTGACCGGCAGTTCGAGTATCGCTCGCTGGAATGATCAAGCGGCAAAGGCACTGGCACCACTAACCGTAATTCCTCGAGGATTCGGTGGCAGTGTCATGAATGATGTACTGCATCATCTCGATACTGTTGCCCTGAAGTATCGACCCAGAGCAATTCTTATCTACGAAGGTGACAATGACACGGCTTATGAGATTCCAGAAGCGGACATTGTTGGTGCTTTAAAGCAGATTGTTGCCAAAGTGCATGAGCAACTTCCCGAAACCCGTATTTACGTGATGGCGGTTAAACCTTCAGCCCTGAGAGTGGGTGTTTGGGAAAATGCACAGCACGTCAATGCCGCTTACCAGGATATCGCAAAGCATGACCCCCTGGTTTACTACATTGATTCTGCCACTCCATTTCTAAAAGCTGATGGCTCAGTTATGACAGACATCTTTGTTGAAGATGGACTGCATTTAAATGACATGGGCAATTTAATTTGGGGATCCATCATTCGTGCTGCATTAATGCCGCAGGAAGCTCGCTACGAATAATTCATCCTTAATGATCTGGTAAGCATGAATATTCTGGATCTTTTTCAAGCAATTCTTTTGCTGGGCGCACCCTTGGTTGCGCTCAGCTGGTTTCTTTTTACCTGGTTATTTAGCTCGGGTGAAATTGATCGGCAAGCTGATCATAAAGCGATTTCAAGCCGCTTAAAAAAAATGAAGAAGGTAGTTGCCGACAATGAAAACCAGAATGCCAATTACGTCTACGAAAAATGGTCGTGGTTTGGGACAGGTTTTTATGGTTTAGCAGGTCTCTGGACATTCGCCGTGATAGAGATATCGCAATTTTTTGGATTTATATTTAACTTTCCCGGATTTGAAGCCCTCTTCGGCGATGGCATCATCAGTTTCCTGGTTGAGTTATTGATCAATCAATTTGGCAATGTCATTCAGGCCTTCGTCTGGTTTATGTATTGGCCGGCGGACTCGATAATCATTTGGGTGCTGATTGCTTACCTCGGTTATTGGGTTGGGGTTGAGTTGGCTAGAAGAAACGTGGATTTTCCAATAGGAAACTGGACAAAGCACTTGGAAGAGTCAACTCCTGCTATCAAAAAGAATTTTTCTAAAGTAGTAGAGCAAGTTAAAGAGAAAGCACAAACAATTTCCGCAGAATTCACCAAGCCAGCCAAACGTGATAAAGAAACAGCTCCGGAAAAAGACGAAAATACCAACTCTGGTTAAGAGCTATCTGTAATTAACTCTCTATTGATATTAACTCCGAGACCCGGACCCTGGGGCATAGCCATAAAACCTTCGGCATCAACTTCTGGTGCATTTTCAAAGATGGCGAAGCCATTGGTATAAGGAGAGATAGGTGGATCATTCATGATTTCCACCCAGGGACAATGAGGCCATGTCCCTATCATGTGAAGCTGAGCAATCGTCCCTAGTTGTCCTCCACCATGATGAGGGATTACTTGTTTATGATGGGCTAATCCCAGTGCCGCAACCGTTCTTAATCCCTGTACGCCTTCTGTTACAAGAATTTCAGGCTGCAATATGTCGTATAGTTTGCGCTTAATGATGTCCACAAATTCCTGAATACCCTGATTGTTCTCTCCACCTGCAAGGGAAATGTCAGTTTGCCGATTAAGTTCCGCCAGGCCTTCATAATCGTAGCGGCGAAGCGGTTCTTCCAACCAATAAACATCCATTTCGTTTAACGCCCGTGCAGTATCCAGTGCGCGTTTATAATCCCATTGAATGCCGGGTTGCCATATCCCGCTCGACTGCGCCTGATTAGCATCAGTCATGATTTCAAAATCATCACCTACTGCATTTCTTACTAGTTCGATCGTGCGAATGTCTTCTTTTTGCTCAAGATGATGCAGGCGTATTTTCATGCCCTGCCATCCTTCTTCTTTAAGGCGAACAGCCGTCTCTGCTCTTTCTTCTGGTGTAGAGAGCTGAATCATGCTGGCGTAAGCAGCGACTTTTTCTTTTTGTGCGCCCCAAAGTTTGTAAAGGGGTTGCCCCGCCACCTTGCCGACAATATCCCACATGGCAATTTCCATACAGGCGACATCACGCCAGTTACTGGCTGCGCCATTGGTATACCGCATCTGATGACTTAAAGATTCATTGTCGAAAGGATCCTGACCAACTAGTAGTTGTTTCATGCGATTGATACCAGAAACATTCATGCCAGGAGCGATACCGCTAATGCCCTGATCTGTGAATATTTCAGTTACAGTTCCACCGCCGATACGTCGCATGTAAGCTCTGCCTGGAGCCCAGGCTGATTCCATCATCCCAGTTTCGCCGAGGGTACGCATTCGATGGACTTTTATATCGGTAATGCGCGGCCGTTGGTTCTGAGCTAAGGCGAGTGCAGGAAACATTATTGGCGCAAAACCAAGACCTGTATTGGTAAGAAATTTACGGCGTTTCATAATTGGAAATTCCAAAGTTTGCAGATTGACTAGATCGCGTCACTCACACTAGAAAGATTAAATCCATTGACCTTTAAAGCCGGCACTACGATTGGCGTGCTCACGGAACTGTTTTCTGAAGCGGCAACTCGTACTGAAGGTCCGAGCATTTCTACATTTTGCAGCATAGATACAAGCGATTGATTGAATCGAAAGTTCGTTACCGGCCTGGTAATTCTTCCGTTTTCTATTAGAAAAGTTCCATCCCGGGTTAGTCCTGTGTAGGACACGATTCTGGGATTGAGGCCGCGGATATACCAGAATCGCGTGAGTAAGACCCCTCGTTCCGTGGAAGCGATCATTTCTTCAACACTGGAATCGCCGCCCTGCATGATAAAGTTTGATGGTCCTGCTATTGCTTCCTGGTTTTGTTGATCAGCCCAATATCTTGAGCGCGATAGATTTTCCAGTTTGCCGGCATTGACCCAGACTTTGGGATTGACTGGCAAACCGCTGTTAGTAAATGGCGCAGTCTCTGCATCGGGATAGCTCGGATCGCTGTACAGGGTTACTTTTTCATCAAACAGAATTTCACCGATACGATTGCCGCCAGCAGGATTGGAAAAATAAGAACGGCCTTCATCAGCTGTACGTTGATTAAAAGCGTTCATCATGCGAAACATGAGCATGCCCACAGCCGTGGGTTCCAGAATTGCTGTGTATTCTCCTGGCTCTAGTGCGGTCTTGTTCCAATCCCGGCACTTTCTTACAGCATCGTTAGCGACTCGCAGAGTCTCGATATTGTTCCAGTCGTTGCCTTCATCTCCTGCCCAGCCTGATTGAAGACCATCTGGCGAACGGGAAGTAAGAGTGTAGGCGACGCCAGTACTGGAATGACTGCCAAACAGTCCATTGGAAGTTGCAACTGCCGAAGTGCCTGCTCTTACATCCATATAGGAAGCAGCGATCTGATCGGCGGTCGCCGCCTGCTGAATGGCGATTGCTGCCGCCTCTGCTCTGGTTTGCGGCTCTAAGCTACCGGTAGACTCATAATAAGCAGAAACACTACTAAAATTTTGTGGACCCAGTTCTTCAATGTACTCAGGGTTGTCAGGCGCCAAACGCGCCATTTCTTCAGAGCGTCTCACCGCCAGTTCCAATTCATCGTCATCAAATCGATTGGTATTTACAGAGGCAATCTTGTTGCCAAAAATACTGGTAATGGTAATAGCAGTATTATCTCTGCCACCGGCACTGGTAATTCGATTGGTAGCTACGCGAGTATATCCGCGCCAACCTGAATTGATATTCACCCGGCAATGATCGGCCACGGACATTCTCAGAATGCGGTCGCTGATTGCACGAAGATCGTTTGTTGATAATCCTTTTTCTTCTGCCATTACTCTGGTTACGCCGTGTTAATAATATCGATGTCGCGGAACAACGAAATTGGGCAGCCATGTGATACCGCGTTAACTTGAATGGGTTGTCCTTTTGCATCACCAAAGGAGGCGCCGAGAAAATAAGTACTGTCGCCGCCGATAACATCCAGAGCATTCCAGAACTCGGGGGTTCTGCCCACATAGGCTACATCACGCAGCATTTGATACTTTCTGCCGTTTCTAATTTCCCAAAAAACCTGTCCGGCGAATTGAATGTTATAGCGTTGCTGATCGATGGAATAAGAACCACGTCCTTCGACCATGATGCCTCGTTCGGTGGCAGCGATAACATCGTCTTCGCTCAGATTTTCCTCTCCTGGCATTAAGCTGACATTGGGCATACGTTGAAAGGGCATGCTTTCCCAATTTTGACCGTAGGCACAGCCATGGCTGCGGGTAACACCGGTTAAGTCTTCGATCCAGGCTGCCTGTTCACGCGTTGTTTGATAATCCACGAAGATGCCATCTTCGATTATTGGCCAGGATTCGGCTGGGACACCTTCATCATCCCAGCCAATGGTTGCACAACCTCCAGCTTCGGTTCTGTTGCCAACGAATTGCATGAATTCCGGTCCAAGTTGTAAATTCCCCAACACTTCTTCCGGCGGATGCATGAAAGAAGTTCCTGCATAATTCGCTTCATAACCATAGGCTCGGTCGAGTTCTGTTGGATGACCTATGGATTCGTGAATGGTTAACCAGAGATTCGAAGGGTGTAGTATGAGATCCCACTTACCCGGTTCAACCGCGACAGCATTCAATTTCATGGCAGCTTCTTCGGCCCATTTGGGCGCATTGCCCACAAGGTCGAGGCCTAATATGTATTCGTAACCCCGACCCGCTGGCTCAACCACGGCAGACCTCGATTGAAAGTCTGTGCCATCGTCAGAAATGGCTGTGATACTCATCGAAGGATTTATTCGAAACAGTGTTTGATTAATTAAGGAGCCTTCGGAAGTCGCAACTAAGCGCTCTTCTTTAACCGACAAGACAGAACTGGAGACGAAGCGAATATTGTTTTCTCTCAATGCTTCAGCGTTGGCGTTTAACAGCAGCGCTGCTTTCTCTTCCAGAGACACCGTAAACGGATCGATGCTGTGTGGGGTTACCCAGTTTTCATCAGGATAAACATCCACTGGCGCAAGAATCGTTTCTGTAGGTGCAACTGAATTATTAGCACTAGCGATTGCTACAGCTTCTCTTGCCATATTGGCAATTGATTCACGATCGAGATCGCGGGTAGCAGAAAAGCCCCAACTACCACCGACCAGGGCTCTCACATTTATGCCAAATGAATCGGTGTTTTGTACCTGAGTAATAGTCTGTTCGCGCGTACCGATGGCCTCGAACTGCGTGCGAATGACTCTGCCGTCGGCATAGTCGGCACCGGCCGCCATGGCGGAGTCTATAGCATGCAGTAATAGTTCTCGTTCGGTAGAAGTAAGGCTTTGGGCAGCTACTGGTTTCGCATTGGTAAGCAATAAGCCAGCTGCTGATCCTGCGCCGGCAATTTTCAGAAAATCACGCCGGGAAAATTGCCTTGGCAGAGCGGCAGGTCGTCCGTCGGCTGTCAGTGAAGCTAAATGATTGATCGGTAGTGGAAGTTTGCGCACAGTATTTACTTCTTCAATGTCTCTTCAACCAATTTATAAATTCGTCGGTACTCGTCGAGCCAGCTACTGGGTTCTCGGAATCCATGGGGTTCAATCGGATATACAGCCAATTCCCAGTTTTCTTTTTTCAATTCAATTAATCGTTGTGCCAGGCGCACAGAATCCTGAAAGAACACGTTATCGTCTAACATACCATGAGCGATAAGCAGAGGCTTCTCTAATCCTTCTGCGAATTCGATGGGAGAGCTGCGTTCATAGGCGGCAGGATCAAGTTCTGGGATATTGAGAATATTCGAGGTATAGCCATGATTGTAATGCGCCCAATCAGTCACTGGTCTTAAGGCAGCACCACAGGCAAACAAATCAGGATGTTGAAACAGAGCCATTAAAGTAAGAAAGCCCCCATAAGAACCGCCGTAGGTGCAGACTCTATTCCGCCCGACATTTTTGTTTTGCACCAGCCAGTCAATTCCGTCGGCGAGGTCTTCCACTTCTGGCGTGCCCATACGTTGATAAATATCGGTGCGCCAATCTCTCCCATAACCAAGGGAAGCTCGATAATCCATGTCCAACACTACATAACCCTGCTGAACGAGAAAACTATGAAACATGAATTCTCGAAAATACCCTGACCAGCCCTGATGAGCGTTCTGCAAATAGCCGGCACCGTGAATAAAGATTACCGCTGGACGGTTGGATTCATTGTTGTCGGGTGTGTAAACCCGAGAATGGATGGGATCATCAACATGGGAAGAGGGTACTTCAATGTATTCCGGCTCGGCCCAGGCAATGTTGTTGAATTCATCGCTTATGGTATCGGTTTTCTGTGTAACTGCGGAATAAGGTCTCGTTCTGGTTGTGAAAATTTCCGGTGGCTTGGTTGCTTCGCTATGAATGATTAATAATTTTTCTTCGTCTGGTGATAAGCGATAGTTATTCATGCCACCAAGATCGGTAATCTGTTCGATTTCACTGTTATCTAAATTGACTCGATAAATCTCATAGACCGTGGGGTGCTCGAGGTTTCCTCTAAAATAAATTTGCTCTCCGTCGCGAGTTAGGCTGGGTTCACGAATTTCAAATTTTCCGCTGGTTATTTGCTGCGAGGAATTGCCGTCAAAGAGATTAATATGCCCGTAGCCATCCTGTTCACTAAGAAAGAAGAATGATTCACCGTCTGGCAGCCACTCGGCAGCGATAAACTGACGATTAATCCAGGCTGGATCATGATTATGATGGACGAGTTGTAGATGATTATTCGCCAGATCAATTGGAGTCGTTAGATCGGCAATAGAATCGTTGCTTGATTCATCTTCGCCTTCTTCATTTTCTTCAATCTCGGTAAAACTTAGGCCATCGGTATCCAGGCTCAATAACCAGCGGTCTTTATTATCTCGGCTTATGGCTTGAAACAGCACATTATTGCCATCGTCGCTCCAGAGCAGATTTAAATAATACAATTCCCGTGTATCTGCCTCATCTTCCGATTCCGGGTAGTCATTGCCCAGTTGATCTTGTAATGGATTGTCTTTAATAGTGGGCAGACTGCTCAAATCAATTTCAGCAATTCGATGTTGAGCGAGATCTAACAGGTACAAGTGCTGGTGGGCGAAATCTGTAGTGCCGACTCTTGAGCGTACTTCTCTATTTTCTACGTAGCCGGAAGCCGTCACATAATTCGGCATACTTCCTACTCTGCCAGGAGTGCGTTCAGTTTTGTCTCGAGTAGCAAGCAGTAACCAGTTTTCATTCGGTGACAAAGCGGCTTCCATTAGTTCATTGTCTGCTCCCAGGTAGTAGGGAAGACCGATGCGAGAGTTGTCTAGTTGTTGATTTTCGTTCTCAAATTCTTCTTCTAGTTCTTCTCGTTCTTCCTGCAACTGAATAATGTCGAATAACCTGAGTTGCTGGTCGTCAAGATAGTTGCCGTCTTCGTCTTCCGGTGGATTTTCAAAGCGTAAATCCGCGGCTCGTGATTCCAGGCCTGTTTCGAGGTCTCTTACCAGAATCACTTCTTCCCGGTTGAAGATGACTTTGTCATTGCCGGCAGCAAAGACGGGAGAAGATTCAGTTGCAGCGGTACGGGTAAGTTGGGTGATCTCACCGTTTCGCAAGTTTTTAACGTAAATATCTCCTTCCCGAGCGTAGGCTTTCAAGCGACCATTGGGGGAGACTATGTCTCCATCTATATCGATCTCAGGAAAGTCTTCCGGAAAGACTTGCTCGGTGTTTTCACCGTCCAGTGACACTCGAAATAGATCGGTTTGCTCCATACTTAATCTTTTTCGGCGGTAATAGATCGAATCGCTGGCATCGGACCAGTAAGGCTGCTGCGGCTGTCTGCCCAGCCAGTCGGGATGAGCCATAGCCTGTTCCAGGGTTATAGATTGAGCAGTGATTTGAGTCGAACACAGCAGTATGGCTGAGGATAAGATTAGTTTTTTCATGGTTGATTCCAAGCTAACTGGTACTTAAAGCGGATGTCGGAGAGATTTCTTGCTTAACACGTGTACGTCGAATCCAGTATTCTGCAAATCCGCTGTGCAATATGAACGCAATAGTGAAGGAAACTATCGAGTACAACTCGGCCTCTGCGCGAGTTGGATCTCCGATAATAATTAAGATGGGTACAAAAATAAGTCTCATGGTTGCAATGGATAATCCAATGGCGAAGGCCCGCATCATCCATTCACGATGAGCATCGAATTGTTTCACTCTGGCAGATAAAAATCCCTTTGCAGTGGAGAAAAGAAAGAGGCAGCCAAAAAATCCAGTGACTATTTGTTCGGGTAATCCAGAGTAGGGGATGATCACCCCTAAAAACAATGCACCGGCTCCCGCTACCATAGCGATCGATGCTAACAGTCGACCAGCCCAGCGGTGATAAGCGCGATTTCTATTGCGAATAGATTTTGAAAACTGCAGCGGTGCCAATGCTAGATAAATAGCGCCAGGTATCACATGTGACCTGGTAATAATGGGGTATTCTTCGAAGCCTTCGTTGGCCCCACCGGAAAAAAGAAAGAAAATTGAGCCACCTACACCGGCGATGGCCAAAAAACCAACTACAAAACTTAAAACAGTTTCCGCTTTCATTCGAACCTAATACTCGTCATATCCTTCGGTAAGCTCTACATATACACCAGAAGGATCTGTGAAATATGCGATGTTCAGTCCTATGGCTGGAATTTCCCGATAAGGTACATCGAATACAATGCCTTTTGCCTCCAGTTGGCGACAGAATTCCTCCAGATTATCGATTTCGAAACCGATATGATCAATAGCTGTACCTTGAGTTGCTTGCCTGCCACTGTTGTTGGCACCGAAGCTCATATTCATGCCGGGAACGTTTGTGGTTGTTTGGATTCGTCCTCTGGATCGAATCTCCAGGTCGAACATTTCCACATACCATTGCAGAATTTCTTCTGGATTATCTAAAAACCAATGAACATGATATCCCGTAATCTCGAGATGTAGTCCTTTGTCTTCCTGCATCTCAACCGCGATATTGTCCGGTAAGATTACATAGGCATTGAGTTGCCCTTCGGACCCGAAGAATATACTGCCTACTTCAAGACCATCTGCGCGCCATTTGTCTAAAAATTTATCCATATTGCGCACTTTAAAACCGAAATGATGCATGACCGTGTCGCGGGAACCCATCGACGGTGCCTGATCCGTTAATGCCACCATCATGTTGGGTAGCTTGGCTACAGTGAGCGGGCCTCTTTCCACAATCGTGCCGTTGAAGTGTTCAACCCAGATGCGTTTATGTTCTTCGATGTCAGAAACATTAAGGTGGACATGACCGAAAGTAACGCCATTATCATCCGGCGAGGCCAGTTGTGCGTATAGAGTTGGCGAGAGAAGGCATAGCAGTATTATTAGATTTATTTTTTTCACTTTATGCTCCTGTATCTACTTGGAGATTAGGATAAAGACTCTGTTTGGCTGCGTCTAGCAAAGCGGAATCTTTGCTGTAAAAAAAGGGCTTTACCAGGCTGAATTCAGCAATTCATAGGATCGCCGTCGTGCCTGCGGATCATGGGTGATGGTCAATATCATGAGTTCATCGAGATCAAACTGTTTTTTGTAAGATTCGAGTTTTTCACACACCTGTTCCGGCGTGCCTACGGCACGGCGGTCGCGATTTTCTTCTATAGCCCTCAGTTCTCCTTCGCTGTAGTCGTAATCCATTGCTTCCTGCACGCTGGGGAAGGGACCGGGATTTCCCCGTAACAAGCGAATGAACCAGAGATCTCGGCTTTTGGAGAGTTCCAGCGCGTCAGTTTCGGTTTCAGCACAAACGGTAAATAAGGTTAGTGCAGCCCTGGGTTCATTGCAGTTGGGGCCAGGCTCAAAGTGCTCGCGGTAATAATCGAAGATATCGGGTCTGATTTGCGGATTTATAAAGTAGGCAAAGTTGTAAGGAAGTCCAGTGAGTGCTGCCAAGTTTGCGCTGTCCTCGCTGGATCCTAGCATCCAAAGTTCCGGCGGATTCGCAACTTGCGGGAACGCTCGCGCATTTTCCATCCCTGGGGTTCTAGGATCTGTGTCGTTCAATAAGGCCTGTAAATCAACCACCATATTCGGAAAATGTTCGGGTCCGACTCTGGAGCCATAACGAATCGCCGCCGCTGTAAAGGGATCTGTGCCTGGCGCGCGACCTACACCTAAGTCCACACGATTGGGATAAAGGGTTTCAAGAATTTTAAAATTTTCTGCCACTTTATAAGGGCTGTAATGGGGAAGCATGATGCCGCCAGATCCCAGGCGAATCTTAGTGGTTTCTGCGCCGAGCCGACCAAGCAATACTTCGGGCGAACAACCTGCGAGGGCATCGGAGGCATGATGTTCGGCGACCCAATAGCGAAAGTAGCCGAGATCGTCGCAGAGTTTTGCTAACTCCAGGGTCTCCTGCAAAGCTGCAGAGGCATCACTGCCTGCTTTAATTGGAGATTGATCTAAGACTGAGAGACTGATGTTGGCTTGAGACACAACTTCCTCTTAGAGCGCTTCGCTTGTTTCTGTCTGCAATATTTTTTGGGTACGTCGCCACCCTGCGGAGCGCGCAGTATAGCGCCTATCGAATTAGGCTGTAATGCCAATGAAAACAATTTCTGGACATTTTTTGGGATGATTCCGTGTAAGTATCAGACTGGGAATTTTGGTTCTCAGCATGGGGTCTGTCCTTCACTATATAAAAACAAATCCGGGCAGCTAGCGAGCAAGTCAAAGTGGAGAAAGTTTGAGTTTAAGCGTTGTAAACAAATAACAAGAGTAAATCGTCTAGGATTTACAAAAAAACATTCGGAGTAGTTTCATGACTAACCGTGTTCTCGGTTTGATTGCTCTGATTGCCTCACTGTCCGCCACCGCGGCAGTGAATCAATCCGGTGCGGATTATTTTACAGTTGAAGAAGCCGTAATTGCCGCAGCCGACGCCTATAACCCTATTTCCATCCAAGAAGATCGGGAGTACATGGGGACGATATTCAGATCTAATAACCGCTATGGATACACAGTGACTCGGGGAAGTGCTCGCGCAAATTCCATAAGTATTCGAGTTACTGCTGAAAGCTGGGATGATGTTGTGGCTTTTTGGCATACCCATGGCAATGCGGCTCCCAACAATCGCTATTTTTCACGGGTAGATACAGAAACCGCGGAGAGATTCGACAAGCCGTTCTACCTGGCGGACTACACCGGATTTTTAAAAGTCTTTCGTCCAGGACAGAATACCATGACGCCTTTTGCCGCCAGACGCTTGGGACTGCCGGGGGAGCGCGGTTATGCGACAGGAGAGTTTGTGCGTAATCAGTTTAATCAAACGGTAAGGATAAATACGCGCTTTAGTCAGATCTGTTCCTAACTAGCGCGAAATCAAGTGTCCGTAGTAGTTACCGGGTGTCGAGAGAATTGGTATTGGCTGATATTGGCCGGCAAACACAACTCGATTACGCCCGCTAGCTTTGGCGCGGTAGAGTGCTTTGTCAGCTTCGGTAAATAGCTCTTTCGGTTTTGGCGCGAGGACTTCTTTCGAGGCTGGTTTATAGGTAACTGCGCCAACGCTGACGGTAACCACTTCGTCTGCACGGGAAGAGCTATGGGGGATTTTCAAATCATAGATACCCATGCGCAGAGTTTCTGCCCGTTCCTGCAATTCGAGACCATCACAGCCGGGTAAGATAATGGCGAATTCTTCTCCACCATAGCGTGCAGGTAAATCGCCGCTTCGTTTAAAAACGTTCTTAATACAACTCGATACCCTGGCAAGACATTCGTCTCCGAGAGCATGACCATAGCGGTCATTGAATTGTTTAAAGAAATCGATATCCACGACAATGAGTGAAATAGATGATCGTTGACGGGTTGAGCGTTGTAATTCCTTACTAAACGTAGAGTCGAAATGACGCCGGTTATAGAGGCCGGTTAGTGCATCGGTTATGACAGTTTGTTCCAGCTGCTCATTGGTTTCACTTAGTTCCTTGTTTAAAGTTCTGAGTTCTTTCTCCATTGATTTGATGCGAGATATATCACTAAGCAGTCCAATAAACAGCGTCTCTTCTTCGAGTTTCATTTTGCTCATGGATAATCGCATTGGTAAGACTTCCGCATCTTTCGTGCGTACTTCAATCTCACGATCACTACTTCCTTTTGCGTCACCTTCTTGCTCAATGAAACTGTTTAAAAATCTTTCTGCGTTGGCAGCTTCTGGATCAGTAACCAGAAGGGAAATATTTTTCCCAACCAATTCTTTTTGCTCAAATCCCAGTAATCTTTCTGCTGCAAAATTCATGGATTCAATGGTGCCATCATGAAGCAAGGTGATGAGTCCATCTGCCATTGTGTCGATAAGGGATTCATATCGAGTTCCTTTCTCAGAAACAGCACGTTCGTCTTCCTGAATATTTTCGAACAATTCATTTACGGAATTACTTAGAGAAGCGAGTTCGCCAATACCTTGCACCGGTATTCGTATGTCTCTATTCCCCTTCTTGAACTTTCCGATCTTTCTAATAAGGTCTTCCGCTCGGCTAGTAACACTTATGCTTAAGACAATTAAAATTAGAATCGCTGCAAATACAGTGAGGGCTGTTGAAACCAGCAAACCTTCAATGCGGACGGAGTTATTCGCCGCGAGTTGTCTTGCCAGATCAACTTCCATGTAAATCACACCACAACTTTGTGGAAGAATGCCTGTGGTATTGGCAAAACCACAAAACTGAGTTAATCCGGCAAGTGATTTCATTGGCATGTTGTCGATGACTGTCGGCTCACTACTTGCTGATAATTGGTTAAAGCTCGAAGGTTTAGGATTTATTGCAGTCCAGTGTTTTCCAATCAATGCTGGATTAAGAGAAGACACTACATTGCCTACTGGATCGGTAACAAAAAGAAAGCTAATGTCCTGATCTGCACCCAAATTTGTCAATGCCCGTTGCAGTTCAATTGAGCTGGTTTCATTCGATGTATTCGTCGATGTTTGGTGCAGTCCGAGTAATGTGGTTTCAATAACGCCTGATTTCGACTCGACAGTTAGTTGTGTGTCTAGACGTGAGGAAATCATAGTGCTCAGCACTAACGCCGCCGTAACCAAGACGAAAAGACAAGCTGGCACCACGATGCGGGCGGAGAGCAAGGGATTCATGCTTTTTCCTCCGCAGGCCAGATAAATGGTGCAGAATCCCAAAAAAAGCAGACCGCGCTCGCCAATGTGGTGGCTAGTGGGATTGAATCTTGTTGGCACCAAGGCCAGTTACTGAACATAACTCATTGTTTTGTTAAAATAAAAATCTATAGAACGAACTACTATCGAAGTTTTTCCAGCTAATAGTTCCCTACATTTAGTTTAGTCACAAATTTCCTCTTTCGATGACGCAAAGCCCAGAAATTGGGGCCTGCGTGGAAAATTAATCCAAATCTATGCCGATCTGGCAGTTGACATAGCACCAATCGAAGCGCAGAATCGCGCCACTATGAACACACGCTTCTATTTCTGGTGGTTTTCCGACAAGGGCTGCCAGTTGAAACAAGAGTAGTTTCTTCTTTGGCCGCCCAGGGTTGTGGCGGTCTATTGTCCTAAGTTTTCCTTCTAGCACGCCATAACTCTTACCGGTCTTGAATTGGGCTCAGTAGTAAGAGGTTTTGGTTATGCAAATTCCCAGTCAGATTCAATATGAATGCGCAAGTGGTGTGCGCATTCGACGTTCTGCAATGGAACTCGATTATGCAAAGGCGACTGAAGAGTTGGCCTTATCGCTGAACGAGCGAAAAGGTGTGTTGCTCGCGTCGAGTTTTGAATATCCGGGACGTTACACCCGTTGGGATATTGGTTTCGTAAATCCTCCTTTACAGATAATTGCACGGGACCGAAAAATCACCGTAGAAGCACTGAATCAGCGCGGAGTGATCCTCTTGCCGGAGATTTATTTTGCCTTGCATAATTGTGAAGCGATTGATGAGCTTAGTGCAGATGCGAACAAAATTTCGCTAACTGTTGGTAATGAACAGGCAGAAGTAGCAGAAGAATTACGTTCCCGTCGACCAAGTGTGTTTTCAGTATTGCGCGAAATCGTAAATCGATTTCAATCGTCGGAAGATCCTTATCTTGGACTCTACGGTGCATTCGGATACGACTTAACTTTTCAATTCGAAGACGTGGCGCGTTATCAGGAGCGAGGTGAGCAGGACCGGGATATGGTGTTGTACTTGCCAGACCAGATTATCGTTGCGGACCATCGTATTGAGAAATCGATTTGCTATAACTATGAGTTTAACTGTGGCAGCTGGAAATCGGAAAAGAAAACCGAAACCACCGGTGGTTTTAAACGAACGGGAGAAGTAACGGCCTATGCGCCTGCAATTCATGTACAGGCAGAGTGCGATCACGCAACAGGCGAATACGCTGAGCAAGTACGCAAAGCCTTGGAATATTTTAGGCGGGGTGATTTGTTCGAAGTTGTGCCTGGCCAATGTTTCTACGAACCATGCAAGGACAGCCCAGCGGAAGTTTTTACCCGCCTAAAAGAAAGTAATCCCGCTCCCTACGGCGCGCTCATGAATCTAGGAGAACAAGAGTACTTGATTGCGGCGTCGCCGGAGATGTTTGTGCGAGTTGATGGTAAGCAAATTGAAACCTGCCCAATCTCTGGAACCATTCGACGCGGCGAAGATGCTATAAGTGATGCCCACCAGATCAAGACTTTGCTCAATAGCGCCAAGGACGAGTCAGAGCTATCAATGTGTACCGATGTTGATCGCAATGATAAATCCCGAGTCTGTGTCCCTGGCTCAGTTGAGGTAGTGGGTCGGCGTCAAATTGAAATGTATTCCCGACTTATTCACACCGTTGATCATGTTAAGGGTACTCTAAGAGACGAGTTTGATGCCCTCGATGGTTTCCTCGCCCATACCTGGGCAGTTACAGTAACCGGAGCACCTAAACTGGCAGCGATGCAATACATCGAAGCTAACGAGAAGTCTCCTCGCCGATGGTATGGTGGTGCACTCGGTCATATTGGATTCAATGGAAATATCAATACCGGACTCACTTTGCGCACCGTCAGGGTGAAGGACGGTGTCGCTGAAATTCGCGCCGGTGCAACGTTGCTAATTGATTCAGATCCAGAAGCCGAAGAGATAGAAACTCGATTAAAAGCAAGTGCACTTATAAGTGCAATTAATGGGAGTAACGCGAAAAGTAGTGTGCAGTCTGAACTCCCCAGGCTTAAATTAGCGAATCCTATAAAAGCATTGATGGTGGATCACCAGGATTCGTTCGTGCATAACCTGGCGTCATACTTTCGCCAATGTGGAGTTGAGTTGTTAACGCTGAGACCTGCTGCGGCCAGGAAGTACTTACAGGAACAGGATGTTGACTTGGTTATTCTTTCCCCTGGTCCTTCGACACCCGAAGATTTTGCGATGAGTGAAACCATTGCTGTCTGTGTAGAGAAAAAGTTTCCTATTTTCGGAGTGTGTTTAGGCTTGCAAGGTATCGTTGAATATTTTGGTGGTAGCCTAGAGCAATTAGATTATCCAATGCACGGTAAACCCTCGCGAATAAATCATACCGGTGCAGCATTGTTTCAAGGTATCACTGAGCAGTTCACTGCCGGTCGCTAGCATTCTTTGGTTGCGAAAGCGGTGCCCCCCTGCCTCTCAGTGATTGCACAAACGGAGGATCAAAAAGTCATGGCGGTAGAGCACACACAGTTACCTATAACTGCCGTGCAGTTTCACCCGGAATCGATAATGAGTTTAGAGAAACGAGCGGGTCACCGACTGGTGCAAAACGTAGTTAGAGAAATAGACGGAATCAAATCAATGAAAATGGCGGTGTAGTTAGTTCAATTCGTTCTCGAAAAATATTGCCAGTCGCATGCCTGCCAGGCCGAGACGCTGTCGAGAAATGTTTTTCATGCCATTGATATAGTCTGAGCTTAATGATTGGGCGCCAAGTTCAGAGCCACTTTGATCGGCGCGGGTAATTGCAGTTCTCATAGCTTCGGTATACACAACGCTGAGAAGAATTTCTCGACTCTCTGCCATCCAAGCTGTCCAATCGGATTCAATGCCAATTAGTTGTGAGCTTTCATAGCCGGCAATAGAATCCAGTATCAGAGGAAGGCTGTTGCTAATACCTTCATCCCTTAAGGCTCGATCCCAGTCTAAATGTAAAGTACTTCGTGATCCCGTATCAATTCCATTACTTCCGCGATCACCAGTTTCAAACAATGCGCGGGAAAATAAAGAACCCGCATGCAGTGGTTGGTGAATATCTCCCATTAAATGTAAAACCCAGCAAAGAGCGACCGCTCGAGCAGCAGGTGCTTGAGAATCATCGACTAAAACTCTGGTATTGAAATCAATGGCCGTAACAACATTGTGCACCTGCCGCTCATTTCGAATTGAACTTGCAGCTTCTCCCTGAATTAGCTCAGCAGCTGAGACTCCTAGATAAATATTTCCTGTTAATTGAGCTGCACCCCTGACCCAGGCCCCATCAGTATAGTGCCAGTTAGGACGGTTATAGCGATTACGGGCTTCCGCAGGCAGGCCACGGGCTATATCAGGCCAGTAGGCCGCTTGACCTAAAAGCCAGGTACTCAATTCTGTGGCGTCATTCTGGTTTATGAAGTCAGGAATCTGACTAAGAAAGTCGTCCTGATAGCGCGGGTGAGATCTCAAGATGCTAACTAACTCTTGACGTTTTTCCTCAGACAGAAAAGAAACTGCAACCGCTACGGTAAGTCGGTGGCCAACGCTATCCCAGGCCAAGGTGTTTACAGAGTAAAAGATTGTTGAGCTAAGCAGCAACGCGAAAATCGAACGCATAATGAATCCTTTATTCAGTGATCCATTAGCCTAACATGCCTTCACAAAGGAATTATGAAGATTTTGCTTTACTGCAATCTTAGACTTCCAGCCATTCGGCTCGCACTTCGTCTGCCCGCATCAAGCTATCGGGTGTTCCTTCATAGACTATTTGTCCATGGCCCATAACATAGAGGCGAAGAGATATTTTTAAGGCGATCGATAATTTTTGTTCTACTAAAAGAATTGCCACACCTCTATCCGCAATTTTCTGCAGTAATTGCGCTACCTGCTCTACAATTTTAGGGGCGAGTCCTTCAGTTGGTTCGTCAATCATTATTAATTCGGGATCTCCCATAAGTGTGCGACACATGCAGAGCATTTGTTGCTCGCCACCACTTAACACACCTCCTGCTACTTCCGCCCGTTCTCCTAAATTAGGAAACAGGTCGAACATTTCTTCAATGGTCCACTTTCCAGTATTCGTTCCAGGTTTTAATCCTAATTGCAGGTTTTGGCGCACGGTCAGGGTAGGGAATATATTCCGGTTTTCAGGGACGTATCCCAATCCAAGATTGGCTATTTCAAAACTCTTCTTACCAGCTATCTCTTGACCCTTGAAGAGGATCGAGCCGGTGGGCTCTACTTCTCCCATAATGGTTTTCACCGTGGTAGACCTGCCGACCCCATTACGACCCAGGAGGCTGACGATTTCTCCCTCCTCAATGGTGAAATTTACACCTTGCAAAATATGACTCTTGCCATAATAGGCGTGGAGATTCGAAACACTAAGCACTGGTGACTACCTCGCCTAGATAAGATTCCTGTACTTGCGCATTAGCACGAATGTTTTCTGGGCGATCGCTGGCAATAACTTTTCCGTAGACGAGCACTGAGATTTTGTCGGCGACATCGAACACGATATTCATATCGTGTTCTACCATTATCAATGTCTTACCCTCGGTTATGCGTCGAATTAATTCCACCGCGCCTTCTGCTTCCGAATGGGACATACCGGCAACTGGCTCATCCAGCATGATGATTTCAGCGCCACTGGCGATTGCGATGCCGAGTTCCAGTGCCCGCTGGTGTGCATAGGCAAGTTCACCAGCCGGGAAGAGTGCTTTCTTTTGCAATCCGATTTGCTCGAGCACGTGCATGGTTTTTTCATTGAGCTCTTTTTGTCTCCCTAAAAGGTGCCAAAATGAATACTTGTAGCCACTAGACCAAAGTAATGCGCAGCGTACATTTTCGAAAACATTCATACGGGCAAAGATATTTGTAACTTGAAAACTGCGTGCTACACCGAGGCGATTAATCTCGTAAGGTTGTTTGTTCTGTATTTCCTGATCTTTGAATCTAATGCTGCCGCTGGTGACGTTATAAAGCCCACTAATTAAATGGAACAGAGTCGATTTGCCCGCACCATTGGGGCCGATAATGGCGTGTTTCTCTCCTTTTTCGATAGCGAGGGAAACACCGCGAATAATTTCGGTTTCACCAAAATTTTTTGTGACATCATTCAATGAAAGTACAGTCATGAGGTACTTTCCTCATCGACACTTTCTGGGATTTCGTTCGCTGCTTCCCAGGCTGCGCGCAACTGTGGCAGAGATCTTCTTATGCTCAGCAATGATCCCAACGCAACAATTGCAATTAGAATAAAATCCATTGCCGCGGTGGAATTGAAACTAAGACCGAAGTAATAGAGCTCTGCCTCATCGGTATGACTAAGTTCGATCAGACCAACGACAGATATTAGGAATAGCAGAGAAGGGATTCCTGTAAGCAGGTAGGGCACCAGCAAAGATTTAATCTTTCCTCGCACCCAGGCAAGCTGATGCATCATGATGAAACCGGCGAAACCTCTGGGAAGAAACATCACCGTTAACAAAAACATGATGCCTAGATAGAGCATCCAAAGATCGCTGTAATTACTCAGCAATGAATTCATTAAGGTGAGAATCACGGCACCAACGATTGGGCCGATGAAGTAGCCGAGCCCGCCAATGTAGGCGCTTAGCAGAACACGTCCCGATGTCGCGGCATTTAAGTTTTCTTCCGTAATAAATTCATAATTGAGTGCGAACAATCCACCAGCCACACCGGCGAATAATCCTGCGGCACAGAAGGTGATGTAGCGGACCTTTCTCGCGCTGTAACCGATAAATTCCGCGCGCTCGGGATTGTCACGCACGGCATTGGCCATTTTTCCGGCGGGCGTCTGGGTAAACAGATACATAAAGACAGTTGCAATAAATACCCAGGCCACTGCCAAATAGTAAATCTCTAAGTTTTGAAACCATTCAATGCCAAAAAATGGTGGCCCGAATGTTCGGTCACCGCTTACTCCGGCTTCTCCACCGAAGAAGCTAACGAAAATAAGTGAAGAAGCGGCAAGCAGTTCGCCAATACCTAGAGAAATCATGGCAAAAACGGTGCCGGCCTTATGGGTTGAAAACGTGCCAATGAACAGTGCAGCTAATAAGCCAATAAAGCCGCCGACCAGCGGAATCCATATGATTGAGAAGTAAACGGTTTCTACTTCGATCATCAGCAGGGCATGCACTGCCAGGAATCCGCCTAATCCGAAATAAACTGCATGGCCGAATGAAAGCATGCCGCCTTGTCCCAATAACATGTTGTAACTCAGCCCAAAAACAATGGCGATCGCCATCTGATTAAAAATAGAAACTGCCAAAACAGAATCGAAGAATTGAGGTAGGGCCAGCAGGGCTGCCAGGTAGCCAATCCAGACGGCAGATTTTTTGAGAATCGCCACTATTGCTCCCTTTTACCCATTAAGCCGGTAGGTCTGAAAATTAGAACCAGAACTAATAATAAGAAGGGAAGGATCGGCGCGATTTGGGGCAGGGTTAAGGTCCATAGGTCCGTGAGAGGATGATTTCGGTCAAACTCCAGGCCTAAAAGATTTAACAAGTCAGGCATGCCCACATCCGAAGCGATAGCGTAGGACTGTAATAAGCCGATTAAGATCGACGCAATAAATGCGCCGGCAAGAGAGCCGAGCCCACCTATAACAACAATGACGAATACGATGCTACCCAGGACAACGGCCATACCTGGAAAGGTGGTTAATACTGGTCCGGCAATGACACCGGCTACTCCAGCCAGCGCGGATCCTACACCGAAAACACACATGAAAATTAGCGGTACGTTATGACCAAGGTTTGAAACAGTGTGAGGGTGAGTGAGAGCCGCTTGAATTATGATGCCGATGCGACTCTTTGTGAGCACATAGTAAAGGCCAATAAAAATGCTTATAGAAATGCCAATCATGAATCCACGATAGGCAGGAAATTCTTGTCCAAACAACGTGAATAGAGGGAAATCTAATAAGTCGGGTGACTGATAGTTTTTAGTATCGGCTCCCCAAAAGAACTGCACCGCTTCTTCAATTAAAAATGCCAGTCCGAAAGTAAAAACCAACTCGGCAACATGGCCGTGTTGGTGCACTCTGCGCAATCCATAGCGTTCTACCAGTGCTCCCAGTACTCCAACGATAATGGGTGCGAAGATCAATCCAGTCCAATAGCCAAAATAAAGGCTAACTGAATAGGCGAAATACGCTCCCAACATGTAAAAACTGGCATGGGCAAAATTGAGCACACCCATCATGCTGAAGATAAGAGTGAGCCCGCTTGCGAGCATGAACAATAAGAGACCTGTTACCAGGCCATTAAGGGTGGCGAAAATAAAGACGTCTAGCATTTGGGATTAGTGCTTCCTGATGAGCTACTGCCTTTTCACTATCGACTGGGGCGTCGCATACGACAGTTATTCACAGGAACCATTGAATCCTCTATCGGAGCACTGAATTCAGTATATAAACCGAATCCAGAATTATCAGCATCGAACTCCACACCTTCGTCGGTGTGTACAGAAATATGTAGTGTTTGAATAACTTGATGGTCTTCGCCGCGCATCCAAATTTCGTCCCCGCTCAACGTAGTAAAGCGCATGTCCTCTAGGGCTAAACCAACATCATAGGGATCGGTGCTTTGAGTTTCTTCCATGGCTGTTACGATCATTCTAAGGGCATTGGTTATGCGTGGTTGCGTGACATCATTATTCGGATTTGCCGCTTTAAAAGCGCGCACAAATTCTTTGCGTTCTTCAGTAGGGTAGGGGTTTGATACTTCATTATGGATCAAACGAATTCTGTTTTTACCATCTTCACCCAACGTGGCAGTAATACCATCATAGGCTGCATAAAAAGTATAAATAGGAATGTCGAGTCCATTATCGATAATGGAACGAGCGAGCGACACCATGTCTGCGCCGTAGTTGCCGGTAATGACAGCGTCAGCGCCCGAGGCCACAATTTTGGTTACGTATGGTGTGAAATCTTTTACCTGACCTATCGGGTGAAATTCGTTGCCAGCGATCTCAATGTCAGGACGCTTTTGTTGAAGAAGTTCTATGGAAGTGTCTGAAACCACCTGTCCGAATGAGTAATCCTGTCCAATAATATAAACCGACTCAATGTCCTGATCTGCAGCGATGTAATCCGTCAATACATTCAATTTCATATTGGCATGAGCATCCCAGCGGAAATGCCAAAAGCTGCAGTTATCTTCAGTAAGAATAGGATCAACGGCAGAATAGTTAACCTGCATTACTTCCTGCCCCGGATTGCGACGATTATGTCGGTTGATTGCATCGTTTAATGCATTCGCTACCGCGGAACCATTGCCCTGGAATATATACTGAATGCCTTCACTTACGGCGCGACGAAATTGCAGTTGCGATTCGGTTGGAGATTGTTTGTTATCGAGTGGCACGATCTCAATCATGCGTCCACCGAGGATGCCACCTTTTGAGTTGTAGAAATAATCTGCGGCGAACTCAAGTTGTTTTAGTCCACTGTTTCCGATGGAAGCAAAGGCGCCGGTAAGTGGATCCAAAAAGGCAAGTCGGACTGGTTCTTGTGCGTAAATATTGCTGCTAAATACGAGCAAAAATGATAAGAATATATGTCGAATAAATCGCGATGTTCTCATTGCTAACTTCTTATTTTATTTGTAGTTTTTGGTTTATTTTTAAACTGCACAAGTCCCTGAGGGCAGAGAATCACGACCATAACCTAGGTGGCTGTGTGAATCAAGAAAAGCCCTTTTAGCCTGGGTTTAGAGGAATTGTTTACAAAGATGTCCGTAATCAAGTTGCCTGAAACCGACTATGAATTTCAGACCCTGCGAGCGAGCGGTCCTGGAGGGCAGCACGTTAATAAAGTAGAAACAGCTGTTCAATTGCGATTTGATATAGCGAGTTCCTCACTCAGCACTGAGCAAAAAGAAAAATTGCTTAGGTTTAATGATCAACGCATTACCAAGGATGGTGTTATATTGATCAAAGCCCAGCGTTTTCGCAGTCAGGATAAAAACAAACAAGATGCCCTGGATCGTCTGCATCTACTAATTAGTAAAGCGACTCGAGTTAGAAAGAAAAGAGTGGCAACGAAACCAACTAGAGCAGCAAAAGAAAGAAGATTGAAAGACAAGAAAAAATCACGAGATAAAAAAATCTAAGATCAAAGCCTTCAATGCATGATTAATAGAATAAAAATCACGAAAGCCATTATTGCTGGCGCTCTATTTTCAGTATTCATTGGAATCAGTGCAGCCCAATCTACTATCGAAAGTTCAGAAGCTAGTTTTCGCTATATCGCTAGCACTCTACAGACTTTTCGCAACACTGGTAGGCTCGTAAACAATCCAGGTGTAGATGGAGCGGACCTGGAAGCATATATTGAAGTACTGGATTACCACTATGCACAATTTAGCAGTGGCTTTAATCCAGAATCTGCTATGTGCCAGTTTTATCGGGATCCGGAAAATGGTCGTATGACCATCGAGGAAAGGGCAGAAATCAGTTTTAGTTTGTTGCGTGACTTGGAAGATAGGATTGCGCGGTATTTAGCGATCGATGAGGAATTTCAAAACGAAATAGCCGATGAGTTTGGCACTTTCTTGCTGGATAACATTAATGAGTTAAAAATGGAATCGGTGGCTAATCAACGGCTGCCATCATCTCAGTTCGATGAGGCAGCCGTGATAAGTTTTATCGACTCTGTCTGTATATAGAAACTGGAAATTCTAGAATACTTCAAATAATCCAGCGGCTCCCATGCCTCCACCTACACACATGGTGCAAACCACGTACTTCGCACCCTGGCGTTTACCTTCAATTAAGGCGTGACCAACCATGCGTGCACCACTCATGCCATAAGGGTGTCCGATTGAAATCGCGCCACCATTTACGTTGAGTAGATCATTCGGTATGCCAAGCTTGTCCCGGCAGTAAAGTACCTGTACGGCAAAAGCTTCATTCAACTCCCACAAGCCAATGTCGTCCATGGAAAGATTAAATCTCTCCAGTAATTTAGGAACTGCGTAAATTGGTCCGATTCCCATTTCATCTGGATCCAGTCCGGCAACTGCCACTCCGCGATAAGCACCTAGTGGCTCTAGCCCTTTCTGTTCAGCAAGCTTGCTGTCCATTAACACCGAGGCGGATGCGCCGTCTGACAATTGACTCGCATTACCGGCAGTAATAACACCACCTTCAAAAACAGGCTTTAAGCCATTCAGACCTTCCAAAGTTGTAGTGGGACGATTACCTTCATCTTTTTCCAGATTTACGTCGTGCACGCTTTGTTGTTTGGTTTCTTTATCGACAAATAACATTTTAGAAGGTAGCGCGACGATTTCGTCATTGAATTTACCTGCTTCCTGGGCAGCGGCTGTGCGTTGTTGGCTCTGCAACGCGTATTCATCTTGTTGTTCCCGTGAAATGTTGTAGCGCTTTGCTACAGTTTCCGCAGTCTCCAACATCGACATATAAGCGTGTTCTGATTTCGCAATTACATTGGGGTCTTGAGTCCGGTAGCCATTACGGTGTTCATTTTGAACCAGGCTAATAGATTCCAAACCGGCGCCAACCACAACAGGCATATGATCGTGGACTATTTGTTTAGCGGCAGTGGCAATTGCCATCATGCCTGAAGAGCATTGACGATCGATACTCATGCCGGAAACTGTATTTGGTAATCCGGCGGCGACTGCCGCTGTACGACCGATGTTTTGACCAGAGGAACCTTGCTGCATAGCACAGCCCATGACTACATCATCAACTTCTCCAGGTTCAATTCCAGCGCGAGCAACGGCATTGGAAATGGCGTGGCCACCCAAGCTTGGCGCGTCGGTATCGTTAAACGCGCCACGGTATGCCTTTCCAATTGGCGTACGGGCCGTTGCTACGATTACTGCTTCTCTAGTCATTACGTTCTCCAATTAAATACTGTTTAAATCTGATTTAGTTTTTTAAGATTAGCGCGGTGACTTCATCAATGGTGATTTTTGCGATTTCTGCCATTTCTTCATCTGTTCGATCTTGAATAGGATGAGGTACGAAAACACGCGCTGGTTTTATACCCAGCGATTTACCCTGCGCATCAGCAGCTTGCTCAAACTCACAAGAAGCAACAAAACCGGAAGGTAGGCCTCGACTTTCTAGATCCATGATGTCATGCAAACTGCACGAGGTACATGATCCTCAGTCGGCTAAGCCTTCAATCACCGCGTCACATTCGACGCTAATTTTTTGATTGAGTTCCTGTGGCGCTACTCTCGCAAAAGTTGGCTTCATGTAGCGCTTAACTGTCGCTCCCATTGCTACCAGATGTTTTTCGACTTCATCGAGAAACTCTTTGCCCCTTGGTTTGGAAATGTCGAGTAAACCAACTGTAGTTCCAGACAATGTCTCCAATCGAGGGAGTATTTGTTTTTCGACAGGATTTAACTCCGCCGTTGGATCTAGCATGATCGAGTTTGTCATGATGTCCTCCTGTTATTGAATTTTTTGTGAGACGAGTTGACTGCCTTTTTCACCGGAAGCTACCCAGCCGCTGATGATGGCGGAAAACATACCTGCTTTGCCACCAGTAGTAACTATATGCAGGCCATCGTCTCTAAATTTATTTAGTAGTTTGTCTTTAAATTTTTCCGGCATGCCTTCTGCAACGTCATGGGCGCCGCGAACGACTTCGGCGCCAGGAATCATTAAATTGTCATAGAGGGCCTGCCTTAAATCCTGTTTACTCCAGCCGGCTTGCCTAAATACGCGGCGATGTTCTGGCGAAATAACAAGAATTGCATCCGCCGCACCATACAGTTTCGTATTCACTACACTGCGTAAACTGTTAGAAATGGTTTTGGCCAGTGACTCCGGCGAGCGAGATCGTTGGTCTACTATAGGTTGCAGACCCTCACCCGCGAATAGGCTGATCACAGAATCGGATCTGTCATAGCCACGATCCTGAGCCAGATTAGTCCAATCTTCGTCGGACTCATCTTCAGCAAAACAATAAGTGTACTTGCCGGGATTACCCATGACGGCACGATCGATTCCACCGGGAATACCGCCGCCAACATTACGTATAAGCAACTGTAATGCTCGCCCGATTGTGGCGTTAGCTCGACTGCCTTGACCTAAGGCATTGACACCACTGTTGATGCCGATCTGTTTTATAACCGGACCATTGACGATCATGACTGGACCGGAAAAGTAAGTGGTGCATAACAAGCCATGCATGCAAAATTTGTCTTGCAGCGCAGCTTCAACAGATGCGAGAACAGTTGGGAAATACTCTGCTTTACATCCGGCCAATACGGCATTTATCGCGACTTTTTCGATGCTGCAAGGAAGATTATCTGGCGGCACATTGCCGATAATTTCATCTGCAGATCGATGTGTGCCTTTTAACATGCGAATCACACGCACGGCTGTTGGTGGAACAACCGGCAGGCCGTCACTCCAACCGCGATCGAAACAGGCTTCGATTTCATCTTCAGATTCTGCGAGTTCGACTTTTCGAGCCTGCAGTAAATCATCATCGAAGCGAGCAGCGAGTTGCTCTTCCATACCTGGATCTTGGGTCTTAGAACCACATCCAGGTTTGAAATCGATTAATTCACTGCCGAGTGAATCTAGTCCGGTTAGTTGTTGCCATTCGGATTTGTCCCAGCCAACGGTTCTGGCTACTTCCTGCTCATCGTTGGAGCAGATCAAGGTTGGAACAATTTCAATATTGTTTTTATAGGAGAATTCGAGGGAAGTGTCGTCTTGCTTACTCGCGATACTTTCAGGAAAGGCAGGATCGTCCTGCACATAGACAGAAATTCGCTCCTGATATTCATCTACTAACTGGCCGAGAACTGGTTCAATCAGCGTACAGGTCGGACAATCTTTCTTAATAACGACAGTAATCTTGTTTGCGGTTGAAAAGTTCACAGGGAATCTCTAAATCAAAGCGGGGTAGTTTAGCTTAATAGTCGAATGTCGAGCCAGTGCCGATCAATAGATGAAACCGAGAGTACAGATGCCCGCGAGGATATTGATAATCATAAATATTGAAGACGTTCTCGACATGACCTTCCATAACTGCGGGCCTTTATAGGCCGTTCGAATGCCAACTAACAGTAATCCGGTATAGCCCAATTGGGCTGCAACCATGAAGAGATAGGGTATCCATTGCTCAGCATCAACGGCTCGGCTACCAAAAATGAAATAGAGAGCGCAACCCACGAAGAAAAGTGCCCAATAGGTTACAGCGAGCCCATACTCGCCTGCCAGCAGGCGCTGCGCGAACGATCTATTGTCCAATTCGTCGTTGTTTGTAAGTTGGTCGACTTCAGTCATGGCAGCTCCAATAATTCAAGTTTAACCCACGAGCAGATCGCTGAAAACGCCTAAAAAACAAAAGATTAGCGACTTGGTTGGAGGCTAAGTTGTGATAATTGTGGTTTCTCGACGTTCATTGAACCGTAGAGAAGTGGTGAGAATTGAGAATTTAAGCTGCCAAATCACTGCTAGAAATAATTGCTGCTTTTTAATACCAAAATTTTCGACTGTTGCTCACGAAAGATTTATGATGTGCAGCTTAAGTGATTGCCCGAGATTACTCTGTGGAAAAGCATGGAAGTCACCAAAGATATAGATAGCCAACCTTTAAGCCAGGCCTTTAGCTTCTCGAAACAAAAGGGGCGGGCGATGAGCGGTCTGAAAGGAATTCTTTCTGGAATCGTGGCGGATAAGAAGCTCAACGAAAAAGAGTTTTTGTTTCTCGATACCTGGTTAAAGTCGCAGCAATATTTGTCTGAAGATGCGGATGTAGTGAAAATTCTAAAACTTGTGGGAGAAATACTCGAGGATGGCCAGATAAGCCCACGAGAATTGGAGGATATGCAAAGCAGCGTTGAAGTCATAGTCTCTGCTAAAGAATCCTCTGCGGGTACGGTCGGGCAAGTAGAGGAATTAGTCGGATTTCTAACCGGCGTCGCATCGGACGGCGTACTCAATGATCAAGAAGTCGATGCGCTTTCAGATTGGCTCGACAATAACGAATCGGTAAAAGATACCTGGCCTGCCAGCGTCATCGTAAATCGACTAAACAATGTTTTAGAAGATGGAATAATTACTGAAGAAGAGAGGCAAGATTTACTACAAACGGTAAACCAGGTTACTGGTAACGCTGCGGAAAGCGAAGACATTACCTACGAATCGTCAACCGAAGTTTGGGAAGATGAAATTGATTCACTCGAGATTCTAGGCAAGACCTTTTGTTTAACTGGCGAGTTTGTCAGTGGTGACCGTGAAACTGTAGATACTATGCTGCGATTGCGCGGGGCGGAAACATCTCCAAACGTAAATAAGACTGTCGACTATCTTATAATTGGTACATTGGCCAGCAGAGATTGGTTGTATAAGAGTCATGGTAGGAAAATTGAAAAGGCACTATTGTTAAAACGTGAAGGCGTGGACATTACCGTTATCACCGAACGCACCCTGCTAAAATTTACCAAGCAATCATAACTTACCGCTAAATCTTTTGAGTCCATCGCAATGGTGGAATCAATTCCCTTTTTTCATGCTTAACCCGGTTTGCCCCGATAATCTGTTACTCTACTCAGATGTGAAAAAAATGTGTTTTTGGGGGAGCTATGTCAGCGGAATCAATTTTTTCTATTTGTAATATTGCCGTTCTTCCGGGGTGGTTATTGTTGGTGTTTTTACCAAAATGGAAATGGACACTTGGCTTAATCGCCACGGTGATCATTCCTTTTGTCTTGGGCATAGTCTACGTGAGTTTGTTCATTTCTCAGATTGGAAACTATCCTGAAGGGGGAGGATTTGGATCTGTAGAGGCCGTTTCAATAGCATTCAGTAACCCGTATTTCTTAACTGCAGGATGGGTACACTATTTGGCTTTCGATTTGTTTGTAGGAGCCTGGGAAGTGCGGGATGCGCAAAAGATCGGGCTTTCTCATTGGTTTGTGATTCCATGTTTGCCATTAACTTTTATGCTCGGTCCAACCGGGCTAGCGGTATATTTGCTAATGCGCTTTATTAAAACTAAAAATATTCAGATTCTTGAACCAGTTAGCGCCTAATAATGAACGTAAGTGAAGCACTAAGAAAAGTTTGTCTCAGTTTTCCTGAAGTCGAGGAAACCGAGAGTCATTCTATGGCGAACTTCAAAATCCGGGGGAAGGCTTTTGCCACTTTCGCAATTAATCATCATGGCGACGGTAGAGTGGCGTTGTGGCTGGATGCACCGACAGGTTCCCAGGCTCACCATATTGAAATGGATTCAGAGCACTACTTTAAGCCACAGTATGTGGGCCCAAAGGGCTGGTTGGGCGTGGAACTCAACAAGAAGCTGAGCTGGGAATCAATCGTGCAGCGGGTAAGAGAAGCCTACGAAAAAGTCGCGCCAGACGAACTGGTTAAAGATCTAGGTCCAAACATTAAGCTGAAGGGATCGATAAAAAAACTGAAACCAGCGGAGATCAATCCCTTTCTGCAGCCGAAAATTCAGAATTTCATCAATACGCTGGATGAATATTGTCAAAGCTTACCAGAGACAAAGACCGCAAAAGGCTTTGGTAATCCGCAATGGAAGGCGGGGAAGAAAACCTACGTTTGCCTGCATCGTTATGACAAAAAACTTTGTCTGCAGGTGTGGGTAGGCTTGGATCAACAGAGCTTTCTTATCGCAGATAAGCGCTTCAAGATTCCTCCCTATGTTGGTCACAATGGTTGGATCGACCTTGATGTCGAGTCGTCGGCTAATTGGAAAGAAATTAGAAGTTTGGTTGAACAAAGTTATAGACACTTTGCTTTAAAGCGAATGCTAAAACAATTGGATGGCTGATGTGGCTCTGCATCTGCGCTTGTTTTGTATTTCCCAAAGTTTACTGCATAATCTTCGGTGGCGCTGGCCGAGTACTGGGATTGACATTCAATTGGATCAAAAAGAAATAGCAGGCACAAAAAAGGGAGCTAACGCTCCCTTTTTTAAAATCTTTGCTTGATTACTTTCTTCCCATCATTCCTTGTAATGCAGCGGGGATGTCTGCTGGGAATACAATGGTTTTAGCATTTCCTGATTGTGCAAGATCTTGCAGTGATGAGATGTATTTTTCACCAAGTAAATAAACAACAGGTAATTCTTTTTCACCAATTGCTTCGGTGACTTTAGTAATTGCTCTCTTGCTGGCTTCAGCCAAAATTACCTGGGCTTCTGCTTCACGCTTTGAGGCTTCCAATTCACCTTCTGCCTGAAGAATAGCCGCTTGTTTATCACCATCGGCTCTGGTTACAGTCGCGCGACGCTCACGTTCAGCGGCCGCTTGTTCTTCCATCGCCGATTGCATCGTTCCGGACGGATTAATGTCCTGGATTTCGACGGTCTTCAAGGTGATACCCCAATCTGAGATATCATCTGAAATAGCAGCTTTCAGTTTCGCTTTGATGTGATCGCGCGAAGATAATGCGTCATCGAGATTCATTTCCCCCACGATCGAACGCAATGAAGTTTGTACCAGTGTTTGAATCGCAATTACATAATTCTCAACGCCGTAAACTGCTTTTTCCGGCGACACGATATTAATGTAAGCCACCGCGTTAGTAATCAGTACCGCGTTATCCTTGGTAATAACATCTTGAGAGGGTATGTCGAGAACTATATCTTTAGTTGTAACTTTGAATGCGACTACATCAAAGAAAGGGATAATAAAATTTAAACCTGGATTAAGTGATTTGTTATATTTCCCAAGTCGCTGAATAACCCACTTAAATCCTTGTGGGACTTGGCGCACTCCTTGTGCAACGGTAATTAAGAGAAATACGAATATGGCTATCGCCACTATCATTCCTGGTTGCATCGCAATACTCCTTTTAGTAAAAGCGGTTTTAGGCTTTCTCTACAATCAGTGCGTTTCCAGATAAATCCACAACGCTTACACGATCACCAATATCCAATTCATCTTGGGAAATGATTAACCATTCGTTGGATCCTAAAAGAGGTACAGGGAATCGAACCTTTCCTCTCTTTTCTCCATTGGGGGCCTGTAAAACTTGGCCCATTTCCCCTAACAGTGCTTCTTTGGACAATCCAGCTTTCGTTTTATCAGTATTCAATGGTTTGATTAATTTAAACCAAGCGAATGCAAATGTCGTTGAAGTTATCGCCCAAATAATTATTTGCGCAATTACAGACATGTCTGGAAGTGGCAGCATGAGTAAGCCCACTACGACGGCAGCCGCACCAAACCAGAAAATAAAAAATGATCCCAGAAAGATTTCGGAAAGCACCAGAGCGATGCCGAATACAATCCAGTACCAATAGAGAAGGGCAAAATCCATGATACGTCTCCTTTTTAGCAATAGGCCATTATTAATCCGTTTGGGCTGCCTAGTAAACCTGTATATGGGGGCGAATTTGAAAAATTCAAGTGCATCAATAGCTTATCTTTAAAGATCAGGCATGTGGGGGCATAAAGCAGCAGGCCGAGAATATAAACAAAAAGGCCGACTAAGGTCGGCCTTTTTAGTAATTGCAGGTATTGTTAGAAAGTATTTAGCGCGAGTAACTTCGCTTCTTGCTCTTCTTCACTGGCGAAGTTCACGATCATATCAGGTGTTACTGGTACCCGATTAAAGGAATGACCCAGTGCATCGGCAATCGCAGAAGTGACCGCCGCAACGGCGCTACCCTGGGAGGGTTCTCCGACACCTCTACCACCTGCCGGATTGTAAGGATCAGGAATATCTACGGCGCCATTGGGCATTTCGATAGGCACATCCAAAATGGTTGGCAGTTTCGCTTGATAGAATCCTATGTTGGCTGGCAATGCGTTTTGCGGATCATAGACATGTCGCTCAGAAGCAGCCATGCCGAATCCCCAAACTGCGCCACCATTAATCTGCTGGGATAAACCTTGTGGATGAATGATTGTGCCGCAATCAGCAATGCCAACGTAATCGGTGACAGCATACTTGCCTGTATCAAGATCAATTTCCACTTCCGCCATACTGATCATTAATCCAGGAGCAATGCCCCGCTTCTCTAAATTATCTTTAGCAACACCGACTAGACCGGTGCCGGCAATACCTTGCACGGCTCGTTGAGTAATGGGATGAATGTCATCAGGATACTCTTCACCACTAAAACGACCACCAGCATCGATGGCTTTGCTTGCTGCTTCGCCGTAGCTCATGCTTTGCTCAGGATCAGCGATCTTAAACACACGTTCATCGGCGATATCATATTCATCTACGTTGCCGCCAAATTCTGCAGCTGCGATTTCTTTGAGTTTTACAACCGCATCTTCTGCTGCAACCCAATTCGTTCGGGTATGGGTGAAGATTGTGTTGGAGCCACCTTGAGTAGAAGCATGGGGTAGATGGAGGTCAGTGCTGCCGCGCACTATTTCGCAACTTTCCCAGCGACATTTCAGTACTTCTGCTGCTGCTCGTGCAGTACCGGCATAGGAATAGGTTCCCAGATTTCCAACGCCATTGTGCAAATGGATGCGCCCGTCTGGTGTTATCCGAACCAGACCGTCATAGCCATTTCCGCCGGCGGCATGATAACCAAGACCTACGCCGAGTCCACGCACCTTATTGCCGTCGCGTGTTCTAGGTGCCGCTTCACGTTCGGTCCAATTGAACATATCGGTAGCCATGTCGATGGCCTCCGCCATGAAGGCACTGGTGACAGGTCCTTGATGTTCGTAAACCGGTGATTCGCTATGGGGGGCATTCACACGACGGAATTGAGCCCGATCCATGTCGAGTTGCCGCGCCGCTTTATCCATAATGGGTGCGATCGCAGCAGACATTTCATTCTGTCCTGGTCCACGCTGTGCGCCTCGCGGTGCGGTATTAGTAAACACCGGGATATTGCGCAAGCGCATCGCGCTCGGCGTGTAAACTACAGAGATATGCTGCGCGGAAGACGATGCGCTATTACGGCCAGTGGGCCCACCATCGCTTATGATGATTACGTCCACAGCCGCTACGGTGCCATCTGCTCTGACACCAGTTTTCACCCAGCCTTGCATGCCAGGTCTGCCGACACCCAGGTAATATTCTTCTTCTCGGGTAATGCGAAGTTGTACTGGACGGTTTAGCAATTGGGAAAATTTACCGGTGATAGCCATCGTGGGATAGACACGTCCCTTTGAGCCAAAACCGCCGCCGGTATTTTCGTTAATCATGCAGACATTTTCCGCTTCGATTCCCAATAGCGCCGCTAATGGCTCAACTACGGCACTCTGACTTTGAGTCGAAGCATAAAAATAACATTTTCCATTTTGCCAATAGGCCATGCTGCTGCGAGGTTCCATACAATGATGCGGAGTTCCAGCTGTGACGAAGGATTCTTCGACGATAACTTCACTCTCTGCGAAACCAGCAGCTAAATCGCCGTAGGTCCAGCCATCGGCAAAATCTACTCCTTGCGGTTCCAGACCGTTTCGTAATTTTTCAATTTCACTAGCTGGCCATTTAATGCTGGCGATGCCTCCGCGTATTGTTGCGTTTTCATCTTCCAGTGAATTGCTCTGCATTAACACATTGCCATCGCGATAGGCATTGGGACCGCCTTCGGTGAGACTCTCCAGTGGATCTGTCACAAACCCCTGACGCTCGAACTCGATGTTGATTCGATCGATGGCATTTTCTGCAATGGCGTCAGATATGGCTGCGATTGCAACGATGGGTTGGCCAATATAGGTGACATCATCGGATGCCAGCACCGGATCGTCAGGCGCGGAAGAGGGTGGAAGGTCGTCAGCCGTTAGAATTCCCAACACGCCATCCATGCGCAATGCTTCTGCGGCATCGATACTCACTACGCGACCACTCGGCATTGGACTGGTTAACAGCCTCGCATAAACCATGCCTTCTGGTGCGAAGTCTTCAACGTATTTTGCGTCGCCAGTTACTTTGCCTTCGACATCAGGCGGAAGAAAATCTTTTCCTATATGCATAAATGTCATGACAGCAACTCCGCGGCGCGCATGACGCCATTTAGATAATGATCATAAGCACCACAGCGGCAGAGGTTTCCTGCCAAAGCCTGCCTCGCTTGTTCGCGACTCGGATTTGGATTTGCTATGAGCAAGGCAGTCGCGGACATAACCTGGCCGGGAGTGCAGAAGCCACATTGTGGAGATAACTCTTCGACGAAACCTTGTTGCACAGCACTGAGTTGACCCGAAGCTGTACGCAATCCTTCAACAGTTGTAATGGTTCTGTCTTTCATGGTGTGAGTAAGTAACGAGCAAGCGTAATTCGCCACATCATCTAATAACACCGTGCAGGCACCACACTCGCCTCGATTGCAGGCGACTTTTAAACCGGTTAATCCGAGTTTGTTGCGCAGGGTGAAGGCGAGAGTTTCGGTTGGGGCTACGTCAACAAGTCGTGTTTGTCCGTTTACATTCAAAGAAAGTAGACGTTCAACGACGGCGTTGGAATTCGTTTGGGCGGTCGCTAAGTAATAGCCAGCGCCTGATGTTGCCGCGGCACTGGAATAAATCACGCCCTTAATAAATCGGCGTCGAGATAATTTTTGGTTCACAGATTGGCGCTCCCTTGTTGGTTTTGTGGCGAAGTATCGGGCTTCGCAGCGGGGGAAAGCTTAGTGCCAAACACTAACCTCGCAGTACTTAAAAATCAATCCCACAGGCCAGTAATTCCGGGCCATTCAAGACAGTATAGACACAATCGTGCGGATTCCTCTAAGTGTGCCTCCAAAGCTAATTAGATTGACTGTTTGGGAAGTACGTGATATCAATATGATATCAAAATGTATTCTTTTCAAAAAAGACTTAGTTTCAGCCAGGTACAGCTGAAACCGCAGGAATAAGAAGGAGAAGTCTAATGATCGTTGAACGACAGGCATCAACCTACAATGGCTATACATCCATCGCGGTATTGTTGGGATTGCAGTTGCTGACACTGGCAGTAGTTATAACCATGCCGGTTTTTTTCAAATTCATATTTGCATTCCTTGGAATCATTGTTTTTATTTGTTGGTCTGGATTTTTTATGGTCGCGCCTAACCAGGGCCGGGTCATGCAATTATTCGGCAAATACGTTGGCAGTGAAATGCGCGAGGGACTCAGATGGGCAAACCCGCTCTACATGAAAGCCAAGGTATCTTTGCGAGTTCGCAATTTTGAATCTAGCACGCTTAAAGTTAATGATAGTAATGGTAATCCTATCGACATAGCCGCTGTTGTGGTTTGGAAAGTGGTAGACACCGCAGAAGCATTGTTTGAAGTCGATAACTACGAAAATTACGTTACCATTCAAAGTGAGGCGGCACTGAGAAATCTTGCCACTACCCATCCATATGATTCCCATGATGATGATGGCCAAGGATTCTGTTTACGCAGCAATCCGGAAGAAGTTGCCGAACTTCTAAAGACTGAAGTCCAAAATCGTTTGAGCAAGGCGGGAGTCGATGTCATCGAAGCACGCATTAGCCATCTTGCTTATGCCCCAGAAATTGCCAATGCAATGTTACAGCGGCAACAGGCCTCAGCTATTGTTGCCGCTCGTAAGAAAATTGTAGAAGGTGCGGTGGGGATGGTGGAGCTTACATTAGATGCGTTGTCTAAAAAAGAAGTAGTGCAATTAGACGAAGAGCGCAAAGCTGCCATGGTAAGTAATCTACTCGTGGTGCTTTGTGGCGAATCTGCAGCTGCTCCGGTAGTAAATGCTGGCAGCCTTTATACTTAGTCTAAACATCCGGAATTAAATGAAACGTAAAACTTTTCCTCTCAGAATTAGTCCTGAGATTCTCAGCGCCATGCAGCGCTGGGCCAATGACGATCTGCGCAGCTTGAATGCGCAGATCGAATTTGTTTTACGGGAAAGTCTCACTAGAACCGGAAGATACAAACCCTCTGCAGAGAATATTGAGGATAAGAAGTCCTAAATTCTCACTCTCCAAGTTGTAAACCAACAACCTCGCTGCGCGTTAATGCAAGTAAGACCCAAGTAAAGATCCAAGTATTACTCGAGAGAGACCAATGGTTATTCCTCTCGGGCAGGAATCGACAAGCAGGAGAAGTCATCATGAAATCACTAGTTTATTCAAGCGCTGCAATGTTGCTACTGCTCGTAGGGAGCTCAGCTTTGGCACAGGAAGAAGAGCAGTCAGTGGATCAAGTCCGTGCCGAGCGCATCGCCAGAATTCAGGAATTGCGCCAACTGCAACAGGAAGAGCGGGAAGTACGGCGCCGAGAAATTCAGCAACGCCTGGAAGGACTCACAGAGGACGAGAGGCAGGCTCTCCGAGAAAGGCGTCGCATGATGGATCAGGCCCGAACGCGCCAGGGTCAGCGGACGCGAGGTCAGATGCGGCGATCCTGCCCATGTCCAGCGCCAGACGCTGCCGAGCAGAATGAAGAATCAGAGCAATAGTCCTCTATAAATCCTTAACTTATTGAAAAATATACAGTTCTACTCCTAATTCCTCGCAACTCAGCGACTTACTTCAGGGCCTTTTGGGCCCTGTTTTTTTGTCTTAAAGACTGTTAACCCTTTTGGGCTTCGGGCACTCTAATAACTAAATGAAGCCGAAAATCGGCCAGTGTGGGAGAGTTTTCTTTGTTGAAGGAAACTGAAGAGGAATTGGTGAAGTCAGCTCAGACCGGCAATATTGCTGCGTTCGAAAGACTGGTTCGCCTGCTGGAAAACCAAATGCTCGCCGTAGCGGCTGGTATTGCCCACACCCCCGATGACGCCAACGACATCTATCAAGATGCCATGTTGGCAGCTTACCGAGCTCTGCCGAATTTCAAGTTGGAAAGTAAATTCAGCACCTGGCTTCATAAAATCGTAGTGAATACGGCGTTGTCGAATCGACGCAAATTGAAGCGAACCTGGCAAAAGATGGCAGCAGTTCAAACAGAATATGAGCATTCAGAGAAATATGTTGAAACACACTCGCCGGAATCATCAATGCTGGATGGTGAGTTGAATGAAGAAATCACCATGGCGCTCAACAAATTGACTGACACAGAACGCATAGCATTTGTTCTATGTCACCAGCAAGGATTTAAAATTAGGGAAGCAGCAGAAGTAATGTCTTGCACTGATTATTCGGTAAAAGTTGTTTTATTCAGAGCGAGGAAAAAGCTTAGGGAGCAATTGCGGGACTATCATTAGTTTCCAAGACACCAGCTTAAATAGATATAGGGTTTATGAAATGAATATCCCAGAGAACAACGAAGCGTTAGAGCACTTAGTCATCCAGTACTTATATGGAGACCTCGATGCTGAGCAATTAAAACAGTTCGAAGCTGAACTCGAGAGTAATTCTGTCTTACAGAAAATGCTCGAGCAGGAACAACGCTTTAACAGTTCAATCCCTATAGGTGTTCAACCAATTATCGATGAAGATCGACTTCAAGGTAATCGCTGGCTGCTGCGCCAGACATTGCAGAAAGAAGCGCGACCACGATTTTCTATAAGACAATGGCTACATGGTTTGACTGAAAGACCATTTACGGTTGCCTTTCAGGGTGCCGCAATGGCAATGACATTCGTGCTCGGAATTATGGTTGCAACCCCTGATGGCATCAGTACCAATTTACCAGCGGTCATTCCGGTAGCAAGTGCAGAAGTAACACCACTTGAACTTGTTAATGATGAAGATTATGAGATCTACCAGCTAAAAGTTAATAGCTACGACGCAATGACAGGTGATATCGATTTGTCTTTCTCACTGGCCTCAGAAACTCACCTGGCCGGCAATGTTTCTGACCAGGGAATCCATCGTCTCATGGCAGTGGCCTTGCAGGATGATATTGATAGCGCCTCCCGCCTCGATACGATTAATGCGCTGCAGCCAGTAGTCACTGGCGACGAAGTTTATGGAGCGCTAATCCATGTATTACAAAACGATCAAAATCCAGGTGTACGTTATCAGGCCGTGAGGTCGCTCGTCAGTTTGGCTCACGAAGATAATGTGCGCGAGGCATTGCGCTTCGCTTTAAGTGAGGACGTCAATCAAGGGGTAAGAATTGAAGCATTTAATGCTCTAGTTGATTACCGAGATGAAGAAACACTCGCTGTATTCAGACAGCAAATGGATGAAGACAGCAGTGAATATATTCGAGCGCAATCTCGCTTGATTGTAGAAGAAGTGGATGAAGCAGATTTAATTTTATAGCAATTACCTATCAAGGGTTTATGCGAGGAAAGTAAGCAGAGGTGAAAAACATGACTTTACTAAGAGATACACTGACCAGATTCGCCGCCATAACGATCTTGTTCTGTGTTTCATTTAATCTTCAAGCCGCCAGTAATGATATTGAGCAGGAGTTCGATGTCGGCAATGGCGGAACACTGACTATTAACAGCGATGCTGGCGCCATGGAAGTTAATACCTGGGATCAGAATCGAGTTCGGCTGCGGATACGCAACGTTGGCGATTTCGAAGTCGATGTAGAACAGGATGGTGACGACGTCAATGTGCGGGCGGAACGTGATGGAGGCGGTTTCTTTGGAAGAATAGGCCGTTCCAATATCGATTTTGATATCGATGTACCTGTTAACTACAACGTGAGCTTGGATACAGGTGGTGGTCACATCGAAGTTGCACCTATTAACGGCGATGTCGATGCCGATACTTCAGGCGGTCATATTGAGATCGGAGAAGTAACTGGCAATGTGCGCGCTGATACTTCAGGCGGTCATATCACTATCGAAGATGTTGATGGCAGTGTTGTGGCAGACACATCGGGCGGAAGAATTACCTTAGGCAATGTTACCGGTGATGCCAACGCCGATACTTCCGGCGGTAGCATTACCATCGGTAATGTTGGTGGAGACATGATCGCGGATACTTCCGGTGGCAGCATCGACGTAGGTGAGGGCAGCGGCAGTGTAACTCTGGACACCTCTGGAGGAACAATTCGCGCAGCCTGGGCACTAGGTCCTGTTCGCGCAGACACATCAGGTGGAAACATCTATCTGGATGGCAGCGAAACCAGCGTCTATGCCGACACTTCCGGTGGCAACATAGAAATTGAACGCAGCAATGGTGGTGTTAATGCAGACACCTCTGGAGGAAGCATTCGCATCCGTAATGCCGTTGGTCCTATTAGAGCCGATACGGCAGGGGGCCGCATCGAAGCTGAGCTGGCATCTGTTTCTGGAGACCGCGATGCTTCCATTGAATTATCAACTGCAGGTGGCGATGTCACTCTGCGTCTTCCCAGTAATCATAGCGCGAGCATTACAGCGGAACTGGAAGTTTCTCGACGCGGTCGCGGCGACTATCGAATCTATACGGATTTTCCACTCTCCATTCAGGAAGATGATGATGGTGATATTACGGGACGAGGAGAAATCAATGGTGGTGGAGATCGCATCTTTATCGAAACTACTAACAGCGATATCAACATAGAGAGCGTCGACTAAAACTCTCTTTATAGCTCTGCATAAAAAAACCGGTGATTGAAGAATCAATCACCGGTTTTTTTATTCGTCAACTAACTACTCGTATCTGAGTGCATCGATGGGGTCGAGATTGGCAGCCTTTGCGGCCGGCAAAATGCCGAAGAGCACACCGACAAAACCAGAAAATCCAAGTGCTAAAGCAACAGACCATAACGGGATGGCAGCGGGTGGAAATCCGGGGATGGTGTTGGCGATCAGCGTTCCTAATCCGAAACCGGCGGCTAATCCGATTAGCCCGCCTAGCAATGACAGTAGCAATGCTTCGATTAGGAATTGCATAAGTATGTGATGTCGTTTCGCGCCGATCGCTTTGCAGATTCCAATTTCACGCGTGCGTTCTGTTACTGACACCAGCATGATATTCATTATGCCAATGCCGCCTACCAGTAAAGAAATACCCACGATACCGCCGATTACTACCGTCACCATGCCAATGATCTGATTGAATTCTTCCATCAGTTGTTCCGCAGTCTGAATGCGGAAATCATCGTCCTCTTCACTGCGGAGATTGTGGGCATTGCGCAGCAATGTTGTGAGCTGGCCACTCACGTCTTCGACTTCGGCGCTTTCAGAAGGCTGAGTTGAATCTGGATATCAGTTCGTGCCTGGTTGCCTTGGAGGCTCACCATAGTGGCGTAAGGCACGAGAACGATGTCGTCTCGACTCATGCCCATTATGTCTCCCATTGAATCCAATAAACCAACAATCTTGAACCACTCGCCTCCGATCTCTACATACTCGTTAATAGGATCTTCCGGTAAGCTCAAATTCTCTCTTACATCTTCACCGATTACTGCAATACGTCGCCGCGTTAGATTATCGGATTGAGCAAGAAATCGTCCCATTTGGGTATAAGATTGCGCCACATCCTGGTACGCATAAGTCGTACCCATAATTTGGCTGAATGCAGTTTGCGATCCATATTTAATTTGGCTTGATCGATTCGCGTAGAGTATTGGCGTAATAGAAGCGATCCCTTCGGCGCGTCTTTCTATCAGCTCCAGATTTTCAGGGGTAAGTCTGGCTCGAATACCCTTCATTTGATCTTCGAAGGGGGTGTAAGACTGAATAGTTAGACTGTTTGTACCAAGTGAGGCAAAGGTATCGCCGATAAACGCACTCATGCCCTGGGTAACTGAGACGACGGCAATAACGCTGGCCACGCCGATGATTATGCCGAGAGTAGTAAGAAAGCTACGCAGTCGATGAGCAAAGATCGATGCTAGTGCGGAGCGAGAACTTTCGAAAAATGAAAATAGCATTAGCCTGTTAACTCCGCCGTGCCTTGTTCGACCGCTTTGTCGTTAAAGATGGTGCCATCTTTCATTTCAACAATGCGATGACAGTGTTGGGCGATTTCATCTTCATGAGTAACAACGATAAGGGTATGCCCTTCCTCATGCAGTTCGTCGAAGAGCTGCATGATTTCAATCTTGGTTCGCGAATCTAAGTTACCGGTAGGTTCATCCGCTAATAGAATAGAGGGATTGGTAACTAAAGCTCGTGCAATAGCGACCCGCTGGCGCTGACCACCAGAAAGTTGATTTGGCAAATGATCGACTCGATCTCCTAGTCCAACTCGAGTCAATGCTTCCATGGCCATTTCTTTGCGTTGCCTTACGCCAATGTTTCTGTAGATCAGAGGTTGCATGACATTGCCTAAGGCGTTGGCACGGGGAAGTAAATTAAAGCTCTGAAAAATGAAGCCTATCTCTCGGTTACGAATTTCCGATAATTCGTTCTGATCAAGATTTTCGACATTTGTCCCATTTAGGTGGTATTGGCCATCAGTAGGTTTGTCTAAGCAACCCAAGATGTTCAACATGGTGGATTTACCGGAACCAGAAGATCCGATAAACGCGAGATAATCGTTCTTCTTAACTTCAATATCGATGCCGTCCAGAGCCTTAACGACCTGGGAGCCCATCTCATAGTATTTAGTAATACCTTGAAGTTGAATTAGAGCCATCTGACCCTCTATGACTTTATTGATTGGTCGCTAGTCTTCTTCGACTAGAGTGGCTTCCAGACGGTCGCCATCGAGCAGGTGGCGCAGTTCTTGGTTCGGTCCTATTACGATTTCGATGTCTTCATCGATAGTGCTAACGAGTTCCTGGTACTCATCATCAGACAGGCCTACATCCACTTTCGTTTTGCGCGCAACGCCATCATCATTGACGAAAACAAAATATTCGCTGCGCAGTTCTGCCCGATCCTCTTCAAAGAGCACGGCTTCAATGGGCACTGCTGCGACTCTTTGATCTTGCCGGGTAAAAATTTCGGCACGGCATGACATGCCAGGTCGAAGCACGACCTCACCGGGATCTGAAATGTCAATTTTGACGACGAAGCTCAATCCAGTTCGGCCCGGCGCTACCTTTGCAGTATTGGCAATAAAGCGCACGACGCCTTGCATCGGCTGATCAGGGTAGGCAATTGCAACGATTTCTGCCCGCTGGCCAACTTCGACATTCGCGATGTCTGCCTCATCAACCAGCACTTCAGTATAAATACTTGCTGGGTTTGCAATGGTCATTAATGATGAGCCAGGGATGTTTGTGGAACTGGCGATAGCAGTTTCACCAACCTTGATATCCAGGCTGGTAATGACACCATCGATAGGAGAAATAATCTGTGTCTTACTGAGTTGATCCAATACCTGATCCAACTGCGCTTCTGCCTGGGCTAATCTTTCTTTCGAAGAAAGAAAATCTATACGGACCAGCTCCAGTTGGTTGAGGAAGGATTCATATTCTTCGGCGCCAATGAGGTCTTGTTCATACAAACTCTTACTGCGCTCGTATTGGCGTTCTAGATTTTGAATTCTAACTTCTTGTCTTTCGATATCTATGGTGTTTATGCGAACCGCTGCTTCCGACTGCTCTAGTCCAGCAATAAAATTTTTGTCATCAACCTGAAGAACAAGATCGCCAGTTGTTACATCGTCGCCTTCTTCCACAAACAGTTCTGATACTTTGCCTATTACTTCTGAGCTCAGCATCACTTCTTCTTCATGGGCAAGAAATCCTGATGCAAGTATTGATGGGCTGATAATTCTTTGCGCCACCACAGAGACGTTTACTTCTTTGGCATCGGTGCCAAAAACGTTGCGGTTGATGAATGGCAGGGCGATTACCGTCCCTGCGATAAAGATCACCACCAAAAGCTTCTTGAGGTTCATGACTACAGTCCCAATTCCTTATAAGTACAACACAATAACGACCAATATGCCCAAGAGTTACAGTTTTCGGGCGTGAACTCTATCATATTTAGGCTTAAGTGAGGGCAAAATAAGCCCAAACCCCAAGAATCAGCAGATAAGGTGCTAACACGATAGCGCAGGCTTTGATCCAACTGGATTGCAGCCATTGTTTATAGGCCATAACCGTCAGAGTTATGCCCCAAATAATCGTCAAATCCAGTTGCGAAAAAATCCTATCTAAAGTGTCAACGTTCGTTACCATTCCCAGGTTTCTCAGGGTCAGGGGATTAAGATCAAAAGCACTAAGTTGTCCATTTGGTGAAAGTGCGATCGTAACCGCCATGCCGACAGTCGACAGGAGATAGGGCAAGGCTGTCCACAATATCAGAGAGAACCAATTAGTGAACCTGAACTTATCTCCGTTCAGCGCCGATGCCATGCTTAGATAGCCTGCCTGAAGAGTCCATAAAAGAAGAATGAAGACGGTGCTGCCGAGAATGCCAAATGCAGTAAAAGTCGTCTGCGACATTGAGCCCATTTGCTCTCGCGCTTCATCCATTTGATCTTCGGGTATATTTGACAGTGTTAGCGCATCGTCAATAAACCAATCGAAGTCCACGATGGTGTAGTACCAAAGCATGACCAATATCATACTGATTAGAACTACTGCCATTGGAAACAACTTGGTAGGCCGCTGTTCCAATTCCGCAAAAGCTTCAGAAGGTGAAGTAAGAATATTAATCGCAGTGCTAATAGCGCTGGCGGGTTCAGATTTAGTACTTGGCAGGGTATCAACGTCTGTCATGGCCGACTCCGTTTTTTAGGATGCTGAGTTAATAGTCTTTGTTAGAAGGCAATTTGTTACAAACTGCTAATAGCTAAGAGCTATCAGTCATTTTTATGCGGCTGATAGTTCTAGATATGGGAGCACTTTTAGTGGTTTCAAGTATCTCATTTCCACCATTGAAGCTCTATTTATTCGCCGGAGTCCTCATAACATTCACCGCAAAATGCTTCATTGCTATTTTGCTGTCATTGCAGCTCGTCTTGCTCTCCAGGCATTATGTGTGCTTCTAGTTGCAAGCCATTAATTCTTCTGCCCATCATTTCGATAATTCCCTTATTTCGAATTTCCCCGGTCGAAGTGAATTCGAATTGATAGCGACGACGCAGCTGCAAGGATCCCTCCTTAGATCTAACAGGCCACAATCCTTTAAGCACCATGGTTTGATCTAACAATTGTAAGTTTCGCGCTCGGCAGTAATGAGTAATATGGTTAATGGCGAATAGTTTAATCTTGTCGCTCTGCCACCAGAATGCGACAAAGGCAATTACGACCGTAGACCAAAATATTAAGGACAGTGAAAGCATTGCTCTCTATTTAAGCATTAAGAAGATTAGAGTCGTTCCGTCTTATGATAGGGAATTTAAACTGATGCTTTATCCCGCTCTTCGTAGCGTTTGATTTGTGCTTCAATAATTTCGAGTGCAGTTTTTTCGCAGGGCGGTAAATCCGCATCGGTTTCGGTAAGTGGAGTTACTCGATTACTCCATTTCACCAATCCAGCACTCCATGTCAGTCCGGCACCGAAAGAGGCCATGAGTACATAGTCGCCCGGTTTCACTTTCCCCTCCTCAAGAGCTTCGGTCAAAGCAACCGGAATAGTTCCAGCAGAAGTATTGCCGTACTTATGAACATTGATAAAAACTTTGTCTTCGTCTAATCCAACCTTTTTTGCCAGGGCAGACAATATACGTTTGTTGGCTTGATGCGGGACAACCAGGCCAATGTCCGAAACAGATAGTCCCCTCTGCTCCAATACAACTTCGCAGGCCTGTGCCATAGCTCTTACCGCACGTTTAAAGACTTCCTGTCCTTCAAAATTCCAATCGGCGTACAAGAAGTCATCAGTCATGCGGGAATAAGCTGACCCTAAATTAGTAATCTGGATGGCGTACTTAGCGTCTGACTCACAACCGATACTAGCCCCCAATAAGCCAGTCTCTTCGTCTGTTGCTTCGATCACTACTGCACCGCAGGCATCTCCAAATAGAACGGCAACATCGCGTCGGCTCCAGTTCATATAGTGAGAAATAAATTCTCCGCCTATGACCAATACTTTTTTGTGTGCTCCCGTGCGAATTAAATTCGTGCCGATGTGTAGTCCGTAGAGAAATCCGGTACAGGCAGAATTGATATCGATAGCAGCTGCACTTCGTGCACCTAGTGCATCAGCGACGATGGAGGCAGTGTTCGGGCAATAACTGTCGTTTGTGAGGCTGCCAAGAAGAATGAGATCTATTTCACCTGGATCTAGATCAGCGGCGGCGAGAGCCCGTTTTGCGGCAACTATGGCCATGTCAGAGAAATTACAGTGGCATACCCGGCGTTCCTGAATTCCAGTTCGCGAAGTTATCCATTCATCGGTAGTGTCCATGAATGTCATCAGGTCTTTATTACTGAGAACTGCTGGAGGTACACATTTACCCCAACCAGTAATTTCTGCATGTTGCATGCAATATCTCCATTAAACGGAATTTTTTCCCGATATATCCGGTTATATAAGCTATCGATCACCCGCTACAAAATGTTATAGCGGTCAATGGATAAAGTGACCGGCTGTACTTGTTAATTGCTCAAATATCTTGTTGATCTTCCCTGAAGAACTACAATCAAGACAACTGATCCGCTGTAAACGCAGTAAAATGGCGGCTTGAGCAAGAAGAATACTGTATTTTGTAAGTGCTGGATAGCCTCAGTGTTTGTGGGCAAATCGATGAATATTGCTCTGCTATGGAAGTATAAGCCGATGGGAAAAATTCATTTATTAGTATTAGCAATGCTTGTGATGGCTTGTACTGCCACGCAGAAAACCTACGGCAATTTTGACCACTCTCAATGGGACGAGCTACTTAAACAGAATGTAATAGTTATCGATGATGGGCAAGCAACCCAGGTCAATTTCGAGGGCATGCTAGCCGATCGTGAGAAGTTACAAATATATTTGAATCGAACTGCTCTGGTAGTGCGTGAAGAATTTGATACCTGGGAACTAGCCGACCAGTTAGCTTTTCTGATCAATATATATAATGCCTGGACAGTAGAGCTAATTTTGACCGAGTACCCGGATCTGAGATCGATCCGACAAATAGGTTTGTTTCCTTTCTCTGCGTGGCGCAGAAACTTTATCAACTTGTTTGGTGATCGTGTTTCTCTGGATGATGTCGAGCACGGCATGATTCGCGGCTGGGGGATTTACAATGAGCCTCGTATTCATTTTGCAGTGAATTGCGCGGCGATTGGATGCCCAGCACTTAGAGCAGAAGCCTATACCGGCGATCGCTTGGAAGAGCAACTTGAAGACAACACGAAACTATTTCTAATGGATAGGAATCGCAATTATTTTTCAGATGGTCAGATATATGTCTCGAGTATTTTCGACTGGTATGAAGAAGATTTCGAACAGGGTTGGAATAGCATAGACTCGGTTGCCAATTTTCTAGCAAGCTATGCAGCGGAATTAGAGATTCCTGACAATGTATTGCCGCAGCTGAAACAAGACGAACTGCGTATACGTTATCTTCGTTATGATTGGGATTTGAATCGGCACTAATTAACACTATCAGTAAACTGCACGTTGGTTTTTAAAAAGTGTGTTGTGCTAAACTCTACCGCGGAAGAGTATCATCCCCGGTGGGGTGCCCGGACTTCAAACTCGGTGAAGTCTGTTAATGACAGGCTTGGTGGGTTCGACTCCTGCCTCTTCCGCCAACTCTCTTTGCTCTCGTTACTTTCTTTTTACTGAGAGTAAGCTGGTAAGAGCCGATCGCTGTAATCGTTTTCCGTGATCGCCCAATGCAGTCCTGCTGCTATCAAGCCCAATACTATCCCAGCGATCCAAACACCGTTATAACTTCCATAATTTTCGTAGAGCCAGCCCCCCAACCACACGCCGGTGAAACTACCTACTTGATGGCTAAAGAAAACGACTCCATACAAGAGCGTCATATAACGCAAGCCAAAAAAGTGTGCGACTAAGCCAGAGGTTGGAGGAATCGTTGCCAGCCAGAGAAAGCCCATTGCTGCACTAAATGCCAGAACACTTGCTACTGAGATTGGAATGGTAAGAAAACAGGCAATGGCGATTGCTCTTCCGACATAAATAGCAGTTAGAATTTTTCGCTTCGATCTTTTCGCGCTAACGATACCTGCGTAATAGGCGCCAAAAACATTACACAGCCCGATTAAACTAATACTCCATGCGCCTATATAAGGAGACATACCCAAGTCGACGAGATAAGCGGGCATGTGCACCGTAATAAAGGCAAGATGGAAGCCGCAAACATAAAATCCAAAGACAAGTAGAACGTAGGCCTTAACCCGAAACGCGTTCGCTACAATGCTAAACATTAAGACCGAAATCTCTGATTGTTTCTCATGCTCGGAAGGGCCGCCATGTTTCGCCAAAGGTAAAACGAACAGCGTCATCACAAATGCAGACAGCCCAAGATATTGCAGGGCTTGAAACCAACCAAACAGGTCAACTGCAAATTGCATGAAAGGCACGACCATGAATTGCCCTATACTCCCTGCAGCCGTGCCGACTCCTAATGCCCAGCCTTGTTTCTCTTCAGGAACTGCTCTTACAAATGCCGGCAGCACGATACCGAACGAAGTTCCTGCGATTCCGGCGCCAACTAAGAGGCCGGCAGTAGAGACGATAGCGAGCTCACTGGTAGAAAAAGCCATCGCGTACATACCAACGGCATAACAAAAAACCCCAGTTAATAGCACTTTAAGATTGCCGTATTTAGCAACCAGCCCGCCGGCGATGATAGCGAACACACCCCAGGCTAAATTTTGTACTGCCAGGGCAAGTGCCAACACATCTCTTCCCCAGCCGTTGGCATCTGGCATTGGTTGCATAAACAAACCAAAGCCAGCGCGATAACCGAATGAAAGTAAAACCAGAACGCAACCGCTGATTATTATCGGAAAATAGGCGTGTTGGTTTTTGTTCATTGGATTACTTGATTCTGTGAGTGATAAATGGGAAAAAGCACAGATAGCCACAAAGGGGAGCGAAGAACTCCCGTACGACGGAGTATGCAATGAAGAATAATATCGGACTCCTACTAACCAAGCGAGCGATTATTAATCCTGAGCGCGAAGCTTATGTTGATTCGAGTTCTGGTTTACGCCTGACTTTTGCAGAGCTTAATAGTCGCTGTAATTGTTTGGCGAATTCATTATTGGAACTTGGAATTAAACATGGAGACCGCGTCGCTCTCGCATTAATGAACAGTGCGGAATTTATCGAGGCCTATTTTGCAGTTGCCAAGATTGGTGGGATTGTTGTCCCCTTAAATTGGCGATTAGTTCCCGATGAGCTGGAATTTATTCTTAAAGACAGTGGATCAGAAACCTTAATCTTTGGTGAGGAATTTATAGAAACCGTGAGCGATCTTCATGGTCGTGGTGATAAAACAGACGTAAAAATCTGGATTCAAGTTGCAGAAGATAATGGCCAGAATGAATTCGCCCAAGACTATGTGCAGTTTAGAGATCGAGGCGATAGTGCTGAACCGGAAGTGGGGGCTGAAGAAGATGATCTGCTCTATATCATGTACACCTCTGGTACTACTGGGCTTCCAAAGGGGGGTTGTCCATTCTCACAATACTTCTATCTGGGCGCTAATAACTTTTATTGCATCAACTGATCTTCGAGATGGCGATCGTTATCTCGCTGCTCTGCCCCTGTTTCATGTCGGTTCACTTATTCCAGTAACTCTAAACATCTACTGGGGTGTAACTAGCATAGTAATGCGGGAGTTTGTGCCGGTTCGCGCCTGGGAACTGATACAAGAAGAAAAAATCACCTGCTCACTACTTGTTCCTGCGATGTTAAATTTCATGTCTCAGGTGCCAGATATCACACAATATGATTATTCCAATCTTAGATGGATTCAAAATGGTGCTTCACCATTACCAGTCAATCTTATTCAAATCTATGCAGACTGGAATATTGAAGTTCATCAGATTTATGGATTGACCGAAGTGTGTGGACCGGCTTGTGTAATTAATGCCGAAAACGCCCTGAAAAAACTCGGCTCTACCGGTAGGCCGTTTTTTCATACCGAGGGTAGGGTAGTAGATGAAAACGGAAATGATTGCGCGCCAGGAGAACAGGGTGAGGTTTGGATAAAAGGCAAGCACATTATGCTGGAGTACTGGAACCGACCGGATGCTACTGCCGAAACCATAACACCTGATGGCTGGCTTCGCACGGGTGATGTCGCTGCCTTTGATGAAGATGGATTTATTTATATCCAGGATCGTATTAAAGACATGATCATCTCCGGCGGTGAAAACGTTTATCCGGCAGAAATCGAGAATGTCATTCTGGCTCACTCAGGTGTTGCTGAAGTTGCGGTAATAGGTCAGCCAAGCGAGAAATGGGGTGAATCTCCTTTCGCAGTAGTTGTGAGAAAAGATGATTCAACTTCAGAAGAAGATATTATCGATCATTGTGATGGCAAGCTAGCGCGTTTTAAACTTCCAACAGGTGCTACGTTTATCGATGTTATTCCACGCAATGCCAATGGAAAGGTGTTAAAGCGCGAGTTGCGAGAACAATTTCCAGGTCCGGCTTCTGAATAATACTGGTTAGTGCTTTCAAACCGGATTAGTAAGAATTCCGTTATCCGAATATTCCACGGAATATAAAAAAGAAAATAATTGAGAGCACTGCACCTACTGGAATGGTGACAATCCAACTTAGGAAAATTTTTCCCACGACTCGTAGATTTAGAGCGCCTATTCCCCTTGCCAAGCCCACTCCTAATACAGCACCAACTAGAGTATGAGTGGTTGAAACTGGAATTCCTGTTCCGGATGCGATCACTACAGTGGTCGCGGCTGCTAATTCAGCAGCAAACCCGCGACTAGGTGTTAACTCAGTTATGTTTCTACCAATAGTTGCTATGACACGATATCCCCAGGTAGCTAGTCCGGCGACAATACCGAAGGCGCCGAGCAATAATACCCACATAGGTAATGCGGATTGAGTTGCAAATGCACCTCCACTTTGTACTACACCGTTGATGGCAGCGAGAGGTCCAATGGCATTTGCTACATCGTTTGAGCCATGAGCGAATGCCATAGAGCAGGCAGTAAAAATCATCAATACACCAAATACTCGTTCTACACTTTGGAATCGATCTTCGGCGTTTGTTTCAACTTCCTTAATTCGCTTTAGCATAATCACGCCAATTGCCATAGTGAGTAAGCCAAAAACGCCTGCGAATAAGGCGCTTTGCGTGTAATTAAGTTCTAAACCAACATGCCTTAAGCCTTTCACCATAGTTACCATGGCGATTACAAACCCAACTAGAAATATGTAGAAGGGAACATACTTTTTGGCATTGGCAAATGGATCATCTGTTGCAAGCACCAGGCGTTGCACTGTCATAAATAATCCAAATGCGATTATTCCTGAGAAAAGCGGAGAAATTACCCAGCTTGCGACTATTGAGCCTACCTGGCCCCAAACCACAGAATCAACAGAGATGCCGACCATGGCGAATCCGATTATGGCGCCGATGATTGAGTGAGTTGTAGAAACTGGCCAGCCGTATTTAGATGCTATTACTAACCAGATCCCAGCCGCCAATAGCGAAGACATCATGCCGTAAACGAGCAGCTCTGGTCGCTCAGCGAAACCTGCAGTTTCTACATCGATTATGCTGCTACGAATGGTAGAGGTTACTTCACCTCCAGCCAACCAGGCCCCTGCGAATTCGAAAACCATCGCGATAATGATGGCCTGTTTAATGGTGATAGCACGGGCGCCAACTGAAGTACCCATAGCATTAGCAACATCATTGGCACCAACGCCCCATGCCATAAAAAAGGCGAACAAGCAGGCCAAAGCAAGCAAAATAAAGCCGTATTGGGAAATAATTTCTGACATTTAGATGAATACTCTTATTTTCTTTTTTAGTGTGCGACAAGCAATAGTAATCTGCTGCCGATCTTCTGAGAGATGTCTGATAAGTCTCCAAGCATGTCGATTATTTTGTAGTAGAACATGACTTGGATTGGAGGAAGTGATTCTTCGATTTGAAATAGCATCGCCCGTAATGTTACCTGATGCTCATCGCTTTGATGTTCCAGCACATCGAGTTCAGCAACCAGATTTTCTACAACGGAGGATTCTTTTCCTCCGAAACCCGTTTCTAAAAGTTCATCGAGTTCATTGATAACCTTTAGTGCCTGTGCGGAGGTTTTTAAATTGATTTGATAGTAATCTTGAATTGGTTTAATTAATGATTCAGGCAAAAGCATTTTTCGGCCCAGCATCAGACCGGCAATATCTTCAGCACGATCTGCTAACTGGTCTTGAATATGAAGAAGTTCTAACAAATCGGTTCTTGCGACAGGTAGCCATAAACTTCGAGGCAAATGTAGGCGAATGTCTCGCTTCAATTCATCGGCTTCGTGTTCTGCATCACTAATTGCTAGCTGAATTTCTTCTGCTTTCGCCCAGTCTTGATCAATGGCACAGGCAAAAAACGATTCAAGGAGCTTGACGCAGCTTTGAGCTTTTGCCATGTGTTTCTGGATTGGACGAATAGGCGAAGGACCGAATAAGTCACCGATTGGATTCGCCATAATGCTATCTCCCTTGGGCATCAATGAGCACATTTAAACATCGTGAATTATTAAGAGCTAGTCAAAAAACTGTAATAATTGTTTTTATTTACAAATCTCAATAAATCGACGGGTATCCACAGTGAATTCTGGTAAAAGTCAACAGGGGTGGCGCGCTGATTGCGTGATTCCCCGCAATTTTACCGGCTCGGAATAAGCAACAATTGCTCAAAAAATAGTCAAAATCTTTTAAACTAAGCGGGGGTGAAATCGGGAATAGGCACTTTTGCTTCGTGCCACAACTTGCTAATGTTGCGCCTTCCAAAAATTCGGTGACGTAGGTAGTGGTATTAAATGGTACAGATCTTATTTATTGACCATGATGGTTCAGAGCACAAAGTCGATGCGAAACCAGGCAGTACAGTAATGTTAGCGGCCGTTACAAACGGCGTGCCTGGTATTGATGCAGACTGCGGTGGTAGCTGTTCTTGTGCAACCTGCCATGTTTTTGTACATGGAGAATGGTTAGAGAAGGTTGGGCAGATGAATCCGACCGAAGAGGCCATGTTGAGCCTCAGTCCTGACCGCAAAGAAAATTCTCGCCTTTCCTGTCAAATTCCAGTTACTGAAGATCTCGATGGTCTGGTGGTAACTACGCCTGAATTTCAGTTTTGATTGAAGACCGAAAGAGCCGTCTATAGGACTATAGAATGAGTGAAGTTACTGCTCAAGAGCACAAGCAAAGCAAGTGGAGTATGGTTGGCAAGGATCCCTACACCATGCCACTTGAAGATATTGATCTTTCCCATCCGGGAATATGGCAGGCAAACGAATTCTTGCCGTTTCTCGAAAGGTTAAGAAACGAGGAACCGATTCACTACTGCAAAGATTCTGCTGTGGGTCCGTACTGGTCGGTTCTGAAATATAACGACATCATGCAAGTAGAAACGAATCCTGATGTCTATTCATCCGAACCTACTATTGGCATTGTCGATACCTTCGAAGAATTGACACTGCCTAGTTTCATCGCTATGGATCGCCCAAAACATGATGAGCAACGTCGCATTGCTCAACCCGTGGTGGCTCCTGCAAACCTAAAGAATCTGGAAGTGCTAATTCGGGAAAGGGTCGGCAAGATTCTGGATGGACTGCCACTTGAAGAAGAATTTGATTGGGTGTCTTCGGTTTCAATTGAGCTCACTACTCAGATGCTTGCAACACTTTTCGATTTTCCTTTCGATGACCGCTACAAACTCACTTACTGGTCTGATATGGCTACCTCGATTCCCGGTGGCGGCTTAGCGAATTCACAGCAAGAAAGGTTGGAAGCAATTCAAGAATGTCTGGCTTATTTCACTCGGCTGTGGAATGAGAGAGTAAACGCGGAACCAGGGTTCGATTTAGTGTCGATGCTCGCTCATGGAGAAGCGACTAGAGATATGCCGCCTGAAGAATTTTTGGGGAATCTTCTTCTGCTCATAGTAGGCGGCAATGACACTACCAGAAATTCCATCTCCGGTGGCGTGGTAGCCCTCAACGAAAATCCTGGCGAATATGAAAAACTTCGTAATGACCATTCCCTAATTCCGAATATGGTGTCAGAGATTGTTAGATGGCAAACACCACTAGCCTACATGCGTCGAACTGCTACTCAGGATACTGATCTAAGTGGTACGCAGATTAAAGCTGGCGATAAAGTCATTATGTGGTATGTGTCAGGGAATCGAGACGAGGAAGTTATCGATCGCCCAAATGATTTCTGGATCGATCGACCGAATGCGAGGCATCACCTGTCATTTGGATTTGGTATTCACCGTTGTATGGGCAATAGACTTGCTGAAATGCAGTTGCGAATTCTCTGGGAAGAAATTGTGACGCGCTTTAATTTTGTCGAAGTAGTTGGCGAGCCGCAGCGAGTATACTCAAGTTTTATTAAGGGCTATACCTATCTTCCTGTGGTCTTGCACGGGAAAGACTAAATCGTTATTCATCTCGCAAGGAAAGGGCAGGATTGGTTAACGCAGTTCTTATGGATTGAAAACTGACTGTTGCAAAAGCGACAAGCAGTGCCAGGAATCCCGAGTAAGCAAAGGAACTTATAGGTACATCAATCCGATAAGAAAAAATTTGCAGCCACAGATTCATGGCAAACCAGGTAATTGGAACTGCTATGGCTAATGCGATTAACACCAGTACCAAAAATTCTCTCGAAATCATCAATACTATGTTGCTTACACTGGCGCCCAATGTTTTCCGCACGCCAATTTCTTTTGTGCGTTGTTCAGTGGTGTAAGAGGCAAGTCCATACAGACCCAGGCAGGCGATTAAAATCGCTAATGCAGAAAATCCGGAAAATACTTCACCCATCTTTCTATCACCTTGATGCAAATTGTCAAAATCTTCATCGAGGAAAGAATATTGAAAAGGTTCGGAATTTGTCATCTGTTCCCACGTGTCCTCGATATCGGAAATGGTTTCCTGAATATTATCCGGCTGCAATCTTATGATGACGTAGCGACTAAAATTTTGAATGCGTAAAAGCGTTGGTCGAATTTCTTGATGCAGGGATTGAAAATGAAAATCTTTGACAACCCCAATTATAGGTCCCGATCTCAAACCGTCTGGATCCGGTTCAAGTATGTTGTGCTCAGTTGGGTTGTCAATTTCCAGTTCTCTAACCGCTGTCTCATTAAGAATGTAAGCATCTGTATCATTGCCAAACTCTCTGGAAAAAGTTCTGCCTTCTACAATTTCCAATCCAAGGGTTTCTATGTAATCCCAGCCCACCGAGAATTGCCAGAAGGCATGAGTATCACTCATAGGCCTGCCTTCCAGTATGTAGACGTTTTGATTAACCGATTCACCTGGAACATGAGTTGTTGCAGCAGCGTTCACTACACCGGGTTGCCGTTTAAGCTGTTCGACAAAACTTTCTCTTTGATCTCCCAGGGCTCCGGCTCTCTGAACGACTATGAGTTGCTCTTTTTGAAAGCCCAGCTCTTTGCTGCGCATAAAATTTAACTGGTCGTAAACAATTAGCGTAGCTGATACTAATGCAATAGAAATTGAAAATTGCAGGATCACCAGGCCTGCACGAAACCATGAACTGCTGCTACCACCACTGAATTTTCCTTTTAATACTTCCTGGGGATGGAATTTACTTAAGAACAAGGCGGGATAACTGCCCGAAATTACGCCAACAGCCAGGGTAAATACAAACAATAAGAGCAATGCTTGCGCGCTAAAAAGAATGCTCAAAGAAATACTCTTCTCAATTAGCGCATTGAATGCCGGCAGTGCAAGGTAAACTAGGGGCAGGGCGATTACTAACGCAACGAGGCTAATCAACATAGACTCGCCCAGAAACTGAACCAGTAATTGCCCGCGATAAGCGCCCATAACTTTGCGCACACCAATTTCTCTGGCTCGGTTTGCGGACCTGGCGGTGGACAAGTTCATGAAATTTATACATGCCAGAAGCAATACAAATAACGCTACGGCTAAGAAGGTATAAACATAATTAGCATTACCATTAGCTTCAAACTCACCCTCCAGGTCTGAATACAAATGGATATCTGTTGCTGGCTGAATGTTGTATTCATAGACGCCTCCGTTGTTTAGAAATTCTTCGATATTAATACCCAAGACTGCTTCGATTTGTGGGGCAACGTAACTGCTAACTACATCCTGCAGCTTTACTTCCAGCTCTTCTGGAGAAGAACCTTCGCGCAGAATGAAATAGGTTTGTATGTTATTGCTAACCCAGTTGGTGCTGTCATGTTCATCATCCGAACTGAAGGAGACAAGTATTTCAGGGTGGACGTGTGCGTTTTCGGGAATTTTCTTGGTGATTCCCGTGATTTGATAGTCTTGATTATTGTTAAAAGTAAGTGATTGACCAAGTGCTTCTTCATCTGCGAAATATTTTTCGGCAATGGTCTCTTCTATAACAATGCTAAAAGGGTCGTTGAGAGCAGTATCTGGATCGCCTGCGATGAAATCGAAAGTAAAAACATCAAAGAGGCTGGGATCGGCGTGAAATATTTGCTGTTCCTGATAGCGAATGTCACCTCTACTGACTAGAGTGTCGATGAAAAATTGCCTGAATCGAGCCGCATATTCGATTTCCGGATATTCACGGATTAAGGTGGCGGCCATTGGGTAAGGAGTTGTTACTGCGTTGATCTCATTTCCTGCTATAACACCATGGATATTCAGGCGATAAATCTGATCCAGCTTCACATTGTGCCTGTCATAACTGAATTCGTATTGCACGAAGAGTAGGATCATCAAACAGCAGGCAATGCCTATAGCCAGCCCGAAAATATTGATGGCTGAGAAAGCTTTATATTTCCAAATACCTCGTAATACGGTGTTTAGATAATTTTTCCACATAGCGAGCGCACTCTAACCAGGGACGAGGTTTATAGTTTGACGCAGTGAACTCTTTTTAGGTTACAACAATCTCCCCTTACTACTCAATCTCAGCTTGACGCATGTCAATTAGGCAATTTCTGGAGTTGTTAAGGTGAATTTGCGTAGATTCGCATGGATCAGGAGGAGATATGAATGCTCTTAAAAGTATTGCGATAGTCTTGTTCTGTTGTTTTGTTTCACTCAGTAACGGGCAGTCTTCTGTGATATGGAACGGGGGAATTACTGAGGAAGAAAGATTGACGGCGCCGGAGGAAGGTACAAAATTAGTGTTTTTTGTGGCGAGTGGAAATTACCTCGCCAATATTGCTGTCACTATTACGAATGAGGGTGAGCAAGAAATCATTGCAACTACAACCATTGGGCCATGGTTGATAGTTGACCTTCCCGCCGGTACTTTTCAACTCATCGCGGAACGTGAGAATGGCGACAGGCAGAGTATTAAATTTGAATTGAATGCTAACGATGTTAGTAAAATTGGGATAATGTTCCCGGGTGATTAATTATTGTTAGGCTTTCAGGATCGCAATGTTTGAAGCAGCGGAAGTTGGACGTTTACTAAGCAAAGAAGAATTTAAACGGCTGGATTTTGAAGTGCATCAAGCGCTGCTGGAATTGCAGCGCGAGTTGCGTGAGTCCAACCATGCGTTGATTGTTATCGTATCTGGTGTAGAAGGAGCAGGTAAGGGCGAGGTTGTGGATCGACTTAATCGTTGGTTCGATTCGAGAGATGTGCAAACCCATGCCTATTGGGATGAGACTGATGAAGAGCAGGAGCGTCCCAGGTATTGGCGCTTCTGGAGAGATTTGCCAGCAAAAGGCACTATCAGTGTCATGTTTGGTTCCTGGTATACCAGGCCCTTAGTCGATGCCGCATTTGACAAAATAAATGATGCCCAGCTCGAGCATGAGTTAAACCGAGTCAGGGAACTAGAACGAACTCTTTCAGATAGCGGAGCTATCACCATAAAACTCTGGTTTCATCTTCCACAAGATGTACAAAAGAGTCGTTTAGAGCAGGAAGCCAAGGTCAGCAAATTTAAAAAATCGCCCTTATTAGAAGAGTTTTCCAAGAAGTACCAAAAATTTGTCAGGGTGTCAGAGAATTCGCTGCGCTTAACTGATACAGGATTTGCTCCCTGGCATATTATTGAGGCGACTGATGCCAGATATCGAGATATCACAACAGGCAAACTGATTGTTTCTCGATTACAAAGTGAGTTCGCTAAGGAAAAATCGAACGGCACTGTAAATTCTCAGGATTTAGATGAGAGCGCTGAACCAGCATTTGTAATTGATTCCGAATCAAAAGAGTTGACAGTATTAGACAGTGTAGATTTGTCACTAGAACTAACTGAAAAAGAATATGAATCGCAGATCGTACAACTGCAGCGCAAATTGCATGATCTTGCCTGGAAGATGCAGGCTGCTAAACGCAGCACAGTTCTAGTTTTTGAAGGCTGGGATGCGGGCGGCAAGGGCAGTGCTATTCGAAGAATAACCACGGCAATCGACGCGCGCTTATACAGAGTCATACCAATTGCCGCACCGACCGATGAGGAGCTGGCTCATCATTATCTCTGGCGCTTCTGGCGTCATATCCCACGTGCCGGTTATATCACGATGTATGATCGCTCATGGTATGGGCGAGTACTGGTGGAGCGGGTAGAAGGTTTTGCGCAGCCTCATGAATGGTTGCGTTCTTATCAAGAAATTAACAATTTTGAAGAACATTTGGCTGACCGCGGCATTCAACTAGCTAAATTCTGGATTCATATTGGAAAAGACGAACAATTAAAACGTTTCAAAGAAAGAGAGATTGATCCGCGAAAGCAGCACAAAATTACTGAAGAAGATTGGCGCAACCGAGAGCGTTGGGATGAATACAAGGTCGCCGTAAACGATATGGTCGCCCATACCAGTACCGGGTACGCACCGTGGACACTAGTTTCTGGAAACGATAAAAAGAATGCACGGGTGCAAATACTGCAGACGATTTGTAATAGGCTGGAGGAATGTTTACAAATTTAGTGCTTTGATTACGGGTTATCCGGTTCGGCTAGATAAAGAAGACAATCTTTGCGCGCTATTTCAGGATTTGTGGTGACCATAAACAATTTCAATCGCTTGGTGGTAAACAATTCGCCATCCTTCAATTCGAAATAATCAAACAGACGCTCATTTCCACTAGTGTCCATCACTGTCAAATTGGCCGCCAGGTCTCCCGAAACAAATCCTAACTTATTTTCAGGGTTTACATAGCCGAAGTTAAAGTGCTCAATTTCTGGTAGCAGAGTAACCCCATCTTCCATTAAAGAGTAAGTGCCATAGGCGATGTCGCTGCCTTCTAAAAGTTCCAGGCGTAATGGATTGTGGAATTGTTCAAGGGACAGATCCGAATGTTCTGCGGAAAACACATCGTCGAGAGTCAGATATTTAAACAGTCCGTCCGTTGCCATCTGATTTGACTCGCTATCTTGAGCGCCACCACATTCGATCGTTACAGTTGGCATCATATGCTCACTTATTTCCATTAAGGATCCCATCAATAAATCCGTCACGATCATGCGGTGAGTAAACAGAGATACCAGCGCATCATGTCGTTCATCCATAAACGTTGTGACACCAAACGAGGGGCTGGAGCCTGATGTATTGTGTATATCAATTACACACTCAGGATTGATTTCTTCCAGTTTAGTTAATAATTCCTTTGCTAAATGATCTTGTTCGGTGTCACCAAAAGGTGGCTTAAAACAGCGATTGATATCTTTTTGATGGGGCAGCATGCGATAGATAAAGCCAGGCTCCTGTTTCGCCGCATCGACGCTGGGGATAAAGATGTGAATATCAATTACAGGTTTTACCTGCTGCTTAATGGCATTGAATACTGCGTACAATCCCGATGGTTCGTTACCATGCAGCAATGTCGTAACCGCTCGGCAGCGGGAAGAATTGTTACCCGTCAAGTGGATATGGGTGGGACCGGTTAAAAGCTTCAGAAACTCAAACGCAGTATCGCCGATGTCACCTGGGGCTGGATTATTCCAATAGTGGAAGGTATGAGTTTTACTTTCAGGCTGCTCCATGCCTGTTATCGCCACTGAGCAACAGGAATATTTGCGGCGCTATTTACCTGATATTGCTGCAGCATATTAGTGAGCGCGTCCCGCCTGGGCATGCTCTCTCGCAGATCTAATAATTTATTGAGTTGCCATTGTGCCCCAGTTTGGCGAGTTGCTAACCTTTCTTTGATGACTTCAAGCAAGGGATTAAAGTCAGATTCTATAAATCCCATACTACTAAGCTGTTCTGGAATTTGCGGAAGGAGCCGTTCGAGAATTTCTGGAACTGAAAAGTACTCAGGTTGATTCTGTTTTAAAGAAGGCCAGTATAAGTCTGCGTCCATTCCTCGTTGTGCTGCACGGTAAAAATTCGCCGTGCAATAAGTAAACGGAATCGCTGGTAGTAGTTCGCGAATGGTGGGCTGCATTAATTTTGCGAGTCCAATTGCCAGAGCAGCATTTGCCAACATATCAACGATTGATGGACCAGCTGGGAAGGCACGAAGTTCAATTCGCAAATGGCCACCATCGACTGGATCAAACACAGGACGATTCCAGAGCCAGATAGAACCCTGGTGCAATCGTAATTCATGCAGCTGGGGTGTACCGCCAGCTCGCGCTATGGCTACAGGATCTTCTTCTTCGCTATCAGGAAGTATTGGGCGGTACAATAATGCTGCTTCGGCAAAGAGTTCAAAAGCACCGTCCCGAATCCAGTTGTTGCCAAAATTTACCCGCGCGGGTATTGGATGCAAAGAATCGTTAGGGCGACAATCGATGGATTGTTTAAACAGTGGAATTCTTGTTTCTTGCCATAAGCGATGTCCAAAAAGTGTCGGAGAGTTTGCTGCCATGGCCACTACTAATGGTGTTACCAGTTGCACTGCATTATAGAAATCCGCAAATTCAGGCGTCGGTACTCTAAGGTGTACTTGAAATGAAGTATTCGCCCCTTCCAGCGTTACATCATCCATTGCTAATTGCAGAGCGTCTTCACCTTCTATGGCGATGGTAAAAGGTCCGCCTCGGATATCTGTTAGCTCTTTAGTAAGCGCTTCAAAGCGAGGAAGCGGGGTCATGGCATGGTAGCCAGTATCAGACTGTTGCAGCGTGGGTAATATTCCAATCGGAACTACTTGGCCGTCCCATTGCTTGGCGCAATTGTTGATCTTTGCAATTGCAGCTAACGCTTCTTCTTGGGTGGCAGAAAAGCAACTGTCTTTAATTAGCGAGGGGCGAAAATTGTATTCTAAATTGTAGCGATTGAGTTCTAGCGTTAATTGCGGGTCGTCTAGAGCCGCAATAATTTCCTGGTTGATGTGTAACGGGCGTGCTTCACTGTCGACTATATACAATTCCAGCTCGGCACCAAAGGACAGATCGCCTTCTCCAAAGCCGGGACGGGCCAGCAATATTTCTAGAGCCTTTAAATTTGCTCTTAGTCGAGAACTAAATTTTTTGAAGTCGTCTTCACTAAAGTCCGTATTATCAATTTCCAGTCCCATATGCCCGATCCAGAGTCAACAAAGCTGCTACCGTTTAGGGTATCAGCTTTGATTTCCGCAGGTAAAGGGAACTACAGACTTAGATTAAAGAAATTGGCGACAGTATCTAATTACCAATATCATCAGAAGTTGGAGAAAGCTCGCCATAGATATTCATGGTTGGTAAATCAGGTTTAAAGTCTATGTGACAACCTTCGCAGATTGCGACAATTTCGTCACCTGAACGCTTAATTAACTCTAAGTCTTTACTTCGCGCCGCATTAACTGCTCTTCCCGCAGAATCAGACAAGGCCATGGAATATCTTTGCCACTCTGCACGGTTGGTCCACATTTGATCTACAGGACCTGTGCCTGGAATGGTAATGAGCGCACCACCAACTTGTAACTGTCGGGCCAAATGCTCCAATTCTCTCCAATCTTGATCGGATTGCGGATTTTGCCAAGCAGCTATCCAAATCGGATCAGCTGAGTGATTAATGAGAGATGCCATTGCTTCGTTAATGCTAATAGGAAGTCTGAATTCTTCAGCTTCTTCCGGGGCGCTACAGGCAACTAGCGCTAAAAGAGCGATGCTTATCAACAGGGTTCGAGCACTTTTTGATTGCATATTCATTGTGGAGCCTCATGCTGAATTTACTCCTCCAGTTTGAGCCAGGGTGAATCATTGCACAATCAAATACGAGTCAACCATTGATTCATGTCAATAGGAATTATTAATAGGATTGAAAATTGGAAATCCGCAGGATGCGACAACTAAATACCAAAAATATTTTCTTTTTCGGTGCGAAGAAATCGAGCATTGCCGTCGCGTCGCGTAAAGCCAACTCGATCGAAATATTCCAGAATTTCTATACAGAGGTTACGCCCAATTCCGGATTCATCCCTAAATTGAATGACCGAAAATCCTTCCTCGGTTAAATTGGTTCCCACTAATTGTGCAGTAAATTCTGCCAATGCCATTATAGTTTCAGGCAGGTAGTGTCTATTCTCCGCCACCTGGATAAGACTTCCAGCCTTTGTCGTTTGTCTTAAGATCCTTTCAAGTGGTTTTAAGGATATACCCGTCAGATCTACTAGTTCCCGTGTGCGTGGTGGAACATTTCCTGATTTTTCTAGTATGGGCTTAATTTTCGCAAGGAATTCTTCCTCTTCTTTGCTTAGCGACATAAGGTGATCGGGTTTATGCAGTAATGTGCCAGTGCGCTTAACCAACTGCTCGTCGATTAATGATTGTAGTAGTGCGTTAAACAAATAATGGGATCCAGAAAACTTTACCGATCTTGATAGTGCGGGTTCGCTAATTCCCTGTTGGGATGGATTGATGCGGTGAAATTCTAGAATTTGTTTAAGTATCTGTTGCCTATAATCGTCAAAGTATTTTTGATGAAGTAAGACCTCGATTCCATTCGTTTTTAACTGCAGCTTGACACAAGAGTTTGCTTCTTCGGAAAGCGAGGATATTAGCTGATCGAGGCAGTTCCGCTTTAAATTTCTGTTAAGCCTTAACTGATTTAGGTTTATTCCTTCAGAAGAAATTTCAGTTAGAGAGCGTAACGCTGATTTGTCGCTAGCGCACATTGCTTTAAGAACTTCGAGCCTCTGTTTACTACTTCTTTTTTTGCGAGGAACAAAGGTGTCAATGACTTGACCGCCGCCAAGCGTGTATTCAGCGGCTGGATCACGCACTATAAAACGATCACCCTGATGGGCAATTAGTGCTTCGTTAGTTTTTACCTGAATAAAGCGCTTATTGTCATTATCTAGATACCGTAGATTTACGATGTGGTGAGAGGCGCCAAGAAAGAGGTGGTACTCGGCATTTGGCTTAATGTCAGAATCAGGATCTAAAAGATTAAGAGTTGCATCGAAGCGCGTTATTGGTCGATAAATACTTGGTTCAACAAGCCAATCGCCGCGAGACACTGCGCTGAGGTCTAAATCAATATTCAGTGCTGCCCGCTCACCGCTACCAATAGACTCTATGTTTTCTTCATGTAGGCGCAGTCCACGAAGCCGAACCGATTGCCCATTGCTAGTACAAAGCATTTCTGAATCTTTAGTTGCCGATCCGGCGCGAGTGCTACCAGTTACAACCGTACCAATACCTTTTACAGAAAATGCTCGATCGACTAAGAATTTGAAATTCTTGTTCGCGCTTGCATGTTCGGCGTCAGCTTTGTTAATCAATACGCTTTTCAGGTGTGCTACTAACTCATCTATCCCATCGCCGGTCTGATTCGACACTGGGAAAATCGGCGGATCTTCCAATTCTGAATCAAGTAGTAAATTTTCAATCTCTACTTGTAATTGAGTTATTTGTTCAGGCTCTACTCGATCAGTCTTGGTTAAAGCTACCGCTCCTTGCTTAATGCCCAGCAACTTGATTATGGATAAGTGCTCGCGCGTTTGCGGCATAATGCCATCATCCGCTGCTATGACTAACAAAGCAAAGTCGACACTTCCTACCCCAACAAGCATATTGTTAATGAAATCTATGTGGCCGGGGACATCGACAAAGCCTAGTGTGCAAAGACAGTTATTACCTTCAATTGATTTTTCAAAATGATGGTAGGCGAATCCTAGATTTATGGTCAGGCCACGCTGTTTTTCTTCTGCTAGCGTATCGGTATCGGTTCCGGTTATGCGGTTAACGAGGGACGTCTTGCCGTGATCGACATGACCAGCGGTAGCGATAATTAAAGGCTTTGAATGCATCGTGAGACTCGTTGTAGTACTTCAAAGCTCAACGATAATGGAGAATCCAGATGAGCATCGCTTAACTGGATTCGTCTAGGTCGACTATGGCGATGAGTAATAAGTTTGAATTCATAGTGAGGTTCGCTGACGTTCAACAATGCTTCAACGTTAGTGGAGAACCCGGATGAGCATCGCTCACCCGTTTTCGTTTGTTAGCTATTATGGAACAGTACTGCGATTGTGCTTGAATATAAAGTACACCATTGTGGCTACTATTGCCGCTACTACGATAAAGCCCGCATTAAAGACACCACTACCTATATTAACGATACCGTAACCAATTGAGCCAGTCATTAGGGCGTAGTAACAAAAAGGCAAAAGCGTTTTGCGGATTACGGCACCTTCTTTGCCAATAAGCCCGGCAACAGCTGACGCTGCAACCACATTGTGAACGCAGATAATATTTCCTGATGCACCGCCAACAGCTTGTAAAGCGACAATCCAAGTTGGATCAACCAGAATTCTTTCACCAACTCCAAATTGGAAGAGAGAAAACATCATGTTGCTAACCGTATTACTGCCAGCGACGAATGCGCCAAGTCCACCAATAAAAGTAGAAAAGAATGGCCATGCATTACCAGCCACATTTGCAACGCCTTCGGCCAAGGCAATGGGCATCTGCTCATAACCCGCAGCACCGCCACTGGAGTTAATGAATACCTGCACCATGGGTACGGTGAATACCAATGCGGTTGAAGCTGGAACTAGAGTCTTAAGTGAGTTACCAAACCCAACTCTATATTCAGATCCTTTTAGACCATGCAAAAGAATTGTAATCAAAGAGACTATTATAAAAATTGTTCCCGGTGACCATAAAGGCTGAAAAGAAGCGCTGATGTCGCTGCCAAAAATTTCTGTCCAGGACCAGGTAATTAACCAATGATCGCTACGTAAGAATGCTTCCATATTTATATAAGGAAGACGAGTTAGAACGAGTAAGCCTGCCACGAACAGATAAGGCGACCATGCTCGCACTAAGCTCATGGAGGCTTTACCGTTAATCGATGCATCTTCAGTTTGAATTGAACCAGTCCATTCCTCGTCCCAGTTCTTTTTATCATCGAAGTCCCAATGATCGCCGGTTGGCATTAGGAAACCTGCTTTAGCCGCTGTTACAACGATGGCGAGACCAATCATTCCGCCGAACATGGACGGGAATTCTGGTCCAAGGTAGGTGGCTACTAAGAGGTAAGGAATGGTCATGGAGAGGGCAGCGAAGATTGCAAACTTCCATACCTTAAAACCGGCAGCGAAGGAGCGCTCTGCACCAAAAAAACGGGTCATGATGGCGGTAACCAGGAGTGGTATAAATGTGCCGGCGCTCGCGTGAATAATCGCTACTTTTGTCCCGACAAAAGCGAGGAAGTCCTTCCACTCAGAGAAGCCTCTTTCCAAGGCATAGGCAGCCATTTCCGGATCGGCAGAAAGTCCGGTGTTGACTCCAACCAATATAGGTGTGCCCATTGCGCCGAAGGAGACTGGCGTGCTTTGAATAATCATACCTGCGACAACCGCCGCCATTGCAGGAAAACCCAGGCCAACCATTAATGGTACCGCTACTGCTGCTGGCGTACCAAAACCTGCGGAACCTTCAATGAATGAGCCGAACAGCCAGGCAATGATGATTACTTGAATCCTTCGATCCGGAGTAATGTCGGAAAATCCCTGGCGAATCGTGTTTATGGCGCCGCTTTGTTGCAGCGTGTTTAAAAGCAATATTGCGCCAAAAATTATGTATATGAGCGTGCCAGCGACAATCAGGCCGTTAACCGAAGCCGCTAGAACTTTGGACAAGGATATCTGCCATACAAACAAAGCCAATGCGGCGGCAACCACGTAGGCAATAGGCATGGCCCGACTAGCTGGCCATCGCAGCATTACTAAGAAAACTGCAACCGAAATAATGGGAAGTAGCGAGAGTAGGGCGAGGATTCCAATGCTCATAATAGTTATTCTTGTATTTAGTTATTGTTTTAGAGCGAATCCAGCGAGCTTAGCAGATATTAAGGGCACAAAAAAACTAATTTCATGGGCCGGCATGGAGAGAAGGACATCACAAACTTTTAATGAAATAATGGCTATCATGCACGTAACTAAGAGAGCATCCATTCCCTTTTAGCTAAAAGGAGCAACGACTATGGAAATTACAACAATTGTGGTACTGGTAATTGTTGCGATTATATTTTTCTACATCGTAGGTATATACAACCGACTTGTTAGTTTAAAAAACAGATATCAAAATGCCTTTGCACAAATTGAAGTCCAACTAAAACGCCGCTATGACTTAATTCCAAATTTAGTGGAAACTGCTAAAGGATACATTACTCATGAGCGGGAAACTCTGGAAGCGGTAATTTCAGCTAGAAATGCCGCAGCGGCAGGACTGGCGGCGGCGGCCGCAGATCCAGGTAACGCGGCGGCAATTCAGGAATTAGCTGGGCAGGAAGGTGCGCTTGCTGGAGCATTGAATCGATTCAATGTGGTGATGGAGGCATATCCAGATCTGAAAGCTAATCAGAATATGATGCAGCTTAGCGAAGAGCTAACGGCGACAGAAAATAAAGTAGCGTTTTCCAGGCAGGCATTTAATGATCAAGTAATGGCATTCAATACTTTTCGCCAATCATTTCCTCCAGTATTTGTCGCTGGATTTATAGGTTATGGCGATGATGCAAGCTTATTGGAATTTGAAGACAGCGAGCAAATCCAAGAAGCGCCAAAAGTCTCATTTTAAGAATCTTTCGAAATAATATTTCTAGCAATTCCTGAAGATTGTTATGGATTTTTTCGAGTCACAAGACACAGCTAAGCGAAATACTGGAAAATTAATTTTCCTCTTCGCTCTGGCTGTAGTTTCTCTAATTGTAGTTACCAATTTTCTGGTGATGTTAATTTTCGGTTTTCTCGGAACCGAAATGACCAGCATGTCGGCCATGCAGTCATTTCAATTTGACTGGGGGGTTTTTCTCAGCATCGGCGCGGTGGTTAGCGGCGTAGTGTTGATTGGTAGCCTGTACAAAGTTGGCACTCTTTCTGGGGGAGGTGCCCGTGTCGCGGAAATGATGAACGGTAAATTGTTAGTGGCAGGCACAGACAATTTTAAAGAAAAGCGAACGCTGAACGTGGTCGAAGAAATGGCCATCGCATCGGGCACTCCAGTTCCCCCGGTTTATATCATGGAGGAGGAAGGGATAAACGCGTTCGCTGCTGGCTACTCGCCATCGGATGCAGTAATCGGAGTTACTCGCGGAACCATCGATAACCTCAGCCGTGATGAGTTGCAGGGCGTAATTGCCCATGAGTTCAGTCATATTCTGCATGGTGACATGCGTATTAACATTCGTTTGATTGGCGTGTTACATGGAATTATGGTGCTGGGGCTAATCGGATACCACCTGATGCGCAGTGGTTCCTATTCCAGACGTTCCAAAGATTCCGGTGGTATTGTCGTGCTTGGTTTGGGTCTTGTGATTGTCGGATGGGTAGGTACCTTTTTTGGCAATTTGATCAAGTCAGCCGTTAGTCGTCAGCGGGAGTATCTAGCAGATGCATCTGCGGTTCAATTCACGCGAAATCCAGAAGGCATTGCTGGCGCATTGATGCGTATTTCGCAACACACGGAACGATCTTATCTGTCGCATCCCAATAGCTCTGAGATAAGTCATGCCTTGTTTGAGGAAGCGAAATTTTCCCGTATGAGCGGTCTCTATGCTACCCATCCACCCTTAGAAGAGCGCATTGGTGCGATCTTGCCCAATTGGAATGGTGGTTATGAGTTAATCAAGGAAATAGCAGTAGCAGAGCCTGTTACTGAAAGTGTGCAACCTGACTCGCAATCACGCCAAGAAAAGCTAACCGCGGTGTTGACTGGTGCTGCGGGAGTAATAGTGGCTGACTCTGTCGTGAACCAAGTTGGAAATCCAGAAAGCAGTCATTTGTGCCACGCTGAGCAGATTCGTGAATCGATTCCACAAAAATTGTTAGAAGCGGCACACGACCCGAGTGGTGCTAGAGCGATTATCTACATGCTCGTACTAAATAGAACAGATCCCACTCGCAGGGGGCAACTCAATCTATTGGAAGACAATGCCGATGCGGGAGTCTATAAAGAAATTCAATTACTGTTAAAAAATAACCCGGAAATCGCAGCGGATCATAGAATTCCTTTAGTGGAAATCGCTTTGTCTAGTTTAAGACAGCTATCGCAAAGACAGTTTCAGTTATTTAAGGGCAATTTTAATGAATTAATCGCCCTTGATAAGAAGATCAATTTGTTGGAATGGTCGCTACAAAAAAATGTGTTTCATCATTTGGATGTTGTGTTTGAAAAGAGAAAGAAGCCAAAGATTGGAAAGAAAGATATTAAGTCTTGCAAAAATTCACTCGGTATTCTTTTGACGATTCTAGTCCATTCCAACAAGCACGATGGTCTATGTCCCGAAGAGGTGTTTGACAAAGGAGCAGGGCTTCTACCAGTAACCCCTGAGATTGTCGCTGTTGATCAGTTGAATTTCGAGAAACTAAATACTGCACTGAATGAATTAGTGCAATTAAAACCGCTGCAGAAACCGGCACTGCTAAAAGCCTGCGTAGCCTGCATTACTGCAGACAATAAAATTGCAACTATTGAAGCGGAACTGTTACGAGCGATCGCAGCGACAATCGATTGCCCGATGCCGCCACTGATTAAGGGTGAGTGAGACTTTAGCTATTTCGCAGTTTTGCTTGAGCTGCTGCTAATCGAGCTACAGGTACACGGGGTGGAGAACAGCTTACATAGTTGAGGCCAGCACGGTAACAAAAATCGATGGAGGACGGATCTCCGGCGTGTTCACCACAGATGCCCAGCTTCAAATCCGGTTTGGCTTCTTTTCCTTTTCGTGCCGCGTAGTTAACTAATTTACCAACTCCGGTTTGATCCAGGCTGGCGAAAGGATTTTGATTGTAGATTTCTTTGCGCTGATATTCATCGTAGAACAGACCCATATCATCACGGCTTAAGCCTAAAGTGGTTTGCGTCAAATCATTTGTGCCAAAACTGAAAAAATCAGCTTCATTGGCAATTTCGTCTGCGGTTATTGCTGCCCGCGGAACCTCAATCATCGTACCGACTATGTAATTAATTCTAACTTTTCGACCCTTCATCACTTCTTTGGCCACACGATGAACGATGCGCAGTTGGTCTGCAAGTTCTTCCCTGAATCCCACAAGAGGAATCATGATTTCTGGATTCACTCTTATCTTCTGCTTACTTTTGAGGATCTGAGCAGCGGCTTCAAAAATTGCTCGAGTCTGCATTTCAGTGATTTCAGGATAAAGAATACCTAAACGACAGCCACGACAACCCAACATTGGATTTTCTTCATGCAGGGCTTTAACTCTGTCGATGACAAAATCGAAAGGAACGTCGAGTTTTTCTGCTAGTTGTCTCCTTACTACATCATCGTGGGGCAAGAATTCATGCAGCGGAGGGTCCAGTAAGCGGATTGTGACTGGTCTACCATTCATGGCTTTGAACAAGCCTATAAAGTCTTTCTTCTGGAATGGCAGCAATTTCTTCAAGGCGGCTCGACGCTGTACCTCGTCAACCGCCAGAATCATTTGCCGCATATAGTCAATGCGTTCACCATCGAAGAACATATGTTCCGTGCGACACAGGCCGATTCCTTCTGCGCCGAAAGCAACGGCTTGTTTTGCCATTGATGGAGTATCAGCATTGGTTCTGATTTTCAGGGTCCGGTGCTTATCAGCCCATTTCATAACTGTTTCGAAGAGTTCGTAGGTGTAGCTTCCGGATGACTTTAAACCGCCTTCGAGAACTCGTTTTACTTCAGAATCTGCGCTTTCGATCATGCCTTCATAGATAGCCCCAGTGGATCCATCGATGGAGATGTAGTCACCTTCCTTCAATACTACTCTGCCTGCGGTAAGCGTACGTTTCTCATAATTGATGACGATACTACTGGCACCACATATACATACTTTGCCCAGCTGACGAGCCACCAGAGCAGCGTGAGAAGAGACGCCTCCGCGGGAAGTCAGTATTCCTTGTGAAAGAAGCATTCCTTTCAGGTCGTCCGGTGAAGTCTCAGTTCTACAGAGAACAACTTTATTGCCTTTTCGCGTTTCGATTTCAGCGTTGGCAGCAGTAAATGCAATTCTGCCTGTGGCGGCTCCTGGCCCTGCCGGTAGCCCATGGCCAATCACATTGGCAGCTTTAAGGGATTTGGGGTCGAAAACTGGAACCAGGAGAGAATCAATGGATTCCGCTGGTATTTTCAGCAAGGCAGCTTCCTGGTTCATAAGCCGTTCACGCTGCATCTCAACCGCAATGCGCACAGCGGCTAAGCCGGTGCGTTTGCCGTTTCGAGTCTGCAAGATGAAGAGACGACCACCTTCGATGGTGAACTCGAAGTCCTGCATATCCCTAAAATGGCGCTCCAGCTTGCTCCTAACCTTCTCCAGGTCTTTAAAGCTCTTGGGCATAGTGTTGGCCATGCCCTGAATAGGCTCAGGAGTACGTACTCCTGCTACGACGTCTTCACCCTGGGCATTGACCAGATATTCACCATAGAAGACTTTTTCACCATTGGCCGGATCGCGAGTAAAGGCCACCCCTGTGCCACTGTCGTCGCCGGCGTTGCCGAATACCATTGCCTGGACATTGACGGCAGTACCCCATTCGGCAGGAATGCCGTATTGCTGGCGATAGAGGATTGCACGTTCATTCTTCCAGGAGCCAAACACGGCGCTAATGGCACCCCACAATTGTTCCATCACATCCTGCGGGAAGGCCGAACGGGTGCGCTTCGAAATAAGCGCTTTGTACCGCTTTACTAATTCTTGCAGATTTTCCTTAGTGAGGTCGCTATCAGAATTGGCGCCAACGCTCTTCTTCAATTTTTCCAACACTTCGTGGAAGGGCTCTTCCTCTTCTTCGGTTCGTGCCTGAACAGCCATAACTACGCCGCCATACATTTGAATAAAGCGACGATAGCAATCCCATGCAAATCTGGGGTTTTTCGAGACCTCTGCTAATCCTTCAACGGTTTCATCGTTCAATCCAAGATTGAGGATCGTATCCATCATGCCTGGCATAGAATCACGGGCACCGGAGCGAACAGAAACTAAAAGGGGGTTGCTGCGAGCCCCAAATTTTTTCCCTAATTGGGATTCGATACTTCGAACTGCTGTTGCGACATTCTTTTTGAGCGCCGTGGGATAGCGTTTTTCATGGTCGTAATAATAGGTACAAACTTCGGTACTAATAGTAAAGCCTGGAGGCACTGGCAAGCCTATGGCGGCCATTTCCGCTAGATTCGCGCCCTTGCCTCCCAGCAATTCGCGCATAGATGCGTTGCCTTCAGTTTTAGCACCAAAGGCAAAAACGTATTTCTTGGATTTTCTAGAAGATTTCTTAGTCGAAGAGGGAGATTTTTTCGCTCGAGATTTACTCATAAAGCCTATTTGTACCTACATTCAGTCCAGCAACAACCTATCACAACAAAACGCGACGACGATCATACCGGATTGCGATTCTGAAATCACAGGTACCCAAAATCGGCCACCCACTGCCAGTGCAATGAGCCGACTCTGTGCAAAAATTGAGCGATTGAATCGCACCCGGCGCGGGCTGTGAGAATAAAGCACCTGCCAGGCAAAATCCAGCTCTGAATACAGATGGCTACCTCAAACTACTGGGCGTCCGTGCCACTGTGTAGTTGTTAGTAGGTTACTGAGGGATGCTAATTAGTTAATTAATTAGTCTTTATCCTTTAAATAAGAAGGATAGGATTAGGTGTAATTAGCTTCGGTTTGTTTCAAAGCTCGAACTAGATCGCGTTGCTTTGCAAAAGCTTCTGATCTTCTATTCCTATTCCAAAGTTCAATTAACAACTTGGGGACATTCAAGACTACATTCCAACGAGTTGTATAAACTACTTTAATATTGTTATGAGTTTTTTCTCCAGTCATTAGATTTGGGCTGCCTTCATATAGGCTAATAGGATTAGTCATATCCATAAATTTTTCCATGCTTTTTGTCCTTTTATCCCTCATTAATAGAACAAATTTCTTTCTTGCGCTAAAAATATCCTTTACGAGATGCATCCATACTCGTATCTGCATGGCCGGTTTTTTCAGTGAAGGGCCAATCCACAACCCATTAACTTCCATCATCTCGTAATCATCATTACTGAATAGACTATTTGATTTTTTAATTTGATCAGGAACAAACATTAAGCTTCTAAGGTTAGGTTGAGTAACTAACATGTAACAAGCAGCTAATTGATTGTGTAAGAAAACTCCTACAACCTTAGATCTATTTACATAGTCATCTGGTAATCGAACACCAGAATATCTTTCAATTTTTTGTATGACTTGTGACGTTTCAGACCTTGACTTAATAGTTTTAAATACTAATTTTTCCATTATGCTATCCTCGGCAAAAACATACCTACTTTTTTCTATATTCTCGATACTCTCCCGAGTACTCGCTATTCAAAATAACTTCTTCTTCTTTTCTTGCTGAAAGAATGTAAAAAGCTACAAGGTATATTAGTGTAATCCAGAGGATTAGGGAATTAAACACAAGCGTACTGCTAAACCAAATAATGATGTATGAAAAGTATATCGGATGTCGAATTATCCCGTAGGGGCCAGTTGTAACTAAAGAATCTACATTGTCACTAAATGCGAAATTTAGATGCTTTGCGGTGGTAATTGCCCACAAAAATAGTGATACGCCAACAATGTATAGTGCGCATCCAATCCATTTTGACACAAATGTTTGAAAATCAATATTTAGTGAAAAATAGATTGTGGTTATGATTTGGATGACAACAATAGGATCATAGAGTCTACTTCCTAATTCTGAGCTTTTTGATTCAATCCTAAAAAATTTAAATCTAGCCCAAACTAAACTCACGATTATCGTGGTGTAAGTTGTTAGAAATAAAAGACTAAGGAAATTCACTAAGTTGAAGAAATAAAGGTAAGAAAAACAATGATAAAAAAGGTTTTGAACTCTACTAATAAATTCCAGAACTCAACCGCTAACTTAAGAATGCACCGAATGCACATTATTTCATCCGCGTAATGCAAATTTTTGAAGTGAGCTAAGAAGAAAAAATGCGAGATAGAGAATCTCATAAAGATAAGTATTCGGTCTATAGCCGGGTACATTTAGGGGAATTTAAGAATCAGCTACGAGATGATGCCAGCAGAGCGATGGTGTCCTGGCCTGCCAGGACCGGCATCTTGATTTTAGTGGTAGCATCTCTAATTACATATATTGCTCAAAGCCAACTTGATAATCCCTACGCTTTATACACTTTGTTTCCTTACTTCCCTGCAATAGCTTTAGTTGTTTTTTATCCATTTATAACCCTATTAATCTCTTCGATTGAAAAATATAGCCCGTTCGCAATGGATCTCTTATTAATTTTGGTGATGCTAGGGTTCTGTTTAACACTTCACTTAATTTTCATTGGAGCGACTTCTCCTGAAATTCTTGAAGAAAATTTTCTTTTATTGCAGGGTCAAATTGCATTTACGTTAGCGATAGTCACAGCGTTCGCGTTCCATGCAAGATTTTTGACAAATCTAATTAGAAATCTATTATTTACTATCTTACTGTCAGTAATTCTCTTTTCAATTAATGAAAGATTTTTTTTGCTAAACGTATTGTTGATTCCTGAAGGCTTTTTTTTAGGGACAATGCTCAACTGGATGTTTCATGATGGAACCAGAACACGGTTTTATTTCAAATCAACTGACGCAGACACTCGCCAACACCTCTATAACCAACTTTCAAAACTTGTATACCCCCACCAATTAGAACGAATTAAACTCGGAGATGAACTTGAGAACACGATGCCGCTTAAGGAAGGCAAGGCGATTATAAATGTGTTCGATGTGCAAAAATCGAGTGAAATTCGCCATGAGCGAACGCAAGAGTTTTTTATGGGGGTGTTTCAGTCGTTTTTACAGATTTGTATGAAAGGATATGAACACAATCCACTTCGCTCTCGAGCTTTTCGTCTAAAAGAAACCGGTGATGGTTTTATCAGTTCAGTTGGTTATCCTTTCTTGCCAGTTGATTCGAGATCGTTGGCCGATAGTGCAGTGGCAACCGCATTGGATATGTTTGAGGCATTTAATCTAGAAGTTCAGAAGTTTAATTATTCCAGGCCAATTAAGGGAGCTATGGGATTAGCTTACAATTCAGTGCAGGGCACGTTCCAGAGTGGTGGTATTCGTTCTTATGATTTGTTTGGTGAAGCACTTATTCAGGCATCCAAATATGAAGAGATAAGAAAACAAGCTCACATTTGGGAATTGCTTACTGAGAAAGCTAAAGAGCAGGGATTGGAATACTTTAATATCATCATTGCCCAGGAAGTAGTTTATAACTCCCTTAGTCCTTCCTATCGAGATTTGTTCGTTGAGATTGACTTTGCGGACCCGGGAATAGCGGAGTCTAATTTTCAGATGATGTATGACAACGATGCCAAGTACCTCTACTACCACTTGCTAGAGTAACTGTCCTTTTATTCGTTTTCACCTTGGATTACCAAATCTGGAATCCCTTCCTCATCAACGCTGGCACGCACCCGCATAGGTTTACAGCAAACCTGACAGTCTTCTACGTAGTCCTGAAATGGCACTGAGCAATCCACCAGCAGCTGGATGGCTTCGCCGCAATAAGGACAATTCGTCTCAACCAATTCCTGCAAATGCATGTTCATGATTTGGCCATTGTAGAGCTATTCGAAGAATTTCTGCAGAACTATTCGCCTGTTCCAAGTTGATCATTGGGGAAAAATTACGTAGATTGCCAGTGCTTATTCTAAAGCAGCCCTAAAAATAGCCGTGAGCTATGGATCTATTGTGAATTCTCAAAATAATGCATTTAAAGCGCTGCCCAGCGTAGACAAGGCACTTCAGTCTGATTCTTTGCGTACTTTGGTGAAATCACTAGGCCATGAGCCAGTGAAAGAGGCAATTCGAGAAAAATTGAATGAGGTGCGCAGCGGCATCGCCGATGCTGATGAACAACTCATACAGGCAATACGCAGTGAAGATTATATTGATGAGTTCTGCAAAGATGTTGCCGAGAGAGTAAAGAAGTCATTTAGTTCTTCGCTGGTTCCAGTAATCAATCTAACCGGGACTGTTGTCCATACGAATCTAGGCAGAGCTCGTCTACCAAAAGAAGCAATTGATGCTATTGAAACCGTCGCAACTCAGGCGACGAATCTTGAATTTGATCTTGTTACTGGAAAACGGGGTGACAGAGACGCCCACATCGAAAATAGTATCTGTCAGTTAACCGGTGCCGAAGCGGCTACTGTGGTTAACAACAACGCCGCGGCGGTGTTGTTGGTATTGAATACCCTTGCACAAGGTAAAGAAGTGATTATCTCACGGGGGGAGCTGGTTGAAATTGGTGGTGCATTTCGCATACCAGATGTTATGAAAAGCGCCGGTTGCACCTTAAGGGAAATCGGGACAACCAATCGAACTCATCTACGAGATTATGAGTCTGCCATTTCTTCTAATACGGGATTGCTGATGAAGGTGCATACCAGTAACTACGAGATTCGAGGATTTACAAATTCGGTTTCTGAAGAAGAAATAAGTCAACTAGCTCAAGTGAAAGAATTGGCATTCGTCTCTGATTTAGGCAGCGGAACTCTGGTGGATCTAACGCAATTCGGATTACCCCATGAACCAACGGTATCTGAGACCCTGGAGCAAGGTGCAGACATAGTTACCTTTAGCGGAGATAAGTTACTTGGAGGACCGCAAGCTGGAATCATCGTAGGCAAAAAAGAACTAGTAGCCGCCATAAAGAAGAATCCCTTAAAGCGCGCACTGCGAGTGGACAAGATCACCATGGCTGCACTGTCTGAGATTATTAGTTTGTATCGTGATCCTCACCGATTGGCTCAGCGAATTCCTCTTCTTGCAGACCTGGCTCGACCTCTGGAAGAGATTAATGAAGTAGCAGAACGACTACTACCAAAATTCTCTAAAAAATTGGACGGACTAGCTGAGGTAAGAATCGAAGATTGTAAGAGTCAAATTGGAAGCGGTGCCTTGCCGCTTGATTTACTAAAGAGCAAAGCGATTGTCATTCAACCGATTGCGGGAAAAGGCCAGAATGACGCTGAATTACAAAAGATCGCGGCAGATTTTCGTCAATTACCTGTTCCAATTATTGGGCGTATTCACGACGGAAAGCTGATTTTCGATCTGCGCTGTCTTCGTGATGAGGATGAAGTAACGAGTCAACTTAGTATGTTACGTAACTATGCTGTAACTGATTGAGTTTCTACGCCCCACTTAAAAAGATAGAGCGAAAGCAGGGATGCCGTTAGCATCAATATTAATAGTGGATAGACTGTTCCATTAAAGATAAACGCCACCAGCTGTGCAGCTATTGCTGACACTGCCATCTGCAAAAATCCTGTTAATCCCGATGCACTCCCGGCGTATTGAGGAAATTCATTGATAGCTGCCGCCTGAGCATTTGGTAGGGTGATGCCGTTACCGAACACGGCGATAGATATTGGAAGAAAAAGAGTAAGCGGGTGACTTAGCCCGATCAAATTCAGCACGATTGCCAGGACAATTCCCCCCACCGCGATTGTCGCTCCCATAGCAATCATTTCGTCGATAGACTTGCGTCTTCCGAAGTGTCGAGCCACATAGTTGCCCACCATAAATCCTAAGGGAATCAGCACAAAGTAATAACCGTATTCCGTGGGAGGCCTATCCAGAACCGACACCATGATTTCCGGAGCGGCGGATATGAAACTAAAGAACACGACTGAAACGAATGTTACACAGAATGCATAACCGCAAAATGCACGGGATTCGAAGAGGCTGGCAAATGTCCGCAGCATCGAGCCTATACCTTCGAATGGAACTGGAGTTGCCAATGTTTCAGGTTGCCCGAATAGCATAAAGGCGAATATCAGCATGCTTGCGGCAGCAACGACTATAAATACCGATTCCCAGCCAAAGAGCTGCATGAGTTCTCCACCTAAAGCGGGTGACATCATCGGTACTACAACCATGACCATCACCAAGGTGGCAATTACTCTTGCAGCCTCGTCGGCGCCATAAACATCTCTGACAATTGCCCTCGCTAGAACTAAACCAACCGCGGCACCGAAAGCCTGGATGAAGCGGCCTACGATTAACCAAAAAATTGAATCAGCGAGATAACAAAATATTGAACCCGCAACGGTTATTAGAATGCCTAACAGCATTATGGGTTTGCGCCCATATTTATCCGATAACGGGCCGTACACCAAAGTGCCAAAGGCAATCGCTAACATCGATAGACTAAGAGTAAGTTGAGCTACGTCATTGCTTACAGAGTAGTCGCTTTGAATAATAGGCAAAGCGGGAAGTAGAATCTGCATGCCCGCTGGTCCTAATGCTGAAGCGGCAGCTAACAGCACTATCAATCGTTTAGATAGTGAATCAATCTTAGACATGTTATTCCGAGTTTTTTGGCTTAACGTAGCGTTAGGCCACAAAAGGCTTAGCGAACCATGAATGCGTCTCTTGAATTACGCAAATTACTATTGGTTTGTGAGCTAAGAATGACGCTTGAACCTAGCAGAATAGAGCGTTGAGCTTTGCTTATATCGTATCCCAAACCGAACGTGTCAGTGTGAAACAACCGAGTCAACTCTTGAGCATTCCAATTGCTGCTTTGATTTTCGACGGCGGACATAGTGTAACACGTTAGCACTGTTCCTGTTCTTGATTTTAGGCAGGCAGGCAGACAGATCAGGATTGGTTTGGAGCTCGAGTAATAGACCGTTAACATGTTCATTAAACCGGGGAGAGCGGTTTAGATAAGTGCTAACTTGTTGGGTAAATGCTGAGCCATCATCACTGATCGCTACTGGAATTTTCAGATCGAGTCTGCGAAAAATACTCGGATCTTGTTGATAAGTGACGGAGTAAAACTCAATGGCATCACTGAAGTTGCCCAACTGCCAATGCGCCGCAGCCATCCTGGCACCAATCCGCGCTCTTACCAGCACTTCCTGCTGCGGTAATTGTGATAATGCTTGTTGTCCTGCCTCAATCACTGCTTCTTCGTCGTTTTCGACTGCAGCTATTTCTGTCAAATAGGAATAGTAATAACCGTCATTTAATTGGAATGCGCCGTTAGCGCGGGCCTGATTTAGAATGTTTTTCATTACACCGGTGCCAATTAATTGAATAATCTCCGGCTCCACCCATTCTGGGATATGCACATCCAGCGGAGCGCAGGGTCGCAGTCGATTTTGCAAAACTTCAAAGTCAGCAAATAAAGCTGCGGCACGCCTTTCAGCTCGCCAGGCATCCAGGCGAAGTCGGTTAGCCTGAAAGCGTGCTGAAAGTGATTCGAAAAAATCCAAAGTTGAAAGATGCTCTAGCTGAATCTGATATTCAGTTCTATTGGCCATCATGTTTAGTAAGGCGGCGAAGGAATCTTTCTGGGCATCGTCCGCACTGTAAGAGCCATTGCGGTCTGGTTGGTTGAGAGCGGTTTGAGTGAGTTTTACTGAATCCTCAGCGTAGCCCGCAACCAATAGAAAACTGGCGCTAACTAAAAAATGTTCGGCCCTATTCATGACGCTGACTATTGGCTCCTGTTGCTCTCGCCAAATCAACATGCGATCCAGGGCTGAGCGGGCATCATCGAATCTGCCTTGATTCAGAGTCAAAAACAATTTGTAGATCCACGGGTCGGCCACACTCTGGGGATTTAAAAATCGAGTTGCCCGGTCCAGATACTCTTCAGCCTGATCCATTTGCAAAAGACTAAGTGAAACTTCCGAGGCATTGGTTAGATAGACTGTATCGTAATCGTTAGCTCTGTTTGCAATATCTTCGTCTTCGTCAATCGCGCGATCACAGGCTGACGTAGATTCAATCGGCGCAAGGCTGGCAAGCTCTACTGCACAAAGCGTGTTCCACGCTCGAGCTCGTTCTCGATCGCTTACACTATTTTCCAGGACACGATTCGCAGATTCCCGAGCGGCGTCGTACTGTTTTAATTTTATGAGAGGCCAGCCACGAAAAGATTCCATGTCCTGGCCGTAAATGGTGGAAATCTTGTCGAGATACTCCAGCGATTTTAATTGGTCTCCCATCAACTGATGGACATAGGATAGTTGGCTAAGGATGAGGTAGTGCCATTGCACGTTGCCGGAATTGAAAGCTTGTTCTAACGAGTCATAATTGGTTAATTCTTCCGCTCTGTTCAAATGAAAAAGCGATCGGGGCATATTGCCTTCCACGTTGAAGAGCACGTCAGCGAAAGCGAATTGGGCAGCAGGGGAGTTAGGTTCTTCCCGTACCCACTGTTCACTGAGTTCGCGCGCTTTAACATTTTCATCAAGGTCTAGTGCGTCGCAGATCGCCAATGCTTTTGGATTGTTTACATCGCTGAATCCAAAACAGAGGGGGAGCCTGGCTTCAGGTATTTCTACTGCTTCAATGTCTAAAGGAATATCGTCCTGTGCGAAAACGGCGGCGCTAACAAAAAGACCAAACAAACATGTTGCTGGTTGCAGGAATCTAATTAGATGAATCTGCAATTTAAGCATTAACTTAGAGTACTTTTTGCCAGTTGCTCCATCGGTGTGCGCATATTGTCTAACAGTACTTTTTCAATGTCCGCGACTCCTGGGGCCAGTTCGATTCGATGGCCAAGTACTCGTGGTAGTAACAATTCGATGTCATCCGCAGATACATATTCTCTGCCACGCAATGCCGCAGAAACCTGTAACGCAGGGAGTAATAAGACCATGCTGCGAGTGGAATTTCCCTGTAGCACTCGATCATCTTCACGAAGGTTACGTGAAATATCCACAAGCGCAGTTTTTATCGCAGGGCTGATAACAACTTCTGCGTCAATTGTTTTTCGGGCCTTTAAAACTTCATCTCGGGTAACTGTGTTTAGCTGTGCGCTTAAATCTCTTCGTTCTTTGTAGGTATCCAATACGTCCAGTTCAGATTCGCGGTTGATGTGCTCCATCGTGATCTTGAAAAGAAAGCGATCTAATTGCGGAGTTGGCAGGGGATAGGTTCCAACCAGATCTAACGGATTCTGAGTAGCGATTACAAAAAATAAGTCATCAAGAGCATAGGTGACATTGTCTACTGTAACTTGCTTTTCACCCATTGCCTCCAACATGGCCGATTGCACTTTAGGGGAAGTTCGATTTATTTCATCGGCTAAGACGACATGGGCAAACAAAGGACCGTGACGAAAATGAAAAGCGTTGCTGTTGCTATCGAATACCGGAACTCCGGTCACGTCTGAAGGGAGGAGATCGGGAGTAAATTGAATTCTTCGAAAAGGTACAATAGATTCGTCGCTGCTTGATCCGTTTATTATCGCTTCGCCCAGGGCTTTTGCCAGAGTAGTCTTGCCGGAACCAGGAAAATCTTCCAACAGAATATGACCATCGGCTACTAAGGCGATAATCGCTAATTCGATTACATCGTCTCTGCCGAGCACCTGTTTATTAACGGTGTTTTGCAAGGCGGTCAGAACCTTTAGCGCCTCCGCAAGTTCGCTGCTGGAATCATCAGACACTGCAGTGGGCAATTCTTCTACTTCGGCAACACTGTCTGAGCTCATTTAGTACTCCAATTCATAAGGTGAGTTCAAAGAGTTGGCTACTTGGTTAGCAGCCAAGAGAATGGATTTAAGATCGCTACCGCTTTGCGCCAGGTAGCAGTATTCGAATTAAGTTCACGGCGAACTGCCAGGTCAAAATTTTCCCACTCGGAGTCAGGGTGAGACTCCGAAGTGCTATTTCCTAACGCGAGTGCTAAATGAGACCTTGTTAATGGCTTGATCGAAGGGACATTGGAACAAATTCGCTCGGCGAAACTTTCGCGACTCTCACCGAAATTACGATGCATTCCCACCGCCGACAATCGATCGAGTACAGCGCGGTAACTCAATCTATATTGGTTTTCAGAAGCTGCAAATGTGGGTATCCACAGTCGATAAGCTTTGATTAAATAAGCAACTGTCAAGGTTAAAGCAAGCACTGCATAGAGAATATTAAGCAGGGTCTGCAATTGGATAAAAGATGACTGCTGTGATTCCAAAAAATCTTGAAATGATGCGTCATCTCTTAACATGTCTCCAAGCAACTGTTGCAGATCGTTTTGTGGATCGGTAGTCATATCCACCAGAGTTTGTTGTGGTGCTGGATCGATGATTACCCAACCGACATCCTTAAAATAAACTTCGGGCCAGGCATGGCCGTGGATCGCCTGAACCAATAGCGCGGACCCTCCAGCTCTATTTGCTGCAGGAACCGAATAGCCAATTCCTACTCGAGCCGGGATGCCAATGCTGCGAAACATATAAGTGGCAGCAAATGAGAAATGCATGCAGTAGCCAGTGAGATCACCAAACAAGAATGAAGCAGCAGGATCTGGCTCATAGGCATGCTCGTTCTTTAAGCTGTAGATTCCATTCTCGTCTAAATAGGTTTTGATCGCCCAGGCTTTTGCAAATGGATCGTCGACATATTCTGGTCTTAAATTGCCTATGAGTTCTTCTGCCAAATTTTGGTAACGATCGTCGTCTGGAATAGTTAAATACTCTTGCAGTATTTCATCAGACCAGGCAGCGCGGCCGGTTTCTCTTCCGATCAAATACTCAAAATCGTATTCCGGTGCCAGTGAGAACGTGTCATAAGTTCTTTTAAAACGCAGGTTATTCGGATTCGCTTTATTTTCATAAGCTATCGGGCTTTCTAGTCCGAATGGATTGCGATGGGGGACCAACATACCGATAGTGGTACGAACTAATTTTCGTTCGTCATTGGCACCCGGTAGGAGTTCTGTTTCAGTTCTGCTACTAGTGAAGTGTTCGATTAAGTCGCGATCCATGTCGTCTCGAGAGGTGTAGTCCAACATGGCACCGTTAAACTCAGAATAGGCTGATTCTCGGAAATAGTAGGAACCGTTCAATGGTTCGTAATCATCCCGGAAAACAACTACTGCAACTGGAGCTTCTTTATCGTTGTTGTCGTTTTCACCGTCGCGAAACGGATTATCACGTTGCGCATTATTGCCGTTTTGCGCCTGACCGGTTAAGCCCATATCGTCTGTCAACTGCGGTGTAGGCAGACCAAACATGCGGACATAGATCAGAAGTGAGAAACATAACACTCCTAATACGGCAAAATGATAGGGTAAACGGCGTTGATTGTTTTCCACCATTAGTAGAGCAGAAAGAGATAGCACGGCGCCGCAACCGAATGCCATTAATATGGATGATGGATCAATACCACGAGTGAGGGCGAAATCACCGATGAAAAAAGGTCGATGGATCATGCCGTTTCGATGGGCGGCGAGAGTAATGACGAATGCAGTAGCGACGAATAAGATTTCAATTACTGCTCCATAACTCGCTCTATGGGCCAGGGTACGTAAACTGAAGGTGATGCTGGCACTTATCCCAAACCACTTAATGGATTCGGCAATATTAAACGTAAGAATAGGAGAGAAAACGCTGGCGACAATATCGGAATTAACCGAAAAACTTGAAATGATTATGGCGAACAACCAACTGACAACACTAAGGCCTATGATGGTGATGGTCCTGAGCCTGCTTAAGGGTTGTTGATGCAAACGCGAGTCGACAACATAGCAGGAAAATAGACAGCCAATAATAGCGGCTATGGATCCGCTAACTACTGTCATAGGTAGGCTTAACACCCAAAAGCTGCTGGCAATAATTGCTGCCCGCAAGCTCGTTGGAAGAAAATGATGAGAAGAATGTTCTGCTCTAATTGTCATTTATGTGATCCGCATTCCTGTCTCTATACCTTTCTTAGACTCTTATCGAAGCTAAAGCCAGTTTTTCGATCTACTACCAGGGTCGATTCTACTAGTTGGCCCAATTCGGTCAATAAATTGAGCATTTCGCCTCTAGAGCTGCCGGTTTCCCTGCCTTGGAGTGAGTCCGAATTCTCCTGGAAGAGCATTTTTCGCCACAGTTTTTGGCTCTGTTCCTCTTGAAATCCATCTATTGCCAGCACCAGTGAGAACTGACCGGAATAGGTGCCTATAGTTTTCTTTAAATAGGGCAGCCAGGGAGCCAGCTCTGCGGCGGCGAAAACGATGCAATGGGCACCGGATTGGCCAACGGCCTTTGTCAAGAACTGGTCTAGACCATAGCTAAATGCTTGTCCAATTGCTCGTGATCTGGCCACCGCTTCAAGCGCGCTTGGGAGATTCTCACAAGGATCTCCAGTACCATCGGCTGCGAAGGCCCAATCTTCTCCCAGAGCTCCGGATTCTAATGCCATTCTGGCAACAGCTGCTGCCGCTTCATCTTTATCACTACTAAGTAGGTAAGCCACCGTGCGCTTGCTATGGAATACGCTTTTCTCGGCTAATCGAACATTAAGTTGTCTATTTCTTGCGTACACTTTCCACATGATATTGCGGACAGAGTCACCGGGAGCATAAGGACGTATTTCCATGCGATCTCCTTCAGGATCGCCGGATGGGTTAGGAATGCCATCTTCTGCGGTCAACGAGCGTAATAACGGCAATGCTTTAACAGAATTTGTTTGCGGTAATGCCATGCAGCTTATTTCCTGTTTCTGCAACCAGGAATAGCGGCAGAAGCCCAGCACATCAGACACGGTGAATTGACGTGTGATGCTGGCAGTTAGGCAGCGTTTTGCGGGAATAATTTCTTCCAGCAGCTGATTATTAACATCAAATCTCGTTCTAGTTTCGATGTAATCAGGAAAGACAATCTTCCAGCTTAGTTTTACCAGCGGTAGCAACTTTAGAGTAGGAATTGCAAATCCAGTTTCATTTGGGTATCCAGCTTCGACCTTTATAGATTCAAAAGTTCCCTGAGCCTCACGCAGATTGCGCTGAATTTTCCGTTGTACGAAAACGCCACTAATTACAGCGCAAAACAAACAAAAAACAAGAATAGCCAGCGCACAAATTGCCAGCGCGAAAACCACAAGATCCATTGATCCATAACCAAAAACACTTAGACACAGTGCCGTCACAATAAGAGTAATTAAGCCCTGCACAGTCAGGGGAAACAGTGCAATTCCTGTTCTTAGCAATCTAAAGACAAGTGAATGTTTTAGATTGACAAAATAATTAGTGCTTAGGTTCATTTTGCTTGGGGCGACCGAGGTTGAAAGGTATTAAATACTAACTACCACTTCTGTGCGAATAGAGTTTGCGATAAAACATTCCTGGTGTGCTTCATGGTGCATGGCGCTTGCGGTATCGCTATCTGGTTGCTTTTCACCTGAATAGTCAACTTGTGGTTTTAGAGTAACCTTTGAAACCATCCACTTTCCCGCTTCATTCTTTGACATTTCCCCAATCGATTCATCGACATAACTGTCTATTTGAAATCCTCGATTGGCGGCAATGGATAGAAAGAAGAGCATGTGGCAAGAAGAGATTGAAGCAATATAGCCTTCTTCCGGATCAACATTGGCCTCAATAGACCAGGGCAGGGGCACTATATGAGGTGAGGCGGATGCCGCCACTACAGTGCCGCCATCGAAAGCCCATTCGTGGCCGCGAGAATACTTATTGTTTAAAAAATCTTCGCCATTTCTATACCATTGAACTGTTGCTTTATAGTTAGACATGGCGCTTAGTATACGAATGCGATTTACTTATTCGCTCTATTTTCAATTAACTGTTCTACCACGGCAGGATCAGCCAGTGTCGTGGTATCTCCAAGGTTTTCCAGTTCGTTTGCTGCAATTTTTCTTAATATGCGACGCATGATCTTTCCGGAACGAGTTTTCGGAAGCCCAGGCGCAAATTGAATGATTTCCGGTTTGGCAAAAGCACCAATTTCCTTGCCGACGAATTTAACCAGTTCGGTACGTAACTCTTCTGATTCCTCCAGCCCGGCCATGAGAGTGACATAGGCATAGATGCCTTGTCCCTTAATGTCGTGTGGATAATCTACCACCGCGGCTTCAGCAACGCTGTGATGAAGTACCAGCGCGCTTTCAATTTCCGCTGTTCCCAGGCGATGACCAGAAACATTGATGACATCATCAACGCGGCCGGTTACCCAGTAGAAATCATCTTCGTCTCGGCGTGAACTGTCACCGGTAAAATAGTAGCCGGGATAGGTAGCAAAGTAAGTATCGATACAGCGTTGGTGGTCTCCATAGACCGATCGAATTTGACTGGGCCAGCTCTGGGTAATAACCAGATTTCCAGTAGCCGCCCCTTCAATTTCGTTTCCTTCCGCATCTAGCAGGGCGAGTTTAACGCCGAAAAAAGGCTTTGTCGCCGAGCCGGGTTTCAAATCGGTAACGCCCGGTATAGGCGTGATCATGATGGCGCCGGTTTCAGTCTGCCACCAGGTGTCGACAATAGGGCAGCGGCTGTCTCCAACAACGTGGTAATACCATTCCCAGGCTTCAGGATTTATTGGTTCGCCAACTGATCCTAATAATCTAAGAGAAGTTCTTGCTGTGCTTTTTACCGGATCGTCGCCCGCTGACATAAGTGCGCGAATGGCAGTGGGCGCAGTGTAGAAGATATTGACCTGGTGCTTATCAACCACTTGCCAGAATCGAGAGGCATCCGGATAGGTAGGCACGCCTTCGAACATTAAGGTGATGGCAGCGTTTGCCAAAGGACCATAAACAATATAGGAGTGTCCTGTTACCCAGCCGACGTCTGCAGTGCACCAATAGATATCGCCTTCGTGATAATCGAATACATATTTGTGAGTAATGGCTGCTCCAAGCAAATAACCTGCAGTGGTGTGTAAAACACCTTTAGGTTTTCCGGTAGAGCCTGAGGTGTACAGTATAAATAGCGGATCTTCCGCATCCATTAATTCAGGTTCGCATTGGTCACTTGCAGCGTCAGTAGCTTTGTAATAGCAAACATCTCGATCCTCATTCCAGCCAACGCCCGCATTCGTTCTTCTAACAACAAGGACTGTGTGAACGTTAGGGCACTCTTCCAGCGCAGCATCAACATTTGCTTTAAGTGGTATCAGTCTGCCACCTCGTACACCTTCGTCAGCTGTGATAACGGTTTGGCAGTCTGAATCTAATATTCGATCTTTTAATGACTCCGGAGAGAAACCACCGAATACAACTGAATGGACAGCTCCGATTCGAGTACATGCCAACATGGCGTAAGCCGCTTCAGGTACCATTGGCATGTAAATACAAACTCGATCGCCTTTCTTAACGCCTCTTTCTTTCAGGGCATTGGAGAGCTTGCAAACCTGCTTATGCAATTCGCGATAGGAAATGTGCGTATCGTCTGTGGATTCATCCCCTTCCCAGATAATGGCGGTTTGTTCGCCCCTTTTGTCCAGGTGCCGGTCAATGCAATTAAAGGAGACATTTAGTTTGCCTCCAGCAAACCAACTGGTTTCCGCTTTGTTGAATTCACTGTGCATTACCGACTTCCACGGTTCATGCCAGTGTAATAATTCTCCTGCCTGTTCCGCCCAAAATTCTTCCGGCGATTCTATAGAGTGCTGATACAACTCTTCGAACCGCTCTCTGCTTAAATGGCTTCGATTTGCGGCTTCTTCACTAACTGGATAAATCTTGTCTTCAGACATTCTAGATTCCTGTTCCTAATGACTGATTTTGGCTTTCGAGAGACGTTAAAAAAGGACTCAGCAGTATGCCTTAAAGCGCAAATCTACTCAATCGAGAAGGGCCTGGTGACAGGATTAGAGCTGTATTCTGATGTTGTCAATCAATCTTGTAGAACCCAGGTAGGCGGCAGCCAGCAGTGCCAATTCTCTATCGATACTTTGGGCTGAATCCAAGGTCTGGGCATGGGCTATACTGAAGTAATCTGGAGTTAGCCCGGCCGCCTCTATACTGGCCAATGCTTGTTGTTCAAGCAATGCAAAATCTTTCTCTCCGCCTTCTATTCGCGTCGCAGCTTCAGTCAAGCAGCTATATAGCGTTTTCGCTTTTATCAGTTCGTCTTCTGATAAATAATTGTTGCGGGAGCTCAATGCCAATCCAGTTTTATCTCTAACGATTTCTACTCCAACTAAGTTGATGTCAAATCCCAGGTCGCTAGTCATTTTTTGAATTATTAAAAACTGTTGATAATCCTTCAGCCCAAAAAAGGCGATGTTAGGATTCACTGAATTGAATAACTTGCAAACTACTGTCGCCACACCGTCGAAATGTCCGGGCCTACTTTTGCCACAGAGCTTTTCAGATAATCCAGGTATGTGAAGTTGCGTTTGAGATTTTAGTTCTTTTCCAAAAACTTCTTCGACGCTGGGTGCATATAAGCAATGGCAACCGGCCTCGGTTAATTTAATTTGGTCTTGTTCGAAGGTGCGAGGATAGGACTGTAAATCTTCCTGCGGACCGAACTGCAATGGATTTACAAAGATTGTACTAACCACATAGTCGCAAGTGGACACTGCTTCATCCACCAGCCTTAGATGGCCCTGATGCAGATTGCCCATAGTTGGCACCAGGCCGATGGACGAGTTCTCGTGGCGCCGAGAATCCAATTCCATGCGCAATTCAGCAGCGGAGTTGAAAATTTTCATATTACTTATGGTTGTATTTGGGTCTTAGTTAAACCAGTGCTCTTTAGCAGGAAAGCGCTTTTCCTTAACTGCTCTAACATATGCTTCAATAGCGCCAGGTATGCCATTTTCAGAATCTAGCAAAAAGTTTTTAACAAATTTCGGCGTGATAGGAGACACGCCAAGAACATCATGCAATACCATAATCTGTCCTGTTGTATCAGGGCCTGCGCCAATACCAATTACTGGTATGTCCAGCTTGTCAGTAATGGTTTTCGCGAGTTCGCAGGGAACGCACTCGAGCAACAAAATATTTGCCCCAGAATCCTGTAGTAATTGCGCTTCTTCAATAATGAGTTGTGCCTGGTCGGTATTACGGCCTTGTACATGGAATCCACCGATACGATTTACACTTTGGGGAGTTAATCCCATGTGAGCGCAAACAGGAATACCTCTTTCAGTGAGTAGTTTGGTGGTATTCGCAATCCAGGCTCCGCCTTCCAGTTTTACAATATGCGCACCCGCTCGCATCAAGGCAGCGGCGTTTTCCAGTGTTTGAGTCTCGGATGAGTAACTCATGAATGGAAGATCTGCCATCAGCAGGGAGCGCTTGTTTCCTCGTTTAACACATTCCGTGTGGTAAACCATGTCTGCCATAGTCACTGGCAGGGTGCTGTCGTGCCCCTGCAATACCATACCCAGGGAATCACCTACAAGCAGAACGTCTACCCCTGCCTCGCTCAAGATCGTTGCGAAACATGCATCATAGGCTGTAAGGCAGGCGAATTTTTCTCCCTGCTGTTTAATGCTCTGCAGGGTAGTTAATGTCACGTTTTTGGCTGGCTTGTGAGAACTCATGGGGAGCGAAGTCTAATAGAAAATTTATTGGAAAGATATGCAGAACTAATTGCGTCCAGAATTGCTTAGAGCTCGATATCCATTGGTCCTTAGAAAAAACTCTAGAGTAAAGAAGGACCGGGATTAAAGTAATTAGTTCCGGTGGGATGAGAACGAATGTAATCTACTAACATTCGATAGTCTTCATCATTGTTGATCAGATCTATCTCTTCGCTATTTACTATTAGTAACGGAGAGTTGTTGTAATAGTGAAAGAATTCTGTGTAAGCGTGATTCAAATTCTCCAAGTATCCTAATTCGATGAATTGTTCTGCCTTAATTCCTCGTTTTTGAATTCTTTCCAATAAGGTACGAGTGGGAGCCTGTAGATAAATAACGAACTCGGGTGTGGGTGCATCAATTATCAGATGACCATAAACCTTAAGATATAACTCGTATTCATCTGCATCCAGATTTTGTTGGGCGAACAATTGATCTTTCTCAATCAGAAAATCAGCAACTCTAACGGGTTCAAAGAGATCATCTTGTCGAAGGTCATGAATTTGTTGCGCCCTTTGAAAAAGGAAAAACAATTGAGTTGATAATGCATGTTGTCGAGGATTTTCGTAAAAACGATCGAGGAAAGGGTTCTCGTCACTCTTTTCAAGTAACGTTTCGTAGTTGAAAGTATCCGCAAGTCGCTTGGTGAGGCTGGTCTTCCCGACTCCAATGGGTCCTTCTACTGCGATATACCGGGGAATTTTTTTAGTCAAACCGGTCTGTTGTGTCACTCGCTCACACCTGGAGATTTGCGTTTACTTCGACGTCTACGACGTTTCTTAGGTTTAGATACCGCAGCGATCAATTCCGTTCGTAACTTTGTATCACCGTTTTGAAAATCCGTCCACCATTGACCTAGACCTCCTAGTTCTTCACCGGCTTCTTCCCTTAATAACAAGAAATCATAAGCGGCTCTGAATCTGGGATGGTTGAAAACGCTTTCGATACTGCGGCGATTTTGTCTTTGTAATCGATTCTGCAGTTCCCAAATTTCTCGACTAGCCACCGTAAACCTTTTGGGGATGGCGGTGTAGTCTAGTTGTTCCGTCAACGCCGCTTGGGTAGCTTGCTGGAAAGCCTGTTGAGGGTGTATGTCCTGATTCCTTGAGGCTGCGAGGTGGAGCTTCAAAACTGGCCATAAAAGCGCTGCAAATAGGAATGCAGGAGTCACCGACTTGTTCTCGGCAAGACGTTGGTCTGTGTTGCGTAGGGCTAGATCCACTAATTTAGCCGAGATTGAGTCGCCTTGTTCGATTGCTTCCATGCTTGGAGCGAATAAGTAGCTACCAAGTTGGTATTCACATAAGAGAGCGAAAGTTCGCTGAGCACATCCGCCAGTCATTAATTTCAAGGTTTCATCAAATAGACGGGCAGGTGAAATTGAATCCAGTAAATAGGCGAGATCGTTTAAAGGTTTTTTCGTATTGGCTTCGATGTCAAAATTTAGCTTTGCAGAAAATCGAATAGCTCTGAGCATGCGCACAGGATCTTCTTTATAACGCTCTTCTGGATCCCCAATTATTCGAATTTGTTTCTTCGCTAAATCATCCAAGCCACCACAAAAGTCTAACAATTCAAAATTACGGGTTGTGTAGTAGAGTGCATTTATAGTGAAATCTCGGCGCAGTGCATCTTCATCAATATCACCATAGACATTATCACGTAAGATCATTCCTGATTTCGAATGGGCTGAATCCAATCCTTTGATTTGCCGCCGAGGAACATGATCGGCGATCTCATTTTCAGGATTGTGATTTGCCCTAAAAGTAGTAACTTCGATAATTTCTCGACCGAAGCGAATATGCACAATCTTGAAACGACGACCAATAATGCGAGCATTTTTAAACAGTTTTCGAACTTCTTCAGGAGTGGCATCAGTTGCCACGTCGAAATCTTTTGGCTTGTTACCCAATAAAATATCACGCACTCCTCCGCCCACAATGTATGCATGAAAGTCCGCATCCGATAGTCGATACAATACCTTTAAGGCATTTGGCGAAATTTGCTTGCGCGAAATGGAATGATTGTCTCTGGAAATAACAGTGGCTTTATCCAAGCCAGGTAACTCGAGATTTGAATTCATTAATTCTGACAACTGATTCTAGCGAAGGAGTCCAATCCTATTGACCTGCTTACAGTAAGTGGCAAGGTGAATGCAGATGATACAACGGCAGGGTCGGGATAACACTGTCGGCGCAAGATTGAAAAGAAAAAGGGATGATTAATTTGCAGAAAATAAAAAGGGGTGAAATTCACCCCCTTCAAAAGTAACAGTTATTGTTATTATTGCTATTGGTTTATTGATTTTTATTATTGTTATTTATTGGGTGCCAAACGCGGCGCCGCATAAGCAAGAGGCGGTAACTTTGGGGCGTTAGTAGCAAATTGCTACGAGTCGGCCACAAACCCAGCCTTGTTATTATTTAATGTACTAACTTTAGTTGTATAACTCAGTAATGCTATTTTTGTTTTTATTAAGTCTTATTATTATTATTTATTGTTATTATCAGAAGTACTAAAGGCATTTACTGTGCCAAGTTATGAATTCCCTTTAAAATCAAAAAGATAAGATTTTAAAAATCAGTAAACATTTCTTAAAACTTCGATTTTTGTTACCAAATTTCCCTGACAATTGGGTAGAAGGGTAGCAGTAACAAATTTTCGAGATTTTAATATTGTTCTGGATAACCCGAAATTCGTGGCTTCAGCGTGAAAATGTCGGCTTGAAATTCATCGATTTTTGTAGTTTGCAGCAGCTTAGACCGCTTGTTTTTTCTTGCGCGGAATTCCGAATCGCTGCCTACGTTCCCACAAACATTTTCGAGAAATACCCAGCTTCTTAGCGAGCTGAGTCTCGTTCATTGAATCTTGATGCTCGAGGACGAAGCGCTGAAAATAGTCTTCTAAGGAAAGTTCTTCGATAGGTTCGGTCACAGCTGCTGGAATTGGTTCGTTCAATTCCAAGGCGGCTTCACCTGCTTCATTGTCGATCGCCAATAGTTCTTCGGCAATTTCCTTGCCTTCAGCCAGGACAACCGCCCGTTCAATAGCGTTCTCTAATTCTCGAACATTGCCAGGCCAGGCGTAATTAGCAATGGCTCGACTGGCGCCATCGCTAAATTCCATCATTGGAGTTTTTAAACGAGTGCAGGTCCGTTGCAAAATAGCATCGGCCAATTCGAGTATGTCATTGCCTCTGTCCCGCAGTGGCGGAATAAGCAGGGTCATAACATTTATTCTGTAGTACAGGTCTTCACGAAAATTACCATCAACTACTAATTGCTTTAGATCTCGGTGGGTTGCTACAACCAGTCGAACGTCAACTTTTTTCGATTGTACCGATCCAACTTTTCTTATTTCGTTTTCTTGTAATACCCGCAGCAAGCGAGCTTGTGCTTCCAATGGCAGCTCGCCAATCTCATCTAAAAATAAGGTGCTGCTGTTTGCTGCTTCTACTAATCCCGTTCGCGTTGCTGTTGCTCCAGTAAAAGCGCCTTTTTCATGACCGAATAATTCAGACTCGATTAAATTTTCGGGAATTGCGGCACAATTTACGGAAATCATTTCCTGGCCGTGCCGGGTACTCAAATTATGAATTGCTCTGGCAACCAATTCTTTACCAGTTCCAGATTCACCATTAATCAGTACAGTTGAATTGGTTTGCGCGACTTTTCTTATGCGCCGAAACAATTCCATCATTTGGGGGCAACTACCAATCATTCCATGAACTGGTGGCTCGTGATCATCATCGTTGGACGCTGGTTTTAGTGCTTTGCCGTGTTCACGGATAATTTTTGCAACGGTTTCGATGATTTCATTGTGCTCGAATGGCTTCGCAATGTAATCGACAGCTCCCATTTTCATAGAGTCGATAGCGGATCGAATACTGGAGTAGCTGGTCATGATTAAGACGGGCGTCTTGGTTGCTTTGATTAAATCGGTACCGGGAGCACCTGGCAGGCGTAAATCACTGATAATGACATCGAAGTTGTCCATGTCATATTTTTCCAGCGACTCTTTGACAGTGCCGGCTTCTGAAACTTGGTAATCGTGACGTTCAAGAAGACGCCTCAATGCATTGCGAATAACTTCTTCGTCTTCAACTACTAGCACTTGATTAATTGCTGTCATAAAACTTCTTAAACAGATTGCTGCAACTTAGCGTCTTCTTCTTGTTCGTTATTTGTCACTACCGCTTCGCCCTGGAACTTGGGAAAGCGAATCACAACTCTGGTTCCTGTTCCTTTATCGGTATTTACTGGGCTGATTATATCAATATCCCCATTTAAATCCTCAACAATGCTGAAAACCAGTGATAAACCAAGGCCTGTGCCTTCTCCAGCCTCCTTGGTGGTGAAGAATGGGTCGAATATTCGGTCTCGAATCGCGCCTGGAATCCCGACTCCTTCATCGGAAACTGCTATCTCTACATAGTCTCCATTAATAATTCCACTCAGTGAAATCTTGCTATTGGGCGGACTTGCATCCCGGGCGTTGTTGATAAGGTTTACTAGAACTTGCAAAAGTCTTTGTGAATCACCGAAAACAGTTGCGGCAGGATCAACTTCTATTTCGTAGATAATATCTTTATGTTTCTTATCGAGTGAGATAAGCGTATTAGCTTCTTCCATACATTCTTTTATAGAAACTACTTCCTTTTCATATTGAGTTTTATTGGTGCCGGCGTGGGCGAAATTCACCAGTGATTGTAGAATCTTAGATGTTCGATTGGTTTGTTCTATTATCTGTTCAGCAAGATTGTTTAACTCTTTACCGTCATATTCGTCGCGAATAGTTTGGGCCAAACAGGCAATTCCAGTAATAGGATTGCCTATTTCATGGGCAACACCCGCTGCTAAGCGACCGATTGATGCCAGGCGTTCACTGTGAGTTAAGCCTGCTTCTAACAGTTCTGTTTCTGTAATGTCTTCGATTATAATAATTATCCCTTCGTGAGATGTGTCATGATCTTCTGATTCTTCGATCAGGGCTTTGTGCAGGTTCACGGATTTCTTCTGTCCGTGGAATTGAAAGTTATGCTTAAAGGAGTGATTGGCATCCTCATCTAGAAAATTGCTTAATAAAGATAACCAGGGTTCAGACAAATCAATGAGTTGTGATCCAACAACATCGCCAGTGCTGATGCCTGTGAATTCTTCCAGGGAGCGATTCCACATAACAATTTCATTGTCGTGAGTCAGTGAGCATACGCCCAGGGGCAGGTCTAACAGTATTTGCCGATGATAGCGACGCAGGCTATCCAGGTCAGCCGCCATTCCTGAAAGGTTCGAGCGATAGGATTCGATTCGATTCTCAATTACGTTTAGATCCGAGCTGCCATGTTCAGATACTATGCTGTAGGGCAGATAGCCATCGATGAGTTCTCTGGCAATGGATGGCCCTAACAAACCTGACAGATTCGCTTCGAGCCGCCCACACAGTAGGCGCATTGAATAGGGACGCCGATCATCTGTGCTCAAGTTTAAATCCTGCAATGCCTGATTCACTTCTCGAGTTGCGGTTTTATCTCCAAGGGGTTTGCTTAAACTTCTTATAAACTCCATGGGTGACTTTGCTACTAAGCCACTGCGCTTTCGCCTTTGAATTGTGTCAAGTGCACAAATGTCTGCAGAACTTTTTTCTTCGTCACTAGAAGTGCTATACAGCGAGACAACAACAAACAGGAAGCTGTTAACAATCAATGAAATTGCGGAAATCTCGCGCCAATTAATTGAAACCAGTGAAAGTGGAGTCGCATCCAATTCTAAAAACAAGGGGAGCATTAAAAATAGAAACCAGATTATGAAAGCTGCGCTTAATCCAGCAATAAAGCCTTTTTTGTTGCCCTGAGGCCAATAAAGAATAGCGACTATGCCAGGCAAGAATTGCAAGCACGCGGTAAAGGCAACGGTACCGATTACTTGAATGCTAATCCGATCATCTGGAAGATAATGAAAAAGAAATCCTGCCCAAATTAGCGCTGTGATTAGTGCGCGTCGATGCCAAAGCAGCCAGCGGTAAATATCTTGACTAGCACTGGGTTGGTAGATAGGGAGAATAATATGATTCAAGCACATGTTTGAAAGTGCCAGAGTGATTACAATAATGAGCCCGCTTGCTGCACTCAATCCACCTACATAACCTAGTAAAGTAATAAACGGCACATCATAGGCGGCGCCGATTGCTACCGGTAAGTATTCAACCTGAACCAGCGATTCCGCTTGCAGTCCCGCCCAAAGGATAGGTAATACCGGCAAACTGATTAATAAAAAATAAAGTGGAAGTCCCCAGCTGGCAAAAGACAGCGATCGCTGACCATTGGATTCATTAAAAGTCACATAGAACATGTGAGGCATTGCTACTGACGCGGTAAAGAAAAGTAGCGCCATGACATGGAATGAACTGAAATAGTCGGTATCCACTAAACTTTGCAGAAGCTCCGGCTGTTCATTCAGCCATTCATTAAGTCCGCCGAATCCTCCAAATGCGCCATAAACTGCAAATGCTCCAACAGCTAAGAAAGCCAACAGTTTTACAAACGACTCAAATGCAATGGCCATGACCAGACCATCATGCCGAGTTCTGCCGGCACGTCTTGATGTGCCAAATAAAATCGCGAATAAGGTAATTAATATACAGAATCCAATAGCGATAGAACCCTGGGCCGATTCTGCAGAAATTATATCTGCCGTATCTGCTACTGCTCGGATCTGAAGAGCGATTAGTGGAGTTACTCCCACCAATATAACCAGAGTTGTTAAGGTTCCTGCCCAGGGCGATCGATAACGAAAAGCCATGAGATCTGCTAATGAACTAAGTTGATAAGTGCGAGTGAGCTCTAAGACAGGTTTTAACAGTAAAGGTGAAAACAAAAATGCTAATGAAATACCGATGGCGTGTGCAAGGTATCCATAGCCATCTCTAAGCGCATTGCCAACAGAGGTGTAATAGGCCCATACACTAGCGAATACTCCTAATGAAAAGACGTAAACAACCGGGTGTCTTACGAGTCGTTGGGGAATCCAACCTTTGTCGGTTATGAAGGCAACACCAAACAGCAGTCCCAGGTAGCCACTTCCAAGAAGAAATAGAGTCGATAACTCATAGTTCATCGGAATCTTGCTCCCGGTGCGCCCAGCCGGCTACCAAAACTATAAGAAATCCTACTAGGAAAGGTCGATACCAAGTGCCTTCTGGCTGATTTATCCAATCAACACTTGCCAAAAAGAGCAAATAAATAATGACTAGTAGGACTAAGATGGAACGTGGAATATACACAGAATTAGTCCATTTCCAGCGAATTTTCAGGGATATTAGCTAACTTCGGCACAGCCTGTATATCCCACTTTTCAATAGCCCAGGCTAATTGTTCTTTCGCTGCTGCGGTTTTGTGAATTTCTGGCGGTGACATACCCAGAAATTCTAAAGATTTGTAAACTAATAGAGGTCCATTGTTCACGTCTATTGGTGCAGCGAAATGCTGTTTGCTCAATTTCTGACCTTGCTCGTTAACAATGACTGGAAAGTGCCCATAAATCGGCGTTGGTAGACCCAGCAACTGTTGCAGGTAAATTTGTCTAGGCGTCGAATCGATTAGATCAAATCCTCTAATAATATGAGTAATATCCTGAAATGCATCATCAACTACGACAGCAAGTTGATACGCAAACAGTTTGTCTTTTCGGAGAATGACGAAGTCTCCAACCTCATTTTCAATATTTTGCTCATAATCGCCTTGCACCAGATCATTAAAAGTAATGTTTCTGTTGTCTGTGCGAACACGAATGGCAAAGTCTCCGTTTGGAGTTGTGTTTCGGTTTCGACAGCGACCGTCATAAACGGAACCCATTGCCTTAATTTGAGGCCGAGTGCAATCGCATTGAAAACAGAGATGATTGGAATCTAATTGCTCTAATGCTTGCTGATAGTTTTCCAGGCGCGTGCTTTGAAAAAGCACATTTCCATCCCACTCCAAGTTTAAAGCGACCAACTGATCGAGAATTTGTTCTGCAGCGCCTTCTGGTTCTCTAGGAGGATCCAGATCTTCCATTCGCAAGAGCCATTGGCCCTGGTTGGCTCTCGCATCTAGATAACTGGCAATAGCAGCTATCAGCGAACCAAAGTGTAATGGCCCGGTCGGGGAAGGGGCGAATCTTCCTATGTAAGGGATGGCTTTATTGCTGGTTTGAGAATTCACTGCCAACGGTCAATGCTGGTAGCTGGAAGGGAGAGAATAGTAATTAGAAATCTGCAATCGTCATTCAGCTCACTGGAATGAGCTGAATAATAGATTAGCTGCCTAATTGTTTTTCTTTAATTTCATCGAGAGTTTTACAATCAATGCATTTGTTTGCGGTTGGTCTTGCTTCAAGGCGTCGAATTCCGATTTCAATGCCACAGGATTCGCAGAAACCGTAATCATCTTGTGCTATAGCTTCGATAGTGCTGTCGATCTTCTTTATTAACTTTCTTTCGCGATCGCGAGTTCGAAGTTCCAAGCTAAATTCCTCTTCCTGTGTGGCACGATCTGCAGGATCAGGGTAGTTAGCAGCATCATCTTGCATATGATGAACAGTTCGATCGACTTCTTGCATTAACTGTTCACGCCAAGCCAACAAGATCCCTTTAAAGTGATCTCGTTGTTTCTCATTCATGTATTCTTCGCCCTTCTTTGTTTTATAAGGGACGAAATTCTTTAGAACTGGTTCAGATTCAGAGCTAACTGAGCTGGACATAATCGCCAATGCCTCTGTAGACCAATGTACTGCGATAGAGTGCTTACTTTAGTTCAAGCAAGCTTCGCAGATCATGGTTTTCAAGTTGATAGTTGACCTTCGTAACCAAGCATTCGATACAACCTTGGTGCAGATTTACAATATAAATCCGCTGCTTAGCCAACCACGATTTTTTGAAAGCTCGGTAAACTACCAGATTCATTATTGGGATGCCATAAAAATCATCATCAATTTTATGCCTAATTAGGGCTCCTAGAATACACCATCATGCAGCTACCTTTTCTTAAAATCGATCCTTTATAATGGCCTTCTATTCGCGGCAATGCCCGCAGATTAAGGAAGATTGAAATGTCCTCTCAACAATCGATGCTCTCAGCGAAAATGGCAAACGTCAGCCCCTTTCGTGTTATGACAGTTATGCATCGTGCAGCCGAATTGGAAAGGGAAGGCCATAAAGTCGTTCACATGGAAGTAGGGGAGCCTGATTTCTCTACTGCGCTACCTATTGTTAATGAGGCGAAGAAGGCATTGGACAAAGGCCTTACTCAGTACACTTCCGCTCCAGGAATTATTGAGCTTAGGGAAGCCATCGCCAAACACTATAAAAGAAAGCATCGAGCAAACATTTCGCCGGATAGGATTCTAATAACACCGGGAGCCAGTGGTGGGCTGAGTCTCCTGGCCAATATGTTAGTTTCGCCGGGTGATGGTGTGTTGCTTACAGATCCAGCTTATCCCTGTGTTAGAAATTTTATCTACATGCTTTCTGCTGAACCTCAACTTATTCCAGTTTCTTTGGAACAAAACTTCCAACCTACTCTGGAGCAATTAGAACAATTCAAAACGGACAAAACAGTTGGACTGTGGTTGGCGTCGCCGAGTAATCCTACTGGAACCATATTGGAGAAGGATCGATTGTTTGCCGCAAGCGATTGGGCCAAATCCAATGGCTTACATTTGCTGGTGGATGAAATCTACCACGGACTGCAATACGTAGAAGAATTGCCCAGCGTGCTTGAGTACGATGATTCTGCATTTGTGGTAAGTAGCTTTTCTAAATATTTTGGCATGACCGGATGGCGGCTGGGATGGATAGTGGTGCCAGATGATTTTGTGGAAACAGCAAACATACTCGCCCAGAATTTGTTTATTTCTGCGCCCTCTATTGCGCAGTACGCAGCCCTTGCAGCGTTTACTGAAGAAGCTGAGGCAATTTTTGAAGAGCGCAGAATCGCTTTTGGTGAGCGGAAAAACTATTTGGCGAAGGAACTCAAATCTCTCGGATTTAAAATCTCCGATAATATTCAGGGAGCATTTTACATCTACGCAAATATTTCCAAGTTCTCCGATAATACCGAAGAGTTTTGTCGAGAATTACTCGATAGCCATCATGTGGCGATTACTCCAGGTACGGATTTCGGAGAGTATAAAGCCAATGAATTTGTGCGTATCGCGTTTACCACTGGTATGGATGATTTGAAGTTAGGTGTGGAACGTTTAAAGGCTGCGCTGACTTAGTGCTCACATAAAAATCTGTTCACATGAAATTTGATCATCCTCTCCAATCGGGCCGGCTGTTGAAGCGCTACAAACGATTTCTAGCAGATGTCGAGCTGCCTTCCGGTGAAGTAATAACTACTCATTGTCCCAACACCGGCTCGATGAAGAACTGCCAGGAGCCTGGCAGTAAGGTCTGGTTTTCGACATCTGACAATAAAAAGAGGAAGTATCCTCACACCTGGCAATTTATCGAAGTTGATAAAAAGCATTTGGTGGGAATAAACACCGGCCTTTCGAACAAACTGGTTGTAGAGGCAATAGAAAACGGAACAATCAGACAGCTACAAGATTATGAGCGGTTAAAAACAGAGGTGCCCTATGGTGATCAGAAAAGCAGAATCGATGTGCTCTTAACCAGTTCCACTGACTCAGAGTGTTATGTTGAGGTAAAGAATGTGAGCCTGGGAGTTGGAGCAGGACAGGGATTGTTTCCCGATGCAGTGACAACTCGGGGCCAAAAACATATTGAAGAATTAATGCTGATGAATAAATCAGGAGCCAGGGCAGTATTGTTATTTTGCGTTCAACACAGCGGTATAGAAAGAGTCAGTCCCGCTATTGAAATTGATCCTAAATACAGTTCGCTGTTACGAGATGCAATTGAAGAAGGTGTGGAGGCGATCGCCTATCGAGCCGAGATAGATCCAGAAAATTCATCTGTAGTGTTAAAAAAAGAACTGCCAGTTGAACTCTGAACAGGGTTGCTGGCTCAATACTGCGGTGGTGGTACGAGTTGGGCTTCCTCAACCATAACCATTCCATTGTCGATTACAAACGGAACCTTTTGTAAGTTCTTGCCCTTGCAGGGCCCCACGAGACAATGTCCATCTTCAATTTTGAAGAGCGCGCCATGGGTCGAACATTGTATTAGTGCTCCATCCGCATCTAGAAACTTATCTTCTTGCCATTCCAGGGGTGTGCCCAAGTGGGGGCAGCGATTCCAGTACAAGTGAATCTCATCGTCTTTCTTTACCGCGAACAGGTAGAAGTTATCGATATCGATTCCTTTCGATGTTCCTTCTTCGATATCTTCGACAGCGATCAGGCTTATCATTAAGCAAGAGCCTTCTCGAAATCTGCGAGCAGATCTTCCACTTCTTCAATTCCCACACTGAATCTAATCATGGAATCAGATATGCCCATGGATGCTCTCCTTTCGGCACCCATTTCATAATAAATAGTATGGGCAACAGGAATTGCTAGGGTTCTGTTGTCCCCTAAATTACTGGAAGAAACTATGGTCTCCATGGCATTGAGAAATTCGAAGCAGTCTACATTTTCGACTAAATCTACGCTGAAGATTGCGCCAAACTGCTTAAACAATTGTTTGGCTCTCTGGTGCTGAGGGTGATTTTCGAGACCGGGGTAATAAGCTTGGTTAATTTTTGGGTGATCGTGACAGAACTTCGCCAGTACCGAAGCGTTGTTGCAGGCTTTTTCTATCCGCAATGAAAGTGTTTCCGATCCAACTGCGAGATGATGGGCAGCTTCAGGACCCAGGGATGCTCCCATGTCTCGTAAGCCTTTCTTCTTGATTTGAGTAATACCCCAAAGTTCAGTTTTTTCGTTGCGGTAAGTGTCGTAAATGTTTTCAAAGCCCGACCAGTCATACAAACCAGTATCAGTTATGGCACCACCAAGTGCATTTCCGTGTCCGCCAATGTATTTCGTAAGAGAGTTGACAATCAAGCTCGCGCCAACAGTTTTTGGCAGAAACAAACAAGGTGAAGTCATCGTATTGTCTACACAGTAGATTAAATTTTTAATCTGGCACAATTGTCCGATGGCTTTGAGATCTGCTACTTGGGTAGCCGGGTTTGCAATGGTTTCGACGAACACGAGCTTGGTATTTTTTTGAATTGCATTCTCTACAAAGCGCGCTTCAGTGGCATCTACAAAGGTGACTTCTATACCTAATCTTTGCAAAGTGCCGAAGAAGCTATTGGTATTTCCAAAAAGAAATGAGCTTGAAACTATATGGTCCCCTTCCTTAAGCAAGGAAAGCAATGTCGAAGAGATAGCTGTCATACCAGTGGCGAAGGCAATAGTTGCAATGCCATCTTCCATTTGGGTAATGCGTTTTTGTAACGCGGTAACAGTAGGATTTAGTTGCCTGCCATAATTATATCCCTGACGTTTACCCTGAAAGACTTCCGCAAGGTGATGAGAATCTTCATAGCCATAGGCAACCGAAGGATGGACAGGTTTATGCAGAACCCCGTGCTCCGGATTGTCTTTTCGGTCCGAATGTAGATTCGTTGTATTAAAGCCTTTCTTTTTCATGTTCTGTTTCTGAAGGATTGTTTCTTGCCAGAATTGGCTCGCGATGCAGGCGGTTTTATACACCAGGCCTAAGGATTTTGAAAGTTGCTTTGCCGAATCTGGAGACGCGACGCCAATCCGAAGAGATAGTTGAATTTCAGTATAACCCGATTAAGTCTGTTGATCTGCCTTGTCCTGACACTGCAAGCACAGGTTTGCTTCTGGCTGAGCATTTAAACGGGGGAATCCAATAGGCTCATCGCATTGGCGACAATAACCGTAATCATCCTCAGCTATTGCTTGCAATGCTGTTTTCACTTTTCTCAATTTAAACTGGGCTTTCTGCCGCGTGGAAACAGCCATACTTTGTTGCTGTATTGCATCAATCCGTGAGACTCGGCCCACCAAAGTTTGATCCAACTGAACAACGTCTGCGGACTCTTTATTCATCTGCAATTGCGCCTGTAACTCTTTCTCTAATTTCAAAAGAGTTTGATGCAATGAATCGAGCTGACCTGGTTTTAGCGGATCCAATATTTATTCCAATGCAGTATTAAGTATTTACTGAAGGCCTTGAAACAAAGGTCGTGAATCGATTATCCCTTGGATTTCTTCCAGACGCTGTCTGTATTCAGCGCTATTACGGTCATTGTAGATGGCATTGAAATCAGATTCAGAGATGCCGTCACGATTGTTGCCCACTTCTGGCATGTAATCCGATTCAGTCTGCAGGTTCGCGAGACGTCGTTGCATTTCCAGTGCTGTGTCAGGATTTGCAGTTAGATAATTCGCAAGCGTTACACCCACGGTATTCGCTGTTAAGTCTGAAAAACTAAACCCAGATCGATAACGGGCATCGTAAGCTTCCTTGGTTGTCGACAACAATTCAGCAAATTCCGCTCCTGCGGAAGCTGATATTGCGGCAATGGAAACGACGTGTTGTGCAAGATCCTGGCGTCGCTGCAAACGCACTTCAATAAACTTTGCAGGTGGTACTTCCGCCGCCATCTCGGGCCCAACTAATTGACTTAAGTCTTCATCGTTTACATAAATTGCCAAGGCTTGGAGTAGTGTTCGGCTCTCGGCTATCGGATCGCTACCACTTGTGGATTTGTTCCTGGCTTCAGTAAAAAGTGGAACTAGAAGAGAATTGAGTGAAATTGCTCGAATATCAGTAGGTATTGTGGTTGCAATCTCATTAATGGATTCGTAATAGGCAATGATTCTGGTGCGATCTTCATCGGTGATGAAGAGTTGTTGTGCTTCGTCACTTATTCTTCCTATCAGAACCGGATCCCAGTGCAATTGTACTTGCATTTGTGAGCCGGAAATTTCGACAGCTTCAACGTTCTCTATCAATGTATTTACGTCTTCGAATACTGGTGTCGATTGAGTCAGATTGCTGCTTATCTGGTTTAGCCCCAGTTCAACCAGACGATCTGGTATCTGGAGTTCGCCAACTGTGACTTTGTCCAATCGGAGCTGACTGTCTTCTTCAACAAATTCGCCCGTGATATTCAAATATAGCGGCACCCAACCAGAGAGTATCTCGACGCTCATTTCAGAGTAGAGCGATTCATCTTCAATGCTTAGTTGTGCCGCCCAGCCTGGCGAAAGTTCCAGCAGATTCAGGCCGTAGCCGAGCAGAAGATTAAGCTCGTCAACATTAAGATTCATAGACTGAGAACCCGGTGTACCAGGAGAACTGGGTGCGGATTCAATCAGCAATTGCTCGATGCGTGCCATTTCCTCAGCGGAAAGTGAGTCTGCCGATGAGACATCAGCACTTGTTTGAATAGACAACAGCAAAATCACTATGGGAGCGCTGGCTACCAATACGAGGAAGGGGCGCAGTAATGGTCGCAATATTTTAGTTATGGGCATGCCCGACGGGTCTTCGTTGCGTTCATTGAATCTTGCGGAATATGAACTCTAGCTCGATGTTGCCGATAAAAGGCAAATAGGGAGTTCGAATAGGGATTTTACTGACAAATAGCCACTTTATCGCTATAAAGTATGACAAATAGCACAATTTCTTCTATAACTTAATAAATTTTATTTATTTATCAAGAGCTTGGGGATAATATCCCGGTTCCTACGATCTTGTCGGGAAAGGATCCCATCCAGGAGAGGATTATGAAGCTAGGCCCAACTATAAAAGAATCCAATGGAAGACTGCAGCAGGTATTGCGCCCGCTGGGTGTATTGGTTTTGCTACTGGCCTTGGGAGCTTGCACGTCGCAAGCAGCGAGAGAAGCAGAATTAGCGGCCATCGAGGCCGAAAGAGTCGCTGCGGAACAAGAAGCTACGCGAACAGCTCAAGAAGAAGAACGGCAAAGAGCTATGGCGGAGCAGCGACGACGTGAGGCAGAAGCGGCTGATCGAGCTCGCATTGCTGCCGAACAGCAGCGTAGAGAAGACGAAGCTCGAGCGCGTGCCGAAGAGGAACGCATGCGTCGAGAAGAGGAAGAAATGAGGGAGCAGGAACGATTGGCGGCGATAGCAGCGGCAGAAGCTGAGAGAAGGGAAAAGCTTCAACGAATTTCGCAATTAGAGCAACAGATTGCTGCCATCGCAGATAACACAGGGCAAGATGAAAACTCCACTGCAATCTTGCAGGAAGCGATTCTTGTCGCTGAAGAATTGTTGGATGCTCTAGCAACCGAGCAAGCGAAATACGAAAATACCGACGCTCAGGGTAATACCATGGAGCCCCTGGCTAAGGACTTAATTGCCGAGCTAGAAGCACGCAAAGACAATTTAGTGCGGCAGGCTCAATCGCAATAGGATAATGCTTACTGAAACTGCGATTGTAGTGAATTAACAATGACCAAAATCGTAGATTTCGAAACCAGACGTCAACAACAGCTGTTCAAGCAGAAGGAAGCTAAGGTTGATGCCTTAAAAAAAGCCTTTCGCCAAGCCAGGGGAGAACCGGAGCCGAATTCTCCTCAGGGTAAAGGCAAAAAACGCCGTAATTCCAAGAAAAAATAGACGAAAAAAGTAGTGTGATTCTACTCCTTTTCCGATCATTCTAAAAAACCCCTAAAACCACCAAAATACTGGCCCTCCAGCCACTTCACATGCTTTGTTTGTAAGGCCTGTTGTGGTAAAGTGCGCGCCTTTGAAATCAACTTACCACGGGGAGACACACTTAGATGCCGGGGATAACAATTACAGTCACCACGATCTTGTCACTGCTGGGATTGGGGATCGCTTTCTTCTACATGAAGCGAGTGACTAGCATACCTATAGACATGGGGCTTGATGAGAAAGACGGGGCTCGTTTGAAGTTTATTCATGGGGCTATCGCAGATGGCGCCATGGCTTTTCTTAAGCAGGAATACAAATTCCTAACAATTTTTATGGTGGTATTTGCTGCCATCATCGCGATCTTAATCGACGATTCCCATACTCCCGACACGCGTGAAGGGATCTACACAGCAATAGCTTTTCTTTTCGGTGGTGCAATCTCAATTGCCTCTGGCTATATCGGTATGAAAGTTGCCACCCAAGGCAATGCGCGAACGACTGTTTCTGCCAAGAAAGATATTTCTGACGCCTTCAATGTTGCAATCAACTCCGGCGCTGTCATGGGATTTGCCCTGGTTGGACTGGCGACGCTTGGACTCGTAGTAATTTATGTAGTTATGAGCTGGTTGCTGGCTGATTTGGGCCAGGAAAATAATCATATCTTAATGGAAGTTATTGCTGGTTTCGGTTTAGGGGGTTCAACCATCGCACTGTTTGCCCGTGTTGGTGGAGGCATATTCACTAAAGCGGCTGATGTAGGTGCTGACCTGGTAGGTAAAGTAGAGCAGGGAATCCCGGAAGATGATCCGAGAAACCCTGCAGTTATCGCCGATAATGTAGGTGACAACGTAGGTGACGTTGCCGGTATGGGTGCTGATCTTTTTGGATCCTGCGCCGAGAGTACATGTGCGGCAATGGTAATCAGTGCCGTGGTATTCGCTGCTGATCCAAACGCCTTGCTCTATCCAATTCTCATTAGTGCGGTCGGTATTCCCATTAGCTTAGTTACCAAATTACTAATCAACGTCAAGACTGAAGACGACGTTGCTCCAGCACTGATGAAGCTGCTTATAGTTTCCAGTGCGCTCATGGCAGCAGTCATGTTCTTCTTTACCATGGCTTTAGTTCCTGAATTTTTCGAACTCAATGGAGAGCAATACACGAATTTAGGTGTGTATTGGTGCTTTTTCTCCGGATTGATTGCTGGTTTAGCAGTTGGCCTTTTAACTGGTTATTACACTTCAGAAAAATACGGTCCGGTTCAGGAAGTCGCCAAGTCCTGTGAGACTGGTGTTGCCACAAACATCATTTACGGTTTGGCGCTCGGCTATAAATCAACAGTGCTTCCCTACCTTGCCATAGCGATCAGTATTTTCCTTTCCTGGGAACTGGCCGGTATGTACGGAGTTGCGATTGCTTCTCTGGGAATGCTCGGAACACTGGTAATCGCGCTGATGATCGATGCCTATGGTCCGGTTGCGGACAATGCTGGTGGAATTGCAGAAATGGTTGGTCTAGACAAAGAAGTTCGTCGCCGAACTGACATTCTCGACTCAGCCGGGAACACTACTGCTGCAATCGGCAAAGGCTTCGCTATTGGCGCAGCAATTTTAACCTCTCTTGCCTTATTCGCCGCATTTATCACTGCTTCAGAAACACTGGCGGGTGAGCCAATCGATATGAGCTTATTGAATCCTTTGGTTTACACCAGTCTCTTTATTGGCGCAGTGTTACCTTTCATGTTCACTGCCATGACCATGAAATCTGTCGGTAAAGCTGCTTTCGATATGATCGAAGAAGTGCGTCGCCAATTTAAGGAAATCCCCGGCATCATGGAAGGCACCGGTGAGCCGGATTATGCGGAGTGTGTATCGATTTCTACGCAGGCGGCCTTGCGTGAAATGATTGCGCCGGGAGTGCTAATTATGGGAACGCCACTCGTGGCCGGCTACTTGTTTGGCGTTCAAGCCGTGGCTGGAATTCTCGCTGGTTCCCTGGTCGCAGGTGGTGTGCTTGCGATTGCGTCATCCAATAGTGGTGGTGCCTGGGATAACGCGAAGAAATACATCGAAGCAGGACATCACGGCGGTAAGGGTTCAGACGAACATGTAGCCGCTGTAGTTGGTGATACTGTGGGTGATCCACTAAAGGACACATCTGGTCCATCGCTTAACATTTTGATTAAGCTCTCTGCAATTTTGAGTTTGGTGTTTGCACCATTCTTTGTGCAGAACGGTGGAATATTTCTATAAAGAAAACGTGAATTAAAAAAGGGGCCAGCTGGCCCCTTTTTTATTGCTGGGGGATTTAATTGTCCCGTCGTGTTTCAAAATGAAATAAGACCCATTCAGTTACTTCAGATTGGATATTAGTGCTGATATTTGTCCAGGATGTTTTTACATTTTCGACACACTGGTAGATTCGGAAAGAATCTGTATCTTCGATTATCAAATTTCGCACCGAAGGATTTAGCGTGTAATTAGAAACTTCTGCCAGTTTCCAATTTTCTTCCAGAGTTCTTTCGATACATTCATCTCCTTGCAGCAGATCAATGAATGCAAACTCTTCTGCAGCGTAACCGAGAGCTGGAATTGTGAGATTTACAGGAATCGCAATTGCTTCAGCTTCTTCCTCGTCCTTCAGAAACTCAATGGAGTCGAGTCGTAGGCTTTCCGAAGTCTGATTAAAGACGATAAGCCGCATGCCATCATCGGTGGGAGCGCCCCATGCCGAAGAATAGAACGCAAATTTGATGTCAGTTTCTTCCTGCAGTTCAGCTGCATCACTTTGAGCACCCAATTGAAAAGCAAAACAAAGAGATGCCAGGGAGCAAATAAAGCGAATTCCAGTAAATCGAGTTGTCATACGATGATTCTAGCGGTCTTGCTTACCTAATGTCATGCCTATTTTCTTTTCGAGAAGGATACAAGATAATCCTTCACTGCTTGTAATCTGGGTTTTAATAACAACCCAAACTAAAAGGATTTCAATTGAATCAATCCGACAAATTTAAAAATCTCATCTGCATTGCATCGGGTAAAGGTGGTGTTGGTAAATCTACAACCGCAGTTAATTTAGCGTTAGCTCTGGCAAGCAAAAGCAAGGTCGGTTTGCTAGATGCGGATATCTACGGCCCAAGTATTCCTATGATGATGGGAGTTGAGCCAGGTACTCGACCGCAAATTCAACAAGAAAAATACATGGTTCCAATCGAAGCTCATGGAATCGAGTGTAATTCTATGGGTTTCCTGGTTGATCAAAATACAGCCATGGTCTGGCGTGCTCCCATGATCATCTCAGCCTTCAATCAAATCTTAAATGACACTGCCTGGAATGAAAGGGACTATCTGATTGTGGATATGCCTCCAGGAACAGGTGACATTCAATTGAGCCTGGCCCAATCTGTGAAGGTAACTGGCGCGGTAATTGTTACCACGCCCCAAGATGTTGCCCTTTTAGATGCGCGCAAAGGAATTGAAATGTTTCGAAAAGTGGGTGTGCCTATCTTGGGGGTAGTCGAAAATATGAGCACCCATGTTTGTGGTCACTGTGGTCACGAGGAAGCGATTTTTGGCAGTGGTGGCGGGGATCGATTAGCTGCCGAATACGGGGTTGAAGTAATAGGGCGCCTGCCACTGGATCTGGATATTCGTGAAAAAACCGATAGCGGTAATCCTGTGGTAGCATCAACTCCGTCTGAACCAGCGGCTCTGGGATATTTTCAACTAGCCAAGAATGTAGAAAGAAAACTTGCAGAGATTGCAGAATCTGCGCAAAGTGGTCCAACGATCACTATTAGTGAAGACTAGCTGGGCTCGCTATAGAAAAAGCAAAAATAATTGAGGGGGAAAGACTTTGGATGCAGTAAATGATTTTCTAATTTTTCTGGATGGCTTTTTAGGATCGGCTATTTGGTTCCCCAGCTTGCTCCTATTTACAGGGATCTTTTTTACTCTGTATTTGGGTTTCCCCCAAATTCGCTATTTTAAGCATGCGATCGGAGTTACAAGCGGAAAGTTTGACAAAGAAGGTGCAAAAGGGGATACCACTCACTTTCAGGCCTTATCGACAGCATTATCGGGCACGGTCGGAACGGGGAACATTGGCGGTGTAGCGCTAGCGTTGCATCTTGGAGGCCCTGCAGCCTTGTTTTGGATGTGGGTGACCGCTTTCTTCGGTATGACTAGTAAATTCGTCGAAGTAACTTTATCTCACAAATATAGAAATCAAACCCCCGACGGCACTATGGCTGGGGGACCCATGTACTACATGGAGAAGGGCCTCAATATGAAATGGCTGGCGATTATATTCGCTGTCGCCACGGTATTGAGTTCATTTGGTACCGGCAATCTTCCTCAAATCAATAGCATCGCTTCCGGATTAGAAAGCACATTTAATCTTGATCCACTAATTACGGCGAGCATACTTTCTGTCCTGCTGGCATTAGTAATTATCGGTGGCATTACGCGAATAGCGAAAGTAGCCGCTGCTATTGTGCCAACAATGGCAATTTTTTACTTAATTGGCGCCTTTGCAGTAATAATTCCAAACGTCGGAAATGTCATTCCGTCATTTCTTTCCATTTTTGCCGATGCGTTTACCGGTTCTGCTGCAGTAGGCGGATTCTTAGGCGCTACCTTTGCCTTCGCGTTTGACCGTGGAGTTAACAGAGGTCTGTATTCGAATGAAGCAGGTCAAGGGTCTGCACCTATTGCTCACGCTGCAGCCCGTACGGATGAGCCAGCGGATGAGGGTATGGTATCGATACTGGAACCGTTCATAGACACTATCGTGATCTGCACGATTACCGGATTGGTTATCCTTTCTTCTGGCGTCTGGATGGAGAAATTTGAAAATGAATTTCAACGTGCAGACATGAGTTTTGTTAGCGGCACCTTTGGAGAATCTGAAACAGAGGACATCGAGCAATTGTTTTCATTCTTAAATGGAGATGAATCTAGCGTCAGCAGTTTCGATGGAGACATTACCTTGGTAAATGGTCAAGCACAGAATGCTGACCAATTCACGCTCCTGCATGCCCGCTCCTTTGCTGAAAATATAGTTTACAGTAATGAGCAAGGGCCAATAACGGGTTCTGTGGTGGTTACAGATGGGTCCTTGGATGACACTAGTATTATTGTGACTGGTGATTCCTTGTTGCATTCGGTGCCATTAACGACCCAGGCTTTTACAAGAGGATTGTTTGGAGACTATGGACAATACATTGTGTCCATAGGGTTAATGTTATTTGCATTCTCCACTGCAATTGCCTGGTCTTATTATGGCGATAGAGCCATGACTTATTTATTTGGGCCTAAGTCAGTTCTGCCTTATCGCATAGTATATGTGTTAGGTTTTTTCTATGCCGCGTTAGCAGACACGACCATAGTATGGAATGTCTCACTCATTACCATTGTGTTGATGACTGTGCCAAATCTTATTGGCATATTGTTAATGCACAAAGAGATGAAGCGTACTGTTAAAGATTACTGGGAAAGAACTGAACACGGAAAACACCGCACTTAGTTCAAGACTAGGCGTTCAAGACCAGGCAAAAGTGCCGTGTTGTCATTCTAGAGCTTAACGAGCTACTGCCTCGCCAGGAAGGCGGATATTTTCGACAATTTGTTGCACGTCTTCTGGAGGTTCAGGCGTAAACTGAGCCACAGTCAATGCCACTAACAAGTTAACCAGGGTTCCAAAAGTACCGATGCCTTCGGGTGATATGCCCAGCAGCCAACCATCTGCATTGTCCAGCGCCGGATTTAAGGTTTTGAAATAGATGATGTAAAAAGCTGTAAAAAGGAATCCTGCAACCATGCCTGCAATTGCACCGTGCTTATTCATCCGTTTTTGGAATATGCCCAGTACGATTGCCGGAAAGAATGAGGCTGCGGCGAGGCCAAATGCATAGGCCACTACTTGCGCAACATATGCAGGTGGATTTATTCCCACGTAACCTGCAATCAGTACTGCCACAAAAATCGCGATTCGAGCGTAAGTTAATTCTTGTCGCTCTGTAATCGTAGGCATGAAACTTCGCTTCATAAAATCGTGGGCCACTGAAGTCGATATTACCAGCAGTAAGCCGGCGGCAGTAGATAAGGCTGCCGCTAAGGCGCCAGCTGCCACCAATGCCACAACCCAGTTAGGTAGTCCCGCAATTTCAGGATTGGCTAATACCATGATGTCGCGGTTTACATTCAGCTCGTTAGTTTCAGGATCGCCAACATATTGGATACGGCCGTCGTCGTTTTTGTCTTCAAATGCAATTAGGTTAGTAGCTTCCCATTTGGTAAACCATTCGGGCACTTCTGAGTACTCAACATTATCCACTGTGTTGATTAAGTTAGTTCGAGCAAATGCTGCGACTGCAGGAGCGGTCGTGTAGAGAATAGCAATAAAAACTAAGGCATATCCCGCTGAGCGACGAGCATCTCTAACATTAGGCACAGTGAAAAACCTGATAATTACATGGGGGAGACCGGCAGTACCGAACATTAATGCTGCAGTGATGAAGAAGACATCCTGTGTACTGCGCTGCCCCTCAGTATAAGTTGCAAATCCTAATTCCTCACTCATACCGTCTAATCTATCGAGTAAGAATCCGCCTCCGAAGGCCTCAGTGAGCTCCGCACCGAATCCAAGTTGGGGAATTGGAATTCCCGTCATTAAGATAGAAATAAAGATTGCCGGCACCATGAAAGCAAAAATAAGCACACAATATTGTGCAACCTGGGTATAAGTAATCCCTTTCATGCCGCCCATTACGGCGTAAAAGAAAACTATCGCCATTCCAATGACTACACCGGTAGTAATATCGACTTCTAAAAATCTGGAAAATACGATACCTGCACCTTGCATTTGGCCGCATACATAAACAAATGAAATGGTTATCGCACAGAACACTGCAATTAGGCGGGCGGTTTTAGAGTAATAACGGTCGCCAATAAAATCCGGTACCGTAAATTTTCCAAATTTTCTTAAGTAGGGTGCGAGAAGCAAGGCGAGTAATACGTAGCCGCCAGTCCAGCCCATTAAGTAGAAAGTGCCATCCCTGCCTAAGAAAGAAATTAGTCCTGCCATTGAGATAAAAGAAGCTGCCGACATCCAGTCCGCTGCAGTTGCCATACCATTGGCTAAAGGTGGCACATCACTTCCGGCAACGTAGAATTCACTGGTCGATCCGGCACGGGACCAGATGGCGATGCCTATGTAGAGACCGAATGTCAGAAATACAAATACGAAAGTCCAGATTTGAACACTCACGATGCGTCCCCCTCTGAATTGGATTGAGTTTGAGCCTGATTACTATTTGAAGTTTCTAAATTGTATTTGTCATCTAGCTTATCCATGAGATAGATGTAAACGAAAATGAGAACGACAAATACTAAGATCGCTCCTTGTTGAGCAATCCAAAAACCAAGTTTGAATCCACCAATCCGGAAGTTATCCAGAAAATCCACCAGTAAAATACCGCAACCAAATGAAATGAAAAACCAAACTGCCAGCAAAGACAGGACGATTTTTATGTTGGATTTCCAGTAGGATTGAGCGCTGTTATCAGACATTGCGACCTCTTTTATTATTGCTTTATAACTACACCCTGTAAGGTCGCAAATAGGACCTCCATAGGATTTTTTCGACAGAATCAATCCATCTTTTTTACGCGCTGGGATGGTATCACTTAATCCAGAACCCGTATACCTGCCTATTTTCGGGGGCTGCAGCCATTGTGCTTTACATTGTTGAGGTTCGGCTTGTCGATTCTCCGTCTTGAACTAAACTTAGATAATCCATTGTTGTTTAAGCTATTTTTCGAATTTAAACGACCAAGATTGAAGACGAGCAAAGGCCCAAAGCGTAGCGCATTATGACTCCACAGAATGAGTCAATCTCCAAAATTACTCGGCTAGTTTTAAGAAGTGTTCTTAAGCGTTTTGCCGTGGTATTGGTATTGCTACTTGCCTTTCAACTTGCAACAAATTTAGTTCTTGGCAGAAATATTGCTGAAGTATCCTGGTGGCAGCAGTTTCTTTTTGTTGCAATCGCTTCTACAGCAATGCTTTTTATTGTTCATAATGTGCTCAAGCGCCTACAAGAATTAATTGCAGTAAAACAATCCAAACTGATTCACTCGAAACAGTTACTCGAACAACGAGTAAACGAACGTACTGCAGAACTGAAAGCGACATCCAAAGAGCTTGCCAAGTCGCTCCAGGTAAAGAGTGAATTTCTGGCAACTATGAGTCATGAGATTAGAACGCCTATGAATGGCGTGCTGGGCATGGCGCAATTGCTGAGTGAAACTGAACTCAACGAGAAACAGCAACGCTACGTCGGCATTGTCAATTCGTCAGGCAACTCGTTATTGGGCGTGCTGAACAATATCCTAGACTTTTCCAAAATTGAAGCAGGAAAAATGGAAGTCGAAAACATTCCATTCAATCTGGAAAGCCTGGTAGACGAATCTTTGGGAGTATTTTCTCTTAAAGCCTTGGAAAAACGCGTAAAACTGGTAGGTGGCTTAGCCCATGATGTACCAAGAGTGTATCGCGGGGATCCAACTCGATTACGCCAGATCATGATGAACCTTCTCGCCAACGCAATTAAATTTACTTTTAACGGCGAAGTTTCACTTTATGTCTCGTTGCAGGAAGCCAAAAATGGAAAAGGCAAAACTGGTTTATTGATAGAAGTAAAAGACAACGGAATTGGCATTTCCGAAGAGCAGTGTGAAAAATTTTTTAAGGCTTTCTCACAAACGGATGTTGCTACTGCAAGAAAGTATGGGGGAACAGGACTCGGACTGGTTATCTGTAAGAATCTAGTAAACCTTATGAACGGAGAAATTGGGGTCAACAGTGAGTTAGGCGACGGGGCTACTTTCTGGGTCGATATCGCTATCGATTCCGTTCCTATGGAAGAGGCAAAAACATACCTAGGATCGGTGCAGTCAATTGAAAGCGCCGGAGTACTATTGATTGAATCAGACGAAATGGCTGCGCATATCTTACAAGAACAGCTTAGCCATTTTGGGTTAAAGGTGTATTTCGCAGCTACCGTAGCTGAAGCAGTAGAGCAGCTCCGTTCTGGAATTGATGTACGCATGGTGCTAAGCGCTGAAAAACTTTCCGACGGGAGCGGTGTCGAGCTAGCAGAATTGGTAAACGATGAATTCAGTGACAAGCCCATCAGGTTTTTCTTAATGGCCCCTATTTGCATTGAAAACTCCACCATGACTCCGCCAGGAGTCTATAAAGTCTTGGAAAGGCCTATTTCAAGTGGATTACTTTACAGTTCGCTCCAGAGCGCAGTCTCTGAGGGATTACCTAAAGTCAGAAAATCCCAGAAAATTGCCGCAGATCGAGAAGATTTTGCAGATGTGAAAGCGCTTATTGCTGAAGACAACGAAGTTAATCAAATGGTTATCTCGGCAATACTCAAGAAATTTAAGATCAAGCCCGTAATCGTAGAAAATGGAGCAGACGCGCTGGAGAAAATAGATTCTGGTAAAGGATCATTTGATTTAATTTTGATGGATTGTGAAATGCCATCCATGGACGGGTGGGAAGCGACTGAACGAATTCGGGAGTTTGAGCAGCGTAACAATACCGAAAAGCCGGTTAAGATTGTTGCATTGAGCGCCCATGTAATTAGCGAACCCAGAAATCGCGCTTTAGAATCTGGAATGGACAAGTTTGTAGCAAAACCAGTAGATATCAGTTCGGTGGAAGAGCTATTACATGAATATTTTCCGAGAGTTAGTTCCAGCGAAACTCCCCAGTCTGCCCGCTATTAATTTTCGGGGCTAATATTAGCGACCAAATAGTCTCGAATTTTCTTCACGATTTTTTCTTGATTGGAATTTTCAGCTTTTTGAAATTCTCGATTCAGCTGTCTTAGTTTTTGCCTATTCAGTGAAGGGTGATCGGCAACGAGCCTACTTATTGCCTCATCCCCTTCGGCAAAAATGCTCTGGGATAGCTGAAGATGAAAGTCTATTTTGTTGCTGCTGTCTGTTACAGAGCTTAGCTTGGAAATTGCCTGACTAATCTCATCTTTGTCGCAATCTCGCATTAACTTCCCAATAAATTGCAGCTGTCGCTTTCTCGCCCCATAAGCGTTGGGTAGTCGTTTAAATTCTGCGATGGCAGTACGAAGTTGGTCGGGCAAGGGAAGAAGGTCCAAGTCTGCTACTTTGAAAGTAGTTAAATGTTGACCCAAATCCTGAAGCTCCAACGCTACTTTTTTGCGCTCAGATTTACTGGGAATGGAACTATCAATCTGCGCTTCTTCTTTGTCTTTCACGGCTCGATTTAGAAATCATCAAAGATAAAATAATTGTGCCAGGCCCAGAAAAGCAAAAAATCCGATAGAGTCTGTTACGGTTGTTAGCGCGACAGTTCCTGCCAGTGCTGGATCGACGTTCATTTTCTTAAGAAACAATGGCAGATAAGCTCCCGCTAAGGCTGCGGTTATCAGGTTTATCATCATGGCTGCAGCTATGATGTAGCTAAGTTGCAAGTCCCTATACCAGAAAAAAGCAACTATAGAAATCACCAGCGCCCAAAGTGTGCCATTAAGCACGGCAACGCCTAACTCTCGAATTAACAACCATCTGCTATTGGAAGGGCTAATATGGCCAAGTGCCATACTGCGAATGACCAAAGTCAGGGTTTGCGTTCCAGCGACACCTCCCATATTTGCAACGATAGGCATTAGAACGGCAAGGTAGACAACTTGATCTAAGATATCCTGGAACATATAGATAACCAGAGATGCGAGTACTGCGGTCATTAAATTCACGCCTAACCAAAGTGCTCTTCGTCGTGCCGTTTTAACGACGGGTGCAAAAGTATCATCTTCTTCATCGAGGCCGGCCATACTCATGAACGAGTGTTCGGCGCTATCGCGAATTACGTCTACAACATCATCAATCGTGATACGGCCTAGAAGCTTGCCGTCGGCGTTTACTACTGGCGCTGACACCCAATCATGTTGCTCGAAAAGTTGAGCTACTTGAGTGGCTTCCATATCAACCGGAATTGCTTCGAGATCTTCACGCATCACTTCTCTTACAGAAGTATGGGGGTCAGACACTAACACTTCTCTTAAGGGTAGAATGCCCAAGAACTGATCGTTGCGACTCACTACTAGCAGGTTGTCTGTCATTTCCGGAATGCTTTCGTGTCGACGTAGATAGCGAAGTACAAGTTCGACCGTATGGTTTCGTCTTACTGTGATGGTATCGGTGTTCATCAAACCGCCAGCAGTGTCTTCATCATAGGAGAGGATTGATTCCACTCGTTGCCGGTCTTGCTGATCCATAGCCTGCAGAACTTCGGCTGCTATTTGTTGCGGTAACTGTTGCAGTATGTCCGCTAAATCATCTGTCTCTAGTCCTTCTGTTAATTCGACAACCTGCTTTGCATCTAGATCGCTGAGAAACTCATTTTGAAGGTCTTCATTAAGGTATTGAATTACCTCACCTTCAGAGTCTTTGTCGATTAATTGCCAAAGGACTGATCGAGTATTTGGAGGGGAGGACTCAAGTAGATGGGCAATACCCGCCGTAGGCAGCGTCTTGATCATCTGCCTTACCTGGTATAGAGAACCACTGTCAATCGCCTGGTTTAGTTCCAGTACGTGGTCTTTCTGAAATTGTGATTCCTTAACTTGAGACATGGCTGTTCTCAGACCTCTACTCGGTTATCGGCGCGAGCGTTTCAGAATCGAAATATCAGGGATATGCGGGGTCCCTGCCAATCTGGGTGGCGCATTTTAACGCCATTTCAGGGGCAAACGAAAGGATAAGCTGGTTAGGTAGAAATTATTCGTCTTCGCCAAATTTATCGTTAATCAGCGCGACGATAGCAGTTATAGCCTGTTCTTCATCAGCGCCTTCGGTTTCGACGATTAGTTCGGTGCCTTTTACGGCGGCAAGCATCATAAGAGAGAGGATGCTCTTCCCATCCACCATTTTTTCATGGCCGACTTGAATGTTCGAGGAATAGCTCGAAGTGAGTTCCACAAGCTTTGATGCTGCACGTGCATGCAGCCCAGCTTTATTGATTATTTCCACTTTCGTTTTTTGCATTTTTTTTTAGTTTTTTATTGTGCTAATTCTCGATGCCGTACTTGTACATTGCGAATTTTGCCGACAAATGCCGCCCCAAGTTTTTCGCATAGATATACTGATCTATGCTGGCCACCGGTGCAACCAAGGGCCACAGTGATATAACTTCGATTATTGCCTTCAAACCGGGGCAGCCATTTTTTTAGGTATTCGTTGATGTCGCTATACATTTCCTGAACTTCTTGCTGAGCATCCAAAAAATTAACAACCGCTTCATCCAGTCCAGTAAGTGAACGCAATGAGTTATCCCAATATGGATTAGGTAGGCAGCGAACATCGTAAACAATGTCTGCATCAACAGGAACACCGTTTTTGTAACCAAAAGATTGGAACAATAGAGCGAGCCCAGTTTCTTTGTTTTCAACTATCCTGTTCTTTATTGAATCCCGTAATTGATGCAGAGACATATTGCTGGTATCGATTGAAAGACTCGACATAACCGATATGGGTTCCAGCAATTCTGATTCTTTGTCTATCGCTTCTATTAGAGCAACGTTTTCATCTGACAGTGGGTGTTTTCTGCGGCTTTCACTAAATCGCTTCAATAAAGTTTGACTATTCGCGTCTAGAAAGATGATTTCAACCGGTAGTTTCTTTTCTATTAAATCTTTTACTAAGTTTGGGACTTGTTCCAGGTCTGCAGATATATTGCGCGCATCAATACTAACCGCAACATTTGGAATGCCGGTTTCACCGGTAAATACTCTATTGGCGAGAGAGTGAAGCAAACTAGCAGGAAGATTGTCGATACAGTAATAACCGCGGTCTTCCAGAATGTGAAGGACAGTACTTTTTCCTGAGCCAGATCTACCACTGATAATTGTCAGTTTCATTTAAGGTGACTCTTGATTCTTCTGAGTATTAGTTACCCGCTGTTCAAAATGTAATTGCGATATTATAAAGATCTTCGCTGTCCTGAGTTTGTCTTATTGTGTAGCAAAAATCAGGATCGTTGAAAAGCTCTGCGAGACCAGCCAATGTTTTTACGTGCTCATCTGTTTTTTCTTCTGGCACGATTAGTACAAAAAGTAGATCTACTGGTTTTCCGTCAATTGCATCGAAGTCAATTGGGGCTTTCAGTGTAACCAGTGCGCCAATAATGCCTTTACAATGAGGAACCCTGCAATGGGGAATAGCAATGCCGCCGCCCAATCCTGTGCTTCCTAGTTGTTCTCGAGCCATGATGGCATTAAATACTTCACTCTCGTCGAGGGTCGCAAACTGCTTGCCAAGCAATTCGCTGACTTGCGTGAGTACTCGTTTTTTACTTACTCCATCGAGCTGACAAAAACAGCGATCAGGTGTAAGGATATCTTCCAATTGCATTAATGATGTTCTCTTGTACTAACTGAGTTGAATAATGGTGGGCATCTTCCGTGACTTAAAGAATTTATTCTACGAGTCTTTTTCGCTCATTTGACGGAGGTATGGAAAGTGACTCGCGATACTTGGCGATAGTTCTACGGGCAACATTGATTCCTTTTTCCTCGAGCAATTGCGTAATCTTGCTGTCGCTTAGTGGTTTTCTAACATTTTCAGCGGCAATGAGTTTTTTAATTATAGCTCGAATCGCCGTTGACGAACATTCTCCTCCACCTTTTGTAGAAACGTGACTGGAGAAAAAATATTTAAGTTCAAAAATTCCACGGGGTGTATGCATGTATTTTTGTGTGGTAACTCGTGAAATAGTGGATTCATGCATGCTTACTGCTTCCGCTATGTCATGGAGTACTAAAGGCTTCATTGCTTCCTCACCATACTCCAGAAATCCTTTCTGATGTTCCACTATGCGAGTTGCCACTTTCATTAGCGTCTCGTTTCGACTCTGGAGGCTTTTAATAAACCAACGAGCTTCTTGCAAATTATCTCGCAAATAATTGTTTTCATCACTGGAATCTGCGCGTTTTACCAAGGAAGCGTAATCATTATTGATTCGAATTTTCGGTGCAGTGTCAGGATTTAGTTCTACTTTCCATTTCCCAGATTCAATCTGTTTAGTGACGATTACATCAGGAACTACGTAAGTTGTAGAAGGGGGAGAAATATTGGAGCCGGGGCGCGGATCCAGGCTTTCAATAACCTCAATTGTTTCCCGCAGCTCTGCTTCTTTTAGTTTGGTCTTTCGCATTAGCTGGGCATAATCTCTGTGCCCAAGCAAATTTATGTGTTCTTTAACGATGAGTTTGGCGTTATTGATTAGCTTTGTGAGCTCAGGATCTTCAAATTGATTTAGCTGAATCAGTAAACATTCGGATAAATCTCTATAACCAACTCCAATTGGATCGAATTGTTGTATTCGATGTAGTACGGCGAGCACTTCATCTAGCTCGACTTCTAGTTCTGCTTCAAAACCAACGAGAATCGATTCAATATATACTGTCAACATCCCATTGGCATCGATAGCATCAATGATGGCAAATCCAATGCTTTTGTCTTTTTCTGACATTGGGGTCAGGTTCAATTGCCAATGGAGATGATCTTGCAAGGTATCGACAGCTGTATTTCTCGATTCATAGTCGAGAGAATCTGCGTCATAAGAATTCGAAGAAGAGTAAGTACTGGGGTAGATATCATCCCAGTTGCTATCGACGGCTAAATCACTTGGAATCTGTTCCTGCCAATTACTGTCATCTCCATTCAATACTTGCTCTGCGGATGATTCTTCAGCAATCTGAGGAGTTTCTTTTTCTGCAGATTGCGTGCTTGATTCCTGGTTAAGCACTGGCTCTTCATCTTCACTGTTTTCTATTAGTTCCAGCATTGGATTTGACTCCAGTGCCTGGTGAATTTCCTGTTGCAAATCTAAAGTAGAAAGTTGTAGTAGTCGAATCGCTTGTTGCAGCTGAGGCGTCATTGTCAACTGCTGACCAAGCTTTAGCTGTAGCGATAGTTTCATGAATTGGACTACTTAAATAAAGACGAATGAATGTTGCGATACAGTCATTATAGATGTGTATTTTTAGATGGCGAGATTATAGCAAGAACCATGCCTGAATTGCATAGCTTTAGTACTGTCGATAGAGAGTTCTAGTTAAATAATAGCGGGAATAGTGAGCAGTCTTTCTAGATCTGGAATTTCTCACCCAGATATACTTCACGCACTTTTTCGTTGTTGAGTATTTCCTCTGCCGTTCCTTTGGCAATGATTTGACCTTCACTGACGATGTAGGCTTTTTCACAAATATCGAGGGTTTCCCTCACATTGTGATCGGTCAATAGAATGCCTATGTCTCTATCCTTTAGGTGCTGAATAATTTCTTTGATGTCACTGACAGAAATAGGATCTACCCCGGCAAAGGGTTCATCCAACAATATGAACTTCGGGTCAGTAGCAAGAGTTCTGGCAATTTCAGTTCTACGGCGTTCTCCTCCCGATAAGCTCATTCCTTTGTTGTGACGAATATGTTGAATATTAAATTCATCGAGCAACGCTTCCAGTTTTCTTTGTTTTTCTGCACCACTCAAATCGTGGCGGGTTTCGAGAATAGCCAGAATGTTATTTTCAACACTGAGTGTGCGAAAGATGGAAGAGTCTTGGGGGAGGTAGGAAAGACCAAAACTTGCGCGTTTGTGGATAGGTAATACAGTAAGCGAATTTTCGTTAATTGATACTTCGCCGGAATCGGCCTTGATCAAACCAACGATCATATAAAAGCAGGTTGTTTTCCCAGCGCCATTGGGGCCGAGCAGGCCAACAATTTCTCCTTGATCAATACTAAGGGAAACATCTCTGACTACTTCACGTCCTTTGTAGCTCTTGGCGAGATTTACAGCTTTAAGCATATATTGTCAGGGATTCCTTGTTGGCTGAGAGCTCAGCATTCCTTGACAGGGCCCAGTTGCTTCACGAATTAAATCTCGTTCGGAAATGTAGGTAATTGCAGCACAGCTCATGGTGGAGTCGGGAGATTCAATATTTGCATTGCCTACGAGTTCCAATATGGTTTCATCCAAATCATCTGTATAAAAAAGTAGTGTGTCACTCGTACCAACGACTACCGTGCCATCCTCATTGAGTTGTTGCTGATAATGCACGGGAGTGCCATGAACAGTAACTTTGGTTAACTCATTAGTAGATACCTGATACTCAAAAATTGCTTCGTTTCCTAATATCTCTAGTGTTCCCTGTGTCACTTTCACGTTTTCACTCATTTCTAGAATACGAATTTCACCTTGAATGCTCATGGTGGAATCACCATCAGAGCTCCAGATTACTTGCTGTTCCCTATCTGACTCCAAGGCCACAATCGAAAATGGAAGAATGATAGCGAGGCACACTATTAGTTTCGAAATGCTAGTTAGCTGCCTGTTCATAAAATCCCCGTATATCGCGATGGAAATTGATTTCATCAATTCTTAGGTCTGCAAACATTCCTATAGACGTTTGTTGGAGGTTAGAAGTTACAAGTGTAACTGGTTGGTCGGTTTGTAGTGTTTCATTTTCTGGATCAACTTCCAGAAATTCCGTGGTCATTACTGTTCTATTTCCAAATTCATCTAAACTAAAGACTTCAACATTCCCACTCAATTCGATCATTCTATCATCAGCTTCATCCTCACCTAAGTCGGCAGAAATACGGCCCCTATTAGCAACAATATTCCAGCGAGATTCTCCTTCTTGAAACAATCTAATAAAAGGTTTTTCCAGTTCCGTATGGTCATCATTGAAATGGGTTTGGCTTTCGGCCCGCAGCGTGTAATTAATGACACCGTTAGTATCGTACAACACTGTATTGATGCCTTCTGAGTACGCGTTGTAATCCAGCGTAGAAAGAGTTGCTGTTCCCTCGGGGCTGACGTTTACATTCTCATAGGTAGAAATTGCGACAAAGATAGCAATCGCAATAACACCTGGAATAAGAAGAAACGTGATTCGTTGCATAGGTTAACGCCAGTAATGAGCAGGAAGCTTATCAGAATGTCTGGAAATAGAGGAGTCCAGCACGGCCCAGACCCATTGCTCAGGGAGTGAAGGACTTGCAAGCTTTGAGCCAGAGACCTGCGAACCTTTGCTATTTATTCCGACTCTTGAGAAGAAAATCGGTTATTTCACGCACTGCTCCTGATCCGCCAAAGCTAGTTGTTACCGCCGCTGCAGCCAGGCGTACATCTGCATGGCCATTAGCAACTGAAAAACCAAGCCCGGCTTGCTGAATTGCCGGAAGGTCAGGAAGGTCATCACCAGCATAAGCAACTTGATCCAAGGACATGCCTTTGTCTGCCAGAATTTCCTGTAGTGCCTGCAGTTTATCTTCTCTTCCCTGGTAGAGAAGATCGATACCAAGGTTGTGGGCTCGGTGTTCAACAATTTTTGAGGTGCGACCAGTAATAATGCCTACGTCCACCCCAGTATTTTTTAGCATCTTGATACCATGGCCATCCAAGGTATGAAACGCTTTAAGTTCTTCTCCGGCGTTAGAGAAATAGAGACGACCATCAGTCATGACGCCATCGACGTCCAGCAGTAGCAATTCAATTTTTTGTGCGGATTCTATAACTTCGGACTGGTCTTGATTAAATTGCATGGGGGAATTAAACAACGTTTGCCTGGAGCAAGTCATACATCTTTATAATGCCTTCAATGCCATCGTCTTCCCCGATGACGATTAGCACATAGACGTTTGACTCCTGCATTAGATGGGCCGCTTCTGCAGCTAAGGCGTTACTTGGAATATGCCGGTAGCTGCTGGACATGACTTCTTTAACAGAAGTGTTTTGAATGTCTTTGCCGGCATCAAGAGTTCGGCGTAAATCACCATCAGTAAATACGCCTTTGATGTTGCCGCTATCGTCAACCACGGTTGTCAGCCCGAAGCCTTTCTCGCTCATCTCTACTAATGCATTTGTAAGAGGAGTCGATTCAGAAACTTTCGGAATTTCATCACCACTATGCATTACATCTTTGACCTTAACTAAAAGTTTTCTGCCGAGATTTCCACCGGGATGAGAAATAGCGAAGTCGTCGCGAGTAAATCCCCGAGCTTCCAGCAGGGCCATGGACAAAGCATCTCCTAAAACCAGTGCAGCGGTAGTGCTGGAAGTCGGAGCGAGACCTAACGGACATGCTTCTTCGTCTACCTGTCCGTCAATATTGACACTGGCGGCATCCGCAAGTGCAGAGTTCTTATCCCCAGTAATACTAATTAGTGGAATATCTTTCCGTTTTAATACTGGTAGCAGTGTAGTTATTTCTTCGGTCTCCCCTGAATTAGACAAAGCCAAAACAACGTCGGCAGCGGTGATCATGCCGATATCTCCATGGCTGGCTTCGGCAGGATGAACATACAATGCAGGGGTGCCGGTGCTGGCTAATGTGGCCGCAATTTTTTTTCCAATGTGCCCAGATTTTCCCATGCCCGTGACCACCACCCGGCCTGAACATTTCAATATTATGTCGCAAGCCTGTTGGAATTCCGGTCCTATACGGTTTTTCAATGCACTGATGGCACTGCCTTCTATTTCAATAGTTCTTAGGGCGCTTTGAATGACTGAAATGTCTTTGGAATCGTCAGCGGTCATGTGAATAGTGAGTCGATTTGCTAACTCTGAGTTTGAATGAGCATTAACGTAAACCAGGCACCGTAGATTGACAAGAAAATGATCCCGTGTAATCGGCCGATCATTTTACGTTTCTTGATACCGCGATAGGAAAAATAGGAGAGTAAGAGAGTTAATACAAGAACTCCCACGTAATCTCGAAAAAGCAGTGAGGGATCGATTGCACCAGCGGCAAGCAATCCGGGGAAGGGGAGAACTGCAAGTAGATTTAAAATGTTAGATCCAACAATATTGCCAATCGCTAAGTCATGATGGCCTTTTAGCACGCAGGTAACGGACGCTGCCAATTCCGGCAAGCTGGTACCCAAAGCAACAACAGTTAGACCGATAATCGCAGTGGAGACGTTGAGCTGTTCGGCAATATTGGAAGCCGCTTCAACCAGCGCCTCTGCGCTTAACACTAATAGCGCCAAACCAAGAATGAGATAGGAAATTGCCTGCAAGCTGTTAATTTCCGCTAACTCTGACTCTTCGATTTCCGGAACTGCGCCAGATCTAATCCGCTTACGAAAAAGTCTATAACCAAAATATCCTGTGATGCTAATCAACACGATGGCATCAAATACACCGAGATGTCGGTCAACTAGCAATGCGCCGGCAACAAAGGTAACGAGTAAGAGTGCTGGAAGCTCTTTACTGATTAAAGACTCAGGAGGCTTTAGTGGGCTAATTACTGCAGCTACGCCTAATGCAATTCCGACATTGAACAGATTTGAGCCAAGAGCGTTGCCTATAGCAAGCTCTGGTTTGCCTTCGTAGGCTGCAACTGCAGAAGAAAATATTTCAGGAGCCGATGTGCCAAAAGCAACAATTGTAAGGCCGATCATCAGGGGTGAAACCCCGAAGTTTCGCGCTAGCGCGGAAGCGCCAAACGCAAACTTATCCGCTCCCCAGATCAATCCAATGAATCCGAGGACAATAATGACCGTAGCAAGGAACATATAGTGTGAATTATAGCGCTTTCGATGGAGCGCGCAATTAGAAGGGTCTTTGGGGTGGTTTGCAAGTAATAATTTATTGAAGTAACCAATTCATGTACACTGGCGGCCTCCGTGTCGGGTTCAGTCAGCATTCAGGTCTGAATGCGCAATATCGTAATGAAAGCGGAATGGAATTATTTCCTGATCGGTACCAATTCTGGTGCTCAAGGCTTAACTAGGAGATAAGCAGATGAAATCATTGAAGAAATTTGTATTAATCTGGTGTTTTTTATTAGGGCTACCAGGAATCGTAAACGCGCAACAGCTTTCGGCGGTTGAAACTGCTGAACAAGGCGTGGAAACCCTCTTGGAAACAGTGGCATCTTCAAAAGATTTCTTTCTGTCTGATCGCGATCGTTATTTTAGTGAAGTAGAAACAGTTTTAAGTACGTTCGTAGATTTTAACGCTGTAGCAGACGTGGTTATGAATCGATATGCAGGTGATGCGACGGCTGCACAGAAACAGCGATTTTCAGACATACTAAAAAGCACTCTAACGCGTTTCTATGGTGCTTCTTTAGTAAACTACAATGGGGAAGAACTCGCATTTCTACCTTCAAATAACACAAACGCGGATCCGCGAGCCGATACAGTTGTTGGCATGGAGCTGAGAGGAACGGACAGCAATCTGCGCCTGCAATACCAAATGTTTCTCAATGAAAACGACGAATGGAAATTGAAAAACTTAAGTCTTGCAGGAATTAATTTAGCACGCCAATACTTTACGCAGTTTTCAGCGCTAATGACTCAGCACGGCAACGACATCGACCTGGTTTTAGATAACTGGCAATAAATCGGAGTCGACTGTTGCAGACCAATGAAATTGAACAACTACTTGTAGCTGCCTTGCCAGATTGTGAAATAGCAGTCGAAGGTGGAGATGGCAAATACCTGGTTTCAGCCACTGGTGATGTATTCGAAGGGCTGAATGCGGTCAAACGGCAGCAAACAATCTACAAGATCCTCAATGAGCATATTGCCAGCGGTGCAATTCACGCAGTCTCCATGAAATTGCAAACTCCTGCAGAAATTGCTGCATCTTAACTGGCATCTTCCGACATAGATCACTATGGATAAGTTAATTATTAACGGCGGGGTGAGCCTCGAAGGCGAGATTAGAATTGCTGGCGCAAAAAATTCAGCGCTACCGATTCTTGCTGCAACTTTGTTAACCAATGAGACGGTGCAAATTTGTAATCTTCCTCACCTTTTCGACATAACAACCATGCTAGAACTGTTAGGGTGCATGGGAGTGCAGCCTATTATCGATGAAAAGTTAAATGTCGAAGTTAACAGCAGCACCATCGAACATTTTGCAGCGCCCTACGAGTTGGTAAAGACCATGCGCGCATCAATCTTGGTGTTGGGGCCATTGCTTTCACGTTATGGTCAAGCTGAAGTGGCATTGCCGGGTGGCTGCGCAATTGGAAGTAGGCCAGTAAATCTTCACATCAGCGCGCTCGAAGCTATGGGTGCGGACATAGTGGTTGAAGATGGTTACATAAAAGCTTCCGCCAAAGGTAAATTGAAAGGTGCCCATATCTTTATGGACCTGGTAACTGTGACCGGCACTGAGAATGTCATGATGGCGGCGACGCTGGCAGAAGGGCAAACTGTAATAGAAAATGCCGCAAGAGAACCTGAAGTCGTCGATCTGGCAAACTGTTTAGTAAAAATGGGAGCGGATATTTCCGGGCAAGGTACCGACACTATTGTCATTAATGGCGTAGAAGACCTTAAAGGTTGCAGTTACTCGGTTATGCCAGACCGCATTGAAACTGGGACTTATCTGATCGCTGCAGCAGCAACCAGGGGTCATATAAAAGTAAAGGATACCCGTCCTGATATTTTGGAATCTGTGATAAGCAAATTGGAGCAAGCAGGTGCTGAAATAAAGGTAGGTGATAATTGGATTGAATTGGATATGCGTGGCAAGCGTCCAACTGCTGTTTCACTACGTACAGCACCTTACCCGGCGTTTCCAACTGACATGCAGGCACAATTTACTGCTTTAAATTCTGTTGCCGACGGCACTGGCTCAATAACGGAAACAGTATTTGAGAATCGCTTTATGCACGTTCACGAGATGAATCGTATGGGTGCATCGATACAGGTTGAAGGTAATACCGTAATAGTAGAAGGCGTTGACGCGTTAAAAGGTGCGCCGGTTATGGCAACTGATTTACGTGCCTCTGCTTCCTTGATTATCGCTGGATTAGTTTCACAAAATGAAACCAGCGTAGATCGGATCTATCATATCGATCGCGGCTATGAATGTATTGAAGAAAAACTGCAACTACTTGGTGCTCAAATTCGTCGAGTTCCGTCATAGAATAAAATTTTCAACTAAGAATCTCTCATGAAATCAGCAAATTTGGTCATTGCACTTACCAAGGGTCGCATTCTGGAAGAAACACTTCCTCTGTTCGCGGCAGCTGATATCGTGCCTGCAGAAGATATCTCCAAAAGCAGGAAATTACTGTTTGATACCAACCTCGAGAATGTAAAACTAATGCTTATGCGGGGTTCGGATGTGCCAACCTATGTGGAATTTGGTAGTGCTGACATGGGGGTAGCTGGCAAGGATTTGATACTGGAACATGGTTGTGAGGGCTTCTATGAGCCCTTGGATTTGCGCATTGCAAAATGCCAATTGATGACTGCGGCCCCAGTGGATGCGCAGGCAGGATCGGACACACTAAAAGTCGCCACAAAATTTACCAATATTGCCAAGCGCTACTTTGCCGAGCAGGGCAAGCAGGTTGAGTTAATTAAACTGAACGGGGCTTTAGAGCTAGCGCCTTCCTTGGGTCTTGCCGATTCGATCGTTGATATAGTGGATACTGGAAAAACTCTGAAAGCGAATGGATTGGAACCGAATGACTTAATCGCTGATATTTCATCCCGTGTAATCGTTAACAAAGCCTCAATGAAAATCAAAAACGCAATTATTCGCGAAATTTTGAGCAAACTAAGTGCAGCCGTAAAAGCCAATAGCTAATTAATTCAAGATGACCTATCCAAGTGTTCAAATAAACCGGCTTTCTACAAGCGATCCTGACTTTCAGCGGCGCCTAGATGAATCCTTGCAGCGGGAAATGCTGGTTGCCGATGATATTACCCATGCGGTAGCAGAAATATTGCAGGCAGTTAAACAACGCGGTGATCAGGCAGTTGTCGACTACACAAACAAGTTTGATGGATTTAGTGCACAATCTATCGACGACCTGGTTATATCTTCAGATCAACTTAATGATGCCCTTTCACGATTACCTGAAGCACAAAAGCAGGCGCTTACTCATGCGGCAGAGCGCATAAGAAATTATCACGAAAAGCAGAAGCAAGGTTCCTGGCAATACGAAGAAGCAGATGGGTCTGTTTACGGCCAAAAAGTAAGTCCTCTGGAAAGAGTTGGAGTTTACGTTCCAGGAGGGAAAGCAAACTATCCATCTTCTGTCTTAATGTTAGCCATTCCAGCTCAAGTCGCTGGCGTCCAGGAAATTATTGCAACTGTGCCCACTGCCTACAGTGAAGATGGAAACCTGGTGTTTGCAGCGGCAGCATTAGCAGGCGTTAGCCAGCTGTATACCGTTGGCGGAGCGCAAGCGATTGGCGCGCTTGCTTATGGCACCGAAACAATACCAAGGGTCGATAAAATTACTGGTCCTGGAAATGTTTATGTGACTGTTGCTAAGAAAATGGTGTTTGGAGAGGTCGGCATTGATATGGTGGCCGGGCCTTCAGAGTTAACGATTATTTGCGATGGCAAAACCAATCCTGACTGGATTGCCATGGATTTGTTTTCACAGGCTGAGCATGATGAGCAAGCACAATCGATATTGATTGCAACAGATGAAGAGTTTATCGGCGCTGTTCAAGCCAGCATCGAAAAACTTTTGCCGGACATGGCCCGTAAAGAGATCATAGAATCCTCACTTGCGAACAGAGGAATGCTAATTCGTGCGAAAGATCTAAGCGATGCTGTGAGGGTGAGTAACCTAATTGCACCAGAGCATCTTGAAATTTCAGTTGTTGATCCTGAAAGCCTTGTAAATGAAATTACTAACGCTGGTGGGATATTTCTTGGACAGCATAGTGCGGAAGCAATAGGAGATTATTGCGCAGGACCAAGTCATGTTTTACCCACATCCGGCACTGCAAGATTTTTCTCGGCCCTAGGTGTCTATGACTTTCAGAAAAGAAGTTCGATAATAAATTGTTCGCCACAAGGGGCGAATAAATTAGCTGCAACGGCTGCCGAATTGGCCCGCAACGAGCATCTGCAAGCACACGCACTCTCTGCTGAATTTCGCTTAGATGAAGAATTAGATTAGTTGAAACTTGGATTTGCTAGTTTGCAGCTGCTTGTGGCTCAATAATTCGAGCTTCGCCAAAGCCGAGTATTGTTGGAAGATTGAAAGTCTGCCCGTTTCTATACACCTGAATATTTATCGTTTCTCCAGGCTTTCTATTTCTTACTTCCATTAGGATATTTTCGGCGTCTACCACCTGAGTATTTTCCACCCGCGTAATTACATCGCCAGGTCTGATTCCAGCGCGCTCCGCGGCGCCACCGTCGTCGACACTCTCAACCAGCATTCCACGAATGTGATCGACTCCGAAGAATAACTGACTAGATTGCGAATCCAATGCTTCGCCGGTAAGCACACCAAGATAACCAGAATTTGCTTCAATTGTTTGGGCTACAAGATCTTCCATCGAACTAAAAGCGATGCTTGCAGGTGTGGCAAAACCAATACCTTCAAAATTTCCAGATTCTGAAAAAATTGATGAGTTAATTCCAACCAGGTTTCCTTGTGAGTCGATTAAAGCTCCGCCTGAATTTCCTGGATTGATAGCAGCATCAGTTTGAATTATTGATACGGTCTGATCAGGATTGTTTGTGATAGCACTGATAATGCCTTGAGAGACTGATTGGCCAATGTTTCTAGGGTAGCCAATGGCAAACACGATATCGCCAACCTCCAGTGCCTGAACATCGCCCATCTCGATAGGTGTCAGGTTGTCCATATTTATGTGAAGAACGGCGAGATCGTTCGGTTTATCCCAGGCAACAACCGTGGCGGGAATCCGGCGCCCATCACTAAGGGTCACTTCCGTATCGAAAAGATCAAATAAGTTATCAACCACATGAAGGTTAGTAACAATGAATCCGCTTGAGCTTACTATCACGCCCGAACCAAGGCTGTTTTGCTCTTCAAGATAAAGATTAAGTTGATCTTCGGAAAGGCGTTCCACGGACTCTACATCGAATCGTGTGGCAGTAATTCCTACAACAGAAGGGGCCGCTTTGCTAATGGCATTGGCGAAAGAATTATTGTTATTGGAAGCAGTTGGGTTTTGACTTACTTGCTCTATTTGCTGACTGAGTTGGTCTAATTGTTGGTATTGTAAATAGACAATAGCAAGCAAGATGCCACACACAACTGGCCAACTTATAAACTGAATAATTCTGACAGTTCGCTCCATGGTCGCGTCCGTAGCTGTTTCTCTTGTTATGCTATTATGAACACTTCTTGCAATATACAGTGACTAGAGGTTGTTTCCAATGCCAGTTAGCCGGAATGAACTGGATATCGAGCTCAAAAATTTACTAAAACCGGAGCAGTTCAGTGACTACTGTCCTAACGGATTGCAAGTTGAAGGTCATGATCAAGTAAGTAAAATCGTTTCAGGTGTAACCGCTAGTAAAGCTCTAATTGATGCTGCTGTCGCTGTCAGTGCAGACTTTATCCTGGTACATCACGGATATTTTTGGCGTGGTGAAGATCAAACTATAACGGGTATCAAAAAAGCACGCATTCAAACTTTGCTTAACAACAATATAAGTTTAGCGGCTTATCATTTACCACTTGATGCCCATGTTGAGTTAGGTAACAACGCACAACTCGCCAAATTATTGGAATTCAAAATCGAAGCACCTCTAGATGCTAATAGCAGCAATCCTATTGTGTTTGCTGGACGCCTCAACACACCGATGTCTTTTGCAGAGTTAGGTAGTCATATAGGACAGAAACTTGATCGAGAACCGTTGGGTATAAAAGGTGTTAAAGAGAACATAGAAACAATTGCCTGGTGCACGGGCGCCGCGCAAAATTTTATAGAGCTTGCAGTTGCCGCTGAGGTAGATGCCTATTTAACAGGTGAAATTTCTGAACAAACAGTGCACATCGCCCGGGAATCAGGATTACATTTTTACTCGGCTGGGCATCATGCGACAGAGCGTTATGGTGTACAGGCGGTTGGGAATTATCTGGCAGAAAAATTTACTCTACAGCATGAATTTATTGATATCGATAATCCAGCCTAGATAATTTCCTCATCCAGCATAAGCTGCACTACTCGATCCAAACATGCATCTATGGAAAGAGCTTCCGTGTCGAGTTCGAGATGCACAAACTCGGGCGGAGTATAAGGAAATGACAATCCAGGAATATCTGTGGAATCGGTTCCCTCCGCGGCTGCATAGAGTCCAGATGGGTCTCGTTGAACACAGACATCTATTGGCGGATTACAATAAACCAGATAGCAATTGTCTTTGCCAATTACGCTGACAGCATGTTCCTTGGAATCTAAGTTCGGTGCGACAAAAGAAGCGCAGCAGATTACACCGGAATCGTTTAGGAACTTAGCAATGTGAGCGCTGCGGCGTAAATTCTCTGCACGGCCTTCAGCATCATGGGGTAAATCTCTGCTAATTCCGAGGCGCATGGTTTTGCCATCGAGTACGGTGCTTACCCGACCCTTGTCAAACATCCTTCTTTCCAGTCCATGGGCCAACGTAGACTTTCCCGATCCTGAAACGCCGATAAACATAATCGTTGCTGGCTTCTGGCCATAACGTGCCGCACGCTCTTCTTTCGTAACATGGATATTATGGGTTTCGATTTGCGGTTTGCGTTCCTGCTGCTCGCAATCGATCATGCCGGCGCCAATTGTTACATTAGTTAAGCGATCGATAACAATGAAGCTGCCAGTTGCCCTATTTTCCTTATAGGCATCGAAACTCACTGCCTTGTTCAATGACATCTCAATCAAGCCGATTTCGTTGAGTTCCAATGTAGGGGCTGGCTGTTCTTCCAGGGTATTAACATCAATTTTATTGCGTATAGTCTTGATCTGGCCGGTTACTGTCGTGGTGCCTAGCTTTATGTCGTAATCTTTTCCGGATAATAAAGGGCTATCGGTCATCCAAACTAACGTAGCCTCAAAGTTATTGCGATTCGTTGGCAGATTAGTCGAATGGGTTATCACGTCGCCTCTGCTGACATCGATCTCATCTTCCAGCGTTAAGGTAATGGCCATTTCGGCATGGGCTAACTCGAGTTCTTCATCGAAAGTAACAATCGATTTGATGCGACTTGTTTTGTTAGATGGGAGTACAGTTATTTCGTCACCTTTACGTACGACCCCGGAGGCCACAGTTCCACAGAAACCACGAAAATTTAAATTGGGTCGATTCACATATTGAACTGGAAAGCGAAAATCTGAGTAGTTTCGATCGGCAGATATTTCGACTGTTTCCAAGATCGGCATAAGCGCACTGCCTTCGTACCAGGGCATGTTTTCACTGACATTTACAACGTTGTCGCCGTTTAATGCTGACAATGGAATAAAGTGGAAATCAGCAGGGGCCAGTTTTTCTGAAAAATTCAGATAGTCTGCCTTAATTTGTTCGTACACAGCTTGGTCGTAGTCCACCAAATCCATTTTATTGATGGCGACAATGATGTGTCTTATTCCCAATAATGAGGCAATAAAGCTATGGCGCCTGGTCTGTGTTTGCACACCGTTGCGCGCATCGATCAGAATGATTGCCAAATCACAAGTGGAAGCGCCAGTGGCCATATTTCGCGTGTACTGTTCATGGCCTGGCGTGTCTGCAATGATGAATTTTCGTTTTGCTGTGGAGAAATAGCGATAGGCAACATCGATAGTGATTCCCTGTTCTCTCTCAGCCTGTAATCCGTCTACCAATAACGCTAGATCGAGGCCTCCGGTTGTTCCCGACTTGACACTGTCAGCTTCGATGGCGGCTAACTGGTCTTCATAAATCATTTTCGAATCGTGTAGCAAGCGTCCTATCAGCGTGCTCTTCCCATCGTCAACGCTGCCGCAGGTAAGCAGGCGCAAAAGCTCTTTCCGCTCATGCTGGGCCAGGTAGGCGTTAATATCAGTACTGATTAATTCCGATTGATGGGACATGATCGCTTAGAAATATCCTTTGCGTTTCTTTTCTTCCATGGAGCCTGAACGATCAGTATCGATTAGCCGACCTTGTCGTTCGCTGCTGGTGGTGAGCAGCATCTCTTGAATGATTTCTGGCAATGTTGTGGCTGTGGATTCAACGGCGCCAGTCAATGGGTAGCAACCCAAGGTGCGAAACCTTACGGTTTTAGTTTCAATTTCCTGGTCCTCGGCAATTGGCATGCGATCATCATCTACCAGAATATCAACTCCATCGAGCTTCACTACGGGTCTTGGTTTAGCGAAATACAATGGAACAATGTCGATGTTGTTCAAATAGATGTATTGCCAGATATCCAGCTCTGTCCAGTTGGAAAGCGGGAATACGCGAATACTTTCGCCTTTATTTACCTTGCCATTGTAAATATTCCATAGCTCTGGTCGTTGGTTTTTAGGATCCCAGACATGATTTTTGTCGCGGAATGAAAAAACTCTTTCTTTCGCCCGTGACTTTTCTTCGTCTCTGCGGGCGCCACCAAAAGCTGCATCGAATTTGTACTTATCAAGTGCTTGTTTTAAGGCTTGGGTTTTCATGATGTCAGTGTGTTTTTCACTGCCATGAGAAAAGGGTCCAACGCCGGCATCTACCCCTTCCTGGTTGGTATGCACAATCATGTCCAAACCCAACTTTTCAATTTGTTGGTCTCGAAACTCGATCATTTCGCGGAACTTCCAGGTTGTGTCTACGTGCATCAGGGGGAAAGGGGGCTTGCCTGGATAAAACGCTTTAAGTGCCAGGTGCAACATTACAGATGAATCTTTGCCTATTGAATAGAGCATGACTGGCTTGTCGAATTCCGCAGCCACTTCTCTAATTATATGAATACTCTCAGCCTCGAGTTGTTTGAGATGAGTCAGATTGTACTCGGCCATATCGGTTTAGACGCTCTAAAATAGTTTCTTAATAAATGGTATTAGGGGTGGAGGAGCTGTTAAGTTTGCAAATTACTTTGCAGGCTGAATGGGAATTTCTTCATCCGGCATTGATTTAGATTTATCAATACCAAAATCTTCAGATAGAGCACCTTTTTGGTCGGGTGATTGCTTCGCAGCATAATCTTTGGGCGGGATTAAACCTGCGGTCTCCTGTTCCTGACTGGTAGCTTCAAACACAGCATCTGATTCTGTGGGAAGCAACTTGCTGGCAACTTCAGTGCTACACAAATCTTGTGCTCCGCTAGCAAGATGCTGATATACCTCTTTGTAACTCTCTGTCATGTGCTGTACCAATTCGGCGGTCATGCCGAAATGATCGCTAACGCTGTCGCGATACTCGTCATGTGATTCTTTTAGGGTTCGGATTTGATTTTCCAGTTCTTGCACGCGAGAAGGGCTCGTGTTCAAACGACTTGCGAACACCACGCCAGCAACTACGCCAATTGCTAAGCAACCTATTGCTACAAACCAAATTGTCATTGCTGACCGATACCTCTATCTGAAAAAGAGCCCTTAAGAGTCCAGAGCAGGGGCGTAAGTATACCCCAAATCAGCTAAATCTCTGAAATTACTTTGGCTTGGAACAACTGTAAGCCACTGAATTCTGAGAAGAGGGTGGTTAATAATCTTAAACATCCCTAGAATCCGAATGCATTTTTACTTTTCCCAACAGTGCAATGATACCTTCAGAAAGATATCAACAAGATCTCGCTGATAAAGTCATCAGCAAAGACGCCAATCAACAAAGGATTGTCTTGGCCTTTGATAAATTGTATCGCGACATTCAAATTTCAAGTGTTGAGACTCAATCCTTTACAAAAAAAGTATTCGGACTGTTTGGCAATTCAGATGATAAGTCTAATCGAAGAATAGGCATCTATCTCTGGGGTGGAGTGGGAAGAGGCAAGACTTATCTGATGGACCTTTTTTTCGAATGTCTTCCTTTACAACAAAAACGGCGAACACACTTCCACAGATTCATGCAGTCAGTGCACAAAGAATTGAAAAAGCTACAAGGCCAAAAGAATCCACTGGAAACCATTGCCAGTACGATAGCCAGTAAGACCCAAGTACTGTGTTTCGATGAATTCTTCGTGTTGGATATTGGCGATGCCATGATTCTTGCCGGATTGCTGGAAGCGCTTTTTGAACACGGTGTCATCTTGATTGCTACCTCAAACATTCCTCCCGATAGCCTTTATGAAAATGGCTTGCAGCGAGAAAGATTTTTGCCCGCGATTGATTTGATAAAGCAGAATACTGAGATCCTGGAATTGGATGGTGAAGTCGATTACCGGCTGCGTAGTTTGAGTCAGGCGACTCTGTATCATTGTCCGATTGATGAAGTGGCGGAAACTGCGTTGTTAAAAAGTTTTCATGAACTGGTTCCTAATCGATTGGAAATCGTTGTTGATGGCAGCTTAACTATTCTCGACCGAGAAATATCTTCACGCTGTCACGCAGAAGATGTTGCCTGGTTTGACTTTTATTCCCTATGCGATGGTCCCCGTAGTGCATTCGATTATGTTGAGATTGCGAAACTGTTTCATGCGCTGATTGTGAGCGGAGTACCAAAATTCGAAGCTGCAATGGATGACATGGCACGGCGCTTCGTGAATCTGGTGGATGAGCTCTATGACCGCAGGGTGAAATTAATTGTGTCCGCCGATGCGGAGATTTCCGAGCTTTATCAGGGGGAGCGCCTTGCCTTCGAATTCGAGCGCACTGCCTCGCGATTGCTCGAGATGCAATCCCACGATTATCTCAGTTGCGGCCACCTAGCTTAATTACTAAATTCTATGGGTGAATTTTAAGCACTTTCGCGCTGAACAGAATTGCGCTGGAAGCAGCGAAAAAGCTGGATTTGCAGCCTAAATATCCTTGAATAATGGGAGTCTCTCCGGTAGTATTCGCGCTCCTTAAACTAATGCCCATTTGAAGTATCATGAAGACTTATAGCGCCAAACCCCATGAGGTTGACCAAAACTGGTTACTCGTTGATGCCGACGGTCAGACTCTAGGCCGCATGGCTTCTGCGATAGCGACGCGATTGCGTGGTAAACACAAAGCAGAATATACCCCCCATGTGGACACTGGTGACTTTGTGGTAGTCATTAATGCTGACAAAGTGAAAGTGACCGGAAACAAGGCCACGGACAAGATGTATCACTCACATTCCGGTTATCCCGGTGGACTGAAGTCTATTTCCTTTGAAAAACTGCAAGAACGTACGCCAGAAAAAGTGATTAAGCTGGCGGTAAAGGGCATGTTGCCACGTACCCCATTGGGACGAGCAATGTTTAAAAAACTTAAAGTATACGCTGGTGCGGAGCATCCTCATGGTGCCCAGCAACCGCAGACTGTTCAATTTTAGGCGGTAGGATTTAATGGCAACTACTCAATACTACGGAACCGGTCGACGTAAGACTTCGACGGCACGGGTCTACTTAACCAGCGGTAAAGGTAATATCACGATCAATCGTCGTCCAATAGAGGGCTATTTTGGTCGAGAAGTAGCTCGGATGATTGTCCGCCAACCGCTAGAACTGGTTGAGATGGTGGAAAAGTTTGATATCAATGTATCCGTCAGAGGCGGTGGTAGCTTCGGTCAGGCCGGCGCAATCCGACATGGGATTACTCGCGCGCTAATGGACTATGACAATGAATTAAAGCCAACTTTACGGAAAGCAGGATTCGTAACCCGCGATGCAAGAGAAGTTGAAAGAAAGAAAGTTGGTTTACGTAAGGCGAGAAAGAAGCCTCAATTTTCAAAACGTTAAATCCTACGAATACAGCAAAAACGTCGAATTCTGGCCAGGATTCGACGTTTTTTTTGGGCAGTTTTCAACAGTAGAAAAATAAATTATTTATTAGCAAGATCAGTAAGATACAGGGGTTTTGGCCATGCCTCGACTTGCGAAAAAACGCGATTTCTACTAAAATTCAGTCGGTTTGCTTACCTAAAAAGGAAGCATCGCCTTTCACCACGATAGCTAGGCTCTCATGCCTTCTTTCGTGACGTTTCAATTGTAAAAAGTATGTTCTCAAGGAGAAAATTACGGTGACTGACGACAGTACTAATACTGGCCGTAGACGGTTTCTTGTGGGTTCAACTTCGGTCGTCGGAGCTGCCGGCGTGGTCGGAGCAGCGGTACCCTTTATTGGTTCATGGAATCCCAGTGCGAAAGCACGAGCAGCCGGAGCTCCCGTCCGTATCGATATTGGCCGCTTAGGGGATGGTGAAATGTTGGGTCCGATTCCCGCCTGGCGTGGAAGACCCATCTTTGTGATTAGGCGTAGCGAAGCAGCATTAAGTGCGCTTAATGAAGATCCGGACAGATTAGCTGATCCTGAATCTCAAGATCCGGAACAACCAAATTACGCTCAGAACGATACTCGTTCTCGAACACCAGAATTGTTGGTATTAGTAGGGCTTTGTCCCCATTTGTTTTGCTCACCCACTCCTTACATCACTCTTAGGCCTGAGCCATTCGATACAGACTGGCGTGGCGGCTTCTTTTGCCCCTGCCATGGTTCTCGCTTTGATCTGGCCGGTCGTGTCTATAGCGGCTCACCCGCATCTCGAAACATGCAGGTGCCTCCTTACTCATTCGAAGGCGACGATGTATTAGTGATAGGAATCGATGAGGAGACAGCAGCATGAGCGAACTCTCCAGCAGCGAAAATACACAATCAAGACAACGACCAGGACGCTTCATGTCCGCAATGATCGGTTTAAGAGATTGGACCGATGCCAGGTTACCTATCGTCGCAGCCTGGAAAAAGCACATGAGCGAATACTATGCGCCAAAGAATTTTAATTTCTGGTACTTCTTCGGTGTTCTTTCTCTCCTAGTATTGGTTATTCAGCTGCTGACTGGCATCTGGTTAACCATGAATTACACGCCAAGTGCCGAAGGTGCCTTCGCATCTATTGAATACATCATGCGAGATGTGGATTACGGCTGGATGTTGCGGTATCTCCATTCGACAGGTGCTTCGGCATTCTTTTTTGTTGTTTACCTGCATATGTTTCGTGGCTTGATGTATGGCTCCTACAAGAAACCACGGGAACTTCTTTGGGTTATCGGCATGGCAATTTATGTGGTGCTGATGGCTGAAGGATTTATGGGCTATATCCTCCCCTGGGGTCAGCTTTCATATTGGGGAGCAAATGTAATTGTTTCGCTCTTTGGCTCTATTCCGATAATTGGTGAAGATTTGCTGGTGTGGATACGCGGAGACTATCTAATTTCCGGTGCAACGCTAAATCGATTCTTTGCACTGCATGTTGTCGCATTGCCTATCGTGTTAATTGCATTGGTGTTCATTCATATACTGGCCTTGCATGAAGTTGGATCCAATAATCCTGACGGCGTAGAAATAAAAGAGAATAAAGGCCCTGATGGAATTCCGGTAGACAGTGTTCCATTCCATCCTTATTACACCCTTTATCATGATCTTGCTGGGGTCGTTTTGTTCTTATTCTTTTTCTGTGCAATTGTTTTCTTTGCGCCAGAAATGGGTGGATATTTCTTGGAGATTCCGAATTTCCAGGAAGCAGATTCATTGAAGACGCCGGAGCACGTGCCACCAGTTTGGTATTACACGCCGTTTTATTCCATGTTACGGGCTATGACATTGCCGTTGTTTGGGATCGACTCAAATTTTTGGGGCATGTTAGTCATGTTCGGCGCCATCTTTATGCTGTTCTTATTACCCTGGTTAGATAAGAGTCCGGTTAAGTCGATGCGCTACAAAGGCTGGTACAGCCGTATCGCTCTACTTATGTTTGTCGTCTCCTTCATTATTTTAGGCTATTTAGGGACACAAACAGTTAGTCCAGCGAAAACGTTGCTAGCTCAAATTATGACCTTGATTTATTTCGCCTATTTCTTCGCGATGCCTTGGTATACCCGAGCTGAGAAAACTACGGAACCTCCTACGCGACTTACTGGTCGCTGGATCGGCATTCCACAACTCATAGGCAGCGTGCTGCTTATCATTTTTCTGGTGGTCGTACCATTAATGTTGGTATCTGGCAGTGCTGAAGCTGCTTCTGCTGGTAATCTTGATCTCGAACATGTGGAAACAGACTTCGATGATAAAGATTCGCTGCAACGTGGATTTAGAAACTACATGAATTATTGCGTGAGTTGTCATGAATTAGGTTACGCCCGTTACGAGCGCACCGCTGACGATTTAGAACTGCCTCACGATCTGGTTATCGCTAATCTAGTATTCGACGATTCTCTGATTGGAGATTTAATCGAGAACTCCATGTCGAAAGAGTATGCAGAAGTCGCATTTGGTGCAGCTCCGCCAGACTTAACACTGGCAGGACGAGTCCATAGCCCCGATTGGCTGTATACCTATTTGAAATCTTTCTATAACGATGACACCCGAGCTTTGGGAACGAATAATAAAATATTCCCGAACGTAGGGATGCCTAACGTTTTGTATGATTTGCAAGGAGACGTGACCTGTGATGATCACGGAACCGGTGATCCTGCCCAGTGCGATTTGACCGCCGAAGGAAATGGATCTATGTCGACAGAGGAATTCGATACCGCTGTTGCCGACCTTGTAAATTTTCTCTACTACATCGGCGAACCTGTAAGGGAGCGCCGGCAGCAAATTGGAATTTGGGTACTTCTCTTTTTGGGAATCTTGTACATTCTTGCCGCATTAATGGGTAGAGAATATTCCAAAGACTACCACTAGAAAAATAAATTTAAGCACAAAAAATTTTAGGAATTGAGGACTAATTATGGGCGTGGTCGCTAAAAGATCTTCCATGACTTTTTATTCAGATGGAACCAGCCATTACAGCCATCGAGTAAGAATTGTATTAGCAGAGAAAGGAGTCACGGTTGAAACTATAGACGTTGACCCGGATAACAAGCCAGAGGATCTCGCGACTCTAAATCCTTACAACACCTTGCCAACCTTGGTCGATAGAGACTTAGTGCTCTATGAAGCTGATATCATGATGGAGTACCTGGACGAGCGATTTCCTCATCCTCCTCTGTTTCCGGTCTATCCTGTTGCTCGCGCCCAGAGTCGACTCTGGATCTATCGAATTAGCAAAGACTGGTGCAATCTTGTTGATCCGATAATGGCAGGCAGTGGAACACCCTCGCAGTTGGACAAGATGCGCAAAGAACTGCGGGAAAGTTTGATTGCTATTGCTCCTATCTTTGGAGAGAAGCCATACTTCATGAGCGATGAATTTACTATCGTAGATTGTGTGGCATGCCCGATACTCTGGCGCTTGCCAGTTATGGGTATCGACTTGCCCAAATCGAAAACTACCAAGCCTTTAACGGACTATCGTGATCGATTATTTGAGCGCGAGTCAGTGATGGCTAGCTTGTCTGAACAAGAAAAGGAGATGGTCTAGAAGTTTTCCTTTTCGTAGGGCTGCATTATGACAATGACATCAAGCAGGCCGTTCATTATTCGTGCTCTGTATGAATGGATAATAGAGAACGAATGCACGCCTTACATCTTAGTTAATGCCTACGATGATGGAGTAGAAGTTCCACAAGAACATGTTAAAGATGGTCAGATTATTCTGAACGTCTCTCCCACCGCCGTGCAATCATTATCGATCAGAAATGATGCAGTTGATTTCGAAGGTCGATTCGCAGGAATCCCCAAGCAAGTATTCGTCCCGATTAATTCAGTTATGGGAATTTACGCTAAAGAAAATGGTCAGGGAATGATCTTCGATACGGATACTGGTGGCAACGAACCACCTGATCCAACTGGATCAGATGATTCTAATGGCGCATCTGGAAGTGATCCGCAACCTGCTCCTGGGAAGAAGCCATCTTTGCGAATAGTTAAATGAGATTTAACTAGTTAAATAGGTTTTAACCGGTTAAATATGATCTAACTAGTTAAGCGACACTTAACTTAGATATTCAAATACCTTAACTACTTTTGTAACACCAGAGACATTGCGTGCGACATTGGCGGCGTTGTCACCTTCTGATTGACTAATAATTCCCATTAGGAACACCGCACCGTTTTCCACGACTACTCTGACCTGGTCGGAAGGAACATCGTTGTTTGCCAATATTAATGTTCGAACTTTTGTCGCAATCCAGGTGTCGTTTCCTCGAGCTATGAAGCCAGTTCTACCAGAAACTTCAAGCTCATTGTGAATGCGCTTAATCTTAGCGCTAGCCCGTGAAGCGATTTCGGTGGCTTTCGCCTTAAGTTCGTTCGACTCCACCTGGCCTACTAAAAGTACAACGCCGTTATGACTAATGACATTAAACCGAGCTTGTCGAAACGAAGAGTCTTCGGCTTTCAAGTTAACGGCTATTTTAGTTTCAATGGATTGATCTTCTACAATTGCTCCTGCAGTTCTTTCTGTAGGGTCTTCTATCATTCCGTCGCGATTAGTTGTATTCACTAAAATTGTTGAGCAGGAAGTTAGTGCTATTAAGCCTAGGAATGCAAAGAATCTGTACAGTTTCATACTTCATCTCCTCCAAATAATTGTGTATCAATAAAGTCACATAAGCAGTGAATCACTACTAAATGAACTTCTTGTACTCGTGCTGTTCTCTCCGACGGGACTCTAATCTCCACATCCTTTTCCTGAAGAAGGCCCGCCATCTTTCCACCATCCCTGCCAGTTAATGCCACGACCGCCATTTCTCGCTCGTGTGCAGCGCTTATTGCTGCAATGACGTTTGCAGAATTTCCGCTAGTCGAAATTGCCAAAAGCACATCATTCGCTCGTCCAAGTGCTGTAACCTGCTTTGCAAATATCTCGTTGTAATCGTAATCATTCGCGATTGCAGTGAGCGTTGAGCTGTCAGTTGTCAGCGCCACTGCAGGCAGCCCCGGACGTTCTTTCTCAAACCGGTTTAATAGTTCGGCAGAAAAATGCTGGGCATCGCCCGCTGATCCACCATTGCCACAACTAAGAATTTTCCCTTCGTTGAGCATACTTTGAACCATGCAATTTCCCGCATGCTGAATTGGAATCACTAATTCTTCCATGGATCTTTGCTTGGTTTCTATGCTATCCCTAAAGTGATTGCTAATACGCTCCTCTAAATTCATCGTTTTCCCACTAAACCGAATTCTTCAAAAAAATATTTCTAATTATCGGCCGATTAGCGCTCATTGTTACCGCAAATCTCCGAGTATTTTTGCAATATTCAATGCAGTAGACTGTCTTTAGCTGCTTAAAGTTTCAATAAAATGCTTGTTTAATCCACTCGATACCTGATTGACTGCAATCCACGGGATTAGATATTGCGATTACATCAAACCTACAGGGCAGTGTGGCGAATGCTTTGTGCTTCTGTAAAAAACAGGAAGCTGTTTTTCTTAAGCGGGCTTGTTTTCTATTGGATACCGTTTCTGCTGGCGTACCGAAGGCGTTATTTTTTCGATAACGCACTTCCACGAAAACCAGAATTTCATCAGGCTTAATTACGATTAAGTCTATCTCTCCGAACTTGCAAGAAAAATTCCGGTCTACGCAGCGGTAACCGTTTTTCTGTAGAAATCTTAGTGCTTTTGTTTCTTGTAAGTACCCACTTAGGCGAGTACTAAAAACGTTCAACTTCACCATAGGCAGCGTTCCTTGCTTGCTACAGCTATAGAGAATGACTAGAGAAAACGCTTAGTTAGCTGTGCTTGATAGTTGCGGACGATATGGCACTACTAATCCGTCTTCGAAGCGCGCCGGCTCCAGGCTACGATGAATGCGTTGATTCACGGACATGGTGAGAATACCGGTGGTGCCTCTTAAGGATCCCACTTGTTTTTGAGCTAGCTGGTTTAATCTCGGATACAAGCGGAAACTGTCTATTCCCATTGCCCGTAATCGTTGCAGCGGCCCCTGTGCCTGGCGCAGATTCGCAGTAATTTCTTCTCTTAGTTCTTGTCCTGGATTAAGAACCCAAGGTGCATCAGTAAAAACAATTCCATCCAAATCCCGGTTTTCCTGTTGGTTGTCTTGACCGTCGTAAATGGAAGGCATGGAATAAACTGGAATATTGCCAGCGAAATAAAAAGCCAGTGTCGGCTTAATTTGACGACCTTGGCGGGGATTTGCCACGAGGAAAATAAAATCGATATCACTTCTGCGCCTGGGAGTGAATTCCATGTTACTCCGCGGCAAAAGATCTAACAGTTTTTCCTTGCGGGCTTCGCTGGAATCTATGGCCATTAATCGTTTAATGACATCAGCGTAATCAGAATCCCCAAAAAAACTTGTGCTACTCACTACCTGGCCGCCTGTATTCTGCCAAGTCTCGACAAAATAAGATTGCAGTCGTGCGTAGTCCAAAGTGTCCGGCATTATTACAGCAGCGTTGCGATGACCTGATTGCCATGCAAGGTCTATAAGCTGCAATATTTCATCCTCTGGGGCTAATCCAAACTGAAATAGATTCTCCGTCGACACGTCATTGTCGGCGTAATTGAGCGCTAGCGTTGGAACAGGAATTTCATCCAGTTCTTGAATTTGATTGACCAGATTTTTGTTAAGCGGTCCTATGATTAGGTCAGCGCCACTTTCAACTGCTTGATTGTATAAGGAATAAATGACATCGATTCCGGTGCTATCAAAAACAGATATTTGAGGAACTTCTCTCGATACGCCTAGCGCTTGATAATACGCAGTAAGAAATCCTTCTTGAATGGCGTTACCGGCTGGTTCCTGTAAAGGCAAAATGAGGGCAATGTGAGTGGGTCGGTCGTCCCATGTTTGTTCCAGGTCACTTAGAGGTGCGGGTAGGCGAGAAGCAGCAGAATGTCGCGCCCAGATGCGTCGCCATTGAACAATCGCATCAAGCTGGCTGCGAATGCAGTATTGGTCGTCTTGATAAACTCTTGCGAGTTCAATCCAGCCTCTCAATTCGTAACTTTCAGCACTGCTTGCTAATTCATCCAGGGCTTCATCCTGCAAACTGGTTAGAGCAAACCATATATCTTCGTACAATGAAGTTTCTACATCGTTTGGCCAGGCTTCAGTGAGCTCAACATAGTTCGCTATGGCATCGAAGAGTCGATTTGAATCAAGATGGAACTGAGCTCTAAGTAAAAGAATATTTCTTCCTGCTTCGGTGCTCGCATCAGCAGTGTCAGTTAATGCCCCGGTTAACCAGCGCAGGGCCGCATCCGAGTCGTCTTGTTCGAATGCTAATTTGGCGCTGAGCCATGCAAATTGTAGCTGCAATTCGCTTCTTAGCTCATCAGGGTCATTTATTTCATTGATCTCATTCGTTGCGCGAGTGATGTAACCTTCATCGATTAGTGAACTAACTGCCTGTAGACGAAGTTGAATAGCGTTGCTACCTCTGCTTTGCCCTGCTTGCCGCAATAGCTCGTCTATAGACTCTGTTGTAGACTGTGGTTGTGGTGCAGTAACTATGGTCGGAGGAGCCGAACTGCAGGCTATGCCGAGTAGGACGATACCCACTAGCATGATGCGCAATAATTTTTTCGCTGAGAAACAGTTCATTTCGACTTGGACCGATAATTTCAATTTCCAGACTAATACAAGAATACATAGTCGGCAATTTTTTGGAAAAACTATCTCGCTATCCACACCCCAATTGAGTGATTGTCGGTCAATAAATGAGTAATAAGGGAATTCTCTATATCGTTGCCACACCGATTGGCAATTTGGGCGACATCAGTGCACGGGCAATCGAAATATTGCACTCCGTGACGAAAATCGCGGCGGAAGATACACGCCACAGTAAACCTCTCCTACAAAAGCTCGGCATTGAGACGGCACTGATTTCCTACCATGATTTTTCAACGGAAGAAGCAGCCAACTCCATTATAAAGGAGCTGATATTGGGAAATTCAATTGCGCTGATTTCTGATGCCGGCACTCCGTTAATTTCCGATCCTGGCTTTAAGTTAGTAAGACTTGCGAGAAAGTCTGAGATCCAAGTATTCCCAGTGCCTGGCGCCAGTGCAGTAACTGCTGCTTTGAGTGTTGCTGGATTGCCAACAGATCGTTTTGTATTCGAAGGATTCCTGCCGAGCAAATCGAGCGCCCGCCAAAAGCGTTTATTCGATTTAATAAAAGAGGAAAGAACCTGTGTTGTGTTTGAATCAACACATCGAATCGTAGAATGTCTTCAAGATATGAAGGGAATCTTCCCGCCGCAAAAACAGCTTTTTATTGCCCGTGAAATAAGCAAGAAATTTGAAACTCACTACTTGGGATCCGCCGCTGACTGTCTGCAATGGCTAGAGTCAGACAAAGACCAGCAGAAAGGTGAATTTGTGCTCGTCTTCGAAGGCTGCGATGCGGCGATGTTGGAAGAATTCAAGCAAGAAACTGCTTTGAAAATCGTTTCGCTCTTAGGGGATACACTTTCCACCAAGGACACAGTTGCGCTTGCCTGTGAGCTCAGTGGAGCACGCAAGAACCTGCTTTATGAAAAGGTCTTGGCCGGTAAATCTTAAATTTCTTCGAAGTCACATATCCTATTGTTTTGAAAGACTTTTTCAATTAGGCTGAATCTGAGTCAGCTGGACAATTGCTGTTTGCATCACTTTGTTTTTCGCCTAGCGAATAATGAGGTAGTAGATAGAGGAAAGTCCGGGCTCCAGAGAGCAGGGTGCCAGGTAACTCCTGGGGGGTGTGAACCCACGGCTAGTGCAGCAGAAAATATACCGCTTCTTGTTTAACAGGGAGTAAGGGTGAAATGGTGCGGTAAGAGCGCACCGCGCGACTGGTAACAGTTCGCGGCAAGGTAAACCCCACTCGGAGCAAGGCCAAATAGGGATCCTCTAATGTTGCTCGCATTGGATTCGGGTAGGCCGCTAGAAGCCTGTGGTGACGCAGGCTGCAGATGAATAATTGTCCTCGACAGAACCCGGCTTACAGGCTGGCTCACCGTTCCAATAATTGAGAAAAGCCCTTTAAATTCAATCAGTTCTTAAGAATTTACTTTAAATAGAGCCTGCAGTTGGCTGTATTTGAAGGGTTTATCTAATTCGTAATTCTGTAAGATCCCGTCAAGATCACTACATTTAGCGGCAAGTTACCGATTTTTCTTGAAAATATTCGCCTAAATAGGCTTGCACACAGGTTTAAGTGCACCTATAGTGTGTCTTTGTGGAGAAAAGTGGATGATTTTGTCTTAATGTGGGAAAGAGTGGAATTTCTCCCTTAAGACATATCCAATAATAATCGGGGACAGCGAGTGTTTCGCGGCATAAATACCATCAATCTGGATGCGAAAGGGCGCATGGCAATGCCTGCCCGCTATCGGGAGCAATTGCTTACTCATTGCTCTGGTCATCTCGTGGTTACGATTGATACCAATCATCGATGTCTTCTTCTCTATCCACTTGCTGAGTGGGAACAAATTGAACGTGAGATCGAATCTCTATCTAGTTTCGACCCAATGTCGCAGCGAGTAAAGCATTTACTCATCGGTCATGCCAATGACCTTGAGTTAGACAGCAGCGGAAGGATTTTGTTGCCACAGGAATTAAGACTTTATGCCCAATTGGAAAAACATGTGTGTTTGATAGGGCAGGGTAAGAAATTAGAGATTTGGAGCCAGGATGCTTGGAATGAGCAACGAGATCATTGGCTAACCGAATCAACAACGGAAGGAGAGTTACCGGAAAAACTTAGAACTTTAGCGCTTTAGGATTGAAAGGGATGTCTGAAAGTACGCTGCATCAAACCGTACTCCAAGCTGAAGCGATAGAGGCGCTGGCAATCAAAGCCAGTGGTAACTATATCGACGCAACATTTGGTCGGGGGGGACATAGCAGGGCGATTTTAAGTCTGCTGAATGAAGAAGGCAGCTTAATCGCAATTGATCGAGATCCGGCAGCAATTACTGCAGCTAAAGAACTACAGGAACAGGATCCGAGATTGATAGTTGTGCAGGCAACATTCAATGAAATAGGAAAGTTAGAGGAAACTGAAAAGCTGAGAGGAAAGATCGATGGGATTTTGTTTGATCTCGGTGTCTCCTCACCACAGTTGGACAATCCCAACAGGGGCTTCAGTTTTATGCATGACGGGCCATTAGATATGCGAATGAATCCAATGGATCAGTTAAGTGCAGCGGAATGGGTAAACACCGCTCCGGAAAAAGAAATTGCAGATGTCTTCTACCAATATGGTGAAGAAAGGCATTCGAGGCGAATGGCAAGGCGCATAGTTGAAGCAAGGAAAGAAGCTGCAATTGAAACTACCGGACAATTAGCAGAATTGGTTAAAGCAGCGAATCCAGCTTGGGAAAGAGACAAGCATCCGGCAACCCGGGCGTTTCAAGCGATTCGAATCAGAATTAACGATGAGCTCGAACAAGTTGCAAGAGGATTGGAAGTCGCCCATGACTTGCTAGGTCCCGAAGGACGCTTAGTAGTAATTAGTTTTCATTCATTAGAAGACAGATTGGTAAAAAGTTTTCTAGCGGACAAAGCGCGTGGTGATAACTTTCCCCGCGATCTGCCAATTACCGCTGAACAATTAAATCCAACATTGAAGAAAGTTGGTAAAGCAATCAGAGCGAGTGAGGCAGAAGTTTTAAATAACCCAAGAGCAAGGAGTGCGGTTATGCGGGTAGCGGAGAAACTTAACTGATTTGGATTAACAAGAAATGAGATCAAGAGGCCCTCAGACGAAAACCCGAATTCCTTTGCAGAAAGGCCGGCCTCAAACCCCTTCGATAATTCAATGGGCCGGACTAAATCGACCGGCAACTTTAGGGCTAGTCGTACTGCTCACCTGTGTGGTAAGCGCGGGTCTATCGGTTGTGCTGACCACCCATCAGAATCGATTCGCATTCAACGAATTGCAAGAACTCAGGGACCAAGCGAATCATCTCGAAACCGAATGGGGTCAGTTGTTGATCGAGCAAAGTACCTTTGGTGTTGAAGGACGTATCGAACAAAAAGCGATCGATCAATTGCAAATGCAACTTCCTGAGTTATCTGAAATTGTGATGGTGAGCCGTGACTGAATCCAGCTCAAATTCCTTACTCAAACTTTGGCGCTTGTATCTGGTGTTGTTCGCCATGACGTTATGTGTGTTAGCGATAGCCTGGAAGGTAAGCGTGTTGCACGTTACCGATCGTGATTTTTTACAAGATCAAGGCGATATGCGCACAATACGAACGGTGCCTCTCGTCGCTAACCGTGGACTAATCACTGATCGCAATGGTGAGCCTTTGGCTGTAAGTACTCCGGTTCAATCCATTTGGGTGAACCCAAGTGAAATTGTCGATGAGACTGCAGCAATTGCTAAGTTGGCAATGGAACTTGAGTTAAATGCTGAAGCGCTTGCCAGTAATATTAATAACAACTCTTCGCGAGAATTTCTTTACGTAAAACGTCGCCTGCCTCCTGCTGAAGCTCAACGCATTCTTGAATTGGATATCGATGGTGTTTACACCCAACAAGAATACCAACGTTTCTATCCTCAAGGTGAAGTGACTGCTCATCTAATTGGATTTAGTAATGTCGATGATGTAGGACAAGAAGGATTGGAATTAACCTACGATGAATGGCTGCAAGGTATACCTGGCCGACGTCAGGTAATGAAGGATCGACGTGGTCATATCATCGAAGAACTGAATACTATTCAAACTGCGCAGCCAGGAAAAAGTATAGAACTAAGTATAGATTTTCGTCTACAAAACATTGCTTACCGAGAACTGAAAGCAGAGTTTATAACCCGGCGTGCGAAAGCTGCTTCAATCGTGGTGCTCGATGTAGAAACTGGTGAAGTGTTGGCAATGGCAAATCAGCCATCTTACAACCCGCACAACAAAGCAAATATGACTGACTTTAGTGTGTTGCGAAATCGTGCAATCACTGATGTGTTTGAGCCCGGATCTACAGTAAAGGCTTTTACCATTGCCGCGGCATTGGAGTCTGGTCTCTATACTCCAGGCACAATTATCGAAACCAGTCCTGGCTGGATGATGGTAAATGGCAATGAGGTAAAAGACCTATTTGACTACGGAACCCTCACAACTACCGGCGTCATAACTAAATCCAGCAATATTGGATCAAGCAAGATTGCCCTAAATATCGGCGCGGAACCGATTCGGGATGTGCTGGAACGGGTTGGCTTTGGGGAAGTTTTAGGTACCGGATTTCCTGGTGAGAGATCAGGTGTGCTGCCGAACCCACGTCGTTGGGGACGACATCCTACAGCAACTTTCTCTTTTGGTTACGGTCTTTCTGCAACCGCCATGCAATTGGCGCAAGCCTATTCCGTTCTCGCTGACGATGGCGTTCGGAAACCAGTGACACTTTTGAAATTAGATCAATCCGAGACTGCAACATTAGCTCGAGAACAAGTTATAAATCCTGAAATCGCCAGAACTGTGCGCTCAATGTTAGGCACTGTGGTTGATGCAAACAGAGGTGGATCGGCGTTGGAAGCCAACGTACCGTTCTACACCGTCGCCGGGAAAACTGGCACTGCTCATGTAGTTGGCGAACAAGGATATGAAGATAACTTACACAATTCACTTTTCGTTGGGATGGCTCCTGCCTCGGATCCCAAGATAGTAATCGTAGTAATAATTAATGAGCCAAAAGGTGAAGAGCACTACGGTGGGCAAGTTGCAGCGCCGGTTTTTTCACGAGTTGCTGCTGGGGCAATGAGAATTCTGAACATTTCTCCTGATGATATTCCCGATGAGCAATCGCTGGAGCTTTCTTCTTTGTAATTATGAATACAGCAGAAAATTTAAATTCGCAAGCATCATTACTGGAACTTATTGAAGGGATTAAGGAGATAAGCGACGTCGATAGGCTGGCTTTGCAAGTGGTGGTTACCGGTGTGCAAATGGATAGTCGCTTATTGGAAAAAGGGGACTTATTTCTGGCTTGTTTTGGTCGCAACCATGATGCCCGAAACTATATTGATCAGGCCATTAGCTCTGGTTGCAGTGCGGTCCTGGCAGAGTCCGGCGCTGATTGGCAGGAGATAGAGATTCGGGACAATGTTCCCATCATTGCTGTAGACAATCTCTCTGCAAAGATCAGTGAAATAGCCGCAAGATTTTACGGTCATCCCAGTACCAAGCTTTCAGTAATTGGAATCACTGGCACTAACGGTAAAACAAGTTGTAGCCAGTTCATTGCCCAATCTCTTAGTTCTCTCGGCTACAAGTGTGGCGTTATCGGGACACTCGGTTACGGAATTTGTGGTGAGTTAAAAGAAACTCAACTCACTACGCCAGACGCAGTGTTTACTCAAATGGCGTTAGCGGAAATGGCCAGTGCAAATGTAGATCCAGTAGCAATGGAAGTGTCTTCAGTTGGTTTACATCAAAAAAGAGTTCGCTCGGTAAAATTTGATTCGGCAGTTTTTACAAATTTAACACGCGATCATCTCGACTATCACGAATCCATGGAAGCATATGGCGAGAATAAGAAAAAGCTCTTTACCATGCCAGGACTGGCGGCGGCCATAGTAAATCTAGACGACCCCTTCGCCTTATCAATAATTAATAACATTTCTTCCAATGTTGAGATTTGCACTTATAGCCTGACTAATAAAATTGCAACGATTTACGCTGAATCAATTGAGCTCACTCGCAGTGGATTTATAGCCAGAGTCGCAACTCCGATCGGTAGTGGTGAGATTACTGGCAAGTTAATAGGCTATTTCAATTTTAGTAACGTGTTAGCAGTGATTGCGGCACTACTGCATTACTTGCCGCGTCAACAAGAAGCCAGCATCGACACTATCTGCAAAACGATTTCGGAACTTAAGCCGGTAGATGGGCGCATGGAAATAATTGGCGAAAGTGATGATATTACCGCAGTCGTTGACTATGCCCACACACCCGACGGATTGCGCAGCGCACTAACAGCGCTTAAAGATCATTTTAAAGGAGAAGTCTGGTGTGTATTCGGCTGTGGGGGAAATCGCGATAAAGGTAAGCGGCCACTGATGGGTGAGATTGCTGAAAAATATTCCAGCCACCTGGTCATCACAGACGACAATCCGCGCAATGAAGAAGGTGATGAAATAGTTGAGCACATACTCTGCGGTATAAACAAACCGGAAGACGTCAGTGTGGTTAGAGACCGAGCTGAAGCTATTGCCTTCGCCATTGCTAATGCGAATGACGGAGACGTTGTATTAGTTGCTGGAAAAGGTCATGAGACTTATCAGGATATCGCAGGTGCACGCAATATTTTTAGCGATGCCAAGCAAGTGCGGCTGGCGTTGCAAGAACGAGATAATAAACGGAGTAATTAGTTAGTTGATTGGAACAATGATGTTGTCAGCTTTAGCCGAACAATTAGGCGGTGAAAGACTTGGAGACGATGTGGAATTTACTACATTGTCGACAGATACCCGCTCGATAAAAACAGGTGACACATACTTGGCCTTGGTAGGTGAAAATTTCAACGGTAACGATTTTGTAGAAGATGCGCTGAACAAAGGAGCTGTCGCTGCCATTGTTTCAGGCGCAACCGTCGAATCAAAAATTTCTCAACCACTGATAAGAGTCAAAGATACTCATATCGCTCTTGGCAAAATCGCTTCTCTTTGTCGGCAGCAAAGTTCGGCGAAAATTGTTGCTCTAACAGGCAGTCAAGGCAAGACCACGGTTAAAGAAATGATTGGCTCAATTTTGAACTTTGAAGGTAAGACACTAATTACCGAGGCCAATCTTAATAATACTATTGGTGTTCCGTTGACGTTGCTACAACTCACTCAAGAGCACGAATTTGCGGTTATCGAAATGGGCGCGGACTGCCATGGAGAGATTGAGTTCAGTGCCACGATAACGAAACCAGACATTGCACTAATTACCAACGCGAACGCTGCTCACATCGAAGGTTTTGGTAGTCTGCAGGGCATTGTTGAGGCGAAAGGCGAAATAATCGATCCCACCGCAGTTGACGCAACAATTATTTTGAACGCGGATGATCAGTATGTCAGTGAATGGATTGAAAGAGCCGGCGAAAGAAATGTTTATCGATTTAGTGAATCTGATTCGCAAGTAGAATGTTTTGCTGAAAAAATTGTGGTCGGCAGTAAAGGAATAGTGAGCTTTGATTTGGTTGCATCACAAGGAAGAGAGCATATAACGCTCAAAGTGTTAGGCCGACACAATGCAATTAATGCAGTTGCCGCCGCCGCTGCATCATTGAGTGCTGGTGCCAGCATGGCTTCAATAAAGCAAGGGCTTGAACGGTTGACTCCTGTCAGTCGACGCCTGAATCCTCTGAATGGAATTCAAAATTGTTGTGTCGTTGATGACACCTACAATGCCAGCCCAACATCATTCACAGCAGCAATTGACGTATTAAAGTCTTTTCCGGAACGCAAGATTCTTGTTGCTGGAGACATGCGCGAACTCGGAACTGAAGCCGAAGATTCACATTTACAGGTAGGTAAGTACGCAGCGGAAGCAGGAATAGAAGAGCTTTGGGCAGTGGGAGAACTGAGCAAGCTCACAGCGGATGGATACGGTCCAGAAGCTAAGCATTTTGAAACCATGCAGGATTTAATCGTATCTTGCAAGGCAGCGGCAAATGAAGATGTTGTATTTCTGGTAAAAGGATCGCGTGGCGCACGCATGGAAGAAGTGGTTGATGAGTTAAGTGTAGGTGGGGGCAACTAATGCTTGTTTGGTTATCAGACTACTTGATGCAATTCAATAATAGCTTCGCTGTTTTGCAATACATAACAGTGCGCGGAATATTTAGTGTTTTAACCGCACTATTTGTTTCACTAATAATTGGCCCGTACATGATTCGTCGCTTGAATTACCATCAGATTGGTCAGGTAGTGCGGGATGATGGGCCAGAAACTCATTTTAGTAAAGCCGGCACTCCCACCATGGGTGGTGCACTCATCTTAGTCAGTATTGCGGCGAGTACATTACTCTGGTCGGACCTGACCAACCACTATGTTTGGATTGTGTTGTTAGTGACTATGTTTTTTGGAGCCGTGGGCTGGGTTGATGATTATCGAAAAGTGTTTGAGCAAAATTCCGCAGGCCTGTCGGCTCGCTGGAAACTCTTTTGGCAATCCATCATTGGCGTAATAGCCGCAATAGTTCTCTACTACACTGCGATAAGCTCTATTGAGATTGAGTACATCGTTCCCTTCTTCAAAGATGTGGCGATCAATGTGGGAATTCTCTATGTGGTAATTAGTGCATTTGTCATCGTCGGTTTTAGTAATGCGGTAAATCTAACGGATGGTCTCGATGGTCTTGCCATACTGCCAACAGTAATGGTTGGTGGCGCGTTAGGAATAATTGCCTACCTCGCTGGTCATGCTGAGTTTTCTGCTTATCTAAATATCCCGAATGTTTCAGGTTCTGGTGAAGTTGTAATTTTTGCCGGTGCATTGGTTGGCGCTGGCATGGGCTTTCTCTGGTTTAACACCTACCCCGCACAAATTTTCATGGGCGACGTGGGTGCATTAGCGCTCGGTGCTGCCTTGGGAGTTATGGCTATCGTATCTCGGCACGAGATCGTGCTCTTTATTATGGGAGGAGTATTTGTCATGGAAACCGCTTCCGTTATTTTGCAAGTAGCTTCGTTCAAGCTTACGGGCAAGCGAATTTTCCGCATGGCCCCATTGCACCATCACTTTGAACTAAAAGGTTGGCCTGAACCTCGGGTAATTGTTCGATTCTGGATTATTACTGTCATGTTGGTGCTGTTTGGTTTGGCAACTTTAAAACTTCGTTAATGAGCGATAAAGGGTTGCGGTTAGCGCAGTGACAAACAATGAGAAAGTAATTGTAGGGCTAGGGGAAACAGGATTATCGGTTGCTAAATATTTAGTTGCTCGAAACCAAAAATTTAAAATAATTGACAGTCGATCAAATCCGCCAGCATTACAAAGTCTTAAACAATTAATGCCGGAAGTAGAAGTTGAAGTAGGCGAACTGAATCCAAAAACAATTTTAGAAGCGAGCGAACTAGTGGTGAGTCCAGGATTAAGTTTAAAAACTCCAGAAATTGCTGAAGCAGTAGATCATGGAGTGCCTATTACTGGTGACATCGATATTTTTTCTAAATCCGTAACTAAACCAATTATTGCGGTAACAGGCTCTAATGGTAAAAGCACTGTAGTAGCAATTCTTGCAGGCATACTTAAGAAAGCAGGCAAAAAATTCGGACTTGGAGGAAATTTGGATGGAACAAACTTTAAGCCTGCTCTGGATTTGTTGGAAGAGGAAGAAAAAGATTTCTACATATTAGAGCTTTCCAGTTTTCAACTGGAAACGACAAAGAATTTAGGTGCTGAGGTTGCAGTAATACTAAACCTGAGTGCGGATCACATGGATCGTTATGAGAGTTTGGAAGAATACCATAAAGCAAAGCTGCGAATTTTCAACGGTTGCAAGCAAGTAGTAATTAATCGCGATGATATTTATTCCTATCCTGTGACTGAACTAAATGTTCCGATTTGGGATTTCGGATTCAGTCGCCCTGGAGTCAATGGATTGGGTCTGCTCGAAGAAGAAGGTGATCAGTACCTCGCATTTCAATTTGAAAAGATCGTCTCCGCTAGTGAGTTGCGTATTTTTGGTCAGCACAACATGTCAAATGCATTAGCGGCAGTAGGATTGGCGTTGGCGATTGGTATCGAATTGGACGTTATTCGAGCTGCTATTAAAGAGTTCAAAGGTCTACCGCATCGTTGCGAATGGGTGGCGAATGTCTCAGGGGTTGAATTTTATAACGACTCAAAAGGAACCAATGTCGGAGCAACTATGGCGGCAGTGGAAGGTCTGGGGCAGCGTATAGATGGTCATATTATTCTAATTGCCGGTGGCGTTGGCAAAGGTGCGGACTTTCGATCCCTGGTTCCAGTCATTAACCGTTGGGGCAAAGAAGTCATTTTAATCGGGCAAGACGCCGTGGAAATGGCATCGAACTTTGATAAAGACATAAGTACCTATTTTGCCAACGATATGCAGGATGCAGTGAGTACTGCGCTAAAGCATGCAACAACTGGAGATGCGGTTTTGTTATCGCCCGCCTGTGCCAGTTTTGACATGTATGACGATTTTCAGCATCGAGGTCAGTCCTTTATTCAGTCAGTGGAGCAATTGCGTTGAGTGTAAGTCGAGCCACAATGCCTATGCGCAATCCCGGTGCAGTTGGAAATCAGCTGAATAAGGTGCTGTTCGTAACCTGTTTATTGTTAGCGGTTGGAATGCTGATGATGACATCAGCTTCGGTGGAAATTGCAAGTAGTCAGTTTGACGATCCCCTTTATCATTTTAAGCGCCAGGGAATTTTTGCACTCATGGGGCTTTCAGTAATGATAGTTACTCTTCATGTGCCGGTAGCCATATGGAAAAAATTCAGTTGGTTCTTATTGATGGGCTCGTTCGCTTTATTGTTAATAGTGTTAGTGCCAGGGATTGGAAAAGTCGTAAACGGTAGCGCCCGCTGGATTGATCTGGGTTACTTCAATTTGCAACCTTCAGAACTCGCCAAGATATTTATTGTTATCTATTTGGCAGCTTATTTAGAAAGACATCTTGAGGAAGTAAGAGAAAATTGGTCCGGATTCCTAAAACCAATGATAGTTATAGCTACTGCTGCAATATTACTGCAATTAGAACCTGACCATGGAGCGCTAGTCATATTGATGTTGACAGGGTTCTGCATGATCTTTCTGGCAGGAGCAAAACTTTACCGCTTTATAGTAATGCTGGTGCTTTCTGGTGGAGCCGTTACTTTTCTTGCATTAACAAAGCCCTACGTCGTGGTTCGATTTTCTTCCTACTTAAATCCATGGGCAGCAGAAAATGTCTACGGCGGAAGTTATCAATTAACTCAGGCATTGATTGCTTTTGGGCGTGGCGAATGGTTTGGGGTGGGATTAGGAAACAGCATTCAAAAACTCTACTTTCTTCCTGAGGCCCACAATGACTTTGTTCTAGCAATAATCGGCGAAGAATTAGGATTGCTTGGAGTCTCACTCGTAGTCGCTCTTTTTTGCCTACTAGTTTTTCTTGCATTTTCTATTGGAAAAGCCGCCGAGAAGAAGGGGACATTGTTTGCAGCATTTTTCGCCTACGGTTTGGGTTTGTTATTTGCTGGTCAGGCTTTGATTAATATTGGCGTGAACACTGGTTTGCTGCCAACCAAAGGATTGACCTTACCGTTTTTGAGTTATGGCGGAGCGAGTTTGATTGTTAGTTGTTTCATGATCGCTTTGTTAGTGCGAATTCAATATGAAACCGAGTGCTTTGAAATTGAGCGAAAGGATAGTGCTCAAAGTAGTAGTGCCGGAATTTGGGCAAGTGCTTAGAAATTCTAGCGATGAATGGAAACATAAGAACAGTTCTTATTATGGCTGCCGGGACTGGAGGGCATGTATTTCCAGCTCTTGCCATAGCCGAACAGTTGAAGAAAAACGCAGTAAACGTTGAATGGTTAGGAACTCCTCAGGGTATGGAAAATAGTTTATTAGCAACAACAGATATTCCTTTACACAGAATTTCTGTAAAAGGACTGCGCGGCGCCGGAATTGTACGCTGGCTTTCGGCGCCGTTCATGTTGTTAATTGCTTTCTACCAATCGTTCAAAGTTATTCGACGAGTTAAACCCGATTGTGTATTGGGAATGGGGGGATTCGTCTGCGGTCCTGCTGGCATAGCGGCGAAGATATTAGGAAGGCCGCTACTTATTCATGAGCAAAATGCAGTACCCGGCCTAACCAACAAATGGTTGTCACGAATTTCTAGTAAAGTATTTGAAGCATTTCCAAATACATTTGACGAGAACATTGGTGCCATTTTTACCGGCAATCCGTTACGGGCCGAGATACTTGATATGTCTCGATCAAATATAAAAGGAGGATTGGATTCGGATTTCAAATTGCTGGTAATCGGTGGGTCACAAGGCTCGCTAGCTATAAACAACGTGATCCCTGAGATAGCAGCAAATTGGGTGGTGACATCAACACTAAAAATAAGACACCAAACAGGAAGCGTCAATTTGCAAGATACCGTGCAACATTACGAAAAATTGGGCTTGGAAGTAGGGGATAATATTGTTGTAGAGCCATTTATTGATGATATGGCCGCGGCGTATGCGTGGGCGGATTTGGTAATCTGCCGCTCTGGTGCAAGCACAGTCAGCGAACTAGCTGCGGTTGGTCTGCCATCGATTTTAATACCATATCCTTACCATAAAGATCAGCAACAACTATTAAACGCACAGTGGTTGGCTGAGAGTGGTGCAGCTTCGATAATTCCGCAAAATGAATTTTCCGCAAAAACAGTGTTACAAGTTTTACTTAATCTAGATGAAGACAGAGAGAAGTTAAGAGAGCTTGGCGCTAGAGCCAAAAGCATTGCAATTCCTGATGCTGACGAAATCATTAGTCGCTACTGCCAGGAGGCCGCTAATGCCTAATGGTGCGCAAATGTATCAGATTCCAGAAATGCGTCGTATCAACACTTTGCATTTTGTCGGGATCGGTGGAGCAGGGATGTGCGGAATTGCAGAGGTTCTTCTTAATCAAGGCTACAAGATAACTGGTTCAGATATTCGTAAGTCTGCAAACACTGAAAGACTTCAGTCTTTCGGCGCAAAAATATTTGTTGGTCACGACGCAAAGAATCTAAAGAAAGCTGATGTTGTGGTGTATTCCAGTGCTATAGACAAAAAGAATCCTGAGATAAAGGCTGCAATCAACCAGTCCAAGCCACTGATTGCACGCGCAGAGATGTTGGCGGAGCTAATGCGTTATCGGCACAGCATTGCTATCGCAGGAACTCACGGTAAGACCACAACAACAAGCATTGTTGCTTCAGTATTAGCGGAAGGAGGAATGGATCCTACTTTCGTAATTGGAGGATTGCTAAATAGTGCGGGAACTAACGCGCAGCTTGGTCAAAGCCGATATCTCGTTGCTGAAGCAGATGAAAGCGATGCATCGTTTATGCATTTGCAACCAATGGTTGCGGTCGTCACAAATATCGAAGCAGATCACATGAGTACTTATGGCGGTGATTTCGAAAACCTTAAAAAGTACTTTGTGGAGTTTCTGCATAACCTGCCATTCTACGGATTGGCAGTTATGTGTGTTGACGACCCAGTAGTTAGAGAAATTCTTCCGCAAGTCTCCAGACCGAAAATAACCTATGGCTTTTCTAAGAAAGCGGACTATCGAATTCAAAATTTAAAGCAGCATAAACAAACAACCGAATTTGAAGTGCGAAGACCAGGTAAGAAAAATCCGCTAAAAATTAAATTGAATATGCCAGGGAAGCACAACGCCTTGAATGCAACCGCTGCCGTAGCTATTGCATGTGATGAAGAAATTAAAGATCGAGATATTAAAGCAGGGATACAGAACTTTTCCGGAGTTGGAAGGCGTTTTGATATTCAAGGTGAATTCGATGTAGGTGATGGTAAAGCCATGTTGATTGATGATTACGGTCATCATCCAACTGAAGTTGCGGCAACCATTAAGGCTTTAAGAGATGGTTGGCCAAAAAATAGATTAGTGATGGTATATCAACCTCATCGTTATAGCCGAACAAAAGATCTATACGAAGATTTTGTCGATGTTCTGTCTGCTGTAGATGTATTGCTCCTGCTTGAAGTGTATTCGGCGGGTGAGAAAAAAATAGCCGGTGCAGATTCTCGTAGCTTATGCCGAAGTATTCGCCTGCGGGGGAAAGTCGACCCAGTTTACGTGCAAAAAGAAGCGCAAGTTCATGAGGTATTGAAGGGTTTAATTAAGGGTGGAGACATCGTTTTAACCCAGGGTGCTGGTAGTGTTGGAGCGCTTGCCAAAGAGATTGCTCAAAAAGGTCTTATTTAGGACTAATATATTGATTTATATAGAAGAATTTGGTCGAAGTTAGTTAAGAAAAGCAGCAATGAAACCGATAAATAAAGAGAAAATACTCGCAAAACTAGGGCACGTAGTAGTGCTAAAAGGCGGCACTTCTGCAGAGCGAGAAATTTCTCTGATTAGCGGCACCGACGTGTTCAATGGATTGCAAAGATTAGGTGTTAATGCCTCGGTGATTGATGTCGGAAATGACATTATCGATCGACTAACAGAGGCGAAGCCAGATCTCGTAGTAATCATGTTGCATGGAAAAGATGGAGAAGACGGAGTAATCCAGGGATTGTTGGAAATCATGCAATTGCCTTACACCGGAAGTGGAGTATTGGCTTCTGCAATTGCGATGGACAAAGTAAAGAGCAAGTTTATTTGGCAACGTTTAGGTTTAAACACAGCGGACTTTGAAATTATCAATGCTGAAACAAACTTGGATGAACTGATTCAAAAATTTGGAAAAGTCGTAGTAAAGCCAGTTAATGGTGGATCAAGCTTAGGTGTAGCGATTGTGGACAATGCTACAGATTTGGAAAAACAGTACAACGAAGCATTGCAGTTTGACTCAGTAGTAATTGCTGAAAAATTTGTAAATGGAACTGAATTTTCAACAGGCGTATTGGGAGACGAACTTTTTCCAACAGTTCAACTTGAAACACCAAGAGAATTTTTTGATTACGAAGCGAAGTATCAAGATGAAAACACTAGATTCATTTGTCCTCCGGAGTTGTCGCAAGACAAATTGAAAGAGTTGGAAATTCTAATCAAAAATGCTTATGACAGTTTAGCTTGCACCGGCTTAGCAAGGGTCGATGTGATGCAAGAAGGCGATGGAGAATTTTACTTGCTGGAACTAAACACAATTCCTGGAATGACTGAGCATAGCTTCGTGCCTATGGCGGCGAAACAAGTGGGTATCAGCTTTGACGAGTTGCTACTGCGAATAATGAATTATGAGACTGAAAACTAACCGTTATGAGACCTGATCCAAGTGATATTGCTGCGAGAAGATTAAGAAACGCTCGTCCGAAGCGTGGATCAAGTACGCAGCCACTAAAACCAAGAGATGGCAATAAGGTCGCGCTTATTGTGATTGGACTAATAATGACGGCGAGTTTTGTAATTGTAGTGCGAAACAGCGAAGACATTGCTCAATATGTAAATAGGCCAATTACAAAAGTACGAATGGAAAACCAGTGGCAGCGATTAGTAGAAGCTGAAGTGGGCGGAATGATTACCGCATTTATGGGTACTGGCTTCTTTAAATTTGATGTTAGTGGTGTAAAAGAGACCCTGGAACAACATCCCTGGGTTGCTGAAGCATCGGTAAAGAGAATCTGGCCAGATAGTTTGTCATTAAGTTTGACTGAGCATGTTGCAATTGCTCGATGGGGACAGGACGAACTTTTAAATCAATTCGGGGAAATATTTCAACCAGAGAATATTGATGAATTGACTTCGCTTCCCACTCTTTCGGGACCTGTTGATAGTCAGATTGCTGTAATGGAGCAATATCAATTATTGAGTCAATTGTTATTTTCAACTGACCTGCGCTTGAATGGCCTGGAGTTAAGTCAAAGGGGAAGCTGGGAGCTAACTCTGAATGACTCTATGCAAGTAACAGTTGGCAGAGATCCCGTAATCGAAAGATTGCAGCGATTTATTGGTTTTATAGAGGGCCAATCTGCTGAAGAAACAGCAGACATAAGTTCAGTTGATTTGCGCTATGACAATGGCATAGCAATAAAAAATTCTCGCGAAGAGCTCGCAGAGGTAGCAGTAAGGTAATGCATTCAAAGATAGTAATAATTGATCTGCGAAAGCAGCTTCTACTTGGAGAGAACGGACAATGAACGAAACAGTCGTTGAAAACATGATTGTTGGCTTGGACATTGGAACTTCCAAGGTGGTTGCAATCGTCGGTGAAATAAACATAGACGGCGGACTCGATATCGTTGGTATTGGAAGTCATCGATCACGGGGGCTGAAAAAGGGAACGGTGGTAAACATCGAATCCACTGTCGAATCGATCCAACGGGCAATTGAAGAAGCAGAATTAATGGCAGGTTGCCAGATACATTCTGTCTACGCTGGCATTGCAGGAAGTCATATAAGAAGTATGAACTCCCATGGGATCGTCGCAATTCGTGATGGCGAAGTCATGAAACCAGATATCGAACGCGTTATTGATGCGGCTCAGGCGGTGGCAATTCCCGCAGACCAGAAAGTACTCCACATTCTGCCGCAGGAATACATTATCGACTCTCAGGAAGGTGTTAAAGAACCCTTAGGAATGTCTGGGGTTAGATTGGAAGCAAAAGTTCATCTCGTAACTTGTGCCATTAATGCAATCCAGAACATAGAAAAGTGTATTAAACGCTGTGGTTTAGATACTGACGAAATAATTTTGGAACAACTTGCATCAAGCTATGCGGTTCTTACTGAAGATGAAAAGGAACTGGGCGTTTGCTTAGTGGACATCGGTGGTGGAACGACAGATATAGCAATTTTCACTGATGGTGCTATTCGTCACACCGGAGTAATTCCGATAGCCGGTGATCAAGTAACCAACGATATTGCGATGGCACTAAGAACACCAACTGAGAATGCAGACGAAATAAAAATTAAGTACGCCTGTGCGCTTACTCAATTAGCGAGCTCGGATGAAACTATAAAGGTTCCCAGTGTTGGTGACCGCCCGCCACGGGAATTGTCACGCCAAGCATTGGCCGAGGTAGTTGAGCCCAGATACGACGAATTATTTACATTGGTACAAGCAGAGTTACAAAGAAGTGGCTTTGAGAATCTATTGGCTGCCGGTGTTGTGCTAACAGGCGGTACGAGCAAGATGGAAGGCGTCGTAGATCTGGCGGAAGAAATCTTTCATGCGCCAGTGAGAATTGGCGCGCCGTACAACATTAACGGATTAGCCGATATCGTTCGGAACCCGATTTATTCGACAGGAGTAGGGTTGCTACTTTATGGGCTTAAACAGCATCTGGAAAGAGCAGGAACCGATTCCAAACGCGAGCCACAAATTCAAATTGTGGACAAAGTTAAGAATTGGTTTCAGGGACATTTTTAATCATTTAAGAACCAACATGAGTTTTAGAATTTATCTAACGAGGGGGCTATATGTTTGAATTAGTCGAAAATATTCCGCAAAGCGCTGTGATCAAAGTCATCGGCGTTGGTGGAGGCGGTGGTAACGCTGTGCATCACATGATTAGCAATCAAGTGGATGGTGTGGAATTTATTTGCGCCAACACCGATGCACAAGCACTTAATAATCTTAAAGCAAAAACTGTTCTGCAAATGGGCAGCAATATCACTAAAGGATTAGGCGCTGGAGCAAACCCGGACATTGGCAGGCAGGCTGCACTGGAAGATCGCGATGAAATTTCGGAAATTTTGACCGGTGCGGACATGGTTTTTATTACTGCTGGAATGGGTGGTGGTACCGGGACTGGAGCGGCACCAATCGTAGCTGAAGTTGCGCGAGAAATGGGAATTCTCACTGTTGCAATTGTTACTCGGCCTTTTCCATTTGAAGGCAAGAAGCGATCTTCCATTGCAGAGACTGGTATTCAACAACTATCTGCAAGTGTTGATTCCCTTATTACCATTCCAAACGAAAAGCTTTTGGATGTGCTCGGCAAAGAAGCATCTCTGCTGGAAGCATTTAAAGCTGCCAACGATGTATTGCTCGGCGCTGTTAAAGGAATAGCCGATCTAATTATGCATCCGGGTATGATCAATGTGGATTTTGCCGATGTGAAGACTGTTATGTCTGAGATGGGAATGGCCATGATGGGCACCGGATTTGCAACGGGAGAAGAGCGAGCAAGGGAAGCTGCTGAATCCGCAATTCGTTCCCCATTATTAGAAGATGTAAACCTGCAAGGGGCACGGGGCATTTTGGTTAATATTACCGCAGGTGAAAACCTTTCCTTGGGAGAGTTCGCAGAGGTGGGTGATACCGTGGAAGAATTTGCCTCAGATGACGCAACTGTAGTTGTAGGAACGGTTATCGATCCAACCCTGGAAGAAGAAATGCGGGTTACAGTGGTCGCAACTGGATTGGGTTCGCAACACGAGAAACCAACCAAGGTTGTGGACAACACCGCACATGAGGGGGAAACCGATTATCGTCAACTGGACAAGCCAGCAATCATGCGCAATCGGCAGGCGGCTGAACGCCCAGCAGCAATGGCTCAGGCAGTAGGGGCGGAAACCGATATGGATTACCTGGATATCCCAGCGTTCTTGCGGAGACAGGCAGATTAAAGGATCGTAAAGGAAATTCTGTGTGTCCACGTATCAGACTGGGAAATCTGAAGATTCTCGGAAATGGGTTAGTTGCGGCTATGTGAATTGCGTATATATAGAAGAGTGAATAGCTATGTTACAGAAAAATGCCTGAGCAACCGGTAGGGAAATAGTACCTCTGGCAATCCCATTTATTGGGATTTACAAGCATTTTTGGTACTATGCGTCAGTTTTGCAACACGAAAGCAATGTGGGGCAACTGGAAGCATCTGTAATTGCACCGGTCTGTTGAAGGCAAGCGGATATTCTCACTCAGAACAGTGCTCGAAATTGAACAGGATTCGAGCTTTAGTCGCATCTCCGAGTGAGAAAATAGAAGATAAAAAGCAAACTATTCCGCAAGACAAAGTAGGAAGACAGGGCGAACATGATGTCGCACTATTTCAAGAGCTGGGACCGAAGGGAATATGGAATTTTCCCTGCAGTAACACAATAAAAAGGCCTTACAGAATCGATGTTAAAGCAACGAACGCTTAAAAATGTAATCCGCGCGACAGGTGTTGGCCTGCATACCGGAGAAAAGGTCTATCTCACACTGCGACCGGCTCCTGTCAACACAGGCATTATTTTTACTCGCGTAGATTTGGACCCGGCTGTTCCAATCGAAGCTCGCGCTGCCAATGTCGGTGACACCACTCTCTCCACCACCCTTGTTAAAGATGATGTTCGTATTTCCACTATTGAACATTTGATGTCTGCCATGTCGGGCCTGGGTATCGATAATTGCTATGTCGATGTGAGTGCGCCTGAAGTGCCTATAATGGATGGCAGTGCCGGACCTTTTGTCTTTCTTATCCAGTCCGCAGGGATTGAAGAACAATCTGAATTGAAGAAATTTATAAAGATTAAACGCCCTATTCACCTGGAGCAGGATGATAAATCCGTAAGTCTTGAACCATTTAACGGTTTTAAGGTGAGCTATACTTTACTGTATGACCATCCTGTGTATAAGAAGTACACGAAAAGCGCCACTATCGACTTTTCCAGCACTTCCTTTGTAAAAGAGGTTAGTCGAGCGCGTACATTCGGATTTATGCATGAATTTGAAGAACTTAGGAATAGAAACTTAGCACTTGGGGCAAGCATGGATAATGCCATCGCAGTAGGTGACTATAAGGTTCTTAACGAGGATGGATTGCGTTACGAAGATGAGTTCGTTAAGCACAAAATCCTTGATTCTATTGGAGATTTATACCTTTTGGGCAATAGTCTTATCGGCGAGTTTAAGGGACATAAATCTGGACATGCTCTAAATAATGCTTTATTAAGAATGCTCGAAGTTAATGAGGACGCCTGGGAAATTGTAAGTTTCGATAACGACACAAACGTACCTATTTCCTACATGAAACCAGTGTTAGCGGCTTAATCCGTTTCACTCTCCTAACTGTTTGATCTATAAACAGAAAAAAAAGTTAGGCGTTGAAGTTTCTGCGTAAACCCCAAGAGCAATTACAGGGTTTCAGAGTTACGCTTAACAAATGAAATTAATACTTGTTGATCAACGTCATGGTCACACGAAGACCATTATCCTTAAAGGTTGGCTAAAAGGCCTGCTTTCCGTCGTCCTATTGGTAGCGCCCATGGCGCTAGGTTACTTTGGCTATCAATTAGCAGTTTCTCAGAATGAGCGCATTTTCACCGTGGAATCTGCTCAGAGTTGGGATCGCCAAATTAAGTTGCAGGCGGATCAGCTGGAGGACATTAAAGAAGAGTCTGAACAGCAACTAGAAGCCTTGACTTTACGACTCGCAATGTTACAAGCACGGCTGGTGCGACTCGATGCAGTGGGTGAACGGGTTACTACTATTGCAGAATTGGATAGTGGAGAATTCGATTTCAGTCAACCGGTTGCGATCGGTGGTCCAGGTACCGGCCAATCTGAATCTTATACAACTACCGGATTTGTGAGTGCCGTCGATCAACTTGAGCGACAGCTGGAAGACAGACAACAACAACTGGAAATCCTCGAAGGCTTGATGGCGGATCGAAAGATTCAGTCAGATGTGTTTATTGCCGGACGTCCACTCGATCGAGGATGGATCGCCTCCCGCTTCGGGCAAAGACCTGACCCCTTTACTGGAAGACTAACGTTCCATGGCGGGGTAGATTTCACAACAGGTCAATCTGGTGCTGATATAAATACAGTCGCCGCAGGAGTAGTGACTTGGGCGGGACCTCGTTCAGGTTATGGTTTAATGGTTGAAGTAAATCATGGCAATGGATTTACGACGCGCTACGCCCACGCGGAAAAACTCTTCGTAGATGTGGGTGACATTGTTAAGAAAAGTCAGAACATTGCCTTGGTAGGATCGACCGGTCGATCTACTGGACCCCATGTTCACTTCGAAGTCTATAAAAACGGCAGAGTAGTAGATCCAGCTGCCTATATACACCGCACCGCTATATAATCCTCTCATTCATCAAATTTGACGTCCTGGTCATTAGGCTCAGTGCGCTGTGCCGTTTTGATTCCCTCGATTTAAAAAATTAAAGATTTTGGTTAACGTATTCCCATGAACATACTCAATAAAATTTTTGGTAGTAGTAATAGTAGAAAGCTTAAGAAAATGAACCGCGCCGTTGCTGCAATCAACGAGCTGGAAGAATCTCTCGAGCAGCTATCAAACGAAGATCTGAAAAAGAAAACCGATGAGTTCAGACAGCGCGTAGAGTCGGGGGAAGCATTAGATGCGATTCTGCCTGAAGCATTTGCAGCAGTAAGAGAAGCTTCGAAAAGAACTCTCGGGCTGCGGCACTTCGACGTGCAAATGATCGGAGGCATGGTACTGCATCAGGGCAATATATCCGAGATGCGCACCGGTGAAGGTAAAACACTGGTAGCTACCTTGCCTGCCTATCTAAATGGACTATCTGGAAAGGGTGTACATATCGTTACGGTCAACGAATACCTGGCGCAACGTGATGCAGACTGGATGCGCCCTATTTACGAAATTCTCGGTTACTCAGTTGGAGTTATTAAGTCCGGACAAACTCCAGAAGAGAAAAAAGCTGCTTACGAATCCGACATAACATTCGGTACCAATAACGAATTCGGATTTGACTATTTGCGCGACAACATGGCATTTCGTCTCGATCAAAAGATGCAGCGGGAGTTGAATTTCGCCATTGTTGATGAAGTTGACTCAATTCTAATTGACGAAGCTAGAACTCCACTCATTATCTCTGGCGCTGCAGAAGACAGTTCACAACTCTATGTTGCCATAAACAAACTCATTCCTCGTTTGGACAAAGGTGTTAAAGCTGAAAAATCCAAGATGGAGATGATGGATAAAAATTATGTGCCGGAAGATACTGGGGATTTCACAGTCGATGAAAAGAGTAGACAAGTCGAGTTAACCGAATCCGGTCATGAACAAGTTGAAGAATTATTGATAAAGCAAAATTTATTAGATGAAGGCGAGTCGCTTTACGCCGCCACAAATCTTTCTTTGCTGCATCACGTGCACGCGGGCTTAAAAGCCCACCATCTTTTCAATAAAGACATCGAATACATCGTTCAAAATCGTCAGATCGTTTTAATTGACGAACATACTGGTCGAACCATGGAAGGTCGCCGCCTTTCCGATGGATTGCATCAAGCATTGGAGGCGAAAGAGAATGTCGATATTCAGAGTGAGAGCCAAACCCTGGCGTCGACCACGTTTCAGAACTATTTCCGCATCTACGACAAACTAGCGGGAATGACTGGTACTGCGGATACGGAGGCATTTGAATTCAGTCAGATTTACGGATTGGACGTAGTGGTTATCCCGACCAACGTTCCGATGATCAGAAATGATGCAAACGATCTAATCTTTCTTACTACCGAGGAAAAATTTGAAGCGGTTCTTAAAGACATTATCGAGATTAGAGAATCTGGCGCTCCAATCTTAGTTGGCACCGCTTCAATCGATACTTCCGAAATTCTTTCTAATTTCTTAAAGAAGAAAAACATTGATCATGAAGTATTGAATGCAAAATTCCATGAAAAAGAAGCGCAAATTATTTCACAAGCAGGTAGGCCAGGCGCAGTGACTATTGCAACCAATATGGCTGGTAGAGGAACCGATATAGTATTGGGCGGAAAATGGGAAGCTGAAATTGCCGAAATTGAAAATCCCAGTGATGCTCGAATTGAAAAAATTAAAGAAGATTGGGAGAAACGTCACGCCGAGGTGGTTGCCGCTGGAGGCCTGCATATCATCGGAACAGAGCGCCACGAGTCCCGCCGCATAGATAATCAGCTACGAGGGCGATCAGGCAGGCAGGGAAATCCTGGCTTTTCCAGATTCTACTTATCCGCAGATGACAATCTATTACGAATATTTATGACAGATGGAGTACGCAACTTCATGCGACGGCTCGGCATGGAAGAAGGTGAAGCTATCGAACACGGAATGGTTACCCGACAAATCGAAAAGGCACAGCGTAAAGTTGAAGGCAGGAATTTCGATATTCGAAAACAGTTGTTGGAATACGATAACGTTGCGAATGATCAGCGCACAATTATTTATCGTCAGCGCAATGAGCTAATGGCCAGTGAAGATACTACTGATCTGTTAGATGGCATGCGGGAAGAGGTAATTGGGCAATTGGTGGATGACTTTATTCCACCGCAGAGTGTGCCAGAACAATGGGATGTACCAGGATTAGAGCAATCCATAGAGACTGAGTTTGGTTCTCGACAAGCGATTCAGCGCTGGTTGGATGAAGACGACCAATTGTATGAAGAACAGTTAAAGAACAAACTGACTGAACTCTTGAAAGATGAGTATGTGCAAAAATGCGGAGCTGTCGGAGACCGTATGCGAGAGTTCGAAAAGCAAATAACGCTACAAATCTTAGATCGACTGTGGAAAGAACATCTGGCCACCATGGATCATCTGCGCCAGGGGATATTCCTTAGAAGCTATGGTGGAAAGAATCCACGGCAGGAATATAAACGGGAAGCCTTTGCGCAATTCACCGAGCTTATGCTGGCATTACAACAGGAAGTAATTAAAGTATTAAGCCACATCCAGATTAAGCAAGACGAAGCGGCGGATGCTATTGAGCGTCAACGGGAAGAGGAGACTGCCAGGGCGCGCATGAACTATCAACATCAGGCTATGTCAGCTTTGGCTGGAGCAGAAGCTGAGGAAAGTCAGGGCGCAGGAGGTGGACCAAGAGGCGAACCAGGTGGTGCTGACAAACAAACTCCGTTTGTGCGCGATGTTCCCAAGGTTGGAAGAAACGATCCCTGCCCTTGTGGATCAGGCAAGAAGTACAAACAGTGTCATGGAAAGATAGGCTAACAAAATGGCAGTTGGTTCCGGTTGTACTGGAGAATTTCACCCTGTTGCAGGGATTAAACTCGCTGCGGCAAAGAGTGAAATTCGCTATGCCGATCGACTGGATCTGGTGCTGATAGAATTAGCTGAAAATTCCAGTGTCGCCGGCATCTACACCCAAAATGCGTTCTGTGCTGCACCGGTAGCCGTAACCAAGGCCCATACTCAGAATGCTTTCCCGCGCTATTTTCTTATTAACACTGGTAATGCAAATGCCGGTACTGGTAAATCTGGAAAATTGAACGCATTGCGTTGTTGTCAGGTTTTTGCGGATTTGGGCGGCGTTTCAGTTCAGCAAGTATTGCCATTTTCAACCGGCGTGATTGGAGAAGAATTGCCAGTCGATAAAATTCTCCTTGCCGCACCAATCTTGTATTCGGATTTGTCAGAGAATAATTGGCCTGTGGCCGCAGAGGGCATATTAACAACCGATACCAGACCAAAGTTAGTTTCTACCCAGTTGGAAATCGACGGCAAGCTAATCACTATTACCGGTATCGCCAAAGGATCGGGAATGATCAAGCCCAATATGGCGACCATGTTAGCGTATGTCTTTACCGATGCTGATATTGACGCAGAGTTGCTTGATCAATTGCTGCGCAAGGCATCGAATAAATCATTTAATCGCATTACTGTGGATGGCGATACTTCAACTAATGATTGCTGCATGTTAGCGGCTACGGGAAAAGCGAATATTTCTATTGGTGAATTGGACGCAACGAGTCGAAGTCGATTTGTAGATTCACTGGATACTGTATTCGTAGAACTAGCGACTCAATTAATAAAAGACGGTGAAGGGGCCAGTAAGTTTGTAACAGTTCGAGTGGAATCTGGAAAGTCATCCAATGAATGTTTAAGAGTTGCTTATGCGATTGCCGAGTCGCCTTTAGTTAAGACAGCATTATTCGCAGCAGATCCGAATTGGGGTCGAATTCTGGCAGTGGTTGGGCGTGCGGACTTGGATGACCTGGAGCTTGATAAGGTCATCATAAATATTGGCGACGTCGGTATTGTTTCGCAAGGTGGAGTCGACCCTACATATACCGAAGAACAAGGACAGGCAGTTATGGATCATGACGACATTGTTATCACTGTTGCGCTGCAGCGAGGTGATAGCGTGGAATCCATTTGGACATCAGACCTTTCTCACGACTACGTTAGTATCAATGCGGACTATCGTTCCTAGCCTCAAAGTCATCCATTGATGCCATGGAAGCATTAGCTATCACTCATGTTGCAGTTGGCGTAATCATCAATGAGCACGAACAAGTGCTGATTTCCCGACGACATCCAGACAGTCATAAGGGTGGGCTCTGGGAATTTCCCGGCGGAAAGAAAGAAGAGTCAGAAACTATCGAAGCTGCACTGCAAAGAGAGTTTGTCGAAGAGCTGGGAATAAAGCCGACAAAGTTTCACCCATTTACGAAAACCCGCTATCACTACCCAGAAAAGACTGTACTGCTCGATGTTTGGATAATCACTGAATATGAGGGGGAGGCAATAGGTAAGGAAGGGCAGGCAATTGAATGGCGCGAATTGCATCACTTGCGCTCTACAGATTTTCCGGAAGCGAATGCGCCAATTATAAAAAGAATTCAACTACCGAAGGAATTTGCAATCACTGCAGATCTCGAATCAAGTGAAGAATTACCTACTCTTTTTAAAAAATATTCAGAACAAGGGATTCAGCTTATCCAGTTTCGCCAAACTCATCTCGATCAAGCCAACTATGTGTACTGGCTGCAGAGTGCCGTTTCTATCGCGCGCGATTATGACATTCACATAGTCGCGAATCAGTCTCCAGATACATTCGGTGCTGCTCATGCTAGCGGACTACATGTAAATTCAAATACTCTCATGTCATTAGTACGGCGGCCTGTTGCCAGCGATCTTCTTTTCAGTGCTTCCTGCCATAGCTTCGAAGAGCTGCATCAAGCGCAAATTCTTGATGCAGACTTTGTCACTCTGTCACCTGTCTGCTATACCTCAAAGTATGGGTCTGGAAATGAGCTCGGGTGGGATAGCTTTTCCGATCTAGCCGGTCGGATTAGTTTACCGGTATACGCTTTAGGAGGATTAGGACGTGATGATTTGCAAGTCGCACAGTCCTGCGGTGCCTTCGGAATTGCAGGAATATCTGCCTATCTCTAAATCCTGCTAATGTGAAAAATTGCTGTATTCATAATTGGATAGGAGTACTTACTTACTAATATCGTCGGGAAATAGCAGCAAGTTACTGATATCAATGGGGTTAATCGCTTCTAAATTTCCGGCTTTTTACGCTATTTGTGATAAAGTATTTTGAAAATAAGCAGATACACCACTGTGGAAACCTGAAAAGCGTGATTTTCTCATGATTCCGCGCGATCTGTGATCTGGATCACTGAGATTTTCGCTAACTTGTTGAAACTATAAAGAATTATTGGAAGAGCCTGGGCGTGAGTATGAAACGGAATTACTACCCGAAGTCCACAATATCATCCCTCCTATTGATGGTAGTTATTGCCTTGGGCTTCGTGAGCCCAGCGTTTGCTGATTTGGCAAATTTGGTCGATCAGGGTGTGCTAGTTGAAACCAACCCAGAACAAGCACCTGAAGAAGAAGGCGAACCGGTCCAGGAGCAAACACCAGTTGGTGAAGGCGTTGATGCTACTTATATAAGCTCTGGTGGATGGGCAGTTACAGGGCCTGATTTTATAGATGTTGCCACTTATGTATTCGATTTTGTTGGCACCGGATCTGTTTCCGCCGCAACACTAATTTTGCAGCTGGATGAGATTCATCCTCAAAATGAGTCGGCGCCTATTGAGCTGTCGTTCTTCTCAGACGATGGAGAAATAGAAGTCTCTGATTATTCCATTGGCTTTCCCTCTTCAATTGAAAATATAGATGCATTTGCTCTTACTGAAACTGAGATACGCATTGATGTTACGGGAGCAGTAAACTCTTCTTTAAACTCGAGCCAATTTGTTGGATTTCGAATTAAAAGCTCGGTGCTACCTAGTTCAGTCGATGAAAGTCTTTTGCCAACCTATACCGGTGTTAAATTTCTGGATAATCCAACGCTGGAGTTTGTGCCGGGAGATCCACCTGCTGTCGCTACAGATGCCGCAAGGTTTGATGGATATACCATGGAAGTACCTTCGATCGATGTGACAGGAGTCGGTGAAGTAGGCGCACAATTTCGATTAGTGGATCCTAATGAATTGATCTTCCAGTTAACGTTTGCCGAACTAGTATCAGAGGATCCTGGGCCGCCGCCATTGTCAGGCGCTGAACTATTGGATTGCGCAGCATTCGAGCCACCTGAATTCTCTCTGGTGAGTGAAGGTATCGCCAGCTTTTCAACGATTTCCGGCATCCTTGATGCTCCCAGCGTAAACTTAGACGGTGAGCAAATAGCAGTTCGTCTTGAATATATTGAGGGATCGGAACCGTGGTTGTTTGAGACATTAGCGCTAGGCGCTGTGCAGTCAGGGCCTTCAGATGCGTTGATTTCAGCCCTCGGAGGAGGTTTGGTTGTTGAACCAGCTCAAGATTTTGTTCCCTTATGTCACGGTTGGGTGTTAATTGGTGACTATACTCGAAACCGTATCGTCGAAAGAAATTTAATCAGTGGTGAAACCGGGGCTACTTATCCGTTTAATACGCGGGCGAGTCAGTTCACTCTGGATGAGGAAAATGAAATTCTCTATTTCACAGTGCATCCTGTATCAGAACGGCTATATAAATTGGATTTAAATACTGGCGAAATCGAACATAACCAATTATCCCAGGTACTTTTTGGTGATATGGGAGCTAGCTACGAATATGGGTTCGCGCCGTTTAAATTATCGATGGGGGTGGGTGGCGATATCTTTGCACTCTTTAAAGAAGGTGAAGGCTTCGACCCTGAAAACAATATTCCATTTGCTGATACCTCGAATTGGATGGGTTTGTTAGATACCGATGGAAATTTCCGCATCGATAGCATTCCATTGGAGGAGCCTGTTCGTATTAAGTATGAACCAGTTCAGGAACACTTATTCCTCACTTCAGAATCGAATTTAGCAACTTTCGATTTTAACACTGCCACGAATGCGCTTGATTTCGTGCCAGGAACCGATATTGCTGTGGGAGCTTCCTGCACGGATTTCGACATTTCGCCAGATGGCTCTCGACTAGCTTATACCTGTCCAGAAGGAAATTATGGCGACACAGAATTCGGTATCGTAGATATGGATCCGCGGGATTACCATAATAACGATGGTGAATGGGTGTTTAATGATTCACCTTTAAGTGCTTCGTTTAATGGCGAAGGTACCCTGTTGATAGCAGCCGATAATGAGCGTGTGTATGTTTTTGATGTTGTGACACATCTAATATTGGAAGATTTCGAATTGGGACTGTTGGAAGGTGAATCTGTGCGCAAAGTTCGGCAATCAAGGGATGAAGATTACATCTATCTCTTCTTACAAAACGATATCTTTGCAGCCAACAGCAAATTCTATTGGATGCCTACACCTGAGATAATTGGTACTCCACTGCCTTAACTCGAACTACTGTAATTTTTCTTCCGAGTCATCCTCGATAGGATAGACTGGTTCGCCTGCTATTGTATTTTTCCCCGTTGCCCAATCGCCAAAATCGATTAACTTGCAGCGTTCACTGCAAAATGGTCTGTACTCGTTTTCATCTGTCCAGCTAACTGGCTTTTCACAGGTAGGGCAATTAACGATTCTCGGTTTTGTCATTGGGATTTCGCCAGCTCTAAGTATTGATCGTGTAGCTGCAATAGTTGTTTCCGAACATCAGCCAGTTCTAGCGAATTATCTACTACATCGTCCGCTTCTTCCAAGCGCTTCGCTCGAGGTAGTTGAGTGTCGATAATGCCTTTAATAGTTTCCTCAGAACTGCCGTCTCTACTTAAGGTGCGTTTAAACTGGGTTTCTTCGTCGACGTCTACAACTAGTACTCTATCGACCAGGTCTTTTTGAGTAGTTTCCAGAAGCAATGGGGATTCCAATATTACATAGGGAGAAGAGGCTGTCTGTAGTGCTCGAACTAATAATTGGGCTATGAGTGGATGGGTAAGCTGTTCCAGCCATTCTCGGTCACTGGGAGCGGCAAACACTATTTCTCTGAGCTTGCTTCTATTTAGCGATTTATCTTCCTGAAGAATCTCGGTGCCAAATCGTTCTTCTATGGCAGCAAGCGCTTCGCTTTCCGGTTCCACCACATCTCGAGCTAGTTGGTCAGCGTTAACCACGTCAATTCCCAATTCAGAAAAGACTGAGGCAACAGTAGATTTGCCGCTGCCGATACCACCAGTGAGGCCGAGTACAAACATCTGTGTTAACTAACGAAATTGTTAATGTAGAAGCTGCTTATCTGAGGGCCCCAAATAAGCATGATAAATCCTGCCCCGGCGAGGAAAGGACCAAATGACATGGGTACCGACTTATCTCTGCCCATGGCAACTATCATGAGAAGCCCAAACACAGCGCCTACCAGTGAGGAAAGGATAATGATTGGTAACAGGCTTTGCCATCCCATCCATGCGCCCAACGCAGCCAGCAACTTAAAGTCGCCATAGCCCATCCCTTCCTTGCCAGTTGCCAGCTTAAACACCCAATAAAAAGTCCACAGTACGAGATAACCTGCAATCGCACCTATTACTGCATCGTAGAGAGATACGCCAAAACCGAGATCGAGGGCATTTACTAATATGCCTAACCATAAAAGTGGAATGGTTATGTCGTCAGGCAGTAGCTGATGATCGAAATCTATAAGAGTCAGTGCCACCAGAGACCAGGTGAAAAGCAGCAATGCTAAAGTGAGCCACGTGGCGCCAAAGGTAAATGCCACTAAGGCCGAAAGCACACCGTTTGCGAACTCAATGCTGGGATAACGCAATGAAATCTTCGATTTGCAACTAGAGCATTTTCCTCCGAGTACAATGTAGCTAATCACTGGAACGTTTTCCCAGGGCTTAATCTTATGATTACAGTGAGGGCAATGAGAGGCAGGATGTTGCAAATTAAAAATTTCGTGTTTTGCAGAAGAATCTTTGCTTTCCGGAGAAGGGTCATCTATTTCCAGATATTCACAACACTGCTGCTTCCAATCACGTTGCAACATGATTGGCATGCGGTAAATTACAACGTTGAGAAAGCTTCCGACCAGTAGGCCGAGTACAAGGCTGGCTATGACGAGAAAAGACTGGCTCGTCTCGAGTAATTCAATGATTGCCATTCAGAATTGAGTGCTGCTTCCCGTCGTCTTACATTACCGAGCCAAGCTGGAAGATTGGCAAGTACATCGCAATCATTAATCCACCCACGAGGACACCAAGTACCGCCATTATCATTGGTTCCATTAGTGCGGTTAATCCGTCAACGGCATTATCGACTTCGGCTTCATAAAAAACGGCACACTTGTCGAGCATTGAATCGAGAGCGCCTGATTCTTCACCTATTCCCACCATCTGTGTAATCATCACGGGAAACAGTGTGGTGTTCTTAATCGCAAAATTAAGTTGTTGACCAGTAGTTACATCGTCTTTGATTTTTTGTGTTGCGGTTGAATAAACAATATTGCCCGTCGCACCAGCAACTGAGTCCAAAGCATCAACTAACGGAACACCAGCCGAGAATGTTGTCGACAAGGTCCGGGTAAATCGCGCGTAACAGGAACTATTCAGGATAGGCCCAACTACTGGAAGCTTAAGTGAGATTCTTTCTACGCCGTTTTTAAACCCACTAGACCGAACCATCATTTCTTTAAAAAATATTCCACCAGCTACGACACCAATCAGTACTTTCCACCAATGGGCTATAGCTAAATCCGAAAGGCTGAGTACAAGCTGAGTAAAGGCAGGAAGCTCTGCACCAAAGCTTGAGAATGTTTCAGCAAATTGAGGTACCACTTTAACCAGTAGGATACCAGTTACTATAATTGCGACGCATACAACCCCAATTGGGTAGTTCATGGCCTTCTTAATTTTAGCTTTTAGAGCTTCAGACTTTTCTTTATAGGTGGCTAATCGATCCAGCATCGTTTCCAGGGCACCGGATTGTTCACCAGCATCAACCAGATTACAGAATAGGTCATCGAAGTAACGTGGATATTTGCGGATACAGTCGGCGAAATTATTACCAGCGGCGACATCGTCCCGAATCTTCATCACCAATTCACGCATTGAGGCATTTTCAAGACTTTCCCCAACAATTTCGAAAGACTGCACCAGAGGAATGCCCGATTTCATCATCGTCGCTAATTGGCGAGTAAATACGGCAATATCTCCCGGTTTGATCTTCTGTTTCTTTTGGCCAAAGATCTCTCTCGGCTTGCGTTTTACCTTGGTAGGGTTAACACCCTGCTTGCGTAATTGTGCCTTTACCAGAGCTTGGCTGGCACCCTGGATTTCACCTTTGGTCTTGGTTCCGTTCTTATCGGTACCTTGCCAAACGTAGATCGTTTGTGCGGCTTCAGTTGCCATAATTCACCTCAGTGATAACTAGGTGTTAGAAAGGACAGCAGTAACTATAGCATGCCAATAAAACGGCTGTCCTGATAATTTCTCTATTTAAGTCAGTCTGTTAGCTTCTTCCAGACTGGTTAATCCTTGGGCTACTTTCATCAGAGCCGATTGGCGCAGGTTATTAAATCCTTCAGTCTGAGCCTGGTCGGCAATCTGTATCGAGTTACCATCTTCCATGATAATCCGAAACATGGAGTCAGTAATGGGAACTACTTCATATATTCCGACTCTGCCCTTATATCCCTCATTACAGGCTTCACAGCCAACTGCCTTGAATAATTGCGCTTCCTTGCACAGTTTTTTGTAAATCCTTCTTCTATCAATACTTTTTCGGGTATTTCTACGCTTTCTTTACATTTGGAGCATAATCTTCTGGCCAGCCGTTGGGCGATAATTAGGGTGACGGAAGTAGCGAGATTGAAAGCCGGAATCCCCATATTACGGAGCCTAGTTAAGGTTTCAGGGGCGCTATTGGTATGCAGCGTCGACATCACCATGTGACCAGTTTGAGCGGCTTTAATTGAGATTTCTGCTGTTTCCAGGTCTCGAATCTCACCCACCATCACCACATCGGGATCCTGGCGTAAAAAGGCTCTTAACGCTGCCGAAAAATCCAACCCGATCTTGTTGTTCACTGGAACCTGGTTAATGCCTTCAAGATTTATTTCCACCGGATCTTCGGCGGTAGAAATATTTCGCTCATTAGTATTGAGGATGTTTAATCCAGTGTACAAAGAAACTGTCTTACCACTACCAGTTGGTCCGGTGACCAGAATCAAGCCCTGGTGTTGGTGTAAGGCTTTCATATATTGATCTTTCTGAGTGTCTTCATAACCCAGTGCATCTATCCCCATTTGCGCGCTGGAAGGATCCAGAATTCTCAGCACAATTTTTTCACCCCATAAAGTGGGTAATGTGTTTACCCGAAAATCGATTGCACGAGTTTTTGAGACCTTCATTTTTATGCGGCCATCTTGCGGTATGCGTCGCTCAGAAATATCCATCTGCGACATGATCTTCACTCGCGAAGCGATTCGATTAGCAATATTAATCGGTGGCCGCGTGAGTTCGTGTAAGACACCATCGGTACGAAATCTCACACGATATGCTTTCTCATAAGGTTCAATGTGAATATCTGAAGCACCAGTTCTGATTGCGTCCAAGAGGACTTTATTGACGAATCTAACTACCGGTGTGTCGTCTGCAGCGGAGTGCTCTTCTTCCTGTTCGTCTGGATTAACTGTTTCGACATCGAGATCATCAAGAGAGATATCGTCGATTTCGCCAATATCACCGTCAGCTCCCTCCATGCGCTCCACAAACGCCGCGATTGCCTGAGAGAGTTTATCTTCTTCAACAACAACCACATCATTGTTAATGCCAGTGTGAAATTTAATCTCATCGAAAGCCGAAATGTTGGCGGGGTCTGAGACTGCGAGATAGAGTCTATTCGCACGTCGGAACAGGGGGAAAATATTGTGTTTTTTGATGAGCTTGATGTCGACGAGATCATCTGGAGCATGTTCGAAATCATAGGCGTCAAGATCGAGAAGAGGGGCACCGAATTCTTCTGCAGCGGCGACTGCTATGGATTTGCTATCCAATAGGTTTTCGCTGACCAAATGAGTAACAAAAGGAATATCATCCTTTGCCGCTAAACTTATAGCAGCCATTGCCTTAGATTCTTCGATTAGATTATCGGAGACTAGGCGACGTGCTAATCCACCCATTGTTGCTGACATAGCAGGGTTACATCCCAACGTTTCACAGAGCTCAATCAATCCCTATAATTATAGAAGATCAATTGATTACAGCCCTAAATTGTTGGAAAACAAGCAAAATATTGGAGGTGCTCAAAATGAGTAGGTGGAAAGCGGGCGCTATTCACTTTTCTATCAGTCTGATGGTTTTTTTAGTACTTCTAGCAATAATCCTATTGCTTTGGTATCCAGGAATTCTCTTCAGCATCGACGGTGGCTGGACCGGCTTGCAAATAGTCATAGGCGTGGATCTCGTCTTGGGGCCACTGCTTACCCTCATAGTCTTCAAGTCTGGAAAGCCGGGTCTTAAATTTGATTTATCTTGTATTGTGACAGCGCAAGTCGTTTGTATGGCGGCAGGTATGTGGATTGTCTATGCGGAAAGACCGTTGGCGCTGGTATTGGCCTATGACACTATTTACAGCGTAACCGAACAAGAATTTATAGATTACGAGAAAAACTCGGAAATACTAGAAGAGTTCGAAGGCAGTTATCCGAAACTTATTTTCGTGGAATTGCCAGAAGGGGAAGTGCAACGAGATATTGCTGCAATTCGCAGTCAGTTTATTGGAGATCCGCTTTATATCCAAACTGAAAATTACCGGGGATTTCCAGAAAAGTCTGAAGACATAACTTCAGTATTTCAAGAAAATGAGATGATACGCGCACAAATATCTGAGGAATTAGCAACGCAATTACCTGCTTCCTGCTTGCTGAGCAAATTCGTTTCCGCGGTGACGAGTGGTTATGTCTGTTTCGATCCAGAGGAACAAATCATTACAAATTTTTATGCTAATGAATATTCACGGGTCGAAACTGGAGCATAGCCGATTCGAGTAATAAAAGAAGGTTTGAGATGCTTAACAGTAGCCGCCGGTTTCACAGCTGCCGCCAGAAACCCATTGAATCGGTGGAGTAACGCTTTGAGCGGCAAGAGTATAAGTCTCTCCCGCTAAGTCAGTGCCATCCGCCATCCAGGTAATAGTAATAACTCCATCAACTACATCGATTCCATGTTGTGTTGGAGTTTGAGCCTGGAGGGGAGGAATTCCTAGAGCGCCAGCATCGGCGTCAGCTAATGAAGTGAATCGGTCAGAATGAGCCTGGGTAATTATCATGGCCCGGTAGCGACCAATGGCAAGAATAGCTTCGGAAAATTGGGCGCGATTGCGATACAAATCGTATGCAGGAAGAGCCACTGATACCAGAATACCGATAATAGCTGTCACTATCATAAGTTCTATAAGTGTAAAGCCTTTTTGTTTCCTTTGTTTCATGGCTTTTTCCTGGTTAGAACAATTGAGTCAGTGTGGTAGCTAGTGATTATGAGATTACGGGTTACTTTAAATTAGAGTCAACACGAGGTTGGAATTATTGTTGTAGTTATAGGAGGTGGGAGAATGGGTAGAGCTGATTGCTTGGATTTGGGTTGGCAGCACCCGCCTTTTTAAGGGCATAGATGCTGCCAATTCCAATTAGGCTATCAGACTAGCAGTAGCCGCTAGTCAGACAAGAACCAGATTCTGCCCACTGCACAGGTGGCGTAATGCCCTGTGGGGTAAGAATGTAAGTGGTTCCCGCCAAAGCTTCAGCAGCACCGTTAGCGGTTGTACGCCAAGTCATGGTGATTCCACCGTTAGCAACTGCAGCACCGTGAAGATCTGCACCAGCAGTAACGTCAGCGGGGATACCTAGAGCACCACCAGTTAGCGCAGCGATGTTGGCAGGTGAACGAGTCTGAATGGCCAGTTCTACAGCTGTCTTACGTGGTGTAACTGCAAGTACAAGTTCTGAGAAAGCTGCACGGTCAGAATAGTTCTGGTAAGCAGGAAGCGCTACCGCCGCCAGAATACCGATGATCGCTACAACGATCATTAATTCGATTAAGGTAAAACCTTTTTGAAGTTGTTTCATTTGTCTATCTCCAGTTTGGTAAGTCGTTCATTAAAAAGTTAATGGTTTAAGATTCTGTGTTGTTTCTATTCGAGTAACAACGGTAAGCGATATATATACATAGACCGTGCCAATTTTGAATAAAATAGATAACTTGTTGAAAAATAATAAGAAATTAGTTATTTATCGATTGGGATCGTAGGGAAATCCTAAGAGATTGCCAAAAAGGGTCAGGCAGATCGCTGACAAGTTTTGTCAGGTTTGATCAATAATTGGCCGGATAAGAGCAAATTCTGCACTGGATTCTGCTGATATTGTAAAAATTTCCGTAAAAAACACCTATTTTTAATAACAAATACAAAGAGTTAGATGAATTAGAATTTATCTAAGTGGCAATTCTCGATCTCAAGAGCTGTCAATACACCACCGAAACCTAGAAAATGCAGCTCATTGGACGATCAATAGTATTTGAATCCCAGGACGGCGACGATGAAGGTATCCCTGGTTATACCAGCAAAAAACGAAGCAGAAAGTCTGCAACAACTACTGCCCGAGCTAAAAGCCGTTGTCGGCGACGCAGAGATTGTGGTGGTCGATGATGGATCTACTGACAACACCGGCGAAGTTTGTCGGCAACATCAGGTGAAACAAATTCGTCATCCTTATAGCAAGGGTAATGGGGCGGCAATAAAAAGTGGTGCCCGTCAAGCCACCGGGGATGTCATCGTTTTCATGGATGGCGATGGACAACATCGCCCAGAAGATGTGCCGCGACTACTGGCAAAACTCGAAGAGGGATTCGACATGGTAGTTGGCGCACGTGATAAAGAATCACAGGCTGATTCGTTTCGCGCTCTTGGAAATTTTATTTATAACAAACTTGCAACCTTACTAACTGGTCACAAGATTCTTGATCTTACTTCGGGGTTTCGTGCTGTAACGAGAAGTAAATTCAATCAATTTTTGTACTTACTCCCAAACGGATTTTCCTATCCTACTACCTGCACCATGGCATTTTTCCGGGCAGGTTATTCAGTTGATTACATACCAATTAAGGCTGAAAAGCGCGTCGGTAGTAGTCATCTATCTATCATTAAAGATGGAATTAGGTTTCTTATAATCATATTTAAAGTAGGAACGCTTTATTCTCCTTTGAAAATATTTTTACCTGTTTCGGTGAGTTTTTTCACCTTGGGATTTGCTTACTATCTATTTACCTTTCTCTCCGATGGCAGGTTCACCAACATGGGGGTAGTGTTGTTCGTTTCCGCAATTTTCGTATTCCTGATTGGGCTAGTTTCAGAACAAATAACCACGCTCATGTACAAGGACGACCAAAGCAACTCGTAGAACTATATTCACTACTAGCCCTGGTAAGCCGCGAAGTTAAGCTTGTGTTAATGCAGGCAGCGTTACCCTTATCGAGCAACTCATAGAACTTTGAGTGTTACTAAAAGATTGATTTTGTTGCAATTTGTTCCAGTTGGATAGCTTGAAAATTGAGGGTATGTGGTTTATGTTTACCGCGACTTTAACCGGCGTCATGCAAGGACATTAGACTCAACACTGTTAAAGTCGCTAAATCAAACAGCACCCAGATTCCGAGAAGCTGATTGCGGGGGAATAGAGAATGAGAATTGCGGTAAAAATTGTGGGAAGCGTTGTTTTGCTACTAAGCATCGCGCTAAGCGTGACCGCTCAGGCCCAGGACAAAACCGTTAATGACGGGGTTTTCACTGAATCACAGGCAACTTCAGGTCAGATGGTTTACGACGCGCAATGCAAAACTTGCCACAACATGCGGTTCTATCGAGATACTTTGAGGTCTTGGAACAATCAGCCTCTGCTATATCTTTGGGAGTCCATTATGGGCACCATGCCAGCGGACAATCCAGGATCGCTAATGTTTGAAGAGTACACCAATGTCATCGCCTATATTCTTCAAGAGCAGGGATTTCCAGCCGGTGAAGCTGAATTAGATCCTGACAATGGCATGGAGACTATATCTATAGTCTCTCCATAAAGTTTTATTCCAAAAAAATGCCGAACAGTGTTCGGCATTTTTTTGTCTAAATATTCTACTACTGAGTATCTGCATCAGATTCTGCATTTGGATTGAATTCTGGACAATCATCGAGTATTCGAGAGATTGTGCTGCGGTCGCTCGAACTTAATTGAAGATCATACTTATCCGATAGTTGATCCCAGAGAGCGACATATTGACACTCAAATTCTTCTCTTGGCAGGTAGCGGCTCGGACCTCGATCACGTTTACGCCGAACCTCTCTCCTTTCTATTAGGATCATGTTCATCGGATCATTAGAGAACTGTAGTTTTTTCTCCGGTTCCCAGCGGTCGCCGCCATGTGTATGGGCATACATTCTCGGAATTATATGATCAATTTCTACCTGTACGGCAACTTCAAATAGCTCACCGGTGTATTCGTCAAACCATTCCCCAGTGCGTACGACACAATTTCTTGGGTTGGTGTATCTGACTTCGATGCGGCTGGTCAGAATTAACATTTCCTGGCGAGTAGATTGGCAGTCGCCGTCGAAATCAAGTTCGAAATTCCAATCATCATCATTAAAGAATTTTTCCCTTGCACGATAGTCGGTAAACAAACTATCTCTAGGTCGGCGAGAAAAATCGAAAGTATCGGGCATTTCACAACCGCCCATATGGCAATGATAGGAGCGTTGCCAATAGTGACCTCCGTTTTCATCGAGATTGCCTGCGTGTCCGAAAAGTAGGCTGGGTACTAGCCAGAAGCTAATTACCCCGGAAAGTAGAAGGAGTGGCTTTTTTATCATGTTTTCTCCCTACGCTTCATGAAGGCCGCTGCTTAGTCTTGTACCAGCAACGATAAATCTATTGCCTGGCAGTTCTTAGTCAGGCTGCCAACCGAGATATAGTCTACGCCAGTTTCAGCAATATTGACCAGTGTCTCCGCATTAATTCCTCCAGAAGCCTCGAGTTTACAAGGACCGGAATTCAGGCTCACCGCCTGTTCGATGTTCTCCAGGGAAAAATTATCCAACATCACGATGTCAGGATGAGCTTCCAGCGCCTGCTTCAATTCCTCGAGATCTTTTACTTCAACTTCCAGTGTTTTGTCTGGGTGCAGATTTCGGGCATTTGTGATGGCAGCAACAATGCCACCGCAGGCAGAGATATGGTTTTCCTTAATCAAATAGGCATCAAATAATCCCTGTCGATGATTAGTACCGCCACCGACTCTAACCGCGTACTTCTGTGCTGTTCGCAATCCAGGAATGGTTTTTCTCGTATCTAGTAAAGTTGCCGTAGTGGCGGAAACTAGATTCACAAGTTGATTAGTTTGGGTAGCAGTAGCAGAAAGAGTTTGTAGAAAATTTAAAGCCGTACGTTCTCCACTAAGAATTGCTCGCGCCGGGCCTTTAATGAGCGCAAGCGTTGTAGATGGTTTTACTCTATCTCCCTCATTAATCGACCATTCAATCACAAGCTTGGAATCAAGCTGTGCATAGACTTCGTTTACCCAAGGAATACCGCACACCACCGCTGCCTCTCGGCATTCTATAATCGCAGTAATCTCTTTCGATTCTGGAAGAAGTTCAGCGGTGATATCGCCGGGTCCTAAATCTTCAGCTAGAGCTATTTGAACAGTGTGAGCTAGATTATCAGGAGGGGTGAACATGTTTTTTAATCTTAGGGAAGTTGCCTTAAAGTTAATGTTGATCCACTTTGAGTAAACTCAACTTGTCTTAATGCGCTCATACCTAGCAGAATTGTATTTCCTAACATGCTTGGAGTAACACTGGCATCTATGTCATAGAGCGCAATGTTTCCTATCCTGAGTTCATCAATTTCCGTAGAAAATACAGTAACAACACCATTTGCAGTTGAAGCTTGATGGGCGTAGCCCCGAACGAGGTTAGCTTCCTCGGCGATTCCAGATGGAATTGCAACATCCGTGGCACCCGTATCTAACAAAAAGGTGACTGGTATCCCATTTATTTGTCCATCTGCTACATAATGACCTTGTCGGTTCCTTTCTAGCGCAACTTCTCGAATGCCCGTATTAGAAATGGATGAGTCCGGATTGCGGTTAGGGTTAGCCTGATTGCCTAACCAGTCATCAAAAAAAACCGTAAGTGCGATGAGCCCCAGCGTGAAACTGGCGATGAGCATTCCTTGGCCTATGTTTTTGCCCGGTGGGTGCTTTTCTGGAGTAGACATCTAACGGATTATGGCTCATGGATTGCGGAATATAAAGTTGTGACGGAGTTCAAATTTTTGGGTGTTATTCTTGACCACGCAGGCTCGGTTTTGCCTTGATTTGATTGAAAAAATCACCGTCTGTGAACAGTTTCAATGTTCCTGCCTTGCAGCGGTGATATAAGTATTCCTAATAATTAATTGCGCAGATAGTTCCTACAGCTTATGGCGATAGCTTCTGACTTCAAATATGTAACGTTAATAGAGTCTGACGACACAGTGCGTTTGGAAAAAATTCGCTGGTCGATTCGTCAGCGCTTGCGCAAACAAATGTTACAGCTAAGTGCTGACTTTTTTGATGAAGTTGATGATTTTCTATTTAGCGGCGGCCAGCAAGGGCAATTCGCTAAGGACTCCGTGTACCTGAAATCGATGCGTGAAATTCGTGCAAAGCAGAGTTTGTTCGAAGAGACATTCATCAAACATGCAATGAGTGAAATAAAGGCTTCCTATAGAGCTGACGTATCGAATAGTCATACTTCAATTGAAACCATTACGCAAACTTCCAGCAACTCCTTAGAAAAAGTTGAAATAGATATCGCCTTAAAGGCTATCACTCGGAAAGGGAGGAAGGTCTATTCGGCTTTAATGAAACAGATAGATTCACTAAATGGAAATTCTCGGAGTAGTAAAAGAATCAAGCTGATTGCCAACGATATCTTGTTGATTGCAACAGTGGCAGCATTTGCTAGATCTCATGGTGTTTTCAAAGTACCTCTGGAAGTGAGGCTAGTTTTCATCAAGTTGTTTGAAAAACACTTCGTCATGAAATTGGAAAAACTGTTTCTGGACATTATATCAATCGTGAACAATGCGAATGACCAAAATTTTGTTGAAAAGCTCTATTCGTCATCCTCTGCATTTCAAACAGAAATAACACAAATAAAACAATCTCAAGATAGATTGCAGGAACAAAGAACCGCAGTTGCAGAGCGCGGGGCACAAAAAGCCGACATTGTAGAATCCGCGGTTGCACAATTGATTTCTGCCCTTTGTTTACAGAAGGATTTGCCGGAATTTATTGATTCAATGATTCGCACGAAATGGCGTTCAGTGATGTTTCTTATTGGACTTAACCAGGGAACTACGAGTATTGAGTGGACCGAGGCAAAACACACGGTATCCATGTTAACCGCAGCCATAAGTTCAAACTTGTCAGTTAATAAAAGGGATAGGACAGAAATCTATATCCAACTTCGCCAGGGTTTCTCAATGGTACAAATGGAAGCTACCGAGCAAGAGAATTTTATGACTGAGCTGGAACAACAGTTCGATACTCAAACAGAGAATTTTGAAACCTGCATATTAGTCCCGGATGAATCTCCATTGGAAAACAAAGATGCACCACCAGAAGCTTCTATTAGCCCAACGGGAGAGGAAATTATAGATCAGTCAGATCTCGATGAGATCGCGAAACTATTAGGCAGCGAAACTGGCGATGCTGACACGGATGAAAAAGAAAAAGACTTAGAAGATCTGCAAACCGATATTGATCAGCTCGGCGATAAGGCGCTTGTCCAGTACATAGTGAATGGTAGCTATGAAGATTGTGTGTTAATCCGAGCAGCCAACAATTCACAGCTCTACACAGTTAGAAACGATTCTGGTTTTTCACTCAATAGATCCCGCCTTGGATTGGCCATTGCATTGCAGAATGGTGAGTTACAAATTCCGGGCTATAAACTGGCGCCAAATTCCCATCAGAACACCTTGCTTCCTACCTCAATCACTCGCCACTAGTATTCTTCGGTAATATAAGCCCAAGAGAAGCGAATTACCTATTTGTGCTAATATTTCTTCTCTGCTAGAACAGGAATGGCGGCGCATTTCTCATGGCTTTTCAAATTTCTAATCACTTGCTCGACGGCGCCATTCAATGTCCGTCACCTAACTGCAGTGAGAGAGATGATGAGAATGAGATTGACCTCTTAGTGATTCACAATATTAGTCTTCCCCCAGGCCAATTCGAGACAGGTTGCATCGCGCAGTTGTTCTGCAACGAGCTCGACACTAAAGCACATCCTTATTTTGCCGAAATTGGGCATCTCAAGGTTTCTTCCCACATACTCATTAGCAGATCAGGGGCTGTGACTCAATTTGTACCCTTTGACAAAAAAGCCTGGCATGCCGGAGAGTCGACTTTTGATGGCCGTAGCAATTGCAATGATTTTTCGATCGGTATAGAACTGGAAGGCACAGATTACGAAGAATTTACCGATATACAATATGAGGTTCTCGCAAGCATCACAAATTTGCTTATACAAGAATATTCATGTTTGAATTCAGAGAGAATCGTGGGGCATAGTGATATTTCTCCTGGTAGGAAAACCGATCCTGGTCCGTTTTTCGATTGGGTAAAATATCGAAGTGTTACTAATTAGCTAAATGATAACCATCAAATTTCCGTTATGAACTTTCTCGTCATTCTGATTTGTTTAACGATTAACTACTTATGGTTAAAAGATTTTGACCGCTTTGATGACACATGGTTTTTCAAATTGCGGGCTAAAGTAGAAAATTTTTCTAAAGATCTGGCAGAAAAAATGAGTCAGGGTTGGTTTTTCAATCTATTACTTATTTATGGCATTCCATTGTTGGTATTAACGCTGACTCTATTCTTATTGGAAGACCGCATGTTCGGAATTCCAACGATGCTGGTGCATATACTTATATTGTTGGTGGCATTCGACCGCACTCAACCAGGTAAGTTGGCCAGTGATTTCCTTGCTAAATGGCGTGGAGGTGACATAGAAGGATGCTCACTCTATCTGCAGCAGGAACTCTCCGTTTCGGAATCTGAGTCCTTAGGGGATGAAGAGAGTGTAAGTAACTTTTTTAGTAAGCAACTAGTCTATCGCTGTTTTGAGAAGATGTTCGTCATGTTTTTTTGGTACATGTTAACCGGGCCGCTGGGCATTCTTTTTAGTTATGTCAGCTATCAATTGCGGGACAGCCATCGAGAAGACCAACCTGAGCAGGAAGTTGCATTAGTTAATAATCTAATACGGGTATTGGAATGGATTCCATTGCGCTTGTTAGCAATTACTTTTTCTCTTGCAGGTAATTTTGTCCGTTGCTTCGAGCGAGTTAAAGAATCATTTTGGGATTTCTCCGGCGAGAATCATTCATCAGATTTGCTGATTTCCTATGCTAATTGCGCTTTAGCCGGCGCGAGTTTTCAATCGGCTGGAGAAGATGATGCCGAAGAAACTGAAGTAGTGGAAAATCCTGAACGGGAACAAAAAGCCCGAGAGATACAAGCCTTACAGGCGCTTCTAGAAAGAAGCCAGGCGATTTGGCTCAGTGTCCTGGCGATAATCACTATTTTTGGATTACAAGCGACTTAATAAGGGTGTGTCAGTGTAGATTCGGCCCGAAAAAATTGTTCATCTGTGAATTCGTAGTAATTATCCAAGGCTTCCTCAGAAATATGTAGTATTTGATCAAAAATTGATCAATTCTAAGTCTACATGCACCACTTTCACCCACTTCAGTGATTTTAACTATCTGTTTTATATGGTTAAAATTTAACTATTTTCGAATCGATTGTTCTTTTAGAAAATGTAGTAAAACTACAAAACCTCTGAAATCAAATTAGAATTTGGTCCTAAATTGCAGTAAAATGCGCCCCGCTTTGTAATTAAATTACACAAACATAATCAATCAATTACGGAGTAGGGAGCGAACCGGTGATCCTGGAAGCTCAAAGGAAGCAGCTATGACTAAGCATAATGATGCTAATCCAGAAGAAACAAAGGAATGGCTGGACGCACTCAAGTCGGTCATCGATGTCGAAGGAATTGAGCGAGCTCACTATCTGCTGGGTCGACTTTCTCATGATGCCAGCCGCGGCGGCTCTAGTGCTCCTACTACCTCAGTAAATACTCCTTACTGCAATACAATTTCTCCCTCCAATGAAGAACGTATGCCTGGTGACATGTTCATGGAACGCCAGATACGTGGCATTGTTCGTTGGAATGCTATGGCAATGGTAATGCGGGCCAATGTGCGCGATCCAAGCATCGGTGGACATATTTCAACTTTTGCCTCGGCGGCAACACTTTACGATGTTGGTTTTAATTATTTTTTCAAAGGCCCCGATGGGGATCATGAAGGTGATCTTGTTTACTATCAGGGCCACTCCGCTCCCGGCATTTATGCTCGCTCTTATATAGAAGGTAGATTTGACGAAGAACAGCTGGATAATTTTCGGCAAGAAGTAAACGGAAACGGACTGTCTTCCTATCCACATCCATGGCTAATGCCAAACTATTGGCAATTTCCAACTGTATCTATGGGCCTCGGACCGATTCAGGCAATTTATCAAGCGCACGTAATGAAGTACCTAACGAGTCGTGGCTTGATGGAAAATTCCGACCGCAAGATTTGGGCTTTTCTTGGTGACGGCGAAACGGACGAGCCAGAATCGCTAGGTGCAATCAGCAAGGCTGGAAGAGAAGGGTTAGACAATCTTATTTTTGTTATTAACTGCAATTTGCAGCGACTGGATGGGCCGGTGCGCGGCAATGGAAAAATTATTCAGGAACTCGAAGGAGTTTTCCGTGGCGCCGGTTGGAACGTCATTAAAGTAATCTGGGGTCGACATTGGGATCCTTTATTCCAGGCTGACAAAGATGGGGTTTTACAAGCGCGAATGGATGAAACTGTAGACGGTGAATTTCAAAACTATGCAAGTCGCGGTGGCGAATATACTCGAGAGCACTTTTTTGGGAAGAGCCCTGAGCTGACCAAACAGGTGGAGCATCTGTCGGATAGCGACATTATGGCTCTCAATCGTGGCGGTCATGATCCTTACAAGGTCTATGCCGCTTACGCAGAAGCGGTGAAAGCCAACGGCAAGCCAACAGTTATCTTGGCAAAAACAATCAAAGGCTATGCCTTCGGAGCCTCAGCCGAAGCCCAGAATGCGACCCACTCGGTTAAAAAATTAGATATAGAGTCACTAAAGAAATTTCGTGATCGATTCGGCATACCAATCGATGATGACAAGCTTGAAGAAGTCCCTTATTACCGACCCTCTCCCGATAGCCTTGAAATAAAGTACATGAATAAGGTCCGGGAAAAACTCGGTGGGCCAGTACCACAAAGACGTTCGCAAGCCCAAGCTCTAAAAATTCCTGGAATGGACGCGTTTGAAAACCAAACAAAGAGCAGTGGTGATCGTGAGTTATCAACAACCATGGCCTTTGTTCGAATGCTCACTGCACTTTGCAAAGATAAGGAAATTGGTGAAAGAGTCGTACCAATAGTGCCGGATGAAGCTCGCACTTTTGGTATGGAGGGTATGTTTCGGCAGATGGGAATTTATTCCTCGGTTGGCCAACTATATGATCCGGCAGATTCCAATCAGGTCATGTTTTATCGCGAAGATAAGAAAGGGCAAATGTTGGAAGAGGGTATTACCGAATCTGGAGCTTTTTCAGCCTGGTTGGCTGCTGCTACTTCTTACAGTGTAAATAATTATCCTTTAGTACCTTTCTATATTTATTACTCGATGTTTGGCTTTCAACGAGTCGGTGATCTTTGTTGGGCGGCTGGTGATTCTCAAGCCAGAGGATTTTTAATTGGCGCTACTGCAGGTAGAACGACTTTGAATGGGGAAGGGCTGCAACACCAGGATGGCCACAGTCATTTGCTCTCATCCACTATTCCAAATTGTGTGAGTTACGATCCAACTTATTCCTATGAACTAGCGGTCATTGTCCAGGATGGTTTACGCCGTATGTACGAAAACATGGAATCTGTTTTCTATTACATAACCACCATGAACGAAAATTACCAGCAACCGGAAATGCCAAAAGGTGTCGAAAATGACATCGTAAAAGGCATGTACTTGTTGGAAGACGGCGGTTCAAAAGATTACAAAGTCACTAAACCGGTTAACAAAGATCAACGCCTTAGATTATTAGGAAGTGGCACAATTCTAAGAGAAGTTCGCAAAGCAGCCGAGATACTAAGAAAGGACTACTCGGTTGCAGTCGATGTCTGGAGTGTCACTAGTTTTAATGAGCTAAGAAGAGATGCGCTTGCTGTATCTCGCGAGAATATGTTGCAGCCAGAAAAGAAACCCAAGCAGCCATTTGTTACCGAAAAGCTGGCGAAGCAAAAAGGACCGGTGGTCGCCACCACAGATTACATGAAGGCCTATTCCGATCAGATTCGTGAATTTGTGCCAGACACTTATAGGGTGCTCGGTACCGACGGTTTCGGTCGTAGCGATAGTCGCGAACAACTCAGGCATTTTTTTGAAGTTGACAGTAAGTTTGTGGTTCTGGCAGCTTTGACCGAGTTGAAGGAATTAGGGCTGATAGATTCCAAAGCAATTCTAGCTCACATGAAAGCGACTGGAATCAAACAGGATAAGGTTAATCCACTCAATCAGTAATTCCATAGTGGTTACCAAATAGAGAGAAGCATTCTTGGCTATTGAAAACATCACAGTTCCAGACCTTGGAGATGCAACGGAAGTTGAAGTGATTGAATTGCTGGTGTCCGTTGGTCAAGAAGTGGCAGAGAACGATTCGCTCTTAGTGCTAGAAAGCGACAAGGCTGCTATGGAAATTCCTGCGCCAATGGCAGGAGTAGTGAAGAGTATCGCCGTAAATCTAGGGGATCAGGTTACTACTGGAAGCGAGATGCTCAGCCTGGAAGTCGAAGAAGCTGCGGGCTCACTCAGTGAAGAGACGGCTAAAGTCGCTAAGCCAGAAGAAGCAGCGAGCGCAGAAGAAGTAAAAGAGGATATTGCGGACGAAGTGCCTGTTTCTACCGAAGTTGCAGCAATTACTATCGAAGTGCCGGATTTGGGTACTGATGATGAAGTTGACGTAATTGAGATGCACGTGAATGTTGGAGATTCCGTAGCTGTAGATGAATCCCTTATTACTCTCGAGTCCGATAAGGCCGCTATGGAGGTGCCATCGCCTCAGGCTGGTGAAGTAACAGAATGGCTTATTGCAGTAGGTGATAAAGTAAAGACCGGATCGGCAATAGCAGTAATTAAGGGCACTGCAGCTACAGTGGCTGCTGAAAAACCCGCCGCCAAATCTCCAGCGCCGGAGCAAGCAGAATCTCCTAAACCAGCACCGACGCCTGCGCCAATTCCTACGCCAGCGCCAGCGCCCGCGGCAGCATCAGACAAAGTTTATGCCGGCCCAGCCGTACGCAAGCTAGCAAGGGAGTTAGGCGTAGAACTCACTTTGGTACCGGGTACAGGTGCAAAAAACCGAATCATCAAAGAAGACATTCATGCATTTGTTAAGAATAGAATAAACGCGCCAGTTGGCAGTGGAACACTATCCAGCGCAGTACCTGATATTGATTTCAGCCGGTTTGGAGAAATCGAACAAATACCGCGCACCAAGCTTGATAAGTTAACCGCCACCAATATGCATCGCAATTGGACTGCAGTTCCGCATGTTGCGCAATTTAATGAAGCAGATGTAAGCGATTTGGAAGATTTCAGGGCGGAACTGAAATCGGAAGGAGAGAGGAGAGGAGTTAAATTAACCTTCTTACCTTTTTTACTGAAAGCCTGTGCCAAGGCGCTGAGGGAATACCCTCAATTTAATGTGTCGCTGCATTCCTCCGGCGAATATCTTATTCAGAAGAAGTATTTCCATATCGGAGTTGCGGTAGCGACCGAAGCAGGTCTCGTTGTGCCAGTAATTCGCAACGTTGATCAAAAGTCCATTTGGCAATTAGCGGAAGAAGTTATAACGAGCACTGACAAAGCCAAGCAACGCAAACTTACTATGGAAGATATGCAGGGTGCATGTTTTACAATTTCGAGTTTGGGTGCAATTGGAGGAACTGGCTTTATACCTATCGTTAATGCGCCTGAAGTGGCAATTCTAGGGGTAGGAAAAACTGATATTAAACCGGTGTTCATCGATGGTGAATTTAAACCGCGGAAAATGCTGCCTATAACGCTTGCCTACGATCATAAGGTGGTAAACGGGGTTGATGGCGGATTATTTGCAACTTATTTGGCAACCCTGCTAGCTGACATTCGTCATCTGGTTCTATAAGTACCAAGTCTCAGAAACATCAATTCCCTTAAATGGGAAAGAAAAGTGTTTGCTTGTCTGTTTCGATCGCTTGGATGTCGCAATCATAAGCTCTAGATAGATTGCTCTGATTTAAAACTTCTTTCTTGTCGCCGCAAAGAAATTCCCCGTGTTCGAACAGGAGAATGAATTTGTCGCAAAATCTGGACGCGAGGTTTATATCATGGGTTGCCATTAGCATGCTTGCGTTTCTCTTATTGAGAGTCGAGTTCAATACTTTTAACACATTAACTTGAAACGCAATATCGAGATGATTGCTGGGCTCGTCGAGTAAAAATATGTTTGGTGATTGTGCGCTGAGCATAGCGATTGCAACTCTTTGTTTTTCCCCTCCGGAGAGTGAGTCTAAATGGCGGTGACATAATTCTGTCAATGAGAAATCCCGCAAGGCATTATGGGTAATTTCGAAGTCATCGTTACTATCCTTAAATAGAGATTGCACGTGAGGGTGACGTCCAAGCATCACAGTTTCCAAAACAGTCGCTGGCAATGTTTCTAATCCGTCTTGAAAGAGAATTCCGATTTCTCTGGCCAGTTCCGCTCTGCTGTATTCTGCTACATTTCTGTCGTTAAGTTTAATCTCGCCAGTATCAAATTCTCTAAGTCCTGCAATGCAATGAATCAAAGAAGTTTTTCCTGCGCCGTTTTTACCGAGTAATCCCCAGCATTCGTTAGCTTCGATAGTAAAACTCAAATCTTTGCATAGTAATTTCTCTGCAATGGACAAGGTGAGTGATTGAATTTCGAGGCGACTCATCGTTACTTGGAAATTGTTCTGCGCAAAATAAAAATAAATGTAGGGACGCCAATTACGGCGGTGACAACCCCTACCGGTAACTGCTGAGGTGCAATTAGTGATCTAGCTAAACTGTCTGCAATAACCAGAAAACTGCCACCAAGCAAGATTGAACAGGGCAGCAGTACACGGTGATCTCGTGCGCCTAGCAAGCGCAACGTATGCGGTATTACCAGTCCCACAAAGCCAACGGAGCCCGCTACAGTAACTGCTGTCGCTGTAAATACTGAAGCGGCGAAATAGAGAATTAGCCGCAAACGATTAATATTTACACCCAGGCCTTGAGCAACGAGTTCTCCACGAGAAAGCACATTTAGCGAGCGAGCTAAGATCAAGCCCCCAACTAAACCAGTGCTTAGAAGTGCATAGTGACCCACGTGAACTTGGCTTTGACTGAGGTCGCCCATTAACCAAAATAGCATCGACTGAACATTGTTTGTCGAACTGGTGGTTAAAAGGATATTGATTACCGCACCCCAGCCTGCAGATACGACAACTCCGGTTAACAAAAGTCGAGTTACCGACCAGCGGCCAAATTTGTTGGCGATACCGAAAACCAGAATGATTGAAAAAATAGCACCGGCAAAAGCAGCATTGGTCAGTAAAATACCCCCCGCACCAAGGAGAATTGCAGACAGGGCACCGACGGCCGCTCCACCTGAAATACCCAAAATATAAGGATCTGCCAAGGGGTTTCTTAACAACACCTGCATAACAACACCAGAAATAGCGAGTAAACCGCCGGTGGTGAATGCTGAAAGGGTGCGTGGAATTCTTATTTCCCTAAGAACTTGATTTTCCAGCTCGCTTCCTGGATTAAACAATTCTGAAAAAACTACAGTTATTGACAGCTCTACGCTTCCACTCAGGAGAGAAAATAGAATCGAAAAGCAGGAAAAAACAAGCAGGATTCCGATTAGCAAATAGTGTCGAGTACCGATCAAGAGGGATACTTTATTTTTTTAGAGAATTTCAAATTTGCAGAGTAATAATAAATTGAGTGCCTACATTTACTGCGCTTCTAACTTCGATTTCACCACCCAGTAGTGACTTGATTATACGATAGACTGTAGACAGACCTAAACCATGACCACCAGATTTATGGCGTGTGCTGAAATAGGGATCAAAGGCTTTACGTACAACTTCATCATTCATGCCACAGCCATTATCTGCGACCACTACAATTAAATTGCCATCTTCGAGTCGCGTCTCTATAGATATTTTTCCGATGTAATCTTCAGATTCCTCTTGAGCAGCTACGCGGGCACTAATTGCCTGTTCAGCATTGCGAATGAGATTGAAGAACACTTGTTGAAGTTCGAGAGGTAATACCTCAATTTTAGGGAGAGCAGCATCAAAATTCTTTTCGAATTCAATATTTGCCAGACTCTTATCATTCTGCAATTCGTAATCTTTTATAGCAAACTTGATGGACTGATCTAACAAGAGGTTAATGTCGCAAGGTTCTCTTGAATGAGTATCGGGCTTGGTGAACTTGAGCATATTACTTACGATATTGCTGGCTCTAAATGCGCCTTCTTCAATTGAATCGAGGAAAAACTTAATTTCTCTCTCTTCCAAATAGGCATTTAACTTCTCAAGATCGAGTGCTAACTGGTCTGCAGATTCCTGGTTTGCAATACGTTCTGGATCCAGCCTGCGCTTTATGTTTTGGATGCCATTGATAATGGCGCTTAGAGGATTATTTACCTCATGGGCGATCCCTGCCGCCAGGCCGTCGAGAGAGTGCATTTTTTCAGTCTGCAGTATTCGTTGCTCGAGCAATTCCCGTTGCGTAATGTCATCAATTTGGATAACGATGACATTGTCGATGGCATCCAAGGGATAGCAAGTTACCTTATAATAGTTGTTCAACTCCTGATTTATGTATTCAACTCGGTCAAGTGTAACTGTGGCATTTTGTGTCAATGCAACTTGTATTTCGGATTCATAACTTTCGAGCATCGGAAACGAAGCAAAAACCGACTTATTAAGCACTTCGCCTTCAACTGCTTTGCTAATTCTGAGCGCGTTAGTATTAATTTGCTTAATGTGCAAATTGCCATCGACTGTAATTAGTGCCGATGGCATGGATTCAATAATGCTGCTGAAGAACTCTTGAATATTCATATTATCATTGGTTACAGAATCGTCTGCCCCACCAATACGTCTCAATCCTCAATTTAGTTACAATTTCGATTAATCAATACCAGCTTACGAAAATATTGCCGATAAAAATACAAATAGTTGGGGGTTGTACTAAGTCTGGGAACTTCATCACTATCAACCCAAGTGATAGACTGATTAATTCCAACATCATTTACTTAGCTAAATCTGCAGGAGTATCAGTTGTAATGCCTTCCTTTGACATAGTATCTGAAGTAGATATACACGAAGTTAATAATGCCATCGATCAGGCAAATCGAGAAGTGGGAACCCGATTCGATTTCAAAGGCGTCGATGCCAAGTTTGAACTAACAGACCAGTCTGCCGTGGTAGTCTCAGCTGATGTCGATTTCCAGATCAGGCAAATGATGGAAATATTACGGGGGAAACTTGTCAAAAGGGGAGTCGACATTAAGGCGCTGGTAGAAGGTGATATCGAAGTTGTCGGACAAAAAGCCACTATGAGTGTCAAAATTCAGCAGGGTATTGAATCCGAGATTGCGCGCAAGATAGTAAAGATGGTCAAAGAAACCAAGATGAAAGTTCAGACTGCTATTCAAGGTGAAAAACTACGGGTTAATGGCAAGAAACGAGATGACTTACAAAATGTTATCGCATTACTTAAAGATGCAAATCTCGGTATCCCCTTACAGTACGATAATTTTAGAGATTAAGACTTAGCCTACGGATTAAATCTCTGTCAGCAGCATTCATTCAACTAGATTGCCTTCGGGAAAAGCATGTCGACAGCTGAAAATAGAGTAGCAGACGATTGGAGGAACTTTTTTCCTGAGAGGGTTCGCCCCTATGTCGAATCAGCACCTCTGGCCGCTTTCTTTATTGGCATGTCTTCTGGTTTTCCTTATGCCTTGATCGGTGCAACTCTTACAACTCGCTTGGCACAAGACGGAATTTCGAAAAGTGCTGTAACGGCTTTTGCGCTAGCTTTTCTCGCTTACAACTTTAAGTTTCTTTGGGCACCTTTAGTCGATAACACTAGACTTCCCATTATTGGTCGGTTCGGGCAACGTCGATCTTGGCTTTGGGTAGTAAGTGTGTTGGTGATGATTGCTGTTGTGTTTCTCGGCGTTGTTGATCCAAGCCAGGCTCTATTTACGGTCGCAATTGCTGCAATTACGCTCGGTGTTTTGGGAGCTACCTTGGACATTATCCTCGATGCTTATCGCATTGAGCTATTAGAACCGCATCAGCTTGGTACTGGGTCGGGCATGCATCAATATGGTTGGCGCATTGGTGCAACTACAACTGGAGCCCTGGCGTTAATTCTTGCCAGTAATTTCGGTTGGGCTATTGCTTATATTTCCTGCGCGATCTTTGCACTACCAGCAATCTTTGTAGGCGTGGTAATGGGTGAGCCAAAACGTCATATTGAACCTGTAGCCACAAAGGGATTGTTGCAGGCCTTTGTCGAATACTTCAGCCCTCTGATGGAGTTTATTAAACGGCAAGGTGCGTGGCTGGTGATGTTTTTTGTATTGATTCACAAAATCGGGGATACACTCGCGAATCTCACTCTGCGCCTCCTATTTAATGATTTGGGTTTTACTAATGAGGAGATAGCATTTTACGATGTGGGTTTCGGCTTTGTCGCATTTCTAATTGGAATATTTATTGGCGGCATCATGTATTCACGCATGGGCCTTAAGCAGTCAGTATTCATTAGTTTAATTCTCATGGCTGTTTCAAACTTTAGTTTCGCTGCGCTTGCACTAGTAGGCCATTCAAATCTAGGCATGGCTGGGGCCATTGGGTTTGAAAATTTTGCCAGCGGCATCGGAGGGGTAACAGTCGTAGCCTATCTATCGGCACTATGTAATCTGCGATTTACGGCAACCCAATACGCTTTGCTGTCCGCGCTGGCGAGTATTGCTGGTCGCTTTCTTACAGGAACGACCGCAGGTGGCTTAATTGAGACAATGGGCTATGTGAATTTCTATTTGTTAACAACTTTAATAGCCTTTCCGGGTGTCATTTTGTTTTGGTATATGATGCGTAGTGGACTAGCAGATGTTTCGCTTGGAGATGCGGGCAAGGAAAATTAGATCCTAGCGTAATTGCTATTCGATTAGTTTTTCCAGCCGTACTTATCCAGTGAAAACTTTCCTTTTATAAATACTATTCCTTCTTTTTCCAGTAGCGACTTTTGCAGCAAGTATTGCTTCGTTCCTTTTTTGAACGAAATAGTTCCTTGCGAATTAACAACTCTAAACCAAGGTAACTTCGTTCCCGCCGGTAGCATTTTCATGGTATAGCCCACATAACGGGCATAGCCTGGCAATCCTGCCAATTTTGCTATCTGCCCGTAGCTGGCAACTTTTCCTTTGGGGATTTGATGAACGATTTGCCAGATTTTTTCTTTGTTGTTCAATTTTGGGGCTCGACAACACCGGATGTTTCAAGCGGTTCATGATAGAGTGTGCCCCTCAATTTGAACAGGTCCCTAAAGTGCGCTTTCTGCTCCTGATTTTTATCATTGTTCCGCTGGTAGAAATGATGCTGCTGTTTGAAGTTGCAGATGTAATCGGCGGCTGGTCTACTCTCGCACTTGTAGTATTAACGGCAGTCATTGGAGTACAGATTCTAAAGAGGCAAGGTCTCTCGACTCTACTGCGCGCGCAACAACGGTTGCAGTCAGGGGAACTTCCAGCACAGGAGATCGTGGAAGGAATGATGCTGGCAGGAGCAGGGGCATTATTGTTAACGCCTGGTTTTATTACCGATACTCTCGGCTTCATTTTCCTTACCGGGCCACTGCGCAGACCTATCGCATGGCGGATTATTCGATCCGGTGTGGTTAAAGCCATGGGGGCCGGCGCTAGCTCTGGAAGCTTCGAATTCCGCTCCAGCCAGAGCCAGTCCAGCTACCGGGAACAGAGTAATGTTTACGAAGGGGAGTATTCAGAGGACGGCCTTTCCCAAATTGGCCCTCGAGAGCCAAAAAAAGGGCCTAACGACTAGTTTCACTAGCCCTATTAACTCTAATAAAAACAAAGAGATACAACACTTCATTCTAAATAGCTAAAAAAATCGAGCTTAATTGGCATTAAGCCATTGAAATTTCCATGATTATCCCCATCTAGGGATGCAACAATTAACCTGCTGCAAGCCAGCGTATTTAGCGGCCTGTAGCTCCAGATTGGCAATGAGAATGAGCACCTTAGCCCAGGGGCTGAAGTGGTCACTTTTCTCAATTCTGATAATCAAAATTTTTGATTTAGGAGATCTAAAAAAATGAATATCCGGCCTTTACAAGATCGTGTCGTAGTGCGACGCACGGAAGAAGAAACAACGACTTCAGGAGGAATCGTGCTGCCAGGTTCGGCCACCGAGAAACCGGCGCAGGGAGAAGTACTTGCAGTTGGCCCAGGCAAGCGCCTGGAAAATGGTGATACTCAGCCTGTTGATGTAAATGTTGGGGATACTATTGTATTTGGTAAGTATTCCAGCAACACCGTCAAGATCGGCGAAGAAGAATTATTGATATTAAATGAAAGCGAGATTTTTGGTGTTATCGAGTCTTAATCAAGCCTCATTGAATCAACTCCAATAATCATTTAGACAAAATAGGATTTTTAAAAATGGCTAAAGACGTAAAATTCGGCGATACAGCACGCCAAAAATTGTTAGCAGGAGTAAACGTTCTTTCTGATGCAGTTAAAGTAACTTTGGGACCGAAGGGTCGCAACGTAGTTTTAGATAAATCTTTCGGAGCGCCAACTGTAACTAAAGATGGTGTTTCAGTTGCAAAAGAAATTGAGCTAGAAGACAAGTTTGAAAATATGGGAGCCCAAATGGTAAAGGAAGTGGCTTCTCAAACTTCCGACGTTGCCGGTGACGGAACTACAACAGCAACGGTTCTCGCTCAATCAATTCTTAACGAAGGCCTTAAATCAGTTGCCGCCGGCATGAATCCAATGGATCTCAAACGCGGTGTTGATAAAGCAGTTACTGCATTAGTTGAGGAAGTAGGCAATATGTCTATTCCTTGTACCGACAACAAGGCAATTGCCCAGGTTGGAACCATTTCTGCAAATTCAGATGAGCAGGTTGGTCAAATTATTGCCGATGCCACTGAGAAAGTCGGTCTCGACGGCGTTATCACCGTCGAAGATGGTTCAGGTTTGGAAAACGAACTTGATGTAGTAGAAGGCATGCAGTTCGATCGAGGCTACCTCTCTGCTTACTTCATAAATAATCAGGACAATATGAGTGCTGATTTGGAAAACCCGTTCATTCTGTTATTTGATAAGAAAATATCAAATATTCGCGACATGCTTCCTTTACTAGAAAGCGTTGCGAAAGCAGGTCGACCTCTTCTGGTAATTGCCGAAGATGTGGAAGGCGAAGCGCTGGCAACTCTGGTTGTTAATAACATGCGTGGCATCGTTAAAGTTGCTGCAGTAAAAGCGCCTGGTTTCGGTGATCGCCGCAAGGCAATGCTGGAAGACATCGCGATCCTCACCGGAGGTACTGTAATTTCTGAGGAAGTTGGTCTGAGTTTGGAAGGTGCAACTGCAGAAGATCTTGGTTCTGCTAAGCGTGTTCAAATCAGCAAAGAAAATACAACCATTATCGATGGTGCTGGCGAAGTTAAAAACATCGAAGGTAGAGTTGCACAAATCCGCGCTCAAATCGAAGAGACTTCTTCAGATTATGATAAAGAAAAACTGCAAGAGCGAGTTGCGAAACTTGCTGGCGGTGTTGCCGTAATTAAAGTTGGTGCCGGCACTGAAATTGAAATGAAAGAAAAGAAAGCCCGTGTTGAAGATGCTTTACATTCAACTCGTGCCGCTGCCCAGGAAGGTGTTGTACCTGGTGGTGGTGTTGCTTTGGTCAGGGCGCTTGAAAAAATCGACGGTCTGACTGGTGACAATGAAGATCAAAACGTTGGCATAGCCTTGTTACTGCGAGCTGTAACTACTCCACTTCGTCAAATAGTTGCGAACTCAGGTGAAGAATCATCCGTAGTTCTAGATAAGGTTAGAGCAGGTAAAGGTAATTTTGGTTTTAATGCCGCTACTGGCGAATATGGCGATATGATCGAAATGGGTATTCTTGATCCTGCGAAGGTAACCAGAACTGCGCTACAAGCTGCAGGTTCTGTTGCTGGCTTAATGATTACCACCGAAGCAATGGTATCGGAAATGCCAGAAGAAGCCGGTGCTGCTGCTCCTGCAATGCCTGATATGGGCGGGATGGGCGGTATGGGCGGCATGATGTAAAAATCGATCGCCTTGGAGGCCTAAATCCTCCAGCACTTCGTCAGCCCGAAATTTTTAATGCTCATGTATAGTCTTATACACTGCGCTTAAAGATTTCGGGCTTTCTCGTTCTGGAGCATTTATATCCTCCAAATCGACCGATTTTGTCTGCGATAACCATTGCTTCCTTTTCAGCAATCTCATTGTTTGCATTTGCCGCCTGCATAATTCATCGGTACGAGGATGCAGGTTGTATTGCCAAGAATTAGACCTAATTCGCAGGCGTTATTAGATAAAGCGCTAAAATTACTCCTACTATTGCCGTACTACTCCTTAATGGGTTTCACCTGAAAGGGCGCTAATGAGTCAAGATCGGATTCTTCATATCGAAAAACTTCGAGCGATTTCCATTTTGTTGGTCCTTTTGTACCACCTGGAAATTCCCGGTTTCAAGTATGGTTATTTGGGCGTCGATTTGTTTTTCGTTATCAGTGGCTATTTGATGGCCATGCTTTACGGGGAAATTCGGACTTGGGATGAGGCGAAAATATTTTTCCGAAAACGCTTCGCCCGAATTCTGCCTGCTTATTTTACGCTGATTATTGTAACTATCGCTGTAGCAATCCTGGTTCTATTGCCACACGAAATAGAGCTAGTGATGACTCACAGTTTGTGGTCAGTACTATTGCTTCCAAATTTCGGATTTTGGCTGGATGCTTCTTATTTTGAGTACCTGTATTTTCGACCACTTCTTAATCTTTGGTCGCTTGGAGTCGAGCTTCAATTCTATTTACTGTTTCCACTGTTATTGTTCGTAAGAAGAAACACCGCACACATGTTTGCATTGATCGGAATTGTTTCGATTGTGCTTTATGCAATTACCAGTTTGATCGATTCGAATACTGCATTTTTTATGTTGCCGGGACGACTGTGGGAGTTTTTTGCGGGAATACTAGCCGCCAATTTGAGAATCAATCAAGTTGCCAGGCAAAAATTCTGGGGTTTGCTAGCAATTACGAGTTTAATCGCATTCTTGTTAGCGCTTTCTTTTTTTGAGATTGACTACCTATTTTTTGTTTCTCTTCTGGTTGTAGTGCTCGCTGCGATTACCATTAATTTTGGATTTTCCACAGGCTTGGAATCCAATTTGGTATCTCGTTCATTGGTGCTTATAGGTCAGTATTCCTATTCAATTTATCTGGTGCACTTTCCGGTCATTGTGTTTGCTAATTATCTTCCTTTTGGTGGCACCATACTGCAGGCAAACAGTCTACTTAAGCTGTCGGCTATATTGGGATTGATAGCTGTTCTTTCTTATTTGCTTTACAACTTTGTCGAAACGAGAACCCGTAGCAAATTTAACGGAGTCCAACTTTCCATAGCTTCGGCCTGTGCTGTAGTTTTAGTTGTCATAATGTTAAATCCGGCAGTTTCTTTAGGAAAGCGTAAGTTTTCAATTGTAGAGCTGACTATTTATAACGCCTTGGAAGATCGAGGGAGCTATCAGTGTGAGGGTGTCTCAATACTAAATGCACCTGGTGCCGAAAGCTGTCGCTTAGATAGATTGAGCAGCCCTCTGCGCAACTTTATGCTTATAGGTGACAGTCATGCGGATGCGATTAAGGACGCACTTCTAGAAGCTACGGAGCGTGCCGGGAACAGTCTTATTTATTACAAAGAGTACCGGGCCATTAGTGAATCATTTGTTGGCAACGAAGTTTTAACTGAAGCGTTGGATCAGCAGGTGGACACAATAGTAATTCACCAATTAGGCCAAGCAGATGAAGGTCAGGCGATTGAGAATTTCACGCGACTTGCGAATGAAGTTGCAATTCAGGTTGTAGTAATTTCACCAGTTCCTAGTTACGGATTCAGTATCCCGGAAAAACTTTTTAGAGATTACACCGAGAATGGAGTGTTAACTCTGATTGGTGATTTCAGCACTGAGCATGAGTCTAGAGTGGCCGGACTTAAAAGCAGGTTAGATATTATTCAATCGAATTACGACAATTTTCACTGGTTTGATGCTTCAGACTTACTTTGCGACCAGAATTGCTATATCAGCAATCCAGATGGGGGACCTCTCTACTATGATTCTAACCACCTGACACTAACAGGTGCGGAACGACTAAGCGCAATATTTGAGGAAATAAACGAACTCGAAAATTGAATTGCGGGGCAAGGTTTAGCAGAAGTGATCCTCATCCAACGCAATGGCGTTGGATGAGATCATTGTGGAGAAAAGAGTTACTACAGAAATTCGATAATCAGAAGCAGGGCAATCATTAGCCACACGCCACAATGGATTACTCCAGAGACACTGGTCATTGGCCCGGTCTTACCTTTAATGCCATTGAATTCCAGCGCAGCTACAATAAGCAAAGTCAGCCCCATGGCGATCTCACTAGTGCCACCGTCTGACGACATTGGAATTCGACCAATTCCAGTCAAGTGCGCTGACGCACCCATGAAGAAAAGCATGGGTAGCGAAAACAAGGTATTGGTGCGAGAAGCCAGTCCAGCCTTGGCTAAAGCCCCGGCAGCGGCGGGATTGGCTTCGCCACCCCCAATTACTTGGTCATTGGAGGCTATGACAATCTTTTGATTTGGCCAGATTATGAGCCAAACATTGAGGAACATCAGAGTACCGAGCACCATGCCGATAGTAATGTAGTAGTTGATAGCGCCGCCGAGATAGGCAGCAAGTATTACACCCGACAGGAATGTAAAAAGTGCGCCATAACGGAACCACCACAAGGCTCTGGGTACTAACTTAGAGATTGCGGAAGCCTTTGCAGAAGCATCGGTTTCCTTAAAGTACTCAGTCTGAACAAAGTTGAAATAGTAAAGAAGTCCTATCCACGCTACACCGGCGAAAAAGTGAATCCAGCGGAAGAGGTAGTTAATTAAATCACCAAATTCCATTATTAAAGCCCCGAATTAGTTAGTTTTTGTAATCGTTAGCACTGTATCGGTTGTCTAACGATGAAGCTGAAGTGATGTTACCATTAGCCCAGTAACTGCGCTATCTGGAGCCGGGGATGGTGTGTGATCGGTATTTTTAGGATAATAGGCCCATGAATGACCAAGATGATTTAAAAGACATTCCACCGATGGTCCCCGAACGGGACGATGTAGATATCCACCTGAGTAATAAAAAGGCGCAATCCCAGGAAATTGTGCGTCCGAACTATTACACCCAAAAAGTGAAAGTCAGCACCTGGCCGGTGCGAATTATGCTCACCCTCTTGACCCTGGCGGTCGGAGCAGGTGGATATGGCGCCTACTATTTTTATGAGATATACCAAACCGACTTAAGACAGGCCGGCCTGCGTATTAGCGATTTGGAGATGGCCCTGGCATTGGCTGGCGAATCGGCGGAAGAGTCAGACAGCAATCTGATGGATAACATCAACAGAACCATCGAACAATACGATTTGCTTTGGGCGAATTGGCGTAGCAATAACGCGCAATTTGCTGACTTTGAAAGCGAAATTGCTCGCATAAAGCTGACCAACGAAGGACAGGATGAATTAACCGCAACGAATAGTCAGTCAATTGCTGCGACAACTCGATCTTTAATGGCCAATGAAGCCAATTTGAATAGTCTGAGCACTGACTACAATCAATTAGCTCAATCTATTACTGCTTTAAATTCCAGTATGGATGAACTAGGAACAATGCGCGGTGATCTCGAGAGCATTCGTGCTTCTCTTAACAGCGGCGACAGTACCGTTTTAGGATTAGTAGGAAGATTAGAATACATGGAGCAGTCGATGGAATCTGTGAATGCACACAGACTTCAAATCAATGAAACTCTATTTAGGCTGCAGGAAAGCATCGAAGCGCTGCAAAGATCAGCTGGCGTTCCCAGTAGCGGAATCTAGTTTCCAGTAATCTATTTACCAGTAATCTATTTACCAGTAAACACGGGACTACGTTTTTCAATAAATGCAGTTACCCCTTCTTTAAAATCCTGTCGCGAAGCGCAATCTGAAAAATATTCAGCTTCTGCTTGCAGTTGTGATTCAAATTCGCTTTCAAGAGATCGATAAAATAGCGCTTTGGTGTTTCCGTATACATGGGTTGGGCCATTGGCTAATCGAGTTGCGAGTTTTTCTGTTTCCTCGTCGATCTTATCTGTGGGTACAACGAAGTTGATCATGCCCATGTCTTTCGCGGTTTGTGCGTCAAAGCGGTCCCCGAGTAATGCGATTTCCATAGCTTTCTTTATACCCACCGCGCGGGGTAGGTGAAAAGAGGAAGAACCATCGGGACTTGTGCCTATTTTGCAGTAAGCCAGCGTGAAAAAGGCATCTTCAGCAGCAATGACTAGATCGCAAGCCAGTGCCACCGATACGCCGGCACCCGCTGCTGCACCCCGGCAACTGGCGATTATAGGTTTAGGCATTCTGCGCATAGCGAACATAATTGGATGCAGATCGTGAATGCGGAGAATGAATTCTTTACGGATTTCTTCCGAAGATTTCTTAATTGACTCACCCATACCTTTCACATCACCACCCGCCATGAAATGCTCACCGGCTCCGTTTAGCACCACGCAGCGTACTGCTTCGTCTCGTTCAACGTCATGCAGCGCATCGCATAATTGAGCCCGCATTTCCATGCTCAAGGCATTGCGAGACTCTGGTCGATTCATGGTTAAGTAGGCAATTCCATTTGCAATATTGACTTCTAGATGTGACATGTTGAATTCCTTCGATTTATTGCTGTTCTTAATGGGTCCAGTATACCTTGCGGCTAATTTCATCACACTCATAGTGCAAGTTTCGGCATTGTTTAGGACATCTTGGCAAACCAATCTAGTTAGGTATAATACGCGCCCTCTTCGATGGTAATTAGGCCATCAGACTACCTGTGCGGACGTGGCGGAATTGGTAGACGCGCTAGATTTAGGTTCTAGTATCGTAAGATGTGAGAGTTCAAGTCTCTCCGTCCGCACCATCTCAATTGCGATAAACCTCCGATCTAATTTTTAAATACCTGGAGCTCTCTAATTGGCACCGGTTGTAAAAGTCAAAATTTGGTACCTGCTGCTAGCGAAGCCTCTAGTCGAAGTTTTGTCCGCCAAAGTTGTTAACCATTCTCCAACTACGCTATCCTGAATTAATGAAAGGCCGCGACAAAAAATCAGTCACGAAGAAAGATTCCGACCTGACAGTCTCCAGTAAGAATGATGTGCAACAGTTTCTATCGAAAGTTGCAGCCATGCCTAAAACCGCAGGAGATGCCCGCTTAATATTTGCTTTAGATGCAACTGCAAGCAGGGAGGCAAGTTGGGATGTTGCCAGTCAATTGCAAACTGAAATGTTTTTAAGTACCCAGTCTTTGGGTGGATTGAATATCCAGCTTTGCTATTTCAGAGGATTCGGTGAATTTTTTAATAGTGACTGGCAAAACAATGCGGATGAGATTGTGCAGACAATGTCTCGTATCAATTGCCAGGCAGGTGCGACTCAGATAGAGCGCGTATTGCGCCATGCGATCACTGAAAACGAGCACAATAAAATAAAGTGTGTTGTCTATATCGGTGATGCAATGGAAGAGAATATCGATATACTCGCGCAATTGGCAGGAAAATTTGGTTTACTAAATATTCCTATTTTCATGTTTCAAGAAAGGGGAGATCCTTTGGCCAGAAAGGCTTTTATGGAATTAAGTCGACTTTCTGGAGGTGCGTACTCTCAATTCGATCAGGCCAGCGCAGAACACCTGAAAGAACTGCTTAAAGCTGTAGCAATATTCGCCGCCGGTGGATTAAAAGCATTGCAGGATTTTAGTAAATCGTCATCCAAAGAAGTAAGATTACTCGAGCAGCAATTAAAGTCTTAGAATTCTCTGGTTGCGACTATTCTTCTTACACCTTAAATTAAGCTTATGATTGTTAGATTTCTGGCCCTGCTGGTCTTGCCGATTATTGCGTATTACTTTGTGAAAGAAGTAAGTCAGCGCTATAGCTTTACTTCGCGCCAAACCCAAATTTTGTTTCTTATTGTTGCGGCTTTGTTAGTAATAGGTGTGCTGATTGTGCTTGGGCGATTGCCAATAGGATTTATATTGGCGCCGTTGGGAGCGGCCGCCGCTTTTGTTCTTCGTTTCTTGCCGACCTTGTTGCGATTGCTGCCAATGTGGCAGATGTTTAAGAGCCGAGCCGCAGCGGCCAAGCCGCGCCAGGAAGGACAGAACTCAACCATCAGAACAGAATATCTCTCCATGGAGCTGGCGCACGATAGCGGCGATATGGATGGTGAGGTATTAAAAGGAAAGTACCGCAATAAATTACTGTCCAACTTGTCACTCGATCAACTTCTCGAGCTCTACGATGAATGTTTAGCGGATGTAGATTCGAGCCAGGTATTAGAAGCATACATTGAGCGAAATCATCCGGAATGGCGTGAACAAGGTAAATTCAGCAGCGATTCTCCGACTGCAGTCGAAGAATCGAGCATGGATCACCAGTTAGCTATTGAAGTTTTGGGATTAACGGATCCAGTGGATAAAGAAAAGATTGTGCAGGCTCATCGAAAACTTATGCAGAAACTGCACCCTGATCGAGGTGGTTCTGACTATTTGGCCAAGAAGATTAATATGGCGAAGGACTTTTTGCTGAATGAGTTGGAATAGTTTTTTCTTCGGCACGACTTATTATTCAAGTGGATTAACGTAACTAAATAGGGTAAAAAACAAGCGAAGTGTAAACTTCTTGCGACTCTAAATAGAACATTAGAAAGCCACAATGATCAAACCAACAGACCTTTTCAAATCCGCAACTCTGATTGAGCGAAATGAGTTAAAAGCAGTTTTAATTTCTTTTGCGCTGGCGTTTATCTTAATGGGCGCTTATTACATTTTACGGCCCGTAAGAGATGCAATGGCCAGTGACTGGACCAATACTGAAATTAGCGTGTTGTGGAATATTCAGTTTTTTTTAAGTTTGACCTTCGTTGCTATTTATGGCGTAGCGGTTTCCCGAATTAATTTCAAATATCTGGTTCCCGCAGTTTACGGTTTTTTTGCTGTTAGCTTCGTATGCTTTTATCTGGGATCCAGTCTGATTACAAATCCAGTGTTATTGGATAAAGGCTTTTATTTATGGGTTAGCCTGTTTTCTTTGTTTCATGTTTCTGTTTTCTGGAGCTTGATGGCGGATCTCTATACTAAAGAACAATCCAAGAGACTATTCGCATTTATATATATGGGAGCAAGTGCGGGTGCAATAGTTGGACCGTTGGTAGCAGCAGTCGCAGTTAGCATTACAAGCGCAGAAACTTTGATGCTTTGGGCATCGCTAGTTTTGCTGGTGCCACTTCCTATTATTTTTTATTTGCAGCGCCTAAAAGTTGTTGAACTCCATAATGAAGAAGTAAGTGCGGATTTATCCCATTTAAAAATCGGTGGTAATCCTCTAGAAGGATTCAAGCAGTTTTTTACTAGCCCATATCTGGTTGGCATCGCAGCATTCATACTTTTATATACTGCTATTGGCTCATTTGCTTACTTTGAGCAGACTAACCTGTTAAGAGATTTCACGCGAGATGAGCGAACTGAAATTCTGGCTATCTTGGCGGTTGTAGTTAATTTCCTAACATTTACCCTAGGGTTTTTTGCAACAAGTCGCTTAGCAACTAAATTCGGAATGCCTACTACGCTAGCGATAATACCGATTTTTATGTGTGCGGCCTTATTGATACTCGCATTTGCTCCTTTATTAACGGTACTGCTTGCGCTTCAGGTCGCGCGACAAGCAGGCAATTATGGCGTCACCCGTCCCGCACGAGAGATGTTATTCACCGCTGTGCCGCGAGAAAGCCGCTTTAAAGCTAAACCAGTGGTTGATGTAGCTATCTATCGGGGTGGAGACGCCGTCTGGGCTTCTGCATTCGCGCTGCTAACCGATGGAGTAGGCTTAGGCATTGCTGCAATGGCAGCAATTGGCGCAGGGATTGCTGCTATATGGGCAGCCACGGGCGTTGTACTGGGTAGAGCATTCAATACCAAGAGCAATCCTTTAGAACAATCTCCAGCAACAGATACTCTTTCTGCTGAATTTTCTCCTAACTAATTCAGCCTCCATCCAAGCCTCAATAACTCTGTTCCAACCCTCTATGTAGTTGCGTAAAGTGCTAGAATACGAGAAGCACTGGCTAGATTTAGGACCTGTATCTAATGACTCTAATCCGCAACGAAGATGTAATCCAGAGCGTCGCCGATGCCCTGCAGTATATTTCTTACTATCATCCTTTGGACTTTGTAAAAGCCGTTAACGAGGCTTATGAAAAAGAGGAATCGCCTGCTGCCAAAGATGCGATGGCACAGATTCTTATAAATTCTCGTCTATGTGCGGAAGGCAAAAGACCTATTTGTCAGGATACTGGCATCGTCACTGTATTTCTAAAAATTGGAATGAATGTTAGCTGGGAAGGAGACATGTCTGTCGCAGACATGGTCAACGAAGGGGTACGCCGAGCTTACTTGTTACCGGATAACGTTTTAAGAGCATCAATTCTTGAAGATCCTGCCGGTGCTCGTAGAAACACCCGGGACAATACACCGGCGGTAATACATACAGAATTAGTTCCTGGAAGTTCCATCGAAGTGAAGCTGGCCGCCAAAGGTGGTGGCTCAGAAAACAAGGCGAAGATGGCCATGTTGAATCCGAGTGACAATATCGCGGACTGGGTAGAGAAAACCTTGCCTACAATGGGAGCGGGCTGGTGCCCACCTGGCATGCTAGGCATAGGAGTTGGAGGGACTGCGGAAAAAGCGGCAGTGTTCGCTAAGGAATCATTAATGGATCCCATCGATATTCATGAGTTGAAACTACGCGGGCCACAGAATCGCATTGAAGAATTACGCCTGGAAATAATGGACCGAGCAAACGCTTTAGGAATAGGTGCCCAGGGGCTTGGCGGCCTAACTACAGTTCTCGATGTAAAGATATTGGATTACCCGACTCATGCAGCTTCATTACCTGTTGCAATGATCCCAAACTGTGCTGCAACTCGTCATGCACATTTTAATCTCGATGGAAGTGGTGTGGCAGAACTTAAGCCGCCAAGCCTCGATGAATGGCCCGAAATAACTTGGGACGTCGGTCCTAGAGCGCGAAAAGTAAATTTGGATGCAATTACAGCTGCTGATATTGCTGCGTGGGAGCCAGGAGAAACATTATTGCTCTCAGGAACCATGCTCACGGGAAGAGATGCTGCCCATAGACGCTTGCTCAACATGATTAACAATGGCGAGTCACTTCCAGCAGGGGTGAATTTCGATAATAAGTTTATCTATTACGTCGGCCCAGTAGATCCGGTGCGCGATGAAGTTATTGGCCCGGCAGGACCAACAACTGCGACCCGGATGGATAAGTTTACCGATGAGCTTTTAGAGAAAACCGGACTCATTGGCATGATTGGAAAGGCCGAAAGAGGGCCGAGCGGCATTGAAGCAATTCGAAAGCACAAGGCGGTTTATTTAATGGCGGTAGGCGGAGCGGCCTATCTGGTGTCGAAGGCTATCAGGAAGGCTCGCATAGTAGCCTTTGAAGACCTTGGGATGGAAGCGATCCACGAATTTGAAGTCGAAGAAATGCCAGTTACAGTTGCCGTAGATGTGAACGGCACTTCTGTGCACCAGACAGGTCCGGAAATTTGGAAAGCAAAGATTGCCGAAGAACACGCCATCGAGGTGACTTGATTCCGAAACTGCGGAAATTAATCAGTACACATATCTGCGTAACTGTTTTCCAATTCCAAGGAAATTGTTGGTGCAATCTCTTTCACACTGATTGATGCAGAATCTATTTCCAGTGCTTCGCTGCCTAAGACATTGTGGTCAAATTTGTAAATGGTATTGTTGCTACCTTCAATTGTGACTTTGTCGTAAGCTGCAGTTTGTTCAGCTACTGCCTCATTTCGTTTTTTGAAATCCACCAGCGCACTCGCGCCATGTCTTTTTTCTAACATCCGCTCAACAACATGTGGTGCTAATATCGAAGCGCTGGCGTTGTTACCGCCAAATCCTTTTGAGTTAATGATCGATGCATCTATATTACTTGCACCCAGTTCTGTATGGGTCAGCAAGAAATCCAAATTGGCCTGAGTCACATCATCGGCGATATGATCGATAGTTAAGATTCCAGGCAGAATTCCATGGACGAAGGATCCAAGAGTGGCAGCTAACTGATCTCCTGCTGATGTTGCAATAGAATGGCCGACATAAGATTTAATAGCAGTAACCGGCCATTTCTCTATGCCAAACGTTTGAGCGATCTCGCTCAATATGTGTGATTCAGTCGTTCTATTTTGCGGCGTTCCTGTTCCATGGGCTTGCACATAGGTACGCTGTCGCAGGGATTCGTCTCCAAGAACATTTTGCGTAGCAGCTGCCGCTTTTGCCATGGAAATATAATTGCCTAAGCCAGGACTGGTAATGGATTTCTTATGGCCATCTGCGGCAACGAATACTTCGTTAACCGCGCCAAGAATATTTGCACCGAGTTCCAGCGCGAGTTCGTCGTCAAAAAGTACAACGAACTGGGATGCTTCAGCGACAGTAAATCCAGTATTACTGGAAAAAGGCCGGCAGGCTCTGCGGTAATCCGGTTCTTTGTCGGCACCAAGCCCATCTAGCTTACGTAATGAAGCATCATCTGCCAGCGCATTCATCGTGGAAAAGCCATCTAGCGATTCGGGAAAGATGGGTGCTTCAGTCGTTCCGACGACAACAACCCGATGAGTACCAGATTGAATATCTCTTACAGCTTGTCTTAAGTTATAGAGGAAAGTTGCACAGGCGGCGACATTGGTGCCATTTGTCCCTAAATTTCCTAAGAGATAAGCGTTAACAAAATCCGCCGGCATTTCGGCGTAACCTAACGGCATTTGTTTAGAAGTGACTTTTTTTCCAAGAATGCGTGCCTGTAACAATCCGCCAAAGCCGTTGTAATCCAATTGACCCATGGCGCTGCCGGCATAGACGCCGATTTGGTCAGGCGCTACAGTTTGTCGAACCGTTTCCCAATCGATACCCAGGGAGTTAATAGCGTCTGAAGCTGAATAGACAGTTAGCTGCAATGCGCGGGGATGATTTCGTGCCTGGTATAAGGATTCCGGATTAAATCCCGAAGGAAGTTGTCCTGCACAGTTCACTTCTGTTTTACGGAAGCAGTCCAACAAAACATCGAAATTTTGTTCAATTTGGACAGTGACTTTCTTGGAAGAATCACCCGCAATCGAATTAACCTTCCAACCAGGAGGCAACGGCTTAGGTAGCTGCTTCTCTTTAAGTTCGAATTCGAAGCCAGCACCATTGATGCTGGAGAGATGGGCGCGCTTATGAAAATGAATGTGGTTAGGATCGAATAAGTTGTGTTCCAGTTTGCGAATAAGCGTCGATTGCTTCAGCTCTGTCTTAATACTCGAGATATAGGTTTCGAGTTCAACCTGATTGCCATTTCCATCGACCCAGGAATCGTTCTCCTTTTTCAGGCGGCCGGTTAGTGCTGCCAGGGCAGAATAAGTTTTCAATGCCTGCTCATCACTCAGCGCATCTATCACTAATCTGCGGTAGGCATGATGTCCAGAACTGCGCCCAGCAGCATTAATGCCGCCGAGGCCGGTAATAATAGGTAGTCTGGCCATAAGTGTTGCCGCTATCAATTCCCGTAAAGTTGGTTGGACTATATAGATTCAGGACTGTTTTCGACTATGTTATATTAGACAACAATTAGGCCATATCGGCCATGAACAACCAATATCGAATTAATAGGTCTGCCATTGAGCTGTGCTTGCATAAATGCAGGCGGCCACATAGCATTGCTCCACAACCTTATTGCAAGGTATGGGAGGTCCAATGAATAAAAATAACGTGGTAGCAAAATTAGCTGCTGTCTTTCTCAGTCTTTTTTCGATCTCAGTTTACGGCCAGGATCGATTTGCTAATGTCACTATTGAGACGGTGCCGGTGGCGGGCAATATTTCTATGTTGATCGGACAGGGAGGCAATATCGGTGTCTCTGCTGGCGCCGATGGCATTCTGATCATCGATGATCAGTTCGCGCCTTTAGCCGGGCGTATTAAGGATGCAATTGAGGCTTTAGGTTCCGACACGCCCAAGTTCCTGTTAAACACTCATTTTCACGGTGATCATGTTGGCGGAAATGCCGAGTTTGGTGCAGACAGCGTAATTATTGCCCATGAAAACGTGAGAGTACGTATGGCTGCAGGAGATGCGCCTGCGGTTGCACTTCCTGTAGTGACTTATGATGACGATGTGTCTATTCATTTTAACGGGGAAATGGTGACTTTAATCCATGTACCCAGAGGACATACTGATACCGATAGCGTCGTCTATTTTGAAGATTCCAATGTTATTCACATGGGTGACCACTTTTTCAACGGGGCTTTCCCCTTCGTAGATTTGGAGAATGGCGGTACCGTGCAAGGCTACATCAGTAATCTGGAAAAAGTGATTTCCTGGATCTCCGATGATACTTCAATAATTCCTGGTCACGGCCCATTAGCTAATAAGAGCGATCTTTTAAATTTCTACAATGTAGTTAAAGACACTTCGATCGATATTCGAGTAAAGAAATCGCAACGCATGAGTGTGGAAGATATTGTCGCCGAAGGACTTGGTCCTGATTTGGAGTCCTGGGGCGGTGGATTTATTAGCGAAGAAGCATGGATAACCACTGTTTTTAACAGCTATCCTAGATAAGAATTATTTCTCTTTAGTCGTTCGTGGCCCGCTTCAATGCGGGCCATTTATTTGTAGCGAATTGTGAACATTTCGAAAGACTATCTCTCGCGCTTAAGCGCCCTGCACAATGCCTTGGGTATTCCTGAAAATTACATGGATACCTGTTCCTTGCCTGTTTGCGAAGAGCCTGCTGATCTGGTTGATACTGAAGCAGATTTCTACGGTCGACCGCAGCGCTTAACTGCAGGCGCCTTTGCCGCCTGGACCGCCATGAAGGCAGCGGCATCCAATGACAAGGTCACAATTTTCCTGATCTCAGCGTATCGAGATGTTGATTATCAGCACAATGTCATAGCCAGGAAATTAGCCGAGGGAAGGGTGATCTCGGAAGTACTGCAAGCGAATGCAGCACCGGGATACAGCGAGCATCACACAGGCCGCGCAGTGGATATAGGTACGCCTGGTTGCGATGCCCTGGTGGAAGCATTTGAGAATACAGAAGCTTTTCAATGGCTTAAAACCAACGGGAATAAATACGGATTTATTATGAGTTATCCGAAGAACAATCCGCACGGGATTAACTATGAACCCTGGCATTGGTGTTTCCGCAGACCAGAAGAATAGGGAGCCTTCTTAAAATTTAGACAAATGTATTTGAAAGGGGTAATCTAAACTCATTGCACAAGATGGAGGGGGAATGCTCATAAATCACCCAGTGCAGCATTCGAAATTGATTCCGCAAGTTCTAGGTACTCCGGTATTTAGCCCCCCAACTCAAACTTATTTTTCAACCACTCTCAGTTTTGCAGAATTGCTTTCCGGCAAGGTTTTTTCCTGTGCGGAAATTATTGGCAGCTTGTTGAGCGGGAGAAACTATACTTAGAGGAAACACTCTAACTAAGTATGGAACCGAGCGCAGAATGATATTGATCAATATTTACTAGATATGAGGAGGTATCTTTAAAAACAGTTAACAGTATTAGTAAACCGCTATTTGAAAGTAATCAGGAGATAGTAATTTATGACTAATGAATTCCAAATTGTTTTCCACAATATCGACCAGACTAGTGCCATTGCCGATGCAGTGCAAAAACGAATTAACAAACTGGAGCGTTATTGCGATCAGATAATCGCCGGTCGAGTTGTATTGGATTCACCCCATAATAATCATCATAAAGGCAAGGTCTATTCAGTTGGATTAGAAATACATACTCCTTCCAAAGAAGTCCGCGTCAATCAAGAACAGCATGATAATCATGCTCATGAAGATCTCTATATAGCAATTAGAGATGCGTTTAATGCAGCAGAACGTCAACTTAAATCCATCGACAAAAAACATCGAAAGATTCCACCTCACAAAGATGGAACTGACTTCGACATTGAGGCTGCTTAAGGTTTTCACTATGGATGAAAATGAGCGCATCGAAATAGAAGCTGCCACTTTTCGGAGGCTATTGAGTCATCTCGACAGTCACAAAGACGTGCAGAATATCGATCTTATGAATCTGGCAAGCTTTTGTAGGAACTGCTTGTCGAAATGGTATCGCGCTGAAGCAGAATCTCGCGGTCATGAAGTTGATTACGACAAGGCGCGAGAAATTGTTTATGGCATGCCTTATTCCGAATGGAAATCCAAATTTCAACAGGAAGCATCCCCGGAACAGTTAGAAAAATTCAGCCAACAAAATAGCTAAAGCATAGTATCAGGACCAGCTCAGTCAGTTCTTTATTGAATTGACTGTTGACTGGTTTCTGCAACAAAAAGCTTGTTGCGAACCAGTCGTCGGTACTCATTGGGTGTAACTGCATTTAGCTTCTTAAAAAGGCCAGTGAAGTAGCTGGCATCCTGATATCCCACTTTGTCCGCTACCTCGGACACAACCAGATTGCTTTGTTTTAACAAGGCTTTTGCCTGATCAATCCGTAGTTCCTGCAAGTATTGGAGGGGTGTGGTGTTGGCAGCGAGTTTAAAGCGTCGGTTAAGTGATCGCACGCTCATCTGAAAATTTTCTGCGACCTCTGCGATCTGTATGTTCTCCTGATAATTGTCTTGCAGCCATTCCTGTACCTTGATAATTACTTCATCGTGATGTGTGCTCTGTTGATCTTCATTCAGCAGCAATGTTTCATAGGAGCGCTTTAATTCGTGAGTAAAATGTCGCGCTATTTCATTCGCAATCGTTTCTCCAAAAAGTAGCTCGATAAAATGCAGCATGATGTCGCGGGCAGCATTGACGCTCCCCGTACAATAGATATTGTCAGCGCAGGTAATAAAGCGCTTACGTTGCAGTTTAACTTTTGGAAAATAGTGCTGGAATTGATCAAAGAAGCGCCAGTGGGTAGTTGCTGCCTTGCCGTCCAGCAGACCCGCTTCAGCAATAAAATGAGTGCCAGTTGAAATGCCGCAGATAAGCGCTCCCTGCTCATGCTGGTCCTTTAGCCAATCAGGAAGTTCTGGAAACTTACGGATACTCGATCTTGGCGATCCCCAAATTCCTGGAATAAAGACAAGATCAGTACTTTTTACCTGATCTAGTTGCTTGTCGCATTTAATCGATAACCCACCTGCGAGACTGAGATTTTTATCTCCCGCACTAACAACTTCCAACGCAACTATGCGTTCCAATTGTTTACGCGAACGAGCGATATCATTGGCAGCGCTTATCATCTCTAATGGAATCGACACTGTCGATCCGAGTGCTTTGGGAACTGCAATGATAGTTACGTGTTTCATTGGTAGGGCATTACTCGTATTCAATTTTTACAATGCAGTAGGTTCGTGTGCCCGTTGGCGAATTGATTTCAATTTCTGTATCAGCAGTCTTACCTAGGAGTTCAATCCCCATAGGTGAATCGATACTGATATATCCTCGGTGCGGATCAATTTCATCGGGACCCACCAATCGATATCTGACTTCGTTCTCATCCTCTTCCTCCAAGGTAACATAGGCACCGAAGTAAATTTTGTCAGTGTCATCGGGAGGTCCTGAAACCACGGTCACTTCTTCCAGACGTTTACTGAGGTAGCGCACCCGCCGGTCAATTTCCCGCAAGCGTTTTTTTCCGTAGATATACTCGGCATTTTCAGATCTATCGCCTAGTGCTGCTGCTTCTGAGACTGATTGAGTAACTTTTGGCCGCTCTACCTTCCATAGTTGGTGTAATTCTTCTTTAAGAATCAGTTCACCCTCAGCAGAGAAATATTTTGCACCTGGTTTCTGTGGCGGTCGATACCGACTCATGCTCTGGTTACTCTTCAAGTTCTTCTGGAATTAGGGGAAGTTGTTCGTCCTTTGCAGTGTCGTTGCTATCAGGATCTATTGGGGATACCCGCACACCCATGCCTATTAACCTTACTGGCTTGTCTCCACGGGAGAATCCTTCTTCGCAAAGCGCACTAAAATTCGAGATTTCTGCCGCCTGAGAAATCATTTCTACGGTTGTTTGAACGAAATCGTGAAATTTTATTTTGATAAATTGCTTGGTGACCACGTATTCGCTGGAAATCCTTTCCATTCTTTTGTTGAGCTGCTGCATTAAGTCCGGCAGTTCGGCCAAACATGCGTCAAGATCTGGGAGGTCTTCGGCATAAGTATTTTCTACGCTAACAGATTTACGAATTCGATCGGTTTGCACCGATCTGTCATCTTCTCCCAGGCTCAGTTGATGCAGTCTCTCCCCAAAGCTACCGAAATATTTCTGCAGTTTTTCTTCATCGAGATTGCTCAAGTCTCCACAGTTAACGATACCAAGGCGATTCATCTTGCTGGCCATTACTTTGCCAACTCCATGAAGTTTTTTAACCGGTAATTCTGCAACGAATGATTCAACTTGCTCTGGACGAACTAAGAATTGACCATCTGGTTTATTCCAGTCACTGGCGATTTTGGCGAGAAATTTATTCGGGGCGATTCCAGCCGAGATAGTAATCCCAATTTTTTCCCGAACTTCAGCTCTGATAGCTTCTGCAATTTTAGTAGCACTCCCTTGAAATTGTTCGCATTCACTGACATCGAGATAGGCTTCGTCCAAAGAGAGAGGTTCGATGATCTCCGTGTATTTTTGAAAAATCTCATGAATTTGTTGGGATGCGATACGGTATTTTTCCATATCGGGCCGAACGATGATCAATTGCGGGCAGCGTTTACGTGCTGTGGCTGAAGCCAAGGCAGAATGAATACCGAATTCCCTTGCCTCGTAATTGCAGGTTGCAATTACACCTCTTCGTTCCGGAGAGCCTCCGACGGCGATGGGCTTACCTATCAAGCTCGGATTGTCACGCATTTCAATCGATGCGTAAAAGCAGTCGCAATCGCAATGAATAATTTTTCTGGGCGTGCTCATAGATTTCGTTTGGCAATTAAGTCCAAACAAACTATATCAGTCCTGGCAGTTCCTTAACGAGTCGCAACAGATAATTATTAAGAATTGTTGCTCGCGAATTCCTGCATGAATGCAGCCAAAGCCTCGCAACCTTCGAGAGGCATGGCATTGTAGATAGAGGCTCGAACTCCGCCCACGTTTCTGTGACCTTTAAGTGCATAAAGGCCTTTAGCTAATGCCTGAGAAAGAAAATCATCGAGCAAGTCGTTATTGGCGAGGTTAAAAGTCACATTCATGGTTGAGCGATGATCGACTTGGGCGGTACCCGTATAGAAGTCGGACTGATCAATAAGATCGTAAAGTAATTTCGACTTAACAGCGTTCTGAGCTTCAAGCGCGGCAACTCCACCCTGTTCCTTTAGCCACTCTAATACCAGTTTCATCATATAGATGGCGAATGTGTTATTGGTGTTTGCCAGAGAATGCTTATCTGCGTAGGTCTTGTACTTAAGAAGATTTGGTGTGTCTGGCAGAGCATGTTCAAGCAGGTCTTCTCTAATAATAACCAGAGCAAGACCCGCGGGCCCCAAATTTTTCTGCAGGCCGGCGAAAATAACGCCAAATTTTTCTATCTCTAATGTTCGCGACAAAAATTCCGAGGTCATGTCTGCTACCAGGGGTACGCTACCCACATCGGGGAATTGCTGGAAGCGGGTGCCGTAAATTGTATTGTTACTGGTAATGTGAAGATAAGAATGCTCTTCACTGATTGCCGCGGGATCTATCTCTGGAATTCGATCGTAATTTGAATCTTCGCTGCTGGCCACAATATCTACATCACCAAATCGTGCAGCTTCTTTGTTGGCTAATTTTGCAAAGTTCCCCGATTCGACATAGGCGGCTTTGTGACTTGGGCAACGACCTATTAAGTTCAGAGGAATTGCTGAGAATTGCATCTGCGCACCACCATGCACATAGAGAATCTTGTAATTTTCAGGAATATTGGCCAGTTCAACCAATAGCGCATCGGCAGCGTTGATGATCTCATCGAATTCTTTAGAACGATGGCTAATTTCAATTACTGAGGCGCCCATGCCTGCATAGTTTAGGAACTCTTGCTGGGCTTTCTCCATTACTGCGGTTGGCAGCATAGCGGGGCCAGCGCCAAAATTAAAAACTCGAGTCATTACTTATTTCCTGCGTTAAAAACTAAAGAACAGTGACTTTGATTACATCTTCGATATCGGCGATTACGTCGAGAGCAGAATCGGATGGTGCACTCTCGAGGTCGATCAGGTTGTAGGCAACTTCTTCGCGACTCTTATTAAGCATATCGATAACGTTTATGTTTTGATCTGCCAGTACCGATAATATTTGTCCCAGCATCTTGGGTACGTTTTTGTTGCATATTGCTAATCGGGTGCAGCGTTCCGCGTTAACATCGCGGTCGAGATGAAGGTTCGGAAAATTTACAGAATTTTTGATATTTCCATTTTCCAGAAAGTCTCGTAATTGATCGGCGGCCATCATGGCGCAGTTTTCTTCCGCTTCCGCCGTACTCGCTCCGATATGTGGCATAGAAATGACATTGTCCCGATCCTGAAATTCCGGTCGAGGAAAGTCGCAAACATATTTACCCAGTTTCCCTGAGTCTAAAGCAGCAATTAGAGCTTCGGTATCAACAATCTCATCTCGGGCGAAATTGAGCAGACAGGTTCCCTGGCGCATCGAGGCGAACATGGATGCATCAATAAGATTGCGAGTGGAATCTAACACTGGAAGGTGTAAAGAAATGAAATCCGATGTTGCCACTAAGGCATTCAAATTTTCAATGCGCTTAACTTGACTTGGTAAACGCCAGGCAGCTTCTACTGAAAGTGCAGGATCGAATCCCTGAACATTCATGCCCATTTTTATCGCCATGTCGGCGACCAGAGAGCCGATCGAGCCGAGGCCGATTACGCCTAATGTTTTACCTGCAATTTCGTTGCCTTTGAATTTCTTCTTCTCTGCTTCCATTAACTTCGAAAGCTCGCCGTAGTCCGATACCTCAGATTGGCTATTGGCAAATCCAATTCCAGGAATGATTCCTCGCGAGGCTAACAAGAGACCGCACAATACGAGTTCTTTTACTGCATTGGCGTTGGCGCCGGGTGTATTGAACACTACCACGCCATGTTCGGTGCACTGTGCAACTGGCACATTGTTCACGCCAGCGCCAGCCCGCGCAACCGCCTTTAATTCGCCGTTTATCGACTCTGGATCTAGTTTATGACTACGCAAAAGGATTGCGTCTGCACTGCCTAAGTCAGCACTGACTTCATACTGATCCTTGGGAAAGCGAGTAAGTCCTTTATCAGAAATGGCGTTAAAAGTTTGAATCCTGTGCATGTGTTTCAGTCCTGGAGTATTTCCTGCTGCAAGGGGCAGCTTATTCGCAGTATGTGGGCTGCAAATCTTGTGTTAGTAGAAGCTGAGTCATTTACCGTGATTCCGCTTGCTCGATTAGCAATTCGGAGTGGGATACCGAGATTTTCAAAGCGGGCAATTATGTCGCGATTTGGGCCGAAGTTCCAGCGGCATTTCGAAATCTTCCCAGATGTTTTCGGTAAGTGGTTTATGCGGGTTATTATGCTTCTACCGAAGCTCGTGAGAATAGCAATGCAAGGATTTGAACCTGGAATTCCGACTCCAATCGAAGGAATAAAAACATCAGTACAGCGGATACTGGGACGTAATCCCGGCCCGATGACTGGCCCTGGGACTAACAGCTATCTCATTGGAGAGAAAAGACTCTGTTTGGTCGATCCAGGTCCGATTAATAACGAACAATATGAAAGCTTTGTACAGGCTATCGGAGATCGAGAACTGGAATACATTTTGGCGACTCATACTCATGGAGACCACTCACCCGGTGCGGCTCGGCTGCATGAAACTACCGGGGCTAAACTGGTTGGCCTGCCGGCACCCGAAGGTATTGCTCAAGACAAGACATTTCAACCTGATCAACTTTGGCAGGATGGTGACGAAATTGATTGCGGAGAATACACAGTTCGCTTAATTCAAACGCCGGGTCATGTCTCAAACCATATTTGTTATCTGCTAGTAGAAGACGGATTCTTATTCACCGGCGATCATGTACTGCAAGGCACAACTTCCGTTATTTTACCGCCAGACGGTGACATGGGCTCTTACCTCGACTCATTAAGGCGGCTGCAAGAACTCGATCTGCGCTATTTGGCACCAGGCCATGGTGGGGTGATGGACAAACCTTATGATGAGATTAAGAAGCTAATTGCCCATCGCTTGATGAGAGAAGAAAAAGTCGTAGCCGGATTGCAAAAACTGGGTGAATGTTCTATCGATGAGCTGGTATTGACTGTATACGATGATGTGGCGGAACACTTGATTCCCTGGGCAAAGAAAACCCTGCTCGCCCACCTTATAAAGCTGCAGCGCGATGAGCGTATTGTAGCAACCGAGATTGGTTGGAAAATTGTCTGATCAGCGATCAGTTTCCACCTGGTGGCTGTACATAATTCAATCCCGAGACGGAAAGTTCTATACCGGTATTAGTACTGACGTTGAGCGCCGATTTAATGAACATACTGGTTCAGCTAATGGGGCTAAGAGTAAAGGTGCGAAGGCCCTACGGGGCAAATCACCACTTAAACTCGTGTATCAATCCTTAGTTGGAAACAGATCTAAAGCGCAAAAAATTGAGTATAAAGTTAAACGGCTCACTAAAGCTGAAAAGGAAAGCTTGGTGAAATCTCAGCAAGCCATTATTGATTTTTTGAAATTGTAAGAAGCCATGTCAGAGCAAACTGAATTTAATCCTGAATTGATTCCAATAGGTATAAGTAGCTGCCTGCTGGGTGAAAAGGTTCGCTACGATGGCGGCCACAAAGGGCATTCCTATATAACGAAAACTTTAGGGCGTTATTTTGATTTCAAACCATTTTGTCCGGAAGTGAGCATCGGATTAGGCATTCCTCGCAAACCAATTCGCCTTTGGCGGGATAGTGATAAAACTATTCGCTGCGTCACTGTCGATAACGAATCCCAGGACTACACAGCCGCTCTGCTTGACTGTGCTGACGAACAGAGGTCCTGGCAGCAGCAACTGTGTGGTTACATTCTTAAAAAAGATTCACCCAGTTGTGGCATGGAGCGAGTGAAAATTTGGGACAACGTCATGCCAATCCGCGAAGGTGTTGGTATTTATGCTAAAGGTTTGATGAAAAACTTGCCCTATCTTCCTGTTGAAGAAGAAGGTCGCCTGGGCGATCCGATACTGAGAGAAAATTTCGTTCAACGTGTATTCGCCATGCATCGTTGGCAGCTAATGAAGAGGAAAAGATTATCTGTTGGCTCCCTCGTGGAGTTTCATGCCAGGCATAAATTGATCATTATGAGTCATGATCAAAACAGCTATCGGCAGTTGGGCCAACTCGTCGCAGCTACCAGCAAAGAAAACTTAAGCGCAAACGCGGATGCTTATCTGAAAGACTTTATGCAGGCATTGAAACTAAGGGCGACCCGGGGCAATCATATGAACGTGTTGCAACATATTCAGGGGTATTTGAAAAACTATCTCGACAAAGAAGATAAGCAGGAGTTAGTACAAACTTTTGAGAAATACCGACTGGGTGAATTGCCTCTAATCGTACCGATTACACTACTGAATCACTTTTTCCGAAAATTTCCTGACGACTATATCGCTAATAGTTGGTACATGAATCCCTACCCGACAGAACTTAAACTACAAAACGAGATTTAAAAGTTTGATAGAAGTAAAAGGAATCGATCACATTGTCTTGCGAACTTCGAATATCGAAGCTATGTCGCGGTTCTATGTCGAAATACTCAATTGTCCGGTCGAGAGAGAATTACCAGAGCCCGGCTTGATTCAGTTGCGAGCAGGCTCTGGGCTTATTGATTTGGTGCCGGTAGATAGCGAACTTGGCCGACTTGGTGGCAAGGCGCCAAGTCAGGATGGTAGAAATATGGATCATTTATGTTTGCAAATAACAAACATAGCCGAATCGGAGTTGCTCAATTACTTAAGCGGAAATGAAATAGAAGTTGAAGATCTTGCTGAACGATATGGTGCAGAAGGATTTGGACGATCGATTTATATTAATGATCCGGAAGGCAACGTAGTAGAGCTTAAAATACTGAATTTATGAACACCAGCACTAAGCAAGCTGCTCTTCCATTTCTAATGCAGGGGCAATCTTAAAATTTAGAAAGCCATAGATTGCCGCTATGACAGGATTGACCAGGTTAAAGAAGCAGTAAGGCAAGTAGGCAAAGGTGGCCACACCCAGTGTGCCAGCCATATAGGCTCCGCAAGTATTCCAGGGAACCAGCGGTGATGTGATGGTTCCAGCGTCTTCCAGAGTTCTGGATAAGTTTTTCATGTCCAGGCCTCTCTTTTCGAATTCAAGTTTGTACATGCGTCCCGGAAGTACCACAGAAATATACTGATCGGAAGTAATTATGTTGGCACCGATACAGGTTAGCAATGTCGTGGCGATCAGACTGCCAGTACTGTGCACAAACGAAAGCGCATATTCCACCAGGCGTCGCAATAGTCCGGTGTGATCCATGACCGCGCCAAATACCATGGCGCAAAGCACTAACCAGGTCACTGATAACATCGAGCTCATTCCGCCGCGGGTCATGAGGTCGTCCAATGTTTCATTGCCACTGCTTAGCGCGAATCCATCGAATAGCGTGTACCAAACACCTTTAAACAAAGCTAAAAACACATTTGGTGCTTCACCAGCTAGATTCATGATGGCCGGTCTTTGAAAAATAAGGGCGATAACGACGCCAATCATTGCACCGGTAAGAATGGTTGGAATTGGAGGAAATTTTTTATTGGCCATGACTAACAAGACGATTACCGGTAGTAGCATTAGCACATTGATTTCAAAATTTTCGCTTATCAATCGTAAAGTGATTTCCAAATCACCTGACGTGCTGTTCGAGTCAATACTTAAGCCAATAAAAGTAAAAAGAATCAGGGCAATTATAATACTGGGGATTGTGGTCCACACCATATGACCGATGTGAGTAAATAAATCTGTTCCTGCTACTGCGGGTGCCAGGTTAGTTGTCTCAGAGAGCGGAGACATTTTATCGCCGAAATAAGCACCAGAAATGATTGCCCCTGCGGTAATTTCGGGAGACAGGCCCATTCCGCCCGAGGCGCCAATGAGCGCGATGCCCACTGTACCGGCAACTGTCCATGAGCTACCGATACTCAATGCAATCAATGCGCAGATTACACAGCTTGCGGCATAAAAGATTGAGGGGTCCAAAATTAACAGACTGTAGTAAATCATCGTCGGTACAGTGCCCGACATAATCCAGCTACCGATTAGTGAGCCGACACAAAATAAAATTAGTAGAGGTTTAATCGCGACATTAATACCGGTAACAATACTGTTTTCTATTTCCGCCCAGGTTTGACCATTATTCCAACCAACTAAGGCAGCAACGGCAGCGCCAACACATAGCGCAATCTGATTGGGGCCAGAACTGGCGTCTTCGCCGAACAAATAGACCGATAATGAGAGCAGGCACACTAATACGGCGACTGGGATAAGTGCCTGCAGAACTGTTGGGGAAACCGAATTACTGGCGGGTGTTAAATCTGATTCCTGCGTGACTGTCATACAACTAGACCTTGTTTGAGCCGTAAGCATAGACCTTATGCCTGCAGTCTGTCTATTTGAACACCAGTCAGGGCTGGAATTAAGGTATAATCTGCCTCTTCCTTGAGAAGACTGGGGCGCAAGTAATTAGATTCCCAAGAATTGGATAGATCACTATGAGTGGTTCAGAATGAATAGCGCAGAAAGCTACATGACCGATATTGAGGCCTACATGAATAAGTTAGGCTCTCAGGCTCGTGTTGCGTCTCGAGAAATATCCAGGGCTACAACCGCCGCCAAGAATAAAGCCTTACTCGCGACTGCTGATGCAATAAATGCTAATCGCGCAGCGCTTATGGAAGCGAACCAAAAAGACCTTAAGGCAGGAGCAGAAAAAGGGCTTGAAGCAGCGCTGATGGATCGACTCGAGCTCACAGATGCTCGCATTGATAATATGATAGAAGGATTACAACAGGTCTCGTTATTGGATGATCCAGTGGGCGAAGTAAGCGACCTTAAATTCCGGCCGAGTGGTATTCAAGTTGGCAGAATGCGCGTTCCCCTTGGTGTCATCGGGATTATTTACGAATCGCGCCCAAACGTAACCTGCGAAGCTGCCAGTCTTTGTTTAAAGTCGGGAAATGCAACAATTCTCAGAGGTGGTTCTGAAGCGTTACATTCGAATCAGGCAATTGCTGCATGTATTAAGGAAGGACTGCAAGCAGCAGGGCTTAGTGAACACGTTGTACAAGTGTTGGATAGAACCGACAGGGAAGCAGTTGGTAAGCTAATTACTATGCCAGAATATGTTGACGTTATTGTTCCCCGAGGTGGCAAGGGCTTAATAGAAAGAATCAGCAACGATGCAAAAGTACCGGTGATTAAGCATCTCGACGGTAACTGCCACATTTATATCGATGACAAAGCAGACATTGATAAATCTATTTCGGTCGCAGTAAATGCAAAAACCCAACGCTATGGTACTTGCTGTACCTTGGAATCATTATTGGTCGCTGCAGGGATTGCGAGTGAAGTATTGCCAAAACTTTGTGACGAGTACAAAACTCATAAGGTAGAGATACGTGGCTGTGAAAAAACTCAATCTCTAATTGACGGTGTAGTGCCGGCAACTGATGAAGACTACGAAACTGAATATCTGGCACCCATAGTTTCGATCAAAATTGTTTCGGACCTCGACCAAGCCATTCACCATATTAATGAATTCAGTTCGCAGCATACCGATTCGATAATGACCCAAGATCACAATCGAGCGCAGCGTTTTTTACGTGAAGTTGATTCCAGCTCAGTGATGGTAAATGCATCAACTCGATTTGCTGATGGATTCGAATACGGGCTGGGGGCAGAAATAGGGATATCGACCGATAAGCTCCATGCCCGCGGCCCCGTTGGCGTGGAAGGGCTTACTTCACAAAAATACATAGTGCTTGGGGATGGTCATATTCGGCAATGATGTCTCGTATTGGTGTTCTTGGAGGCATGTTTGATCCGATTCACAACGGCCATATCGAAGCTGCAAGCTATGCTCGTAATTGCCTTTCATTGGATCAAATCAAGCTCATTCCCTGTTCTGTTCCAAACCACAGAGCAGAGGCGTCATCAGCTGCGGAACATCGTGTTGCTATGCTGGAGCTAGCGATCAGGGATCACAAATATATTGAAGTAGATCAGCTCGAACTTTGTCGAGAAGGGGTTTCATACTCAGTAGAGACAATGAGAGAACTTGCTGAAAATTATCCCGACAATGAATTTGTCTTTATCCTCGGATTGGATGCCTTTAATACACTTAGCGAATGGCATGAATGGGAGCAGTTGTTTACCCTTTGTAGTTTCTTCGTCTTGGCCAGGTCTGGGGCAACAATTAACAGCGAACTCGCCGCAACCATAAATCTAGATGAAAGAAGAGTTGATGATCCGGATTCTTTAAATCATGAAAAACCTGGATCCATCTACATAGCGGAAGATTTTAACTACCAATTATCATCGACAGAAGTGCGAAGCAAACTCGCAGAGGGATCAGATTTAAGCAAGGACTTGGATGTGCGAGTTTATTCATACATTAATGAACATAATTTATATCACTGATGTGAGTTGTAATTTTGAAAAGTAAACAGTTAGCAGAAATTGCGGTTGAAGCCTTGGATGATTTAAAGGGTCAATCTATCAGTTGCATAAACGTATCCAAATTGACATCCATAACCGATTACATGGTGATCGTGACTGGAAGATCGAATACTCATATCAAGGCTATGGCTGATAATGTTGTAAAAAAAGTTAAAGAAGAAAACCAGCAAGTAGTAGGTGTAGAAGGTCGCATGCAGTCGGAATGGGTATTAGTGGATTGTGGCGATGTGGTAGTGCATATCATGCTTGCCCCAGTGCGAGCTTTATACAATTTAGAAGAGCTATGGAATTTCGATGCTCCCAAGGAGAATCGAAAGGAACCACAGCTCTCTTAATACAGCATTCCTTAAAAACTTATGCGCATCTCTTTAATTTCAGTGGGTACGAAAATGCCAGGCTGGATTCAGACTGGTGTGGATGAATATGCAAAAAGAATTCAAAAATCTCTGGGATTCTCGGTGGTGGAGGTGCCACTAGCGCAGCGCAGCAAATCTTCCAATGTCGCTCAGAGTATGGAGAAAGAAGCTGCGAATATACTGGCTAAGATCCAAGACAGTGATTTTGTCATTGCGCTGGTAGTCACCGGCAAAAAGCTCTCCACCGAAGACTTGTCCAAGCGCCTGGCGGAATTCAAGGTTGAGGGTCGAAATATCGTCTTTCTGGCCGGTGGGCCGGATGGTTTGCATGAATCCTGTCGTCAGAGAGCGAATGAACAGTGGTCACTTTCTGACTTAACCTTGCCTCATCCACTTGTGCGTGTATTGCTGCTTGAGCAGCTATATAGAGCCAATAGCCTGCTGGAAGGGCATCCTTATCATCGGCAGTAAGAAAATTCTCGCAAAATGTCTGTTTTTTCTAAGGTTTTTTGCTCAAATTTGACCGACTGGCTAAAAATTAAGCAGAAAAAGCGCTAGACTTATTTCTTAATAAGAGGTGTGGCAACTAATTGGTGGTAAAACTGTCTAAAAGCCGGCAGAGACGGCTTCAGTGGCCTATTACTTAGCCGATTACTCTAGTGATTAAACCAACCCTTCTGGACTACATTTCATGGCTGGTAAGTGGCAGCTAAAAGATCATGAAGCGGAGCAGCGACTATTCAATCGCCGCCTTATAACCGCCGCTGTCTTAATCTTCCTGTTTTTCGCTGCTCTAGTAGTGCAACTAGTCTATTTGCAGATCTATCAATTCGATTACTTTTCTGCGCGGTCGGATGGCAATCGCCTCCATTCGCAATATGTTCCGCCTGCACGGGGCTTGATCTTCGACAGAAACGGTGAATTGCTGGCTGACAATCAGCCCATCTTCAACTTAACCATAGTTCGAGAGCAGATTGAAGATCTGGAAGGGACGTTGGAATATTTAAGCACTCTAATTCGTCTTTCAGAAGACGATATCGAACAATTCAATACTCGCCTGCAGCGTAATCGAGTTCCCTTTTCCTCGGTGCCATTGCGGTATGTTCTAAATGATGAGGAAAAATCAAGAATTGCAGTGAATTCGCACTTGTTACCTGGCATTGCAATTGAGCCTCAGTTCGTCCGCCAATATCCATTAGCGGATTTAACTGCACATTCCCTCGGTTATGTCTCTGAAATAAATCGTGAAGAACTGGATAGTCTTAATGATGAAGAGAAAGAAAACTATGGTGGAACTAACCATATTGGAAAAACAGGTATTGAGCGCACTTATGAAGATATTCTTCACGGCACAGTCGGTTATGAAATCGTAGAGAAGAACAATAGGGGTCAGGTTATGCGATATTTAGATCGCACCGATCCCGTCGCTGGGAAAAACATTACGCTGCATATGGATGCGCAGTTGCAAAGAGCTGCCGAGGAGGCATTAGGAGAGCTGCGTGGTGCTGTTGTGGCCATTGAGCCGGCAACTGGTGGCATTATTGCTATGGTAAGCAAGCCTGCATTTGATCCTAATTTATTTGTAACTGGAATTAGCAGCAAAGATTATGGCGTACTAGTTACGGATGAGGTCAATACACGACTGTTTGACCGTACAACCAACCCTTATCCTCCAGGTTCAACTATTAAACCTTTCTTAGGACTTGGGGGTTTACATCACGAATTAGTTGATTACGAATTTGCGATTCATGATCCAGGTTATTTCCGCCTGCCAGGTGTGTCATATCGTTGGGGGGATTGGACTTTGCGAACTAGGATCGGTGGCGGTCACGAACACACCGATTTGCAAAAAGCGATTTTTCAGTCCTGCAACACGTTCTTTTTCGATCTTGGAAATCGTATGGGAATCGATACGATTCATAGCTTTATGTCGCAATTCGGTTTTGGAGATAATTTCGCTGTAGATGTTTCTTATGCAAGAACTGGCGTATTGCCATCGCGCGAATGGAAAATGGCTAGCCGTGGAGAACCGTGGTATCCCGGCGATACTATTAATTCTTCTATTGGGCAGGGATTAATGTGGGCTACTCCACTGCAATTAGCCACAGCAGCTTCAATTATCGCCAACAAAGGCGAAGTCATTCAGCCTCGAATGTTAAAAGCAATCGAAGAGCAGCCCTTTGAACCCTTGGTTGAAAATGCAGTTCCCGATGTAATGTTGAATGATCCGGATTATTGGCGCTACATAGAAGAGGCTATGACCATGGTTGTGCATAGGCCATATTCAACGGAGTTTCGAGACTATGGAAGCGCTTATCCCGAAATAGCCCAGAAAGATCCCGATATGAGCTATATGCTTGCAGGTAAATCAGGAACAGCTCAGGCTGTTGGTATAAGCCAGGATGTTCTTTCAAGCACTGACATTGTTGTTTCTGATTTAAACAAGGACCACGCTTTGTTTATTGCGTTCGCTCCCGCAATGAATTCCCACATCGCGCCCCAAATAGCATTGGCAGTGTTCGTTGAAAACGGAGAATCTGGTGGAGGTGCAGCAGGACCTATTGCTAAGCAACTTACTGATAAATATTTACTCGATATTCTGCAGATAGATTTTGAAGCACTGAATGAGGTAGTACCACCAGAGCAACCAGAAGTTAATGTTCTAGTCTCGGAAGCAGATGAATAACCAAGATTTCATCCGTCAATCCACTGGTTTCTATACTCCACCAAGCCGCGCACAAACTATCTGGCGCATTATCCACACCGACCCCCCATTACTAGTTGGTATTGTTTTACTCTGCGCTTTTGGATTGTTTGTTCTCTATAGCGCCAGCGATGGAGACCAGGCGGTGGTGCAGCGACAAGCTTTAATTATGCTTGCCGGATTGGTTTTGATGTTTATTGTTTCTCAATTCAGCCCCCATTTCTTTCGACGCTGGGCACCCTCGTTGTATGGAGTTGGCTTAGCACTATTACTGATTGTTCTAGTTATTGGTGTTGAAGAAAACGGAGCCCGCAGTTGGCTTGATCTTCCTGGGCTTCCGAGTTTCCAGCCTTCGGAAACACTAAAAATCGTGGTACCGCTACTAATGGCCTGGTATCTCGCGAGTAGACCATTGCCACCAAGGTTTAAACACTTGTTTTGGTCGGCGGTAATGATCTTGATTCCGGCGGCCCTAATCGTTGTTCAGAATGACACTGGCACCGCCATTATGGTTGCCATGTCTGGCATTTTCGTCGTGTTACTGGCAGGGATAAGGTGGCGAATTGTTTTCGCCGGATTTTTTGCCTTACTATTTGCCTCTCCGGCCTGGTATTTGTTCTTGGCTCAGGAGCATCAAAAGAACAGGATACTGACGTTTTTTAATCCTTATCGTGATCCAACTGGATCGGGCTACAACATTATTCAATCGCAGATTGCTATTGGCTCGGGCGGTGTCTATGGCAAAGGATTTGGAAATGGCGCGCAATCTCATTTGGATTTTATTCCCGAGAGCAACACCGATTTTATCCTCGCGGTTTTAGCGGAAGAGTTTGGCTTGTTAGGGGTGTTGTTTTTAATTTGCCTCTATCTGTTTGTGTTAGTGCGTGGTTTCTACATCGCCTACCACGCTAAAGACATGTTTAGCCGCCTTCTGGCCGGTAGCATCACGCTCACCTTTTTCTTCTACGTATTTATTAATATGGCAATGGTGTCGGGACTAGTACCGGTAATTGGGCTTCCTCTTCCTCTGATCAGTCGCGGGGGAACGGCAATTCTGACCTTATTCATAGGCTTCGGATTGCTCATGTCGATCCAGACCCATGGTCGAGCTAGAGCTAAGTAGCTGAAAAATAAGAAGTTATTTTCAGTATTCCGTAAGAATCTTTGAGCTGCTACGAATTTTGCAATCCCTCAGCTTCTTCCCTGGCTTAGATAGATTAAAATTCTGCGGGTTTTGGACGCTAAGTAACTAACTTACTTAGATTTTCTTGTTGATGACAGCACTATGATGAGACCTTGTTTGAGAACATTAGTTATTGCTTTGCTAGCGGCAGTGCTTGCTGCCTGCTCATCAGCGCCTGCACCAACGCCACCCAGTTCTTCGAGTCGCTACTCGATAGATCAGGATCGGGCACCTGACCGGCAAGTAGATATTGCCGCGATACCTGAAGTGGTTCCTGAACCCCTTAACCGCACGATGGCAGGTAACCGCTCTCCCTATACCGTCCTCGGGAAGACTTACCACGTTATGCCGACGGAAGAAGGCTATAACGAACGCGGTGTAGCATCTTGGTATGGCGAAAAGTTTCATGGTCACAAAACGTCGAATGGCGAAGTCTTCGATATGTATAGGGCTTCAGCAGCGCATAAGTCATTGCCGATTCCTAGCTTCCTGAGAGTGACGAATTTGGATAACAATCGCAGTCTTGTTGTCAGAGTAAATGACAGAGGCCCATTTCATGGTGACCGCATTGTCGACTTGAGTTATGCGGCGGCCTTAAAACTTGGTTATGCAGACCGGGGCACGGCTCGGGTACAACTTGAGGCGATAATTCCCAATGGCGCCGCAGCAGATCGAGCTGTTGCGAGAAACACTTTGCAAAATCAGCAAACGCTGAGAGTGGCAAATTCGGGAGACAGATTTTTACAGGTAGGCGCCTTTGCGGACATTAATTCCGCCCGTGAGGTGTCTGATAAATTGAGAGCAATGACAAATCGGCCAGTGTTTATCAGGTCCATAAGTAACGCTAACAATGGTGTATTACATCGAGTTCGGATTGGACCAGTAAATGACGCTGGTGAGATTCGACGAATTACACAAAGTGTTGTTGCTGCTAACTTGGGAAATCCGTACACTGTGGCCGAGTAGCACTTCACGATCAAAGCACTTGTTTTCGTCACCTCTCGGCACCATATAATCACTGGTTTCGACACGGAATTCTTTATGTTTTTAAAGAACGCAATCTATCAATTTTTTAACCGTTCCCTTGTTCGAGGAACGATGCTTATTTGTCTTCTGTTGGCGAGCAGTTCCTTCGTTAATGCACAGACCATAATTCCCCGTGCGCCGGAAATAGCTGCCACTAGCTATATTCTGATTGATGCCAAGACAGGCCAGATTATTATTGAAGAAAACGCCGACGAACCGCTGCCACCAGCAAGCCTTACCAAGATAATGACCGCGTACATTGCGGTGGAAGAAATTATAAATGGTAATTTGTCGTTAAGAGATGAAGTGCACATAAGTGAAAAAGCCTGGCGCATGGAAGGCTCGAAAATGTTCGTAGGCGTTAACACCCAAGTTAGTGTCGAAGATCTCTTGCGCGGAATAATCATCCAATCGGGTAATGATTCTAGTGTTGCAATTGCAGAACATATTGCCGGAAGTGAAGAAGCATTCGCGGACATGATGAATCAATACGGTGAAGTGCTTGGTCTATCCAATAGTTTCTTTATGAATTCCAGCGGCCTCGACAGTGAGTTGTACTACAACACGATGTCTGCACGAGATCTGGCAACACTGGCACAGGCAACAATTGAAAGACATGCAGATTATTATCCAATTTATGCCGAGAGAGAGTTCACCTATAACGGCATACGGCAAGATAATCGCAACAGATTATTGTTTAGAGACAGAAATGTAGACGGCATGAAAACCGGTTGGACCAATGCTGCGGGTTATTGTTTAGTGGCCTCGGCCGAACGCGATGGCATGCGACTAATTTCTGTTGTGATGGGCACAGTGAGTGAAGAGGCTCGAGCGATCGAAACTCAGAAATTAATGACCTATGGATTCCGCTATTTCGAAACCCACAAGCTCTACGATCTGAATCAGGTATTGACCAATGTGCCAGTCTGGTCGGGAGATCAAAACGCTGTCGATCTTGGAATTCAGGAAGAAGTGTACGTGACAATTCCTCGTGGTCAGGCGGAATCCATGCAGGCGGCTGTGGACGTTGATGAAATTATTCGTGCGCCGTTAAATAGCGGGCAAATCATGGGTGTGGTTAATGTCACATTAGACAATGACATTATTTATACCGGTGATGTGATTGCTATGCAGGAAGTTGAGCAGGGCGGAGTCTTTAAGCGCTTTATTGACTGGATAACTTTATTCTTCTCCAATCTCTTCGGCGGATAACTACTTTTGTTATGTCCGTTGATTCAGGCTCGACTGATCAAGATCCACCGAAGATAGATTTTCCCTGTCTGTATCCAATAAAAATCATTGGCAAAGCTGTCGATGATTTTCAGAAATCTGTTGTCTCTGCAGTAGAACGACACACCGGTACTATCACGGCAGACTTAATCAAGGTACAACCTAGTCGGAAAAATAATTACCTCTCCGTAACTGTAACCATTGCTGCAACCGGTGAAGAACAGCTACAAAGTATTTTTCAGGATCTGAAAAAAATCGAAAGCGTAAAAATGGTGCTTTAGCTTGCGACTCACCGACTATAAATGGTTTCAAGCAGAGCCATTAAATTCAGAATCTTCCCTACCGAAATTGGTAATCAGGCGTCTTGGATTACAAGACTACGAACCAATTTGGGGAGCCATGCGTTATTTGGCTGAGAATCCCAAAAGCGAGCGCAATGACGAAATATGGCTACTTAGCCATAAGCCCGTATTCACTCAGGGCCAGGCAGGTAAAGCAGAGCACATTCTTAACCCCGGAAACATCCCGGTGGTTCAAATCGATCGCGGCGGCCAAGTCACTTACCACGGTCCAGGACAATTGGTGGCCTACTTACTCATTGATGTCCGCCGCCGAAAAATTGGGATTCGCAAGCTTGTCGATTTAATAGAAAACGCCATGGCTGCAACCCTTGAACAATTTGGCTTAGCTGCAGAAACCAGGCCCAAGGCTCCCGGAGTCTATGTGAATGATGCTAAAATGGGTGCTCTAGGACTAAGGATAAAGAATGGCTGGAGTTATCACGGCCTGAGTCTGAACGTAAACATGGATTTGTCGCCATTCAAATGCATCAATCCTTGTGGATTCGAAGATCTCGCAGTTACTCAATTAGCAGACTTCGTTGAAAATGAGGAAATGTTGCTGCAAAAAGTAAGCAAAGTGCTCTGCAATAAGTTGCTGGACGAACTAGGGTATAAAGAGCACTCCTGAACAAGCAGTCAAAACTATTTATGCCAGAACGTAAGCGTAGAAATGTATTAGTGGAAGGTGAAAAGCTTCGGGGTGCGGAGAAGGTTCGTCGTATTCCGGTAAAAGTTATTCCAACCACCGAATTGCCTGCCAAACCCGATTGGATACGGGTAAAAATTCCTGTCTCCCCAAAAATAAGTCATATAAAAGACAAACTAAGACAGCACAAATTGGCTTCTGTGTGCGAAGAGGCATCGTGTCCTAACTTAGGCGAGTGTTTTAGCAACGGCACAGCCACTTTTATGATAATGGGAGATATATGTACTCGCCGTTGTCCATTCTGCGATGTCGCTCATGGTAAGCCGCGACCACTAGATCAGAATGAACCCAGAGAGCTGGCTCAAGCTATTAAGGAAATGGAGCTTAGTTATGTCGTTATCACTTCAGTCGACAGGGATGACTTGAAAGACAGTGGTGCCGAGCACTTTGCAAACTGCATAACAGAAACGCGAAGATACAATCCGGAAATTAAAGTTGAAGTACTGGTTCCAGATTTTCGTGGCCGCATGGAGATTGCCGTCGATATTTTGGAGAAGACTCCACCTGATGTGTTTAATCACAATTTGGAGACTGTCCCGAGGCTATACAAACAAGCCCGTCCAGGAGCAGATTATCAATGGTCACTGGAATTATTGAAGGCATATAAAATTAAGCAGCCTGAAGTCGTCACAAAGTCTGGCTTAATGTTGGGACTTGGTGAAGAAATTGATGAAGTTAAACAGGTGTTGCAAGATCTGAAAGCGCACAATGTTGACATGATCACCCTGGGGCAATACTTACAACCCAGTAAAGATCATTTAAAGGTAGAACGATTTGTTCATCCTTCTGAATTCGATATGTTAAGGGAATTCGCTGAGAATCTGGGATTCTCGCAAGTCGCCAGTGGGCCGCTGGTCAGATCTTCCTACCACGCCGACAAGCAAGCTCATGGTGAGAACATATCTTAATTCAAAAATTCGACTTTCACGCTGATAAGTCCAATGAAGATTAGCCTACAGCAAATCATCACTAGCATCGTCTCTTTGTTAGTCGCTGTAGTTGTAGTCGTTTTTATTGCAGAAAATCCTGCACGCATTGGCGAAGAGCCATTGCTAGTTCGAGCATTAATTCTCAGTATTGCGATTGCCGCTGCATTAATCGCTGTCTATCCCCTGAATCCATTGTTCGCCGGAAGGCCGGGTACCTATGCCGGAGTTGTCTGCGTGCCCGCACTTATTCCAGGAATTATTTTTTATCTAGTAGTAATGCCGACCAGGGCAGGTGAGGGTTTCGAGGCTGAACAACTGGCAAGTTCGCTAATCAGCGATCGCTCCAGCAATGGCATAATTGAAGTAGGTTTTCGCTATCCAATATTTACACCCACTATCTCAGTTAAAAATCGTGAGTTGTACACGCGCTACGTAAACGTATTTTTACGTATGTCCGACGGCAATGGAGAAAATTCATTGTTCAGGGCAGTAAGATTGAATGTTCCTGGTAACAGTCTTAGTGTGGAATCCACGGTACAGGGAATGTTGAGCGAAAATAGCGCTTATGTATTCAACCCATTGGAATTAGCACCTGACCGAACGATGTCCGGACAGCTTGTATTTATTATTAGCAATTTGGAAGATGGCTCTACCTTTACCGAAGCCTTAGGCAGGGCCTATCAGGCTCAATTCGAACTGCGTGATCCCGAGAATGGACAACTTCTTCTGGAGTTTCCATTGCAACACATTTAAGCTGCCCAGGCTCTGGGATCAATAGGGAAAAACATTAGACCTAAGGGGGAACTATGTTTAAAAAGCTTTCACTCGCAGCTGTTGCATTCTTCGCTGCCGTCTTTACGGTTCAAATCGCACAGGCCCAAGAGACCTGGGAAGCCCCTCGTACCTCTTATGGCGCACCCGATCTGCAGGGAGTGTGGACATCGGCTTCGATTACAACTCTGGAGCGAGATCCGGCGCTGGGTGAAACCCTGATAGTCGATGCGGAAGAGGCGCAACGTATGGAACAGAGTGCCGCTTTCAACGTACTGACAGAAGCAGACAACGCGCCTAGCGATCCCGATCGAGCGCCGCCCACCGATGGCGATACCGATGCCGGCTACAACGCATTCTGGATTGATCCGGGTACCCGCCTGGCGCAGATCGATGGTCAATTTCGCACTTCGTTTATCGTTGAGCCCAGTAATGGTCAGATTCCCTATACCCAAGCGGCCGGCATGGCCTTTATGGAGTACGGACAATCCACTGGCTATGACGGACCCGAACAACGTCCTCTCGGTGAACGTTGCATGGTAGGGTTTGGTTCAAGCGGTGGGCCACCAATGTTGCCGGTGCTATATAACAATCACTATCAGATCGTTCAGAATGAAGATTATGTGATGATTCTTATTGAAATGAATCATGATGCCAGAATCATACGTTTGAATTCCGACCATTTGGATGATGATTACACACCCTGGCTGGGCGATTCAGTAGGTCACTGGGAAGGAGATACCTTAGTTGTGGAAACGGTAAACTTCCATCCGCAACAAAGCTTTCGTTTTGCCATTAAGCACAGCCTTTACTTGCCGCCTAGCGCAAAAGTTACGGAAAGATTTTCCCGCACTGGCAGCGATGAAATTCTCTACGAATTCACCATCGAAGACGGTGACGCTTATACACAACCTTGGAGTGCGCAAATCCCACTACGCACGGCGAGCGGTTCCATGTATGAGTATGCCTGCCACGAGGGTAATTACGCGTTATCGGGAATTCTGGCAGGTGCCCGACGTGAAGAAAGAGAAGGCTCCGATTAGATATCGAATCAGATCAGAGAAGATCTGAAATTCTCCACAAAGCCAGCGCCTTGCGACCTCGTCTGGCGCATTCTGACTCTATAATTTGAGTAATCGGTTTAGGCCAATTAAACGGCGGCTTCTCAAAATTTAGCGGTCGATGCTTCCCGGTTAATATATCAGTATTCCGTTCGATATCAGGAAAAGTCGTTGTTAGTAATAGCCGACATTGACTCTGTTGAATATTGGAGATTGCCTGAAAACTATCGGCGAATGAAAAATGCACTAGGCATTCGCGACAGAGAATCGCATCGCAGCTTGGAAGATCGTCTTCTAACAAGTTCAAATTTCTAAATTCTAGTTTGCTATTGCTGAAGCGTGCATTGTTTTGATCAATCAAAGAATCCACAATGTCTGCCCCAATATAAAAATCCAAGTTCAGATTAGTTTCTTCCATCCAGTAAAAATCCCCGCAGGGGATATCCAATAGACTGTTTATATTGAACGCCTTGATTAAGTATGGAAGCTTACGCCGTAAGTTAAGTGTTCTGGTGAGGCTGGAACCCTTACCTGATCGCGTGTTTGCATCGCCCCATTTATTGATCGAGTAAATGCGAGTAAAAATTGCCTCGTTGGATGCGCTACGCAGAAACTCTTGTTCGCGCCGTTTTGCAATGTATTGTCTTACCGCCGAAAAGGGATTGGCAGACATTGTGCTACTCCATTCTTAGAGAATTGCGTTAAGCGTATTGTCGGCGGATGAGTGATTACTAATACTCTTCTTCAGAGTACAAAACTTGGAAATATTTGTATAGCCGTGAAGCGGGACTGAATTGATTGCCTGTGACTAAGTATCAATATTTGGATTAAAGGTGGTTTCCCAGGTTCTTGTATTCTGCGATTGCCAATCCTGCGGCAACACTAGTAAACGGATCATGTTCAATTACTTTGCCAGGAAACAAATCATCCAGGATATGTTTTACGGCTGGAATTAAAGAAGAGCCACCTGTCCTGATAACCAGCTGAATATTCTGTGGCTCTAGATTGGCTTTCTGTAATAGGTCGAAAAGTGATTTTAGAAACTTCTCCAGGACTTCTTCAATGAATTCTTCAAATTGCTCTCTAGTCACCAACAATTCGATATCCAGTTCCGGTATGTCCAGCATCGCCGATTCTCGATCGGATAATTCAGCTTTTAATTCCTTAATACACTGGAAAACAAGATAACTGTAATTGTTCTTGATCAGGTCATAGAGGCGGCGGAATTTAACAGCAGCCTCGTCTCCATAGTCGATGCGTTGCTTTAAGGGAGTGGTGAATTTGTTTTGATTGAGCATGTAACTGACAGCCCAGTTCAGTAACAAATCCGCATACTCTTCAAATGGGAAAGCTGTTTCAATCTCACGATCTTCACCGGCTCTGCGCCAACGCTCGCCTTTCCCCAGGATTGGGAAAAGCAGTTTCTTAAACAATATTTGATCAATATGGTCACCACCTAGTCCGATCCCATGGGTTGCAAGTACTGAAAAGTCTTGTCCTCTGCGAGTCAGAATACAAAGATCCAGAGTACCGCCGCCGAAGTCTACCGCTAACATTGTTTGTTCTTCGGCTTTTGGATGGTCGTGCAGATAGCTTAAGGCTGCAGCAATGGGTTCCGGATAGAAAGTTTGTTCTTTGAATTCTGCGTAGCCGTATGCCTCTGATAACAGTTGTTGAGCTAATCGGTTTCGATTGGAGTCGGTGCCTTCGAAATTTACTGGATGCCCTATGCATGCATGATTTGTTTTTTCATTATGGCGATCCAGTTTGGAAAAAAGCTCTCTAGTGCTATTTCTAATTCGAAGCAATAGCGGCGTTATTAGAGCAACTAATCGAAAGGGGCGGTCGAACACCATCAACCGTGAAGATGAGGAATTACCTAACAGCCGTTTTATGCCGCGAAACAGTCGACCCTTTTGGCCGCCGTCGACAAATGATTGGCCATACAGCTTTTCTGTCTGAGCTTCTTCAGGGAGCCCCTTATCACCAAGCTGGCCGGTGGTTGTTCTCCCTTCACCTAAAATTTCTGCGCTGAGCTCTACAGTGCGTCCAGTATTGCTTTCTATATAACAATCGATAGCTGCCTGACCGGTTACGATTTGAAAGTCTCGGTCAATGTAAGTGGCGGAAGGCATCACAGTACTGTGGGTTTCGAGCCTAACTAAATGGACACGATTTCCGTCGTAAATTGCGGCGGCGCTATTGCTGGTACCGTAATCGATACCGATACCGATACCAAAACGCTTAGAAGGAATTTGGTGATTAGATTCTGACACCAATGGCTCTTTATGATTTCACTATAACTGAACGAATGGACAAAAACTCTCAATTGATCGCCCCCTGGGCAAGCAGTGGACAAGGATAGCTTATTTGCAGGCGTCGGGCAAAATGGCTATGCGGGCGTTGGAGGAATCAAATTCCGGGCTTAAATGCAGTTGAATATTGAGGGAACTTAACCTATCCTCGTCCGGTCTCAGAATAGTCAGCCAGATTAAAACAAGGAGTATTAATGAGAGTTGTATTACGGAATCTTGGCAGTAGGTCTGCCGGATTTTTTATTGTTCTCCTCATTGCATTGCTACCGGTAAGTTCCAGTGCGGGCACAATTGTCCGTGTGAGTACTACCGTCGGCGACTTTTCCATAGAACTGCTCGACGATATCGCGCCGATTACGGTGCAGAATTTCTTAAATTACGTGAATCGCAATGACTACAACGGGACATATTTCCACCGCGTGGTGGATAACTTCGTTGCTCAGGGCGGTGCCTATCGCTTTGAACTATTCGTCGGTCCAATTGATGTGCCGACGGACCCTCCGATTGTAAATGAATTCAATGTTTCCAATACCCGTGGAACAGTGGCAATGGCCAAAATTGGAGGCGATCAGAACAGTGCTACCAATCAATGGTTTGTGAACATACAAGATAATGTCGATCTGGATACTTCAAATGGAGGGTTTACTGTTTTTGGCAGCGTCCTCGGAGACGGCATGACGATAGTTGATGCGATAGACGCTCAACCAACTATAAATCTTGGGGGAAAGGCTTCAGATGCTCCCTATGTCACGGCTGCGTACGTCGATCCTCGGGATTTTCTCTATATGAATGTCGAAATTGTGGAGCGATTAAGCGGCGCGCCTCATATACTAGAAACCAATACTGGTCTTTTAATTACTTCAGTAGACATTGATAACGGATCCGAACTTATTAGTATGAATTTTAATTCGGTGCCAGCTGGAGAAGATGTTGTTATACAGGCAAATCTCGAAAGTGTTATTCCTCGGCGCGGCCCTGTGGAAGGAATAGCGACATTTTCCAGCGCAGATGCTCGCCTGCGAATCCCCTCCCTGGAAGTAAACGCAAATGGAGTAGTGACTTTGGTATCTAATGTTGTATTCGCATTAAGCAATACCAATCCCGTTCAATTTACCCTGGAATCCTTCCAGCAATAATTCAAGACATTTACCGTTCCAATGACATGAGTTACTCTTGCGGCTCATTAGCTGCGTTACAGATAGAAGGAATTTGCTAAACCATGGCTGCGCCTAGAGGTGAGTTTTCGTCCAGGTTCGGGTTTCTAATGGCCGCCTCAGGTTCGGCAGTTGGTCTCGGTAACATTTGGGGTTTTCCCACTAATGCAGCCTCAAATGGCGGTGCCGCCTTTCTCATTGTTTATCTCGTTTTAGCATTTGCATTAGCCTATCCCGCTTTGATGGCGGAACTCATCATCGGCCGTTATGCCCGGGCCAATGCCGTAACTGCCCTCAGAACAATTTCACCAGGTAGTAGAAGTAAACTTGCAGCATTGGCCGTAGGATTTGCGGGGATAGTTACCGTTAGTTTTATCTTGAGTTTTTATGCCATCGTTAGTGGGTGGATGATTGCCTATTTTTTCGACCCCCTGGCACGATTGCTTGGCTTGGACGGCGCTGCACAATGGCTGACTACTGATGCGGTGGTGCGCAATACGATTTTCGTGGTTGTTTTTATGACAGTCACCGTTTTCATAATTAGTGCAGGTGTGAAAAACGGCATAGAGAAATGGGCATCTCGATTAATGCCGTCTTTGATCGTGATATTAATTTTGTTAATCATCTACGTATTAACCTTGCCCGGTGCTATGGATGGATTACGTGCCTATCTGGTTCCAGATTTTTCTCGTATAGCCGATCCAGCATTACTCGTTGATGCTATGGGACAGGCATTCTTCTCCTTGTCTCTAGGCGTAGGGACCATGCTTATTTACGGGTCTTACATTAGTAAGAAGGAAGATTTGCCTACTACTGGCGGACTGGTTGCACTGTTGGATATCGGTATCGCCGTGCTGGCTGGATTGCTAATACTTCCCGCTATGTATGTTGCTCTGGCAAATGGGGTTGAAATTTTCGATGCCGAAGGTGGACTAATAGCGGGTTCGGGCTTAATAGTTTCTGTTCTACCTGCGCTGTTTAACACTATGGGTTCTATCGGTGTTTTTGTTGCAATCGCTTTCTTTCTATTGATGACAATCGCGTCGCTTACTTCTTCAATATCAATGTTGGAAGTACCGGTAGCCTATGGCGTAGAACACCACGGCATGGAGAGAAGAAGGGCAGCTATCATTATCGGATCGATTATCACCCTGATATCGCTAGTTATTGTTTTTAACTTTGATCCACTGTTCGATATGGTAGTCACCTACACGACCGAGGTTAGCCAGCCTTTATTGGGATTTTCCTTCTGTATTTTTGTCGCCTGGATATGGCGCAGGAACGATATCTTGCAGGAGATAAAGCAGGGCGCCCCAGATGCTGAGCATGGACTGTTCTGGAAATTCTGGCCTTTCTATGTGAAGTTTATCTGTCCCGTGGCCATTTTGGTTGTGTATTTTCAATAGACAGATGTGCTAACGTGCCTTCGTTCCAGTTGTAATCTTCCAGTAAACCAAAAAATAAAACGAGGATTGCCCATGACATATTCCTCCCCAGAACAGCGCAAACTGACCAACAAATCCAGAAGATGGTTTATCAAATCGATGGCGGTAGTTCCTGCTATTGGTCTCGGCGTACTGCCGCTGACTTCTTCACTGGCACAGAATTCAGTAGCAGACAATGTTAAAGCCTTAACTTTTGATGTATTCGGCACAGTTGTAGATTGGCGTTCATCAATAATCAGAGAAGGCGAATTGCTGTCGGCACAAAAAGGATACAATGTCGACTGGGCGGAATTTGCCGATCGCTGGCGCGGTGGATACGGTCCAGCCATGCGCCGTGTCCGCGACGGAGAATTGCCTTGGACAAAAATCGATGATCTGCATCGCTTGATCCTTGATGACCTGGTAGAAGAGTACAATCTGACTGGAATGACTGAGGCTGAGTTAGATCATTTCAATAAGGCCTGGCATCGCTTAATTCCCTGGCCAGACACTGTTGCTGGTTTGCATTTACTAAAAAGAAAATACGTAATTACCACGCTCTCTAACCGCAACGTTTCATTGCTTACTAACATGGCGAAATTCGGCGGCTTACCCTGGGATGCTGTACTTTCTGCTGAATTGGCCAAACATTACAAACCGGATCCACGGGCATATTTAACAGCGGCTGATCTGCTCAGTTTGCCGCCGGAGCAAGTGATGATGGTGGCCGCGCATCCCGGTGATTTGCGCGCTGCTGCCAGCGCTGGTCTGCGCACTGCCTACGTAATTCGCCCTCTCGAAAGAGGCCCAGGCCGACCTGTTAATCGAAACCCAGACGGTGAGTTTGACTATACCGCCGACAGTTTCATTGATCTGGCCCACCAGCTGGGAGTCTAAGCTTGTCCAAGATCGAACTCGATCAACAAGAAAAAGACGAAATTGCTAAAAAGTTAAAAGAATATCTGGCTGAAGAATTGAGCGTTGAAATAGGCAGTTTCGATGCTCAGTTCCTGCTGGATTTCTTTACCGAGCAAGTTGCTTATCAGTTTTATAACAAAGGCCTGGCAGATGCGCTGACAGCTTTCGAAGGAAAGTTGGAAGAGTTTAGTGAATTGATTTACCAGTTAGAACAGGAAGGGCCGAACTGATTGGTACTTGTTCTAACTAATATTTTCCCGTAAAGGCAGTCGAATAAAAAATTCACTGCCTTGATTTGGGCTCGATTCAAAAGTTATTTCGCCGCCTAATTTTTCTACCATTCGTTTAACGATGACTAATCCCAGTCCAGTTCCTTCTGGTTCTTTTTCAGAGCCTGGGTCTTCTTTTGCGAATTCTTTAAACATGCGCTTCTGAAACTCTTCACTCATACCCTTGCCAGTGTCCTGAATATAAATCTCAATTCCGAGTCGGCGTTTAAAATAGACGGCTTTATAGCCTATTCTGATGTTTCCCTTTTCCGTGAATTTGATGGCATTGGTGATGACATTAACCAGGGCATGCTGGAGGCGTGATTTATCGGTTTGTACCAATAGATTGGTCGATGCAAACTCGGTAGTCAAATCAAGGCCTTTTTCCATCGCAGTAGGAAGCAGCATGTCCTTAACTTCCGAAAGGAAATGGGTCATCTCTACCAATTCAAATTCTGGTTCGAAGTTGTCAGATTCAAGCTCCGCCATTTCCAGCAAATCGTTAATGAGGTTGTGTAGATGGTCACTCTGGCGAATAACAGTTGTTACATGCTGTTTAGTTGGCTCGTCGAGTTTGTTCGATTGGGCGGCCAGCAATCTTTTCGAATTCGCCAGGATTAAATGTACGGGGGTTAAAAATTCTCTCGACACGTTCTTGAGAAAATCGCCTTTTGCCTTGGTTTCCATTCGAGCTTGTGCGAATTCTTCATTTTTACCTCTCGCATACTCCGCTAATGACATTAGCAGGGAAATCGCTGCAAGTATCATCAACATGTAACCCAGCAATGAGGAAGTTTCGCTGCGCTCGATAAAGGAGAATTTGTAAGCGAGCATAGAGGCATAGGCGAGAATTATTAGTGCCCAGCTGCAAAACATATAGATTGCAACCCGTGATCCCTGGATTGCAGAAATCCCTGCCAGCGCAAACACGGTTAGTGCAATAACCAGGCCGATATAAATCATCACCAATACGTTTTCGCTGCTTATTTGATCAAACGGTATGACTGCGAAGTAAACTGCAGAGGGCATCATTGCAAATGCCAGAAAGCGCAGGACGATATCGATAGAATCACGATAACGAGCTTCAAAGCTTAAGGATTGTCCTACCAGGCAGATGCTCGAAATTAAGATGGCGCTGGAAATGTAAGTTATGCGGTTATTTAACTCTCCAACATCTCCCCACATCCATACTCTGCCCATGCCAGTTTGAGAAAGGAAAAACAGAATACTGCCGCCGAAGAATAGAGAATAACCAAGAAACAGTTTTTCTTGAAAATAGTAGTAGAGAATTGCGCAGACGCCAAAGCACAAAAAGAAAAAGACAAAGAAACCACCGAAGAAAGTAAGTTGACCCTGCTGCTCAACTGCCAGCAGGTTCATGGTTGAGAGAGTAAGAGGAACCTCAACGCCAGATTGAGAATAGGCCCTGAAAAAAATTCTCGTTTCCTGATTCTCTGGAGCGAGCTCAAATGGAACGAGCTCAAATGGAACAACAGGTATTCGATAAGGTTGATCCAATTCAGAAAATGGAATGGTGTCGCCTGCAACCCGATGTAGTATCAGACCATTCTGATCGACGAAATAGAAATCGAGTCGATCAAGGCTGGGGGCGTCAATACTGAGTACTAAGTCTTCATCCAGCATCTGCTCCCCGGTGAGAATGATGCAGAACCAATGTGCTGAGGAAGACAGTCCAAGAGTTGGTACAGCTTGGGTTGAACGTTGCCAGGGAAGATCCGGATCCATTATGTCGGCAATCGTTAAATTGTCATCGACATCTTCGTAATAATCGAGGTACTGGCCTAAAACCACAGGCAACTGATTTTGAGTAATGTTTAGTTCAGCCGCCCACAGTTGTCCAGCTGGAAACAGCGCAACCACCAATGCAATCCCGATGAAGAAAGCAATGATGAGAGACTTTGCTTGTTGACGAATTTGCAGAAACTGCCTGTGGGGCATGATTTTCATAATCCAGATTGCCGAACCGCTGCATTATAAGTCACCTCAAGCCCTACGGGTTACGAATTCGGGAATAGCTGGGAAAAATTCGGCATTTGTTGACTAATTTCTGTAACCATGTGACATTGCGCAGCTATTTCTAGTGAGTGTGATGGGAAGTAAGTCCATGAAATTACGACTAATTAATCTGTTTTTCGCCCTGAGTTTAGTGGCAGCGTGTACTGAACAAGAACAGCAGGCCAGTACTATGGGTTCTGAGGGAATTGGAGATTCTGAAGTGGCATCAAGCGAAACCATTATGGCTGTGGAAAATCCCTTTTTCCAGGAAAGTCCGCTCTACATGAATTACCCTCAATTTGATCTTATTACCAATGAACATTATCTGCCGGCATTCGAAAGAGGAATGGAGGAGAACTTGGTAGAGATTGAGGCGATTGCAGGGCAAGCAGAAGATCCAAGTTTTGAAAATACAATTATTCAGATGGAATTAGCTGGAGAGCTGTTAAATCGAGTCGCTACTGTTTTCTTTGCTTTATCCAGTGCTCACACTAATGATGAGATTCAAGCGCTTGACCGGGATTTAGCGCCCCAATTATCTGCACACCAAGATGCAATATTGCTTAATAGAAATTTGTTCGCTCGCGTTGATACCCTGTATCAACAACGAGAAGATCTTGAATTAGATGCGGAGTCAATTCGTTTGCTCGAGGATTATCATGTTGATTTCGTTCGTGCCGGCGCTTCATTAACTGAAGAGCAACAAGAGCGCATGAAAGAGCTCAATGCAGAAATTGCAGTTCTACAGACTCAGTTTAGTCAAAACATCTTAAGCGAAGTAAATGAAGTTGCGATTGTTGTTAACAGCCGTGAAGAACTAACTGGCTTAAGCGAAGCTCGAATCGAAGCAGCAGCTGATGAAGCCATCTCGCGAGGGCTAGAAGGCCAGTTTGTCATTCCTCTATTGAATACCAGCGGCCAGCCGCCATTGGCTAATCTACAAAATCGAGCACTAAGGGAACGTATCCATACAACTTCACTAGACCGTGGAAGTAGCGGAGGTGAATTTGATAATCGCCAGATACTTTCCGATGTTCTGCGCTTAAGAGCCGAAAGGGCGCAACTATTAGGTTACAACAATCACGCACAATACATTTTGGAAGAGCAGACTGCGCAAACCGTTGAAGCGGTAAATCAGCGCCTCGGTGAGTTAGCACCCCCGGCAGTTGCCAATGCAAGCAGAGAGGCCGCCGATTTACAGCAGATGATTGTCGATGATGATCAAGACTTTCTATTAGCATCCTGGGATTGGGATTTTTACACCGAACGTCTCCGTGCCGCCCGCTTTGACTTCGACGCGAATCAATTACGCCCTTATTTCGAAGTAGACAATGTGCTTCAGCGCGGGGTGTTCTTCTCAGCTGAAAAATTGTTTGGAATTACTTTCCAAGAGCGCACCGACCTGCCGATTTATCAGGAAGACGTCAGAGTGTTTGAGGTTTTTGATGCCGATGGAGAAACATTGGCTTTGTTTATCGCAGATTTTTATGCACGACCTAGCAAGCGTGGCGGCGCCTGGATGAATGCCTATATTTCACAAAGTGGATTACAGGGTACTCAGCCAATAGTGGCGAATCACCTCAATATAACCAAGCCACCGGAAGGCGAACCAACTCTGCTAACTTTTGATGAAGTGACCACCATGTTTCATGAATTTGGTCACGCCTTACATGGCATGTTTTCCAATGTAGAGTATCCATCGTTTGCTGGTACTCGGGTTCCACGGGATTTTGTTGAGTATCCAAGCCAGGTAAATGAAATGTGGTCCACCTGGCCTGAGGTTTTGGAAAACTACGCCGTACATTTTGAAACCGGTGAGCCAATGCCGATTGAGTTACTGGATAAAGTCTTATCCACCCAGACCTTTAATCAAGGATTTTCAACCACCGAGTATCTTGCAGCCTCGATTGTGGATCAGGCATTGCATCAATTAGGTCCAGAGGAGGTTCCATCCGCCGCTGAAATCATGGATTTTGAAGCAGCCGCGCTGGAAGCATCGGGAATCGCAATGGAAGAAGTTCCACCCCGTTATCGCGCTACCTATTTCAATCACATAATGGGTGGATACTCCGCTGGCTATTACTCTTATATCTGGAGTGAGGTACTGGATGCGGACACCGTTGAATGGTTTAAAGAGAACGATGGTCTGCTGCGAGAAAACGGCGATCACTTTCGCAATACTTTGTTATCTCGCGGTGGTAGTGAAGAGGCCATGCAGTTGTTTAGAAATTTTCGCGGCAGAGATGCGGAGATTGCACCTTTACTCATTCGCAGAGGTTTAAACTAGTCTTCCTTAACCAACATGCTGCATGGACGCAGTTTGTTGACCGCCAAGATCTAAGCTAAGTCGGCTAATTTCGTCCCAGGGATTGGCTGAGGACATGCCTTTAATGGCTTGATCAATCAGTCGAGCGTGGTTTAGTAAGCGCCATATATCTGCTGCGTGTAATCTCTGTATGGCTCCTCCTACCGCTTGTTTGCGATTAAACCAGACATGGTGTGATTGCATAATCGCGTTGACCCCCTGTTCTTGTTGGCGCTTCTCGATCATAGGAAGTAACAGGCGTAGCTCTCTCGTTATTGCGTTTAAAACGAGCAAAGGGAAGATTCCTTCTTCCTGCAAACTGGCAAGAATTTTCTGGCATCGGTTCGCATCACCGACTAGTGCCGCATCCACCAGGTTATAAACGTTGTAACGGGAACTGTCCGCGATTACCTGCATGACGGTTTTCGCGTCGAGATTTATTGCAGCGCCTTCTTCACTATTAGCCAGTAATTTTAGCTTCTCGATTTCCTGCATTGCTGCCAGCAAATTCCCTTCTACTTTATCGCTTAATACTTGCAGAGCGGCGCCATCTGCATTTATGCCTTCCCGCAACAACCTTTGTGATAGCCAGTTCGCAAGCCCATCTTTATTAATAGGCCATATTTGTACTATCGCAGATTTAGGTTCAATGGCTTTGAACCATTTAGTATTCATGACTCCCGCTTCCAGCTTGGGGCTGGATATCAGTAGAACATTGTCGGGATTGTCTTCTTCTACAAATTCCTGAATTGCCTGTTTGCCGCTCTCATCAAGCTTTGAGCTGGCAAGCCTCAACTCGAATGTTTTCTTTTCCGCGAACAGGGAAAGATTGCCAGCGGATTGCGTGAAATTCTCCCACTTAAATCCTCGCTCCACGTTGAAAATTTCTCTTTCGATAAAGCCAGCATTTCGATAGTGCAATCGAATAGAGTCTGCAGATTCCTGCAACAACAATGGTTCATCACCGGCGAGCCAGTACAAATTATAGGAGCTTGAAGATAGAGTTCGGGCGAGCTGTTCGACTTTTAATTTCATATGAGCACGAATTCCGCTGATTGCTTGAGCGAATTTGGTGTAATTTGAAGGCTAGGCCTAGCCTTCAACCGCTTCTAATCTGCGCATAACTTGATTAACAAGTTCGCGCCGCATTTCCGCCGCGATGATTTCAACTTCTTCGCGGTTGCCGGCAATATTCTCGATGTCTTCAAAGTAGGTGCGATCGACGAATAATGTTTCGGGTTCAATTAGCATCTGATTCGACTGACCCAAGGCAATTGTTATCGACAGTCGCATTTCGTATTGGGCGGCTCGCGCTCGCGGGTTTACTGTCACTGGTCTGGAGTTGACCTGCTCATTACCCACCGCCAATACAGGAGTGGTTGAAGCTAATAACTCGGCTTCGGATGCTAATGTAAGTTCGGTGGAAACATCCGCGACTTCCAGACTGCGTCGCAACAGGCGGGAAAATTCACTATTGGGTTGAGCTAGACTGAGCTGAAGAGCGTCGAAGCGTGAACTAATGACATCACTGCCCCGTAGAGAGTAGCCACAACTGATTAAACTGCCGGCAACAATCAATAGCAATAGAGTTCTATTAAAGCAGGTCATAGATCCTAACTTACTACGACATTAACCAAACGGCCAGGAACTACGATCACTTTTCTTACTGTCTTGTCATCACTAAAGCGTTTAACTGCTTCGTTTTCGAGAGCGATTCGTTCCAGCTCTTCTTTTGGCAGGTCTTTTGAAACTTCGATCTTGTCCCTAAGTTTTCCGTTGACTTGCAACACGATGAGAATTGAGTCCTGTACAAGTGCTGCTTCATCGACAACAGGCCAACTTGCATCCATTACCGTGCCCTCATGACCCAAGTGATTCCACAAGGCATGACAAAAATGAGGAACGATTGGCGCCAACATCAGAATTGCAGATTCTAATGCCTCTTGAACTACAGCCTGGTCAGTTTCACTGGAATTCGATTCCAGGAATTTTGTTGTCGTGTTTAACAATTCCATTGTTGCTGCGATGGCAGTATTGAAGGTTTGTCGGCGGTCGAAGTCGTCGCTGACTTTCTGCAGAGTTTGATGGGTTTTGAGGCGTACTTGTTTTTGCGCGGCGTTAAGCTCCAAATCTGCAAAATTAGGAACTGGGCACGGGCTGTGTGTAGCAACGATCTTCCATAAACGTTTAAGGAATCGATAACTGCCTTCAACGCCAGAATCCGACCAATCCATTGATTGGTCTGGCGGAGACGCGAACAAGGTGAACATCCGCACAGTGTCTGCACCGTATTTTTCTATTAAGCCTAAAGGATCAACGGTATTGCCCTTAGATTTCGACATCTTAGTGCCTTCATTAAGCACCATGCCCTGCGTCAGCAGTCGAGTAAACGGCTCATCGGAGTTAACCAGGCCTTCATCACGCATTAGCTTGTGGTAAAACCGCGCATAGAGAAGATGCAGAATGGCGTGCTCTACGCCACCAATATATTGATCGACTGGTAACCAGTAATCAGCTCTTTCATCGAGCATTTTGCCGCCTTGATCAGGGCAGGCGAAGCGGGCGTAATACCATGACGATTCCATAAAAGTGTCAAAGGTGTCGGTTTCTCTTCGAGCTTTTGCCTGGCACTTCGGACAATCGACTTCATAGAACTCTGCTAATTTATTCAGTGGCGAGCCGCTCTCGTCGAATTCAATGTCTTCTGGTAGTAATACCGGTAAATCTGCTTCCGGAACCGGCACCGAACCGCAGCTTTCGCAATTGATCATTGGGATAGGGGCGCCCCAATAGCGCTGTCGCGAAACTCCCCAATCCCTGAGTCGATAATTAACTGTCTTTTCACCTTTGCCCTGGCTGTTTAGAAAAGTTGCGATGGCATCAAACGCTTCGGCGAACTCTAATCCGTCAAACTGACCTGAATTGATGACCCGTCCTTTTTCTACGAAGGCGCATTCATCCAGATTACAATCAGAATCAGCTGATAAGGGTTCAATAACCTGGTTGATAGCTAAACCATACTTCTTAGCAAACTCCCAATCCCGTTGGTCATGGCCTGGCACTGCCATCACGGCACCCGAGCCATAACTCATCAACACGAAGTTGGCGACATAAATAGGAACCTGTTCCTGGCTGATTGGATGGATGGCCTTTAATCCGGTATCCATACCTAATTTTTCCATGGTAGCCAATTCGGCTTCCGCCACTTTCACATTATTTTGTTCTTCGATGAATGCCGACAACTCAGAATTTCCTGCAGCAGCTTTCACCGCTAGAGGATGTTGAGGCGCGACTGCTACATAGGTAACGCCAAGCAAAGTATCAGGCCGGGTTGTGTAAACCGATAATCTTTTTAATGCATCATCGCCTTCTTCAGCTACTTCGAAATCTAGATTGACGCCTTCAGATCGGCCAATCCAGTTGCTCTGCATGGTGCGTACTTTTTCCGGCCAGCCCTCCAGCTTTTCCAGGTCGTCTAGTAATTCTTGGGCAAAGGCGGTGATTTTTACGAACCATTGAGGAATGCTGCGTCTTTCTACAACTGCTCCCGAGCGCCAACCGCGACCGTCAACCACCTGTTCATTGGCGAGTACAGTTTGATCGACCGGATCCCAATTCACTTCCGCTTCTTTTTTATAGACCAAACCTTTTTCGAAGAGCCGGGTGAAAAACCATTGTTCCCAGCGGTAATAATCCCGATGACAGGTAGCTAGTTCGCGAGACCAATCATAGGCGTAGCCCAATTTTTGCAATTGCTCCCGCATGTAATCGATATTGCCGTAGGTCCATTTCGCCGGAGCCACCTTGTTTTGCATGGCAGCATTTTCGGCAGGTAAGCCAAATGCGTCCCAGCCCATGGGTTGTAAAACATTTTTTCCCTGCATGCGGTGATAACGGGAGATAGCGTCGCCAATCGCGTAGTTCCTAACATGCCCCATATGCAGATGGCCGCTGGGGTAGGGGAACATTGACAGACAGTAGAATTTCTCCTTATTCGGATCTTCTTCTGCGCGAAAACTCTGGTGCTCATTCCAATAGGATTGAGCTGTTGCTTCGACCGCCTGAGGGTCATATTGAATAGGATTACTGCTCATTTCATTAGTACTTCGAGAAACTCGTTCACTGCTATTTTGCAAAACCCGCAAGCATAACCCAGAGCGGGTTCAACAGGTAGGCCTTGCAACTAATTCATAGTGCCAAGAAGGCCGTTAATGGCCCTTGGTTGGGCTAGGGGGAGATAATCTTTTAGCTTTGCTTTTTCCTTATATTGACCAGCGTCGAGGTGACTTTAATTAACTTAATCTGCCTGTTATCGGCATTGAGAATGGTGATTAGGAAGGGGCCAATATTTACCGTCTCTCCGCGCTCCGGAATATGACCAAATTGCTGTAAAACCAGGCCGCCTATAGTAGTAAATTCCTGATCGCTTAATTCAGTATCAAAATACTCATTGAACTCATCCAGAGGAGTAAGCGCTTTGACAATATGATTTTCGTCATCGAACTTTTTAATAAAATCATCGTTGTCGACATCGGTCTCGTCTTCTATTTCACCGACCATTTGCTCCAGCACATCTTCAATTGTCACTACACCGCAGACGCTTCCGTATTCATCGATGGCTATGGCCATATGTTGTCGGGTTTCCCTGAATTCCTTCAAGAGCATATTCAAGCGCTTGCTTTCTGGGACAAAGGTGGCAGGTCGCACCACATCTTTAATGTCTAGCTTTTCCGTGTTCCCATTTAAAATAAGAGGGAGAAGGTCCTTTGCTAATAAAATACCCAAAATATTGTCAACATTTTCACCAATAACAGGAAAACGCGAGTGAGATGCCTTGGATACCAGGTCAATAATTTCGTTGGGAGAGAGTTTCGCCGGAACAGTGACTACCTGCGAGCGGGGGATCATAATATCCCGCACTTGCATGCTGGATACTTGCAGCGCACCCTCAATTATACTCAGGGCGTCAGCATCAAGTACCTGATCTTGTTCGGCGTTTCGCAGAACCTCAAGAAGGCTCTTAGTATCGGTGGGTTCGTCTGAAAATACCTGTGCAATTTTATCGATCCAAGATTTAGGCCTCGGATCGATGCTAGATTGGTCGTCAGTCATGCGCTGGTTTCTCGTACTCTCCTGAGTTTTCCGCTTCGGATTACCCTATCAAATAAGGATTCGGGAATCCAAGTTTTTCAAGGGTATTCACCTCATGAGTTTCCATGAGTTCGGCTTCGGATTCGTTGGAATGATCGAATCCGCTTAAGTGCAAAGCCCCGTGAATCAACATATGGGCCCAATGTGCGTTCAGTGTCTTACCCTGTTGCTCCGCTTCGTCCTGGATGATTTGCGGGCAAACTATGATGTCTCCTAAAGGCCTGAATTCCAGTGATTCTGCCAATTCGTCGGGAAAATTAGCTGGGAATGAGAGCACATTCGTTGGCTTCTCTTTTCCTCGATAGTTTTTGTTCAGCTCGCCAGACTCCGACTCTTCCACAAAGCGCAAACTAATCGAATAATTGGAATCAACCGCAATACCTTTTAGTGCTGCAATAATCCAGCGCTGACAGTCTTCGATAGGTGGAATCCAAACAGAGTCGCAAGCGTTGCTGCACTCAATTGTCACGTTCATTAAGTTGTGAAGACTCTTGAGTGGTAAGTTGGGATACGGAATTGCGATCGAATTCATCGTAGGCTTCAACAATTTTCTGCACGAGCCGGTGACGAACAACATCTTTCGCATTGAAATAGGTAAATCCGATTTCATTTATTCCTTCTAAAACCTTGCTTACTTGTACCAGACCGGAGCGAGTTCCTTTAGGAAGGTCGATTTGTGTTACGTCACCGGTAATCACCGCTGTCGACCCAAATCCAATTCGAGTTAAAAACATTTTCATTTGAGCGCTGGTAGTGTTTTGACTTTCATCGAGAATGATAAATGAGTTATTAAGAGTTCTGCCTCGCATATAGGCCAGTGGCGCAACCTCAATAACGTTTTTTTCAATCAAGCGAGCGACTTTTTCGAATCCCAGCATTTCGTACAACGCGTCATAGAGAGGTCTTAAATAAGGGTCAATTTTCTGGGCGAGGTCACCAGGTAGAAATCCAAGTTTCTCTCCAGCCTCAACGGCAGGTCTGACCAGTAAGACACGATTAACTTTTTCTTTAACCAGTGCTTCCACAGCGCAGGCAACTGCAAGATAAGTTTTACCAGTACCGGCAGGGCCTATACCGAAATTTATATCGTGTTGACGAATACTTCGGACATAGTGTTTTTGATGCTTGCTCCTTGGCTTAATGGACGAGCGCGGAGTTTTAATCAGTAGACTATCGATTTCGTCATCGGAGCTCGATTCTGCCTCATCGTCTTCAGTGAGGCGGATTTCCCGCAATGCCAAATGCACCATGTTCGGGTTCAATAGATTGCCATTTTCGGTGGCTAAATACAGTGATTCCAAAATATGACGGCCGTCAGCGATCGCAGCTTCAGATCCGGATAAATGGAATACATTACCCCGCTGGCGGATGCTTAAGGCCAGGTCGGATTCTATTTGCTGAATATGTTCGTTGAGTCGCCCGCAAAGGTTGGAGAGGCGCTGCGCATTATCGGGCAATAGCGTCAGGCTGAGGGTCTGGTCGGTCATGCAGGAACGGAATTCCTCTCAATCTTGGTGGGCCAAGTATAACAATGAAATTCGGGAAATATTCAATTAATTTCGGTATTTATAGCGTACCCAACAGGGAATTAGGCAATGCGTCTGTGATCTGAACCTGGGTGAACTGGCCAATCAGACCAGGGTTATCGCAGGGAAAATTTACAACGCGATTATTCTCAGTCCTACCCTGTAGTTCATTGGCTTTTTTCTTGGATACCCCTGTTACCAGCACGGTTTGCTCGGTTCCTAGCATGCTCTCGCTTATGGCAGTGGCTTGTTTCACAATCTGAGACTGGAGCGTGGCCAGGCGATGCTTCTTCTCTTGTTCTGGTGTTTCATCTTTCAGTTCTGCTGCCGGAGTTCCCGGTCTGGCACTGTATATAAAGCTGAAAGAAGTATCGAAGCCAATCTCGATAATTAGATTCATCGTATCTTCAAAGTCTTTATTGGTTTCCCCTGGGAATCCAACGATGAAATCAGACGAAAGACTAATGCCGGGTCGACTGGCAACGATCTTGCGAATTATAGATTTGTACTCAAGTGCAGTATGACCACGCTTCATGGCTGCAAGTATTCGATCACTACCACTTTGTACTGGCAAATGTAAGTGGGATACCAGTTCAGGTACTTCGTCGTAAGCTTTAATCAGGTTCTCATTAAATTCCACGGGGTGAGAGGTGGTGAATCGAACCCGATCGATGCCGGCAATGTAATTGATTAATAATGCAAGATCGACTAGCTGCCCCTCATGGGAAAGACCTCGATAGGCATTTACATTCTGACCGAGAAGATTAATCTCTCGCACGCCTTGTTCCGCGAGATGAACTGCTTCTGCCAATACGTCATCTAAGGGTCTGCTGACTTCTTCGCCGCGGGTATAAGGTACTACGCAGAAGCTGCAGTATTTGCTGCAGCCTTCCATAACCGTTAGAAATGCCTGGCAGGAATCTGCTTCTGGTTGCGGCAATCGATCGAATTTTTCGATTTCCGGAAAGCTGATATCAACCACGGGTTTGCCATTGGCTGAGTCATCGAGCATTTCCGGTAATTTGTGCAATGTTTGCGGACCGAATACAACGTCAACAAACGGCGCTCGCTTGCCGATTGCCTCGCCTTCTTGACTGGCAACACAGCCACCTACAGCTATTTTTAGTTCAGGGTTTTCTTCTTTCAGACTGCGCCAGCGTCCCAGTTGATGGAACACTTTTTCCTGGGCTTTTTCCCGTATTGAGCAGGTATTTAGCAACAAAAGATCGGCCTCTTCAGGATTGCTTACCAATTCGGCTCCTTGCTCTTCCTTGAGTAGATCAAGCATGCGCGCAGAATCGTATTCATTCATCTGACATCCATGGGTCTTAATGAATACCTTGCGGGTTGCGCTATGCATCGCTTTGTTTGACTGGGTTTTCAAAGTATAAAATCTTTGGCATTTGAAAAAGGCTGCGAATTATAACAGCAGCTTGCACGGGCCATAAGTCGAACGAGCAATAATAGTTGGCTTATTTGGATACAATTACTTGAAATTCATGTAATTAGCCTGATATTAGGGTTAGGCTAGCTACTAGCCTGGGCTTTATACCCAGGAACAACACCGTAAGAGACTGATTTAATGGGAAATTCTTCTGAGATCTACAAAATAAGCTTCCTCAATAAGGGTAAGGTTTATGAGGTTTTTGTAAAACAGGTCTACCAGAGCGAACTCTATGGATTCATAGAGATCGAAGACTATGTGTTTGACGAAAAATCCCAGATGGTAGTTGATCCTAGTGAAGAGAAACTCAAGGCAGAATTTAACGGTGTGAAGAGAAGTTTCATTCCAATGCAGGCTATCATTCGCATTGATGAAGTGGACAAATCCGGTGTAAGCAAAATATCTGACGGCGACAATGTTACTCCGTTTCCTGTCTCACTCGTTGGCGGAAAGGCAGATTCTCAGGATTCATAAATGAGTTCTGAAGCTGCGTTCGGCGGCGTTTCTCCAATAAATCATTCCTTGCTGATCCACTAGCTGTAGCTATGGATTACAGCCATCCCTATGCCCAACTAACCCCAGATTGTGTGTTGGCTGCCGTGGAAAGCCTGAACTTCAATCCTGATGCCCGTATCTTTGCGCTAAACAGTTACGAGAATCGCGTTTACCAGGTGGGTCTTGAGTCTGGTGAATCCATCGTGGTTAAGTTCTATCGCCCTGATCGATGGACTGAAGAACAAATACTGGAAGAGCATCGATTCGCGCAAGAGTTAAGCGATCTCGAGATTCCCGTAATCGCTCCTCTAGATATAGCTCCGGCTGGAACATTACACATTTTCGAGAAATTTCAGCTCGCTGCATTTCCATTGTTTATTGGTAGGCCGCCAGAATTTGATAACCTCGATAATCTGCTGGTCATGGGTAGGTTTATTGGCAGAATACATGCAGTAGGAGCCATGTCTAATTTTTTAGAGCGAGCAGAGCTTTCGATTGATAGATTTGCGATAAATAGTCGGGAATTTTTGTTAAGCAATGATTTTATACCCATGGAGTTAATACCCGCCTACGAATCTTTAAGTCAGGATTTAATCGGTAGAGTTGAACCAAGGTTTGCGGAACATGGTGAGATTAAGTTATTGCGCATTCATGGTGACTGCCATCCCGGAAATGTTTTGTGGAAAGAGGATACGCCTCACTTCGTAGATTTTGATGACACCATGATGGGTCCGGCCATGCAGGACTTGTGGATGATGTTGTCGGGAGACCGAAATCAGCGACAGGCGCAATTATTAGAATTGGCAGAAGGGTATAACGAATTTCACGACTTTCGCGCGGCGGAGCTTCCGCTTATTGAAAGTCTGCGCACATTAAGAATCATGAATTACAGCGCTTGGCTGGCTCGGCGTTGGGAAGACCCTGCATTTCCGCAGAGTTTTCCCTGGTTTAATACACAGCGCTATTGGTCAGAACACATCTTGGAGCTAAGAGAGCAGCTGGCCGCTTTGGATGAACCTTCCCTGGAATTAATTTTTTAGGGGCAAGAACTAGTCGCCGGCTAATACTTTCTGAACTTCTTCCTCGATAAGTTCCATGTCGCCATTGCGAAAGCCCATGTGAACCATCTTTACGCTACCGTCTGGTGCGACTAAATAGGATGATGGCATGCCAATAACACCAAACAACTCTGCAGCATTGCCTTCAGGGTCTTGGGGAATAAGAAAATCCAATGGCGTATCTAGCAAGAAATCCAGTCCATCCTCAATAGGGTTATCCACGTTGACGGCAATGACTTCTAAACCCTGATCTTTGTATTTGTGATACATCTTATTGTACGAAGGCAGAGACAAGATGCAGGGAGCGCACCATGAAGCCCAAAAATCGATAAAGAGGGTTTTACCTTCCAGGTCTGAAAGTTTGATATTGGGTTTATCCGCATAGATTGAGGCTATATCGAAATCGGGAATCTGGTCTCCCTCTTCTACAGCTAGAGCAGTCGAGCAAACAACTAGCAGTGAAAGGCCGATCAGAGTCTTCAGTTGTCGCATTGGAGCCATGTGAAGTCCGTCCTAAATAGTTTTCATTTATCTGTTAACGCCGCGGGATAGCGCAATTTCTGCCGAAATTCCTGGGGTTGCGGCTAATATGGCTAATGATACTAAGAATTGGCTTCGACTAAAACTTACGAGCTTCAGGCAAATGGTCCTGCTAGGCAGGATTTGGGATTGGCTCGCCTAAATTTCTTAGCATTTTCTGCCAGCGGCGCCGCTGTACCTTCAAAGAGAACTGCATTTCCTTGTACTTGTCCTGAAGTTGAAGCTGGTCCCAATGCCCTAGTGTTTCTTGAATCTTCTTGCCCTTGGCTTCATACCAGGCTTGCCGATGTTCAGTCCATAACTGCAGAGTATGCAGAAACTGCTCGTATTCTAGCTCCAATCTTTTACGCCAATTCTCCGGAATGTCCAACAATTCACAACGTTCTGTTGCCAGGCGATATTGCATCTCCAATTTTGCTTTTTCTATTTGTGCAACGGTGCAACGTTTTAGATCCTTGGTCAGCCCAACCAGGGAACACAATTTAATCATCCATTTGGTTGGATCGAAGTGCCACCACTTTACACCGTTGCGATAATCCCATTGAAAAGTATGGTGATAGTTATGATAACCCTCTCCATAAGTTATCAGGGCCAGTAAGGAATTATCCCGGGCAGTGCAATCGTCACTGTAAGGTTGGCGTCCCCACATATGGGCTAAGGAATTGATGAGGTACGTCACGTGTTGACTTAATACCAGGCGCAGTAAACCTCCCAGCAGCAAACAAGCAATAATGTCACCATGGAGATAGCCGAGAAAAGCAGGTAGGCCAATATTGGTTAGCAACACCAACTTCAAGTAGTGCCGGTGTTGCCACATAACGATTGGATCTTTTTGCAAATCTTTTACATTCGAAAAATCTTCGACATGGCTTTCATATTTTCTAAGAATCCAGCCAATGTGTGAAAACCAAAAACCTCTTCCTGCAAAATAGGGATCGCGCGCATTGTTATCTACATACTGGTGATGACGTCTATGATCGGAAGACCAATGCAAGATATCGTTTTGCAATGCGCAGGCTCCGCCAATGGCAAAGATGAATCTTAGGAAGGGGTGGGCACTGTATGTTTTATGTGACCACAGACGGTGATAACCGCCGGTGATAGACATGCCACAGAATCCCATTAAAAACACAAAAACCAGCCACTCGTAGAGGTCATAGCCATAGAAGTAACCATACAGCGGTACCAAGGTCACGGCACAGATTGGTGTGGCGGTAAATAGCACCATATTTATCCAATTAATCGGGGCTTTTTCCATGGGATTGCATTCCTAAGGTTTGGCTATGAATTGCTGGTTAGACAAGAATAAAAACCAGTAGTTTCTTTTCCAGGGTGGCAGTACTCGATCTAAGTATAGTATCGGTATTGGTTTCGCCAAATTGATTCTCTCAAGCCAATACTAGCATCGAATGTTTTGAGAGTTGAGTATGGATTATTTGCTAACAAACTTGTATTACTCTATTGAGAAAAGGGTTTACCACTAAATTAAAAAAATCGGGTTAGAAAATGGATAACAAATTGGTTGATTTGGAAACTAAATTTAGTTTCCAGGAAGATCTTTTGCAGGATCTTAATGACGTTGTTGTCAAACAACAGAAAGAAATTGAAAGACTGGGAATTGAAATGAAACATTTACAGGAACAGATTTTAGATCTTGCAGATAGCCAGTCTGGACCAGCCGATTCTGTTGGAGTAGATGAAAAACCTCCTCATTATTAGGGAGATTTTTAGATTCATATTGAGATCTGAGCTTCCTCATCAGCCTAATCTACGGGCGACCCACGCTTAGGTCAGACAGCGAGCTCTACTAAATGGCTATAAATCCTTAATAAACCTGAGCAATAACCCCGATTTTCTTCAGCTTCAATTCAGGTTGTCCTTGCTAAATTGCCATCCTAACAGAGCCCATTTCCTGTCTATTCCCACAAGCTGTGGAATAACCAGGAAGCAGGTTCCAGGGATAATTTTCGAAGAATGAGGTATCAGGATGAATCAGAGACTAGTTGCCGCCGCGGCGGCCATATCTACGCTTTTAGGATCAAACGTTCTTGCCGAAACCAGTTTTGAATATGCCGACGTAGTAGCCTCAACGCCTATTTATCAGGTGGTGCAGGTGTCCACGCCGCAAGAGCAATGCTGGGAAGAGGAGATGGCGGTAGATCGATATTCTCATCGCAATCAGTCAAATACGCCAGTGCTGGTAAGTACGATCATTGGTGGCGCTATTGGTAATGCGGTTGGTCACAATAAATCCAATCAAAGAGTAGGGGCGGTGCTTGGCGCCGTGTTGGGCCACTCTATTGGACGTGATATTATTCGTCAGAGAAGCCGCTCAGACTATGTTGAATACGAAACAGTGCAGCGCTGCAATACTGTTTATGAGCAGCATGAAGAAGAAAGACTGGTCGGTTATCAAGTCACTTACCTATATAACGGGGAAGAGTACTCTATTCGCACCGATTCCGATCCAGGCGATCAAATTCGAATTCGAGTCAGTGTGCAACCAGTATTGTAAATCGATCTAGGCATAACGCATGAAGCTTTGCGAATCTGTCTGGAGTATGAGGGTAGTTTTGAAGAAACTCGGTCTAATAATTTCTGCTGCTTTGTTTCTGTTCAGCATGTCTGTTTACAGTTATGCGCAGCTAGTTCCTGTTCAAGTTGAACAGAATCAATTAGATCGCGTAGCTCCTACACGAGATCTTCAGAACAATCCTCAGGCCAATGGCATTATTTCTGAAAGACAGGCAGTAAATTTTGCCCGGCAGAGATTTGCAGGGAATATCTTGCGTATTAGTTTGGTGGGCGAAGGTAATAACAGGCGTTATCAAATTCGCATGGAAAATCAAGGTAAGGTATTTACTGTGTTTGTGCATTCAACCACCGGTGAAGTTACCGGCGGCAATTAGCTGACAACACAGTAAGGCATTTGGAGGTAAGTCGACTATGCGTTTACTGGTCGTTGAAGATGAAAGCCTTTTGCGCCAGCAATTGGAGCAAGGCTTATCGAAAGAAGGTTATGTAGTTGACGCTGCGGAAGATGGAAAGTCAGGTCTCTATTACGCAACCGAATTCAGCTATGACGCAGCCATTATCGATATTGGTCTGCCGGAAATAGATGGAATATCCCTCATTAAAGAAATTCGCAGTGCCGGAAAAGAATTTCCAGTATTGATTCTTACTGCCCGTGGTGATTGGCAGGATAAAGTATCTGGTCTCGATGCTGGCGCAGATGATTACGTCGTTAAACCGTTTCAGATGGAAGAGATTATTGCTCGGCTCAATGCCTTGTTGCGACGAGCGGCTGGATTTTCCAAGCCAAAACTGGAATTCGGGCCTCTCACTTTGGATATAACCGCAAAGCGTTTAACAGTGAATGAAAAAAGCGTCGACCTGACTGCTTATGAATATAAGATGCTCGAATATTTAATGTTGCATCCCGGGCAGGTGATTTCCAAATCCGAATTGACCGAGCATCTCTATGCGCAAGATTATGATCGCGATAGTAATGTGCTCGAGGTATTTGTTCGCCGCTTACGTCAGAAACTAGATCCTGAGCAAACCTTAAAGCCAATTGAAACCGTACGCGGACAAGGTTATCGTTTTAGTCTCTAACAGCACTGCCTACATTGGGATATTTCTGAATTGGCAATGACGCCTGATTCCACCGCCACTGATTATTCTCTGCAAACACGCTTGCTCATCGTGTTCAGTATCTTGCTCGGCGTGTTTCTGAGTCTAACGGGAGTGGTTCTCGATGGTGCTTTTCGAAATAGTATCGAAGCTGGTGCCCAGGATAGGTTGCAAGGTCAGATCTACCTGCTCCTGGCTGGGGCGGATGAAGAAAATGGCGAGTTCTTCTTTCTCGAAACTTTACAGGAGCCTCGATTCAGTCAGCTAGATTCTGGTCTTTACGGATTTATAAACAGTACTAACGCTGGAGAATTATGGCGAAGTGATTCCGCTAGGGCTTTTAGTTTTCCGGAACCGGAAATATTGCAGCAGCTTATCAATGTTGGTGAGACCAGATTCGATCGAGTGGCTATCGAAGATGAAGAAACATACTTTATTCTCCGCTACGGCATTCTCTGGGAAGACGACAACGAATACAGTTTTTCCGTAGTGGAAAATGCAGCACCTTATTATTCGGAAATCTCCAATTTTAGAACTAATCTCTGGTCCTGGTTGGGCGGTGTGGCTGTGCTGCTGCTCTTAATTCAGTTCTATTTGATGAAATGGGGCCTTTCGCCATTGCAACGAATGGCAAACGATTTAAAACAGATTGAATTGGGAAGCAAAGACAAACTTGAAGGGGATTATCCTCGAGAACTGCGCGGGGTAACAAATAACCTCAATGTATTGATTGAGTCGGAGCGCAAACAGCAAAGTCGCTATCGAACGACCTTGGGAGATTTAGCCCACAGTCTGAAAACCCCGCTGGCAGTAATTGCTGGCATCCTGCCTAAACTAAAAGAAAATCCCACGAATGAATCAGGTGAGCAACTTGATTCCGTTAATGATCAGCTAGATCGCATGAGCCAGATTGTTACTTACCAATTACAGCGCGCAGTACAATCGAACAATAGTAGCTCTTTGGGGAAACATGTTAATGCCGCCACAGCCATAGAAAAAGTGTTGGATGCGCTGGCGAAAGTTTATACCGACAAAGGCATGGAATTGGAAACTCAGATAGATCAGTCTGCGGTTTTCAACGGTGATGAGCGAGATCTAATGGAGGTTCTGGGGAATATTCTCGATAACGCTTTTAAGTACGGCGACAAAAAAATTAGAGTAGGGCTAATACGTTCAGGAGCAGACAAGCGCGATTTGAATATCATCGTCGAAGATGATGGGCCTGGAGTTCCTGCAGATAAACAGGAATTCATTTTACAGAGAGGCGCCAGGGCTGACACTTTAGTTCAAGGCCAGGGAATCGGTTTAGCAGTTGTTACCGATATAGTTAGCAGCTATGGCGGTGAGATAGGCGTTGAGAAAAGTGATTTAGGCGGTGCCAAAATTAAAATACTTTTCCGCAAAGACTGACACATATCTGACTAGTGTGTTTTAGAGATAAAATCCGCCAGCAACTGCAACTAGAGTCATGGCGAAGAGAAACCACTTAATACTTTTTTGCGACGCTTTGACAGCGATCTTCACCGCGAGATGTGCGCCGGCCATTGAGCCTATTGCCAGAATTATTCCCGGCACCCACCAGACCTGATCGAAGGCGACAAAAATTACGACAGCGACGCTTGTAAAGGCCAGGGCGCAGGCCATTTTTAATGCATTGGCTCGCACTAGGTCATAGCGCAATCCACCCGCTAAAGCCGCCAACAAAATAAACCCGACGCCCGCCTGTACAAAGCCTCCATACGCTCCAGCTATAAATAAGCCCCACCAGGCACCTCGATGCTCTTTGGGTGATCTTGTGGGAGTACCTTGAGGCGGTGCAATTACATCCGGTCGCACCAGGATGATGACTGACATAGTCAGAATGGTTCCCAATAAGATGGGTTTCAAATACAGGTTAGGCATAACTGCCGCAGCCAGGGCGCCAACCACTCCACCTATTATGGTTGGAATTAATATTGGAACGACTGCCGGCCGATCTAAAGTATCGTGTTTATCGTAACCGGCTACGCCAACCAGGGATTGCATTAAAATGGCGACTCGGTTGGTGCCGTTGGCAATATCCGCCGGCAATCCGAATATCATCAAAGCAGGTAGGGTTAAGTTGGAGCCGCCACCAGCGACCGTATTAATGCCTCCTGCAAGAAATCCCGTGAAGGCGAGTAGCAGGACTGAAAGCAGGTCGAGTTGCAAGAAAAATCCCTTTTTATTGGTGGGTAGGCGCGTTATGCCATAGCAAGCATACCAAATGCAGGCTTTAGGCGTTTTTGGCTTTAAAAAATGCGCTGAAATGGTCTAAAACTATAAAGGGAGCTTTATTCCTGAGAGCTCTTGATTTTCCAGTGTGAAATCAGTCACAAAGTAACCAAATAGGCGGTCAGAAATAGCTAATCTTTAAGCTAATTCACAGTCTGAGAATACAGCTCCTATAAGGTAGCCCCACGTGGGATTTAAGCTAACTATTGATTTCCTGGCGTTGGGACCGACAAAGTATGCAGAGAGCCAGAATCTACGCGGCTTTCGCTACGTTCCATAGTTGAATGAGAATTAGATTAACCAGAGATTGACTAAGATTATTGAAGGCTTATAGATAGTCTGTATATAGTAATCAAAACCGCCACACAGAGAATTGACATGCGCAGGTCTTATTCTAAAAAAGCTAATAAAATCAATGGGTTTACATTGATTGAGTTGCTTATTGTGGTGGCGATATTAGGCACCCTGATCGCTCTGGCAACGCCGGCCTTTCGGGATACTGTTGAAGCGGCGAATACGAATTCCCAGATCAAGGTCATGTTAACTACCTTGAACCTGGCCCGCAGTGAAGCTATTAAGCGCGGCGATGATGTCCATATTTGTGCTACCAACGATGGTGTTGATTGCGATGAAGATGATTGGTCAGAAGGCTGGATGGTTTTTCATGATGCCAATGGCGATGCAGATGGATTATCTGGATCGGTTGACGTGGGCGACACGATTGTCAGAGTGTTCGATACCTTGGGTGCCGGCAGCACGATGACCTATACAGGGGATTTAATGTCCTAAAACAGTCTGGGCTTCAGTGCGACAGGTGGTGTGCAAACTTTTCTATTGTGTCCTGGCAGCAATGTCGCCACTAACGCTCGCTCCATCGAAGTTGGGCCAACCGGGCGCGGAAGACGAATTGAAGACGGACTGGTTTGTCCATAGAGATTGGAATTGAGAATTAGCAACTAACTTAGTTATGAAGAGAAAGCCGACAAAATTATATCTACAAATGGGCAGCACCTTAATGGAGGTGCTGATCTCAATGTTAGTGCTGGCGTTCGGATTATTGGGCATGGCCGGAATGCAGTCAGTGAGTCTGCGTAACAATCAGTCGGCGTTCTATCGAACCCAGGCAACGACATTGACAGCAGACATGATTGAGCGCATGCGGGCAAACAAGATTGGAGTCGAAGACGGTGATTATGATGATGTGGCAGGTGCTGCCACGGCATCTTGCTTTTTAGTGGCCGGTTGCACACCAGGAGAAATGGCTGATCAAGATGTCTTGGATTGGACTGCCATGGTCGCTGCTGCATTACCAGGTGGAGATTCGGTGTTGTGTATAGACGCTACTGGCGACGATGGGACCGCAGCGGCAAATGCCTGTGATGGAGCCGGTAACGTGTATGCCATCAAAATCTGGTGGGATGACAATCGAGACGGAGTTGCAGAACAGCGTTATGTAACTACCTGGCAACCTTTATAAGACTGAATTGGTGAAGATTGAAAAAATGACTAAATCATTGCACATAAAAAACCAAGTCGGATTAAGTTTAATTGAATTGCTTATCGCGATGGTGCTGGGTCTTACGCTCGCCACTGGTGTAATCCAGATTTACGTGGGGAGCTCGACCACTGAGAGAGATCAGGATGCACGTCTGCGGATGCAGGAGAATGGTCGCTTCGCCATGAATTTTCTCTCCAATGAAATACGCATGGCAGGTTATCTGGGCTGTCTCGGTTCCATCGAAGGAAATGTAGCTAACAACTTACTGACTGATGCTGATGGTGCTGACGATGATTTCCAACCGGAATTCGGTGTGCAGGGCTGGGAAGCCGGGGGTACTGACCCGGGAACCGTTAACAACAGTCAGAACAATGTTGCTGTTGTTGGAACATTTGGCAATGGCGAATGGACTACGAGCGATCCTGATCCAGGTGCTCCTGATTTCGTTATTCCTGATGTAAATGCGACACCTAATTCTGACATTTTAAGGTTGTGGGGAACCCAGGGTAATCCAGGTGCAGTTCTCTCAGTAGTCAACAATGCCCCAGGGACTGCGGACGTCATAACAGCGGATTCTGCAGTGGGTATTCAAGAGGATGAATTTTTAATTATCAGTGATTGTGAGCAGGTAGACGTTGTTCAAGCCTGCACAGTTGTTAATGCGGGATTAGTAGCGACTATAACTCTCGATGCTACCTGTGCTCCCGGCAATGCCGTTGCTACTTCGGTGATTACCTCTGCTGTTCCAGCTGAGGTCATTCGCCTGCAAGGAACGCTGTTTTACGTAGGCAAGAGGGATGACACTGCTACTAATTCACCCTCTCTATTTATGGCTACTCTTGACGATGACGGCACATTAGCGGCTCCTCAAGAAGTAATCGAAGGTGTCGAATCAATGCAGTTGCTCTACGGCGTTAACGTCGATCAGGATGTGCGCGCTACCGTGGATGCCTATCTCACTGCAGACAATGTGACCGATTGGGACGAAGTTATCTCAATTCGCATCAGTTTATTAATGCAGTCGGTAGAAAACGGTACGGTACCCGTGCCACAAGCCTATACATTCGATGGTGTAGTTTACGATGGCGCTGGAGGCGGCAACGGTGCCTTGCCTGCGGACGATAGAGTGCGAAGGGATTTCGTAAACACCATTAGTCTGCGCAATAGAGCGTTAGGTACTTAACAGTTTTGACAAAGTGTCCTAGAGATTAGAGCTAGTTCACGGAAAAGACAGAGAAATTCAGTAGATTCGGGAAATTGGACAAACAGAGACTGATCAAAGTGAGAAGAACGCAAAGACAGTTAGGCAAGCGAGCACTGCCCCAGAAGCAACAAGGGGCAATTCTGATTTTTTGTCTGATTTTTCTTACGGTGCTTACCATGATGGGTGTATCCGGCATGGAATCCACGACTCTCGAAGAACGCATGTCAGGCAACATGCGTGATCACGAGTTGGCATTCAACTCAGCTGATTCGGCGCTGCAGGTTGGTGAACGCTGGTTAATCGCGCAAGCCTCCAGACCCACTACCAGTGGCGACGGCAGCACCGGAGTTTGGTCTACCGATGCGCCTGATCCCGATAATGGAGGCGGACTTTATTGGTGGGATCATGCCAACATCAACGCTGCCTGGTGGACGGCAAACGGTATTGCTATCACCAATGTTGCTACAGTTGCAGCGCAACCAGATTATCTTATCGAAGAATATGCGGTTGTTGATACCGGCCAATCTATCGCGATTGGTGGTGGCGAACAAACCGTACCAAGAGTTTTTCATCGCATAACTGCATCGGGTGTCGGCGTGAATGCCGCTACCCGTGTTTCAGTTCAGGCGACATTCGTTCAATCATATCCAGATTAGTTTTCCGGGTAAGTGCCCTGGAGGCAGTAATGAGTTTAAGACAACAATTTAAATTAATTCTTTCATGGTTTGGGTCAGTATTTATGCTGGCTTTTGGAACTACGGCGAATTCTGCAGAGTTAAATCTGTCTGATATACCGTTGTTTTTAGGCACCCAGATCGATCCCAATGTATTTTTTATGATGGATGATTCCGGTTCTATGGACTGGGAAGTTCTGGCTGTTGCGCACCATTACTATATGGATTACTGGTCCTCATCCGATACTGTAGGATTGGTAGACGATGGTTTGATCTATATCGATCCAACCGATGGAGACACTAGTTTAGGCAATTGTGAAACTAACAAAGAGCGCGACTACATATACTCCAGCTGGTCTACTTCTAACGATGATAACGTGTATCAGTCCTGCAACAGAGCGGCTGTAGAGGACGCACATGATACTGCAGAACAAGACTGGCGAATTTTGAATGGAGACATGAATATCCTTTACTACAACCCAGCGTCTCTGTATTCACCCTGGATAGGATTTTCTAACGCGACTTTCACTAATGCCCGCAGTAATCCTCAGCCCGGCACCGATGGCTATAGTATGACGCGAAATTTAACCGGATTTGAATATCACGTTTGGATAGACGATCACGGCATCGATTTCAATGGTGGTTCAACGGTGGAAGGACCTCACAGAATAACCGACACCCCAAATGGCTTGGTGGATTCCTGGGATTCCCACACAAAATACACGGTGAATTCGAGCGACGTTACGGTTAATGCCTATACGGTTCCCGCTGCGGCTACGGTAATAGCTTTACCTACTAGCAGTTGCAATAACGATGATGCTGATGATCCTATTCCATTCGATGATTGTTTTGGTACGACCGTGGTCAATAGCACCATTAACGGCGCTGCGACGGATCCATGGGGTCGCACCGTAACTCAAATCAAACAAAATATTGCCAATTGGTATCAATACCATCGCCGTCGCTCATTCGTATCTAAGTCAGCAGTAACCAGTGTTGTGCTTGCTAACAGTGATTTCCGTTTCGGCTTAAGCCAAATTAATGATTACGCGGTTGTTTTCGAAGAAGTACCTGGCCCATTAATTGAAGACTACGACACCCACAACGCTGCCCTCTTACAGTCCATGTATAGCTGGGAATGGGAAAGCCAGGGAACCCCTTTACGCAGAGGATTGGAACGAGTAGGAAGATACTTTGACGATTACTCGGGCTACAGCTATGACGATCCAATTATTTCAGAATGCCAACAGAACTACTCCGTATTGTTCACTGATGGATATTGGGGTGGTAGTAGTCCGTATACGTCAGAGATTGGCGACGAAGATGGTGACGGTGATAGTGATAATCTTTCAGACGTTGCTCTCTATTTTTATGAGAAAGACTTAAGTCCGCTTGACAATGATGTCCCAACTACCCCTATCGATCCTGCAGAGCACCAGCATATGGTGACATTCACCGTTGCTTTTGGGGTGAGTGGAAATTTAGTAGATACCGACGATGACGGCTATCCGAATCCGGAGCTGGCAGAAAACGGCGCCTGGCATGATGGAAATGTAAACTCTGATCCAGAGAAAATCGATGATCTCTGGCACGCGTCCTTTAATAGCAAGGCTTTCTTCGTTTCTGCGCAATCATCCACTGGTGTAGCGCAAGCGATTGGTGAGGCGCTGCTCGAAATTGCTGACCGTGTAGGTTCTGCTGCATCAGTAGCGACTAATACAGGTTCACTTAATGCAGGTAGTAAGTTATTCCAGGCACGTTTTGACAGTTCGGACTGGAAAGGTCAATTACTGGCATTTCAAATTAATTTGGATGGCACAATCGAACCTAATCCCGTTTGGGAAGCTGGTGCCCGTGTTAATTCTCAGCATTATGATACTGGTAGAGAAATTATTACCTACAATCCCTTAGTCGATTTTCCTGTAGGTGGTGTGGTTGAGGGGGCAGGTATCCCATTCAGATTCCCATCTGACTACAACAGCCCGAGTGCAACGGCTGAAATGAACTCAGGCCAGATCGCCGAACTGATGACCGGTGCTCCTTACGCTCTCGGCACAATGGACGCTGGTGAAATTTCTGCCAATCAAACTTACGGTTATGACATTGTCAATTTCTTACGTGGTGATGAAACCAATGAATTAGCTGGGCAAAATTTTAGACTACGTAATAGTGTGCTTGGCGATATCGTAAACTCAGACCCTAAATTCGTTGATGTGCCCAATGCGCCTTACCCTGATGCGCTTGAAGCTAAATCCTACAACGATTTTAAAACTGACAACGCCAGTCGCCAGGGAGTGGTGTATGTAGGCGCTAATGACGGCATGGTCCATGCCTTTAATGACGACACCGGCGATGAATTGTTTGCCTATGTTCCCAATATAGTTTATGAAAATCTGGATTACCTGGCTGACACCGATTACGAACACCGTTACTTCGTAGACGGTGGTCCAAACATCATCGATGTGTTCATGCCGAACATGAATGATCCAATGAGTGCAACTAATGGTTTATGGCGTACCGTAATTGCAGGTGGTCTCTCCGGCGGTGGGCAGGGAGTTTATGCTCTGGATGTAACCGAGCCTTCCACCTTCGATGAGGCTAATGCAGATGATCTGATTCTCTTTGAATTTGATGATTCGGATGACGCTGATCTTGGCTACACCTACGGCAAGGTGCAAATTGCTAAAATGAATGACGATACCTGGGCTGCCGTATTCGGCAATGGCTATAACAACACTGAAGCTGATGGCACCGCCAGTACTACTGGACACGCAGTGCTTTATATCGTCGATATTGAAACTGGCGATTTGATCAAAAAGATCGATACCGAGGCAGGCTCAGTAGGAACACCTAACGGCTTAAACACGCCGTTGTTAATTGATGTGGATTCTAATTTTACTGCTGACTACATCTATGCAGGAGATGCAGAAGGAAATATGTGGAAGTTCGACGTGACCAGTTCGAACTCGTCTTCCTGGGATTCGGCCTGGTCTTCTGCTGGCACACCGGATCCTTTATTTACAACGCCTACAGGTCAACCAATTACTTCCCAGCCTCAGGCGACATTCCATCCCGATAACCTGGAAGGATTCATGGTTTATTTTGGCACTGGTAAGTATCTCGAAACTGGTGACAACGTAGGTTCCGGCCAGACTACTCAATCTTTTTATGGAATTTGGGATAAAAACAACAACGGCGGTGCCGGTCCAACTATCACCACCGGCAATTTGCTGAAACAGGAAATTAGCAATCAATTCTCGCAAGCTTTTGATACTGACGATGATGGCGTTGATGACGAGACCTTCTTGCTGCGTAATGTAACCGACAATGAGATTCAATGGGCCAGCGATTTAGGTTGGTATATTGATCTGATTCCAGTGGAAATTGAGGGCTCGGCTAATGCGGCAAACTTTGGCGAACGGCAAATCAGTAGCGCGATCGTTCGAAATGGGCGGGTTATTTTCACCACGCTGATTCCTTCGACGGTCGAATGTGAATTTGGTGGCACCAGTTTTCTAATGGAGCTGGATTTTAGAGATGGCTCGGCCTTGGAGTTTCCTGCCTTTGACCTGAATGGTGACGGCGAATACGATTCTGATGATACGGATGCGTCAGGAAGAGCTTCTGATGTAGGTATTATGCCAACGGTAAGTATTCTGGCAGACGAAGCACAGGACGTAGCTTTTGGGTCAGGCGCCAGTGGTGACATTGATGTCATTGAGCTTAGTGTTGGAGACCAAGCCTACGGTCGCCAATCCTGGCGACAATTAGAGTAGATTTTCTCAGTTGAGAACACACATGAACTTGAGGAAAAGTCGAATGAAGAATTTGCTTAAAAATATATTGATAAACAATCCACTATTTAGATTAGGGTTGTTTGGTATTCTATTTAGTCTGTCTTTAGCAGCTAATGGGCAGAATTTAAGTACGCCGCGAACAGGTACAATCCAGGTTTTAGAGTCGAACGAAGGTTATTTTGTGATCTCTGGTGTACAGTATGAATATGATAGAGAAGTTATAGAAATAACCTTGCAAGGCGAAGAATTCCGTGAAACGGATTTGGAGCCTGGCATGGTATTACGATTTAGAGTGCGTGGCAGAATGTTAGCGACAATCGAAGTGCTTGGGCCTTTAACTTTACTTGAACGCATAGATGAACATTGATTAATATCTGGATCTTAATCAATCATCAAGTCGGGTGAATCCAATGAGAGCTACAATTACCAATACCGGATCTACAATGCGGCATAAAATCTACGGATTCACCCTTATCGAGATATTGATTGTAGTTGCTATCTTGGGCGTATTAACCGCCATCGCCCTGCCTGCTTACAACAATAGCGTTATTCGCTCCGCTCGCGCAGAAGCGAAAAACGAGATCATGCGAGTTGCCAGCGAATTGGAGCGTTATTTTTCCAGCAATAATACCTATGTGACTTCAGCCGATCCTCTCGTAGACGATACTGCGGGTACTACCTTAGATACTGTCAATGGTTTTTATGAGTTGAGTGTAGCTGCAGGCGGAACTGGTATTGCCACGAGCTTTATAGCAACTGCCACAGCACAGGGTGACCAATTAGCAGACACTTGCGCCACCTACACAATTACTAATACAGGTGTAAGAGGAGCAACTGGTGACACCGTCGAAGAGTGTTGGACACGCTAATTTAGCTGTCGCAGTTTAGCGGTCTACCGCGACTGTCCTCTCGAATTCCATCCCCGTCGCTGTCTGTGGCCCATCTAATCCTGCCTAGCCGATTAACTATTATCTGGTGTATTGATTCCGGGTCATTGCCGTTCGGGCAATAAGTAAAATTTCCATTCTGATAGTAGGTGAAGCCCTGACTAGTCATTTGCAGATAGGGTTTGTTTTGAAATGCTCGCCAACGCAGTTGGCCTCTAGCAAAGTGAAAACTCACGTAACGAAGTAATTCGTCTTCATCATCAATGCTGCGATTTCGATTGCTGTCCGTAAAAACCAGTACTCCGTTATTCCATTCGCCACCGCAGGCTTCGCCATCGCTGGACTTACATAGGGTAACAGTAGACGAACTCGTAATTGCAGCGATGCGCGCAAATTCGATGGTCTGAGTCAGAGTTTTTAGAGTTTGTTCGGAGCGTTTCTGACTAATAGTTTGTTCGAAATCTGGCAATGCCACTCCTAAAAGTACTCCAATAATCAGGAGTGCGATCAATAGCTCCAGCATTGTGAATCCATCCAGTCTCCCCATGTCTTTCACCTCCTTGTGATTAAGGGTAGAGTTGCGCACTCATTCTAGAATTGAAATTGGAATAGTTAGAAGTAATAAGAGAAATGAGTGATTTTTTGATCGTTGGAGCCGGTATAAACGGACTCTTGCTTGCGCGTGAGCTCGCGGAGACTGGCGCTGAAATTGTAATTGTTGATAAGAACAAAGCGGGAAGTGAATCCAGTTGGGCAGGTGGGGGCATCGTTTCTCCACTTTACCCATGGCGCTATTCAACACCGGTTACCGATCTTGCCAGTTGGTCACAACAAGTTTACCCACAACTCATCGCAGAGTTATTCGAAGAAACAGGCATCGATCCAGAGTATGTGGTTTCTGGCCTTTTAATGCTCGCTGCGGCTGATGAAAAGGCGGCATTGTCCTGGGCCCAAGCGCAGCGACGCAACATGGAAAAGGTCGATTCTTCTTTCATTTATTCAAAAGAACCACGGCTAGCTAGTGAGTTTAGCTCGGCATTGTGGATGTCGGATGTGGCGAATGTTCGTAATCCACGCCTATGTCGCGCTTTAAAGAAAAGTTTACTGTTAAAAAACAATGTAAATCTCTTAGAGCAATGTGAACTAGTTGCATTAGAAAAAGATGAAGTCCAAATTTCAACAGTGCGGATTAGGCAACTGGATTCTTCCAGGGAAGAAAGGATTAAGGCCAACAATTATATTTTTTCTTCAGGAGCATGGACTCACGATTTGCTCAAGTCTGCTGGCGTCACCATAAACGTAAAGCCAGTTAAAGGGCAGATGCTTTTATATAAATTCGAGAAACTGCCATTGTCTACGATTCTGCTAACACAAAGCCGTTATTTAATTCCGAGAAAGGATGGGCATGTGTTGGCTGGGTCGACTATGGAGTACAGCGGTTATGACAAATCCACAACGAAAGAAGCGAAAGAAGAGTTAAGGAATTCAGTGGTAAAACTTTTACCTGAACTCGCAAATGAAGAACCCATAAGGCAATGGGCAGGCTTACGCCCTGGCACAGAAGACGGGATGCCATACATTGGACAAGTCCCCCCCTTACGAAAACCTGTATGTTAATGCCGGGCATTTTCGCAACGGATTGTTATTAGCGCCAGCTTCTGCGCGATTGCTGAAAAATATTTTGTTATCGGAGCCGCCGATAATTGACTCAGCTCCGTTCGCTCCTGCAGGAAGGGCTGAAGTTGCGTGATAGATTTTGAAAATGAACTAGTCCAAGCCGAGTTTTTTAAGCCGGTAGCGTAAAGAGCGAAAAGACATGCCGAGTTTTTTCGCAGCGGCAGTCTTGTTCCATCGAGTTTCTTCCAATGCCTTTTCGATGGCTTCTATTTCAATAGATTCTAAGTGTTTTTCTAAGGAAAAATCATCGTCGAGTTCGATGGGAATGTCTGTTGAACTTTCATCTTGAGTTGCTGTAGATCCCGCAGTTGATAATTCTGCTTCTTCTATTTCAATATCAACGGCCGGTGAGTTGATGAACTCCAAATTAAGCTCTTGAATGGTATTGTTCTCACAGAGAGTCGCTGCGCGCTGAAGAATATTTTCAAGCTCGCGCACGTTTCCAGGGAAGCGATATTTTTGCAACGCCTGTAGTGCTTCAGGACTAAGCGCGCACACTGGAGTCGCATTCTCCCTGGATATCCGATTGAGAATTGTTTCCGCCAATTCTGGAATGTCGTCTTTTCGTTTTCTTAAGCTTGGTACGGCGAGTTCAATAACATTAATGCGAAAATAGAGGTCTTGTCTCAAACGACCCATTTCCACTTCTTTAGACAGATTTTTATGAGTGGCACTGAGCAAGCGCACATCAACGGCTTGTTCCTGTTGTGAGCCAACCGGACGAACAGCTTTTTCTTGAATTACACGAAGTAATTTTACTTGCGTGTGCAGCGGTAGGTCAGCTACTTCATCTAAAAATAAGGTGCCACTATCAGCAGCTTGAAACAGCCCTTGTTTGTCTTGGTCCGCACCGGTAAAACTTCCTTTTAAATGACCAAATAATTCACTTTCCATTAGCTCCTCTGGAATAGCGCCACAGTTAACCGCTATGAATGGACCTTTGTTACGAGAGCTCTGCTCATGAATTGCTCTGGCAGCAAGTTCCTTACCAGCGCCAGATTCACCGCTTATATAGATTGGTGCCTGGCTTCGAGCAAGCTTACTAATCTGTTCGCGCAATTGCTGAATCTTGGGTGATTGGCCAGTTATGCTGGGTGAAGTAGGACTGCTGAGATCCAATTCTGTTTTTGCGCGATCGGTCGTGTTAGTTAGTCGTAATGCGGAACTAACAAGATCTCGAAGTTTTTGTAGATCGACTGGTTTTGAAACGAAATCAAAAGCACCAGCTTTTAAAGCTTTTATGGCGGTCTCAGTACTGCCATGAGCAGTAATTACTGCAACGGGCATCTGGTTGAAATCGGTTTGAATATATTCAACCAGTTCGATGCCGTCACCATCAGGCAGGCGCATATCAGTGAGACAAAGGTTAAATTCTTCTGTAGATAGTAAGCGCCGAGCGGATTCTAAATTCTCGGCGCTCTCTGTTTCCAGCGACATACGGCCAAGAGTAATTTCTAGGAGTTCACGAATGTCTGGTTCGTCATCTACTATTAAAACTCTTTCTGTCATTAGTATTCCGTAAACTTAAGTGATGCTGCGATCGGGATGACTGAAGTAAATACTAAAACAGCTCTTTCCATCATCTGTGCGTTCGTAAACCAACTGCGATTGATTAGCTTCGCACAGTTCTTTTGAGATATAAAGTCCCAAGCCTGTACCTGTTGCTTCAGTTGTGTGAAAAGGTTCAAACAATTGCGCTTCTTCTTCTTCCGATATGCCGGCACCGTTATCAATGATATTCAAATAGGGTTGTTGATCATGCTGTTTATCATCAATGCCACCAACTACCGTTAGCGTTGATTTACCAGTTTCTTTTTCGCTGTAACGAAGACCGTTTTCGAAAAGATTATTCAAAACTTGTTCAAGCTGAGTTGTAATGACATTAACTTCTATTTCTTCTGGGTTAATCTCTAGTTCGATATCATGTTCACCTTGGCGGGTCGCTTTATAATTTTCTATAAATTGCTCAAGCCAGTCTTTCATAATTACTTTGGTGGAAGAAGTATCGTCATGCCGTGAAGCATCTAATACGTCCTCGATAATCATATTTACTCGATTACAATGATCTAAAATGATTTCGATCATTCTCTTGTCATCGTCCGCTACCGATTCCGATTCTTTTAGGAGTTGGCTGGCGTGACTAATCGCACCTAAAGGATTGCGAACTTCGTGGGCAATGCTCGCTGTTAAGCGTCCGAGTGAAGCAAGCTTCATCTGACGTACCCGTTGCACAATTTGCCGATTGTCTTCTATAAAGATAAGCACGTCAGAATCGGATTCCGGATTGAGGAAAGCAAAATTAATTTGCACCTGTTTGCTGGTGCCGGGAATCACAATGGGCTGTGGTTGACGTTTGGGATTTATTTTCCAAAGCGAAAGTTGTTCCTTGAGTGCTTCTGGCAATAGCAATTCAATTGGACTCTCGGAATCAGGAGTGAGTATTGTTTCCAAGGTCGATTTGGCTGCACTATTCATGCTTAGTACTTTGCTGTTGGCGTTTACAACAACTACTCCTGTTCTCATTCTTTGAATGATCTCATTATTCAGTTTTTCCAGATCAATAATGTCCATCGCTTGCTTGTCAGCAAGAAGTGCGGCTTTGTAAAATCGATCGGATAAGGACTGAATATAGAGCGAAGTAGCAAACAGAATAATTCCCAGAATCCCTGCCTGAACAAATTGATTAGGGGCATCCTCAAAGGCGAGTGCCAGATACAGTTCGCTATACATAACAGACAATGCGGCAACAGCGGCAACGAAAGTACTGATTCGTCCTCGAATTAGAATACTTCCCGATGCGATCGTTACGATCAGGAGTAATCCCAAACCGCTGCTTACGCCTTCACTGGTGTAAACCAGCAAAGTAATTGCGAGAATATCCAGAATTAGGGTGCCAGTGAGGATATGCTGATGGCTGAATAACCCACCACCGATTGGGGCCACAAAGGTTAAGATTACGCCAAATATCGCGTAGGCGGCGCATACTTGAATGAAGAGAGTATCGTCCAGGCTACCCAGCTGAGCAGCTTCAGGATTGGTTATATAAGTAATAAGCAACACCAACGGCAGAACGATTCGGTAGATGTTGTAAACCACCGAAACATTTTGTAATTGGCCGGTATACTGAGCTGCAGTTGCTTCCATACCTAATAACTTTCGAGACTCTATTCTTATTGCAAAATGGGTTTTGCTAATACGTTATCGTACAATATGCACGCTTATATAGGGATAAGGATAGCAATATCGAGGACTTTATGGCGCAACAGCTTAAACTAGTTATGGCGCAACTCAACTTTCTAGTTGGCGATATCGATGGCAACACCGATAGAGTCATTGAAAGTGCCAGGCAGGCTATAAACGAAGAATCAGCAGATTTGATTGCTTTTCCGGAACTGACTCTAACGAGTTATCCGCCAGAAGACTTATTGCTGAGACCGAGCTTGCAACTGAGGATTGAAAAAGCAATTAAAAAGATTCTCGATGCTAACTTGGACATTTATCTTGTCATAGGGTATCCGCTTCTGCGAGATAATGGTTTGTTCAACGCTTTAAGTGTTATCAAGGGCGATCAATGTCTGGCCACCTATTTAAAACAATGCCTTCCCAACTATCAGGTCTTCGATGAGTATCGCTATTTTCAGGCAGGGACAGAGCCCTGTGTATTAAATATCTTAGGTGTGAAATGTGCTTTCACCATCTGTGAAGATTTGTGGGAATCTGAGCCAATTCAACAAGCTAAAGAAGCTGGCGCTCAATTTGTCATAAACATTAACGCTTCACCTTTCCACATTAATAAGTTAGCCGAAAGAAAGTCACTTCTAAAGCAACGCTGCCAGCAGGGTGGGATTCCAATACTCTACGTAAACTTGGTGGGCGGTCAGGACGAACTCGTGTTTGACGGTGGTTCCATGGTGGCGGACAAACATGGCAATTGTAATTTCTTAGCGCCGAACTTTGTTGAAGACTTGTATTCAATGATAGTCGAAGTGAATGATGAGGGCGCCTGTGAAATCCCAGAACAAAGCATTGCATCAGAACTATCTGTCGAAGCAAGCGTTTATCAAAGCCTGGTTTTAGGGGTCAGAGACTATGTTAATAAAAACAATTTCAAAGGGGTGGTCTTAGGTCTCTCTGGAGGAATCGATTCTGCCCTTACATTAGCAGTTGCCGTCGACGCCTTGGGAAGTGAAAGAGTAGAAGCGGTAATGATGCCGTTCGAATATACATCGCAACTAAGTTTAGATGTAGCGAGGCAACAAGCAGAAATTTTGGGTGTGAATTATCAAGTAATCGAGATAAACGATATTTATAAGTCTTTTCTCGCTGCCTTAGAAAATGAATTTGCGGGATTGGAAGTAGATGTTAGTGAGCAAAATATTCAGGCCCGTGCCCGCGGTGTATTGTTGATGGCTATTTCCAACAAAAAAGGCTCATTGGTTCTTACTACTGGAAATAAAAGTGAAATAGCTGTCGGTTATTCAACCTTGTACGGTGATATGGCCGGTGGTTTCGATGTATTAAAAGATGTGTCGAAAACTCTGGTTTACAGATTGGCTGAATATCGCAATAAGGAGTTTGCTGGCAGTGAAGAGGAGATCATTCCGCAAGAGGTTATCGATCGGCCGCCGTCCGCGGAGCTTGCCCCTGGACAGGTAGATCAGGACAGCCTGCCTGACTATGCCGTACTCGATCAGATTCTGGAACTCTACGTCGAGAAAGATCAAAGCGGGGCAGCGATAATCCAACAAGGTTTCGACGCGGAAACAGTTCGCCGTGTTTTAAGATTGGTTGATTTAAATGAATATAAGCGGCGACAGAGTCCGGTGGGAGTGCGTTTGACTGAGCGAGGGTTTGGCCGAGATAGGCGCTATCCGATTACGAACGCATGGCCAATAGGGGATTAAGCTTAATTGTTGCCAGGATTGACTCGGCGTTGATCTCGATTTGCCGATCTGGTCGGATTGTTTTGTTGCAATATTTGTTGAACCCGCCGTTGGGATTGACGAATTTCATTGGCGGCATCCCTTTGAATCTGTCGTTCTCTCTGTAGCTGGTTGAGTTGTTCCTGATAACGACGTTGTAACTCCCGTCGCTGCGCTTCGGGAAGATTTTGAAAGCGTTGCTGAAATTGTCGCAATCTTCTCTGCTGTTCACCGCTTAGTGCATTAAATCGTTGAAAGCGTTGGACGACTTGTTGCTGCTGTAGTTGGTTTAGATTTTGGAAACGACGTTGCTGATTTAATGCTTGCGCGCGTTCACTAGGCTGCATTCTTTCAAATCGGCTCGCGCCCCGACGAATTCGCTGTTGCCGCTCCGCAGGTAAAGTTTCCCATTGATTTTCCTGAATCTGCAATTGCTGCAAAATTTGTCTCTCTTCGAAAGAGAGTTCAGTCCAGGGAATTTTATTTTGGGCACTAAGCTGGCTACTCGCTAAACACAAGCAAACTACTAATAAAATATGTATTAACGATTTAGCCATTATCTATTTTGTCTACTATCTGCATTGTCAGTGTTATTTTCCTGTCCATCAGGAACAAATATTGGTGTTGCGTCTAATAAATTCCCGAAATCTTCGGTCATTAAACTTTCTGGATCTATCCATTCTCCTTCATCAGTTTCAAAAGAACCCAGAAATTCAAGAAACTCCAGGCTTGGTACTTCTAAAACTTCTTCAGGGGCTGAATCTTCTTCAGCTCCATAGGCGCTGGAGATAAAGCTTAAAAGGCACTGGCCAACTAAGTTTTTCCAGCAATTAATCCGGTAACCCATTCTCAGCCAGCCACAAGTAGAAATCCAGATTCTCATATAACTCGATGTCATCGGCTGAGGCAATCAAGGTGAGTTCCTCTTCCAGAGACAGACTTCCCGCTGGTCTGGATGAAACATAAAACAAAGAAACAACGGTCACCATCAAACATGCAGTAGCAAACATACTGGCAGGCATAGAAATTCCGCTGCTAAAGCGCTCTGCAATATCTTCTCTAATACGATCAAGCAATGAAGCCCTAGCTACAGTATTGCTAGCGCCCATTTTAGCAAGGGCTTTTTGACGAATTTGATCTAATCGTTGTTCGATAACTGGAGATAACTCTTCGTTATCATCCAGTGTGTTTAGCACGCCATCCACTAGTGATTCATCGTCAACAACCTGCTGAATTCGGGGCGTGTTCAATGCCTGCTCTCGCATCTGATCTAGACGTACAGTCATAGCAGGATTTAGATCGGCCGTACTGCGGTCCAGTCTGGATCTTATTTCTGCTAAAAATTCTGGTTCGTCTAGTTTGTTCATGGCCAGTGTTCGCCCAGTGTTTCACGTAAACTGTGTATTGCTCGAGAATAATGAGTTTTCACGCTGCCTTCTGCACAAGACATGGCAGCAGCTGTCTGTCTTACATCGAGACCTTCCCAGGCACGTAATAAAAACGCTTGCTGTTGACGCAAGGGCAAATTGTTTAGAGCTTCCTGAAGTTTTTCCATACTTTCATCTGTTTGCGATTCAGTTTCCGGAGTCTGTCCGTAGGGGTCCGGGGCGGTCTGGATCGGATCTTCGTTGTCTTCTTCGCTGCTATATAACCAGCTTCGATGTCTATTTCTAACCTTGTTGCGACGATGCCAGTCATTTATGCGACTGCTTAAGATTCTATAAAACAAGGGAGTCCATTCTGCCTCCGGTTTGCTGGAGTACTTCTCAACCAGCTTAAACATGGCGTCCTGTACAAGATCCAGTGCATCTTCGGCATTGCCAGTGGCGAACTGGGCAATGCGAAAGGCTCTTGCCTGCACGCTTTGCAGAAAGCTGTCCATTGAGGCTGAGTTGTCCAGAATTGAGCTCCCGAGTGCGAATTCAGGCCTAGTCAGATTCGCTTAACACCGTTAATAATGCAGTATATCGGCTACTCAAACTCCAAAATTACTCTTACCCATTAGTACAAACGCGCCGAAATTGGATCGGTTTACAAGAAAATCGACTTTTTTTGAGATTGTGGGCGAGTTAACGCCAGGCTAGTGGCTCTCAGAGGTAGTTACTACTAGAGAATGCCCAGAGTGATGATGCTAAGGAATGATCTTCCTTCTTCTTCTACCTCAATATCCTGCTGGTCATTGATGATTTGCTGACTACCCGAAGTGATTGGTCTTTGTGTGGGTGCTAGCGGAGGATCTACTGCATTGTCACCAACCAGTCCGAAGGAGACTGTGTACAGAAGTGAAGGATTAGTAATCTCAGTTCTAATAATGAAATCACCGTTATTGTCGATGGAAGCATGTTCCGGATAATTCTCTCTCAGTAAGGCCAGGGAAGTATCAGCTAATTCATCGAGTCCAAGTCGCAAATAACACTCGGTCATAATAGCGACACCATCTGAAACTGCAGGAGTGCCCTGAAAATTTTCGACGACGTATTGCGAACGCCGCAGGGCAGCAATGTAAGCGCGTCTTTCTAAATAGTAGTTGGCAACGTGAATTTCATAGCGCGCCAAATTGTTACGCAAGTAGATCATTCTTGCTCTGGCATCACCGGCATAAACGCTATCAGGATAGAGTGCGAGCAATTGTGCAAAATCATTAAAAGATTCCTGGGCTCGACCAGGATCGCGTTTGGTGTGGTCGATAGGAAGAAATCGATTAAACAATCCGCCACCATCAGTAAAAGAGGAAAGCCCACGCATGTAGAAGGCGTAATCTATGTTGTCGCTGTCGGGGTGTAATCGAACAAAGCGGTCGGCTGCAGCTCTTGCGGCTTCCATATCATCATTACGATAGTGCGCAAAAACAATCTCTATTTGGGCCTGCTCGGCAAACCTGCCAAATGGGAATCGAGATTCTAGTGCTTGATAGGTTGAAATTGCGCCACGGTAATTTTGCCCATTCAGTTGATCGAGTGCTCTTTCGTAAAACTGTTCTTCCGTTGACAGGCCGGCAAATTCGTTTTCATCTTCATCATCCCCGAATAAGCTACAACCACTAATAGCGATGCTCAAAACGAGATAAATTATTGATTTGTTAAGATGCTTTTTCAACTCTCTTCCTTTCCTTCTACTGCAATAGCGCGTATTTAACCATACACGGACATTCTGGCCTATATCTGGGGCCTGTGCCCGTGCCCTGAATCTGCTTCTTACTGCCGGAATCTGCCGCTCTTATCTTATTCGAGCTATTATAGCCCAATGTCAGCTCATATCTCTTTGTCGGCAGAGGTCCCGGAATACCTTACGGGTAGCCGATTAGACCAGATTGCCGCGAAATTGTTTCCTGAATATTCTCGTGCCCGCCTGCAATCCTGGATTAAAGACGGCAGTTTGAAAGTCAACGCAAAGACGCTGCGCCCGCGGGATCCGGTACAGACTGGTGATCTGCTCGAAATAGAGGCTGTGCTGGCAGCTAATGAGCAATTCGTGGCAGAAGAAATGGATTTGGACATTGTCTTCGAAGATGACGAGATTCTGATTCTCAATAAACCCGCCAACTTAGTAGTCCACCCGGCAGCAGGACATTATCAGGGAACCCTGCTTAATGGACTGTTGCATGCCTATCCTGCCCTGGATTCACTGCCCCGTGCAGGAATTGTTCATCGCCTTGATAAAGACACAACCGGACTGATGGTGGTAGCCAAATCACTGGAAAGTCATAGTTCATTGGTTAATCAGCTCCAGCAGCGTTCAGTTGAGCGCGAATACGAAGCGGTTGTTCATGGTGTTTTAACTGGAGGAGGCACTATTGATGAACCCTTAGGCAGACATCATATAAATAGAAAGAAGAAAACGGTTACTGAGAATGGTAAAGAAGCAATAACCCACTATCGAGTTATCAAGCGCTATCGCTCCCATACTCATGTCCAATTAAATCTAGAAACGGGTAGAACCCATCAGATTCGCGTCCACATGACGTATATCAACCATTCTCTGGTTGGAGATCCGCTTTATGGGGGGCGTTTACAACTTCCTTCGGCTTGCAGCGAACAATTTGCCGAGGTACTTCGGAATTTTAAACGTCAGGCGCTGCATGCAAGAAGGCTAGCACTAGTGCATCCTACTTCTGGCGAGACTATGGCTTGGGAAGTTGAGGCCCCGCAGGACTTCCAGCATTTACTCGTTGCGATGAAAAATGATCACGAGTTAGGCGGTGCAGAAAATGAGTGATCAGCGCTTTCTCAATGCCGATTGGCCTGCCCCAAGAAATGTACATGCAATGGTGACAACCCGATCTGGTGGGATTAGTGAATCACCCTATGCAAGTTTTAATCTTGCTAATCACGTTGGGGATAATCCTTTAGCCGTAGCTGGCAATCGAGATTTACTGCGTGAAGATCTACCGCCCCGAATTTCCTATCAATGGTTAGATCAGATACACGGAGCGGATGTCATTACTATTGAGAGTGCTGGTCACAAAATATCTGCTGATGGTTTGGTAAGCAGTGAATCAGGAGTGGCCTGCTGTGTATTAACTGCGGACTGTTTGCCGATGTTGTTCAGCAACAAGCAAGGCACAGAAATAGCAGCGGTTCATGGAGGTTGGCGCGGGCTCCATGGAGGAATTTTAGAAAACGCGGTTAATGCGATGGAGAGCGATTCCGCAGACATTTTGGTTTGGTTAGGTCCTGCAATAGGACCGTGTCACTACGAAGTTGGTTCGGAAATAAAGCAAAAATTTTTAGAGAATTCTGCTTCTGAGAGTCACATAGAAACAATCGAACAATCATTTACTGCATCTACAAAGGAAGGCAAATTTCAGTTTGATCTTTACCAGTTTGCGAAGCTACAACTCGCGCTGCTTGGAGTCACCGAAGTATATGGAGGAGGGCAGTGCACCCATTGCGATGACATGACCTTCTATTCATACCGCCGCGATGGGGCCACGGGACGAATGGCGAGCATAATTTATTTCACAGACGAATCCCCGTAGCGAGACGCAAGAGTGACTGATTCCAACCCAAAAGTGGAAATTCGAGACGCGAAGGAAAATATCGATTGGGTGCTCTTCGGATTAGGTAGTGCAATTCTGCTTTCTGTGGTTCTGGTAATTGTGCTCTTTCCAGAATGGAGTACTTCAAGCATCGATAGTTTGTACCAGAGTCTGACTTCAAACTTTGGCACACTTTATGTTTATGCGGCTGTTCTCACCTTGGGTTTTCTGGTTTTCATCGCTGTTAGTCAGTATGGAAACGTAGTTCTCGGAGAATCCATAAAGCCCGCTTATTCCCATTTCAGTTGGGCCTCAATGCTGTTCTGTGCGGGAATCGGGGCCTCTCTTATCTATTGGGGGGCTACTGAATGGGCTTTCTACTATGTAGAACCGCCATTCGGCGTTGAGCCTCGAAGTGAACAAGCCATAACCTGGGCCGTAAGCTATGGGATATTCCATTGGGGTCCCGTTGGCTGGGCCTTCTATTGTTTGCCGGCATTAGCCTTGTCTTGTTCCTATCATGTAAAAAAGATTCCAGCGTTGCGACTGAGTTCGGCTTGCTCTGCTGTCTTAGGCGATTCTGTTAACAAATGGCCAGGCAGAACCATAGATTTGTTTTTCATTGTCGGTGTATTAGGCACTGCTGCAACCGGCATGGGATTCGGCACTTCCTTAGTTTCATCCGCCATAAATGAATTAACTGGAATTGAGGACGGCATTTACTTACAAACCACCATCATTATTTTAGCAACTGGACTCATCGCGTTTAGCGTCTACAAAGGGCTCGACAAAGGCATCCGGGTGTTAAGTAATCTAAATGCATCACTGGCGTTAGTATTTATCTTGTTCGTCTTTATTGTGGGGCCTACTCGGTTCATTCTCGAAATGGGCACAGTGGCACTTGGCAATGTCACGCAAAATTTCATAACAATGTTGTTCTGGACTGACCCGTTGGAGCAAGGTGATTTTGTCGAGAGCTAGACTATTTTTTATTGGGCCTGGTGGTTAGCGATGGGGCCTTTCATTGGAATGTTCGTTTGTAAAATTTCTGAAGGCCGAACTATTCGGCAATTGATCTTTGGCATGTTGGGTTGGGGAAGTTTTGGCTGTGCATTATTTTTTATTGTCTTGGGAAATTTTGCACTTTCGTTGGAGTTGGAAGGAACCTATCCAGTAATAGAACAAGCTGTTGAAGTGGGGCCGTCGACTGCTATCGCAGGCATGGTAGCTTTGCTACCAGCTGGTAATTTTTGGCTAATCTACGTTTCAATAATCGGCCTGGTTTTTATGGGAACAACTTATGACTCGGCGTCTTATACAATCGCTGCCGGCACAACGAGTCATCTTGCAGAACATCAACACCCGGCACGTTGGAATAGAGTTTTTTGGGCGGCAGCCCTCGGTCTGCTGCCAATTTCTCTGTTGTTTATTGGTGGATTAAGAGAATTGCAAACAGCTTCACTGGTCGCTTCGCTGCCATTGCTGGTGATCTATTTAATATTGGCGACTTCGATTCTGCGTTGGTTGCGAGAATTTAAATTGGCTGGGAAAACTATTAAACAATAGTTATGAGTCCATCAAGCACTGCGTTCGGCTGTTCAGAGAACATGGCATGGCCTGAGTGACTTAGTCGCACTATTTTGCAATTTGGAATAGACTCCGCAACCTTCAGTGCTTTGACTGGGATTGTCATCTGATCTCGATCACCTACAAAAACTAATGTCTTCGTTGTGATTTTCTCAGCCAATTCCAAACTATTAGTGAACTCGTTACAAGCCTTTAGATCGGCATAGAACACATCTTCCTGGCAATTCTCTAGTAAGCGCTGTCCGCTCATCATCATGTTCATGCCAGGATTCTCATTACCTCCCAACTGCGCCAACTTGCTGTGACTCCAGGTATTGGACATATCGATGGCGTCGTGGGAGTTTTCCTTGGCCGCGTTTAATAGAGGATCGGAAACAGGCATTGGAATAGAAGTGCCCACCAGCGCCATGGATCGCAGAAATTCAGGATGGTCTGCGGCAAACTGTAAACAAACAAGCGAACCCATGCTGTAGCCCACAACTGCCGTTTGCTCGATGTCTAATACATTCAAGGCTTCATGTAGCCAATCAGACATCGCTTTTATTGAATTCAGTGGTTCACCTACTGATCTGCCATGACCAGGTAAGTCGAGCGCATAAACATTAAAGTTATTGCGGGCAAAATAGCGAGACACTAAGACAAAAGTAGAATGATCTAAGCCAGCACAGTGAATGAATACCACCGAATCTTGATCAGGATTCAGCGAACCTGTGCCATTGCTGCAAAAAACTTTGTTACCGTTTACTTCAAAATACAAGGTGAATTCCTTCTTTACCTTTGGGATGCCTTGAGTCCGCGCTTTAGATCTGAGGTGAGGTCGCTTACATCTTCGAGGCCAATAGAAAGACGAATGAGCCCTTCAGAGATACCGGCATTTTCCAGCGCTTGGGCATCCATCCTGTGGTGCGTGGTACTGGCAGGATGAATTACCAGTGATTTGGCATCACCAACGTTGGCTAAATGGGAAAAGACATCGAGGGATTCAATGAATTTAATGCCGGCTTCCCGTCCACCTTTGATGCCGAAGCTAAAGACAGCGCCGCATCCTTTGGGCAGTAGGGATTTTGCAAGCTCATGATCGGGATGGGATTCAAGCTTGGGGTGATTAAGCCATTCAACTTCTTCTTGCTCTGCCAAAAATTCAATCACAGCGTGAGTATTTTCAACATGGCGCTGCATTCGCAGTGGCAAAGTTTCCATGCCCTGAAGAATTTGAAATGCTGTTGTCGGGCTCATGCATGCACCAAAATCTCTTAGTCCTTCTTTTCGAGCGCGAGTGATGAATGCCGCTGGTCCGAATTCTTCGGCGAAGTTTAAATTGTGAAAACCTTCATAGGGTTCAGACAAGGTAGGAAACTTTCCAGATGCTTCCCAATCGAAAGTTCCGCCATCCACTAATAATCCCCCGATAACCACCCCGTGGCCGGAAAGGAATTTAGTGGCGGAGTGCATTACAAGGTCCGCGCCAAAATCAATGGGTTTACAGAGATAGGGAGTGGCAAAGGTGGCATCGACTAACAATGGAAGTCTCGCTGCATGGGCGATTTCTGCGATTGCTGGTACATCGAGTACTTCCAGTCCGGGATTTCCCAAAATTTCACCGAACACCAGTCGCGTGTTTTCGCGAATTGCACTTCTAATAGCAGCGTGATCTCGAGGATCGACAAACGTAGTTTCAATCCCGAATCTGGGTAAAGTATAAGCGAGCAGGTTATGGGTACCGCCATAAATACTGCGCGATGCCACTATATGGTCACCACTGCCGACGATGGTGGCTATTGCCAGATGCATCGCAGCCTGACCACTAGCAGTAGCTATTCCGCCTACACCGTTTTCCAGGGCGGCAATTCGTTCTTCTAATACTGCTGTAGTCGGATTCGAAAGCCGGGAATATACATGACCGGCTCTTTCGATATTAAATAGCCCAACGGCATAATCGGTGTCGGGAAACACAAATGATGCAGATTGATAAATTGGAGTAGCTCTGGCTCCTGTCGCCGGGTCGGGACGTTGGCCTGCATGCAAGCTCAAGGTATCGAATTTAAAGTTTGGGGGTTTTGCCATGTCTACTACCGGTAATAATTCGCCTATGTTATGTCAAGCGCCCATTATTCTAAAGGCTGCTTGTAAGTGATTTGTAAAGTATGATCACGAGTCATTTTGAAAACCAAAACTAGAGCCAAAATTAGGGAGAAAGTCTTTTCCAATGAGCGCGACCAAAGTCACCTTGCTTGATGCCGGCATGGGGAAAACCCTTTCAATGAAAGGAGTGGATATACCGCCTACGATTTGGTCAGCGAATGCACTTATCGTTGCGCCAGAAGTCGTCGTAGAGGTACACAAGGAAAACATAGCCGCCGGTGCGAATATCATTTCCACAAATAGCTATGGGATTATTCGTGCAGAAATGGCAAAAGCAGGTATCGAAGATAAATATGTAGAGCTAAATCAGATTGCGGGAAACTTGGCGGAAACAGCCGTAGCCGAAACCAAGGCCCAGGTGTTAATTGCAGGCAGCTTACCTCCTCAGAATGGAAGTTATCGCCCTGATAGAGTTATGGACGTGTCTGTTATCGAGCCATTGTACGAGGAGCAAGTCGAGTTGCTCGATAGTTATGTTGATTTGTTTCTCTGCGAAACAATGTCCACGATTGTCGAAGCTACAACTGCATGCAAGGCCGCGATGCAATCGTCCAAACCAGTGATTGTTGGCCTCAGCCTTCATGATGAAAAAAGAGCGTGTTTGCGCAGTGGGGAGTCGCTAGAGGATGCAATTTCGAAACTGGAAGAGCTCGGTGCAATCGGAATCGTCGCAAATTGCTGTTTACCTGAAAGAATCTCCGATGCAATGGGAGTGTTGGCGGAAGCGAATGTAAAATTCAAAGGCGGCTATGGCAATGCTTTTACCCAAGTTCCTTCAGATTGGCTACTGGACGGCAATAAAGAGACTGACGGTAGATTAAGCTTGCGTGATGACTTGTCGCCCGAGCATTACAGTGAATTCGTCCAAAACTGGATCGAGCAGGGTGCAAATTTCGTCGGTGGTTGCTGTGGCACTACCGCGCTGCATACTGCGGCGATAAGGAGTTCAATAAGCGGCGAAGCTGCTTGAAAAACCCGCCTTTCGGACTATTGATTAATATCAATTTTCCCGCTGTTTGCATTGAAAAATGCCCTTAAAAACCCAATAAATAAGTATTAAGAGATTACTAATTACCCGCTTCCGCGACCATTAGGCTACGGACATTTATTGGATTAGCTATGCGAATAGATAAATTAACCAGCAAATTGCAGGCAGCTCTAGCTGACGCGCAGTCTATGGCGCTCGGTAAAGAGCACAATTTAATCGAACCTTCACATCTGATGTTGGCTCTGCTTGATCAGAAAGCAGGCTCAGTTCGTCCACTGTTATCGCAAACCGGTTTTAATGTTGCCGAGCTGCGAGAGCAACTCATTCAAGCTGTTGAAAACCTACCTCAAGTACCAAACAACGAGGGCGAAATATCAGTCTCTCCCGATCTAGGCAAAATGTTGAATCAGGCAGACAAACTTGCCCAGCAGAAAGGTGATTCGTTTATCTCCAGTGAAACCGTTTTACTGGTAGCTATGAACGACAAGGGGAATGTAGGCAAAATTTTGAATGGCTTCGGCGTTTCTCAGCAAGCATTGGAAAACGCCATTGCTAATCTCCGTGGTGGAGAAAATGTTAACGATGCCGGTGCGGAAGATTCCTGGCAAGCATTGCAAAAGTTTTGCGTCGATCTCACCGAACAGGCTGAGAACGGTGAATTGGATCCGGTAATAGGGCGTGATGCGGAGATTCGTCGAACCGTACAAGTGTTACAGCGACGGACGAAAAATAACCCGGTTCTAATAGGTGAGCCCGGGGTTGGAAAAACGGCAATTATCGAAGGGCTAGCCCAGCGCATAGTAAATGGTGAAGTCCCGGAAGGTCTGCGAGATAAGAAGATTCTTGCTCTGGACATGGGGGCACTTATTGCTGGCGCGAAGTTTCGTGGAGAGTTTGAAGAAAGACTAAAAGCAGTTTTGAATGAGCTCTCCAAGCAAGAGGGGTCAATTATCCTCTTTATTGATGAAATTCACACGATGGTAGGTGCCGGTAAAGCCGAAGGCGCTATGGACGCAGGCAATATGTTAAAGCCAGCATTAGCTCGTGGCGAACTTCACTGCGTTGGCGCTACCACGCTCGACGAGTACCGCCAATACATTGAAAAGGATGCGGCGCTAGAGCGACGCTTTCAAAAAGTACTAGTGGAAGAGCCGAGCGAAGAAGACACTATCGCTATTCTGCGTGGATTGAAAGAACGCTACGAAGTGCATCATGGTGTCGATATTTCTGATGCGGCTATCATCGCTTCTGCGCGCTTATCCCAGCGCTATATCACCGATCGTCAGCTCCCGGACAAAGCCATCGATTTAGTCGATGAAGCTGCCAGCATGATCCGCATGGAAATCGATTCGAAACCCGAAGAAATGGATAAGCTCGAGCGGCGCCTGATTCAGTTGAAAATAGAACGAGAGGCACTGAAGAAAGATGAAGACGCTGCCTCGCAAAAGCGTAAAGCAAAGCTCGAAGAAGAAATCGAAGTAGTAGAGCGAGAATTTGCCGACCTGGAAGAAATCTGGAAGGCAGAAAAAGCGTCTTTGCAAGGAACTCACACCATTAAAAGTTCTTTGGAGAAAGCGAGAATGGAAATGGAATCCGCGAGCAGGGCGGGAGACCTGGCACGTATGTCAGAAATCCAGTATGGCGTAATTCCAGGTTTAGAGAAAAAGTTGGAAGCTGCGTCAGAAGCTGAGGCTGCAGAAAAACAGTTGTTACGAAATCGCGTTACTGAAGAAGAGATAGCGGATGTCGTATCCAGATCCACCGGTATTCCAGTGAGCAAGATGTTGCAGGGCGACAAGCAGCGGCTATTAGACATGGAAGACGCACTACATCAACGGGTAATCGGACAGCACGAAGCCATTGCGGCCGTTTCAAATGCAGTACGCAGATCCCGCTCTGGTTTGTCTGATCCAAATCGGCCTAATGGCTCTTTCTTGTTTCTTGGTCCTACCGGGGTGGGTAAGACAGAATTGTGTAAGGCACTTGCAGAATTCTTATTCGATACTGAAGATGCCATGGTGCGGATCGATATGTCGGAATTCATGGAGCAGCATTCTGTTGCGCGCTTAATTGGCGCTCCTCCTGGTTATGTCGGCTATGAAGAGGGTGGTTACCTGACTGAAGCGGTGCGCCGTCGACCTTACTCTGTACTTCTGCTCGATGAAGTAGAAAAAGCTCATCCTGATGTCTTCAATATCTTGTTGCAGGTGATGGATGACGGGCGACTTACCGATGGTCATGGCCGCACTGTCGATTTTCGCAATACAGTTATTGTGATGACTTCAAACCTTGGTTCAGATCGCATTCAGGATTTGATGGCTGAAGGAATCGTCGATGAGAATTCTTACGACCAGGTTAAGAAAACTGTTCTCGATACTGTTGTAAAACATTTCTCACCAGAATTCGTTAATCGCATTGATGAATCAGTTGTGTTCCATCCGCTCTATAAGGATCAGATTCGTGCAATAGCCGAAATACAGATAGAACTTTTGAATCGACGCTTAGTCGATAGTGAACTGAGTATCCAGCTTAGTGCTGAAGTACTGGATCATATCGCTGAGGTTGGCTACGACCCGGTCTATGGTGCCCGACCACTAAAGCGTGCTATCCAGAATTCGATTGAGAATCCTCTAGCCCAGGAAGTCCTAAGTGGGGTTTATGTCCCCGGAGACAGGATTGCTGTAGAGCTGTCGCCCGAGCAAGAACTCGTATTTGGCAAGGTGATTATGGATGACGGACAGGCCGTCGCCTGACCCTCTCAATCCCAATGAATTCGGCCTTAAGAGCTTGACTTTCCACAAATAACTGGGAGAATCCCTCTGCTTGAGTGCAGGGCGATTTGGCCTACCCCAGATTTTCCTGCCGTAGTCTGAATAAGCCGCAACCAGGCATTCCTACAGACTGCTGTCTAGGTGACCGACAACATCCACCTATGGCTCCTATCACGTTATCGCGTACGGGGCCGACATGAAGCAAAACCAGATCGTTTGGATGCGAACTGGCATTGTTTAATGTCAAAACTAACTTATTAAATATTGGAATCGCAGCTGACTGTCATGGTCTATGCTGTTATTGGTGTTTGGTTTCAGGCCAAACAGAGGTGAGAGGAAAGAAAAGTGGACCAATTATCTGGTGGTGAGATGCTTATTCGTGCGTTGCACGATGAGGGTGTCGAAATCCTATTTGGCTATCCTGGTGGAGCTGTTTTGCATATCTACGATGCGATATTTCATCAGGATAAAGTGGAACATATTCTCGTGCGCCATGAACAAGCGGCAACTCATGCTGCTGATGGTTATGCGAGAGCAACCGGCAAGCCTGGTGTGGTGTTGGTCACATCGGGCCCTGGAGCAACCAATGCTGTTACTGGTATTGCCACTGCCTATATGGATTCTATTCCTATGATCATAATCTCCGGTCAAGTGGAAAGCCGAATGATAGGCACCGACGGTTTTCAGGAAACTGATATGGTGGGTATTTCACGTCCCGTGGTGAAGCATAGCTTTATGGTTCGGGAAGCCAAAGACATACCTGGCATTGTTAAGAAAGCTTTCCATATCGCCACAACTGGGCGACCTGGCCCGGTGGTAATCGATATTCCCAAGGACGCTACCGATCCAAAAGTTAAACAGGATTATGAATACCCAAAGGAAGTAAAACTCAGGTCTTATGCAGTTCCTGCAAAAGGTCATTCCGGCCAGATTAAGAAGGCAGTCGATGCATTGCTCACTGCAAAGCGCCCAATGATTTACACCGGTGGCGGTGTAATTCAGGGAGAGGGGTCGGATCAACTTACCAAATTGACGAAAAAGTTAGGGTTTCCGATCACCAATACGCTAATGGGACTTGGCGCCTATCCGGCTTCGGATAAACAGTTTTTAGGCATGCTGGGAATGCATGGAACCTATGAAGCAAACATGGCAATGCACTACTGCGATGTTTTATTAGGCATTGGTGTGCGTTTTGATGACCGGGTAACAAATTCTGATACGTCTAAATTTTGTCCAGATGCGACCATCTTGCATGTAGATATTGACCCAGCATCAATTTCCAAAACGGTTACTGCCGATGTACCAATCGTTGGCGCAGTCGCCACTGTTTTGGAAGAAATGACTGACCAGATTGGTAAATCGGATAAGGCAGTCGATAAACAGGCATTAGAAGTTTGGTGGAACCAGATAGAACAGTGGCGTGAAAAAGACTGCTTGAATATTAGACCATCTGAAGATGGCGTAATTCTGCCTCAGCAAGTTGTGAAAGCAGTGTATGAAATTACCAAGGGCGAGGCATATGTTTCATCCGATGTAGGTCAGCATCAAATGTTCGCCGCTCAATACTATGGATTTGAAAAACCGCGTCGATGGATTAACTCCGGCGGCTTGGGCACCATGGGATTCGGATTTCCTGCAGCAATGGGCGTGCAGTTTGCTTTTCCCGATGCCATATCCGTTTGTATTACCGGCGAGGGAAGTTTCCTCATGAACCAGCAGGAATTTGCCACCTGCATGCAGTATCAGTTGCCGGTCAAAATCATTTGCTTGAACAACCAGGCATTAGGCATGGTGAAGCAGTGGCAGGATATGCAATACGGCGGTCGTTATTCTCACAGTACTTACGCAGAATCGCTGCCTGATTTCTCAAAGCTTGCCGAAGCCTATGGCCATGTTGGTATCAAGATTGAAAAAGCAGATGAACTGTATTCGAAGTTGGAAGAAGCCTTCGCCTTGAAAGACAAGTTGGTTTTTGTCGACGTGTTAGTCGATCCTAACGAACATGTTTATCCGATGGCGATTAAAGGTGGGGCCATGAAGGACATGGTTCTTAGTAAGACGGAGAGAACCTGATATGAGACATATTATTTCAGTGTTAATGGAAAACGAACCAGGTGCACTCTCTCGCGTGGTTGGATTGTTTTCGCAGCGTAACTACAACATCGACTCGCTAACAGTCGCGCCAACCGAAGACCAGTCTTTGTCTCGCCTAACTCTGACTACCAGTGGCGACGATGCGCGCGTCGAACAAATTACCAAGCACCTTAATAAGATCATCGACGTAGTAAAGCTGGTTGATCTAACCGAAGGAGCCCATATAGAACGGGAATTGATGCTCATTAAAGTAAAAGCAGTGGGTGCTCAGCGAGCCGAAGTTAAACGTAGTGTCGATATATTTCGCGGTCAGATTGTCGATCTAACCGCTAACGTGTTTACGATTCAGCTAGCCGGTACCGGCGATAAACTGGATGCGTTTATAGCGGCGCTCGGTGATAACGTCGTTCTGGAAGTTGCTCGCACCGGCGTTTCCGGCATTTCGCGCGGTGAAAAAACCCTGGCATTGTAGTATCAAGAAAATCTAAGCAATAAAAACGGCCCACTGGGCCGTTTTGTTATTTTATTAAACCTTCAATCAGATCGCTTTCTTCATCGCAGTCATATGCTTTCGCAATTCTTTACCAACGACCTCGATAGGGTGAGAGCGAAGTTTATCGTTTACTGCAATTAGTTCAGCATTGTCGACACCACTGTTAGACAGTTCCAGTCCTTTGCCGATGACATCGGTGTCTATCTTCTTCATGAAGTCAGTCAGGAGTGGGACACACTCGTGTGAGAACAAATAGCAGCCATATTCTGCTGTATCAGAAATCACTTTATTCATTTCGTAAAGTTTCTTTCTGCCAATCAGGTTTGCTATCAAAGGAACTTCATGCAGAGATTCGTAATAAGCAGATTCTTCGATAATGCCGCTACTGGTCATTGTCTCAAAGGCCAATTCGACACCTGCTTTGATCATGGCAACCATTAAAAGGCCATTGTCATAATATTCTTGTTCGCTAATCTCCACATCACCAGCTGCAGATTTTTCGAATGCAGTTTCAGCGGTCTCTTCGCGCCAGGTCAGAAGTTTATTATCGTCATCTGCCCAGTCTTCCATCATGCCACTGGAGAAGTTGCCGGTAATAATGTCATCCATGTGTTTTTGAAACAGCGGAGACATTAATTCTTTGAGTTCATCTGCAAGTTCAGAGGCAACAATCTTTGCTGGATTAGAAAGACGATCCATCATATTGGTTATACCGCCGTGCTTTAAGCCTTCGGCAACGGTTTCCCAGCCGTGTTGCACGAGCTTCGATGCATATCCTTCGTTAACACCTTTCTCAATCATCTTGTTAAAGCAAAGAATTGATCCTGTTTGCAGCATGCCGCAAAGTATCGTTTGTTCACCCATTAGGTCAGACTTAACTTCGGCGATAAAGGAGGATTCCAATACACCTGCGCGGTGACCACCGGTTGCAGCCGCATAAGCTTTGGCTATATCCATGCCATCACCGTTGGGATCGTTTTCAGCATGCACAGCAATAAGAGTAGGTACACCAAAACCACGTTTATACTCTTCCCGCACTTCTGTTCCCGGACATTTGGGCGCAACCATAACAACGGTTAAATCGTCTCGAATCTGCATTCCTTCTTCGACGATATTGAATCCATGAGAGTAGGCCAGGCTCGCACCATCTTTCATCAGTGGCATTATTTGTTCGACCACCGGCGTGTGCTGCTTATCTGGAGTCAGATTTAGAACCAGGTCAGCGCCAGGAATAAGATCTTCGTAGGTTCCAACGGCGAATCCATTTTCGGTGGCGTTTTTCCAGGATACCCGTTGCTCAGTTATCGCTGCTTCTCTAAGGGCAAATGACACATCGAGACCGCTATCACGCATGTTCAAGCCTTGATTTAGCCCTTGGGCACCGCAGCCGACGATGACCACTTTTTGCCCTACTAATTTATTCACGGCATCGCTGAACTCAGAACCGTCCATAAAGCGACATTTACCCAGTTGTTCGAGCTGAAGCCGAAGGGGTAGCGTATTAAAGTAATTCATGGATTAACTCCGTTGTTTCACTGTAGGTTTCTTTCCGGAAAACCACGTTTTTTTGGTGAGGCGGGATCATATAGCATCTCTAAACTTGGGTAAAATGTTAAAAATAGTGCCTCGTGCTCAAGAATTGGCCTGTATAATCCGAAATCCACTAATTTTGAGTGCCAGCCAAGAATTTCATGAGCGCTGACGAGCAAGATCCAGAATCAGAAAGCGTACTGCCGATAGATGAACACGAAGAGATCGTCTCCGAAGGCGGTAAGAAGGTTCGTCGGCGCGGTATCTATCTGCTGCCTAATTTATTCACATTAGCAGCATTGTTTGCCGGCTTTTATGCCGTGATTGCAGGCATGTCCGGGGATTTCAATGAAGCCGGCTGGGCCATTCTTATTGCCGCTATTTGTGACGGCCTGGATGGAAGAATAGCGCGGCTTACCGGCACTCAATCAGCCTTCGGAGCGCAATTTGATAGCCTCTCAGACATGGTGTCTTTTGGCGTGGCGCCAGCACTCATTATGTTTAGCTGGGGATTCGCGCCCCTCGGTCAGGTAGGCTGGGCGGCTAGCTTCATCTATATGTCTTGCGCAGCCTTAAGGCTGGCCCGCTATAACGTCCAGCTAGGCACCGTGGATAAGCGGTTTTTCGTTGGGCTGCAAAGTCCAATAGCAGCCGGTCTGGTTTCCTTTGTACCCTGGGTCGGTACTCTATACGGCGTCGAAGTGACACCATTAGTAGCTTATCTATGTGCGATACTGACTGTCTTTACCGGCTTGTTAATGATCTCGAATTACCGGTATTTCAGCTTCAAGGAGTTAAACTTTAAAGGCACCGTACCCTATATGGTATTTGTCTTTACAATAGTACTATTGGTGTTGATTGCGCAGAACCCACACGAAGTGCTGCTGACAATGTGTGTTGTCTACGCGGCCTCCGGACCAACAGGCTGGCTCTATCGATCTCAGTTTAAAAGTAAAAAGAAGAAGGAAAAAGAAACAGGGAAAACCTGAGGCTACTGGATAAGCTAATAGCGCTAATAATTGAAAAAACCGATTGCTTTAATCGATTAAAGCAATTGAAGACAAGGGAAGATAATTAATCTAATCCTGTCTTATTTGTTATAGATAACAGGAATACTAATCAACAGGTAGGCAACCATGTTAATTAAGAAACCATCAGACATTAAACCTTCTGAGATCACGCCAGAAAGTGTGTATAAAAGTCGACGTGATTTTATGTTGGATGGTAGTAAGGCGCTATTAGGTGCCGCCGCGGCAGGTGCAATGCCGACTATTGCCAATGCGCAAAATGGAGATGCTCTAAAAGCGCGCGCTCCGGCAGCGATGCGTCGCTCACCTCCGGCAGCATGGTGGACAGAAAAATTTCAAAATATTCAACCCGCACCAGATGCTGAACCTTTCTTTACCGGCGAAACACTAACGCCCTATGAAGATGTGACTATCTACAATAATTTCTATGAGTTCGGCATGGATAAATCAGATCCTGCGACTCGTTCCGGTGAATTCCAAACTGATCCCTGGTCTGTAGAAATTACCGGTGAAGTTGGCAAACCCGGCACTTACCACCTGGAAGACATTCTTAAGCCCCATGATTTAGAAGAAAGAATTTATCGACTGCGCTGTGTAGAAGCCTGGTCGATGGTGATTCCCTGGATCGGATTCCCGCTTGCCGATTTAATCACTCGTTTCGAACCGACTTCCAATGCAAAATTTGTAGAGTTCGAAACCATTGTCGATGCGGAATCAATGCCTGGTATCAATTCTCGCTTTGCCATCGTTCGATGGCCATATCGAGAAGGACTGCGTATGGATGAGGCGATGAATCCGCTTACCTTCATGGCAGTTGGATTGTACGGTTCTTATTTACCGGCACAGAATGGTGTGCCATGGCGTCTTGTTGTGCCCTGGAAATATGGTTTTAAGAGTATTAAGTCCATCGTAAAAATTAACTTCCGTGAAACCATGCCAAATACAACCTGGGTAGATCTACAGGCGCAGGAATATGGATTCTATGCAAACGTGAATCCAGAAGTGCATCATCCAAGATGGCGACAAGATATGGAGCGTCGCTTACCGCAAACATTGTTTAGCCGTCGCGTGATTGAGACCCGAAAGTTTAATGGCTACGGTGAACATGTAGCGCACATGTATGAGGGGATGGATCTCGCCCGCTACTACTAGGAAGGTTCACCTCAATTCAATTTTAATCCTATGCGTAAATTCATAAAGCCAGCAGTTTTCCTGCTGGCTCTGGTTCCATTCGTTCTTTTATTCATTAGAGCGGTTACAAATGATCTCGGGCCTGACCCTGCGCAGGAACTTTCCATCGAAACCGGTGAATGGACTCTGCGGTTCTTGTTAATCACTTTAGCGCTCACCCCATTACGCCAAATTACCGGGCAAGCTGAGTTTGTTCGTCACCGGCGCATGCTTGGATTGTTTGCGCTGTTTTATGCCACAGTGCATTTTCTGTGCTGGATGACGTTCATTTTCGGATTTCGTTGGTTCGCCTTTCTCGAAGAACTTATTGACCGTCCTTATATAGCCGTCGGCTTTACCGCCTGGGTAATCTTAGTCGCCTTGGGAGTAACTTCTCCCAAGGTGATGGTGAGGAAGCTGGGCAAGAATTGGAAGCGCCTGCACCGGCTGGTCTATATAGCCAGCATTCTCGGCGTAATCCATTTGTTATGGATCTTACGTGCAGATATTGGGGAGGCAGTACTCTATGGGTCGATTGTTTTTGTTCTGCTTGGCTATCGTCTTGCTCGATATTTAAACAATAAAAGAACCGCTTCTGGGTGATCTTGGGCCTATAAAAAATATAATTCTGAAAATAGGTCCAAAATACCAATCTTAAACTCCTTAAAGCCCTTGCCAGTCGGTGCTATGAGCGTATAATACGCGCCCTCTGTGTCGTTCGGCACAGATTTTTTTTGCGCTTTTGAAAGTGTCTCTTGACGGGATCAAGGTGTAAAAAGAGGTCTGGGTCCAGAAGTTGGGCATCGAGATCTAACTTGAAAAAGACTTCGTCTTTATTCAAGTCGTTAGTAGCCCGCACTAAGTCTTCGACTTATCACGGGTGTATGAAAAACCCTTGGTTTTTCACACTGCTCTTTAACAAATAGATCAAGCAAT
>WLWQ01000003.1 GCA_012103535.1 Pseudomonadales bacterium
TTTTGACACCTCTCCAGAGAGTTGGCTTAACCAACAGCAACAATTTGACCTTTGGCATGCAATGAATTCTGGTGAAAAAATCAAAGTTAAGAGGCTTCGTGCCGCATAACAAACATATCAAAAAGGATACGCGCGCTTCGCGCGCCTATTATTAAGGGCGTTATGTTTCTTTGTAAGCGAGATTGAAGAAAGTTGGATAATTTGGAGATACTAGAAAAGTGGATTGGGTATTGTATGTAGCATTTTCCTACGCATTAACTATTTTCGCGTTTCGTAAATTTTGTAGAATATTTTATGAAGCAGCAAGAAGAGCCGGGAAAAAACATACAAAGTCCCTATTCGTCGCATATTCGCCAATGGTATTGTTCATTGGACTGCCTCTAGGAATAGGCACTCTAATACAATGCATAACAGATACTTCATCATGGACAATGTTGTTGTCAGTACTAACTTTGCCGCCTTATTTCATGTTTCTAATCTGGTACTGTAAACCTGACGAAGCCGATTTAAACAGAATTTCAAACATCAAGAACGACACATAACAAACAAATCAATAAAGACACGCGCGCTTCACGCGCCTATTATTAAGGGCGTTATGTTTCCTTTAAATTAAGCGATGACTTCTCACTACAAACAACTTGCGACCACCAGCACAATAAAATGTTTCTTATTGGTGTGGCTTACAGGCATAGTTTGGTTAGTTGCAGTTTTGCTTGCGCCCGAACTGATTGAGTACACTGCAAGTTATTTTGTTGCTGGAATTGGGAGCGTGATTTTCTGGATGTGGTACTTAGCAACCAAACTTCCTCGGTGCCCACAATGCGGTTTGGGTGTACTATCTCAGCGAGAAATTCACCGAGTACCACTATTTTTAAAGTGGTTTAGCACTAGATGCTCAAGATGTGGCTGGACAGGTGCGGATGATTCATAACAGACAAATCAAGGAGACGCCGCCTACTATCGTGGCGTCCAGATAGGAGCATGCTATGAGCCAGGCATTTGTCCCACGCATTGGAGCGGTCTTCAGTGCTGACATAGCTGTTCCTGAACACGAGCGAGAGTTGCGATTCTATTCCCGTGTACTTACCTCGGGTGATAATCCGCTTTGGCGCGAGGATCTGATGAATAACCTGGGTACGCCAATTATCGGCTTGGGCGAACGCAATGAGGAATATGCTCATCTTCCGCTCCAATGGATGCCGCACATCCATGTTGCAGATGTGGCAGCCAGCGTGCAGCGCGCACTCGATTTGGGAGGGCATGTGCTAATGCATAGCAAGGACGAGTGGGCGGTGCTGCTTGATCCCAACGAGGCTGCGTTCGGGATCATCCCAGTTGTTCCAGCAGAGGCAATTCCTCCGGCGGATGCAGTGCCTATGGGAAGCATCCGCTGGCTTGACCTGACAGTTTCCGACGCCTCTGCAACCCAAGATTTCTACCAACAAGTCGTTGAATGGTCAGTGGACAGCGTCGAGATGGACGACGGCGGTAATCATTACGTCGACCATAACATGCTTGGTGAAGACGGCACGCCCGTAGCGGGAATTTGCCATGCTCGTGGTGAGAATCTAGGGTTACCACCTGTTTGGATGATCTATTTGCCAGTGGGTAACTTCACTGAAAGCCTCAGCCGAGTAGAGGAAGAAGGGGGTAAAGTCATTAAGGTGAAGCAGGGAAAGGATGGTGAGTACGTGTGTGCGACGGTTCAGGATCCGGTTGGTGCGTACTTGGGGTTGATGCCAGGAAGAGAACTTAACTACACATAACAATCAAATCAAAAAGGAGCCTGCGCTGCGCGCAGTCCCGATTATTCAGAGCGTTATGTGTCTCAATCATAAAGAGTGTCTAGTTGGAAATTAAAGTTGATATTTTTAGAAATAAGATGGTGATCTCGGCGAACGGTTCATCAAGAACTCTGACCCCCAAAGCCAACTTCACTACCCATCGATTGCTCGTAGGTAATTTCCACGAAGCCGAGGAGTGCCTTCGAGAAGGACTTAAAGAGATCGGTGTTCGAGGATTTCTTAGATTTAGAAAACCAATTTTGCATGTATTTCCCAAAGAGATGTCTGAAGGAGGACTCAGTAGTATTGAACAACGAGTCTACCGAGAATTGGGGCTTTGCGTAGGTGCGAAAGAAACTGTGATTCATGAGTAACCGACACATACAAAACAGTTAAATAGGAAACAGTCAGCACTACAATGCTAGTACTGGCCTGCGGCTATCTTATCAGCAAAACCAGAGTGGAGAACCTTGTACCTTAACATGGACGATATTTACCTAAGCAATGATTGAGCTCAGCAATGAAACCAAAATTCGAATTAGGAAAATCTTTAGAAAGAGAGAATGGGATAGCGTAGAAGATATACTTCTTAATCGGTGTGGAGATAACTTAGGGGGAATAATGTCGTCCTATCATGAACTCGCGGAAAGAGTTCGATTTGCGGTCTTAAAATTATCCAATGGAAATCTTGCCCAACTTGAGCGACAAATTGAGGAAGCAGCAGTAGATTTTAGAGATATACTGGTAGCCGCGGGATTCGCAGAAAGAGTTGATGCACACTTAGAATGGTTGCCAACTGAAAATGACGGCACATAAGCAACAATTCAATAAGGACATGGCAACGTGAGTCCCTAGTAAAAAGAGTGTTATGTTCCTATGTGCTACATCATAGCTCTAAGTACTGACTCTAATGAGAACCTGTCTGAGCTTAACGACGAAGCTTTACAATTTTCGAGTAATCTACCCTTAGCTTTGGAGAAGTTCCCGCTTTCGTTTGAGAATAAGTGGTTTGTCACCTCAAACGGTACCTGTGGCTGCGGGTTTCGTCATCTTCACAGTTCAAGTGTTGAGTTGGGTTTTAGTGAGCCAGTAGATTGGTATCCAGAAGAATCGAGTGAGATAGAAGCCACTAAGAAATTTATCGCAGTTGCACGAAAACTGATTAAAAATGGCAATAAGGTGGATTGTGTGGATCTATGGGACCATCAAGATGCTCCTCCCTCAGACGGTAAAGTCGTAGAGATTGATCTTTCTGAAATATCGGACGAACAATTTCGATTCTTTGAAGATCATTGCTTCAGCTTTTCGGGCGGGACATAACGATTAATTCAAAAAGGAAGCCTGCTTTGCGTAGCTCTAATATTCAAGGCGCGACGTCTATTCGCAACAGAAGACTGGATCAACAATGACAGAGTTAGTTAGCTTTATGATAGTTTCAGGTCTAGCTGTTATTGTGTCTGTAATTGTAATCATTGATGTCTTTAAGAAAAATAGAACAGCTAAGCCTTTTCTGAAATGGGCGCTAGTTGCGCTTTTGACGCTCGCGCAATTGTGGTGGTGGCAGGCGATTGATAACTTTGATGGAGCTTTCGGAAATAGCCCAGCTTGGGAAGCGGAAATCTTCGTGTTCTCTTCTATCGTTGTAATCTGGTTCGCTTTTCAAATAGTTGGCTTTCTAAGAACCAAGCCTGGCGCGAGAAAAAGCAAGTAGTTGTTCGCAAAGGGTAATAATTTCCCTTGCTCTGAATAATTCTTTATGTTAAAAAATTAACATCTTAGAACTGGGCATTGAAAGTGAACAAGAGCTCCTTGGCATTCATTGGTATATCAATTTTAGCAGTATTGATTGTTCCTAGTATCTTATTCAATGATGTTCTGATTAATCAAAGCGATGAAATTTCGGATCCCATTGTTCCGAGCCAGTCTAGTTTGGCCTCCCTTCAAGCATCAACTCCAGAACAGAATATTCTGCAACAACAATCCAGACGACGACCAATTTTTGGTAAGTCTGTGTCAGACTCAAACAAAGAAAAAATATTAGAAAGCTTGGAACAAAACATGGTCGTAGTGCAAAAACTTATCGAAGAGGGTAACTTCGAAGATGGAGTAATTTTGTTAAATGCACTTTACGAAGAGGCAGATAGACTTTCAACCGAAGACAAAATTATCCTTTACAATATCTATGCGAAATTACTTCACGAATTGGAAATGAATACAGACGCAATATTAGTTTATGAAGAGCTGATTTCGTTATCAGAAGTGCCAGACAATATTAAACTTGATGCTCTTAAAGAACTTGGAGAACTCTATAATAAGGAAGCGATGTACGAGAATGGACAGTTTGTCTTTGAACGTTGGATCGCAGAGAGTGACTATAATGATACTAACGTATTCAAGGGCTTATCAATTTCATTCTATAGGCAAGGACAGCATGCTAAAGCATTAGGGCCTGCCATTGAACATGTTAGGACAGTGCAAGATAGAATAGAAGATGTGGACCGGGATACATTAGTATATCTAAACGGATTGGCTTTTAGTACAGAAAACTGGGTAGATGCAGAGTGGATTACGAAGTTAATGATAGAACAGTTCGATACTCCGGTTGATTGGCGTAATCTGATTGCAATCTATGATCGCATGGGAAATGAGGACGCCAAGAATAGGGCGTTTGACGCTGCTGTTGCTGCTGGAATGATCGATAAAGATGGAAACTTGATTAGATAAGTATTTTGTCCGATGCATTTTGGATTACTATTTTTTATATCGTTTCTAATCTGCTTACTCAGGCAATCGAAACGCAAACACATACCCACCTAAGGGATCTTCTTCATCTGCCCTCAATGGTTCGTATCCAGAACCGCGTGTAGAGTTAAAGACCGGCACAACAACAATAAGTGTTTGTTTTCCTTCCGGAGATAGGTAAGTCATAGGCGTACCTTGTGCCGTGTAGGGAATAGAATGATTCCACAGTTCTTCGCCATTCATCAGATTTGTCGCTCTTACTGTATTGTCAAAAGTACCGGCACTGAAGATGAGACTTCCCGCAGTAGTGACAGTGCCTCCAGTTTGAGGTGTACCGACTGTCAGAGGTAATCTTGTTGGAAAATTAAGCGGTCCTGTTTCTTTGGCGGTTCCAATTGGCTTCTGCCAAAGCAGTTCTTTTGTTTCGAGGTCTACAACTCCAAGGGTGCCATAAGGTGGTTGCATGCAGGGAACATGCAATGGCGACATAAATCTTTGTGTGTTGTGACTGTATGGAGTGCCGAGTTGACTGCCAACGACTCCTTCGGGTAATTGATCTCTGGGTGTTAGCGTTAATTGGTTCGCCATGTATAACGGATTCACGATCATCAAATTATTAGCTTCATCGACACTGATGCTGCCCCAGTTAAAGCCACCAGTCGCTCCAGGATTTTGCAAAATTGTTCCTACACCTGGAACCGTAAAATGGCCTTCGTAACGCATCTTGCGATACTCGATTCGGCACCACATCTGATCCAAGGGGGTAATGCCCCACATTTTGGTTTCATCCAGTTGCATGCGCCAGATTGGCAAATCCATGGTGAAGGGTTGCGTAGCGGCAACATAATCTTCCGGAACTCCCCCGGTCTGCGGAACAGGAAGTTCCTCAATATCGAAAATTGGCTCGCCGGTTTCTCGATTCAGGATAAACACTTCACCACGTTTTGTAGGCTGAATTACTGCCTTAATCTTTTCACCGTTCTCACCGGGTAGATCAATAAGGGTTGGCTGCGATGGCACATCGTAATCCCAGATATCGTGATGCACGGTCTGATAGGACCATCGCACATTGCCGGTTGCGCCTTCGATGGCTACTACTGAACTGGCATACTCATCGCTTACTTCCATGCGTGTGCCACCAAAATAGTCTGGCGTTTCGTTGCCTGTTGGTGCGTAAATCAAACCAAGCTCTTCATCGACGCTGAACAAAGACCAGACATTCGGCGTTCCCCGGGTGTAGACCTCTCCTCTGAGGGGTTCAGTAGTAATACCCGGTCGACCCATGTCCCAGGCCCAGGCAAACTCTCCGGAAATTGCATTGAAGGCGCGCACCACACCTGAAGGTGGACCTACCGAGCGATTGTCGATGACCCAACCACCCACCACAACATTGCCACTTACTATTCCTGGCGGTGAAGTTTGAAAGTTTGCAATACGAGGATCGTTGCCCATACCAATGGTCAGATTGATCTCGCCCTGATCACCAAAAAATGTGCAACGTTCACCAGTTAATGCATCTACCGCAATCAATCTTGCGTCGGTAGTGTTAGTGAGAATCCGAGCCTGGCAATCTCCATTGTATTCCGGCGGTGCTGCGTAATAGGAAACGCCGCGGCATCCCGTTGTGAAATAACGTGCTTGCGCTAAATGCTCCGGATCGATGAGAGGATCGAATTGCCAGGCAAGTTCACCGCTTTCCGCATTAAGCGCGACTATTCGATTACCGCCGGTGCACATGTAGAGCAACTCACCAACCATTAACGGGGTTGCCTTAAATGCCCCTCCCGCTCCAGTGCGATAAGTCCAGGCAAGTTCCAGGTTTTCCACGTTGTTGGTGTCGATCTGATCCAGGGGAGAATAACGTGTTCCCTTTAATGAGTTGCCATAGCTGGGCCAATCAGTTTCGGAGTTAACCGTATTGATACCGCTACGAGGAGCCATCTCTCTAACTTCAAAACCGGTGTCTTCAATAAAGACAAACACAATGATGACAATAGACAAAGGAACTACAGCTTTCGCTATTGAAGAAGAAAAGAGTGGTGGTGGATTACCCTGATAAAGACTATTACGTAACCAGGGTGTTAAAAACCAGAGACCTAAAGCTGCCCAGGGTAATATTCGCGGCGCCAGGGCCCAGAGGTTGGTGCCCGCTTCCATAAATGACCAGGCAATAGTAAAGAACAACAAGATTCCGTAGACAAGCGACCCCTGGGGATCACCTTCCCACAATCGCCAGGCGCAATAGGCAAGCGCTACTCCTGCTAACAGGTAATAGAAAGAACCACCAAGGAATAAAAGCTGCAAGCCACCGAGAGTTAGTGGCGCAGCAATAAAGAATAACAATAAAGGGAAAACACGGAGTGGTTTGGTATTAGTTGTCACAACCAGATACTCAAAATGGGTGCACGTTCAGTATTTCGATAATCTACGGAGCTGGAATCGCGTGCCCAATCATAGTGCTGTCTTCGATTACAGCTAGATCCATCACGTTTTGATCATCAATAAATATAAAATCTAGAGCGCCATTGTTATTGGAATCGGAATGCAGCATGACAAAAAACGGTTCTCCTGACTCCAATCCTCTATGCACCGTAATTTCTACATTCTCGTTGTTACCGTCGTGAAGAAATGTCGAAGCAACGACACGGTCGCCATTGATTGCCCCATTTTCAAACGGATGAATGATTAAAAAGCCATTGCCTTCGATCTGAACTTCAGAAAACGTTAGCGTTCCACCATTGCGTTTAACATCTTCAACGTTGATCCAGTTGCTTTCACCATTTCCGGTTGAGATCTGGGCTTTAACAATAGCGAGGCTGCCTAACGCAGCCAGGCACAAGGTAATTACTTTGAAATTCATTTTCATTTAAAGCTGTCCCTCAGCGGCCATACGCTCTTCGACTCTTGCGCCGCGCAGGATATTTACCATGCCGTAATTGCCTTCGTGGCAGCCGTACTCGTAAAGCAGGCCTGCAACTTTGGTCATCGATACAATGGCGGTAAATTTATCTGTATAGGTAGATGGATCATCAACGGTAAATTCATAATCAACGGTAAAAGGTCCAACTCTGCTGAATTTCTCAGTTAACACCTTGTCGTATGATGTTCCAGCCTGACCAAAACTTGCAGAGAGTCCGTTAAAATTCTTGGTGACCACAACCAGCGTATCTCCATCCCAGTAACCCCTGGAATCGCCAGTGTAGAAACGAATCTCATCATCCAGTGATTCCATGTCTTCAACGGAATCATATATAGGAACGATGCATGCATCATGAATCATTTCAGTCATTAGAACTGCTGTGTCCTGATTTTGAAAAATCTGTACATTATTGTTGTAAAGACTGGGAATCATCGGTGGGCCGGCATTAAATCCAATAATGCATCGCTCTGACAGACCTCGATCTTCCGGGCCATCTGCACCGATTCCACCGGCAGCTATTCTTACCGGACGAGTGTCACCGGTAGTGATACCACCATATACCCCCTGTTGATTTGTTACCCCCTCCTGCAAATCCGGAAGACGACCATCAGTTGGGTAAACAATGTGAGAAGTTCTTACATTTTCACCGATGCCTGCATTCTCAATCCAAAAATCATTGTATGAGCCGTCCACACCTTCAATTGGCAATGCAGCATCAGAATTTGCATCGGCCGCAGCTCGACGACGAGCGGCTTCTTCGACTTCTTCCGGAGTGAGAAACTGTCTTTCTCCATATCGGGTTGGACGTTGCATGGGGACATTGGATGACCAGTTCCACACTCCTTGTAAATCAGGTTGGCCCCATTCGGTTCGAGGGACATCATAATCCTGAGCCATCAATGGCAGTGACAAAGTCGCCGCAACGACAAGGGAAACTAATGAGCTTGTTGTTTTCATGAAATGCTCCGTGAATCGAATACCAGCAGCGAATAGATAACTTTATCGTGTCCGCTAAACACTAAGAAACCTGTAACTAATCATATTTACCACAATCAGCTGAATTGCACTACTTAATCGGCGCCAGAAAGCACGTGTTTCAAGCCATCCAGTGATATTTTCATGCCCTGCTCAACAATAGGAGCGGCACGCTCCGGGGCTATTTCTGTAGTCCAGGTAAGCAGACACTGGCCGTCATTCTCGCTTAGTTCTATGGTGGCCAAATGGTGCTCCAAAGGATTCGGTGTCTTTATAGCCGAATACTGTAGTCTATGCTGCTCTGAATCGTTGACTAAAATGCGTTCTTGAACCTCGCCTATCCCTTCCATCGAGAAAGAACGTACCCCGCCACTTTCTGTGATCGAGCTAACCGCAGGAACCCAATCTGCGCGGGTTACATCGCTAATAATTTCCCACACGGCTTCCACTGAATGAGGTAATTGTTCTTTTAGTTCGATTGTTTCCATTGCAGAGTTCCTTGCCGTTTTTAGCCTGGCTATAAGTAGGGCTATAAGTGGAGCTATAAAAAGAAGCGCAATTTAACACTGATTAGGATATTCAACTAACACTCTATTTTGTATGCTTGGTGTTCAGTTCCAATGGAGGACCACTGCGGTCCTCTTGGGTTAAAACAAGAACACTAGACCCCCAAGGAGGAATCGATGATTCATCGAAGCCGCACTGCTGGAATCTCCAATCATTATTCGTTTAATTTTGTTCGTCGTTTTTTTGTCGCGATTCTCACCCTTGCACTGGGATTAGTAAGTACAACTGTAGTTGCTCAGTCGGACTCTTATGACTGGCCCAGCCAAAATCTGAACATCCATAACAGCCGATATGCGGAATTGGACCAGCTTAATCGTTCAAACGTTTCAAATTTAACCGAATCCTGGACATTCTCGCCAGGCCCGCAAGATTCAATTGTTCAAGTAACACCTTTAGTGACTAATGGCGTTATGTATTTGCATTCCGCCAACACGATGTTTGCACTGAATGCAGCAAGCGGAGAAGAACTGTGGCGACGACCGTTGGATAGAGGACCCGCGGGTGGTCCGGTTCGAGGTTCGACTTATGCTGAGGGTCGTATCTATGCCTATCGCGGTGCGAACTTGTATGCCTTCGATGCTGAGACCGGAGCAGAGATTCGGTCCTTTGGACAAACCGGCTTTGTGCAAGTTGTTACCGAAGCACTTCGACATAAATACCCTGATGTGTATCCAAGTAATACCGATCCCATAAATTTAGGTTACCGCCTAACCACTCCACCAACTGTGCATGAAGGGAAGATGTATGTTGCTGCGGCCTTATCGGAAGGACATATTCCTGGTGGCCTGGTTATTCGTATCGATGCTATTACCGGTGTGGTGGAATGGGTATTCAATACCGTTCCGCAAACACCCAGTGATTCGGGTTGGGAAATTGCTCGAGACACATGGGGCACCGGCCAGCGTGCGGGTGGTGGTGTATGGACTCCACCGGCTATCGATACAGAATTTGGTTTGGTTTATGTGAATGCTGGTAACCCTTCGCCAGACTATGATGGGTCTGCGCGAGTCGGTGCTAACTTATTTACTAATGCCACCATAGCGCTAGAAATTGACACTGGTGAACTGGCCTGGTTTTTTCAGGCGGTGCATCACGATCTGTGGGATTGGGATCATGTAACTGGACCATTGTTGTTTGACGTGACTAACGAAGCAGGTGAAATGGTTAAAGGTGTTGCGGCTGGAGGAAAGAATTGTTTGTTTTACATGTGGCATCGAGAAACCGGTGAACCACTCTTCCCTATGCCGGAAACGGCAATGCCAACTGCAACCGACGTTCCTGGCGAAGTGGTTTACCCTACTCAACCTATTCCACACACTGCTCGCGGTGTTCCCATGGATCCGCTCTGTGCCACCTTTATTCCTTTCGACGATCCGGAACTAGCAGCACGCAGTAAACAAATTTACACACCTTATTCATTGACCGAGCCTTATATTGTAGCTCATGGTGGCGCCAGTTTTGGATCGGCTTCATTCAGCCCACGCACGCAATTGGTTTACATAACAGGTAAGAATGGCGCAATCAGTTTAACAGTGCAGCCAGTCGGCGATACTCTAACTCCAGGACCAGACAGCCGTGGCCACACTGAAAACTATGCCAGCCTGGATCGAATATCTGAGGGCTATCCTGCATCGACTACGGTTTCTGCTTATAGCCCGTTAGATGGCGAACAAGTCTGGCAAGCCGAGCTGCCTGCTCAATCCGCAATCGGCGCCAGTGGCAATCTTGTTACTGCTGGTGATCTGGTTTTTCAGGGATTAGAAAGCGGCGCATTTCTTGCATTGGATGCTGAGAATGGTGAGTCATTGTTTAGTTACCAAACTGCGAGGACGATTCGTTCTAGTCCTTTAACATATGCAGTTAATGGCAAACAGTATGTCAGTGTAGTTTCAACAAATACAGTGGTGACGCTGGCATTGCCTTAAGGACTACTATTCAGTACGGATCGATTCTGTCGGATTTGAAAGGGCCGCCTTGATCGTTTGTCCTGCAACCGTGGCCATAGCAACTATTAGTGCTAAGGCGACGGCAATGGCAATGGCAATGGCAATGGCAATGGCAATGGCAATGGCAATGGCAAAAATATCCCAGCTGATATTTATTCGATTAGCAAAAACATTCAGCCATTGATTCGATAAGAGCCAACTCGTTGGTAATGCAATAGCCGCGGCAATCAATACCGGTTTCGAAAACGACAGTGATAACAGCATGACGATTTGAGATACGCTGGCGCCCAATACTTTGCGCACACCAATCTCTTTCCTGCGCTTTTCTGTGGTAAATGTGGCGAGGGCAAATAATCCCAAGCAGGCAATGCCAATTGCTAATAAGGTAAATACCTGAAGTAAGCGACTAATTTGTACCTCCAGGTGATACTGCTCCTGAAAATCATCACTTAAAAAGAAGTACTCAAAGGGCAGCTCAGGCTCAAAGGTATTCCATATCTGTTCGATGTCGTTAATAGTGTTTACCAGATTGTCGGAACTTAGTTTCACCGAAACGAAAGAGAATCCTCGATCACGAACGTAGAGTACTAGCGGTTCAACATCGAACTGTAACGATTCGTAATTAAAGTCTCGCATTACGCCAATAATATCTCTGCTATCACCGAACTGGCGCGTAAGTTCGCGCCCGATTGGATCCTGGGGGTTATTCCAGCCCAATGCGGCGTAGGCCGCTTCGTTTAGCACGAATGCGCTGCTGGCATCTGATTCAAATTCTCTGGAAAAGCCGCGACCCGATATTATTTCAATGCCGAAGGCTTCGATGAAATCATGATCTACCGGCAGGAAGTAGAAAGTCTGGCCGTCTTCATTCTGCCCTCGCTGCAAATCCGCCACATTGGTTGGCATTGGTCTGCCAGGAATAGATTGCGAGGCGGTTACAAAGTTAATGCCAGGGATTGCCTGTAGCGAGTCTTTTAGTGGATCTAGCTGGTTATTTAGAAAATCAGTATTGTTCGCATTAATAACCAGCGTTTGCTCTCTATCAAAACCCATATCCGCATTAAGCATGAAAGTTAATTGGCGTTGAGCGATTAGAGCACCGACGATAAGCATTACCGATATCGAAAATTGCAGAACGACCAAACTCTGACGCAGCAGAGATTTCCTTGAGCTGCCAGATGATTGAGCCTTTAAAGCATCGCTTGGTGCAAATGAAGAAAGCACGAAAGCAGGATAAAGACCGGCAACAATTCCAACGCTAATAGCACAAAGCAATAAAATTAAGAGTAATGGCCATTGTTCTAGGTAATTTAGGTTTATGGATTTTTCTGCCAGTGCATTAAATACTGGAAGCAAAAATTGAATTGCAATTAGTGCCAACAGCAATGACATTACCGCGATTGCAATTGACTCACCGAGAAACTGCCTGACTAGTTGCAACTGACCAGCCCCAAGTGTTTTCCGCAATCCAACTTCTTTCGCCCGCTCAGCAGAACGTGCTGTGGACAAATTTACGAAATTGATTCCAGCAATGAGTAGAACAAAGATTGCAACTGCAGCGAAAACGAAAACAGTTTGCTGAGTACTGTTATTACCTAGTTCGAATCGATAGTTGGAATTTAGGTGAATGGATTCGAGGGGCTGTAGATAAAGAAACTGACGATAACCACTACCTGCCTCTTCTTCTCCAACATAGCGCGAAGGCATTTCATGGAGAATGTCTCCAACTGCCCCTTCAGTATCAGGCAATAGTTTTAAATAAGTATGATAGTCGAGTCCCCACCAACCCCATTCAATACTTGGGCCATTGATTGACTCCAGGGTAGAAAAAGAAGCGAGAAGATCGAAATTGTAATGGGATTGTACTGGCACATCTTCGATGACTGCTCTCACGGTCATCACTCTATCTCGTACCTCCAGTAAGCGACCCACAACATCGATGTCACTGTAGTATCGACGTGCCGTCGATTCGGTGAGCACCAAACTGTCCGGTGCCTCGAGCGCTGTAACCAGGTCTCCTGCAATGGGAACAAAAGTAAACACTTCGAAGAAATTCGCATCGGCGAAATAGGCCTGCTCTTCAAAGTAGACGATGTCCTCATTACTTACACTTACGGGATTTCGGTAAAGCCGAGTTCCGGCTTCGATTTGCACCGCATCAATCAGCGCGGCAGGTAACATCGGAGCAGAAGCTGTTGAAGTAAATTCGGGCGCACCGCCGCCGGAGAATCGCTCGACTCGCAAGCGATAGATACGATCGGAATCATCGTGATACTGATCAAAGCTCAATTCATCGAAGACAAAGAGCATGATCAAGATGGAACAGATCATACCTAGGCTGAGGCCAGCAATATTCACTACTAAACTGGTCTTATGTTTGAGGAGCGACCTGAAGGTCACTTTGAATGCGCTGGTTTCCATAGTAGGCGGCCGGTTTTCTCAGCTTCTTCTAAGTCTATCTAGTAAGACGCTCGCAAGTCCTGAAAGGTTAACAGAAATCGGCAGTGCAATTGAACGCCGAGTCCGGATGCAGGGCGCTAGAAACACGAAAATTCCTGCGATACACTTGCCCGCACTCTCAGGACTCCTACTATGCGCTTACTACTCTTTATTATCCTCTTCGTGGTACTTCTACCGCTCTTTCTAATTGGAGTTGCAATATTTACCTGGCGCATTCGCCGAGTGTGCGTTCCGCAGAATATTTCGGGAACGGCTAACGAACCCTATGCTAGCCGACTTTTTATGCATATTGCAGGCAGTCGGATTGACGATGCTGGCTACAAGATTGCAAAGTATCTACCTTCTTATGGTGGAATTGTTCGATTCCTGATAATCGACACAACGAGATTAGCTTGTAAGCTAAGTGGCTATAAAGGATGGATGTTTTCTTATCCAGGTCCTCGTCCTTCAACACTCGCAACCTTGATGTCCCACCGCAGCTATTTTTTTGATGAGTCAATTAGGGAAGCCCTTACGAGGAACGAAAATCCGGCAACCCAATTCGTCGTATTGGGTGCAGGTTATGACACTCGCTGTTATGACTTACCGGAAGGATCGGATATCAATTGTTTCGAAGTGGATATGCCGCCAACACTTAATGCTAAAAAACAAGCTCTGGAACTAGCTGGTGTTCCCCACGACCATGTGACCTTTGTTGAGACAGATTTTAATCAGGAAACCTGGATGGAAGCACTATTGAATTCAGGTTTTAATCCCAATCTTACGACTTATATTCTCTGGGAAGGTGTCACTATGTATCTGGTAGAGGAAGCAGTTCGCGACACCTTTAATCTGATCACAACTTTGCCTTCGGGTAGTGCCGCAGGTGTCGACTTCTTCTCGAAAGATCTTATCGAGGGAAACCCACCATTTGAGAGAATTAGTAAGGCAATGCACAGGGGAATTAAGTACTACAGCGAGAATTTGCAGTTTGGTATTCCTACTGGTAAAAAACTTTCTGCAGGAATTGAAGAATTGTCAAAGGAAAGTGGATTAACTCTGACCAAATTTGAACACGTAGGTTCAGAAGGCGATAAACTTCCGCCTTGGTACTTCTTTTCTCACATCGAGAAGCACTGATAGTTTTTTCTGACTAAGCAGATCACGATCAATTGAATCTGAGTTGCACTCAGAGTCCTTTGATTGAGGTATTTCTTTAATCTCAAAGAAAAACACTAGCTAATGTTTTTCATACTTCCTAAGTCGCCATGGTCCGACATCGGCTGCATAGACTACCGAGTCGTCGTGAGATGAACTAATTCCAGATGCACCGGAAATTCGAGTCTGATCCGCTAAATCCAGATCCGGATCTGGAATAAAGTATTGCAGTTCTCCTGTTCGAGCACTGCCTATATAGATGCCACGACTGGTTCCAGGATTAGTATTCGCATTTGAAGTGGAATCCGTGGCATATAGAGTATCGGTTGCTTTGTTTATATAGATGCCACTGGGTCTACCAAAGTGAGTCCATTCATCAACAAAGGTGCCGTCCTGTTCGAAGATCTGAATTCGACTATTACCTCGATCACCGATAAATAACCTGCCCTGAGAATCCATAGCTAGATCATGAGGAGTGCTGAATTCACCTCGGCCAGACCCGGTTGCACCCCACTCAAAAAGGTAATCACCTTGAGAGGAATATTTTACGATTCGATTATTGGGCCCCTCTCCATCGGCGACGAATATATCGCCGTTTTCAGCAACGATGACACTAGCAGGTCGATTGAAGGTGCGTTCATCCTGGCCTGTAATACCAGGCTGTCCCAGAGTCATAACTAATTCGCCTGTTGGATTCAACTTGTGGACCACCGCACCCATTTCATCAGCAATGAGGGCAACGTCGGTAATCCACATGTTGCCCTCATGATCGACATTAAAACCATGCGGCCTGCCGACTAACCCGGTTCCAAAACCAGCGAGAAATTCACCGTCGGGAGAAAATTTTAGAATGGGTGGATAGCCGGACCATCTTCCTAAGCAATTGGCAGTCAAACCATCGGAATGTCCCGGCGCTACCAGCGGATCACCTAGCACAACTTTGAAACAGCGATGGTAAACATAAACATTTTCTTCAGGCCCGACCCGAACCTGAATCATTTCACCCCAGCGACCATCGTTCAGGTGTGGCGGTGGATTAGGCGCATCTACTAATTGATAGGGGTTTGTTTGCGCGAGTAAAGCAGAAGAACTTAATATTAGGATTACGGAATAAAGGATCTTATTCTTCAGAGATAAAGACATAGCTTTTCCTCTTTAGTTAAAGTTTTTTATCGTTGACGGTTCCACTGGCTTGCTCCATCAACTGCTAATCCAGCTCCGGAAACGTATTTACCAGTATCAGAAGACAAGAACACGACCGCATTGGCAATATCATCGCCTTCGCCAAAGGTGCCAAGTGGAATATTTTTCTTAACCTGATCACCCAAGCCCTGTTGAATAATTAGTCGGTCAACACCTTCAGTGCCTTCAATGGGTCCCGGTGAAATCCAGTTTGCCCGAATGCCGTACTGACCCCATTCGGCGGCAAGCGTTTTCATCAGGTTTTGAATGCCGGATTTGGCAGCGCCAGCATGTGCTGCGCCGGGCCAGCCGAAATCAGCCTGGGTTGTACTGATGGAGATTACCCGGCCTCCGTCCGTGGCTGCCTTTAAATGCAGTAGCGCAGCCTGACAGCAATTAAAGGTGCCATTCAAATCAATTTCGATGACGGTGCGCCAGCCATTCCAGGAAAGCTCCTCGGTAGGACAAATAAAATTTCCCGCCGCATTACAGACGAGGATATCGATACCGCCTATTTCGCCTGCTAATTCATCGAATGCTTTTTTTATCCCGTCTGGATCGCGCACATCTCCGGTACGCCAGGCCACATCGATTCCATCTTCTTCTTTAAAGTCTTTTACTGCCTTAAGTAAATTTTCTTGCTTGCGCGATACGATTCCAACCTTTGCGCCCAAAGTCCCCAACTTGCGAACTATAAAACTGCCAATGCCGGTAGCGCCACCGGTAACGATTGCGCTTTTTCCTTGTAGTATCCCTGGAGCGAAACTCATTTCTGCTTCTCCGTTTTCTTATGGCCTCATTCGTACGTACTTCTCGAATCGCTGCCGACCAACTTGCCCTGCATAAATGTTGCCTTCGTTATCGGATGCGAGAAATTCGATGCCACTACCAGTAGGAACTTCGTAGTCCGGAATAAATTCGGTAACGTAACCTGTGTTTGCATCGCCTATTCGAATGCCTCTTTCCCAACCTCGATTCCATTGCTCGCCTGACATGCCATCGGCAACCAATATCTTGTCATTCTCATCAATCCAGATGCCACTGGGTCGACCGAATTGGGTCCATATGTCTAACAGTTCGCCATCTTGACTAAAAATCTGGATGCGATTATTGCCTCGATCAGCAACGAAGAGGCGGCCCTGTGAATCCATCTTCAAATCATGTGGATCGTTAAAGCGGCTGCTTTCACGGCTAGTGTCAGCGACACCCCCACCGAGTTGAAAGAGGAATTCACCGGCACTACTAAATTTTATGATGCGATTATTGCCACCCCGGTGACCATCGGCAATCCAGAAATCGCCATTTGGTTGAACCAGAACAGCAGCTGGCCCATTAAAGTGAGTTTCATCATCACCGGGAACTCCTGCCTCACCTAAACGCATCAGAACTTCTCCATCCTGATTTATTTTAAGTACCTGATGTCCCATTCCTCTTTCGGAACCGGGTGCGCCTCGAGCATCGCCATCCGGCGCACCTTCGGTAACCCAAAAGTTGCCGTCGGCGTCCATATCAAAACCATGAGGCCAGGCAAAAACGCCTGCGCCAATGCTCTTAACCGTATTGCCTTCTTTATCCAGTTTGTGAATTGGGTGATGGTCCGTGTCCGCACATTGATTGGCACTGCAGCGCTCTACGATCCAAATGTGTTGACCATCGGGATCCGGTTGCACGCCAGTGACTACGCCCATTGGTCTACCACCGGGCAATTCGCCCCAGTGGTAAACGACCTGATAGGGATTATCCTGGGCAATACTTTGAACTGACAGCATCAATCCGATTACAAATAAGGCTAAGGTATTGAATTTCTTCAGGAGAGTCTTTGAATCAGTCATGTAGCGCTCCTCTTGGGCATTATTGTTTTCGCTATTCTACATAGCGCCCATTCTTATACGCCTTGGTAGCAACTACAAGTAAGGGAGGCTCAAGAAGGAGGGGATTTTCTGAACGATACTACAAGAACTGAACTCAGTTACCGCAATGCAACTCAGTAAGTAATTGGTCAGATTTCTGCACAGCTCGATCGGGGAAGAAATCCAGGGAGACCATTTCTTGCAACTGATCTAATTCAGTAAGGTGTCCACAGTATGAGTCAAACTGCCCCAATTCTTTTGGAAATACAAAAGCAACGAATTCATTCTGATGAGCGATGATCTTGTAAAAAGCAGCAGGTTCTATGGAAGTACTTGTTGGTGTCGTGGTTAAGTTACTAATCAAAAACAATGGTCCGCTGATGACTTGTAACTCTTCGGTTTTCATTACTAATTCATTGAGTCGCTGTTCTAACTGCAACCAGGGACCGAGTCGAAGTGGTTTAGGCATCGGCACCATGTTGGTAAGATTGTTCAGGTCCGACCAATAAGGCGTATTGGCAAAAGAAGTCATTGGAGCCAATCTGGCACTTTCTTCTTCCTGTTCGGGAATCTCACCTACACCAACGTAAGGGTTGTTACTAACTGCGATTTCTGCCAAACGCAGTTCAGAGTTACCAATTTCCAAAACATCTTCTACACCGGAGAATTCCACCAATCGGTCAGGTTGCCAGATACGAGGCAACAATGAAGCAACACCTACTGCATCACTGGTCAGACGATAAGACACCCAATCTGCCAGTCCGGTATCACCATTTAAGCCAGCTGCATAGACATGGTGAATTACCACGTTAGCCCTGGTTGCAGCCATGGATGATTCATACTGGGGACAGCTACCATTGCAGTGAGTGACTATTACGTCCTGTCCAAATGCACTGACGCCTATAAGCATTGCGCTCGATATCTGGACGATAGCAGTCAGGAACTTGTTAATGGACTTACTATTGAGTTTAGTCATGGGCAGCAAAATACCACTCGAATTAAATTAGGGGGACACACTTGGGTCAAAGTTGCGGAATTTTACGTCAAAACTGGTTAAAACGCTCATTTCCTGGATGATTTTTCAGTAACTTCCCAGCTTTCAATATCACCGGCTATTCGTTTAAACATGGCGTGTAGTTGGATTCGTTTTACTGTATTTAGCTGTTTAAACTTTTCCGGATCCCTGGTTTTCAGTTTTTGCCTTAGATGGGCAAATTCATAGTCGACCTGCCCTCTAGTGACTGGTATTTGGCAGTGGATTATTTTCTTATCAATTTTGCTTGAATCAAAATTATAACCCCGACTATCGGCTTCTCTAGCTACATGGGATAAGTAACAGGCAATTGCTCCAGCAGGATTAGGAGTCTCCTTGAAACGAATGAGCTGTGGATGATTCTTATAACCCTTGGTTTTTCCCTGCAGGACTTTTTGCGCAAGCAGTCCTTCTCGCCACAATGCGACTAGTCCCTTCACATCGAGGTATTTTGGATGCAGTGACCAAAGTCTCATAGGAAATATTACGCGAAAAAAACTACAGAGATTTTTAACAGGAAATAAAGTCTAGCAGATGTCGTTAGTGAAGCAATTGCCGCTTTCCGCCCACTGAATGGGAGGCGTAATGTTTTGAGCGGTTAGTGTGTAGTTGATTCCATCCAGGTCGGAATCGTCATCACGCCAGGTGATTCTGATTTCGCCATTGTGAACATGAATGCCGTGATTCGTAGCTGTTCTTTGCTGGCTGTCGGGAATACCTCCCTCGCCTTCATCCACTTCATCCATAGCGGCAAATCTGCCCGCTTCGATGCCAACTACAATAAAGGTTCGGTAAGGACTGGTTGCTAAAAGCGCTTCGGTGAAAGCCGCTCGATTGCGATACATATCGTAAGAAGGCAGAGCAACGGCAGCCAATATGCCGATAATCGCAACAACGATCATCAACTCTATTAGGGTAAATCCTTTTGATTTATGTTTATTCATCTTCACCCTAATCCACATAGACCACTTCGTGAGATTCACTGGTTACATAAATTTCAGACAATTCATGCACCTGTGGATTTGGATGCGAAACCTGCACAATCCCACCTTGAGAACTAACAATGTTCGGCACATTAGTCTCTGGACAACGCATTGACTGCGGTGGCGTTTGCCCATCTTCCAAGACATAACCGATTTCTTCGAATACTAATCGACAATCTTCCAGTGATTGCTCTGCTACTCGATATGCGGCCGCTTCTGCGCCTTCAAACAAGAGAGGAAAGGAGTACAACACCATTGCCACAAAAATCATCGCTGATGAACCACCCACACCAAACCAGATGAACATTTTGTCCTTATCTGCATCACGGGTTGGCGGCACGAATGTGTCTACTTCCTGCTTCGCTCTTTGAACTGTGTTCGGTTCGGGACGATTCAGCTCTTTTGATTGCGCATTTACAAACTCTTCGTTGTACAGGATTTCAGAACATTTTTCGCAATACTCTCCGTGATCAAGGAACTGAGTACATTGGCCACACATCTCCAAACCGCATCGATTACAGTGTGCGGCAGTTGGTGCATTTGGATGGTTATAACAGGCCAAGCGAATAATTCCTTAGTTGTATATTGCGAAAAAACGACATGCTAGCAGCACTCAGTTATGGCGTACAGCGTATCGAAGCTATGACATTATAAATTAGCTTCTACCAATAAATTTAGTAGATATTGTTCGGTTATGTGAACTGCATTCACTTTTTGCTCCTAAAATTTGAACTCAAACAAACCAAACTCCGTTCGTGACTTGACAGTCCACGGAATCCAAAATCATATGAATTACAAGGCCTATTCCGACCAAGCGAGTTTTAGGGAACACCAAGAGGAAAATATACAACGGCAGAACAACTGGCTCGTGTAAAGGATGAAATCCAATACTGCAACGGTTGGCAGCGTAAATCGGATCGGCTAGGACGTGATCGATGTCCACCAACATTGTGGCCATCATAAACAGATACGCCTTTTGCCATTGTTTGCGGAAAAACGCAGCAGTAATTCCTGCTGGCACTAAGAAATGAAGTAGTAGATGGAGTGAGAACAATTCTAAAAACTTAAATTTATTGCGCTAACGCAAAAACCCAAATCGCAGCACCACCTTTAGGCGCTTCATTCACTGGCATACCTTCCGGTTCTGCAAAGATGTCATACATACGCGCCCAGTCATTTACATGATAACCAGTTTGACCCACTACAATGGCGAGATACTGTACGTTATCAACTGCATAAGTAATTATGTTTGAACTTGGCACATCATCTAACATGCCTTCCCAAAGAATTTCACCAGTTTCATCATTGAAGGCGCGAAATTGTCGATTCAGATCCCCGGCGAAAACCAATCCTCCAGCAGTCGCAAGAATTGAACTGATAACCGGACTGGGTTGTCGATGCACCCAATCGAATTCCTGGTTTTCTAAATCCAGAGCCCGGACTCTGCCCATATTGCCGTTACTGCCAGGAAACAGTGCTTCACGCAATTGAATGTTGGTAGTAAGAATTTGGTAGCGCCCATCTGGGCCAACTTCCAGGCATCCTTCGTTCAAAGGAAGGTACAAGCGTTTAGTATTCGGATTAAATGCCGCCGGAGGCCAGCTCTTTGCTCCATAATGATTGGAACAGATCAATCGCTGTTCTTCTAATTGCGGAATCGTATAGGGATTTATATTTTTGTAGCCGCTTACTGGATCGATGGAATCGACAACATTCTGCAATCCCATATCCATTGAAAACAGATATTCACCGGTGGCTGCATCCACTGCATCAAGTATTCCCAATTTGCCCATGTTGACTACTGCTTTGCGCTGCTCACCTTGCACAGTGACATTTATGATCTGCCTTTCGAATGCCCAATCCAGATCCCATTGGTCGTTTTCAAGGTGTTGGTAATACCAGACTAGCTCGCCGGAATCTGGATTCATGGCGATAGTGGCATTGGTATACAAGGCATCGTTGGTGATGCCATCAATGTTAACTGGATAGAGCAATGGCGCGGTGTCGTAGGTCGGCGCAACGCCAAAGTAGACCAGATTTAATTCAGGATCGTAGGCACCGGCATTCCAGACGGAGCCTCCGCTGCGCTCTTCGATGGGAATACCATTCCAGCTATTACCACCCGGTTCACCGGGTCGGGGAATCGTATAGAAACGCCACTTTTGCTCTCCAGTAATTCGATCGATTCCATCAATCCAACCGCCTTCAGGGATGCGTAACGAAGTAATACCTTGAATGACGGTATCGCCAACAACAAAAGGCGCCATGCGCAGGTGGTAACCTTCGTATTTTTCATCGAATTCAATCTCGTGATCCCAAACTAATTCGCCACTTCGAGCATTTAGGGCCAGCACATGAAGATCGGAAGTTGGGACGTAGACCATATCGCCATGCAACGCGACGCCTTTCTTTTGACTCGGCTGCACCGCTGATTGATGTTCATAGCGCCATAACAGTGAGCCATTACTGGCATCGATTGCCAACACCGTGTCAGGAAAAGTAAACATGTACATAATGCCGTCATGCACTAACGGTCCGGGATTGTTTACCCCGGTTTGTAATGGCATGCGCCAGCTTAGTTGCAGATCGGCAACAGATTCACGATTAATCTGATCCAGGGTGCTGAATCCGTGATTGTCATAACTGCCCTGCCAGATTAACCAATCTTCTTCTGGTGGATCTAACAACATGGAATCAGTAACAGTAGTGAACTGACTAAGAACCTGCTCTGCTTCAGCAGCGATGGTGGTTACAAGATTGAAATTGGTCTCAGCTAACCGCGGCAATACTAAGGAAGAATCAAATTCCATTGCCGCAGCTGTAGCGCTGGATTCAATGCCATTGAACGCGAGTATATAAGCGGTAAGTGCCTGATAATCTTCATCTGTAATATCTGCCTGGTTCCCTGGTGGCATCTGTCGAAGTTCAATAGCAAGATTACCAAGATCGGCACCACTCCACTTCGCGGCAAAAGTACTGTCTGCCAAACCAGGAATTACCGCAGCGCCTTCTAAATTTGTACCGTGACAGCTAGCACAGTTTATATCGTAAATTGCCTTACCTGCTGTTACTTGATCATTGGTAAAACTTACAGTTTGTGCGGACACCGATGCGGTTACGAACACTGTAGCGAGGAAAGTTGTGACTCCAAAACACTTTAGACTATAAGACATACTTCTTAAAAAGATCATTGTTAGTTGGGTAGAGCGAAAGTAATCATTTCCGCAGTATCGAATCTTCCACCGGCAATTGAAATGTATTGTTTACCTTCATGTTGATAAGACATTACTGGACCATGAAGACGACGATCAACCAATAACTCGCCTACTTTTTCTCCAGACTGTTTGTCATAGGCTACTAATACTGAACCATCGGCGTCCTCATCCACTTCATCTTTTTGCGGCAAGTGGGAAATGACTAATCCTTTAGTAATCAGAATTCCTCCCTCTGCAGACACATCGGTAAATACACTACCCATGTCGGGTAAATTCAAATGCTCCAATAAAGGATGGTTGGCCGGCCCTTTTCCAAAAGGTACTTGCCACAGGTGTTCACCAGTATTCAGATCGATTGCAGTAATACGGCGATAAGGTGGCTTGGTTAACGGCAAGCCCATAGGGCCAATGTTACGCTGTACATTGATGACATAGGGCCAATCAGAATCGGGATCGTCCGGTGGCACCAGTGACATGGCATAGGGTCTGGTATGAGACGGCACATAGAGAACGCCTGTTTCCGGATCGATGTTGGCACCTGGAAAATTTGCACCACCGCCTGCGCCAGGTAGGAACACGGTTGCATCTTTTCCGTCAGTTCCAGCAACGATTGGTGGGGTAAAGATTGGTCCAAACACCAACTTTGCGGCAATTTCCTGAGCCGCTGTATGGATCTCGGGGGTAAAGTCGATAAGATCTTCTTCAGTCATCCCCTGTTTTTCAAATGGAGCCGGTTTTGTTGGGAATGGCTGAGTTGGGTGAGCTCTTTCTCCTGGGACGTTGCTGGGAGGTACTGGCCGTTCTTCGATCGGCCAGACGGGCTCACCGGTAATTCGATCGAACACATAGGTAAATCCGGTTTTTGACACTTGAGCAAGCGCTTTGATCGGTTCACCGTCCACTACAATATCTACCAGATTGGGAGCTGACGCCACGTCGTAGTCCCACAATCCGTGATGCACAGTTTGGAAATGCCAGAGTCGCTCTCCTGACTCTGCGTCCAAGGCAACAATGGATTCAGCAAACAGGTTTTCCCCCAAACGCTTACCACCCCAGTAATCGTTAGTAGGAGTCGAAGTGGGAAGATAGACAATGCCTGCTTCATCATCAGCAGACATAAAAGTCCACACGTTGGTATTACCCGCTTCTTGCCAGGAATTATTTTCCCAAGTTTCGATTCCATATTCTCCTTGTTGTGGAATCGTGTTGAAACGCCATTTGAATTCGCCGGTATAGGCATCATAGGCGCGAACGTGACCGGGAGGACTTCGATTAAACATGGTGTAATCGAAAATTTTAGAACCGATGATTACTGAAGTACCCACTGCAATGGGTGGCGCACCATGGGTAATGTTGTCGATCTCGAATTCGAGTTTGCCGAAATTGCCGCGCAGGTCTACATAGCCGTCTTCGCCAAAGTTAGGATCTGGCAGACCGGTGTGAATATCGATAGACACCAGCTGCTTGCCCAATGTTGCTATAAATATTCTTTCAATATCGCCATCGGTCCAGTATTCGATGCCACGAGTCTGAGCGGGAGTAAAAACGGGTCTGCCGAGGGCATAGCTTTCAGGATCAAAACTCCAGATCAATTCACCTGTGCCGGGATCCAATGCTACAACCTGTCCATGATTGGTGTTGGTGTACATAACACCATTTATATACAAAGGCACTGCACGAAAATGGCCAGTGGCATAAGCTAGATTTCGAGGCAAATTTACATCGATGGATTGCCAGCGCCAGGCAATTTCCAATTCATTGAAGTTATCTCTATCGATTTGATCCAGCGGAGAATATTTATCTGAGAAATGACTACCACCGGCGTGATGCCATTCACCGACAGCAGGAACGCTACTTTCATCGCTCTCGGGAGAACAGGAAAATAGGAGCACGCCAAGCAGGGCGATAGCGATTTTATTTTTCATTTTTTACGCTGATCATTTCCACGACCAATTTGGAATGGTTTATTTGCTGTAGTTTGCGGGCTCTAACTAAACATATCGAACGGCTGGAAACGGCCATTCAAAAGCTCCGCGCCTCCATCGTGACCCAACCAGCCCTGAACCATGGTCTGGTAGACGCGTCTGAAGTCAGTGGTATGACCTAAGTTATCGCCCTCTGCCAGATTGGTCAGGCTAGGCAGTTCTCCATAGTGGCCGCCCTTAACTTGATTGCCGACGACAAACATTGCATTAGCTGCACCGTGGTCAGTACCCAGACTAACATTCTCTGGAACACGCCGACCAAATTCAGAAAAGATCATTAGCGCCACGTCATCTGCTCTGCCGATTCTTTCCAGATCGCGAATGAATGTAGCGACAGCATCGGAAGTGTAAGTTAACAAGCGCCGATGCACATTGTTTTGGAATACGTGCGTGTCAAAAGCATTATTGCGATAAGACACATAATAGAGCTTGGTTGGCATGCCTGAATCGATTAAGGAAACCACTTTCGGCAGATCGAGACTGTTAACACCGTAGTCGACCGGAGAACTGTAATTTGACCAGGCCTGTCTTACCAGCGCCGATGCATCGTTAGCACTGCGTGCGATATCTAACAGAAAACGCCGGGAAGGATTTTCTACATTGCCCACATCCGGAACTCGATCCAATGCTTCTTTTTCTTCGTGAAATGCTTCCCGCATAAAACGGTTTGGTTGATCGAAGACAACGGGCACGTGGCGCTCACTGCGCACGGCAAGTGACTGACGTGACGCGACGTTTACGACATAGTTAGAAGGCGCCGAGGGTTCCATATCATCGGCAAGTCTACCGACCCAACCGTATTCTTCCCCACTGTTGGGTGCCGCAGTGTGCCAATAGGCCATGGAAGTAAAATGGGAAAAAGACGGATTGTCATAACCACAACCGTGAACGATTGCCATCTTGCCGTCTTTATAAAGGCTTTCGAATCCCGCCATGCCGGGATTCAGACCAAAATGATCATCTAGAATTCTCAACTCGTTTTTAGGAAGTCCAATCTCAGGCCGATGGCGATAGTAGGCATCGTCTCCGTAGGGGACGACGGTGTTTAATCCATCGTTGCCGCCGGACAATTCCAATACCACCAGGATCTTGCCATTAGCGGCCGCAGTAGCTGCTGCTTCGGCAACGCGGCCGAACATGGAAGGAGCGAGGGCAGAACCAGCTAAACCGGCTACGCCGAGCGCACTCATGCCTTTACTTAAAACTTCCCGACGCTTCATTTTATTCTTAAGCAAGTCTTTTGATTTCATAACTATTCTTCTTGGGGATAGAATTCTTAATGTTTTTTAGCTTAATTGATACTCGGGCTGACTGAATAACAGATGCAGTGTCATTCGCAGCGAATCTTCCATATAGGATTGTGCATCAGCGATATTGGTCGTGCCTAATTCATCACTTAGAAAGTCGATTAGCATATTTCTTGCATCTGCTCCGGGAGCCACTCGCATAAATCTTGCTATAAAGAAATCGACAACTTCTGCAGTGTTAGTGAGTTGTTGTTCAGTAACCATTAGGCTCAGGTTTAGTCGCGCCGTGTGCCGCGGTATTGGTTTCACTCTTTCGATTGCCATTTGCCAACCACGAAAACTTCCATAGCGAGTATTGAAATCTTCATCCCTGTCCGCCAGCATATTCGACTCGGCCATTACCTGCCCTTCGCCAATGCTGGAAGGCTGTGTGGCAGAAGTAATATCCATGCCTTCACGAATGCGCCGCGCCACGCTTTGAATCTCGCGGCTGCCATTACGACGATCGGAAGGTATAAAGTTAATATCCGGAAACAAAACGTCGCGGGCAAAGTTGCCTCTTTCTAATAGCAATCCTGGAGTAACCCAGCTCCTGCCGCCGGCCCAACCTGCGACTGTGGGAGGACGAAATAAGGTTTGTCCCAGTGCCCCGGTTGCTTGATTAAAATCCGGTACACCAGGCGCATCTTCCAAGCCAAGTTTCACGTAAGTTGAAACGGCTAATTCAACCGGGCTCTTTATGTGGGTTCCAACCGATGCAGCACTGTAAAAATCTTTCGATAGAAACATTGTCTCCAGTAGAGGTGCGACTTCATAGTTTGAATCACGAAATACACTTCCCAGTTCCTGCTGCAATTCAGGACTTAAATCATCTCTCACAAAAAAGCGGTACATCTTTCCGGCGATGTATTCCGCAGTGACTGGTTGATCCATGATGATATCGATGACTTCTATACCATCGAAGTTGCCACTGTGCCCTAGAAACTGTTTAACACTGTCATCGTGTTGTTCTTCATTTATTACGAACTCGAGATCGACATAATTCCAACCCGTAAAAGCGCGGGCTGCTTCCCGAATATCAGCTTCGCTGTAGTTACCAACGCCCATGGTAAACAGTTCCATGATTTCGCGGGCAAAGTTTTCGTTCGGGGCACCTTTAACATTTACCCCTGCGTCTAAAAAGGACAGCATGGCAGGATCTTGGGCAACTGCCACCATCAAGTCGCGAAAGTTGCCAGTTCCCATTTCATGAAACAGTTCGATTTCCATTAACAGTTTGCGGTAGTCGCGGACCTTGCTCTCGTTGACTGCGTAATGGCCGTGCCAGAACAGCGCCATTTTTTCCTGCAGCGGATTGTTAGAGGCAACCATGCGATTCGCCCACCAGTAGGCAACACGATTGGTCTCCAGCACACTAGCCCTTAACCAATAGAAAAATTTATTGACCACCGGTTGCAAGCGGCGATTGCCGGTAGGCTTTACTCTAATACCCAAGGCTTCGCCGGTTTCTTTTGCCAGGTCAGTAGTTGCTGGCCGACTGGGAGGAAAAGGTTCTAGTCCTGGATCATGAATTCCAGAATGGTCGAAGGGCTGTAAATGATTGTTCGCTGCAGGCTCGAAGTGCACCAGACTGCGCACCGCTTCCTGCGCTGACATGGATGCCAGTTCCTCAATGTCGTCAGGTGTTCCACCGAATCCTGCCCGCTCTAAAAGATGAGCAGCACGATCATAATTCCAATCGGTGTTTGCTATCGGCGAGAGTTCATCTTGCCAGGAAACGATTCCGCCTTGCTGGGCGAGAACAGGGCTAACTATTAGTAAAGCCGCAATTCCCAGGCTCTGAAGGGCTTTAATTATGCGTCCTCTCATGAGGTTATTCTCCAGCTGCACTCTTCTGGTTATAACGCGGACAACCACTTTAGTCTATTTTGGAAGTCTGTTGAATATGGAATAGTGCCTTTTAACACTAAAATACTAGTTTTAATACGCTCGTAAAATTAGTCGGGCAGCGCGAAAACCAACAGCTCATCATCGTTTTCTCTACCGCCCCCTGCGACCGCAATATATTGCTTCCCTTCAGACATGTAAGTCATCGGTGGTCCATGCAGACGCTGATCAACAAAAACTTCCGCTACTGTTTCTCCGGTCGCTTTATCCAGAGCAACCAGGATTGAACCCTGTGCCTCCGGATCGATTTCATCTTTTTGCGCGAGAAACGAAATCAACAATGTTTTGGTGACCAGAATGCCCCCTTCTGCCACAACATCGTCGTAAACACTGCCTAAAGGTGGAAGGTCCAGATGTTCTAACAATGGATGATTTGCTGGTCCTTTTCCGAACGGTATCTGCCACACATGATCACCTGTGTTTAGATCAATCGCAGTAATTCTTCGATAGGGCGGTTTTAGTAGAGGCAAGCCGAAAGGTCCCACTTGTCTTTCCATTTGAATTACGTAGGGCCAATCCGAAGTTCCCTGTGGGGGTGCTATCAACGACATGCCATGGGGCCGGGTGGCAGACGGGATATACAAAATTCCGGTTTCAGGATCGATGCTTGCACCGGGAAAGTTTGCGCCACCACCAGCACCGGGAACGACGAAGGTAGCAAGCTTGTCATCGCTTCCACGGACTATGGGTGGAGTAAAAATTGGACCTAACAAAAAATTACTGGCGATCTCTCGCGCCTCCGCTGCAATCTCTGGTGTAAAGTCGATTAAATCTGCTTCGGTAATGCCCTGGCGATCGAAAGGAGCTGGCTTGGTTGGAAATGGTTGTGTTGGGTGCGCTCTCTCGCCAGGTACAGTGCTAGCCGCCACCGGTCGTTCTTCAATTGGCCAAACTGGCTCACCGGTAATGCGATCGAATACGTAGGTGAATGCTGTTTTAGAAACCTGGGCGACTGCTTTAACTGGTTCTCCGTCAACAACGATATCCACCAGGTTGGGTGCAGAGCCGATATCATAGTCCCAGAGACCATGATGTACGGTTTGAAAATGCCAGAGCCGCTCTCCGGTCTCAATGTCCAGGGCAACTAGTGCTTCGGCATACAAATTTTCGCCAAGTCGCATGCCGCCCCAATAATCATTGGTGGGTGTAGAGGTTGGTAAGTAAACAATGCCTGCTTCCTCATCTGCCGACATGAAAGTCCAGACATTGGTATTGCCAGCAATGCGCCAAGAATTGTTCTCCCAGGTCTCGGTAAATTGTTCACCTTCTTGCGGAATTGTATTGAAACGCCATTTGAGTTCACCGGTGTAAGTATCGTAAGCACGCACATGACCCGGAGGAGAACGGTTATACATGCCGTAATCGAATATCTTTGAACCAACGATAAGGGAATTGCCAACTGCGATAGGGGCGGCACCTGCGGTAATAAAATTTGATTCAAATTCTAAGCGCCCTAAGTTCTGACTAAGATCGATATAGCCATCTTCACCAAAATTCGAATCGGGTTGGCCCGTGACAGCATCGATGGACAACAGTTGTTTACCGAGAGTTGCAACGAATATTCGCTCTATGTCGCCGTCGGTCCAATACTCGATGCCACGAATCATGATGTTGGTTTGAATGGGTAGTCCAAAACGGTAGCTCTCGGGATCGATTAACCACAGCTCTTCTCCAGTTTTAGAATCTAAAGCTGCAACCATGCCGTGATTGGTGTTTACGTACATGGTTCCATCTACTACCAATGGCACGGCGCGATAGTCTGCAGTTCCGTAGCCAACTCCTACCGCTAAGCGCAGGTCAGCGGATTGCCAGCGCCATGCCACCTCCAGGTCTGCAAAATTTTCGGCGTTTATTTGATCTAAGGAAGAGTACTTTGCCGAACTGTGATCGCCGCCGGCGTGTCGCCAGTCTCCGCTGCCAGCAGAGGCAGTTTCAGTCGCATCTTGGCTGCAACTACTTAGAAATGAACAAAGAAAGAGAATCGGGATAGAAAATTTGAAGCGGCTCATTGGGTATTCCGCGCAGGATTTTGGTCAGTGTATCAAAACCTCTACCCTGCCGGTATGGATTGACTGAACGCGCGGGAGTTCCCAACTGAGCGTGGGAACTCTTTTCCAGTGTTTACGGATTGCGTCTGTTGCCGGTTGCTCGGCTGCTGCGACCACCAACGGCTGATGGTCGACGGCTAGAACTCGACGCAGCTGAGCGATTAGATCTTGGAGCTGGCTGACTTCTGACTGAAGGTCTAGACACCTGAGGTTGCGAGCGCTGGCTTCTCTGCACAGAGGATGATCCTCGTCTACTGGAGTTGAAAGTACTAGAACGCTGGTTACTGTTGGAACGGACACTTGGAGCCTGTCTCCTTGGCGTCGAACTCTGCGCACAAGAGCGAGATGATGACTGGCTCTGCACATTTGCGCGTCTACGGTTGTCTCCACCTACATTGCGCTGACTGCGCTGATTGGAGAATCGGCTAACTCCGCTCGCAGGACTGCGTGTCTCAGTTTGCTGCCGCGGCTGTCTCTGAACCTGAGTACGTTGTCTCGGGGTACTCGAAGTCACGTTGCGGCGTTGACGATCGGAACTGATTCTCGGCACGGTTGAATTTCGAGTTGGCCGGCGTGTTTGGGCTGTAGTCGTCGAGGGATTTGCAGGTGCAACAATTGCAGAACTGTCTTCCCTGGGTGCGGTTCGGCGCGAATTATTGCTATTCGAAACAGACCGACCTCTGGAGCGATTTCGAAATGCATCAAAAGTTGCTCCAGTATTTTGTTCAACATTTCTTCGGTTAGTCTCGCGCGTCGCTGCCGATGCATTCGGTGCGGGTGTGCGGGCACTCTGCGCACCGCTCCCACGCAAGGCATTAAATCCATCTGCACTGCTGCCATTCGTTCGGCGAGTACCGCGCGGAACCGGAGAGGTGGTTTGCGCATTTCTAGTTGCATCGCCCCGTGTGGCCCGCCCTGCAGTTAGCGCGTTTGCATTACTGCCAAGATCATTCAATTGTTCACCATTAGTTCTTCCACCATTGATTCTTCCACCACTACGCCGATCACCAGTGCCGCGACCGCGCTGGGCGCTAAATTCACTGGCAGAATTCGGATTCGATAATGATCTTGGTCCGTTCGCTTGTGACCGTCGTCGATCGGCAGCGAAATCTCCTACATTCCTTCTATCTCCTCCGCCATTGTAACTGCGGCCTCCCACATAATAATTGTCATAACGATTATCATAAGGTCTGGAACCGAAATGTCTTTGGGGACGCCAATAGCTACCGTAGCGATGTCTGTCGCCAAAACGACGATAGCTATTGTTCACGTAGTAGTTGTTAAAGACGTTTATCGATGGGCGACGATAATGATAGTCGTTGTAATAGTAGCGACTCCCATAATAAGGATGGTAGCGATAACTCGGATGATAGACATGTAAGAAGTGATCCGACCAGCCAATGGAGAATGCAGTAGTTACGCCCCAAAAGAATCCCGAATGAAAGCGGTGTCCAACTGGATACGGATAGTAGTAAACCGGGCGCGGAACCGGATGATAGTGATAGACCGGTACATGTTGTTCAACAATGACTTCTTCAACAATGTATTGTGGAACATAGACAACTTCTTTTTCCACTTGTGTAATAACGATGGTTTCCTGTTCAGCTTCTTGCACAACTTCAACAGTTTGGCGTTCATCAGTTTCTAAATTTCCCGCATCAAAGGCAAGCTGTCGAAAATCTTCGATCGCTTCCAGCACATCCGTCTGCTGACTAATCACCGCTTCACCCAGTTGCCAGGTGGAATCGATGTTCTCATTCATGATCTCTATTACTTCAGGATAATTAAGCAGCGCAATAATAGAGTCATCCCAGGATTCTTCAGGCTCCAGGTTTTCGTCCTCCTGAAGTCGTTCTAAAAAGCGAGCAGCGAGAACGATTTCCAATGGATAGGTTGAAGCAGGCAGGACGATTGCTAACAAATCATCCGGATATAAGGCATAGGGGCCAACCAGGAATTGCAATTGTTCTGTGGTATAGAGAATCTCTTGAGCCGGCAGTCCGCCTAATTCAGGTGCAGTATCGGCTTGCACTTCTGCTGGCGCTGAAGTTGAATTCGTGGAAATAGGAGCGCTGGCATCGATGGCATTGGAATTATCGGCATTAGCATCTTGCGCCAGAGCTGTCTGCCCCAGGATTATGTAAAACCCTGCAATAGCAAGAATGGGATTAAACAGTCTGCAGTATTCGCGTGTTGTAATCATTATAGCCCCCAGTTTATGTAGAACCGCAGCGAGTCGGCGGGGATTCGCGATTATTAGAATACCTCAGGAAAAATGAACAATTGCTTAAGAGGTCTAAGGATTTATTTATCCTCTGTTCAGGTACCTGAACGAGAGTGGAACCAGAGGAAAATCGAGATGACTTTCCTCTGCAAGCTTTTATCTATTCCGGCAGCGCAAACACCAGAAGTTCGTTGTCATCATCTCTACCTCCACCTGCGACAGCAATGTATTGCCTACCATCTACTTGATAACTCATAGGAGGTCCATGCAGACGTTGATCGACCATGACTTCGCCTAAGAGCTCTCCGGTCATCTTGTCATGAGCAACCAGAATAGAGCCATGCGCTTCAGGATCTATTTCATCTTTCTGTGCCAGATAAGAAACAAGCAGCGATTTAGTAATTAACACTCCACCTTCGGCAACAACATCGCTATACACACTTCCCATAGGCGGAAGATCTAAATGTTCCAGCATGGGATGATTCGCCGGTCCTTTACCAAAAGGAATCTGCCAAACATGTTCGCCGGTGTTTAAGTCGATCGCCGTAATGCGTCGGTAAGGCGGCTTTAACAGTGGCAAACCAAACGGTCCTACCTGGCGATCCATTTGAATGACATAAGGCCAATCGGAAGTATCATCGGGTGGAGGTACCAGTGACATGCCATGTGGCAGTGTCGCCGAAGGGATATAAATAATGCCGGTTTCAGGATCGACAGTAGCACCTGGAAAGTTCGCACCGCCCCCTGCCCCCGGCACAACAAAAGTGGAACGCTTACCATCAGTGCCGCGCACTATTGGTGGTGTGAAAATTGGGCCGAGTAAGAATTCTGTAGCTAGCTCTCGTGCCGCCGCAGCAATTTCCGGCGTGAAATCAATTAGGTCATCTTCACTTATACCTTGCCGGTCAAACGGAGCCGGTTTGGTGGGAAAAGGTTGAGTCGGATGCAGTCTTTCTCCTGGAATGGTACTGGGCTCAACTGGTCGTTCTTCAATTGGCCACACCGGTTCGCCAGTAATTCGATCGAAGACATAAGTAAATGCAGTCTTGGATACCTGGGCAACCGCTTTAATAGGTCTGCCATCGACAACGATGTCCACAAGATTTGGCGCAGACGCAACGTCATAATCCCACACACCGTGATGCACAGTTTGGAAATGCCAGATTCTTTCACCGGTTTCAATATCAAGGGCAACGATAGATTCCGCAAACAAGTTTTCTCCTAAACGAAACCCACCCCAGTAATCATTAGTAGGTGTCGAAGTGGGCAGATAAACAATTCCGGCTTCTTCGTCTGCTGACATATAAGTCCAGACGTTAGTATTTCCAGTTACTCGCCATGAATCGTTTTCCCAGGTTTCATTACCGTACTCACCTGCCTGGGGAATTGTGTTGAAGCGCCATTTGAATTGGCCGGTGTAAGCATCGAAAGCTCGAACGTGACCCGGCGGACTCCTGTTGAACATGGAGAAATCGTAAATCTTCGAGCCAACGATCACGGTTGTTCCCACCGCAATTGGCGGAGCACCATGGGTGATGTTATTCATCTCAAACTCGAGCCTGCCGAAATTCTGCCGCAGATCGACATAACCTTCATCACCAAAATCAGGATCAGGTTGACCAGTTGAGATGTCTACTGAAACCAACTGCTTGCCATTGGTTGCAATAAATAGCCGTTCGATTTCACCGTCGGTCCAATACTCAATGCCACGGGTTTGAAGTGGCGAAAAAAGCGGCGGGCCGTATTCGTAACTTTTGGGATCGAATACCCAAAATTCTGCACCTGTTGCCGGGTCGAGTGCCGAGATCAAGCCATGATTGCTATTAACATACATAACACCATCGATAACCAGCGGCACCGCGCGGTAATCACCCGTAGGATAGGCAAGCTCTGACGGTAATTCGAGATCAGGACTTCGATAGCGCCAGGCAACTTCCAGCTGTTCAAAATTGCTGGCATCGATTTGATCTAATGGCGCGTATTTTTCACCTAGATGATTGCCGCCATGATGACGCCACTCGCCTACTACAGTGGTTTCTTCTTCAGTTTCAGTAGAACATCCTAATAACGAGAAAACTAAGAGAGGAACTAAAACGCTCTTTTTCATACTCATACCAATTAGTTAGTTTTTCGATCTTCCAAGTTTTGTTTACGAATTTATTGCTGGTCCAGAAATGCAGAAGGCCAGTTAGAAAACACTGATACAGTACTTCCTAACTGGCCCTCATCGAATTGAACTACCTGGTTATCAATTCCCGCTTTCGGCAAAGCCTCTTTCTACAACTCTTGCCCCACTTAAGCGGGTTTCCATTGCGTAGTTTCCTTCATGACAGGCGTATTCATACTGTGTGTACTCGTCATCCTTTAGGTAAGGAAATGCTACGGTCCAGGGTTGTTCGTAAGTCATTGGATCGTCAACCGTTAGGGTATAACGCAAAGTGTTTTCATCTTCGAAGGTGAAGGTTTCTATCATCTTACGACCTGCGTTTTGGGGAGGATTTCCTCGGCCCGGCGCACGCATATTACGCACGTACTTAAAGTTTGTTGATTCTATGATTAAGGTATTTCCTTCCCAGCGCCCGCGCGCGTCGCCTTCCCAAAGTGCAATTTTATCACTGACATGGTCACCAGCATCGATGGGTATGATGCGTGTATTGTGAATCATTTCACTGTGAATCATCACATAGCCAGGAGATTGGATGATTAGTTTTCCATTGTTGTAGGCTGTTGGCATCATCATGCCGAATACACCCCGTGACAAACAACGGTCTCCGGACTCAACGGTGGCTGCAGAATCGTGTTCCTCTTCCACATTTAAACGAATCGCTTCTTGCGCGGTCTGCGTATAGGCGGGAACGCGACCATTGGGAGGATCAACTACTAGCGCCGGTGCATCCGCGACGGCGTCTGACCAAAACCAATCAAACCAATAATTTTCATAGGCGCCCACACCGTTGCTGTTTTCGAAGCCATCCCAGACATTACCTTTGCGCGCTTCATCGCGGCGAGCAATAAATTCGGCAAGCTCGTCGCCGGTCGGGATTCTGCCTTCGAATTCATCAGGCATCTCGAGTGGGGTAGCTGTTGCACCGACGTTATTCCACATGCCGGTAATATCAGGCTGGCCGTCGGAGAGGATTTCAGGCTGCCAGTCTTGGGCATTGGCAGTTGTACCAAGACTTAAGGCGCAAGCCGCTGCAATAGCAGTAGTTATCAGGCTTTTAGCAAATTCAGCTGGAATTCTTTTCATTATTCGCCTCCGCTGTAATTAGGCAATTTAGATATTTGGCCGGATTAAGCCCTTACTATAGCAGATGCTTAGGGCCCATGGCTGCATGTTCCAACGGATTCTAGTGCTACTAAATGTCGGTTTCGGCTATGCTAAATCGTCCTGAAAGTAAGGCTCGTGAAACTTACTGGGCTGAGCGGTTTTGCTGCTAGTAATAAATCAACGTGACAGGCGGCAACCCAAAAATATAGTCTCACTCTATAAAGGAAGGACGACATGAAATACATCTGTTTGATTTACGAAGACGAAACCCTGGTTCCATCCAGACCGGAAGAAGAAATGAACGAAATCATGGGGGCGTATTTTGCCTTTACCAATGAAGTTCAAGCGGCTGGCAAACATCTCGGTGGAGAGGCACTAATGCCGACCGAAACCGCGACCACTGTCACTATACGTGATGGTAATCGAGTAACTACCGACGGACCTTTTGTCGAAACGAAAGAACAACTCGGCGGTTTCTATTTACTGGATTGTGAAAATCTTGATGAGGCTATCGAACTCGCCAGCAAGATTCCTTCTGCGAAATGGGGTGCAATTGAAGTTCGCCCAATCATGGTGTTCGATTAAGAGTAACGATGTTAGCGACGACCAAACAGCAGCAAATACATGAACGAATTCAAGCGCATCACAGTGCGGTGCAAGCCGTACTGGTGCGCAATATTCGTCACGTGCATCACGCCGAAGATGCGATGCAGGAGGCAATCGTAAAAGCACTTCAGCATTGGCCGGTAAAAGGAATACCCGACAATCCAAGAGCCTGGCTAACAACCGTTGGCATGAATAGTTTCCGTGATCGCTTTCGCAAGGAATCCAGGCTTGATCCGCTAACTGAAAATTCAGAGAAGGAAGAACCACATTCGGCGATCGATCATACGGAACTGGAAGATGATGTATTGAAACTAATCTTCATGTCTTGCCACCCCGCGATCGCCACGGAAAACCAATTGGCTTTAACCTTGCGCATGGTTATGGGATTCAGCATGAGTGAGATTGCCAGCGCCTTGCTCGTCCCTGTTAAAACCCTAGAAAAACGAATCAGTAGGACAAAACGCAAAATTTCTGCAAGCGGTATCGACTTTGCATTGCCTGCCCAATCGCGACTGGCTTCAAGATTAGATCCAGTGCAACTCGTGCTCTATCTTATTTTCAATGAAGGCTATTACGGATCCAGCGGACAACTGGTTAATCGTGAACTCTGCCGCCAGGCAATTATACTCACTCGTTCCCTTTGCCGTGTTTATCCACAACCAGAAAATTTTGGTCTGCTGGCCTTAATGCTCTTCAATGATTCTCGTTCACTCGCCCGTCTCAACGACAAACATGAACTGGTAACCCTGGACAAACAAGACCGAAGCTTATGGAAACAATCCCAAATTCAGGAAGCGGACGTTCTACTACAAAAAGCACTGAGGAAAAAGTCGGTTGGCGTCTACCAATTGCAAGGGGCGATAGCGGGAATTCACTCGATCGCTAAGGAAGCAGAAGAGACAGACTGGCAGGAAATAGTTCTGCTCTATAGAGAACTCCTCAAATTGAAAACTACTCCGGTTATTCAACTTAGCTACGCTGTCGCATTACTTTTTGCTGGTCTCAATGAGGAAGCAGAAAAACTCATTCAGCAATTGGAACCTAAACTTTCAGCCTACAGTCCTTTCTATGCTGCACAAGCTAAACTGTTCGAATTGAAAAACAATAAGCCAGCGATGCAGGCGGCACTGGAAAAAGCCACTACCCTCTCGGGTTCCACGGAAGCGGCTCAGCACTATCGAACCCAGCTTTAGCAAGTGCCGCGATAATCAGCAGTTTTGTTTACCATGAGCAGGCGCTACACTGCGCTCATGGACTTAACCGCTAAAATAATTCTAATAGCTTTTGCCACAGTTTTTACCGCCTGCAGCAGCAATCCTCCTCTGCATCCCCAAACTGAAATTTCCGGCGGTGACTTGAGTGCCTTGCAAGCAGCTTATGATGTTAAGCACTACAGCCTGCACATCGAAGTGAATCCGGACAATCGGTTTATTTCTGGTACCGTTGAGATGCGTGCGCTGGCGCTAGAACAATTGGCGGAAATAGAATTGGATTTCGATCCTCGCTTCAACATCGAAACTGTAGCTATTAATGACAATAGTGCTCGCTATGAAAAGAGAGGCGGCAAACTTGTTTTATCAGGTGGAAATATTGCTGCGAATTCCACCTTTACCACATCTATTACTTACGCCGGTCAGCCCTATATCGCTGAGAATCCTCCCTGGGATGGCGGTTTCGTCTTCGATAGGACGGAATCGGGAGCTCACTGGATTGCCACTGCCGTGCAAAGCAGAGGCTGTGACCTTTACTGGCCTTGCAAAGATCATATTTCTGATAAATCGGATGAAGGCGCGGATATGTATATAACCGTTCCTTCTGATCTTGTTGCGGTAATGAATGGTGTGCTGGTTTCAGAAAATAGTGCTGATGACAGAACTACTTTTCATTGGCGTACAACAAATCCTATTTCTACTTACCACCTGGCCATCAATATCGGCCCATTTCAGAAATACCAGCTCGAACATCGCAATGCATTAACGGGAAACGATACGATCCCGATCATCTTTTACCATGTATCAGACGATATGGAAAAAATCGAAAAGCTAATTAGGGATGATTTCACGAAACAACTCGCATGGTTTGAAAGAACCTTAGGACCCTATCCCTGGGGAACCGAGAAAATTGGTATCGTAGAAATTCCGTATTTGGGCATGGAACATCAAACCATGAATGGTTACGGCAATGGCTTTACTCTCGACCCGCGGGGTTACGATTGGTTAATGCAGCATGAATTTGCCCATGAATGGTTTGGCAATCTTATGACCCAGGAAGCCAATCGAGATTTCTGGTTGCATGAAGGCACTGCCGCCCATATGCAACCACTCTATGCTGAAGAAGTTATTGGAGAAGCCGGCTACTGGAGCGGAATGTGGAATACCTATAATCAGATTCAAAACTGTAAACCGGTTGTACCTGATGAGGTTGTTTCTCAGAGCTACCATGACACCAATGATCCCTACTATAAGGGAAGCTGGACTTTACACACACTAAGATGGTTGATGGGAGAAGAAAAGTTCTGGCGCTCAATTCGACGTCTAATCTACGACACCCCCGATCCCTGGTCTTTGAGTTATCCAATAGCACCTACCCGCAGAAGTACGGAAGACTTCATTGCCATTGCCAGTGAAGAATATGGTCAGGATTTGAATTGGTATTTCGATATCTATATAAAGAAGAAAGACTTGCCCTTATTAATAGAAGAAAGACTCGATGCGGGCATTCGTCTCTCTTTCGAAAACTATCCAGAGCTGCTTATTAATATGCCGGTAGAAATAACTGAAAACGGCGAAGATCGCATGATTTCTATTCCTACTAATGGAGAACTTCATCCTCTACCGCCAGGTGCAATGATACAAATAGATCCAAATACTCAGGTCTTTCGGGATTTTGGTACTTTGGAAGCTTGCACAACAGATTAAAGAGAACTAATTATGAGAATTACAAAATCACTAGGCGCTTGCCTAATAGTAATTGGCTCTGGACTAGCCGGCATTGTAAACGGGCAGGATTCAGAGCCATCTGCTTTCTATATCGCCAATGAAGGAGTAATGGTCAACGACGGACAAACGAAAATTCTTTTTGATCCTTTGTTTCCGAATACCTACGGCCAATATCTTTTGCCCCCGGACGAAATGAAACAGGCTATGTTTGCCGGAGAAGCGCCATTCGATGAGGTTGATGCAATTTTTATTAGCCACTATCACGGCGACCATTTTTCTCCGGAAGAAATCTACCAGCTAATGGAAGCTCAATCCGCAATTCAACTCTATGCACCGAATCAGGCAATCATCGCGATGCGTTCGGCGGCTAGTGACAGCGGCTCGGCAGTGTTTGATCGGGTAAATTCTGTCAGTCTGGGTTTTGGTGAATCGCCTGTTAACTTCACTGAGAATGACCTGCTGGTGGAAGCTGTGCGCATACCTCACTCCGGTTGGCCAACGCAAATGATGGATGTGGAAAACATCGCCTGGCGGGTTACACTCAATAATAATTCTACGGTACTGCATCTCGGCGATGCAGATCCTAATGACGATCATTTTGCCATCGATGCGGATTACTGGGATGAACGGGCTCCCAACATAGCCTTTCCACCCTACTGGTTCCTGGCTACGGAAGCTGGAAAAAATATTTTGGATAACCGAATTAAACCCCAGCGCAGTGTTGGCATCCATGTACCGGATACTATTCCTGCAGATCCTATAAGAAGACCTTCTGAACTTCGCGGACAGGATATATTTATTACACCAGGTGAGAGCAGATCGATTCCTCAGAATTAAAACCTGCAAATTTAGTCTTTTCCGTCAGAGAGTTTCTTCTACGACTGTTACGTTGTAGGCGATTGAAATTCTTTCCTCACTGCCTTTATATGGGTGAACCATGTGTTTGAGCCAGCTTGGCCAGAGGATCATGCGGCCCGGAACGTTTTCAACAAATTGTCGGGCATCTAGAATCGTATTCTTAACTTGAATGTAATTAGCCGATTCTCTCGGATCGATAAGTTCCAACAATCCGTTCTGAGGCCTGGAGGGATCTGGATTACCCTCTGTCACATAGTAAACACCAGACCACATACAGTTCGGGTGGGTGTGAACAACATTGTAATCACCGTCACGATTAATATTGCCCCAGGCATCGATGATTAATCGAAATTGACGCTGCTTGCCCTCGTCGCGAATTATTTGATCGGTCAAGTTAAAGACCAGGGTCTCGATTCTGGTTTTCAACTCTTTAACCGACGGTTCGTTCCAGGTGATCAAGTTTCCAGAAGACTGCCATCCACCTGCATTTGATCGATGCATTCCCTGAGAGTCGGATTTTTTTTCTTTTTCCAACAGCAGTTGTGCCAGTTGGGCGTTCAGCTCTTGGCTTTCTGGCCAGTCATGTACGACCAGAATTGTGCCAAACAGCATCGACACATTTTTACTAATATCGTATCTGGGAATCTCGCTAATGATCTTGTCCTCGCTAATTTCGCGTAGCCGGGCTACTCCAAACGCCGAATTCGGAGCATACGCCCTCTGCCCTCTACACGCATCCGATATTCTCCTAATACTCCCTGCGTGATTTCAACTTCAAATGTTTGTCTTCTTGGATAAGGAAAAAATCCGGATTCGATTTGTCGCCATACCTGCCCATTGTTTAAATGAAATAGAAGTATGCCTCGCGCACCTTCACTTACTTCTTGGACTGTGGCGAGAACGGATAATTCTTCCTGTCCTTGCTCAAAACGGTTCTCTCTTAATTGTTCCTGACCCAAAGTTGAGGTGTCAATGGCAACTGGTGGAGTATCTGCCAGTGGTGATGCATTAATCAATTCTTCAATCGATTCCACATTCGAATCTCCGATCGCATCTATTTCCATTCTCTCTGAACGGGAATCAGTTTGAGAAACTGCTTGTTCTGATCTGTTGCGATTGGTCAGCGCAATAAAACAACGTAGTTTTTCACGATCGCTATCCAGCACTGCACATCCGTCAAGTTCTTCTTGGGAAACTTGTTGGGCATGCAATGACAGACTTACTAAAGCACACACAGAAAATATTCCTGCAATAACTGCTAAGCGCATAGATCGATACCTTGGATGAATTCATGCATACAAGAAGGAAATGGTAAAAAACAGAGGTGCCTGAGGCCCCTCTGTTCTTCTAATGGATATGAATTAGAAATCCTGTGTGAACTTCACGTAGAATATTCTGCCGCGCAGATCATGCCCGGCTCGATCGTCATATCCTGGTCGATCTGATGCTCCATCATAAATGACTCCACCTGAGTTAGCACGAAATGGCGGTAACTCATTGCCATTTGCATCCAATCGCGTCAAGCGTGGCGGATCTTCATCAAACGCATTATTCAATCCCAGCGTAATGGATGAATCACCATCGCCAAGCAACTCTGGAATGACTAAGTTGTACTGCACATCAAATGTTTCAAACGCAGACACTACTCCATTGTTACTCTGATCATTCTTGTACTCATCGATGTAACGGAACTTGCCAGTCAAACTATGATTACCCCAGGCATAAGTTCCACCGATGTGGCCTCTTAGTTCTGGCATAGTAGAGAAGTTATTGCGGAAGTTGCGGCTGCCAGCACCATCGAAACTCACCGCACCATCAGTAACATCGAAATCTTGAACAAAAGTTGCTGCAGCATCAAGAAACAGAGTGCCAGGACCTAAATCGGTGGTATAGCGCAAATTAAGATCCATACCCGAAGTTTCAACCGATCCGATGTTTACAAACTCTGTATTTACTTGCCGTAATTGACCGCCCGCATCTCGAACAATACGCGGATCATTCGGAATGCCGTCGCCCAGACAATCATTATCCACAATTGCCTGCGCACCTTCAGACTGGGCAATCAGATCTTCGTAGTCGAAATTGAAGAAATCCAGACTCGCATCAAGCCCGTTATCGAATTGGAAAACGACACCGAAGTTATAGTTTTCTGATTCTTGTGGTTGCAAATTAGGCGAACCCTGCACAGAAACCGTAATGTTGTTATTCAATCCAGCTGACACACATTGCAAGCTGCCACCTGGACCTGTCGGTGAAGCCGGGTCATCAATAAACGCCGATGAAGTTGCAGATGCTGTTTGTCTTACGGTTGGAGCCTGGAACGAAGTTCCCCAAGATCCGCGAAAACCCAACCATTCCATTGGACGATATTCGAAAGCAACCTTGGGATCTGTGGTGTCGCCAATACTACCACCGTAATCTTCGAAACGGCCCGCCAATTGGAGTTCAAAGGTGTCGCTTAGCGGTACTACCACTTCCCCGAATACAGCAAAGGCATCCTGGGTTCCTTTTACTGGACCGGACAAGCTGGACTCGTTAGATTCTCCGGCGGATGACAGGGAATCACCAAAGATATCAATTTCTACATCACGGTATTGTGCGCCGAAAGCAGCCCCTATCATGTTGTCGTTAAACTCAAACAGATCACCAGTGGCAACTAAGTCCGTAACTTGCTCGATTATTCTTGAATTACTCGCCGATGGTGTATCAAATTTGGCCAGTGTGATGTCGCTACTCCCAGCAAAGCTAACACCGTCCTTAGGGGAAACCAGTCCAGGATTCGCCAGGCGCGTGCCGAACGGATTCCATTCGCCGTCTTTTACCAGGTTTTGAAAAACATCAGAGCGATAGTTGTGAGGAGCATTAGTTACTCTGGTAGATTTCGCCCAACCATGTGAAAGGTCAACCGTCCAGGAATCGGAAAGATCAAATTCGATTCCTTGCATGAAACGCGTATAGGCAAGCTCTCTTTCGATAAACTGAGTCAGGTCAGTATTGTTAACTTCGCGTCCGAGTGGTCTAGCGGTCGCCTGCAAATCAACAGCGGTGTGGATTGAGTTATCCCATGCGCTTGGACCAATATAGAGAATATCATTGGGGTTCACTGGATCCGATACAAAAAAGTTAAACGGATGCGAAGAAGGAATGGTGAATCCACCTCCTACAGCGCTACCAGTATTAAACGTAGCACCACCACTTGGACGTTCCACTTTATTATTCGAGTAACTCGCTTCGGCGTAGTAACGCAATTCATCGCTGAATTGCCATTCGAATTCAGAAAAAACCTGGACACGTTCTTCCGCAGAAATTATGCCCACCTGATCAACGAACAAATAGCGGCAGCGACTGTCGGTTGGACTTCGGAGAACACCTCCCGCAGCTTCGCAGTCAGGATCTGGCACACGGTTTCCACCTGTAGGAACTGCGTTGCCTTCTGCATTCAATGTTGCACCGCGGAAAGTTCCGGGCGATCCAGTAGAAGACAAAAATCTTGATTCAGCAGGGCTGGGATTAAGACGCTTATTTAGCCAATCGAAATCTGATCGGTAAGCCTCGTCTTGCTCATAGTAAGTGGCATAGATATTAAAACTACCCCGATCAAACGCTGAGCCAGCGGCCATACTCACGTCTTTTTGTTCTATTTCAGAATCATTAAATCCGCCGGATACTTCGAATCCTTCAAAGCCTTTGCGAGTGATGATGTTGGCAACACCTGCCACCGCTTGCGAACCATAAGTTGCGGAAGCGCCATCCGTAAGCACTTCGATTCGTTCAATCATCGAAATTGGAAACTGATTGATGTCCAGCCAATCGGTGCCGGTGTCGTCCGCTACTGGCGCAATACCTGCTCGCTTTCCATTAACGAGTGTTAGCGTTGAACCGAGCCCTAGATTACGCACATTAAACATTGCCGTACCAGCCCGGTTGTTCGTTTCATTGTAAAACTGAGACCCACTATTCACCGTTAATTCTTTTAATATATCTACGGTCTGTGTGGCTCCTATACGGGCAATCGTATCGGAGTCTATTACCTGCACTGGCTTGGTTCCTTCGAAGCTGGAATTTCTTCTTACGTAGGAGCCAGTTACTATAATTTGTTCCAACTGATCTTGCTGGGCGATACTCGGTGGTGCAGCACCGATTGATGCTGCAATGCCAGCGGAGAGAGCTGTTAATTTAAACTTATTAGCCTTTTTTTGGGCCATAGGATGTTCCCCTTGATTAATTAAGGATTTAGTAAGTGCACCCGATCCGACTGTTTTTATTTAGTTCCTTCTAATCACAGATAATGGTCTGGGAATCCATTGGAATCTGTGATGACTGCGACTGTATTACTGCTTTGCTGATGAGTCAATCATTAGCGAATACGGAACCAAGAAATTTTCATCGATAGTTCAATTGTCAAGAAAGAACGAAAACCGGAGTACCACTTTTCAACTAAACAGACCTATTGATTTCTAGATCCATTGCATAGTTTGACGCATTAAACTCTCATTAGTTACGTTTCTTACTGTGGCAATATTCCTACACGAATAAGTATTGGCAATTCTTCATTCATTTGGTGCTAAATGAACTGTGCACGATTCCGATTTAGTTTGGTTTGCACTGAAAGCTCAAACCATTGTTTTAGGTCCTTCCTTGCTCTAAGCTCCAAGCGATGATTTAAAGAGAGACCTAAATGAGAATAAATACAGCACTTTCACTTCTATTCGCAGTAGCAATTTCTGCCAATGCCCAGTCTGAATTTGAATACGCGATTGAAGATTCATACAGGCTTGCTATAGAGAACATTCTTTCTGATGAAAAAGTCCAGGCAGCATTCGACCGAATCCAGGCACTGGAACCTCGGTCACATGCCGACTTGATCGAGCTAACCGAGATCCCCGCACCTCCATTTGGTGAGGAAAACCGTGCTGCTCGCTACGCTGAATTGTTGCTGGAAGCCGGATTGGAAGATGTTTTTATTGATGAGGTTGGAAATGCGATTGGGCGACGACCAGGAACTCGTGGTGATCGAGTAGTCGCCTATTCGGCACATCTGGATACGGTGTTCCCAATTGAAACTGATGTCTCAGTTCGTTTCGATGGTGATCGACTGTACGCACCTGGGATTGGAGACAATACAAGAGGATTGATAACAGTTTTAACTGTCCTGAGGGCGATGGAACACGCGCAAATAGAAACTGAAGCTGATATCTGGTTTATAGGCAATGTGGGTGAAGAAGGCTTGGGCGATCTCTCCGGAATGAAACATTTATTCAGAGAAGGCGCCGATCCGATTGATACTATACTAGTTGTGGATGGTGGAGAATCTAGCCGAATCGTGTTTGGCGGCGTCGGTTCCCATCGCTATCGTGTCACCTATCGTGGACCTGGTGGTCACTCCTGGGGTGCCTTTGGTTTAGCAAATCCACAACACGCACTTGGTCGAGCTATTGCCCTGTTTGATCAAAGCGCTTTAAGTGTCACTCGTGAAGGAGAAAAAACCAGCTATAACATAGGTCGCATTGGCGGTGGGACTTCGATAAATTCCATTCCATTCGAAGCCTGGATGGAGGTCGATATGCGTTCCGGCAGCCAGACAAAGCTCGATGAAATCGACGCCGTCTTTCAAGCTGCAGTGCAACTTGCCCTGGAGCAAGAAAACACCGATAGAGATGATGGCCCCGAGCTCTCTGTTGAAGTGGCTCGAGTAGGAACCAGACCAGCGGCGCAGGGAAACTCCAACGCTCAATTAGTACAACACGCCCTGGCTGCAACACAGGCATTTGGGATTGAGCCAGAGTTGCAAATTTCATCGACAGACGCGAACTTACCCATTTCCAAAGGAATTCCAGCGATAACAATGAGCCGAGGCGGCATTGGCGGGGGTGCCCACTCACTGGATGAATGGTGGGAAAACGAAGATGGGCATATTGGCATACAAATTGGACTTGTTACGCTGCTTGCTGAAGCGATAATGGTTCAGTAATAAGATTGAGGCAGAGTGAGTTCCAACGGGAAATTTAGATATACCACCATAACCGCAGTGATTGTTGCCAACATGATTGGCACCGGTGTGTTCACTAGTCTTGGCTTTCAACTAGTAGACATTAGATCTGGTTTCGCCCTGCTGTTGCTTTGGGCTGTGGGCGGTTTAGCGGCACTATGCGGAGCGATCTCTTATGCCGAACTCGGCGCAACTTATCCCCGTTCCGGTGGTGAATACAATTTTCTCACGCGCATCTATCATCCGGCAGCAGGTTTTGTATCCGGATGGATTTCTGCAGCAGTTGGATTCGCCGCGCCAACCGCATTGGCGGCGATGACATTCGCGGCCTATTTTACTACTTCATTATTCGGTGATGTCAGCGCAACTGTAGAGAGACTGTTTGCGATTGTGTTGTTAGTGGTACTGGCCGCAGTTCATGGAACTAATCACCGATACAGCGGCGGCACTCAGGTTATTTTTACTGCACTTAAAATCGTAGTCATTTTGGTTTTTATCTTTGCTACTCTACTAGTGGTAGATTCTCCCCAACCAGTTGTATTTTCTCCAATCGAAGGTGATCTAAGCGTAGTGACGAGTGGCACCTTTGCCGTTGCATTGACCTATGTAAATTTTGCTTATTCTGGATGGAATGCCGCGACCTATCTCTCAAGTGAAATAGAGAATCCACAAAGAACACTGCCCTGGGTGTTAATAACTGGAACCAGTATTGTCACACTCTTATATCTTGCACTGAATTTTTCTTTTCTTTATACGGCACCAATGGATGCCATGGTTGGCGAAGTTGAAGTTGGAGCGATCGCGGCGCAAGCCGCCTTCGGTGAAGTAGCTGGGGGAGTGTTTGGAGTTGCCCTGGCACTTCTCCTAATTTCAACGGTGAGCGCGATGACAATGGCAGGGCCAAGGGTCATCCAGGTAATTGGCGAAGATTTTCCGCGCTTGCGTTCTCTCGGAAAAGTAAATGCGGATGGTATTCCCACCACTGCTATTTACCTGCAATCGTCAATTGCTGTTTTGTTTATTCTCTCATCGACATTTGAATCTATCTTGGTGTTCGCTGGATTCACGATGGCTCTTAATACCTTTGTCACCGTACTCGGGCTGTTTTATACCCGTTGGAAAAATCCAGAATTAGAACGACCCTACAAAACCTTTCTATACCCCCTGCCCCCAATTATTTTTCTGGCGCTAACTGGATGGACTTTGAGCTTCACCTTGATCATGCGTCCCGTAGAAGGGCTTTTCAGTCTGGGGGTAATCGCATCAGGTCTGGTTTTCTATTTCCTCACGTCCCAGAAAAGCGTCAGCTAACCCACTAAATGCACTAATATTAGAGATAATTTGTAGAAAACAGCACACAACTCAATAAAGAGTGCTGCTAGAATGTGCCTTTTTGAACGCACCGAGAAACTATGCCTGACTCATCTCAAAACGAGTTAACTGAGCTGCTATCACTGTTAGATCAAGCTCATAAATCTCTTGCCAAGCATTGGCTGGGAGAAGATTTCGTTATCGAATTATTGCTAGCAAGTATTATCGCCAAAGGGCATGTACTTGTTGTTGACGTTCCTGGCGTTGGCAAAACAACGCTGGCAAAGAGTATGGCGCAAATCTTGGGCCTCGATTTTAATCGTATTCAGTTTACAAACGATATCTTACCAGCTGACGTTTTGGGTGGTGCCGTTTTCAATCAGTCGGAAGCGAAGTTTGAATTCTCACCCGGACCGATCTTTACCGATTTTCTTTTAGCGGATGAAATTAACCGCGCGCCTACTAGAAGTCAGTCTGCATTCTTGCAAGCAATGGAAGAAGGTTTTGTAGCAGCAGACGGTGTTAACCATCCTCTTTCTGATTTGTTTACAGTGATTGCCACCCAGAATCCAATCGACTTCGATAGCACTAACCCGCTGCCGGAAGCGCAGCTGGATAGATTTTTGACTTCTATCAGTCTGGGTTATCCAAATCTGGAATCGGAATTACATTTATTAGGTGAATACGGTAGCTCTACTCAGCAGGATCCAGCTCCGGTGCTAACCGCAGATTATGTGCGCGCATTACGCCAGAACTGCGAAGAAGTTTTCCTGCATGAGGATCTCGCCCGCTACATTATCGACCTATCCAGAGAAACACGGGAAGACCAGGGCATCAAACTGGGAATATCTCCCCGTGGCTCAATGCATTTAGCCACTGCCTGTAAGGCGTTTGCACTGGTAAAAGGAAGAAGCCAGGTGCTTCTGGAAGATATTCAAAAACTAATACCGCCGGTGTGGGACCATCGTGTGCTACCAAGACACGGGCGAGACAGTGACAGTAACCATGCCCATGAACTGTTGCAAAACATTATAGAGAGAACACCGGTACCAAGATGATCAAAGGCTTGCACCATAATGCTTATCGCTGTCGCGACACGGAAGAAACACGAAAATTCTATGAAGATTTTCTGGATCTTCCGTTAATGCATGTTTTAGAAATTAAGACTACTAAGACTGGTCGTAGCAGCAATGTGTTGCACAGTTTTTTTGAGATGGGAGATGGATCCTATCTTGCATTCTTCGAAGCACCTAATGAGCCTTTTGAATTTAAGCAGCAACATGATTTCGATTTGCACATTGCATTGGAAGTAGACTACGACCACATGCTGGCCATGAAAGCAAAAGGCGATGAATCAGAAATTGAAACCCGCGGAGTCGCGGATCATGGTTTTATCCATTCAATCTATTTTCGTGACCCAAACGGCTATGTCATCGAGCTCACTGCAAAAACTGGTGAGGGTGAATCTTCTTTCAATAGTGATGAAGCTCATGCCCAACTTGCGGATTGGCAAACTAACAAACACGCTTCCTAATTAGCTGGTTTTCTTTTTCTGAACAGGACGATGGGTTTATTACTCATCACTACGTCGTCGTTCTGATTCATCACTTCATTGAGCATAGAAATTGAACCCATTTCCGGGCGCGACCTGGATTCCTTTTTCTCAAGAATAGTAGTTTTCATCCGCAGTTGGTCCCCTGGGAATACTGGTATACTCCAGCGCAACTCATCGATGCCAGGCGATCCCAATGATCCAGATTCTCCTTCTGGCATGTTGTCAACAATCATCCGCATCGCCATGGAGCAGGTATGCCAGCCAGAAGCGCACAAGCCGCCAAATAAAGTCTTTTTTGCAGCTTCGTCGGAAAGGTGAAAAGCCTGTGGATCATACATTGACGCAAACTGCAGAATTTCTTCTTCAGTTACCTGATATTCACCAAACTCATAACTCGAACCAACTTCAAAATCTTCATAAAACGCGGGACTGGCCATGCAGTTTACTCTCCTTAAATCACCTTGTTTCGCAGGGTTTATTAACAACTATTTGATGCAACATGCGGGCGAGAGTATAAAGGGTGCAGCAAAAATTCGCTTGCACTTATAATCAGGAAATGGACTCACTATTGCTCCCAGAAGAATCTGCGGATTCCCGCTATCAGCCCCTGGCTGCGCGGATGCGCCCCTTATCGATCGAAGAGTTTGCCGGACAATCCCATCTGCTCAGCCCGGGAAAATCCATCTATGAAGCCATCGTCAATCAACAGCCTCATTCGATGATTCTCTGGGGTCCACCCGGTGTGGGAAAGACCACCTTGGCTAAAATTGTTGCCAATACCTGTGATTGCCATTTCGAATCTCTGTCTGCGGTACTGGCTGGCGTCAAAGAAATTCGCGCCACCATCGAACAGGCAAAGTTTCAACAATCCAACAGTGCTCGCAAGACAATTTTATTTGTAGATGAGGTACATCGATTTAATAAAGCCCAGCAGGATGCCTTCCTGCCCCATGTGGAAGATGGCACCATATTATTCATAGGTGCAACTACAGAGAATCCATCTTTTGAACTCAACAATGCACTGCTATCAAGAGCACGAGTGTATTTACTCAAGCCTTTATCAGAGTCTGATTTGCTAGGCGTTATTAACAGCGCTTTAGAGGATAAAGTAAAAGGCTTGGGCAAGTTGAACTTGATCTTGAGTGAAGAACAAAAAACAGCACTGGCAAGAACTGCCGATGGCGATGCAAGACGCACACTTAACTATCTCGAAGTATTAAGCGACATGGCCGAATTGATAGACGGCGAAAGTCTGGTAAGCGATGAACATATCGCCCAGGTAGTAGAAGAATCCTATCGGCGCTTCGATAAAGGTGGAGACAGTTTTTACGAACAGATATCTGCATTACACAAGTCAGTGCGCGGATCCTCAGCAGACGGGGCGCTTTATTGGCTTACCCGAATGCTCGATGGCGGTTGTGATCCAATTTACATCGCGCGTCGACTAAATCGTATGGCAACAGAAGATATTGGTTTGGCAGATCCGAGAGCATTACAGTTAACTCTTAACGCCTGGGACTCGTACACGAGATTGGGCAGCCCGGAAGGAGACTTGGCTCTGGCTCAAGCGGCGGTGTATTTAGCAAGCGCCCCTAAAAGTAATGCTCTTTACGAAGCTTTTGGTGCGGCGCGTCAAGCTGTTGCTGATCACGGCAGCCTGGAAGTGCCCTTGCATCTGCGCAATGCCACAACTAATCTGAGTAAAGAACTCGGGTTCGGCGAAGATTATCGCTACGCCCATGACGAAGAAAACGCCTTTGCTGCCGGTGAGAACTATTTACCGGAAGAAATCCGTGAAGAGCAGTACTATTATCCCAGAGAGAGTGGTTTAGAAATTCGAATCAAAGAAAAAATGGAACAGTATCGCCAACTAAACCAGCAGGCGAAGAAGAAACGTTATGAATGAACTTGCTGACAGACCAGTAAGAGTACCTGAAGAAACTCTACTTCTACACTGCTGGAGATTACTACGCTGGTTTGCAAATTTACGTCTTGTACCGAGGCGATTCGAAATTAAAGCGAGGCTACTTACACGCTTTCTTCGAACTTTCTACTACGACACTTTTACCCGAGCAGGAAAAGTAGTCTTACTCTGCTCTTTTTTTATATTCATCTTTAGTTATCGGGTGACCAGTGACTACTTATTGTTTACTGCTGCTTTTGCTATTGGACTACTATTCTGGAGTTTAATTCTTGGCATTGTATTTCGGCCACAAGTATCTCTAAGACGTAAAACTCCTACAACAGCAATAGCAGGTGAGCCTTTAACTTCTCAAGTGACCGTGAACAACAATGGCAGATTTTCTCTTTACAATTTTTCTGTTAGAGAATTGTTCGTTCCCTATGGGCGCTGGCCTCGAGAATGGTTCCTGCCACATCAAATGGTGCTGGCACCATGACAACAAACATCGCAAACCGTAAGCTTCGAGCCGCAAAAAAGAGGAGCAATGAAATTGTCGGGAATCGGCGTGCAAACATACTTCCCGTTTTTTCTAACAAGAGTTACTAAGCGCATAGATGAACCCGGCGATATCTATGTCCTGCCCCCGGCGCTAAAAGTTGCGATTCCTTCTCTGAGGCATATCGCCGAACAGGCTACCAAAAAACTCTCCCTTGGTACGGACAACTCACGTAAAGGACCGTCTCTTGAATACGCCTATTCCCGGCAATACCAAACTGGAGACTCCTTGCGTCGATTGGATCATCGAGCCGGCTCTCGCTTGGGAAAACCAATGAGCAAGGTTTTCGAAGGCGCAGAAGAAATTCGGCGGGATCGAGTGCATATTATTGTTGATCTAACTTTGGAAGATTTTTCGGCCTGGCAACGCCGTCCAGTTGACGATTCGCCCCTGGATGAGCGCCTGGCACTTGCAGTTGAGATTGGTTTGTCAGCGCAGAACGAAGGCTTTAGCCTGGCGGCATTAGCTACCGGAAATGAATGGCATAGCGTGGAAACACTGCTGGACTATTATAAGCAAATTGCCACCTACAATCCCCAGCGGGCTTGCACCAGTATTGGACAAGCGCTGCCCAAGCAAGCATTAGAAGACACTGGTTTACAGATTTTGGTGTTGGGCAGATGGACAGAAGAAGCCAGGTCTTTGGTAGAACGCTGGAATAGTCAGGGAATTTTGGTCTTAGTTTTTATGGTGCCCGAATCTGATAAGGACATCGATACCTTGCCAGTTGGATCGAACTACGTCGAGATTCTTGATCATCACGATGAGGCAAAAGATTAATGTCTCCCGGTAGAATTTTACTCGCAGGTTTTCTAACCTTACTGTCGCTGCATATCGGCATTTCGATGGAACTTGCCATAGTTTCCTGGATCGGCGGCATTGCAAGTTTTCTAATTGCTACCGGGATCGTGAGTACTGCTCGACCAACCTGGGGATTACTCTTCGTTTTATTCGCTACCGGTGGATTTCTTGGCAATCAAATACTAGAAGACTGGGCGGTGGAAGGTTCATGGGCGCAGACCAATAGCCTTGGAGCTGGTTTCACCTTAAGCCTTCTGGTCTACCTGATTTGGTTATTCTCTGTTAACAAGGAACTTGAATCTTCTTCAACAGTGCTTGATCGAGACAGTCAAACGATTCTTGTTTGGGGATTACTTGTTTTTCTGTTAGTAGCGCCCCCAGACAGCACGATCTTTATGCTGTCGGCAGTGCCAATCGCGCCGATATCAATCGCTGGCATCGTTCTCGCAATTCTTGTGTTGTTCGCTGATCGCGTTGGCGGCTTCTTGGTAAAACGATTGTTGCTCCTACTTCCATTAGTGGTCATCGTGCCTTTGGCGTTAATTGCGCTAGGAGCCGGCCAGGGCCCAGTACTTATAGCGCTCGCAAATATGTTTCCCTCGGGGGATGGTTTTTCTGAAACTGGGTTTTCTCCTTATCAACAGTTACGTGCTTCTGTATTTCTGCGACCGACCAATCGTGCGGTCATGCGCATCGAATCGAACCAACGACCGGGTCAGTACCTGGCGGGTAACAGATTAGTATTTCTCGATGCAGACTTAGTCTGGCAACCAACAGTGCGCCCATTGGAGTCCTTGACAGTTATCGACGCCGAGAGCTTGGCGAGCGGTGAATTGCGCTATCCCGTGGATAACCATCATGCGGTAAACAATCCATCTCTTTCTCAGGACATGACTGTCTATGGTCTTACCAATGAGAACTATATTTTCGTTCCACCCGGGACGAGTTCGGTTGCAGGGCAATTCACAACGATGAACAAAAATGCCGCCGATGTTTGGACTTTGGATTTTGATCGAGGATCAGATCGCCGCTGGAAATTGGAACTGGATAATCAACCAACACCGGGAGAATCGCATCCAGAGAACTTACTCATGCCAGAATTTTGGGATGATGTGCTACAGAATCGAAGTGAAGAATTCGCTGCGGGTTCTCGCCAGGCGACAGCGGAAAATATAGTTAGCTATTTCGTTTCACGGCAATACGCATTGCAAACGAACTTCGATAGTGAAGCGCCGTTTCATGATTTCTACCTTGGCGATAAACCAGCTTATTGTTTCTGGTTCGCAACAGGAGCAACACTGGCATTAAGAGCCAATGGAATACCCAGTCGATTGGTAGGCGGCTACGCATTACATGAACAACTTTCTTCCGATCTATGGCTAGTGCGACAACGAGATGCTCACAGCTGGGTCGAATGGCAAGACGCGAATGGCTATTGGCATACCATCGATCCGACTCCACCGAGCATCGAATCATTCTTCGGTGGTTATCAATCTTCAAGCGCTAGCACGCTCTACCATCGATTAGCTGGACAGTGGCAAATATTTGTCGATCGAATGCTTGAAAACGAACTTACTGCGAACCTGGTGCGGTACGGTGGCTTGTTCATTCTTGCCTTCTTGTTTGTTCGAGAGTATCGAAGAATCAGAGGCGAGCGGGCTAAACTAGACTCCCGCAAGAGGCAATGGCAAAGGCTTTGGCAGCGCTTTCTGGGCATGACTAAATTACCTGCTCACAATACGTGGACAGCATCGACCTATCTGGAGAACTTACCGACTAATTGGACTGAACCGAATCAACAAGCAGTCCAGGACTTTCTCCAGGACTATGCACTGCTTCGATTCTCCTACAACCAGGACCAGGCAATTCGGGACGTGGAAGAATCTTTGCTCGCCTGTTCGAAAAAATTTCAATTGAGTTAGAACTGTACTCAGTGGCATGATCCTAGCCACTGGCCTCAAAGAGATCTGGCTATGCACAAAAACTCCCAGGCTGTGCACATCAGCTTATTTATTGCACTTGCAGCAATTTGCTTTCCTGATTTCATACTCGCCCAAAGCACTGACTATCGTGCACCACGCACGGCGCACGGTGTGCCGAATCTACAGGGCTTCTGGGAAAAACGCTTCGCAACTCCGGTGGAAAGACCGGCAGCCCTTGGCGATAAGCGCGCCTACACCGAAGATGAAGCTACAGAATTTGAGCAGAGAGCGATAGAAAGAAGAATAGCCAGAGAGGCACCGGTGGATCCAAATCGGGGCGCACCTGCTGCAGGTGGCGATATTGAGTTTCGCACCGACACTAATTTTCTGCCCAACTTACCAGTGGAGGTAGCACTGATAAATGGTGAGCGGCGAACATCCTTAATCATCGAACCTGAAGACGGTCGCTTTCCTCTTCGAGATGAGAGTATGGAATTTCGAAGACGCTATTTCGAATTAATGAATAGCAATTTCGACGGACCAGAAGCCCGTCCTCCTGGAGAACGTTGTCTGCATCTGGGTCCGCCGTTACCCACAATGACCAATGCCGATGGTACCCATATACAAATCGTTCAGAATGAAGACTACGTTTTAATCTACAGCGAAGAAGCGATACAAACTCGAATCGTAAAACTCAATAAATCACATCCGGCGATTCCAATTCAAAGATGGATGGGAGATTCCATTGGTCATTGGGAAGGGGAAACATTAGTTATTCATACCAACAGTTTTCGCCCTGAACACACAGTAAGCCAAATTGCCTCTTCGGAAGAATTCGAAGTGACCGAACGGATAACCGCCCTTTCTGAAAACGAATTGCTGTATGCCTATACGATCGTCGATCCGATTACTTATACAGAGCCGGTGGTAGCGGAGCTTCCATTTACCCGCATGGCGCCTGGTCAAAAACTGTATGAGTCAGCCTGTCATGAAGGCAATCGGGCGGTAATGGATATATTGATGGGCGCAAGAGTGATCGAACGAGATTCTCAAGAACAATAATTCAGGAATTGGTGAAGGTTGGAAAAAATGGAGCTAATAGAAAAATTAGCTCCATTCTAAATTTCTTATAATCCCCAGTGCGCGACGTAACTCATAAACAGCGAAGGATCACCGCAGGTGACATCAATTGGACCATCCGGAGTACCAACGCCCGGTGCTCCCATATCAAATCGCCGAGCTAATCCCGCTGCATCTTCTCCGATGGTTCTAATTAGGAATCCGGTTCCCATTTCGATATCAGTGCGGGGGCCTAGGAAGCGTTGCGATAATTGCATCAGGGTAGTATCGCCCTGATCGCGATACATATTCGCAAAATTCGTTAGTTCCGAGTAAAACTGCTGCACTGTAGTGCCCGGAGCTGCTAGACAGGGGCGCGCCGCAACGAGGGATTGCGAATTCTCACCTCCGGCATAGGCATCGCCACCGGATCCTACGTTCCAGTTGTTGTTAAAGGTGCGATTGGTGTTCTCGCAGGACAGCATTTCATTCAGACGTGCTGCGCCACCTCCAAGTGGTCCTGAATTGGATGCCCAGTGTTCCATGTTCTGCCAATAGACGGCTCGCATTAGCCGGTTTGACGGTGCACCATTACTGGCAATCGGATAGCGATAAAAGATCAGGTTAGGTCCATCATCGGCAATGTCGATACTGCGTGCTTCTTCAATCACCTGTTCTACAGTATACCCTTCACTAATCGAGCAAGCCGTTGTGACTATTAGATTACCGGCCGGTAGTTCCTGAGCGTAGGCCGAGAACGTTGCAAAAAAGCAGAGCGTGAGTGTTGTAAAATATTTACAAGTGTTACGAACTAGCATGATGAGCTCCTCCAAATTATTGTTGAAACTCCTACGAGTGCAAACTTCCGTATGAATTTTTTATTGTTGAATCATTCAGTCTTACGGATAAGAAATACTTTCAAATAAAACTTGTACGCCAAACAGAACAACACAACTATTCTATGGCTGCTACGGCAATACGCTTAGTGGAAGAGTTTGTCGGACAGGAGATAGGCAAATGGTGCGCAGGCAATGACACAGAAATTAGTTCATAGCATTACTTTAAGAAGAAATTGAACGCCTGGTTAATAAGTTAGAACAACAAAAGAAAACTAGTTTGGCCTGAGACGGAGATGGTAATCGAAAGCCATACCTGGATTGATCTCTCGAAACCCGATAGCCAGGCGCAACATCTCTTCCAGATACTCGGCCGCTGCGAGGGGACCCACATCCAATGGTTCCAGGCCGACGTCTTCTACCAATGCAGCAACTCTTGCTTTCGCCGCTGCATTGTCACCGGCGATAGGTGCCGTTACTGGTCCGTCACTTATTGTGGGATCTACCATGACGGCAAAATTCATGGTGTTAAAAGCTTTCACTACCACCGCGTTTGGAGCGAGTGCCTGAACCTGTTCTGCCAACGAATCTCTAGGATCACGTGGTGCAGTTGCCCAGTCGTTTTCAAACGTCCACCAGTTAGTTGGATCAATGATCAATTTGCCACTCAGATCACCTAGTGCACTCATCACTTCTGGAATCGCGGTTGGTGGTATGGGTATAAGTATAATGTTGCCCTGTGCAGCAGCTTCAGCTTGAGTTGTTGCTGTTGCGCCGTTGCCGATGTCGCTTACCAATTGTTGCACGCGCTCGGATTGTGGAGCGCGAGAAACATAGATGATGGTATGCCCGTTGGCTGCCCATATTTTTCCCAGAGTCGAACCCACATTTCCTGTGTCAATAATCGCGATAGTTTCACCGTTAGTTTGAGCTTCAATAACTCGTGACGATGAATTGAGAGTCATTAAAACTGAAAAGGCTAAGAGCACAATCAAACAACATAGAGTCTTCACCATGGCGAGTAATCTCCGCTTTTCCTGCAGCTATTTTCGATTAGTCAGTTTTTACACTGAATCGCTAAATGATGATACCTTAGGTCTTCAAAAATTTTGGGGGATAACATGTCACGCACCATTCGAATCCTATTCCTGCTAATTAGCTGCACATTTTTTGGTACGACCGCGCTCGCTGCCACCGGAGATTCCATACTCTCCATGCAAGAACGTGCGGAAACTATCGATCGTTTATTGGCTGTTCGACTAGAGACTTTACCTGCAAAGTTGATGCGCCGAGAAGGCATCGATATGTGGATTCTAGTGGCGCGGGAATACAACGAAGACCCGGTGGTTATGACGATGCTGCCCGGTGATGCACATGCAGCGCGGCGGCGCACAATCCTGGTGTTTTCCGATGAAGGCGCGGAAGGCGTCATGGGTTATGCAGTATCTCGTTATGCCGTTGGTGATTTCTTCCAGGCCCGCTGGAATCCGGAAGAACAACCCGATCAGTGGCAGGCGTTGGCAGATCTGATTGCCGAAAAAAACCCAGCCACTATCGGCATCAATGTTTCTTCTGACTTTGCCTTGGCGGACGGCCTTACCCACGGTGAATACGAAGGACTGGTTGGTGCACTAACAGAAGAACAAGAATCGAGAATAGTGTCTGCAGAAACTCTCGCAATCGCCTGGCTCGAAACTCGAACCGACGAAGAAATGGAACTCTATCCTGCCATCGTAGAGATAGCCCACGACATCATAAAGGAAGGATTCTCAAATGCGGTAATCACTCCAGGAGAAACCACTACAGAAGATATTATGTGGTGGTATCGAGATCGCATTCGTGAATTACGCCTGCTTGCCTGGTTCCATCCTTCGGTCAGTATTCAAAGAGAACAAGAAGCCGTCGGTGAGTTTATGGATCTCTTTACTGACACTGATCAGCAAGGGGAAATTCTGCCTGGCGATTTACTTCATGTAGATTTTGGTATTACTTACTTACGGCTAAACACTGACACGCAACAACATGCCTACGTTCTAAAGCCTGGTGAAACTGAAACTCCTGCAGGTATTCGTGCCGGACTAGCGACAAGCAATCGCTTGCAGGACATTCTCACAGCAAACTTTATTCACGGCCGCACCGGTAATGAAATTCTGCGCAGTGCCAGATCACTGGCAATCGAAGAAGACATTCGTCCTTCTATATATACCCATCCTATTGGCTACCACGGACATGGTGCGGGACCAACCATTGGCATGTGGGATAACCAGGGCGACACAGTGGGTAGAGGGGATTACCCACTGTACGAAAATACTGCTCACTCAATCGAATTAAATTCTACGGTCAGTGTGCCCGAATGGGGCGGGCAGGAAGTGCGCTTTATGCTGGAAGAAGATGCGTTCTTTGATGGTGAAAACACTTACTACATTGATGGCAGGCAGCAAGAACTTATTCTTATTAGTAGTGATTAGTTTAATTCCGACCTTTGCAATCAGGTAGCATGAGTTATTTGATGTAAGACTTCAGAATAGCTGTGAGGTATATTCACGTTTTCAAAATATCCTCTCTCCTTTAACAATTTATGAGCACGAGGTAATCGATAAATTGGAATCGCTGCATTGAGGTGGTGTTCGACATGGTAGTTAACACCATGAGGACAAAGAAGTAATCTCACCAAAGGACTAACAGTGGTTGTTCTTGTATTAAGGCGCGGATCATCATTGCTAAGTTCAGGGACTGCACCGTGTTCAGATACTTGTCGCAATCTGGCAATCGCTGGATAACAAAATATCAGAGCAACAACCCACATAAGAAACAAATGTGGCACACCAAATGCAGTAAGCACCAGGAATAGAGCTAAGTGCCAAACTATTCCTCTTAGTAATGCCATGCGATCCTCTGTGTTTAACGAACGAAGATCAGAAAAACCTTTTAGCCTGCTCGATAAATCCCGAAACCCAGTTTGTCCTGTAAGGTCTCGTTTTAGTTTTCTCCGTAATCTTTCTTTAGAGATGGGGTAGTCCCGATAGTTTGTAATATCGGGATCACCTTCCTTACCTACTATGCGATGATGCACCAGGTGCTCCCGCATATATGCTCTTCCATTAAAGAAATCCATTGGGGCAGTTATCCATGAGCTAACCTGGACATTTAGCCAATTACTTTTGAACAAACTGCGATGGCCCGCTTCGTGGGTAAGAACAAAGAAGCCCATTTGTCGACCGCCAAGCAGGATTGTTCCAACAATGAAAGTCAGTGGATTTGGCCAAAGTGCAGCAATAGAGAAACAGGCAGCTGTTATTCCCAATTGGCAAGCTAATACCCAAGCTCCGAGTAAGTCACTTCTGCTCGTTAGCTCTTCAATCTCTCTGTCCGATAAAGGATTCGCAATTGACATAGTTGATTCGAACCTAAGCCGGTTGTGCTGCTAATTCACCTTCAGTTTCGTCTTCGAACGCAAAAGCAACTAATGCAGCGGTAAGCAATGCAATCACCGAAAGCGTAAACCACATACCGGCGAAGTTTGTAACAACACCTGCCTCACCAAACACAGCACCTAGTATCCCAAGGAAAGGCCCAGCTAACATTGGCCCAAGGCCTAAGATAATGATACCGAAAACAGTTTGTGCGGAATTTCGTATGTCTTCTTCGGCTATGCGATCGACATACATGTAGGCGGAAGCGAAGAAACAGGCATAACAAACTCCATGTAAAACCTGACTGAAAACGCCGATCATTAACGGCCCGGTCCAGACGAATTGACCCGCAGCATCTACCGAAGGACCCGATGGTTCCTGCATACTTATCAATCCCCAGATGGCATAGCGAGCAAAATAGGCCAAGGCACCTATTGTGATGGTCCAACGAAAACCGAGTTTAAGCAAAAACACACCAAGAAATGCCATGACGCCAATTTCCGCGAACTGTCCCACTGTCATCGCTGGCGCAATATAAGTGACCAGCAAGCCCAACTGGTTTTCAAAGAAGGGTCCGGTCTGCATAAAGTAAACCTGATGAATAACTGCGATGGGTAAACTTGCAGCTACAAGCACGGCAAAGGAGCGATTTGAAAGCAGACTAAAGGCTTTCTTAAATGCGAGTTTTTCAACACCTTCTTTCTTAGGCGGTGTATTCGGTAAGAGAAAGCAATACCCAGCGTACAAAATGGATAAAGCACCGGAGACTTTTAGCGTATCAGCCAACCGGGCGGTGGCATCGGGAACTTCGTTGCCAACAAAAAACGGTGGCAAAATTTGAAACTCCAAATTTGTTTGCAACCATATCATCGGAATCAACCAGGAAGCAGCGATCCATCCAAAAGTACCCATTACTCGAATTCTCGGCCATTCACTGTCTGCATTTTTCAAATGGGCAAACGCCATCGAGTTGGTTAGGGACAGTGTTGGCATGTACAAAACACTGTAGACAATAGACAGCATCAACCAGGCGTTAAAAGTCTCTTGAAACGAAAGCGTAATCTTGACGATGCCGCCAAATAAAAGCAGAACTGCCAGAAACTTTTCTGTGGAAAAATATCGATCCGCAAACTGACCGGCAATGAATGGTGCGGAGATAGCTCCCGCCGATGCCGCTATACCGATGATCCAGCCAACCTGCCCAGAGGTAAATCCTAATCCTCCTCCGGCGACTGGTGATTGCAAATAGGTCGCAAGGACCGGCAACCAGATTCCCCAAACGGCATACTGAAGGAACATCATCATGCCCAGCCGGCTCTTAATCGAACTCATTGTGCTATCTCCCCAACCCCAGACTCCTCAACTCCCGAGAACTTACTGAAGCAAGTTTTTTATAATTCGTATTAGTAGTTCTTGTTGTTACACACAGTGCGCAAGTGTAGCAGGATTCAGAGGATTACTTCACATGCCGATTTGCAATGCTGGCACTCTCATTTCGCGCAGAAATTCAGTTCGAATTACGCGCGTACCAAGCAAATTGGTAACCAGAAATATTTCGTTGGGGCGAGGACCACGTCTGAAATAGTCATAAACCGGGTTTATCGATTCAATTGCTGAACCATCTCTTGGATCGAACGGACGCAAATCGTGCATCGCTTCTGCCGCAATGAGCTTTCGTCTCTGCGTCTCTTCACTAAGTGGGTGTGAATAAACGCCGGTAATATAGAGATTGTCTACATTCCAGGCCGGCAGTCCGGTCATACCGTCACGGGGACCAAGCGGAAAAGCCTCATTACCTGCCGCGTGATTGGTATAGAGTAAAACTGTTATTTCACGGTCCCAGCGATTCAGTGCTTCGAATAATGCAATCGCAGCAAATTGATGATCACCATGCCGATCGAGGTAAGGATGGGGAGCGACAACAGTGTCAGGTTCAACTCGCTCCAGCTCTAACAATAAATCGTTAACCAACGATGGCCAATTTGAAACGAATCGCCTTGCTCGAAGTTCTTCGTCGAAATTTAGTTTTCGAAAATAACCGGGATCGTTCAATTCGGCAAAAGGTGTTGGCACTGTACTTGGGCGCTGTTGCCACAAGCGCCGCAAAGTTGCATCGTAGTAACCAAGATTTCTTACTTGTTCCGGCCCCAGTCCACCAAAGAATGGCACGGTTATACTATCAATCGTTCTTATCCAACCCTTTGCACGATATTGTTCACCAGAGTCAGGCCACACCCGCTCAAAATTCGAACCACCAGCATCACCTGCAGTTATTGTGACTACATCTGCAACCGTATCCTGATACAAACCAAACGCGGCAATTTCTGCATCATCTGGATGCGGTGCAATGACGAGCGTTTTCCCATCCAGATTTACATCATTGTTAAATGTAGCAAGTGTCCCTTGTTCTGTTACCCATTCTGCACCTTCGGAACTCAGGCTTACATAATCGCCAGTCGCGATATCGCTTGCTAATAACGGTGTAAGATCGAGGTAGCGAATGCCAGCACCACCTTCCTCAAAATACTGAACAAAAGATTCCGATTCGAAAGAGACTCGTATGGCAGGATTGCGGCCTTGGGTTTCACTCACCTGAAACTCTAGCATTACGGTATCAGCAATACCTTGCAATTCTGGCCATGAAAAACCAGTTGCATCGAGAGTTACTGATTGAAGAGTGGCATCCTGAAGCAATGACAGAAAATAATTATAATTGCCCTGGCGATCGAAGGGTTCTAACTCATCCCTTACCAGCGAAGTAGAGCAAGCGGACAACAGCAAAGTCAGCGCCAGTAAAAAACATCTATGGTTAGTCACTTTGTTTATCAGGCTATCTTCAGATTTGGTAATCATTTCCACAACTTCATATTTAAACTGTTCTCACTAGAGCTTAGTACATAACAAATGCAAACAATCTTTCCCGAACCGCGACTAATAAATACTGCCTGTCGTCCACTACAAAAGTTTGCGGCGCATTACTGACTATTGCCGATGCGTGAATTCCATAAGAGATCACCGCTGCTGCCATCGAATGCAACCAGATTATTTCTACCGTCACCTGTAAAGACTAGATCGGTAGCTGTTGTTAATACTCCAGCATTTACGCCACCACCACCCGGCCATTCATGGCGCCACACTGCTTCCCCAGTGCGGTAATCAATGGCTTGAAAAGCACTTTCTACTGAACCAACTTCAGCCCGAATCTTACCGCCGAGCCCCATGGAACCTCTTGGATCGGGATCTGAAAGATAGAGCATGTTGTAGCCATTGTTTTCCTGAGTATAGAAAAGGCCGGTGTTAGGATTAAAAGCTGGTGGTTGCCAGTTGGCGACTCCACCTTCTACAGGAGAAACCAACGTGCCGGGAATCAGTGCTTCTTTATCGGGATTAGGTTCGGGCTCTCCCGTTTCTCTAACATGAGATTCCCAGTTTGCCGTACGAGAATATTTATTCGTTACAATGTGCTCACCGGTTACTCGATCAATGGTAAAGAAGAATCCATTGCGTGCAGCGGTTGAAACGAGCTTACGCGACTGACCATCAATCACCCCATCTATTAGAATTGGGGTTTGGGCCGAGTCCCAATCATGAGTGTCATGGGGAGACGTTTGAAAATACCATTCCAATTCGCCAGTAGTCACGTTTACGGCAACGAGTGAGCAAGTGAATAAATTGTCTCCCCGTCGCGCTACACCGGTATAACCGGGTGTTGGATTGCCCGTGCCAAAAATATAGAGATCGGTTTCGGGATCGTAAACTCCCGGCACCCAGGCATTACCTCCACCATGACTGGTGGCATCCAGGTTTGGCCAGGTTTCAATACCAGGATCATCTTCACTCATGGGAACGGTATAAAACTTCCAGATCAATTCACCGGTTGCCGCATCGAAGGCCTGAAGAAAGCCGGGTTGATCCAGGTCGTTGCCTGTTCCCACGATGACTCGATCACGAATAGTAATCGGCGCCATAGTAGAGAAGTACTGCAATTCGAAACTGGCCAATTCGGTGTGCCAATTCTCCTCGCCGGTATTAGCATTCAAGGAAACAAGGTAATTGTCAGGTGTTTCGAAGATGATTGAATCATTCCAGATCGCTACACCACGATTGGCAATATGAGTGCCGCCACGGGTTTCCCAATGGTAATGCCAAATTTCACTGCCATCCCGTGCGTCCATCGCCCAAACGTGATCCGGGGCAGTAACATAGAGAACACCATTTACTTCGAGTATGGATCCTTTAATAGAGCCGCTGGTGATATCGATGTCACCGCGCCCTTCGCCACCCATCTGCGTAATAATTCCAGTGCCGTCTCGATTTCCACGGCGAACATTAAAATTAACCTCTGTGGTCCAGGCCAAGGTTAAATTCGATACGTTTTCTTTGTGTACTTGAGTTAGGTTGCTATAACGACGTCCCGAATAGTCACCTGAATAGGTATCCCAATCTCCATCCAGAGCATTGGCCAAGTCCGCAGGATCAACTACGACATCTTGAGCTAGAATTGCACCCGGAATAATTATTAATGCGATAATAAGGGTCAGATATCTCATTTTATTGTCTCCAGGTAAGCTGTTACATCATGAATCGTACTATCAGTTAGTTCCGCCCATAGTTCTCTATGGCGATAGAGGGGATCGTCCAGTTCTACTCGCGGCGAATCTCCCCGTCGCGTAAAACTACGATAAGTACCGTCTTCAGTTCGCAGACTTATAAAGAAGTCGTCATAGCGCAGTAAGCGGCCAACCAGAGTTTCTCCACTTTGAGTTGATACTGTCGCAGTAGTCTGGACGCCACCGCGCCCACTCTGTCGTCTTCCTCCAGCAACCCAGGTGTTCTGCAGAATATAAGCGTCAGAAATTCTGCTGGATATCCCACTTAAATCTCCAGTCACTGAATGACAACTGGAACACTCTTGATTGAAATAGCGCTCTCCAGCAGCCGCGTCTCCCACCAGAATATCCAGCTCTAAATCTACCGGCGGGGTACTACCCTGACCTTCTGAGGTGGCTTTGATTGCGTGTATGTATCCAGCAACTGCTGCAATGTCTTCGTTACTGAAATTGTTAAAGGTTGGCATGCTGCCCTGCCCTTGCACAATTACTTCACCGATGGCTTCACCTGCTATATCAACCAACACTACATCGGAACGTAACAAGTTTGGACCGCCCTGATCTCCCCCTCTTAAATCTGGACCATGACAAAGTCGGCAATTTACCTGGTACAAATCATCACCACGTTCGATCACTTCTAAGGGTGGCAATGCTCGTTGTTGTTGAATAAACATGGCATTGGGATTTGCGATTACTAATTCTGGCTGGTTTTCCTGGGCAGTAGCGGGGAAAGTCCAAACTAGTATTAAAACTGATAAAACCTTTAGTCTTCTTCTCATTGGCGATCTCTAATTTATTAGTGGTAAGCAGCGGCCTTCTTTGGCTGATTGAAATGCAGTGTCAACGATTTGCTGACCGATCCGGCTAATTGTTGGTGACAAAGGGCCTTCGATTGGCAGTTCGTTTTCCAGACAATGAATCACATACTGAATTGGATTCTGATGCGGTGACTGTACAGTATCAACTTGCACGTCGAATCCTTCAGTTTTGTCACGGGTCTGCACTCTTACTATTGAATCATAATCGTAGTTAGCAATAGTACCTTCCGTACCCACGATTACGAACCCGCATTTGGGTTGTGGCTGGTGGGTCCAGGGATCAGAAAAAGTGCCCCAGCGAGTTTCGAACTTTGAAAGACCATGTTCGTACCGTGCGACCGTTACGCTATGTTCATCAACTTCCAGTCCCGCTGGTACATGCATCATTGCGGTGACATCTATTGGTGCTGTTCCACCATGAAACCAGGTGCCTAAAGTTGTGCCGTAACCCAGATAGTCCAGCAGCGATCCGCCACCGAGCGAAGCTTTATAAAACCAGCTATCTGGCTTACCTGCTTCAACCTGTTCTGCCGTTGTTTCTTCCTTATCAGCGACATGCCACAGCGGCCCTCGGTTTCCATCATAGTAGTGCACTTCGATGACTTCGCCGATCTGGCCTTCATCGATGATACGCTTGGCGGTGATGTGGGAAGGATGCCAGGCCAGCGGCCAGTTTATCGCCAGGCGTTGCTTGTTGCCCATGGCCGCCATCATTCGATCCGCCTCGGCCAGGCTGGATGCAAACGGTTTTTCCATGATGATGTGCGTACCGAATGCAGCGATTTCTTCTATGGCTTCGGCATGGCGTCCGGTTGCCGGACAAAGAATCACTATGTCGGGTTTGGTCTGTTCTATACAGGCTTTAAAGTCAGAATAGATATTCTCTTCTGGAATACTAAAGTTTTTAATACTCCATTCCATCCTTTCCCGACTTTCATCGCAAATACCGACTATGTCCACATCAGGGTGTTCGTGGGCCATACGCAAATTGTCACCCATGTGGAAGTGTTCGAAATCGATGCCTGCTACTTTCCAACGTTTACTCATAAGATGTTTCTAATCTGCGCTCACACTAAGATTCGACATGAAAAAGTTTGTTATATATTACCCATCGGTTGTCTACTTTCAAAAAAGATAATGTATCTAGAAAAGTTAAGCCAATGTAAGCATCTCTGACTCTTGCGACGGCTGTCTCACCGGCAATATCAAGAGATAGTGTTTCCAATAATACGGGATCGCCATTTTCTTTATGGGAAGGCGACTTTGAAGCGACGAACTTAGCAAAATCATCGACGCTCATTTGCTGTAGTCCTTCTTGGGTATAACCAGTAATTTTTGCTGCAGGATGAAAAGCATCATGTGCTTTTCCACCATCAGATTCATACATACAGTCAAAATAAGTTTGAATTGTGTTTTGAATTTCTTCTCGATCTGACATCTCGTTTCTCCAAAAAAAAGCAGAGTAATAAAACTAAGTTATTACTCTGCTCTTACTACTCTTCGACCTTGCTATCTGTTGCCTATCGGTATTCGTCGTAGGCCCTCAGCAACCATTGATTAGTGCCATCACCAGCCGGAGCAAATCCATCGGCTGGTTGCAAGTCCAGCATTGCCCCGGGAGAAAGGTCTTGCACTTTAGCGCGCAGCAGATTGCCGCGAATAGTGACCAACATGTCTCGATAATTCAGCAAGTCATTCCGATTAGACAATTGACCGTGTCCAGGAATGATAATTGTTTCATCGTTAATAAGGCTTGCTAATCTATCGGTTGCCTCGATCATGCCATCCAGAGAGCCGCCATTGTTCTGGTCGATAAATGGCAGCACATAACGCACAAACATATCTCCGGTATGGATCACGTTCGATTCGAGGAAATAAACTTGAGCATCGCCATCGGTGTGTCCAGGTCCTGTATGAACTAACTCAATAGGTTCACCATTGAAATAAAATTTCATGGTATCGATGAAAGTTATTTTCGGAAGACCCACTGGGTCATAGCGTTCCTGGGCGCGACCGTTCGCCAACACTTGCGTGGATTCCATACGCCGCCGAGCGTTTTCCTGCGCAACGATAAAGGCTCCGGCCTTGCCAAAATTTTCATTGCCATCGGTGTGGTCGTAATGGAAATGGGAATTAACGACAAAGGTCACAGGCAATGTAGTTAAATCGGTTATCGCAGCTTCGATCTTGTTCGTCAGGGGTGCGAACTGATTGTCGACTATTAATACGCCATCATCGCCGACGATAACTCCTATGTTGCCACCGCTACCTTCCAGGTAATAAATATTGTCTTTTACATGGTTGGTAGTGATTTCAATATTATCGAAATCCTGCGCGCCAACCTGTGAAGGGAGAAGGAGAAAACTGAACAAAAACGTAAGTAATTTCTTGTTTCTTTTATAAGTCATAGTGGTCATCTCTTCAGCATTTTCTAAAAAACCGCTTGCCAACACTGTAGCGCTAACTTCCAGGGTAGTAAATGGCTAATGTGGTGTGCAATTGGCTCATGCAGCGAGTACGCGCTGCTGGGCTTCTTTATATTCCTGTTTCAATCGTTCGACTAATTCAGCGGCAGAAGCTACCGACTTAATCGCATTGATTCCCTGCCCACAGCCCCAGATGTCTTTCCAGGCCTTAGACTTATTGCTACCACCGGAACCGAATTTCATTTTCGATGGATCGCTTTCCGGTAAGTTTTCAGGATCGAGTCCGGCTGCTTCGATCGATGGCTTCAAATAGTTGCCATGTACTCCAGTAAACAGGTTTGTGTAAACAATGTCCGCTGCTGCATAGTCAACCAGAGCTTGTTTGTAAGCAGGATCTGCATTGGCCTCCTTTGTTGCGATAAATGCGGAACCGATATAGGCGAGATCTGCTCCCATCGCTAATGCCGCCAAAATTGCATCTCCCGTTGAGATTGCACCTGATAACAGAAGCGGACCGTCAAACCATTCCCTCACTTCCTGAATGAATGCCATCGGAGACAAGGTTCCGGCATGCCCTCCTGCACCGGCTGCCACGCAAATCAGGCCATCGGCACCTTTTTCGATCGCCTTGTGAGCGAATCTATTGTTTATGACATCGTGCAAACAGATTCCACCGTAAGAATGGATTGCATCAAACACTTCAGGTCGTGCGCCTAATGATGTAATGACAACTGGCACCTTATACTTTACGCACATTTCTACATCGTGCATGAGTCTGTCGTTCGAGCCATGAACAATTTGATTAACTGCGTAGGGAGCAGCAGCTTTGTCAGGATTTGCTTGATTATAGGCATCCAGTTCTTCGTTAATTCGAATTAGCCATTGCTCCAGTACTTCTGCAGGTCTTGCGTTAAGGGCGGGAAAGCAACCCACGACTCCGGCTTTACATTGGGCTATGACGAGATCGGGATTCGAAATAATGAAAAGTGGCGCGCCGACGGCTGGTATCGACAAGCGTCCTTGCATACATTCAGGGATAGACACTGGTAATTCCTCGACTAACTTAGTCACATTGAAAACACAGAGCGGTATTTTATACTATCGAACTCACTAATCGCAGTTTCTTAATTGAATTGGAAACTATTATTTTCCCGGCACTCTGCAAGAAAATAGGACAATATGAAGACTTATTTATACGAAAGGGGCAAACTATCCTCTATAAATATCAATGAGCATTTAATGTGACTTTCTTCGACTACAATGATTCTCCCTACCCTATTCGCGAAGACATAAAGAAAGAACATCGTGATTTCTGGCAACGCCTGGCTCAAGCAGGATCCTGGTGGACAGCTGCAGAACGCATTGCCATTGCGCAAGAATCTCGAAACGCATCTTCCTGCGAATTCTGTGAAGAACGAAAAGCGGCGTTGTCACCCTATACGCTTGAGGGCAACCACCACAGTAGCACGCCATTAAGCGCTACCGCGATTGATGCGGTGCATAGAATAGTGGCTGATCAGACACGCATTACCCAGGCCTGGGTAGAGTCATTGCCCGACAACGACTTAAGTATTGAATCCTATGTCGAACTAGCTGGCATCGTTGTTTGTGTATTCAGTATTGATGAATTTCACCGGTCTCTTGGGTTCGAATTGGAACTACTTCCTGATCCAACGGCAGGTGAACCAAGCAGATATCGACCCGCTCAAGCAGAATCTGGCACAGGATTCGTTCCCATGCTGCCCAAAGAAGGGCTTACCGGGCCGGAAGAAAATCTGTGGCCTGGGGGTCGCTCTGCCAATGTGTTGCGAGCACTGTCACTTGTTCCCGCTGCGCTTAGAGATTGGCTAGCGCTTTGCAGTGCACAGTATCTTTCAGTAGAGGGTATGGCGAATATGGTTAAGCAAGACGACCGCAGTATAAATCGCATGCAGATGGAACTTATCGCCGCGCGGGTATCCGCAATCAATGAATGTTTTTACTGAACTAACGCACATTCATCGATGCTCCGTGCGAGCTCACTCACAACGCAGACCGAAGTCGACTTAAATGCCGTAAATGGGGATCTTTCAGCGGCAGCAATTGGCTTGGAATATGGACCCGAACTCGTAGAATTTGCTGAAGCAGTAGCCAGTGGTGATAAAGACAAGTTAAATCAATCGCGACAAACTCTTCTCGATCATGCAGGCGCAGAAACACTTGTAGACTCAGCAGGTGTAGCCGCCAACTTTCAGCGTATGGTTCGTATTGCAGATTCGATGGGAATTCCGGTAGATGATATGGAAACAGAACTTGGCAAATCGGTTCGATCCGAGTTGAATTTAACCCGATTTGCTTCGGCGGCAAATACCTTGAATGCCTAGTAATACACTCTAGCTATTGTGCCAAAGACGCCAATATTTTTCGTTGCCCTTGATAGGGTCTGCGACCATGCATGATTTGAAAATTATCCACTATTGCCAGGTCGCCGTTCTCCCAGTAATGGTCAAAGGTGATGTCCTCCGCCAAAGAACAAACCCTTTCCATTAATTCATCTGCAATAGCAGTATCATCGCCGAACTGAATAACTTTCCTGCCATCGTTGCGCGAATCCTTCCATCCTTTATAGGCAGCTATTAGTTGATTGAAGAATGACTTACTGCCATTGCCTAGCTTGCGCACAGCCGGTAATACCGGTGTAGTTACTTTCAAGCTCTGACCTTTTTGCCACTCCCAGCAGTAACCCAGTTTTCGGAGACGCGCTTCGGCTGCTTCTTTGTTGCTTACGCCTAAAGTGTCTTGCCAACTGCGCCCCTGTCCCGAATCAAGATCGGCTGCTGCCGGCATGATGTTGGTATAGCGAACACCTTTACTTTCAAGATCGGCAACAAAGTCTGATGCCTCTGCTTCGAGCAACGAAATCAAGCGGTCAGATTGGCACAATAGTGTTGCACCACCGCCTGCGCTTGCCTGTTCACAAAAGAAAAACAAAGTGCTGGGATAAATTGGTGTCTGCGCCATTTCATGATGTAAAAAGATTTCCACATCTGCTGGTGCCTCATTAGCAGTGAATACTCGCTCGGTGCGGTTGTGGCGTACTGCGTTGGACAGCGATTCGGCATAGGAAAAGTTTTGCAAATCAATGGCACTTACGCAGGCGTCAAAAGCATTCGCATCGTGCAATGGGAATCCGCGCAATAAAACCACACCATGATTTTGCAGTTGTTCGAGTAGCGTAGCTTTTGAATTGCGTAACCAGGCTATGGTTGATTCGAGATCGCCACAAGTCTCATCGGCATTTATGCAGAAAGGAAATTCAGTCATAGATTGGATAAAAAGTATTAAATGCGGATTCGCAAAACACTGCTGGGTCATTAAAGCGTCGATTCGCATTGAGCGATGAGATTGCCAGCATCTCGTCACTGCTAAGTTCAAAATCAAATAGTGAAATGTTCTCCAGCAGACGTTCCTTGCGCGATGTTTTAGGAATGATTGCCGTGCCACGTTGCAAACCCCATTTCAGGACTACCTGGGCAGCCGTTCTTCCAAGTCGCGCCGCGGCCTGCTGCACAACTTCCTCATTCAGGACCGAATCCTGCTCTGAAGCCATATCCAGAGAAACATAAGAGAGTGCGCCCAATGGTGAAAACGCCGTTACTGCCATGTCGTAGGCTTGTGCCGTTCTTATTAGTCGTTCCTGCGTGAGATAAGGATGGGATTCTATTTGCAACATCGCCGGATTGATTTTGGCATAGGCCATTAAGTCGTGAAGTAACGCGCTATTGTAATTGCACACTCCAATCTCCTTAACTAATCCCGACTCCACCAATCTTTCCATTGCTCCCCAGGTTTCATGCAGTGGTACTGGATCGATCTCCATTTTTGGTGCATCCGCATTGGGGTCGTATAACCATTCTGGCGGATATCGCGTCTCGATATCTACGTACTTAAGCGCGATAGGAAAATGCACCAGATACAAATCCAGGTAGTCAGTGCCTAAATCCGTTAAGGTTTTTTCGCATGCAGTTTGAACGTGTTCGGGTCGATGAAAGGTATTCCAGAGCTTGGAGGTAATCCATAAATCTTCGCGAGAACACAGTCCTTGTTCTAATGCTGCCTTAATTCCCTGGCCTGTTTCCTGTTCATTGCCATAGTCCGCAGCGCTATCCAGTTGGCGATAACCAAGCTCGATCGCGTCCACAACGGCTTGTGCAGTAGCTGCTTTGTCGATCTTCCAAAGACCCAACCCCACCGCTGGCATAGCATTGCTGCCGACTTTGATTACATTTTCCATGATTGTTCCTAAACCTATAAATCTACCTGTAACTCTATGTTCACAGTCTATCGCGAGATCAATTTTCCAATCCCATTTTGAACGGCGTATTCCTCTAACTCTATAACTCGATTTTCAGCGATGGATTGTTGTGCTGCACTGGCGACAAGCATTGCCCAAAGTCCCTGTAATGGAGTTGCCGCGTCTACCGTTTTACCTTCAAGTTTGTCCACTAGAGCTTCGTGTTCGAAATAGGTTGCACCGTGGTGACCGCTGCGTTCTATTACTGCTGGATAAGTCAGATCACTAACAACATAACGCTGATGGCCTGGGACTTCGATCTTAAGCTTCGCGCTCGATTGTTCCTCTCTATTAGTAGTGGCAGACTCTGTAGCCACCAGTCGACCTTGCTCACCGGTTACCACCATCTCTTCATAGTATTCATGGGCAAACATATTGAGGGTAAAGCTCGCCCGAATTCCGTTGGCATAATTGATGATGACAAAACTGTGATCGTCAATATCGGATTGACGCCCTTTGTATTCGAAATCGAGAAAATTGACTGCCCTGCCACCACTGGCGTACACGCTTATGGGTTTTGAGTCTGCCATCAGGTTGATAAGGTCAAAATAGTGGCAACATTTTTCCACCAGAGTGCCACCGGAAAATTCATTAAATTTGTTCCACTGTTCTACTTTATCCAGAAACGGTGGTCGGTACTCGCTCATGGCGATTGTTTTAATCTCGCCCAATGAACCCGCATGCTTTGCTTCATAAAACGCGTCAATGTATTGCGCCTTGTATCGATATTGCATTCCAATCTGCAGAAATTGCGGATAGCTTTCACCCAACTCCACCATACGCGCGCCGTCTTCTAATGTCGTTGCCATTGGCTTTTCGATGAAGAGTGGTTTTTGCGACGCAAGAGCCTCCTGCATTACTTCAAAGTGAGTAAAGTTAGGAGTGCAAATCAGAATTGCATCAATTGCAGAATCCCCGCAGGCGCTTTGTAAATCAGCATAGCGCAGGAGTTTTTCGTTACTGTAAGTTTGAAAATCAGCCTCGGCAATATCCATACTGTTTTCGTGTTTATCATAAATACCATGTACACGAGCACGACCTAACAATGTGGCAACACGCATATGCTCGCGCCCAATCGTGCCACTGCCTATGACTAACAAATTGAATTTCTGATCAGTAAAACTGGATTGCTGTGTTACTCGCTCAGTGCGCTCACGAGAAGTTTCTGTAAAAAATCGATTGTTACTACTCACACTGGATTCCATGTTAAACGTCGCTAACTAACATTCCGCCGTCGGAATTTGCTGAGTCCCGCGCATACCAACACCAAACGATTACATTAATCAATACAATGACGCTTATTAGTGGCAAGAAGGCAGCACTAATCCCATTCACTAATCCAATGGGAGAAAACAAAAGGTATAAGCCGACGACACAGGATAATAAGGTAGTGGCGCAGGGAATTCCAAATCGCCAGGGCGTGAGATCAATAAGCTCGCGTTTGTGAAACGTCCATTCGGCCTCTCTCGGTTTTAAATAGCCGATCAGGAGCATGATGCCGATCTCAGTAAAAAAGAGGATGGCATACAAATGCAGGAAGTGAATATTTATGTAGTCATTGAGTATGAATTGAAACAAGCCATAGGCAACGATATGGAAAACAATAATTATCTTAGGGCCTAAAGCTGGCACGTGACGTGTGAACAACCCTATTACTACGATTGCAATGACAGGAATATTGTAGAAACCAGTAAATATTCTAATGATCTGCCAAAGACCTTCTGGAGCGTATTGCAATAACGGTGCAACGATAAATGAAAATAGCGCTATTACTACACTAGCGATCTTGGCAACTTTCAACATCTGCTCATCGCTAACCTTGTCGTTTTTTAGTGGAGAGTAAACGTCGAGACAAAACAAAGTCGCCGCACTGTTCAATAGCGAGTTAAACGAACTAAACACCGCTCCAAGCAATACCGCGAGAAAGAATCCAGTCGCATAAACGGGCAGCACATCGCGAATCAGTTGGGGATACGCCAGATCAATGGATGCCATTCCTTCACCGTATAGATGAAAGGCAATCACACCAGGAATCATCATTAGGAATGGCACTAATACTTTAAAGAATCCAGAAAAGAGAACACCCTTTTGCCCTTCAGCTAAGTTACGGGCGGCCAGAGTGCGTTGAATAACATACTGGTTGGTGCACCAATAAAATAGATTGGCAAAAATCATTCCAGTGAACAATGTACCGAATGGTGTTGGATCGTCCGCCGAGCCGATGGCATTGAGTTTTTGGGTGTCGGTTGATACCACGATTTCCAATCCACGACCAACGTCGCCTTCACCCAGTGTTGCTAAACCAAGCACAGGTACTGCTATTCCAATAATTAGTAAGCCCAGCCCATTCAAGGTATCGGAAACAGCAACCGCTCGTAGTCCACCAAAGATTGCATACATGGCTCCAAGACAACCGATGCTAATAATAGTTATCAACAGTCCTTGGCTATAGCTTACTGATAGCAAACCAGGAACGTCGAACAACTGCAGAACTGCGATAGATCCGGAATAGAGAACACCAGGTATTGTTACCAGACCATATCCCACCATAAACAAAATGACGGTCATGCGCCGCAGGCCGTGATCGAAGCGATCACAGAGAAATTGTGGTAGTGTGGTAAAAGCGCCGGCTAAATATCGTGGCAGGAAAACAAACGCCATCGCGACGGTAGCAACAGCCGCAGTAGCTTCCCAAGCCATACTACTGAGATTGAATCCATAAGCTGATCCGTTAAGGCCGATGAGTTGTTCAGCGGAAAGATTGGTGAGCAACAAGGAACCAGCGATAAATACTGCCGAAAGACCGCGACCAGCAAGAAAATAGCCGTCCTGGGTACTGACTTCCCCTCTTGTTTTGCGATAAGAGATATAGGCCACGAGGGCCATAAAGAACACAGCAGTGATTAATGTGACAGCTATATCTTCGGTGTTCAATTTCAGCCTGCTTGAAGCTATTAGCTAAATGAGGAAGGCGGAGCATATTGGTATTTTCAATAGAAAGAAAGAGAGCAAGTCCTTTACTTGCTTCGAATCTATAAGGGGTGATAATGCGAGTAAGACGAATCAATGGTCAAACCAATTTGGATGAATGTCATGAATAGATCACTACTGTTCTCACTCCTATTTTCAATTGGCTATTGCGGCACCGATACTGTCGCACAAACAGAATGGAGCTACTGGGGCTCCAATTATTCTTTCCAACGCTATTCCCCTGCAGCGCAAATCAACTCGGAGAATGTTTCACAACTGGAAATCGTTTGGCGGCGACCGGCAGTAGACGAATCACTAACTGCAGCCTATCCAAATGTGCGTGTCTCCGGGAATCTTCGAGCAACTCCAATATTCGTTAACGGCGTTTTGTATTCATCCAACGGCGTGGGACTCGCGGAAGCCTTCGATCCAACAACCGGGGCAACTCTTTGGGTACAACAACCCGATGAGAACACCAGGGAGCAAGTTCAAGGTCAAAGTTCCCGCGGTGTTGAATACTGGTCCGATGGCTCGACGGAAAGACTGTTTGTGATTCGCAAAGGTTCGCTGTACGCGCTTGATCCCACAGATGGCGATCGGATAACCAGCTTTGGTGTTAATGGAAGCATCAACTTAGTGCCCGATACCTCAAATATTTTCAACTATCAGTCAGGCGGACCAATTGTTGTAAACGATGTCATCATCGTAGCTGGTACGATCGATGGTGCCGGAGACAGCGGCACGAAATGGCGCGGCGTTGCATCGGAAGACGTCCGCGGTTATGACGTCCTAAGCGGTGAACTCTTATGGACTTTCCACGCAGTACCGGAAGAAGGCGAATTCGGTTATGACACCTGGGCCAACGATTCGGCCCGTGAATCTGGCGATCTAGGTGCCTGGTGTTGTTTGAGCGCTGATCCAGGTTTGGGAATGGTCTATGTCCCATTTACAGCACCCACTGCTGCTTACTATGGGGGTCATCGCGGCGGCGACAATTTGTTTTCTAACAGTCTGGTTGCTATTGATATAGAAACTGGTGAAAGAGTTTGGCATTTTCAGATGGTCCATCATGACGTATGGGAATACGACAACGTTGGACCTCCAGTGCTAGGAAACATAGTTGTTGATGGCCGCCCAATTCGAGCCGTGATGCAGGCCAACAAAACCGGCTGGGTTTATGTGTTCGATCGTGCAACAGGAGAACCGGTATGGCCCATCGAAGAAAGACCAGTTCCCGTTTCCGACGTGCCAGGTGAAACTCTTTCTTTAACTCAACCCTTCCCTACTAAACCTCCACCTATTGCGACCCAGGGAATTACACCCGATGACATCATCGATTTTCCAGAAGTGGGACAAATCGCAAGAGCGGAGGTCGCAAACTTTGTTATTGGGCCAATATTTACCCCGCCCACAATTGTAAGTGGCGATGTAGGAGGCACCCAGGGAACTCTGACTTTACCTGGATCCTGGGGATCGGCGAATTGGAATACCGGAGCGTTTGATCCAGAAACTGGATATTACTATGGCTTCGCCAATGACATTCCCCGCGTCTATCGCTTGCAGCGCGCTACTCAAGACGACACAGAGATGGACTATTGGAGTCCGAACCGGGAAGCACCTTATGTCGATGGCATTCCTCTAACGAAACCACCCTGGGGACGTATTACAGCAGTTGACATGAATCGAGGTGAACACGTTTGGCAAGTTGCTAATGGCGACTCTTTAAGCGATCACCCTTCACTGGAGAATCTGGATTTACAAAGCCTTGGCATTGCGAGTCGACCCGTAGCACTGGTAACGAAATCACTGTTGTTTATAGGAGAAGGCAGTAATTTGCACGGCGGAACCATGCCGAACATGTGGGGAACGATGTTTAGAGCCTATGACAAAACCAACGGCGAAATTGTCTGGCAGCAAGAACTGCCGTCCGGTACCACTGGTGGACCGATGTCCTACGTACATGAAGGCAAGCAATACATCGTGGTAGCGGTTGGTAGTTATGGTGATCCTGCTGAGTTTATCGCCCTAGCCCTACCTTGACGGATAGCAATCGATTCTCGGAGGCCACATTGAAAAATAGTAATTCTGACTCTCATCTATTAAGCAGGCGAGATCTTCTCGTCGGTGCCGGTACTGTAGTTGGCGCGGGACTAATGTCATCAATTGTTTCGGCCCAGCAAGGAAATCAAGACGTCGTTTTCACCGACACAACCATTGTCACCAATGACGGAGAAAGACAAACTCTTAAAAATGTTTCGTTGGCAGTACGAGATAGCTTGATAGCAGCTATTGGAAGCAATGAAGAAATCCGCGCTCAATTTCCTAACGCAGAATTTTATGATGGCAGTCGTAAAGCCTTGCTTCCAGGATTGATAAATTGCCACGCACACCTTTCTGCCTCTATCGCCAAAGGATTCAACGAGGACTTTGGTTTCCCCAATAGTCTTAATCTTCCTGAAAGCCCGTCAAGTTTACTATCCAGTGATGAAGCAACCTTGATGTCGGTGGTTGCTGCGCTGGAAGGCCTGCGGTCTGGCACCACAACCATGGTGCAAAATGTTGGCGGTATAGCCAGGGATGCTGCCGCCTTAGCTCGCACCGGGCAGCGTTGGGTTTTTGCCGAATCGGTACGGGATATCGAAACGGTGGGTGGCCCGATGTCTCCACCACGATTAGCGAACAGCGTTCCACCTACATTTTCCAACCGTCTCCGTGAGGAAGGCATGCAAGGCATTGCCGATCTGCATAGTGCATGGCATGGGCAACAAAATGGACTAATTAGTGTGTTTCCTGCGGCGGCGTTAGTTGAGCTTTCATCCCCGCAGCTTCTACGTGATGTACGTGAATTCGCCGACCTACACAATCTTGGCTATACCATTCACATGACTCAATCCCAGGCTGAAGTCGACTTCATGCTGCGTTACCACGGTGTAAGACCGGCCATCTTTCTTGAGAACAATGACTTCCTGGGACCAAGATTGTTTGCTGCCCATGCACGCTATTGCGATGCAACTGAAATTGCTGCTCTGGCTAGTTCAGACACAATCATTACGCATCAGGCAGCTATGGCCGCGAATCGAGGTGTCAGTCCTCCTGTTACTGCGTTAAGAGACGCGGGTTGCACAATCGCATTAGGCACAGACAACAATAACAATGACATGTTGCATGTCATGAAAACTGCTATATCACTTGAGCGAATCCAGAGGAATGATGTGATACCTGGAACCTTACCGCAACCAGAAGATATGCTGGCTGATGCATGTAGCGGTGGAGCCCAGGCGGTAAATCAAGCGAGTAGCATTGGATCTTTGGAGGTTGGGAAAAAGGCGGACATTCTAATTCTGGATACCTTGAAACCTCATTTGACTCCTGCTGGAAGAATTCTCTCAGCCTGGATTCACAATGGTCAGCCTTCCGATATTGAATCAGTAATGGTGGACGGAAAATTTGTCATGCGCGATCATGAGATTCTAACTGTCGATGAAGCAGCAATAATGGAAGATGCCTATCGAGTGGGTGAAAGGATATGGAATCGAATATTGGCAGACGGAGAATTGCCACTACCACGGCTTTGATCTTTAGGGTCACATAGATTTAACAGATTAAAACTTTTTGGGAGAGAACCATGGCCAGCTACTTAGTTGCTAACTACAACGTCACCGATCAAGACGGATATAACCAATACCTCGCCGCCGTCGGGCCAACAATCGGCAACCATGGTGGAAAAATTTTAGTAGCCGGCCCCGGTAGCACTCCAGTAGAAGGCAATCCTGGTGCAATTACGGTAGTGCTGGAATTCCCAACTAGAGAAGCACTGGAAAGCTGGTACAACTCTGAGGAGTATCAGGCAATCATTAACTTGCGCACTGACAATAGCGAAGGCGGTCTCATCTTTGCTGACGAATTTCAAATGCCCGGCTAAACTCTAATCGATGTACGACCTACTAATAAAAAACGGATTAATCGTTGACGGCACTGGCACTAAACCATTCCAGGCAGATGTCGCTATTTCCGATGGTGTCATCGTTGCAGTCGGTAATATTGATGGGGATGCCGAGAACGAAATTGACGCCAGTAGTTTATTAGTGACGCCTGGTTTCGTTGATATTCATACTCACTATGACGGTCAGGTCACCTGGAGTGAGGAGTTAACTCCTTCTTCTAATCATGGCGTGACAACGGCGGTAATGGGCAACTGCGGTGTTGGTTTTGCTCCCTGCCGGCCAGATGATAAAGAGCGTCTTATTTCATTAATGGAAGGGGTGGAAGATATCCCGCACCCGGTACTGGCAGAAGGATTGCCGTGGAATTGGGAAACATTCCCAGAGTACCTGGACAGTTTATCCGAACGCCGCTATGACATAGATTTTGCAGCACAAGTACCCCATGGCCCATTGCGAGTTTACGTAATGGGAGATCGCGGAGCCAATCGCGAAACTGCCTCTCAGGAAGACGTCGATAAAATGGCGGCTCTGACTACCGAAGCAATAGAAGCTGGCGCCCTCGGATTTTCCACATCACGCACTCTCAATCATCAAACTGCTGAGGGACAACCAACCCCTACTCTGACTGCAGAAATTGAAGAGATGGTGGGGATTGCTAATGGCGTTGGCGCCGCTGGTGCGGGAGTCATGCAGGTAGTAACAGACTTCAAAGGAAGCGACAGTGAATTCGAAATTTTAAGGCAGATGGTTAAGCAATCGGAACGACCACTGTCAGTTTCAGTTGCCCAACATCATCGCGTAACCGATGGTTGGCGCAAAATACTGGGGACTATTGAAGAAGCGAACAAAGAAGGAATCGAGTTAAAGGCACAGGTGTGCGGAAGACCGGTTGGCGTATTGTTTGGATTAGAACTGACCAACAATCCTTTTAGCGCCCATCCATCTTACCAGGCGATTGACCACCTGCCCTTAGAAGAGAAATTGGAACAACTAAAAAGTATTGAATTCAAAGAACAACTGTTAGGCGAAGAGCCTCAGGTAGATACGAATCCCTTCATGCTTCAAGTTCATAAACGCTACCAGGATATGTATGTGCTTGCAGATGAACCAGATTACGAACCCTCTCCATCAGAAAGTATTGCGGCGCTCTCCGCTAAACGAAACATTCACCCCTTAGAACTCTGCTTGGAAATTCTTACCTCAGGAGATGGCAGAAACATGATCTATTACACCTTCCTTAATTATGGTGAAGGTAGCTTGGATCCTGCCAAAGAAATGATGGAGCACCCCGATACAATTCTTGGCTTGGGTGATGGTGGCGCCCATTGTGGTTCGATATGTGACGGCAGTTTTACTACGCATATGCTAACTCACTGGGTTCGTGACAGAACCCGCGGTGAAAAGCTTTCACTACCTTGGGTGATTAAAGCCCATTGCCAGGATACCGCACACGCGGTAGGGCTCTATGATCGCGGCGTAATTGCACCAGGCTATAAAGCAGACTTGAATGTAATCGATCTGGAAAAATTGAAACTGCACAAACCTGAAGTGCATTTCGATTTACCCGCCGGTGGCAGACGACTGATGCAATTTGCCGATGGCTATGTGGCAACTATTGTTAGTGGCCAAACGATATATCAAGATGGCAAAGCAACCGGCGCAAGACCAGGGCGATTGGTTAGGGGTGAACAACCTGCACCAGTTGCATAACTACTAACAAAGGAAATATTTGTGAGTTTTGGTATTACAAAAACTATTCCCGCCTCTCGCGGTGATGAAGGCATCGAGTCACTCTACGATGGCTCCATTAAAGAATTCGAATTTCACATGGCGGGAAATCCTTCCAAGCTAAATGTTGGGGATTTCGTTTACACTATTTTTAACGATCAATTGCGTGGTCGCTTGGAAATTACCAATCTAATTCCTGGCGCGACCAATCCTAAATCGGGAAGACCACGCACCTTAATCATGGTGAAGTGCCCGGGGAAAAAGATTAAGAAGGTAGTTCCACGAAAAGGACATCGAGGTACGCGCTATTACGATGGATCGGATTGGACGTAACTCTCCGGAAGGTTAGGCGCGCGGTTCAAACTCAAAAACCCAGGTCTCTCCGGAACCAATCATTTCCTGTGTGAGAATCCCTCCATACTTGGCAATTTTCTTCTCAATTACCCAATCAATTTCCGGTCCGACCGTAATACGTCTCATGCTTCGTTGGTAGCGAGTGTCTCCGATTCGCAATTCAGCCGCGCCATCTCCTTCTGCCGCTTCTACCGCCCACTTTTTCCATAAACGCCCTAAGGATGTGCCCATGTAGTCACAGGTGACAAAGATGCGGCCATTACTTTCGATGATAAATGTTGTTCGGGAATCTTCGGTGGCGTTGAGCTGCAGTTCTACCAATCGAACTTCGTCAGTAAAGCTCCAGTTGGGTTCAGGCCCCTGATAAAGATTGCCACTAGTGAACACACCACCACGAAAAATCACTGACGGCCCATCATCGCTTCGTGCATCCAGCCAAAGGGTGAGTACCACCACAGCAGGAACGAGTACTACTAGACCGAGTAACTGGCCAATTATTGTTAGTATTTTCATTGGTAGTTCAGTGCTACGAGTTCGCTGCAATATACCCCATTAAGGCCATCGGTGAGCCTGTTTAGTTGCAATTTCTCACAAATTCTTGGAGTAAAACTTAATGCTTCAAAACTGCGAATTTGTTAAGGTTTTCAGCACAATAAGAACATTACAACAACCCTCAATTTCACCCAGCCAGGCGTTCGAATGGGGATAAGAAAAACAACAAGTAAACTGCCTGCAGCCCCCGTCATTGCTGCCTTCGTGGCAATTTGTCTAGGTCTTTCATCTGCTCCTGCCCGAGCCCAGAATGAGGCCGATTACCGCCAGATGGTGGATCAATACTGTGTGGTCTGTCATAACCAGCAATTAGTCGATGCCGATCCTGATTCCGTTACCGACCCCCTAAGCAGCCAGTTACGCGCTGTTGGATTGGCATTGGATAGCCTTGATATCTACAACGTTCCCGGTGAGGCGGATCATTGGGAAAAAGTAGTTAGAAAATTACGAGCGGGACTCATGCCACCTGCTGGTATGCCAAGGCCAGCTGATTCGGAATTGGAAAATTTTCGGCACTGGATACAAACGCAACTGGATGATTCTGCCACTGCCTCCCCTGACCCAGGGCGTAAAGCAACCCTCCATCGATTGAATCGTGCCGAATACAAGAACGCGATTCGCGACCTACTCGCCTTAGACATTGAAGTGAACAACTTCTTGCCCGCCGATGACGCCAGTTACGGTTTTGACAATATTGGCGGTGTACTACGCATGTCACAATCATTGATGGAGCGTTATTTGGAAGCCAGCCGCACTATCAGTCGACTGGCTGTTGGCAACCCACCGCCTGCTCCAATTTCACAAACATTCAGAACACAACAGGACGAGCAACAACATTCTCGCAGGACTGGTCTTCCTATCGGTACCCGAGGTGGCATCCTGGTGTCACATCAATTTCCCGTTGATGCTGATTACGACTTGAATGTGCAATTAAGTGGAACTAGAGGACTGGTCGATACCCATCGCTTGGAAATAACAATTGATGGAGTTCCGATTGAAACAGTAGAAGTAGGTGCTACTGCAAATATTGATTTACAAGTACCAGTTGCCGCCGGTCCCCGTGATGTCGCCGTGGCTTTCTATCGAAGACCCCCCGCTCTGGTTGAACAGGTGCGTGAGCGCTTTGAAAATCCTCGCACTTCCGGAAACTCTGGTGGGCCGCTGGGTTCCATGCCCTTCGTATCCAGTTTAACTATTGAAGGTCCTTTCAATTATCGAAGCGCAGGAAACACACCGAGTCGCGACAAAGTGTTTAGTTGCTTACCAGCAAACTCTGTTGAAGAACTTCCCTGCGCGGAGCAGATTTTGTCCAGTTTAGCTCGGCAGGCTTATCGCCGACCGGTGACTGAAAATGAAGTTGGTGTGCTTGTGGATTTTTATTCCATGGCACGTACTGACGGTGGCGATTTCGAGGATGGTGTCGAACTGGCTCTGAGAAGACTTTTAGTGAGCCCTGAATTTTTGGTGCGAATCGAGTCTGATCCAACTGACGCGCAAGCAGATACCCCGTACCAGATTTCCGATATTGAACTTGCATCCCGCTTATCATTTTTTCTCTGGTCTTCAATACCCGACGAAGAATTACTCTCTCTCGCGGAACGAAACCAGCTGAGTGATCCAGTGGAATTGGAAATACAAGTTGCGCGAATGATTGCTGACCCGCGCTCTAATGCACTCACGCAAAACTTTGCTGGCCAATGGCTGCGCTTAAGAAACCTTGCCACCATTGTTCGTCCAGGCGAGCCTTACGCGATTGCCTTCGATGAAACTCTGCGTCAGGCGATGATCACAGAAACGGAAATGTTTTTTGACAGTGTCGTGCGGGAAAATCTTGGCGTACTGGATTTACTCACTGCCGACTACACTTTTTTAAACGGAAGACTTGCCGGTCACTATGACATTCCCAACATTCAAGGAACTCATTTCCGCAAGGTAGTCCTGCCTGACGAAAGCCCGCGCAAAGGGTTGCTGGGTCACGGCAGTATTCTAACTCTGACTTCACATGCAATTCGCACATCACCGGTGCTCAGAGGTAAATGGATTCTGGATAATATTTTAGGCACGCCGCCGCCGGATCCACCGCCTAATATACCGGCATTAGACGACCGAAAAACTTCGGCGCGAGTTGCCACGATGCGCGAGCGTATGGCTGCACATCGTGCAAACCCTGTGTGCTCCGCTTGTCACACGATGATCGACCCTGCCGGTTTCGCTTTAGAAGGATTCGATGCAATTGGCCGCTATCGTCAAGTAGATGAATGGTTTAATCGCATCGATACCTCCGGTGTTTTGCCGGATGGAACTTCATTCGATGGGGTAGCCGAATTGCGGGTCGCGCTGGTGCAACAACCAGAAAGATTTGTCAGCACTTTTACAGAAAAACTCATGACCTACGCACTAGGCCGTGGGCTCGAATACTATGATATGCCGGCAGTACGAAAAATCGTGCGCGATGCAGAAGCAAGTGATTATGCTATGCAGTCTATAATAGTTGGCATCGTTTCAAGTTATCCTTTCCTCCATAGGAGATCGGAATCATGACATTTATAACGAAGAAGGCCTTACCCCGGCGCACGCTATTGCGTGGCATGGACACAATGGTGGCATTGCCGTTCCTGGGAGCAATGGCCCCGGCGATGACAGCGCTGGCGAATACCGCGGCAACGCCACGCTTGGGATTCTTCTATGCACCAAATGGCATGTTCCTGCCGAATTTTCACCCGGAAGGTGAAGGCGGAAAAGACTACACGATCACGCCAATCCTAAAACCCCTCGAATCTTATCGGGAGCAGATGGTAGTTGTTAGCGGCCTCAGTAATAGTGGTTTGGTAAGCCCTAATGAAGGTGGTGGCGTACACACTCGTGCTCACGGTGGCTGGCTCAGCGGTTCATTACCGAAGCGAACAGAAGGTGCGGATATTGAAGCGGGAAAAACTGTAGACCAATACGCCGCCGATGTACTTGGCCAGGAAACTTCGTTGCGCTCTCTGCAACTCACCACCGACTCCAATTTTACGGTTGGTAATTGTGAAAATGGCTACAGCTGTACTTACCAGAACTCGACTTCCTGGAGTTCGCCAACGACTCCTCTTCCTCATGAAAGAGATCCGCGCGTTGTGTTCCAACGCTTGTTTGGTGACGGTGGTAGTGTTGAAGCTCGCATGGCTCAAATGAAAACCGATCGCAGTATTCTCGATTCCGTTTCTGATAGCATCAACAAATTAGAAAGAGATTTAGGGCAAGGCGACAAAGTAGTAGTTGATGAGTACTTAACTGCCGTCAGGGAAATAGAGCGCCGCATTCAACGCACCGAACAGAACAATGCGAGTCGACCGTTACCGTCAGTAGAACAACCAGACGGAGTACCGGAAACTTTCGAAGAACATATCGATACACTGTTTGAGATGCTGGTGCTTGCTTATCAGGCCGATGTAACTCGCGTTAGTGTCATGCAGATGGCACGAGAGTTAAGCGGTAGAGCCTATCCGGACATAGGTGTACCGGAAGGTCACCACACTGTTTCCCACCATCAATTGAACCCACACAATATTCAACAATACACGCGTATCAATACGCACCATGTGTCACTCTTTACCAAATTCGTCGATCGGCTGGCGAATATTCAAGATGGAGATGGCACATTACTCGATCACAGTATTCTTCTCTATGGCACGGGCATGGGCGATGGTGATCATCACACGCCCTACAATTTACCTGTAGTTTTAGTTGGTGGTGGTCGTGGTCAATTAGAAGGCGGTCGCCACCTGAAGTATCCGTTACATACTCCTTTTATGAATTTGGGCATTAGCCTCCTGGATAAAGTCGGCGTGCAGGTAGCCAGCATTTCAGACAGCACTGGCCCCCTGGCTAATTTATAGAATGATGACTTCGTTAACTAAGCAATTTAATCGAAAGCTGCTGCTTGGGCTTTGCGTCTTTAGTTTGTCTACTTTAAGTATTGCTACAACGGAACGTGAATTGATCCACGCCACAATTGATGGCGATCTTGACCTGGTACAGGCTGCTTTAGAAGCAGGAATCTCTGCCAACTCTGCTGCCGCAGACACAACCACTGCGCTGCAGTGGGCGACTCAAGGCAATCACACTGACATCGTTCGATTACTCCTGAGTAACGATGCTGATGCCAGTGCAGCAAATCGTTATGGTGTGACTGCCGCTGCTCTTGCTGCAGAAAACGGCAACGGAGAAATTATAGAGCTCTTGCTAACTGCAGGTGTCGATGCGAATCAATCGATGCCGGAAGGTGAATCGATTCTGATGACTGCGGCGCGAACCGGAGACGCGGATACCGTGCGTGCCTTGTTGGAGCATGGCGCCGATCCCAATCTCCGCGAAGCTTCGCGTGGGCAAACCGCATTAATGTGGGCTGCAGCAGAAAACAATAGTGATGCCATTCGAGTTATGGCCGAGTTCGGCGTCGACGTTCACGTAAAGACCAATAATCCGACTCGCGCCTCTACCCGCCCTTTTGTATACGCTCCTCCAACAGAATTTTCGGCACTCTTGTTCGCTGTGCGTGCAGGTCATATCGAAGCTGTTGACGCTCTATTAGATGTAGGTGCAAACGTAGATGATGCAGTATCAGACGGACAAAGCGCTCTGGTGATAGCGGCGGCTAACGCTAACTGGGAATTGGCTGCACATCTCATCGATCGCGGTGCCGACGTAACCCACGCCGAAGCCGGTTGGAATGCACTCCATCAAACCGTACGTACCCGCAGAATGAACCTCGCCTTTGGCACACCTGGACCATTCGCATCTGGCACTTTAGACAGTACCGAACTAATAAAGAAACTGTTAGCTGCCGGCATAGATGTAAATGCAAGAATGACTCGAAACGGCATTCGGGACGGTCAACGCAATCGATTTAATCGGCTAGGTGCAACTTCCTTTATGTTGACGGCCAAGGTAACCGACGTGGAAGCAATGCGTTTACTTCTCGAGCATGGTGCCGATGCCAATATCCCGAGTGCCGATGGCACTACACCTTTAATGGTTGCGGCTGGATTACACATTTGGAATCAGGGTGAAGACGGCGGTTCGTTTACCGGCCAGGAAGAAGAAGTACTCGAAGCAATTCGCATCTGTGTTGAACAAGGCAACGACATTAATGCCCGAAACTATCGTGGCGAGACGGCGCTGCACGGACTTGGACTTCGAGGCGTAAATATTGCTGCGGATTACCTGGTGGAAATGGGCGCTGATTTAACCGCGCTAACCGATGACGGTTGGTCTCCACTGGCCTTTGCGCGGGGATTCAGCTACACAGATTTTTATAAAGCACAACTGCATACTGCTGAGCGCATGGAAGAATTGATGCTGGCTCGAGGACTAGACACGCAAGGTGAAGAACACTTCGTTCCCGGCTCTGTCTGTTATGACTGCTTACAGACTCGTGCGGATCAAATTCAATCAGTAGCTACAAGAGACCAATGGATGGAAGAAAACTTCGTTCCCGCAAGCATGGACATTCAAGTGCTACCTTTCTGGAGCTGGCTCCCCTACCCAGATCCTTCACAAAATTCATCCGTGGATGTATCCAGCCCGCGCTACCAGCGATAGAATCAATTCTCAGCACAGGTCTGCAAAGGCCTGTTTCAATACGTAGTTTAGTTAATAAGAGGAATTCATTTTGTTTAGCCATGTCATGGTCGGTGCGGACGACGTCGAAGCCGCAAAAGCATTTTACGATTCAACCTTAGGAGTCCTGGGAATTGAGCCAGGTTTTTTAGATGATAAAGGGCGCGTGTTCTATCGCACCAAGGCCGGTGTGTTTGGTGTCTCCAAACCGATAGATGGTGAAGCCGCTAGTCACGCTAACGGCGGTACTATCGGATTCGCCGCTGAGAGTACGGAACTATGTGACGCCTGGCATGCTGCTGGATTAGAGAATGGTGGCGTTGCTATTGAAGATCCACCAGGAGTTCGGGAGGGCAGCGGTATGAAAATGTATTTGGCATATCTGCGTGATCCTGCGGGAAACAAGATATGCACACTGCATAGAATGCCGTCTGAATAGAGAGGCAACTACTTGAAATTAGCGCGAACGAATATCTCTAGAGTTGTTACTCTTCTTTATTGCATTGCAATAAGTTCGTTCGCGTTTACTCAAGACTCTATTAATCCCATCATAAACAAACTCAACGCAGGTGAAGCTGCGATTGGAACCTTCACACGCGGTCCTCGATTTGATCTCGACTTTGTTGTTATTGACGAGCAATACAATGAAATCAACTTCAGTTTATTAAGAAGGATGATTTACGATTTGAGTGATGGTGATGGTTCTCCAGTAGCAGCACCTATTGTGAGATCTCCACTAGCAATGCGAGACAATCCTGAACAAGTAGTACCTCAGATCATCGAAGCTGGTGCCTACGGGATTTTGTTTCCCGATATCGAAAACAGCGATCAGGCACAAGCGGCTATTGCTTCCATGCAACTAGATCGAGATGAAGTTTGGGGTTCAGCGTCCAATGGTGTGTTGGTTGCAATGATCATGATCGAGTCACCCGCGGGAATTTCCAATCTCGATGAGATTGTCGATGTACCAGGAGTCGGTGTGTTATTTGCCGGACCAACAGACATGGCCACTTACATCGATGCTGATGGACCCAATGCACCGGAAGTAGAAGCCATGGTGCAACAAGTACTGGCCGTTTGCCTGGAGGAAGACATTGCCTGTGGCTATCCAATTGTCGCTTCATCGCCTGAAGATGCAGCGAGACAAACGGCGAATCGTTTGGATCAGGGATTTAAGGTTCTCGCGGTTATGACACGATCGCCAGACTAAATTTGCCAAATGTTTATCACTTTATGGAATTGTGACTACTCTAATTTTTCCAATAACTATTTTAGTAAGGAAAGGTGAAACAATGAGAGAGTTAACAGTAGGTGAAATTAGTCAGGTTTCTAGAGCCGGTATAATTGGGGAGTCAGCGGCTGAAGGAGGCGCGATAGGGGGTGCAATTGGCTATATTGCAGACAGCACTCTAGCAGGATTTACTCGCGGTGGTGCTACAGGCGCGCTGCTGGGTACTTCTTTTGGAGTTGGATACACAATTGGAGATTGGCTCTGGAGTAACTACGGTTCCTAATTGAATTAGCTCGTAAAAGTCATGACCGAAACAAGAGCAAAAATTATTAGCATCGGATTGATGTCAGTAAGCATACTAATTGCGTTTATAGCTACATTTATTGAGCAGAACATATTGAATGCATCAATTAGTATCTCTGGCATCTTCGTGTTTCGCTATTGTTTAGAAAATCCGAAAGTTATGATGGCTACTTCCTATAAGGAATTTGGAGAACTCTTCGATGTATCCACTGGCAAAGTGAACTTGACTGGTTCTCCAATGTTTTTCCTCACAATGTTTTTAAGTATTCTCTATATAATCGTGTACTAGTTCTGCTCGCGACGAAATGTATTACTTAAAAAGTCGGTTTTTTCAGATGGAAGAGCTTGCCCTGTCGTATTGAGATCGTTAGATTAGAAGCCTCAACGCCAATTCTGTCTCTGTCACGACAGGGGAAGTTCCAATGATTAAATTAGACGATCCGTTTTTCCGAAAACTGCTACTTCTCATAGTTGCATTAGTTTGCATTCCTTTAATAGCAAATGCGCAATCAGTTGGTAACGGTGACTGGCGTTACTTTGGCGGCGACAATAATTTCCAGCGTTACTCTCGATTAGAGCAGATCGATTCAAACTATGTTGCTGAGCTAGAAATAGTTTGGCGCCGCGATGGCACGGCGGAAAGGTTAAGGGAAAATTACGAAGGGCTCGCCGGAACTAAGAATCTTCGATCAACACCTTTACTAATTGAAGGCGTGCTTTATGCGCAAAACGTTTTTGGTTTAGTTGAAGCCTTTGATCCAGCCACCGGCGAAACGATCTGGACTCAGGATCCCTATGAAGCGACTTTATTGGAAGCGGCCGGTATTAGTTCTCGCGGTGTTGCTCATTGGGAACAAGGTATCGATCAGCGCATCATGTCCGTTCGCGGAAACTATATGTATGCATTGAATCCGCAAACTGGTGAACCATTTCCAGACTTCGGTCGTGAAGAACTAGGTCGAATAAATCTTACCTATAACACTTCTAATGCAAATAATTTTGCATTAACAACTTCGCCGCTTGTTGTCGGTAACACTGCAGTTGTAGGAGGCTTTCTAAATGGTGCTGGCGATGGAGGCTCTATTAAAGAAGCAGCACCGGAAAACATTCGAGGATTCGATGTAAGAACTGGAGAGTTAGAGTGGGAGTTTAATGTTGTGCCCAGACCAGGTGAGTTTGGTTATGACTCTTGGGAAGAAGGTTCCGCAGAATGGTCTGGTGATCTCGGTTCCTGGTGTTGCTTGTCAGCGGATGAAGAATTGGGAATCGTATATGTGCCATTGGGCGCACCGACTTCTGCTTACTATGGTGGACATCGACCCGGCGATAATTTGTTTGCAAACAGTTTAGTAGCATTAAACGCTGAAACCGGTGAAAGACTCTGGCACTTTCAAATGATTCATCATGATCTTTGGGAGTATGACAATTCCAGTCCACCAATCTTAGGTGACATCACCGTCGATGGCCGTGAGATTAAGGCGGTAATGCAAGCCAATAAAAACGGTTTCGTTTATGTTTTTAATCGCATTAATGGCGAACCTGTTTGGCCCATAGTTGAAACTGCAGTTCCCCAATCGATTGTTGAGGGCGAAGCCACGTCAGCTACGCAACCGATTCCAACTAAGCCGCCTGCATTTGACCGGCAGGGAATAAACGAAAATGATCTGATCGACTTCACGCCATCGCTGCGTGAACAAGCTCTCGAACTCGTCGCTAATTTTACATTAGGTCCTCTCTACACACCGCCTTCTCCTTGGATAGAGAATGGTAACCAGGGCACTATTACCCAGCCGGATGCCTGGGGATCTGGTAACTGGAACACCGGAGCCTTCGATCCCGAAACTGGTATGTATTACGCGGTTTCTTATACAAACCCAGGCAATCTAGGTATCGCACCAACTTCTTCTTCGTCAGCTACGATGACCCATTCCATTTCGCGAGAATCTCCAGATGTACCAAGCATTCAGGGCCTTCCAATTGTTAAGCCTCCTTATGGACGTGTAACTGCTTTAAATATGAATAGTGGCGAATTGGAATGGACAGTGGCGAACGGTGATGGTCCGCGCAATCATCCATTATTACGTGACCTCGACCTGCCTCCATTAGGCATACCGAACCGACCTGCTCCCTTAGTCACGAAGACTTTATTCTTTGTTGGTGAAGGAAGTGATGCAGTTATCGGAACTGTGCCCGGGGGTGGTGCTTATGATCCAGCGGGTACTGGCTTTGATGAATCTTGGAGATGGGGAACTATATTTAGAGCTTACGACAAAGCAAACGGTAACATACTCGCTGAAATAGATTTGCAGGCTGGAACCACCGGCGCACCAATGACCTATATGCACGAAGGCAAGCAATACATCGTTGTTGCAATATCTTCTCGCACAAGCGAACCGGAATGGGTCGCTCTGGCCATTAGTCCTTAAGCATTCTGTTTATTTCAGCTATCACTGACGGTAAGTCTATGTTTCCGTCTCGATTCGATTGCACGGCGATTGTTTGTCCAGTGTCAGAAAAATGTTCAATCTGTGTCCTGTATCCGGGCCACATTCCGCCATGTCCAAATGTATTAGCTTCGTCGTATACGAATAGCCCATACCCGTAGTGATATCTCGGATCTTCAGGGAGCTGCCATTCGCCTTCCAGCATTCGGTCCAAGGTTTGTTGAGAAACGAGACGCCCCTCCACCAACGCGCCATAAAACTCGACCAGCATAGTTGGATTTGTAACAAGTCCTCCTCCAGTCCATTCACTGGTGGGATTGTATTTGGATGTGCCGTCTTCGCGTAGATTGCGCGCACCGATTGCATAACCAACAGTAACCGGAAGAACTTCTTTATCCTGAGGAATAATCTGATCTAACTCGAGAGGATCAAGAATTTTTTCTTGCAGCGAGTCGTAGTAAACGCGTCCAGTCGCAGCTTCGATAAAGCGACCTAGCACCAGGTAACCGGCGTCGGTGTAATAGAATCCTTCTCCAACTGGAAACAAAGGTCTTCTATCCAGGACACAGCCGATCAATTCTTCAGGTTCGAATTTATTGCTGCCTTGGCGAAGTATTCGCCAGGCAGAGCCCCAATTACAACGCACACTGTCCATGTAATCTCGAACACCGGAAGAATGAGACAACAAATGCTTTACCTGAATCTCATTGGCATTTGGCAATTCATGAAACCAGTTTGTTTCACCCAAATACATTGATGCGTAATCTTCAATCGACAGCACTCCTTCTTCTACTAGCATCATGGTGAGTACTGAGACAAAAGTTTTACCGGTACTGCCGCCGGGCATTCCTACTTCACTATCTAATGGAACGTCGTTTTCTTTATCAGCCAGCCCCACGGCGGCTCTTAATATTTGGCCGTCGGCGGTACGAATTGCAGCACGCAAACCGGGCATGTTTCGCTCGTCTCGAACTTGTTCAAGGTAGTTTGATAGCTCAGATTCATCGAGAGCGAAACCGCTCTGACAGAGAGCTATAAGTAGAAGGGGCAGCCAGTTTTTCATGGGGCACTCCTTGACGTGTTTTGGATCAGGAATAATTGTAGATAGTACGCTTGTTGAATCAGGAAACAAGATTAGTGCAGAAAGTATTATCGGATGAGACTTAATGTAGCATTAATCCTCTGCGAGTTCTTTTACTCGCGCTTGAATATGTAATAACTGCAAGCGCGAACGAATATATCGTTCTTCCATCGCATTAACGCGAAAATCCACTTCTTGTGCATAAGTGGGATTTTCTGGAACGGATTCCCGCTTCTTTTCAAAGTCTGTAATGTGTTTGCGAATTGTGTGATCTTTATAGAGTCCAAGCGAAGGCTTACAGCTTTCGCACACAGGGTAGCCATACAAGTCCTCGACTTGAGACTGATTGGAATTACCGCAGGAAAAGCATTTCATAAGTTTTATAACTTGCTATTGAGGGAACCTGGCAATGCCAAAGCTACCGTAGATACCACCAATCCAAATTTCATTATCTGCGTCGATAGCGACAGTACCAACATTAAAAAAGTCGTTGCCCTTATAATCCACCAGCTGCTCTACTTCGAAGTTAGATGGGTTAACTTTAGCAACCCGTGCCGCCGAAAGATCACATGGATTATCATTCGGGCAGCGAGTTATATGCCCTGCAGCAATAACTCGACCATCGGATCCCCAACGTACGTTGTCGACATTAAAATCCACAGGAATTAAATCAACCTGCACTGGAGTCTTGCCTCGGGAAACTCTTACTAATGCTCGATCACTCCAACCACCAACGTAAAACCAATCACCATCGGCAGACGACACCAAACCATTTGGACCCAATATTGAGGAACCCGGCACCTCGATCCAATCGGTAGAAGGATGCCACTCCCAAAGTTGACCACCTGCAGTATCGAAATTCGTTGCGCCTAAGTATCCATCGGGTAATGCAGTAATAGAATTTATTCTGCGAGTACCTTCTGGTGCTGGAATACAACCAATCCAACTTAGAGAAGGTACGCCACTACTTGCATCAAGATTAAAAACTTCGATCGCTTCTCGCGCACCATGACCAACTACATACAGTTTGTGATTTCCATTATTGCCTTCACGCACAGTAACGCCATGGGGTTGAAACGTTAAGATTGGTCCGGGGCATGCTTGATAGGTTTGTTGATCGAAGACTGGCACTGTTGCATTGTGGGGAAAAACTTCTTCGACTTGATGGCTGTCGATATTTACCGCATAGATGGGCCCTGCGGAATCTGAAATTCTTCCGGTAGCGATAACCCAGTCGGTTCCAGGAATCTGATACAGGTCTTCAGGATTTATCACGCCACAAACGAAAAGCGTATCGCTGTTGGGTTCACAATTTGCGGTTTGTGCAGGGTAAGATCCCTGGGCGAATAAACTCACTGAAGGCAATGCAATGGCGCCCAAACTAATCAAGCACTTCAAAATCTTAAGCATTCTGCCGACTCCTACCTTTCAGTTGTTCAACTACTGCAAATCTAGTGAGTTTAAAAAATCTATCAAGAATTCGTTTGTGTGTTCCGGTGCCTGCTGCTGATTTCGATGACCGATTCCTGGTTGCAGTATTACACCACGTAAGTCTTCGAAATTTGCCGACATCCTTGATTCGAGTTCTTCTTTTGTTGCTCCTCGATTCACTATGTCCAAATCGCCTGCAATAAATAAGGCGGGCTGCTGAATTTTGGCGCCGGCGAGTTGAGGAGTTAAGTCCCAGTTCAAGCTGCCGTTGCGGTAGTAATTGATGCCACCTTTGAAGCCAGCTTGCTTGAATTCACTTACGTAATAATTGAGATCTTCTTCACTTAGCCAATCTGGCAGTCGTATCGGTTCACCCAATCTTTTTAACCACCCCCCAGCACTCGCTCTGGAATCAGTAACTTCTGGCGGATGAGTTGGTGTTCCAGGTGAGCGGGAAGTGTAAAGCCGGGCAATCAATCCTCTTGGATCTGCATCGAACTCGTTTTCAGCAACGCCTGGTTCTTGAAAATAACTGATATAGAAAAAATCATCTTCCGGATCCTGCCTTAGTTGCCTAACAGGTCGAGACTCTCCACGGCCACCATAGATAACACTGAGCCCGACAACCGCATCGATTTGTTCGGGATAGAGTAAGGCAGTTTGCCAAACGATCGGTGCGCCCCAGTCATGGCCGACGATAACTGCACTTTCTTCACCTAATGCAGAAACTAATCCGGCTACATCCGCTGTTAGTTCAGTAATATTGTAATCTTCAATTGCCTCTGGAATTGTCGATCCACCATAGCCTCGCATGTCTGGTGCAACAACTCGATAACCGGCTTGTGCTAATGCTGGCAACTGATGACGCCATGAATACCAGGATTCCGGCCAGCCGTGCACGAGAATTACCAGCGGTCCGTCGCCTGCTTCAACTATTCGCAAATCAATACCATTGGATTCTACCGTCTTCACTTCGGCGCCATACCTGGCCGCTAATTCTAGTGTTTGCGTATCAATTTCATTTACCTCACTCAAGTCTGCTTTAGGATCGAATCGAAAAAAGTAACGGGGTGGAAAGCCGGTTAAGAATCTAAAACCAAACGGAACCGAAAAATCTATCGCGGCTCGATCATGTTCAGCGCCTTCTAAAACAACCGCAGTGTAATTCCAGGTTTCCCCTTCGAAAGTTATTTGTACATCGGGATTGCGTTGTATTCTGCCTGCCCAGGCTCGCGGCCAATGATTGACTGCTACATACACTCCCCCACCTCTTTCAAGGCGCGAAACAACCCGGTCGACAGCTTCGCCGTCGTCTTCGAACGAAGTAATTATCATGGTGCCGCTATTCTCTGGTTGAGCAACACCAAGCAGTGTTTCAAACAGAATGACTAGGGCGATGTAGAAGACTACCAAGCCTATGCCAATCCTCTTCGCCCATTTTTTGGACAAGATTGCCATCTTACTTCCTCTCTCTTGTATTAGTGATTGGTTGCAACTTCGTAAATGTCGATTACTTCAGATCGTTCACTTTACATTGAATTTTAATGGCTTCCTTTAGTCAAAGAGGAATTAGGTAGTGGGCTATTTAGAACCACATGCCACAAAGTCTAAGCCAGCAAGGCACTACCTAAGCTGAAGGACGGTAGGTTCATTTTCCTACTCTCTTTGTTTCGCCAAATACTAGCTAAAACAGGGAGTTGTCGCCAGCGTTACTGGATTAAGAATCAATGGCTTATAGCTTGACTGAAGAGCCTGCGAGGTCCAATCTACGGGGGTCGTGGATACAATAATGAAAAGAACGTTCCAGATCGTACTGGCAGTCGCCTGGATGCTGATTCCTTTGCTGACACAAGCCCAGGGCAATCTCATTGATGCTCCGCTTCCCCACAGCAAGGGACAGAGTGTCTCACCTTCTTTCGAGGGTTGGTATGCCAATCCCAATGGCAGTTTCAGCCTGGTTTTTGGCTATTTCAATCGCAACTACGAACAAGATTTAAGTCTTTCTATTGGTCCCAATAATCAGTTCGAACCCGGACCTGCCGACAGAGGACAACCGACTTACTTTCATCCCCGCCGCCATACCGGTGTATTTGCCGTGGAAGTACCCGCTGATTTCGGCAATCAACAACTCAACTGGCGGCTCACTGCTGGTGGCGAGAGCATCGCCATTCCAGGCCACTTGAGACCGGAGTGGGAAATCACGGCGTTAGAAGAAATCACCAGTGGCAATACTCCACCGGTAGTTAAGTTCTCCAACAATGGAAATAGTGCTCAAGGGCCATTAGGTGTTGCTTCGCCCCTGATCACAACTCGAACCGGAACCACTGCCGAGCTAACAATTTGGTCAAGCGATGATGGAGTCAAGAAATCTCGCGCGGCGGGTCAGGCAGCGCGGACGGGATTAGTTCTCAGTAAATACCGTGGTCCAGGCGATATTGAAATTGAAGATGCAACGCCAAGACTTGTGGACGGCATGGCAAGTACAACGGCAACTTTTTCAGAACCCGGCGACTATACTCTTAGAGTGCTGGCCTGGGATGACTCCGGTGGTCAGGGTCCTATTATGGCAGGCGGTTTTTTCTGTTGCTGGACTAACGCTTTTATTGAAGTAAAAGTAGAATAATTTTTAGTTGGCTGTAATCACTCGATGGTCACATAGGTGAACACTATGGCAGAGCAAGCAAGAATTTTTAGAACCCTCATGTTAGGCGCGAGCATGACATCGCTTTTATTCGGAAGCAGTGTTTATGGACAAAGTGACGAAGTCACTTTCAGTAGAGATATCGCACCTATCTTGCAGGAGAATTGTCAAACCTGTCACCGACCTGGACAAATGGGTCCAATGGCCTTGATTACTTATGATCAGGTGCGACCCTGGGCACCGGTAATTAAAGCCCGAGTTGAAGCGCGAGAAATGCCGCCCTGGCATCTCGACAAAACAGTTGGCATACAAGATTATCAAAACGATGTTTCCTTAACGGATGAACAAATCGCAACTGTCGCCGCTTGGGTTGATAGCGGTGCAGCTCAAGGTAATCCTGAAGATCTACCTGCTCCAATCGATTGGCCCTCTGATGATGTTTGGCGACTGGCGGAACAATATGGTCGCGAACCAGATTTAATTATTCGCTCTGATCCCTGGACTCAGGCAGCGCAAGGTCAGGACCAGTGGTACACACCTATAATCGAAACTGGCTTAACCGAAGACCGTTGGGTTACCGGTATGGAAGTTAGACCAACCATGGAAGGACGACCTGTGACTCATCACGCCGTGGTGTATTTGCAACAAGAAGAAGAACCCGGGGATTTCACTCCAGCAGTTGATGTTCCGGGACAGGGCAGTTATCTCACCGAATTTGCCGTGGGCAAGATTGGTGACGTATTCCGCGATAATACCGGTAAACTCATGAAGGCCGGATCTCGCATTGCATTCGACAACCACTACCATTCAGTGGGTGAAGAAATTACCGCGCAAACCGAATTGGCTATCTGGTTCCACGACGAAGGCTATGTGCCGAAGTATCGTGTTTACTCGCAGGCACTCGGTGTAATGCAATCGATGCAAACGCTGGACATTCCTCCCGGCAAAGTAACTACACACCATGCCTATATTCCATTAACGACCGAGGCCAGATTAGAAAACTATCAGCCTCACATGCATATCCGCGGCAAAGCTATGTCTATGGAGGCAATCTTACCTAATGGTCAGGTGCAGATGTTAAGCCATGTTGATAATTTCAATTTCAATTGGCATGTAAATTACGTGTACTCCGACGACTCAGCCCCAGTGCTGCCGGCAGGCACCATTCTGCACATCACCGCCTGGCACGATAACACTGCAGAAAATCCGTTTAATCCTGATCCGACCCAGTGGGTAGGTTGGGGTCAACGCAGTTATGACGAGATGTACCACGCTCACGTAAACATTACTTATCTCACCGGTGAAGACTATCAGCAAATAGTCAGTGATCGTCGTTCTGGTGGTGGAAACGACTAGACAACTTTTTAATATTCAGAGTAAGAATTCCTCTTCTTACTCTGAATCCGAGTTTCTACATTGAAGGCGCACAAGTTATGAAACAACTAGTGTTGATTCTATTTGTATTCCTGTTCTCCTGCCAGCCATCGACCAATGTAGGTACTGGTTCTTCTTTACAAGATACTGAAGCCGAAGAAAGTACCAATGAAATTGTCATTGGTACTATCGACACAATCGAATCAGGAATACTTGGTGAGAACCGAGATCTTTGGATTTACCTTCCCCGCAGTGCGCAGAATGGAACTAAACCGCAATTGTTTCCAGTGGTGTACTTGTTAGATGGTAACGGACATTTCCACTCAGTTAGCGGAATGATTCGACAGCTAAGCGCTGTAAACGGGAACAGAATAGTTCCAGAAATGATTGTCGTCGGCATCCCCAATACCGATCGTATGCGCGATCTTTCTCCAACTCACACCACAGGAACAACCGGCGTGGGGACAGCTTTTCTTGACTTCATTAGCAATGAAGTCATCCCTCACGTAGAAGAGAATTATCCTGCCAGTCAGTACCGTACTTTTGTCGGGCACTCACTCGGTGGGCTGATGGCAATCGAAGCACTTATCACCCGGCCCGAAGAATTTGCGAATTACGTCGCGATCGATCCTAGTCTGTGGTGGGATGACCAAAGCATACTCCTCAGAGCTGAAGCTGCTTTGAATGAACTCGATTTCACTGACAAGTCTCTTTATGTTTCAATCGCAAATACACTGCCGTCTGATATGAGCGTGGAAGAAATAGATGGCGACACGCAAGAGCTGACTGAACACATACGATCTATTTTTCAATTTGCTCGAAGTGCAGAATCAAATACAAGTAATGGATTAAACTTTGATTGGCGATATTACGACGATGATAGCCATGGAAGTGTACCTCTTATCTCTGAATATGATGCATTTCGTTTTCTCTTCCCCTGGTATGACCCTGGGATGGAAGTAATAGAAATGATCGGATCCGATTCAGCAGAAACCCCAGAAGCTGCAGTAAGCGCCACTGTTTCGCATTTTGAGAATGTGTCCGCCCAATATGGGTATAACTATTTGCCGCCCTTAAACTGGGTGAATCGACTCGGCACAGGATTTTTAGCTGTAGAAAAACCAGCCAGTGCCTTGGCTATGTTTCAACTGAATCTCTCAAACTTTCCTGATAGTCCATTAACCCATGAATCATTGGGTGTCTATTTTGTTGCACAAGAAGATCAAGCTTCTGCACGGCTTCATTTTCAGCATGCTATTGATCGTGGGGCAGAGATAGACATAGAAGAAAAACTCGCAACTCCATACGTGTCTGCTATAGAAATGGCAGCTCAATTAGAAGAACAAGAAGAAAAAAATCCTTAAACTCCAGGCGCTCTATTTCCCGAGGAAATAGTCTCTGAGCCCCAGTTCTCAGCTACTCGAGTTATTACAGCGATAGTTTGTTATAAATGAACTGGCTTTTATTACTCCTCACTTATTTTCAAGTGAGTCTATACTTAAATCCACAGCTAATTTTAAAGTTTTCGCTGTATACTTCGGAGCAAGTGTGACTTTCCACCAGTTCCCATTAGCTAGAGTAATTACTAAAAACATTGATTGCGTTGTATTAGGCACACCATTCGTAACACATTGAAGTGAAATTGAGCGACCACCCTAAGTATGACAACACCTAACCACGAGCTTGATACAAACTGGTGGCGCCATTTCCCTGAATTCAATCCCAATCCGGTAATGGAGCTAAATCTCGGCTCTAAAGAATTTACCTTTACTAATAGTGCCGCCAAAGAAATGTTTTCAGAACTAGAATCGCGGGTAAGCGCCGATCTATCGCAACGCTTTCTTGAAGAATTCCAAAACGCCGGCAATTCTGATCTCCATCAAATAGAAATTGTCTTAAACAATCGTAGTTACGACGTAAAAATTAAGCATCATCCGGAATATGAAGCCATTCGAATCTATATGGCAGATATGACTCTCATTCGAGAAGCAGAAGGCAAATTACTTAAAGCTAAAATGTTGGCCGAACTCACCGCAAAAAGGAAAAGTACATTTATCGCTAACATGAGTCACGAGATTCGCACGCCTATTAATGGCATGGTGTGTGCTGCCCAGCTCCTGTCAGAAGAAAACTTATCGGAAACACAAAAAGAATTGGTCAAAATGATCTATGACTGCGGCGAAAACTTAACCGCCATTACAAACGACGTGCTTGACCTTTCAAAACTCGAAGCCAATAAAATGCAGTTAGAATATATTTCTGTAGACTTGAAAGAGATAGCAGAGAGTCTAGTAAAAATTCTAAAAATACCTGCCAGTAATAAGAACATAGAACTGCGCTTCCATCCTCCTGCTGAAAATCTACAACGCTACCAATGTGATCCCACTAGAATTCGTCAAATACTTTCAAACATTCTCAATAATGCAATCAAGTTTACGGAAAAGGGCTCAATAGAACTCTCTATCAACTCTGAAAGGTTGGGTGAAGATTTGCACGAAATTAGATTTGAAATTGTCGATACTGGAATAGGCATTGACGAAAATAAACTAAAGTCAGTTTTTGAAAATTTCTTCCAAGCCGATCAAAGTACCACGAGAAAATACGGTGGTACTGGATTAGGTATGGCAATTAGTAAAGAACTTGCACAGCTTATGGAAGGAGATATAAACATAGAAAGTGTGCTTGGCAAGGGAACTACTGTAAGCGTTACTATCCCAATGAAAGTTTCCGAACACGCAGTAATCTCCAATTCCAATCTGAACAAAAGTCGTTCACGCAACTATGGCAAAAGAGTATTACTTGCAGAAGATGTTAAGGTTAATGCAATACTCGCAGAAAAAATGCTATCTGGTTTGGGATTGACTGTAGATGTCTGTTGCAACGGTAAAGAAGTCTTAGAAACCTATGATGATGACTACGATTTGATCTTGATGGATATGCGTATGCCTGAAATAGATGGATTGGAAGCATCGCGAATACTGGTAAACAAAGGATGTAACACACCAATTGTGGCATTAACAGCAAATGTCAGTGAATCAGATAAAGAGCTTTGCCATAAATCAGGCATGAGCGGATTTCTAACCAAGCCGCTTTTCATGGACGCTCTTGTCAAAGAACTAGATAGGTTTATCGGGCCCGCAAACTAAGTCCTTTCTAACTCAGTCTATCTTGCCCCACAATGTTTATGCTGGTATTTACTGGTATTATTCGATTTAGTCATCCCCTTCTATCCCTGCTCATTTAATTCTCAATTAAACCAAAAATTCTGAACTAAGCTTAGAAAATAACCGTCGAAATTAACAAATTTGAGTGGGTTCAAATTATGCGTATTAAAGAAGCAATATTTCTAATATTGGTTACAGGTTTTTCCACAGTTAGTTGGGCACAATTGGATGTTGTTGGCGCAGTGGTTGGTACGCTCGCGGGTACTGTTCAGGACGAAGACGGCAATCTGGTTGCTCCCGAGGGATCCGTCGAAGCTGTCATTACTGCAAGCGATAGTAGCGGCAGTCTGGCGGCTCACATAGAAGGAACAGCCAGCAGTACTGGTGCTCTTGGTTTGGGATTATCCTTTTCTGCAGATTTTGAAGCAGCGACCGGAAGTTTTGTCGGCATGTATTCCGACCGGCCCGGTATGACTCCAAATCAGGAAATAATTTTTGTTCCTACAACAGAACTAAGCTGGGAAGCACAGATAAGTGGTGTCGCTCCATCATCGACTGGTGAGCGCAGCTACGATCTATCTCTAGGATTTTCTATTCCTCAGGCCGCCATCTACGATGGATCTTCATTACCGAATGACAGTGTTTTCACGGGTGTGCTTAATCATACAGTCGCAGCGACAGTGCCTTTAGTGGTACCGGAAATCAGTCTGGATCAGGAATTGGAATTCAATTTTACTGTTGTTGGTAGTTGGGAAATCACCGTGGTTCCTCTCGATGACGCTTCCACTACTTATACCGGTCAGGCATCTGGAACTTTTAGTGGCACTGCTGGCGAGGTTTCAGTCACGGTTCCGTTGCTCGGTGATCTCACCCTGCCGGCTGATTTCGAAGGTGCCTTTGCTGGTAATCTTTATACCGTAAGTGAAACTGAGCTGGCGTTTAAAGGGTCGTGGACAGCTGCTTCTGGCACCGAAAGCTTCGGTGGAAATGTAACTATAACGATACCACTCACTGATTTTTCAACGTTTCCATACCAGATTGATGGAACCATGCCTTTGGCGACTGGTATCCAATTACAGCCTACTTTCAATCTTCCAATCACACTTACAGGTTCTTTCCCACTTTCTATTACCGGTTCCTAGTAAACTTTCCGCATATCAATTTGAGGTCTGAGCCAGAGTAAAACAGCGATCGCCTTTTTTGCTCTGACCCACCTTCATTCCTTTTTTCTAACAAACACCCGATCAAAACAGTTGACAATCTAGCCGTATATGCTATTTTTTTAGCATAGTGCTAAATTATTAGCATTAAATCAGGGCAAGATTACAATGACGAAAGCAAATCAACTTAGTCGACGCGAACGACAAATTATGGATGCTATCTATCGGCTCGAGGAAGCGAGTGTTAAAGAAGTTATGGAGAACATCCCGGAAGCGCCGAGTTATTCTGCAGTCAGAGCGCTACTAAAAAAGCTCGTAGAAAAAGGTCGCATTAGTCATCGGGAAAAAGGGCTCAAGTATGTCTATTTTCCAGTTGTTGAAACTAAAACTGCATCTCGGTCTGCGCTATCTAATTTGTTAGACACGTTTTTTAAAAACTCGCCAGTGCTAGCTGTGAATACACTGCTCGATGTCGCGGCAAAAGACATTTCTGAAATTGATTTAGCCGAGATAAGTAAATTGATTGAAGAAAAAAAACGGCAAGCAGGAAAAGCAAAATCTAAAAAATAAGAGTACTGATTATGGAAATTACTACTAGTGAAAATTTGCTACTTACTTTGTTCTCAATTGACGAAGGAGTTGGTTTCTATCTAGATTGGCTCCTTAAATCAGTATTAATTATTGGTTCAACCTGGTGTTTGATCTATTTGTTAACACACAAACTTTCCAGCAGTAGTAAGCACCTTCTGTGGCTGAATAGCATTACCTGTATTGGCCTCCTTCCGATAGTGGGTAGAATTCCAAATGCGCCTGAAACGTTAACTTCGACCTCCAATTCAATCGTTTCGTTTCAAGTCATTCCTTCAAACCCCTACGCCCTCGAATCGAGTATTAGTACAGTCAATCAAGTACCCGAGTATCTGAAAGCTCTTTATCTAGTACCCGTTGTATTACTTACTCTCAGACTATTACTCGCTATAGCAAACACGATTGTCGTGAATAAGCGAGCCACACTGATATCTGGTAGTGACATTCTTAGCAGAGCTAGCGCTCTAAGTAGCCAACTTAGTATTACACGTAAAGTGACGCTCAAATTTAGTACTACTGTATCTACACCCCTTTCATTCGGACTATTTCGACCAACAATAATACTGCCGCGCAATGCAGAAGTATGGGATCAGGACACGATGGATGACGTTCTCATTCATGAGTTAAGTCATATAAAACGCTTTGATTGGCTTACCCTATTATTTGTACACCTTGTTGTGAGCATTCAGTGGATCAATCCATTCGCCTGGGTTGCGTTAAAAAGAATTACCGCTGAAGCTGAAAATAGTTGCGACAGTGCAGTGTTAAGAATGAAACAACAGGAAACGGCCTATGCTGAGACGCTGCTTACCATCGCACAAGAAATAAAGCACGCCGGTTCCCCACCTCTCTTTGCCCAACAAATGCTCGGTAATAGGGCGCTACGTTCAAGAATAAATAGAATTCTGGAGAATAATATGGCTAGAGCAACTTCCCATAAGTTATTTAGTTTCCCATTGTTGGGATTGGCGGTTGGAATGGTCGTCGCCTGCAGCAATACGGACATTGTAAATACTGAAGTTAGTCGCCGCCCTCCGCCTGAAGCTAATCCAGATTCTCGCGGTGAAATGCTTCCTATAGAAGCGCTTGCTCCCCTATATCCAACACGGGCAGCCTTTGCTGGAATTGAAGGTTGGGCGCTGGTTAAGTTTGATGTTTTAGCTAGTGGTGACGTGGAAGAAAACTCCGTAGAAGTTATAGACGCTGAACCGCCGTATACTTTTGATCGCGCTGTAATTCGCGCAGCCAGCAGGTTCAAATTCGAACCAGTAGTGAATAACTCTCTTCAATCTGTGAATGATGTGCAGTATCTGTTTCGTTTTTGCCTTAATGATAATTGCAACAAAGATGATGAAGAAAACTCAATCAACAGAGAATTAGTACCAACAAATGAAGTGGCCGCGGTATTTCCTCAACAAGCAAGAAACGCAGGGCTTGAGAGGGGAACAGTCTGGACAGTTTTTCATGTGACTCGGGAAGGTACAGTACAGGACGTAACGGTGAATTACTCATCCGATGACTTATTTACTAGTTCCGCAATCACTGCTTCGCAACAACTACGTTTTGCCCCAGGAGAAGTAAGAAATTCAACCGAAGGCAGAGTACAAGGCGACACCACTGGGCTGGTACGGGCACAGTATCTATTCAGATTTGAATAGTATTTTTAGGCTCTGGGAACTCTTCTTCCAGCAAGTACAGTTTCAAACGGAAATAATCGCTGGGTGCCAGCTCTCACATTTTCGTAGTTATCTAGAAAATTAAAATTACCTTGCCTTAAATCAAGAATAGCAATGTCGGCGGGAGCGCCTACATTCAGTGTTCCTTTATTTCGTAAAAACGGAAACACTCGCGCAGGATTTAATGTAGAAGATGCAACTACAGCACTAAGCGGCATACCAAAGTTTAAAAACTTCGACATGATGTTTGGATAATCTTGTACACCTGGTGCACTGCGACTCGTTGAAAACCCGTCTGTGGAAATAGTATCGGGCCAGAAGCCGGCAGCCATAATGGCATCAAAGGTATTCCAGCGCAGATGATCAATTCGACCATTGGCTACATCAAAAAAGATACCCCTGCGTCGAGCTTCCAATATTTCTGGGAAAATAATTCCTGAATCGTCGATGATTGCACTCGGTGGCGGTGCATACATATGGGTAACGACATCGCCCGATTTCAGTTCTGCCACTAGATCAGCCATCGGTGATACAGACTGACCCATGTGAATCATCAGTGGCAAATTAAAGTAGCTAGCCACCTCTTGAGCGCGCCGTATAACTGTAATGTCATTGGCGGTAACTCCCGCTGTCATCCGTGCTTTTACACCTACAACATAATCAAGATTGCGAGCGATCGCAGCCTTCGCTGCTTCAACATTGGCTAAAGACAGATCCGCTGTATCACCTTCAGGAATGACGCCTCTCCTACCAATGTTCAATAGTATGCGCGCTGGCTGCGGTGCAGATCGGGCTACGGCGACAATCTCATCGACATTGTCAGCTCCGGCCGAACCCGCATCGACCCAACCTGTTACTCCGTCGGACAAACAAATATGTGGACCTTCAGAATCCTGGGCGTAATGGGCGTGAATATCCAGCAGTCCAGGCATGACGATCCGCCCTCGTGCATCAATTTCAGCGTTTCTATTGCCTCCCAGGTTGGTGGCAACCGCCGCGATGCGATCCCCTACCACGCCGACGTCCGCAATCGTGTCTAAATTTAGCGAAGGATCGATTACTCGCCCACCGCGGACAACTAGATCATAGGATTGTGCAAAGAGTCTGGTTGGTCTGAACAATACAGCAGCGCTTGCTGTTGCCTGGATAAAGTGTCTGCGCTTCATGACTGCTCCTTCTTTCTATTTTAGGTGGGAATTGAAGCATAAGAGTTATTAGCACTTTAAAGCAATCTCTAATAGGATTCTGGTTTCTTGTACAATCTAAATAAGAAGTTTGGCCTCTGGCTCAGTTAATTTCAGGATTGCTCAATATGTTAAAAACTCATTTTAAAGTGCCAGTCGAAGTTCGAAGACTTGGTTTAACCATCTCTATCGTATTCATCGCTGCTTGTTCAAGCGAAGAGCAACAAGTCGTTACCAGAGAAGACTACATGAGTAGTGAGCTACGCGCTCGAGTCGAACAACTAAAATCAGATTTGGCAACTGAAGCGACCAATGAATCAACGATTGTCGAGCGGGCCGACTTACTCGCCGATTGGATCGATGCTTATGCATTATCGGGTGGCGAAGTTGGAATAGATGCACCCCGTGTTCGTTTACAGGCAACACTTCCTCCCACCGGCCGACAGGCGGAAAATCAATCGCGCAGTGTTGACAGATTCATTCGAGAATTTGTTTTAAGAGATGAAGAAGGTTCCTTGGGACTATTAACCAGTGACACACTCGGTCCCTTTGAAGTTAGTTCGATGGCTGAGCTCAGACAGACCTGGCGAGTTGGCACTCATCCAATTACAAGCGGCGGAGGATTCTGGGTAGCTCGACATTTCAATGCAAATTGGGGTCAGTTTCAAACTGATGATCCAACTGCAGCAGGATACGTCAGCATAACAACCGATGATGACGACGCTGTGTTCGAGCGTGAAACCTTTATGGCAAGAGGCCCCCATGGTGGCTTTCGCACACCGCAGCCAGCAATTGCTTTTAGACTGATTGAAGGCGAATTAGACAGAGGCTCGAGTGTAACCATTACTTATGGTGATCGCAGTCAGGGCGGACCTGGCATTCAAACGCCGACTTTCGAAAGCGAACGCATGCCATTGCCACTCTATGTCGATCTCGATGGTTCCAGTGAATGGCGCTCGCTACCAATTACACCATTCGAAATAATTGGTGGAGAAACTAATGGTGTCCATGGCTTCGCTCCTAGCGTGGTAGAACCAGGTGAAATGTTTGAACTTTCGGTGCGCGCGCAAGATCGTTACTTTAATCGAGCTACCGGAGACATTCCTGCATTTGAAGTTTTGATCAACGATACAGTAGTGGCGACTACACCTGCTGGCTCGGATGCCATAACGCTGTTGGATCTAAGCTTGAATGAAACCGGTGCCCATTGGATTTCCATCCGTAGTGAAGATGGGTCGATCAGCGGTGAAGGTAATCCTATCCTGGTAGAAGAGAATCCTGAACTTCGGATCTATTGGGGAGATACCCATGGCCATTCCGGTTACTCTGAAGGCATTGGTACCGTGGATTATTTTATGCGTTTCGCCCGTGATGATGCGCGCCTGGACTATGTTACCCATTCAGAGCATGACGTCTCGCTCGATGCCGGCGAATGGGATCTGATCCGTCGCACCAGCGCAGAATATGATGAGCCTGGAAAATTTATTCCTTTTCTGGGTTGGGAATGGACCAGACACACGCGCTTCGGTGGTCACCACAATGTGTTGTTCCGCAACATCGAAGATCAGACTCCGGTATCCGCTCTGGAGTTTCCTGTTCTTTCTTCGCTCTATGCAGAATTGCATGAACGTCATGATCCAAACAACATAGTCGTAATTCCTCATGCACATAATCCAGGAGATTTTCGTCAATCGGATCCACAACTGGAACCCATTATAGAAATCATGTCCATGCATGGATCTTTTCAGTGGTTCATGGAAGCCTACCTCTCACACGGGCACGAAGTCGGTGTGGTTGCAGCATCCGACGACCATTTGTCGCGACCTGGTTATTCAGCTCCCCATAGAGATTCACTGGCACAGCGTGGTGGACTTGGAGCGGTTCTCGCACCTGAGCGCTCTCGCGATGCCATATTCGATGGCATGAAAGCCAAACGAACTTATGCCACCACCGGCGATCGAATAATTTTGGATTTTGATGTTAATGGAACCGGCATGGGCCAGAGAGCTGACTATAGCGAATCGAGATCGATCAATGGGCGCGCAATAGGTACTGCACCGATCAAATCAATTCAACTGCTTAAAAATGACGAAATAGTTTGGGAACAAGAGTATTTAACTTCAGAAGAGATGGGTGGCGAACAACAAATCTTGGTCAGCTTTTCCTCCGATCCAACACCTTTCTATAGGGGCGATGCTCCGCGCGGTTGGCGTCATTGGCGCGGCCAGTTAAGTGTATCCGGTGCGACAGTAGCCGCGGCTGAATCCATGGATTTCTTCAATCCGACAACTCAGGCTATGTTGGTTAATAGCAATACGATAAATTTTCGCACTATTACGCGCGGTGATACGAGTTCGATTTTGCTAACTCTCGAAGATGTTTCAGACAACAGCACATTGAGTTTTGATTTTGAAGAGGCAACGGAAACAGGTTCGGCACCGCCCTTCTATCGTCAACACTCTACTATAGGCGCAACTCAGGCAGAAATTTCTCTCAATGAATTGATAGATGGAAAAATATCGCTAGCACTGCCGACGCAAGACTTTCCAGATGATGCCATTACTCTCAGAAGGGTAATTAGTGCAGGCGAGAAAGACATCAGCTTTGCTTTTGAAGATCCAGGATTCCCCGATCAGGGTGATTACTACTATTTCAAAGTTGAACAGGCAAACGATGCTATCGCCTGGTCCAGTCCAATTTGGGTGGGCGGGTTTTCGTCGCAGTAGTATCGGCTACTCTATTCAACCGAAAAAGTTGCAACGTTTGAGAAAACTTCAAGCGGCCCTTGTGCGGTGACAGGTTGAATTGCTACGTAGAACGCGGAACCAATAGATAGTTCGCCTGACAGCATAGTAATGTTCCCTAGATCCAAAAACTCGACCGGTGATTGTTCGGGAAAGGGAGCGTAATAAAGAATGTAGCTCACCGCATCTGCATAGCTGGTCCAGCTTATTGTCACCAAGGTGTCACTGACGCTCGTACTTAATACCGGTCCTTGAGGATTCCCATCGAGCCCGGTAAAAGTAGCATCTGCAACATTGTCAGCAATAAACGATGCCAGATTTGCCACACTCGAATATACGCCTGGAGCTTCTGGATCACCACAGGCAGGGCCTGTATCAGTTCCACCAAAACTAACGACGCCTACTTGCACAAATGCCAATGCACTAACAACCACTAACGGGCCACCAGAATCTCCCTGACAGGTATCGGTCGTGTCGTCTAGGTCGACTCCTCCTGCACAGAGCATATTGTCGGTAATGCCACCAGCATAAATAATGTCACAGGAAACATTGTCTACGATGTTTAATGTTGCAGAGAGCAAGTCATTCGAAGGTTCGATGGATTCTCCTTCCTCATCAATTGCCGTGGTACCCCAACCAAGAATCCGCACTGCCGTAGCGTTATCTATAGTCGGTGCGTCTCCCGAGAGCAGGAACACAGGTAGCAAAGATACTTCTTCTGTCAACTCAACTACTGCAATATCGAAATCTTCTGCGTTGTCGCTGGTTTCGAAATCAGGATTGTAGTCAGGATGGATAATAATTTGTGCAATAGAAGCTTCAACTGCACCGGATGCCAAAGGAGATACTGTATCTGAATTAAGCACTACAATTGAATTCGCTCCAGCCTCTAGATCGATCTGATCTTCTTCATCGAGAAAACAATGTGCAGCAGTAAGAACCCAGGTTGGTGAAATTAAACTGGCACCGCAGTATTGCTCACCAAATTCATCCATCAAAAAAGCCATCCAGGTATGGGTGTCAGTAGTAGCAATAGCTCCATTGATTATTTCTTTTTGATCAGAAGTAATGGTTTCGAATTTAAGATCTTTAGCTGCACTACTAAATGCAAGAATTAGCAGCAATAAGAAAGATGATAGATAAGCAATTTGTCGCACTTCTAATTCCTTACTAAAATAATGCGCAAAAAAAGCCCCAACGATTTACGTCGGGGCTTTATCGAATAGTAAACTATTCTGGTTTTTTAAAGACCAAGAAAAATCTATCAGTCATGTTTGGAATCTCGCCAACCTCTTTAGTAAGGTCATCACTTTCCTGATAAAACATGTCTGACACACGATCCAGCACAAACCCGGCCTGTTGCACCTGGTAGATCACTGTTACCGGATCTTCTCTTCTACCTACCGTAGGATTCTCTTCCTGCATGTGACGACGAGTGTGATCGACAATCACATATTCACCACCAGGTTTTAAAGCTGCAAACACTGCAGCATTAATTCGTGCATTATCTGCTGCATTGAAATTGTGGTACTCACGAATATAAAGAAACTTATCTGCAGTTGCGGGAGGCAGACCGAAATTTAATTCACCAAATTCATAGCGACCTTCAGAGCGGTTGTAACCCAATTCAATGGGAACCGGGTGTACCATGCCCATTTCCGGCATCTCTATCCAGTCGCCCCAACGATCAAAAGTTCCTTCGCTATCGATTGCCATTAAGTGGCCATTATCTCGCAAGACTGGACCTAGAATTTTCGTGTAATAGGCCTGGGCTGCCGGGATGAATTCGATGATAGTCATGTCATCTTCGATACCCATGAACTCGATAGCGTTTACAGGATCGCGGTCATCGTCCCGAGCCAATTCGCCTTCGGTGCGATGATCCATCTGCATGACTGCCTGAACTTTCTGTTGAATTGACGAAAGTTGTGCACTGGCAATTGAAGACGAAACAATTAGTGCGATAGCAAGGAGCAAGTTAGTAATTTTCATGGTAATTCCACTCTTAGGTTACATAATTATTCTGAAACTGAGTTAATCAACTACTTCGCAAAATGTCTAGTGATACCGTGTTACAGCATGAGGACCATTTTGCAGTTAAAACTTTCTAATCCAGGTCGCTGGCATCATGACGTTCAGGCACCTGGAGCTCTTCCGGTCCCCAGGTTCTATTAACCCGTCGCCCTCTTAACACCGCGGGCCGCTCTTCTATTTCGGTAGCCCAACGCACCACATTGGTATAAGAAGCAACGTCCAGGAATTCAGCGGCCTTGTAAAGATTGCGTATCACCAATGCGCCATACCAAGCATAGATTGCAATGTCGGAAATATTGTAGTCATCGCCACACATGAATCTTCGATTCGCCAGATTTTGATCGAGTACATCCAGTTGCCTTTTCACTTCCATGGTATAGCGATTAATTGGGTATTCCTGGCGATCCGGGGCATACGTGTAGAAGTGCCCGAAGCCCCCGCCTAGAAATGGCGCCGAACCCATTTGCCACATTAACCAGGAGTAACATTCAGCTCTGGCTGAAGCTTCAGTAGGGATAAACTCGTTAAACTTTTCTGCTAAGTAAAGCAGTATTGCGCCGGACTCAAAAACACGAGTCGGTGGGTCAGTGCTGACATCTAACAATGCAGGAATTTTAGAATTCGGATTGATTGCAACAAATCCGCTGCCGAATTGTTCACCATCTCCAATTTTAATTAGATAGGCATCATATTCGGCACCCTCATGTCCCAACGCTAACAGTTCTTCCAATAATACAGTTACCTTAATGCCGTTTGGAGTGCCCAGGGAAAATAACTGCAATGGGTGTTTACCGACTGGAAGTTCTTTTTCTTGCTGTGCACCAGCGGTGGGTCGATTGATTTGTTCAAACTCGCCACCGCAGGGGGCGTTCCATTTCCAAACCTTGGGAAGAACATATTCCGTCATTGCAACATTCCTTCTTTTTGTAAGTAAAATTTAAGTTTTAGTAAGACTGTCGTTATAACTTTGGGTGTTGCAAGTGCCATTGATTAACTTGTTCGTAAGCATGACCGAGGCGACAAAGATTTAGTTCCGAAAGTCTCGGGCCTAACAGTTGCAAAGCGTAAGGTCGATTATCTTCCGAGAATCCACATGGCAAGATCAATCCGGGAGTTCCAGCCAAATCGGCAGGGATCGTGAACTGACCTTGAAAATGTTTGATGATTTCTTTCATCGCGACGGCATCGCCGTATTGTGCTTCTTTATTTGCTTCGAATACATATCCGCCAGCCGGGCAGATTACACCGTCCACTTTTTCTAGTTCGTTTTCGAATTGTTTGGAGTATTCTGCGCGTTTCACCATTACCGACTGATAGTCACTGTCAGACAGTGACAATCCAAGTTCTAACACACCCTTCAGGTAACCACCGTAATCATCTGCCTGTTCCGGAAAAGTATCTGCATGGGCTTTTGCTGCTTCATAACCACAAATGGGTAGCCACAAGTTTCTTAGCTCCATTGGATCAGACTCTGGCATGGACACCTCAACAATTTGCGCGCCCAGTTCTTTAAAAGTATTTACCGCCTGCCCAATAGCAGCGACAAGTCCAGGATCGGTTCCTTCTGTTATATAGGATTCATCAACACCAATTTTGAGTCCTGCGATTTCTCCATTAAGCTGGGAAACTATAGACGGTACATTTTCTTTAAGCGTCGTGTCATCCCTGTTATCAACACCAGCTATGGCCTCAAACATAATCGCCGCATCTAGCACTGTGCGCGCCATCGGCCCCACGTGATCCAGTGATCCTGCCAGCTCCATTACTCCATAGCGGGAGATTCTGCCATAAGTTGGTTTCAGACCGACAACACCATTAGCCATCGATGGGTATCGGATTGAGCCTCCGGTATCGGTGCCAAGCGAAGCAAAACAAAGACCGGCAGCCGTTGCGACTCCTGAACCAGAAGAAGATACCCCCGCCCAAAGCTCGGCCCCCCAGGGATTGTTTGGTATATCGAAGTCAGGGTGGTAACCGGATAACGCGCCTTCCGTCAGGTTTAGCTTTCCTAACAGGACTGATCCTGTAGCTCGCAATTTCTCAACAACGGTAGCGTCAAAATCTGGAATGAAGTTTCTTCGAACTTTGAGTCCTCCCATGGTTGCAATCCCATTGGTATAACAAAGATCTTTTACTGCGATTGGTATGCCATGTAGCGCACCGTGATAATTGCCTGCAGCAATTTCCTGCTCCGCCTTTATTGCTGACTCCATGGCGTAATCAGCACACAGGGTCGCATAACTACTTAGATCGGCATCGACTGCTTCGATGCGATTCAACATAAATTCAGTTAACTCAACCGGAGAGATCTCTTTTTTTCGCAAGAGCTCTGCTACTGCACTGATACTGGCGTAGTGGATGTTATCGATCATTAGTTTGGTCAAGAAAAGCAAAAGGCAGTGTTACATCAAATAACACTGCCTTCTGTGGTTTTCGTAGAGTTGTTTCTTAGTTTCCGGTTCTAATTTTTCACCTTCTTCACCGCAAATCCTTGTGCGATATTTTGTAAGTTAAGTAGATTTTTGAAAAGCTATACTTTGTTTACCGCCGCAGCCATGGCATCAAGTACTTCTTTAACCACTACTCGAGAAGAAGCGATATTCATGCGCATATGGCCCGCACCTCCCTCTCCATAATTGGTACCTGGATTCAAGTAGACACCTGAATTGTGGACTAGCCAATCTTGAAAGTAATCTTCAGGACTATTATTTCCATGAGACGCATAAAGATCTGCCGCACCAACCGATTCCATGGTTTTAGTGAAATCCAGGAAGGTCATGTAGGTACCTTCGTTACGCGTGTACCCTACAGTGGGAATGTACTGGTTTATGTAACTCTCAATGTAAGAATGAGTTTCATCCATGTAGGCATTCGCCTCTTCAAACCATTCTTGCCCATGATTATAGGCAGCTTCATTAGCTACAACTCCAAGAGTACTTAATTCAGTACGATGGTATTTGTTTACCCGAGCGAGCGTGATTGGACTCTTTGAGTAGTAGTACGCATTCTTCATGCCAGCCAGATTAAAAGTTTTACTGATGGCATTGAATGAAACGCTGTTGTTAACCACTGCCTCATCCGGCAGGCTGGCGAATGGTGTGTATTTATGGCCGGCGCGGATAACATCGGAATGAATCTCATCAGAAAGCACAATAATATTGTGTTCCAGGCAGAGACGACCTACGCGCAACAATTCTTCTTCAGTCCAAACATTACCGGTTGGATTTTGTGGATTGCACACGATCATCGCACGCACATCTGGAGTCATTTTTGCTTCCAGATCTTCCCAGTTAATTTCGTAGCGACCATTAGCATAGAGCATTGGGCTGTCAACGATTTCGACATTGGCACCTCTGGCCATGGAATAGAAACCAGAATAGGCAGGAGTTGATAACAGCAATTTGCTACCGCGCGGAACGTATGCGCGCATGGCAGCGATCATGCCTGGATAAACTCCATCGGAGATGACTACATTTTCAGGTGTAAGATCAACACCGTGACGCTCACCGTTCCAACGAAGAATGCCGTCACGCAGGCCATCAGTAGAGCTCATATATCCCCAGCTATGATGGTTAATTCTTTCTTGTAAGGCTTCGGTAATACATGGAGCACATTCGAAATCCATGGACGCTACGCCCATGCCATACTTGAATTCACCTCCTGGGTAATTTCTGGGTGGTGAATCCCAGCGAGAACAATTCGAGCCGACTCGATTGTAGATGGTATCGAAGTCGTACTTCCCATTAGCCAGTTTGGGAATGTCGATCGAAGATGATTCCTGGGCTGAAGCTGTCGTGCTTGCGACAGTTGCGACGGTGCCAGCAGCGCCAGCTAAGGCCGTCATCCCTGCACCTTTCATGAAACTGCGACGATCAAGTCCCTTGGATGATTGTTGATTATTGGACATCTTTTTCCCCTTCTTTATCTTTATTCTAATCTGGCCATGAGCCTAGTTATTTGGGGCTTTTGAGTCTACTGCGAAAGCCACTCAAGCGTACTTAGGAGGATATTCCTATTAGGCGAAATGCGCAAAGAATTCCGTAGAAATAGCGGGGAAATGGCCCTTTTTAGCCATTTCCAACTAATTCTTGGGAAGGGGGATTAGTTACTTGGACCTGCTGGCAGCCGGTAATCCAGAGGAGGAGGTCGATCTCCCAGGAGTGGCTCGTACTCCCAATTCAATGGAGGTCTATCCTGGTGTTCATTTTTGGCACTGTCCACCAAAGATTCATTGGTAATTAAGTCCACTGCTGTCATGGCCAGCGTTTTTGCCGCCACGATCATTCCCTTATTGCCAATCGAAGTTCCACCAGCAGCAACTGCCTGCCATGAATGGGAAGAGGTGCCAGGTACCCAGGTAGCCGCGCGCATACCTCCCGTTGCGACCGCCCAACTCACGTCAGCAACATCAGTCGAGCCACCGCCGCCTCTTTCATTTACAACCATAGGTCGAATGTTAGCTGCATCTTCAACTGGAGGTGCATTGACAGGCAATGCAGAACGCAAGGTCTCAGCAAACTGCCTTTCTTCCGCGCTGTAGTTTATTCCACCGACACGAGACAGGTTGGAATGCATCGCTTCCTGCAGAGAGATATTCGGCAACACGTTATAGATTCCATGAATTACTTCATAGTCCACCTCAGTGTCTGTGCCTAATGCAGCACCTTGCGCTGTTTGTACAACTCGTTCGAAAATTTCGTTTACCTGGACAGGTTCCGGATGACGCACGTAGTAATAAACCTCTGAAAAATCTGGCACTACGTTTGGTGCCGATCCTCCGGAAGTAATTACATAATGAATACGAGTTTCCATGGGCACGTGTTCACGCATTAAATTTACCATGTGATTCATTGCTTCGACGCCGTCCAGTGCTGAACGTCCGCGATGAGGAGCGCCCGCTGCATGAGCAGAGAGCCCGGTGAATCTAAACTTGGCAGACTTATTGGCCAATGAACTTCTGGCATCTGCAGAATTCGCGTCGCTAGGATGCCAATGCAATACAACGTCAACGTCATCGAACAGGCCATCTCTGACCATATAAACTTTACCGGCTCCGCCCTCTTCCGCTGGCGTTCCGTACAATCGGATTTCACCTATTTGTCCGGTTTCCTGCATCCACATTTTGGTGGCAATCGCAGCTGCAACCGAACCAGTACCAAATAAATGATGACCACAGGCATGACCCGCTGCTTTATGATCGATTGCATCTCTTAAGGGATTTCTATCTTGAGTTATACCCGGGAGCGCATCGTATTCCGCGAGAATGCCAACAGTAGGACCACCGGTACCGGCACTCCAGGTAGCAACAAAGGCAGTTGGTATACCTGCAACACCGGTGGTGATTTCAAATCCGGCATTCGCGAGTTGTTGTTGCAACAGATTTGAACTTTGAGTCTCCAGATAACCAACTTCGGCCCAGTCCCAAATTTGTTGGGCGACCTCTCCATAGAGATTGGCGTTGTCATCGATGTATTGCATGACAGTAGCCTTATGATCCTGGGCACTGATATTAGTCACTGCTAGAACCGAGGCTCCAATCAGCACTGCTACTCGTTTAAGATAATTCATGGCAATCGACTCCGCGCTTTAAAAACAGTAGTAATAGTCCTACCAATTGCCGGTAATAGTAAAGCCCACAGCAGCCGAAATCGTTGAATATCTTTCTAGACATGCCCATGCCACGAACATACATTTTCTCCGAATCTAAGCAAAAAATTCAGCCACAAAAAAGGGACTGATCAAATCAGTCCCTTTTTGACTTTCTACCTGTTTTAACCGAGTACTTTCGCAAATACCTCCAACGCCACTTTCATTTCTTCTCTACTTCCTAAAGAAATGCGGCAATGAGTTTGCTCTAGAGGTGGAAAATCTCGTCCTACTAAAACGTTGTGCTCGAGACAGCCTTCTCTGAACTTTGCTGCAGGCATTCCGATGTTAACGAAGATATGGTTCGTGTTTGAATCCGGTACTTCGTGACCTCTACTACGGAAGAAACCAACAACCTCATCGCGAATTTCAGCATTTTCCTGAGCTTCCCAGGCGATGTGCTCTTTATCTTCCAATGCTGACAGCGCTGCAATTGCACCAAGCATGTTAACGTCACCCATGCCCCAGGCTCCGCGAATCTTCGCCAGAGTCTCTTCCTGTGCCAAAGCATAGCCGATGCGCATACCGGCAAGACCATGCGCCTTCGAGAAGGAACGAGTTATAAATACTTTGTCGAATTCCATGGCCAATGGCAAAGCGGTTTCCATGGCGCCTGCTCGCGTATAGTTAATATAGGCTTCGTCGATGTGAACATAAGTGTCAGGATTTTCTCTCATTACTCTGCGCACGAATGCCTCAACTGCAGCTGGACCATGGACAGTCCCAGTTGGATTGTTTGGGTTACATAGATATAACAAGCCAGCACCATCAGCATTGTTAGCCAGGTCATCCAGATCAACGCCAAGATCACTACCGAGTGGCAATTCGATTGTGGCCGCACCGATGGTTCGCGCCGTACCCAGACTGGTTGAATAAGTCGGCATTGGCGTAACAAATGTTTTGTCAGCGTCACAGAATGCTCGTACCGATCCTTGTAACAAGGGCGTTGAACCTGTGGCTAGTTGCACGTTGTCAATGCTAATACTGTAATAGTCAGCAATGCCCTGGCGTAACTCATTCACATGATCGGGAGAATAACCACGACCAACTCGCTTGGTAGTATGGGAATGAATGGCGTCCATAGTACTCGGTCCGGGACCGCGCGCACTCTCATTCTGATTTAATTGAATAATGCCATTATCGTATACGCCAGCTGCATGGGCGGCTCGAGTCTGGGCATTGGCCTTGCGGCTAAAAACGGTTGTTCCAGAAATGGCTCCAACAGCAGCGCCAAGGGCGATGGTTCCAAATCCACGTCGGGTAGTTTTCATGGGTCCTCCCGTAGCCTTGAATGGCTCGTTGCGTGATTAATTCTTCTATTTACAAGCATCCACAAATACTCTGATGCTTAGTCGCAGTAGCTGCATCATAGCGCCTGCATAAGGCTGAATTCAATCAGTTGCGACAGGAAAGCGCTATTTCTGTCCTCTAGCAAGTTGCTTAGTGGCGAAAATCGCCTAAATCGACGCGAGGTGCTCCAGCAGAGGCTGCATGATCACGTTTGAATGAGAGGTAATAAGCCAATGGCCGCCTGCCAACTCCAGCTTGAGGTAAGGTCCAGTCATGTATTGTTCCTGGGCATCCACTCCGGCCCTGCCAGCTGATGGGTCGTCATTACCCCAGATGAAGAAACTGGGTGTTTCGATGTACGGATCAGGTTCCTGGTCACTAGCAGGTTCGGCTCCCATCTGGCGGTACCAATTTAACGTTGCCGATAGCGCTCCAGGTTCAGAAAAAACGGCACGGTACTCATCTTGTTGGGAGGGCCGCATGTCGGCGAAGGTAGACATTAGCAAGGAGAGATTATTAAAGGTAAACAGAGTTTCCGGCACCCATGGCATGGTGAACAACAAAAAATAGCTGCTGCGGGCCTGTTGGTCTGGATCATTGGCCAATGCCTCACCAAAAGCTGAAGGATGGGCAATCGATATGCCAGTCCAGGTTAGAATTCTATCCGGTTGTTCCATCACCGTGGCCCAACCCACTGCCGATCCCCAATCGTGACCTATTAGATGAAACTGATCGACACCAATTGCATCGGCAACTGCAAAGACATCGCTGACAAGTTCACTTACCTGGTAAGCAGATGAATCTAGAGGTCTTGCGCCAGGGCTATAACCTCTTTGATCGAATGCCACGACTCGGTAGCCAGCACTGGCAAGCGGTCCGATGATGGGCTCCCACATTGCGGACGTAGTTGGAAAGCCATGCAACAAAATTATTGTTTCGGTTGTAGGATTGTTGTCGTTGTTGGCGATGCGAGTTCTAAATTCAAATCCATTGGCTTCTACCAAAACCAATTCTGTGGATCGATTGGAATTTGCAGACTCTGCGTAGCGAGGAAGTTCTTCAGTGCTATTACTATGGTTAAATTCTCTGTCTAAGGACAAAGAGGAACTCACTGCACCAATTAACAAAACACTCAAGATCAAAGCAAGGAAACTGAGGCTAACAATTTTGAGAATTTTCTTAATCAATGGTGAACCCCTTCAGAGGAGAGAGGCAAACATTCTAGAATTATTCAGTACGATGCGCTAGCGCAGCAAAATATTCTTCACTTTGGCTAGTTTGATGTACCGAAGAAAGAACTTGAAACTTCTCCCTGATGCACATAAAAAACTGCGTCGTCAGCGAGTAAAGAGCGGTCGCCAAAACTTCCCCAAAAACTAAAGAACTCTATTTCCTCAGTAGAATCGGCTTCAATATAACCAACTTCGCTTAGCCCTGCTTCTGTGGCTTCAAAAGAATAGAGACCACGATTGGTAAATGAAAACCAGGCTGAAGGTGATGTTGGATCAAAGTTAGAATCGTCAGGTTCGGTTTCGTGTACTTGAATAGGAATTGCGAAGCGCGCCGGCGTAGCCGCCGTTGCAGGTAAGAAAGAAATTCCATGATGGTCATAGAGCACTTCCGATTCTGAACCTCGCATTCCGTAGATTAGCGAATTGATTTCAGTTGGTGCAGAAATATCAGAAATATCAAACAAGGAAAGTTTCACTCCTTGATACCAGGCACCACGCGCGAAAGCGAAATCACTAGCGCCATCATCTGGAATTGCATCTTTGCCAACACCCAGTAATAAATCTTCGCTGATCGGATGTAAGTAGTCAGAGTAGCCTTCAATTTCTAACTCTCCGGCAATTATTGGATTTTCCTGATCGGCTAGATCAACAACATAGAGGGGATCGATAACACGAAAGGTAACCAGGTATGCGCGATCACCTATAAAGCGTGCGGCATAAAGTTGTTCCCCCGGCTTGCCGATGCCATCGATGAAATCGACTTCTTGTAGCTCACCATTCGATTCTCTAAGCACGGTCAGTCGAGTGCTTGATGTTTCATTCCAGGTATCGCCTACTGAAGTAACGACGTTCAGATACTCATTGCTAGTACCACCGGTTCCCATGCGGAAAGAACGCTTGTCCTCGGCCCAACCCAGATGACCTTCTACCTGGCCGGATCCACGATATTCAATGTCCCCAGAGCCAAGTGCAAATTTGTGAATAGCAGTCTTATGATTTGGATCGTAAAAAAGCGCATCTACCGCCTGAACGCTGTACTCATACTGAGTTGTGGCCAGATACAAGGAATCTGTGGTCATGAACAGTGTTTCAGAGTTACCAAGAAAACAGGTGCTAGAAAAGTCAGCGGGGTTGTTTAGAGGAACTGAAGTAATCGTGATTAGTGAAGGGCTTTGCGTTGTATCTACATCACCGGTTGCCAGGAAACAGCGATCACTGACAATCAATTCTCTTTCTTCATCATTCAACAGAGTAAGTTTCGGCGTTAAATCGGTAAGCGCTGCGTTACTTAATAGTGCGGTATTTTCCGCTATCGACTCTTCATCCGTGGCGTATGGATTAAATTCAGGAATGGAAGGTGTATAGCGGGTAACAACGTAGAGCGTTTCACCGATACGTCTACTGGATACTAAATCACCATCGATGATTATCTTCTCTCGTAAAGAAAGATTGGCGGGATCCGCAGCATTTAAAAACTCCAGTTCGGTTTTGTTGCTGCCCCAACTCCAGACATCAAACCAGGCTAAGTAGTTACTCGGCCCAGAAAGTGTGACGAGCATTTCTGCGTCATCGATTCCTTCGCTTACTAGATAAAGACTTTGAGCTGTAGAAAACACATCGTCTTGTTCTTGACCAGGTTCATAGACACCAACTTCTTCAGCTTCTGCGGATGCTGGATCTAATGAAAAAGTAGCAACACAATTTAGACTGCCGCATTCGCGCAGAACAAAGAGTGACGTACCATCGCTCTTAATAATGTCCGCTTCATCCACACCCGCAATTTGCAGATTGGTTCCTGATACTTGGGTAGCGCTTGAGCTGTTACTATCTTCGGCAATTGCGCCAAAAGTTTCTAGAGCGCGGACTATCAACTCATCACTTGAGCTTACTTGCATTCCTTCTTTTATAAAGCTTTCCATTGCTGCATCGGAACTAAACTGGTGCAGGCGATCGACTTGTGAAGATTGAATATCAAATTCCATGGGAGTATCGGACACAACCAAATCTTCACCATCCACTTGATAGGCAGCAAACAATTGATAAGCACCTGCTGGTAATTCAAGGTCTTGAAAAAAGTCGATGGTAGTTTGATCGTCTAATATTGCGGATGCATAGGACACTAAACTTTCTGTTGCGCCATCCCACAATTCCCAACCCGTATCGGATTTGATAAACCATTCGTTATCATAAAGAGCAACTGCAAACAGATTTGCTATCTGACCAACATCGGATGAATCGATAGAGAGTTCGAGTTGACTTGAATAAGCGTCAGTGTCGAGAAAGGCAGAGGTATATTGATGAGGTGCTGCTATTTCAAGACTGTGAACACCATCGCTGGCGGCCGATTGAGCGGCCGCCTGAGATGGAAACACAAAAATGAAAATTATAGCCAGAACTACTACGGCTGCGATCTTGAGAATAGCGTGGTTATTCATATGCATACTGAATACCTCCTATTACCTTTTCTCAGAATCTGACCCTATTTGAGTTGTCTAGGTGCTACCACCGCGAGCTAAAAAAAGTGGAATCTACTTAGCATTTTTGCTTCATTAAATTAGATCATGTAATTGGGTAAGAAATTTCAATCTGTGAGCAATAGACTGAATATCCACTGGAAGGGGCGAAATACGGGGGTTTCAGGTGTTGTAATTATCCCGAATCAGAATCCGAAGGAAATGCCTTAGATACTGCAGTTTCGACGGCTGTATGCGCTCCCTGTGTAAGAAAAGTCCCATGGGCGGATAGCAGACTACTGAATTCCAGCTGGAGCAGTCGTCGAAATTCAGACTCCAAACTGCCCCCTTCGGGAGTCATTATTTTCAACCAGATTGGCCCGACGATTGTCGTTTTCGGAAAGCCGATGCGAGGCATAACGATTCTCGCCAGCCAATTGTTATAGCTGTAATCCCCGTAATGTTGTATTGCATCACAAGTAAACAGAATGCCGCCATCTCGTTTAAGCAATAAAGCGCACTCCGGTTGAGCTGTACCCTGGAACTGAAAAAACTCACATTCATGAACCGGGGTTAATCCACCCATACCGATTTCTATATCAACAAGTGGTTCAGTGTAGGTCGTGCCACCTTGCTGACACCAAAATTGCGCCTTAAAGTTGTCTGCATAGTAAGGATCGTCTACCCCATGAAATGCTCCTAGCCTTACTAAATTTTTCACTTCTCCCAATGATCGCAAATTTTCTTCAGTTTTCCTGTTAAGTCGAATTGGATTTATTAAAGTAAGTTCGTCTCCTTCACGAATGATTCCCATGTTTCGAGTAATACGCATAAAAGCGTTGAGCTTGATGCTGCCACGCACCATATACGCATCAGTACCAATTTCTTCAATATCACCGTGGGGATAAATCATTTTCGAATCCTCAATTAGGCAGTAGCCTGTTCCTCTAATCCCAGTTCTTTAACACTAATTTCCCGCATTTTATATTTTTGAACTTTTCCCGTTACAGTCATCGGGAAGTCAGAACTAAATCGAATATAACGAGGTACCTTATAGTGGGCGATCTTTCCTTTACAGAATGCTTTTACATCATCCTCAGTCATTTCGGTTCCATCTACCAAACCCACCCAGGCAACAATTTCTTCACCAAACTTTTGATCTGGTACTCCGGTAACTTGCACCGCTTCAATATTTTCATGAGTCATTAAATATTCTTCTATTTCGCGGGGATATACGTTTTCTCCACCTCTAACAATCATGTCCTTGATTCTTCCGACTATGTTCACGTAACCGTCTTCGTCCATAACTGCGGTATCGCCGGTGTGCATCCATCCGTTCTTATCAATGGCGGTCGCGGTTGCTTCTGGATTTTCCCAATAGCCAAGCATAACGGAATATCCGCGAGTGCAGAGTTCTCCCATTGCGCCAATAGGGCACATTTCACCAGTTTCCGGTTCGATGATTTTTACTTCCACATGGGGGTGGACGCGACCGACAGTGCTCACTTGCTTATCCAACGGTGAATCGACCCGAGTTTGAAAACTCACCGGACTTGTTTCGGTCATGCCGTAAGCAATCTCAACCTCGGTCATGTGCATTAGTTCATTAACTTGTTTCATAGTTTCGATAGGACAAGGCGCCCCCGCCATGATGCCAGTGCGCAATGACGAAAGTTCATAGTCAGAAAAATTCGGTAGCGCTAACTCAGCAATAAACATGGTCGGCACACCGTAAAGCGCTGTCGCTTTTTCAGCCTGCACTGCCTGCAGCACTGCTTCCGGTTCGAATCCTTCACTGGGGTATATGGCGCAAGCGCCATGAGTTAAACAGCCGAGATTTCCCATCACCATTCCGAAGCAATGATAAAGAGGTACCGGCACTACCAGTCTATCTTCTTCGGTAAAGTTCATCGTCGCCGCAACAAAGTAACCGTTGTTCAATATATTGTGATGGCTGAGAGTCGCACCTTTAGGAAATCCTGTAGTGCCACTGGTGTATTGGATGTTAATCGCATCATCCATATCCTGATGCGCCATGCGTGTACTTAGATCTTCATCACTTGTTTGCGAAGCCAATTTCAAAAACTCAGACCAGTTATAGATTCCTTGCACGTCTGATGTGGTCATAGAAATTACGGCATTTAGATTCGGAAACTTTTCACTGCTTAGGGTACCGGTAGCAGAACTTACCAACTCAGAGCAGAGCTCTGTAATCATTCCTTCATAATCTGAAGTCTTAAACTGATTTTGTAGAACTAATCCATTGCAACCGGACTGTTCCAGAACGTAGGCCAATTCATGAACTCGATAGGCCGGATTTATAGTAACCAGGACGATGCCAGCCTTTGCTGTAGCGTATTGTGTGGTCAACCATTCAATGTTGTTGGGGGACCAGATACCAACCCGATCGCCTTTTTCGAATCCGGCCGCAATAAAAGCCTTTGCCAATTCATTAACCCGGTTCGCCAATTGAGAATAGCTAAGGCGCACATCCTGATGGATTGAAACCACCGCCTCTCGATCACCATGTTGCGCAACAATTTGATCGAAGAGTTTTGGTATAGGGGTTCCTAGTAAGGGTTTGTCGGATGGGCCGCTGGCGTAGCTGACTAACGACGACATGATTGTTCCTTTTTGCTGTTCTATTGGTGTGATTAAGCTTAGGAGCACTAATTTAAAAGATAACAGGTGCCAGGGAAACCGCTTTCTACGGCGAGTTTAGGGCTCAAGTCGCCATTGGGTGGCAAATTTTGCTTTACGTTAACGTAAACGTAAGCTAAGCTCAAGCCTGTCCTTTAATGATCCTGGAGAGCTTCGTCATGACTACTGTTTACAGCATTTCCGAGCTGGCTCAGGAGTTCAAAGTCACGCCTAGAACCATTCGTTTCTACGAGGAAAAAGGCCTGCTCTCACCAGGTCGAAAAGGCAGCGTCCGGGTATTTAGTTCTGCCGATCGGATTCGCTTAAAACTGATCCTGCGAGGAAAACTTATCGGTTTTTCTCTCGATGAGAGCCGGGACATTATCGATTTGTATGAACCTGAAACGACCAACAATCGCCAATTAGAAAGTTTGCTAGACAAGATCTCAGAGAAGCAATTGCAGTTAGAGCAACAGAAGAAAGAAATAAACACCATGCTAAAAGATTTGAAAAAGACAGAGGCAATCTGTCTTAGTGCGTTGAGCCAACGGTAAGGAAACTTTGGCGACGCAATCGGGGGAACAATATGAATACTAGCTATCCAACACTCAATTTTAATCACGCCGAAGAAATCGAAATGTTGCGTGAGTCGGTTTATCAATTCTGCCAAGCGGAACTCGCACCAAGAGCAGAACAAATAGACACAGACAATGAATTCCCGGCAGACATGTGGAAGAAGCTGGGGAATTTAGGGCTCCATGGAATAACCGTAGATGAATCCTATGGCGGTTCTAATATGGGATACCTGGCACATTGTATTGCCATGGAAGAAGTATCCAGAGCATCCGCTGCGGTTGGGCTTTCTTACGGTGCGCATTCAAATTTATGCATTAATCAGATCGCGCGTAATGGCAGCGAGGAACAAAAACAAAAATATTTGCCTCAATTAATTGCCGGGGATCATGTTGGTGCTTTGGCCATGTCGGAGCCAGGTGCGGGATCAGATGTAGTAAGCATGTCACTTAAAGCAGAACTCAAAGGCGACCACTACGTACTTAACGGCAACAAGATGTGGATTACCAACGGGCCCGATGCGGATACTTATGTGATCTACGGCAAAACGGATGGCACAGTAGGGTCTGGAGGAATAACCGCATTTATTGTCGAACGCGGCACCAGTGGTTTTAGCCAAGCCCAGAAACTCGACAAATTGGGGATGCGAGGCTCGAACACCTGCGAGCTGGTTTTCACGGACTGCGAAGTACCGGTGGAGAACGTGCTGGGTGGGGCAGGAAAAGGCGTTGGTGTACTCATGTCAGGTTTGGATTATGAAAGAACTATTCTCTCCGGAGGGCCGGTTGGCATCATGCAGGCCTGTCTGGATACGGTGCTTCCTTATTTACATGAGCGCAAACAATTTGGTCAGCCCATCGGCGAGTTCCAATTGATGCAAGGCAAGATGGCAGATATGTATACATCTTTGAACGCATCTCGCTCTTATCTTTATACCGTGGCTTCCGCCTGTGATCGAGGTGAAACCAGCCGCAAGGATTGTGCGGCACTGATTCTGTTTACCTCTGAGCAAGCTACCCAAATGGCACTACAAACTATCCAGGCCATGGGGGGAAATGGCTACATCAATGAATTCCCAGCTGGAAGGCTACTTCGAGATGCCAAGCTCTATGAAATCGGAGCGGGCACTTCAGAAATACGTCGCGTGCTGGTGGGCCGTGAACTATTTAGGGAATCAGCCTAAGCAAATATTCGGAGTTTTCCTATGTCAGTCATCGAAACCAAGATTAAACCTGAAATCGATTCTTTTGCAGCGAACAAGTCTGCAATGGAATTCCAGCTGAATGATTTAAGAAAAAAACTAGCGGCTATTGAATCAGGCGGACCAGATGCCTCGAAAGAGAAACACACAGCTCGGGGCAAACTGCTTCCTCGCGATCGCATTAAAACACTAATAGATGAAGGAACAGAATTTCTGGAGTTCTCACAACTCGCTGCCTTCAATGTCTATGGTGAAGATGTTCCGGCGGCAGGCATATTAACTGGCATCGGCAAAGTTAGCGGAATCGATTGCGTCATTATTGTTAATGATGCCACGGTAAAAGGCGGAACTTACTATCCGGTGAGTGTGAAAAAGCACTTACGCGCCCAGGACATCGCCGCACAAAACAAGCTTCCCTGCATTTATCTGGTTGACTCAGGCGGCGCTAATCTTCCGCGGCAAGATCAGGTGTTTCCCGATAAAGACCATTTCGGTCGTATCTTCTTCAATCAGGCCAACATGTCGGCCCAGGGAATTCCACAAATTGCCGTCGTTATGGGTTCATGTACTGCTGGCGGTGCCTATGTGCCCGCCATGTCAGATGAATGTGTAATGGTACGCAACCAGGCCACGGTATTTCTTGCCGGTCCACCATTGGTTAAGGCTGCAACCGGCGAGGTAGTTGGCGCAGAAGAATTAGGTGGTGCCGATGTGCACTGTCGCAAGTCAGGCGTATCTGATTACTACGCAGAAGATGATGCACACGCACTAGAGATAACCCGCAATATAGTCAGCCACTTAAATCGTCAACAGTGCAACGAAGAAGCCAAAGAGATAGAAGCACCACGCTATGACATCGAAGAATTAAACGGCATAGTACCTGAGAATCCTTCGATATCTTATGATGCGAGAGAGATCATTGCCCGGATTGTTGATGGTTCACACTTCGATGAATTCAAAGCCCTTTATGGCAAAACATTGGTTTGTGGTTTTGCTCATATCGAGGGGCACCCAATTGGAATCATTGCCAACAACGGCATCCTGTTCAGTGAATCTGCAGTAAAAGGTGCGCATTTCATCGAGCTCTGCTCGCAACGAAAAATTCCCTTGTTGTTTTTACAGAACATCGTTGGCTTTATGGTTGGCAAAGCTTTCGAAGAGGGAGGCATTGCGAAACATGGAGCAAAAATGGTGATGGCTGTGGCTTGCGCTAAAGTACCAAAGTTCACGGTGATCGTCGGCGGCTCATTCGGAGCCGGAAATTACGGAATGTGCGGTCGTGCTTATGATCCACGTTTCATGTTCATGTGGCCTAACGCCCGCATCTCAGTGATGGGTGGAGAACAGGCGGCTGGAGTTCTTGCAACTATCAAGCGTGATCAAATGGAAAAGAAGAACCGCCCCTGGAGTGAAGAACAAGAAGAAGAATTTCGCAAACCGATACTAGATACCTATCAAACGCAGGGACATCCTTACTATGCGTCAGCGCGCCTATGGGATGATGGTGTCATCGAACCCACACAAACTCGAAAGGTGCTTGCCCGCTGCATGGAGGTTGCACGCAACGCACCGATCGAAGAAACAAAGTTTGGTGTGTTTAGAATGTAGTTGAACCTGCATCACGCAGCAACGTGATGAACTTTTCCCGATTGAAATTTCTCTCGTGCTAATTCATCAGCAACAATATTGGTTGCTCGATTAGATCGATTGCTTTCCTCGAAAATAGCACTTAGGTTTTCTCGAATAATTTCAAGCTTTCTTTTTATCTCGGCAGAATCTCTTATTCCCTGTTGCTGATGATAGATATCCATAATGCCGCCGCAGTTAATAACGTAATCAGGCGCGTAAAGAATTCCCTTTTCCATTAACAATGCTCCCAACTCATCCGACTGCAATTGATTGTTGGCTGCACCTGCTACTATATTGGCCTGTAGGGAAGCAATAGTTTCGCTATTAATCGCTCCACCTAATGCACAGGGTGCTAATACATCTACCTCTGTGGAAAGAATTTTTTCGGTCGAGCAGCAGGCTACCTTAAATTGTCTTACAACTTCTGCCACACGAGCAGCGTTAGCATCGGCGACGATTACTTTCGCTTTTGCTTCTTTTAGTAAGCGCACGAGATTAATGCCCACATTGCCGACACCCTGCACCGCAACCTTCATTCCTTTTAAGGATTTTCCGTGCTGGTGTTTTACCGCTTCTTCGATACCGTAAAACACACCAAGCGCAGTAACGGGAGAAGGATCTCCGCCATTCTTTTCCTTGGCAGAGTAACCAGACACATATCTGGTGCGTTTCGCCATCAGCTTAATGTCTTCTACGGTAGTTCCTGAATCTTCTGCGGCTATGTATTTACCTTGCAGGGATTCAATGAAGTCGCCCATAGCAGTCAACAGACGAGGACTCTTGTCCGTCGCTGGATCGGCTATGATGACTGACTTGCCGCCCCCATAGGGCAAACCAGCCATGGCCGATTTGTAGGTCATGCCACGAGAGAGTCTTAGCACATCTGCAATCGCAGCATGAGTCGACCCATAAGGATAGATGCGACAACCTCCAGCGGCGGGACCGAGGTTGGTGTTGTGGATGGCAATAATTGCCTGTAAACAATCGTCGTTATGGACAGCAACATTTTCGTGTTGATCAAAATCCGGGTGAGAAGAAATCCCGGCACTCACTTCAAAATCAACTTTGCTACAACTATTCACGATACTGCTCCGATTCTACTTTGAATTACTACTACACTTTTGTTGGCTTAGGCTGCTTGCTCAACTACCGACACTATAGAGACGGTTTCGCCACGTAACTTCTTAAGCAAATGTTCTTGTCGCACTAGTGCCTGTTTCAGATTCTTTGCTTTCACGTGACCAAATCCTCTGACTTGCTGTGGCAAGCAAGCAAGCTCTACCGCAACATCATAATTGTCTTCCTTTAGCTCATCGAAAATCTGAAAGACCAATGATTTGAACTCATGAATCGCCTGCCGCTCCTCTTTACGCTCGCTACTATAACCAACCAGGTCGAACATGCTGCCTCTTAAAAATCGCATCTTAGCCAGCAGTTTAAAGAGAGTCAGAGTTAATCCTGGAAACTTCAACTTGCGTGGATTACCCCGTTTGTCTTTGGGAGAGAATATTGGTGGGGCCAAGTAAAAATTTAGTTTAAAGTCGCTTTCATATTTTTCAGCCAAGCTTTTAGCAAAGCTACCATCGGTGAAAAGTCGTGCGACTTCATACTCATCTTTATAAGCCATGAGCTTGTAGAGTGATCTGGCGACTGCTTTCGTTAACTCCAAATCTTTACTGAATTTCTTGTTCGATTCGAATTCTTTTAATTTGGAGATGAATTCTCCGAATTCATTAGCGTAAGATTCAGATTGATAGTCAACTAAACGTTGATGGCGATCCGCGACTAACTCTTCGAGATTGTTCAAAGGCTTGAAATTCGGTTTTAAACCCGCGGCTTGTTTAACCGCTTCTAAATCTATCGCTGCGTGGCGACCCCATTCGTAAGCATCCAAATTGAACTCAACAGCAACTCCATTAAGCTCGATTGCTCCTTTTAGTGCTTCGATTGAAACCGGTAACAATCCTTTTTGTTGGGCAAAGCCAAGTAAGAACATATTACTCGCAATACTGTCACCCAGAAGTTGCGTCGCTAATTGGGTTGCCGCAATGAATTCCGTTTTTTCCGAAATAGCTTCGGTTCTAATGAGCTGCTTCATTGCATCGCTGGGCATTTCAGCATCAGGATTAACAATCACATCTCCACTGGCGGCGGAGAAATCGTTGACGATAGCATGGGAGCGATATTTATTTAGCTTGGCGATAGCTTCATCGCCGGCGGCAACGATTAGATCGCAGCCTAAAAGTAGATCAGCATCGCCTGCGGCAATTCGCACGGCTTTAATCGATTCCTGTTTCTTGCCAATACGGACATGGCTGACCACAGCGCCAAACTTCTGCGCCAGACCGGTCTGATTCATGGTTGCGCAGCCCTTACCTTCCAGGTGTGCAGCCATTGCCAGGACAGAAGCGATTGTTAAAACGCCGGTACCACCAACGCCAGTTACCACAACGTTCCAGGGCTGCTCGTCGATATCGGCAAGTTGGGGAGTTGGAAGTTTGCCAAGTCCGGCGGCTTCAAGGTCGACTTTCGATTTACTCAACTCCGTTCCTGAGACTGTGACAAAGCTAGGACAGAAACCACGCAGGCAACTGTAATCTTTATTACATGCACTTTGATCGATTTGACGTTTGCGGCCTAACTCGGTGTCCAGCGGAATCACCGACAAACAATTGGATTCCTCACTGCAATCGCCACAGCCTTCACAAACTTCCGGATTGATATACACCCGTTCTTTTGGTTCTTCTAACGTGCCTTTTTTACGACGTCGTCTTTTTTCCGCAGCACAGATTTGTTCAAAGATAAGAACGGTAGTGCCAGCAGTGTCCCGTAGCTCTTCTTCGATTTCGATTAAGTCGTCTCTATGACTTAATGAATAGCCATCAAATTTTGTAATCCATTTATGTTGAGTTGGATTGTCTGATACCAGCGCAATGCGCTTGACACCTTCACCACGTAATTGCTGAATCATTTGCTCGACGGTCAGTGGACCATCAACTGGTTGCCCACCAGTCATAGCCACTGCATCGTTGAATAAAATTTTGTAAGTGATATTTATTTCAGCGGCAACGGCCTGACGAATGGCAAGAATGCCGGAATGGAAATAGGTGCCATCACCCAAATTTTGAAAGACATGCTGGGTTTCTGTAAAGGGAGCCTGGCCGACCCAGGTCGCACCTTCTCCACCCATTTGCGTCACGGTTTCAACTTTTCGATCGCCGGTTTCCCAAATTCCCATAAAGTGACAGCCGATGCCACCCAGTGCCCGGCTTCCCTCTGGAATACGAGTAGATTGACTATGGGGACATCCGGAACAATAGTGAGGTGTACGCTGTGGAATATTGCGCTGCTCTGAAAAAATTTGTTCCTTATGTGCGTAGAGACGCAAGCGTTGCTCGATAGTGTGATCGTGGTAGTAGCGAGCGATGCGTGCCGCGATAACGCGAGCAACCATTGCTGGTGTTAGTTCAGAAAGATTAGGCAGAAGGTCATTACCTTCTTCATCAAATTCGCCGATGACTCGAGGGCGCTTGTCCACTGGCCAGTTATAAAGTTGGCCGGTTAGCTGATCTTCGATAATGGAACGTTTTTCTTCAACAACTAATATTTCTTCCAGGCCTTGCGCGAATTCATGTGTCGTCACTGGTTCCAGTGGCCAACTCATACCGACTTTAAATACGCGCAAACCTATTTCACCAGCTTTGTTTTCATTGATACCTAAATCTTCCAATGCCTGGAGTACATCGAGATAGGCCTTACCGGTGGTAATGATTCCCAAGCGTGGGCGGTCACTATCGATGACGACTTTATTGAGACCATTGATTCGGGCGAACTCACGTGCCGCGTAAATCTTATACTTGTTCAGTCGTCGTTCCTGATCTAAAGCAGAGTCCGGCCAGCGGGCATGGACACCATCTGCAGGTAATTCGAAATTTTCCGGAATTAAAATGTTGACTCGATTAGGATCGATTTCAGCGGAGATCGCTGAATCCATGTTTTCGGTAATGGCTTTTAATCCAACCCAGGCACCGCAATAACGAGAGAGCTCCCAACCGTAAATACCTAAATCTAAAACTTCTTGTACATTGGAAGGATTAAGAACTGGAATTGATGCACCAATAAACATGTGTTCCGACTGGTGGGGAAGACTGGAAGATTTCGCCGCGTGATCATCTCCGGCAACAGCCAGGACACCACCGTATTTAGAAGTACCAACACAATTTGCATGGCGGATGACATCCATACTTCGATCAACTCCTGGTCCCTTGCCATACCACATTCCAAATACTCCATCGTATTTGGCACCTTCAAATAAATTGACCTGTTGCGAACCCCACACTGCCGTGGCAGCAAGATCTTCATTCACTCCGGGTTGGAATGTAATGTTGTGCTTATCTAAAAATTTCTGTGCGCGCCATAAAGACTGATCCAATCCGCCTAAGGGTGAACCACGATAGCCAGAAATAAATCCAGCGGTGTTCAACCCGCGTTCCGAATCACGTTGATGCTGAAGAATGGGAAGACGAACTAGTGCTTCGATACCGGTCATGTAGGCCCGAGTGGTATCGAGGGCGTACTTATCGTCCAGGGAAACGCCTTTTAGTGCTGCCTTAAGCGGAGATTGAGCTGAAGTCATGAGCATTACTCTTTTGCGCGCATTTGAATAATCTTATGCTTAGTTAGGCGGCTTTTTTATGCTTTATTAGCCCCATATTCGTAATTTCAGGTATAATTTATTCAATTTATTGCAATTATCTGCATTATTAATCGACAAACTGGGGGTTAGCTATGGCGGGAAATTTCTCCTCAACGGATCTGCAAATCCTGGATGCTGTACAGCGTGATGGCAGCCTCACAACCCAGGAAATTGCTGATCAGATAAACATCTCTCAATCACCTTGCTGGCGCAGAATAAATAAGCTGGAAGAGCAAGGCGTCATTAAAAGAAAGGTCGCCATTTTGGATCGCGAAAAGCTGGGGATGGACGTGGTGGTTTTTGCCACAATTAACCTAACGACCCAGGGGCGAACTAATCTGGATGAATTCGAAAGAGAAGTTGAGATACTTCCAGAAGTGGTGGAGGCCTATACCATGGCCGGAACCTGGGATTACATGTTGAAGGTAATCGTTAAAGACATTCGTCACTACGAAATTTTTATTCGGGAAAAACTAACCAAGCTTGCCCACGTGGGCGAAGTGCATTCCCATATCGCAGTAACAGAAATTAAGAATGCGACAGAACTGCCATTGCAATCCCAGGTTTAAAACCGTCTCTGCACTATGCAGCGGATATTCCTCGAGGTCTCTCCCAATTGATTTACGCCTCTGGGCTATTCAAAAAAAAGGCTTGCCCATTCTTAATATTTCCACTATATTGGAAATATGGAAATATATGAGGCCACCGAAGCGCTGGCAGCGTTAGCCCATGAAACTCGGCTGGAGATCTTTCGCTATTTGGTGCGACAGGGTCCTCCCGGTCAGACCGTAGGGGTTATCGGTGAAGAATTTGAACTTCCAGGCGCCACACTTTCCTTCCACCTGAAAAATTTAAAACAGGCTGGTTTGGTTTCGGTGACTCGAGAAGGTCGCTCCCTCATTTATTCCGCGGACTTTTCTTGTATGAATGACTTGATGTCATTCCTGATTAAGGACTGTTGCATGGGACAACTGGATTCCAGTAACTGTTGAGGAGTTAAAAATGAAACGATTACATGTTCACGTTACGGTAGAAGATATCGAAAAAGGAATTAGTTTTTACAACACCTTGTTCGCGCAGGATGCGAATGTAGTAAAAGATGATTACGCGAAATGGATGTTAGATGATCCAGCAGTAAACTTCGCAATCTCTGAAAAATGCGGCAAGGTCGGACTAAACCATCTTGGGTTCCAAGTAGATAGCGACGAGGAGCTAAAAGAAATTGAAGAGCGACTACTGGATGCCGAGTTGTCTGGTCATAAAGAGGAAAACAGAGACTGTTGTTACGCCAAAGCTAACAAATATTGGACTATGGATCCGGCCAAAATTCCTTGGGAAAATTTTCACACGCTCGATTCGATTCCAACATTTGGAGATCGAGACGAACCAGCACTCTAAGAGTGCTTGGTTTTACGTTTGCTACTTTAGAACCCTAAACAAGAGAAATGTTCGACTAGTCGATACCTACGCCGACACCACGGAAGGCAGAAGGACCACCATAGTTTAGAACACCAAGCGTATGGGAATTATCGTTTACCTGGTTGACAATTTCTTGCAGGGTAAGGCAATGTTTTTTGCGGATGAATGAGCCGGTGCGCACATCATCAAAGCAGTACACATTGTCGCCCAACTCTACTGTAGAGTTATAAGCGATTAACTCTTCTTCAGTCATCTGACGAAATGACGTTCTATCCGTCGCCTGGCAAGATACCAAGACAAATATTGTGCAAAGTAAAAACGTAAGCTTTTTCATAGTATTACTCCGAGAGCGCGAATCCTGCACTCAATAGAGGTATATACGTTAATTTTAGCAAAATAGTTGAATGCCCGTAATAAAAGTTGGCCTATTCTGGAAGCCTGCCTTTTTCCTGGGATCGCTTATAAGCCGGACGTTCGTTGAGGCTCTCCAGGTAACGTTGACAATTTGGTTTGTAGCGATCGCTGAGACCGAGCCTATCGCCGAATTGCAGCGCATAACCCACAGCGATATCCGCTATAGTAAAGCAATTCGCCACTAAAAAGTCCTTTCCTTCTAATGCGGCTTCAACGGAACGGATTCGCGAGTGGAACCAAATAGCATAGTCTTGAGCGACTTGGGGATTGCGGCGTTCTTCCGGTTCCAACTGGGTATAGCGAAGCACGATCGCCAAGGGAAAAGTAAAAGTGGCATCCGATCGAAAAAGCCAATTCAGGTAGTCACCATAATCCGGTTCGTCTGGTGTCACGCACAAATCTGTGGGACCGTATTTCTCCACCAGGTACTGACAGATACCGGTAGACTCAGTCATCGCAAGGTCACCATCTAATAGAGTGGGCACCGTGCCAAGTGGATTTATTTCCAGATAACCTTCATATTCGAAACGCGGCGGGAACGGCATCACGGCCAATTCGTAATCGATACCAAGTTCTTCGAGAGTCCATAATGGTCTTACCGATCGTGCATTGGAACAATGATAAAGTTTCATTTCTAAATTCCTTTTTGTCGCCGCCTAGTTATTTAACATTTCTATTTAGGTTATTTTCCTTTCCAATTCGGTGGCCGCTTTTCCGCAAAGGCTTTTGGACCTTCGATAAAATCTTCACTCTCGGTCATCACTTTGACTGCTGCATATTCAGTTCGCATGTCCTGCATGGATTCTTCGAGGGAAGCAAAATCCAGGGAACGATAAACCGCATCCTTACTCGCTCGAATAGAAAGCGGAGAACAAGCCAGGATTTCATCGGCGACTTCTAATGCTCTGTTTAATACTTGCTCATGGGGTACTACTTCATTGACGAATCCCAAGCGCTCGCCTTCCTCGGCGACAACATGGCGACCTGTCAATATCATTCCCAATGCTCGTTTACTGCCAATAATTCGAGGTAATCTGTTGAGACCACCAGCAAGTGCTGCCAATCCTACTTTCGGTTCTGGCAAGGCAAACACTGCTTTCTCTGAGGCGATGATTAAATCGCACGCCAATGCGATTTCGAATCCACCGCCCATGGCAACACCATTAACCGCCGCTATTACAGGTTTAACTAAATCGAATCGACTGGTAAGACCTGCGAATCCCAAAGGCATAGGAGGACGAACATTGCCCTCTGCCTGCCAACGTAAATCGTTGCCCGCGCTAAAGGCTCTTCCCTCTCCTGTTATTATTGCTACCCACAACTCGTCATCAGCGGCGTAATCGTCGAACACTTCCGCGAGTTCAAGATTGGCAGGCGGATGGAGCGCATTGAGACGTTCGGGTCTATTCATGGTCACGATCAGTATGTGATCACGCTTTTCAACTTTACAAAATTCAGTCATTGTTATTCCTTCTAACTTCTATTTTTCATACTGCGTGCGGCGACGAAGATATTGCAATTCCGAAGATCGATTAGCATAGCAGTTCAGACAGAATTGAACAGATTGAAAGGAATAGTTTTTGTGTGTAATCATCATCTATACTCTGAGTCCTTTTGCAACATACTACTGAATGACAAGTACAACTAATAATTAGAATCAATGTCAGAAAACCAATCTCTTCTTACAGGTATAAAAGTTGTTGAGCTAACGACTATGGTCTTTGGGCCAGCAGCCGGCGTTGTCCTCAGTGATTTCGGCGCTGATGTCATTAAAGTAGAACCACCCGGTACCGGCGACCTGAATCGTAACTGGCATAAAATTGCGGGATTGCCTATTTCAGAAATGCCCTACGCATTTCAGATGACCAACCGTAATAAAAAGAGTGTCGTGCTAGATCTAAAAACAGAAGAAGGTCATGACGCAGTCTGTCGCCTGGCTGCTGAGGCCGATGTCTTTATTACCAATTACCGACTCGACGCCATCAATCGATTGAAGATCGATTACGACACCATCAAGCAAGTAAATCCGAAGCTCGTTTACGCATTAGCCACTGGGTATGGAGAGAGCGGCGCGGAAAAAGACAAGCCCGGTTATGACACAGTTTGTTATTGGACTCGTTCTGGTATTGAAATGCAGCTATTTCCCTACGAAGGATGGTTAAGCACCTTTCCATTTGGAGCCGGCGATCATCCAAGTGCAATGAGTCTATTTGGCGCAATTATGTCCGGCCTCTATCAACGCCAACAAACAGGCCAGGGCTGCAAAGTTTCATCTTCTTTGCTAGCCAACGGAGCTTGGGCTAACTCGGTAATGATTCAGGCAGGATTGGCGAATGCCGAGTTTCGTGAAAAGCGGCCGCGGGATCAGGCTTACAATTTCATTTCATTAAACTACCGAACCAAAGACGAACAACTACTTAAGCTAACGCTCGTCAATTCCGTTCGAGATTGGTCAGCATTTTCTAATGCTATTAGAAGGCCGAATTTTGTTGAGGATGAAAAGTTTAACACTGCGGAAAAACGGGTTGAAAACATGCCGCTGTTAATTAAGGAGATTAGTGATGCTTTTGCCGAAGAAGACATGAATTATTGGTTAGCAAGGCTCACCGAATTTGATATCCCACACTCGAAAGTTTTTAGCTACGAAGAAGCGGCTAATGATCAGCAGAAAGCTGACAATGGTATTGTTGTTCCGTTGGAGCATCCTGAGTATGGCTCGCTTCGAACGGTAAACAGCCCATTTGAAGTGAGTGGTTTTGAAAAACGAACGCCGACAGCAGCACCCAATCTAGGTGAACATACAGAAGAAGTCCTGCGCGAGCTCGGTTACTCTGAAGAAGAGTTACAAAAATATTTGAATTTCTAAATTAACGAATTAAAGAATACTTTTGAATTCTTCGTCCTTCCTGCTCGGCAATATAAACATTTCCTCTCGAATCTACGCCAATACCATGAGGCAAGGTAAACTGTCCGCGATAGCGGCCTGGCCCATTGCCGAATCGAGATATTACTCTTCCATTGTCGCGATCGAGTACATCGATCATTACACTATTCTGATTGATAACGTACATGAAGCGTTGTTCAGCATCTGGTGAAAACGCCAACACTACTGCCGAGCCCCGATTACCACTGGTGCGGCCATCGGTTGGTGAGAGCGGAGTAAAAGAAACGAAAATGTTTTTAACAAAGTTACCCGCTTGATCGAAAACCTGAATGCGGTCGGCTTGACGATCACAAACATAAACTAATCCATCATTAGATAGTCGCAGGCAATGGGGAAGCGGCGTAATGTCTCGATCAGATGCCGTGCGAAACAACGGCCATTGACGCAAAAACTCCCCTTCTTTATTTAGCACTGCGATTCGCGCATTTCCCCCAGGTAATTCTCCATCGGCTACATAAATATCACCATTGGATTTATCGACATCCACTGCGGCAGGTAGGAAAAATTGAGCACTTGCTGAATTAAGCGGCTGCCCTTCGCGGCTACCATCAGAAGAGTCAAACTTACCAGTCTCGCCAATTTGCCTGATGAGTTCGCTACCATCAGCAGAATATTTCTGTATATAGCCTGTGCCTGCAGGGACGATCCAAATACTGCCATCTGTTTCCACATGACAATCGTGTAAACGGGCCCCGAGTTGATGAGGATCACCCCAACCTCTGACTACTGCTCCATCAGGATCGAGTTCGATAATCGGTGGCGCTAAGGTTGAACCATCTAAATCCGCTTCAACCACATTCTGGCGGTTGAGCAGGAAGACGTGATCACGGGAATCAATACACATGCCACCGATTCCACCGGTTAACCAGTTCTCCCCCATAGGGATCTGGGGCCATTCCAGATCGAGTTCGAACTGTGGGGTCTGGGCTGAAATTTGGGTGCTTATATATAAAGAAGAAAGAAGTGCGATTAGGAGTAACCGAATTACTTTCATGGGGAATCCTTTGGCGTTTTTGCGTGCTTTTTATTTTCGAACCACTATACAAATAAAATTGGGCAAAACACAGGGGAAAACAAGGGTAAAAGGCATGGGAGTAGTTCGGAGAGTAATCTACAATGGTTAATAGACTCACAATGCAGGATCTTTATGCCTGAATACAAAGCTCCAGTCCGCGACATTCAATTTACCCTCTATGATGTTCTCGGTGCCGAAAAGCATTACACGACAATCGGTGCTGAAGACGCCAGCAGAGATCTAATTGATGCGATAGTTTCTGAAGGTGGCAAGTTCGCCGAAGAAGTGCTTTCTCCTTTGCATCGAACTGGCGACGAACAAGGCTGCAAATTCGAAAATGGTCAGGTCACTACGCCAGCCGGATTCAAGGAAGCATATCAGCAATATGTAGAAGGCGGCTGGCCAAGCCTTGCCGGTGAAACAGATTATGGCGGACAGGGACTTCCCGAATCTATCGCAGTGGTTATCAATGAATTGGTGAGTACGGCGAACTGGGCCTGGGGTATGTATCCCGGCCTGAGCCACGGCGCCAAATTGACAATTTCAAGTTACGGCACCGAAGAACAAAAGCAAACCTATCTAACAAAACTTATTAGTGGAGAATGGACTGGCACTATGTGCCTGACCGAACCCCACTGCGGTACAGACCTAGGATTACTAAAATCCAAAGCCGAGCTAAATGCAGATGCCAGCTATCAGATTTCCGGCACCAAAATTTTTATTTCCGCCGGTGAGCACGACATGGCGGACAACATTGTCCATATTGTGTTAGCCCGCCTACCTGATGCGCCGGCTGGTACTCAAGGTATCTCGCTCTTCATTGTGCCCAAGCTCGACCCTACAACTGGTGAACACAACAACGTTAGTTGCGGTTCCATAGAACACAAGATGGGAATTCACGGCAATGCCACTGCTGTTCTAAATTTCGATGGCGCAAAAGGCTATTTGATTGGTCCGCCAAATGAAGGGCTCAAGTGCATGTTCACCTTCATGAACTTTGCCCGCTTGGGAACGGCAATGCAGGGAATGGCAGCCGCAGAACAATCTTTTCAAGGTGCACTTCCTTATGCGAAAGACAGGTTGGCAATGCGTTCACTCGCTGGACCTGTGTTTCCTGAAAAACCAGCTGACCCAATCATTGTCCATCCCGATGTGCGGCGCATGCTATTAACCCAGAAATGTATTAGTGAAGGTGGCCGGGCACTTATTTATTACTGCGCCCAGCAAGTCGACATCCTGCACAGCAGCGCAACGGAAGAAGAAAAATCCGAAGCAGATGCTTTGCTCGGTGTACTAACTCCAATTGCTAAAGCCTTTCTAACTGAAACCGGGTATGAAGCTGCCAATCTAGGTATGCAAGTTTTTGGTGGTCACGGCTATATTGCTGAATGGGGAATGGAACAGATCGTTCGCGATGCTCGCATTTCCATGCTCTATGAGGGAACAACCGGAATTCAATCATTAGACTTATTAGGAAGAAAAGTTTTAGCAACTCGCGGCGAGATGCTGCGCTATTGGACTCGAGTTATACATCGATTCTGTCGCGACAATGAAATTCGCAAAATGTCAGAATTTATTCGACCATTACGTCGCTATTATCGAGAATGGGGAACGTTCACTCGTAAAGTCGGATTGAAGGCAATGAAGAATCGAGAAGAAGTGGGTGCAGCATCAGTGGACTACATGATGTATTCCGGCTATGTCACTCTGGCTTACTTTTGGGCGGCAATGGCCGACGCTTCTTATCGTGCCATAGAAGCTGGCGCAGAAGACACTGCTTATTATGAAAGTAAAATTAAGACCGCACGCTTCTATTACAAACGTATACTGCCCAGAGCAAAGTCACATAAAGAAATAATGTTAAGTGGTGCCAGGAGTTTAATGGAATTAGATTCTGAAGATTTTTCCAGCTTATAACTGAAATTCTTAGTCCAACTATAAAAAGAAGAAAGTCTCATGAAATATCCAAAATATTTAGCAACACTCTTCGGTTGCCTCTTTTTTTCCTCAATTGCCAGCGTTCAGGCACAAGAGTCAATGCAAGCGGTACAAATGCATGCTTTTGGTGAACCCGAAGTTTTAGAAGTTCATGAACTACTAGTTCCCTCTCCCGCCGCTGATGAAATACTGATTCGCGTTCATGCCGCCGCTATTAATCCTGTGGACACTAGTATCCGAGCAGGGCGCGCCACTGGATTGTCTGGGGCAGCTCTTCCTTATGTTCCTGGCTTTGATGTTAGCGGTGTAGTGACCCGAGTAGGATCAAGCGCCAGTGCATTTAACGTTGGTGATGAAGTCTTTGCCATGCTGAGTTTACGGCGTGGCGGTGGCTATGCTGAATATGCAATTGTTAAGAATCATGAAGCTGCACTCAAACCAGAAAGCGCATCCCATGATGAAGCAGCCTCAATACCCCTGGTCGCTTTAACCGCCTGGCAGGCTTTGTTTGACACTGCCAATCTGCAAGCAGGACAAACTGTTCTAGTTCATGCTGGCGCTGGTGGTGTTGGATCCGTGGCTGTGCAACTCGCCAAATGGCGAGGTGCCAGAATTATTGCTACTGCTTCTGACTACAATCATGACTTCCTTCGAGAGATTGGGGTAGATGTTGCGGTTGACTATCGCACTCAGCGTTTTGAAGATTTCGTCGATGAAGTGGACGTAGTGCTCGATCCAATAGGCGGCGATACTCAAGTGCGATCGATCGCAATTTTGAAAGAAGGAGGCTCTCTAGTTTCCATCGTCGGTCTAACTCCCGAGGGACAAAACACACAAAGAAATGTGAATGTGACTTCAATCTTAGTGGAGCCGAATGGCGAGCAATTGCAACATATTGCGGACTTGATCGACGAAGGGCACGTACAGCCAATCGTGTCCTATCGATTTCCAATTGACGCAGCACCCCAATCCCATGAACAGAGTCAAACCCGTCGTACTCGAGGAAATATTATTTTGAATTTGGATTAGAGCGCTTTAATAGGGAAAGACCACATATACTGTTTAACAAAGTCACAATTGAGACACTCTGTAACGCTATCAACTCGCATGAACCAGGTAGTTGCTCTAAAATTGTCACGAGAAAGTAGAATATCAAGGCCGCCGAATGCAATGCCAAGATCATCCTAATGTAGCTGCAATCGAAGATTGCGCACTCTGCAAAAAGCCCATGTGTGGTATGTGTGCAAACTATTTGGATGACGGGGTTTATTGTGAAAAATGTGTCGCGATCCAAGAGACTGAAAAATTCGTTGAATCACAAACTCAACAACATGAAAAATCAGAATCATCCATTCAAATTGAGAAGGCAGATTCTGAAGGTAGGTTTGCCAAACCGGAAAAGAAATCTAATGCCAAGAATATTCAAATTGGCATCATTGCTATAAGTTTCGCGGTAATGGGTTTCCAATTTTACCGCTCTTCAAATGACTCTTTCGTACCTATCGATCCAGAAACTAGAGCCAGAGAATTGGCCATTTCATCTTTTGCCCAATGTTTGATCTTGTTTAGGGAAATCGGAACTGTTTTGGCGAATGGAGATATGCCGGGTGATTCTATGCGTTGCGATGAATCAGGGGCAGCAAACATTATTGAAGAAATTAATGGAGACGTGCGAGTGTCTCATCCCCACCCAGACTTTTACGGCTACAGTCAGATCTATGTAAGCCGAAGCAATCCAGAGCCAACTTTAGTAGAATAGTTAACAGGTTTTAGTCGTTGAACCGCTTTCTAAATAGACGCTATGATTCTTCTAACAAGTAGTATTGATTATCTAAGCTCATCGACAACTATTCATCCAATATATAGGTGTACCTGCCATTAGCTGTTTGGCGAAATGATCCACGACTTAGATCACCATCATCTAGAATAAAATCCAGTTGTTGAATTTCTTCCACATCTGCAGATGCTCGAAAAATCGATATTCCCGCGTAGGGATAATTATTAGGTCCTTCCCAATTCCAGGTACCACCGAGAGCAGTCGTCGCTAGCCATTGTGTATTACTGATTATAAGGTCACCCTGTGCTTCCGGTGGCAATATGATGTGACTATCATTGGGGAACCGGCCATTCTCGCCATTCCAGCGGTGAAACTCTCGCCCCCACTGCCCTAACATGAGGCCAGTTTCTACCAGGTTGGCTCTAACCATGTAATTCTGAAAAGTAGGCGCCGCCACTGAAATCAAGACGCCGATAATTGCTGAAACCATCAGCAGCTCTATCAGGGTGAATCCTTTTTGCTTAGACTGTGGTCTTACAAATTGCATGTCAGCGGTTTGTTAAGTTTTTGTTAATCCAGCTTGAGGGACAATCAGGAAGAAAGCTTAGTCTATATTACCTAGTATAGCGTCTAGTCAGAAAATTCAATTAGAGGAAAGAGTTAAGATGCGGTATTTCATCAGTTTTATTCTCTTAGTCAACCTGCATACGTTACAGGCACAGCCCGCCATCTATATGGAAAATATGTTAACTGTGCCACAAGGCGCTGTGTTAGATGCCGACAATCCAGCGTACTACAATGATATTCAATTCAATAATACCGGTGGCGGCAATTTTCAGTTGGTGACAGCACAAACCGCAAATCTGGTCTCTGTAGACACAGTTGTTATAAACATCATGGAATCTTTTCCGGTACAGGTAAGCTTAACAGTGACTGGAAATAAATCTGTGCCTTGTGTCGAATCGCAAACTCCAGCAATCGGCAGACAAGACAATCTTTTTATCGTAGTTTTAGCCGAAACAACACTTGGACCCGCCGAGTCTTGCATTGCCGTACTTGACCCATTTGAAACTACTTTTAGCCTTGATGTTGTGGGGCTAACTGCAGGCACTTATGCGGTCAGCGTCAACGGCACAGAAGCTGAATTCACATTGGATGTGGACAATTAGGTCAATCCAAACTTTGGTCGCAACCTAGTACCCAGTACACTGCCAGCAAAAGCTGCAGCAAACCAGAGCCAACCATGCAAGCTGGTTGAACCTATTCCACTGAAGTAGGCGCCGATATTACAACCGAATGCGATGCGCGCGCCGTAGCCTAACAATAGTCCACCGATAACAGCCGCCATTACGTGGCCCATTGGCAGTTTAGTTGAAGGTGAAAACTTACGGGCTAATGCGGCCGCCACCAGTGCTCCTAGCATAATGCCAATATTCATCACCGAAGTGACATCGTTAAAAATGCTTTGATCGAGTGAGGCAGCGGGACCGGTTCGACTCCAATAGGGCCATAGCGATACGTCGAGTCCAACAACACCGGCAATTTTAGCTCCCCAGAGAGCGAAAGCTGAAGTTACACCCCAGGGTCTACCTGCAAGTACTAAAGTCGCAACTTGAACCAGAACCAGGGCAAGCGCTCCGGCAATCAATGGCCAGGGGCCACGCAATATTGAAAAATTTGAACGTGGTTCGGTTATGACTTCTCTGTGTCTTTTCTTTTCGTAGAGCACGGTTGCGTACCAGACAGCACTGAATAGTAAAAGACTTCCAACTATTCCACCTATGACGCCGAAGCTTTGAGACAAAGCGATTGGTGGGACACCTGGCACTCCCTGCCAGAGCTGCCACTGCCAGGTTCCAATTAGCGATCCGGCAATAAACGAAGCGAGGGTGATTAGCATGCGTGTATTTCCACCACCGGCAGTAAATAAAGTTCCAGAAGCACAACCGCCACCTAATTGCATGCCTAATCCAAACATGAATGCTCCGCAAATTACGGCGACATTAAGCGGTGCTACTGATCCTCTTATATTGGTTCCAAATATTTCACCCTGTGCAATAAGCGGTGTGAACACTAGAACAGTGACGGCAAGCATTATCATTTGAGCTCGCAGACCTGCCCCTCTGCCCGTGTTGGCCACTTCGCGCCAGGCTGCGGTAAAACCGAAAGCGGCGTGATACAAAATAACGCCAGCTCCAAGTCCAACAATGAACAAGGCGCCCTGGCGCCAACCGTAATTGATCTCCAGAAAGAGAAAGAGTAGGAGGCTAAGAATGGCACCGACACCTAGAGTTCGGCGATTGCGAATTAATACTGAAAGGTCGATATCAGTTCTGGATAATGTTGTATCGGAGTTCATGGCCGTCCCCGTTTATTGTGTTTATAAGACAAGTATACGTAGAACCGATTAAGGGGGAAATTGATTAAGCGCAGATGGCAGTCATTAGTCGATTTAAAATTTGGATTAGCTGCAGAAATACCACTAGACCCAAAAAGTCATCGGAATAGACGGGGATAGAGCCAATTTCTCTATTTTGCGATACACTCTGAGGTCCTGATAAAGAGACGCGAACGCTCACGCCCTGGTGAGTGTGGAAGGAGAAAAATAATGCGCTTTATCTCCAGAATTGCTCTAAGCCTAACGCTATTTGCACCCCTGGCTTTTGGGCAAATCCCCCCAGAAGAAATTTATGTACAAACCATGCCTGAACGCGGCGAAAACTGGTTCATCGGCACGACTGGCAGTGGTGGCTATATCTTCGATGCAACCACCGGTGAAATGCAGGGAATGCTTTCACTATCCCGCTACACACCCGCAGTGACACACTATTGGCCGCGACGGGAGTTTTATGCAGCAGAATCGTATCTGTCGCGTGGAGTCTATGGTGATCGCACTGATATAGTCGCAGTTTATGACTATGAGAATTTAAGCCCGATCGCCGAAATCGAAATTCCGAACCATATAGCGCGACTGCAAGTTCGCAGTCATCTTGGATTATTAAACAACGGTCGTCATCTCGCCGTTCTGAATATGAACCCAGGGCATTCGGTAACGATTGTTGATGTGGAAGATCGAGTCTTCGTTTACGAAGCTTCTACTCCAGGATGTGCAGTCCTCATGCCCATCGCTGAAAATGACTTCATGCAAGTTTGCGGTGACGGCACTGTTCAGCTTATTCAATTAGATCTTAGCGGCTTCGAAGAAAACCGAGTGCGCAGCGATGTCTTCTTTAACGTAATTGAAGATGCGGTATTCGATCGCGTTGCATCTAGTGATGACGGTTGGTGGCTTGTTACCCATAGAGGAGTGATATTTCACGTTAGCACAGATGATGACGAGATTATTGTCGAAGACGGTTGGAAACCCCATCTCGAAGGAGAAGAGGCCTGGCAACCCGGCGGCCGTAATGAAATCATCACGGCCCATCATGAAACAGGTCTTATTTATGTTGCTATGCATGAAGGTGCAATTGACACACACCACGAACCTGGCACAGAAATTTGGGTAATCGACTCAAACACACAACGGCGAGTCGGTAGAATTCCAATGGATCCCCCGGCGAACAGCATCATGGTAACCCAGGAGGCTGAACCGAAACTTCTGGTAGCAGATGCACAAGGTGGTAGTCACGTATACGACGCTCTTTCTTTTATTAAAGAGCGTTCAATCCGAATTCCTGACTCCACGCATTTTGAGGATTTCTAACGCACACAATGATTGATCCCGTTATTCAATTATTAATCTCAATCGGATTCAGCCTGCTGTTTATAGTTGCGGGCCTGCACAAGCTGGGTAATCGATTGCGCTTTCAGGGCATCATCGAAGCTTATCAAGTAGTGCCAAAAAGTTGGGTACCACTGCTGGTGATTAAAATCGGTGTGATTGAAACCGCCTTGGGAATTGCCTGGCTGATTGGTAACTCCGTGTTGGTTCCATTGCTAAGCGCAGTGTTACTGAGTTCTTACATTCTAGCCATCTCGCTCAATCTCTATCGCGGAAGAACTTATATTGATTGCGGTTGTGGCTTTTCGGCATTCGCAGGGAAAAAAGAAATAGATGCAGGAATTCAACAACTTTCATTTGGCCTGGTGCTTCGAAATTATTTGCTAATCGCGCTGGCTCTTATAGCAGTATTACCATCCACAGGAAGAGTGTTAGGTACAATAGATTTTTTTGGGATCACAGTTGGTTTAATTAGTCTGCTGCTTATTTACAGTGCGGTTAATCAGCTGCTAAGTAATCACAATGCCATCGGTGCCTGGAGGAATGTTAGTGGTTGAAGCACTTGTCATTTCTAATATCGTACTTTGGCTTATCGTCGTGATGTTAGCCCTGTTGGTATTTGCACTGACCAGACAGATCGGAATTCTCCACGAGCGGGTTGCACCGGCGGGTGCATTGCAACCTACATCGGGACCGAAAGTGGGCGAACTCACTACCGAGATATCACTTACTGCCTTGGATGGAAGCAAACATCGAATCGGCGGTACTGAAGGCAATGGGCTTGCATCCTTTATACTGTTTATTTCTCCTACCTGCCCAGTATGTAAATCTTTGGTTCCTACAGCAATATCGTTGGCAAAATCAGAAGCCAATCGAATGCAGTTACTGTTTGGCAGTGATGGCGAAGAGATTGATCAGCACAAACAATATGTGAAAGATTTGAAGATTGAAGATTACCCTTATTTCGTTTCCCAAGCACTTGGCATGACTTATCAAGTTAGCAAGCTTCCATTTGCGGTTCTTATTGGCGCCGATGGAACTTTACAAAGCAAAGGCTTAGTTAATACACGGGAACACCTAGAAAGTTTAATTGAATCCATGGACAGTGGCATTGCGACGGTGCAGGAATACGTTAATGCTCAATTAGATTCCGATGATTCAGAATATACGGCTTCAGCAGTGGAACAACACTCATGAATATAGAAAAAGTATTTGATAGGACCTACTACTGGATCGATGACAATGCGCGCCGCACGAGCCTGGCATTAGCGCGTAAATTATCGAGAAGAAATTTCTTATCCAGGTTAGGCATGTTCATAGCTGGCGCGGCTTCGTTTCCATTACTGCCAGTGGCTCGTTCTTTCGCACAGGATTCTGTGGCAGAAGTTGGCGATCCGCAAAGCTGTGATTACTGGCGCTACTGCGCAATGAGTGGAACCCTCTGCTCCTGTTGTGGTGGTTCTTACAGTTCCTGTCCACCGGGTTCCGAAGCTTCGCCGATTACCTGGGTTGGAACTTGTACAAACCCCGTAGATGGTCGTGCTTACTTAATGTCGTATAACGATTGTTGCGGCAAGGCTGTGTGTGCCCGCTGCGGTTGTCATAATACCGAAGGTGATAAGCCTGTTTACTTTAACAGTAATAGCAGCACAGTTTTATGGTGCTTCGGCACTGAGAATACCAGTTATCATTGCACCGTTTCCCTGGTACTTGGTGTCTCTGACTAGATTCAATAAATACCTATAGAAAAGTAGTCCGATGGTTAAAAAAATTGGTTTAGTTGCATTATTAGTAGCACTGCTTTCATCCAGTGTGTTTGCAGCGAGCCCACGAATTAACTACTTGTTGTACTGCAGCGGTTGCCATCGCCCGTTAGGTGAAGGCAATCCACCTAATGTGCCAACCTTGCACAATGAACTAGGAATGATGATGAGTGTGCCGGAGATGCGTGGGTATTTGGCACGCGTACCTGGTTCGGCCCATGCACCGATTACGAATGCTGAACTGACCGATGTGTTGAATTGGATGCTTGAACAATTTAATGCAGATACCCTACCGAAAGATTTTGAAAAACTGACCGTAGATGAAGTAACAAAAGCACGGGCAGAAATATTGGCAGATCCCAATAAGTACCGAGCAGATTTTTGGAAACCCTATGATTTCTCAGAATTTGAAGAATAAGAAGAAGCGAGGACAAAACAATGACTGACGAAAAAATGAACCGCCGTGACGCCATTAAGAAAACTGTAAACTCCGGTGTGGCACTTGGCGCCGTAGCGAGTATGCCTCATTGGATTTTACCTGCACTTGCACAAGGTGAAGAATTAGTTCCTTTTACCGATATGCCCGAAGATTTCAGTCGGGGACCGGCGCGACCCGGCGGTACACACTTCTTAGACACTCGCATGATCGATGATTTCTACACCGACAATGAAGACTTTTATGTGGTGCAACATTACGGCCAACCCGAACTGGACCTCGATAACTTTCGCCTGAGAGTCACGGGTTTAGTCGGACAGGAACTCGAACTCTCCCTGAGTGATTTGCAGTCCATGACACAATTTGAGGTTGACGCTGGTTTCGAGTGTGGCGGCAATCGGGCTTCACTGTTCCACGGACTAATTGGAAATGCCCGTTGGCGCGGCGTTGCTTTGCGCAATATTTTGGGCGAAGCAAGAATCCTGGAAGGAGGTGAAGAAGTCGTATTCTTTGGTGGCGATATCGGTGTTGAAGAAATTCGCGAAACAGAAGTCGAACAAGCGTTTGCCCGCAGCCTGCCAGTCTCCGAAGCTATGCGTTCGGAAAATATGCTGGCGCTGGAAATGAATGGCGAGCCCTTACCCCAAATTCACGGCCGTCCTGTTCGTGCGTTGATTCCGGGTTACTATGGTGTGGCTAATGTGAAATGGCTGGTTCAAATCCATGTGCAGGATCGACGCTATATGGGTAGGTTCATGGGGCGCGATTATGTGACACTGAAAAAGGAAGTAGTTGGTGGTCAGGATCGTTGGGTAGAAAATTCAGTAACAAAGATTCAATTAAAATCTTCCGTAGTGCGAGTCACGAAGTTAGGAGATACCCATAAGATCACTGGATTCGTATTGAACGACGGGACACCACTCAGAAATGTCGAAATAAAAATAGATGACGGACCCTGGCAAGAAGCGAATATCGATTCGCGCTCAACACGTTATTCATGGAAGTTGTTCACACTCGATTGGGATGCGTCTCCCGGCGATCACACATTGATTTCAAGAGTTACCGATATGAACGGCAACGTTCAATTAACTACTGAAGAAATGCCGGAAAAAGTAAGTCGTTGGGAAAACTACGCTCAATTTCCACGCACGATTAGTATTACGTAACAAGAAAGCAGTCAGACAGTCTGAAAGGGATAGTAGTGTTAGGAAAGTGTACTGCTTGATGAGTACAGGTAAAAGGCTATGAATCTTTCAGAGGATTTTCATGCTGATCTTGTTCAGATTAGAAATGAGTTGCACGCCGATTTTGTCATTATCAGTCAGATAGCCGGAACTGAATATACGGTACTGGATATCGCATCTGATTTCGAAGTGATCACCAAGGGCCAACAGTTCGTTACCGAAGACACTTTCTGTAATGACGTGGTGAATACTGGGAAGATGATACGGTATGCACATGTTGGTAGTGTACATGAACTAACTTTGCATCCAGTTTACACAGCGATGCAGTTGGAAGCCTATCTTGGTCTACCGCTCTTTCATGAAGATAAAGTGGTGGGCACACTTAATTTCTCTTACTACGACCCACGCCAACCGGATTTCACGGATGAAGAGATTGAAAAAGCTTTGGAGTTTGCGACTCGAATTGAATCGGCGATTTCGATCTAGAAAGTAGTTTCGCAGCACATGAAATGTGCTGCGAGTTTTCTACATTTTTTAAACGGCGATTATGTTTTCCGCTTGAGGTCCTTTTTCACCTTGAGTTACAACGAACTCAACTTGCTGACCTTCGGCTAAAGTCTTATAGCCTGTGCCTTCAATATTGCTGTGGTGAGCAAAAACGTCTTTTCCAGATTCTCTCTGAATAAACCCAAATCCTTTCTGTTCGTCGAACCACTTAACGGTTCCTGTAATTTTGTCTGACATAGTTTAATACCTATAGTAAATATAATTAGCTCGCACTTCTGCGAACGACGGGCATGAAATCGGGCAATTACTTATAAACGACAGGACGAAGTGAATCTAAGAAAACGACGAAATGGGGAGAATAAATAAATGGTACTGTTTCAAGCTGGCAGCACAATACATAATGAGAAATAGGACGTCAACTACTTTTATATTAATGACTTACATATTTCTTTTGAATTGAAGAATCTTGCCCTTAAATTTGTCAGAATTTGACTCGAAGTCAGAAAATGGCATCTGATTAGCCTCGAAGCCCAGTGACTCCATCCTGAAGATAAAATTTTTCCGATATCCTCTGCCAGCTTCCACAATGATTATTTCGCTTTTCGGCTTGGCGAAATGTTGAATAAACATGGATAGGCTTTTGGAATGTGGTCGTTCGTAGAGTAAGTCGCTGCCAATTATTAGATCGAATTGACCGAATTCTTCGCTTTGATCATCTTCCCAGGCAGTTCTGAAAAAGGGAATGTGTCGACCATTATTCAGTTGGGTATTGTGTTGCAAATAGTCTCCAGCAGATGGGTGAACGTCAGTCGCTGAGATATCTGCGTGTCTTTCGTTTAATACCAAGCTCGCTAATCCAACCCCACACCCTATCTCAAGGACGCGAAGACCGTCGATCCGATAGTCAGTCATTAGCTCAGCTAGAATTTCTCCTGATTGCCAAACTAAACCAAAGAGCGGCCAACTGGCGGAAGAAATACCAATCGATTCCGCTTCTCCATGTAAATCATCGAACTGTGTTTTATCGCGAAGACACCTGTAATGAATATCGCGTTTACCAATCTCTGCCGTCTGGTATCGATACCTTAATGCGACCATTAGTAATCCAATAGTGACCAATAATAAATTGGGGAGTGAGTTCGGTAGTACGAACTTACCTTAAACTATCGGCTAAGGCACCTAAAACATTGTTATTCAAGAAATGAGAAACCTGCTTAATTGCTTGCTTCCGCTTGCCACAAATACAATGGCAGGGCTAGTGACAATCCTATTGTGAGATTCAAAACAATAAAGAGCCAGGGTTTGGGACCTTCCTTTCTGGAGAACATAAATATCCAAAATACAAATGAGCTTATGAATAGATCTGATGCAAAACCGGAGGATGCCCCATTGGAATACAATGCCTGAGCGAACGCAATTGCATCGAATCCTTCGCTACCAAAAAACCCTATGAAGAAGTAAATAGGCACTGCAGCACCTAGCACTGCCATAATCAAGTAAACAGTCTTTCGATTCATTGTTTATTCACACCCTTAACGTTGCTGATACAGGAGACAATTGTCGGTCATCAAGGAATTGATTCAATTACCTCTGAGGTAATGGGAATATGTGTAAAGTATTTTAGTTCTGTAGTAATTGGCAGGTTTCGCTAAGCACTTGTCCGCATTCGCTTTCAATTTTCAAACTGAACAAATCATCGCAACGGGTTACTCCCTGATTAATACACCCGATTGGCATCCCTCTTTGGTCAGCGATTTTACAAAATCGAAAACTGGAGTAAACCGTCAGCGAAGAACCAACTACAAGTACGGCACTGGCATCGAAAAGCTCTTTATAAAGTTCATCAACGAACGGTTTGTCAATGAAGCCACCATAAAACACAACATTTGGTTTAAGCATGCCATCGCACTTCTCGCAATGCGGAATCTTGGTTGCACCGATAAGCCCTCCTTTGACTTCAGCGTCACCGTCAGGATTAAGTAGAACTTTCGATTTTTCGACTTCGGTCAAATGGGGATTGTATTGTGCTAACCAAGATTGAATGTCATCCCGCATAACAATCGCACCACAATCTAAGCATATTACCTGATCGAGCCGACCATGAAGATCGTAGCTGTTCTTGTGGCCTGCCTTCTGGTGTAGCCGATCAATATTCTGAGTAACTAGGGTTCGAATAAATCCCTGGGTTTCCAAATCAACAAGTGCATGGTGGGCTGTATTAGGAATCGCATTGCTGACTGCAGGCCAGCCGACAAAACTTCTCGCCCAATAGTGCTGCCGTGTAGATTCAGAATTAATAAAGTCGGCATTTTGGATAGGTACATTGCTCTTCCAGGTTCCATTGTCGTCACGATAAGTGGGAATGCCCGATGCCTGACTAATTCCTGCCCCGGTAATGACAAATACTTGTTTGTTTTTTTCAAAGAAATCGGTGAGGCTCCCTATGTCCGAATCCGCAAATGAAACTGAAGTCGTGTTTTCCATGACTTATTGAGGCATGGTGCCTGGAAGTACTTCGAATCCAGGATTAAATACCGTAAGCACTGCTGCTAAAGACAAGAGTACCGATGCATCTCCTTCAATCGAACCAATGCCGTTTTGTAATTGTTCTGGCAGGGTGGCCTGACCCATGATTACCGTATCCAGGTCGGTGCGATTGATGGTGATAGTGGCATCGGCATTTTCAGCTGCATAGCCTACTATATTACTCAATGTACCAGAGCTCATCTCGATCACGAAAGATTGATCGGTATCGGGAGTGACAAAATTAATCGTGTAGTCGTTACCATCGGCTAGGCTACTGTCGACACGCGTAGCAACTGCATCCCACCATTGGGCAGTAGTCATTGCGCGGGCCATGCTTGGGCTAGTACCGCGGGGTGCAGCAATAGTCTGCATGCCATTGCGTAATTCCTGGGCAGAGGCAAGAAAGACATTGCGCATACTGGCAGACTCGTATTGATAGCCCAGCTGTTCGAATACATCAGCCAATAAATCTTTACCCTGTTGGTTATCCGGTTCGGCATAAACAAGTTTATTCAGAATCTCCATGGCTAAGCGATACTCGCCACTAGCGTGCAATTCTTCCGCTTTGACAATGATTGCTTCGGAGCCACCCATCATCTCCACATACAACGGTGAACTATCAGTCGGTGACAAGGGAGCAAGCGTTGCCGGATTACCATCCCAGTAGCCGAGATAGCGATTTAATACGGCACGAGAATTGTGAAATTCCGATCCGTGGTACTGACGCACATTCCATTGTTGTTGCAGACTTTCCGGAACTAGGTATTCGTTATGAACTTCATTGATAGTTACACCCTGGTTCGCCAAAAATAAAACCTGGTTGTTTAAATTGGCATAAGCATCGCGCTGTGCGCGCATCACTTCTTGAATACGTTCGTTTCCCCAGCGCGGCCAGTTATGGGAAGAAACTAAGACTTCTGCTTCACGACCGAAGCGATAAAGCGCTTCGTTAATTTGTTTCGACCAGCTTAAGGCATCACGTACCAACGCGCCGCGTAAGGTATAAACGTTATGTACTGTTGCCGTAATATTTTCTGCTGCCCAGAATACTTTTTGTTCGGGAAACCAGGTGTTCATTTCAGCAGGTGCTTCAGTACCCGGAGTATTTTGAAACACAAACGTTACGCCATCGATAGTATGTTCTTCAAAGTCGTCTTCGATAACTAAAGTCGGTGCGATTAATCCAGTACTTCCTGCGGCTAAGCCTTTACCGATAGCAGAATCAACCTGACCGAACGGAGAAGAAGGAACATTGCGACCGTACTGCAATCCGGCACGTCGCGACATGGCATTTCCGGCATAGACATTCTCCGCGATAGCTTCATGCATGAATCCTGATGGTGCAATAATCTCAACCTCGCCTGCGGCCACTTCTTCTTCGCTTACTACACCGCGCACACCACCGAAATGGTCAACATGGGAATGAGAATAAACAACTGCCATTACCGGAAGTTCCCCGAGCTGTTCATTGGCAAGTGTTAATGCGGCGTTTGCAGTTTGTTCGGCAAGTAATACATCGAAAATTATCCAGCCAGAATCTCCCCGCACCAGGGTCATGTTCGCCAGATCGAATCCCCGCACCTGATACATGAATTCTGGTATGACTTCATACAAGCCATAGTTCATATTGAGGGTGGCCTGTCTTTGTAAAGAAGGGTGAATACTGTCGTAGTCCTCACCATTCAGGAGAAAATCATAACGGGTCATATCCCAGACTACTCTGCCGTTTGCTGCAGTGATTTGACGGTAATCAGGCTCAGCAATAAATCCACGCTGTGACTCGGTAAAATCCCTATCGTCTTCGAATGGAAGCGATATTCTTAGTTGTTGTTGAAGTTGTGCGGTGTATTCACTTGCCATGCTCCCCTTCTGGTTGAAATGGTCCTGTGCTTGTATTGCGGTCGCAGAAAACAGCAGAAATGACAGAAGCGCGGCTCGAGCAGCCACAAAATGACGCAGATAATTCATGATTCCCTCTTCTAAGGCGATTAATGCAGTTTCGGATTATAACCGGAGAGAAACAGGCCTGAATCGGCACTTTATCCGCGGCATTGGTGAAAAGGGCTATTTACTAATTTTTACGACCTTTTTGGGAAATTGACCAATCGTAAGGTATTGTTTTAACTGGATAAAAATGATGGCACGGATTTGGCTTAGAAAGGATGAGCAGAAATTGCAACTCGATGGTAACCGAATTGAATTTGAAGCGTCTTATTTACTATTGAGGAATGCCGCCAACAACCGCCGTTCATAAATGAGAGTTTGAGGATATAACGCAGTGATCAAATTACAGAATCTAAGCAAGGTCTACCGCACAGCCTATATGGAGACTACCGCGCTTGATGCAATTAATTTAACAATCAATAAAGGTGAGTTCGTTGCCGTAATGGGACCATCAGGCTGTGGAAAATCCACATTGCTGAACGTGGTCGGCATGATCGATGAACCTTCCAGTGGAGAATATTTTTTCGACGGCGAAGAAGTAGGTCACCGCTCTGAAAACGATCTGGTTGATATACGCAAAGCCAATATTGGTTTTATCTTTCAGAACTTCAATCTAATCGATGATCTCAATGTCGAAGAGAATGTCGATCTTCCGCTGCTTTATCTCGGAATTCCTAAAAAGGAACGACGCAAGAAAGTAGCCGATGCCTTGGCGCTGGTGGGACTAGAAAATCGTGCGAAACACAAACCCCAAGAGCTATCCGGTGGTCAACAACAACGTGTGGCAGTAGCACGTTCCGTTGTTGGCGATCCAAAACTAATTCTTGCGGATGAGCCAACAGGAAATCTGGACACCAAGAACGGTGACGAGGTCATGAGCATGTTGGCCAAACTGAAAGAAAGAGGAGCTACTATCTTGATGGTAACTCACTCACCTGAGCATGGTGCCAGGGCAGATAGAATTATTGAAATGCTCGATGGTGAGGTAGTCGGTGGAGATCCAGGAGCAAAGCTCTCTGTGGTTGCCGACAATACCGAACAAGATTCAGTGCAATCCAACACATCGGATTAAGGACGCACTATGATTGCACACTACACAAAAATGGCACTGAAAGCGCTGATGCGATTCAAGATGCATTCAGTAATCAGCCTCACAAGTCTTACTATAGGATTTGGCTGTTTTCTATCAGCGATACTGTTGTCGAACTATGCCGATAGTTTTGATCGCGGCTTCGAGAATTCCGACAACATATACAATCTTATGATTCGCTCTGTCGGCGATAGCCCTCTACCGGACCGCTTTCCTATTGTTAACGAACCGGCAGCTCGATATTTACGCACTGCATTTCCCGATGTGCCAAATATTGTCCGGGCCAGCAGTGGCTTTCCTCAAGCAATAAACTATAACGGCCAGTCATCCACTCTCGACACTAAATATATTGAGCCGCGATTTTTTGACATCTTCCCCCTGGAAACAATTTATGGATTGGAATCCGGCGAAGACTTACCGCCAAATTCAGCGTTACTCACGGAAGAAGGCGCCAGGCTCATATTTGGACATACTGGTGTCGTTGGTGAAAGGTTCATCGTGGAAAATGAACACGATGTGGTTGTGGCAGCCGTGGCCAAGCAACCGGAATTCCCCTCACACTTATCCTCTGGCGTAGCATTTTTTAACACCGACCTGTATTTACCAATAGAGATGCCTGATGAGTTGATACGTCAGAGTATCGCCGAGAACGGGGGAGATCCAAATCAAGATCGCTGGGGAAATCAATCTGACTTCGTCTATATCGAATTCCCTGAAGACTACAATTTGGACGTCGCTGATTTCAATCTACAGCTCGATGAATTTGTGCAAAACACAATGCCCGAAGAGCGAGCGGCCATTCAGTCTTTTGATCTGCTGCCTGTAAACGAATTGGTTCCAACCCAGCTGGCTTTTGTCACCGGTGGTTTTGATTTGCCCGATATTCTGATTGTTGCGGGCGCATTAGTGCTGCTAATCGGTTGTTTGAATTATTCCAACCTGGTAATCGCACAGTTATCTCTCCGCAGCCAGGAAGTTGGTGTACAGAAGATTCTTGGAGCAAAACGCTTTGGCTTGTTTGTACAGTATTGCTATGAAACCTTTTTGTTCCTATTAATAGCGCTTGTTACAACCTTGGCAATTCTGGCTATTGTGCTGGCTCAACTGCAGTCGGCAAATATTGTCGGTATTAGTCCGCTACTGCTGTTCTCCCCTTCGCTGTTGGGAACAGTTTTTATAGTAATGGCGATAATCGTAGCAATCTCCGGTGGCTATCCCGCAATGCGAACTGCATTAGTCCCGCTGATCACCATGATGCGACCGAAAGGATCCAGCGGATATTCTGCACGCATGCGTAATCTTATGGTGGGAATACAGTTCTTTATTTCTGGAACTCTTATGATTCTGGCAACAGTGATGTTTATGCAGAATCAGGCTATGACTCAACAACTCGATGGCGGTCTGTTAGACCCGAAGATTGCAATCAATGTGCCCGCAGATACCTTTGAAGTCGACCCAGAATTACTCGCTACCGAACTAAAACGAGATCCATCCGTTCTGTCGGTTACCCAAGTTGATATCCTGCCATGGTCAATCAGTAATTCATCTTCGACTTTTACCCGCGATCGTGACCTGAATAGCTTCGAAGCAGAGCTTGCAAGACATTCTGTTGGTTTTGAGTATGTGGAAACCATGTCGCAACCACTTATTACTGGACGTGATTTTTCTCGGGAAAGGAGTAGCGACTTGCTGCCGAATTCCGGCGAATTGTCCTCGGCCAGTGGTCCCTTCAATGTAATTATCGACAACTTAGCAGCCGAATCTCTTGGTTGGGAAAATGCGTCCGAAGCTATCGGCCAATCCTTCTATCGGCGTTATGGAGCAAATAATAGTCGGGAAGAAATCACTGTAGAACTGGTGGTCATCGGCGCGATGAGCGATCGGAAGTATGAGTTTCTCGATTTCTCTTCGTTCGGAACAGAGGGGCACATATATATGTTGCAACCTCAAAACGCCCAATATTTGATAGTGAAAGTTGACCGCTCACAACTCAATGCCGGATTGCAGCATATCGACAACACCTGGAATGAACTCATGCCTGAGGTGCCGCTGAAAAGAGAATTTGTAGACGATTTGTTTTATCAGACATTTGGAATATTTCTCGGCATCAGCGCCTCAATCGGCGTCCTCTCACTGTTTGGTTTTTTAGTTGCCAGTATTGGTTTGCTAGGAAACGCTACCTTCATCACTAACATCAGACAACGTGAGGTGGGTATACGAAAAGTGATGGGTGCCAGCAGTAAACGTCTGTTGAGAATGTTATTGCTCGATTTCGCCAAACCTATACTCATAGCAAACGCCTTAGCATGGCCCCTTGGCTTTTTTATGGGGCAGACTTACACATCATTTTTCGCTGCGCAGGTGAATATAAATTTCCTTCCTTTTCTGGTGAGCCTTGGGCTTTCAGTAGCCATTGCCTTCGCCGCCGTTTTCTCGCAAAGCATAAAGAGTGCGCGAGTGCGACCTGCCATGGTTTTGCGTTACGAGTAATTTCTAAACTTAATTAAATGTGCCCTCTTAAGAGGCTCAATCCGAATGGAAGAGCCTCTTTTTTTGCAAACTTTTTGGGTTTTACAGAGGCTTTTCCATTTTGATGATGACGTTATCGTGCCCATTAGCGGCAATTTTTGTTTCGCGATTAACTTCGCTATAGCTACGGGCTAAATAAAGTGGATATCCAGGCACAGTTGAACCTAATTCAATCACCTTAAAACCCGCCGCTCTGGCCGATTCTTCGCCCAGATCCAATAAGAGTGTACCAATTCCTTGCCGAGTCCATTCCGGGTGTGTGTACATAGCGCGAATACGGGCTGGCTCTGTTGCCGGATCGCTTAAGGAATCATCGCGGCCGCTAGTGTGGTTTCCACCGTAGAGCGTTTTTCGTTTACCCCAACCGCCACAGCCAACCATGACTGTCTCACCGTCTTTCTGCGCTTCGATAACGAAGTAGGTGCCGTCATCGATAAGCGTTTGATCCACACCCATCGATTCTTTATTTGCTTCGATTTCTTCCGGACTAAGAAATTCTTTCATGTTCTCTTCGATGGAGAGCTGCATGAGTTTGATAATGTCGGGGACATCATCTTGAATTGCTATACGGTGAGTAAGTTTGTTAGGCATGATCGATTGGAGACTAGCTTCCGTGCACACTGCGTTATTAGTTCTGACGATACTCGGTAATCAATGCGTTAAACCAGTTAAGCGCATTTTGATCATCTAGACCTCGGCAGCGAATTATATAAGCTCTGCCGGTGGTAGCACTGGTGCTGGCGAGTTTTACAATGAAATCTTCAGTGCTATTCACCAAGTGCGCATTGCGGCGCAATTTAGAGCGGAGGTGACTGCGGGCATCACTACCAACATAAAGACGCTCATTGCGGAAAAAGGAGCAGCCATCTCTCCCTACTCTATCGATTAAGTAGTCAATCTCGTCGTCCATTGATTGAGCAATGGCATTTCCCGACAGACCGGCAAAAATCAGTAGAGGGATAAAGAGTAGCGCGATAGATTTTCTGTTATTGAGCAGCATTGACCTAATCTTTAACTGATAGTAGTTACTATTCTTTCAAGCTATTTAGATGGCGATAAATTACTTCGGCGTTTTGCATTCGCCAATGGCAGCTTAGTTCACCGGAACTGTTAGCGAACAACTTTTCTGCGTCAAATTTCATCACTAGCTTATTTGAATCCTTGAGCTCCATGCTGAAATGCTTTACCCCTTCGCTAATTAGTTTATCACAGAGTATTGTAAAAGGAAGAGCAACATAAAAAGTTTGATTAGTAATGATCAAACTACCGGCTTCCGCTGATTGCCAACCTCGTAACGAAGACTTGCGCTCACCCTTGAAACCTTTGAAGGCTAATGCACAGCTAGTGCCTTCCTCATCAAACAAAATGCCTTCTTGCGCTAACCTGTTGCGAGTTTCAATCGGAACTTTACGAAGTCCGAATAGTCGATAGAACAGGCTTTTTGCCATGCTATTTTTTCTTCCGAAAAAGATTAAACCAGAACAATAATTCGAAAACCGCACCAACCCCGATAAAAAATACTATTCCGCCCATACTGCCGATGGCATAACTTAGTAAAGCCGCAACTAACAAAAACAGGATGACTAAACCGCGAGCCCTGAGTGCCATGAGTTTTTCTCCCTAACTATGAATGTGGACTTTCTACCGTGATTGGGCGCGTAGATCAACCATAAGACGCAGATCCATCGGAATTTCGAGTGCCGCCCACCAACCTGGATAAAATAATCTGAAATTCTTCTTCTCCGATATCGATGTGTTCCACAACTCGGCCATAGAGAGTAATTGTTGGCACACCGCGATTGCCAAATTCTTCCTGTGCCTGTTTTAAGCAAAAGAGAATAATGCGCTCTTTCTTATTCAGGCCATCCCGCACATCGGGAATATTTTCGTAGGGATCATTAGAAGTCACTATTTAGCTATTACCTTCTGCGGAAGTAAGCTTTCTTTCATGTTCTCTAATTTGCTCTTGTGTGTTCACGGCGAGCAAATTATAACCTTGTTTCTCATAGGACATGATCAGTTGAGTTTCAATATCTCTCGCTTGCCGGAGTAATTCATTTCTGCGTTCTTCATCGGTCTGCCTATAGGCATTCGAAATAAGCAACTTTATATCGTCTAATAGATGAGATTCGTATGCCTTACCGAAATTTGTTTTTCCATCTCCGGCCGACTCTTCAGTCCGTCCTTCAACAGTTTCATTATTTTTTGGTTCCTTTAACCATTTAGTGATATTCCATTCGGCCAGTAAATCGAAGATGTTCATACAATTTTATCTTTCGGAAGTTGGCTAGTGCCACAACGCTACTAAAAATAATTTCCATTACCATTATCAAGCTTGATGTCGTGCAGTTGTGTCTTATAGATTACAAATCTTGTAATTGAAAATTAGCTGACATCGTTTTTTTTCTGCTTTTTGTTCCCGTACTAAATAACAGCTGCATTTAGTAAAAATCCAACTCCCGCTAAAATAAATAATCTAAATTCAGCATTGGTAAATCCAATCGCAGTAAATGCCAACCCCAATGCTAGGAAAAGAATTACCTCTCGCTTTTTTCGAGAAATATTGGAATCAGTTGTCATGGTTGCTCCGTCGAAATTCTAAATCCTGTAAAAATTCATTTTTTAGTTTTGGCGAAACTACTATCCATCGGCCGCTGCCATATTCAATGCGTAGTCTATCAATAGAAAGTGCAGGACCGGACAATGGACTTGCAGTTGGAGTAACACTTTCGATATCTTTAACAAGCACCTTCCATCTGAAAGGCCCGCAGCGCACCAGTAAGGTCGTATTGCCTAGTGAATAGTTAGTGTTCATCAGCAGCCAGAAAGGAAGTACTGAGCCAATAAATAAAATTGGTAATGCAATTAGAACGATCGTAATTGATCCTTCCTGGAGCGCTATATAAAACATTATCAGGCAAGATATTATCGATACGGTTAATACGGCTCCGAACCAAAAATCGATTTTTGAGTTATAACTTTGTTCCATTCGGTCCACTAATTTAGTGCAAGCTGTGTCAAAATTTTAAAGCAGCTAGAGAATTTTAACCATTCGATAAAACTTTAGCCCGGGCAATGGTATTCGCTTGGGCCACTGCGATTCAATAGTCATGCCACGGCGCTTGTAAAACTCCAATGCCAGTCCATTTCCGCTAGAAACATCAAGTGAAATTCGAGTCGATCCGCTTAAGCGCGCTTGCTCTTCAAACGCATCCATAAGCACGGAGCCCACACCCCCGCCCCGCACCGACTTATCCACCGCGATAAATTGCAGATAGAAGTCTCCGTCGGGCATATTGTCGGTTATTCGCATTAGCGGTGCGAACAATATGCTTACAATTTTCATTCTAATATTTCGACGACCAGCCGCCCTTTTTAACGGTTCTTTTGAAGCCTCACGATGCTGCTCGGCAGTATATCCAAGATACATTCCAACGATAGTGTCGTCCTGGGATACGAAAGTTACGTGTTGATAAGACAACTCATGTTCAGGTCGGACAAAAGCCTCAGCAATTATTTGTTCAGCGCGCGGCCCCAGCATAAAGCTAAAAAACCCTTCCGACGCTATGTCGACGTATTTTGCAAAGGCCAGACCATCATCTAAGTTGGGATTCGCTTGCCTGAGATTTGTTGCCTGTTGATTCACTCGACGTTACTCAAATTAACACGAAAAACAAAAAGTTCGCTTGCTGTATCCAGCTAACCGAAGGTTTCTGAAATGCGTTCAGATTTCAGAAAGTACCAGGTCCATAGGATTGACCAGGTAAGTGCAACTACAACGATTACGAAAATCGTCACACCTTCCGGCCGCTGCAATCCTCTCTCCATTAATAGTATGCCGTACAAAATACGCAGAATGATCAGGCCAGCACTTATCCATAACAGTGCGATATTCCACGTAGGTGCGGATGGCACTTTTAAGATCAACAACAGTAGTGGCACTAAGAAGACTACTAATAATCCAAGAAACAACCATATTGGGTAGTCCAGAATCCATCCTGACAGTCCTGCAGAGTAAAACGCGAGTATTGGCAACGAACCAATGAGATATATGAGTATCCAACCATTTATGGATTTCATAGTGCGCCTCTCTTAATTGAGAATTATCACTGCTATTCCATCGTGTTTTTCCATGGCTTAAATATTATTACCGACCCGCTATATCCTTAACTGAGCAGTTTGTTATGTGTTGGTCGTACTCTCAAAATTTCTCTTAACTAATGGTCGCTATTGGTCAATAGCGTAAAGCTGACTTTGAAGTAACTTAGACACAGCCAACACTATGATGAGTCTATTCCAATTAGATTGCTTATATCTACTCTGGATAGACTCAATGCATCTCTCGCAACTCAAGTGTGAGTTCTGGAAAGATTTGCTCCAAGTCTGTTCTAAGAGGGGCGCCCTTCAAATAATGCTCAAAAAATGAAAGCGCAACTTCGTTGATAATGATTAAGGCCCTCTCATTATCCACATCTCCCATCATTCCAGGTCCCTGCAATCCGCGCACCGCCAAAGCTACATCAGTAAAATCCATATGATCGATGCCATCGATAGTCATATTCCAAAGCTCATGATTGGACGATTGGTATGCGAAATCGTTGCCACCATAAAAATTTGCGCTGTACATGACTAAGAAAGGTGCTAGTAGAGGTGTATCCCAATTGTAGCCCTGCTGAGATCCGTCTATGTGTATTCCTGCCTTGCAGCGATCATCCGATTTACAAAACTCTCCCGCAGCTGCACTGCCAAATGAATGGCCGAAAACACCGAGCTGCTCTATGTCTAGCGCATCAACGAAACCTGTTATAGGTGCGTTGACGTTCGCCAATTCATCCACGACAAACTCAATATCTTCCACCCAAGTCTGCGCAAAACTTCCCATTACTGTCATCTGGCCATAAAAATAATTGTATAAAGTATCAGAGGTGGTGCGTGGCCCGATTAGGTATCTCTCGCGCTGGCTTAAAACTTCTTCAACCAAGTTTCTTTTTTCAGCCTCACTTTCGAAGGTTCGATATCTACTGAAAATAGAGAACAATTGTGCATCAAGCAAGGAGTGATCTGATCCATCGTCTGAAGTGACTAAATCCCTAACACCAGTGATTGGAAGTGCCCCAGCTTCGATGTATCTAAAGTCTTCTGGCATGCCAGTGTTAAAGAGAATTTTCTCAGTTGAACTCAAGAATACTTTGGTTGATTGGTACGTATGGGCAATGCTGAAAATTATGTAACCATGACTGGCAAGATGTTCCATAAGCACAGTATTCTGCTCTCGAGGAGACATAAAGCCATGATTGAAAACCAGGATTGGAAATTTTTCTCCTGGGGCGATAGCTGATTCGATTTGAGAGTGTGTATCAATCTGACCAAGGTAGCTGGTGAAAAAACTCAACATATCGTAGTCTCCTGAATACACGTCCTGCCAGAGCGTGCGCACAGGAAACTTTTCTTCGGTTGATTTAGCGGAGGGGTACCATACAAGCACGGAAAGTTCGCGGTTATTTTCCGGTGCAAATCTTTCCAATCTGGAATCATCCACAAGTGTGTAATCGAAAGTCCCAATGCTGTATGGACCGTTAGGAGCTGGCAAATTAAAAACAGGAAGTAATTGACTTAAAGAAACTGAAATTAGTAACAGAATCGAGCAAGGAACTGCTGCCAGTGCCCGCCAATGTAGTTTACTAGGAGCACGTTTCAACGATCCTAAAGCTAAAAAAATAAAAGTTAGATACGCGGGAATAAGTTGCCAACGGAACCCCTCGAATATGGGGCCGATGAACAGTAGGGATATCCCTGTAAGTGCTAAAAATGAAGAGCTAATCCGTGCACGAAGCGGAGTAATCACCAATCTCAGAATGAATACAAAAATTAGGCAAAAGAATAGAAACTCGAAGAGTTGCAAAGTTTGATCCCCATATCACTCAGAGTCAGTTGAAAATATTCTCAAGTGTCCGTTATTGGTGAATAGTGGACACTTCGAAACACTTAAAGCCCGTAACAAAAGTCGCCCTACCCTTATTTATTTGATTGTTGTTTGCCTTTTGCACGATTTCGCTCAATCCATTCGTCTTGCCGAGTCAATAAGTACCACATTTCAGCATTGTCACTTTTCCTATGAATCTTCTTCGCATCCAATTCATGAAGCAGTTGGCGAATCTCCTCATCTGTATACCCACCTATAGGTTTTCGTAATGCTTCAAAAGTTCTCGCTATATGGTTTCGATGTTCTAGCATGTTCTCGAGCAAATCCTTAACGCCTTCTTTGCTTTTATTATTGAGATAATACATCTCCTTATTATGCTTAAATTGGCGATCCTGCATTGCATAACCGAATAGTCCTGTTAGCACAGTTCCCACGAGTACTCCCAGCAGTGCCCACCAACCTTCACTCATAATACATTCCTCTTAGAGACACATAACGTCCGCAGTAATGAGCATGGCGTTAGCCCTGCGCATTACTGATTTGATTATTGGGTGCCAACCCATCTAAAACAGCTTTGTCCCAAGCTGTGCCTCTTCTGAGAGTGTCCTCTCGGGTTGCGCCACAAGTTGTAAGACCGCCTACCAGATCTTCTTTTGAATAACTCAAGTAGAGCAAATAAGTAGTTCCAACCTTAAAGGTCTCATTGCAAGAAGTGATGTTTGGGAATGCTCGCACTGTAATTGTTGCTTGGAGGTCTCCCTTCCATTGTTCCTGTACTTCAAAAATCACAGTGTCAAAGTCACTTGTAGCGAAGCTTGAAGCGGAATCATCAATATTTCCTGCTGTATAACTAATAGCGGTGCCAACAACAATCACGTCAGAAGCACTAAAAAGCTTTTCTACTCCAGGCCGATTAGGAACGTCGCCCCAATATTGAGAGCACGTGCATGCAAATGATGTCGAGCTAATTAGCAAAGAAAAAGCTAGAACAATTGATTTCATGTTTAGAACTCCTACTCAGTTAGCACCTAACGCCCTGATTGGCAGGAGCGGCTCTAGCCCGTTGTGGCGGGCGATTGAACTGTTTGTAATGTGACAATGTCAGTGGGGGTCACAGTTGCCAAAACCCAGTTTCAATCCCGCCCTGAATGACAATGGCACATGTTCCATGGCCGGTTAATTCCATTGGCGGTAGAGCCACTTCGGCGCCAGATCGCGCTGCTGCATCAACAGTAGCCTGTATATCCTCCACCAGGATGTAATGACGGACGATAGGTTCCTCAGTGTCGCGCATTGGTGCCCGGACGCCCAGCATTCCGCCGTTTGCGAGTTCCGCGGTACGAGCACCGCCAAGATTCGGGTCATTCTCACCGAACGTAACGGCATGCAGTTGAGAATATGTCTCGCATACCGTGTCGACTTCCGGCGTCACAATTTCGAGGTATTGAATTTTCATAGAGCCTCCTTTAGCACTCTGGTTAGCCGTGCCTGTCGAGTCGTGCGGCGAACCATTCGTTTTGTGTAGTGTGTAATCGCGATCAGTCGCACATCCCAACTGCAGGATCGCGCTGGGAAATGCCACGAATGTCAAACTGACGCGGAGCATTTTTCTGCGATTTGTGTTTGTCATTAGCTTTGTAACATAACGCCCTGAATAATGGGCAAGGCGTTAGCCCTGTCCTTGATTGGTTTGATTGCTATGTTTCTTACCCCAATACAGCATACGATAGTAATCCAAATAAACAGACTAATTGAACTAATAGACACAAAAACCGGAACAATGGATTGATGTTTGCTATATGAATTACTGACTGTAGAAACCGGAAAAGCATAAATAGGGCAGCCAATATGTCTATCCCAATATTTGATAGATCACGTAGTGTGAGGAGTACAACCAAGCCAATATATAGGGGTAAGCTTTCTAGACAATTCGCATGAGCCCGCGAGAGTCTATAAATAAGAAGAGAGCTATCCTGAATACCAAAATCCGCATGGGAGCCCCCTCTCGCAAGATGCCGGGACCTGGCAATAAACAGAGATAGTAGAATTATCATCGTCCAAGCGACAAATACAGATAATACTAGTAGTGGTATTTGCATTTTACTAACCGTCTACGACGCACACATAACGCCCTGTAATAATAGGCGCGCGAAGCGCGCAGTCCTTATTGATTTGATTTTCATGTGTTCTATCTTTGATGTCCAAATTAGTAAATCGTTTACAGCTTAGCTGGCGGCAATTACGCGGAACACCAACAATGCCCACATTGACAGTAATACAATCCAGCTCGAAAAGTATGCATAAACCCTAGGCCAAATGCTATTGCTTCCTGTATGTATGAACGAGTGCACGATTCTTGCCCCAACGTATGCCCATGCAAGATAGAGGAACAGACTGCCAGTCACGTTTACCGCTAACGCAGCTAGGCAGCATACATAAAACAATACTGGTGCTTCGTAGAGATTAACAAAGTGACGAGCAAGTTTTGCAGAAGACTCTGGTTCTGCTTCCCCCTGATAGACACTAAAGAAGGATTGCTCGATTTTACGCTCGCTAACTAGTTTCTTTCTCACGCGAAACAAACGGACTAAAACGGAAAATGTCAGCAAAACCATTGCAAACATAGGAAAAATTAGCAGGAAATTGTCGATACTATTGTACCTCTAGAGTAGGATTTTGGATTTAGGAGATACTCATAAAATAACAAATTAGTAGCGACGCCCAGAGTTAAGTTATTTTATGAGTGTCCCCTGCTAGACGCGGAGCGTTTTTCAGGTTTAAAACTTTTATTCAATTATTCGAAATGAAAGTATCGTTTAATAGAACGCGGTCCATCTTCGGCTCTGTAATTAAACCCATCATTATCGGCAACGATTCCTTCACCACCGGAACTACCGGCATAAGATCCGTTGTGGGCATCAAACGGATCAGGGATAAAGTAATGTACTACAGCAGTCCGTGCACTACCTACGGGAATTCCGCATCGCCAGTGACAGACCAATATTAGTAGATAGCCTGGTAGGGAATTTCATGAACTCTTCCTTTTTCTTATTGTTGTTAGAAATGCTGCCTGTAGAGACAGAAATGCAGAGCCAGGCTCTGCATTTCTTTTTTTCTTTTGTTGTCTAAAGACTTAGAGTCGAGAACGCTCCAGCTCTACATCAGCGTTACGCCATAGTTCTTCGAACTGACGATTTACGATGATGGCTTCCTGTTCTTTACCCTGTGCTTCCAACGATTGAACAAGACCGAAAGTGGTCCAGCCATTGCGCTGATTCCATTCCAGATCTTTGCGGTACACTTCTTCCGCTTCAGTTGGACGGTTTGCATCGAGGAGCGCAGCGCCAAGATAGAGTCGCATGGACTGTGACCAATCTGGTGGCTCGGTATAGCTCAGGTTGTCCTGATACTCCACGGCGTGACCGTAGTGAAGAATGGCGCCATCGATATTACCTTTCGCTTCTTCGATTTCACCCAGCAATGCATGCATGGCAAGACTGAGTACGTGATCGGCTGGCGTTGGACCCACGCCTGAATCGTTAACTCCATCGGCAGTAATTTGCTCACACACGATAGCAAGCTCTGCTTCGGCTGGACCGATGTGTCCTCTGGCTGCATGAGCACTTCCCATTACATAAGCCCACATACCGGTTAAATAAGGAGACGTTCCCTTTTCCTTGTTAGCCTGATTTTCCGCATGAATTTTATCCCAGCGTCCAAACACTTTATCCATTACCCATTCATGGGCAATAGTCTTGTCACCACGTCGATCGCCCGGCAGTGCTCCGCCAGCATTACGCGCAGCTGCAGCGGATGAATCGGCATAGTTACCCTGAAGCATGTTGGCATAACGCACGAAGTCCAAAGCATGTGGCTTATGAATTTTGTGTGAAAGCGGATAGGTGCCGATCATTGGAAAGTTATTGTCGCCCCAAATTTCAGCAAACTGATCGTCTACAATTTGTGAGCGCTCATTGGAAAGAATTGCTTTCTCGTATTCACCTACTCGCAGATAAATATGTCCAGGCATGTGCACCATGTGACCAGAGATAGGCACAGTGCCTTCTAGTTTCTGTGCTGCTGGCATGGCCAGTTCCGGTTGATCTGATCCTTCCATTAAATGGATATACAAATGGTTTGCACCGGGATGGTCGTGTTCAATTTCCATAGCCGCTTCCAAAGCAGCTTTGCCTTCGATGGTTCCAGGTTTCGGAGAGCCATCTGCTTCCCAGTAATCCCAACGCGTCGTATTCATGTACGCTTCGCCGAAAATAGTGGCGACGTCAGCGTCGTCGGGGTACTTGTTATGTAATTCCCGCATAGCATCGAGGAAGGCGAAGTCTCTTTCTCGATTATCTGGAATGGCGTCTCTGTTATAGAGAACAAAGGTCGCATTAATCAAATCACGCTCTCTTTGAGTGCCGTTGTTCGCCAGCTCCAGAGCCTGACGGATCGCAGCCAAACCGGCTCCTTGTGGATCATCCGGCATACCGGCGTAGCGGCTATTCGGATTTGGACCTGCCGCGTGGGCAATTCCCCAGTGTGGCATTGGGCTGTCAGGATCTAAGCGTGCCGCTTCCTGATAAGAAGCTATGGACTCAGGAAAATAGAAACTCCAAGCCATACGAATACCCTGGTCAAAAAAGGCCTGGGCTTCGGCTGAATCGGTGGCAATAGGACGACTATATGTGCCTCCACCGGGAACAATGATAGCCAGAGCCTCATCGCTCTGAGCATAAGTCATTGATATTGAAACAGTTAATATGGTTGCAGCGCTAAATAGTGCAATTAGTTTGCGCATGGACCTCACCTCGCGTTCTTTAGTTGGTCTAGTTGTTGTCGTAAGTGTGGGCTATGGGCCCACAAAGCAGACCGGCAGTATACTCCGATCATCTTGACCAGAGTAGTTTGATCGAGGAATTGCAAAGATGCTGCGCTGGGAATATGGTTAGGATAGCTTGGAGATTATCGAACCCCCGCAGTCATCCTACTGAAATCTGGTAACAACAATGAAAAACATCAGATATCTAACTCACATTTTCTATTTCCTGGTATCAATACTTTCCACGACCAACAGTTTTTCTCAGGGTGCGAACGGTGTTGCTCTGGAAGAAGCCGAAGCTTATTCCGGCATTACTGAGTCAAGATTAATGTTTCAGGATAATTGCTCAGTTTGTCACGGTGAAAATCTTGAAGGAGCAGCACAAGGCAGTCCGCTTCGCGGTGATTTACTCCACGGGGAATCCATGGATGAAATTATCGCCAGTATTACCAGCGGATATGAAACGGCTGGCATGCCAAGCTGGCGCGACATTTTTGCACCAGTGGAAATTGTTGGTCTGGCGATGTACATACTGGAAACTCGAGACAATGTTGGTTACGCAACATCCAATTACGATGCGCCACTGGAAATACCCACAGACACTTTTGCAACTGAACATCACAGTTTCCGTTTAGAAACAGTTGTTGCAGATTTAGAACCACTGCCATTCTCCATTGCGCCGCTTCCCGATGGCCGCATACTCGTTACTGAAAAAACGCAAGGTGTGCGCATCATCAGCGCCGATGGTGAGAAATCTGACTTAATAGCAGGTACTCCAACTGCCTACGATGATATTTATCGCTTGGAATCTCGAATCGATATCGAACGCGGTATGGGTTGGATATTCGATATCGATTTACATCCCAACTATGAAGAGAACGGATGGATTTATTTGTATCACAGTGATCGCTGCGAAGACTGCAACGAAGCGAGTCGTGAACAGGATCGTCCAGTATCCATGAATCGATTAGTTCGAGGTCGCCTCGAAGGAGAGACATGGGTTGATCAGGAAGTAGTTTGGCAAGCACCGATCGAAGACTATTTCTTTGCCGGTGATGTTGGCGCTGGCGGTCGCATGGCGTTCGACAATCGCGGGCATGTGTTTTTCTCTCTAGGGTTGAAATGTGGCGGTGTCGGCGGTGGCATTCAGGATTTGGCGACGCCCTGTGGAAAAATTCATCGTGTCTACGATGACGGCCGAATTCCTGAAGATAATCCTTATTACGGGCGTGAAGGTGTTTACGACAGCATATACACCTACGGTCATCGCAGTCCGCAAGGTTTGGAATACGATGTGGTTAATGGCGAGCTATGGGGTAGCGAACATGGGCCACGGGGCGGTGATGAAATTAATCGACTGTTGCCCGGGGAAAACTACGGCTGGCCCCTCTACTCCTTAGGACTACATTACGACGGAACCCGTGTTAACGGTCGCGACCTTGGTATTCCGTTCGAATTGGCAGACATTCAACAACCAGTAGTCGATCTAACACCCTCTCCTGCCGTTTCCAGCTTTATCATCAGTGACAGCGAACAGTTTCCAAATTGGAACGGTGACTTTATCGTTGGTTCACTTAAGCTTCGCACCCTGTTTAGAGTTGATATTGAAAACAATCGTTTTGTCGAACGAGAAACATTGGCTGAAGGCATTGGCCGGATACGCGATGTTGAACAAGGATTCGACGGCACCATCTATCTACTTATCGAACACGGTGCTAGCGGGCAGGTTTTAAGATTAGTGCCGACCGACTGAATTCCTCAATCTTGAATTGTGATTTAACTCCCAGTTTTCCCTATTTCTGGGCCTACCTACTTTTTTTCCTGCAAAAGAGTGTGACCCTCATAACTCTTTTTCGCTACCAATCATTCTAATTTAAATTCCGAAGGCTCAGAGCCAATTCCGCCTGATGTTTAATTGAGCTCTATTGGTTACAGGACCTTTTGTTAAGGGCAGCAAATATGGAGTCAGTCGACATTCTTAGTTATTCCAGCGAAGACAGTCGCGAGATTGTCGACCCGGAAAAGATCAATCAAATTCTCTATCAAGCACTTATGTTTGGCTGGAAGTTTGATTACCTGGTAATGGCAGGTAAAAAAATTTCCTCTCTACCAGCTGAACTAACCTTCGTTAGTGAAACTCAAAAATTCCTGACTATAACTGGAGATTTCTCCAGGCTGAATTCAGAGGATTCGAGGAATATTTACTTTCGTGCAAGCAACGGTGGCTTATCAATAGTTTTCCAAAGTGAACTCATTGATTGCGCCGAATTTTTTGCAGTAAAAGAGTGTAATTTCTGCTTACCTGAGAGCCTTCGACTAAGCCAACAACGAAGCGCAGTTCGCATTAATTTCACAGATCTACAAGATATTCCAGTCGCTTTTCACGTCAATATCGATAATTTATTTGAAGGTAATGTGATAGATCTTTCTGAGACTGGCGCAAAAACAAAATTTTATGGGAATCTTCTAGATCATATTGATCTTGCAGAAATCGTATCAGACTGTCACCTGATCTTGCCGGATGAATCAGTCATCGAATCCAGAGTTCAGGTAATGGGCTGTCTTTACGACGAATTAGCAGATACAAGCTATGTTAGATGCAGGTTCTTGCAGCTTCACAATAATAGCGAACTTCAACTTCGGCAATTCATATTTCACGCCTTAAGTCAGATTCAGGATCAACAGCCAAGCCTCTAAATAGCTGGATAAAAACCCCCTCGCAAGCTATCTTTTTGTCCTCAACATTAGCTTCATACATTTATTTGTAACAACTGACGATGGATCTATGACCGAAGAAATATTTCGTGAAGATGCCTATGCGCAATCTTGCACTGCTTCAGTAGTCGAAGCAGATGAAAGGGGTGTAATTCTCGATAGTACTGTGTTCTACGCCGAAGGCGGAGGTCAACCTGGCGATACTGGAACTTTTACTACCGCTGATGGTACTCAAATAGAAGTTACTGGAACCTATAAAGACAGAGACGGTCGCGGAATTCTGCATGTATTGGCAGAAGGGGAAACTACTCCTGCTGCCGGCACTGAAGTAACTGCCAGCATAGATTGGGAACGACGCTTTCAACACATGCGTATGCACAGTTGTTTGCATTTGCTCTGTTCATTGATCGATGGCGGCGTGACCGGTGGATCGATTGGTGTGGCCAAGAGTCGCCTCGATTTCGACTTACAGGATGTCAGCCTGGATAAAGAAGTGCTTACAGAAGAACTGAATAGGTTAGTACAAGAAAACCACGCGCTGATTTCAAGCTGGATTACCGACGATGAAATGGAAACGCAACAGGATTTAGTCCGCACCATGTCAGTAAAACCCCCAAGCGGTGAGGGTCGGGTTCGTCTTATGCATGTTGAAGGTGTAGATCTTCAACCCTGCGGCGGCACCCATGTAAAAGCTACTGGTGAGATCGGTGCCATACGGGTGAGTAAGATTGAAAATAAAGGCAAACATAATAGAAGAGTAAACATTGTGTTTGCGGAACAGGATTAAGCATTATGAGTTTAACTGCCTCTATTCATCGTAATGGCGCGTATTTATTCGCCGCATTTATTCCATTCGCCATTGTTGCCTTCGGCTATAACTTTTTTGTTCGGGAACTTTCCTCTTTTGTTACAGTGCATCACTTACATGGTGTGGCCATGTTTGCCTGGATGTTTCTGCTGGTGGCACAGGCGAGCCTTATTCGCATGGGCAATCGTGAGCTCCATCGTCAGCTGGGAAAAACTTCCTATGTGTTAATGCCCTTTATTGCTATTTCTACAGTAATGCTGGCCCATCACACCTATGGAGAACGAGCGGGAGAACAGTTCGGCGGATTTCTGCTAGCACTACAAATATTTTTGCTGCTGCAGCTTCTAATTATCTACGGCAACGCCATTCGTCACCGCAAATCCCCAGATGTACACGCACGCTGGATGGTCGGTACGATAATGCCAATGATCGATCCGATCTTTGCGCGCATCATTGGCAATTTTATATCTGCAGATATTCCTTCGACTTTGTATACATTTGGCGGAACCAATCTATTGATCATTGGCTTGATTGTATGGGATTGGAAGGCACACTCCCGCAGAGACGTCTTTGTGCCGCTGTTAATTATCTGTTTGGCGACGCAGATTCCAGTTCTCGCACTGTTCGCATCGGCGGCCTGGTCTGAAGTTTGGACAGGTTTTGGAAGCTGGTTCTTGAGCTTGCCACTTTAATACCATTTGACGAGTTATTGTAATGGATGAAATCGTACTAGACGTGTTTACCGATTACGTCTGACCCTGGTGTTATCTCAGTACCGTGAGTATTGACAGACTGAAAGAAAACTATCCGGTGAAGATTCGCTGGATTCACTTTCCATTGCATCCTGATACTCCCCAGGAAGGTCGCACCTTAGAAGACCTTTTTCCCGGTCGAGATTTGGCTCCCATTAAAGAGCGCATGATGGGTTTGATGGAAGAAGCAGGCCTGCCCTATGGCGATCGCTCCCACACCTATAACAGTCGACTCGCGCAAGAGTTGGGTAAATGGGCTGACACGCAGCCCGGGGGCGAAGCGATTCATGACTTGCTCTATAAAGCTTACTTCGTCGATAACGTAAATATTGGCGATATTGAGGAACTACTCAAGATCGCTGAGAAGGCAAACCTCGACAAAGACCTTGCGCGGCAGGTACTCGAGAAAAGAGAGTTTGAATTTGAGGTGGATGAAGACTGGAGACTCTCCAGAGAATTAGGCGTAACAGGAGTTCCTACTTTTTACAGTAATGACCTGACTGTGGTTGGCTGTCAGCCCTATGAAACTCTTGAGCGTTTCGTAAACCATCTACTGGAATTACAACAGCAGAGCATTGAGTAATCATTGCTAACTCATTGACATGAGCTCAACGTTCCCACCTGAGCTAGTGATGTCGTTGCACACATGTACTTCATGTACATAGTCTGCCGGACTCACTAAGTCAGTAATAAATCGAATAATAACACCGTTTCTTGCCGCCAGAGCCTGCCGAATTCTTCTTCCCTCTTCTATTGTGGAATCAGTAACGAAAAAGCTCACAGCATCAATCGTTTTGCAACCACTAAGCGCATCGCTTCGTGGCTTACCATTGAGAGCTGAAATCGAAAAATGTTCGTCCTGCAGTTGAGAAACCAATTGTTGTAGTTCAGAACTAGACTCACCGCACATTATTGCCGTTCCACCAAATGATAAAACTTGCAGTGCTTGTGTCATAGCATTGTCTGGAGTCGGACCTAAACACAAACACACACCCACGCTGCGCAACTGGTATATGTTTCTTTCTCCAGTAGGACCCGGCATGCGTCGATTGCTCTCCATTTCGCAAGTATTCAGAACTTCGTTATCAGGGAATAGCTTCTTGAGTGTTGCTAAATTTTCGTGACCCTCTTTTAAATTGCCTTTCTGTAAATCATCAGTTACCTGATCCAACTGAGCTGCAGTTAACTGGAGTAAATTTGTGTTACTTGTGGCTTCACCGTTTTCCGTTTCAACATCACTTCGAGTAAACGCTGAAAGATACAGCGGGCCTCCGGCTTTAGGGCCGGTGCCAGACAAGCTCTGACCCCCAAACGGTTGCGATTCCACAACCGCGCCGATTTGATTGCGATTAACATAGACGTTACCAATATTGAGCTGCTCTATAACCCGGTCGACTTTTTGGGTGAGGCGGGTGTGAATGGAAAAGGTCAATCCGTATTGGGCGTCGTTGATTGCACCGATAACAGAATTTAACTCATCTACCTTAAATCGAGCGACATGGAGAACAGGACCAAAAACTTCGCGCTCAATATCTTCAATGCCATTAACTTCGATTACCGTCGGCGCGACAAAACTTCCTTCTTCTGGTGATTCCAATGTATGGATTGATTCTCTTCCCCTTGAATAAGTACTAATCGACTCTTGTGCTTCCTTATCTATCGCAGGACCGATGTCTGTCTGCCAAAGCCAGGGATCACCTACTGTCAGACTATTCATCGCTCCGAGCAACATCTCGATGAAGCGATCGGCGATATCGGCTTGCAGGTAGACAATACGCAAGGCAGAACAACGTTGACCCGCGCTATAGAATGCCGAGGTGATGATGTCACGCACTGTTTGTTCCGGTAGTGCAGTGCTATCGACAATCATGGCATTGATACCCCCGGTTTCCGCAATCATGCGCAAGCGGGGGTCGGCATTAACACTGGCTCGGTTAATAAGTTGTGCAACTTCCGTCGAGCCGGTAAAACAGACGCCGTTAATGCGTTCGTCCTGTGTGAGCATCGCTCCAATTATTTCGCCTTCGCCCAACGCTAATTGCAAGGCGTTAACTGGCACACCCGCTTCGTGCAGTAACTGAGTGGCCTTATATGCAATCAAGTTGGCCTGCTCGGCGGGTTTTGCAATCACCGTGTTCCCAGTGATCAGGGCGGCGGCAATCTGACCGGTAAAAATGGAAAGAGGAAAATTCCAGGGAGCTATGCAAATAAATACCCCAAGCGGTGTGCGTTGTTGAAGATCATTTCGACGTTGCGCTTCTGTAGCGTAGTAACGAAGAAAGTCGATGGCCTCCCGCCATTCGCCGATGACATCACTCATGTTTTTGCCTGCTTCACGAATTAGCAGTGCGCTAATCTCACCAAAGGCGAATTCATAAAGATCTGCGGCGCGCATTAAAATTTCCGCTCGTTGTTCTATCGATACGGAAGACCATTCAGGCGCAAAATCAACAGCAGCCGTTATAGCATTGCTAATATCATCCGAGGATGGGAAGTGGGCTGTTCCGACAATGTCGCTATTGTTTGCAGGGTTTATAATTTCCAGCATTCGCCGCTTTTGGTAATCGTAAGCTAGCAAGGGTAATGCGTGCCAGCGCTGCTCCTTCCAATGATTTCTGAGTTCATCCAGGTAGGCTAATTGCGAGCTATTGGATAAATCGAAACCTGGCGAATTCCTGCGGTGTTGATAGAGTTTGGGGGGCGCAAGAATCGGCGTCGGCGCAGTTACATCGTTGAAAGGATCTGCGGCAATATTTTCAACTGGAACATCTTCATCGGTTAGTTGGTGAACGAATGAACTGTTTGCTCCGTTTTCCAGGAGTCTTCGCACTAGATAAGCCAAGAGGTCTTCATGCTCGCCGACAGGAGCGTAGATGCGATGTAAGCTACCCTGATTTTCTCTAGTGAACTCGTGAAGGTCTTCCCCCATTCCATAGAGTCGCTGAAATTCGAACTGAGTTTTATCAATGCCAAGTTTCTCAGCCATAGCAAGAATTGCGGTGACAGTGTGCGCGTTGTGCGTGGCAAATTGTGGAAAAATGTTTTCAGTGGACGAGAGCAATTTTTCCACTGCACATAAATAAGACACGTCGGTAAGTGGCTTGCGCGTAAAGACCGGATAGGATTCCAACCCCTGGACTTGGGCTAGCTTTATCTCTGTATCCCAGTAAGCACCTTTAACTAACCGCAGCATAAACTTTCGCTTCGTTTTTTCCGCTAAACCGTTCAACCAATCGATGGTGGAGTGGGCACTGCGCGTATAGGCCTGCACTACTAAACCCAATCCATCCCAGTCTTCACTCTGCTGCGATTCAGCCAAAGCGGCAAAAATATCCAGTGTAAATTCCATACGCTCGGCTTCCTCACCGTCGATATTGAAATTGAGATTACTGCTGGCGGCGAGTTTTGCTAATTCATTTGTACGCTCAAACAATAGATCGAAACTTTTTGCTTTCTGGGTCAATTCGAAACGTGGATGTAAGGCGGAGAGTTTTACCGAGATGCCAGAATTTTTTTGCAGCTTATCACCTGCGGCTTCTGCCAATGCGGCGAGCGCTGTCTTGTAAGCATGAAAATAGTGCTCTGCATCCTGTTCTGTTAGCGCCGCTTCTCCCAGCATATCGAAGGAAAAACTATAGTCGGCATAACGCGAGTCATTTTCGGTACGTTTCAGCGCATGGTTGATCGATGTACCGACAACAAAGTGGCTACCCAATTGCTCCATGGCTTCGGTCATCGCAACCCGAACAACTGGTTCCCCCATTCGGCGCACGAGATCTCCCATGGCTGGTACCAGTCCTTCCTGTTCTGCTTCTGTTAGCAGTCGGCCCGTTAACATCAGAGCCCAGGTGGATGCGTTAACTAGAAATGAAGAAGCCTGGCCGGAATGGGATTGCCAGTTTGATCCGGTAATTTTCTCAGCAATAAGATCGTCCAGTGTGGCGGCATCCGGAACTCGCAGAAATGCTTCTGCCATGGACATTAACGCCACACCCTCAGTGGTTGATAATCCATACTCACCGAGAAAAGACTGGAGAAAGGTTGTGGCGCCCTGACGGCGTAAATCGCTCACAAGAGTCGCGGTTTGCGCGGTGATTTTGTTCCGAAGTGCTGGATCGAATACCGACTCAGCAACCAGTGCTTGAATGAGTTCTATTTCGGGGGCAAGTGCAAATTCATTAATGCGCACTCTTTTTTTACTTAACTCGTCAGTCACCACATCACTCACAATATCGCCCAGTTCCAGAAGCTCTTATTCTGAAACCCAGCCGGGAATTTGCCAAGTTTAACCCGACATGGGATATTTCTGTGCCTCTTAACCATTCATTCGTAACAGGATGCCCCTATGAAGGAAAGAACTGCACTCATTAGCTGCGCTGAAAGCTATATGGGACCTGCAATCAAAGCGAAGTTTGAGGCACAAGGAGTTTCGGTGTTTACCGGGAATAGCCCCATGACTTCCCAAAAAGAATGTGAAGAGTTAGTTAACTCAGTGGGACAAATCGATATCCTGGTGGCAAACCTGGCAGAACCTCCCATGACTGGTCCTGTGCAGAATATTGAAAACGACGACTGGAATAAGTTGTTCAATTCACTGGTGCATCCACTCATGTATCTGGTTCGAGCAGTAATCCCACAAATGATTGAAAGAAAGTCTGGCAAAGTTATCGCAATCACCAGTGCTGCACCATTGAAAGGAATTGCAAACAACGCAGCTTACTGTGCCGCCCGCGGTGCCCAGAACGGTTTTATCAAGGCCGTGGGTTTAGAGCTTGCTCGTAATAATGTGCAGGTTAATGCTATTGCTCAGAATTACATTAACAACAACACCTACTACCCCGACGATATTCTGGATAATGAAAAGTTTCTCGATCATGTAAAACGCAATGTGCCTACAAACGCAGTGGGTAAAGCGGAAGAAACAGCTGAGCTGGCTGCTTATCTAGCCAGCGAAAATTGCAAACACATGGTGGGACAACTCATACCTTTAGCTGGAGGATGGACTACATAGGTTTGGGCGGTTCTTGATCTTGATCTTCTTTTAGGTCGGGATTGAGAGGTTGAGAAGACATTAAATGATGGGCAAGGATTAGCCAATCCTGCATTAATGCCCTCGCCATAATATTTATTTCCGGGTTCTTAATATCCACCGCATCAGGCTGGGTAAATTCCATCAATCCCTGAACCACGGCACGTACCTTATTTAGGTCGAGACTCACACGAAAATTATCTCCGTTTTTGTCGTCTCCATCTTCTGGCGCTCGAGGTAGTGGATCACTACCGGTAAGGTTGCGAACATCTAACGCTAATTGTGGGGTTTTACTCCGCAACAAATCAAAGGTCAGTTGCAAACTCGCGCGACTAAAGACTGTGACATCTCTGGATTGTTGGAAATAGGGCTCTTCAGACAACATGTTCAAATCCGTGAACTAAAGTAACGACCCGCCTTGGCATGGTTAACTAAGTATAGACAGGTAATTTTCGAGCCGACGAGAAATGCCGTAAAAAATCTAAAATACGAAAACTTTCTGAGGAATTACACTAAATTAGAGTCACGCCCTTTCCAAAAAGGTTTACGCAATTCAGTTTTTAGAATCTTATTAATAGGAGAAAGTGGCATCGGTTCTTCCCTAAAGGAGACGCTTACGGGACATTTGTAGCTGGCGATCTGTTGCTTACAGAATTGAATAAGTTCTTGTTCCGATAACTGCGTGCCATCTTTGAGTAAAACAACCGCGTGAACAGCCTCTCCCCAAGTTTCATGAGGTATGCCAATTACCGCGCATTGATGAATTGCTGGATGATCTTCTAAAACATTTTCTACTTCGATGGGATAAATATTTTCACCACCACTGACGATCATATCTTTCACACGACCTTCGAGAAATAGGAATCCTTCTTCATCGAGATATCCAGCATCACCGGTGTGATACCAGCCATCTTTCAACGCCTCCGCTGTTTGTTCCTGCAGATGCCAATATCCCGTCATGATATTTTCGCCTCGCGCCAGAATCTGTCCGACTGAATTTGGTGGCAGTTCATTATCATTTTCGTCAGCAATGATTAAATCTACGTGCTTAACCGCACGACCGACTGATCCCAGTTTATTAGAATTTGGCCCCTCTAATACGTGATACATCGAATCAAGACTGGTAAGAATGGGGGATGCTTCCGTCATTCCATAGGTCTGAAAAAATTCAACATAGGGAAATGCAGTTACGATTCGACTTAAGAGTGCGATTGACAAGGGAGCCGCACCGGAGGCCAACATTTTCAGTGAAGACAAATCGTAACTGCCAAGTTCTGGGTGATCGAGAATCATCTGATACATCGTTGGCACCAGGGTTGCTGAATTGACTTGATACTTCTCCACGTTCTTCATCAATTCAACGACATCAAATTTTGGCAGTATGACGGCATGACCACCCAGAGCCGTACTACTAAATACCCTGGATCCAGCTGCGAGATGGAACAAAGGCCCGATGACTAAAAATACCCAATGCTGTTGCATGCGGTAAAGAGGGATTGAGCATTCGGTATTGCTCTTGAAATTGAAGTGACTGAGCATCACTCCTTTAGAGCGCCCGGTTGTACCGCCGGTATAAAAAATAATTACGATTTCTTCATCTGAGCTTGGAGTCAATTCGGCATAGGATTTATTGGCTATGATGTCATTTACCGATTGTTCGTAAGACACCATTCCTTCCGGTATATCACTTGCTCCACAGGAAACGATACTGCTTACGCTAGGACAACTCGCAACTATTTGTTGGGCCTGTTCGAGATAATTTTGATCGACGATTAGTACTGTTGGTGTGCAATCCTGCACACACTCGATCATCTCCCGCACAGCGAGACGATAGTTGACCGGCACCATGGTCGCACCTGCCAGTGCCGGCGACCAATAGGATTCGAAGCAAACGTTTGAATTCAATCCAAGGAAGGCAACTCGGTCGCCGGGTTTCACGCCAAGCTGTTTCAATAGAGTCGCTGCGGCTACACAGCGATTTTTCGTTTCCAACCAGTTCTGGGTTTTGCCAAGAAAACTGATCGCTGGCTTGTCCGGCCACTTTTCCGCCGCACTAAAAAGCAGGTCGGTAATCCGCGTCGGTTTGTTTTCTGCTTCCATATGCTACGACTTCCTAATTTCCTGAAACTCCAGCAATGACTTTTTCATCATGCAGTTTGCCTATCTGGCTGCTGTCCATGCCGAGAATCTCGGAGAGTACCTCATCGGTATGTTGTCCTAGCTGTGGCGCGGGTTTTGGTGGCACAGTCTCCAAACCTGAAAATTGCATGGCTTGTGAAGGAACTAAGTAAGAACCGATGCCAGGTTGTTCAATGCGGGAGAACAATGGATTGGCTTCTGAACAATCCTCATCGTTGCTGACTAACTCTTCGATTGATTGATAAGGTCCCCAACAGACTTTGGCATCATCTAGCGCCTGTTTCACATCGAGAAAATATTTGTCGGCAAACCAGGGTGCGAAAAGATCGCGCAGGCGTTCTCTCGCCTTAAAGCGATCCCCTTCCTGGGAGAAATCCAGATTGAGATCTTGCTCCAGGGCAATAACCTGCAATTCGGTATCGGTCACTTTTACTATTGCATCCCATTGATTGGGACTTACTCCTACTATCATGACGCGACGCCCGTCTTTGCAGACAAAATCATGGCCGAAAGTACCAAAGATGTGATTGCCCATTGGTTGGCGCGCTTCCTGGTTGATTTCAGCTTCAGCGAAATAACCAAGGTGTCCCATAGTCGCCAAGGCAACATCGGCCAGGGCAAGTCTTACGAATTGACCTTCGCCGGTAAGTCGCCTATGTCTTTCCGCTGCTAGCAGGGCGATGGCGATTTGCTGTCCAGCTAGTACATCCCAAGCAGGAAAGGGATTGTTAACTGGCGTTTCTCCATCGCCACTAAGAAAAGGCAATCCAATTTTGCTGTTAACTGTGTAATCCAGTGCACTGCCACCATGACGGTCGCCAACGAGATTTACATAGATAAGATCACTGCGACGCTGACGTAATGATTCATCTGCTAACCAGCCTTTGGCAGGGAAGTTCGTGACAAAGAGTCCATGGTCTTCGCCGGGGGCAGTAATAAGTTCCTGAATAAGTTCTCGACCAGCCTCGTTGCGAAAGTTTACAGCGATAGAGCGTTTGCCTTTGTTCAGGCTGTGCCAATAAAGACTTTTACCTTCTTCGGTGACAGGCCAGCGTCGGTAATCGATGCCACCACCGATCTGGTCGAAGCGAATGACATCGGCACCGAGTTGGGCCAGGGTCATGCCACCGGAGGGCGCCGCGATAAACGCACTGCCCTCAACTACTCGTAAGCCTTTGAGAATTTCTTGCACCGGTTACTCCAGTTGTTAGTCGATCAGCAAGTAACCATTATTGATAACGATCTTGTCCTGCTCCAGGGATTTACAACGAAATGCGATTTCATTGCCATTTTTCCAGATCTCGGTGCGAATGGTTTCGCCTGGATAAACCGGAGCGGAGAAGCGTAATCGCATGCGCTTAAAACGACCAGGATCGTAGTCGCAGCAGGTTTTTACTAAAGCATGGGTCATGACACCAAAGGTGCAAAGGCCATGGAGTATGGGTGCTTCAAATCCCACACTGCGAGCGACGCTAGGGGATGCATGCAAGGGATTGTAATCTCCTGACAAACGATAAATCAGCGCCTGCTGTGGCAGTGTTGGTAGATCACAGATTTCATCAGGATTGCTGGTGGGAACGACGTCTGGTTTCGGCGCAGAAGATTTTCTGTCTCCGCCATATCCACCATTACCGCGAGCCAGGATGGTTGTCACTAACGTGCAAATATCATTTCCGGTTTCGACATCTTTAACAACGCGATCGGAAATAATTAATGCACCAAATTTTTCACCTTTGTCTGCCACTTCGGTAATACGCGTGGTCGCTTCTACAGTTCCTGAGGATGGAATCGGATTATGGAAAATTATTTCCTGACCGGCGTGTAAAACCTTTGCCCAGTCAATATCCATGTCTTCTTCTTTCGCCCAAAAACCCGGATGAGCCATGATCACGGATTGACTCGGTAAAACTTTCAGGCCGTCTTCATAAACATAGCGCAGACATTCTTCATCCAACGGATCCAATCCCATGCCGACACCCAGCGCATAAAGAATACAATCCTTTTCGGTATAGGTTTGGCGAATTGTTTCGAATTCGCGATTTAGTAAATACTCGGGATTAAAAGACATAATTTTTTCTTTTAGTTTTATTTACATTGGGTCCCAGCTAAACACATCACCCGACCTCTCCAATGGAAAGAAATCTGCCTTGAATGCTGGTATCACTCGATCTAACACTGAATCTGGCGTCCAACCTTCGGTGGTGTGGGCGAAACGAATTGGACGAGTATGGTTAAACAAAAATATTTCATTGTTACGTACGCCGAAGATTTGTCCGGATACATCGCTTGCTGCGTCACTACATAAAGCAACCGCTAGAGGTGCGATCTTATCGGGAGTCATTTGTTGAATTTTCTCGACGCGCGCTTTTTCTTCTTCTGTGTTGGTAGGAATTGTGCCGATTAGACGACTCCAGGCAAATGGCGCACTACAGTTTGACCGAACTCGAAAACGACCCATATCCAGGGCCATTGATTTCGACAGTCCTACGATGCCAAGTTTAGCGGCGGCATAGTTTGCCTGACCGAAATTGCCAATGAGGCCAGAGGTGGATGTCATGTTGACGAAACAGCCGCTGGTCTGGGCGCGGAAGTGTGTGGCCGCCGCTCTACTTACATTGAATGTTCCTTTTAGATGGACATTTATCACCGAATCAAAATCTTCTTCGGTCATCTTGTGAAATATCGCATCCCGCAAATTACCCGCATTGTTGACTACGCAGTCGATGCGACCGAAAGTTGTCACCGCCATATCTACGATGCTATGGGCTTCGTCCCAATCGGTGACGCTGGCATAGGAAGCAACCGCTTCTCCACCTGCCGCTTTAATTTCATTCACTACTTCATCTGCTGGGCTGGCATCTGCACCGGAGCCATCTTCCGCTCCACCTAAATCATTAACCACAACTTTGGCACCGTTAGCGGCTGCCAACATGGCAATTCCGCGACCGATACCTCTACCGGCACCGGTAACGATGACGACTTTGTCTTGTAATAGTGGAGCACTCATTGTTCTGCTTCTTCCTTCTTTATATACAACTAATGTTATTTATTATGCCGGGCAGTAAGTTCACGAGCGATTAGATTCCGCCATATTGCACTTAATCGATCTTAACTAGTCCAGACGGTTATGCTTTCTCAATTAGTCCCTTTGCGATTACCTTTAGTGCCAGAACTTCTTCAGATCCTTCAAATATAGACAGCACTCGAGCATCGACGAAATAGCGAGAAACTGCGCTCTCTTCGGCATAACCCATGCCGCCATGAATCTGTAAGGCCTCACGAGTAATCCATTCTGCAGCCCGACAACTAAACAGTTTTACCAGGCTCGCTTCCATCTGACCTTGCCCCTCGTCCATTTGCCGAGCGACAGCATAACTGAATTGGCGGCAGGCTGTAATAGTTGCAAGCATGCGTGCCAGTTTAATCTGGGTTAACTGAAATTGGCTTAGGGCCTGGTCGAACACTATCCGCTCATTGGCATAGCTTACTGCTTTTTCGAAGGCAGCCTGCATTACTCCAGTAGCTCGTGCCGCGGTTTGAATGCGGCCACCGGAGAATCCCGCCATCGTGTAATAAAATCCTTTTCCTTCGCCTGCTTCTTCACCCACTAAATTCTCCGCCGGAACGAAATAGTCTCCGAAAAAGAGATCGTAGGAATGCATGCCGCGGTATCCCAGGGTTGCGATCGCTTTACCAGTAAGAGAGCCGCCTGCTTCCTGTTCGTGTTTGAAACTATGACCTGGATATGCGGGTTTTTCTATAAGAAACATACTCAAGCCTTTGTAGCCCAAGGATGAATCGGGACTAGTGCGAGCAAGTACAACGATCAACTCAGATCTACCGGCAAAGGTACACCAGGTTTTACTGCCATTGAGTAACCAACCGCCTTCTGTCGGCGTAGCTTTTAACGCAACTGCCGCAACATCGGAACCCGTATTTGGTTCGGTGATAGAAATCGCACAAAGCATTTCACCGGAAGCCAGGCGTGGTAACCAATGTTGTTGTTGTGCGACCGTTCCGCCTGCCAGTAAGGCTCGTGCTGCGATCTCAGGACGAGTAATCAAACTTCCCGCGGCACCCAGCGAACCGCGTGAAAGTTCTTCGGTGACAACAATCATGCCGAGACTATCCGGTTTATCATCTGGCTGAAGGCCACCGAACCGTTCCGGGATGCAAGTGCCGAAACAACCCAATTCGGATGCTGGCCTAATAATCTCTTCAGGAATGTCCTTATCTTCTCGATGAATCTCTTCTGCTAGAGGAGCAACCACATCGTTGACAAAGCGGAAAAAGGTTTCACGGACGAGTTCTTTTTCTTCATTCAGACCTGCAGGCAAACGAAATATCTCACGTTCTGATATTTCTTTTCCTAACTCAGCAAGACTATTCGAATCTAGACATTGGCCAAGATCGAAAGCAACATTTTTGTCGTCGGAAAGCTTTAACACATCCTGAGGCGCTAAACCCAAATCGGAATGCCGTGCTAAAAGTCTTTGGAAAACATTTTGTATAGTTTCCGCAGAAAAAAGAATCGCTGATCGAAGAAGTAATTCTGATTTCTCTTCGCAATCGTTCGAAAAACTAAGAAAAGATTGAGCGGCAGCCAATTCAGCAGTACAGATCGCTAAGTCATAACTCGCTTGTTGCCATTGATCAAATAGCTCATTATCAATTTTATTATCAGACTTTAAACATTGAGATTTTATGTGCCGGCAAGAATGGTCCACCAGCTCTTGCAGGTCATCTAATAATTTGGAAATAGTTCCAGGCACGCGGATCTCACCCCCGGAACTTTCTTTGCGAGGTTGTTCAGACATTATTTAGTGGTTTAGTTGTAAGGGCCTAAGATTGAGATCGAACAAATATTCTGGTGAGGAAAACCACCCAGGTTGTGATTGAGTCCCATCTTCGGGTTGTCCAGTTGTCTGGCTTCAGCGCGACCGTTTAATTGCAGATAGTTCTCATAAATCATGCGCAAACCCGATGCGCCGATAGGGTGACCAAAACATTTTAGACCACCGTCAATCTGACAGGGTGTTTTTCCATCTGAATCGAAGTTGCCATCCAAAACAGCGTTCACGCCCTTGCCTTCTTCTGCAAGTTGCAGGTCTTCCATGGTGACTAGTTCGGTGATGGAGAAACAATCATGCACTTCGGTCATGGTGATTTCTTCTGTCGGCTTGCGAATACCGGCTTCATCGTAAGCACGCTGAGACGCGATGCGAGTTGTTTTCAAATAGGAGCCGTCCCAGCTGTCATGACTGGATTCGGTTCCATTAGACACTGCTAGTTGTAGAGCCTTTACAGAGATTAAATTTTCTTTGCCAAGACTCTTCGCGATTTCCGGTGTGGTTACAATTGCACAGGCAGAACCATCACTCACACCGCAGCAATCGTAAAGCCCAATAGGCTCCGCAATATACGGCGCGTTCACGGCCTGGTCTTCGGTAATTTCTCTCTGTAAATGTGCCTTCGGATTTTTTGTTCCATTGGCATGGCTTTTTACCGACACATGAGCCATCGCACGTTTTAGATCATCTTGATTTAGTTTGTGCTTGGCACGATAGCCCGAGGCGAGTTGGGCAAAGGCGCCTGGAGCCGACAGGTTTGGCCAGTACATATCATTTTCCAAACCTCGTGTGCGTTGGGGTAATCCCCCGTAGCCAGTGTCTTTCAATTTTTCGACACCCAATGCGAGAGCAATATCGCAGGCACCGGAAGCAACTGCATAAACTGCTCCGCGAAACGCTTCCGTTCCGGTTGCACACATATTTTCAACTTTAGTCACAGGGATGTAGTTAAGACGCAATGCGATGGCGAGGGGCATGGCGCTGGAGCCAACGTTAAATGCATCAATGCCTGCACCAAACCAGGCGGCTTCGATCTGTTCCCGCTCGATGCCTGCATCTCCGATGCATTCTTCAAAGGCTTCAACCATAAGGTCGGAAGGACTGGAATCCCAGCGTTCACCGAACTTGCTGCATCCCATTCCTAAAATGACTACTTTGTCTTTAATTCCTGACGCCATTGTTAAGTTCTCTCTATAGGTCGAATTTCTTCTATATATACACCGATTATTCGCACAGCTACTGCTCAATCACCGCTTTCCAAAAATACTTTCTGAAGCCTCGCGCTGGATCGAATTGCCTGATTCTAAAATGCACAGAAACCTTTGATCCTGAATCGATAGTTCCTTCCTCTACTTCGGTAAAGTCCATCATTATCTTACCGCCGCCATCAAACTGTACCATGCCAAAATACGCGGGTGGACTCCAGTCAAAAGTTAGTCTGTCTGCTGTCCAGGTGGCCACCGTACCCTGCTTATCTGAGAAGGCATAGGCATCCTGGCTATCCAGTGCATTGCAGTCAGGATTTACACAATACTTCTCGCGGGGAATTTGCACGGTTCCACATTCGCGGCATTTGCCACCAACGAATCCTGTTAACAAATCTTTTCTGCGGTTGTATCCAGAGAGATAAGTTTGTTTGTCGGCTTCGCCTCTTTTGCCAATATCCCGCTCCACCAAATTATTAAAACTCAGGAACTTGTTGTAGTTTGTTTCTTCGCGACGACTGTCGATAGCAGCACTAACTCCAACAGCCGGCTTGTAAGTGCTGACTGCATCAGTTGCTTTAAGTAAAACAGCATCGCAACCCTGCCCAAATCCAGTTAAGAGAATATGGTCACCTGGAGCGGCATTCTCCAACGCCTTGGCGAGTAGCAAGATCGGTTGAGCCACACCGGCTACGCCAACTTGCGCTATCTGATTATCGACTACAGCTTCGGCTTTGATACCGAGTTTCTTTGCTATCGCTCCGGGATTTCGAGCTTGATCCGTTGGAATAACAAAGTGCTGAATATCTTCTGCGTTAAGTGAAGCCGCTTCAAGTAACTTATCCACTACAGTGGGTACACTTTTCATGAACCCTTCATCGCGAATCCAACGTTCTTCCCAATCATAATCAAAACTTGCGTCTTCACCGCGATAGTGATCGACGAAATCTACAGCGATTGTTTCGATGCCTATGCATTCTGCGATCACGTTTTCAGATCCGACCAACACTGCGGCCGCAGCGTCTCCCCACTGCATCTCGGCTCTTGATCCAGCCTTGCTTCTTCTGTGTTCGGAAGCCACCAGCATGGCACTCCCCTCACAATCAGACTCCAACAAAGAAATTAGTGCAGAAGTACCCGCACGCTGCGAAGCGCCAATATCCATCGTGCGAATCTGATTATCTAGATTGAGTGCTTCACTAACCACTACGGAATTTTGACGATCGAGAAACGGAAAGGTGGTGGAGGCCAGATAAAGTGAATGCAGAGAAACATCAGATTTTGATACCAGGCAATTATTTCCGGCTTCTACTGCCATGGTAATTACGTCTTCGTCCCAGTTGCAGATTGCTCTTTCGCCTTTGCTCAATGATTTCAAGCTGGCATCGAACCAGGAATTTGCTTCTGCAATTGCTTGTTTATTGAGTCGGCCGCGGGGAATGTACGCACCGTAGGCGGTAATACCACTCATATCCTTCTTCCTTTTTTCTTTTCTCTTATATCTACTCTGACTTTTAAACTGTTCTGCCAATGACTAACTTCATAATTTCTGATGTGCCGCCATAAATTCGTCGTACACGAGAATCCACAAACAATCGGGAAATGGGATACTCGCTCATGTATCCGTAACCACCAAACAATTGCAAACAGGAATCAACGATCTTGTTACCAGTTTCAGTTGTCCATAATTTAGCCATCGCGCCTTCTTCTGGTGTCAGCTTTCCTTCGGTGATTTTGACCAGGCATTGATCGATGTAAGACCAACCGACTGCAAGATCGGTTTTGATTTCTGCAAGTTTGAATTGCGTGTTTTGAAATTCGTAAACCTGTTGACCAAATGCTTTACGTTCTTTTACATAGTCAACAGTAAGCTCATAGGCTCTTTGCGCCTCCGCCAACGCACGACAGGCAATGGTGATGCGCTCACGGGGCAATTCATTCATTAGCACAGCGAAGCCGCCACCTTCTTTACCGATCATATTAGTTACTGGAACTCTTACGTCGGAGAAAAACATTTCGGAGGTGTCGGCTGCTTTCTGCCCGATCTTTTCCAAATTGCGACCACGACTAAATCCTTCGCGCTCAGTTTCAACAATTATCAAACTAACCCCTTTAGCACCAGCATCAGGATCGGTTGAACACGCTAACAGAACAAAGTCACAGTTTTGTCCATTAGTTATGAAAGTCTTCTGCCCATTGATGACATACTCATCGCCCTCACGAACGGCTGTTGTGCGAACAGCTTTAAGATCGCTTCCACAGCCGGGTTCGGTCATGCCGATGGCTGCAATAGACTCACCACTTACCATTCGCGGTAACCAGTGTAGTTTTTGTTCTTCGGTTCCACTGTGGAGTAAGTAGTAGGCAACGATGTCGGAAGAAACTGAAAAGCCTACACTGGCCCCACCGATGGCGTAACCAACTTCTTCCGAAAGCACCATGTTGTAGAGAAAGTCTGCTCCTGGTCCGCCGTACTCTTCCGGGATACCACAGCAGTGAAATCCGTTCTCTCCCGCCTTGCGCCAGAATTCTCGAGGGAGTCGACCTTCTTTTTCCCATTGGTCGATATTTGGTTCGAGCTCTTCACGGAAAAATCGCCGCGCATTATCACGAAACAGTTCATGGTCACTGTTGAAAATGGGCCGATTATGCATGCAGCGAAACCCTTCTTATTTTCATTCTTTAGTCAGTTTTGGCGGACTGCAGATTCTATTCGAAATGGACGGCAATTGCGATGTGGGAAGCATGAGTAGAGAATAGAGAAGCAACTTTCTCTTCCCTACAATGGTGACAAATGAGCAGTCAGCAAATTGAAAACAAAATTCGTGGCTTTGTGGGAATTAGATTCAATCTCCATAAGGCGCTGCTTCCCTTGCATGCGGAACTAGAAATACTAACGAGAGATAAGTCTACAAAGCTGCGAGTTGTTCCACCGGATAACTTGCACATCACATTGAAGTTTCTCGGCAATGTAGAGCAAGATCGATTAGCATCTTTAGAATCTATGTTGTTAAGCCTGAGCCAAGAGTGCTCTCCTTTGCAAATTGATTGCCGAGGAGTTGGGTTTTTCAAAAATTCTATCTGGGTAGGAATCGAAGAAAATCCTGCTTTGGCTTTGCTCTCCAACGCAATCGACGAAGCCTGTGGACCGCTCGGTTTCGCCAAGGAATCGAAAAAGTATGTTCCCCACGTCACCGTGGCTCGGTTTGGCAAAGAGGCAAGGATAAAATTGTCTGACCTACAACGAAAATTTGCTCAACAAGACTGGGGGAAGTTTACTGCCGAAAAAATAGCCTTATACAAATCGGAGACCTTGCCTACTGGAGCAATTTACTCTGTCTTAACAAACTTTGATCTTTCGGCAATTAACTAGCAATTTTTGTATTTATCGTAGAGCCCAATTCCGGCGTTGATCATTGGTGTAATTTTGTCTAAGCGCGACAATCTCGTCTTCTCTTGTTTCGCGGAACTTATGTGTTCTGCATACTCTTTCTGTTTGCCCGGTGTTAAGGCTTCAAATTTCTTTTTGAGCTTCACACTTTTTTTCAGTGCGGCAGCCAACTCATCAGGAATGACTAATTTTTTCTTTTCTGGTTTGATCTGTTTGCCTGACTTTTGATTCTCAATTGCTTCTAAGGCATAGGATTTAAGCAACTTCGCCTCTATTTTCTCCCCTTCTTCCACGCGCCATTGCCGCAAGCCTCTCGTGGTGCCTTCTTGGGCATTGAGCAGTTTCTTCGCTTTATCTTTCAAAAAAACACCTTGATGAAACCAGATGCCCATATGATTTTTAAATCCGGCCAGTGCCGCCACGATCTTGCCGTCATAGGTGTAATGCGGTGAGCCCCACTTTACGGTTTCCGTAAGATCGGTGGAATTCAGTACTTTCCTTGCGGCAATCAATTGTGAACTCCACTTGTCATGCTTCTTAATGTAGGCATCGACTTTTTTCTTATATTCACTGGCTGACATTGTTATCTCCGAAAATTTGTATTTAGAATTGCGTTAAGCACATGGTCTTCCCACTTTCCGTTAATCAGCAAATAGTCCTTTGCGTAGCCTTCTTTTTCGAATCCTAAGCTTTTAAGTAATGCCGCCGAGCGTTCGTTGTCCGGCATATGATTGGCCATGATGCGATGAAGTCTAATGTCATTAAACGCATAAGCAATTGCATGACTAACTATTTTCTTCATATAACCCTGGCCCTGATAGCGTTCGCCGATTGAGTACCCCATGTGGCAGGCTTGAAAAACTCCACGGACTATATTGCTAAGGGAACAACTTCCTATCACATGGGACTCGGCTTCATCGGTGCCAATGAAATGTGCAGACAAACCACTTTCATATTCGAGCTCACGTTCAGTCAATCTTCGTTTCCACGAGTCTACAGAATGATGACCTTTTGGTACGGAGGGGCTCCACTTCTTTAGGTGTTCTTCATTTACTGCAAAGTAATTGGCCATAATCTTTTCATGGCCAGGCCTGGTTCTGATGACCTTTATTGCAGTTAGTACTGGATAGTCTTCTTTCTTGTTCACGATAGCTTGTTCAACATGAGCAGGGTTTGCTCATCTTTGTAATTAAATTCATGAATCGCTCGCCAACCGAGCCCGCTGTATAAGCCACCGCCTAAATCGATAGTCTGCAGATAGAGATGCGGTAAGCCTTTCTCTTTAGCCAGGTCTATTATCTTCAAGCTGAGTTCTGTCGCAATACCGCTGCCGCGATGATTCTCATCAACGAATACACTGCCCAGCCAGTACTGTTTGTCCGGAAACAGTTCTGCCGCTTCCTGCAGTTTTAACGCTGCGGTTCCCACCGCTTCCCCGTCGATTGTCGCCAGCACATGTATTGGTAGCTCTGATTTGCTGAGTGACTCGCGCAATTGAGATTCCAGGCTCTCGATATCGGAGCCCATTCGAGAACCCCATTCGGTGCGCCACCAGGCAATTACCTTTGGAACATCTTCAGGGCGATCGACGAGATATTCGAATTGCATGTAGCATGTCTCAATATTGCAGGGTTTCACAGATTAACACTGTTTTTCTCTACAAAAAATTCATTGAATGCGGTGCAACCAAAAGGACTTCTGGACGTCTATCTAGTAAGCGGATGGATTTTTTCGCCAATCAAAGGCGAAGTCCCCCATCCTAAAAAGACAAAATTCAGAGCAAAAACTAAATTTATCAGTGAGTTATCAGCTTGGTATTAAAAATGCCCTTAAAAATCTAGAAACCTAGATTCCTGGAAGTGTTCAGCCCCATCTTTCAGGTTTGCCCAATCACCTAGCGCAATAATTAGAAGGAAGACGCCATGATAAGGCTCGAAGATATTTGTAAAGTTCATCGTACAGAAGATGTAGAAACCACTGCCCTAAACGCTATTAATCTTCAGATTGAAGAAGGTGAATTTGTTTCCGTTATGGGTCCATCTGGCTGTGGAAAATCCACCCTGCTCAACACGATCGGCTTACTGGATACGCCCTCTAGTGGTAAGTATTACTTCAATGAAGAAGAACTCGCTACTTACTCAGAAGCTCAACGTGCCTCGGTTCGTAAAGCGAATATTGGCGTAATATTTCAGAGTTTCAATTTGATCGATGAACTCACGGTATATCAAAACGTCGATCTGGCTTTGCTTTATCAAAAAGTTCCTAACGCTGAGCGACGAGAAAAAGTTGACGCGGTGCTGAAAAAAGTAGGCATCGATCATCGCAGTGGTCACTACCCACAGCAGTTGTCTGGAGGACAACAGCAGCGGGTTGCCATCGCTAGAGCAATCGTAGGTAATCCGAAGGTCTTACTCGCTGACGAACCAACGGGTAACCTGGATACCGCGAACGGTGATGAAGTAATGGCGTTGTTGAGTGAGCTTAATAAAGAAGGAACAACCATCATCATGGTGACTCACTCGGAACATTACGCCACTTTCGGTTCACGTGTTGTGCATTTACTGGATGGATCTATTGTGAACACACCTCCTGAATCCCAGGCTGCTTAGAGGAGAAGCGTAATGTTTTATAACTATCTAATAACTGCGCTATTCAATCTAAAGCGCCAGCCTGTATTTTCTATTATCAAGATTGCAAGCCTGGTTCTGGGTTTAGCTTGTTCAATCCTGGTCATCATGCACGTGCAGTTTACCTACAGCTATAACAAACACTTTCCCAACTGGGAAAACACTCATCGCCTGGTAACGAGTTTTACTACCGACCAACGAATGCATACGCCGATGATTGCAGAAGGATATGCGCCACCCTTAGAAATCGATTATCCGCAAATAGAATCTATGGCGATGATTCGTCCCGATGAAGCGCAGTTCGAGCGCAACAACCAGTCCTCACCGAATTCAATGTACTGGGTCGACCCGGAAATTATTGACATTCTGTCTTTAGAATTTGTTCAGGGTGATCCCGATACTGCCTTAGATGGAACAAATTCAGTCGTGCTCAATGAATCTACTGCCATTAAATACTTTGGCGAAGAAGATCCAATGGGCCAGATTTTGACTGCAAATGATCAGTTTGAAGTTCGTGTTACCGGGATTATGCGAGACCTTCCAATAAACAGCACACTCGATTTGCAAATGCTGGTCGCCGCTGAAACAGGAAGGCAAGTGATTAACGAGAGATTTATGGCGAGTCCCGCCTGGGCTGGATTCGGGGGAACGGAGCTTTACTTAACACTACCTAACGAACAGGAATATTTATCGATCAGTGCAGATCTTGAAGACTTTGTTCAGCGCAATGTGCCAGACAACCAGGCCCAATTCGTCAATCAGATTGATATAACACTGGAGCTTGAGCCAATAGCTGATATCTACCTTTCGCCTAGACAAGCATTCAGAAACCAGGGAGGAAACCGCGCACAAATACTTGCGGGCCTTGTTGTGTTCGCTATTTTGATTCTAATTACTTCGGCGATAAATTTCGCAAACCTATCTCTTTCCCAAATTCAACAACGCGGCAAGGAAATTGGCGTAAGAAAAACATTAGGTGCTGACCGAAAGCAAATAGCTACTCAATTTCTATTTGAGTCGATGCTACTAACAGTAGTTGCGCTTTTGATTGCGATTCCCATCGTCTATTTCGCGGTTCCTATTTACACAGCACTGACCAATACAGATTTTACTTTTGAGAATATTGTACAAACGAGTTATGCCGGTTGGATTGCCCTTTTCGTATTGGCAACTGGCTTTGTCTCTGGATTGTTTCCTGCACTGTCTATATCACGCTACCAGCCAGCAATTATTATTCGAGGAATTATCTCCGGAAATCGATTAAGTAAGGCGATGCGCTCCGGCATAACCGTAGTGCAATTTACGCTTTCGACCACCTTGATATTAGTGGCAATCGCTATTGGATTACAGATCAATCACTTGGGTGAAATGGAGCTTGGTTTTAACAAGCAGAACCTTGTCATTCTTGACAGCACTTATGACCAGCGTAATCCAGATGAATTTAACTACGATGCATTGGTCAATGACTTAGAGCAGCACCCGGGCATTATTTCGGTCGCTCGATCTGGAGTTGCTCCTCCAGAAACTGGCGCATACAACCCCTGGCGTCGCCCCCATTGGGAGCAGACTGAGATGCGCCCGGTAAGCCATTATGCGATCGATACAAATTACATCGATACCTACGAGTTTGAGCTAGTTGCGGGCCGGGGATTCTCGGAAGAATTTCCTGCTGATTTCATGCCTCAGGGCCAACCGGATCAAGAGCAAACTTACGGTGTAGTCATAACTGAGGCAGCCCTCGGTAACTTTCAATTTCCATCTGCAGAGGAATCGCTGGATGAAATAATGCAGGTTGGAAATATACAGTTTCGTGCCATTGGTGTAATTGGAGATTTTCGTTTAGCCGGTGGAATGGAGGACGTACTTCGCTCAACCAGTATATTAAGAGGATTCGATTCGCCCCTGCGAGTGCTTAGTATTCGTATCGATTCGAATCAAACGGACAGCGTGTTAAATCATATCGATGAGGTTTGGTGGAATCACCGCCCAGACGTACCAGTGGAAAGGTCATTTTATGAACAGACTTACAATGGCCTAATTTATGATGCCACCAATGGCATAAATACGGCCTCTATTTTTGCCAGCCTGGTAACAATTGGCATTGCCGCACTTGGACTCTATGCCCTGGCATTTTATACGAGTCAGCGTCGCACTAAAGAAGTAGGCATACGTAAAGTGCTCGGCGCAACTTCAGGATCTATTATCGGGCTGTTAACCTGGGATTTTGTGAAGCCAGTTTTGATTGCTTGCGCAATCGCTTGCATTACTGGCTATATCGCAATGGAATATATCTTTGCGCAATTTACGTCGAGCCCGGAAATGCCTTTCACCATTTACTTCGGAGTGGCAATTATCTCGATAGTGATTGCTGTGCTAACAGTTGCAATGCAATGTTTGCGTACAGCCAATTCTGACCCCATACAATCTCTGCGTTATGAATAGTTATTCGTAGCGCAGAGATTTAACCGGATTCGATTGGGCAGTTCGATATGACTGTAAGGCCATTGTGGTAAATGCAATGACAATGGCCACCGCAGCGGCCAGGACGAATATCACCGAGTTTAAGCCCAGTATATCGATACGATAATAAAATCCCTGAAGCCATTCACTTACAGCGAAAAACGAAGCCACAGAAGCAATCGCGGAAGCTAGTGCAACCAGTACCAGAACCTTTTTAAACAGTAAAAGGATAATACCGATTGCTGATGCTCCTAATACTTTTCGTACACCAATCTCTTTAGTTCGCTGCGCCGTATTAAATGAAGACAAGCCATAGAGACCAAGGCAAGAGATAAAGATACAAACTGCAGCGAATACGCCGATGAGTTGCATCAATCGATTTTCAGAACCGTACTGATCAGCAATTAAGTCATCCAGTAGTGTAAATTCGAAAGGATGTTCGTTGTCGAAGGTTAACCAACGCTGTTCCAGAAATTCAGTTACACGAGAGACGGTTCCTTCTTCAACACTTACGACGAGTTGGTTTGAAAAAAGCCGCCGTTGATCTTCATCGAAATCGGCAAAATCCGGCTCAAAGATATTCAGAAATTTTGGTACAACTTCTTCCTGCATACCCGCATAGTGAAAATTTTTGACCACGCCGATGACTTGTTGATCGGGAGCGTCTGGATCGACAAAATTAAACAGTTTCCCGATCGGGTTTTCCCATCCCATGGCGGTCACTAACGCCTCATTTACTATGATAGCTTGATTACGATCTGTTTCTCGGGCGTCATCGAAAGCTCGACCGGCGACCACCTCCATTTCAAGTGCTTCAATAAAATCAAAGCCGATGGTCATGCGGTTGACAGTCTGCTGAGACATAACACCTTCATTGTCTTCCACCAACATAACCTGAATACCAACGATAGTGCCCGGAACGTTAAATGTTGTTGCCACTTCATTTACTCCAGGAATCTGTAATAGCTCATTTTTGAGTTCAGGAACTTGCAATGCTCGGTCTGCACCTTGAACTCTCACCAATATTTTGTTGTCTTTTTCGAATCCCAAATCCATTGATTGCACATAGTTCATTTGAGCTAGCATGAACAAGGTGCTGGTAATAACGCCTACAGAAATAACAAATTGAATAAGTACTAGTCCTTCTCGCATCTTACTGCCGCCCGCGCCAGTTCCACTGCTGCCTTTGAATGCTGCCATGGGAACAATGGACGACAGATAAAAGGCTGGGTACACACCCGAAACTATGCCCAGGATCAGTGTGCCCAAGAGTATGAGCGCTAGATTGGCAGGACGAAACAGTGATTCGAATTGCAAATCGGAATCGAACAACTGCGTGATGGCGGTGAAATTTATGACGCTATAAACCATAACGAGTGCGATCAACAATGATACGACTACATAAAAAACAGACTCACCCACAAACTGCCATATTAGTTGCGAACGGTTTGCACCTATAACTTTGCGCATACCGACTTCTTTGGCTCGCTTTGTCGCTCGCGCTGTGGCCAGGTTCATGTAGTTGATACTGGCAACTATTAATACGAACACCAGGATTGCGGCAAAAGCATAGATGTAGAAAATGTTTCCTCTTGGCTGATCGTAAGTTGTGATGGAAGTCAGATGAATATCGGTTAGTGGTTCCAGAAAAAATCTTACAGTTGCATCGATGCCAACTTCTCTTGCAAACGGCATCATATTCTCTTCGACAAACTGATCAGAAAGCGCCGCAAAGTTTTCACTGTCATAGTTTTCGCCAAACATCAGGTAGGTATAGATGCCAACATTCCACAATTGATTGGCTACCTCAGCAGGATCTGGATCATCATCCTGATCATAAGAAAGTAGCGCGCTGTATTTGAAATGTGTATTGCCCGGCTGATCTCCATAAACCAGATCTATGCGATAGGTTTCATTTTCTGATTCAAGCAACTCCCCTATGGGATTGGTTTCACCGAAATATTCCCTGGCGAAACTCTCACTTACCGCCATGGTGTTTGGTTCTGTTAGGGCAGTTTCTTGATTTCCATAAATGACATCATGGGAAAAGATTGTGAACGCGTCGTTGTTAGCTCGATAGATGTTCGGCCAATAAATTTGATTGTCGTCTCTACTGATTAGAACCTGGTCGGTGTCAACGGGATTAAATCTGGCCATTGCCTCAATCTCGGAGAATTGTTCTTGCATAAGGCGCCCAGCCTGAGTTGAGTTAATCGCAAAAAAATCGACATTCCCGTTGATGCCAAACTCATTTACTAGTCGGAAAGAGCGATCTTTGTTTTCATGATAACTGTCATAACTAAGGGCATTTTGAAGATACAAGCCAAGTATCAGAGCACAAGCCAATCCCAGCGACAGGCCAGCGATATTTATTAGACTATAACCCTTTTCTTTTAAGAGACGACGGTAGGCAATCTTCAAGTAGGTAGAAAACATGGTGCCCTGCTCCAACTATTCACAAGAATTCCCCGTGCACGGAAATATTGAGCCAGTGCTAACGGCTATATAAATAGACTTGGTTACACCTGGAGCGGCAATAAGCTGTTGATAAGGTCGAGGATTAGATTATTGCGCGAGTTGGATTCGCTCCACGTCTTCCATTTGACTGTAGCTTGAGGTGACTACCCGTTCTCCCTCTTGCAGACCTTCTCTAACTTCGACATAGCGATTGTTACGGCGCCCCACCCGGATGTCTCGGCGATGCGCGAACTGGCCATCTGGACCCAGTACGAAGACCCAATTACCGCCGGTGTCCTGAATGAAACCACCTAACGGAAGCAGTAAAGATTCAACTGGATTACCCAGGGTAAGCTCCATCTGCAATGTCTGGCCGCGGCGAATATTGGCCGGTGTCATACCGAGAAAAATCAAATCAACTTCGAATGTGCCTTCGGTTATTTCGGGATAGACTTTTATGACACGGGCTTCGAATTCGTTGCCCGATAAAGTAAATGTCGACATTTGGTCTGGCGCGACTCGAGAGACATAGTATTCGTCAATCTGCGCAACGATTTTATACTGGTCGACAACATCGATTTGTCCCAGGCGCTGACCATTCTGTTTGCTTTCACCTGGTTCCACAGGAAATGAAGTAAGTTGGCCTGCTATGGGGGCCTTTACTAACAAACTCTCGAAACTTGTTTGGGATATTCTTAGATTCTCAGTCAGCATAGCAATCTGGGTTGCTATCTGTTCTTGCCTTGATTCGCGTTCACTGTCTTCAACTACTTGTCTGGATTTAAGATTGACCAGGACTTTTTCTCGGTACTCCAATTCATCAACGATCTCATCGAATTCATCTTGAGAGATTAAATTTTCCTCGACAAGTTTTTCGGAACGACTAAGTTGGCGTTTGAGTACAACAATGCGATATTCAGTATCGAGAATCTGCCGAGCTGTCGCAAGACGCTGATATTCGAAATTATTGGTAGTATTCGTCAGCGTATTTAATTGTTCAGTCGTTTGTGCATCCGCCTGAGCAGCGTTTAATCTTGTTGCTGTATTTGAAAGCTGTACAAGCGGTTGGCCCGCTTCAACAAATGATCCTTCTTCGACAAAAACTTCATCAACCGATCCGCCAATTACAGCATCGAGAAAAACACTCTCGAAAGGTTGGATGGTGCCGCGAATAGGGATCAGGTCTTCGAAGGCGCCGAACTGTACTGTGGAGACAATGAGTTGTTCCTGCGGAACGCGATAAGTTCTTATCGAGGCATCCGCCAAGAGCTGATACAAATAGAATCCAGCAGCAGAAACGACGACAGCTATCAGGCCCCATTGCCAGAGCGGTCGCTTCTTCTTTTCTATTTTCTTGTCCATTGCCATGGAATTTTCTCCTGGAGAACTACATTCCTGTGCTTGCGCTATCTAACTACTCTGTACGCAAGGCGTCAACCGGATTTGAGACAGCAACGCTATAGGCTCGTTGAAATGTGGTGACTAGCGCCAGAGCAAAGGTTGCGAAGCCAGCGAAGAAGAACAGTAATAAACTTATATCGGTACGATAGGCGAAACTAGTTAGCCAATCCTGCATCAACCACCAGGCGGCTGGCCAGGCAACTATGTTGGCGAGAATTACCAGTTTGGAAAAATCCCAGGCAAGCAGGCCAGCGATGCTCCTAACTGTGGCACCAAGCACTTTTCGAATACTGATTTCCTTAGTGCGCCGCTCAGCCATAAAGGAAGCCAATCCATACAGGCCAAGACAAGCGATTAGGACGGCGATCGCCGCGAAACCAGTGAAAAGAATAAACGTTCTGTTTTCGCCCGCGTAAAAAGCAGAATAGCTATCACTTAATACACTTCTTCTGATCGGGACTTCGGGTACATTTTGCTGCCAAACGTCATCTATAAATGTCAGGGTGTCAGCGATATTGTTTTCATCAATCTTTATGATCATGCTGTTTCGAAAAGTGTCTAACGTATAAGACACCGGTCCGATTTCGGTTCTAACGGAACCATAGTGCGCGTCATTAACTACACCAACAACTGTGTAATTCAAGCGAATGGCTTGATCACCGATGGAAAACTGACTGAAGAGTTGTTGACCAATTGCCTCCTCTGGAGCCCATCCTGCGGATCTAATCGCCGCTTCATTGAATACAACTCCTCCTGAGACTTCCGGATTATCCAAGCCAAAGGCCGGCATGGTATCGGTAGCGAAATCATCGCTTAACTCGCGACCCGCAACAAAGTTCATTGACAAAGTATCGAAGTATCCATCACTCACACTTATTCGCCGGGTTGCCAGAATCGGCGCATCATTGTCGTCAACGCGAGTGAAACCCGAACCGTCGGACAAACTCTGGGTCGGGATTATTGAACCTGCCGAAACAGAGTTAATATTTGTATACCCAATCAACTGATCTTTAATTGAATCAAAACTCTCTCTGGCCTGAGGGCTTTGCATATTCACAACTACTACTTCGCTCGGGTCAAAGCCCAGCGACTTGGTCAAGGCAAAGTTGATTTGATTGTTTACTACCCCACAAGAAATCATTAATCCAATAGAAATCGCAAACTGTACAACGACAAGACCTGATCGAAAGCTTGATACCCTGAGACCTTTTACCACTTCACCTCTTAAGGCATTTACAGGTGAGCTCTTGGCATTGATAAGCGCAGGATATGCGCCTGACAGCAATGCTATTGCCAGTACAAACAATAGAAGAAAAATACCATTTAGCGGTTGCAGTAAGGTCTCAAAGGCAAGAGGCACCGAAACCGTGTTGCTAAAGTAAGGTAGAAGAAGATTCACCATTGTGAGAGCGACTAATAATGCGATCAAGGCGATCAGTGTTGTCTCGACTAAAAATTGCGCAGTGATTGTGGATTGTTCTGCACCGACAATTCTTCTTACTGCAACTTCGCGGTTGCGTTTGGAAGACTGCACGATTTGCAGATTGACGAAATTGAAAATCGCGATGACTAAAGTGAGTACCGCAACACCAGTAAAAATGAACACATCCGTTGACTGGCGCAAAGGCTTGGTAACACCGGTCACGTCGTCTTGTTGGCTCATTTCGTTTTGCAAATCTGTAGTGAAATGAATATCACCAATTGGCTGCAACATTATGTCCACAGCAGACAGGAATTCGGGGCCAAGATTTAGATTAACCGCCAGGAACTCTAACGCGTTTTCTCTGACATCAACTGGATCTGCGCCGTTTGCTAAATGTATGTAGGAATACATTACATCCGAACCCATGTTTTCCCACACCCCTGGGTAATTCCACATCGCCGGAACGTTTTCTACATTAACAAAGATATTTGACACCAGATGTGTATTCGATGGATTGTTCTCAACCACCGCGGTTACCTGGAAATCGTATTGGTCATCAATGGTGAGCACTCTACCGATCGCATCGGTTTCATTAAAAAGTTCCAATGCTGCGGCTTCAGTAAGAACTACTGAGGTTCTGTCTTCGATGGTCTCCGTAGAACCGAGAATCGTTGGATATGAGAATATGTCGAAGAATGATGGGTCGACGAAACTGATGTTACGGAATTGTTGCTCAGCTTCGATAGTTACCAGGTGTTGATTAAATGCCAATCGAGTAAACGATTCTATTTCTGGCAATCCTTCTGCCAATATTGGAGCTACCGGATTAAAAAACGTGCCGAAGCGAGCTCCTGTGCCCAGGTTTGCCCAGTTGAGTCGATAACTATTGTCGCTATCGGGATGCATAGATTCGAAACTGGTTTCATGACGAATAAACAACGCGATTAAGATGCAAACAGCAATACTGATAGCGAGACCGAATACGCTTATGCCGGAGTAAAGTTTTTGCGTAGTAAAACTTCTAAATGCAGTGTGAATATGTTGTAACAACATAAGGGCTTACTCGTGCCGAAGTGAGAGAGTGGGATTCAAGTTCGCTGTAATAGCAGCAAGACTGCCAACAGTTAGCGCAGCGATTAGCCAGGCTAGCAATGCGGCGAAGAAAAAGATACCGACGCCCATTGAAACGCGGTAAGCGAAATTCTCCAACCAACCATTCATAAAGTACCAGGCGATTGGCCAGGCGATAAGATTGGCAATAAGTACGAGCTTAGTAAAATCTTTAGTTAGCAACGCGACAATATCCATTACGCTACTGCCAAGCACTTTTCTTACACCAATCTCTTTCGTACGCTGTTCGGTCAAAAAAGAAGCCAGGCCAAATAATCCAAGCCCTGCTATAAAAATCGCCATAAAAGAAAATGCAGTAAAGATGCGACTCTGTGTTTGTTCCGATTGATACAGTTCTTCAAACTTTCGATCCATAAATTCATGCCTGACGGGCGCGCCAGGTAGAAAGTTTTCCCAAGTTGATTCGATGAATCCGACAGTGTCTGAAACATCTCTTCCTGACATACGCACTGCCATCTGGCCAAAACGCGGAAAATTTCCGTTCGGGTTGTCATGTTCTCGTACTGCATAGTAAACCGGTTTAACTGCTTCGCGAATTGATGAAAAGAATATGTTGTCTGCAATGCCTACAATAGGCCCACGCACTCTCTGTTCGAATCCTTGTGCCATAGAAACTTCGAACCATTTTCCGAGTGCTTCTTCCGGCGTGTAACCGATTTGTTCTGCCGCATGCTGATTTAGTATGTATGCGCCAGTCCCAATGGGATTATCTACAGATGTATTCGGAGTAAGGTCTGTACCGCGCTCTTCGGAGAAACTTCGCCCTAGACTAATATCAATATCGAAGGTTTCGAAAAAGTCATAGTCAACATTCAAATAGGGCATGCCTAATCCTTGCGGATCGCCACCTTCATAGCGTACCAAAGTAGAATTGGTATTCTGGTCACCTGGCATCAGATTCGCTGCCGTGACTGAGAGTATTTCCGGATGAGCGAGTAGCTCCTGTTTCATGGTTTGGTAATTGGTACCTAGTCCATCAATACCGTTTCCCCTCACCAACAATATTTGATCTTTAGTAAAGCCGGGATCCATGGATAAGGCATAACGTAATTGCGATAAGGCGATCCCGGAGGCGATTACCAACGCAATAGAAATTGAAAATTGGGTCACCACGAGAAACTTTCGAAGGTTCGCACCACCCGATCCTTTGGTGAGCTCTCCTTTCAAAATTCGTGACACTGAATAGGACGATAAATAGAAAGCAGGATAACTACCAGCCACTAAGCCAACTGCAACAGCTAGTACAAGTAAGCCTGCACCCAGAAGAGGATCATTTAGCGGATTAAAACTGAGGTTTAATCCAACTAAGTTGTTGAACCATGCCAAGACGAAGGCTACAACCAGAGCGGCCATGACTATAGCAATCACACTGAGAAGCACCGACTCTCCAAGAAATTGCAGGGCTATCTGGCGCTTATCGGCACCTAGAGTTTTGCGCAAACCCACTTCCCTTGCTCGACTGGCGGAACGAGCAGTGGATAGGTTCATAAAGTTGAAACAGGCAATCAAGAGAATGACCACGGCGATCGCACTAAAGGTAACTACCGTAACGATATTGCCATTAGCATCCAATTCATTATCTCTCTGGGAATGCAGGTGTATATCCGTCAGAGGCATGACAACAAAGTCGGTAAAGTCGGTTGCCTGCTCACCTATGTGACGATTCATAAAGCCGGGAATCTCATCGATGAATGTTTGAATGCCGTAATTTTCAGGTGTCAGCACGTAGGTGTGATAGTTGTTGCTTGCCCAATTTACTAGAAACCCATCGCCAAACATTGCCAACAATGTTGAAATTGAAACAAATCCTTGTGCATTCAGATGAGTATTGTCTGGCAGGTCTTCGATTACTCCGGTTATTTCGACCGGTGCCTGCCCAGCGACCAGAAGTGAACCACCTACGGCATCTCCATTAGGAAAATATTTTGCGGCCAGGGTTTCATTAATCACCATTTGCATTGGCGCATCCAATGCGCCTTCCCATTGGCCGGAGAGCATGGGCATATCGAATATTTCGTAGACATTGGGGTCTGCAAAGAGTAATCCAAACTCGTAAAACGATTGATTAGATTCCGGATCAGAGATAAGTAATTGTCCTGTGTTCTGCAAACGGACAACGTGTTCAAATTCAGGGAAATCCTGCGCTAGGAGCGGGCCAGTTTGAGGTGCATTAGTTGCCAACCGCAACTCTGGCGTAGATTGCCCGGCGAGAAAGGTACGCATGACCTTGTAAGTTCGATCTGAATTTTGCCAGTGCTGATCGAAACTGGTTTCATGCCGTACAAACAATGCAATGAGAATGACGCAGGCAAGGCCAATGGCCAGGCCAATAATATTTATTGCGGTGAATAGACGATTAGCTACTAGAGTTCTTAGGGTTAGCAGGAAAAAATTTTTGAGCATGTGCTGATACCAACTCCCGGTAGTTTTTCCCTAAGCGACAGCTGCTTGTTCTTCGTTTACAGCTTCCGAAATAATTTTTCCGTCCAACATTCTTACAATGCGTTTACCCACCGCCGCGTCTACCGGTGAGTGAGTAACCATGACAATGGTTGTTCCTTCTTCATTAAGACCAGAAAGAATCTTCATCACTTCTTCACCATGTTCACTATCCAGGTTACCGGTCGGTTCGTCCGCGAGAATTAAATTCGGTTGGTTCACTATAGCTCGAGCAACTGCTACACGTTGTTGCTGACCACCGGAAAGCTGTTGTGGAAAATGTTTCGCACGATGGCCCATGTCCATTTTATCCAACACCTGATCAACTTTGGATTTACGTTCGTTGGCGGGAGTCTTCGTGTAAATAAGTGGAAGCTCTACGTTTTCGAATACTGTGAGCTCATCGATGAGATTAAAACTCTGAAAAACAAAGCCAATATTTTCCTTTCTCAGGTTGGCTCTTTGCCGCTCCGAGTAGGACGATACTTCTTCGTCGAGAAACCAGTATTTACCACCGTCAGGATTATCGATAAGACCAAGAATATGCAAGAGTGTGGATTTTCCACAACCCGAGGGTCCCATAATAGATGTGAACTCACCTTCAGCAATTGTTAGATCCACTTCATCAAGCGCTGTGGTCTCCACGTCTTCAGTTCGAAATAGCTTCATTAAATTTTCGGTTTTGATAATCATCTGACAGAACTCCCCTCAATCCTCACACCTGGTACTATTTTTATAGGCAGGCACGAGTACGGCGCCTACTATGGCTATATAAGAATTAGACGTCCGAAATTGAATGAGGTTACATCTTATTTTAGTTAGCTAAATCAATAGCTTAACAAACAAATCTGGAGCTAGCGCCGCTCTACAATGGCTGCATCCACAAGTCGAGAGAAATTCTCGCGAAATCCTCCACCGCGGGAGGGTGATACCTGAGCCATGATGACAATGACTGTGTTTTGAATTGGATCGATAAAGTAACGCGTGCCAGCAGATCCATCCCACCAGATAGTACCTTCTGAAACCGGGTAGCTGTAAGCATTCGGGTCGAGCACAAGATTGAATCCACCCCAGGTCCATCCGGAACCAGCCCAGTATCCACTAGTGCCAATGGGCATGGCCTGACCTGGGACTGCATTTGCGTAGATCAGATCTACGGTTTCCTGCTGCAAAATACGCTCGCCCAGAAACATTCCTCCGTCGAGAATCATTTGCGAAAAGTTTACAAAGTCGCCGACGCTTGAAAGCAATCCAACTCCGCCCTCTATTAGTCGAGGCTGCATAGTGTAGGGAATGGTTTCGATCTGATAAGGAAGAAGTTCACCGTTGGTGGGTCGATAAACGACCGCCAGGCGATCTTGATCGGAACCGCTCGCCCAGAACATGGTGCTATTCATATTGAGGCGCAATAAAAGTTCTTCGCGCAGAAATTCTTCAAATGGGCGATCTGCCCAAACCTCAATAAGCTTGCCTAAAACAGTTGCATGAATACCGTAACGAAATTCCGTACCTGGATCTTGAAACAATGGAATGCGTGCGGTGTTTTCAACCATTTGGTCCAATGAAATATTTTTATCTCTTACATTATTCTCGCGATACAAACGTGAGCTGCGACTGCCAAGCCCGGAAGTGTGGGTAATCAGGTGTTGCACAGTGATGTCACCAACTCTTGTACGAGTCTGGTTAATGTCTGTGCTGTCGGAATTTATCAGTACCCGCTGGTTTTCGTACTCCGGCAAGTACATCTTGATGGGATCATCCAGCTGAAACTTACCTTGTTCATAAAGAACCAGTGCCCCCACTGTAGTGACTTGCCGGGCCATGGAGTAAATGCGGAACAAAGCATCCTTTTGCATTGGTAATTCTTGCGCAATGTCCATTAAACCTAAAGATTCGAAATAGACGATTTTGCCATCTCGAGCAACAGCAGCGACTACGCCAGAGATCTCTCCGTCGTCGATATGCTGCTGTAGTCTCGCTGTGGCTTGCGCAAGTGCTTCACTGGACATGCCAACACTTGTTGGAGCGGCAAAATCTAGTTGCCCGGAAGCGGATAAGGAAAGCGTTAATCCTAGTGCTACTAATATGCAGTGAAGACTTTTTCTAATCATTTTTAATTGGCTCGAACTTCTTCTATCCAGCGATCAACTCTAGCATGCATTAAGGGTAGTGGTAATGCGCCTGCACCAAGAATCAAATCATGAAAAGCGCGGATATTGAAATCATCTCCCAATGCGGCTTCAGCATTGGCTCGTGCCTGTTGAATATTCATCATGCCGATTTTATAAGCGGTGGCCTGGCCAGGATTTGCGAAGTATCTTTTTATCTCTGAACGCACAGAGCTTTCAGAACTGTCGGAGTTGGTTAAGAAATATTCCACAGCTTGCTCTTCGGTCCATTGCTTGGCATGGATACCAGTGTCTACCACTAGTCGAATCGCGCGCCAGATCTCTCCTCCTAAGCGACCGAAATCAGACATGGGATCTTCGAATCCACCCATTTCTTTCGCCAGCCATTCTGCGTAGAGCCCCCAGCCTTCTACATAGGCTGTAGTGAAATACTGAGTTCGAAAGCGCGGCACTTCGGTGAGCTCCTGCTGAATTGCTATCTGCATATGATGGCCAGGATTACCTTCGTGATAGAGCACATCCTCAACTTGATGTTTAGGCAATGAGCTCATGTCACTCATATGGGAATAATAAACACCTGGGCGAGAACCATCGGGCGTGCCAGGAAAATAGTGCTGAGCGGCGCCATCCTGTTCACGGAAGGCTTCGACCCTTCGTATTTCCAGATCGGCTTTGGGTAGACGTCCAAAGTATTCCGGCAGAACTTCATTGATGGCATTGAGATAGGCATAGTTGTCATCAAGGTATACCTGTCTGGCTTCGTCGGTATCTTCGTAATAATTATTTGGATCGTCGCGCACGAAGGCAAAAAACTCCTGCAGACTGCCCTCGAATTCGATCTCATTCTTTATTGCTTCCATTTCGCCTAATAGGCGCTCGACTTCGTCGAGGCCAATTTGATGAATTTCATCCGCAGTGAGATCCAAGGTAGTCATTTGCGCCAGGCGATAATTGTAATAAGCCTCGCCATTTGGCAATGCCCAAACACCCTGTGCCTGCTCCGAAGTGTTTGCCATGTCGCCTTGCAACCACGCTAATACTGTTTGGTAAGCCACTGCGACTTCGCCTTCGAGAATCGATCTCGCTTCATCTCTGAATGCCAGTGCCCGATCTTCATCGATCATATCGTTTTCTAACAGGCCATCGATTTTCGCTTGGGCATCTGTCCATAGAGGCGAGTTTGGTGTGTCATCGTCGGTGTTAAATGGCACGCCTGATGTGATACGGCCGATTTCATCGATTGCGAAATCGTAGCCGAAGCTCGGTTGACGAACTCCAGCCGCTGCATTCGCTTGCGCTCTTTCCAGCACTTCGCCGAGCACTCGATCAATTTCCCGCAATCGCGCCAGGTAGGCATTCATATCTTCCTCGGTATCTACCCGATGAAAATTAATCAGGAAATTTGGCAGACCAGAATGAATGCCACCACGCCCATAAAGATAACCATGACCATTGAAAGGAACGCCTGCCTCGGAGCGTTCTAGCGCATAAGACCACATATCCCAAGACAGCTTGCCGTCTTCGGTGAGCGCAGCATAATCGAAGTCTCCTTCCATTGTGGCGACTGATGCTCGCAACCATTCCAGTTGTTCTTCTTCAGCTTCAACGGTGTAGTTGTCGAGACGGTCATAGTCCACTTTTATACCCAGGGAAGTGCGGAATTCTGGGCTGAAATCCAACTGCTCTTCCCATTGTTCATCCAACCATAGATTGAGCCTTTCGGTTTCAGCTTGCGCCGAATCCGCTATTGGTGGTGGCGAGGATTGAGTTAGATCTGAAGTAGGAGTGGAAGACGGGCTTTCACCGCAACTAACTAGAATGAATATTGAAACAAATAAGAATAGATTTCGCATAGGAAGCCTCTAACACCAAGCTGGCCGCCTTTCGGGCTTTCAACTAAATAATGTGGAAAGAATTCAGGGAGTTAGAACGCTACCGGTTTTCCGGCTATTTGTCTAGCTGTGCAGAGACTTGGGGATAAGGCGCCTGGACTATTGCAGCTTTCGCTCAACACCGAAACTAGCGCATTCATCTTTTTGCTTGTCGAGATTGTTGAGCAATTCCTCGCGGCTATAGATCATTTCTTTGAAGGATTGTGCAGCTGACAGGTTGTTCTGCGAAGGAGAACCACTCAAATTGTCCAGCTTGGTTTGCAAATCGGTAATTTCTTTTAGCAGTTTGTCGCGAACTGCATTTGCTCCCTCATAATTAGGCGGGACATGATTACGGGGACGACGCACATTTCTCAACATAATTGAACTTCCTGCAACTGCTATTAACTATCTGAAGGTATTGAACCCTCTTAGATAAAGCATAGACAACAATCGAAATTGCGACAGGAAAATATGCGTTAAGAAGTGAAATTATTCGAGACTGGGAAGTAACTGTGAACGCCAATCGTAGTGTGTGTCGGCAACGGCAATAAAATGAGGATTGAGCAGTGAATCTTTCTGGTTATACCGCAGGCTTTCAAAGCTGGTATCGTAGATTTCTCCACCAGCAGCGGCGAGCACAGCGTGTGCGGCGGCAGTATCCCACTCCGATGTCGGCGCCAGGCGCGGATAGATATCGGCTTTTCCTTCCGCCAGGAGACAAATTTTTAGTGAGCTGCCCATACTTACTACTTCAGTATTTCCGAGCTCTGCTTCCATGGCGGTGATTAGCCGATCTACTAACTCACCACGGTGGCTGCGACTGGCTACTACTCTCACTGCCTGCTCTCCTGGCCGAAATTTTGGCGTGGCAATTTCCTGGAATTCTCCTAAAGAATCGACTTTCCAGGCGCCAGTCCCCAACTGCCCTAGATAGTTCATGCCCGTAACTGGTACATGCACGACACCCAGCTCTGGAACGCCGTTGTTTACCAGCGCGATATTAACGGTAAATTCACCGTTTCTTTTTATAAACTCCTTGGTGCCGTCCAGAGGATCGACTATCCAGAATTGCGACCATCCCCTGCGCTCTTCAACAGCTGTTTCATCGGACTCTTCGGAAAGAATGGGAATGTCGGGCGTTAACTTTTGCAGCTCCGCCTCAATCAGATTATGGGCACGCCGGTCAGCCTCTGTGAGTGGCGAGTTATCGTCCTTTATAGTGACATCTATATCACCGGCGGCATTATAGACAGACAGAATTTCTTTACCGGCCGAAATCGCAATTCGGAGTAATGCATCGAGTTGGTTTTCTTTCCACATAGCTTTATTTATGAAGGGATTCTATTTGCGTCGCCGGTTCGATAAGCTTGACGCATGTTGCATGAGACACCCCTGCTTGCCAAGCAAAAGTTGCGTGGATATTGATATGCCTCCATGGTCAGCAATTGACACCATAATGTTCGACATGGATGGAACTCTTCTGGACCTCCATTTCGATAATTATTTTTGGCTAAATCTAATTCCGCAAAACTATGCGAAAAACAATGGTATAAGCAAGGAAGAAGCTCTCGACGTAATTCGCAGTAAATATGAAGAAGTACATGGCACGCTGAATTGGTATTGTCTGGATTATTGGGAAAGAGAATTACAACTTGATATTCCTCAATTAAAAACACAGGTTAAGCACAAAATAACAATTCGGCCGAATGTCGAAAATTTGCTTAGGGAGTTACGCTTTTCAGACAAGCGGCTAGTGTTAATTACCAACGCCCACCCAAAAAGTTTAAAGTTAAAAACGAGTCATACTGGTATCGATGAATATTTTCATCAGTGTGTCAGTTCTCATCAATTGAATCTTGCAAAAGAAAATCATGGATTCTGGGAACAATTGCAGCTCATTGAAAAATACGACCCAGAACGCACTTTGCTTTTTGATGATTCTTTACCGGTTTTACGTCAGGCACAGCGAGAAGGTATTCGACACTTATACGGGATTAAGCAACCCGACAGCCAACGACCGGGAGTCGATCATGATGAGTTTCCATTAATCGATGATTTCCATCACATAATGCCATCCCAACAAAAACGGTAGAGTTTTGACTAACGAAGAATTAACAAGAGTACGCATAGACAAATGGTTGTGGGCTGCACGATTTTTCAAAACCCGCGCGATCGCTAAAAAGGCAATCGATGGCGGAAAAGTGAATTGTGATGGATCACGCCCTAAGCCGAGCAAGGAAATTGAAGTCGGTTCGAAAATAAAACTTCGACAGGGTTTTGATGAAAAAACAATTATTGTGAAAGCACTTTCTGAACAGCGCCGTGGAGCGCCGGCAGCACAACTGTTGTACGAAGAAACAGAAGCAAGTAAAGAGCAACGGGAAACACAAGCACAACAACGCAAAGCCCAACCCAAGCACTGGCCAACCCCAACTAAACCGAATAAGAAACAGCGAAGACTGATCCAGCAATTCAAACAGCAGGGATAGGTAGCCGAACCCCCCATCAATGCTGGTTTTCAGGCACCGGACTCTGTTCGCAACAACCCCTGATATTTGGCATAATGCCAGCCCAATGCCAATCAGCATGGAATTTTAGATTCAATCCGCCATATTCCATGATTAGGAGTGACTTTGGCTAAGCAATTCAGTGAGTGTTTGCAGCGATACCAGTTGCCTGAATTTGATCCGGAGTGGGGAGCAGTTCTTCGCGGAATTGAGAAGGAAAGCTTAAGGGTTTTACCTGACGGTCACATATCTCTCAGCGGCCATCCCGCGGCCTTAGGATCGGCACTCACCAATCCTTATATTACTACCGATTTTTCTGAATCCTTGTTGGAATTCATAACGCCAGCATTTCAGGACATTGACGAATGCCTGCAGGTTTTGGAAAACATTCATCGCTTCACTGTGCAAAATTTGGATAACGATGAAATGCTTTGGGTAAGCAGTATGCCTTGTCCATTAGGTGAAGATGCTGAAATACCCATTGCCCAATACGGCAGTTCCAATATAGGCAAGCTAAAAACACTTTATCGACATGGATTACATAATCGCTATGGCAGTCTGATGCAAGCCATTGCCGGTATGCATTACAACTTTTCCATGCCTGAATCTTTTTGGGAGCCTTATCAGAAAATTTGTCAGCATTCAGGATCAATGAAGGAATTTCGTACTGAAAAATACTTACACTTGATACGAAATTTCCACCGCTATTCCTGGATACTTATTTATTTGTGTGGTGCTTCACCTGCTGCGTGTAAATGTTTCGTCGCCGGAAGAGAGCATGACTTGCAGAATTTCGATGAAACTAGTTTGTACTTGCCAGAGGCCACTTGTTTGCGCATGGGCAATCTTGGTTACAAGAGTGAAGCACAAAAATCACTCTTTGTTTGCTATAACGATTTGCAAACTTACGTAGATTGCCTCCATGAGGCGATGCACACGCCTTATGCCGAGTATGATAAAATTGGTCAGCAAAGCAACGGTGATTATGCTCAAATTAATACGAATCTGCTGCAATTAGAAAACGAATTCTATTCAACGATTCGACCTAAACGAAATGTGCAGAGTGGTGAACGGCCATTGGATGCGCTGATCAATAATGGTATTGAATATGTTGAAGTAAGAGCCTTGGATTTAGACCCCTACGCTCCGTTAGGAATCAGTGCAGAGCAGATCAGGTTTCTCGATACTTTCTTAGTGCACTGTTTGTTGGCGGAAAGTCCTGCTTGTAATAAGCGTGAATTTTTTGAAGTGGCCAGTAATATCGGGAAAGTAGTGGAGCACGGGCGAAATCCAGAATTGATGCTGGATTTGGAATCATCAACCAAAGGTTTGAAGGAATGGTCAATCGAGTTACTCGATGATTTAGCCCATAGTGCTGGATTATTGGATTCTGTCCACGGAGTCTCCAGCTACTCAGAAAGTCTGAAGAAACAAAGAGCGAAAGTGGATAATCCTGAGCTCACACCATCAGGCCAGATGTTGAAAGAAATGAAAGACGGAAACATCTCTTTCTTTGAATTCTCAATGCGCCAGTCTAAATTGCACCATGAACATCTGAGCAACAACGGGCTTGAAGATCAAACTTTAAACCACATGAGTGCCACCGCTGCGGATTCTCTCCTGCGACAAAAAGAAATCGAAGCGAGTGACGAACTCAATTTCGATGAGTTTTTAGTTCAGTGGAACAAAGCCTAGATATTTTTGTTGTTTCGCTATTGCTGAACAATGAAGTTGGTAAAATACAAATCTTCTATTTGTTGATCCCCATCCCGTTCCAGCGTCGACATAATTCGCCGCACTTCATCTAGGGCTTCCCGCCGCAGAGTTTCCCTGCCCACGGTGGAGGTCAAATTTTCTTCGGCTTGCGATGTAAAGAGAATGACCAGACTATTCTTGATCGAAGGCAGATGATGTCTGACAGCTTCTTCGCTAAGCCCAACAATTTTCAATGCGACGGAAGCTTTTAGATACTTAAGGCGCGCACCCTCATCGTAATTGGTTACAAAATCGGGAGATATATTCACATAGACTGAATCCGGAACTTCCTGCCCGTGAACCTGGTTGGATATAAGCAATAGTAGTGGGAGTAAGAGTCGAATTTTCATGGCCGCCAGAGCGCTACAGGTCGCTAAATCACTGATCAAATTGTCCTTCAATTAAGTGTAGCAGCTATCTCTAAACTTTCTGTGGGCAATAACCAGTTGATCGAGCGAACTATCTCTTTGAAATTGCTCGCCATAGTGGTGGTTCAGACCGCGCTAGCAATCCAATGAAAAAATTCGGAAATTCACCTTGCGTGAATTCAATTTCCTTACCTATATTTAAGAGGAACCTGTCGGTAAGCGGCTAAGGAGAAAGCAGGATGGTTAGATGCAGTAAAAGGATGGAATCTCGTAGACGATATGGTAAGACGCTGGATGCAACAACGCATTCAAGTGACTAAGGACTTCGAAGGAATCGTCACTCCTCGAGCTTCCGAAGAACCAGCAGACGAATTATCCCGCCGCATCAATGCATTCTGCCAAACTCTGGTGGATTATGTTTCTGCTGGTCATTTCGAAATCTATAACGAACTCATTACCGAAGCCAGAGAGTTTAATGACGGCAGTCTCTCGACTGCTATGGATCTTTGCAAAGCTATCGTGCAAAGCACCGATTTGGCACTGGAATTCAATGACAAATATGAGAACGACAAACATTGTACGGCGTTACTGGCTGGGCTTCCCAGGGACATGGTGGAGCTTGGCAACGTATTAAATTTGCGGTTTGAATTGGAAGACAAACTAATCAGCACAGTACACGATTGTCATCGCAGTATGGTGGCTTAAACTCTATTCGTTGCAATCCCTGTCATGGACGGACAGTTACACACCCAAGTTAAACCCATTCTTCTCGGAACTTTAAAAGCGGGAATTCTGCTTTTTTGTCTATTCTTTCTTTCCGCCTGTTATCTCGGACAGGAACCTGAGGCTAGTTGGTCGACGAGCGTCGAAGGCGTCTATAGCGCCGATTTTTCAGCCGACGGTTTGTACGCTGCAGTTGGCTCTTTCCAGCACGGTGGCAGTTTGTGGCGAACAGACGACGGTGAGCGGCTCTACAACTGGAATCATGAAGCGGATGAGAATACGGCGATTACTGCTTTGTCGTTTTCCCCAGAAGGGGACTATGTAGTTACAGCCGATGAGCGCACTCTGGTCTTGTGGGATGTCTATGAAGGTAGTGCTTTGCGTTTTTTCAATTCCCCAGGTGAAATTCGCTACATAGAACTCACTCCTAGAGCGGACAAAGCGTTACTGGGATTAAGCGGAGGAGAAGCAGTTCTATTTGATATACAGCGCGGCGGAATCATTCATGAAATGGAACACAGTGCGGAAATTATCAATCAGGCAATCAGTGCCGATGGTCGCTATGCGCTGTTTAGTTTGAGTAATCGTATTACGGTGTTTTGGGACTTACGGGATGGTTCCGTGATTCGAGAACTAAACCATGATAGTCGAGTTCACACTATTGCTCTGTCGGAAGACGGAAGTCTTGGTTTTCTGGCAATACAACATCGCGAGGCTGCTATCTTTGACATGCGCTCTGGCGAAAAAATGACCCACCTGCGTTACAACAACCCTTTCTTTCCTTCATTCTCCAGTTTCCTAGCCGCGCGCTTTTACAATGGCGGTCAACAATTACTGACAGGAAACACCACGGGCGCTTTGGAGTTATGGAACACTACAGATGGCAGTAGAGTCGAACGTTGGGTTACACCTAAAACTAATTCCTTAGGAGTGGTGAGTGCTACCAATTCTGCTGTCGTTGCCGTGGCGAAACACAGTCAAGAGCAACAAGTATTCGCTCTCACTTCCAACGGCTATACTCATCGCTATAGCCTGGAGCTAAATTAGCAACAGCTGTTACCACCACTCGTAGAATTATGGGTGGAACCTTTCGATTCCCGCGCGAATCGAACTGTGCCGGCTGGGGCACAAAACTCTTTCCCCTCAATTGCAACCGCAGGACTAATACCGATGAAATCATCCTTCATTGGTCCCTCAGTTAAAAACTTATAGCTGCGCTCACAGACGGCGATTCTCTCACCACGGGGGTAAATATGGTCTTCATCGTCTCGCACTTCGCTGTAGGGGCCCTTGTAAATAACGGCCTGGCCAACATCTAAACACACTTTGGGGGTTGGCTTTATCGCCATTAAGGTTACAGAGCGGAACTCAATTCCTTCAACTACTTGCCAGGGGCTCGCGTCCCACTTGTCATAGTTAACCAACACGAAACCCGCATCGAGAAACGCCTGTGAAAACTGTTTTTCTTGAAAGGCACCGGATATACAGCCAGTCCATAACTCCTCGTTACTCTTCAGATGTTCTGGTACCGACTCATCGCTGACGATGTCGGAAATAGCTACATGACCTCCTGGCTTAAGCACTCTAAAAATTCCATCGATCATCTGCTTACGATCCGTTTCAGCAACCAGATTCAAGACGCAGTTTGATACCACCAGGTCAATCGAGTTATCAGCAATCAAAGGTTGCTCGATTTTTTGCTGCTGTTGCCAATCTTGAAATTCCAGGGACTCGATGGAAAGTGATGAATTATTTTCTAAAAAAAGTTCTTGAGCTTTAAGATCGAATGCAAGATCTTGAATATAGCCTTTATGAAAAGTGACGCGATCGCTACCAATCTTTTCTGCCATCTCAGCTTGATACTTACGCGCTAAGGCCAACATTTCGTCTGTCATGTCGATGCCGATGACATTCCCTGTTTCTCCCACGAGTTGAGCAGCCATATAACATATTTTTCCGCCGCCACTGCCAAGATCTAAAACTGTATCTCCTTCTTGCACATAACGAGAGGGATCTCCACAACCGTAATCCCGTTCTACAATTTCCTGGGGCAATAGTTCCAATAGACGAACGTCATAGTCTACCGGGCAACAAAGTGCTTCTTGTCTTTCTTTTGCACCTTCGGCATAGCGTTCAGAAACTATGCCTTTTACTTCCGCCTGACTATTCACGAGTAACTCCTATTTGTTGGTTTATCTGTAGAAGTGTATCCATACACTTTTACAGCTTCTCACTAAAATTAGAGGCACAAAAATGTGGTTTTGCTTGTAATTTAAGAGCTCGCATTCGCTTTCAGCGAATGTCGGCATGGCCCAGCCAGCAATCACAGATTGCTGTCGTTCGACTGCGCAGCATGTTACTCATGCAAAATACTTGTCTCACCCATGCCTCACAGAGTAATTTTCTAATCTATGCGTAATAACTTTTACCTGATCGTCGTTCTATTTTCTCTGCCAGCGGAAAAACTTTTCTGTCCAGGGAAAGTATTTTTCCGGCAGTCGCGCGTTCCGCCAGGCATTAGCTGCGAATTTATTTGCTTCGAGTAATGTTGGGTAGATATGAGTTACTGCCGAGGTCTTTTTTAGGCCCATGCCGTGAGTCATGGCAAACACGAACTCACCGATAAGCTCTCCAGCGTGATAACCAACGATAGTTACCCCAAGTATTTTGTCTTTTCCCGGCACTGTTAATATTTTTATAAAGCCATGGGCTTCACCGTCTGCAAGTGCGCGGTCGAGATGATCCATATCGTACCGCGTAACTTCGTAGGGGATGTTTTGTGCTTTCGCTTCTTCTTCGCTCAGTCCGACTCTAGCGACCTCAGGATCGGTAAATGTTGCCCAAGGCACAACATTGTATTTAGCCTTGAGCCGCCAAAGACCGCCGAGCATGGCGTTTATCGACGAAAAGAAGGCCTGAAATGATGCCATGTGAGTGAACTGGTATGGGCCTGCCACATCACCGCAAGCGTAGATATTCGGATAGGAAGTTTGCATCGCTTCGTTAATTTCAATTGTCCCTTGAGGGGTTAAAGGCAGCTCTAACTCTTCCAGACCGAATCCTTCCACATTAGCTTTCCGACCAATCGCTAAAAGGACCTTGTCGAATTCTACTTGCACCGTCTCACCCTGATACTCGGCATCCATGTAAGCTTGCTCACCAATCTGACCAAACTTAAGCAGTCGCTGATCAGTGAGTACATTTATACCGTCACTCTCAAATTGTTCTGTTACCGCCGCTGACACTTCAGGATCTTCTCTAGGCATGATGCGTGCTGCCATGTCTACTTGAGTAACGTCAGCCCCCAAGTTGTTAAAGGCCTGTGCTAATTCGCAACCGATCGGTCCTCCGCCCACCACAAGTAGTCTGCGTGGTAATTCGCGCAATTCCCATACGGAATCCGAAGTCAGATAGTCGATCTGATCCAGGCCGGGTATTGGTGGAACTAGCGGGCGAGCACCGGTGGAAACAATGATTGAGCGAGTATTGATGACGCGCTCTCCAACGCGAACGCTATAAGGTGATTCGATCTTGGCCTCACCTTTCACACATTCCACACCCAAAGAAGTAAAGCGCTCCACCGAGTCATGGGGCTCTATCGCCTTAATCACGCCCTGTACTCGTTCCATCACTTTGGCAAAATCTACATCACCATTCCCATTATTAATGCCGTATTCCTCAGCGCGTTTTATGTAGGACATTATGCGTCCGCTGCGAATAAGTGATTTGCTGGGCACACAGCCTGTGTTTAAACAGTCTCCTCCCATCTTGTGTTTTTCTACCAGTACGACTTTTGCTTTGGCGCCAGCAACAATAAGCGATGCAACCAAACCGGCGGAACCTGCACCGATGACTACGACGTTTACATCAAATTTTTTGGGTTTAACAAACTTTTTCATGACCTTGTTGCGTTGAATAGAATTTACGATAAATTTAGCGACGAGCGGGAATAGCCCAAGCAACGCGAAAGAAAAAATCAAAGATCCGCTCACTAAGCCCGACAACGAAGTGATTTGTGCTAACTCGGAACCCGCGTTTACATAGACTGCCGTTCCTAACAGCATACCTACTTGGCTAACAATGTAAAAAGACGCTGTCTTAATTGGTGTCAGTCCCATTAGCAGGTTCACCATGAAAAATGGAAACAAGGGCACCATTCTTATGCTGAACAAATAGAAGCTTCCGTCTTTTTCAATGCCTTTGTTAATAGGTGCCAGGTAGTCTCCAAATTTACTTTGCACCCAATCTCGCAGCAGCGTTCTAGAAACCAGGAATGCAAGCGTTGCACCGATACTACTGGCAAAAGACACCAGCAATAATCCCCAACCTAAACCGAAGATCGCCCCTCCTATTAGTGTAAGGATGGCCGCACCGGGAATAGACAATGCTGCAACCGTGACGTAAACAACAAAATAGATCATTGCCGCAATGGCAAAATTCTGGTCTTTATAATCCTGTATTGCGCCTAACTGTGACTGCGCATATTCGAGCGTTAGGAACTGGCCCAGATCGAAGAAAAAATAGCTACCAATTGCGATGGCAAAAATGGCAACGATGGCGGTTTTCGTTTTACTCATCAAATATCCTTAGCAGATTGGAAAGCTGCATGAACCCTGGCTTGTGAGGATTCGCTGTAGGTATTTTATTCTTGTTTTCAAGTTTTGATATGCTATAAACCACTTGCAATCGATTCTGCAGAAGCCCAAGATCGCGCAGATTAGCGAATATAAAGCTTTAAAAAACATAAGTTAAGAGAACTCGAAGTGTCCAATTTTGATTTCAGTCGTGAATTTCCCGTTAACCGAATGCGCCGTATGCGCAGGGATAGTTTTAGCCGGCGCTTAATGCGTGAAACTCGACTGAGCACAGATGACCTGATTTATCCGGTTTTTATTGTTGAAGGAAGTAAAGAAAAACAAGCAATCGAATCGATGCCATCGCAGTACCGCATGAGCATAGATGTTCTGTTAGAAGAAGCGGCTGAATTAGTTGTTCTTGGCATTCCAGCTATCGCCTTGTTCCCTTCACTTGATGACTCCGCGAAGAGCGAAGATGGCAGTGAATCGTTTAATCCTGAGGGTCTCGTGCAACGCGCGGTGCGAGCACTTAAAGAAGCGCAACCGGAACTCGGGGTCATAACGGACGTCGCATTGGATCCCTACACTACCCATGGGCAAGATGGAATTATCGATAGCAATGGCTATGTGTTAAATGATGAAACTGTCGAAGTGCTAGCGAAGCAAGCCTTATCCCATGCCCAGGCCGGTGCCGATATCGTCGCACCCTCGGATATGATGGACGGTAGAGTTGGTGCGATACGTTTAACCCTGGAAGAAAGCGGACTTATCTATACCAAGATTCTGGCCTACTCGGCAAAATACGCTTCCAGTTACTATGGGCCGTTTCGCGACGCAGTTGGTTCCAGTGGTAATTTAGGAGGTAGTAACAAATACAGTTATCAAATGGATGTCGCAAATAGTGATGAAGCCCTGCAAGAAGTTGCATTGGATTTAGCAGAGGGCGCCGACATGGTAATGGTCAAGCCTGGCTTACCCTATTTGGATATTGTCCATCGGGTAAAACAAGAGTTTGGCGTACCAACTTTTGTCTATCAGGTAAGTGGCGAATACGCGATGCACATGGCTGCCGCTCAAAACGGTTGGCTCGAAGAAGATGCCGTTGCCATGGAATCTCTAATCGCAATAAAGCGAGCTGGCGCTGATGCCATTCTGACTTATTTTGCGAAAAAGGCTGCCCAGCTTATGGCCGAGCAATAGCTGACTGCCGGATTCTGGGCGGTCACAACGAAAAATTCGCAATATCTTGAAACCTGAATAATTGGCCTTATTATAGAGTCCTCGACCATGCACCATTTGAATGCACTGCTCGATTCTGAACTCTCGGTTAGTAACTAGCCTCTAAACCCAAAGGAAAACTTTATGAGCGACAATCTTAGCGATCAGCAACAGACGCAGACGGAAAGCAACGCGGCTGGCGACATCGTTCACATTTCAGATAGTAGTTTTGACCAAGACGTATTGCAGGCCGAAGGCCCCGTACTGGTAGATTTCTGGGCCGAATGGTGCGGGCCCTGCAAAATGATCGCACCGGTTTTAGAAGAACTCGCTGGCGATTATGGCGAGAAGTTAAAGGTATGCAAAATGGATGTAGACGCCAACCCGGAAACGGCGCCCAAGTACGGGATTCGCGGCATTCCTACCCTGATTCTATTTAATAATGGCGATGTAGCTGGTACCAAAGTCGGCGCCGTTTCAAAATCTCAACTTTCTGCTTTTATTGACAGCGCCATCTAAATTGCGTTTAATGTGACGTCTCGCATATCTGCGAGACGCCACAGGAAGTGGAATTTCTTACTAAAACCCTGATTTTTCTAGTAACCAAAAATTCCACATTGACCTGAATTATTCCTGGTAAACAGATAACGCGCATTGCGCCAAGTTCTGCGTACCTAATTTATAAAATGCAAAATAAGTATTTGTGGACACATTAAAAGAGTGGGTCTATAGTTAAAAAATCGTTGGACCTTAAAAATAAAAACCAACAAAAAAATCTAGCTATGATTTTTAATAGAAAGATTAAACAAAAAAGAAATCCATCGACAAACTCCACTCTGCAAGATTAACCAGTATTAACAACAACCCTTTAAATCACATAATCAATTCCTAAAGATTAATCCTTTGCACCTATATTCGTGTCCTGTCTCGTTCAAATGACAGTACGCATTATCAATCTAATCCCTAATTCTCTTTTATAGAAATCCAACTATGAACCTCACAGAACTCAAATCGAAACCAATCGCAGAACTTCTCGAAACAGCTCAAGAGATGGGATTGGACAACGTCTCTCGCTCCAGAAAACAAGACATCATATTCGTCATACTGAAAAAGCATGCGAAGAACGGGGAAGACATTTACGGCGATGGTGTATTGGAAATTTTGCAGGATGGTTTTGGATTCTTAAGGTCGGCGGATTCGTCGTATTTAGCAGGACCAGATGATATTTATGTTTCGCCAAGTCAGATACGACGATTTAATTTACGCACTGGTGATACAGTCGCTGGAAAAATAAGACCTCCAAAAGACGGCGAACGCTATTTTGCCTTGTTAAAGATAGCCGAAATCAACTTTAGCAAACCTGAAAACTCCAAGAACAAAATCCTTTTCGAAAACCTCACCCCTCTATTTCCAGACGAACGATTAGAACTTCAACTAGGTAACGGTAGTACCGAAGACTTAAGTGCCAGGGTTATCGATTTAACCGCACCGATTGGAAAAGGACAAAGGGGATTGATCGTGTCACCACCGAAAGCTGGTAAGACACTCATACTGCAAAACATTGCTCAGTCGATTACAAGGAATAATCCGGAAACTCGTTTAATCGTATTGCTAATCGATGAGCGGCCGGAAGAAGTTACAGAGATGCAGCGCTCGGTACGCGGTGAAGTAGTAGCGAGTACATTCGATGAACCACCATCCCGCCACGTGCAAGTTGCGGACATGGTGATCGAAAAAGCGAAGCGCCTGGTAGAACACAAAGAAGATGTTGTTATTCTTCTCGATTCAATTACGCGTTTGGCGCGAGCTTACAACACAGTAATACCTTCTTCAGGAAAAGTATTAACCGGTGGTGTTGACGCTCATGCATTGGAAAGACCTAAGCGATTCTTCGGTGCGGCGCGAAATCTGGAAGAAGGTGGATCGCTTACCATTATCGCTACAGCTCTGATTGAAACCGGTTCGAAAATGGATGAAGTCATTTACGAAGAATTTAAAGGCACCGGTAACATGGAATTGCACCTGGATAGAAAAGTTGCAGAAAAACGCATATATCCAGCAATCAACGTGCGACGCTCCGGCACTCGCCGCGAAGATTTACTTACCACCGAAGAAGAATTACAACGCATGTGGATTTTGCGCAAGCTTCTAAGTTCTATGGAAGACGTGCAGGCAACTGAGTTCATCTTGGATAAACTTAAAGACACCAAAACCAATGATGAATTCTTTAATGCGATGAAGAGAAAATAATACTTCGCCATATCATCTGGTTAATACCAGTTCCAACTAGGCTCTCTTAAAGAATCCTTTCATGTCATTTAAAGATCTCCGTGACTTTATTGATCTGCTCGAACAAGAGGGCGAACTCAAACGAATTCAAACCGAAGTCGATCCCTATCTCGAAGTTACCGAGATTTCAGATCGAACACTTCGTCGTGGTGGCCCAGCTCTACTTTTCGAGAACGTAAAAGGCTCTTCTCTTCCCCTCCTGGCAAACTTATTTGGCAATACCCGGCGCATCGCTTTGGCAATGGGCCAGGAAGATCTGGAAGGATTGCGCGATGTCGGTAAGTTATTGGCTTTTTTAAGAGAGCCTACTCCGCCTTCGGGTTGGAAAGACTTGTGGCAGAGCTTGCCCAGCTACAAGAGTGTTTTAAACATAGCTCCTAACGTAAAACGCTCGGCACCTTGTCAGGAAATAGTCATCGAAGAAGATGAAATCGACCTTGCCTTGTTGCCTATTCAAACTTGTTGGCCAGGCGACGCTGCTCCGTTAGTAACCTGGCCCCTGGTGATTACCAAGGGACCGGAGAAAGAGCGGCAAAACCTTGGCATCTACCGTATGCAACTGATCGGACGCAATAAACTAATTATGCGTTGGCTTTCTCACCGCGGTGGTGCGTTGGACTTTCGTGACTGGAAATTGAAGCATCCGGCAGAACCTTTTCCCGTATCGATTGCCTTAGGCGCCGATCCTGCCACCATCCTGGCCACAGTGACCCCGGTACCAGACACACTTTCAGAATATGCTTTCGCCGGCTTATTGCGCGGTGGGAAGACTGACGTGGTGGAGTCTCAAACCAATGAATTGCAAGTACCGGCAAGTGCTGAAATCGTCTTGGAAGGCGTTATAGAGGCGGACGAAGTCGCGGACGAAGGACCTTATGGGGATCACACTGGATACTACAACGAAGTAGAGCAATTCCCGGTATTTACGGTAAAGCGTATTACTCACCGTAAGGATCCGATCTATCACAGCACCTACACGGGTCGCCCGCCGGATGAACCGGCGATGTTAGGTGTGGCCTTGAATGAAGTGTTCGTGCCTCTGTTACAGAAGCAATTTCCGGAAATTTCCGATTTTTACCTTCCTCCTGAAGGATGCTCTTATCGAATGGCCGTGGTCAGCATGAAGAAGCAATATGCGGGACATGCGAAACGCGTCATGATGGGAATCTGGTCTTTCCTTAGACAATTCATGTACACCAAGTTTGTTGTGGTCGTGGATGACGATGTGGACATCCGTAGTTGGGAAGATGTTATCTGGGCCATCACAACGCGCATGGATCCAATTCGAGATACCGTGCTAATCGACAACACTCCTATCGACCATCTCGATTTCGCTTCTCCGGTTTCAGGTTTGGGTTCCAAAATGGGTCTGGACGCTACCAACAAGTGGCCAGGTGAGACTGACAGAGAATGGGGAACTCCAATCGAGATGAGCGAAGAAGTAAAACAGCGAGTCGATGAGTTGTGGAAGGAATTAGGTATTGATTAACCCGTAAATTTCAACAAATGATCATTTGTTGATTATCGCGGGTTTAGTGAGTGATTTTGTTTTGCGCTGGCAGAGGAAGTTCCGGAAGCTGCGCCCCGATCATGTCACCATAGCTCTGCAAATAAGTTTCACTAGCCTCAACTTCTCCCAAGTGTTTTAACAATCGGCTTAGCTCTCCGTAAGCTTCTGCAGTTGGTGCGATCTTGATACTCGCTTCGTAGTATTCTTTTGCCTTCCCCCACAGTTCATTGCGCATAGAAATGCGGCCGAGACTAAGCATCAAATTCGCATCGGCAGGACGTGCTTTTAACCAGCCTTCGGCGACGATCAATTGCTGCGGGCTAGTGCCAAAATCTAATTCACCATAGCACTGCACCAGAGTTTCACTCCAGTTCTTGCTTACAGCAGTTTCAATTGCTTTGGCGGCATCGGCCTTGGAATCTAACTTAATCAACAATTCAGAATAATGTTTTACAACTTTTTCGTCTTCGCGATATTTGGCTGGTGCCTTCCTCCACAATTTGTTGAGCAGCGCTAGAGATTCTTGATTAGAGGAATCATCCTTAGATGAACAGCTAGCGTATAGCTCTTCCATAAAAATTCGCATCTGAATTTGTTCGATTTCTAAAGTGTCTATTACTTTGTTCTTTTCCAAAACAGGCAACAATTCTTTCAGTGCTTGCCAGTCTTGCAGCTTTACATAGACTTCTTTTAGTAGATGCATCAAGGATGGATCGTTTACCGAACTGCGTTTTAACTGTTCCAGTACCGCCACAGATTGCTCGAGTTGCCCTGATTTAAAAAGGAGCTGAGCTTTTAGCGAATTAATGGTTGACCTTGCTTTCGGATATTTTTCTTCAGCCTCTTCCAGACACTTTATCCAGTCATCTTTACGCCCTACTTTGTGCGCCGCGTAGGCAGCAGCAAGATAATTAACAACACTGGCATCTTTATCATCGGCGCTTTTGGTTAACAAGTTGTAGCTTGATAGCCAATTACCCCGAGTAAAATACAATAAGCCTTCAATAGTGTCGCTACGGGCGTTTGCTTTGCGCTGATCGCTAAGCGCCTGCCCAAACTGAAAAACTTTTCTTGGATTAATCCATTGCAATAGGATTATTAAAAGTTTGAACAACAAATACAAAATGCCGCTGGCAACCAATAATGCAAACAGACTCGTTTCAAATGTGTAATTGCCAAAGGCTATTAGTAAGTAACCAGGATCGCTAGGAAAACCAAGATAAAGCGTTACCCACAGTGCAACGATGATGGCAAGTAGGCTGAAGACAAATAACCGGATCATAATTAAGCCTTTCAGTCCGGAGTTAGTTGTTCAATAGATGAAAGCGAGCCTTCTAAACTGGGCAGGCTGGGGCTTATATCAATACTACTCAATTCATTAATCTCTTCGAGCATAGCAAGGCCTACAGCAGTTTCAGTAACGGCATAACGTTGCAACCAGGCTTTGCTGCTGGATAAACTGCGCAAATACAATTCCGTATCTTTGGAGGCCATGGCGTACTGTGCCTGTTCTAGCATTAAGCGCAGACTTTGCTTGATCGTAGATTCCTGACCGGGTGCCAGCATCGCAGCGGGATTTTCTTCCCATTCTCTCCAGACGAAGATAGAACTTAAAAAATCGTAAGTAGAATCTATGAAACCACTTGGCTCCGCACCAATATCTACCTGAGTCGATTGAGTGCTGCGCCGATTCTCAAAGTTCTCACGCATCGAGCCGAGTAAATCAATCTGATCAATTCGATTGGTCAGGTTAGATAGCCGAATGAAAATTCCTTCCCTATCGACTATTTCAGTTCCTCGCAGCAAAGAAAGATCATTGGCAATTGATTGCCTCGCTGCGAACACTGCGTTATTGCCCGATTCCACTAATGTTGTGTCAGCATCTTCCAAGAGAAGAATGGCAGATCCTACATCCGCTTCTAACTGCAATTTTTGATTAGCAAGCCGAAGTAAGAATTCTGCTTCTATGAGTTTCCAATCTAGATTCGGCTGCACAACCGCTGACGTTTGTTGTGATTGTAATTCCAGGAGTTGCTGCTGCAGCTGTGAAATTTCTGCATTAAGCGCTGATTCGACTTCTCTTACGGCGGTGTCGTCAATTTCTACCGGCTCAGGAGGAGCTTGCAATTGTTCCTGCAGCTGACTGATCAGCGAATTCTGATTGGCAACAGTTAGACCAAGCTGCTGGTTTTCGCTGGTAATACTACTGATATTCTGCTGTAACAAATATTGCTGATAGCCAACATAGACAACTCCCCCGAACACGGGTACGAAGAATGCCAGAACGAGCAAGAATCGACGTCTTGCTTTCTTTTGTTGGCGGGAGGTACGACTGCTGGCTTTAGCACTGCCCTTGGATAACTCTTCGAGTATCTTTGGCGTTTCCGACTGATCTGACACTCAATGTCCTCTTGTTTAGTAACTCAGGAAAGCTACCAATTCACATACACACTATCTATTTTGTCGGCTTAATTGGCAAGTTCTTGTAGCGCATTAATTGTCGCTTCAACGTCTGCACCATTTGCTATTTTGACCGTCGAGAATCCCAATTGTTCTGCCAGAGCGGCGACTCGCACTGATGGGACGATGATGGGTACTTCTTTAGACCCCGATAAAGTAACGTTAGTTTCTTCCAATAGTTTATTCAGTCGATTCAGAGATTCTCCACTGCTTACAGATAAAGCGTTTATTTGATCGTCCTTAATGATGGATGCTAATTGCTGGCTAGTGTTGTCAGCGTCTGCGCGTGTATACACTTCGATGTATTCAACGGCTGCTCCTCGTGCAGATAATGTCTCTGCAAGCAGTTCCCTTCCGCCTTCACCCCTGAAAATTGCGACCTTCTTGTCTTTTACTGCTTTGAGCTCATCGAGACTTAAAACATCTTCACTGCTCGCCCCGCTTTCTGAATGAATTACTTTACAGTCTAGTTCTGCCGAAACCATTCTTGCAGTACTCGGACCAACGGCTATTACTTGAACGTCAATTGGAAACTGTGGCCAGTAATTATTAATCCAGGTCGCACCCAATTGCGCAGCGTTGCTGCTAATGAAAATTAGAATATGATAATTGTCTAAATTTTCTATCTTCGATTTGATAACGTGAACACTGTCACCATTCTCAACTCTTTCAATTTTGAGCAAAGGAAAATGTATGGCGATACCACCGTTATCCTGAATTGCAGAGCTGATTGCACTGTGTTGAGGCTCGGGTCTGGTTATCAGAACGCGCAAGCCTGATAGAGAAGAAGAATTCATTTTTAGTCTTGTGTCGCTTGCAGTGCTTCGAGAATTTCAGCAGCTCCCATCCCCAATAATTTTTCAGCAACTGTGATACCGAGTTTTTCTGCCTGATGACAATTTCCATTCATTTCACAGCGAATTAGTTGTTTGCCGTCGACTGAACCTACAAGTGCACGCAAATAGATCTCTTCATTTTCAAGTTCGGCAAAACTTGCAATGGGAACCTGGCAACCGCCTTGCAACTTTGCATTCACTGCGCGCTCAGCCACTACTCGAGATGCAGTGTCATTGTGATGTAAACAATCAATTAGCTTTAAGGTTTCTATGTCTTCAGTACGACATTCAATACCTACTGCGCCTTGTCCACCAGCAGGCAAACATTGTTCGAAAGGAATCCGCTGCTTGATGCGTTCTTCCATTTCCAGACGCATTAATCCGGCAGCAGCCAGAATAATTGCGTCATATTCTCCCCGATCAAGTTTCTCCAAGCGGGTACCAACGTTACCGCGTAGATCGATGATTTCTAGATCAGGACGAAGACTACTTAGTTGGCACTGCCGACGAAAACTAGAGGTGCCTAGTTTTGCTCCTTCGGGTAAATCTGCTAATGAAGAAAAATTGTTGGAGACAAACGCATCGCTTGGGTCTTCGCGTTCACAAATTACTGCCAGTCCAAGTCCCGATGGAAACTCCATTGGCACATCTTTCATTGAATGCACTGCAATATCTGCTTCGCTATCCAACATGGCTCGCTCCAATTCTTTCACGAACAAACCCTTGCCTCCGATTTTTGCCAGTGGCGTATCAAGAATTTTGTCACCGCGAGTAGTCATTGGAACCAGCTCTACAGCAAGCTCCTTATGCTCTGCCAGCAATACCGTTTTAACGTAATTGGCTTGCCAGAGGGCTAAGGGGCTTTTTCTGGTGGCGATTCTGATTTTCGTCTGGGTCATTAATTCTATCAATCGGATCTCGTGTATGGCATTGCATTCTACGGCAATTCGGCGTGATTGTCCGATAGCGAAACTCCAGAAACGGTCGTAATTACTGGGGCTTAGGCGACTTATTAAGCCCTCACTATCCTGCTATAATCGCCAGCCTTTTAGCCCACCGCTGGCTTTGCCAGTTGAAATGCAGTTAGTCAAACCATGAGTAACAACGAAGAACAGGATAAGACCAGCAAGCTTTGGGGCGGACGTTTCAGTGAAGCAACTGACGAGTTCGTGCAGAGATTCACAGCTTCAGTGTCCTTTGATCAAAGACTCTATCAATACGATATTGATGGATCGATTGCACATGCCAAGATGCTCGGCAAGGTGGGCGTGCTCACGGCGGATGAACTGAAGCAAATTGAAAATGGCCTCGAAGCCATTCGCACTGAAATCACTAATGGCGAATTTAGTTGGTCGGTGGAACTCGAAGACGTACACATGAATATCGAGTCAGCCCTGACTGAAAAGATTGGTGACGTCGGCAAAAAGTTGCACACCGGTCGATCACGCAATGATCAAGTTGCAACTGACATTCGTCTCTATGTGCGAGATGAGATCGATATGGTCTGTGAGCTCATTACAAAAGTTCAATCTGCCCTCGTTGAGATAGCCGAGAAAGAAGCAGCAACCATCTTTCCAGGGTTTACGCATTTACAAACTGCGCAGCCAGTTACTTTCGGTCATCACATGCTGGCCTGGTTTGAAATGCTTGAGCGTGATTACTCCCGATTTCAAGATTGTAGACGCAGAGTCAATCAATCGCCGCTAGGAGCTGCTGCTCTCGCCGGAACAACTTTTCAAATTGATAGGGATTACACTGCTGAGCTATTGGGATTCGATGCGCCAACAAACAATTCGTTAGATTCAGTGAGTGACAGAGACTTTGCTATCGAACTTGCGGCAGCAGCGAGTTTGTTAATGACCCATCTGTCGCGATTCTCTGAAGAATTGGTTCTGTGGACTTCTGCTCAATTCAATTTTGTTGAGCTGCCCGATCGATTTTGTACTGGCTCGTCCATCATGCCGCAAAAGAAAAACCCAGATGTGCCCGAACTCATTCGTGGCAAATCGGGTCGCGTCGTTGGGCATCTGGTTTCGCTACTGAATTTAATGAAATCGCAACCGCTGGCTTACAACAAAGACAATCAGGAAGACAAAGAACCGTTATTTGATTTGTTAGACACGGTTAAAGATAGTTTGTTTGCTTACAGCGAAATGGTTCCTGCCGTGGTTTGCAATAAAGAAGCAATGCTGGCTGCAACCATGAAGGGATTTGCAACAGCCACTGATCTGGCTGACTACCTGGTTAAAAAGGGTCTGCCGTTTCGCGATGCCCATGATGTCGTAGGTCGATCTGTTTCATTCGCAATCGAGCAACAAGTCGATTTGTCAGAATTGACTCTGGAACAATTGCAGCAGTTTTCAGATTTAGTCGATGCCGATGTGTTCGATGTCTTAACCCTGGAAGGATCGATTAAGGCCCGTGATCACAAGGGTGGAACTGCTCCTTCTCAAGTGCAAATCGCGGCGGTGAATGCCAAAGCACTACTCACAAGCAGATAACGATAGGTAAGGGTAAACAACTTCTACCTGGAAATTGGCGCCTGTAGTTCAATATCGTATTCAAGAAGACAATTGTCTCTAAGTGTTCGCACCTTAACTATATCACCGGGTTGATGCTGTTCGATTACAGTTGCGTAATCATCTTCGTTGGCGATTGGCTGCCCGTTTATTTCTACGATGACATCACCCAGTTGAATCTGCCCTCGCTGTGCGCGACGGATGCCGCGCATTCCGAGTCGTTCGGGATCCGTTCCTGCAACCACATCTAAAACAATTACACCTTCTATTCCCCATAATTCACGATAGTAGTCTGGTTGCGGAATTCGAGAAATACCAAGAATTGGTGTTTGCACGCGTCCATAGGTAATCAATTCCGGCACAATGCGTTTTACCGTGTTAACCGGAATGGCAATCCCTATTCCCGATGAAGCACCACTCGGCGAATAAATAGCGGTGTTAACACCTACTAGTTGCCCTAAAGAATTTAACAGCGGGCCACCGGAATTTCCGGGATTGATGGCGGCGTCTGTTTGAATCACATCTTGAATTGTTCGCCGACTGACAGAATCGATTTCCCGTCCCAGTGCGCTAACAACGCCAACGGTCATGGTTGTATCCAGACCGAAGGGATTGCCGATGGCAATGACTTTTCTGCCTACTTCTAACAATGCTGAATCGCCCAGGTTTACAGGGATCAATTCAACGCCCGGTGCGTCGATGCGCAACACCGCAAGGTCCTTGTCGGGATCGGAGCCCACAGGTTCTGCATCGTAACTGGAACCATCCTGCAGCGTTACAGTGACGCGATTAGCTTGCTGAACTACGTGAAAATTGGTGACGATATAACCGTCTGCATTCCAGACAAAACCAGTGCCGGTTCCTTGTGGAACTTCCTGCGGATTCAAGGAATAAAATGAACGAACTAAACGGGAATTGGTAATGTGAACGACTGAAGGACTGGCGAGCTTAAAGATCTCGATATTGTTTTCTTCATCGTTGGTCTTGAATTGGGCGTAGTCAGGAGCTTGCGCGATGCCGAAGACAGGAATGGCAATAACCGCCAGCCCAATTACCAAGTACTTTAAAGCTTTCATAACTGCAAAACCTCAAACTGGATGCTTCGAAATTTAGTCGAATAGTACTTATTTATAGGATCACTTTACCTTGTTTCAAGGCTTCGAACGCTGGTATATCTTTCCTGAAAATCAGAATAACGCAAAAATTCCAGGTTCAGCCAATTTTGTTATTATGCCGTTAAACCATTATTCCTCTTCTAGTGATGAGCAGCCACTACGACACCATTGGTAAAACCTACACTGCCACCAGAGCCGCCGATCCACGCATCGTGCAGTGGCTCGTTGATTTGCTCGGATTAACAGCCCCGGCCAAGATTCTGGATATCGGTGCAGGCACTGGCAATTACAGTCTAGCGCTGGCAGAACTGGGCTATATCGTTACGGCGGTGGAGCCTTCAGAAGTAATGCGGGCACAGGCTAAAACTCATGCAAACCTCAGCTTCCACACCACCAGTGCGGAGGCTATGTGTTCTCCAGATAACAGTTTCGATGGTGCGATAATGACTCTGTGCTTACACCACCTTAAGGACTGGCGCTTTGGAGTTGCTGAAGCACTGAGGTTGAGTGGTGGAGGTCCTTTAGCAATTTTTGCATTCGATACGAAACACTTGGGTGAATACTGGTTGTATGATTACTTTCCGCAATTTCGGGAGATAGATGCGACATTCGGACCAACGATGAATGAACTAGAGCAATACGTTGTTGCTCCCCTGGATGCAAAGTTTGAACGATTCCCTTTTCCACTTCCCAAAGATTTAGTCGATCATTTCGCTTCCGCCGACTGGGCCAAACCGGAAGTCTACCTGGAAGAAAAATTTCGCAAGGGCATTTCTTCCTTTGCCAAATTGGATGAAGAAAATCTAGAACGAGGCTTAATCGAACTGCAAAGTGATTTAGAAAATGGTGGATGGCACGACAAATACGGAGAACTTCTAGAAAATGATACTTATGATCGCGGATATCTTTTTGTACGGATAGCGAAATAGACTTACTGCAATTCTTCCAATTCGTGCTGCATAGAAAACCAATCTGATTCCTTTGTCTCCATCTTAGATTTCAAATTTCCCTGCAGATGCAACAATTCAGTTAGCTGGTTTTTATTCTCCTCTTTGTACAGAGATTCATTCGCCAACTCATTTTCGATTTTCTTAAGTTCATGCTGTATTTTTTCAATCGACTTTTCCAAGTCTTTGAGTTTTTTTCGCAGTGGTGCTAGTTGCTCCCGTTTTGCTGCAGCGATTTGTCTTTGCTCTTTTTTATCCATTTTGGGTTTGTTCGTACTCGAGCCTTTTGCTTTACCGGTGTTATCGAGCTGGCCAGTTTATTTTAACCAGGTTTCATAGTCATGAATAGAGCCTTTGAATTCAGCGAAAACGCCATTGTGAATTGAATAAAATTCATCAACGGTGTTTGAGAGTAGATGACGATCATGAGAAACAATGATCATGGCGCCAGAGTTTTCCTGCAAGGCCATTTCCAAGGCATGGACCATCTCTATATCCAAGTGGTTAGTAGGCTCGTCCAGCAGTAAAAGATTGGGCTTTAACCAGACTACTTTGGCCAGTGCCAGGCGCGCCTTCTCACCACCGGAAAAATTTCCGATAGTTTCATTGACTCGATCGTTTCGAAAATCGAAGCCGCCGAGAAAATTCTTAATTTCCTGATCCGTTGCCGGCGAGCGATCTCCTCTTTCCTCGCAAGCCTTTGCAATAATCTGCATCGGTGTTTGCTGTTTGTTTAACGCATCCACCTGATGTTGAGCGTAGTATCCGATACGTAATTTTTTCGCAGTGATAATTTCACCGTGCATTTTCTCCAGTTGGCCCGCCAGAACTTTAAGGAATGTGGATTTACCACTGCCGTTAAAACCGAGCAAGCCGATTCTGGAATCAGAACGGATTCCCATTTTCATGTTTGTGACCAGTGGTTTGTCAAAACCGATTGTTAGATCTTCGATCTGCATGAGAAATGATGGCAACTGATCTAAGTCAGGAAACGAAAATCGAAATGGTGAATCTACATGGGCAGGGGCAATTTCCTGCATTCGTTCGAGTTCTTTTAGTCGTGACTGTGCTTGGTTTGCTTTCGACTCTTTGTAGCGAAAACGACGCACAAAGCTATCAATTTCATTACGGCGTCGTTGCTGTTTTACATACATGGCCTGCTGCTGTGCCATTTTTTCCGCGCGCTGTTTTTCGTAATCGCTGTAGGTACCAGTATAGAGATCCAGATTTTCATTTTCGAAACTAACAACATGATTGATTATTGCATCGAGAAAAGTTCGGTCGTGAGAAATTAGTAAGATGGTGCCTTGATATCTGAGTAACCATTGCTCCAACCAAACAGTTGCTTCCAGATCGAGATGGTTGGTTGGCTCATCCAACATTAAGAGATCAGAAGGACACATTAGTGCTGCAGCGAGATTTAGCCTTACCCGCCAACCTCCGGAAAAGGTTCTAACAGCATTGTCGAACTCTGCTTTGGCAAATCCTAGACCGGATAGTAGTTGTTCGGCTCGATGCTTAATATCATAGCCATCGATAACTTCGATTTCGCCATGTAGCTTTGCTAATGCGTTGTCGTCGCCCCGCTCTTCAGCATCTTTGAGAAGAGATTCCAGTTGTCGAAATTCCTTATGGGCATCGATTACAAATTCCAAGGCAGTCCGCTCTAATCCGGGGGTTTCCTGGGACATCGACGACCATCGAAGCCCATTTGGCAATTTAATGTCACCCTGTTCTAAAGGTATTTCTCCAGCTAAGGCTCGAAACAAGCTGGTTTTACCACAGCCATTTCTTCCAATTACACCAGTCCGTTGACCCTTGTGCAGAACAAGGCTCACATCCTGCAGAAGCGTCTGGTGGCCTCGCATAAGGCTTATGTTATCTAAAGAAATCATTCCAATTGGAGCTATTCGACCGTATTTAAAAGGCGGCACATAATACTACAGAATTGATTTCATCAGATTGAATTCGTACTATTGGAAACCTCCCGCAAAAAAGCCGTAAAAGAAATCCAATCGATGAAGCAAATTCTAATCATTGATGACGACGAGAAGCTTGGTCAGTTATTGACCCAGTACCTTGAACGTTACGATATGAAGGTGCATGTAGCACTTACACCGAGTAAGGGTTTTGAACTGATCAAAAAGGTGAAACCTGATTTGCTGATACTCGATGTCATGTTGCCTGAGAAGGACGGATTTGAGATTTGCCGAGAGATTCGGGCCAAATCCTCTATTTATGGTCAGCTACCAATCTTAATGCTTACCGCACACGCAGAAGTAACAGATAGAATTGTTGGATTGGAATTGGGTGCCGATGATTACCTGCCCAAACCTTTCGAACCAAGAGAACTCGTCGCAAGAATTCATAATATCCTGCGGCGCAGTAGCGACGATCATAGTATTCGCGACATTAAACCGATCAATGGATTAGAAGTTGAAGTGTCGCGCCGGGAAGTAAAACTCGATGGCGATATTCTAGACTTAACCACGATGGAATATGAATTACTGATTCTGTTCATGCAATTCCCCAATAAAACCTTTACCCGTGACGAACTTATGAATCGTTTACGAGGTATCGATGCCGAACTATTTTCAAGAGCCGTAGATACTTTGGTCAGCCGCTTGCGACATAAGTTAAAAGACACTTCTAAAACCCCCAGGTTTATAAAAACAGTTTGGGGACGTGGCTATACTTTTGTCGGCGAGCAACTATGACGACCTAGATTGACCACCGGGTATGACAACATTAGTCCAACACGTTAGAAAATCTCTCTTCTTTCGACTACTGGCCATTTTTGGTGTAACAGTAATTCTGTTCATTATTATTATTTCGATTTCGTTGCAGACTATCAGTGACGAGAGTGACGCCATCGAAACAATTCCTGACTACTTCACACGCAACATCGAATCAATTATCGAAGACATTGGCACTCCACCAAATTTGGGAAACGCTATGCGTCTTGCCGGCGAACTAGAATGGACTATTAATATTCGCAATCCAATTATGCAGTGGAGTTCCGATGCAGAAAATCGATTGGATGTAGATACATCGGTCTATGCAGAACCGCTAACTAGCGACGCCGAACTACACACAATCAACGGCGAAGACATTATTCGCGTACAACGTGGTGGTTATGATTTCTACATGTATCGCCGTGCACAGAATTCCAATAATCTGTTTGTGATCTATGTTGGTGTAGCCATTGCACTGGGGATCCTGTTTCTTAACTATTTGTTAGTTAATCGCATGCTGGACCCTGTACGACTATTGCGGCGCGGCGCAGAACGAATTCAGAAAGGTGATTTAGGTTATCGAGTAAAAACCAATCGACAGGACGAATTAGGAGAATTAACCGAATCAATCAATCATATGGCGGATTCCTTGCAGTCCATGTTGGAAGCCAAGCGACAATTGTTAATGGCCATCAGCCATGAACTGCGAACTCCAATTACGAAAGCGAAATTACGCATGGAATTCATGCCTGACTCCGATGAAAAGGAGCAGTTAAAAGAAGACATAGATGAAATTGATTTGTTGATTAGCGACCTCCTGGAAGCAGAACGACTAAACAATGAACATGCGGTTTTGGTTTCTGAACCGGTTCATTTTGCTGAATTTGTTAGCGGCGTTGCTGAGCAGTTTGATCACTACGAAGGCGGCTTAACTGTAGTGACGCCTGAAGAAGATCTGGTATTCGATATCGACAAACTACGAGTTAGATTACTGATTACCAATCTATTGAACAATGCCATGCGCCATGGCGAAGTAAAACCGATAGAAGTTAAAGTAAGCTTTGTTGATGAAGAAGGCATTGTCGAAGTGATAGACAACGGTGAAGGCATTTCTGAAGAGCATCTATCTCAAATCAGCGAACCTTTCTATCGGGCTGACAGTTCCCGGCAACGTAATACAGGTGGCTTTGGTCTCGGCCTTTATCTATGCAGACTTATTGCTCAAGCCCATGGTGGTAAAATGAATATCGCCAGTGAAATTGGCGAGGGAACCCACATTACTGTGAATCTTCCTCGCCATCCTCCCCAATCAGAGCTTGAGTAGTCTCAGCTTAAGCTGCAGTTTTGCGCCGTTGTACGCGCAAGTAATGAGCAATCAACACAAACAGCGTAAGCAAGATAGGAATCAACGCAGTATTCGCCGCCTTGAGATTGCTGCCAAGCTGTTCAATATCTTCGGTTAACTGAAAACGAACATCACGTAAACGCCGCCGAGTCTCTAACATTTCTGCATTGAAGCGATCGATTTCCGCTTGTATTTCCGGCGTAAGCTCACCAATCGGATTACCTTCTTCATCTTGATTCAATTGTGCTAGTTCTGCTTCACTGGCAGCAAGGCTTTCGAGAAGTTCTGATTCTTCTTGTCTTAGACGATCATCTGCTTGCCGCTGCAGGTCGAGAACTCGGGTAAACGGTCGTGAATATCTACCCCGACTGCGTATGCTGGAAAGATCCGCACCACCAGTTAGATTTTCCAAAGAGTTAATGACGATATCAGCGTTGTTTGCGAACGGTTGTGGAATTCGCTGACCCAAGAACTGTGAGACTTGAACCCACATTCGATCCGACAATATGTCGGTGTCGGCAAAGGTAACAATATTTACCAGACCGTTAGAACTGGCAATGTGCTCCGGCAATGGATCTTCTTCCACATCCTCTTCTGTCGCAACGACTTCATCGGCAGGATTATTGTCCGCTACTTCAACTTCAGCTTGCTCGCTTTCATCTTCCGCAGTCTCTGCTTCGATGATTGGGCGACCATCAGGGAACGCGCTGTCGATGACGCCGCTAATGCGGGCCGCAATAGTGAAACTCTGATTAGCAGATTCGAATTCATCAAATAAAACCGAAGGATCGGTCACGCTCTCCACAAAAGTTCTGTCCATCAACATGGCATCAGAAGAAGAAACAATTAGTGGTTCGAAGTTGGTACTAGCGCCTTCTGCCTGACTGATCGCACCGGTGGATGAAAAATTTATTGTCTCGAGACGATTCGTAATGATGTCACCTTGAGTCAGAAAATTACGTTGTACTCCTAACATTCCCAGATGTGGAACCGGTCGCTGTCCTTGCCCCATCATTACCCGCAAAGCCAATTCGTTATCGGTAAGTACCTTGCTATTGTCAAAACTTATTCCCCAGGCTTCCAGTATTCCTGGCAATTCGGAACTCATGCCGGCCGGAACCAGATTACCCTGAGGCGAACTACTTACCATGGTATCTGCGTTTGGATCCAGGAAGAGCAATGTTGAACCACCGCGCATAGCGAACTGATCGATTGCATACAATATCTGCTCCGACAGTCCTTGCGGGTGTACAACCATCAAGATGTCGATTTCTTCATCGATTGTGTCGCCGGTAATATCGACTCTTTGAACTGCATAGAGTTGCCGAATCAGATCCATGATCATCCACTGTTGTGTCCCCTGTCCGCTTAGTGGATCGAAGCCCCCGTCGATATCTAACTGAGTAAGCAAACCAATAACCGTGCGATCAGGATTTTCTACTTGCGTAATAAGTTTCATGAACTCGTACTCAAGAAATTCTTCCTGATCAGGCCGGATCAATGGCATGGTTTCTGAAGCACGAAGCTGAAATGGAACTTCGGGCTCTGCTTCCTGTGCTACTACTAATCCGAAGTAGACTCCTTCTCCACCCTGCGTGACCGGCACGGCGCGAATGCCATACTGCGTCGCTAAATCTTCATCTTCGGAAAATGGCTCGGGATCGATCATGCTCAGGCGTAGATTACCGTTACTGGCAATGACGATTTCCTGCAGCAATTCCTGCACTCTCGTACCGTAACTTCGGATCTGCGGTATGTCTTCTGTGGCAGAATCCGAATAGAAAAACATCAGTTCAATCGGTTCCTGCAAATTGGCTACGATATTTCGCGTGCCATCGGACAATGTGTAAAGATTATCTTCCGTGAGGTCGACCCGTAAGCTGGGCAAAAAACTAATGAGCAACACACTAAACAAAAGGCCCACCGCTATTGCTGCCAGCCCAAAAGAAGAAAAAAGTGATTTCTGATTCATCTTGTCTCTCCCTTAATTGGCTTTTCTAATTTCTATCACAATAGCACTAGCGAATAGCCAGGTCGCGATAAAAACAGCGAAATAGAGAAAGTCGCGAATATCTAACACACCTTTCGAGATCGAATCGAAATGAGTTAGAAATCCCAAAGCCGCAAAGGCATCGACAACAAATTGGGGAATCCATCCTGGAAATGCATTAAGCAAAATTGGCGACCCCATAATGACAAATGTAAAGCAAATCGAGACTGTTAGGATAAAGGCAATAACAGAGTTTTTAGTACAGGCAGACATGCAGGAACCAATCGCTAGAAAACCACCTGCCATAAACCAGCTTCCTATGTAGGCAGCGACGATTACACCATTGTCCGGATCACCTAGATAATTAACAGTAATCCAAATTGGGAAAGTTAAGGCCAGGGCAATACCTGTTAATGCCCATGCTGCTAAAAATTTTCCGAGTACCGCTTCAGAAAGTTTTATTGGCAGAGTTAGTAATAACTCAATTGTTCCCGTCTTTCTTTCATCTGCCCATAAGGTCATGGCAATAGCTGGCACCATGAACAAATACAACCAGGGATGAAAACTAAAAAATGGCAGCAAATCGGCTTGACCACGAAGATAGAAGCCTCCGATATCAAAAGTAAAAATGCCATTGGTAATTAGAAAAATAACTATAAAAATGTAAGCCAACGGAGTGGCGAAATAACCGAATAGTTCTCTGCGGAAGATGATGCCTAGATTTTGCATTACTCACCTCCCTGGGAATGAATTGTCACGGAACGAAATACATCTTCCAGTTGTCCCCGATTCACATGGAACTCAGCAACAGGCCACTGTTTGCTCTGGGCAATTTCAGAGACTTTGGCAAAAATGGAATCACTGCTGCTTGCCAGAATTGTAAAGCTATTCTCTTCCTCTTCTTTGACGACGTTGCCGATTCCTGCAATTCCCGAGAGATCGCTGCTCAAATCGTAATCCTGGTTGAGGCGGACACTCACCGCTTGGTGATATTTTGATTTCGCTTCCAATTCGGCCGGTGTACCGTCGGCTACGATCTTGCCCTCGTCGATAATGATTGCCCGAGTGCAGACAGCGGATACTTCTTCCAGGATGTGAGTAGAGATAATGACGATCTTATCTTTCGCCAGATTCTTGATTAGTTCCCGCACGTGATTTTTTTGATTTGGATCGAGCCCATCGGTAGGTTCGTCGAGTATTAGCACTTTAGGATCGTGCATGATGGCTTGCGCTAAACCAACTCTTCTTTTAAATCCTTTAGATAAAGTTTCTATTGTCTGTTGAACGACGGACTCGAGTTCGACTTCCTTTATTACGTGTTGCACACGGGAACTTATTTCGTCGCCTCGAAATCCTCTAATCTCAGCAATAAAGTTTAAAAACTCGAGGGTGGTCATATCGCCGTAGGAAGGCGCTCCCTCTGGTAGGTAGCCAATCAAGGTTTTCGCTTCGATTGGACTCTTAGTAATATCATTTCCGTCTACCGTTACCGATCCTGATGAAGGTGAAAGGAATCCAGTAATGACTTTCATGGTGGTAGATTTGCCTGCCCCATTTGGTCCCAGAAATCCTAAGACTTCCCCTTCAGCTACGTTAAAGCTCAGATCATCTACAGCGGCAAACTGGTCAAATTTTTTCGTTAAGTGATTAATTTCAATCATCGTTCTGCTAATCCTTCTAACAGTGTAACCAGTAACAATAAAAAGAGGCCGCGCCTAAGGCGCCGTTTTCCTCTGTAAAATGTGATCGGCAAATATAAGGGGCTTAATGGTAATTATCAAGATTGGTCACAATTCGTCACAGCCGCCGTAATTACTGGCCTGTAGAGGTCTTATGCAAAATCTTGGAAAGACGTGGGCTGTGTTTATTAGGCTCTCAGCGCTATAATCAGCCGCTCTCAGTTACTGTGAATAGTGAAGTCTATGCGACAGACTGCCAGTATCCTATTAATACTGCTTCTTTCTCTTCCCCTTGCCCATTGTGGACAAAAGGGTGGACTTACTCGGCCTGAACAAACTCCTTTCACCTCTTTCGATAAATAATAACATCCCTCGGGTAAAAGACGTCGCGGGTTATCTAAACCATGGACCATTTTAACTATAAAGGTGATTCCCTATTCGCCGAAGACATTGCGGTTACCGATATTGCCGAGCAATACGGCACTCCCTGCTTCGTCTACTCACGGGCAACCCTGGAGCGACATTACCGGGTTTATGCCGATGCGCTTGCTGGCCATCCGCATAAAATCTGTTTTGCCGTAAAAGCCAATTCCAATCTCGCGGTGCTGAATGTGTTAGCGCGACTCGGCGCCGGATTCGATATTGTCTCCGGTGGAGAACTCGATCGTGTTCTAGCTGCCGGCGGTGATGCCAGCAAAGTGATTTTTTCAGGACTTGGAAAAACTGCAAACGAAATTCGTCACGCCCTGAATGTCGGCATCCATTGTTTTAATGTGGAATCAGAAGCTGAATTGAATCGTATAAATGAAGTTGCTCAGGCAGAGGGAACGATTGCGTCAATATCCGTTCGAGTAAATCCCGATGTCGATGCCGGGACTCATCCCTATATCTCAACAGGATTGAAAGAAAACAAATTCGGAATTCCAACCACCTCTGCAATAGATGTCTATAGACGAGCCGCATCGATGCCAGGAATTGAAATTGCAGGTATCGATTTCCATATTGGTTCCCAACTTACTACGATTGAACCATTTCTCGATGCGATCGATCGCCTACTTGAAATGGTGGATCAACTAGCCACGGAAGGAATTAGGCTTTCACACTTCGATATAGGTGGCGGCCTCGGCGTTACTTACGGCGAAGAAGAGCCTCCTCATCCTTCTGAGTTGATTGCCATGGTAAGAGAGAAATTTGCAGATAGAGAGCTAGAGATTTTAGTTGAACCAGGTCGATCGATAGCTGCTAACGCCGGGATATTTGTTACTCGAATAGAATATTTGAAAAACAATGAACACAAGAACTTTGCAATTGTCGACGGTGCAATGAATGATCTGATTCGCCCTGCCTTGTACAGTGCCTGGCAAGAGATAGTTCCAGTAGAAAAATCAAATGAATCAGCGGCAAGCTACGATGTAGTAGGACCAATTTGTGAGTCTTCGGATTTTCTGGGCAAAGAGCGGGAGTTAAACATTGTCGCCGGCGACTTGCTGGCAGTACGGTCCGCCGGTGCGTACGGATTCGTAATGAGCTCGAATTACAATACTCGACCGCGAGCCGCAGAAATCATGGTGGATGGTGCTGAGTCATTTCTGGTAAGAGAAAGAGAGGTAGTTGCGGATCTTTTTGCTAAGGAGAACTTGCTCCCTGAATAGTTGCACTTGAGCTTATGCGAATATCGTTTACTAAAATGCACGGCCTGGGAAATGACTTTATGGTTCTGGATTTAACTTCCAGAACTGTCGACCTATCCGCTGAACAAATTCGTACACTTTCTCACCGACAATTCGGCATTGGCTTCGACCAGCTTCTACAGATTCTACCTCCAAGTTCTCCAGAAGTAGATTTCAACTATCGAATCTACAACGCTGATGGCGATGAAGTAGAACATTGCGGTAACGGTGCCCGTTGCTTCGCAAAGTTTGTTTACGACAAAGGTCTTTCAGACAAAAATCCTCTCACCGTTAATACTGTGAATCGCGTATTAGTACTGCATTCCGATAAACATGGAGAAGTAACTGTGGATATGGGAGCACCGGAATTCGACCCTGCCTCGATTCCTTTTGCCAATGACACCAGCGAACGGCAATACTCCCGCAGCATAGACCTGGCAGGAGAATCCAGGGCTTTGGAGTTCGTTGCACTATCAATGGGTAACCCCCATGCTGTGATTTCTGTTGAAGACCTGGCCAATACGGCCGTAAAAGATATTGGAGAGGCAGTAGGCAGTCATCCCGATTTTCCAGAAGGGGTAAATGTCGGCTTTATGCAAATCCTCAGCCGCAATGAAATCAATTTGCGCGTTTACGAAAGAGGGGCCGGCGAAACACTGGCTTGTGGGACCGGGGCATGTGCTGCAGTAGTAGCTGGTTGCCTGCTTGATCAGTTAGATGATAACGTCAAGGTGAATCTAACTGGGGGTCAGTTAACGGTTTGTTGGCAACAGGAAGGGCAAGAAGACAATAGTCCAGTATTAATGACTGGACCGGCAACAACTGTTTTTGAGGGGATAATTGAGATATGAGTAATGATGTTTCAGCAGCGGAACAGGTTACTGATGTTCACGAAAATGAGATTTCCGAAGATCAGGTAGCGGAGTACTTGCGTATTCATCCTGAGTTCTTTGCCAACCAGGAAGATTTACTGGCCGATCTTTCACTTCCCCATGAGAGCGGCAAAGCAATTTCCTTGCTTGAGCGCCAGGTGACAATACTTCGCGACCGGGGAATTGAAGCCCGACAAAAACTTAATAATCTTTTGGAAAACGCACGTAACAACGATCAGTTGTTCGACACAACTCGAAATCTGGTGTTGGCTTTGCTGCGAGCAGATTCAATTACTGAAGTAGCCAATGTTACTCAAGATCAGTTATCCAATCATGACAACATCGATGCCTGTGAAATAATCATCGTTGAGCATCCGGATTTACATGTTGCCAATGCAGTAAGAACTGAATCTGTGGCTAAACTTAAAACAGATTTTAGTGATGTGTTTAGACTCAAGCGAACTCATTGTGGTCCATTAGAGCCAGAACAAGTTGGCTATCTCTTCCCGGCAGCTAAAAACGTAATTCGTTCAACTGCACTCTGTCCAGTTATTAGTAATAGCGAAGTACTAGCGATGTTAGCCTTTGGTAATCAGACCGAGAACTACTTTAACGTAAATCTGGATACCCTTTTCTTAGATTTTATGGGCCACGTAGTAGGATCTGTACTGGATCGACACCTGGCACAGGTTATTTCCTAGTTCTGCATATTTCGCTTAATGATTTCCCTATAAAGCAGTATCCTTCAATCCATGTCGACTGATAACACTGCTGCGCCGAGCAATCTTGTTTCTATTATATGCCGCACTATTGGGCGCGAAGAACTTACTCAAGCTCTAGATTCGATTGCTAGTCAAACCTATTCGAACATAGAGGTTGTGTTAGTAAATTCTGCACGGCAGGATTTAAGTCAATTCGACATTAGTCAAATCAACGCTATTGTTATCAATCCAGAACAGAAACTATCTCGCACGCAAGCTGCCAATGCTGGCCTTGAAGCCGCAAACGGCACCTATTTGATGTTTCTAGATGACGATGACTGGATTGCTGAGAGTCATGTGGAATTCCTGGTAGCAGCTTTAGAAAGCAATCAAGATTGTAAGGCCGCCTATTCCAGTACTGTCAAAACCCACGCCGACGGATCACCGACAGATTATGTCTTCGACCGTGATTACGATCCCTTGTTACTCATGCGCGATAACTATATTCCAATTCATGCAGTGCTATTTGATGAAGAAGTCATAGCACTGGGTTGTCGATTCGATGAAACTTTTGATATTTACGAAGATTGGGACTTTTGGTTGCAGCTTGCTCAGCACACCACGTTCGATCATGTAAATAAACAGACCGCGTTCTACCGTGCCGAAGGGAACTCCGATACCGCTACCGAAGATGACACACTAAGATTTCAATCCGATCACTTATTGGGTAAAGCGCGGGCGGCCATTTTTGACAAGTGGAAAGAACAGTGGGATGGGGATTTGATCAATCAGATGCTGGGTAATGCCATGCGATTCGATCTGTCCGCAAAAGTTGAGGAGCTCACCAATAGACTCGCTGAAGAATTTCGAAAAAGTAGTGCCCATATTGATAAATTGAATAAAGCATTGCGGGAAAGAGATTCCGCTATTCAAGACCGGAATGAAAAACTCCATCAGTTTCAATTGAAACTTAATGCCATCGAAAATGACTTAAGACACAAAACCAACATTGAAAAGCATCTAAAGTTTCACGTTCAACAATTGGAATCCGAACTCAATCGAATTCTTAGCTCACCCAGCTGGCGCGTCATGGGACCTGCAAGGCGGATTGGACGACTATTCAGCGGAACAGAATACACAGTTGAATTTCAGGAACAGCCCATTGAGGAAGCTGAAGAACAGGCGGACGCTAAGGCTGTACAGCCAAATGAGTCGGCTGATTATTCCGACAAGGCTGAATACGATAAGGATGCCAAGCAGGCATTAGAATCTTTTCTAGAAAGCGAAGATCGACTCCAGTTTTGTGTAGAAGAGTCACCGCTGATCTCTATCATCTTAGTTTTCTATAACCAGGCGCATCTTAGTCTGCTTTGTCTGCAATCATTGTTAGAGCACGGCGACACAGCGTTTGAGTTAATCGTAATCGACAATGCCTCGAGCGACTCGAGTAATGCACTACTGGACAAAATGGATAACGCCAACATTGTTCGAAACACGGATAACCTTGGTTTCGTCAAAGCCGTAAACCAAGGCGCCGAGCTTGCCAGGGGAGAATACTTGCTCCTACTAAATAACGACGCAGTCATTCATGAACGAACCTTGTCTGCGGCGCTGAGTTCAATTCGCGACGATGCCAGTGTCGGCGCTGTGGGCGGAAAGATTGTGCTAACCGATGGCTCACTGCAGGAAGCCGGCAGCATTATTTGGCGAGATGGATCTTGTCTTGGTTATGGCCGCGGCGGCGATCCCGATGCCGGAGCCTATCAGTTTGAGCGGGATGTGGACTATTGTTCCGGAGCCTTTCTTCTATTCAGACAAAGCGACTTTAAAGAATTAGGCGGATTCGATCTGGATTACGCACCGGCCTACTACGAGGAATCTGATTTTTGTATTCGTTTGCAAAAGAAAGGCTTGCGCGTTGTATACAATCCCAAGGCGATTATTACTCATTATGAATTCGCCAGTTCGGGCGGTATTAGTGGTGCTGTCGCATTACAAAAAGAACACCAGACTCTTCTCTGTGAAAAACATGGCGATTGGTTAGAGAAGCAACGAGTAAGCGATCCAACTGAGATAATTCTAGCCCGTAGTGCAAATCGAAACCCTAACGTATTAGTTATCGATGATCGCGTGCCTCATCCCAGTCTGGGATCAGGCTATCCTCGCGCTGCACATTTACTCAATAGTCTGGAAGCGATGGATTTAAATATCACTTTTTATCCATTACAGTTTCCTGTAGATGACTGGTTAGAAACCTATAGAACACTTGCCAGCGGTATTGAAGTAATCCTGGATAGTGGCCGCATGGGACTGCAAGCTTTCTTAGAATCTAGAAAAGATTTCTTCCAATACATTATTGTGAGTCGTGTGCATAACATGGCTTTCTTTAAGGAACTAATGGAAGCAGCTCCTGGCTTGACTGAAGGCGTGAAGCTCATCTATGACGCTGAAGCACTCACTGCACCGCGAGAGATAATGCAAAAGAAGCTAAATCAGCAATTGATTTCCGAGCAGGAGATTTCCGAGCTATATAGCAAAGAGATGGAACAAGCTAATGCTGCAGATTTGGTGATCGCAGTTTCTAATAAGGAGTCAGAAACTTATAAAGAACATGGGATTGAGACTGTCAGTGTATTGGGTCACACACTTCAAGCTACTCCTGGAAAAAAAGAATTTTCTGCCAGAGAGGGAATATTGTTTGTTGGCGCGCTAAGAGACGAAGGCTCGCCAAATGTTGATTCCATGCTGTGGTTTACCGTTAATGTGTTACCACTAATCGAAGCAGCGATACCTGAGATTAAATTGCATGTAGTAGGTGACAAAAGTGCGCAATCATTGGCTAGTATCGAAAAATCCAACGTGTCTTTTCTTGGTCGCGTAGACAAGCTCGATGATGTTTATAACAACTGCAAACTGTTCATTGCTCCAACCCGATTTGCCGCTGGCATCCCCCATAAAGTTCACGAAGCGGCTGCTATGGGTCTACCCTCTGTTACAACACCCTTACTTGCAGAACAGCTCGGCTGGCAACATGAGAAAGAGTTACTGATTGGAGCCGATCCGAAAGGGTTTGCTGATCAGTGTGTGCGACTTTATCAGGATGAAGGACTTTGGCAATCTGTAAGATCTGCTGCACTCGAAGCTGCTGATAGCGACTGCTCTGACGCGCAATTCCAGGAAAATCTTAAATCACTTTTCGATTAGAATCGCCGCGCTATGCGATAGAAGAGGCGTTGGATGATTCCCACGCGGGCCGCCATGCAGGCCGAAATTCGCAATCCTAGATTTTCTTTTAAACTTAATTGTGCACCAAAACGCTGTCTAAACTCAGACGCCTGCAGAGCGACTTCTATCAGATGTTCATTGGGCTTTCTGCTAAACACCTTGCGCCAGAAAGAGCGGGATGCCGGCTTCGGTTTAACAAATTCCTTGGCGCCAATAGTATTACTGCCGTGCTGACGATAGTGCACTGAAGGTGCGTCTAGAAATATGACTTTGCCAAACGCTGCCGCAACCAGAGCCAACCACCAGTCGTGCATGATAGCCTGCCCGGAAACTGGAACTGCTTTGCGAGCGAGAGGTTCATTGATTAGCGTCGTGCAGCCTGTTACCAGATTGCTTATCACCATATTTGAAAAACGATTTCTTTCTATCTCCAGGCCCTGATAGCGCACGAGCGATTCCGCGATAGCCTGGTTTTCTTCCGAAACAACCTGCAGATCAGTATGGACAAGTACCGGCACACCGTCGCTCTCGTCCTCACTTCCTTCTGCTTCAACAGCGAGTATTGCCTTTACCTGCTTTTCAATTTTGTCGCTATACCACACATCATCCTGATCGCAGAACATCATGTAGGCTGCATCCAGTTGCAGTAACGGTTTGTTTGCCAATACGTATTCAATAAGAAAAGAAAATGATCCGCTAGCACCCAAATTTTGATTGTCATTTGCAACGACATGAATTTTGTCTGGATGGCTGTCGGCGTAATGTGAGACTAGTTCCGGTGTTGGATCTGAAGAACAATCGTCTCGAATCACAATTACAGTATTTAAATAGGTCTGGTTTAAAAGTGAATCCAGTTGCTCTTGCAAAAACTTAGCGCCATTGTAAGTGGATAGGAGTATGGCTATTTTAGGATCAGCACTCATGGTTCAGTTTGTAATGCTCTTTGGTCTCAACCTAACCCAGGGATTTTGCATCTCGAATTCCGGAGCGAATATTTTCCCAATACTCTTTCCGATCTTGAGAAGAAATAAGCAGCCAACTGGCCTTGATCGAAAAACGAATCATGTCTCTCAATTTCCAACCGATTGGCGAATAACCGACGCTATAAAGGTGGGTTCTGTTTCTGGATGAGTAATAGGTCCGTGCCGGATTATGTTGTGCCATTATTCCTGCTCTAACCAGAGGGCTTATGCTCCGTTCTCCAATGGCATGATAGAGCACCGCATCGTCGGTACCGATTAGATCGTAGCCTTTAGATTTCGCTCGAAAGCACCATTCCAGATCCACGTTGTCGATGAAATAGCTCTCCTTCATTCTTCCAATTTCTTCGATGTGTTTAAGAACTAGTAAGGTTCCAGAAGTAATTAGAAAGTCTGCAATGAAATGAGAAGCAGAATCAGCAAACAATCGGTCGGATCTAAGCATTAAGCGGTTAAACAATTTGAATGGTGTTTGTCGCATGGACTGGGGATTGATGATTCGCGGACCTACCGCAGCAATTCCTTTTTTACTGTGTTTATTAGCATCGCCATAGGCGCTAATCATTCGACTAACGAAGAGATCGCAGAGGCTGCTATCCTGATCGAACAAAAACACAAAATCGCACTGATTGTCGACCGCCCAATTAATGCCAATGTTTAGCGCTTTTGCCAGACCCTCGTTTTCGGTTAAGCGAATTAGATCCTGACAGCGATCATATACGGTAATTGATTCCGCAAGCTTATCAAGTTCTGGAGAACCATTGTCGATTACAATAAAGTCAGTTTCTTTGTTAAGTTGGCCGAGTAACTTTAACAGAGCAGTTATGTCCGGCTTGTAGGTAACGACAAGCGCGCAGCATTTTTCTGTTACATCATTGCTCATTTTATCAATAACTATTTCTTTTTTAGGAAGATTGAAGACGCCAATTGTCACCTGGAACTTCTGCAGTAGTAGAAATCGCCTCAGGTTTGTTCTTTGCTAAATAAATAAAGTAGATTATGGAAAGGATTCCGAAACTTAATCCTACCACTACGCCTGCGTCTAATATGCCACGCCAAGGTTGCGGCATTAATCGCACAAGAATAATAAAGCAGACAATCATCAAGGTAAGTCCAATCGACAACAATTGCCTTCTCTTGGTTGCATAAATAAATCCCATGCAAAAAATTGGTGCCAGCGCGACATGAGCCAATCTAGGATTTTCTTGTAAATAGAAAGCGCGGAGCACTACCCTCGGCGCGAAGCCCAGGTGAAATCCCTTGTATCCTTCTGCGTATGCCATATAGACAATGCTAATGAGTAACGCCGCCCAATGAAAAATACTCATTGGGAAATTTTCGAGCGCAAGAGCCATGGGTGTTAGGCGATAAATTGCGAAAAGCAAAATAAAGAGAACGCCACCGATACCCCAGGTAAAACCAATTGTCCTCACTGTTTCGCTACACCCTAATTGAAAGGGCATATTATAAACGGTTTAAGGACCTAGCGAAAAACATGTTTAAGATCGGATGCTTACGATTGCCAGAATCGCTTCTCCAGCTAAAGTGAGATATGATCTCGCCCCTGACTTCTAGCGGAAAAAGCCACAAGATTTAACTCGAATCTGTAGGAAAAGGGAATGAGCATAAAACTTGGAGTTGTGATGGATCCTATTGAATCCATCATAGTTAAGAAAGACACAACTTTAGCTATGCTACTGGCCGCGCAAAAGCGTGGCTGGGTAATTCACTATATGCTGCAGTCCGACCTCTATATGGATCAAGGCTCTCCTAGAGCAACCATGCAAACGCTTTCAGTTATGGATGATGAGAGTAACTGGTTTGAGTTGGGTAGCCATACAGATAAAGCGCTAGCGGAACTTGATGTCATTCTTATGCGCAAAGATCCTCCCTTTAATCTAGACTACATTTATTCCACTTATTTGTTAGAGCAGGCGCAGCGAGAAGGAACGTTGATTGTTAACGATCCCCAGAGTCTACGAGACTGCAATGAGAAACTTTTTGCTACTCAATTTCCGCAATGCTGCCCTCCTGTTCTCGTGTCCACTGCTGAAAAGAAATTAAAGGCATTCCACAAAGAGCACGAAGACGTTATATACAAGCCGTTAGATGGTATGGGAGGCACCTCCATATTCAGGGCAAAAAAGGATGACTCCAATTTGAGTGTCATCATTGAAACCTTAACGGACGGCGGGCAACGTCAAATAATGGCTCAAAAGTACATTCCGGAAATTTCAGATGGTGACAAACGCATTTTGATGATTGATGGAAAACCGGTGGATTACTGCCTCGCTCGCGTTCCTGCAATCGGTGAATCCAGAGGAAACCTTGCCGCTGGCGGCAGTGGTATAGCCCAGGAGCTTACAGATCGTGATCGCTGGATTTGTGACGAAGTTAGCCCTGTTGTGAAAGAAAGAGGATTATTATTCGTCGGACTAGACGTAATTAGTGATTATCTAACGGAGATAAACGTAACCAGTCCGACTTGCGTGAGAGAAATCGATAAGGCGCAAAGCTTGGATATCGCTGGCGATCTTATGGATTGTATTCAGCAAAAACTCGAAGCGGCATAGCTTAATGGTTGCTTCTCTCTCAAACTAACTGAGGCAGCGCTAGAAAGAACAATGGCCCCAACTGATGACGAGCTTTCGAAAGAACGATTCGGTTTTACCGTCTTTCTTTCTGCTTGTGTCCACGCCATCGTAATTCTCGGTGTGGGCTTTACTTATTTCGAAGAACTAAATAGTGAGCCGGCGTTGGAAATTACAATGGCTCAATACCGTAGCGAACTTGAACCTGACCAAGCTGACTTTCTTGCCCAGGAAAATCAAATCGGTAGTGGAATCCTGGAAGAAGCAGCAGCACCTAGTACGCCCTTCGAATCCGATTTCAATGACGATGTTATTCAGGAAGTCGTTCCTGTTCCTTCTTCTCCAGAAATAGTTAACGAAGTAATTCAGCAAGACCTTGCCGTAGTCTCATCTTTTGATAATGATGATCAAGCACGGCAACTTCTGGAAGAGATTGAGCAGGAAGAAGAACAGCAATTGACGGAAGAAACTGCACCAGACGATTTAAGTCTGGCAATTGCTAGCTTGCAAGCACAGCTCGATCTCCAAAGGCAGGAGTATGCCAAGCGTCCTCGTCGTTATACCATTTCTTCAGCTTCAACTAAAAAGAGCCATGACGCACTTTATTTAGATAAGTGGCGTCGTCGCATCGAAGCAGTTGGAAACATAAACTACCCTGATGCAGCTCGCCGGGAGCAAATATATGGCAGCCTTAGAATGCTGGTTGCTTTACTTCCAGATGGCCAAGTAGAGGAGATTCGAATCTTACAATCTTCCGGTCAAAGTATTCTTGATAATGCTGCCGTGGAAATTGTTCACCTTGCCGCACCATTCGATCCTTTTCCTGAGGCAATGCGGGCCGAAGCTGATATACTCGAGATCATTCGAACCTGGCGTTTTCACGAAGGAAACGCACTAACCAGTTTCTGATCACCACTCGGTTTCGTCAATGTCTGAAAGTTCGATCGGCAACAGCCTGGAAAATCAGTTCCTCATCGCGATGCCTCAATTGATGGATTCCTATTTCGCGAATACCGTAACCTATCTGTGGAAACACAATGAAGAAGGCGCCTTAGGTATTGTTATTAATAAACCGCTACAAGCCTGTGTTTCAGATATCTTCGACGAACTGGATATTGTCTGTGACATCGATGAAGGCCGATTTCACATGGAACACGTGCTGGCCGGTGGTCCGGTAGAACGGGACAAGGGCTTTATCATTCATGATGCTGAAAGTCGCTGGGAGTCTTCTATTTCGGTCTCATCTGAAATAACCATCTGCACTTCCAAAACTATATTGCAGGACATAGCTACGGGAAGTGGGCCGGAAAATTATTTGGTTGCATTAGGTTGTGCTGGATGGGATGCCGGCCAGTTAGAACAAGAAATCAGTGAAAATGCCTGGTTAACTACACCGGCAAATTCTGATCTTATTTTTTCTAAAGATTATGCCTCCAAAGTACACGATGCAGCGGCTTTACTTGGAATAGACATGCAGCAGATTTCACCGGAAGCTGGCCATTCTTAATTAGATCTTGAAAACGATGCAATGACTATTGACGCATTTCCTGGTGACTGTTCCACACCTGTCGCTGCCCTTTCCTTCGATTATGGTACGCAAAGAATTGGTGTTGCTTTTGGGCAAAGCATTTCAGCGACGGCGAAAGCCGTAGCAGTGCTAAAAGCAATTGATGGAATACCAGATTGGGATCAAATAGAAAAACTCATCGAAGAATGGAAGCCTGACTGCTGCGTTGTGGGTCTTCCTTACAATATGGATGGTAGCGAAAGCGATCTTATGGCCCGCGCAATAAAATTCGCTAATCGGATTAATGGACGTTTCAATTTAGTTTGCTACGGCATGGATGAGAGACTTTCTTCGCGTGCAGCGATCGAACAAATCATGGAGGAAGAAAAGACTAACAAAAAGCAAACTGCCATCGACGATATCGCTGCGCAAATTATTCTGGAAAATTGGTTTAATGAATATAATTCACAAACTTCTTAGCTATAGAAAAGAAGTCTTAAGTAGCAGTTCGTGAATAAGTAAGGAAAGGTGTGCTAGAGCAAGGACTCAACAATCGCTGAGCCCTCAAAAAAATTTTAATCAGAAATTTTCCGGCATCTTGGCTTTTAACTTGGCATCTTCCCGGGTAACCATACCTTTTTGCAAAAGATCCTTAAGACACTGATCCAATGTTTGCATGCCAGATGAAGCACCGGTTTGAATAGCCGAATACATCTGGGCAACTTTGTCTTCGCGAATCAGGTTTCGAATAGCCGCGGTACCGATCATAATTTCGTGTGCTGCGACTCGACCACCACCCGGTTTCTTCAACAAGGTTTGGGAAATTACTGCCTGCAATGATTCTGACAACATGGAACGTACCATGTCTTTTTCTGCCGCTGGGAATACATCGATTACACGGTCGATAGTTTTAGCAGCAGAGGTGGTGTGCAGCGTGCCAAAGACCAAGTGACCGGTTTCAGCTGCGGTAAGCGCCAGTCGAATGGTTTCCAGGTCTCGAAGCTCACCAACGAGAATGATGTCCGGGTCTTCACGTAGCGCTGAACGCAGGGCTTCGTTAAAACCGTGAGTATCTCGATGCACCTCACGCTGGTTTACCAGGCACTTCTTACTCTGGTGTACAAATTCTATTGGGTCTTCAATGGTGAGAATATGTTCATACTTACTGTCATTGATGTAATCAACCATTGCCGCGAGAGTTGTACTCTTGCCGGAACCGGTTGGTCCTGTAACTGCAACGAGCCCTCGAGGAACATCGGATATCGTTCGAAATATTTCACCCATGCCTAACTGTTCCATGGATAGTACTTTCGAAGGAATGGTACGAAATACTGCGGCAGAACCTCGATTTTGAACGAAGGCATTTACACGAAAGCGCGCTAAATTAGGCACCTCAAATGAGAAATCCGTTTCTAGAAATTCTTCATAATCTTTGCGCTGCTTATCATTCATAATTTCGTAGATAAGCGAATGAACTTCCTTATGATCCATTTCTGGAACATTGATTCGACGAATATCCCCATCCACTCGAATTAGAGGTGGCATTCCCGCGGTAACGTGCAAGTCGGACGCACCCTGTTTAACGCTAAATCCCAATAGTTCTGTAATATCCATGAGCCTAACCTGTAACTTTATGAGTATTATTCTGTGACTGAAATCGGTACATCACTCTCAATCCCTGGTTGTAGCTTCCTCACTTTCACTAGCAAGGAATGACTGCGTCACCTATAGTACCTGTCCTTTTGAGAATATCCCAGACCAGAAACCCGCAAAAAGACGCAAAACCGTGACCCAAATAGCAGAAAATATCTCCGCTACAACCCAGAAAATACGTGCGTTGGAGACAAAGTATAGTCGCTCCGAGTCGAGTGTGCGCATTTTGGCTGTGAGCAAGCGCCACTCGGAGGCAAAAATCCGAGAAGCCGCTGCTGCCGGCATAAGCGAATTCGGGGAAAACTTTTTGCAAGAAGCGGAAGAAAAGATCGCTGCGCTTACAGATTTGAAATTGAGCTGGCACTTTATCGGACCTGTTCAATCGAATAAAACCCGCGGCATCGCAGAGAATTTCGACTGGGTACAAAGCGTAGAAAGAGACAAGATTGCCACTCGCCTGAGCGAACAACGCCCAGACGATAAGCCGCCACTCAACATCTGTATACAGGTAAATCTTTCAGAAGAAGATTCTAAATCCGGTACAAGCTTGGAATATGCACAAGCATTGTGCGAGCTTGTCACTAAGCTGCCTCGACTAAAATTACGGGGGCTTATGGCAATTCCTGCACCGGAAGAAAATTTTGGGCGGCAACGACATTGCTTTAACTTGCTTGCTAATGAGTACGCTCGCTTACAAAAACTATTCCCAGAAATGGATACCCTCTCCTTGGGCATGAGCAATGATTTCGAAGCTGCAATTGCCGAAGGTTCGACCATGGTCAGACTAGGCACAGTATTGTTTGGGCAAAGGGCCTAATTGCACGATTTAAGCTTGAATGAGATAGAATACCAGCTGGTCGACATTAGATGACTTAAGCACAGCTGCAGATCGGAGAAGAATTGGAAAACACGACAATAGGTTTTGTGGGCGCAGGCAATATGGCGAATAGTCTCATTCGAGGTTTACTGGCCATAGGTACCCATGCTGACTCAATCATTGCTGCCGATGTGGATAATGAGAAACTTGAGATTCTCAGAACTGAATGCGGTATTCGAATTGCAGACAATCAAAGCATCGCTTCTGAAGCGAATGTCATGGTGTTGGCCGTAAAGCCTCAAGTGATGGAGCAAGTTTGCACAGGAATATCTCTGCAAGCAGATTCGAGTTTAGTAGTATCGGTGGCTGCTGGCATTACGGTCGAACAATTACAAAGTTGGCTAGGTAGTAATACTGCAGTGGTAAGGTGTATGCCGAATACTCCTGCTCTGGTTGGAAAAGGCGCAACTGGATTGTTTGCTAACGAATTTGTTAGCAGCACCCAGAGAGCTCTAGCAGAATCCGTAATGAACTCAGTTGGCATTAGCGTTTGGGTTGATAATGAAATAGATATCGATACAGTTACGGCTGTGTCTGGCAGCGGACCCGCGTACTATTTTCTTTTTATGGAAGCGATGCAGGATGCTGCGCGTGAGTTGGGTCTAGCAGAAGACATTGCAAAAAAACTGATCTATCAAACAGCAGCTGGCGCAGCGGAATTAGCAATTCAAAGTTCTGATACAACCGCAGAACTAAGACGAAAAGTAACATCGCCTGGTGGAACCACGGAACAGGCTTTAAATACATTTGAGGCGGGCGAGCTAAGAGACTTAGTCAAGAAAGCCTTGGCTGCCGCAAAAGATCGATCAATTGAATTGGCAAAGGAATTGAATAACTAGTGAGTTAAAGCGATGGGAGTTTTCGAAAGTTCAGCAACACTTATTTTTAACGCCTTAGTAGGAATCTATTTACTCGCAGTAATTTTGAGATTTTTGCTGCAGGTTGCACGGGCGGATTTCTACAATCCAATTTCTCAATCTATAGTAAAAATTACGGACCCGGCCGTTCGGCTGTTTCGCAATTTTATTCCAGGCTATAGAGGAATAGATTTTTCTAGCCTGATTTTGGCACTCATAATTCAAGCGGTAGCTATTTCAGGATTAATCCTTCTTTATGGTGGCAGTATTCCTTCGATTGGATTCATTATTACCTGGGCATTCGTTGGCGTTCTGCACTTCATGATTATGGTTTACTACTATGCCATTATTGCTTCGATCATCATGTCATTCGTTATGATGTTTTCTGGCAATATGAACCCACATCCATTCCTCAGACTTATCTGGCAATTGACAGAACCGGTTATGTCACCCGTCAGAAAAATTATTCCACCAATGGGCGGTCTCGATTTTTCTCCCATATTTATTTTTATCGGTATTGGATTGATTCGAAATATTATCTACCAGTCGTTTGGCGTAAATGAGTCGATAGCACTGGTTGTTATTGGTCTCTGATAAGTTCTACCACTGTGACGGTAATCCTCACGCTTGTGCGTTACTATTGTTGTCGGATAACAACCGACTAAAGAAACTATGCATCGAGCAATCCGAGTTGCTTCCTAGAGAGCATCAATAAAGCCAGATTAGTTAGCGAACGTCCTATGACAGATGTTATCCCAGAAGATTCAGTTGGAATTGTTGAACCACAACAGCTCCACATTGATGAACCGCTGACGTTGCGCAGCGGCAAGGTCTTGCCTGCCTGCGATATTGTCTACGAAACATACGGTGAACTGAACTCAGAAAAATCCAATGCCATTTTAGTTTGTCACGCCCTAAGCGGTGACCACCATGCAGCTGGTTATCATGCCTCAGAAGAAATGAAGCCGGGTTGGTGGGAAACCTGTATAGGCCCAGGCAAAGCCATCGATACCAACTTATTCTACGTTGTGAGTATGAACAATCTCGGGGGCTGTGGCGGTACTACTGGCCCTGCTTCAATCAATCCAGAAACTGGAAAATATTGGGGGCCCGATTTTCCCGTAGTGACTGTCAGGGATTGGGTTAAGAGTCAGGCCATGTTAATGGACCGACTTGGAATTCAAAAGTGGGCGGCTGTCGTAGGTGGCAGTCTTGGTGGGATGCAAGTCCTGCGCTGGGCGATTAGTTATCCTGAGAGACTTGATCATGCTATATGCATCGCCGCGGCGCCGAAACTCTCTGCGCAAAACATCGCCTTTAATGAAGTTGCACGACAATCTATTACCACCGACCCCAATTTTCATGACGGCCACTATTTGGAAAACAATACCTACCCGAAACAAGGTCTCACTCTCGCTCGAATGGTTGGGCATATTACCTATCTATCGGATAGTGCAATGCGAGCGAAATTTGGAAAAACTGTCGCAGACTTTGAAAGCGATGAAACTAACTTCGGTAGAGATTTGAGAACCGGAAAATTAAGTTTTGGTTTCAATGTTGATTTTCAAGTGGAAAGCTATTTGCATTATCAGGGGGAAAGATTTTCTGCAAATTTTGATGCCAATACTTATTTGTTAATGACCAAAGCTTTGGACTACTTCGATCCATCAGTGGACTATGAGGGTGACCTTAGCAAAGCATTCACGAATGGAACTTGTAAATTCATGCTGGTTTCCTTTAGCACAGATTGGCGATTTCCTCCCGAGCGATCAAGAGAGCTGGTAAACGATTTATTGAAGGCTGGAAGAGAAGTCACGTATCTGGAAGTTGAAGCAGATCAGGGACACGATGCATTTCTATTGCCTATACCTCGCTATATAAATGCCTTTAAGGCCTATTTAGCGCAAGTGCATCATGAGGTTTGCGGCGATGCGTCCTGATCTAGATATCATTCAACAGTGGATAGAACCAAATAGCCGCGTTCTCGATCTTGGCTGTGGTGATGGGGATTTATTGCATTACTTAAAAACCACCAAGCAAGTTAAAGAGATTGGTCTTGAAATCGATGAACAGAACATCCAACGCTGCATTGAAAATGGCGTAAACGTCATCGAGCAAAACCTTGATAAAGGTCTATCTAATTTCCAATCCAATAGCTTCGAAACTGTGTTGCTCGCGCAAACACTACAAGCTTTGAGTAATCCAGATAAGCTAATTGATGAAATGTTAAGAATAGGCAAAAAAGGTATTGTTACCTTTCCTAATTTCGGCAACTGGAAGAGTCGACTGTATCTTGCCACCAAAGGTCGCATGCCAGTATCGAAGTTTATGCCTCATCAATGGTATGACACTCCCAACATCCATTTCTGTACGGTTAAAGATTTCGATGCGCTTTGTAGTAATAAAGGCATTAAAGTTCTCACCCGCACGGTTGTTGATTCTCAACACCAGGGAAGTTGGGCAGTGAAGTCCTGGCCAAACTTTCTCGGTGAAATCGCCATCTATCACATCACGAGGGATTAATGCAGCAAATTGTGTTGGCCAGTGGCAATCAAGGAAAACTGAGAGAGCTGCAGGCAATACTCAGTAAGCGCGAAGTTGAGTTGATTCCACAATCCGAATTTAATGTTTCCGAAGCGGCAGAAACGGGGCTCAGCTTTGTTGAAAACGCGCTAATAAAAGCCAGACATGCTTGTACCGAAACGGGGCTACCTAGTATCGCCGACGACTCCGGAATTGAAGTCGATGCATTGAATGGCGAGCCAGGTATCTACTCGGCACGCTATGCAGGAGTTACGGGGCCGACTGCCGATGCAGAAAACAACATCAAGTTATTGACAGAGCTTGAGCAGGTACCCGATCTTGAACGCAGCGCCCGCTTCCAATGCGTCATCGTTTTCTTACGTCATGCCAACGACCCTATGCCGATGATTTGTCAGGGCACCTGGGAAGGAAGAATCTTGTTCGAAGAAAGCGGTGAAAACGGTTTCGGCTATGATCCTCTTTTCTATGTACCTACTCATGAATGTGCTTCTGCACAGCTCGATCCGAAGACCAAAAATTCACTCAGTCATCGTGGCCAGGCATTGCGCCTACTATTACAATGTTGGAAAGACCTCCCTTAAGTCTCTACATTCATATTCCCTGGTGTGTGCGCAAATGCCCCTATTGTGATTTCAATTCACACGAATCTGAATCGCCACTACCGGAAGCACAATATATTGATGCTTTACTGGAAGATTTTTCCCAGGAATTCGGACGCCTCGATACCGATCAAATCGAATTGCAGTCAATTTTTATTGGCGGAGGAACTCCGAGTTTATTCGGTGGCGCCTCCTACAAAAAACTACTGCAAAGAATCAACGAATCCCTGGCGTTTGCTACCGATATTGAAGTCACTCTCGAAGCCAATCCAGGCACTGCCGAGGCAGGACGGTTTACTGATTTTCGTGAGGCGGGCATCAATCGCTTGTCACTTGGCATTCAAAGCTTTGACGATGCCCGCCTGCAGCAGCTCGGGCGCATTCATAATGCCGACGAAGCACTAAAGGCTATTGAGCTTGCTAAGAACGCCGGCTTTGCGAATTTTAATCTCGATCTTATGCATGGACTTCCCGACCAGACAGCCAAGGACGCGTTGAATGATTTGCAGATCGCAATGGAATGCAATCCTTCCCATGTCAGCTGGTACCAATTGACCATCGAACCAAACACAGTGTTTTATCGACGCCCTCCGGAACTTCCCCATGAAAACATATTGGAAGAAATTCAGATAAGTGGTCAAAAGTTGTTGGAAAGTCAAGATTACCATCAGTATGAAGTCTCAGCCTACGCAAAACCTGGGAACAAATCATTGCACAATCAAAACTATTGGAGTTTTGGTGACTATATGGGAATTGGTGCCGGTGCCCACGGCAAAATTACTCTCCCTGATGAAAGCAAAATTCTAAGAACACGGAAGATTAAACAACCCAATCACTATCTAACTGCTCTTAATGGTCGCAATGGGGAGCTTAAAGAAATTCTTACCCAGGAACGACCGCTGGAATTCCTAATGAACGCACTAAGACTTCGTAGGGGCTTTAGTAAAAAGCAATTCGAAAGCCGAACTGGCCTGCCTTTCGGCGAAATAGCAAAGAGAGTAGAATCGCAAGTTGAAAATGGCCTAATGCAAATGGAAGAAGTTGACGATGAATTACTCATATCGACGACTGCAACTGGTTACCGTTTTTTAAATAGCGTACTCGAGGAATTTCTTTAATGGCAGCTTTGTACGAGAAACACTGTGAAGCGTGTCAGCTTGGCGCTCCGGTAGTAACGGAGGAAGAAGCTAACGAACTACTTTTAAAAGTTCCAGCATGGCGCAGAGAATTTCATGAGGGCGTGGAAAAGCTTATCAGAGAATTTCATTTCGTTGAGTTTAAAGACGCGTTTAATTTTTCCTATAAGATTGCCAATCTTGCGGATCGGGAAAATCATCATCCTTCAGTTCTGACGGAGTGGGGAAAAGTCACAGTTTATTGGTGGACTCACAAGATAAATGGCTTGCATGTAAATGACTTTATCATGGCTGCCAAAACTGACATGATTGCAAAGCTATCCGCTCCATCTTGAAACCTCTAACTAATCGATCTACTTATGTCTCTAGTGTTACCAGGTCTGCTTCAGCAGTTCGATAAGGTAGTCAGTTTGCCGAGTGTCAGTTCAGCGAATTTAGATCTGGACATGAGTAACAAAGCGGTAATCGACTACCTCGCTAATGCATTTGAAGACATGGGCTTTAGCTGCGAAGTTATCCCCTGCGACTTAGATAGAAAAAAGTTTAATCTGATAGCAACCCTTGGAAGTGGTCCTGGCGGGCTGGTGCTCGCCGGCCATACCGATACCGTTCCTTTCGACCAGGAACTATGGACCGTTGATCCTTTTCATCTTACCGAGAAAGACGACAAGGTTTATGGCTTAGGGATTACGGACATGAAAGGGTTTTTCCCAATAGTCATGGAAGCTATAAAACCGATTATCGGCCAGGAATTCAAAGAGCCTTTGATAGTGCTGGCAACAGCAGACGAAGAGTCTTCGATGTTAGGCGCAAAATCCTTAGCAGAGCTGGGAAAACCAAAAGCGAGATCTGCGCTTATTGGAGAGCCAACAGGACTGCAGCCGGTTAAAGCCCATAAAGGAATTATGATGGACAGTATTCGGCTGCTAGGTGAGAGCGGTCATTCCTCAGATCCAGCATTGGGAAAAAATGCGCTGGATGCGATGCACCAGGTAATGTCAGAGCTCATTGAATACCGCAACGATTTAAAAGAAAAATACACTTCTGAATTGTTTTCGATTCCCTACCCCACACTAAATTTGGGCGCTATTCATGGTGGCGATAATCCCAATCGTATTTGCGGTCACTGCGAGTTGGAATTCGACGTGCGTTTAACGCCGGGAATGAACATCGATACTGTTCGCGCAGAAATTAAAGAGCGAGTTAAGCGAGTCACCGAACCGCTTGGTATTGGTTTTGAGATGGGGGAAGTGTTTTCTGGCGTGCCTGCTTTCTTTGCGGAAGAAAATAGCGCCATGCTAAAAGCTGCAGAAGAGCTTACAGGTCATAGTGGCATAAGTGTGCTTTTCGGAACCGAAGGTCCATTTCTGCAACAAATGGGAATGGATACGATTATTATGGGACCAGGAAATATTGATCAGGCGCATCAGCCTGATGAATACATGTCGATGGAAATGATTAACCCGAGTATCGATATTTTAACCAAGCTCGTAAGCAGACACTGTCTATAACGCGCTCAATTAACTCTTTCTAGAACACAAATACTGTAATCGTAGGGATTAGTTTCATTTTTCTCAAACTCCTCTCGCGAAACTTCATTCCACTCACCTTCGTTAAACTCCGCGAGAAATGTATCGCCTTCCACTTCCGCGTGCACTCGGGTTAGATGGAATCTTTGTGCAAGGGGTAGTGCCGCTTTGTAGAGCCCTGCGCCACCGATAATAAACGCCTCCTCAGAACCGTCTATTACTGAAATGCTTTCTGCCAACTTTACCGCTTCTGCTAAGGAGCCAACTACTTTCGCCCCTTCAGCTGCATAGTCTGGGTTGTGGGTTATTACTATATTGGTTCTACCTGGTAATGCTCTGCCGATAGATTCCCAAGTCTTACGACCCATGATAATGCTATTACCCATAGTCGTTCGCTTGAAATATTTTAAATCTTCGGACAAGTGCCAGGGCAAACTATTGTTGCGACCAATAGTCCTGTTTTCTGCCATGGCACATATCAATGCAAGTTTCATGGTAATTCTTTTCTAAACGGAAAATGGATAAGCAATAGGATCATGATGTTGATATCCCTCCACAGAGAAATCATCCATCGTCACCCAGGATTCAATATCTTCCAGAGTCTTAATGTCAGGGTTAATGTGCAGCTGCGGCGGGGCTAAAGGCTCGCGTTGCAATTGCACATCCCGCATTAGCTCTACCTGGTCGTCATAGATATGGGCGTTAACAATCTTGTGATAGGCCATGCCGGGCTTATGGCCGGTAATTTGTGCCATCAGTGCCAGAAATGCATACACCTGAATTTGATTAAAGTTTAGACCTAGCGGAACATCGCAGGAGCGCTGGTAACTCGTTAGATAAAGTGTGTCACCTAATAGGGAAAAGGTATGGGTATGCATACATGGACGCAGACAGCCCAATTCAAATTCACCTGGATTGTAAAAAGTTAGAATTTCACCTCTGTCATCTAGATCGCTGGACAAATGGTCAATGATCTTACGCAATTGATCTAAAGCAGTTCCATCGGGCTTTTGCCAACTTCTACCCTGTACACCGTAAACCCTGCCCATGTCATCCTCACCCTTGCGGACAGGATTGTTAAGCCAGGCTTGGTTGTCATTAGCGTTCGCATCCCAGGTTTTTGCACCTAAGGCACGAAAGTCAGCGGCGTTATCATAGCCACGTATATAACCAAGAAACTCTGCTATTGCTGCCTTCCAGAAACTTTTACGGGTCGTGACCAGGGGGAATTCGTTGTTCGCAACGTCGTAGCTTAAGTCGGCATCAATTACGGTGAGGCACTTTTTTCCGGTACGTTTGTTTTCGATCCAGGTGCCCTCGTCGATAATACGCTGACATAGGGCTAGATATTGCTTCATGTGCTGTGTCCGTGACTGGGTTTAGCTTGGAGCGAGCTTAGGTCCGTTTGAATAGGCAAGATACAAAAGCACGATTCCGCCGATGATCATTGGTAAGCAGAGCAATTGTCCCATCGTCATCCATTCGAAGGCAACATAGCCAATGTGTTGATCAGGTTCGCGGAAAAACTCGACAAAAAATCTAAAGCAGCCATAGGTTACTGAAAATAAACCAGCCACTGCCATGCGCGGTTTCGGCGAAGACGAGAACCACCAGACAATGATGAAAAGTGCAATGCCCTCGAGTGCAACTTGATAGAGTTGTGATGGATGACGGGCGAGATTATCCACATGAGGAAAAACCATTCCCCAGGCTACTTCTGTCGGTCTTCCCCAAAGCTCCCCACCGATAAAATTACCTAGTCGGCCTGCGCCCAAACCGAATGGCACAAAGGGCGCGATAAAATCCAAGGTTTCCCAAAACCCTTTACCGATGGTCTTCGAATAAAAGTAAAAGGCGACAAGCACACCAAGGAATCCTCCATGAAAGGACATACCGCCCTCCCATACTTTGAACAACCAGATAGGGTCATCTAATAAGCGATCAAAATTATAAAAGAAGACCGAGCCAAATCGACCTCCCAACACAGCACCGAGAGCGCCATAAAAAACTAAATCTGAAATTTGATCGGCATTCCACTGGTCTGGAATCTTTTTGCCACGGTAACTGGCCAGTGCCCAGGCACCGCCGAAGGCAATTATGTACATCACGCCATACCAATGTATGGGCCATGGTCCAATGTTTATTGCCACTGGATCGAATTGTGGAAAAGTTAACACTACTTAGATTACCTGGTGCCCAGCAAATCTGAATTGAAAATTAACGCAATTACTACTGGCTAAAGTATATCAAGAATGCATCATTGCGCGGGGATTTAAGGTAATATTCGCGAAAGGATTTACAAATGTGTCTTATCATTTTTGCCCACCAGGCTGAGTCCGATTTCCCACTGGTTTTGGCAGCAAACAGGGATGAATTTTTTTCCCGACCTACTCAGCAAGCAGCATTCTGGGAATCCGCCGATAGCGACAATGCGATCTTGGCGGGTAAAGACCTGCTTGCTGGTGGAACCTGGCTGGGCTTGTCGAAGTCAGGACGATTCAGTGCCGTCACTAATATTCGCGATCCATCCCAAGCGGAGCAGGCACCTAGATCTCGAGGTGAATTAACTTTAGAGTTTCTAAAAAGTGACATGTCAGCGGAAAGCTATTCCAACGCGCTGATAGAAAACTTTGCTCAGTACGCTGGTTTCAACCTATTACTGAGTGACGGTAGTGACATGTACTATGTCAACAACCTGGAACAGCTGGTCACTAAACTTGAGCCGGGTGTTTATGGGCTATCGAATGGACTATTGAATTCCGATTGGCCAAAGGTAAATCGCGGTAGAGATGACCTGCGAATGTTAATGGGAAATCCTGATTCCCTTTCTACCGATCAGCTACTCGATATGATGAATCATCGAGAAATTTCTAAGGACGACAACTTGCCCGATACCGGTGTGTCACTTGAACTCGAGCGCGCACTTTCTTCGACATTTATTATGAATACAAATCGGGGTTACGGGACGCTTTGTTCAACGGCGATAATTGCCGAAGCAAATAGCGAATTTCGATTTAGCGAACAAAACTATGATGCATCCGGAAATGCAACTGATCGCCACTATTACCAGTTTTCAAATTCTTCATAGCTTAGATCGCCCTGAATAGAGGAATTTCTCATGTATGTTCCCAGTCATTTTCTTCCAAGGCAGGAAGAGCATTTTTCATTTATCGAAAACTTTTCATTCGGTGAACTTATATCAATAGTAGATGGGAAAATTTTCAGTACTCACCTGCCCTTTCTCATCGATGAAAGCAGCAACTCGCTACTGTGTCATGTGGCAAAGGCCAATCCGCAATGGCAACAATTAGATGGCCAGGAAGTCTTGGCGGTATTTCATGGACCACATGGCTATGTGAGCCCTTCCTGGTATGAAAAAGCCGGAGTGCCAACCTGGAATTATCAAGCAGTACATGTCAATGGACAGGCAAAATGTTTCACCGAAGAAGCGAAGCTCTCACAGCTTGTAAAAGCACTAAGCGACGCGCAAGAAGCAGAATTTGAAAATCCCTGGAAACCTGATTTCGATGAACGCATGCTGGGCGCCATCATAGGAATCGAGATTTCTATTAGTAATGTTGAAGCTAAGCACAAGCTATCTCAAAATCGCACAGGTTGCGAACAGAAAAACATTATTTGCCAACTTCGTGCGCAAGGCAATTCAATTCTCGCCAATGTGATGGACGAAGTCCTCAAGCCCACCGACTAAGTCCTTTTATTAAGATGGATCAAAGTATCGCTAGCCCTCACTAGTATCCTGTCGCTGAGTAAAATACCGAAGTAGTGAGGATTAAGTGATGATGGCTCGAGTATTTAGAATATTTGTATTGCTGGGGATGACGCTCACATTTGTTGGCTGCGCACAGAACTCTCTGCAAATTGGCACTAATCTAACCCTATGCTGCCCTGGAACTTACTCCGAGTACACAGAGTACGGCTTATCCGTGGAAAATATGCCGCTATTTCTGCGTGACTATGTGGTTGCGGAATTTGATGAAGCATTTCAGGAAAAAGGGCTCGAACGTAATGATCAGATTAATGATATTCGTGTTGTACTCAGTTACAACCATATTAATTTGAACTCACAACAGCAAGATGTCGACCCCTTTGTACGCGTTGAGTCAATCAGCGTACAACTGGATTATGTTGCACGGATAGAAATCGAAATGATCGAAACCCGCAGCAATGATGTGGTCTGGGGCGGTACTATAAGTCGAATTCACCAAGTGATCCCTGGAGAGTATATGCACGAAGACCGTGCCCGACCTGCTTTCCTGCAGGCTTTTAGAAACGTACTTGCCAGTTACCCGCCTTTGTTCTCAGACGATTCTTAAATATACACCCACTATTGGGAATAACGGGCTTGTGTCTTACAATGCGATTCTGTTTCTCTGATATGAAGTAGTGGAGCGCACAATGGCAAATGAAGGTTATCACGAACCGATTGAAGAACTGTCCGATGAGACTCGGGACATGCACCGAGCTATTAGTTCTTTAATGGAAGAATTAGAAGCAGTGGACTGGTACAACCAGCGTGTTGACGCCTGTAAAGACGAAGAACTCAAAGCCATTCTCGTTCATAATAGAGACGAAGAAAAAGAGCACGCCGCCATGGTGCTTGAATGGATTAGACGCAAAGACAATGTATTGGATAAGGAACTGAAAGATTTTCTTTTTACCGATAAGCCGATAGCTCACAAATAAGCGTCGATCCAAAAATTACTTGAGTTATTCCCATGCTTGATGCCGATGCTGCCCTTCTTCGCCTGAAAGAAGGTAATGAAAAATTTCGTAAAGGCGCTTCACATATCGAAGTCGATGAAGCCAGTCGCCTGGAATTGGTAGAACAGCAAAAGCCCTTCGCAATTATTCTTGGCTGTTCAGACTCCCGGGTTCCCTCTGAGTTAGTTTTCGCCCAGGGTCTCGGAGACCTTTTTGTCATCCGCGTCGCAGGTAACATCGCCGCACCTTCCCAGATTGGTAGCATTGAATTCGCAGCTGACAAATTCGCTTCCAATCTCGTTGTGGTATTAGGTCATAGCCATTGCGGAGCTATCAAAGCAACTATCAGTGCCATTGAGGAACCAGAACAAACACATTCTCCAAACTTAAGCGCTATTGTTAATAGCATTAAACCTGGGATTCAATCTTGCTTAGACAGTGGAGATTCCTTAGACGACAAAGTACAGAAGGCAGTGCGAGCCAATGTACAATCAACTATCGACAAGCTTGTCAGTGATTCAGAAATACTTCGTCAGAAAATTTCTGAAGAAGGATTAAAGATTGTCGGCGCCGAGTACTGTCTCGAAAGCGGCGTAGTCGAATTTTTTCAGTAAGCCTTCATCGCTCATGGCTATCGTCCATCAATTGCAAACCCCCCGCTTGCGTCTGCGGCAATGGAAAGAAAAAGATCTGCAAGCATTTGCAAGATTGAATGCTGACGATGCGGTAATGGAATTTTTCCCAAACACTTTCAACTTGGAAGAAAGCAAAGAGTTTGCAGAGAAATACCAACGCAAGATAGAGAAAAACGGTTGGGGATTCTGGGTGACAGAAAGACTCGAAGACGGGGCCTTTATTGGTTTGGTGGGATTGAATCGAGTCGATGACTTGCCAATTGGTGACTGCGTGGAAGTAGGCTGGCGACTCGCGAAAGATTTTTGGGGATTTGGCTATGCCACCGAGGCAGCAAGAGCTTGTCTAGAATTTGCCTTCGATGAACTAGCGCTGGATGAAGTGGTAGCAATTACCACGGTGAACAATACCCCTTCACGCCGAGTAATGGATCGGTTGGACATGATCGATTCAGGCGAGAACTTCGAACATCCTCGCGTTGATGATGCCACTGGCTTAAAGGAGCATGTGCTTTACAAAATAAGTCGAGAAAGGTTTTTGCAAACGACTAATTAGTTCGAGAAGAACGCAGGAGCCGGTCGACACCTGCATTATAGAGCGTCAAATCGACTGCCGATCGAATCATCTGTGCATCTTCCATCTGCATCACCTGATCCAAAAGATCTTGTGCTGCATCCAAGCTTACGCTGCGGATTACAGATTTTACTTTTAACAGTGCCGCTGCATTCATCGAGAGAATATCGAAACCCATTGCCACCAGCAGCACTGCTGCTCCTGGGTCACCAGCCATCTCGCCGCAAATACTGACAGGTCTTTCTTCTTCCTGGGCTTCGGAAACCACTTGGTAGAGTGCGTTCAACACCGCGGGATGAAAAGCACTATAAAGGTTTGCTACCCGCGGATTGTTTCTGTCCACTGCTAACAGGTACTGTGTTAAATCATTACTACCAACAGAAATGAAATCCACCAACTTTGCCAGGGCTCGTGTTTGGTACACCGCTGCGGGAAGTTCGATCATTACTCCTATCGGTGGAAACTTAACATCGAGACGTTCCTGTAATAGTTCGCGGTGGGCACGCTTTATCAATTGCGTTGCGCTATTAACCTCATTCACATTACTAACCATAGGCAACATGATTTGCAGATTCTCTAAACCGATACTGGCTCTTAACATTGCTCTTACTTGAGCCATGAATATTTCAGGATGATCCAGGGTTACGCGAATGCCGCGCCAGCCAAGAAAAGGATTTTCTTCATCGATAGGGAAATAGGACAAGTCTTTGTCGCCGCCGATATCGAGTGTACGCATCGTTACCAGCTTCGGCGCAAAGGCTTGTAATTGTTCACGATAAATTTCCGTTTGTTCCTGTTCCGATGGAAATCTTTCGCTTAGTAGAAACGGAACTTCGGTACGAAAGAGGCCAATGCCTTCCGCGCCCTGGTCTAAGGAATGCATGACGTCAGACATCAATCCGGTGTTTACCCATAGATGAACTCGGTGTTCGTCTGCAGTTACGCATGGAACATCTTTGAGATCTTCCAGGCCAGCGGTCAACTCATCCTGTTCTTTCATCGTATTCTTGTAACGAGTCAGAACCAGATCAGATGGATTGCTGATTACTTCTCCTTTGTATCCATCCAATATGACTTGCTTTCCATCCAGTTGATTCAAAGGTAGGTCCACTGCACCCATCACGGTGGGTATGCCCATAGTTCGCGCAAGAATCGCAACGTGAGAGTTACCCGAGCCTTTTACTGAAACTAGTCCCGTTAGTTTTTCTTTTGGGACTTCCGCCAACATCGCTGGTGTTAACTCATCACTTACAAGAATCGTGTCATCAAGATATTCCATGGCAACAGGTTCTTTTTGTTGCAGATAAAACAACACCCGACTACATAAATCACGGATATCTACGGCACGCTCCCGCAGATAGTCGTCACTCATCATTTCAAATTTTCGAATGTGTTCATTCGCTACGTAGGCCAAAGCACCTTGTGCCCATGAACCCATTCGAATTCTTTCGACAACTTCATTACCCAAGGCGTCGTCATCGAGCATCCGCACATAGACATCAAACAGTTGACGTTCTTCTTCGGCAATTTCTCCAGCAATTTGTTCGTTTAACTCACGCATATCATCCTGCACCGCATTAAGGCAGGAATTAAAGAAAGAAATTTCTTTATCAATGTTCTTGGTTTGGCGTTCAGGAATCTGACTTAAATCGGCAGGGGGAAACACCACGACTACGTGGCCGATCGAGACCCCGGAGGAACCAGAGACACCGGAAAACATGGTGTCCGAGACTCTATGTCCCGAAGGGCTTAGTCCTTGAATCGCGCCGGTCGCCTCAGCATGAGCAATAACTCCAGCCAGTTGTGCTGATAGGGTGATTAGAAAAGCTTCTTCACCTTCATCGAAGCGGCGTCGTTCTTCGTGTTGAACTACAAGAACGCCTAGTACCGAACGGTGGTGAATAATAGGAACACCAAGAAAGGCATGAAATACCTCTTCTCCGGTTTCTTCGATGTAGTGGTAACTGGGATGGATTGATGCGTCTTGCAGATTGATGGGTTCAGCATGCTTGGCGACCAGACCAACCAAGCCTTCTCCAATATCGAGACTTACATGACCTACTGACTCTGCCTTCAGTCCCTCGGAAGCCATGAGTACATGACTGTTGATATCGGTATCAAATAAGTAGACAGAACAAACTTGAGTATTGAGCGCTTCACGAACGCGACGCACGATAATGTTTAACGCAGACTGCAAATCTTTTGCTGCATTAACTCTCTGAACTATGCCTCGCAATTGTTCGAGCATGTCTCATCCTGACTCCACCAAAACAAATGCTATGGCGGTATCGTTAGGCCTCTCCTCTAAAAGGGAGATTGAATTTTCCAACACAGCTTAATCGGTGGATGTTCTGTAAACTGCACAGAACTTTATTATTGTTGCTTTATGTAGTTATTGAGTGGGTTTTCTAATTCAGTTAAAGCCCTGCGATAAACGTCTCTCTTGAACTCAATTACCTGTTCAACTGGATACCAGTAATTCACCCAACGCCAGTCGTCAAATTCCGGTGTACCAGCCCTGCTTAATTCAACTCTACTGTCATCACTTTCCAAACTGAGTAAAAACCACTTTTGTTTTTGCCCAATACAAAGCGGATCTTTGTGATAACGGATATAGTTTTCAGGCAGACGATAGTGCAGCCAATCTGTTGTTTGATGAAGAACTCTAACATCCTTTTCTTCTAATCCAACTTCTTCATCCAACTCACGATAAAGAGCTTGTTCCAGAGACTCGCTTTCTTTAATACCACCCTGGGGAAACTGCCAACCTGCTTGCCCGATGCGTTTAGCCCACAGCAATTCACCAAGCGTATTACAAATGACGATTCCCACATTCGGGCGGAAGCCCTCTGAATCAATCATACCCATCAATCCTTAGACAAATATATGCAGCTATTGTTTCATATAATTTCCAAACAGAGCAACGGCGAAAGTGTGCTCCAAATCCATTTTTAGTATTTTTTTCAATAGCTTAGCCAAATATCTCGGCCCTATTTTCTGCTTACAGTAAGTAGGAAAATACGGAGAGATAGGGCGGAGGCCACGCTATAATGCGGCATTTTGGACCGGACATGCCCCAACGCCTCGCTCTTTTCGATTTAGACAACACCCTGCTTGCAGGGGATAGCGACCATGCTTGGGGGGAATTTCTAATTGCGCAGCAGCTGGTCGACGAGGCTACCCATAGAAAGAAAAACGATCAGTTTTACCAGGATTACTTGAACGGTGATTTGGATATTCATGCCTACGTAGCATTTACCCTTACCCCTATCCACGCGTGTACATGCGCGCAAAGAACAGCCTTGCATGCCGAGTTTATGCAGTATGCAGTTAAACCACTACTCATTGATAAAGCTTTCGATCTGGTGAATGCGCATAAAAATGCAGGGGACTTCTGTTTGATTATTACTGCTACTAACCACTTTATTACCAATCCCATCGCTGAGTTATTTAAAGTCGATCGGTTGTTGGCAACTGATGTACAAATTGTGGAAGGCAAACTTACAGGAGAAATTGAAGGCACTCCGTGTTATCAAGATGGCAAGGTGAAAAAACTTCGGCATTGGCTTTCCCAGTCCAGTAGCCACCTATCACTGGAAAATAGTATTTTCTATACCGACTCTATCAACGACTTACCACTACTGGAGCAGGTATCTACACCGATCGCGGTGGACCCAGACCAACAACTTGCGCAAATTTCCGTCGAAAAAGGTTGGCAAAGCATTAGCTTGCGTGGATAAATAGCAGGAAGCCCGAGCTTCGGGAAAAATAAGATGCTTAGAATAGCACTCGTCTCATTGGGGATATTGCTGGCAAGCTGCAGCAATGAAGAGCAACCCAGCACAGTAACTGGCGCTAATGGTTCCGCCATTGGAGAAATTCCTCTCGCCCTGGATCCGGTACTCGATACTCCAGTGCGCGGCATCATGGTTGGCTATCTGAATCAGATCGAAACCGACTATGATGCCCTCGCCAGTGAGCTCAATAACTTTGAGAATCGGGTGGGTGAATTTCTCGATGATCCGCAAACTTCCACAATGAATGCGATGCGCAGTGGCTGGCTTAATGCACATTCGAGCTATGAGCTAACCACACTCCACCGTTATTTTGCGGATCTGATTCTGACAGAAGAAGATTCACTGGCGCTGTATCAGCTGCAATATCAGATGAATCATTGGCCGATACTACCCGGCTATGTCGACTATGTTGCGGGTTATGCAGACAGTGGCATCGTCAATGACATTAACGTCAGTTTGGATATTCCTACTTTGCAACAACAACACGGTGCTTTCGATCTGGCAGAAGCTTCGTTGGGATTTCACGTATTGGAATTTTTAGTTTGGGGAGAAAATTTGAATCGCCAGTCGGAGCGCCCTGCCAGTGATTATTTTGTAATTACCGAGCTAAATTCCGCCGAAATTGAGGGCGGGATGGAACTGGAACAATTAAGTAATAACCGCAGAAGACAAATGTTGGTGTTGAATACTCAATCTCTCATCGCAGATTTTAATAAGAGTCGAGAAATCTGGTCTTTGGGCAGTGAAAATCTTCGTACCAATCTTACTGATATGAATAGCACTGAGATTGTCATTGTATTGTTGGAAGCGATGACCGGCATGCTAACTGAAGAGATGTTGGTGCGGTCACTGTATCCTTTACTCAATGGTGAATATGGGGAGAGTATTCAGTCGCCATACAGTAGTTCAACACAAAATGCGGTTTCGGCTCAATTGAGTAGTGTCGAGCGATTGCTGTTGGAAACAACCACCGATGGTGGCGGAAGTCTCGACACAGTATTAGTTGCTCTATCCAATGATTTCGAAGAATTCTTTTACCAGAATTTTGATGCGAGCAAGGAATGTCTGGTTTTACTCTACAGTACGCTCGAAATCCCAGAAGACACAAACGTAACAGCGGAAGCAGAATTTGAAACTGTGGAATGCATTAACTTGCTTACTAACATGATTGATAATATAGAACAGATAAAGATCACTCTCTCCAATCCAATTTAACTCAATTGCATCTCTACAATTAAATCATCCGCCAGACGTTCAATTTCCTGCTGCAATACATCTAATTCCATACCTACTGGTACTTTTAGATTAGCTTTGGCCTTAAACAATATTTCGCTGGACATGGGCGCTGGTGCGCATTCGGTAGATAGTTGCTCAACATTGACGGACATACTGGCCAGAGCATGGGATATTTCGCGAATAATTCCGGGCCGGTCGTTTCCAATTAGATTCAGCTCTACCGTCTGCGGCGATTCAATTTCAATATCAGAGTCGACTCGCTCAATAACTAGTTTCAATTGGTCGGAGATGCCGTCGAGTGCTGCAATGAGTTTTTCAGCGTCGCTGTCGTTAACACTGACGCGAAGAATACCGGCAAACTTGCCCGCCAGTTGCGACATGCTACTTTCCAACCAATTGCCGGAATTGTCCGCTATTACTTCTGCCAGCGACTCCACCAAACCTGGTTTGTCCTGGCCAATTGCAGTGAGTACTAAATAGGTCGTCATGTATTACCTCAAAAAAGCCCAATTTGTTGATTAAAGATGTCGTCCATTGAAGATGATTTAAAGACTAGTATGGAATCTGCTATGGGCGCTAATTGTTTCTCGATGTAGAAATCGTAATCGATAGGAGCCTGACGATAAAGGCGAGGTTCTGGACCACTGGTGGTCATTATATATTCGATCCAGCCACCGGATTTATACAGACTCGGCAAATTCTTTTCCGCGCGAATGGATTCGGCTTTACGTGCTGCCTGGACATGGGGAGGAACGTTCTTTACATAGTCATCCAATTTTCTGCGCAGTCGCTTTCTTAAAACTAGCTCGTCCTCGAATTGCCCATCTAGAAGCTGACTTACTAGTTTCTTCACATACTCTTCGAACGGTTCGTCCAGAAATATTTTCCTGTAAAGCACTTGTTGAAATTCTCTTGCCAGCGGTGACCAATCACTGCGCACGGTTTCCAAGCCTTTGAATTGAATTTGATCCTCATCGATCAGACCAGCATAGCGTTTTTTACTGCCGGCATCTGACCCACGCACCGTCGGCATTAAAAACTTTCGATAGTGGGTTTCAAACTCCATCTCAAGGAAACTGCTAATACCGTGCTCTTCACGCAGCTTATCTCGCCACCATTTATTCATGCCTGCAGCCAGTTCATTACCAATATCAGCTACCTTCTCTGTCTCTACATCTCCTAGCAATACAAAAACGGAATCTGTGTCGCCATAGATAACCTGATAACCGACTTCTTCAATGTATTTTTTACTCTGAATAATTATCTCGTGGCCGCGTTTAGTAATTGAACTTACCAAACGTGAATCGAAGAAGCGGCATCCAGTAGTGCCCAAAACACCGTAGAAGGAATTCATAATAATTTTGATGGCTTGCGACAGCACGTCATTGTTTCTCGCTTTAGCCTGATCCCGAGCCGCCCACAAATTTTCAATAAGCTCAGGCAATATGTATTCACTCCGCGAAAATTTGCCACCGTCATAACCTTCGATCGCATCATCATCCTTTAGTCCTTCTATGAGTCCTAATGGATCAACGTGAAAACTGCGGATGATGCTGGGGTACAGGCTTTTGAAATCCAGAACGATGACATTGTCATGGATACCTGGAATGGACTGCATGACGTAACCACCGGGACTAATGTTGGTTGATTCCAATTGATCTAACGCCGGAGCAACATAACCTTTTCTATGCAAACGCGGTAAATAAAGAAAATCGATAGCGGCAACTGAACCGCCGTAGCGATCCAGTTCCAAGCCGGTTAGTTGACTGCGCTCAATCGCAAAGCCCAATAGGTTTTCCTGCTCGAAGATGTCCCAAACCAGGCGGCAGTCTTCAAGATTGTAATTCGCCAATGCCTCCTTATCTTCATGAAAAAGCCTGGTGATTTCCTCACCCCGCTGGTCAACATCTTCGACAAGCTTGCCTCTGTTGAGCAAAAGTCTGGAGACATATTCCAAAGAGAAGTTTTCAAACTGATAAGTCGCAGACCGCATCAGTTCTATGCCGTCTAATACAACTCGGCCGGGAACGAGTGCGTAGAAGCGCTGCTCACTATCTCTGGATTGACGCCATCTGATCAACTCCTGATTCCTTCCCAGAGCGAGTTTAACTCCAAACTTGTCGGCAAAATCCTGCAAACTTCTGAGATCAAAATTAACAACGTTCCAGCCCATTAGAACGTCGGGGTCGAGTTCAGCTACTTTCTGCACAAACGCATTCAGCAATTGTTTTTCATCGGCGAGAAAGTTCAGTTCATAGTTGAGATTGTCATCATTCTTGATAGAACGATTTTCACCGGAACCAACTATTAGTACAGTTGCGCTTGAACTGGAATAGATCGCGATGGAGTACAGGTGATTTACTCCATAATCAGTTTCTATATCAATTGAAATTGCGTCTAGGTTAGGTCGGTAGTCGTCTGCTATAAGTCTGGCGTTGACTAGATTCTTAAAAGATCCGTTGTCTTGCAATTCACTCTGAATACTTACCCCACCAGTTAAGAAGCGTTCCATCAAATAGCGGTCGGTGGGTTTTATATCCGCTTCCAGCAAGTGCACATCTCGTATTCCCAGCCGGTCTCGATTATCGAACAAATTTCTTTGACTGGAAAAATACAAAGCCGATACGGGAGCACCGGCGAAATTGGAAAGCTCGGTACGATTTATACGCCATCCTTTTTGTCGGCCCAGGATTGTTTCGACTTCTGCTGTTTGTTCACTGGGGAAAAAGCATACTGCTTCTTGTTTAGTTAGATGTAATCGAAGCGGTCCTGAATCCGAAACAAACCAAAACACCAACTCCAATCCAGCGTTGGTTTCCAACCATTGCCGAGTAAGAAGAAAAGCGTTTAGAGAGGCGAATTTTTCGGAGACTGCAGTCACGTCTCCAGAATACTAAGGGACCATTCTAATTACCATGAGTTGGTAATCAGAATGTTCCTTTGAGATCAGCAGATTAAATAGTTACTTGTCGTGGAAATTGTCCGAAGTCTTCCCAGAAACTCACTTTCTCAGGAAGTTGATCATTAGTAGGTTGCACATTGCCGTCGATATCAGTAACCCTCGACACGATGGTATGTTCACCCGAGCTTGGGTTATCCCAATCGAAACTCCACAATTTCCAGGAGTACTTGGTATTACGTGGATTAAGTTGTGCGCGCTGCCATGGTCCGTCATCAACTTTCACTTCGACACTTTCCAATGGTGTTCCATCGTTAAGCACGAAACCTTGAATCGTGAAATTACTGCCGCTTTCTACAACTCTAACAATGGCAGATTTCAAATTGAGCGTGGTAACTGAATTCTCTACCCAGCGCTCAACGCCACCAACGTTATCTCGTTTTAGAGTTACATAGTCTCGCCCCATAAAGCGACCCATATAACGAGTGTCTTGAACGTGGATTTGAGTTAGCCATTTTACATTTGCTACACCATACCAACCTGGCACGACCAGACGCAACGGCTTGCCATGATAATGAGGCAAGGGCTCCCCATTCATTTCAAATGCAAGCATGTTTTCTGGACGCATTGCGTCTTCGATGGACAAGCTACGCGCGAAAGCTTTATCAACTTCTCTACCACGTATTTCTTCCTGTGCAATATCAGCTGCAAAAAACACAATTTCTTTTGCGCCATCTTGAATGCCAGCGCGTTCAAGAATGCTGCTTAGAGTTGGACCACGCCAATTTGCGTTGCCTATTAATCCATAGAGAAGACGTTGGCTATTTCCGCCACACTCAAAACCAACTTGTTGCTCGATTACATCACCATTCATTAAATCACTGAGGGATAAATCGAGTTCGTTGTCCACCATCCCGGTGACTTTCAAACGATAAGAGTCATTGTTAACTTCAGGCTGCCCATAATGTTGAACTAGATAGAAGTCATCGTTTGACGTAAAGAAATTGGTGATTTCTCTCGTATCCTGCCAATGTGTGGTATTTGGCTGAATGGGCCGCCACTGAAAAGCTTCGGAAGCATCATCAGTAAACGGAACTAATCTCTCACCTTGCGCCAGGGCAGGAAAAAGTAAGTTAGGGGCTATCGCTGCACCTGCAGCTAGGACACCTGTACCAAGTGCACCTTTAAGGACTTTGCGTCGACCATTATCTTCGGGATTCATTGTTTTTATCTCTCTTCAGGGCCGAATTTCTGTCGAAGCTTCGGCGTCGTAAAGTGTGGAATAAGTCGATAAACTTTATCACAACCGGCAGGCTTGTTCCCATCAAGAGTTGTCAGGTCAACGAATCTATCTCTTCTTTTAGCTGATACTCTTTTCCAGTAACAATTTTCTCGAGTACTTGAACACGCTGTTCAAGTGCCTCAGTTCGTTCCTTCAGAGATTTATTTTCTTTCGATAAGTCCATCTCCAGATCATCAACACCGGCTTTAAAGCGCTCGGTCTTGTGCTGCATATAGACACTGAATGCTATGAAAGAAAAAACGATGGCAACTATTAGAACCCCAGTAAAATCATCCATTTATTAATCTCGCGCTTGTAGTTTATTGATCCAGGCAAAAAAAACGATTCTGATCTAACTTTTAAGTAACCTGGTGTTTAATTTTCAGCTTTTAGTCTGTTGGTATGCAAACTCGCTATCTAGCGATGCTTACTCTGGTTGTTTGCAAATAACGACTGCAAACTTCAGGCCAGTTTAAATTCCACGTTTTTTCAGTAACTTAGGAATATCTGCCAAAAATAGCTTTGGTTTTTCTGCCAATTGGTCGCCAACTTTACCAGGTAATTAAGATCTGGCTCACTAAATAGAAGTACGCCGTAATGGGTCAATACAATCTTCGTCAGCATTTATCAACCATAACTCCGGCTTCCACCCTGTCGCGGTTTATTGGCCCTATCGACAATTGCAGCGATACGGTTTGGGGCCAATTGACTGATTTCTCCAACTGGTCCACCTGGTCCAGTCAAATCCAATCTGTTGAGCGCCTGGACGCCGGTTCTGTGGGAAGAGGCAGTGTTTTGGCGGTGTCGATCCGAAACAGCGTTCAGCACTGGCAGATCGAGTATTGGAATCCAGGCAAGCGCGTGGATTTTATTATTGAATACAATGGCAGGCGCAGTGGCTACAGTTTTGTGTTTAATGGGCCCAGTGACGAACAGCACGTCGAACTTCGACTGCAAATGGAGTTCGAATATTCTGGGCTGCGTAGTTTGGTGAGTGGTTTTTTATCCAGATTGGAAAGAAAAAAGGCTATGCGCTTGTTTGAAGAATTTGTTTCATACATTCAGGAATTGAGCACATAGTATTGTTACGAACTTATACACTATATATTGTGTATGGAGCGTTCTATAACATCAATAAATTGGGTTTGTAAGGGATCTGCGCACTAATAGTTCAAAATGCTACAACTAGCTGATTTTTAAGTACATTCTGTATAATGTGTGATGGGTCACAATACTGCTAGCTATTTCTGTTATTTTCAGTCCAAATCACAATACTGCGAAGTCGCTCAAGTTTTGCAAACCTGACTGCAGTGCTAGCTACCAATATAAGAATAAGTAGGCATGAGCTCAGAAGAAACACATAACATATATGACATGGTTGAGACAGAGCGGTCGATAAGTATATCGATCGATACTCTGTCTAAAGGTATTGATAATTACCACATCGATGTCAGGTTAAGTAAGAAATTTACTTCTGAAGTAAAGAAACTTGTTGCACTCCTAATCTCACAGGTTGCCGTCCCTAAACCGAAGAACTGGGACAACTCGCGACAATTCGAAAAACTTCGAAAGTGCTATCTTGATCTAGTAACAGTTCTGATTCACCGGGTTAAGACCGATCTTAAAGCCGATGAGATATGTTTTCTACAGTTTGCAACCATAAAGCATATCTTACAATTCTCGCGACAGAACCTGGATGATGAAATCCGTGAAGTAAAAGCCAAACTTTCTGAGAATCGCAACAAAGGTTCCTCCGAGGCACTGTCAACCGACCAGAGATTGTTTTGGTTAAAAAAGAACTACGACAATATTCTCTATAACGTAAACAAACAGATATTCAGTCAATTGCAAAGAGTTGAAGATCGTCAGCTCGCTGTAGTTCGAAATCAGTTTCTCGGTGAGGACTATTCCTATGCCTCAAAGCTGATAATTAATCCCCTCCTTTATACATCTGAACTCAGCGCGCTGGCGTTGCTTCTCAATGAATTCAGTATGTGGAGTTGGAATGCAGAAGATTCGGGTTTTCTTGATCTGAATGAAAAAGTGGAGAAGCTGCTAAACAAGCGCATAAAGCAACATGAAATCCCTCCGCTTAATGCAACAGATTCCAAAGAGAGTGTGATTACAGAAATTCATGATGAACTTGGCGGACTTTTTGTTTTACAGGCCTATTTAGGACAGGCAGAGGACACCAAAGGAACAATAGCTGAGTCATTCAGCTGGTTCGAAATACCAGAAAACTTAGATTTACTTTTTGACATCCAGAAAAATACCGAGAAATTATCAAAATACCGCAAAGAGCACGGCTTAAAGAAATGGTGGAGTCGACGCGGCGATGTAAAAGGATTAGGAAAAACCTTAAAGGCATTTTCCAAACTTCTACGAAAAGAAAAAGTATTGCCGCAATTATTAGCGTCACATTACATGCGACGTTCACTTCACCCTACGATTCTTGAGTTTGTTGATTTAAAAATAGTTTGCCAATTCTTATCTGGAAACATTGAAACAGAGAAGGTGCAGGCAAGCATCACAGGCGGCAACCAGCTCTCTGTAGAACAAATTAGATCGCTTGAGATTCTGCGGGATAAAATACGAGAGCAAATAGCTAAAGCCGATGCTAAAGATTCCCTTAAGTTGTTATTGGATTTCAGTCGCTTCCGCCAGCAGCTCAAATTCTTTCGCTTTGCCCACCGTGCATTTAACCGCATCAAGTTGCTCTCTTTAGAAGAAGACATCAAATTGTCGAAGAGTGCCGGCACTCTTTACATGATGCCAACCAGTGGAGAGATCGAAGAAGACGATGCCAAAATTGTGCATCACGCTATTCTCAAAGCCGATGTACGTGGCTCCACAACGGTAACTGACGAACTGCAGGCTAAAGGATTGAACCCTGCCTCATATTTCAGCATGCGATTCTTTAATCCGATTAACAAAATATTGGAAACCTATGGGGCTAACAAAGTTTTCATCGAAGGCGATGCGATTATTCTCAGTTTCCTGGAATATGAACATGCGCCGCAACAGTGGTTCTCCGTTGCCCGCTCATGTGGTTATGCCAAAGACATGTTGAAAATTACGGGCTCCAATAATCGCTATTCGACACAAATGGGATTACCACTGCTCGAATTGGGTGTCGGCATTTGCTACTCCAATGAAGCACCTCGCTTTCTTTATGATGGTGATCATCCAATCATGATCTCCGGTGCTATCGGCCTGGCAGATAGAATGTCAGGTTGCTCCTGGAATCTTAGAGCTGCAATCAAAAAGAGTTTATTCAATGTTGATGTCCTGCAGATTGGCGAGGGCGATACAAAGAAGGGAGAGAAGGGGCAACACTATTTACGCTATAACGTGAATGGAATAAACATCGATGATCTTGCATTCAAGAAACTCAAGACAGAAATTCCGTTGAAGAGTTTGCGCATGAAGCTCAATGCGAAAGACTACTTATTTCACGTGGGGCAGTACCCAGACATGAACGGCCGCAAGAAAGACCTGGTTATACGTGAAGGCAAAGTCGGCTTGTGGCTCGACAATGAAATCCACGACGATCCGGACTCGGATGAAAGCTACTATGAAGTCGTGGTAAATCGGAAAGTCTTACCATTGGTATTAGAAGCCGCGGGCAAAAATCAGGTAGAAGTCGTAAATTAGCAGATCCTTCAGTGCTGATGACCGCCCGGTCCATGGACATGACCATGGGCAATTTCTTCTGCACTAGCATCCCTAACTGCAACCACTTCAATTTCGTAATGTAAGGTACGTCCTGCTAGTGGATGGTTGAAATCCACGTCAGCATTAAACTTGCCAGACTTCAAAATTATGACATTGTGCCAGCCTTTCTCTGAACGAACTCTGGCGAGTCCACCGACTCTGGGTTCTTTTACTCCATCGGGAAGTTGCAAGTGTTTTAATGGAATTCTTTGCATGGCTTCGGGATTACGCAAACCGTAAGCTTCTTCAGGTTTAAGGGTGATTTCAATTCTGTCACCTGCTTTTTTACCCGCTAGGCCGTTTTCTAAACCAACAATGACGTTATGAAAACCATGCAAGTAGAACAGTGGTTCTCCACTGCGTGATTGCTCCATCCATTCGCTGTGTTCACCATCAGCGAGTACTTCACAAAGGCGATAATCGAATGCGACTACTTTGTTTGCCTGAATGCAGTCTGCGGCTGTATCTGCAGGAGCTTCAGCGGCTTCCTGCTGGTTTTCTTCTTCAGTCATAGTTTATTTTCAATGTGTACATTTAGCTGAGCGATTCTAGCAAATTGTTCCCTTAACTCTCTATCTATTCCGAAGCCCTGACTGGAATATGCATCCTTGGGGTGGCACACTGCTAGCTATGGAAAATAGAGAATCAGGCAATCTACCGACGGTGATGCCCACAGAGCAAGAACCAAATGAGCTGCACTTACCAGTGTCCATTGAGAACTCGAAAGGCTATCTCGATAAGCTTAATCACTATTTAAGTCTCTCGCTTTCGATCCCTGAAAGGTCAGCTCGCGCATTGGGTGCGCTAGTTGGAGGCAGCACTCTGCTTCTTTCCAAGACGCTCATCCCAAACGCAATTAAGAACACTACGAGTTATAAATTTACTTTGGGCATGTTTCAAACTTTCCTTATCCGAAATGTGGCAGGAGTTAACACCGTTTCCCATGAAATGGAGTTAAAGGATAACTTTGTTCATAGAAAAGTTTTGGGAACCAGTTTGGAAGCAGCGGGTTTGTTAACAATGCATTTGTCGCCTGTCTGGGTTTTTGCCATTGCCTCTGATGCGGCGAAAGGCGGTCAGGTTTTTCTACAAAGACTTGTGCATCATCTCAAAGAGAACGAGGTAATCGAGAAAGAGAGTAATCCGGAATCCCTGGAACAGATTCTGCAATCGATCGAGGAGATGGGACGACAGGGTGCAACCGCAATCGATACTCCCCCCTTATCCAAAGATGAGATCATAGACTTGGCCGATGAGCTAAGAGCATCGACCTCCTCCCTGGCAAATAACTCAGCCAATCTGATTCCCCGCTTTGAATCTATTTGGGACCAGATTAACCTGGTGGCAAAGAAAGAGAACCTCAGCATGGAACAGGTGCTCGGTATGCTTTCGGTGCATGCGGCTTCCATTGCGGAAACGGGAATCGGCACAGCAGGTGCGGTTGGCAAAACCGGGTACAACATTCTCGATGAAGTATTGCTCAATGACTACAAGACCACCTTGACTGAAATTACTGAGGAAGGTGCGTTTAGCTATATGAAAAATAACATGCAGCCCTACCTGGAAAACGCCCAATCCCACTTCGATTTCAAGCAAGAGACCTGGACCCAGCGCTGGTTCAATAACGCAATAACCAAATTTTCTGAAAAACTTCGTTCTTAGAACCGATTTCTATTTTGAAATTTTCAATTCCTGTTGACTAGTTATTGAAAAAAACCGGCTTATACCCGTTAATTTCAAGAAAAATTGCTCCTGAGAAATTCCTTGTGTTAGCTTGATTTAACTCTGATGGAACACCCATTCAGAAACTAAAAATCCAGTAACATAATAAAATAAGCCGGGGGGCAGCTATTGATTCTTGAGTGATCCTTAAGTCTCAATAATTAGCGCAGAAACTATGAATTATCCTCAGTACTCAAAATTTTCACCCATCACGGTGAGTGTAAAGAAAAACATCCGACAATTACGCTTGAATGCCGGTTATTCGATGAACGAAGGAGCAAGATTGCTCGGAGTCTCACGCAAGCAATTGGAAGATATCGAAACCGTACGCAATTTTGTTTTCATTTAGATCTGGAATTACTTGCCAAAATGAAGGTGATCTACAAGGCCACTATGGATGATCTAATTGGTGAATTGCCGGACGATTACTATTCCGACTATTTTGTCAGACCGCGAAAAAGGCTTGGTTCGAAATCGCGCTAGAAATTTCTGATTACGTACCAAGCAGACGAATTTCAGCGAGCCAAAGCAGCCGGTGATTGAGCTTCGATAAGAGGCTCAACCGCCGGTTTTGCTTTTCTTCCACCTCTTTAAAGTAGCGTCAATTAGCCGAAACTAGGCGTTTCGTGTATACTTGTGGCCTTTTGGCGCAATGAGAAGTGGTGTTATGGCGAATAAATCAAAAAAAGAAGCGGTGGTTAATACCCGCGCTGACTTGACAGAACATATCGAAGCTTTTTTGAAAGCTGGTGGTAAAGTTCAACAAATTCCTTCTGGTGTGAGTGGTCAAACCTCTACCAGCGGCCCTAGACAGATCGTCTTAAGCCACAAAACTAGTTCATAGAAAGTTTTTCTAAAAAAAACAGGGAGATAGGTCACTATCTCCCTGTTTTTTTGTGTCTTGTGTTTGTCTTCAGCTTAGAGCTGGCTAACAGTAAATCCTTTAGCAGCTAAAAGTTCCAACAAACCATCATTGCCGACAAGATGCGCCGCTCCCACTAGAACGAATTCTGTATCGGCGTCCCGCAACATTTGTTCGATCTGAGGGATCCAGTTCAAATTGCGCTGGCGCAGCAGTGAGTCATAGAGTTCTGGCGCTTCATTCCGCATTTCATTAACGAATAGATCTGCAAGTTGTTCATTGTTTCCTGTTCGCCAAGCAGCAATCATGTCATCCATTAGCTCAGCAGTTTCTTCAAGATCTTCTAGTGAAAGCAAAATGAACTCACTTTCATTGCCTTCGCCCATAGATGCGAGGAATCCAATTTGCTCCATCACAGTCTCAAGCTGCCCAAGAGATTTAGCATCACCTAGAGCCCGAGTGTTGAAATAGGCATCTACTCCTTGTGGAGTAAAACCGATGCGTTGAAATTCCAAAACTTGCAAGGTGCTTACTATCATGCCCGGCTTAAACTTCTCCATCATCATCATCGGCATACCGATTTCCGAAATGTAGGCGGAAAGTGCTGCGTAAGCTTCCTCGGATAGAACAGTTTCTAATGTTCTTTCATCTTGATAGGTTAATTGCTGCAACATCTGTGTTTGCACTGACAAATCAGTCATCGCATTCAAGTCGGTTTCGAAATAAATTTCTTCCGAAGCTTGATAGGCTTGTTCGTATTCTTCAGGTAAGGGATAGTCGCTAGGTCTTAACAAATGCACTGTTCCACCGAGGTAAACAATATTGGATCCAGAACTGACTTGCCACACTGCTGAATCTGCGAGTGAGCTGTTTTCAGTTAACAGTACACCGAGTGCGAGCAGTGCAATGCTGAATGTTTTTAGTTTCCTTTCTAATTTCATGGCTAATTTCATGACTGAGCCCTTTCCAGATATCTGTCACAATGTTGGATTTAAGTTAGTATGCGCTAGTTCCCGTTAAAAGCAAATCTGTACCACTAATAGTTATGTCGAAACTCCTGTTCAAAATGCGCTACGTTCCTGAAGATGAAGCCCAGGAAGTTAGAGAATTGCTAGAAGAAAACAGCATTGAATATTTCGAAACTTCAGCAGGAAATTGGGGAATTTCAGTTCCTGCTATCTGGGCGAAAAATGAAGAGCAATTTGACCAGGCAAGAGAACTCATTGACGCTTACCAGCAACGGAGAACAGAACTAATTCGAGATGAGTTTGAATTGAGTAGACAACGTGGTGAAACAAAGACAATGTGGCACAGTTTTTTAGAAGAGCCAATCCGCTTTACCGTTTATGTGGGTTTGATTGTGGCGGTGTTATTTTTTTCTTTGCGTTTCTTTTTATCGTTTTAACTGTCGACTCAACTTATGTTTCAACTACACGCGAAGATTAAATTCTTCGAGCTCTTCTATGCGGTCGTTTTCTTGCATGTTCATTGCATAGTCATCGTCGAAAGTCGGTGCCCAGAAATCCTCACCGTTATCTAAAAAGCGAATTGCAATTTCCCGGTGTTGAACTCGAACTACTTGTACTGGCAGCGCAGGCATTGAATCGTCCCAACCTTCACCGTGAATCCTTACATCCAATTCCATCATGACAAAGAAATTCATTTCTTCGTCTAAGGTCAATGACAAGCCACTACTAGACATGTCTTGTATTTCACCTGTAGCCGTACCAAGCAAGGGATGCTTTAAGCTCGCCCAGAAATCAACTTCTACTCTTCTGTGTTTTCTTCTTTCTATCATTGGTCTATCAAACTCTGCACAATATTTCTTGTTTTAAGTGTAGTGGTAAATCTAGCGATAACGGTTAATCAAACTACAATCGAAATACCTACTTCAAAATCCCACTACCGTTAGAAGTAGAGAATACGGGTTTTTCTCTACAAAAATGTGAACAGCTGCTCAATAATCGATCAATATTAGAAACTTTACACTTATTCTTCGCTGTTATATAAAAGTTACAGACTTATGTTAGCGGTTCTTATCAGGGGGAACCTCCTAACATCCGATGCCACCCTGGATATCCAAGGAGGTGATCCCATCAATAGTCAATCTATTAAGGGAGCCTCCGGTTATTGCAGCTAGAACGCATAACTGGAGGGGAATAGTTAACACTGTTGATATTCCTTAGCTCCCACACGTAGAAGGTCCCGCTGTTGCATCCGTAACAGCGGGATTTTTCGTTTTGAAAGCACTAAATTATTTCTGAGAACCCAGATAACTGCGCAGGCGTGTTGGAAAATTACGTTTCAGTAACATTTGCTTCACATTCCATTGTTGCTGTGGATCGATTTCTCGTAAGTAATGCACTTCGCCACTTTCGAGTATTGCGATAGGAATTCCTCCTTGATACAGCACTCTATTCTTGAGCAAGCGCGACAATCTTCGATTCGGCAAAGTAAGATTCAGCAGATTTAACGGATCGCTTGCAGTTAAACAGTAGAATGGCTTTGTTGCTTGGTTTTGATTGTTCTTTTTATCTTTCTTAAATTTGCGTAGAGCATCGACTGTTTCGGGAAAAGCAAATTGTTCACCACCAACACCCGCGACGAATCTGCCGCCTCTCAATACACCGCGCAATTCCAATTTCCGTAAATGCATTAACAGTACTCGCCAAGGCGGTGCAAAGGATTCTCTTTCTAATAAGGATCGAACAAGTACACCCCAGCGTTGCAAATAGATGCTGATCAATCTCTCGATTTGTTCTTCATCTAAAACTTCCCATTTATAGGAAGGCTTTTTCTTCGCGACATCTTCTGTGATTTCTTGTTGGAAAGTATCGAGTAAACTCCAACGCCCAGCGTCTTCTACTCCGAACATTGCTTTTCGATGGCGGCGTTTATGAGCACTGGGTTTTTTGTTTGCAGGTGTAAGCAACGCACGTAATCCAGTGTAACTGTCACTGCAGATTCGTCCATAGCTTACGAGTTCCGCCAAGCCTTCTTCTAATTGGGTTTTCAATAAACCAGTGCGAGATTGAATCTGGTCGAAAAAGCTGGCGCCATGTTGTTGTAAATCTTGTTCGATGCGTTCAGCAATGCCACTGTGCTCAATTTTCTCATCACTCAATTGTGATTGAGCAAGTGCCTGCCAGATGTCGAGATTTTGCCGGCTGGCTAATGTTATCGGCGTGCTTTTAACTGGACCGCTGGATTTTTTCTTGCCAGGTCGGGTTGAACTAACAGGCAGGCTATATCTACCCCAGGCAACTTTACCACTTATACACATGACATCGAGCCAGTTCGGGTCGTAATTTTTTATTCTAGCCGGATAAATATCTGCTTCCCAAGCTGCAGCAGGAGACGCAATACCATCTAATAAATTGAGCGTACTTTGTAACTGTGTCTGTCCATCGAGCGCCGGTTCTTCAACAGAAGCTTCTTCTTTGATTGGTGCCAACTGATGTTGATCGAACAGAAATTCGGTATAGACTTCCAATGAAACTGGTTTTATGGCTTTACGATGGGCGTCGATAGTGTAACGGTGAATTCTTTGCAGTAGACGACGTTCACACCATTCACTTTCTTGCTTGGATTCGGAATTTTCTTTTTCGAGAAGTGTATTACCATTTGAAGTAAAGTTTCCTTGAAAAGCAAAGCCCTCGACTTCCAATGCAATCATTGCAGCGTCTACTTTCTTTGTGTCGAGTTGAAGTTCTTGCGCCAGGCGACTCGACACAATTGGACCAAGCCCTTCTAGTCTTCCCCGTACAATTTCTACTAGTGCCTTTTCTTCGGACCAATCTTGCTTTTGCAGCATTTCTGGAAGCACTACTTGTTCGCTCAAATTAGCGAAGACTGCCTTAAATTGAAGAAATGATTCTGCAGCGATCCAAAGATTATTGTCGTGGCTCTGTAATTGAACCAGACGACCGTCTTTAAGCAATTGCTCCTGCCAGCGCGAGTATTCCTTATCTGCAAATTCTGCTTCGGTGATGTATCCCAGAGATAGCAGCCCATCATGTAATTCTTCTGCAGTACTTACATAGGGCCAGGCTTCTTCTCTAACACGGGAAATTGCATCGGCATCGAGTAGACTGAAATCTTTAGCCTCAGCTGGATCCGCCCAGCTACGATTACGAATAGCATTGGTTCTTCGTTCTTCAAATGGCGCATCATCTAAAAAGGCATAGGGCCGGGCATTGCTAATTTCCTGTGCAAAAGGCGAAGGCTCTCTTAAATCTTTTGCAATCAGAGTAAGTTGATCGCTTTCGATATTGGTAATGAGCTCTTCCAGGGCAGTAATATCCATAGCCTCGGTAAGACAATCATTCACAGTTTGATTTACTAAAGGATGGTCCGGGACTTCCCGCTTACCGGTTATGTTTTCCTGACAGGCAATCTGATCAGGAAAAACATGAGCGACTAAATCTTCTGCATCCATGCGTTGAAACTGGGGTGGCACGCGTTTGCCATTTCGATTTCTTTGAATGGCCAGCGAGCGAGTCGCATTCCAACGCCAGCGCACCTCAAACATGGGTGCATCCAGTAGCGCCTGAATTAACACCTCACGCACTGTTGCGCTTTGCAAATATCTAAAAACTTCATCGAGGGGAAAGCTGTGCACAGAGCCCAACGAAATAACAATACTGTCTTCGTTTGCTGCCGCCTGTAATTCAAAATTGAATGATTTGCAAAATCGTTTTCGTAATGCTAATCCCCAACCACGATTTAATCGACTTCCGTAGGGCGAATGTATGACTACATGCATATCACCCACTTCGTCGAAGAAACGTTCCATAACAATCGTCTCACGGGTTGGCATGACTCCAAGTGAATTCATTCCTGTTTGCAAATATTCAACGAGTTGTACCGCCGCCGATCGAGGCAAGCGAACTTCATCGACTAAAAATTCAATTGCTCCATTAGCAGACTCATTGATTAGCAAGTCCGCAATGGTTTGTTTCAGATTAGAAACGGAACTGGAAAGTTCTTGAGTGCGGCCTGGTCCTTCCCCAAACCAGAATGGAATCGTTGCTTGCATGCCTTCAGCATCACGTACTCTAACTTTAAGTCCATCGACTCTTAGCATCTGCCAGGCATGGGTGCCTAATGTGAAGACATCGCCTGGTAAGGCTTCAAGGGCAAAGTCTTCATTTAGACTGCCGACCACGATATCTTCCGGATCCAACACCACCTGATAATCAAACATATCGGGAATGGCACCGCCGTTGGTAATTGAAACCAGATTGGCACCACGACGTGGGCGAATCTTATTGTTAATGGCGTCGAGGTGAAGATGCGTACCGCGGCGACCCTTTCTGCTGGTGTAACCTTCCGCTAACATCTGCACGACAGTGTCGAATTCTTCTCGGCTTAGGTTCCGATAGGAAAAGGCGTTCTTATACAGTGAAAACAGGTCATCCAGGTTCCAACCATCATCATCGCTGTTTGAGGCAGAGGGATTAGCAGATACTTCAGCAACGATTTGTTGAGCCAGAATGTCCATTGGTTTTTCTGGCATACAAATCTTATCCAACTCACCCTGCTTTACACTGTGCAACAATGCAGTCGATTCCACCAGGTCATCGCGGGTCAATGGAAAAAGAATGCCCTTAGGCGTGCCATGTATTGAGTGACCACTGCGGCCTACTCGTTGCAGAAAAGTTGCGATACTTTTCGGCGACGAAAACTGAACTACCAGATCCACCGAGCCGGTGTCGATACCGAGCTCCATGGATGCGGTGGCCACTAAAACTTTTAATTCACCTGCTTTAAGTTTTTGCTCAGCATCGTGGCGTAAATCCTTGCTCATGCTGCCATGATGTGAACACACCGAGTTATCACCGAGACGTTCAGACAATGCCAAAGCTAATCTTTCCGACAAGCGTCGCGTGTTAACGAATACCAGGGTCGTGTCGTGCTGATGAATTAGATCTACCAGACGCCGATACAATTCTTCCCAAACTTCATTACTCATCAGTGCTGACAGGGGTGAACCAGGAACTTCGAGAGCGATGTCTATCTCGCGTCGAAATCCACTATCGACTATTTCGCAAACTGCTTTCCCGTCTTTCTGTGCATCGTTACCTACCAGGTATTTAGCCACCATTTCGATTGGCTTCTGGGTTGCAGACAATCCAATCCGTTGCGGGTGCTCACCTGAATTTACTTTTACCAGATTTTGCAGACGTTCTATGGAAAGGGATAAATGGGACCCACGCTTGTCCCCTAGCATGGCATGAATTTCATCAACGATAAGAGTCGATACCGTTGCCAGCATGGAACGGCCACTGGCACTGGTAAGTAATAGATAGAGTGACTCTGGTGTTGTAACCAGAATGTGCGGCGGATTCTTAGCCATCTTCTGTCGTTCATTGGCCGGTGTGTCGCCAGTTCTTACGGCAATGGAAATATCTACTGGTGCCTGGCCAAGCAGATGCATTTGTTCGGCGATGCCATCCAGGGGAACTTCAAGATTCTTATGAATGTCGTTGCTCAGTGCTTTAAGAGGAGAGACATACAATATCTGTACGCCACCATTGAGCTGTCCCTTAACACCACGTTGCACCAGACTATCGATGGCGGCATAGAAAGCCGCCAAGGTTTTACCACTACCAGTTGGAGCAGAAATCAGAGTGTGCTTTCCCGCCTGAATAGCAGGCCAGGCTTCAGCTTGGGCTTGGGTCGCCTGCCCAAACTGGGACTCAAACCAGTTAGCGCTGGCTGGATGAAAACTCGCTAATGCCATAGACAGAGCACCAAAAAACAGCGTAGATCATTGAAATACTGTACAAGTGTACAGGTTATTTGACCCCATCGAGATTTGCAACAACGGGGTTTTGAAGAATAAGTCCAATCCCTGGCCGGGTCCATGGGAGCCCTGCAATTTCGGCGCATTGAGCTAAGTTTCCGGACCTAAATTGGTTCTAATTCGTCTTAATTAAGAAGTGCTTACGTTGACACAAGCCAGCTGCGACGCTAATTTTAATGGTCAGTAGTAGAGAAATTCCTTGTGAATGAACTAGAGAATCATCACCTTCCCAAACGAATGCGGGGTTATATGCGGATATTCTGGAAAGAAAATCGGCAATTTTTTGCTCTCCTTTTCAGCATCGTATTCTTCAAGAGTGCGATTGCGGACCTGAGCTCTATTTCCGGCGCATCTATGCTACCGACCTTATTGGATGGCGATAAGGTATGGGTTAACAAGCTAGCCTACGACGTGAAAATTCCGTTCACTGAAATTTCACTGGCCGAGCTAGCAGATCCCAAGCGCGGCGACATCGTCATTATCGATTCAAAAGTTGCAGACAAGCGTTTAGTAAAACGCATTGTCGGAATCCCTGGCGATACGGTATACATGCAAAATAACGCGCTAGTAATTAACGGCATTGCGGCCGACTATGAAGTTGTTTCCCAGGAAGGCAACTCGGTCATCATCGAAGAACATCTCCCAGATAAAATCCATCAAGCTCGATTAGCTCGTGGTTTTCTAAATCGCAGTGGGCGCAGCTACGGCCCGACAGTTGTGCCGGATGACCAGTATTTCGTGCTTGGTGATAATCGAGATAACAGCGCAGACAGCAGAACCTATAGCTTTGTCCCCCGGGTCGAAATAATCGGTCGATCTTCTTCTGTGGTGTTCTCTCTCGACAGCGATAATCGTTACTTGCCTCGGGGCGAGCGTTTCCTCTCTGGATTGGACTAATAATCTCGGGATTTATTTCCTGTACAGCCCGGCCAGCGACAACCATTCATCGCAATTCTGCCAATTCTCTGTAATAAACTACCACTTAGTCGGGTATTATTACTTGCGACACAGATATTCAGTGATCGCGCAGGAAAAAGAATAGTAATAAGAGGAAAAACTATGCACTCGTTCCGTCAACGGATTGTGCTGCTCGGCAAGACTCTTCTTGCTTTGGTTTTCGTCAGTGCATTTCAGTTATCGAACGCTCAGGAATATGTTTGGGCAACAGACTTTCCCGTGGGTTCATCGATAATTGAAATCTCAGCGCAAGATCAAAATGGCACAGTTCAAACTTTTGAAGACCTTGTTGGAGAAAAGGGCATGCTCTTTATGTTGAGCCGCTCTTTTGACTGGTGACCATTCTGTAAAAATCAGCTCGTGCAGCTGACCGAAATCAGTGACCAGTTTGAAGCCATGGGCGTAAACATCGCTGCGATGACTTACGACTCAGTTGAAATGTTAAAATCAGTTGAAGAAGATCAGGGTATTGAATTTACCCTGTTAAGAGATGCTGACATTACGCACGTCAATGCATTGGGAATATTGAATGAAGATTATGAACCAGATTCCCGAGCATATGGTGTTCCACATCCAGGTATATTTCTCATCAGCCCTGATGGGGTAATTCGCGCCAAGTTTGCGGAAGAAGGGTATCGATTACGTCCCGACTTCGATAACGTTTTAGAAGCGGCAGCGAATCTATAGTCTCGATAGAAAAACAGGAAGCTGTAACGCTTCCTGTTTTTTTTCGTCTAACATTTAGTTACAAAATGCCAAACATTCCGTAGCCGTAGTCGATTACACTGCGGCATTGATTTTCACGCGAAGTGATGTTTAAACCGGAGTAGCCGCGTGTTTGCCAAGAGTCTCACCCCTTCCCTTGCTTCTATAACTATAAGTGCAGCTCTAGTGCTGCTCTCTAGTCTAGTGAGCGCGCAATCGACTAACAATTTTTCTATACCAAGAATTTCCCAGGCACCAACTATCGATGGTGTTGTTGAAGACAACGAGTGGACAGCAGCGACCCGCATACCAATAAACGTCGAGATCGCTCCCGGAGATAACGTCGAGGCCGAAGTTTTCGCCGAAGCATTGTTAATGGAAGACGGAGAGGTTTTGTATGTAGCGTTTGTTGCCGAAGATCCAGATCCAAGCCAGATTCGCGCCATTTATCGAGATCGAGATAGCGCCTGGAATGATGACTGGATTGGCATCATATTAGACACTTTTAACGATGAACGCCGTGCCTTTGAATTCTTCGTTAATCCCTTGGGCGTCCAAATTGATGCGATCTACGATGATGTAAACGGACGCGAGGACTCTTCCTGGAATGCAATTTGGGATAGCGTTGGTCAGATTAGTGATGCTGGTTACGTCGTCGAGCTGTCTATACCTTTAAAACAACTTCGCTTCGAAGAAACCGATTCGATTCAAACCTGGGGTATCGATATAACTCGCAACTATCCCCGTAATCGAGACACCCGCATGCGCAGTCAGGCAATGGACCGCGATGTCTCTTGCTACCTCTGCCAAATAAGCAAGTTAGATGGTTTCGAAAATCTAGAATCCAGTCGCATTCTGGAAATCATTCCAACAGTAACGGCCTCTTCCACCGAGAATCGCGATCCAGCTGAAGGTGATTGGCAACGGGAAGATTTCGATCCCCAAGCTAGTCTCGATTTGCGCTGGGGAATTACCCAGGACATTTATCTAAACGCAACCGTCAATCCAGATTTTTCCCAGGTCGAGGCAGACAGCACCCAATTGGATGTTAATAACACCTTCAGTTTGTTTTTTCCGGAACGTCGAACTTTCTTTCTGGACGGTGCAGATTATTTCGACACTTATGAAAATTTGGTGCACACCAGAAACATCGCCTCACCGGAATACGGTTTAAAGCTGACAGGTAAAACTGGAGATCATACCTACGGTGTAATGGCAGCGAATGATGAGACAACCAGTTTCATCATTCCAAATAGTCTAAGATCTCGCATTGCTTCCATTGACGACATGAAGAGTAAGGTTGCTATCAGTCGTTATCGCATGGATATCTTTGAGAACTCAGCCATTGGTGCATTAGTAACTGATCGGAGAGGCGATGGATACAGTAACACTGTTGCGAGTATCGATGCCTCCTTAAGACCTACCGACTCCGACACCATAACCATCCAAAGCATGTACTCCAGATCCGATTATCCACTGATGATCCAAAATCAGTTCGCGCAGGATTCAAGCATAAGCGATAGCAGTCATGTGGTTGAGTATCAACATAATGACCGGCGCTGGGATTGGCGCCTTGGTTACTATGATTGGGGCGATGATTTCAGAGCTGATCTTGGATTCGTAAATCGCGTCGACTTTAAACACATCGTTGCCACAGTTGGGCATACCTGGCGTTGGGATGGTGAAGGTTTCTTTAGTCGCATTCGGGTTGCGGCGGATTACGATCGCACCGAAGATCAATCCGGCTTACAAATAGAAGAAGAAACAGAGTTCTTTCTCAATATGAATGGACCTATGCAATCTTACTTAAATGGATTGTTTGGCGGCAGTGAAACTTACTGGAACGGACAATACTTCGACGAACAGTTCAACATGCTTAACATTGGTTTTTCGCCAACACCAAATTTGACCATTAGTTCACTAATTCGTTACGAAGACGTTGTGGACTTCGCCAATACCCGACTGGGTTATTCCGAACGCTGGGGACCGCGAGTTCGCTATCGCTTTGGTCGACATTTTTTATTAAGTGTTGGACATCAATACCAGGATTTCGAATCCAATGATGATCACCTATTTACTGCAAACCTCACTGACATCAGAGCTACTTATCAGTTCGATGCCCGCAGTTTTATAAGACTCACCGTCCAGTACGAAGATCGCGAACGCAATCAGGATAACTATATTTTTCCAGTGGATAGCCGTTCCCGCGAACTAGGCACCCAGTTGCTCTACAGCTACAAGGTCAACGCCGCCACGCGCTTCTTTCTCGGCTACTCCGACACCGGCTTCGAAGACGACATCTACAATTCCCTCGAATACACCAACCGCACATTCTTCGCGAAATTCTCATACGCCTGGCAGCCTTAGTTTTTTTTCGTAAAAAGCTTCTATCAGTAACGCGCCGGTTACCTGGTTTGCTTGCCACAGCAGCTTGCAGCCCTCCGGGCTTCCCTCTTTCGGTCGTAAGCCCTTAAAACGGTCTTACTCGGTCATTCGGTGCTGCGCTCATATTGCTGCAGCAAGCAAACCAGGCACCCACCGCTAGTGCCATCCGATCTAGGCCGAGAATCGAACACTACTATTCATGACCCCCCATTCCGAGAAAGGAGCAGGGGTTGCTGGCTCGGCAATAAAAGATTAGCGCTGAGCGCGGAATTCAGACTTGCGAAGCGAGGCTGAATTTTAAGCGAAGGAACCCCGGAGGGGCGCAATCTGCCGAGCCAGCAACCCCTGCTCCTTTTATCCCCCCCACCTGCAAACCTTTGTCATTTTGATTCGTCTCATAGGTAGAATATGGGGAAATAGGCGGGAATGGGGAAAGCCACTATTTATCAGCTCAATTCGGGTAATCAATCTAATCAATTGGCCCTGAAAGCAGACCGAGCCCTGGCCAAACTGGCCAGTAGTGGCGATCGCGAAGCCTTCAAGACGATTGTTGATACCCACAAGCAGCGAATGTTTACTGTGGCTCGCAGCGTCATCGAGGACGCTGCCCTGGCTGAAGATATTGTGCAGGAAGCATTTATTAAGGCCTACAAAGCCCTGCCGGATTTTCGAGGTCAGTCTCGACTTTCCACCTGGCTACACCGCATCACCTACCTCACTGCTATCGACATGAGCCGGCAACGCAGCCGACATTTACGTTTGGCCACCGACGAATTTGAAGAAGACGCCACTCTCGATGGCAACAACTCTTCACGCAGTGAGAGTCAACTGGAATCAACTCAGTTGCATCAGCAAATCACCAAGGCCATGCAATGCCTTAGCGATTTCGAGCAAACCGTTTTTACCCTACGCCATATGCAAAATTTTAAGCTGCGTGAAATTGCTCTGGTAGTAGACCGCTCGGAAGGAACAGTAAAAAATATTTTATTTAGAGCAATTAGAAAAATGCGTGATCAATTAGCTGGCGCACACATTCAATTGCAGGAGATAGAACGATGTTAAATTGTGAGAGCTGCGAAATTCTAATTGCAGATGCAATTTACGATGAATTGGATTCGACTCAGCAAAAAAAATTGCAGGACCACCTTGATGGTTGTGCAAATTGCCGAGCGATGTATACAGAACTTAAAGACGCCATTGAGCAACTGTTTGCTGCTGGTGTTGGGAATCAAAGCTTAGACGATATTCCCGAACGAGCTTCTCTGGATAGTGTTTTCGATCGACTTGAACCAGCATTGGACAAGGTTGATGCAGAAAAGTATCACCAGATGCCTCGGCGGAATATAGCTCCTTGGGCTGCAACGATTACTGCTATTGCAGCCAGTGTAATCGTTTTCATTTCTCTACCGTCTAATAGACCAGGTGATCCATTAACGGGCACTGAACAAGCTCAGATTGTTTCACCAGAAGGTGTTAATCAAGACCTAATGAATTATTTAGACCGAGCACAAGTCATGTTAATGCAAGTAGCAAATGCTGAAAATTCAAACGGGTCAGTTATCCCAGTTACGAATAACTTTGCTAGAAACATGGCTATAGAAGCTAACTTCTTAAGTACTGTTGAAGATGACAATGTGAATTCTGGTCAAAAGAAATTGCTAAAGGATATTGAATTCCTACTTTTACAACTGGCAAACCTGGATGACTCGAATATGGAAGAAGGCGTTGCATTGATGCAGCGTTATCTCGAGGAAAACAGTGTTTTATTCAAGATTAGATTATTGGAGATGAGAGATCAGGACCTGATTATCTGATAGATCATCTAGAAACGAGGCAAGATCATGAAATCAATTAAACTATTACCACTTTCTCTTGGACTAGGCTTATTGGTTAGCGCCCAAGTATTTTCTCAAGAGCAGGACACGCTCGACTATCGTGAAGGATACGGTCTGGTATTAGAACAACAATGGAACGATGCACAAGCCCACTTTATCGAATTTCAGTCAGACTGGCCCGAAAGTGCATGGGTGGATGATGCCGCGTTCTGGAATTGTTATGCGATCGAACAAAGCGAAGGCGGAACCGATCAGACTGAACATTTCAATTGCTATCAAAATTTTGTACAGAACTATCCTAATAGTACCTGGATAGCAGATGCACGCTCCAAACTTGCAGTACTCGGTTCCCGGCTCTCCGACCTGGGCTACCCGCAATATATCAGCGGCATACTAAACGACAGTGGCTTCGATTTTGATTTCGATACAGCTGAGTTTGAAGAAACGATTCGTGAAGCTATGGAACTGGCGGAAGAAGAAATGGAAAGGCTGCGTGAACAAGGTTATGACGTTCCAGCCATAATCCCCCCTATTCCGCCAGTCGCTGATCTGATTGTTATTCCAGATTTTGATGAAGACGATTTTGTCTTCAACTTCGATGAGGAACAAATTGAGGAAATGCGTGAGAACGCAGAGCGCATGCGCCGTAATTTTGATCGGGTAAGAGTCGAAGTAGATAACACTCGCAGAGAAGTACGACGCATTAGAAATTCTGGGGATGACGAGCTACTGACTATCATCGGGGCCCTTAGAGACGACGAGCGGGTTTCTGAAGTCCTGATTCAACGCCTGGAAACCAGTGAAAACCCAGAATTTCGTACCCGCATCGTTCTCCTCTTAGAAGATCTACCGGGAGAAAACATAACTTCAACACTCACCGATATTGCTGCCAACGATGAGGCGGAAGGAGTTAGAAACGCAGCCATCCTGGTGCTGCTTGATCGCGACGAACCAGAATCAAGAGAAATGCTGCTGGAGATTGCCACAGATCAGGACTACCCGGTCTCAGTGCGTTCGGAAATTCTCGATGAAATGGAAGATTGGAATCCTGATGTAGTATTGCCAATCTTGTCATCAGTATTACGCAATGAAACAAATCCCATATTGGTTTCCGATGCTGCTGATACCTTATCAGATATGGAAACTGCGGAAGCCTTAAACATATTAACTTCGGCTTATGAGTCCATTGATAACGTCGAATTGCAGCATCAAATCCTGGAAGAAATAGCTGACGTTGATCTACCCAACGTTATCGGTTTCCTTACCGATGTCGCATTAACTGCAAACGATGATGTAAGTGCTGCCGTTGCCATCGAAGGAATCGCCGACCGTGAAGACAACATGTCTGTCGCCGCACTGGAAAATATTTACGCCAATACTGAAAACTTACAACGCCGTTTGGCCGTGATCGAAGGGATTGGTGATGCCGAGACTGAACAGTCTGTAGTCATTCTTTCGCAGATAATTGCGGATAGCGATACTCCGGAAATCACTGCCTCGGCAGTTCGTGCGCTCGGTGGCACTGACCTGGAAAGCGCAGTAGCGCCGGTCGTAAATGCCTATCAAAGTAATGATGAAGATGCAGTACGCCGCAGTGCAATTCGTGCACTGCGTAGATTGGATGAATTTCCTGCCGCTAACGATGCGCTCCTGGATATTCTCGAGGAACGCCTAAACGAAGCTGGCAACTAATTCTTTCAAACTTCGGGGAATGGCGATGAGAATATCACTTACAAGTTCTTTATTTTATGGCACACGCCTGGGCGCCTTATTTGCAATGGTATTGATTGCTGCAAATGCACAGGGCCAAACATTAGTTAGTGCGCCCGGTTCGACAACTTCCCTGACCGAAAAGTGGGATTGGGCAAGCGCTGAAGCGACTAACGACAGTCAGGCCTGGATTGTTTACCAAGTTACTGTGCAAGTGGATGAAAAGTTGAGCGTTGCTTTCTCCTCTAACCATCAGCATTTCTACGAATGGAATAGTGGTTACAATTGGGGCTGGAGTGGTAATTGGAACTTCAACAGACAGAGTTGGCACAACGGCATCTCCATTGATGCGTTACTTGCAGGCAATGCCAGTACACAACAAGACTTTACCGTCGCCAGATCCATTCTACATCTGGCGAAATTCGAAAACGGTGCTTTCACCGAATTCCAATTGCTCGATGCAGATACGGCAGTGGATTGGCGCACCGCTCCGGTGTACTGGTTGGGAGAAATCAATCAGAGTGAAAGTTTTCGACATCTGATTTCTCAATTGAATCAGCACTATTCCAACGCCATCGATAGAACACTTTTGAGAGCGATTGGGATTCATCAGGATCCTGATAGAGAAAGTTTTTTAAGCGATATTGTTAATGATGAGTCTCAATCAATATTGCGTAGCGCAGCATTGGAAAGCCTTGCCCAATTAGAAAGTGGCAATGTAGAAGCTTTACTGCGGCGGATTGCGGAAGATGGCAATGAAGAAAGAATCCTGCGCCGTATAGCAATTTCGGCACTGAGCCGTTATGAAAGTGACACAGCCCTTTCCCTACTGCTACAACTAGCGGGTGAGTTTAATCCCCATTTTATTAGAGCGGAAGCCATCGAGAGCCTGGCTCATTTCCAATCAGATCGTGCAACTGATCTGTTAGTGAACATCGTAGAAGATGATGATGCGGAAGAGCTGATTGAGGAAGCCTTGTATGGATTATCCCGCCGGCCTGAACAATATGACGTTATGGTTGAAACAGCGGAGAACAACCGGAATCCTGATATTCGCGAAACGGCTATCGAATTAATGGTGCGAATGAACGCGACTGAATCCTTTCCAGTGCTGGAAAATTTGATTCGCAATGATTCCAGCAGTGATGTTAGAGAAGAAGCCATAGAAGAGTTGGAAGTGTATCCGGCGGAAACATCAGTGCCGCTGCTATTTGAAATCGCCGAGAGCGTGACCGATTTTCCGGTGGACATCAGAAGCACGGCGGTGGAAACCCTTGGCGAATTCGATCCTGCTCTGGTTACCGAGCGGCTTAACCTGCTTGCCTGGTCGGATGACAATCCACGGATTCGAGATGAGGCAGTAGAGAGTCTGGCTCAATTGGACAATATTGAAGCGAATAATCTATTACTGCAAATTGCTCGCAATCACCCTAACGAGCACACCCGTGAGGAAGCCTTGGAAGAGCTGCAAGACAACGTCTTTTAAGTCCAGCAGCTACTCCCCAAACGCTGTCAAAAGCGAGAGCGAATAGGTAGAATTACGCTCTCGCTAATCCATTGCTTCGTTGTAAACATCGTTGGGCAAACAAACTTCTCTCTATCAAAAACATATCGACGCTGGCGCTAAAATCGTAGATTTCGCTGGTTGGGATATGCCCATCAATTACGGCTCCCAGATCGAAGAACATAACCAGGTTCGCACCGGTGCCGGGGTATTTGACGTTTCCCATATGACAGTAGTGGATGTTGGCGGCGAAGACGCCGAGAAATATCTGCGCTATCTGCTGGCAAACGATGTGGCAAAACTGGATGAAGTCGGGCGCGCACTCTACAGCGCCATGCTCAATCACGATGGCCGCGTACTCGATGACCTGATTGTCTACCGTATGAGCTTTGGCTACCGCGTTGTAGTGAATTGTGCCACTCGCAGCAAAGACATTCGCTGGATGATTCAAAACACCGATGGTTTTGCGGTTTCGGTAGAAGAGAAACCTCAGCTCGCGATTTTGGCAGTACACGGGCCTGAATCCATCGATAAAGCCTGCAAGGTTGTAACGGCAGATGAAGCCGAGCAGATTCGTGAGTTGAAAAACTTTCGCGGCATCGAACTGGATCGATTCTTCGTCGCCCGCACCGGTTACACCGGTGAAAAAGGTGTGGAGTTTGTTATTTCAGAGGGCGCTGCCCCGGAGTTGTGGGATAAGTTATTAGCAGTGGGAGTAAAGCCCATTGGACTTGGCGCAAGAGATACGCTGCGTCTCGAAGCTGGAATGAATCTCTATGGCCACGATATGGACGAAACCACCTCACCGCTCGAATCTAACATGGAACAGACCATTGCTTACGAGCCAGCGGATCGAGAATTTGTCGGCAAGCCCGCGCTAATTGCTCACGCTGAGTTGCGTAAAGCGGGTGAATTACCGCAGTTAGTTGGTCTGGTCCTTGAGAGTCGCGGGGTGCTGCGGGAAGGTCAAAAAGTAACCACCGATAAAGGTGACGGAGTCATAACCAGTGGCTCTTTTTCACCCACATTGAAGCATTCAATCGCATTAGCTAGAATCCCGATCAACAGCGAATCCTGCAAAGTTGACCTGCGTGGAACGCTAACACCGGTACGAATTGTAAAACCCAATTTCGTTCGTTTTGGTAAGAAGGTATTCGAGTAAAAAACAACGAGCATTACATGCTCGACCTGGAAAGGAATAAATGAGGGGGTCATTGCGTGAGTAGTATTCCTGACGACTTAAAATATGCGTCAACCCACGAGTGGATTCGAGTTAATGATGACGGCACTGCCACGGTTGGCATCAGCGACCACGCGCAAGATGCTCTTGGCGATATAGTCTTCGTCGAACTGCCGGAACCTGGATCCACGATTAATGCGAAAGATGAGGTAGCCGTGGTGGAATCGGTAAAGGCTGCCTCCGATATTTACAGTCCTGTTTCCGGACAAGTAATCGGGGTGAACGAAGCCCTGGTGGATGCTCCCGAAACTGTCAATTCGTCTCCCTATGAAAATGGATGGTTCTATAAGATGAAAATCAGCGACAGCGCTGAACTGGATGAACTATTGGATGCGGATGCCTATTCCGACCATTGCGAAGACGAATAAATACTGTAGCCGACACTTAAATAGTTAAAAAACACCGGATTGCACTTAACGCACTCCGGGTTTTGTTTTTGTTTAACAATCCAAACCCAAGTTGAAAGGATTTATGCAGACGCCAGCGAAAACTTCTTCCATGCCAACCAATACCGCTCAAAACGATTCAGCCCCTACCCTGGAAACGCTGCAATACCAGGATGAATTTATCGACCGTCATATCGGTCCTGGCGACGCACAAGTAAAAGAGATGTTAGAACCCCTGGGCTTGGATTCCCTTGAACAACTCATCGAGAAAACAGTGCCGGCTTCCATTTTGTCGAGTCGCCCGATGTCAGTTGGCAGTCCGATGACCGAGAATGACGCACTGACGAAGTTAAAAAGCATTGCCGGCAAGAACAAACAAACCCGATCATTCATTGGTTTGGGTTACTACGATACCTATACCCCCAATGTCATCTTGCGTAACGTGCTGGAAAATCCGGGCTGGTATACCGCCTATACTCCTTATCAACCGGAGATATCTCAGGGTCGCCTGGAGTGTCTGCTCAATTTCCAACAGCTAACGCTGGATTTAACTGCCATGGATCTGGCCAACGCATCGCTGTTAGACGAAGCCACCGCGGCGGCAGAAGCGATGGCGCTAGCGAAGCGCGTGAGCAAGAATCGCAGCGCTAACAAGTTCTTTGTTCACGAGCACTGTTTTCCTCAAACCATTGATGTCATTAAAACCCGGGCCGAATGTTTTGATTTTGAACTTGTTATCGGGGGAATTGAAGACATCGATGCTGCAGAATTGTTTGGCGCTATTTTCCAGTATCCATCGATGCGCGGTGATGCGAATGACCTGACCGACATAATTTCGAATTTACATGAACATAAGGCGATCGCCATCGTCGCCACCGATTTGATGAGTCTGGCCTTGTTAAAACCTCCGGGTGAAATGGGAGCAGATGTGGTAACTGGAAGCACTCAGCGCTTTGGTGTACCCATGGGTTATGGCGGGCCTCACGCGGCTTACTTCGCGACTAAAGATGAATACAAGCGTTCGGTTCCTGGCCGCATTATCGGTGTCTCGGTGGATACCAGGGAAAAGCAGGCGTTTCGTATGGCGCTGCAAACCAGGGAGCAACACATTCGCCGCGAAAAGGCGAACAGCAATATTTGTACTTCACAAGTGTTGCTGGCAAATATCGCAGCGCTTTTTGCTATGTATCACGGACCTGAAGGAATCAAAAAGATAGCAGCTCGTATTCATCGCTTGACCACAATTCTTGCGCAAGGATTGGAGCAGGCCGGGATGACAGTCGTAAACGAAAGCTACTTCGATACGCTTACGGTCAAAATCACTGACAGTGAAGTGCAAGCCTTAACTGAACGTTGCGCATTAGCAGGAATAAATCTGCGCATTGATCAACTAGCAGAGCACAGAACTGTCGGTATCAGCCTCGATGAGTGTACAACAGAAAAAGACATAGAAAGATTGTGGCAAGTACTGCTTTCCAAAGAAAGTGAAAAACTTTCAGCCTCAACTATCGACTCAGCCATATCGCGTGGAGAAATAGCGCCAGTTATCCCCGATAAGCTTGCTCGACTGAGTGCTTTCTTACAACATCCTGTGTTCAGTCGTTATCACAGCGAAACTGAAATGATGCGCTACATAAAACGACTTGAAAACAAAGACATCTCTTTGACTCACGCCATGATTCCATTGGGATCTTGCACCATGAAGTTGAATGCGGCTGCAGAAATGATACCAATCAGCTGGCCAGAGTTTGCCAAGCCCCACCCTTTCACCCCATTGGAGCAGATGAGTGGCTACCAACAAATGATTTCCGAACTGGAAGACATGTTGGCCGAAATCACAGGATTCGATGCAATTAGTATGCAACCGAATTCCGGTGCCCAGGGTGAATATGCGGGTCTGTTGGCCATAAAGAAATATCTGGCAAGCCAGGGCGGAGCTGATAGAAACGTATGTTTAATTCCGAGTTCTGCCCATGGTACGAATCCCGCCAGTGCACAGATGATTGGCATGAAAGTAGTGCTGGTTGCCTGCGATGAAGATGGCAATATCGATGTGTCAGACCTGAAAGCGAAAGCAACAGCCCACGGCGATGATCTTGCGGCGTTGATGATCACCTATCCATCTACCCATGGTGTCTATGAAGAAGCAGTGAAAGAAATTTGTCAGGTCATTCATGACAACGGTGGTCAGGTTTACATGGACGGCGCAAATTTGAATGCTCAGGTGGGTGTGGCAAAGCCAGCCGAGATCGGCGCTGATGTCTCTCACGTTAACTTGCACAAGACATTCTGTATTCCACACGGTGGCGGTGGTCCAGGCATGGGGCCAATTGGCGTGCAAAAACACCTGGCTCCCTATTTGGCAAACCATTCCCTCATCGGCATACAGGGGCCGGAACTCGACAACACCGCAGTGTCCGCTGCACCCTGGGGTAGCTGTGGCATCCTGCCAATTTCCTGGATGTATATCGCCATGATGGGCGATGCTGGTCTCTTAAAGGCAACCCAGGTAGCCATTCTCAATGCTAACTACATGGCGGTTAAACTCGCTTCCCATTATCCAGTGCTCTATACCGGTAGCAGTGGCATGGTGGCTCACGAATGCATCATCGACATGCGACCACTTAAACAAGCTTCCGGAATCAGCGAAGAAGACATCGCCAAGCGACTAATGGATTATGGTTTTCATGCGCCGACAATGTCATTTCCTGTTGCTGGTACACTAATGATCGAACCCACAGAAAGTGAATCGAAAGAAGAATTGGATCGATTCATCGATGCCATGATTCAGATTCGACAGGAGATTGCTCAGGTGGAAGCTGGCAATATCGACGCCGACAATAATCCGCTAAAGCACGCTCCACATACTATGCATGACATGGTAGACGAGCACTGGGATCGACCCTATAGCAAAGAACAGGCAGCCTTCCCAATGGGCGGCAGCATGGACAGTAAATACTGGCCTGCGGTTAATCGAATCGATAACGTCTACGGGGATAGAAATTTATTCTGTGCCTGTCCGGCGATTGAGAATTACGAAGAATAGTTCAAAAAAACTTAAGACTATTTCTTTGAATCAATATGAGAATTACGCATTTTATGTAACTTCTCCATTTGATCTTGCACGTCATCCAACTTTTCGTTTAGCTCTTTCTTTTGGGCGATGATTTCATCGTCATCCCCTTCTTCAAAATCTTTAAACGCTGAGAATAGTTGAACCTTTTCTTGTTTGAGTTGTTCGCCACGATAAGTTTTGTAATAGCTAACTTGTCTGCGCACAGCGAGGCCGGGAACGAGCACAACAGAAATTGCGACTAGATAAGGAAAAGAGACCCAGAATAAGAATAGAGCCTGAATAGAACCTTTATACATGTACTGCCAGTCGACACCAAACATGTAAATTGAAACAAGCACCCCAACCAAACCGATCAGTGCACTAAAAAACCAAAGAGAATCGCCCAGGCGTTTTATGCCCCCAGTTCCATCAGGATCATTCGGATTCAGCGCATGTTGTAAATTGGGAGCAAAGCGCAAGAATACAATTATGACGCCGAGGATAGCTAACAAGCCAACTCCCGATGAGAATCCTGCCATGAAAAAACCAAGGTACATGGAGACTAAAGCAAATACTGTCTCGTGATATTGACCAGGTACACCTAGTAGATGGCCAATTGATGTATTTATGGTAGCAAGCACTAAACCAGCGAAGACGAAATTTCGGTTACAAAGCCATGTATCGAGTACCTGTTCACTGACCCGATTGGAGCCTTCTAATTCATGAATTAAGGTGAGTGAATCGCGAAAGGTTGCGGTTGCTACGTAGACCGCCATAGTTGCAGTACTGATGATTACACCGAGAATCCAGCAATACTGTTGAAAATAGGCGATCTTGTCGGTCATCGCCGCATATTGCAGCGCTAAATAGAAGACACCGAGGCCGAGGGAGATAGCAATCTTGGGCGCAAAACCCATAGGATTGCCGTTTCGATAAGGATCGAAAAACGGATAGAAGCTGTTCTGCGCGCTGCTCATATCTTTTTCTTATATGTAAAGATAGTTTTATAACCTAACAAATCTACCTTGTTTGAATGAGTACGTCCGTGAACGAGTTCTCGTTCACGCAAACTCGTAAAAAGTATTGTGTGCCGTCAACTTCAGGATTATGCGACGGCCCTTACTTTTCTTACGGCTTACAGAGCAAAATTCTGCAACTTTATTGCACAATCGTCAAAGAACTTTGCACTTATTTAGTGTAGTAGCAAAGTGTGCAAAAACAGAGTGTGAGGGAATTAGTTTGCCTTCTACATGTAACTTGGCACTGTCGATGGACAGCGCTTCTTCGTTGCTATTGGAATCGCCATTGGTTTTTCTCTCTTCGCCAATGGCTGGCCGTGTTTAAGTTTCTTATCCAGGTACATTTGATAGGCATGGGGAAAAGGAGTCGCTACGAATTCCCGATAGCTAAGAAAAGGATTAGCAGTATTAGCTATTAGTTCACTAAAAGCTGGATGGTAAATCATGTAGTTTGATTTTCCTCCAAAACAATTTAGACAATGACTGGAGAATTCATACATACCCGGATTGCCAAGTCTGTTTTCCTGTAAGCAACTTCGCTCAATGTATTTTTGGCAATCCAATACCAACTGATAGCCTTGAACTAAACTAGTTTTCGTTTGCCCATTCCAACTCGCAATATTCCGCTCAAAACGCGAATTGTAATATTCGGTATAGGCTCGGTTAAGGTAATTCACTAAAGCAGTAAATCCAGTAGGTGAAAATGGTGTCCCTAACAAAAAGACTTCATTGTCCAAAATAGTGAAGCTGTGCAGCTTTACCTGATAGGTTTTCAAGCTATTTAGTAACTTTGTTTGGTAATACCTTTTACAGGAATCATCGAAGAATCCTTTACTGCAGTTGGCATTGGATAAATAAACTAAGTAAGTCTGGCCTGCTATAAGCAGATTGGATTGATTTGCCATTTTTCCCTCCCTGGAAAAGCTGACTTTTGAACAATTTGTTCAGGCTGCGATATTAATTTCGCATTCAACGAACTCCCTGTGTACTGGATTATGAGTCACTAGAATAACTGTAATGTCCAACTTTGTTATTGCTGACAATAATTCTAAAGACGCTTCACTGCCCAGATTTGATAGTGCTTCATCGAGAACAAGAATTGTTGGATGTTTATAAAGCGCTCGAGCAATAAGAATACGTTGGGTTTGGCCCGCCGAGAAAACATTTCCCATCTCTCCAACTTGAGTCTGAAATCCCATCGGTAGGAAACTAACAATATCCACTAATCCAACTAAGCTGCAAACGTTTAACAAGCGTTCTTCGTTAAATGGCTCTTTGCCAAGATTGATGTTGTAAGCAAGATCACCAGCCAACAAAACATCATTGTGCAGTACCGCACCAATTTGCTCTCTGATCTGCACAGGATTAAATGTTAAAAGATCTTTCCCACCAATTTTCAATTTACCGCTATTTGGTTTTTCTAAGCCTAATAAGAGCTTGATTAGAGATGACTTGCCACTACCGGAATGCCCAGTAATCCCAACGACGCTTCCTTGTTCAATTTTGAAACTAAACTCGCTTAATACTGGCTCAATGTTTTCGCCGTAACTAAAGCTGAGATTTTCACCTTCAATATCTCCAACAACTTTTGGAGCTGGAAGTAATGAATTTCCTGCAACTTCGAGTTCTTCGGTTTTCTCAAGGGTAATATCCGCCACTCTTTCCAATTCCAGTTTCATTAATCGAATTTCAGCAATTTTTGGCAACATGGCAGTAACAGAGCTGGAAAAATGTTGTTTGAGAAATATGAAGGACATGAGCTGGCCAATAGTTAGCTGACCAGTATTTACAAGCATCGCTCCGAAGAGAATCGTTGTTATATGGTCCAGACCAAATAGCAGACCCTGGGTAGTGGAAATTCCCAGTTGATAGTAGCCCAATTTATATCCGGAATTCAGATAGTTAGCGTATTTGTCACACCAGTCATTTTCTCGATCATGCTCGATCCCGTTGAGTTTAGTAACCGCCATTGAGCAGACATTCTCCATAAATCTCGATTGTTGCTTGGCGTTAGTAACCAACGTTTCCTGTCTTCGGTTTTTTTCTTCAACGAGAGTTACGACTCTTAGAATAGCCACCAACACTACAAATCCAATGGCGATAAAAGCGAGCACTGGATCATAGAGAAATAGCAGTGCCACTGTAATCAGAGAAAACAATCCATCTACTAAAACGGTAATCATTTCCTGAGTAATTAGTTGCTTTATGGATTCTATTGATGAAAATCGGGAAACAATGTCTCCCATTTCTCTTTTCTCAAAGTATGCGATTGGCAATCTAAGCAGATGACGAAAGACATTGCTTACTAACTGAAATCCGACTTGATTGGAGAACTGCATAAGAAATAGGCCACGGCAATAGGTCACCGCAGTCTTCGCCAATGTTATAAACACAAATAGCACCGCCAGCATTACAATCAAATCCGTGTTGCCTTTGTTAAGACCTTGATCTATTACGAGCTGAAGATACAAAGGCGTCAGTAAAGACAATATTTGAATGAGCAAAGATAAGAAGAAAACCTGTATCACGGCTCGTTTGAAACTTGAGGTAACACTAAAAAGATCTTTAAGAGAATAGTTTGAAATTAGAGACTCTTGTTTGAATGACTGCGCCGGACTAAATTCGATGGCGATTCCCGTAAAGTGATTTATCAATTCAGACTTTTGATACTTTCTTATCCCAATCGCTGGATCATGAATGACAATATGTGACTTCGCGATTTTCTTTAATACGACGAAATGATCAAGATCCCAATGCAACACTGCAGGCAGTGTCAAGTTGGATATATCAGACAATTCAAGTTTCAGCGCTCGGCCCATAAGATCTAGCGTTTGGGCAGCTTCTAGAAGATGTTTTACCGACGCTCCAGTGGCAGCTAGTGGATATTCAGTTCTTATACTTCTTAGATCTAATTGCTTTCCGTGAAAGCTAGAAATCATCGCCAAACTAGCTAAACCACATTCGTTGCTCTCTGCCTGAAAAATCATTGGCAGTTTCGATTTGGAGGTTAGTTTCAAACTCATCTAACTTTTCCCTGTAGATCGAGCAAAGGACTGAATATGTAAGAGAGCATAGACATGTCTTTAATGACAAAATCAGCTGTTAGCAGTTGGCCGGGCTGTAATGGATAGATATCTGGCCCATCTACATATTCCTGTGCCAATTTTGCCGTTACTTTAAATACGGGTCATTGAGACCAACGACCGGAATCAAATGCAGACGGGGATCTAGACTTGCCTGACTAATTTCTGACACCACTGCGTCATAGCGACCAAACTCCAAATGGTCGAAAGCATCATATTTAATAAGCAGGTCATGGCCCGGGGTTATTTTTCCAATTGCCCTTGAAGGTACGAATAGAACTGCCTCAAGTTCGGCATGCTGAGGATTTAAGTAGAATATCGGCTCATTAACGCTTACAGCTTGCCCCTCTTCCATTGCGATCGCTGCAACATAACCAGCTTGAGGTGCAACTACTGAAACGAACTTGGAATTGTCCAAATTTAGTATTTCATTCTGATATCGTGTTTTCTCTCGAAGTAACCTTATCTCGGTTATTTCCTGGTTCAGTGCAAGGGTCGAGTGATTTACTGCATGTGATTCAAATTGTTGTTGAATTTGTTCAAGCCTCTGCTCGACTTCACTTCTTTGTCTAAGCATTGTCAGATGAGCCAACTGTTTCTGATCAAACTGGGCTTTGGAAATGCCAGAGTTAGCGAGCAGCTGTTGTAAGGAATCGATAGTGTTAGAACTTATTGCTACTTGTTCATCGATAATTTCTAATTCAGCCTCAGTGTTGGCAATATTTCTTTCCCAGTTTCGTCTGTCTTCGCTGCTTTTGAGCAGTAATTGTTCCCGTAACGCGCTTTGAAGGTCTATTTCAGCGCTGAGAAACTCATGTTCAGAAACCAGGCTGTTAATTTGGGAGTCTTGCAGGAATAGTCCTTTTCCGTCATAAGTAGCAACAGTCATGGTGGCCAGGACTTGTCCAGCTACAACTCGCTGTTGCGTTTCAACCTTGATATCAACAATGACGGCAGTTTTTGGTGCCAAAATCTTTTGCGTGCCGGCCGCTGGTTCCAATATCCCTCTCACTGTTTCTGTTTCTTTATAACGAATAAAACAGAGCACCAAGACGGCCGTAACCAAGAAGGCAACAGAAAACCAAAGCACTACACTAATCGCAAAATCCTGCTTTATCAGTACCGAAGTGCTGCTTCTATCAGCTTTATATTGAACAACTTCTTGGCGAAGCAGTGCTTTTCGCTCACTCACTTGAATTCACTCAAGCAGCGTTTGCCAAGGAATTGTTTACGATAGTTATAAGATCATTAACGGTGGTGAGTTTCTGCAATTCTGAAGAATCTACCGTTATAGAATAGTAGTCCTCTATGTCATACAAAACTTCCAGGATTGCTAATGAATCTAAGTTCAGATCACTAAACTGCTGGTTGTTATCAGCTCCACTTTCTGTTTGATCTATAGTTGTGTGTTCTGCAAGTTTCGAAAAAACCATCGATCGGACATCCATTGTCTCCATTGCGGTCTCCTTTTAAATTAAATGATCTTTAAGTTGGATTGTGAAAATAGTCGGGTAGCAGCCTTAAGTACTTCCATTGCTGTGGATATTTTTCTAAATACGCTTCAAGAATGTTTACTAATGACTGGGTAATTCGAGTAACAGCTTGTTCGAGCGTCTCTCCTTCTAATTTTTCCGGAACTATTAGCGGGAACACCTTTACAAAATTCTTTTGCTTTTTCCTATAAGTAATGACTGGCAGCAATGGCGCTTTAGTGGCAAGAGCGAGAGTTGCTGGGCCTTTGGGAAAATAGGCTTTCCTTGCTAGAAAGGACACTTGAGTGCTCTCACCAAAACGCTGGGGTAAATCGCAAAACATCGTAAGTGTCGTAAGCTTGGACCTTAAAAGTTTTCGCAGCTGCAAGACATCGGTATTTGCAGCTATCAAATGATTACTACCAAGGACGGCGCGATCTCCAAAGCAAGTTCTTATATTGTCGAAATAGGTTTCACTTGCCAGATCCTGACTAACTAATACTCGTTTGTTTTGGGGATTTTCGAGACACATAAGGGCATTCAATCCATAGACAAAGTCGCCGAAGTGAAAAGCAGAAATAATTCGAGAATGCTGTAAATCGTTTTGCAGTTGTAAAAAATTATTACGCTGCAGGATCTGCATCGAATCTCTATGCTTGGTTAATACGTGGCTTGAATGTTGTGAATTTCTCAATGAGTCAATTCTGCTTTGGAATACACTATTGTCTTGCAGAATGCCTTTAGTACGGCCGATTGGTTCGCGTAAGCAAAAAGAGATGGCAGCTAGATAAGCATCATTGTCAGCATTTGATTGAATATCATTGATTGGGGGCTTCCCACTCAATCGATTTGTCAGGGAATAAAATCGCAGCAAAAACTGGTTTCTAGAAAACAACTTTGTGTTTAGAAAATAGCTGTGCAAACAGTCAGCTAGTGCCGCCTTTAAGGTCGACTTGTAGCCTATGAGTGCGCAAATAAACGGCGCTGCGAATTGACGCTTTTTGAGTGTGCTCATCGCTGTGCGTTATCCTTAACTTGTCAGCAATGTTTATGAAGTAGATCGGAAATTAATATAGTTCAGGAATTGAATTTATGCCAATTTCAAATTCCTATTTTATTGTAACTGCAGTCCCGCTAACACTAACCATCATCATTCCGCCTTTCATGCCGATCACTTCATAGTCAATATCGATGCCGACTACAGCGTTGGCTCCCATGGCTTTAGCTTCGTATTCTATTTCCTGAAAGGCTATGTCTCTTGCCTTACCTAATTCATCTTCGTAAGCACCGGCTCTACCGCCGACGATGTCTCTGACAGCACCGAAGATGTCTTTGAATATGTTGGCGCCCAGTATTGCTTCTCCAACAACAACGCCTTTGTATTCGACGATTTCGCGACCTTGCAGTGTAGGTGTAGTTGATCTGATCATTTGACTTCTCCTATTGCTTTAGCCATTCACGTCCAGCTTCTTCAGAGCTGACGAAACGAATATGTGAATGGTTACTGTGTTCAAGGGCAAGCTCTTGAATGCGCTGACTGTAATTCGATAAATCAGCAACGACGATTGCGAGCTTTTGATTGTAGTTAGCGAATTTCTGAAAAATTTCTCCGGCGAGACCGGTTGATAAATCGAAGAAGGCCGGGCCGAGATCATGCTCGGAAATCAACATGCCTTCCTGCTCGAAGCTGCTGCTCAGCAGCTTCATGACATTGATTGTTTCGGTCACAGCTAGCACTCATTCCCTTGGTGGCAGGCCATGGACCATGGTGAGAGATTTCAAGGTAGTGCCGGCGCGGCGAAATTCAGATAGAGCCTGATACTCCTCATCGTTGTACCAGTCTTTGGCAACTTGCTCCGAAGGAAACTTAAAAATAATGACTCTACCTTCCAAAGGATCTGTGCCTTCCAGATTTTCATGGCTGTCATCAAACTTGACGAATTCTCCATTGAAACGTTTCAGGATTGGGAAAAATCCCTGCTCGTATTTCCTGTATTCATCCGCATCACTAACAACCAGGTTGGCGATCATATAGACGGCAATGTCTGACATTTTTCTCTCCCTAAGTTTTGACCTGTAAAATATTTAATCTATTAAAGCGGTACTTTGCAATGACAACGTTAATCACTGACTGCCATGACTATAGATATCCACATTGCTAAGACTGCCAGGTTGCCTAATCCAAATGCAACGACTCGATGGAGCACGTTGTTGTAAGTTAGATGTATACAGCTATGAAGAAAGCGTGCTGCAACAAATGCCCAGGCGAAGGTTACAGGTAATGTACTGCTTACTTCCAAACTCAAATAAAGCACACCAGCCACGTAAAACAAAACCGGAACTTCAAAAAGATTACTCACCTGACGCGTGGTTTTCGTCACGATATCAGGTACTTCACTGCCATCCATTAAGGCAAAGTAATTCAATGCTATGTCACCTTTTTGCACTGATCTTATGCGCACACGAAGTGTTAATAATAGAATCGAGAAAGTGAGCAGCACTAAAACGAACATCGGATAAATCATAAATTCCCCCTTTTTGAATTGTCCTGACTAGACCTGTCTGTCGGGCCAAAAGATCGTTTCCAAAGATAAACCGGATAAGCAGAAAGAAAACGCTAGAATAGGTTTAGAAATAATCTTCCGGTGTAATATGCCGGCTGTAGCTAAAGCAGTATAATTCCCAGTCTCATGCTATGACAGACAAGAATCCAATTTTGAATTCAGAAATCTTTCAACAACATATAGATACACTGGTTGCGAATTATGAACAGGCGCTTAGCCTGCAGCGTGAAGCTGGAGGCGAGCTGGAATCTCTGCTGATACACAGCGGCAGCGAAGATACTTACTTTGCCGATGATCGCCACATTCCGTTTCAGGCCTACGGTCACTACCTACACTGGATTCCAGTCAATCGACCGGACCAGTTTGCCTATATCTGCCCCGGGCAAAAGCCAGTTTACTTTCAGATCGTGCCGGACGATTACTGGCACGATCAAAGCATTGAGATCGCCGAGTGGTGGGCGAGCAGTTTTCAGATAATTCGCCTGGGTTCTGTCGCCGAAATTAGCAAACACCTGGCGGATGCTGAGCTAGGTTATCTCGGCCCTGATGCATCTCTGGCTAATAAATTCGGGATCGAGTCGGATGCCGTTAATCCAAACAATATTATTCACAATCTGGATTATCAGCGTGCCTATAAAACGGCTTATGAGGTAGCACAGTTAAAGGCGGCGAACCGTCTGGCTGTTGCAGGTCATGCTGCGGCACGGGATAGTTTTCTCCATGGCGGCAATGAGTACCAGATACACATGGCCTACCTTGCGGCCTGCGGCATGTTGGAAGACGAAAGCCCCTATACCAATATCGTTGCCCTGGATAAGAACTCGGCCATTCTGCATTACCAGCACAAACAGCGAGGCAATGCCGAAGACAGCAAGGTTTTATTGATCGATGCCGGCTGTCGTGTCAGTGGTTATGGCTCAGATGTAACTCGCACCAGTGTGAAAGACAATGTTCACTCAACTTTTAAAGCCTTGCTAGTGGGAATGGAAGAAATCGAGCAGGATCTGGTGGCTATGGTTAAACCTGGTATCGACTATGTCGATATTCATCTCGCTACACTTAGTAAAATCGGGCAATTGCTGATTGATTTAGACATATGTCGAGGATCAGCGGATGAATTGATGGAAAAAGAAATTTCTCATTTGTTCATGCCACATGGTGTGGGGCATTTGCTCGGCATTCAGGTACACGACGTTGGTGGCCATCAACAGGATATTAATGGCAGCACCGAGGCGCCACCGCAGCACTCGCCGGCCCTACGTAACACCCGAAAACTTGGCGAAGCGATGGTATTTACCATCGAACCTGGTTGTTACTTTATTCCGTTGTTGCTTGAACCGGAAAGAGGTAAGGAAAGAGGTCAGTCAATAAACTGGAAGTTAGTAGATGAACTCTATCCCTGTGGAGGAATTCGAGTAGAAGACAATGTGTTGGTAACCGCTAACTCAGTTGAAAACCTAACCAGACAGTTTGAATAGTATTTCCTTAACAACTAAAAACTTCATTAATCACCTTCATAAGATTAGGCAGCGCTTGTTGATTGTCATCGATTACGCTGCGGGCAGCCGCACCCATTTGCTGCCGTTTGTTTTCACTATCGATTAATTCTTCCAGAGAATTAGCCAGCCCCTTAACATCTATAACTGTCTTTAATCCGCCGACAAATTCCAATTGCTTACAAATCTGGGCGAAATTATACTGAGAAGGACCCACAACAACCGGCAATGCCAGAGCTGCAGGCTCTAGTACATTCTGACAACCGGTATCTACCAGACTACCTCCAACGAATGCGATATCAGAAATTGAATAGTAGGAAGCCATCTCCCCCATGCTGTCCCCCACGATAACTTGAGTGCTTTCTGTAACTGGCGTTTGTTCGGAACGCCGCAGGGTATTTAACTCCAATTTTTTACTTTGCTTAGTGACTTCATCGAATCGTTCTGGGTGTCGAGGTACCAATAAAAGTAGCGCCTGCGGTTTTTTTTCCAGTACTTTTTTGAAGGCAGTGAGTACTCTAACTTCTTCCCCTTCCCGGGTACTTGCGGCGACAATAATTGTGCGACCCGACGCTTTTATGCTACTAAAATACGGATCTCTTCTTTCTGTGGTCATAGTTTGTTCTACATTGAACTTCAAACTGCCAGTAATACTAATGTTATTGGGATCCGCTCCCAAGGCTTCGATTCTTTTAGCATCCTGCTTTGACTGCACCGCAATTGCGTTTAAGCCTTGCAACATAGTCCTGGTTGTCCTCCCAATGCGGGCATACCCTGCTGCAGAATTTTTCGACAATCTTGCATTGGCCAGAATGGTTTTTACGCCACGGCTATGGCATTGATGAATTAGATTCGGCCATAACTCCGTTTCCATAATAATAAGTAAGTCCGGATTCACTGTATTCAGAAAACGGCTAACTGCAGTAGGCAAGTCATAGGGTAAATAAGAACGAAAAACGCTGTTACCAAACAATGCCTGGGCGCGCTCGGAGCCAGTGGGCGTCATGGAAGTAAAAAGGATTTGCGCATCAGGATAGGCCTGCTTAATTGCGTTTACCAGTGGTTCGGCAGCAACGGTTTCACCGACGGAAACCGCGTGAATCCAAATCGTGGTTTGGGTTTGGTCGTATTCCTCAGCTGGATTGAAACGACCGAATCGTTCAGCGATGCGTTGGCGGTAACCCGGCGATTGCTTTCCCCGTAGATAAAGACGCAGCAATATCAACGGAACAGAAAGATACAAAAAGAGGCTATAGAGAAATCGCATCATGGAAGGACTATTGCTTATTTTACGCCGTTAGTGCTGTTGGGAAATTACGATTGATGTCGATATACTCTAGTCGCTCTCACTTACTCACAGCAACTACCGCAGTCGACCCGTAAAGGTAACCAATGACATCACGCTATTCAACAGACATCGTCATCTTTGGCGGTGGCATAGCAGGGTTATGGTTACTTAATCGATTACAGAGCGATGGCTTCCATGCAATTCTTTTTGAAACCCGGGCGCTGGGAAGCGGCCAAACCCTCGCTTCACAGGGGATTATTCACGGTGGACTGAAATACGCATTGAGCGGCTCCGTCTCTGGCGCGGCAAATGTCATCGCCGACATGCCGCAGCGCTGGCGCCAATGTTTAAGTGGCAGTGGCGAGTTAGACTTAAGGGATGTCGCGGTTCTTAGTGACCAATATTACATGTGGTCAGATGGTAGCCTTCGTTCCAAACTAAAAACTTTTCTTGGCAGTAAAAGCCTGGTGGGTCGAGTTGAAGCCCTCGACCAGAATAACTATCCGACTTTTTTTCAAGATAATTCTGTCGACGGCACTTTATATCAACTTCCAGATTTCGTTGTAGACACCCCTTCTCTTCTACAGAAACTTCGAGACCCTGTTCAATCGAGAATTTTCCAAATCGATGACGGTGCGTATCAATTTAAGAAAGACGAAGTTTCGTCCAACTACAGGATCGAGCTAAGCAAGAACGAGACCGAGATTGAATTTAGTGCCAACAAAATTATTTTTTGTGCAGGTGAAGGTAATGCTGAGCTAATCGAACAGGCGTCTATTAAAACGATTAGCGCGCAAGTGCGACCATTACATATGGTCTATTTGAAAAAACCAAACTTACCGCAACTGTTTGTGCATTGCATTGGCGACGATTTCAGTCTGACGCCAAAACTCACGGTAACCTCCCATACCGATCTGCAAGGGCAAACGGTTTGGTATTTAGGTGGTGATCTGGCAGAACAAGGCGTAAGCAAAAGTAAAGCGGATCAAATCGAAGCGGCACAGCAACTGGTTAAAAAATTGTTTCCCTGGATTGACATCAGCGCTACCGAATGGAATAGCTTTCTTATCAACCGAGCCGAAGCGAACATCAACAATAACTATCGTCCCGATGATGCCTATGTCGCGACCGAGGGAAACATCATTCTGGCCTGGCCAACCAAACTCACTCTTACTCCTTCCCTGGCCGATAAAGTAATCAATGCTTTACAGAGTGATTCTGTTACTCCCGCTGGTGATAGCGAGTCGCTTCAAGTACTCAGCGAATTTAGAGTAGAACCAGATTTAGCGAATGCCTATTGGGACTAATCTCCAATGATCGTACAAAAGCGTAAGCTAGGCCAAAGTGGTCTTAGTGTTTCCTGTCTTGGTCTCGGTACCGTTAAGTTTGGCCGCAATCAAGAAGTTAAGTATCCCACCACTTTTGCTCTGCCTTCAGACGATGCAGTTTCAGCCTTGCTGGAACAGGCTAAGTCCTATGGAATCAATTTACTGGATACCGCCCCCGCCTACGGCAGCAGCGAACAGCGGCTGGGGCGCTTGCTGCGGGATCGCGAAGACTGGGTAATCTGCACCAAAGTCGGAGAAGAATTTGTAACCGGCAAGTCCTATTACGATTTCTCTGCGGATCACGTCAGAAAGAGCATCGAGCGCAGTTTGCTCAACCTGAATACCGATTACCTGGATATTGTGCTGGTGCACTCCGATGGCAATGACATGACCATTATCGATTCCACCGATTGTTTGGAAGCTCTGGCCGAGCTCAAGCAACGGGGCATGATTCGAGCCATTGGCATGTCTACCAAGAGTGTCGAAGGGGGAATGAAAGCGGTAGATCTTACCGATGTAGTCATGGTGACATATAACCCATCCAGCACCGAAGACGAACCGGTCATCGATCACGCCCTGGCAAATGACAAAGGTGTGCTGGTCAAGAAAGGCCTCAATAGTGGCCACGATTGTGAAGGCGGCGTCGAGAAAAATTTTGACTTTGTGCTAAACAAAGCAGGCGTATCAAGTATTATCGTTGGCACGATTAATCCTGCACATCTTGAAGATAATGTGCGCGTTGCAACAAAAGCTTTAGCTTAGTATTAGGACTAATTGCGGCGGGAAATGCTACTCCCCAACTTCTTTCATCTTTTCAACGATCGCTGAAGTCGAGCAGTTATCCAAAAATTCGAGAGCCTTTACTTCACCACCGTAGGATTGAACGTACTCGCCCCCTACAACTTGCTCGAGTGTGTAATCACCGCCCTTAACCAGCACTTCAGGTTGCAGCTGCTGTAATAGTTGTTCGGGAGTGTCTTCAGAGAAAGATACTACCCAGTCTACGGCCTCCAAGCCGGCCAACACCGCCATGCGTCGTTCAACTGGATTAATTGGGCGACCCGGCCCCTTAACCCTTTGAACAGAATCATCGTTGTTAATAGCAACAATGAGTCGATCACCTAATTCTTTTGCTTCTGCCAGATAACCAACATGTCCTGCATGAATTATGTCGAAACAACCGTTGGTAAAAACGATTTTCTCACCGTGGGCTTTCGCATCTTGCACGGCGAAGATTAATTGTTCAGAAGTCATAACACCGCGACCGGAATTTTGTTCTGCCAAAATCGCGCGGCGAAGCTCAGGCCCACTAATTGCGGCGGTACCCAATTTACCAACTACGAGACCTGCGGCTAAGTTTGCCAGTGCCGTGGCATCGGCAAGATTATCACCGGCGGCCATGGATGCAGCTAACACACTGATAACGGTATCCCCAGCACCCGTTACATCGAACACTTCCTGCGCCCGTGCCGGTAGATGCAGCTCTGGTGAATCTGGTCGAATCAAAGTCATGCCGTGTTCACCGCGAGTAATGAGCATGGCTTCCAAATTCAAATCGCTAACTAGTTTTAATCCTTTGTTAACCAGTTCTTCTTCGTTTTGACTGACGCCGACTACCTCTTCGAATTCAGTCAAATTTGGTGTTATCAACGTAGCACCACGATATTTCTCAAAGTTAGAACCTTTCGGATCGGCAATTATGGGTATGCCGCGACTTCGTCCCAATTCAATAAGTTCTGGGATATCCTGCAGTGCACCTTTGGCGTAGTCAGAAAGAACCAGAACCTGGGAGTCGTCGATTAGTGCTTTGGCCTTCTCGAACAAACCAGCAACGTCCGGCTGTGCAAAGGGTTGTTCGAAGTCGAGGCGAATTAATTGTTGATGCTGACTGATAACACGAAGTTTGGTGATCGTTGGTTTTTCAGCCGATTGCAGAAAGTCGCAATAGACACCAGCAGCGCTCAAACGGGAATGCAGTTCCTGTCCGGTTTCATCATTGCCGACGATACCAATCAAGCGCGTGGCCGAACCCAGGGCAGCGATGTTCAGGGCGACGTTGCCAGCACCGCCGGGGCGATTTTCTTCATGGCCGACCCGCACTACCGGCACAGGTGCTTCTGGTGAAACTCGGGAAGCCGCTCCATGCCAGTAGCGATCTAACATTACATCGCCGATGACTAATAGCCGTGCGTCTTGAAACGACGGCATCTCTAGTTTCATGCCTGCTCTCCACTGGGGCAAGATGGCCCCAAATCATGGCGGCAGATCATACCACAGCGCCGGTAGATGTAGATTGCAGAGATAGACCCCCAAAACCGCCAAATTCTGGGAAAAGTGGGGTTTTACTTTCGAAAAATGCGAGTTACTAATAATTAAGTGGGTAATTATAAACATTTATGTTCTATTTTGGGCTAGGAGTCCCAAAAATGTGAAGCTTAGAGGCATCTGCTACAATTCGCGCCTGCCTGAAATGAAACTTATACACAGTGGCTCTAGTGAATAACGGCGATGTCTCAGCCTGATTTATCCCCTCAATACCGATCATTGCGCGGCTATCTGTCACCGCGATATTGGCCTACCTGGATCGCCTTGGGGCTGATGAAGCTGGTTGCCCATCTGCCTTTCCCGGTACAAATGTTTGCTGGCAAGGTGCTCGGTATCGCCTCCTATCATATTGCCCGGCAACGACGACATATCTGCGAGGTGAATCTGCGCCTGTGCTTTCCCGAGCTTAGTGACGAAGAACGCAAGAAACTGGTGCGGAAAACTTTTGTCTCTAATGGTATCGGTTTGATCGAAATCGCCATTGCCTGGCATCGAGAGCCTGAAGAATATCGAAATCGAGTGACGACATCAGGCTTAGAAAACCTGGAGGAAGCACTGGCCAAAGGCAAAGGGGTGCTTTTGTTGTGTGCGCATTTCACCACCATTGAATTCTGCGCTTTCTTGTTCAGTCTTTCTTATAAAATGGATGTTACATACCGTGGTAACAAGAATCCTCTATTCGATGCAGCTATGTGGAACGGGCGAGTTCGACACTATCCCGCAGTTCACGATCGCAAGGATATTCGCGGCGCCATGCGCAGCCTGAAACAAGGCCATATTCTCTGGTATGCACCGGATCAAGACTATGGAGCTAAGCATTCAGTGTTTGTGCCTTTCTTCGGCAATCAGGCGGCAACAATTACTGCAACGAGTCGTTTTGCAGGTTTTAACGATTCGGCCGTTGTCTTCTATAGTCATTATCGAAATAAAGATAACACGGGTTATCATTTGAACTTTAGTCCAGCCCTGGAGAACTACCCGACTGGGGATCAAGAGCAAGATGCAATTACTATTAATGAAATAGTGGAAGAAGCCATTCGAAAGCAACCCGATCAATATCTGTGGTTGCACAAACGATTTAAAACTCAAGCCGCTGGAAAATCAGCACGACCTTATTAGTGTGTTAATGGCAAAAGTTAGCGAGCCTTTATCGTGAGTAAACTTAACTGGCAATCAATTGATACGCGACTTCTCGCTGTAGTTGTCAGTCTCGCCGTTTCTCTCTTAATACTTCTTGTCGAAGATGCGCCTAACGATGATGCGTATGCCTACATTCGCACGGCGGAGATCGTTCTTAATGACGGTATTGGCGCAGCGATTCAACATTACGCCTGGGTTAGTTATTCCTTGTTGATTGCATTGGTGAGTCAGTTGGGTTTCGATTTGCTAACTTCTGCCTACCTCATCAACTCCTTGTTCTTTGCGCTGCTCGTGTATTCTTTCCTGAGCATAGTAAGACTGATTAATGATTCAAAACTGGTGGGAATACTGGCAGCACTTTGCATATTGCTGTATCCCCAACTCAATGAATTTCGTTTCGATGTCATACGCGATGTTGGGTACTGGGCCTTATCGATATTCGCTTTGTGGCAGTTCCTGCTCTATTTTAATTTTCATCGAAACAAAAACCTGATTGCTTTTGGTATTGGCTTATTACTTGCCAGCAGTTTTAGACCGGAAGCAATCATTTATCTCATTGCCACGCCTTTTGCATTATTGCTGGATAAATCCTTAGAGGTGGATAATCGGCGACGATACTTTGCGAAAGCGATGGGCTTAGCCGCAGGAATTCTGGCGTTCTCATTTGTTGTTTTAGCCTTAATGGGAACAAGCATTACGGCCTTACTGACTGATTTCGTTTCAGTCTATGAGCCTTTTATAAACAGCACGTTTAATCCGAGCGAAGCAGATAGCTCGGCGCTAAGCACAGCAATCTTCGGTGAACACGCCGCCTCCTATTCTGGCCCTTATATAAGCCTGTTCCTATTTACTGGTCTGTTAGCAATACTGATTGTAAAACTGTTTTCAGGTATTGGCGGACCGTTCTTCTGGTTATTGGTATACGGTGGCTTTAAACGATCGATAAAACTAGAACGAAACTTGTATTTGCCGATCATGTTTTTCTTAGTCACCAACGTGGCTATAGTGTTTATGTTTATTCTGGTTACGCGGTATATATCCAGTCGCTATGCAATGTTGTTCTGTTTGTTGCTCGTACTGCTAGTGCCAATGGTTATCGCTAATATCATTCAACAGCTTGATCGGAGCACTCTAAAGAATGTAGGAATGCGAGTGATTATTCTGTTCTTTGGATATTGTGCCTTCGATTCCTTTATCAGCTTTGGCCAATCCAAGACTTTTGTCTTTGACTCGGTTAATTGGATTGCCACACAAACTAACAATGAATCGGGCCTACTAACGAATAATCATGCCGTTGCATATTACAGCGGCAAGGTAGATGACTACGACCAGGTGATTAGATTCCTAACAGAAAGCGAAATTCGAAATTCCAATCCTGATGACTTGATCGCAATTGAAATGCATTTTGAAATGTCGGAACTGGTTGAACGCCCTGAAGTAAAATCGCTCTTGGAATTTCAAACGGCGTTTCCCAGCGTGGATGATCAGCAGCTTGCCATTTATAGGCGAGTTAATCCCTAAGCCAACGTGGTGTTTACCAAGTGTCGGATTCTTCGCGCTTGGTCACCAATAAATTTTCCAGAATCATGTAATTTAGATCGGTGCCCATGAACATGTTGACTGCATCTTCCGGTGTGCACACTAGCGCTTCACCGGGTCGACTCAAGGTTGCGTTTATCAACAGGCCGTGGCCAGTGCGATCCTGGAAAGCTTTTAGTAAACGATAGAAATCAGGATTGTTCTCTTCGTTCACGACCTGGGCCCGGGTTGTGCCGTCTTCATAAACCACAACCGGATAGCGTTCCTGCCAGCGCGAACTAACCGGGAGACTGATGCACATGTATTCATCACAATGATTCTGCGGTAGAAAATCTTTTGCAACAGAATCGATGATGCTTGGTGAAAATGGGCGCCAGTGTTCTCTAAATTTTACCTGGTGATTGATAGCTTCGATAATGCCGGTCTGATTTGGATTCGCCAGAATACTGCGATTACCGAGGGCCCGGGCACCAAATTCCATGCGGCCGCGAAACCAGGCCACCGGCTGACCGTGGGCGAGCAATTCAGCTGCTTTCTCATGGGGAAAAGGCAACACTTCCCATTGTGGTTTGTCCCGGTGCATCAGACAGGCCTCGATGCATTCATCGTTGCTAAAGTTCGGGCCCAGAAACATATTAGGCACCGGTTCGATCTCAATGCCTAGCTTGCGTACCGAATAGGATGCTGCACCAATTGCGGTACCGGCATCAGAGCAGGCCGGATGCACAACATATTCTTTCACTTGGGGTAATCCACTTAGGCGATTATTAAGACGAATATTCATCGAACCTGTACCGGCAACTGCAAGTCGACCGGTCTCTTCCAATACATCTCCCAGGTAATGAGTAACCAATCCGACGGCGATGTCCTCATAGAGTTTTTGAATTGCTGCCGCATAGTGTACATAGGGATCTTCCATGAGATTTCCTGCGCGGCGAGGCCCCAACATATCTACTAACTTCTTACTAAAATAGTGCCCTTTGGATTTAGCTTTGTAACGGCGCAATCCGACTGTGCTTATGAGTTTGTTGTTAACTTTGAAATGTTTGCCATCGAATTCGGCCAGTGCTGAGAGATCATATTTTTCTGGATCGCCAAAAGGTGCGATTCCCATTACCTTAAATTCGCCATCGAGAATTTCGAAGCCGAGATAATCCGTTAATGCGGCATACATGCCACACAGAGAATCTGGATTATAAAATTCTTTTACTTTCTCAATATTGCCTTGCTGGCCATAAGCAAGTAACACATTGGAGTATTCACCTTTAGAGTCGACGCAAAAGATTGCGGTTTTTTCTTTACTCTCATTCAAGTGATAGCAGCTACTGGCATGGGCCAATTGATGCTCAACCGGAACCAGCTCGGTACTCGTGTTAGAAATATGCAAACGTTCTACTAATTCCCGAAGCTCTTTTAGATAACGTCGGTAGCGTCGATTGCCGTTAAACAAGCTATCGATGCTGCGATCAGGGGCATACCAATGCCGATAGGCATAATGCCATCGCGCTTTATTAAAGAGTGAGATTGGTGCATAAGGAATCGCGATATGGGTTACATCGGAGCCGCGTAAACCCGCCATCTTCATGCATTGGCGAGCGGCGTGATAAGGCAATTCATCTTTGGCATGTTTGCGTCTTATCAGGCGTTCTTCCTCGATCGCCGCGATGAGTTTGCCATCGACAAACAACGCCGCCGCTGGATCATGACCAACAGCTCCTGATAATCCTAAAGTAACTACGCTCATTTAGTATCCGTTAAGTAGAGAACTCAAGGCCCTCGACCATTTTTTCAAAGTCGGATTCAATACTGCTGCCCTGCCAGTTTTTCATGAATCTATTTATATCTTTCTTAATCGCCCTATTAAACGTACCTCTATTTTTGTGACGCTTCATCGCATCTAGATCCAAAACATAGAGTCGATCACGCAGATACACGAAGTTGCTGGCCTTCATATCACCGTGACTAATTTGGTAGGTAATCATAGTTTCAAAAAGCTGTTTAAATGCAATAACTAATTTTTCTACGGGTAAGGCGCTGGCGCCAGCTTTGTCGAATTGCTCAAGCAAATTGCTTGCGTCTAAGTCTTCGCTGAGGAAATAGGCTCGCCGCCGAAAAATCCAGAATGCACGTTCTTCATGGATCAAGTAAGGGTGTGGCGAATTTACTCCTAACATTTCCAACAACGAAGCATTCAACCAGCTGCGATGTGCTCGGCTTGGTTTGAACAGGTATTTCAGGCTGTGCCAGAGGGATTTCAAATTGTACCTTTTAAGTACAAATCGACGATTGTCCAGCGCAACAGATGCAACGGTAGACGCATTGCCAGCCTTAAGCATGTTTTCATCTTTGATGAAACTACTGGGATTCTCGATAAAGCTTTCCAAGTCGTTCGAATGGATCTCTCGATCGTAAACCACAAATCGGTTCGAATCTTGAATACTGTGATTTGCAGTAGTCGAACGAAACAGCTTTTTCTCAAAGTTATCCAGTCGATGTTGGCGTTTAGATATTACTCGGGAATGAAATGTTTCTATTTCAGAATCTGGCAGAGTGCTGCCATGAGATTGATAATGATCCAGCATGCCAGAAATGTGTTTGTCCATATCTACCGCAAACTGAGCAAAGAACAAAGAAAGGTTGTCTAGCGCCCGTGGTAAATCCAGGTGGGTATCGATCGCGCCTATCTCGCCTCCATCAAGCAAGTAGATCCGTTCTCCTAACAACATAAAATTGTCCAGATGAATATCGTTCTGCCAGAGTCCTTCAGTATGACATTTGGCGATGGTAGCAACGGCCATTTTGATGATGCTAAGTTTGCGCTCCTCGCTGGAGGCTTCATCAAGCAAACGAAGCAGGCTCTTTCCCTGCTCGAGATAGTCAATTAGCAATGCCGCACCGTTACCATCTAATGTTGTGGTCTGATGCAGGATATCTGGAGTGGGGATGTGGCGTTGTCGCAATAGATGGATGCCGCGGATATCGCTAAGTAGGTTTCGTTTCCAATGGCCCGGCCCAAAAAACAGCTTTACGATAACGGCTTGATTGCGCCAATTGGAAAGCCCAATTAAACGTCTGCCAGGAACGATGCGGAGAATACTATCGATTTTAATTTCTTCTTCTTTTTGTTGATCTTTGACTAGCGATAGATAAAACGGGGTTGGCACTTGCCTACCCATCGCGATTAAGTGTTCGCACTTAAAATTATTCATACCGTTACGTCGCTGGTCCGAGTTTTTCAAACATGGCTTCTGCACGTTGTTTAACTTCTTGCCAGAATTGACGCTGCTCGCTAAGAGCAGACCGCAGGTTTTTTCCCTGATAATGGCGCATAAAACGAAGCATATCCCGATCACTGAGACCGATAGTTTTTGCCGAATACAAAAGGCCGGCAATGTCTTTAATTACCCAACGTTGTGCTAGGTTTTTTCGGACCAGAGCACGATGCAGATCAATTAATGATAGCTTAGGAAACGGTTCTGCTCCTTCATGGAGTAAGAAATGGCAGAGATAAAAATCTCTATGACAAATTCCATTCTTATGTAAGTTGCTGGCAATGGCAGCAACTTTTTCAATTAGCTTGCGCTTAATCCTTCTGTCGGCAGGAGATTCCTGCCATTGCTTGCAGTAATCTTCCAGGCTTACAGTATCAGTAAGTTCCTCGGTGACAATGAAAGACTCGCGACTCGCGGGATTCCAACCTCGTTCGCCGTAAGCCACCGCATTCATAGTGGCGATATTAAGTTCTTGTAGGCGGTGAATCGCTTCCCATTCGTTGCGGGCGCCGATAATTGGCATCTTTAAAGTGAGTAAATTTTTGATTATTTCCAGCCATCCCACACCGGAATGAAGTTTTGCAAAGTAGCTTTTGCCATTAAGAGCGAATTGGAATGTTTTGCGAGCTTTTACCTGACGGTAGATATTCCCTTCCATCGCCTGCAACATTTTGAAGGGATCGGTTCCTTGAAAATTGTCAGCGAATTCTTCATTTAGATAGAACATGATTCGCTTAACCCGCTCGAGAAAACTTTTCGATTGAATCTGCAGCAGCTTGTGGCATGGAAAACAGGTCTGCTCGTTTTCCATATTCCAATCCGTTCGCCGACCATTTTTCCGTTCCCAGTGACTCCAGCATTTGGGTCAGGTTCTGATTTAATTCTGCTTGCGAAAAAGGATTAGGGCACACTCTTCCAGAATGTGCTTTTTCTATATGAAAGGAATAGCCACAGCTTGCTGTCGTCAATACCGGCAGTCCAGCGACGGTGGCTTCCAGTAATACGTAACCCGCACTTTCAAGATAGGCCGGATGAATAAGCAGGTCGGCTCCTGCGAGAAATCGGGGAATATCATCCCGTCCCGGTAATATGCTCATACGGTCAGAGAGTCCGAGTTTTCGTGCTAAGCGATCTACCCCTGCCGATTTGTCCTGCCCCACCAGCATGAATTTGGTTCGATTCAATTGCTGTTCGGGTAGCGAGGCAATTGCCTGCAAGGACCTATCCACCCCTTTTACTTTGAATCCCGAGCCAATCTGCAGCAATAACAATTCATCGTCGGCTACACCATACTCATTTCTGAATTTTTGCCTTACTGTCAGATCACGCTGTTCTACCTTGCGATCCATGGAAAGGCCCGGAGGAAGTTCGTGTAATCGATTGCTGCAAGCAGGGTAGTGCTTTTCAAAAGTCTGTCGTTGTTGTGGTGAGAGTATCAGCGCTTGGGTGGTCGAAGCTTTACCAAATACAGCTTCTTCATAACGCCGAAAATGCCGATAGCGGGAGGTGAACTTGTAATAGGGACCTCGTTGATTTTGCGCTTTTTCTGCGAAACAGGGGTCAGCCGCGAAATAGACATCCAACAGTGGCATTTTATTGAAACCAACTACCGTAGTGGGTTGTGAGTTTGACAATGCACGAGTCATCCAATTGGTATAGTTTTTGTAGAGTTTTACGCGCGTTCTACCTTTCACGGGTACTCGTGTGAGATTTAGTTCTTCAGGTACGTCGCCTTGCCAACGTATGGCATAGACATCCACATCGTGACCGCGGCTGGTACATTCATTAGCTATTCGAAGAAAATCTCTCTGTTGTCCACCGTAAGGAAAGTAGGAATAGATGAGAAAGCTCAACTTCATGGGAGTGGCTATTCCTGTATTAGTTTCTCGAAGCGTTGCCACACCTGTTCAGGTCTATGTGCGGAAAAGCAGGGGGGCGTCACGGCAAAGGGCTGGTCTTCGAATTCATCTGTGATCCCAGGCCCATTGTAGGTGCAAACTTTTTTAACACAGGGTGCACAATTAAAATTAGAATTCAGGTGAAGTTGATTTTCGCCAAAGGTCCCGGACAGACCTGGATTAGTGGAGCCGTAAAGTGAAACTGTGGGTTTTGCCAGTGCTGCTGCCAGATGACCCAAGCCAGTATCAACAGCAATTACTCCCTTCGAATTTGTAATGTGTTGTGCCAGGCCAGACAGTGTTTGTTTGTCGAGTACTGTAACGGAGGAATTGTCTTTGGCAATAAATTCGGCTCTTTGTTTTTCTTTGATATCTCCCCAGGGTAACAAGATTTCAAATCCCGCTTCACTGGCAATGTGTGCGAGATGGCGCCAATAATATTCCGGCCAATGTTTTGTCGCCCAGGTTGTACCATGGAGAAATACGACCCGATTGCCCGGGCTAGCTTCGCCAGTACCCTTTATCCTTTCGATATCGATACCGTAGTCGATTGACTCCTTGTCATATCGATACTTTAGAGCCCGTGAAAATAGCTGTCGTACTCTATCCACAGCATGCTCGGTCCACGGCACCGAATACACTTTGTTATAAAAGAGTGTGGCTAAAGGCTCTCGAATAGTTCGATTGCTAAGACCAATAGTGAGGCCGCGCGATAAACGACTGATGAAGCCGCTTTTGATTAGTCCTTGGGCATCAATAACCAAGTCGTAATGTACACCCTGCAGTGCTCGTTTAAATGAGCGGAACTCATGACTCAGATAAGTCTGCACTAAATTTCTGCGCCAGCGTCGAATGGCAACTGGAATGACTTTATCAACCGCGGGATGCCAAGACGGAACTTCAACAAAATTCTCTTCGACCACCCAATCGAAAGTAAGATTCGCGTGGGCTTTGTGGGCATCGGTGACTGCTGGAAGAGTATGAATAATATCTCCCAGTGAAGAAACTTTAACAATCAGTACTCGCAATGAATGCTCTTCCTATTTATTCGCTTGCTGAAAACGACTCGACTGATTCAATTGCTAATGCAGGTTTCAGTTCTGTTAAACAGCGTAAATGCCCGTAAGGACACTTCCTTTTAAAACATGGCCGACATTCAATATCAGTGGCCAGTAATTTTACCTTTTCTGCTAATGGCGGTGTAAAGTCAGGAGATGTAGATCCGTAAATTCCCACCACTGGTTTTTCCAGAGCTGACGCGACATGCATAAGGCCCGAATCATTGGAAACAACCACATCTACCAATGACATTAGATCGATAGCTTCTGCCAAGCTGGTTCTTCCTGCTAGATTATGGCAGTGCCCTCTATGGCGGTCATCGATATCGGCCAGAATTGATTCTGTTATCAGCTCATCATTGGCCGAACCAAATATCCATACCTGCCAACCTTGTTGCAACATCGAGTTGCTTAGCTCGGCATAGTACTCTGAAGGCCATTGTTTTGCTTCACCGAATTCCGCACCGGGACAGATGGCGAGGATCTTGTCAGATGTGACCAAGCTAAACTTGCTAATACTAGCATCGACATTTGCCTGGCTGGTCACCAACTTAGGATGAGGAATCTGTTGCGGTGGAGAAGAAATTTCGGGATATGCCAGAGCCGCGAAGCGCTGCACCATTAGCGGAAACTGCTCATTCTGAGGCGGACGACAATCATTCAGTAACAAATTTCGCCATTCTCCCCTCCAGCCAGTACGAACTTGGATGTTGGCATGATAAGGGACTAGCGCCGATTTAAAGGAAAGCGGCAGCACTATGGCTTGAGTGAACAGCGCAGTGCGCAATGATTTGCCAAGTTTTCGACGCGCCGCTAAGCGCAACTCGCCGTGGCCAATTTCCATATCTATGCTGGCATCCACCTCCGGCATCCGGTCTAGTAGCGGCCGCGTCCAATGAGGCGCCATTACTGTAATCTGGCAATCTGGATTGTTCTCTTTAAGACACTTGTATAGAGACTGAGACATGACCATGTCTCCTACCCAGGAAGGACCGATGACGAGAATATTTTGTGTGATTTGTTCAGCCATAACTAAAACCTGAGACTAAAACCGAAGCCTCTGGTTTTTCGAATTCGTAGGGTTAGGCGGTCTCGCAGAAAGGTTTCTTATTTTGCAGTCTCGGGAGTTACTCTCAATACTTCATTGACAGTGGTGTGTCCCGCTGCAACCTTTTGCGCACCGCTAAGACGTAAGCTTAACATGCCTTCCTTGTAAGCCTGCTTTCTTAGAGAAGTCAGATCTCCTTTATTATCGGCGAAGCTATGCAAAGTTTCGGTAAATGGCATGACTTCATAGATTCCCTGTCTGCCTTTAAACCCTGTTTCACGACAATCCAGACAGCCCTCAGCATGATAGGCATTCTTTGGCAATTTCACTTTCCAGGGTTTAGTAAGGGTTTCCCAGGCGTCGGCTGGAATCTCATGGGGTTTTTTACAACTTGGGCAAAGAGTTCTCACTAATCGCTGGGCGACGATTCCAATGACTGTGGCCTTAATTAAATAAGGAGGCACACCCAATTCCAGCAAACGGGTAATGGCTGAAGGCGCATCGTTTGTGTGCAGGGTTGTAAACACCAGGTGTCCGGTAAGAGAGGCTTGAATCGCCATCTCTGCCGTGGGTAAATCCCGTACCTCACCGATCATGATGATATCCGGATCCTGTCTTAACAACGCTTTTACGCCATCGGCAAAGTTCAGATCGATATTCTCTTGTACTTGCATTTGATTGAAGGTCTCTTCAACCATTTCGATTGGATCTTCGATGGTGCAAACATTTACTTCTTCAGTCGCGAGTGTTTTCAAAGTGGAATACAGGGTTGTTGTTTTTCCACTTCCTGTTGGCCCGGTAATAATTACGATACCGTAATTGTTCCTAATAATTTCCTGCCAACGTGTTAGATCTTCGTTGATTAGTCCTAGCTCTTCGAAAGGCTTCAATAGAACTTCAGGATCAAAGATTCGCATAACTAACTTCTCACCAAAAGCAGTCGGTAAAGTCGAAAGTCGAAGTTCTACTTCATTGCCGTTGGGGCTTTTGGTCTTAATACGACCATCCTGAGGTTTTCTTTTTTCGGCTACGTTCATGCGGCCAAGAATTTTTAAGCGACTGGTGACAGCATTCATTGCAGTCATGGGCAAGGAGTAAACCGTATACAACACTCCGTCAATTCTGAATCGCATATTGCCCTGTTCCCTACGCGGCTCAATATGGATATCACTGGCTCTTTGTTCGAATGCGTATTGCAGCAACCAATCGACGACGTTAACAATATGCTGATCGTTGGCCTCGGGTTCTTTAATGTTACCGAGCTCCAACATTTGCTCCAAATTACCAATGCCTTTTAACTGTGATATTCCAGCAGTGGCTCCCTGAATGGATTTGGAAACGCTGTAAAACTCTGAAGCCATGCGTTTAATATCGAGCGGGTTCGACACTACGCGTTTAATTTTCTTGCCTGAGGTATGTTCGAGTACAGATTCCCAGGAATCGAGATAGGGTTCGGCACTGGAAACGACAATCTCATCGGGCTTATCTTCTACAGCCAAGATTTCGTGCCGCTGGGAGAACTTGAAATCCATTACCTGAGTAACTTGCGCCACGTCGATCTTGAGTGGATCAATGCGAAAGTAATCCTGGCCACATTGATTGCTTAGGGCCATGGTCAAATTTTCGATATCCAGCGTTCTACCTGAATTTTGTTGATCGATGAGATCAATGTCCGCGAGATAATGGAGAATGTGTTTGGCGCGGTGATCGGCTGCATTCCGATCTTTCATGGCGCGGTCGTAATCGCTTTTATTGATTCGCTCTTCCGCTAACAAGCCATCCAAAAATATTTTTAGATCGAGCTTGGTATTTTTAAGCTGTGCGCTTTGTTCTTCAATTGCAGTCATAATTTAAGTTTAACCCCGCATACGGTAAAAACAAACAGCGGCAATTAAGTAATGGGAACTCGATCTCATCTCGAAATTCATGGAATTTCGAGATGGGAGCTTGTGTTAGTGCCTTGTGTAGTGGCTTTGGATGAGTTATCGGCTGTATCGACTATTCGACTAGCTTAATCCAGTCACCTTCTTCCGGTGAGCCAGTTGGATAATAGCCATTGAGTAAGCGCAGAGTTTCTTCCGGAAAATTAGCGATTTTGCTTTGCTGTGCGACAACTGAAAAATCGAAGAATTCGCTGGCTTGTACGTATTTAATTTTCATTTCACTTCCGGCTACAACTTCACCCTGCTGGATGGCACGGAATGATCGAATCGAAGCCAGTAGCATCTCATCAATTTCGTCGCTCATGCTGATGTCGGTAATTTCGCCGCGAAAGGTAAATGCTCTAGGTCCCAAATACAGGGTAGCAACTCGCTCCATTTTGCCAGTTGCTGAGTTTGGCGCCACTCCGGTATGACCTATTAATCGGAATTGAGACAATGGTTCGGATTTTTGTAAATTCTCGATGCCCATGTTGTCCCTAATAAAGACACGTGGCTCTATATTACCTTGCAGGCGCTGTGCCTCTATTCGGATATTTCCTGCATTTGGCGCACTCGCAGTTACAGTCGTCGTAGTTTCTTCAATATTCCAATCATCTGGAAAGACTAAGGTATAGCCTAGTAAATCCTGATAGTAGCGATTACGTTGGTCTGTTCTTTGCGAAGCATTACTTTGACCAACTATGAGTCCATTCATGATTTCGCGGAACAAATCGTTGTCGGCTTCTGGAGTTGCGCTTTCTTCCAACTGACCAACCTGGGCTATTGCTTCCTGCAAGCGGCGGTCGTTGCGTGGGTGAGTTGCAAATAGACCATGGTAAGTCCCGCCGCCGCCGGTAACGCGACGATTAAAATCTTCTTGATTCTTGAGTACCGTAATCACTTCGATCATGGCGGCCGGGTCGTAACCTGCGTTTACTAAGTACTCAGCTGCGAGACTGTCTGCTTCGAGCTCATGTTCACGGCCAAAGCCAGATAGACCGGTTTGAGCCCAAATAGAAGCAACTTCACTGATCTGGGATGCGGCATAGCCACTGCCTGTGGCAATGCCAGCGACGATACCGCCGGCTACTGCAGCACCTCTGGCAAATGCGCCTCTGGCTTGCTGCTGAACAGCGTGTCGAGCGGTGATATGGCCAATCTCATGGGCTAGTACTGCCGCGAGATCGGCCTCATCGTTCATATAAGTTAGCAACCCCCTGTTCACGTACACGTAACCACCAGGTAGCGCGAACGCATTTATCTCGGGACTGTCGATAACAAAAAAATGGTATACAAGATCTGGTCGATGGCTCACGTCTGCCATCTTCTGACCGATCCTTTCAACATACGAGACCAGTTCTTCTTCCTCAAACAGTGGCATGGAAGTCATAACTTTCTCATGCTCTTCCAGACCAATTTCCTTTTCTCTGTTTTCACTCATTAAAACTAAATTGGCTCCGCCAGTGGCAGGATTAACTGCGCACGCAGAGAGAAGCATCGACGCAAGTAGTGCAGAAATTGCTGCAACTAAAAATTGGGAATTACTTTTCATAAAGTTTAAAAGTTTGTAGTTAATCGACAAAGTCGATAAGAAGAAGGAACCTAATTTTTTCATGGTGCCACCTGTCTTTCTTTAGGGTAGCTTCTGTAGCTAGCTACCGTTCACAAAATCCTGGAGTTGAGTCGCCAAGCGGCTACAGGCATTCGCCTCAACTCGGGCTATTAGCGGAATGGGAACAACAAGTGCAGGCAGATAGGATTGTCCAGTGGCATCGGCATTTATTGTTCCAACGTTTCTTAACGAGCCGACGTCCCAAACACGTGCATCGAAGTTAGCATCGTCTTCCCACGTGCCAAAACCGAAACACCCTGCACCGCCTGGACCAGCGGTGCAGGAAATTGAACCTGTGCGGCCGGAGGTTTCAGTGAAACCATCGACCCAAACTATGTAACGAATTCCGAAATCATTCATCTTGCGTGCGACCACGTCTTCCGCCATGAGCTGTTCCAAGTCCCGCGTTCGCAATGGTGCGGTACGGGGTTCGAACCAGGGAAACATCGCGTCGACAAATTCCTGCTCTGGAACCACCGATATGGCGTTTTCGCCACGGTTCATGCGCTCTCCCACACACTCAACGAATTCTGATCTGGTCCCATAATCACTGGCCTGTCTGCGACCAAGGATTACTACTGATTCATCGCTCTCTATGCCAGTTTCGCCCTGTCGAAATTCATCAACAGTAGTGCTCGTACAAGCAGTGAAAATACTCACTACGAAAAATGCTGCGCTAAGTTTAATTAGTTTTATTGTTGTAATAATTTTCATAACGAACCTCAATCGAGCCCCTCTCTCTAAAGGTTACTTAACCAATCTCGCACTTCCGGTACTTGCGCGAAACTTAATGAAAAGCTGGAGGCAAGATCCCGTAACGCGACAACAGCAGCTTCGTTAATGCCGTCTTCTACTGAGCGGAATGTTTCGGTCGGTGTCTTTCCGTAGGATGTCAGTACCCAATCTGCAATATAGTCACCTTCGGAGGTGAGTAATCGCATGTTGTACTTTATCCAGACTTCGTACACATCCAACTTGGTCTTTGCTGGAAGTGCAAGTTGGAACTCTTCGATGGCCGGAGCAAACACCGCGTCCACATTACGACTGGCAGCATCTTCCAAACTGGTTACCGGAATCACCTGATCAAACATAGCCGGTAACACCGCATCGAATAATTGCATGTGTGAGAGGCCGCTTTCGATGTTAATTTCTTCGCGTCCAGTCTCACTGTATTCCATATAGGCAAATTCACGCAGCGATTCGTCATAATAAACTGCAACCGACAGCGGAATTTTGTTGATATTTGGCGTAGGAAAATTACCTTGAATGACAACATTGCTGGCACCACAGGCAGATAGCAGCCCTGCTATAAACAGAACCGTTATTTTCCTGAGAATGCCGTTATTCGTTGCATTCAGTAATTTCATCGCCATTTCCTTCAATAGTCTCAGTGCCATCTAAATCTAAACCGGCAAATCACTGATAATCGTTCAACCCTACAAATGTACCACCATTTCGCTGTGTCATCTCGCGCATTAGGGTGGAATATCGATAAACGCTTTGCTGAAATCGCCTGGGACCCGCGAAAATCACCGGAAAGCCTATACCGTGAATACGCACTAATCGGTCCCCATTTTCGTCTTCGACATTGATCCGGTCTATGGTTTGCAGCACATTCTGGATGGAACCACCCGGCTGAAAATCGTCTCCGAGCACGTAAATACTGATTCTCTTGTCTTGTTCATAAAAGGTATCGATGGCGCGAGTTACACCTTCTACCGGGCTGCTATTGCTATAGGGATTCCAACTTCTAAGGGTAGAGATGATTTGATTGCGCCGCCCCGGCGTATCTGGAATCCATTCACCGCGGTAAGAATCGAACATGTAGTCGCCCATGTCATTCATCACCTGGATTCCCCTTACTTCGGGGTAGACGTTGAGTGTGTCCTGAATGACACCCAACATTTTGTCCCAGCTAGGGTTTTGAAACATGCTGCCGGAAGTATCGATGACAAAGATAATGTATTCACTGTCTACCGGAACACCGCCAATGGCATTGTTTTCAGGCGCACGCGTGTTAGCGAGCAAGCGCTGCATTTCTTCTGTTAACGATTGCTGTGCCAAAGCCAAGCGGCCAAATTCGTCGGTGGTTTCGTCGGATAATTCTCTTGTTGTGTTGTAACGACCCTCAACATCTTCCAGATCTCTGCGCAGGCGCGCGATGCGCTCTGTCATCGAGGAGAGTTGTTCATGCTTGGCGTTTAACTCGCGATTAAGAATCGTTGTCTCACCACGAATCTCAAAGAGCTGCTCCTGGAGTTCCTCAACCACACCTTCCGGCACAACGTCTTGCACAATCTCCAGCGTAGTTGGAGTCGATGATTTGGTAATCATTAAGAGAATGATCATGGCACCAAAGCCACAGGACGCCACATCCAGGAAGGACACGGTGAATGAATCAGTTTCTCTGTTTTTACGTCTGGCCATCGATTCTACTCATTACACATGAGCCTTTATTAACATCTACTTAATACGAATAAATCTTCGCGATGGTCTACTCGGTCAAGGCCAATCCTTGGAAGGCGATAAAAACGAACCCTTCGTATATTGTGCCAGCTGCCAGTATACGGCGGCCGCACTCGGATCTCCTTCTAATGGCATCAATACTATATTGACCGGAATTGTCTGAGGTAATTCCTCTACGGCATCTTCGAACAATTCCATACGGTCTGCAGGCGTTACCAATGGGCCCGATGCCCCTCTATCGTCCAGTGTAGGCAAGCCATCTGTAATAAGGAAAATATTATCTGGTCGCGGAGACATATTCGCGATAGCCCGGAATACCTGAGCCATATTGGTGCCATTATTAGGTACGATGTCTTTTACCGCTTCGATTGATTGGTTTAGCTGATCGCGATCAGCCACTTCCAACCAGATATCTTCGGTGCCAGCTAATACGGTTTCGGTTTCAGTGCTGAAGTTCCAAATCTGATACTGACTGGTAATGGGTAATTGCGTACTAATCCAATCCACGGTATTGACAACACGTTGCCATTTTGGCGCACTGCGTTTACGCTCATCACTCATATTGCGGGTACGGATTATATTTACGATGGTGCTGTCCAGCATGCTGGCAGAGCTATCGATGAGAATTAGAATGCGCTGGCCACCGAGAAACAATCCCGATAAGTACTGGCGATTACCATCACCGAGGAACTGGCGCACGCTATTGCCTTCCTGTTCGAAGGCGCTGGCCTGAAGACGAAGAACTTCTTGTTCGAGGGCTTCGATATCGGAACGCAATTTTGCAACGTCATCAACGGTCGCCATACTGCTATTCTCCAGTGCTGCCAGTTCCTGCAAAAAGGTATCGATCTGTTCCAGGATCTGGCGGGCAAGCCCCTCTGCGGTTACCACTTCAAAATCCACGTCGGATAAGGTATTGCGTATACGCACCAGACCCAGGGTTCCTTCGTCCACTTCTTCACGTAACAGGTTGATCTCGGCCATGAGTTCAGGGCTGGTTTCCTCCGGTGAAATGGTACTGGCGTGATCGAGAATCAGGAAGATCAAAATCACCGCACCAAAGCCACAGAACATGACATCCAAAAATGCCAGGCTTAAGGGATTTACTTTGCGACGATTTGATTTGCTGTTACTAGCCATTGCTTACCTGTATCAGACTAATTTCATCACCGTTTTTTACGTATCGAATTCGATCTCCCAGGTTCAGCATTTGCTCACCGGTTACTGGAATATCGTTCAAAAATACTTCTTGTTCCCCACTATTTAGATACACCCCATCGCTGCGTTTTTCAATGCGACCAAGTGACTCAGGCAGGTCTTTAATATTCATGACAATAGCCTTTCCTGCTGACACGCTGCCGTTTACTGATACTTTGTTTTTTATTTCAATGTTGCCAATTGAAATAGCGCGATTGGAAAAGAGCACGTGAGTAGGGTTATCACTTTCTTCTTTCTGGCTTTGTTTGGCTTTTGCTTGCAGCCCGATTCCTGCAATCGGAAATTTATTGACGAGATGTATGCCCTCGGCAGAACCCGTTATTAAATCGCGATACTCATGACAGGATTCATTTATCGAATGATCTTCGACAATTACAAAGTTCGTTATCTGATTTAGCGCCGCAGAAAAACCTGGCAATTCTGCTAGAGCCTTGCTTAATATTAACTGCGCATTGCTCTCGCTAGTAATGGAGTAAATCTGTTCGTTAATCTTTTTGTAATACTCATTCAAGTTAGTAATTAAGGTTTCCCGCGGTAGCTTAGCCGTATGTAACGCACTGGCACTTTTAAGCTCCAACTGTAAGGTTTTCTCCTGTGTATCTTGCAATAACCAATTGGGTAATTCGTTATACAACTGTTGTTCAGATTCCGCATTGTGTTGGGGATTAAAACGACATTGTTGGATAAACATGTCGGTAGCAATCTGCATCATCAGATTCATAAAATTCTGATTGCCTACTCCCGGAATCTGCACAACACCTTCTGTTACTAAATGATCATCCGCAATTGCCAGTTTAGTTAGCACTACTTGATGCAGCTGAATGTCGGCGAAAATAAAATGCTCGGCCTGGGCGCTGTTTACCGCCGCAGCGAGTGCAGAATCGACTACGCCAACAGTAGTAAACGGGCTTTGTTGGGCAAGACCAAGAAGGATAGCTAACTGTTGCCGGGTAAAGTTTCCAGGAACGGCGAAAATAACGTCTTTATTAATTTCGCCGACTTCTGCCAGGTGCATTAACTGTGCATAGGCAAGGTCGGCGAAATGTCGGAATTTTTTCCCGTGTGAAATGGGTTCCAGGTTGAGGTCGTGCCAATACTTGTTAAAGCTGTTCGTGGGTTGTAATCGAGCTTGTTGCTCCGCGGTTTCACCGACTTCAAGATTGTCGTCCACCACCAAAGCGAACCCAGGGCTCTGTACGATGATGCCGCTTTCATCACCGACTTTTATGCCACGGTCGTTTAGCTCAATTACTTTTAAGGTCATTTACGCTGGCTCACCTTTGTCCGGTATTTGCAGGTGACGAATAAGCCGCTCGTCACAATAATTTTGACAATCCAAAACGAGACGGTCTTGTAACAATTGCAGTTGATGTAATAGGAACATTAAGAAAATGCTTACCACCAGAGCCACAAAGGTCGAATTAAAAGCTACCCCCAGGCTCTGGGTAACACCGGCGATATCCCCTGCAACGGCCTGATATGCTTGGCCCAACGCGGTTCCAATACCACGCACAGTTCCCAGGAAGCCGATAGATGGGATGGCCCAGGCGATATACCTGACGATGCTAAGTTCCGTTTCCATGCGATCGGCTTCGGATTCACAGGTATCTTTGATGATGGAAGACACTGCTTGAATGTTTTGGGTGCTCTGAAATCGATGTAATCCTGCTAGCAGTGCTCGCGGTAACAGGTACTCCCTTTCTTTCTCCGGCAATGCCTGTACCGGCCTCGCGATATTACGAGAGTCTTCCGGCAAGATACTCATCCCGTCCTGCAGTTGTATTAGCGTTCGCTCCAATAAGTTTCGTTGACGCAGGGTATGTTGTGTTTTCATACCAATAAGGGTGACAGCCCACAAAAAGAAAATGATGCAAAATTCCTGTTCATAGTTTCGAAGAATAATGAAAACAGAACGCTCCGGAACCATTTCTGGATTTTGTTCCTGCATGAGGGATTGCTGTGCTTGAATTAATTCTGCGTTTGGGCGAATTACAGTTACATAAGTGCCATGCACTATGATGATTACTAAAATGAGTGCCGCTACTTGAAAGAGAGCTTCATACATCGAGCCTTGCTTCATAAACTATTCCTTTTTATGCAACCGGAAAACTAAATATCAACCGGAAACGAAACACCTAAATCCTGGGAAATTTGTTCGGTTGGAATGAAGCGTGAGTTCGTTGAATCTTCTTCATCTACTTCACTATCTTCCAGGATCAATTCATTATTCTCAGCGGCGGCTAATTCTTCGGGGGTAAGCTCGGTGTCCAATACCTCTTGCTCGGCTTGGGCGTCTTGCTCAGTTTCTTCTGTTTGTGAGTCTTGCGCCCACACGCCTACTGCAAACACCAGGCTTAAAAAAAGTACTACTAATTTTCTCATTCTGTAGTCCTCTTGATGAGTACTCAGGAATTACTATTCCAGATAGCGGGCGACACGAAAGCCAACATCGTCACGGGGTTCTTCGCCAAAATCCCGAAATGACAATCTCATCTCGGTAACCGCGCCGTGCGCCCAACTGGATCCGCGAATAGTATGAAATTGTCCGAGTTCTGGTCCGACCGGATCGATCTCAACGCCAATGGCACCGACAGCACCATAATAGTCATGCACCCATTCCGAAACGTTGCCGGCCATGTCAAATATGTCGTATTGATTAGCGACAAAAGACCCGACTGGTGCAGAGGCAAAATAATTGTCGTTGTAGTTGAACATGATTTGGCCGAGATAGTTTTGTGCTGTGACGTCGGCGAAATTTCCAGCATTTTCTGGTGGCGGCAATTGATCACCCCAGGGATATTTCAAGGTATTGCCACTGCCATCTGTTCTGGCTACCCAGGCCCACTCTGCTTCTGTTGGCATGCGATAGCCCGTTGCATCAGGGTTAAAAGCAATTATGTCTTCCCCTTCTATTTCATAAAATGCGGGCAGACCTTCCTGTTCGCTCAGCCAATTGCAGTAGGCTGCAGCTTGCGCCCAACTTATTTGAACCACTGGTTGGTTTTCATTGTTTAAAGTGACACCTGACACTGTTCCTGAAGTATGGTCGGCATTAAACTGCCGATACTGCTCATTGGTAATTTCTCTAAAGCCAATATAAAAAGGTTTTTCTAATTGAATGTCTCGCAAATTTTCATTAGGTCGTCGGCCAGCTTCTCTTCTCGATGCGCCCATCGTGTAAGCGCCCGGGTAAAACAGTTTTAGTTCTTGTCCGGCTGCAGTGGTAATGACCGGTCTTATTTGATCCAAGCGAGCCTGTTCAAGTGACTTCAATGAAACTCTGATGGCCTGATCTAATCCGGGCCGCGACGTAAACTCGGTGGTGTAAGGAACAAAACCATCCTTGCGAATTTCAATTTGCTGGCTGGCGGCCATTAGCTCAATGGTCTGATTGGCGATTCCCCTGAACTCTCCGTTTACGTAGAGTTCCGCATCTTCCGGTTGAGCGATAACACTGACACTCGCCAGTTCCGGCTCCAAACTTATGTTGAGCTCTCGCTCCTGGTTGGGTTCGGTGCGAATTGAAGTTCTACCGTCGAAGTAGCCAGTTCTGAAAAACGTGAGTTCGTGATTTTGATTCGGTGGAAGCGCCACTTCCAAGGGGGTAAGTCCTTTGTATTCACCGCCAATAGTCACTGAAGCACCGCTTGGATTGCTTCGAATAAACACCAGACCGTCAGCCGGTTCTAGCTCTACCGTGGGAACAGTGAAATCTTCTCCGGCGATCACATCGAAATCTTCCTGCCAGGCTTTGTGCCCTGCTAGTTTTAAAGTCAGGTCGCGCCGGCCCTGAATAATCTCTGCATTTATTGGGGTAGTTCCAATTACTGTTCCATCTAAGAGAACGTCCGCCCCCGGGGGTGTTGTTGAAAAGCTGACCACCGCCCAGGCAGGCTCCAAGGTAGCCTGGTAGCGCTGCTCAACCTCTCGGCCTTCGATGTCGATGGCTTCGCCATAATCCAGGTAGCGATCCAGCGAAATGGTCATCTGATGTTCGCCTGGTTCAATCGGAACATCGATTAGGGGCGTTTCACCTATATCAACTCCGTCGATCTGTACCCTCGCCCCAGCCAGATCAATAGTCGCTATAAAAACCTTGCCGGGAAGCCTGCGCATTTCGAACGGATGGGTTTGCGCCTGTTGCGTGTTTACCAGAAGTTGGGTTTCAGTATCGTGATAGCCTTCATTGGTAAGCCTAATGTCATAAGAGCCAGTACGAATTAAATAACGCTGGCCCAAGCGCACATGTAAGCCTCCGCTAATTTCGATTTGCGCTGTTATTGGAATAACTTCAACGGAGACTGACCTGGCGGTTAATACAAACCATCCAGAAATCCCAGAAACAATCAGAAAGGTTCCAACAACAAAATGAATCGGTTTGGGTTTAAATGTGACTCGTGGCCCTTTTTCTTCATGGGGCGTAAAGTCAATTGGAATTATGGGATCAGCCGGCCCATTAACTTTATTAATGTCGTCGTCAATGCTGTCCACACTCATCACCTATTAGTGGCAACTACACGTTCTACACATTGCACAACAACTGAGTCCGGTGTTTGTCCGAAGCCAACTACGAACTCTTCCCTCACTTCTCGATAACCGATGCGTTTACCGACGGCAACATATCTGCCAGGTTTCAAGGAGACAGTGGTTTCTTCGAATAATCCAAGTTCACCTATGCGTAAAATAGTCACGTCGGTTAGGTTGTCAGAAACCATTCTGATATCGAGGGGTACTTGCGAGGATTCTAGAAGAACTTGAAGACGATCCAGTTGGTCTACCAAACGTGCACCAGGATCTTCGATGGCGCGGCCGGTGTAATAGATATCCAGCACTTGTTGAAAAACATCAGATTCATAGAAGCGGTCGGGAGTTTCGATTGAACTCACTAACAAGTCGTCGAGTTGGCCTCGCTTGCTGGCATAATCACGACCATTAATTGCGAATACCAAATTGCTATCGATAGCCAGAACATTGTCGTATTCAGCGACAGCGGTATGCCACTCTTCTTGAGCTTCCGCTGCACTTATGCGCACTTGTATTTCAGAAATTTGTGCGTTGGCAACTTCGTTTTCAGTTTGTGTTATGGCTGCGAGAGCCTGCTCAGCATTTATGCCCAATGTCCCGGCTCGCTCAAATTCAGTGATGGCTGCTTCCGGATTACCGTTTGCCAACAAGGCATATCCGGCTGACATAATGTCAGCGAATTCTCGTTCCAAGATTAACCTGGAGACTTCATTTAATTTCTGTTGCGCAGTCTCGTTGTAACTATCAAGGCTGACGATTTGCCGATACATTGTGCGAGCAGCTTCCAACTCTCCATCTTCTAATAACTCTTCCGCTTCTACTAACATTCCCAATACTTCATCCAATGCCTGGGAACGTTCCAATCCTATTTGTGCGGCTTCATTATCTGGATCAAATAGTAGTGCCAGGGAAAATTGGTTCTGGGCCAGTTCGGATTCTTGATTGTCTAATGCATTCTGGGCATCGGTAAGAGTTTGTTGCAAAACCGTTGGGACGTTTTCCAGGATTGCAATTAGGTCATCACGACCGTTGGTATAAGAATCGATGGCATCAAGAAATTCCTGCCGGCGGTAATACTCATCACCAATACTCGCCACTTCCAATGCCGCTGCATAGCTATTCTGGGCCCAAGCATCAACTTCCAGTTCAACCAGTTCGCCTTGTCGTTCCAGCAATTCTGCCAGGACATCCTGGGCTTCTTTACGTTGTCGAGAGCGTTGTGCTTCTTCGAACGGAGAGATGGTTGAAACTATTGTTTCCTCTTCCGCAATGGGTATCAGATCAGCAACATCGACGCGGCGCTCTAAGGGTAATTCATATTCAGAGACTACAGCTGGCAATACGAAGACTACGAGCAGCGCAACCACCAGCAAACCACCTACGCCGAACCAGATCCAAACGGGAGGTTTATTCGTTTCTACTTTTGCAGTTGGATTGAGGTAAATCTGGTTTTCATCGAAACCAGATTCTTGCGACTCTTGCTTGTCCTTGTCGACATCGTTTTCTGACATATCTATTACTGTGGATGGAACTCACCCTGTCTGAGCAGTTAAAGTTGTCCTACCTCTGCCGCATAAAGATCTGCCAGAATTTCGCGCCACTGTTCATACTGTTCTTCGACCGAACCAGAAAGGGTAATGGTACGATCGTCCAAATTAATTACCTGTGGTGCGACTTCATTTTCCAATGACTGGCCAAGCTCTTCCAGAGCTTCCATGTGAATTCTGGCTTCAGCCTGTTTATCGAATCCACTCTTGATCAAATAAGCGCCTGCCCCAACACCAAATGCGCCGCCGGTGGCTGTGGCGTAATTGCTGCCCTGGGTAGCGGCAGCCAATCCACCAACCACTGCTGCAGCGCCGGCAATGAAGCGTCGCTTTGCCGAAGCCTCAAGTTCACGCAGGGTAATGGTTTCGTGATAACTCTGTTCTCGCCAGGAGTCGTAAGGTAAACGCATTTGTCTTACATAGGTCGCGTAGTAATCCTGCACGGTATCGATGAACATAAAGTCACGTTCGCGGATATCACGGACGCGGTTGAGGACTGGATCAGAATCAGCCGGTAGGGCAACGATTTCATAATTTCCATCGCGATCCTGAGTTAAGTAATTGTCAAACACCTCGGGAGAAAAACGCTGGGCAAATAGTATCTCTGAAATGGTGCGAATTTCCGTAATCTCGTTATCTTCGATGTTCGCTTTTTTCCACGCCAATAAATCGTTAGCGATGTTGTTGTACAAAATTTGGAAAGGATCACTTTGCTGGCGTTGGGACGGGTCATAACTAAACTGACTAATTTCCTGATCGTAAAGTTTGGTGTACCAATGCCTGCCAGTGGAATCATTGACGATGATTCGCATACCCATGGCTTCGCCGTTCGATTCCAGAATTGTGCCGTTAATGAACACGTCCATGGGACTGGAAGCGTTGGGCATCAAACGCACGATTCCCCAGTTGGCAGAGCGCTGCAAGGTATCAGCGAGCATCCAAGGTGCATAGCGAGCTTCAGCCACTCTGATTTGGGGATTAGTTAGCGCTTCCTGATCATCATCCATATCATCCAGACCCGGATCGAACATGGCGATGCCAACATCTAACAACAGTTCTTCCGGAACATTCTGACTGTCCTGGATCACTGGCGTGTAGGAAGTTGTTTTAACTGTATGGGTTGCACAGGCACTTAAAAAAACCGCAACCGCTAGCAATCCAATTGTGTTTCTAGCAAGGAATTTCATTGCTCATCACCTTCACTAATACCTGTATAGTTTCTGTATTCATCCCAGAGGGCTTCGCGCAACTCTGGATCAGGTTCGCTCATGGCAGCTTCTCTCAACTGCCGAGCTACTACGTCGTCGTCCCTACCACTGGGAATATCCTCCGGTGGAGGGAATGTCTGGTTGGGTGGCGGAGGCGTCGAAGAAGAAGACTGAGCCACTACTGCCCCTGATGGGGCACCAGATTCCGATAGAATTTGTGGTTGTGCTGCTGAGCTACCGCCACCACCACCGGCTTCGCCGCCTGGCTGCTGACTACCAGCTGCATTACTTTCATTCTGCGCTCTTTCGCGCTCGCTTAGAATGAATCCATCAAAGGTTTCATAGCCCCGGCGCAGCGCCTCATCAAGAACCGCCGCTCTTTCTGCTGCGGTAGCGGGACCGGAGTTCTGTGATTGCTGGGTGCTGTTCCCACTTAGCACTCCATTTGGCAATGTATCCAGACTGTAATCCCCACCAGGATTGGTTAGTGTGCCTCCGCCTGAGCCAGTGTTCCCACCTTGGCCAGAATTGAGGTCTCCAGTGGAGGTATCTCTATTACCGTTGCTATTACCATCCTGTTCGCTGCCTGGAAATCGCCCTTGGGCACCTGCATCCTGCCCTGGGCTATTCTGGCCGGCGTCACCGGCCGCAGCGCTAGCAGTTCCCGCCTGACCCTGTTGGCCCTGCTGTCCTTGCTCGCCCTGCTGTCCTTGTTGACCCTGCTGTCCTTGTTGACCCTGCTGGCCTTGCTGACCCTGAGCAGATTGCTGGCTATCTCCGCTGTTTTGGCCAGTGGTTTGCGGAAAACCAGTAGATAGCGTCGGTATCGAGCTACTATTCCCGCTACTCTGGGATTGAGAGCTACTCTGGGATTGTTGCGCTCCCTGGGATGAGCTCTGAGAACTACTCGAGGGTGATGGTGGCGAAGGAGTCGATTGCGAACGGCTCGAACTCGCCGATGGTACAGAAGGCGACGACGGCGAACTTGAACTCTGGCTAGAAGGCGATGGCATCGATGGTGAGCTCTGGGAGCTTGAACTCGATTGTGAGGGCATAGAAGGCATGGGCATGCTTTGAGACGACGAGCTTTGGCTCGATGACTGACAAGCCAGCAGACCTAAACTAAGTCCGCTGAGCAAGACTATTTTGGGCAGCCTCATGGATAACTTTTTCATAGTTTTACCCTGGGATTGAACACGGTGAGCTGTGTTTTTCGACGTTCGTGATTTTTGACATCTAATCTTCGAATTTCGTGCTTTTTTGCCGCCATTCGAATCATTTCATCATCGTCTCTAACTTACTGAAAATGCGCAGCTTATTAGTAATCCAAACCCCCTTAACCTTTGCTTAACAATAGAACACCCAAGACTTCGATGCTACAACTTACCGCCCAAAATTAGTACCAATAGCGGTAGCGAAATTGGTGTTCATCGGAGCGAATTGGCTCCCCTGCTTCAAGCAGTGGCCGGAACTTGGAAATTCGCACTTCTCTTTGCAATCTGGAAAGAATTTCTGCGTTTTCTTCTGTTTCTTCGGTAATAATTTCAACGTTTCTCGCTGATCCACTCGCTGTCACAGTTAGGGAAACATCTGCATAGCTAAAGCTCAGCGATTCCGTGGTGCTCGAAGTATTAGAGCTAATCTGTAAATTGCGTGGCGCATTATTAAATGTCGGTATCTGAACTACTTGACCGAATAGTTGTTGGATTAATTCATCTCCATTTTCTTCTGCTGCGAGCATTTCCCAGGCGCGAAGATAATGTGCTTCAGCCGTCCGGCGTCGCTCAAACATTAGATACCAATCTGCTAAGTGAGTAATCACTTCTGCTGTGGCATATACATCATCAGAGCTGTCTTCATAGTATTGGGCAATGTCTCGAAGCGCTGCTTCGCCGATACCATAGCCCTGAGGCAAAATCGAGCCGCCCTCATTGACTTGATCTCTGAGCAGTTCCTGATCAACGCGGAATTCAGGGCGGTCAACTTCCATTAAGTACTGGGGGTAGCGAGAAACCTGGTAACCGGAAATGGCTAAATTGCGGAGATAGCGCACGAAGCGCTCATCGTCTCTGCCGAAATGTATTCCCACCATGCGTGCAGCTGCTTTGAACAATATTTGGGCGGAACTGAGACGAACCCCCAGAGAATCTCCGTAGCCAATATTAAATGCCTGCATGTTCCACGTGGCGAGTCGATCGAGCACGGGAATAATTCGCGGATCTTCGGCACCATAGGCCTTTTGCTGCACGAAAAATAAGTAATTGTTGTACAAATCTGCCTGTTCCCAGTTACCCAGAGCTAGATAGCTATCAATCATGCGCTCAACCATTGGAATCTGATCCAGTGTGTGCAGTCCGTTGGCAATCCGATTAATGTGAATACCGCGGTCGAAAGCCTCGATTGCACCGAGATGATTACCCTGTTGCTGTTCTAACTCACCTATTGACGCGAGCTGCTCTGCTAAACCGCTTTCCCAAGCTCCGCCGCTCTCTTCCAGTAAATCAACCGTGGCTGAATACTCTCGAATACTGTTCATGCGGCGGATAAATTCGGGGTCATCGTCAGGATCAATTTCCAGCACAGGCGCGGCAATTTCCGGGAGTTGAGGATCAACACCAGGCTCTATGGCCACGGGGACTTCCAAATAACGAATACGCGGCGGCGGTGGCGGCTGCGTAACTTCAGGAGCTGCATCTTGTGCCTGTGTCTGCGCATGGCTGATAACCAGCGGAGAAATCAGTAGGCAAAGGCTAATGCTAATTTTGAAGATACTACTGCTCATGATCGTTAGCTAAGAACGGTTATGGAAAACCCCGATACCTGCAAATTTCATTCCTGAATTCTTGCGGGTAGATTAGAGAGATACGTTCCCTTCAGCCTCCAAGATCAGTATTTCTGCTGGGGCTGCAGGGTTAACTGTTATATCACCTGTGAATTTAGCGTGTAAACATCCTCGACTTGCTTTGCCCATTCCCTGCTCCACTAGCCAGCACCTCTGCAGTGTCTGTCTTCGCTCAGGAATTGATTTTGGCGAGCAGCAGATTGCTGTATTGGTCAACTCGAACTCGCCATCCACTCGCGATATAGGTTGTGGCTGAATATTCGATAATTATTGCCGGGCCTTCTAATTGGGTTCCGGTCTGCAATTCATCCCGGCGAAATACTTTCGCGGGCTCTGCAGAACCATAGACCTTGATGGTTTCACAATTATTGCAGCCTGCTGCTGCAGAATTATCTGGAAGCGAAATTGGGCGTGCACGAGAGATAACATTAACGCGAATGTTTACGATCTCTATGGTTGTATTTAAATCATAACCATAACGTTGCTTGTGCAATGCCGTGAATGCCTGGCAACAGTCAGGCAAATTATTCCAAACAACATTTAGCGTATAAGACTGGCCTCGATAACGACAATCTGCAGAGTATTTTGTTTCCAATGATTCCTTAAGCAAGCCTTCTTGCTGCAAAGCCAGTGATCCCTGTTGCGCCAGTTCCTGGAATTGCGTATCGAGTTCAGTCGCTGCAACGCTGTCAGCGTCAACGCCTACGGTCCTAGTAAATTGGCGGCCGCGATCGGCGACTAACATGCCTAACGCGGAGAGCACGCCTCCATAAGCAGGGACGATGGCCTTGTTCATTTGCATCGCTTCCGCAATCGCACAGACATGCAAGCCGCCAGCTCCGCCGAAACTGGCAAGTACAAATTCCTTTGGATCATGACCTCTGTTAACTGAGATCAAACGAATTGCTTTCGCCATGTGCTCATTGGCAATAGTGACAATACCCAGTGCCGTCTCTTCGATGGACAATGCCAGTGGCTCACTCAGTTTCTCTATGGCTGATCTAGCCTTGGACAAATTTAAGGACAGGCCACCGGCAAGCTGTGAACTTTCCAACAAACGACCAAGTACAAGATTTGCATCCGTGACTGTGGCGAATTTACCGCCATTGTCATAACTCGCCGGGCCTGGATTCGCGCCCGCCGATTGTGGTCCAACTTTTAACATGTCGCCGCTATCGATAAAGGCAATGGATCCGCCCCCGGCACCAATGGTGTGCATATCTACCATAGGTACACCTACCGGAAAGCGGTCGATGCGTCCTTCTGTGGTAGTGCTGATTTCACCATCCATTAACGCTACATCGGTAGAAGTGCCTCCCATGTCGAAACTGATAATTTTTTCTTCCTCTATTTGTTGCCCCAAAAACTGAATGGCAGTTAGCCCGCCAGCAGGACCGGACAGCAATAGATGAACTGCCAAATCAGAAGCTTTGTCTGCGGCGATAGTTTCACCACTCGATTGCATAATTTGCAATGGACAGGCGTTGAGCTGTTCACTCAGGCGGCTTAAGTAGCCATGCACAATTGGGGCAAGCGATGCGTTTAGCCAAGTAGCAATGCCCCGTTCGTATTCCTTGTAGACGGGAAGAACCGCTGAGGACCTGCTGAGAAAAGTCGCCGGGTTATTTTTCTTCAACGCTGCTTCGAGTCGCTTTTCGAATTCATCATCTAAAAAAGAAAACAGTAGATTGATAGCAACAGCTTCCGGTTCAAGGCTGGAAACCTTAGCGACCAGCGCGCTGATCTCAGCTTCACTGAGTGCTTCAACGACAGATCCATCTGCCGCCAAGCGGCCTCCGGTTTCAAGACAAAGTTCAGGAGGCACTGGTGGTTGTACTGCTTCAAATTCCAATGCGTAAAGTTCTGGACGCGTTTGCCGCGCCAGGCGCAACATATCTTTGAAACCATAGTTGCTTACAAAAACAGTTTTCGCGACTTTTCCTTCCAAGGTTGCATTAGTTGCTACCGTGCTGCCGTGAATAATGTGCAACCCGCCACTTTCTAATTCAGCGCTCAGTCCAAGCCCATGGATGCCAGATAGAATGGCTTCCTCTGGCGCATGGGGAGTAGAAAGTGTTTTATATATTCGCAGTGAATTCTTAGATCCTGTTTCTACGCACACAAAATCTGTAAAAGTTCCTCCCGCATCAACACCCAGAATTGTAATTTCATCCACGACAAAAACCTTTTCGGTTAATTCACACTATCATTCTTGAAGTCGAAGGATTATAACTGCTGTGCCTCGAGTCAACTAATTAGTACGCATTGGACTTACTGTGCCCGAATTGCCAGAAGTAGAAACAACCCGCAAGGGAATCTCACCACATATCAAAAACAAGCGAGTTAAGGAAGTTATTGTTCGGCAGAAAAAACTGCGGTGGGAAATTCCTAACACGCTCTCTGAGGATCTCCCTGGGCAAGCTTTTTCTGCAGTCGACCGAAGGGGAAAATACATTTTGCTGCAAAGTAGTAAGGGCACCTTGCTTATCCATTTAGGAATGAGTGGCAGCTTACGTATTGTTGAAAAAGACAGTGTTGCTGGTAAGCACGACCATGTTGATATAGTAATGGAAGACGATAAGGCCTTGCGCTATACCGATCCAAGAAAGTTTGGTTGCATGTTGTGGCAAGCAGAAGAAATCGATTCACACCCATTGCTAGCCAATCTTGGCCCGGAACCTCTAACTGATGATTTCGATGGCGCTTACCTGTTTAAACAAAGTCGTGGCAGATCTGCAGCGATTAAAACATTTATTATGGATAGCAAAGTCGTTGTAGGCGTGGGCAATATCTACGCCAACGAAGCATTGTTTATGGCGGGTATTAATCCCAAACGGGCGGCAGGAAAAATTTCCAAAGCTAAATACAAAACACTGGTTGCTTGCATCAAAGAGATTCTTACGCGCGCTATAAAAGTTGGAGGCACTACTCTACGTGATTTTACCAATAGCAGCGGTGAACCGGGATACTTTAAACAAGCACTGAATGTGTATGGTCGTGGCGGCGAAGAATGTATGCAATGCAAGAAGCCGCTTAAGGAAATTCGTTTAGGCCAGCGCAGTACTGTCTACTGCACTAACTGTCAAAAATAGCGCTATTTTGGCTTTATCGCGGCCGCAACAGTTGGATGAACAAACTTCGAAATGTTACCTCCCAGTGAGGCAATTTCTCTAACTAGCGTTGAAGAGATATAAGAAAGATGCTCCGCAGGTGCCAAAAACACTGTTTCGATTGAAGGATCTAACACTCGGTTCATTCCCACCAGCTGGAATTCGTACTCGAAGTCAGCGACGGTTCTCAGTCCGCGTAAAATTATGTTTGCTCCTTGTTGGCTGACAAAATCTGTGAGCAAGCCTTTAAAAGAAGTTACTTCGACATTATCAAGGTGTGCCAAAACTTCTTCTGCCAGAGCCACCCGCTGCTCTGTCGGCAGCGTGCCGCCTTTCTGTGTGTTGGTGCCTACCGCAACGATTGTTTTATCAAATAGACCAGCGGCTCGTTCAACAAGATCGGTGTGCCCATTAGTGATGGGATTGAATGTTCCGGGATAGACTGCAATTTTCACAGAGTAGATTTCCTTGAGGGCCGACTGAAATGCATAATAGCGAATTGATTTAGCTTGCTCAATCAGCCCACCAAATAGCGCATTAATTGATGTTCTAACCATTTATCCCGATTACCGGCGATAAATCCGACATGACCACCAGCGCTGTCCAGATGCAAGTGTACGTTGCTTTGCAATGTTTCAGTATTTGGAATGGATTCTTGAGGGATCAGTGGGTCGTTTGAACTTTGGATTAGTAGAGTTTCCGTTTGAATATTCGATAAGAATTTTTTGCTGCTGCATTGATTGTAATAATCCTCTGCATGGGCAAATCCATTTAGCGGTGCCGTTACCAAATCATCAAATTCCCAGATCGTGCGAATGGAGGTCAGATCTCCAAGATTTTGCAATAGATCGAGCTCATCGCGAGAATTGTTAGATCTAAAAAAATCGATTTTACTTTGTAAATCACTTACCAGGCGCCAGACAAAATACTTACCATAAAACTGACTGAGTCCACTTAGCATTGCTTTAGAACAATAGCTCAATGAAAAGGGCGTAGAGACAGCCGCTACTTTACTGATTCTAGAATGCTGCTTTATTTCTCCCAACCATTTCAGCAACACGTTGGCGCCTAAGGAGTAACCGACACAGACAAAGTTTTTAGTCGGGTATTTGTCAGACAACTTCGAAAATACTTCATCTACATCTTCCGAGACTCCAGAATGATAGGCCTTGGCTTTCTTATTTACTTCACCGCTACATCCTCTGAAGTTCATTACTACGCTGGAAACATTGTATTGCGACAATAAGGCTTGCAGAGATAATACATAAGAAGAGCTGGAGCAGCCGCATAAGCCATGAAGTATGAAAACCGTTACCTCGCTGGCTTCTGCTCCAATTGGTGCATCTGCACACCAATCCAGATCTATAAAATCTCCGTCTTCTAATTCGACCCTCTCTCGTTGTTGGCGCACTGAATCAGTGGGGGAAAACTTTCGATAGAGAGTTTGACTATGGCCGCCGGGAAGCCACCAGGCAGGCGAAAATTTTTCTATTGGAGCGCCATGTGTCATTCTTTATTTATACTTCCCTGACAAATAGATAGAAATAGACACTTCCAGCTTTCTTTTCTTTTATTTGTTTCCAATTTTCTGGCAAGGTTAATTCTGAAATTTCACTAGCAAGCTCCAAATAAATTCGACATTGAGAATTGAGTAAATTCGATTGTTCCAGTTTCATGCAGCTTGTTGCAGCTAGATCGGTATCAAATGGAGGATCCAGAAAAACGATGTCAAAGGTTTTAGTCGTATTAAATTCTTCAATCCAGGAAAGCGCATCATGGTGATAAATTTTGCCACTATGCAATTGTAGGAGTTCAAGGTTCTCCTTTAATGCAAGCGCGATGTTTTTTGCGGCTTCAACAAAGACTACTTCTTCCGCCCCGCGTGAGAGCGCCTCAATTCCTAAGGCGCCACTGCCTGCAAAAAGATCCAAACAGACAGCCCCGTCTATCTCACTCTGCACCCAATTAAACAATGTCTCTCTTACGCGATCGCCGGTGGGCCGTACTGCTTTATTGGCAGGAAAAGAAATTTTTCTACTTCTTAAACTGCCTGAGATTATTCGAACTGTATTTGTTTGATTCGTCATTTCACCCTATCGAAGCACATAATAGTGATTCAGGCAAAAGCAGGCTTAGCTTTGGAGGATTTCGGGCTCAGTTACCTGCTTGCTAATATCGCATCAACAGAGCAAGTGTTAGCATAGCCTCATTACCTTTACAGCTCACAATAAACGCAAGTAGTAAGCAATTAATGTTTGGATTTGGCAAGAAAGAAAATTCCGATAGCAACGAAGATTCAAAAACCGAGTCAGAAAAGCTCGACGAAGCTGGGTTGTTTAGCCGCTTAAAAAATGGGCTCGCAAAAACCCGCGGTAAATTGACTGAAGGCTTGGGCAGCTTGGTGCTCGGTGAAAAATCTATCGATGTCGATTTACTGGATGATGTAGAAACACAACTTTTATCAGCTGATGTTGGAATCGAAGCTTGCGATCAAATTGTTGGCAATTTGAAATCCAAGCTGGCACGGAAACAACTTTCTGATCCAGCACAATTTATGACCGCATTGCAGGAAGAGTTAGCGCAGATACTGGAGCCTTGCCAGTCGGTGCTAAATTTAAATGTCGGCGCTAAACCTTTTGTCATACTTACAGTGGGAGTCAATGGAGTTGGAAAAACTACAACCATAGGCAAGCTCGCTAAGAAATTTCAGAGTGAGAACTTAAGTGTAATGCTAGCCGCTGGCGATACCTTCAGAGCTGCCGCGGTAGAGCAGCTTCAAGTTTGGGGCGAACGCAACAATGTCCCTGTTGTTGCGCAAGCTACGGGGGCTGACAGTGCATCCGTTATCTTCGATGCTTATCAATCGGCAAAAGCCAAACAAGTCGATGTGTTAATTGCCGACACTGCCGGGCGTTTGCATACTAAAGATAATTTGATGAATGAATTGGAAAAGATTGTTCGAGTACTTAAAAAGCAAGATGAGCGTTTACCGGATGAAATACTGCTAGTGTTAGATGCTACAACCGGACAGAACGCATTGAACCAGGCAGAAAGTTTTCACAGTGCAACAAATTTGACTGGTATTGCGCTAACGAAACTCGATGGTACGGCGAAAGGCGGAGTAGTATTCGCAATAGCAAAAAAACTTGGGCTACCGATTCGATTTATTGGTGTCGGTGAACAAGTAGATGACCTACGTCCTTTCGACGCAAAACAATTTATTTCTGCGCTTTTTTCTGAAGCTTAATTCGCAGCAACAGTCCTAATGATTACGTTTGACAATGTTAGTAAACAATATGTCAGTGGCGAAAACGCACTGTCTGATGTTTCTTTTCATATTGCTAAAGGAGAAATGGCCTTTGTAACGGGTCATTCCGGAGCCGGTAAGAGCAGTCTCTTAAAACTCATTCTGGCCACTGAAAAATGTACGGCTGGCGCTGTCATTGTTAACGGATCCAATACGAGCAAACTGCGTAAACGGGAAATTCCGTTTCTGCGGAGGCGCATCGGTTCGGTCTTTCAAGATCATCAATTGCTTAATGATCGAACGGTTGCGGACAACGTCGCCTTGCCACTGGATATAAGTGGCTTCGAAAGACGGGATGCGCAGAGACGCGTACGCGCAGCATTAGACAAAGTGGGATTACTGGGGAAAGAAGCTCAGTATCCTGCTGCGCTCTCCGGTGGCGAACAGCAACGGGTTGGAATTGCCCGCGCCGTTGTTAACCGGCCCAGCATTATTCTTGCGGATGAACCTACAGGAAACTTGGATCCAGAGCTCTCCACCGAAATCATGGAGGTGTTCGAGCAATTCAAGAATGTAGGAGTGAGTTTACTGATCGCCAGTCATGACGTTGCCCTCATCAATCGCCTGGATTATCGAACCTTGATTCTCAAAAACGGTGAATTAATCGGTGACACCGGCCGGGGAGAGAGTTGATGGGGACCGGGGCCGCTAAGACAAAAAGTCGCGAAAAGTCGTCAAAATTCGCTAAAACTATGAGAAATCACCGAAAAGACGCGGGAAATAGTCTTTACCGGTTGGCCAAGGCCCCGCTTTCAAGTTGCATGACCGTCCTGGTGATTGCCGCCGCCCTGTTACTTCCATCGCTGTTGTTTTCTTTAAACAGCAATCTTGCTTCACTCTTGGCTGGATTTGAAAACAATGCTCGTATCGTGCTCTACCTTACTGCAGCCACAGAGGACGCTAGAGCAATGGAAGTTAGTGAGAGCTTGCTAACTTACAATGATATAGATTTAGCGGAGTTTGTTTCGAAAGAGGATGCTCTTAGGGACTTTAGCAATGCTGCCGGTTTCACCGAATTGCTGGCCGGATTGGATGAAAATCCCTTGCCCTCCACCATCGTGATTACACCTAATATGAGCAGTCTGGATGGCCTGGATAGTCTCGCTGCAACCCTTGAAGCCATGCCAGAAGTGGATCTAGTACAGGTCGATAGTTTATGGTTGCGCAGACTCGCAGCGATCTCCGATCTCATTGGCCTGATCGCCCGCACTCTGGGGCTTATCGTCATATTGAGCCTCTGTTTCATTGTGGGCAATACGGTGCGGTTGCATATCGAAAATCGAAAAGAAGAAATCAAAGTGATTAAGCTGGTGGGGGGCACCCATAGCTACATCGCCCGTCCATTTCTTTACACCGGTCTATTTTATGGAATTCTGGGAGGAATTCTTGCCAGTATTCTGCAGGCCTCGGTTTTCCTGGGCTTCAGCGATGCGATTAGTGTAATCGCCACGTTATATAGCAACTCTTTTGAACTTCCTTTGCTGACTCCTGTCACTGTCATTTTTCTTACAATCAGCGGGGGCCTCGTCGGTTGGCTCGCTGCGGTTATTGCGGGTTATCGCCATATCGGCGCCATCAATCCTTGAGACCTTTAACTTTAATCTGAAGCAAGAAAAGGGCTTTACAATTAGTCTCAATACTGGAAAATTCGCCTCCCGCTGTGATTTTTTACCCTTGAAAAATGGAAATAGCGGCCCAAGATAGAAAGCTAGGTGTAGACCAAGGAAGTAGGCAATTATCGATGGCACCCTGAGAATTTGAGCAAATTCCATTACAGCCCAGTAAACCCGGGCATTGCCAATAGCCACAAAATGGCGAAATGAACGATAAAATGCTAAAATAGGGTCTTATCCGATGCGCCAAATCTCAGCGCTTAATGAGATAAGACTTAGTTAAAAGGCAGATTCAAAGAAAACCATGAGCATTGGAAAAGAATTACAAGTTTTTGATCCAACTACTCCGGGTCGCGATTTAACGGCGTACATTGCTTCCGTCAATAGCATCGCTGTGCTGACTCCTGAGCAGGAAAGAGAGCTTGCAAATCAGTATTACTATGATGACAACGTAGATGCGGCCCGCCAATTGGTAATGGCTCACCTGCGCTTTGTTGTGCACATGGCAAAAACCTATTCAGGTTATGGCTTATCTCAGGCTGACTTAATTCAGGAAGGCAATGTTGGCTTAATGAAAGCGGTTAAGCGTTTTAATCCTGAATTCGGAGTCCGTCTCGTTTCATTCGCTGTGCATTGGATCAAAGCAGAAATGCATGAGTACATTTTACGCAACTGGCGAATTGTTAAAGTCGCAACCACTAAAGCTCAACGAAAATTGTTCTTTAATCTGCGTAGCTCTAAGAAACGTCTTGGTTGGTTAAACAACGAAGAAACTCAGGCTCTGGCAGAAGATTTAGGGGTAGACGCGAAAGTCGTGCGTCAAATGGAAGGACGAATGAGCGCCTATGACACCTCATTCGATGCCGAACCTGATAGCGACGATGATGCGGTTTATCGCGCCCCTGCAAATTATCTGGAAGACAACAATTCAGATTTGGCAAAAGGCGTTGAAGAAGCCGAATGGGAAGAAGTGACTAATGCCAGTTTACATTTGGCTATGGACGAGCTGGATGATCGCAGTCAGGATATTTTAAAGAAACGCTGGTTAAGTGATGAGAAAACCACCTTACATGACTTGGCTGATAAATATGGCGTATCGGCAGAACGCATTCGACAACTCGAAAAAAATGCCATGAACAAAATTAAGGTCCATATGGAAGCCTAAAAATTTCAGACAGAAAAAGCCGCGCTTTGAACGCGGCTTTTTTTTGCCCGAGATTTGCCTACAATCTGCCCCATGCCAAAACTATTACTGTTATTCGCAACCGCCAATGGATTTCTCGCCGTAACGCTAGGCGCTTTTGCCGCCCATGGACTGGAATCCATGCTAGCACCAGACCTGTTGGCGACCTTTGGGACCGGGGTGGAATACCACATGTACCATTCACTAGCGCTTCTGGGCACAGCGGTACTGGCCTTTCAATTTCCGCAAGAAAAATTACTGAGATTAGCCGGAACTCTTTTCTTGCTTGGTATACTCTTTTTTTCCGGTAGCCTTTATGTGCTTGGGCTCAGTGGAGTTCGTTGGCTGGGTGCAATTACTCCAATTGGAGGCATCTTTTTTCTGGCTGCATGGTCGACCCTGTTTTGGTTCGCTCTTAAATTTAAATCACAGGAATAAAACTCCCCATGGAAGTCATTGTTAATGGCGATCAGCAAGTCCTTGCTCCAGCATCTTCAGTCATGGACTTGTTGGAATCATTGCAAATGACGCAGGGCCGAATTGCTGTGGAATTGAATGGCAAAATCATTCCTAAGAGTACTTTTCAGCAACATCAACTCAACGACGGCGACAAGATTGAAATCGTTCAAGCTATTGGCGGCGGTTAGTACAATACAAACGGAAGCAAGAAATGAGTCAGCATGAAGACATTGCACTGCAAGTTGCAGGTAAGACTTTCCAATCTCGCCTAATTATTGGCAGTGGCAAGTACAAGGACTTTAACGAGAACCTGGCGGCACTGGAAGCCAGCGGCGCAGAAATCATAACCGTGGCGATACGTCGAGTTAATCTTGGCCAGAATGCAGATGAGCCCAGTCTGCTTGATGTTATTTCACCAGAAACTTTCACCATCCTGCCTAACACCGCGGGTTGTTACACCGCAGATGACGCGGTGCGCACCTGTCGTATGGCAAGAGAACTATTGGACGGACACAAACTGGTGAAATTAGAAGTGCTAGGAGACCAAACCACACTCTACCCCAATGTGACTGAAACTCTGGCCGCTGCAGAAACCTTAGTGAAAGATGATTTTGATGTGATGGTGTACACCAGTGACGACCCGCTCGTGGCAAAACGACTGGAAGAGATAGGTTGCGTAGCCGTTATGCCTTTAGGCGCTCCTATCGGCTCCGGCTTAGGCATTCGCAATCCTTACAATATTCGATTGATCCTGGAAAATGCCAAAGTTCCAATCATTGTAGATGCCGGAGTCGGCACTGCATCCGATGCCTCGATTGCGATGGAGTTAGGCTGCGACGGCGTACTAATGAATACGGCAATCGCCGAAGCTAAACTGCCGGTGTTGATGGCGTCGGCCATGAAGAAAGCTGTCGAGTCTGGTCGCGAAGCGTTCCTTGCTGGCAGAATGCCCAGGCGTCTCTATGCCAGTGCCTCATCACCGATCGATGGTACATTCTTTTAACTTAGCATAGGCCAGTTAGCAGGTACGCCTTCGTGGCCGCAGATAATTCCCAGCACAAACGACCTGTTCGCAGTTATGTGATTCGATCCGGACGACTCACCGACTCCCAGCGCAAAGCCTTAGACACGCATTGGGATGCCCATGTAGTGGAATTTAAGAACCACTCTTTAGATTTAGATAAGCTTTTTCCCCAGAGCGGATCCATTAGCTTGGAGATCGGCATTGGTATGGGCGCATCATTGCTGGCGATGGCGCAGCAAGAACCTAATACCAATTTTCTTGGTATCGAAGTTCACAAACCAGGGATAGGAAAGGTTTTGCATGAAATTGAATCAATTGGTCTGAACAATCTAAAACTCATCTGTCACGATGCCAAAGAAGTCATCGAAACGGGCATTGCTAATCAAAGCATCGATCGCCTATTGATTCTATTTCCAGATCCCTGGCCGAAAAAACGCCATCATAAAAGACGGCTGGTGCAACCACAGTTTGTAGAACTCTTGGCCTCCAAGTTAAAGCAGGAAGGCGTTCTTCACCTGGCGACAGACTGGGAACCCTACGCCGAGCACATGATGGAAGTACTGGAAGCCAATCCCAGTCTGAAAAACGAAATGGGCACTGGTAAGTATTGGGAGCAGCCGCAGCGACCAGCCACAAAGTTTGAAGCTCGGGGAAAACGGCTAGGGCATGGAGTCTGGGACTTATTGTTTACTAAGACCGCCTGACTAATCGAACCAGAAACGATGCTCGTGGGTCTTTAGCCAATCGATGTAGTGTTCATAATCCGCACAGATTGAACCAACCAGGTTCCAGAATCGTCGGGAGTGATCCATATGGATCATATGGCAGACTTCATGAGTGATCATGTAGTCAATAATGCTGTAAGGGGCCAGCATGATTAGCCAGTTATATTGAATTATTCCCTGGGAAGTACAGTGGCCCCATTTCGATTTGGTTTTACGGAGTTTTATTTCCGTTATCTTATGGTCTACACCCAAATAGTTGGCCAGCCCTTTAGCCCTGGGGATGATGTACTCGCTTGCCTTATCGATTAGGTAATCTTCAACCTGAATCTTGGCTTTGGCTGCATTCAGCTTGTGACCCTGGATGATAAATTTGTCGCCATTGATAAGAATGCGTTCTTTGCGACCTTCCTTGAAGACAATGGTAAGTTCACGCGCCCGATAAAATATCTTGGCGCCTTTCTCAATACGTAGAGTTTCCTGCTCAATGAGTTGTTCTTCGCGCAGGCGTTCCTGAATCCAATCCTGATTATTTTCAATGAATTCATCCACTTCCGCATTGGAGGCAGCCCAAGGACAGCGCACAACTACTTTTTGCTGCTTAATATAAAGCGCCAGGGTTTTGCGCTTGCTGCGCATAACTTCGCATTGAATTGGTTGATAAGCCTGCTTGCTTCCGGTGCCAATATTAAGCGGGACGATTTTTGTTTTAGCCATTTGGGCTTATTTTCCTTGCTATAAGACTTGCAACTGCTCTGTCTGGATTGGTTTTTACACCTTCGAAATACTCGATGACTTCCCAATCCCGAAATGACTCTTTGAGTTCATTCTCTTTAAACAAATAATCTGGATTGCTCGGTCTTCCAAATTTTGTTTGTTGCACTGTGAATGTCTCGTAAAAAATTAGCCCAGCTTTAGCAATTATTTGTTTAATTGCCGGCATAAGTGGTCGGTGCAGATAATTAAAAACCAAGACAGCATCAAACTGTCTACTTTTCAGAGGTTCCTCACCTGCTTGCTCCAGATCGACTTGCCAACATTTGGATTCGGCTAATGGCTCGCCATTGCGTTCTAGCGCCTCGATCGAGTGCTTAATGTTCTCTAGCGCGACTTTACTATTATCTGCAAATGTTACCGGTATATTATTTTGCAGAAGGAACAATCCATTCCTGCCATTGCCACAGGCTAAATCGAGTACTCCATAGTCACTGTTTAGATTTTGCAGCAGTGACAAATTTTCTACCAGCAACTCGGAAGCTCTGGTGATTGAATGTGACATGGATTACCGGATAATACGCAGAAAAATTGCATCCAAAGCAGTGCGTAAAATAAGTGAATCTGTTTCACTGCACAATGTATTTAAAATAAATTTTTTTCCGACTCAGCGAACTTGCACTGCTGCTGCCTGGATTGCCTAAAACTTTCGTATCACTTTCTGCTCATGCCTAAAAATTCACCACAAAAAGATCGTCTCTTCACTCAGCACCGCTTACCTGGTGATTTTGTATTTGATGAACAAGTGACGAAAGTGTTCGAAGACATGATCAATAGATCAATACCTGGCTACAGCACGATAATCACCATGATCGGTGTATTGGCGGAACGCTACTACCAAGACAATTCCAACATATTCGACCTTGGCTGCAGTTTAGGTGGAGCGAGTTATTCAATTATTGAACATTTAAAGGGTAGAACTTGCGCCATCCATGCAATCGATAACTCCCTGGCGATGATTGAACAGCTTGAAATCAAAAAACCTGAATTTGGTGAGCGCGCTAGACAAATTAAGTGCCATTGCGAAAGTATTCAAGATTCGAAAATCGACGATGCTTCGGTGGTGATCCTGAACTTTACCCTGCAGTTTATTCCGCCAGCAGAACGTAAGGCACTGATCGAGAAGATTTACCAAGGCATGAATCCAGGAGGAATTCTCATTGTTTCCGAGAAAATAGTCTTCGCTGACGAACACCTCAATGAATTGCTCATCGATTCTTACCATCAATTCAAGGAAAACATGGGCTATAGCAAATTAGAAATCAGCCAGAAAAGGACTGCCCTGGAAAACGTGCTAATTCCTGAAACACTGGATGATCACAAAGACAGAATTCTCGGCTCAGGATTTAGCTCATTCGAAGTCTGGTTTCAATGTTTTAACTTCGCCTCAATGGTAGCAATAAAGTAGTCACTAACCATGGACTATAGTGAATTCAAAGCCTCTGTTGCCAATACTCACTTAGCACCGCTAATTTACTTCGCTGAAGAAGACTACCTTCAGCAGTTAAAACACGGGGATTTCCCGAGATGGCGCAAGCACCTGAAGGAATTTCCAGAAGTAACAACTGCGAATTTCGATTTCGGTGAAGTTGTCAAGATTGGCAAGGCTGAAGACATCGACAGCCATGTGCAAGCTGAGATAAAGCGCTTACTGCTAGAAATGATTCCCTGGCGCAAGGGTCCATTCGAAGTATTGGGTATCCCAATCGATTCCGAATGGAAATCCAATCTAAAGTGGGCCCGCTTGGCAAAGAAGATTACTTCTTTAACCGGAAAGAAAATTTTGGACATCGGTTGCGGTAATGGTTACTACGGCTTCCGTATGCTCGCTCAGGAACCGGAGCTGGTTGTGGGTATCGATCCGCATTTGGCGTACGTCGCCCAATTTTGGGCACTCAAGCAGTTTGCTACCAAGCTTCCTCTGCATATTCTGCCCTGCGCGCTAGAGCAAATAAGTGATCCACTGGAATGTTTTGATAGTGTGTTTTCAATGGGTGTGATTTATCACCGACGCTCCCCAATCGATCATCTGCTGCAATGCAAAAAGTGTCTTACTCCAGGTGGAGAACTGGTTTTAGAAACCCTATATGTTGATGGGCCCACAGGTTACTCATTGATACCTGAAAAAAGATACGCTCGCATGTCGAATGTCTGGTTCGTCCCAAGTATCGGCACACTCGAGCAATGGTTGACGCGATGTGGATTTAAGAATATCCAAATTGTTGACGACTCCACGACTACGATCAATGAGCAACGTAAAACTGAATGGATGCCGTTTGCTTCGCTCGAAGATGCACTTGATAAATCTGATTCAAGCAAAACCATAGAAGGGTCACCTGCCCCAAAAAGAATTGTTGTACTCGCCAACACACCTTCATAACATTTATTAAAAGGGGTCAAGCCTCCTTTAATTCCTGATAATTTCAAATAAAACTAATTGCAATTGCAGTGACACATTTATCAGTTTAACCCGCTGTTTTTCGACTCAAAACAAATTCGATTGTTTCAATCTTAATTGAGTTGACGCACTCTACTAATTACGTTAGTTATACGCCTTGATCCATATAGGGTCAGCTCTAATTCTATCCATTAAAAACAATAGAGAATAAAAGATGGCCAGACCTCTTCGAATTGAATATCCAGATGCGGTTTACCATGTTTCAAATTATGGTTTGGATAATCAACGTGTATTTCCATCCGCAAAATATTTCGATGCCTTTTTGGAAGGACTAGAAGAAACTTGCTCGCGCTTGAATGTAGAGGTTCACGCCTTTTGCTTACTGCGCGATCAATATCACTTAGTAATCCAAACCCCAGAGGCAAACCTTTCCAGATTTATGCGTCAAGTTGATGGGCTGTACACTCAGCAATATCAGCGCATGAAGCGTAGCGATGGATCTCTCTTCCGTGGGAGATACAAAGCTGTGCTGGTGCAGCCAGAAAATTACTTGCTGCCCCTTTCTGGTTTTATTCATTCGAAAGTAAAAGCTTCCGAATTAACCAAGTACCCCTATAGCAGTTACACCTACTTCACACGTAAAGCTAAACCTCCCGCCTGGTTTAATCGAGATGATACGTTAAAGCAGCTTAGAGTGGCTGCAGCTAAGCGTGCCGCCGCCTATAAGAAATATGTTGCGGCAGGTGTTGACGAGGAAACAGCTCATTTTTACGGAAAGAAAAACCTTTCATCCATTATGGGTGACAATAAGTTTAGAAAGGCTGCTCAGAGAAAACGATCTGCGACTTCGGTTCGCGGCGTGTCTCGAGGTGCCAACTCGAAATGGCGTCCTAGCTGCAAGCAAATTATTACGGCAGTAGCGAAACAATTTAAAGTTTCAGAGGCGAGCATCTATAAGGCGGCTCGTGGACCAGGTTCGAAAAACGTTCCGCGCTGGGTTGCCATATATCTCTGTCAAGAACTGTCCGCAGTTACTCTGCAAGCAATCGCCAAGTTATTTAAACTGAAGCGCTACGGTACAGTTTCAACGACGGTAGGAAAGCTCAAGAAAGAATTTGAGGATAACCCTAAAGTGTTGGCAACGACTGAGAAGTTAACGAGGCAACTAAGCCGCGGCAAATAACAATTCGCTAGAAACAAAAAGCCGGTATTTTCTGCATGAAAATACCGGCTTTTTTGTGCGTGCTTAAAACTATTTGATTTTCGATTCTTTGTACATTACATGCTTGCGAACAACAGGATCGTATTTCTCGATCTCTATTTTGTCAGGCATGGTGCGTTTGTTTTTGTCAGTGGTGTAGTAGTGGCCAGTGCCAGCACTCGATACTAATTTAACTTTTTCTCTCATATCTCGTTTCCTACTATCCGCTTAGACCTGAATGCCTTTGGCGCGAACGTCGGCTAATACCGCGTCAATGCCTAGCTTATCGATTATGCGCATCCCTTTAGTGGATACTCGAAGTTTCACAAAGCGTTTTTCAGACTCTACCCAAAAACGATGAGAATGAATATTTGGCGAAAAAATGCGCCGCGTTTTATTGTGTGCGTGTGAAACATTGTTTCCTGTAACCGGCTTTTTGCCCGTTACCATACAAACCCTAGACATCGTTCTGCCTCGTACTTTCGAATTCTTAGAATTGGTAGACCCGGGAATGAATTTGCTGCTTCAGCCTGGGCCCAAAAAAGAGCTGCGTTTTATACCAGAACACCCCCTTAATAGCAAGAAATCTGGCGCCAGCGCTCTGAATCAGTAATCTGCTACACGCCTTTATTCTCGCTGGCTTTTGCATCAGACCAGGGAACGTTCAGTCATGGAAACGACTTCATTGGTGCCCACGACTAGATGGTCCAGAATTCTTACATCGATGGCGCCCAATGCCCGTTTTAGTTTTGCGGTAATCGCGATGTCCGCCTGACTCGGTTCTGCCACCCCAGAAGGATGATTGTGAGCAAAGATTATTGCCGCAGCATTGTTAGCCAGGCAGCGCTTAATCACTTCTCTTGGATATACGCTGGCTCCATCTATCGTGCCTTTAAATAGCTCTTCAAAAGCCAGCACCTGGTGCTGCGCATTCAAAAATATGCCGCAGAATACTTCAATTTCACAGCTGTAGAATTTTCGCTGTAAAAACTGCTTGGCTTTATCGGTGTTAGTAAGTGCTTCCTTACTTTTTAATACGCACAAATCCTGACGATTTGTAATTTCCTTTATTGCCTGGAGACTTGCTATTTTTGCAGGCCCCATGCCCGCAACGGTGTTCAAATCGACTTCTTTGGCCGCCGTTACTGCCGCCAAATTGCCGAATTTCTGCAGCAACTGCCGGCCCAAGGCAAGGGCCGACTGCCCCTTGTATCCGGTTGCCAAAATCACGGCGAGGAGTTCCGCATCGGATAATGCCGAAGAACCAGAGTTTAAGAGCTTTTCGCGAGGTTTTTCACCTTCAGGCCATGATTTTATGGACATGGTAGTTATCCGCTTACTAGAAAACGGTTTCAGCCTAGGCGAATGGCCCTAAAAACACTCAATTTCTGGTCAAATTGCGTCAGCTAATTTGAGCTGCTAGTCTACCCCTCCTTAAATTCATGCCCGAATTTTCAACGGTTTCCATGTTAAGCCTCACTAACAAACGCATAATTCTTGGTATCACTGGTGGCATCGCTGCTTATAAGTGTGCTGAGTTAACTCGGCTCTTTGCGAAAGCTGGTGCCGAAGTGCGAGTAGCTATGACTAAAGCGGCAACGGAGTTTATTACGCCATTAACAATGCAAGCGCTTTCCGGAAATCGTGTGTCCCTGGATTTACTCGATACCGAAGCAGAAGCTGCCATGGGACATATTGAGTTGGCACGGTGGGCTGACCTGGTGTTGGTGGCACCGGCAACTGCTGATTTCATTGCGCGCATTGCTCATGGTCAGGCGGACGATATTCTTTCGACATTAGTGATAGCAACGAGTGCGCCAATAGCTGTCGCCCCAGCAATGAATCAAGCGATGTGGGCTGATTCGGGGACGCAAGCAAATTTATCCGAACTAGCCGAAAGAGGATTTAAAATTTTTGGTCCAGGCGAAGGCGAACAAGCTTGTGGCGATGTTGGCCTAGGCCGCATGTTAGAACCAGAACAACTCATTGATCACTGCGCCGGTTTGTTTGAAGTTGGTCAATTAGCGGGTAAGCGATTTGTAATTACCGGCGGTCCGACCAGGGAAGCAATCGATCCAGTTCGTTTTATTAGCAATCACAGCTCCGGGAAAATGGCCTATGCCCTTGCGCAAGAAGCAGCTGCTGCTGGCGCGCAAGTCACGCTTGTGAGTGGTCCGGTTAATTTGTCGACTCCTGATTCGGTAACAAGAATAGATGTCACCAGCGCAGAAGAAATGCTGACTGCTGTTATGGAAAACATAAATGAAGCAGATGTGTTTATTGGTGTCGCGGCAGTTGCTGACTATCGACCCAAGCAACAAGTGAAAGAAAAAATTAAGAAAGACAGCGAGGATCTCAATTTAGAGTTAATCAAAAACCCTGACATTATCAGTGAGGTTTCGAAATTAGATTCTAAACCGTTCGTAGTTGGTTTTGCTGCGGAAACAAATTCAATAGTTGAAAACGGCAGAGTAAAACTTGAAAAGAAAAACTTAGACCTGCTATTTGCAAATAGTGCGACTGAGACTTTTAACAGCGATTCGATTTCCGTGACTGCGATCAGTTCTGACCAGGAATTTGAAATTCCCACCGCAAACAAAAATGTCGTTGCACGAGAAATGCTCAAGCTAGTCAGTGAAAGTGTAAAAAGTTGAACTGCTGATGAACGCAATCCCCCCTTCTATTTTTCGTGCCTATGATATTCGCGGTGTCGTAGACGAACAATTAACAGAAGATTCCGTAGAACTAATTAGTAGAGCAATTGGTAGCGAAGCCAAGCAGAACGATATCGATACGCTATTAGTTGGATATGATGGGCGCTTGTCCAGTCCACTACTATCGAAAGCCTTAATATCTGGTTTGCGTGCAGCTGGCTGTAATGTTGTAAATTTGGGGCTAATCCCGACACCGCTTCTTTATTTTGCCACCCACACCAGTGGTATTACTTCCGGCGTAATGCTCACAGCCAGCCACAACCCAGCTAATTACAATGGGCTTAAGATTGTATTCAATCAAAATTGTCTGGCAGACAATCAGATTCAACAGATTAGAAAAAGAATCGATAGCAATGAATTAAGCAGCGGCGAAGGCAGCTACCAAGAATTAGATATTATCAATTCTTATCTGAAGGACGTTGCCGCTCGAATCAATATAGAGAAGAAACTCAAATTAGTTGTGGATTGCGGTAATGCAGTGCCTGCAACTGTTGCTCCGAAACTCTTTGAGCAATTAGGCTGCGAAGTCTTGCCGCTCTATTGCGAAATTGATGGTAACTTTCCAAATCATCATCCAGATCCCACTATCCCGAAAAATTTAGAAGCAATGGCTGCAAAAGTTATGGAAGTGAATGCCGACCTTGGCATTGCCTTCGATGGTGATGGTGATCGTCTTGGCATTGTCACCAACAAGGGCGAATTTGTGGACGCCGACAAAATGTTAATGCTATTAGTCGAAAACATTTTGCCAAACTATAACGACGCACCGGTAGTTTTCGATGTTAAGTGCAGCAATGTCTTAGCAGAGAAAATATCGGAAGTTGGTGGTAAGCCGGTAATGCATCGTAGTGGCCATTCCTTTATGAAACAGAAGATGCAAGAAACCGGAGCGCCTATTGGTGGAGAATATGCAGCTCACATCTTTATTAAAGATCGTTGGTTTGGATTTGATGATGGTATTTTTACTGCTGCGCGGATCATTGAAATTCTGAGTGCTCAAAATAAAAGTTCGAGCGACGTTTTTGCTAATTTTAATTCCGCCGTAAGCACTCCAGAAATAAAACTCGCAGTAGACGAGGAAATTAAATTCGAGTTAGTAAATCGCTTGCTCGAACTTGCAGAATTTCCAGAAGGTAGACTAATTACCCTTGACGGCTTACGAGTTGAATTTGAAGACGGCTGGGGTTTGGTAAGGGCTTCCAATACCAGCCCGGCCTTGTTGTTAAGATTCGAAGCTTCGTCAGAAGAAAAAATGAACGAGATAAAAACAGCTTTTAAAGCCTTAATTCATCGTGCAGATAACAGCATTGAATTGGATTTTTGAATTACACCATGTCTTTAACGATAAATAGTGCCAAGAATATTGCGAGGGTATTAACAGAAGCCCTTCCTTATATTCAGAAATTTACCGGCCGTACGGTAGTTGTTAAGTACGGTGGCAATGCCATGGTGGATGAATCCTTAAAACAAAGCTTTGCCAGGGATATCGTGCTCATGAAGCTGGTGGGTATGAATCCAATCGTTATTCACGGCGGCGGCCCTCAGATCGGCAGCGTTTTAGAGCAGTTAAATATTGAGTCGAAGTTTGTAGATGGCTTGAGGGTAACCGATAGCCAGACCATGGATGTGGTGGAGATGGTGCTTGGCGGCCTGGTAAATAAGGAGATCGTCAACCTCCTTAATAAAAACCAGGGTAAAGCTGTCGGTGTAACTGGAAAAGATGGCAACCTCATTAAAGCCAAGAAACTCAAACTTCGACGCAAAGACGCCAAGCTCACTGACGAAATCGTAGATATTGGACACGTAGGCGAAGTCGTGAGCATTAATACAGAAATTTTGGAGGTGATGAAGGACAGTGACTTCATCCCGGTAATTGCTCCAATCGGCACCGACGAAGAGGGCGCGAGCTACAACATTAATGCCGACTCGGTAGCAGGAGAGATTGCCAAGGTTCTGGGTGCGGAAAAGCTGATTCTGCTTACCAATATAGAAGGGGTTAAGAATAAAAAAGGCGACGTACTCACCGGCTTAAGCCTGAAACAAGTTGCCAAGCTAATTGCCGATAAGACCTTACAAGGTGGCATGTTGCCCAAAGTTCGGTGCGCAATCGAAGCACTAAAAGGTGGTGTTAACAGTGCTCACATTATTGATGGCAGAGTGGAACATGCAGTGCTATTAGAAATCTTCACCGATGAAGGTGTTGGCACATTAATCACGAAGAACGGATTGAACAAGAAAAAATCCACGGTAAAAAAGAAGAAGTAACAATGCTTCAATGCTCAATCGACGGATAGCTATTCTTGATGAAAACTAGCAACAAGACATCGCGCAAAGATCAAATCCTGCAAGCCCTGGCTCGCATGTTGGAATCATCTCCTGGTGAACGGATTACGACTGCTGCCCTGGCTAAAGAAGTGGGTGTTTCAGAAGCGGCGCTCTATCGGCATTTTCCAAGCAAGGCAAGAATGTTTGAAGGCCTGATTAAATTTATTGAAGAGACCTTGTTCTTAAGAATTTCGAGAATACTAAATGAAGAAAGCAGCGCAGAAATTCGTTGCCATAAAATTCTGACTTTGTTGCTGACTTTTTCCGCCAAGAATCCGGGTATGACCCGATTGCTTACTGGTGACGCCTTGGCCGGAGAAACAGAACGTCTGCGGGAACGCATTGCACAGTTCTACAATCGACTTGAAGCACAGTTAAAACAAGTATTGCGGGAAGCACAGATTCGAGAAAATTTGAAACCAACTGTTTCTCCAGCAGCGCTTGCAAATTTGTTATTGGCTACTGCAGAAGGCAGACTAATTCAATTCGTTCGCAGTGAATTCAAAGAGTCGCCGCTCGATCATTGGGACACTCAATGGGAATATTTGTGCAGGAATCTATTGGAGCCATTTGCAGCAGCAAATGCTGCATCCGCCGGCTAGTAGAAAATCTCTGGACTCAAACGCCGTATTTCTCTCGATAAGCTGCAACAGCGCTTAGATGTTGTTGCAGTATGCTATCACTCGAAGCTTCCAAGTAATCAATTATGTTTTGCAAATCGATAATATTAGTAACTGCAATTTGGTAAGTCTGTTCAATTTCCTGAATAGCTGAAAGCTCACTAATACCTCGTTCTTGCCTGTCCATTGCTACGGCTATGCCACTAAGCTTTGCATTATTGTTTTGTATAATTTCCACGGCTTCGCGAATAGCGGTACCAGCAGTAATTACATCGTCGATTATTAATACATTACCGGACAGTTCGGCACCAACGATAAGTCCACCTTCCCCATGATCTTTCGCTTCCTTCCGGTTAAAGCAAAAGGGTTTGTTTAATCCATGGTTATTGGCTAAGGCGATAGCCGATGCCGAAACAAGAGGGATGCCTTTATAGGCTGGACCAAACATCACATCAAATTCTTGTTCGGAGTATGCAATTGCTGTCGCATAACATTTCGCCAAGAATGCCAGCTTTTCTCCGTTGTTGAATAATCCCGCATTAAAAAAGTAGGGGCTAACTCTTCCTGACTTTAAAGTGAATTCGCCAAATTTTAGAATTTCATTGTCAAGTACAAATTCTAAAAACTCTGATTGAAAATCTTGCATCGTCTTTCCTGTCGCCTTAGGAATCGGCTAAAGCTTCTTGCTGTTTACTGACAAGGATTTTTATTCCAGCCTCAGCCAAGCCTACCATTTCTAGTAATTGCCCATGGGAAAAATCTCCGTCTTCACCGGTTCCTTGCAGTTCAATAAATCCCCCTGACTGGGTCATTACAATATTCATGTCAGTCTCTGCAGTAGAGTCTTCATCGTAATCCAGATCGAGAACTGCTCTGCCGTTGTGAATACCAACTGAAACAGAAGCAACTAACTGATTAAACGATGAAGCGCTGACCAGGTTTTTTGCAACCATGTAACTAATAGCGTCATGCAATGCTACGCAACCGCCTGTGATAGATGCGGTTCGAGTGCCGCCATCAGCCTGAATTACATCACAATCAACTTTGATGGTGTTCTCGCCAAGCTCTTTTAAATTTATAGCGGCGCGCAGTGAGCGACCAATCAACCGTTGAATCTCTAAGCTGCGGCCAGATTGCTTACCCCTGGCTGCTTCCCTGTCCATGCGGGTACCGGTGGAGCGAGGCAGCATCCCATACTCAGCCGTTACCCATCCTTGCCCAGTTCCTTTTAAGAATCGTGGTACCGATTCTTCAACGGTCGCGTTGCACAATACTTTGGTTTCACCAAATTCCACCAAAACTGAGCCTTCAGCATGTTTGGTATAACTGCGTGTAATTGCAATTTCTCGAAGCTCGTCTGGATTTCGTTTACTCGGGCGTAATATATCCGTCATTGGTTTCGCTTTTTCCTGCTATTCAAAGATGCAGCGGATTATCCTTGAAATTAGGTGTTGTTGCGAGCGAACGTATTACTTGTATTGCGAACTGTGTTTACCGCCGTATTGAGATAGAATAGCGGCTCTTTGAAACCGAGCCAGATACTATGATGTTAAGTATGACTGCCTTCTCCAGGCAGCAAATAGATCGAGAGTGGGGCTCCCTAACATGGGAACTACGTTCTGTTAATCACCGCTACTTGGAGTCCAGTGTTCGGCTTCCTGAATCTTTTCGTGGTTTGGAAAATGTCATTCGAGATTCTGTCAGAAAAAAACTAAACCGCGGTAAAGTTGAATGCCAACTAAGATTTCAAGCGACAGAGTCGAGTCAATCGGACCTGCATCTGAATAAGGATCTAATTAAGAAATTAGTTGACGCAAACAATGAGATTAATCAATTAACAGATTTAGATAATCAGATAACTTCTGCTGAGATACTGCGCTGGCCCGGTGTAATCACCGACCAGGATATCGACAAGGAAACTATTGAAGAGGAAGCTCTCACTCTTTTCGCGGCGGCTCTCGAAGACTTAATCAGCACGCGGGAAAGAGAAGGTGAGGCGTTGAAAGGATTTATAAATCAGCGCATCGCTTCGATTAGAGAAATAGTCGCATCGATTCGTAGCAAAATGCCGGACATAATCAGCGGCCAGCGAAAAAATTTGATGGACCGATTGGAAGAACTCAAGGCAGAATTGGAGCCAACAAGACTGGAACAGGAAGTGGCTATCCTGGCGCAGAAAGCAGACGTGGACGAAGAATTAGACCGATTGGATTCTCATTTAAACGAAGTTGAAAGAGTCATCGAATCTAAAGGTCAAAAAGGCAGGCGCTTGGACTTCTTAATGCAAGAATTAAATCGCGAAGCGAATACTTTGTCGTCGAAGTCGATCGTGGTTGATTCCACCCTCGGCGCCGTCGAACTGAAAGTGCTCATTGAACAGATGCGTGAGCAGATACAAAACGTAGAATAGACGATTGTGACTATGAGCAAGGGAAAGTTATTTATCATAACCGCGCCTTCCGGTGCCGGAAAAACCACTCTGGTAAACGAGTTAGTGAGCCAGGATGAAAATCTTTGCGTTTCAATTTCTCATACTACTCGTCCGGCTCGCCCAGGTGAGAATGACTCAGTTGATTACCATTTCATTGAGAAACCAGAGTTCATGGGCATGTTGTCCGATGGTGACTTCTTGGAATCCGCCGAAGTATATGGTCATCACTATGGCACTTCACAGCTTTGGGTAAATGAGCAACTTAAACAGGGGCTCGATGTCATTTTAGAAATCGATTGGCAGGGCGCGGCTCAAATTCGTAATCTCTTTCCAAACTCTTGTTCCATTTTTATTCTTCCTCCTTCTATAGAAACACTCACTAAAAGACTGCAAGAGCGGGCTCAAGACGATAGTGATACTATTGAGAGTCGCATGCAGCAAGCACGCAGCGTTATTGAGCATGTAGCTGAAGCAGACTATGTAGTCGTGAATGACGATTTCGAAATTGCTTTACAAGATATTGGAGCAATAATACGTACCCAACGCCTCGGGGTAACGACTCAGCAGGAGAATCTAAATCAATTGCTCAACAGTCTTACTCGTGGCTAGCGCCTTCTCCTACCTCTGAATTGATGCATTTCAGGCAAGAATTCTGTACAATCCCCGGCCCTTTCTAGAGGGGAAGCTTGACCAAACCAGTTGTGGGAACTGCTTGATTTAACTGGTTTTTTCGTCCAAGCTATTCAACATAACGGTATTATTTAAGGTTCTGAAATGGCAAGAATTACAGTAGAAGATTGTTTAGACAAAGTAGATAACCGCTTCGAGTTGGTCATGGTTTCGAGCAAGCGTGCGCGACAACTGCAGATTGAAGGCAAAGATCCTCAGGTTTCTGTCGACAATGACAAGCCTACTGTAATTGCCCTGCGAGAAATCGCCGACGGTCTAGTTAATGCTGACATTCTTATAGAGAAGCCAAGCGTCGAACTGGAAGACATTGAAGGGGTAATAGAAGAAGCTCCCGTCGTTATCCAACAGGAAGATCCACCCCCCGCTGAAATCTAATATTTAGGAGTCGAGTCTTGCAAGTAGCTTCATTAGACACAATCGACTCTCTCGCCGATGGGCTTTCTTCCTATTTAGGCAAAGACCAGGTTAACAACGTACGGCGTGCCTACTTTTATGCAGAGCAGGCCCATGACGGACAATTTCGTCGAAGTGGCGATGCTTACGTTACTCACCCCCTTGCTGTCGCTTCAATTTTAAGCGATATGCACATGGACCATCAGAGCTTGATGGCCGCCATGCTTCACGACGTTATCGAAGATACCGGAATTACCAAAACGGCAATTAAATCCCAGTTTGGCAATACAGTTGCTGACCTGGTCGACGGTGTCAGCAAACTTAACAAGATTACGTTTAGTTCTCGCGCCGAAGCGCAGGCAGAGAATTTTCAGAAGATGGCCATGGCAATGGCTAAAGATTTGCGAGTAATTCTCGTAAAAATTGCAGACCGTCTTCATAACATGCGTACTTTGGATGTACTGGCGCCGGATAAGCGTCGCCGCATCGCTCGCGAAACTCTGGATATTTACGCACCTATTGCAAATCGCCTCGGCATGAACAATGTCAGGGTTGAGTTTGAAGAGTTGGGATTTGCCGCACTCTATCCGATGCGCTCAAATCGAATTAGTGCGGCAGTTAAAAGTATCCGTGGCAATCGCAAAGAAATCGTAAGCCAGATTCAAACTTCTCTGGAGGCCTGCCTGGAAAGAGAAGGACTGCCTGGGCGAACTATTGGCCGAGAAAAACACCTTTACAGCATCTATGAAAAGATGCGCAGCAAGCGCAAATCTTTTTCTGAAATCATGGACGTTTATGCATTCCGAATTATCGTTGATCGGGTTGATACCTGTTATCGAGTATTAGGCGCAGTCCATAGTTTGTACAAGCCCGTGCCAGGTAGATTTAAAGATTACATAGCCATTCCCAAAGCAAACGGTTATCAATCATTACATACTACCCTGTTCGGCATGCATGGCGTCCCGATTGAAATTCAGATTCGAACAGAAGAGATGGAAGCGATGGTCAACAACGGCGTTGCCTCTCATTGGTTATATAAGTCCAGTGACGATCTTCCGAGTAATGCCCATATACGAGCCAGAGAATGGGTAAACGGCTTACTAGAAATGCAAAAGCATGCGGGTAATTCTCTGGAATTTATCGAAAACGTAAAGATCGATTTATTCCCAGATGAAATTTATGTATTTACTCCTAAAGGTCAGATCTTCGAATTACCTGCAGGATCCACAGCTGTCGACTTTGCCTTTGCCATTCACACAGACGTGGGTAACTCCTGTGTGGCCTGTCGGATTAGTCGCCGGCTCGCACCCTTAAGCGAACCGCTGCAGAGCGGACAAACCGTTGAGATTATTACTGCCCCAGGCACCCAACCAAATCCAGCCTGGTTAAGTTTTGTAGTAACCGGCAAAGCCCGTAGCAATATTCGCCATTATCTTAAGAACCAGAAACATTCTGAATCAGTTGCCTTAGGTAAGCGCTTGCTTAATAAGGCCCTGGCTGGATTTGGTACTCGGATCGAATCTGTCTCCAATGAAAACTTCGATGCGGTCTTGCAACAAACCAACTTGAAATCGGTTGATCAGTTATTGGAAGAGATTGGTCTGGGTAATCGCATGTCTTACATGATCGCGCAACGGCTTGCTGCTCAAGGTAATGTAGCGGCGGCCAATGAACAGTCTGAAACTGATCAGCATGGGACTCTGGCTATTCGTGGTTCGGAAGGCATGGTAATGAACTATGCGAAATGCTGCCATCCAATCCCCGGTGACCCAATCGTTGGTCATATTAGTTCCGGTCGTGGCATGGTCATCCATGCTGATGATTGCAATAACATTACTGATATTCGCGACAATCCAGAGAAATGCGTCGCCGTAACTTGGGATCCTGATGTTGAGGGAGAATTTTCGGTCGAGCTGAGAGTTGAGTTAGAAAACCAGCGAGGAATTATCGCTACGCTTGCCACCACTATTACTGGCGCCGAAGCCAATATTGAAAAAATAAGCACCGTTGAAAGAGATGCGCGCTTTAGTATTGTTAATTTGTCTCTCAATGTTAAAAATCGAGTTCACCTGGCCAGAGTAATGAAACGGGTACGACTAATTAAACCTGTAAGCCGAGTTACCCGAGTAAAGAGTCGAAAGGTAAAGAAAACCATTAAAAGCACTTTAGGGACTCATTAATGGCTAACAAAGAAGCTATCCAAACTGCCGAAGCACCCGCCGCCATTGGTCCTTATTCTCAAGCGATTAAAAGTGGTTCATTGGTGTTTTTATCTGGCCAGATTCCACTCGATCCAGAAACTATGCAACTAGTCGGCGACAATATAGAAGAGCAAACTCAGCAAGTGTTTAAGAATTTAACCGCAGTGACAAAAGCTGCCGGTGGAACTCTTGATGACCTACTAAAGCTCACTATATTCCTTACCGATCTAAATGAATTCGCGGCAGTGAACGCGATCATGGCAGAACATTTTGCAGAGCCCTATCCGGCTCGAGCAACAATTGAAGTAAGTGCACTTCCTAAAGGTGCTGTCATAGAAATCGAAGCAATCCTTTCCGTTTAATTGTTGCGAATCTTATTTTTCCGATTTCTAGCGGCTCTAATTAAAAGCCCATATACTCTCTTACAGACTTCCTAACTCTGTGATGCCATGACCAGTCCCGCCTTGGATCAAATTTCGCTAACTGAATTGAAAGGAATTGGTCCCGCTCTAGAAAAAAAATTTCATCAACTTAGTGTCTACAACGTTCAAGATCTTCTTTTTCATTTACCGTTTCGCTATGAAGATCGCACTAAAGTTCATCCTATTGGAAAGGTCAGTGTTGGTGATCATGTCCAGCTTCAAGGAGAAATTGTTTCCTGCAATATCCAGTTCGGTCGTCGCCGTAGCTTGCACTGTGTAGTACAAGACGAATCTGGATTTATAAGTTTGCGTTTTTTCCATTTTAGTGCCGTGCAAAAACAATCTTTGGCAGTTGGAAATTTGATTCGATGTTACGGTGAAGCAAGAAGAGGCCGAACCGGCATGGAAATCTATCATCCTGAATACAAGGTATTGAAGGATTTCGATTCCATACCAATCGAAGATTCCCTAACACCAATTTATCCGGCAACCGAAGGCTTACAACAGGCCAGGCTGCGAAATGTTATTAGCCAAGCTTTAGTACTGATGGAAAAGTCGCCGGATGTCCAAGACCATCTTCCGCCAGAACTGGTGAAAAAGTTAGGCCTCGAAGGACTTACTGAAGCGATTCGATTACTCCATAAGCCACCAATCGATGCGCCGCTAAGCTGGGTAAATGCCGGCATTAACCCAGGACAAAAACGCCTGGCGTTTGAAGAATTGCTAGCACACCGCTTATGCATGCGGCGGCTTAGAAATGATTCGAACCAACAGAAGGCACCGCAACTTCAAGCCGATGATTCGCTGCTATCGCAGTACCTTAAGGCCTTGCCGTTTACTCTGACTAACGCACAGCAACTGGCATATCAGGAAATCGCAAAAGATCTAAACGGCGTATGTCCAATGCTTAGACTTCTGCAGGGAGATGTTGGTTCTGGAAAAACTGTGGTGGCTGGCTTAACAGCTCTCCATGCTATCGGCAGCGGATATCAAGTTGCACTGATGGCACCAACTGAGATTCTTGCAGAGCAACACCTGTTTAATTTTCAACAATGGTTCGAGCCCTTGGGAATAAACGTGGGTTGGTTAAGTGGAAAAACCAAAGGTGCAATTCGATCACAACAACTCCAGGACCTGGTAGCGGGAAAATGCCAACTACTTATTGGTACCCATGCCTTGTTTCAAGAAGATGTTGAGTACCAACAACTCGGACTCATCATTATCGATGAGCAACATCGATTTGGCGTGCATCAGCGCTTAGCGTTGCGGGATAAAGCGTCAGCAGGCTCAATCAATCCTCATCAATTAGTAATGACTGCAACACCCATTCCACGAACATTGGCAATGAGCGCCTATGCCGACCTGGACAGCTCTATAATTGATGAATTACCGCCCGGCAGAACACCTGTAAATACCGCAATCATCTCGAGCGATAGACGCAGCGATGTAATAGATCGCATAGAGAGCGCTTGCCGCGAAGGAAACCAGGCTTATTGGGTGTGCACTTTAATCGATGAATCAGAAGCACTGCAGTGCGAGGCAGCTGAAGTCACTGCAGAGAAATTGAGTACGCAATTACCCCACATCGAAGTTGGTTTAATTCATGGCAGAATGAAACCGAAACAGAAAGTCGAAGTAATGGCGGGTTTCAAAGTAGGCCAAATTCAACTTCTCGTAGCGACAACAGTTATTGAAGTTGGGGTTGATGTGCCCAATGCCAGTCTAATGGTTATTGAAAATCCAGAGCGTTTAGGTTTGGCACAACTACACCAATTGAGAGGTCGCATCGGCCGCGGCAATATTCAAAGCCATTGTATCTTGCTCTATCAGACTCCCCTCTCAGACATGGCAAAGCAAAGATTAACTGTTATGCGAGACAGCACCGATGGCTTCTATATTGCGGAGAAAGATCTGGAATTAAGAGGTCCTGGTCAAGTACTTGGGACTCAGCAAACTGGCATGATGACTTTTCGTGTAGCTGATATCGCAAGGGATGCACCCCTCCTGGAAACAGTGAAAGAAGCGTCCGAAATTATCCTACAAAACCACGATGATATCGTCGAACCCTTGATTAGACGCTGGCTTGGGGAGCGCGAGCATTATGCTAATGTTTAATTGAGACGGCTTTTTTAATTCCAAATAGATTCCATTATTCACCACCCTAGTCGCCATTCCCCTTCTATACTGGATATATAAGTGTGAGAAAAAATCAAGGTTTCGACCCACATGACGATTGGAAGATAAAATGGAAGCAGCATCAGCAGCCCTCCCGGAAGAAAATGAAGCACCCCTTTTGCGTTCCGTGTTATTGCACGACCGCACCGGCCGTATACAAGTAATATTGCCTGAAAACGGATTGCTTGATCTGAAAAGCATTAAAGAACAAACCGGTAGAGAGCTTGTTGCGATCGGAAAGGCGGATCTGCACGAACTTTACGAAACCAAACGACTTAAGAAGCTTACAGATTTTCCAGTCTTGAATAATGTCACCACGATTATTGATGAAACTGTACTTGCAGACGAACTCAGGTTTCCCTGCTTAACAGAAGGTAAAGACGCTCCCAGAATAATAACCTTGGAAGATTTGAAAGAGCAGTTAATAGAACACGAGCACGACGTACTCGACATGGAAGTCGCAGTAGAATCAACGGAAATGGATTACTCCATCAATGACCCGGAAGAAAATGAAGGTCAGATTGTACATTCCTTAAAGAGCTTTACTTCACTGCGAATTAAACAACGCCTTGAAGACACCCTGGAGATACCGACCTTACCAGCCACTGCACAGCGAATTATTCAATTAAAAGTTAATCCGAATGCAGTAGTTAGCGAACTAGCCGAGATTGTAGAATCCGATCCAAGTTTGGCAGCTCAGGTCGTTAGCTGGGCTGCGTCTCCCTATTACGCTGCACCGGGAAAGATAAGATCGGTACAAGATGCCATCGTTCGGGTTCTAGGATTCGATCTAGTTGGAAACCTGGCGCTTGGATTGGCCTTGGGAAAAACTCTGGAACTTCCCAAAGACAAAGTTGATGGTCTAACCCCGTATTGGTTGCAGTCGATTTATTGCTCAACCCTGGTTGAGGCAATCGTCAAACTCATTCCTAACGAGATGAAGCCCAGTAAAGGACTTACTTATCTTTCAGGGCTGCTGCATAATTTTGGCTATCTCGTACTAGCACACATTTTCCCACCGCATTTCTCGCAGATCTGTCGATACTTGGAAGCTAATCCCCACGTGAGCCATATGGCGATCGAGCATCATTTATTGCAGATAACCCGTGAGCAGATCTGTGTCTGGTTGATGGACTTATGGAATATGCCTGAAGAAATAGGCATCGCCATTCGCTATCAACATGACCCAAACTACTCCGATAAGCACTGTGCCTATCCCAATCTAATCTTCATGGCGATGCGCTTATTACGCCAAGAAGGCATTGGTGATGCGCCCCTGGAAGAAGTGCCAGACTTTCTCTATGATCGCTATGATTTAACTGAAGAACAGGTTTTACAGACGGTTAAACAAGTCGTTGAGTCCACTGACGAAATCAATGCAATGGCGTCGAATTTTCCTGGCTAAGGATTAGCAAGAGCGCTAATTCAATAATTACAATATGGCGAAATTTAGATTCTTATCTAACTGAAAATCTTTTATGCTACGCGCTCGGACCGTATAGTGGTTTATTTGTAGCACCAATCATGAATTCCCTCAGACCGATGTGGTCAAAATTTGTCGCTCGCTTTCGGGCTCGGTTTCCTGAGCTATACGAAAAGCTACCTGCGTTAGTTGAACTCACAAGAATAAACCGGCCCATTGGCATCTACTTGTTGTTGTGGCCAACTATTACTGCACTATGGATAGCAGCTGAGGGTTTTCCAGGGATTGCATTGTTTCTAATATTCACTCTAGGAACAGCAATAATGCGATCCGCCGGCTGCTGTGTGAATGACTTCGCAGATTACCGAATTGATGGAAAGGTAATAAGAACAGAACAGCGACCAATTCCTAGTGGTGTACTAAAGCGCCAGGACGCATTTTTATGTTTTGGAATACTGTCTGGACTTGGATTTTTATTGGTGTTGCTAACCAATAGAGAAACCGTTCTACTCTCTTTCGGTGCAGTCGCACTCATTGCCATTTACCCTTTTATGAAACGCTACACCAATCTCCCGCAACTGGTTTTAGGCGTTGCCTTTTCCTGGGGAATACTAATGGCATTTACCGCTGTGTCTACACAAATTCCTCAAGCCGCCTACTTGCTGTTTATTGCTAATGCGTTATGGACTATTGCCTATGACACTCAGTATGCAATGGTGGATCGCGAATTTGATATACAAATAGGGGTCAAGTCTACCGCTATTCTATTTGGCGATGCTGATAGATTGATGATTGGCATGCTGCAGGCAATGTTTATCCTGGCCATGTGGCTGGCAGCCAGACAATTAGAAATGGGAACAGTTTTTTACTTGTCACTGTTTGTCGCTAGTCTTTTCCTTGCCTATCAACAATATCTCATCAGGCATAGACTGCCAGGCCCATGCTTCAAGGCATTCTTGAATAACAACTGGGTAGGCGCGGCAATTTTTGCCGGGGCTTTTTTGAATTATCTCTAGCTTATCTGCCGGTAAACGCCTGAATTCCTGTCTGAGCGCGCCCGAGAATAAGGGCGTGGATATCCTGAGTGCCTTCATAGGTATTAACAACTTCGAGATTCTGCGCATGGCGCATAATTGGAAACTCGTCAGAAATTCCATTGCCACCTAGCATATCCCTCGATTTTCTAGCTGCGTCCAATGCCTTTAAGCAGGAATTGCGTTTTAGAAGGGATATTAGCGCTGGTGCAAGCTTGCCTTGATCTTTCATGCGAGAGGCTTGTAGACATCCTTGCAGCCCGAGAGAAACATCCGTTTGCATTTGAGCCAGTTTTTTCTGAATTAACTGATTGGCAGCCAGGGGCCGACCAAATTGTTTACGGTCCAGGGTGTATTGCAATGCAGTGTGCCAGCAAGTTTCGGCCGCGCCCAATGCGCCCCAGGAGATACCGAGTCGCGCTGAATTGAGACAACTAAATGGGCCATTAAGGCCTTTCGCGCCGGGTAACCTATTTTCTTCTGGTACAAACACTTCATCCATGACAATTTCGCCAGTAATGGAAGCACGCAGCGCCAGCTTGCCTTCAATCTTTGGCGCACTTAATCCCTCCATACCCTTATCTAAGATGAAACCCGCAATAGTGCCATCATCATCTTTCGCCCAAACAATAAAGACATCGGAAATCGGTGAATTGCTGATCCAGTTCTTGGCGCCAGTAACGCTGTACCCGCCAGCGACAGATTTTGCTCGCGTGTTCATGCCACCTGGGTCCGAGCCGTGATCAGGTTCAGTTAATCCAAAGCAGCCGATGTATTCGCCGCTAGCCAGTTTGGGTAGATACTTCTGTTTTTGTTCTTCAGTGCCAAAGGTATTGATGGGATGCATGACCAAACTGGATTGCACCGACATCATGGAACGATAGCCTGAATCTACGGCCTCGACTTCGCGAGCAATCAGCCCATAACAGACATAATTCATGCCAGCACAGCCATAGCCTTCTATCATTGAGCCTAGTAAGCCCAGCTCGCCCATTTCCCGAAAAATTTCCGGATCAGTCTGTTCATTGCGATAAGCCTCACGTACCCGGGGCAAAAGCTTGTTTTGGGCATACTGTTTGGCAGTATCCCGAACCATGCGCTCTTCTTCGCCTAATTGCTCTTCTAATAGAAATGGATCTTGCCAGTTAAATGGCACATCGTCCGCTCTGACAGACATGGGTGTCTCCTGTTGGTCCTGCTTTATTTGATAGTGTCCGCTATTATCACTGCCCGTTGAAAGGGCGCGCTATTCTAGCAAATAAGCCAGGCATTCTCTAAGTCACAAACGCAATCGATCAGCAACATAAGCCAAGCGCCAGCAGTACATTTTGATAGAATATGCCGCCATGGACGTATCCCACATTCTTGAATCCCTGAACGACGAACAACGCAACGCCGTCGCTAGTCCCTCGAAAAATTTGCTTGTGCTTGCCGGAGCAGGCAGCGGTAAAACGCGAGTGCTAGTACATCGAATTGCCTGGCTCATTCAAGCTGAGCATGTTTCTCCGTTTGCCGTGCTCGCCGTAACCTTTACTAATAAAGCTGCGAGAGAAATGCGGGGCCGGATTGAAGAATTATTGGGTCAGTCTTTCGGTGGTATGTGGGTAGGGACATTCCATGGTCTGGCCCATCGCTTGCTGCGCTCCCATTGGCAGGAAGCTGGCCTTCCCGAAGATTTCCATATCCTCGATGCTGACGATCAGTTACGCCTACTAAAAAGAATTACTCGATCATTACACATCGATGAAGAGAAATGGCCGGCAAAACAATGCCAATGGTATATCAACGCACAAAAAGACGAAGGATTGCGTGCCAATAACATCGAACATTTCGAAGATGACTACACCAAAACAATGTTAGAGGTTTACAAGGCTTACGAAGAAGCCTGTGAACGTGGAGGCATGATCGATTTTGGTGAAATACTTTTACGCGCCCATGAGCTCTGGTTAAAAAATCCGCAAGTGCTTGCCCATTATCAAAATCGATTTCAATACATTCTCGTTGATGAGTTTCAGGACACTAACTCCATTCAATACGCCTGGCTAAGAGTGTTAGCCGGCAATAATAACCAGTTAATGGTTGTGGGTGATGACGACCAATCTATCTACGGATGGCGTGGCGCAAAAATTGAAAACATTCAAAAGTTTAATGTTGATTTCCCCGATACCGATATGGTGCGGCTGGAACAAAACTATCGATCTACTTCGACGATTCTCAATGCTGCCAACAAACTGATTGCCAATAACCAGGGCCGGCTGGGTAAAAATTTGTGGACTGATGGATCTGAAGGCGAGCCGATTAGTCTGTATGAGGCTTTTAACGAACAGGATGAAGCACGTTTTATCGTCGACCGTCTTCAGGACTGGTTTAATCAAGGTAATCGCCGTAGTGAATCCGCGGTGCTCTATCGCTCGAATGCCCAGTCAAGAGAGTTGGAAGATGCCCTACTTCGAGTTGGAATACCCTATCGAATCTACGGTGGCCATCGCTTCTATGAGCGACTTGAAATTAAGAATGCGCTTTCCTACTTAAGGCTGCTAATTAATCGGGACGATGACACTGCAATCGAACGGGTGATTAATGTACCAACTCGTGGGATCGGCGGTAGAACAATCGATACTGTTCGCACTGTGGCTCGGGAACAAAACTGTTCACTCTGGCAAGCCTGTGCCAAGTGCATTAACGAATCGATATTAACGTCTCGTGCTGCCAATGCCGTGCTTGCCTTTATGGAGCTCATCGACAAATTGGATGCTGACTGTGCCAACATGGAGTTACATGAAAAAGCAGAACAGGTCATAAGTCAGAGTGGCTTGGTACATCATCATGAAAAAGAAGGCGGTGAAAAAGCGAGAAGCCGCATCGAAAACCTGGAAGAACTGGTTAATGCCTGCGGTAATTTTGATGATGCCGATATCGAAGTAGAAGAAGGCGAAGGCATAGATTTAACTTCGAAAGTTTTACTCGCAGCATTTCTTGATCAAGCATCGTTAGATGCGGGAGACACACAAGCAGATGAGTCTGACGATGCAGTACAATTAATGACGCTGCACTCTGCCAAGGGTCTTGAATTTCAATTAGTGTTTTTAGCGGGAATGGAAGAAGGGCTCTTTCCACATAAGATGTCGATGGATAACCTCGCCGGCCTCGAAGAAGAAAGAAGGCTTTGTTATGTCGGTATTACCCGTGCCAAAAATAAGTTGTATATGAGTCATGCGGAGTCGCGCCGACTCCATGGTGATGTCACACTGTGTCGCCCCTCTCGCTTCATAAAAGAAATTCCACCGGAATTAGTCGATGAAGTCAGACTCAAGACTGCCATAACCCGAATGGGAGGCCAGCGTTCGAAGAATGGCGTTCTCGGCAAGGGAATTAGAGGTCAGGTGGAAGTGCCTAAAACTGAGATATCATTAGGTCAGCGCGTAGCCCATGGTAAATTCGGCGAAGGCGTAGTTTTAAACTACGAAGGACAGGGTTCTAACGCCAGAGTGCAGGTAAACTTCGACGCTGTAGGTAGCAAATGGTTGGTGCTCTCCTACGCGAAACTGGAAGTATTAGGATAAATTGTGAATAGCTACATGACTCGAATACAAAAAATCATTATTAGCGCATTTTCTCTGCTGCTCCTCGCCGCCTGTGGTAGCGAGCAACAAACTTCCGGTGAATCTCAAGTTTCTGCTGATCAAACCGTGTATGAATGGAAAATGATAACTTCCTGGCCTAAGAACCTGCCTGCTCTGGGAACATCACCAGAATATTTTGCAGACATCGTTGAAACCATGAGCAATGGACGCATGCGCATTCGAGTTTACGGTGCCAATGAATTGGTCGGTGGCCTGGAAGTATTCGATGCGGTATCGCAAGGAGTTGCAGAAATCGGACATTCCGGCGCCTATTACTGGCAAGGAAAGATACCTGCTACTCCTTTCTTTTCATCTATTCCTTTTGGCATGACCAGTTATGAACAAGATGCCTGGTTAAGATACGGTGGCGGCAATGAGCTTTGGCGCGAACTGTATGCGCCTTTCAATCTTATTCCCGTTCGCGGTGGTAATTCTGGCGTGCAGATGTTCGGATGGTTTAATAAGGAAATTAATTCATTGAGTGATGTGCAAGGATTAAAGATGCGCATCCCGAGTTTAGGCGGAGAAGTATTTCGTCGAGCCGGAGGTGTTCCGGTTACCATGCAGGTAAGCGAAGTGTTCACTGCATTACAAACCGGTGCCTTAGACGCCACTGAATTCGTAAGCCCCTATAACGATCTCGCTGCGGGCTATCACACGGTAGCGGACTATTACTATTACCCTGGTTGGCATGAACCGGGCTCAACACTAGAAACCGTATTCAATAAAGAAAGGTTTGAAGCGCTGCCTGCTGACCTGCAAGAAATTCTATTGGCGGGAACAGAAGTTATGAACCAACTTCTATTAGATGAACTCACCGCCAAAAACAATGAGGCTCTACGCACCTTGGTTGAAGATTACGGCGTGGAACTACGTCGCCTTCCTGATGATGTGTTAATCGAATTGCGCCAAATCTCTGATGAAGTTGTGGCTGAAATGGCTCAGGCAGATGCAGCCACGGCCCGTGTCTATGAATCTTGGAAGAGTTTCAAAGACGGCGTAATGAATTACAACGGCATTGCAGAAGAAGCTTTTATCGAAGCAAGAAAGTTACCGCTTAATTAGTTCTAGGCCGCTTCTGGTATTGGACGCGGCTTACCGTCGTCATCAATGGCAACGAATACGAATATCCCTTCCGCAACTTTTATCCTGTCCTGATGGGTCAATCGATGTGAGACCCACACATCAACAGCGATGTGAACCGATGTTCTACCAGTCTTGGTTACTCTACAATAACAACTCACTGTTGAACCCACGCTAACTGGTTTTATAAAAGCAACATTTTGAATGGCAACGGTAGCTGATCGGCCTTGGGTGATCTGCTTGCTCATAATCCCGGCTGCCAAATCCATTTGTGAAACTAGCCAGCCACCAAATATGTCTCCATTGGCATTGGTATCTTTTGGCATTGCGAGAGTCTGCAATGCTAGTTCGCCAGTTATTTCTGTTGCTGCGGTTTGCTCGTCTTGCATAGCGCCGGGTTCCAGTTATTGATTAAGAATTGATGGCAACCAGGTTGCTAATCCTGGTTGAAAGGCTAATAAAAGTAACAGTAATAGCTGAAGTACGACAAATGGTGCCACTCCTTTGTAAATGTCGCTTGTCTCAACTTCGGGTGGCGCAACACTGCGTAAATAAAACAATGAGAAACCAAATGGTGGTGTTAGAAATGAAGTTTGCAGGTTGATGGCAATCATCACTCCCAACCAAATTGGGTCGAGCCCCATGGCTAACAATACCGGGCCGATTAATGGCACCACCATAAATGTTATTTCAATGAAGTCGAGAATGAATCCCAGTAAGAATATTAGCAGCATGACGATGATAGTTGCCGATACGACGCCACCCGGTAGGCCAGTAAGCAAATTTTCTATCAATTCTTCACCACCAAAGCCCCGAAAAATGGATGAAAAAATCGTCGCTCCCACCAAGATCAAGTAAACCATTGAGGTTATTTTCGTCGTTTCAATTGCGACTTCATGCACGATTTTCAGGTTTAGCATGCGCGACTTAAAGCCAAAAGCATTGCACCTACTGCTCCTACACTGGCGGCTTCGGTAGGGGTCGCAACACCCGCCAATATAGAACCGAGTACTGCAACCATAAGTAAAACCGGTGGTAGCAAGCCCTTGAACAAGGCACTTAGTAGCTCCGTATTTGATAATTTTGCTGACAATTCCTTCACTGACGGCGCATCTTCTGGCCGAACTAGCGCAACCACTAGTACATAGATTCCGTAGCCAAACACCAGCAGTAGCCCTGGAATTATAGCGCCGGCAAAGAGGTCGCCAATTGATACGAAGTCTGGAGCAAAAACACCGGCATTCAATTGGGATTGTTGGTAGGCATTAGAAATAACTTCTCCCAATAACACCAAACATATAGAAGGAGGAATAATTTGACCCAGGGTGCCTGTCGCACAGAGTGTGCCGCAGGCCAAGGAAGGTCGATAACCAGCTCTTAGCATTGTGGGCAAAGACAAGATTCCCATGGTGACCACCGTGGCTCCAACAATGCCAGTACTCGCTGCCAACAGCATACCGACGAGAATCACCGAAATGCCCAAACCACCAGGTAGTCGACCGAACACCAATTCCATGTTGTTAAGAAGTTCTTCTGCAATTCGCGACTTCTCCAGCATGGAACCCATGAACACGAACAAAGGCACGGCGAATAAATTCTGATTCACCAGTATGCCGAAGATGCGATTCGGAATTAGGGAAATGAAGGCTGAATCGAAAACGCCAAATAGCTCACCGAATGCGGCGAACAGCAAAGATACGCCAGCTAAGGTCAATGCAACCGGATAACCTGCCATTAAAAACAGGCAGACGATGACAAACAATAGAAGCGGCAGCAGTTCTATCACACTATTCTTGCTTAAATCTTTTTAGAGATTTTAAAAATTCAGAGAGGCCTTGCAGCGCAAGTAGTGATGCGATTAGCAGGATGGTGGATTTTAAAAGATAAACAAAGGGCAGCCCGCTGGACTCAGCAGAACCTTCGCGAATTCGCCATGAGACCGCAACATAATCCCAACTCGCCCAAAGAATGAATCCAGCAGTTAGCATTAAGAAAACGACACAGCCAAGCATATCCACCAATGCCTGATTTTTAGGACGTAATCTGTTGTAGAAAACATCGACTCGAACATGCCCCTGCTCTTTTAGCGTATAGCCCACACCAACGGTGAAAATCAATGCGTTTATGTACATGACCGATTCTTGTAAGGCGATGGAACCGATCTGAAAGACATAGCGCAGCAAGACGATAAGCAACATGACCAGCACCATTAACAATGCAAACCAGGAACCGGTTCGGCCTATTTGCTCGATGCAGAAATCGATGGTTTGAATAACTCGCTCTCTCATTGCGCTTATCCCATGGCGTAGGTACGTAAAAGCTGATAACTCAAGACTATGAGCGCCCCACTTAACAGCAGAAAGGAAGCCCCCGCCAACCAGAGTGCTCCACGGCGTATAGCGATTGATGTTCTTTTGCGCCAGCCTTCCGACTTATCGACTCTCTCCGGGATATGTTGAAACAGGGCTATTGCAGTGTACAAGGCTAATGACCAGCTGAGGCTTAGTAAACTTGGAATGAGCCAGACTTCTCCATCGATCCACGGATTTTGAAAAAGGCTGATGGCAAAGATGCCGAAACTAGCAACGCCCAAGGCAATAATGAAAAGTCTAAATCGATGTAAAAATGTAGCAATTCGCTGCAAGCGCTCTATCATAGCGGTTCTCAAAAATACGGTGCTTTTTATCGCACTGGCACAGCTCCAAGCTTAACCTTTAGTATGGCCCAGACACTAATCGGGATTCGTCTTGCAAAATATCGAGAAAATTGAACTACCTTTTTTGGCTGGCATCAATAGCAGCGGAGAGCCAGTTTTTGAGAGTCTGGAAGTCGAGCTACTGCCAGAGACCCCGCAGCATGCACGCTTAATAATGTCGCCATTGCTTACCCGTAATCTCGCCGCGGGTGACACGATTAAGTTGATCAATCCTGATACGGCTGAGTATGAGTTAGTTGCAAGGAGTGGGAATCTCAGCATTCGAGTATTAGGTGTAGATGACTTGAGCGAACTGGAACAAGCACTTTCCTCCGCCATAGAGAAGCTCGGTGGCAGCCTGGATAGACAGACCGAAAGAGCACTTGTCTATAGCATTCATGTATCGATTGGTTTCCAAACCGTGGAAAAACTCTTAGATGACGCTTGCCAGGATTATCCTGAAACTGTTTGGTACTATGGTAACGTCTACGACCCTGAAGACGGTACAACACCGTTGGAATGGTGGCTGGATTTTGACAGCCAGGATTGATTGACAACTAAATACTAAAAAGGCAGCGAGAAGTAAAAAATGTTGACCGTTGTATCCCCTGCAAAGTCATTAGACTTTTCAACTCGAGTAAAAACTAAAAAGAATTCGGAACCCGCTTTTCTCAATGAGGCAGAACAGTTGGTCGAAGGCTTGCGCGAACTTCAACCTGCGCAACTAAGGTCGTTAATGGATATTAGTGAAGCCTTAGCCGAAGAAAATTTTCAGCGTTACGCGGAATGGCATCGGCCATTTACCCAGAAGAATGCCAAGCAAGCACTGTTTGCATTTAAGGGCGATGTCTATTTGGGCTTAAGGGCGGAAGAATTCGGAACAGCCGATCTAAACTTTGCGCAGAAACATTTGCGCATCTTATCCGGGCTTTATGGAGTATTGCGGCCCTTAGATTTGATGCAGGCCTATCGCTTGGAGATGGGAAGAAATTTTGCAGTGAATGGAAGTAAAAACCTCTATCAGTTTTGGGGATCGAAGATCACCGATGTAATAAATTCTGAATTGGAACAACAGTCGCAGAAACGCAAGATACTTATAAATCTTGCCAGCAATGAATATTTCAGTTCGATAGATCTTAAGCTGCTAGATGCTGAAATTGTCACACCACAGTTTAAAGACTGGGCCAGTGGACAATATCGGGTTCTCAGTTTTTTTGCCAAGAAGGCCCGCGGTGAAATGGCGGCCTATATCATCAGGAACAAAATCAATTCACCCTCAAAGCTAAAAGACTTTAATGTGGAGGGCTATGAATTCGATGAAGAAGAATCTACTAAAGCTAAGTATGTCTTTAAACGCAAGCAGCCGACTGAAGTTTAGTGCACGCAAATTCTACGCTGCCATTTAGCCAGGCCAGTGAAAACAACAAACTTCCTATTCTAGAAATTCTGCAACGGCACTTTGACGAAATAAGTTCCGTACTGGAAATCGGCAGTGGTACTGCGCAACATGGAGAGTTTTTTACGCAGCAGTTTCCCCGCATAAGTTGGCAATGTACTGACATTCCGCAAAACTTGACGATCACCCAACAAAGAATCTCTGCATGCAGCTTTCCGAACTTACCTGCTGCAATCACTTTGGATGTAAACGACTCCGAATGGAAATGCTCGAGCTATGACAGTGTATTTACTGCTAACAGTCTGCACATTATGTCTGAGGAGTCGGTTGTTAACTTCTTCGCGGGAATTCCACAATGCCTAAATAAAAGCGCAATTGTTCTTCTCTATGGGCCGTTCAAGTATCAGGGCGAGTTCACCACCGATAGTAATGCTCGATTCGACCTCTGGCTGAAACAGCAAAATCCAGAGAGTGGTGTTCGAGATTTTGAGCGAATACAAGAATTGGCTACAGCGGCGGGATTGTCTTTACTGGAAGACAATTCAATGCCAGCAAATAATCAACTCCTGGTTTTCAAGCTTAATTAAGCGCCTGGGCCTACCGCCAGGATATGCATGTTTTCAAAGGTGGGCCGCTCCCAGTCTGGGTATTTATCCCCGAGAGCCTGGTACACCGGCCGCCGAATCGATTCGTCACTCACATAGCTGACCGTCTGGTCGAAAAGCTGGTCACCTATTTTCAGCCGAATGTTTGGGTCGCGCACGATATTGCGATTCCAAGAGCGCATCTCAGGATAGGTGCCGCCAGTATAATAGGCTGACAATAAATACAACTCGCCATTTAAGGACGCACAATAAACTGTGACTGAATGGGGAATTAGATAAGCTGTCTTGGTTTGTAAGTAGATTTCGGCGTGCTCGTCAGTAAACGACCAGTCCGTTACTGGCATTGCCGCCACCTCCCCAGTAAGCCACAAGCCTGGCCGTAAGTCCTGAGGAGCGACACCAAAAAAGCGCAAGAAAGCGAGCGTTACCACAACAATTACTACTGCACCGATACCCGAATATTCAATTATTTTTTTCATGGAATGACCTCAGTCGCTGCGGTGAAATGTGAGCTTTCTCGAATCTGATTACTGCTGTTTTTTGAATGGTAACAGAGATTCTGCCTCTGCTCGATATCGATAAATATGCGCCCTTTCTTCCGTCAAAAAGCTTTCTATTGCATCGGCGAAGCCTTGATTCGCAATCCAATGATTGGAATAGGTGAAAATTGGCTCGAAGCCGCGTTGAATTTTATGCTCGCCCTGGGCGCCGGAATCGAATGATTTCAGTTTGTGATCTATAGCGTAATCCTGCCCCTGGTAATAACAGGTTTCAAAATGAAGAAACTGATGATCCCGGCGACATCCCCAATAACGACCGAACAGTTTTTCACTGTTCTTAAAAAATAGTGCGGCGGCAATGTCTTGATTGTCTTGAGTCGCATTAATTAGAAATATTTGTTCTGGCATTGTTTCTGCGATAACTCGGAAAAAGTCTTGCTCCAGATATCCTTGCATACCGCGCATCAGGTATGTGGATTGATAGAAGAGATAAAAGTCTGACCATTGTTGTTCGGAAATATCTGGACCTTCTGTTACGCGAAAACTTATGTCTTGCGATTGAATATGTTGTCGTTCCTTGCGAATGGCTTTTCTTTTTCTCGAATTGAGAATTTCCAGGAAGTGATCAAAGCTTTCATACTCTTTATTGAACCAGTGAAACTGCGTGCCAATGCGCGCCTGAATTCCATGCGTCGATATTTCATTATGCTCTTGTTCCAGTGGAAACAAGATATGCCAGGACGAAGCGCCGAGAACTTCCGCTTTCTCTTTCACTTTCTCTACGATGTAGGCAAGAACTTGCTTGCGATCAGCCGAACAATCGATAAAGATTCGTTGGCCTACTGAGGGAGTGAAGGGTGCGGCTGTTACAAATTTCGGATAGTAATCGAAACCGTAACTCTTGTAGGCGTTCGCCCAGGACCAATCAAATACATATTCACCCCATGAGTTAGTCTTGAGAAACAAAGGCACTACCGCGATGGTGCACTCTTCACCATTTGTTGCCTTTCCTTTCGTTTTCACCCATACATGCATAGGTTGCCAGCCGGTAGCTTGGGTTGTGCATCCAGTGGTTTCCAATCCATGCAAGAATTCGTAACGCATGAATGGATTTTCTGTAGCGGTTAGTGAGTTCCATGCAGATGCGCCAATCTCACTGATGGAGTCGGCGAAACTTAATTCATAATCGTGCATCGGAATTCTATTGGCCTGCCCTTACTAAATTCAGTAGCATGGTGTGAAATAATCTTACCGGTGTCCCATGGATTCACCTAATCTGATTAGACGCATCGCTGATAATCAACAAAAGTTACGCAAATCTGAAGCGAAGGTTGCGAGCTATGTGCTCAGCAACGCGAATGATGTCATCAATATGCGTATTGTTGACCTGGCTGCTCAATCGGAAGTAAGTGAGCCAACAGTCATTCGTTTTTGCCGAGCTTTAGGATTTGATGGCTTTCAGTCTTTTAAGTTACAACTGGCTCAACAGTTAGGATTAGGATCGGTTTACACGCAGTTTGCCGTTGATGACAGCGATACCGTAACCGACCTGCGTAATAAGGTTTTCGATACCACCATTGGCTCTCTGCTAACGGTGCGAGATGAACTCAATGCAGATGTGCTAGAGCAAGCGATCAATACCATCAGCAATGCTCGTCGAGTTGAGTTCTACGGTTTTGGTGCTTCCGGTTCGGTAGCGGCCGATGCCCAACATAAATTCTTTAGATTACAACTGTCTACGGCGGCCTATACCGACCCTCATATCCAACACATGTCGGCGATTGCATTGGGTTCAGATGATGTGGTCGTTGCAATTTCACAATCCGGAGAAACTCAGGCTTTATTGCAGAGCGTGAGCCTGGCAAGAGAGGCGGGTGCGACAGTTATCGGTCTAGCTCCAGAAAATACCTCACTCTCTCGACAATGCAGTATTCCTATTTACGTCAATATGGAAGAAGATCTGCAGTCATATTCTCCAGTTTCTTCGCGCATCGCTCACCTGGCAGTGATCGATGTCCTGGCAACTGGCGTTGCGCTGCATCGAAAGCCGCTCTTGAAAGAACATTTAAAGCGCTTGGAAAAGAGTCAGCGAGCGCTGCGCACTCCAGGCTCAGAGTAATTACTCAACAGTTACCGATTTCGCGAGATTGCGTGGATGATCGACGTCAGTGCCTTTCATGATGGCGACGTGATAAGACAATAGTTGCAATGGTATCGTGAATACAATCGGAGCAAGTACTTCCGGACAGTTGGGAACATTAACGACTTTGCAGCTCTTATCGCTTTCAAATTTGATACTCTCATCGGCGAACACATAAAGTTTTCCACCGCGCGCGCTTACTTCAGACAAATTTGCCCTTAACTTGCCCAGCAAATCATTATTCGGTGCAACAGCAATGACTGGCATCTTACTGTCTACTAAAGCGAGAGGGCCGTGTTTTAACTCGCCGGCAGGATAAGCTTCTGCATGAATGTAAGAGATTTCCTTCAACTTTAATGCGCCTTCTTTGGCTACTGGATATTGAATGCCCCGTCCAAGAAACAGGCTGTGGTTTTTATCCGAAAACTGTTTGGAAATTTTCTTTATGCCTTTACTAAGTTCCAGGGCTTTGTCGATTAGCCCTGGTAGTTTGCCCAAGTCTCTTACTAGCTTGGCTTCCTGGGTCGAATTGAGACCGGTACGCCGCGCCAATACTATCGATAGTATCAGCAATAAGGCTAACTGCGTGGTAAAGGCTTTGGTAGATGCCACACCAATTTCTTGGCCGGCCATGGTTAGTAAGCAGAAATCCGACTCCCGAACTAAAGAGCTCGTTGCAACATTACAGATTGCGAGACTGGCTACATATTTTTTCTTTTGCGCGTAACGCAATGCTGCAAGCGTGTCTGCAGTTTCACCTGACTGAGAGATTGTTACAAATAAAGTGCCAGGTTGAACTATTATATCCCGGTAACGATAATCACTTGCGATATCAACTGAACATGGAATCTTGGCGATAGATTCGAGCCAGTATTTAGCAATTTGACCTGCATGAAAGCTGGTGCCACATGCAACGATTTGAACAGTTTTAACTTTGTCGAAGACCCCACCCGCTTTTACGCCAAAGGCCTGCTCTAACACTTTGCTTTTGCTTACCCGTCCATCCAGGGTGTCTCTAATTACTTGCGCTTGTTCGTGAATCTCCTTGAGCATGAAATGCTTATACTCACCCTTCTCTGCATCTTCAGCTCTGGATTTCACTGTCGTGGTTGGCCGATCGATTTTCTTGTTGCCATGCCAGATTTCAATGTCGTCGAGAGAAACTCTCGCAACATCACCTTCTTCTAAATAGATAAAACGATCGGTTACCTGACCTAAGGCCAACGGGTCGGACGCGACAAAGTTTTCGCCAATACCTACACCGATAACTAAGGGAGAGCCGCTGCGTGCGACTACGATTTGATCGGGCTCAGTCTTGTCCATGACACAAAGGCCATAGGCACCATCCAGCTTTTTGACCGCTTTTTTCGTTGCCTCTAACAAACTGACTTTGCCAGCTCTGCGTTCTCTGTGAATTAGATGGGCTATGGTTTCACTGTCGGTTTGTGTCTTAAAGGCGTAGCCGTCTTTGCTGAGTTTATCTCTAAGCTCTTGATAATTCTCGATAATCCCGTTATGGACGATGGCGATTTCTTTTGCAGAACTATGGGGATGAGCATTGGCCACGGTGGGTTTACCGTGGGTCGCCCAGCGAGTGTGAGCGATACCCAAATTTCCCTTAAGCTTGGCTTTGCTTGCAGAGCTAAGCAGCTTATTAACCTTGCCTACAGTTTTAAGATGGGTAAGTTTATCGCCACTACCATTGAGCAGAGCAATTCCCGCAGAATCATAGCCCCTGTATTCCAGGCGCTTTAATCCTTCAAGCAAAATACCTGATACATTTCTTTCCGCTACTGCACCAACGATTCCACACATAAAACTTTGCTAGAGATTAGTCTCTACTTTTAATCCTTTTTTACTGGTCTTTTCCAACCCGATATATTTCTTTGCTTGGTCCTGCCTACTGCCAGGTTATCAGAGGGCACATCACTATTGATGGCAGAACCAGCAGCGACAAACGTATTGTCCGCTAAGTTTACTGGTGCTACCAAGACACTATTGGAGCCAATAAATACATTATTGCCTAATGTGGTTTTGTGTTTATTGACTCCGTCGTAGTTGCAGAAAATTGTGCCCGCACCAATATTACAATCCTTGCCAATTTCCGCGTCGCCTATGTAAGCAAGATGATTGGCTTTAGAGCCTTCACCAATAACTGCTTTCTTTGTTTCTACAAAGTTACCAATCTTCACCTTGTCCCTTAAAATCGTGCCAGGTCTAATTCTTGCCGATGGCCCGATGGCAGTATCTTTGCCTATGCTCGCACCTTCAATATTTGTATTTGCTAAAATTACCGAGCCATCATCGATTGACGAGTCTTTGATAATGACGTTGGCGCCAATAGAAACATTATTGCCCAATGTAACTGAGCCTTCGAAAATAACATTTACATCGATTTCGACATCCTGACCGCAAGAAAGTTCTCCGCGTACGTCGACTCGAGTTGGGTCACGAAGAGTAACTCCTTGCTCTAATAATTTTGAATTATTCGTCATCTGTAACTGCCTTTCCAAATGCGCCAGCTGGCTTTTATCATTTACACCCTGTACTTCATTTTCATCAGCAATGGTCAATGCACTAATTTTACATCCATCTTCTACTGCCAGGGCAACGATATCTGTTAAATAATATTCTGCTTGTTCATTGGAATTGTCGAGTCTTGCCAACCAATCAGGCAAATGCATGGCTGAAATCGCCATAATGCCACTATTAACTTCCTGTATGTGCTTTTGTTCGGCAGTAGCGTCTTTCTCTTCGACGATGGCTACTACTTCATTGGCGTCATTTCGGATAATTCTACCCAGGCCCTCATTATTTTCGGTTTCCAGGGTCAATAAAGAAACGGCATTTTGCCTGCTTAGCTTGAGTAGTTTTTCCAGAGTGTCAGCCTGGATAAGAGGGACGTCACCGTATAACACCAGTATTGTATTGTTCTCGTCATCACTGTTAATCGATGATACTGCTTGTTGCACAGCATGGCCTGTTCCGAGTTGGTGTTCCTGTAACAGCCAATTAACAGATTTGAAGCTCTCGATTTTTTCGAAATGGTTTTTTATTCGGTCTGCACCAAAACCAATTACAACGTGAAGACTATTCGCATTCGCTTTTATTGCAGTTTCGATTACGCGCTGGAGCATTGGCTTGCCGCCAATAGTGTGAATTACTTTAGGATGTGCGGAGTACATTCTGGTGCCCTTTCCTGCAGCCAGAATAACAACTTCCATGATTGGTGCCTCTTTTACAATTTTCTACGCATTGGGTTTGAAAAGATTACCAAAAAAAAAGGTAGCTAGTGCTACCTTTTTTTAAATCGATTGATTTGGCTATTTCTTTTGTTGTCGCAGCGCTCTTAGCTGTGCTGCAGCTTCGGCCAGCTGTGCTGCCGCCGCACCGTACTCGAAGTCTGCTCCCTGATTGGCAATTGCCTTCTCTGCGTCTTCAATCGCTTTAACCGCCGCTGCCTCATCGACATCATCGGCTCGAATAGCGGTATCGGTTAACAAGGTAACGACGTTACGCTGTACTTCCAGAAAGCCGCCTGACACGTAAAAGATTTCGTCTTCACCGTCGTCCAAGACCAGTTTGACCGGCCCAGGAATTAGGGCGGTGAGCAAAGGCGCGTGGCCGGGGGCGATACCGAGATCGCCCAATGATCCCGCAGCGATAACCATCTGTACCAAACCTGAAAAGATGCTCTTCTCAGCTGATACGATGTCGCAGTGCATTGTCATTGCCATGTCTGTTCTACCTCCCCCTCTGCTTAGCAGTAATCACTAAAGTGAAATGACTTTGCGTTGGGTTTTAACTACTTTTATAAGGTTTTCGCTTTTTCTATCGCTTCTTCGATGGTGCCGACCATGCTAAATGCTTGCTCCGGCAGTTGGTCATATTCGCCGTCTAAGATGCCTTTAAATCCAGCGATGGTATCTTTCAGCGATACGTATTTACCTGGTGCGTTGGTAAATACCTCGGCAACGGTAAAGGGTTGTGATAAGAACTGAGAAATTCGACGTGCCCGATAAACAGTTTGCTTGTCTTCGTCAGACAATTCATCCATACCAAGAATGGCAATAATATCTTTCAGTTCTTTATAGCGTTGCAATACAGTTTGTACTCCGTTTGCAACATCATAGTGTTCTTGCCCAACTACCAACGGATCTAATTGCCGTGAGGTTGAATCCAATGGATCCACCGCCGGGTAAATACCCAAGGCAGCGATGTCTCGTGACAGTACCACTTTCGCATCCAAGTGAGCGAAGGTCGTTGCCGGAGAGGGATCAGTTAAGTCGTCAGCAGGCACGTATACGGCTTGAATTGAAGTAATGGATCCATCTTTGGTGGAAGTAATCCTTTCCTGCAAATCTCCCATTTCAGCTGCCAGTGTCGGCTGATACCCTACTGCGGAAGGCATACGACCGAGCAATGCGGATACTTCTGTACCAGCCAGTGTGTAACGATAGATATTATCGATAAACAGAAGTACATCACGGCCTTCATCACGAAACTTTTCTGCCATGGTAAGGCCTGTTAGCCCAACGCGAAGACGGTTACCTGGTGGCTCGTTCATCTGTCCGTAGACCATGGACACTTTTGATTCGCCTTCTAAATCGATAACCTTCGATTCCTGCATTTCATGATAGAAATCGTTGCCTTCACGAGTTCGTTCGCCAACACCGGCAAACACAGATAGCCCGCTGTGTTCGGTTGCGATGTTGTTGATCAGCTCCATCATGTTTACGGTCTTGCCAACACCAGCACCGCCGAAAAGTCCGACCTTGCCGCCCTTGGCAAACGGACAAACCAGATCGATAACTTTAATACCGGTTTCCAGTAGTTCATTCGTGGTTGCAAGCTCTTCGTAGCTAGGTGCTTTGCGGTGAATCGGCATTCGCTCTTGTTCACCGATCGGACCACGCTCATCGATTGGTCGACCCAGCACATCCATGATCCGGCCGAGAGTTGCGGTTCCAACTGGCACAGATACCGGCGCACCGGTGTCTTGTACGGACAGACCACGACTCAGTCCTTCCGTGCTTCCCAGTGCAATAGTACGAACTACACCGTCGCCCAATTGCTGTTGTACTTCCAGGGTAATTTCAGTGTCATCGACGGTAAGCGCATCATACACCTGAGGCACGTTGTCGCGCTCAAACTCTACGTCTATAACCGCTCCGATAATTTCTACGATCCGACCGCTGCTCATGTTCGGTTCCTCAATCTTTTCTCATCAAATGTTCAATAAATAAAAACTTATACTGCAGCTGCGCCGCCAGCTATCTCTGATAGCTCTTGGGTGATTGCTGCTTGTCTTGCCTTGTTGTAGGCAAGGCCTAATTGTTCAATAAGATCGCCAGCATTATCAGAAGCACTCTTCATGGCGATCATTCTTGCTGCTTGTTCACAAGCATTGTTCTCTACTACCGCCTGGTAAACCTGAGATTCGATAAATCGCAGTAACAAACCATCCAGTAAATCTTTCGCATCGGGTTCGTACAAATAGTCCCAATGATGTTGTAAGTCTTCTTTTTCAGAAGGTAATAGTGGCAGTAACTGATTGACCTCTGGCTGATGGGTCATGGTGTTAACGAAATCATTACTAACAATCATCACCTGGTCGATTTCGCCTACACTGAATTTGTCCAGCATGATTTTAACTGCACCAATCACATCGGCTAATTCCGGCGAGTCACCTATGTCGCGCACCGCCGCAACGACATTGCCTCCGTAATTATTAAAGAAAGTGGCCGCTCTGGCGCCTATCGTACAAATATCGATTTCGACGTTTTTGTCAGCCCACTCCTTCATTGACGCAGCTGTGGCTTTAAAGAGATTGATATTTAAACCACCACAGAGGCCACGGTCAGTGGATATGACTATGTAGCCAACTCGCTTTGTTTCCCTAGTGTCAAAATATTCATGGCGATACTCAGGAGTCGAGTTAGCAATGTGTCCAATAACCGAACGAATACGATGGGCATAAGGCTTACCAAGCTTCATTCGATCCTGGGCGTTCCGCATTTTACTCGCGGAAACCATTTCCATCGCCTTAGTGATCTTCTGAGTATTCTTGATAGTCGCGATCTTGCTTCGTATTTCTTTACCGCTGGCCATCTTTGGTGTACCTCTAAAATGTTAGTCCTGGCACCTTACCAAGTTTGCGTTGATTTAAACTTTTCAATCGCAGAACGGAATTGGGATTCAATATCATCATTGTAATCACCAGTTTCGTTGATATTACCGAGCAGGTCGCCGTGTTCGCTATTCATGTAAGACAGTAGCGCGGCTTCAAAATCCAGCACCTTATTTAGTTCGATATCTTCAAGAAAGCCTTCGTTGGCTGCAAATAATGAAACACCCATTTCAGCAATGGAAAGCGGTGAATACTGCTTCTGTTTCATCAATTCTGTTACACGCTGCCCGTGTTCCAATTGCGCTCGAGTCGCGTCATCGAGGTCGGATGCAAAGGCCGCAAAGGCCGCAAGCTCACGATACTGAGCCAGGGCAATACGGATACCGCCACCGAGCTTCTTAATAATTTGAGTTTGAGCGGCTCCGCCTACTCGAGATACTGAAATGCCCGGATTCATTGCCGGGCGGATGCCTGAATTAAACAGGTCAGTTTCCAAGAAGATCTGTCCATCGGTAATAGAAATAACGTTGGTCGGAACGAAAGCCGATACATCACCAGCCTGTGTTTCAATAATTGGTAGCGCTGTCAGAGATCCTGTCTGTCCCTTAACTTTACCGTCCGTAAACTGTTCAACGTAGTTAGCGCTTACTCGCGCTGCTCGCTCCAAAAGACGGGAGTGTAAGTAGAATACATCCCCAGGATATGCCTCTCTGCCTGGCGGTCTACGGAGTAACAGTGAAATCTGTCGATAAGCCCAGGCTTGCTTGGTGAGATCGTCGTAAATGATCAATGCATCCTGCCCACGATCACGATAATACTCACCCATTGAGCAACCAGAATAAGGTGCGATGAATTGCATGGAGGCTGGATCAGATGCAGAAGCCGAAACCACAATGGTGTATTCCATGGCGCCGTGTTCTTCCAGTTTTTGTACGACGCTGGCAATGGAGCTGGCTTTCTGACCAACTGCCACGTAAACACATCTTACGCCTTTGCCTTTTTGGTTGATGATGGTATCGATCGCTACTGCGGTCTTACCAACCTCACGGTCACCAATGATTAATTCGCGCTGTCCGCGGCCGATTGGTGTCATGGAGTCGATTGATTTCAAACCAGTCTGTACGGGCTGGGAAACAGATTGACGTGCAATTACTCCAGGCGCCACTTTCTCGATTGCATCTGTTTCTTTTGCTTCAATTGGGCCTTTACCATCAATTGGTTTACCAAGAGCATCGACTACTCTGCCTTCCAGTTCTGGGCCAACTGGCACCTCAAGAATACGGCCAGTACATTTACAAGTCTGACCTTCTTTAAGTTCAAGATAATCACCAAGTACCACGGCGCCGACAGAATCTCTTTCAAGGTTCAAGGCCATGCCGTAAATACCACCTTCGAACTCGATCATCTCGCCATACATTACGTCAGCCAATCCATGGATACGGATAATGCCGTCCATTACGCTGACTATCGTGCCTTCGTTCTTGGCCTGAACAGACACATCGAGATTGTCGATCCGCTGTTTAATAATTTCACTGATTTCAGATGGATTCAGTTGTTGCATCTCTATTTCCTATGTCTCCTTAGGGTTTAGGGCTGTTGCCTAATCCATTCAGGAATTCATTGTTTCAGCTAATTTGCTTAACTTGCCGCGCACAGAACTATCGATCACTGTATCACCGGCTCGGATAACTGCGCCGCCCAATAATGATTGGTCGACTGTTGTCGCCAGATTAATTTCTCGCTCTAATCGAGACTTAAGAGAATCCGCCAGCTTTTTTGCGATATATGAACTGATTTCGAAAGCTGTCGTTATCTCTACTTCAACAGATCTTTCCTGATTGGCTTTCAGGATTTCATAGAGTGCTGACACTTCTGGCAGTAAAACTAATCTTTTGTTTTCCGCTAACAGGCGAATAAAGTTTCGCCCCTTATCGCTAAGATCATCTCCACACACCGCTAAGAACGATTCTGCAATCTGCTCTGATGAGAGAGACGGATCCTTTAGAACCGAAGCAACAGATTCCTGCGAAGTAATTGCAGCAGCCAGCCCTAATGTCTGTGACCATTGGTCCAGAGAACTGTCTTGTAAAGCCACTTCGAATGCGGCTTTTGCATAGGGTCTTGCTAGTGTTGTTGTTTCAGCCATAGCGATTCTTATTTGTGCGTTAAAGCTCGGAAGCGAGTTTGCTTAGCATGTCTTCGTTTGCTGCTTGATCGATGGAGTCTTCCAATATTTTTTCAGCTCCAGCAATTGCAATCGCAGAAACTTGCGAGCGCAGCGCTTCTTTTGCTCTATTCACTTCCTGTTCAATTTCAGCGTTTGCACCAGCAATGATGCGTTTGCCTTCTTCCCGTGCCTGCTCTTTTGCTTCATCCACAATTTGAGCGGCTCGTTTGTTTGCCTGGTCGATAATTGCCGCAGCATCCGTCTTCGCTTCTTTTAACTGCTCGGTGGACTTTGCTTGCGCTAGTTCCAAATCTTTTTGGGAACGGGCCGCCGCTTCTAGACCATCGGCGATCTTCTTTTTGCGCTCGTCCATAATGCGCATAAACGGAGGCCAGACGTACTTACTGCAGAACCACAGAAAGAACGCCATTGCGATCATTTGGCCTAAAAAGGTTGCGTTAATATTCACGGCATTACTCCCGCTTAATCGAGTTTATTAACCACCCAATGCGGCAGTAAAAGGATTAGCAAAGGTAAACCACATACCGATGCCGATACCAATCATGGTTACCGCGTCAATAAGGCCAGCTACGAGGAACATTGAGCCCTGTAGTTTAGGTGCAAGCTCAGGCTGACGAGCAGATCCTTCCAGGAATTTACCTCCCAGAATTCCGAAGCCAATCGCTGTTCCTGCGGCGCCCAGACCCAGTACAAGCAATACGCCTAGTACCGTGTTAGCCAAAATTAGTTCCATTTTTTCCTCCAGAGTTTGTTCAGTTCAGAGTGTTTTATAAATTAGTGATGTGGTGCTTCATGCGCAGCATTGAGATAAACGATGGTTAACATCATGAAGACAAATGCTTGCAGAGGTATTACTAGTAAGTGGAAAGCTGCCCAGGCAAAGTGCGCTGGCAACTGCCACAGCCCCAACATAGATGCAATCAACAAGAACAAAAGTTCTCCTGCATACAGGTTTCCAAATAAACGCAGGCCAAGTGAAATTGGTTTCGCGAATAACGTTGGGGCTTCAATAATTAAATTAAAAGGCATCATCCATTTGCCAAACGGGTGAAACGCCAGTTCACCCAAAAACCCACCCAATCCTTTATTCTTTATGCTGTAGTAAATGATCATTAAGAAAACCGAGACCGACATACCCATTGTGATATTCGGATCGGTGGTGGGAACTACCTTAAATGGTGCGTTTTCGAGATGAAAAACGGTGTGCAACAACGGCTCAAAGCCAAAGGTTGTTAGAAGATCTACCGGCACCAGATCCATGGTGTTCATCAGTAATATCCAAAACAACAATAGCAAACACAGCGGCCCGATTAATTCGTTTTTATAGTTAAATGATTCAGAGACACGGTTATCTACAAACTCTACCACCGCTTCAACAAAGTTTTGGATCCCAGATGGATTTTCGATAGTCGCGTTTTTCCCTACCCGGTGGAAAAACCAGAGAAATGCGGCGCCGAGAAAAATTGACCATCCCATCGTGTCGACGTTGATAGCCCAGAAGCCCATCTCGGACGCTTCTTCAGGGGTGTGAGCAAAACCCCAATGGTCATCAATGCGACCAAAGGTAAGAAAAGATAAGTGATGAGTAATGTATTCTTGAACTGTGAGTTCAGCGGCTGATTCTGCCATTTAGTAAAATCTAACTCCGTTATTTAACCGATCGGTTCGTTATGTCTTATCACTTGTTGGGCTGTAACTAATCAGTCCCGACATCATCACACCGACAAAATGGGTAGTTACGAACCCAAGTATCAGCGCGAGCTCACTTAAATTAGTAATCAATGCAAAGCTTAGTGCAAAAAGCACAATGGTGATTCCTATTTTGCCGAGTTCTCCTCTTACAAAACTCTTAACAACTTTATCTGCGTTTTGAGCCCCTTGATATTTGAAGGCCTGAACCGCGAAATAGCTGTTTGGCAAAGCACTTATCAGCCCGCCCAGTAATACTGAGTAAGCAACAACGTTACCTGAAAACAACAGTGAGACTGCTGCAATAAAGGCTGTCGCAGCCAGCTGCGCGACGATTACTTTATAAACTGGAGGGGGTCTTAAATTGGTCACGAAAATGGCTTTCTAAACTAGCTTCTCGTCCGAGCTCAGTTCCCCAAAAACACCCGTTACAAACATCAGTTGTTGCGGCGGTGATCACCAAAGCACGCGCATTATAGGGGCTTTGCAGGGCAGTATCAACTACGCCCCATTAACAATTTTGAGACTTACTGAGCAGAAAATTTGAGCTGGAAAAACAACGCTGATTTAAGGACAAATACTAGTTGATGTGAGACAGAATTCCATCCAATTCGTCCAGGCTGCTGTATTTAACCACCAGTCGGCCTTTACCTTTGGCGGTGTGCTGGATCATGACCTTGGCACCGAGTTTCTCTGCCAGGTTTTCTTCAAGGTTTTTGATGTCTGGGTCAATAACTCGCGTATTTTTACTGCTACCACCGCCCGCTACCAGGCGCCGGACCAATGATTCGGTTTGGCGGACTGAAAGCCCTCTTCCTACCACTGTTCTAGCAGCTTCCGCCTGTTGCACGTCTGGTAATGATAATAGAGCTCTAGCATGGCCCATTTCCAGATCACCGTGCTCAAGCATTCGACGTACATCGATATGCAGGCCAATCAATCGAATCAAGTTTGTGACACTGGCACGAGACTTACCAACCGCGTCTGCAACTTCTTGTTGTGTGAGTTCGAATTCGTCTTGGAGTCGTTTTAGAGCCATGGCTTCTTCAATAGGATTAAGGTTTTCCCGTTGAATATTTTCAATCAAAGCCATGGCAATCGCAGCTTCATCGCCCACTGGCTTTATCATTGCCGGAATCGTGTCCAATCCGGCTATCTGGCTGGCTCGCCAGCGCCGTTCTCCGGCTATTATTTCGTATTTTTCGGAGGAAATTGGGCGAATGACAATAGGTTGCATAATTCCCTGGCTCTTGATGGAGGCTGCTAGCTCTTCCAGGGCTTCTTCATGCATGTCTGTGCGGGGCTGGTACTTGCCGCGCTGAATCAGGTCGATAGGGATGTTTTTGAGATCGCCGTCTTTGTCTGCTGAAACTGGCTCATCTTGAGCTTGTTGAAGCTGGGTGGGTTTGCCGAGCAAACTAGCCATGGTCTGGGTGCTGCCAGTGGATAACAAGGCATCCAGGCCCTTACCTAGCTTCTTTTTATCGTTCATTTTTCACCTGAGCTCATTTTCGGCCAGCCTCCAGCTGAGCCTGAAATTGGATTAACTGGACACAGCTGCTGCGGCTTCATCGTGACGCCTTAACATTTCACCCGCCAATGCCAGGTAGGCGATTGCTCCCCGGGATTGCTTATCGTATTTAATCACGGGTTTTCCATAACTTGGGGCTTCGGCGAGACGAATATTGCGTGGAACTACAGTTCGATAAACGGTGTCGCCAAAGTAATTAATAAGCTGACCATTTACTTCGCTAGTGAGCTTGCTGCGCGGGTCATACATAGTGCGCAGAATTCCCTCTATTTTGAGGGATGGATTTAATCGATCCCTTATCGCCCCAATCGTGTCCATCAAGGCCGATAGTCCTTCGAGAGCATAGTATTCACATTGCATGGGAATAACTACACCATCTGCGGCAACTAGGGCATTCACAGTCAGCATATTAAGTGAGGGTGGGCAATCTATTACGATGAAATCATAGTTGGGTCTGATGGTGTCGACGATGGATCTTAGGCGAAGTTCTCGATCATCCCCTGTCATCAATTCAACTTCAGAAGCAACTAAATCGCCATTGGCTGGCAACAAGTCGTATCCTGCATCGGGTCTAAGCAATACATTTTCTATATTTTCATTTTCGGAAAGCAGATTGTAGACAGAAAGACTCAGACTGGATTTGTCGACACCCGAACCCGTGGTGGCATTACCTTGAGGGTCGAGATCGATAAGCAAAACGTTTTTGCGGGTAACAGTTAATGACGCTGCGAGATTTACCGAAGTAGTTGTTTTTCCTACTCCGCCTTTTTGATTGGCAATTGCTAATACTTTGCCCACGTTGTTAGTCCACTTGTTAACTATGACTACAAAATAACTAAATTGATTGCCGAGATTTAGATTCTACTCACTTCGATTAAATGGCGGTCAGAATCTTCGCCTGGCACTGAAAGTTTGACAGTGTTCGTCACTACAAAATCCTTTGGCAAACTTTTGATCTCCTGCTCCGGAAATCGCCCTTTCATAGCTACGAGTTTACACTCTTGCGACAGTAAATGCTTTGATTTGGTCACAATATCGTCAAGGGCCGCAAAAGCTCTGCAAATCACCATATCAATTTGATGGGAACATTGATAGCGCTCTACTCTGCGGTTTTCGATTGTCACATTGTTCAGTTTTAGAGCAGTTTTAACCTGGAATAAAAAGCACGTTTTTTTGCCATTGCTATCAAGCAAAATGAAATGTTGCTGTGGTTTCAAAATTGCCAGAGGTATGCCGGGAAGCCCTGCACCTGAACCAATATCGAGAACATGCTCCCCGGTCACATAGTTGCAGATTGTTAAACTATCGAGCAGATGTCGATTGACCATAGATTCTCTGTCAGTGTCGGCAATCAGGTTGTACTTTGTATTCCACTTTGCAAGCAGATCCAGGTAAGCCAGTAATTGCTCGACTTGGAATTGATCTGGGGAAAGGCCAATTTTTTCTAGCCCTTTAAGCAGCACTTGCTGGATATCAGAAACCACGATAGATGATTGTTAAGGTGGCTAGTCTAGCTCGCCTTTCTCGCTAAGGATTGATGCTTCTTCAGATAAATTAGCAACAGTGAAATGGCCGCTGGTGTTATCCCTGGTATGCGTGAAGCACGCCCAATGTTTTCTGGTTTTGCGGCAATGAGTTTTTGTTTTAACTCATTGGAAAGTCCTTGCATGTGCTGATAATCGAAATCCTCTGGCAGCCTTGTTTTTTCCTGCTTCTTAAGACGTTCTATCTCATCGGATTGTCGATCAATGTAACCTTGATACTTGATTTGAATCTCTACTTGTTGAGTTGCTTGATCCTCTAGTGAATTTGTTGCAAAAGAGATTTCTTCTTCAAAGGCTGCATGCATAAGTGGTTTGTATTCAACGCCGGGCCTGGCTAATAAATCAGCCAGATTGTATTCACGTGCAATGGGTTTTTCTAATAGTTGATTTACATTGTCTGCAGTGGCGCACTGGGGTTGTATCCAATGACTGCGTAGCCGCGCTAATTCTTTTTCAATTCTTTCGCGTTTATTGCAAAGTAATTGCCATCTTTGCTCACAAACAATGCCTAAATCGTGCCCAATTTCCGTAAGGCGTAAATCGGCATTATCTTCTCTAAGAGTAAGTCGATACTCAGCTCGTGAAGTAAACATTCGATAGGGTTCATTCGTACCCAGGGTAATCAAATCGTCGACTAACACTCCCAGATAAGCTTGGTCTCGACCTGGGCACCAAGCGGCTTTTTCATGCACCGCCAGTGCCGCATTTAATCCAGCCAGAAGTCCTTGTGCAGCCGCTTCTTCATAGCCAGTTGTCCCGTTTATTTGACCAGCAAAATACAGTCCATTTACGAACTTGGTTTCCAAGGAATAATTTAAATCTTGCGGATTAAAAAAATCATATTCAATGGCATAACCTGGTCTGGTTATGTGGGCGTTTTCGAAACCCTCGATATGTCGCACCATCTCCACTTGAACATCGTAAGGCAAACTTGTTGAGATGCCATTCGGATATAGTTCATTCGTTTCCAGTCCTTCGGGTTCGACAAAGATTTGATGGGAAGTTTTATCTGCGAATCGCATTACTTTATCTTCAATCGAAGGACAATAGCGCGGTCCGGTTCCTTCGATAACACCTGTGTACATCGGAGATCGATCTAAACCAGCTCTGATTGTTTCATGACAAGCTTCGTTCGTTGCGGTGATATAACAATTGATTTGTTTTGGGTGGTCTTGCGGGGAACCTAGGTAAGACATTACTGGCAAAGGCTCATCACCAGCTTGAACTTGCATCACATTGAAATCTACTGTCCTCGCATCAATACGAGGTGGAGTTCCGGTTTTTAAACGATCAACACGAAAGGGTAATTCTCGCAATCGATCTGCTAAGGCTATCGCTGGTGGATCGCCAGCTCTACCACCGGAACTGTTTTGCAATCCTATGTGAATTTTCCCACCAAGAAAGGTTCCAGTCGTTAGAACAACTTTCTGCGCTTTAATCGTCAAACCCATTTGTGTTTTAACGCCACGCACGGTTCCTGCTTCAATCAGCAAATCATCAACTGCCTGTTGGAACAGAGTTAAGTTTTCTTGGTGCTCAAGAATTTTTCGAATTGCTGCTTTGTAAAGCACTCGATCTGCTTGCGCTCTGGTTGCTCGAACTGCTGGTCCTTTGCTGGCATTGAGTACACGAATTTGTATTCCTGCTAGATCAATGGCCTTGGCCATTGCGCCACCTAGCGCATCGATTTCTTTAACCAAATGGCTTTTGCCAATACCACCGATGGCAGGATTGCAGGACATCTGCCCCAGGGTTTCAATGCTGTGCGTAATTAGCAGCGTGCTAGCGCCTTGCCGGGCTGACGCCAGCGCGGCTTCAGTTCCGGCATGGCCACCACCGACAACGATTACGTCATATTGAGTTTGATGCTGCATTTTGTTTTGGCCGAACTCGCGGGCTTCGAGGGATGAGCAGTATATAGTGATCTCGAGAAATGTGAATTGTCGAAATCAATAACAATATTTAATAATTTATTTATATATATGTATATAGAGGTATTAATGTTGTTGTTATAGGGGGCAGCAATTTCTGTTAGTAAGCCATTTAATTATTTTATTTTCAATAAGTTACAAATATATAAACCGGTTAGAAAGCGGTGATTAGGATGCTTACAAGGGGTGTGGGGCTTGTTGACAAAATCACGGCTTAAAAAACTGTACCCATTTTAGTGAAAGTTATCCTGTTTCTATACAGAATCCATCCCCCGATAAAGAGACAATTGCCAACATGATGTCTAATTTATGGGTTTTATTTTCCAACACAGAAACTGGAAAAAATCTCGCCCAGTAAATCGTCGCTACTGAATTCTCCAGTAATTGCTCCCAAGGCCTTTTGAGCTAGCCGTAGATCTTCCGCAATAACTTCCAAAGGTGAGTGCTTACTTAAGTTTAACTCCACAGAAATAATGAACTCTTTGGCAGAACGCAGTGCTTTAAGGTGGCGCTCTCTGGCGACGAAATCGCCACTCTCAGAGGGTTGATAGCCAATAATTTGCTTAAGATGGTTGCGCAATAGCTGCAAACCAGTGCCGCTCTTGGCTGACAGAGTAATCTGTGGATAGTTAGTGTTTTGCACTGAAATGGTAGTTTTCGCGGCGCTTGCATTGTTTAACAGGTCAATTTTGTTTTGAATAAAGCTTATATTTTTTAGGGTATCAGGAGTTAGTAATGACTTACCAATAACTTCAGTTAATGGATCTAACAGCCTATCAACATCTTTTTCAGGGATTGAGGCATCAATCACTAACAAGATTTGATCTGCTTCAACAATGGCCTGCTCAGCTCGCTTTATACCTTCCTGTTCCACTATATCTTCGCTGCTGCGCAAGCCGGCGGTATCGATAATATGAATCGGCATGCCTTCAATGGAGGTCTCCACCCGTAAGACATCCCGTGTGGTTCCGGGAATGGCAGTGACAATGGCGCTGTCTTCACCCGCGAGTGCGTTCAGCAGGCTGGATTTTCCAGCATTAGGCCTACCCGCAATCACAACTTTCATTCCCTCTCTGAGAATGACTCCTTGCTGCGCTTGTTCAAAAACTTTTTCTAAATCCGTTTTAGTTTCTTGAATTGCGGTGGCAACTCCAGTGTCGGAGAGAATATCGATATCCTCGTCGGAAAAATCAATCGCAGCTTCAACATTAACCCGAGTAGCAATTAGCTGCTCCTGCATTTTTCCAACGCGCCTGGAAAACTCACCTTGTAAGGTACGCATCGCGGATTTGGCCGCTTGTTTGGAACTGGCATCGATTAAGTCGGCGATGGCTTCAGCCTGCACCAGATCAATTTTGTCGTTTAAGAACGCCCGTTCAGAAAACTCACCAGGATGGGCTTGTCTCACTCCAAAAGACAGCACTCTCTCTAGGACTTCGTTTAGGATTTGAGCTCCGCCATGACCCTGTAACTCGAGGATGTCTTCACCAGTGAAGGAATTAGGCGCCTGATAAAAAATGGCAATCCCGCTATCTATTACGCGCCCGTCTTTATCTAAAAAATTCGTACTATGAGCATGCCGCGGTGTTGGCTTGAAGCCTAAAATCTCTAAACAAATATTTGTTGTTTGTGCGCCGGAGATTCGCACGATTCCAATGCCACCGCGACCTGCAGCTGTTGCTATTGCACAAATTGTGTCGGAGACATTATTAACCATTGAGATTAATCGTTGGGATTCAACCTTGAAATAGAACAGTCGCTAATGGACGTTCACCGTAAGAGCTAGCTTAGCTTTTTGCGGCTTCGTAGGCAGCTTCGATTTTTCTAGTGATGTACCACTGCTGCAAAATTCCAAGCATGCCGTTGGTTAACCAGTAAAGTACCAGGCCAGCCGGGAACCAGAGAAACAGTACTGTCATCATGATTGGCATGATTTGCATCACTCGAGCCTGCATAGGGTCGGCGGGTGCTGGGCTCAGTTTGGTTTGCAAAAACATGGTGGCACCCATTAATAAAGGCAGGATGAAAAAGGGATCCCGTACCGATAAGTCTGTTAACCAACCAATAAAGGGAGCATGTCTTAGTTCCACACTTTCCATTAGTACCCAATAAAGTGCGATAAACACGGGCATCTGCACTAGCATTGGCAGACAACCACCAAATGGATTTATCTTTTCTTTCTTATAGAGATCCATGGTTGCTTTCTGCAAACCTATCTTGTCGTCGCCATACCGATCTTTTAGTTGTTGCATTTTTGGCATCAAGCGACGCATTCCAGCCATCGATTTATATTGGCTTTCAGAAAGTTTGTAGAAAAAGGCTTTAACGACAATCGTCAATAGAATAATCGATATGCCATAGTTACCAATCGCTGAATCGATGCGAGTTAATAACCAATAAATAGGAGCTGCAAGAAACCACAAAAATCCGTAGTCGATTGTCAGGTCCAAATTGGGTGACATCTCGGCTAAGGAATACTGGTCTTTTGGACCCGCATAAAACTGAATCGTATGGTCTCCAGTAGTGCCAGGCGCGACTGCGAAAGCAGCACTGGTAAATTCTCCGAAATACTGATTAATGTCATTTTTTCGAGAAGTAAATCTATTGGGCGAATCAACTGCCGGTATCCAAGCTGAGAGAAAATAGTGTTGGCTAAACCCAACCCAGCCACCGTTCATTTCAACAGTTTGGGAGGCATCATCGATATCATCGAATTCTATTTTTATATAGGGATCGTCGGCGGAGGTAGTAACAAAGCCGAGAAAGGTACGGCCAAATCCACCAGCACTACTGGGGTCGTCAAAACTGTCTCGCTTGATTTGACCGAAGGCATTGGCTTGCCAGGTTTCTGCCGACTGATTTTCTACGATGAAACTTACATCAACCAGGTAGCTGTCACGATTAAAAGTAAATCGCTTAGTAACTGTGACTCCAAGCGCAGTTGATTCGGCCACCAAATCCACCACCAGTGAATCATCGTTATCTGCCATACGATAGCTCGAAGCAGAAGATCGATAGGCTGCTCTGCCGGCACTGTCGGTACCATTGGCACCAATCAGCCCACTTTGGGCTACATAGCTACGACCCTGATTGGATTCCAAAAGCACAAAGGGGTCATCTGTCACATCTATCTGTTTCAAATATAGCGGCAAAGCAAGTTGAACAATATCGCCGCCGTTGAGGTCGATACTTAAAACGAGAGTGTCTGTTTCTATATTAATAAGACGAGATGTTCCTTCGGCAGATATAGAAGGGTTGGAAGTTTGTGCAGGCTCACTTACGGTGGTGCTCGGTGCCGTGCTTGGCACATCGGAAGGCACATCGGTGGGTACATCGGTAACCGGAGTGTTGGTAGTTTCAGGAATTTGTAATTGAACGGAGCCTTGCGACCCATCATCGACCAGGGGCGGATAATCTTCCTGCCAGGCGAGCAGCATTAGGTAGGTAATAACTGCTAATGATGTGTATAAGAAAAATTTAGTGAGATCCATGGGCCGCTATTCCTAGAGATGCGAAGAGACTTCTTCCGGTTTTGGCACTGGATCATAGCCGCCTTCATGCCAGGGATGGCAGCTGCAGATTCTCCGAACACCCAATAAAGAGCCTTTTATACTGCCATGGTGTTCGATTGCTTCTTTTGTATATTGAGAGCAAGTAGGATGAAATCGACATTGATTGCCGATTAAAAAACTTAAGGTAAGTTGGTACAGAGTAATTAGCCGGATTAGAACTGATTTAATCATTCGCTTGTAGCCATGGTTAACTAAGAATTGCTATTTCCAACCAATTTGTTTTCTAGATCTTGCCACAGGTTATTTAAGAATTTTGATACCTGTGAATTGCTCAGTTTATCAGCATCTCTCCGTGCCAGCACAACTACGTCCAAAGGCTGAATTCCTGCGCTGGTCTTTCGAAACGACTCTCTTATTTGGCGCTTTATTCTATTGCGATGCACAGCTTGTGCGACATTCTTCTTTGCCACCACTATGCCGAGTCGCTTGGAGCCACCAACATTAGAGGCAGCAAGCATAAGAAAGTGGCGACAGGAAACTTTGTACTGAGCTTTATCAAATACAGCCTTATAGTCGGCGGCAGTCAGTAACCGAGAATCTTTAGAAAAGCCATACTCAGCCACTCGTGATCTCTTTTCGAAAGGGAGAAAAGCGAATTAAGCAGAGAGTCTAGCGCGCCCCTTTGCGCGTCTTCTTTTCAGAACGAGGCGTCCACCCTTGGTCGCCATGCGAGCACGAAAACCATGAGTGCGGGCACGTTTTATGACGCTGGGTTGAAAAGTTCTTTTCATAACTGAATTTCCAGAATTGCTATATTGAACCGAGCAGGCTCAAAAAGAGGGCGAATTCTAGAGGTTTTAGGGCAAAGTTTCAATCAAGGACTTGCTCAGTTTAACCATTAATTGATAGCTTCGGATTTAGATTGAGCAAAATTTCTGCTCGAGCTCTAACAAAAGAAATTAACCCAAACTTAGTCACAAGTTATCCACAAGCTATTTATCAACAAGGCGCGAGTTTTGTTGCTTTTTTCGTTCATTTTTCGACTCGGTAATTATCAGCCGAAAACCCATAAACCTCTGAAAAATAAGAAGATAAAATCAACTCAAAAAACCCTTTTTGCTGATTTCCAGCAGTGGATAACTCAATACCCAATCGCTAGAATTGCAGCCTTAAATAAAAACTAAAACCTGTGGGCAGTGAACGTGGTAGTCGAGTGTTGGCAACATTGTATTGATTGTTTGAAAGCTGAACTCCCTTCGCAACAATTTAACACCTGGATACGACCATTAAAGGCAGAACTCAAAGACAATGTTCTTTGTATCGCTGCACCCAACCGATTTATTTTGGATTGGGTTAAAAGTAAATTTCTGGTTCGGATCGAGGAGTTAGTGGGAGAGGCAGTCAGCGGCTCAATGCAAATTGAGTTGGAAGTGTATTCTCAAAATGGACCGGTGGTTGAAACCCGCTCGTTATCCACCCCTGAACCAAGAAAATCTGTGTCTGTGGAAAGTAAGCAATCCATAGCAGTAGTTGCTGAGCCCATGAGTCCGCAGGAACAACCTTCTCTGCTCGATCCAATTTTGGCTAGCAGTAAACCTGACCGTCGTAACATGGATATTGTTATCGAAGGCAAGCTCAGACACCGCGGCGCCCTTAATCAGGAAAATAATTTCGATAATTTCGTTGTTGGAAAGTCCAATCAGTTGGCCCGGGCAGCGGCGATGCAGGTTGCCGAAAACCCAGGTTATGCCTACAACCCGCTCTTTATTTACGGAGGCGTTGGGTTAGGAAAGACTCACTTAATGCATGCTATCGGCAATTACCTGGTTGCCAAGAAACCCGGCGCCAAGGTTGTTTATCTGCATTCTGAAACATTTGTGGCGACCATGGTTTCGGCGCTTCAACTCAATGCCATCAGTGAATTCAAACGCTTTTATCGATCGGTCGATGCCTTGTTAATTGACGATATTCAGTTCTTTGCTGGCAAAGAACGCTCTCAGGAAGAATTCTTCCATACATTTAACGCCTTATTGGAAGGCGGCCATCAGATAATTCTGACCTGCGATCGCTACCATAAAGAGATCAATGGATTGGAAGAGCGCCTTAAATCTCGCTTCGGCTGGGGTCTAACGGTTGCGGTGGAACCCCCTGAGCTAGAAACCAGGGCTGCAATTTTGATGAATAAAGCAGAGCTCTGTAATGTTGAGTTACCCTATGAAGCGGCGTTATTTGTGGCGCAGAGACTACGCTCCAATGTGCGCGAATTGGAAGGTGCATTAAAACGGGTGATAGCCCATGCGAATTTTAAGGGTGAGAAAATCAATCTTGAGCTGATTAAAGAAGCGCTGCGGGATCTATTCGCCCTGCAAGACAAACTAGTCACTATCGACAATATTCAGCGATCGGTTGCTGAATACTACAAGATTAAAATGGCAGACATGTTATCCAAACGAAGGAATCGGTCAGTTGCCAGACCACGGCAGGTTGCGATGACCTTATCAAAAGAGCTTACTAATCATAGTTTACCTGAGATCGGTGATGCCTTCGGTGGTAGAGACCACACCACAGTGTTGCATGCTTGCAAACAAATAAATAAGTTGCGGCACAGTTCCACAGATATCCAAGAAGACTACAATAATCTCTTGCGCTCGCTTTCCAGCTAGATAGCAACATATTGATAAATAAAGGAAAAATCCAGTAGATGCAATTTACAATTTCTCGCGAAGCGTTGCTCAAACCCTTACAGATGGTGAGCGGGGTGGTCGAGCGGCGACAAACGCTCCCCGTACTTTCCAATGTATTGCTGGTATTGAAAGACCGTGAGCTTTCTCTGACCGGGACTGATCTCGAAGTAGAACTAATCGGTAGAGCGACTATAGAGGGGTCTTCCAAGGCGGGCGAAATTACTGTTCCTGCTAGAAAGCTGCTGGACATTTGTAAGTCTCTTGGGGATGACTCTCAATTGGAAATCTCGGTCGTTGATAACAAGCTAAAGCTCAAGTCCGGTAGAAGTAGGTTTACACTTACTACTCTTCCAGCGAGCGAATTTCCTAATGTTGACGAGGAGCCGGATACTTTCTCAATTACCATTACCCAGGCAAAACTGCGGGAATTGTTGGATGCCACAAGTTTCGCCATGGCACAGCAAGATGTTCGCTATTATCTGAACGGTATGTTGTTTGAAGTGGGCGCTGACTATCTACGAGTTGTTGCGACAGACGGCCATCGACTTGCCATGGAAACTTTAAACCTGGCCACAACTGTGACCGACACCCAGCAATTAATCTTGCCTCGCAAAGGGATCATGGAACTCACTCGACTGCTGTCTGACGAGGGTGGTGACATAGAGCTGACTTTCGGCCAGAACCATATAAGGGCGGCAATTCCAGAATTTACTTTCACATCCAAGCTTGTGGATGGGAAATTTCCAGATTACAACCGCGTACTACCAAAAGGGGGCGATCGACTCCTCACCGGAGATTGTCAGGAATTGCGCCAGGCCTTTGCGCGAGCGTCCATTCTTTCAAATGAAAAATACCGCGGTGTCAGGGTAAATTTGTCGAATGGGGAAATGCGCATATTAGCGAATAACCCAGAACAGGAAGAAGCTGAAGAAGTCGTTTCTGTTGAATATGAAGCCGAAGCGTTAGAAATCGGGTTTAATGTCAGTTATCTAATCGATGTACTTTCCACGCTTACTAGCGACAAAGTAAAAATTACACTATCGGACCCGAATAGTAGTGCATTGCTCGAGGCTGATGAAGGATCTGATGCGCTTTACGTTGTAATGCCGATGCGTCTATAGATGCGCAGGCACCTAGATCCCTGATACTGTGAGCTCTCTAAGTCTGTTCAAAGTTGGCGCAGTTCGAAATATTCAGCAGCTTGAACTAAAACCCCACCCCAGATTGAATTTGATTTACGGCGTAAATGGCAGTGGCAAAACCAGTATTCTCGAAGCTGCGCATTTATTAGGATCGGGTAGATCTTTTAGGACCAGTAAAACAGGTTCTCTGATTTCTGATGATTCTCCAGAGCTTTCTATCTTCGCAGAAACCAAGGAAGGCAGGCGGATTGGGCTTCTAAAATCGAGGCGGCAGAAACCTCTATTAAAACTTGATTTGGAATCTCAGAAAAATTGGGATTCTGTAGCGCGTATTTTGCCTGTGCAGATATTGGACTCTGGTTCCTTTCTACTGCTGGAAGGAGGCCCCAAGTCGAGAAGGCGGTTTTTGGATTGGGGAGTGTTTCACGTGGAACATGCATTTCTGAATCACTGGCGCACTACCCGCAAATGTATCGCAAACAGAAATCTGTTATTGAAGGCTCCCAGGCTTGATGAGCAGCAGCTGCAAGCGTGGGATAGAGAGCTGTGTGATGCTTCGGCCGAAGTAGATTTAGCCAGGAAGCGCTATTTTGAAGAGTTCTTACCCACTTTTGGCGAAGTCTATGGCTCAATTGCAGAAAATAACGCTATAGACGCCCTATCCCTGCAATACAGCCGAGGCTGGGATGAAGATTCAGAATTGAATACTGTTTTGACTGAGTGTCGCCGCCAAGATCTAAAGTATGGCGCAACCCAAAATGGCCCGCATCGAGCTGACGTCCTCGTCAAGGTTGGAAAATCGCCCGCAATCGACGTGCTATCAAGGGGGCAACAGAAAGTTCTTGTGAGCGCGCTAAAGATTGCACAGGGAAGCCTATATTCAAAAGCAATTCAGGATAAATGTATTTACCTTGTCGATGACCTGCCAGCCGAACTAGACCAAGAAAATCGAGCAAAAATACTGCAAAAACTACTGGATCTTGATGCTCAACTATTTGTGACCTGTGTTGAGTTAGATTCCGTTAAAAGCTGCCTTCAAAACCCCTCTGAAATGACTACGTTCCACGTGGAACGTGGTACAATAACGGCTTGATTTTTCGCTAATTTATTCGAATTTTCGGTAGATAACAGGTTTAGCAAAGCCTGTGTTTCGCTTGGAGTTTTTTGCATGACCGACGAGTCTCAATCTGACTACAATTCCGACAGTATTAAGGTCCTAAAAGGTCTAGATGCCGTCCGAAAACGCCCTGGTATGTATATTGGTGACACCGATGATGGAACAGGCCTTCACCACATGGTGTTTGAGCTCGTGGACAATTCCATTGACGAGGCCCTTGCGGGATTCTGTGATGAGGTCCAAGTAACCATCCATATTGGCGAAACGATTACCGTGGCTGACAATGGCCGTGGTATTCCGACGGAAATGCACAAAGAAGGTGTATCCGCGGCAGAAGTCATCATGACGGTGCTTCATGCAGGGGGCAAATTTGATGACAACAGCTACAAGGTCTCAGGAGGCCTTCACGGTGTAGGAGTGTCCGTGGTTAATGCCCTGTCGGAGGAGTTAAAACTCACTATCCGTAGAGACGGCGAAGTTCATGAGCAATATTATGAGCATGGCACACCCAAGGCGCCACTAACGGTCGTTGGTGAAACCAAGAGCACCGGAACAGAGTGTCACTTCAAGCCATCCGCCGATACATTTACAAATGTCGAGTTTCACTACGATATTTTGGCCAAGAAACTGCGTGAGTTAGCATTTCTTAACGCTGGAGTGGCTATCAGGCTTACTGATGAGAGAAGCGGGAAAGAAGAGCTCTATAAATACGAGGGCGGGCTAAAAGCGTTTGTCGATTATCTAAATAAGAACAAGACTACAGTCAACAAGCTATTCCACTTTGTTTCGGCTCGCGAAGAAGACGGGATGACCGTAGAGGTTGCCCTACAATGGAACGACTCATACCAGGAAAACATCTTTCCCTATACCAACAATATTCCACAAAGCGACGGCGGTACCCATCTTGCCGGTTTCCGTGGAGCTTTAACCAGAGTACTAAAAAGCTATATTGACAAGGAGTTGGCAAATAAAAAAGGGAAAGAGGTTGTCACAACTGGCGATGATGCCCGTGAAGGCCTCACTGCCATTATCTCAGTAAAGGTTCCAGACCCTAAATTCTCTTCTCAAACCAAAGCAAAACTCGTTTCTTCAGAGGTTAAGGGGGTCGTGGAACAAGAAATGGCCGCTCATTTCAACGATTTTCTGATGGAAAACCCACAGGACGCGAAACTTATCGTCAATAAGATGATTGATGCGGCTCGAGCGCGAGAAGCGGCCAGAAAAGCACGAGAAATGACTCGACGTAAAGGCGCTTTGGATGTGGCCGGATTGCCTGGGAAACTGGCGGATTGCCAGGAAAAAGACCCGGCGCTGTCTGAAATCTATATTGTCGAGGGTGATTCTGCCGGCGGCTCAGCAAAACAAGGCAGAAACCGCAAGAACCAGGCGGTTTTACCCCTGAAAGGAAAGATTCTGAACGTAGAAAAAGCGCGGTTTGACAAGATGTTAAGTTCTGTTGAAGTGGGAACACTGATTAAGGCACTTGGCTGCGGTATTGGAAATGAAGAATTTGCCCCGGAAAATTTGCGCTATCACAGCATTATTATCATGACTGATGCTGATGTTGATGGCTCTCATATCCGCACTCTCTTACTGACGTTTTTCTTTCGGCAAATGCGAGAACTGGTAGAAAGAGGCCACATTTATATCGCGCAACCTCCTCTTTACAAAATTCGTAAAGGAAAGCAGGAGCAATACTTAAAAGACGACATCGAACTGGCTAACTACCAAACCCAAATCGCATTGGAAGGTGCCAGTCTACACGTTAATAAAGAAGCGCCAGGTATCACAGATGACTCTTTAGAATCTTTGGTTAAACAATTCAATGAAGCCTATGCAATCATCAGTCGTCTGGCTCGGCTATACCCAACGGAAGTGTTAGAAGCCATGATTTTTACGCAACCGATGGCGGAGGATGACTTAAAGAATCAGGAAAAGGTTGACGATTGGGTAAGTGCATTGGCCGCAAGCCTGCAAAAGCTTCATCCGGGAGTCAGTGCCAACTATACAATGCAAGCCCAAGAAGACCCGGAACGCCACACCTTCCTGCCGGAAGCCACTCTTAACTTGCACGGACTAGAAAAGATTTATTCCTTTAGTGCAGATTTCTTTCATTCAGGCGAATACAGAGCACTAGCAGAACTAGGTAATACCCTAGACGGACTTATAGAAGAAGGTGCATACATTAAGCGCGGCGAGCGCAGCCAAGAAGTTAGCAGTTTCGCAGAAGCTATCGATTGGCTGACAAACGATGCGATGAAGGGGCACTATTTGCAACGCTACAAAGGATTAGGGGAAATGAATCCAGATCAGCTTTGGGAAACCACCATGAATCCGGAAACACGTCGCATGTTGCAAGTAACCATCGAAGACACGATCGGTGCTGATCAAATATTCAATACTTTGATGGGCGACCAGGTGGAACCACGACGAGAATTTATCGAAGATAATGCGCTTTCAGCAGAGAACCTGGATATTTAGACTCGGTTCTCTAGATAGCGATTACGAATCCACTGCTCCGCTTCTTCGGTTAAGTCGCTTGCACTGCAACCTGCAGTAGCAATTGCTTCCCCAATAATCACTTTAATAAAACCGGGACGTTTTATAAATTGACGCGGTGGCCAGCAATCACCCGCATTGTGGACAATCGGCACGATAGGAGAGTCAGCAGCCACCGCCAGTTTTGCACCTCCGCGAGAGAATCGTTTAATGGTGCCAGCCGGCGAACGGGATCCTTCGGGAAAGACTATTACAGATTTACCGCTGCGTATTCGTTCAACGCCCTGGGTTAACAATGATTTTCCCGCCTCTCTTGGTTTACTGCGGTCGATGGCGATCGGATCTTGTAAGCGCATCGACCAACCCCAGAAAGGAATTCTTAGTAACTCTTTCTTCAGTATTGGTGAAACCGGATACACCAGTTTATAAAAAAGAATAGTTTCCCAGCTGCTCTGGTGATTTGCAAGAAACACAGCGGGCTCGGATGGTATGTTTTCATAGCCAATAATTTCATAACGTACTCCACAGGTAAGTCGTAGCCAATTCAAAACACTGTTACACCAGAGTGAAGCGAGCTTATGTCGAATGCGGGTGGATAATACTGGAAACAACAAAATGAAAACAGTTGCCATAACAATTGTCATTGGGACATAGCCAATATAGAAAAGCAGTGATCGTAAAAACTGTATCAAAATACTAGTTTTCCTTAGTCAATAATTCTTGAACGGCGGAAAATAGGTCGTCATAAACTGGGACCTGAGCAAATTCAGTATCGCCTATTTCTTGCTCCGTTTTTGCGCCGTTTCCAGTACGTACCAGTACCGGCCGCATGTCGAATGCAAGCGCGGCCTGGAGATCTTTTCGACTATCTCCAACAAAAACACACCCCGTCAATGACAAGCCAAATTCCTGTTCAGCCTGAACTAACATACCGGTATTAGGTTTTCTGCACTCACAATTATCATCGGGAAGATGTGGACAAAAAAATATGCCAGAAACCAAACCGCCGCCATCTTCCACCATAGAACATAGTTTATGATGGATATTTGCCAGCGCATACTCATCGAAATAGCCTCGACCCAAACCAGATTGATTAGTCGCAACAATTACTTTGTAGCCAGCATTGTGCAGTGATGCAATCGCATCAACGCTACCGGGAAGAGGAGACCATTCTTTGTGGGACTTTATATAGTCCGCCGAGTCCTGATTTATGACACCGTCTCTATCAAGAACAATTGTTTTTGAAGGTTCCAATGTTGACTCGAGTATTAACTAGAATGCAAGTGCGAGATATCTGCTGTTTGCAAAAACAAACTTCTAAGCTGCTGCAGCAAGGCCAATCTATTATTACGAATACTGTCATCGTCATGCATGACGAGAACATTATCAAAGAAATCGTCTACTGCAGACTTTAATGTAGACAGTGACTGCAAACCTTGGGAATATTCACCACTATCAAATAAAGGAGCCACTTCTAACATTTTACTCTGAATGGCTTCATGCAGGGACTTCTCTGCAGGCTCCCTAAATAGCTCGCCTTTACACTCAGTAGAATCAGAAATCTCGTCTTGTTTGGATAACAAGTTTGAAACACGCTTATTGGCGGCGGCGAGAGTAACAGCTTCAGGTAACTTATCGAAGTCGTGTACAGCTTGAATGCGATGATGGAAGTCCAGCGGGCGAGAGGGTTTCAATACGAATACGGATTGGAACACTTCAGTACTAATGCCTTCCTCCAAATACCAGGCTCTAAACCTTTCCAGCAAAAATTCAAATACTTGTGTAGCGACATCAGCTGATAGTCTAATCGAAGAATAACTAGATAAAGAGGCTTCTATTGTTTTCAATAGATCCAGATCCAGCTGTTTTTCCACCAGAATTCTTAGTATTCCGATGGCTGAGCGACGTAAAGCAAACGGGTCTTTGGAACCTGTTGGTGGCTGACCAATGCCGAATAGGCCCACCATGGTGTCTAGCTTGTCGGCGATAGCCAACACGGCACCCGTTTTGGACTCAGGCAATGAATCCCCGGCATACCTGGGCAGATATTGCTCATGCAGCGCCTGACTTACTTCCTGCGGCTCGCCATCATGCTTTGCATAGTAGGAACCCATAAGACCCTGTAGATCTGCAAATTCACCAACCATTGCGGTTAACAGATCACACTTGGAAAGCAAGGCTGCTCGTTGACAAAGAGAAGCATCGATATCCAGATCAGCGGCAATCGCTTCTGCCAATTTCGCGACCCGTTCAGATTTGTCAAAAACGGAGCCCAGCTTATCCTGAAAGACGATCTTTTTTAGCGGCTCAATTCTGGACTCGAGAGTGGATTGTTTATCGGTTTCAAAGAAAAAACGAGCATCGGCCAATCGTGGTCGAATCACTCGCTCGTTGCCCTCAATAACCTGAGCGGGATCTTTGGAAACAATATTGCTTACCGTGACAAACTTCGGCAGAAGTTTGTCATTTTCATCAACCAGGTAAAAGCATTTCTGGTGTGATTTCATTGCTAAGATAAGTGCTTCGGCTGGGACTTCTAAAAACACAGCATCAAAATTTCCCGACAAGGCCACTGGGTATTCCACCAGCGCTGCAACCTCATCTAATAATGCTTCATCGACAACAGTAGTTGCCTTACACTTTCGCCCTTCTGCAATTACCAGTTCCCGCACCAGCTTCTTGCGTTTCTCAAAGTCAGGGATTACTCCGCCGGTTTCCTCGAGGCACTCTTCATAGTCCGCTGCATCGTCCAAGCTAATCGCTTTATTGTAATGAAAGCGATGGCCGTAGGATTTATTCCCACTGGAGACACCATAAATTTTCAGTTCGATGATGTCGCCGCCAAACAGTAGTACCAACCAATGAACAGGGCGCACAAACTCTTCACGGGAACTACCCCAGCGCATTCGTTTTGGCACGGGCAATTGAGCCAAAGCCTGTTTAACTATTTCAGGTACCAAAACAGCGGTTTGTTGACCTTTCTGATTAGCTGCGAATGAAAGCTTTTCCACACCGTCTTTCTCAGCTTGAGACAGATCATTGACATCGACGCCACAAGACTTGGCGAACCCTAAGGCCGCCCGAGTTGGCTTACCTTCATCATCAAACGCTGCAGTAATTGCGGGACCAAGCCTTTCAATTTGCTTATCTTCCTGCGCTTCCTGTAATGAACTAACTAATAAAGCCAAACGTCTAGGAGTAGAAAAGCGCTTAATAGATGCAAAGGCCAGTTCTTCCTTACTTAGTGCGGCACTTACTAACTGCTCAAAAGCCTTGGACAAAGAGCTCAGGGCCTTTGGCGGCAATTCTTCAGTTCCGATTTCTATTAGTAGATCTTTTGCAGACATGTCTTAGTTTTCTAAATATTCCTTGCGCATTTCTTCGCTCGCCAATGGAAAGCCAAGCTGCTTTCGACTATCGAAATAAGCTTCTGCTACCAATCTTGCAAGCGCACGTACTCGCAATATAAAGCGTTGTCTCTCCGTTACAGAAATCGCATTTCTGGCATCCAGGAGATTAAAATAGTGAGAGGCTTTTAAAACTTGTTCGTAGGCAGGAAGCGGCAAGTTCTCGGTAATTAGTTTATTGCACTGTGCTTCACAATCATCAAAGTAACGAAACATCAAATCTGTATCAGCCTGTTCAAAATTATAAGCCGACATTTCAACTTCGTTCTGCTTAAACACATCACCATAGGTCACGGTTCCATTGGGGCCATCGGTCCAAACAATGTCGTAAATACTGTCGACACCTTGCAGGTACATGGCAATTCTTTCGATACCGTAAGTAATTTCGCCACTAACCGGATGACATTCCAAGCCCCCAACTTGTTGAAAATAAGTGAACTGGGTGACTTCCATGCCATTGAACCAGACTTCCCAACCGAGACCCCAAGCGCCTAAGGTGGGGGATTCCCAATTATCTTCAACAAAGCGGACATCATGGATTGCCATATCGATACCCAGGCTTTCCAGTGATTCCAAGTAAAGGGTTTGAATCTCTTGCGGTGACGGCTTCAGAATTACTTGAAACTGGTAATAGTGCTGCAGCCGATTAGGATTCTCTCCGTAACGGCCATCGGTGGGTCGGCGACAGGGCTGCACATAGGCAGTGTTCCAACTTTCTGGACCAATAGCGCGCAAAAAAGTTGCAGGATGGAAGGTGCCAGCTCCAACTTCGAGATCCAAAGGCTGTAATACAACACAACCTCTGTCTGCCCAAAATTGTTGCAGCGCTAGAACTAATCCTTGGAAAGTTTTTAAATCGTAATTTTCGCTCACGATTTCGCCGAAATTCCCTGAAAATCAAAGGGCTGCAATTATCCTTGATTCTCTGTAAGTAATCTATAGCTCAACCCTTTGAGCAATTATCCATGCACGTTAGCCGAAAATTTAAAAGTCTGTGCCTTTCCGTTTAGTCGCTCTAAAATAAGCCGTCTCTTAAAGAAACGAGAAAACGACAATTCAATCCCTCAGCTATTTACTCTTCAGGTGTTTTCTTTCCATTAGTGCCTGGCTACCGCTCTCAGTATTGCATGCATTGGCAAAAGCATGGGGATCAACGCTGTACCTGTTTCCTAATCGTGCCAGGCATACCACGGAGAAAAACCTTAGCGCCTGTTTTCCGGAAAAATCAGAAACTGAAATCGCCGAACTGACAAAAGCTAGCCTAATAAGCACAGCCACAACAGCGCTGGAAATGGGAAAGTCATGGCTGCTCCCGATGGAAAAAACACTTAAGCTGGTTAACGATGTTGAAGGTGATGACCACTTCAAGGAAGCCTGTCAATCCGGCGACGGAACAATTTTACTTGCCCCTCATTTGGGCAATTGGGAAATATTTGGCTACTATCTTTGTGACGCTATTCAGTCTACCTGGCTCTATCAGCCGCCAAGATATCAAGCACTCGATCGCTTTATTACGCGAACCCGTTCGCGGAGTGGAATCAAAGTGGTAGCAACGAACCAGTCCGGTGTTGCACAAGTGTTTAAAGCACTAAAGCGCGGGGAATTGGTTGGGGTGCTACCTGACCAGGTGCCACTGGAAGAGGGTGGTGCCTACGGGCCATTTTTCGGAGTCTCTGCGCTTACTATGACCTTGGTGAGTAAGCTTGTGCAAAAAACTGACGCGAAAGTTTTTTGTGGCTTTGCAAAAAGATTACCCAATGCCAAAGGCTTCAAGATAGTAGTCGAAGAAGCAGACAATGGTATTTATAGTGCTGATGTTGATGAGTCTGTTGCTGCACTAAACCGAAGCGTGGAGCAAAGCGTGCTTAATGCAATCGAACAATACCAGTGGGAATACAAACGTTTTAGAAAACAAGCCGACGGTGAGAAGTTCTACTAGCGTTTCCAGAACATTGGCGTGAAAAGAACCAGAAGGGTAAAAACTTCGAGACGTCCCAATAACATTGCGACACACAATATCCATTTTGCTGTACCTGGCAAGTCGCCATAAGTTTCCGCTACATTCGCCAGGCCAGGTCCAAGATTATTAATGCAGGCTCCCACTGCACTGAATGCCGTAATGATATCTAGTCCAGTTGCCAGCAAGGCCAATAACATCAGCATGAATGCCATTACATAAACGGCGAAAAACCCCCACACCGATTCAATAATCCTATCCGGAACGGGATTGCGTCCTAGCTTAACCGGGATCACTGCTTTTGGATGGATTAGTCTTTGAACCTCTCTAAAGCCTTGTTTAAAGATCAACAAGATTCGAATAACTTTCATTCCGCCGCCGGTAGATCCGGCGCATGCACCAATAATTGCTGCATATAACAACATATAGGGAAGAAAGAGCGGCCAGGAATTAAAATCTGCAGTAGTGAATCCCGTGGTAGTAGCAACGGAGACTACTTGAAACAAACCCTTAATAAAGGATTCAAAAATGCCGGAATAAACATTGGAAAAATAGAGAACGCTTATGGTAATCGTGGAAACGAAAAGAAGAATAAAGGAATAGAAAAGAAATTCAGGATCAGTAAGGTAATGTCGAATACTGCGGCGCTGCCAGGCAGTGAAATGCAGAGCAAAATTAATGCCGGCGATAAACATGAATACTATTGCTACGACATCCACAGCAGAATTTTGAAAGTAACCCAAACTCGCGTCGTGGGTTGAGAATCCACCAATAGCAATGGTGGTGAAGCTGTGACTTATGGCATCGAATAAGTCCATTCCCACAATCCAATAAGCGAGGGCACAAGCTACTGTTAGCGACAAATAGATATACCAGAGTGCCTTTGCTGTTTCCGCCAGACGGGGCACTAACTTATTGTCCTTAACCGGACCTGGGCTTTCCGCTCGATAAAGTTGCATTCCTCCGATGCCAAGCATTGGCAGCAAGGAAATAGCCAAAACGATAATTCCCATACCACCTAGCCATTGCAGCTGTTGGCGATAGAACAGAATAGATTTTGGCAATGAGTCGAGCCCGGAGATAACGGTTGCGCCAGTTGTTGTCAGGCCCGATAGGGATTCGAAAACCGCATCCGTTATGGATAATTCTAGTGCCGGAGAAAACAAAAAAGGCAAACAACCAGCAGTACCCAGTACCGCCCAAAATAAGGTCACAACAAGAAAGCCATCTCTGGTTCCAAGCTCCTTTTTGGTCCTGGCGGTTGACAAGAAAAGTAATAAACCCAGGCCAAGAATAACGAGCATGGAATTCAAGAAGGCGGTGAACATGCCATCGTCGTACAACAGCGACACCACCATGGGAGGTATATTGCCGAGTAAACTAAACAGCATGAGTAGGCTGCCTAGAATTTTAATAATGATGGATGCGTGCATTAGTGCCTAGAAAAAACTAAACCCAACTTGGAACAATCGTTCAACCTCAGGAATTGTTTTTCGGTCTACTAGAAAAAGTATTACATGATCATCGGATTCAACAACGGTGTCATCGTGGGCAATTAACACTTCATTGTTTCTTACAATGGCGCCGATAGTTGTTCCTTCCGGAAGGTCGATGTCCTTTATCGCTTTGCCCACTACTTTCGATGAAGCCTTATCGCCATGGGCAATTGCTTCCATGGCTTCAGCCGCACCGCGACGCAAAGAATGCACATTAACTACATCGCCACGGCGCACATGAGTTAACAAACTTCCTATGGTTGCCTGTTGTGGGGAAATCGCGATGTCGATTTCACCACCTTGTACAAGATCAACATAGGCCGGGTTGTTTATGATCGCCATTACCTTTTTTGCACCAAGCCGCTTTGCCAGCAATGAAGACATAATATTTGCTTCATCATCGTTGGTAAGCGCTAGAAAGACGTCGGTGTCTTCTATATTTTCATCTATCAATAATTCTTGGTGTGAGGCCTCACCATTTAAAACAATAGCTTTGTTTAATTGTTCTGAAAGGTAGGCACAACGTTCTGGGTTATGTTCAATAATTTTTACTTGATATCTATCTTCGATAGTTTCAGCCAGGCGCATGCCTATGTTTCCGCCCCCAGCAATAATTATGCGCTTATAAGGTTTATCTAAGCGCCGCAACTCTCCCATACAGGCGCGAATATTACCCTGTGCCGCAACAAAGAATACTTCGTCGTCAGCCTCAATCACTGTTGAACCCTCAGGAATGATTGGCCGATCTTTACGAAATATTGCAGCAACACGGGTATCCACGTTCGGCATGTGTTGTCTTAGCAATCGAATTTCCTGACCAACTAACGGTCCCCCATAAAAAGCTTTAACCGCTACAAGCTGAACTCTGCCGTCGGCGAAATCCAATACTTGTAAGGTTCCGGGCAAATCGATTAGTCGAGCAATATAAGATGAAACGATGAGCTCTGGACTGATGACAACATCGACAGCGATGCCATGCTTACCAAATAATTTGTCACTGACTAAATATGCAGAAGATCGCAGCCGGCAAATTTTCTTGGGAGTTTGAAACAGCGAATAGGCTACGCGACAAGCCACCATGTTTAACTCGTCACTCTCAGTGACGGCGATAATCATGTCAGCATCTTCTCCTCCGGCGCGAGTCAAGACATCGGGATGAGATGCTTTGCCAGGGATAGTACCGATGTCAATTCGATCTTTTAGCTCGCGCAATCGCTCACTGTCGTTGTCTACAACAGTGATGTCGTTGGCTTCGTTGGCTAATGTTTCTGCCAAAGTAGTACCGACTTGATTAGCGCCGAGAATAATTATTTTCATGGCATGACTACTTGCAGGTGGTCGCGCTTAAACTTTTCGAATTAGTGAATAATAGAATCCATCTGGACCGTTACGGGCCCCGGTGAGGAGCTGTCTTCCATAGCGGCATTCTACTCCCCAATCGGCCGCGATGCCCTCAAATTTAGCGCTATCCGTAGATTCCAAAAACTGCTGAATCTGTTGATCGTTTTCCTCTGGCAGCAAGGAACAGGTGGTATATAAAAGTAGTCCGTTTGGTTGCAAACAGGGCCAAAGCACCTCGAGAAACTTTTGCTGCAGCAACACCAATTTCCGTACTTCATTGTGGGTACGGAGTAATTTGATGTCGGGGTGGCGTCGAATCACTCCAGTGGCGGAACACGGAGCATCGACCAATATGCGGTCGAACGGTTCCCCATCCCACCAGGAATCCAATTGCGAGATGTCAGCACATTGCACTTTGGCCTCTAAGGACAATCGAGCCAGGTTGTCATGGATTTTAGTAATTCGCTCAGATGCTATGTCTACAGAAGTCATTTTCGTTAGTGAGCGCTCACTTTCAAGTATTCCACAAGTCTTTCCACCGGGCGCAGCGCAGGCATCAAGGACACGCTGATGCGGCCCCAATTGAAGTAGCTCCGGGATCAGCTGGGAAGCCTCGTCTTGAACGCTTACTAAGCCTTCGTCGAAACCAGGAATCTTAGAAACAGCTGTGGGTGTGCCCAAATAAACTGCAGTGGCGGCTAGTTTTCCCGGCTCTGCTTCCAAGCCACTCTCAAGTAGACGCTGCAGATATTCTTCCTTCGATAAGTGACTGGCATTTACGCGCAAGGTCATTGGTGGGCGCTGATTGCTGCCAGCAACGATTTGTTTGAGATCAGATGGCCATGCTCTTTTTAATTCTTGTGATAACCACTTGGGAAAAGAAAACCGGACATGCTCTTCGGCTAAATCGATTGATGCGTCCAGTTCTGCTTGCCTGCGCAAGTAGTTTCGAAGAATGGCATTGACCAATGCTTTAGCCCATGGCTTTTTAAGATCCTGAGATGCGGCAACCGATTCATTCAACACGGCATGATCGGGAATGGACAATTCTCTTAATTGATATAGCCCTATATATAATGAGGCACTTAACATCGAAATCCCTTTTCTTAAAAGGCTTCTCTAACAATTCTTCTGCAAGATACTCCAAGGTAAAAAACCACCTGCAGGAACCGAAGCAGAGTTCCTGTAAGAGCGGAAACTCTTTAATGGTTTTGTAGTTTGCAAGGTGACTCGATAAGGAACCACTATCGTTAAGCAATTGAGCTAAGATTGACGCAGCAATCGCTCTAACGTTTTTCTGAGACATTAATTCGACTTTTCAGTTGCAGTAAAAGTTTTGCCTACTGCAAACAATTCAGGCTTCGAATTTAGAATGTCGCGGACACTCACTACATTTTTCCCCGGTAATTGAATTTGCAAAATGCTGACAGCTAGCTCGCCACACTGAACAATGAAAGAATCTTTATTCGAATCGACAATGGTTCCTGGTCTGGAATCAAATGTGCTTTGTGAAACTTCTACTTCCAATATGCGCAGGCGCTGACCATTCAGGTAGCTGTAGGCGGGAAACCGTCCCACACCTACTCTAACCTGTCTGTTCACAGTCTCTGCTGGAGAATTCCAATCTATTAGTGCTTCAGCTTTAGCTAATTTTTCGGCGTAACAACTTTGAGAATCATCTTGTTTTTCAGGATTTTTTAGTAATTCCTCCAAATTATCAAGCGCCGCGACTATCGCTTGTTGACCTGCACTGCAAAGATTGTTTTCGATATCATCGCGAGTATCTGACTGCTTGATAGGCACTTCTGTTTTTAACAACATATCTCCAGTATCGAGCCCTTCGTCCATTTGCATTATTGTGACACCTGATACCTTATCACCAGCAAGAAGAGCGCGCTCTATTGGAGCTGCGCCGCGCCACCTTGGTAACAGTGATGCGTGAACATTTATACAACCAAATTTTGGAATAGCTAAAACTTCCTTGGGCAAAATCAGTCCGTAGGCAACCACAACCAAAACATCAGCATCTAATTGTGCCAATTGATTCTGTGCATCAACATCGCGTAATGAACTGGGTTGGTAAACCGGAATGTTTTTAGTGAGCGCTATTTCTTTTACCGGGCTGGCTGATAGTTTTTTACCACGACCAGAAGGACGATCAGGTTGGGTGTAAACCGCAACAATTTCGTGAGCCGAATCTGAGATCGCAGCCAAATGGGCAGCAGCAAAAGCGGGTGTTCCCGCGAAAACAATTCGGAGAACTGACATGGGTGTGTTATGCAGACTTCTTGTGCTCTTTTTCGAGCTTATCGCGAATGCGGTTACGTTTTAGTGCACTGAGATAGTCAACGAAAAGTTTTCCATCCAAATGATCAATTTCATGCTGAATACAAGTAGCTAGGATTCCTTCTACTTCAAGTTCAATTTTTTCGCCCGACTTATCCTGGGCAACAACCCGAATGCCGCTAGGGCGAGATACGGTTTCATAGAAACCTGGCACAGACAGGCAGCCTTCATCGTATTCCGACAACTCTTCCTCAATTACTTCAAAACTTGGATTAATGAAGACTTGAGGACTATCTTTTTCTTCTGATACATCGATAACTAATAGACGCTTATGAACATTGACTTGGGTCGCGGCGAGACCGATGCCATTGGCTTCGTACATGGTCTCCAGCATATTGTCGATCAAGTCTTCCAGCTTGTCGTCGAAAACAGTTACGGGGGCTGCTATTTTGCGCAGTCTGGGATCAGGAAATTCCAGAATATGTAAAATTGCCATTGGTGGGAAAGCCCTAAAGTTCGGATTTAAACTAATAAAGCAGTCTGTGAACTGCTTCTAGTGATAATTATACCGTATTGCTAAGATAACAACGCCTCTAAGTGCGGAATTACTAATGAAAAATTCTCGATTTAAGCACATCCTCACAGTGCCATTGATGGCATTTTTAGCGCTTATGGCTTATGCCAATGTGCATGCCCAGAGCGCCTTATTAAAGCGGGATCTGCCCGAGAGCTATACCGTTCTTGAAGACGACACGTTATGGAATATTGCCAGCCAATTTCTACAAGATCCTGAACGTTGGCCGGAGATTTGGCAGCCAGATCCTTATTTAGATAACTCAGATCTGATTTATCCGGGAGATATTCTGCGGGTCAGCGCTGTGCGTGGCACTCCTCGAATTCTGGTATCCCGGGGGGACCGATCACTTGGGAGTATTGAGCCACAAATTCGCGTGGAACGATTGGAGAGCTCAATTCCTGAGATCCCATTGGAGTCTATCGAAAGTGCCTTTACCCGCAACAGAATCATTAGCGAGGAGCTCTTCGAAAGCGCTCCCTATTTAGTAGAAAATCTCGGCGCCAACCTCGCCATTGCGACCGGTGATGAAGTCTATGCTCGAGGCACCTGGCCCGTGGGAACCACTTCCTTCGAGGTCTATCGGGCCGGCCGGATCTATGAAGGACCCGTTGATGATGTATTTCTTGGCTTGGAAGCTGAATACTTAGGCTTCGCCAGTATTACCGAAGACATCGATGACGACTTGCGTAGATTACTGATTAACAATAGTAGTAAGGAAATTCGGGTTGGTGACCGCTTACTAATCAGAGAAGAGCAACGCTTGGATTCAACTATTTATCCAAGTGAACCAGATCAACAAGTTGAAGGCAGGATAATCGCGTTTCTCTCTGGCGAAGCCATGGCTTCACAGCTCGATACCGCGGTAATTAATCTCGGCACGTTGGACTTGCTTAAAGCGGGTGATGTATTGGCGGTAACCGATGAATCCACGAGCATGGTGGATGAAGTGGAAAGAAGCCGACTATCTTTTAGAGAGCGAATTCGCGCAATTTTTAGAGGTGAACGTCTCGAAGTTCCCGGTGCGGATCTCGGGACATTACTCGTCTACAAAACTTTTAATAGTCTTAGTTACGCCGTAATTCTTAGCAGCCTCGAGCCCCTGGCCCTAAATACGAGGGTTGCCAGCCCTTAAAAACACAATACATTCCATCGATCAAGGATGAACTATGGAAGCCACCACCACTCATAGCTATTTGGCTCTGCTCCACGATGCCCAAGTTTCCCCAGCATTATTTGGGCGCCTGCTTGCAAAATTTGACTCAATAGCGGGAATCCGTAATCAATCCCTTACAGAACTCTTATCCCAAGGTTTAAATAAAACCCAGGCAGAGGTGTTTAAGCGCCGACGTTTGTATCTAAAATCAGGAAAAACTGCGTCATTACTCGCTAAATGGGCCGATAATCCGAAAAATAGCATAATACTGTTTGAGTCCCCTGATTATCCAAACAGGTTGCGCCACATTCCAGTACCGCCACCCCTGTTGTTTGCACGGGGTAACTTATCAATTTTGCATACGCCGACCTTGGCTATTGTTGGTAGTCGTCGCAGTTCGAGTTATGGCAATCGAACATCACTGTGGATGGCGCACGAATTGGCGCGCCTGGGTCTTACTATCTGTAGTGGATTGGCGCAGGGTATCGATGGGGAGGCGCACCGCGGAGCACTGCAAGCACAGGGCAATACTATTGCGGTTGTCGCCACTGGATTAGATAGCGTTTATCCGGCGGTACACAAAACATTGTCTGAGCAAATTGCAGAGGATGGATTGCTCTTGTCGGAATTCCCAATGAACACTTCCCCGCGGCGCGAAAACTTTCCCCGCCGCAATAGAATAATCAGTGGCCTCAGCTTGGGTGTATTAGTTGTAGAAGCGAATCTCCGCAGCGGATCTCTGATCACCGCACGCCAGGCATTAGAACAAAACCGAGATGTCTTTGTAGTTCCTGGACAAATAAATAGCGAACAAAGTAGAGGATGTCACTGGCTAATTAAGCAAGGCGCGCCATTGGTTGAATCACCCGAGGAAATATTAGAAAGCTATCCTGAGCTGGGATTGGTTAAGCCAGATGTACAAGACTTTGAAAAAACAAAAGAGCCTGGCAATAAAGGAATCAACAAAATTCAACAAGCAATCTTAGAAACAATAGGTACGGACCAAGTCCTTCTTGATTATCTACTCAAGGAGACTGGTATTCCGATGGCGAGACTCGCAACTGAGTTAATGACCTTAGAAATTGAAGGCATAATTTCTGCACAAGGAGGAAGATACTTCAGGTCCTTAAACGAAATCTAATGGCGCGATTTAACTGTGCTTGCAACCAATTTCGGACTGCGGTAGTTTCCTTTTTTCGCATTTTCTAAGCTGGAAGCCAAAGCAATGAGTGAAACTTTTGTTGCAATACTGATGGGGTCCGAGAACGACCTTCCCGTTATGCAAGCCGGAGCCGATGTCTTAAAACAGCTCGGTATCAAGTATGAAATAAAAATAACATCGGCCCATCGAACGCCCGCGGTCACGCAACAATACATTACTGATGCAGTATCACGCGGTTGCCAAGTCTTTATTGCTGGCGCAGGGCTTGCTGCACACCTGGCTGGGGCGACAGCAGCCCATACCACCAAGCCAGTTATTGGTGTTCCGATCGATGCCGGCCCTTTAAGCGGACTTGATTCACTACTTTCAACAGTGCAAATGCCCGGCGGTATCCCTGTAGCAACAGTGGCTATCGGCAAAGCGGGTGCCAAAAATGCTGGATACTTAGCTGCACAAATTCTGTCTCTATCAGATAGCGATTTAGCCGAGCGAGTAAAAGCCGAGCGAGCGGCGAATGCTGAAAAAGTTCAAGCCCAAGACCAAGCCTTACAGGATTCGCTATAAATCTTCCGACAGGATCGCCCAATGGGCAATCACGATCTCAACACTGCCTGTGAATTTCTCCATCAGGGAAAAGTAATCGCCTATCCCACGGAGGCGGTTTGGGGATTTGGTTGCGATCCTTTTTGTGAAGAAGCCGTTGGCAGAATCTTAACTATCAAACAAAGACCAGTCGAAAAGGGGCTTATTCTAGTTGCCGCCGATCTCTTACAGATTTCGGATTTAGTAGAGGATCTACCCGCTGCTCAATTGGCAATATTGGAAAGCAGTTGGCCTGGCCCAACGACATGGCTTATTCCGGATCTGAATCAGCGATTTCCTGACTGGATTAAAGGTACCCATGATTCTATTGCTATTCGTGTTAGTGCCCACCCTTTGGTACACGCATTATGTACGCAATTCGGAAAACCTGTGGTTTCGACATCGGCAAATTCTGCTGGCGAAGAAGAAATTAGATCTAGATTAATTCTTGAAGAACATTTCGCAGATAAGATTGACTACATAGTTGAAGGTGAACTCGGAGATCGAGGTACGCCTTCGCAAATCAAAGACTTAGTGACCGGGCAAGTTTTGCGCTAGATTAGGCTTGCTGTTCACCGACACTATCGCAGTGGAGAAACCGAATTGAATTCCGAAGACGCAAACAGAGTTAAAGAGTTTTTGCTGCAACTGCAGGAATCCATCTGCAATGGCATTGAAAGCATGGATGCGGTGGCTCAATTCAGGACCGATCAATGGGACAGAGAGGAAGGGGGATCTGGAATATCTCGTGTCATTAGCGACGGCGATGTTTTCGAAAAGGGGGGCGTAAACTTCTCCCATGTATTCGGCAAATCGATGCCGGCGAGTGCTACGGCACAGCGGCCCGAGCTGGCAGGTAGGGCATATCAGGCAATGGGTGTTTCTTTAGTGATTCATCCGCTAAATCCTTTCGTACCAACTTCCCATGCCAACTTCAGAATGTTTGTAGCAGAAAAGGAAAATGAAGATAGCGTTTGGTGGTTTGGCGGCGGTTACGATCTGACCCCTTATTATGGGAACGATGAAGATTGTATTCATTGGCATAAAACTGCGAAACAAGCCTGCGACCCATATGGTGATAGCTACTATCCAAACTTCAAACAACAGTGTGATGAATATTTTCATATTAAACACAGAGACGAACCAAGAGGCGTTGGCGGCCTATTCTTTGACGATTTCAATGAGCTTGGATTTGAGAAAACCTTTGAGTTTGTACAGTCGATGGCCAACAGTTATCTAGATGCCTATTTGCCAATAATTGGAAAAAGAAAAGCGATTGCCTATTCGCCGGAACAGAAAGCATTTCAAGAATACCGGCGCGGCCGTTATGCGGAATTCAATTTAGTCTATGACCGCGGTACGGTTTTTGGGTTGCAATCTGGAGTTGGCAGGATCGAATCTATTCTCATGTCTCTACCTCCAATAGTCAGATGGACATACGACTGGCATCCAGAGCCTGGCAGCGAAGAAGAAAAACTCTATACTCATTTTTTAAAGCCCAGAGACTGGATCTAAATTCCTCACCACAAGGACCAAGGATATGACTCGCTACGCAGTCATAGGCACTCCGATTTCACACAGTAAATCGCCGCTTATTCATCGCTTGTTCGCAGAACAAACAAATCAAGATGTGCAGTATGAAGCAATTGAAGTCCAAGCCGATGACTTCGATTCTTTTGTGACGGACTTTTTTGCAGCGAATGGCGGCGGATTAAATGTCACTGTTCCGCACAAGGAGCGAGCACATAAAATAGCTCAACTACTTGCGCCGAACGCAAAGCTCGCTGGCGCGGTTAACACCTTATATTTGAATAAAGAAAATGTTTTGTGTGGAGACAACACCGATGGGCGAGGCCTCGTGCGCGACATTCAGAACAATCACGAAATCCAAATTGCAGGGAAAAGGGTGCTGGTAATCGGAGCGGGTGGTGCAGTGCGCGGCGCCCTGGTTGCCTTGATCGATGCTAAGCCCGCTACATTAACTATAGTAAATCGCACCCTGGAAAAAGCTGAACAGTTGCGCTTAATATTCGAAATTCAACTCGCCATCGAAACGTCAAGTTTCGAACAATTAGACGGCGAGTTCGACCTTGTAATTAACGGCACGTCACTTGGATTAAGCGGAGAAACTCCGCCGATCTTGGCGAGCCACTTGAGCCCCAATGCTTGTTGTTATGACATGATGTATGGAAATGAAGATACTGCTTTCGTTGCATGGGCTAAAAACAACGGTGCCGTAAAAGCGTTAGATGGTTTGGGTATGCTAGTAGAACAGGCCGCAGAATCTTTTTTATTATGGCGCGGAGTCAGGCCTGAGACAGAGCCAGTAATTAGCAAATTGAGGAATCAGTGAGAATCTTTCTTCTGGCGATTCTCGAAATCTAAATCGATTGCCAAAGTATTGGTCATGTCTGACCATTGTTTCCAAACTTGATCCCAGCCTTTCCCTTTGCGCGTCTCTACGTATTCCTTAAATTCATTTGATCCATAGACACTGTCTTGTGCAGTCATTTGCTTCGCAGTTTCTTCTACCACATCATCGAGGCTATTAGCGAGCGTTTCACCAATAAGGTGATGGACAATGATATTCGCTTTTGTGATGTCCATTGGAATAAGCGGAATTCCAGCACGGACGATGTACTGATCGTTTACTTCTTCGATAAGGCGGTGAGAAAGATAAGCTTGCTGCATTAGTGCTTCTAAGCCCTCTTCTGCAATATTAGCATTCACTGGCTCGAGAAAATAATTCCTAGCCACTTCGAGGAAGGGTTGAACATAGTCACCAATACCAGCATCCGTCGCATGAAAGGAAACAGCCGCGATAAATGTTGGTACATGATTTATGTACTCAATAACAAATTCCCGCAGCGCTTTGCCGGGCTCGTCTTCTGGCAGTGTAATTACTTTGGGCAGGGAGCCTAAGTGAGCTGCAAGAATTTTCAGCAAAGCCCCAGACTCAGCTTCGTGCTGATTAGCGGCCTCAACCAGAGTTTCGATGTTCAGCTCTTTCATAACTATAAGACAGCTCTGCCTAATTAGGGTTCAGAACTACTATTTCCTGCACAATTGTTGCAACCATAAAAAAAGGGCTATTGAGTTAACTATAGCCCTCTCTCGACATTCCAGCGGAAGATTTAGTGTTCTTCCTCTCCTTCTTCGCCATGAAGCTCGGCAGGAGTTAACGCCACCGCGTCGCGATCGTGTCCCATGTAAGCAAAGCGTGCTTCTTCCGTGTAACTTCCTTCTATTGACATGAATCCAATAAGCAGAAGTAACACTGTCGGTGGACCAAGAATCGTTAGTACTAATGCCATCCGCTCCCACACTGCGTGCATAAATATCGCAACGATAAAACCAGCCTTTAGAAACATAAAAGTGATTACTAATGTCCAGCGTAAAGCACCTTGCACATCGAAATAATCGACGGCATAGGAGAATCCGCTCAATACGAAGAGCAGTATCCAAATTTTGTAATAGATCCCTAAGGGATGTTGTTGTCCTTCAGCAGAAGCCATTAAAGTCGTTCCTTACAATAAATAGAAAAATGCGAAAATGAATACCCAAACCAAATCAACAAAGTGCCAATAGAGACCGGCTATTTCCACGATCTCAAATCCTTTTTCGTCGTAGTATCCTCGTTTAACCCGGAAGGCCACCCATAGCAGGTAGATAACCCCGGCCGATACGTGTAGTCCGTGAAACCCGGTCACCATAAAAAAGACCGATCCAAACTGTGGTGCTCCAAAAGGATTACCCCAGGGCCGAACCCCCTCATCGACGATTAACTTAGTCCACTCAAAAGCCTGCATACCAACAAACGAAGCACCGAAGGCCGCTGTGGCACAAATTAACCAAAAGGTTTTCATTTTTTCTTTGCGATAACCCATGTTGACCGCTAGCGCCATCGTGCCAGAGCTAGTAATCAGGATAAATGTCATTATGGCAATGAGAATCAACGGTATCGGATCACCACCGAAAGAGAGCGCGAAGATTTCACTCTGTGCTGGCCAAGGCTCAGTGGTGGTAATGCGTACATTAAGGTAGCCCACCAAAAAGCAAGAGAAGATAAAGGTGTCACTTACGAGGAAGATCCACATCATGGCCTTGCCCCAAGGCACATGATAGGCCTGCTTATCAGCAGCCCAATCATCTACTAGACCAGTAATTCCCTCGTGAGGTCCAATCTCGTTTGCTGTTGCTTCACTCATTAATATATCCCACTAAATAATGCGTAATCTTTTTTAAGTATTCGAAAGTAGTGCAAAGAGCACTAGCCAAATCACCAATAGAAAGTGCCAATACAATGTACAGAGCTCAATGCTCAGTTTGACATCGTTACTGTCACGTCCCGATAACAGGCGAATAGAACTCTTACTCCAAACCCAGAGGCCACCCAGTAGATGCACCGCATGCAAGCCTGTCATTAAATAATAGAAGGCGTTGGCGGGATTTGAAGTCATAAAGTAACCAGCTTCTTGTAAATTACTCCAAGTAAGCAATTGGCCTGCAATGAAAAAGATCGCAAAGAATCCGCCGGTAATGAAAGCGATCTTTACATTCTTGTGATCATCAGTATTTACAATGTTGCGTGCCCATTGGAACAACACGCTGCTGATAACTAACAGCCCGGTGTTAAACCAAAGTTGCGCAGGTTCAGATAAAGGCTGCCAGTCAGGCAGCTCCATGCGTAGAAAGTAGCCCACGGTAAACAGTGAAAAAACCACTGAAGCAACTACCAGGAATACGGACAACGCCACCTTTTCATTAGGAGCATCAATTGCACCCTCAGCTTCTAATCCGCCAATTACACCCTTCGTTTCCCAGGGCTTGGCAGTTATGGTTTTGAACAAACTCATACGTCGGCCAATGATTCGTCTTGATCAGGATCGAAATGCTGTTCATCCACTGTTGGTTCTTCACTCTCAGGAGTGTTCTGAGGAATAAAGTCTTCATGGGCGCCAGGAACACTGTAGTCATAGGCCCAACGATATACAGTAGGCAATGACTCGCCCCAGTTACCATGCTTCGGTGGTGTATCGGGAGTGTGCCACTCAAGTGATGCAGCACCCCATGGATTAGGATCGGCTTTCGGTCCGTTACGGAGACTCCAGATAATGTTGATGAAGAACAACAATTGTGAAGCACCCACAAACAGCGCAGCGATGGTAATCGCCGTATTCAGATCCTGCGCAGACTGCGGTAGAAAATCCGTAGTGCCTAATGCGTAGTAGCGGCGCGGTACGCCCAGGAATCCCAAGTAGTGCATCGGTAGATAAATCGCGTAAGTACCGAGGAAAGTACACCAGAAGTGCAGCTTCGCCATACCTTCATGGAACATGCGGCCTGACATTTTCGGATACCAGTGATAGATCGCTGCGAACACAACAAGTACTGGCGATACGCCCATCACCATGTGAAAGTGCGCGACAACAAAATAGGTATCAGAAAGCGGTAAATCGATAACCACGTTGCCGAGGAATAAACCGGTCAAACCACCGTGAATGAAGGTAAAAATAAATCCGATAGCGAAATACATCGGCGCATTCAATCGAATATCACCTTCCCAAAGTGTCAGCACCCAGTTGTACACTTTGAGTGCGGTAGGTACGGCAATAATTAGTGTGGTGGTGGCAAAGAAGAATCCAAAATAAGGATGCATACCACTGACATACATGTGGTGGGCCCAAACGATAAAGCTTAAGCCACCGATGGCGATAATCGCCCATACCATCATGCGGTAACCAAAAATATTTTTACGCGCATGAACACTCAATACATCAGACACTAGTCCGAATGCCGGTAATGCCACGATATACACTTCAGGGTGACCGAAGAACCAGAAGAGGTGTTGGAACAGAACCGGTGAACCACCATTGTGATCAAGTGGTGCTCCGGATTCGATGATTGCCGGCATGAAAAAACTCGTGCCGAGCAAGATGTCGAACAGCATCATAATGGCAGCCACGAGCAGCGCCGGGAATGCGAACAACGCTAAGATCGTTGCAATGAAGATGCCCCAAACAGAAAGCGGTAAACGCATCATGGTTAAGCCGCGGCAGCGGTACTGCAGAACGGTAACCACATAGTTCAAGCCACCCATGGTGGTGGCAACGATAAACACTCCCAGTGAAACAAGCATCAACACGATGCCCATGTCGTGGCCTGGAGTTCCTGCTAAATTTGTTTGCGGCGGATAGAGTGTCCAGCCCCCGCCAGTGGGCCCGCCAGAGACAAAGAAACTGGCCATCAAGATAATTACAGAGACCAAAAACACCCATACCGAGAGCATGTTCATAAAGGGGAACACCATGTCTCGAGCACCGCACATCAGCGGTATGAGGTAGTTACCGAAGCCTCCGAGAAAGAGCGCCGTCAGGAGATAGACCACCATGATCATGCCGTGCATGGTCACTGCCTGATAATAAAAACTTGGATCGATGTAATCTGCTGTCTCTGGGAATCCGAGCTGCATGCGGAAAAGCAATGACAGTATCAATCCAACCAGACCTGTGAAAACGGCTATGCTGCCATACTGAATAGCAATAACTTTATGATCCTGACAGAAAACCCAGCGTCCTATCCACGTATGTGGATGATGCATCTCCATCTCAGAATCGCGATCTGCTAATGGTACGTAAGCCATTAATTCCTCCTAATCTCTCTTTGAGTGTGGCCCGGGGCCACTGTAAATCTTTTAAACTGTTTCGTTTATTCTGTTAGCGCAGGGTATTTATATACGCTGCGACATCTTCAATTTCGCTTTCATCTGCCATGGCTGTGGCCATGGAAACCATTTGCTCGCCGTAGTGATCGTTGGGATGCAGTCCACGGATACCAGCGCCGAAATTGCTAATCTGGGTAACGAAATACCAATCACTCATGCCAGCTAGGCCAGGGGCATCGGTATACCAAGTGCCGCTGCCATCATCTAAGTGACAAGCAGCGCAATTCTTCTGATAGATATCTCGGCCGTTATCCACATCGCCAGTAACGGTAGCTGCGGCAGGCTGATCAGGAAGAGTTTCGATGTAAGCGGAAACATTTCGAATAGCAGCATCATCGGCCAGAGTCATAGCCATTGGCACCATAGCGGCACCATTGGTATCACCTTCGCCGCCGCGCACACCTTCCTTAAAGTATTTGAGCTGTCTTTCCGTGTACCAGGCCTCTTGACCGGCTAATTTAGGACCATTTAAAGCTTGATTGCCTTCGCCCTGAGCGCCATGGCAAGTCGCGCATAGAGCATAAGCGGCTTGGCCGGCAGCCACATCTGGAGCCGTGGCAGCGAGTGCCTGTGTTTCAGCAAAAGTAGGTTGTGCGGCGATCCAGGCGTCGAATTCTGCCTGGGATTCTACGGTGACAGATCCGCGCATGATGAAGTGCCCAATGCCGCAGAGCTCTTCACAAAGAATGTCGTAAGTACCTTCTACCGTTGGATCGAACCATAGATAGGAAACGAGGCCCGGCACTAGATCCATTTTTACCCGAAACTGGGCAACGGTGTAGTTATGCAATACATCATGGGAGCGCAGCAGCGCTTGAACCGGTCGACCAATTGGCAAGTGCATGTTTGGCTCATTGACAACAACATCATCCTGGCCGCTCGGATCTTCCAGATTAATACCAAAAGGATTGGTGGGGGTTACATTGCCGACGTCGGCTGCGCCAAGTTGACCATCGGCACCAGGATAGCGGAATTGCCACTGCCACTGAGAACCGAGCACTTCATACTGATCGGCTTCTTCAGGCACCGTGACGAATTGGGCCCAAACGAATAGCCCTGGTGCCAACATGGCGATAACGCCAACAGTGGTGAAAATGGTTAAGCCGACTTCCAGCTTGTTATTTTCAGGTTCGTAGACAGCTTTATGGCCGTCTTTCTGGCGGAATTTGTAGACACACCAGGCCATGAAAAGATTGACGACAATGAATACGAATCCCGTAACCCAAAATGTTACGTTCATCGTAAAATCGATAGCTCCCCAGTCAGCGGCAAGCTCGGTGAAATACCAGGGGCCCCCATATAGCTGCATAAAATGGAAGACAATCGAACCTACTACCAGGAGAACAACAACGACCGCTAAAGCCATAGTCCAGTATTCCTTTTAAAAATTACAAACGTATTCCAGCGGGCGCGAAAACCTTTAAGTTTTCGAGCCATGCTGAAAGATTAGTCTTGTTTTGCTCATTTCGTTCCAGGGATCTAGTTTTTGCGCTTAAATACGCCGCAATTCAGCCTTTGAGTTAACTCGAAGAATTACTCAGAATGAATGCTCGCCTTAGTTATTTCCCTAGTAATTATTTTATTCTGGATGGGGCTGTTACGCTTCCCCAAGTATTTGAATTTAGCCCAAATATTCAGGGATTTTTCGCACACCTCACGCGCACCGGAATGCTATAGAAAATCCCTTTCTATCGCAAGTGATTATAGTCCAGAAACCCTTAGTTTCCTGCGTTATATCAAGCGTTTTTGACAGTCTTCTGTCAGCTTGAAAATTGAACCTTTATGCTGCTCTTTGAAACTTATAAATCGGCGCGCTTTTACTAGATTGCTACCTTGAGATTCAGAACAAAAAATGGTTGAATGCCCGCGCTCGAAATAGGTCCGCGATTGAACTGGTTTTCTGTCGTATAATCTAAGAGTAACCCCCCACTGACTCAAGACATTAGTATTGTGACTGAACTTACTTCAACAGCTGCCAATTGGCGCGATTATTATGAGATGTGCAAACCGCGCGTCGTGATGTTGATGATTCTCACATCACTGGTAGGCATGTTCTTGGCAGTTCCGGGCATGGTGCCGCTGGATGTCTTAATCCTGGGCAACCTGGGAATTGCTTTGGTGGCCGGCTCCGGCGCAGTCGTCAATCATCTGATCGACCGCAAGATCGATATCATGATGAAACGCACTCACAACCGACCATTACCGCAAGGTCGGGTCGACCCGAAACAAACGATAGTGTTTGCCGTGACCATTGGGGTATTAGGCATGGCCATCTTGTTGTTCTGGGTTAATCCTCTTTGCGCCTGGCTTACTCTGGCTTCTTTTATTGGATATGCCTTTATCTATACCGGTTACTTAAAACATGCCACGCCGCAGAATATTGTTATCGGCGGGCTTTCCGGTGCAATGCCGCCTCTGCTTGGCTGGACGGCAGTTACCGGTACCATCGAGCCGGATGCACTAATTCTGGTACTGATAATTTTCGCCTGGACTCCACCGCATTTCTGGGCTTTGGCTATCCATCGCAAGGATGAATACGCCAAGAGTGGCGTCCCCATGTTGCCCGTCACTCACGGTGAGTATGTCACTAAAGTACATATCATCGTTTATACCGCGATCTTAGTCGTAGTGAGTGTGTTTCCTTATCTCTCTGGCATGAGCGGTATGCTCTACCTGGCATCTGCGTTAGCCCTTGGAGTCGGATTTTTAGTTTGGTCTGGACTCCTAATGTTCAATCCAAAACCGACCACGGCCATGGATACCTTTAGATATTCCATCGTCTATTTAGGGCTCTTGTTCGTTGCTTTAGTGGTCGACCACTATTTGTTCTGACTCCTTGATTCTCAAATAAAAGAATCGTGCAGCTTTCACCTTCAATTAAACTAGGCCTAATTGCTTTCCTTGCGGTCGACGTGGCACTCGCTGTCATTCTCGTCTCTTTGTATTTAGTTCGATCGGAACGAGGATTGGCAGTAGAGTTGCGCGAATTAGGGGCTACTGTCTATGAAGCACCCTTCGAGCTCTCGGAATTTCAATTAACCGATCAAGACAATAATGAATTTTCCAATGTTGATTTGCTTAATAACTGGAATCTGGTGTTTTTCGGTTTCACTTCCTGTCCGGATATTTGCCCAATTACGATGGCTGAGCTGGACCGATTTTCCCAAAATTGGATAGAAAGCAGTAACAGTCCTTTGCCGAAAATTATTCTGGCGACGGTTGATCCAAACACAGACTCGCCTGCCAAGATGAAAGAGTATTTAGCAGACTTCAATCCAGAATTTATTGGCTTAACAGGAAATCGCAGTGACCTTGAGGTATTGGCAGATGAACTTTTCGTGGCATTTGGCGAGCCTACAACGGCAGGTGTTCAAGCCTCTGGACATAACAATCACAATGACCGCGTAAATCTAGGTGACTTTGTCATTGACCATAGCAGTCACATATCTATTATCGATCCTAACGGAGATTTGTACGGGGTCATCAGGCCTCCTCATCGGGCAAGAGACATCACTGCAGCATTGCAATTAATTTTTGACTAGTTTTTTTGAACGCTTGGAAAAATATAAGTCGCCAAGAAAAAAAGTGCGGCGAAAACTACGATAGTGGGTCCAGCCGGTGTGTCAAAATAGAAGGCAGAAAACAAGCCCAGAATAATTGACAGCGCTCCTACCATACTAGCCAAAAGAGCCATTTTCTCCGGGCTTTCAGAAAATTTTCTTGCCGCAGCTGGTGGAATAATTAGCAAGGAAGTTATCAAGAGTACGCCGACTATTTTCATCGACACCGCAATTGTTAGAGCAATCAATAACACTAAAAACAAATTGCATCGTTCTACGTTTACCCCTTCAATCACAGCCAATTCGGCGTGTACCGTAGCGGACAGAAAATCGTTCCAATATCGATACAGCACTGCCGCAACTACAGCGACAATTACTACGACCCAAATCAGGTCAGTGGAATTAATCGTTAGCAGGGCGCCAAATAAATAGGCTTCTAAGTCCACTCTTATTGAGTCAGTAAGGGCCAATAGAACGACACCAACTGCTAATGTGCTGTGCGCTAAAATGCCGAGTAGAGTGTCGGTAGAGACACTCGGATTTTTATCTAAGTAAACCAGCAACGCCCCCAATAGTAAGCAGCTAATTACTATGCTCAATTGTGGGTTGCCACCGGTTATCAGTCCAATTGCAATGCCGAGTAATGCAGAATGTGCCAGAGTATCGCCAAAATAAGACATGCGGCGCCATACGATGAATGAGCCTAATGGACCTGCAACAATTGAGAGACTTAATCCTGCCACTAGAGCAAAGATAAAAAAGTCCGCGGTTAGTAATTCAGTAATTGAAATCATGAGTCAGAACTTTTCACTTCACCGGCAATGTCGTGCTCATGGTTATGGTGGTGGGTATAGACGGCAAGATTGGTCGAGACATTGGCACCAAACAATTCGAGAAAAGCCGGATCCGTGCTTACCTGGTCTGGCTTGCCATGACAACAGACATGATGGTTTAGGCAAACCACTTCATCGGTTGAGGACATTACTAAATGCAAATCGTGGGAAATCATGAGAACGCTGCATTTGTTTTCGTGGCGAATCTCACTAATCAATTCGTAGAGCTCAGCCTGGCCTGCAATGTCGACACCTTGAGCCGGCTCATCAAGAATCAACAAGTGCGGCTTACGCAACAATGCCCTGGCCAGTAATACCCGCTGCAATTCGCCCCCCGAAATCGAGATCACTTGCTGTTGCGCCAGATGAGTAATATTCAGCTGGCTCAATGACGCTTCTATTTCTTTGTTTGAAGGGGGATTAGCAAGGCGCAGAAACCGATGAACTGTAATAGGGAGAGTAGATTCCAACTGGACTCGTTGCGGCATGTAACCAATACGCAAATTTGGACGTTTGTGCACAGCGCCAGTATCAGCGGCAATCAATCCGAGTAGTATTCGCACCAGAGTGGTTTTACCGGCACCATTGGGGCCGATCAAAGTAACGATTTGCCCCTCTTCAATTTCTAAATCGATTCCCTGCAAAATATTGCGAGAATTCAGGGCCTTGTTTATCCCTTGGGCGGCGATCAACAATTTGGGGTTAGATTCCAGCGAACCATCCATAGATTTGCAACTAGTAGAAAAGAAAAACTGCTCAACAGGCCGCGGTATCTGCCCGCAGATCAATGTTATATGATAACACCGTTGTCATTTTGCTTTCTCTGTTCTGCCACATGGGCTCATCCAGACCATTCATTTTTTCCCTGTTGTTGATTTTCCTGCCTGGATTAGAAGAATCCAAAGCGGACGTCAATGTAACAACGAGTGTGCGCCCACTACAGCTTATCGCTCAGGCAATTGTGGAAGACAGAGGCGAGGTAACAGCCGTCATCGATGGGCAAGATTCACCGCATCATTACTCCCTAACCCCCAGCGATCGGCTTAATCTGCAGCGAGCAGACCTGCTGCTCTGGATTAGCCCGGAATTCGAGGTTCAATTGAGTGATGTATTTGCAGCGCTTGCAGACGAAAAACCGGTGCTAGCTGCAACTGAAGTTACCGGAATCTCATTACTAAGCTTGTCAGGCGATCATATTGACCCGCACCTGTGGTTAAACAGCGCCAACGCAATCGTGATCGCCAAATCTCTTGCAGAAAATTTGCAAGAAATCGATAGCGTAAACAGTGTCGAGTATCAAAATGCATTTTCTAGATTTGAAGCCAACATCAGCAGAATAAAACTGGAAATCGGGCAACAACTGAGTGCGGTGGATTCAACCGACTATGTCGTTTTTCATGACGCTTACCAATATTTTGAAAAGGAGTTCGCATTGGGCAGCGGCCTGGTCTTAGTTAACAATGCAGAGGCTCAACCAAGCATGCGCGAGTTGCTTCGGTTTAGAAATGACCTGCGGGCGCGATCGCCGTCCTGCATTTTGTTGGAGCCCGATAGCAATTTGGAATTGGTTGCGAGTGCGCTGGAGAATCGAAATTTGCCCAGGGAAACAGTTGACTTGCTGGGCTATGAAATTGAGGATGGATCTGGGGCATACGGAGAGTTAATGTTAGGCGTAGCAGCAGCTTTCGACGCTTGTTTGAGTAACTGAAAGGCATAAGTCTTGGCAAAAATTAAAGAACTGGTTTTAGTTGATGGCTCTTCCTATCTGTTTCGAGCCTTTCATGCGTTACCGCCACTGGTAAATACAAAACGGCAGCCTACTGGCGCAGTTAAAGGCGTGATTAATATGATTCGCGCCCTCATTAAAAGCCATGACCACAGCAATATTGCCATCGTGTTTGATGCCAAAGGCAAGACCTTTCGCAACGATGTGTATAAAGAGTACAAGGCGCATCGTCCACCTATGCCAGATGAACTGCGCGGCCAGATCCAGCCGATTCATGACATCATCCGCGCCATGGGGCTGCCGCTTTTAATTATTGAGGGCGTTGAAGCAGATGATGTCATTGGCACGCTCGCCCACCAGGCAAGCAAAAAAGGCATTAACACGCTAATTTCCACTGGTGACAAAGATCTCGCTCAACTGGTCAATGAACATGTGACTCTCATGAACACCATGACCAATGAAGTCCTGGATGTGGAAGGGGTGCAGAAAAAATTCGAAGTCGGGCCTGATCGTATCATCGATTACCTCGCATTAATGGGCGATAAATCTGACAACATTCCCGGTGTACCGAGTGTTGGACCAAAAACGGCGGTAAAGTGGTTACATGAATATGATTCCATGGCAGGAATTATTGAAAATGCTGACGCGATTGGCGGGAAAGTTGGTGAACGCCTGCGAGAGAATCTTGATCTTTTACGGCTTTCTTATGAGCTAGCAACGATAAAGCTCGATTGTAAGTTAGACGTATCTCTCCAAGAATTGACGAAAAAGGAGGACGATCAGCAAACCCTCTATGATCTTTTTTCCGAACTAGAATTCAAAACCTGGATTAAAGAACTTGAAGAAAGTGGGATAAGTGGCACTTCTAAGAAAGCGAGCAACAAGAAACAACCAGACGAAAAAGAAGAGGCTGTATCAGTCACTCCAAAGAAAGTTACCTATGAAACAATTAGCAACGCTAAACAACTAGGTGAACTTGCAAAGAAACTCAATTCCGTCGATAAATTTTGCTTCAACTTGGAATTAGAAGAAGAGCATTTTCTCAATGCAGAAATTATTGGTATAGGCATAAGCACAGATCTCGGTAAGGCTTATTACATACCTATTGCTCACGACTATGAAGATGCACCGGAGCAATTAAGTCTCGAAGAAGTACTGCCAGCGCTGAAGCCGGTTTTAGAAAATCCTGACATCGTCAAGCTTGCTTATGATTTGAAGCATATCCGCCATGTGTTGCAGAATCATGAAGTGGCACTAGATCCGCTGAAATCCGATGTATTGCTTGCTTCCTATGTATTGAATTCAGTGGCGGTAAAACACAAGCTCAATGACATCGCTCGGTACTACTTAGAGACAACGCTTACTGAGCTCGAAGAACTACTCGGTAAGGGCCGCAATAAGCTCACTTTAAAACAGGTTTCTATCGAGAAGTTCGCTGACTATGCAGCCGAGAGAGCCGACTATATCTATCGTCTGGCGGTTTTCCTGGAGCAGGAATTGGCGACTCACGACCATCTGTTGGGCCTATACCGTCACTACGAATTACCGCTAATCGAGGTGTTGCAACACATCGAGAGAAATGGGATACGGCTGGATAAAAAGGCGTTGGCCAAACAGAGCGCCGAAATAGGTAAGAAGCTAGACGAGTTACAGGGTGATATTTACGACATTGCTGGAGAAGAATTTAATATTGGCTCACCGAAACAATTGCAAAGTATCTTTTTTGAAAAGCTAAAACTTCCTATTATTAAAAAAACCCCAACCGGCCAACCTTCAACTGCAGAACCGGTGTTGCAAGAGCTAGCGCAAGAGTACGAACTGCCACGTTTGATATTAGAACAACGCTCTCTTGCTAAACTTAAGTCGACTTACACAGACAAACTGCCCTTAGAAGTAAACAGTAATACTGCGCGTATTCATTCTTCGTTTCAGCAAGCAGTGGCGGCAACTGGACGCTTGTCTTCAACAGATCCGAATTTACAAAACATTCCGATACGAACAGCAGAAGGAAGAAAAGTACGCAAGGCATTCGTACCGGAGAAGGGTTACAAGTTAATGGCGGCAGACTATTCTCAAGTCGAGCTGCGAATCATGGCGCACTTATCGGGAGATCCAGGATTACTAACGGCATTCTCCAGCGATCTGGATGTGCACAAGGCGACAGCCGCAGATGTATTCAATACCGCGCTAAGCAAAGTATCTGCAGAACAACGGCGTAGTGCCAAAGCGATTAACTTTGGTCTAATTTATGGAATGAGCGCCTTCGGTTTAGCTAATCAACTCAATGTGAGTCGAACCGATGCGCAACAATACGTGGATCGCTATTTTGAAAAATATCCTGGCGTAAGAAATTACATGGATCAAACCCAGGCGTTAGCCGATGAAAAGGGCTACGTAGAAACAATCTTTGGAAGACGACTCTATTTACCCGATATCCATGCTGGTAATGCAATGATTCGCAAAGCTGCGCAACGCACAGCGATTAATGCGCCGATGCAAGGTTCGGCCGCCGATATAATTAAGCAGGCGATGATCGACATCGATCACTGGTTAGCAATAGGTGACCTGGATGCACGCATGCTGTTACAGGTTCACGATGAATTGGTATTCGAAGTAAGAGAAGAAGATATGGATTTACTCGCTGCCGGAGTGAAGTTTCGGATGATGACTGCTGCTTCTCTCGATGTGCCGTTGGTAGTAGATATTGGTTTTGGCAATAACTGGGATCAAGCTCACTAATTTAGTGTTATCAATCATTGTCATTAACTAACCAAGTTGAAATGACTTTTCTTGTCTCATCAAGACCTGTGTTTTTCAATGACGAAAAGAGCTGCACAGAAACTTCATCGTAGCCTTCCAACTCACGGCTAACTTTGAGTAAAGCATTTTGCGCAGCACTTCTCTTTAATTTATCGGATTTTGTCAGTAGCAGATGCAGCGGCAATTGCGATTGCACGGACCATTCAATCATCATGCGGTCAAACTCTTTCAACGGATGTCTAATGTCGCTGAGGAGTACGAGTCCAACCAAAGCTTCTCGTTTTCGCAGGTACTGCTCCAGTTCAAATTGCCATTTATTTTTTACCGCCAATGGGACTTTGGCAAATCCGTAGCCCGGTAGATCAACCAGGTAGTTTCCTTCTTCAATTTTGAAGAAATTTATCAGTTGTGTTCGACCGGGTGTCTTACTGATTCTCGCGAGGCGAGTTTGCTTACACAGACTATTTATAGCGCTGGATTTTCCGGCATTGGAGCGACCGGCAAAGGCGACTTCCGCCACACTATCTGGCGGACAGTCTTTTAATGTGGCGGCGCTGGTGACAAATGTAGATTGGCTGAAATTCATGGGTAATAAGCTACAATGATTAGCAAGCTGACCAATAGAGTCGATGCTCGATTTACGCTATAATTCGGGACCGCGATTTCATGGGAACAGGTTAAACTATATCCCGAGAGAACTAAGATTTTTTCGAACACCGAAAAATTCACAAAAGTTGGTCACTATTTCAGAAGTAACTCTAGGAATTTTCATGAAGAAACTAGTCATTGTCACTTTATCGGCTATCCTCGGATGCGTTGCACCTCAACTGCTGTTGGCACAAGGGGACGCGGCTGCAGGGCAAGCAAAATCAGCTCTGTGCGCCACTTGTCATGGAGCAGATGGTAATAGCCAGCTTGCTGAAAATCCAAAGTTGGCCGGTCAAAACGCTAGCTATCTCATCAAGCAGATACAGGACTATCAATCTGGAGCCCGGTCCAATCTGATTATGGCAGGCATGGTAGCTGCTCTTACGGAACAGGACATAGAAGACATCGCGGCCTGGTATTCCTCCCAGCAAGTTACTCTGCAAGGAGCAGATGCGGAATCTCTGGAATTGGGTCAAACACTGTATCGGGCGGGCATCAAAGAACTTTCTATCGCGGCCTGCTCCGCCTGTCATTCTCCAACCGGAATTGGCAATGCACCGGCTGGATTCCCCTCACTAAGTGGCCAACACCCGGAATATACCCTGTTACAACTCAAGGCATTCCGCTCCGGTGAGCGGCAAAACGATCAAAGTGCCATGATGCGCTCGGTGGTCGAGCGGCTTACGGATCAAGAGCTGGAAGCACTCGCCAGTTATGTATCGGGATTGAATTAGTAGGCTCGTGCACACAGGAAATAGTCTGAAAAGGGTCTTAGACCTTAAGCCTTCGAACTTTCCAGTAGGAAAATTCGTTAGCCAGACCTAATTTTAAGCGGTCTTCGATGGCAAGCCGCAATTCGCTGTGGTAACGTTTTTCGCCATCTCCAAGTTAACTGGGACGAATAGAACGGAGTCCAAAGATGACAAAGAATACGATGATAAAAAGAGTGCTGCAGACCGCGACACTATTGGTCTTGCTGCCGTTAGCACTGTCCAGTTATGGGCAAATTGAACGCTACGTTGCCGGCACTCACTACACTGAATTAGCCAATCCGGTTAATACCGGGGATTCTTCCAAAGTCGAAGTAATCGAAGCCTTCTGGTATGGCTGTTCACACTGTTTTCGCTTCGAGCCACTCATTCACAATTGGGAAAACAACAAGCCTGACGATGTCGATTTCGTGCGTTTCCCGGCCTTGTGGAACAACTTAATGAAGATTCATGCCCAGGTTTACTACGCGGCAGAAGCTCTGGATGCGGTTGAAGTGCTGCATGAACACATCTTTAATGCCATCAATGTTGAGCGCAATATGTTGCAGAATGAGGGGGAGATCGCTGAATTGTTCGCCGCTCATGGGGTTAGCCAGGAAGATTTCGACAAGACCTTCAATTCTTTCTCGGTGCGTACCAAGGTTAATCAGGCGGAAAATAGAATGCAGGATTACGGAATTCGTTCAACGCCAAACATGATCGTTAATGGCAAATACCTGATCACCACCGGCGAAAACGTGCGTACTCAGCAAGAAATGCTGGATGTTGTTGATTTTCTTGTAGAAAAAGAGAGGCAAGCCATGGGTAGTTCCGGCGAATAAGTCTTTTTTCGATGCTTTTTAAACCTTCGCCCCGGGCCTCAAAACCCGGGGCGAAGTCGTTTTAGGGACTAATAACTGGATTTCCTCGGATTTTCTCCAAGTAGCTAAAACTATTTACTCCCCAATTCAGTCTTAAAGTTCAGAATTAACACAAATTCAGGGACTTAGCGCACAAAGCAGGGATCAGCGCAGCAGCGGATTCCAATTTGTCAGATCGAGCCATGGGTAGCTTTCAACAACAGCTTCTCGACCGCGTACCTGCACCAATCAAAAAAATATTGGAGGGCAGCTCGCGCAAAGAACTTATTAACGCCATCAATACCACCTTAATGGTGTTTGATGATGAGTTAGTGCATGTTGAATCTGGTCGTATTGCGACTTTGCAATCTAACGAAGCGGAAGCAATCGCTGCAGCAGCCAAGCAACTCGTCGCCGCTACTACAGATGAAATTTCCGTATTGTTGCTGCTACCTTCTGCCGAGTTTATTGCCTCTACTCATTCGCTTCCGGGGATATCAAAGGAAAATTTAATTTCGGCGCTTCGATTGCAAACCGAAACTATTTTACCTGCCTACGAAGAACCTCTTTCATTGGCCATCGATGCAAACAGCAGTGATGGTAGCTCCGAGTCCGTTGCCTTGTGGATTCCACAAACAAAACTCAATGAAATGTTCGAAGCTTTCAAAGCGGAAAACATTTTCCTTGCGGCAATCAAACCGAGAATTCTCAGTGCAACACTCGAAAACCAAGACGGAAGTTTGCTTGACGAAGATGCAACTGATGTTTCTTTTGTTGCCTTCAAAGATGGGTTTGTAAGAATTTGGCGACAAGTGAATAAACAGGATTTGCAAGAGCAAGATTTTGTTGAGCAGTGGGAAAGCTCGATTAAAAAACATTCAACCGATTCCGCTAAAGAGCACAGTAATTTTCAAGACTATTTACCTTCTCTAAATAAAAGCGCAAACACCGAGTACAACTTTTTTCCAGCTGGTGCTTTGAATGCACGGAAAAAAGTAGAGAAGGGCAGAAAAGTTTTAGCGGGATTAGCCGGACTTGCAGTATTGCTTTTTATTTTGGCGATTCCGTTTCTACAACAGTCGCTGGAATTTCGTAGCGCCGCTGCAACTTTAGAATCAAATAGATTGATGTCTGCCGATGCCCGCCAGGATCAACAATTAGTGGTGAATTTTGAAAACGAGTGGGGACCATTAAGCGATTTTCCAGAACAACGAATTCGTGAAGCGATGTTTACTTTGCAAAATGTGCTTAGCCCGGAACGACTAACCTCTTTAGAGATTTCGGAAGGATTGATCAAAATTCAGGGAACCAGTTCCGACCCGCAAGGAATACTGCAACGCTTGGAACAAGATCCGCTTTTTACCGAAGTGATTTTTTCACGTGCGACAAATAACACCAGGTACTACATAGATTTGCGATTAAGCCCGGTAAATTTCGAAGCCTACATGATTAGATATTTTCCAGACGAATAATCGCCAAGGACAAAACTAGTGCAAGTATCGACTCGAGAAAGAAACATATTAGCCCTGGCCGGCATCGTCGCTGTCATCTTTTTGGGGACTACAATTTTTCCTGTGATTCGCGCTGAGTATCAGCAGCGGCAGGATTCCATTGAAGACGTATTACTCGACATCGATAGAGAGCAACGCTTAATCGAGAACACACTAACCTGGCGTGAACGTCGTGTAGAAGTTGAGCAAAGAGCCCAGGAATTAGACCAACAAATTTTTAGTGGCGACACCATTCCACTAGTTGAAGCAGATATTTCTGGAGACCTTTCGCAATACGCTCGAGACTCAGGCATCACCGTAAGTTCCACGCGGCTGGCAGAGCGCTTGGAAACCAACGGTTGGCTAATGATCAGTCAGGAGATGTCATTCAGAACTGCCGAATCAGGTAACACAATTGGATTTCTCGACAGTTTGGAAAATTCTTCACCTCGACTTTTCGTCACAGACTTCGCAATTAATAGAACACGCAATCAATACAGCGGAACAATAACCGTTGTCGGTTTCGCACGTAGCGAAGGCTTAGTCACTGCAGCGCTCAGTCAAAGGTAATTAGAAAAGAATTATGTCTTACTCACCGATGACATTACCCATCTTTACCCAACTTCTGGAACCAGAAGGCATTGCTCCTGCGCAAGACTTCGAAGAGACCGGCAGTCTGATCTGTAATCAACTTCCTTCCATCGAGCTGCGTTCGAAGATTCGCTTCATCGTGGGCGAGATCGTTGGTTTTCATGTCGGCGCAGACGATGAAGTAAGACGCTTAATGAAACATTGGCGAGCGGAATTATCACCACAGATAGAAAGCGATGAAGATGATCTGTTTGTTTCCGGTTTTGAAGATGATGAAGAATTAATAGATCTGGCATCAGAAGCACCCATTATTCGTTTGGTAAATCATCTTTTTGCGCGGGCATTAGACCTCAATGCCAGCGATATTCACTTTGAACCCAATGAAGCGCATCTAGATGTTCGTTGTCGTGTCGATGGCATCATGACTCGCATCGAAAGACTTCCCGTGCGCATTCATACTGCTGTCGCGTCGCGCCTAAAACTCATGGCCAAGTTAGATATTGGTGAGAAGCGCTTACCGCAAGATGGTCGCATCGATTATCAAATCGGCAATAAACAATTGGATATGCGGGTTTCCACGCTGCCTGGAGTACACGGTGAATCAGTTGTGCTTAGAATTTTAGATCGTTCTGATACCACGGTTGATCTTGCGCAGTTGGGAATGCCTGAGAACGTGCTGGAGAATTACCGGGGCATAATTTCACAACCTCACGGCATGATACTAATTACCGGGCCAACCGGTTCGGGAAAGACCACTACCCTTTATGCAACGCTGGAAAAAATAAACAGTGAAAGACAAAAAATAATCACCGTTGAAGACCCCGTCGAGTATCAGCTGGAAGGAATTACTCAGATTCAGGCAAATGCATCTATCGGTCTCAGTTTCGCTGCAGGTCTAAGATCAATCGTGCGGCAGGATCCTGATGTATTGATGGTTGGTGAGATTCGTGATCACGAAACCGCGGAAATCGCTATCGAATCTGCATTAACGGGGCACCTGGTTTTTTCTACTCTGCATACTAATGATGCCGCAGGGGCAGTTACCCGTTTGCAGGATATGGGTGTGGAAGGCTATCTGATTAGCTCCAGTCTGTTAGCTATTCAAGCACAGAGATTGGTGCGTCGTGTGTGCACAGATTGTGCTGAAGCCCATTCTCTCAGTGAAGATGAAGCTACCGTGCTGGAAATAGATGCTAGTTCTTGTCCAGAAATTCAACGAGGTAAGGGTTGTGAGCGTTGTGGTCACACCGGCTACCGCGGTCGAGTTGGACTGTATGAGTTGTTGATGATGAGTGATGCTATTCGCCACCATATTGCCACTGGTGCCGATGCCAACATCATTCGCGATGAAGCGATTAACGAAGGGATGAAGACGCTACGGGAAGACGCCATGGAGAAGCTGCGCGCCGGTCTAACTACCCCTGAAGAAGTCGTGCGCGTGACGAGGGCGATATGAGCACAGTCTATTTTAAATATCAGGCGTTTGATGCTCAGGGCAAATTACAAAATGGGCAACTCAATGCTGAGACTGAAAAAGAAGCGCTGCGACTATTGCGTGGCAAAAACTTAACGCCAGTAAAGATTCAGGAATCGAAATCGGCAGCAGACGGCATACGACGTAAAAAAATTTCCAATACTGACTTGCTGGAATTTACCAACGGACTCTGCACTTTAGTTGAAGCGAGAGTTCCTATTGATAAAGCACTGCGCTTACTTGACGGCATCACCGAATCGCCTGCAATGAAAGAACTGGTGTTGAATTTGTTGCGAGACGTGAAAGAAGGCAAGAGTCTCGCTGACGCCATGGAAAGCCACCCGACGGTTTTCAGCAAGATGTATAGCAATATCGTGAGAGCTGGCGAAGAAGGTGGCATTCTGCATGACTTGCTGCCTGACCTGGCTGATTATCTAGATACCAGTGCGAAGACACGGCAAGCGGTTGTTTCTGCGATGATCTATCCAATAGTATTGCTTGTCACTGGCATCATATCGGTATTCTTACTTCTGGTTTTTGTAGTGCCGCAATTCGCTGCCATGTTCGAAGATGCAGGTACCGGCATACCACCGTCTGCGGCTTTTCTACTCAATCTAAGTGACTTTATTCAATCCTACGGTTACTTGTTCATTGTGTTTGCGGTGTTAATGGTTTTTTTCTGGCGCCGTTTGGACAAAGATCCTGAAACAAAATTGCAGAAAGATAATTTCTTACTTTCTCTTCCTTTAATTGGAACATTAATACTTTATAAAGAGTGCGCCGTTTTTTCGCGAATTCTTGGTGCATTATTGGGGGCAGGTATCCCATTAATACGTGGACTTCGAGTGTCGAGAGAAGTCGTAGTTAACACTGTGCTTAGCAAACACTTAAGCGATGTTGAAGAAGATGTTCGCGGCGGAGCGGGTCTTGGCATATCGATCGAAAAGACTGGCATGTTTCCAACGCTATTACATCAGTTAGTTGCAGTTGGGGAAGAATCTGGCCGCACATCCGAAATTTTACTGAAGTCAGCAAACACTTTTGACAATTTCGTCAGGAATCAAATGTCGGCCATTGTGTCTGCATTACAACCTGCACTCATTATATTCCTCGCCATCGCGGTCGGAGGAATAACAATCACTATGCTCTCCGCTGTGTTCAGTATGAATGCCGTGGAGTTCTAACCAAACGATTGGAGATTAAAGTGACTTTTACAGGAACAGCGAAGGACAAATCGCGAATGTTTTACCAGACCAGCAGGACGCAAAGACGAGTCTGGAAAAATGCCATGTTAGGGATTGGAGCGATAGCACTTCAATCTTGTGCAATCTTGGATAAGGGTGAAATTTCTGCAGCCGCTCAATCAACATCTACTGCACAGGCGGTTTCGATCGCTACTGCCGTTAGTACCGCCAGTGGTGCTGAGATTCCAGTGATTGCCGGCACCACAAACTCTGAGCAGCAGGCGATTATCGATGCGATCAATCGGGATGGACAGTCTTTTCAATACACGGGCTTTAGTGAGCAGATTCCCCAACCTGAAGTAATCGAAGGTGACGATATCGTTGAGCTCAACTACGAACAGGCAGATTTACGCTTGGTTTTAGAAGAGTTAGCCAACGCCCTGGATATCACAATTGTCTTGGATCCTTCCATCGACAATCGCATTAGCATTCGCACTTCGGCTCAGCGACCTTTGCAACGGGACGACATCTGGCCCTTGATCAGACTACTGACGCGCGACGCGGGAATTTTGCTGGAGCAAGTTGGAGATGTGTATAACGCCCGCCGAGTTGCATCTGCACTACCAGCAGAGATCGTCACAGCAGGCACCATCGCTGGCAGTGGTGCGGCTGAAGTCATGCAGGTGACGCCACTGACCTATGTTTCTACTGATGCAGTAATTCAAGCTATTGAGCCTTTGTTAACCCCGGAGGGTAGCGTTAGCCAGCTGGGCAACCGTGATCTACTCATCATTACTGGTTCCGAATATCAGCTGCAACGGGTAAATCAATTATTAATGCTTATCGATGCGGATCCTTTTGCCAACCAGGGGATTCATCTTTATCAACTGAGCAATGCCAATGCCGTTGAAGTCGCCCAGGAAATATCTGAAATTTTGTTACTGATAGAAGGGCCGAGTCCTTCTTATCAAGTTAGAGGCATTGAAAGAATTAACTCCATTCTAGTAACTGCACCAGCTTCGCGAGGTTTTGAAGAAATATCACGCTGGGTACAGATTCTAGATGCAGATAGTCAGGAACAGGTGGAACAGCTCTTCATGTATCGGGTCAAAAATCTCGATGCCTTGGAATTGGGAGATACTCTTTCCAATGTATTCGAAGACGATGATGATCGATTGTTTTCTCAGGGAGACGAAGATGATGGTGCAATGTTTGATGGCTTAGCGGGAGAAGCGGATCAGGCGACGTCGCTAGATACAGAACTGGCACTAGCACCACAAGCAGCTAACGCTGCCGTATCGGCAGACCTAACAGTAAAAATTGTCGCCGATGAGGCAACCAATAGTTTATTGATTCGCTCTACAGCCCGCGATTATCGTCAACTACTGACCACCATTAGTCAGTTGGATGTGGTGCCACTACAGGTAATGGTTAATGCTGTTATTGCGCAGATTACATTGACCGATGACACGCGTTTCGGCGTGGATTGGAGCCGAATTGCTAGTGATCCCCTTCTCGATCCTATTTCTACCTCGACTATCACTGACTTTGCCCCAAACTTGAATGGTTTAATGTTCACGAAGGGCTTTATTGATGGCTCAGCGAGAGTGGAAGCAACCCTGGAAGCAATCGCACAAAATAACGAAGTGCGCTTGTTAGCGCGCCCATCATTAACAGTCGGCAATAATCAGGAAGGCGAAATCCAAATTGGTGCGGAAGTGCCGGTCGAAGCAGGAGAATCTATTAGTGCGGGTGGACTTTCGACAACCAATATTCAATATCGCGATACTGGTATTGGCTTGTTAATCGAACCGAAGATTAATGAAGATGGTGTTGTTAATTTGATCATTACTCAAACCCTGCGTTCCGTAGACAACAGTGCGTCTGGAATCAACAACAACCCTGTATTCAATAATCAGGAGATCACTACTACGGTAGTCGTGAGAGATGGTGACAATATTGTATTAGGCGGATTGATACAGACTGATGTCGAAGAGCTTAATACAGGCGTGCCGTTTCTGAATCGCTTGCCTGCAGTTGGCAATTTGTTCTCCTATCAACAGGACAATACGGAACGACGTGAACTCTTTATTGTATTGCGCCCAGAAATTATTAATCTAAACGACCAGGAAGGACCGCAATACGCGGAGATACTAGATCGATTTGAATTGGCATCGGATTTATTTGAAGATGCAAACATTTAGTCTTATTGATGTTTCACTAACGATAGGGCTTATGAATTTTGAGGCAGAATGAAATGATTAAACTGCAAATTCAAAACCATGCCTCGACAAGAGCGCAAGGTTTTACCTTAATTGAAATACTCGTGGTAATGGCCATTATCGGCATGCTCGCGGTCATGGTTGCGCCAAATATATTTAATCAGCAAGCTGGCGCGCAAAGAGATGCGGCATTGTCTCAGATCGCTTCACTCGAAGCGGCGTTGGACACTTATCGACTCGACGTTGGCGAGTACCCTGATTCCCTGGAAGGATTGCGGGAAGACGATTCCGGTCGAGCTTCGTGGAACGGCCCTTATCTGCGTAGGGACATACCCCTCGATCCCTGGAACAACGAGTATGTGTATGACTCAAATGGACGCGAGTTTACCCTGCTCTCCTACGGACCCGATGGCGAAAGAGGCGGCGAAGATGATGACGCCGATATCAGCCTCCAGTAACAACGGCGGCACGATAACGCCTTTATTCTCTGCAGGATTTACCCTGCTGGAGATTCTTCTGGTGCTTACCATTATCGGTATGGCCAGCATCCTGGTTGTGCCAAACGTTGGCAATTTAGAAGCCCGCACCTTTAGCACGCAAATTCGCCAGGCCAGCACCTTGCTTAACTACGCCCGTCGTACTGCTGTGGTACAGGGCCAGCCCGCCTCAATTGAATTTTATGCCGAGCGCGAAGAAGGTCGAGAGGATGACGACATGGTTTCCTCCAGGACTGCGGTTGGATCATGGGAAAGCACCGGGGCGGAAATCATTTTCATTGATAGCACTGAGCGCGAGACTCCGGTGGAAGACAAAATAGAAATTACTTTCTTTCCCGAAGGAGGCAGTACGGGAGGAACGCTAATTCTGGCCTTGGACCAGCGCCGCGCCACGATCGAAATCGATCCCTTCTCAGGCCGAGTGTCCAATGGGGGAGAAGATGAAGAAGAGTAATCGGCCGAGTAAGAAAAAAGATTTTCAACAAGGCTTCACGCTACTCGAAGTCATTGTCGCCATGGCTATTACTGGTTTCGTACTTGGTGGCTTGTTCTCTCTTGTCGGTGGTAGCAAGCAACTTTCCTGGCGCTCTGAAGACAGTTTGCAGCGTGCTACTAAAATTCGGGCAGTGACTAATTTCGCTCTATTACAGAATGAATTCAGAGACGTCGAACTCATTCTGGAAGATGAAAGCTATGACATTCGCAGTTTGGACGTACTAGAAATACCGGAAAGGAAAACAGAAGCAAGCGTGTATACATTGCAAGAGTACGAGATTGCCAATGTAGATAGAGATGAATTCATAACAGGCAGTCGATGGATTCAATTGAATTTGCCGCAATAGAAAGATGATGAGAAAAAATTGAGAATTATTACTCTTAAAAAGATCGTTGGCTTTACGCTAATCGAAGTTATTTTGGCGTTGAGTTTAACGACTTTATTGTTGGGCTTACTCAGTACCGGAGTATTTATTGTCGCGGGAGATTGGAATCGTAATTCCGATGTCCTGGATCAGAGCCTCGACGATGCGCTGGCGATATTGCAAATAGACAGAGCTTTGCATGGTGCCTTTCCCCATAGTTTTACCAATGAAGAAACGCTGTCCAGACAAGTGTTTTTTACCGGTGAAGATGACTATCTCAGCTGGGTATCAACAGTATCGCCGCAACGATCTGCAGGTCTTACTACGTGGGAATTGTACTCCGTGGCAGGAGAGGGCACTTATTTAAATATGGTGCCGGCGTTCAGTGATAACCCTCGCATGCGCTTAGACGACGCAGAACCGGCCCTGCTTTTTCCAGACTACGAAGTAGAGTTTAGTTATCTCTACGAAGAATTGGATGAAAACAAAGTTTGGACTGAAGAATGGGAAGCTCAAGATTTATTGAGTTTACCCCTTGCCGTCTATGCGCGATTCGTTCCGTTAGATGATGAAAAGGAATTGTTAGAAATTGTTGCAAGAGTTCGCAATAACCGCCACCGCAGCATTCAACCCAATGAATTAGAAATTAGAGACTTATGAGAAAGCAATCGGGCTCAGTAATCATAATCGTTCTCTGGACAGCCGTGTTGCTAACAGTCCTGGTTACAGCCATGGCTAGTAAAGTTCGCCTGTCGGCAAAGACCGTAGTCCATAATCAGGATGCCAGCATAGCCAGAGCTACCTTAATGGGAGCTATCAATCAGGCGGAAATGGAATTGATGCTGGAGAAGATGGCTCGACCAATCGGCGAACAACTGGAAGAAACGGAAGAAGGAGAAATTAGAACGCCCGAATATCGCTTTAATGGCCAGTCTTTGGAGCTTTACTATCCACTGGATGAGAACATTACCGTTAGAATTTTCGATCATGCCGGGAAGATAAATCTTAATCGCATCCCCCGCCGCAACATGCAATTGCTGATAGAAAAGCGCCTGGGGGGACAAGATGCCGATCCTGAAGAAGTGCAGGATTTACTCACCGCCTGGACCGATTGGACTGACCTCAATGACCTGGAAGGACTTAATGGTGCCGAGAAGGAGTATTACGAATCTTTAAATCAACCCTATACGCCGCGCAATAATCCTGAGCTAGATACCGTGGAAGAAATTCTGCATATAAGAGGATTCCCAGAACTTTTCGAAGGCGTGAACTTGCAGGCGGCATTTACCATTTACGGTAATACTCGAACAGTTAATCTAAATCTAGCAACCCGTGAGGCAATGGAGCTGCTACCGGGGCTCGATGAAGAACTGATTGAAAACATAATCGCTTATAGGGAAATTGAAGAGATAAATAACCGCGCGGAAATCGCTGACATAGTTCCTTTTGAAGAACTCCAGGAACTCTCTGCCTGGGTGGGCAACAACACTACCAATTTCTTTAGCGTGTATGCTTATCGGAATATAGAGCTCGACGAAGAAACTGAAGCGGAAATCGAAGCAGAGGAATTTCCAAATTTTGATCTTGTTGAACAGGCTTATATGGAGATCATCGAAGTAAGAGGATTTAACGATCTTCCAAACATCTATCGTATAGATCCCTACGGCATGCTTCCCGACACGGGCCCGCCAAGAGTTTACGAAGAAGATTATCTGTTTAACTAGCGAGAGATTCTAGAGAAGAACTAAAGCTGATTAACCTTCCACTCTGATTGCATTAACAGCGGACCAACGCCCTTGTTTGCATTGATGTGCAGCAGCTTACTGAATTTCGTTTCGTACCAGAGCAGCCCGCTCTTATCGGCAAGCCCACCCAGCACGTAAAAATCTCCAACCCGCATGGCAAGACTTTTAACAGTGAGTGATACGGTGAACTTATCGCCTTTATGAAAAGGTCCCTTCTCGATGTGGTCGATGTCGGTGGTGAGAAAAGAAGCAACCGGTTCTTCGGCAGACTTCATAAATGCAAAACCGAAATTACCTTCAATGCCATCGGCTAACACTTCCACTTCCATTTCTAATACCACGTCATCGAGTGGTGTTAGTGAAGTGAGCTCAACACCCTCTGGCGATTTCACTGCTAGTGAATTAATTTTGCAATCCTGAACTTTCGGCTCTTCACCCTTGCTCTCAGGATCATCCTCATGGGGCATATCTTCCCGAATGCTGTGATAAACCTTTTTACTGTTGCAGTAGTCTTCGTAGTGGCCCACTACTTTGTCGCTATCACCCATCTCTTGGATCTTGCCTTTATCGATCCAGATGGCCGTGTCGCAGAGTTCCTGCACATGAAACATCGAGTGACTGCAGAACACCATGGTCTTTTGCTGTTCTCGAAATTCATTCATGCGCTGCACACATTTTTTCTGAAACGCCATATCTCCCACCGACAATGCTTCGTCGATTACCAGGATATCTGGACGCACCATGGTAGCGATTGAAAAAGCTAATCGAACGAACATACCGGATGAATAAGTCTTTACCGGGCGATCGATAAAATAATCCAGCTCTGAAAATTCGATAATGTCGTTTTCGATTTCAGGAATATTTTCATCGGGAACACCTAACAGCGCGGCATTCAAATAGATGTTTCTACGACCAGTGAACTCGGGGTGAAAACCCGCCCCCAGTTCCAATAGCGCTGCGACCTGGCCTTCAAGCTGAATGTCTCCACTCGTGGGCTGTAAGATTCCCACCAACAGTTTTAGTAGCGTGGATTTGCCTGCACCATTATCACCAATAATGCCCAGACTCTTGCCATCGGGTAGCGCAAAGGAGATGTCGCTTAATACGTGATAAACCTGGTGTCTGGGTTTGCGCAGAATAATCTCTGCCAAACGATCTTGTGGCCTATCGTAGATTTTGAAGTCTTTATAGAGGTTGTTTACGGTGATGCGAGTCATTGCTTTCAGAATTTCCTTCGATTTACAGAACATCACCAAACGCATGTTTGATACGCATAAACAACCAACCGCCCAAAAAATAACTAAAGAGCGCAGTCGGGATAATTATTTGAAAGTTAATCATAGAAAAAGTTTCCAGCAGAATTATGTCTCGATACAGACTGACGAAACTGTGCATTGGATTAAGCAAGAAAAAATCTCTAACGGTTTCACTTTCTATGATTGAAATTGGGTAAATAATTGGTGTAAGAAAAAACCAGATAGTCACCAGTAATGCCACAAGCTGTTGCAAGTCGCGAAGAAAAACACAAAACGCTGAGAGAATTGCTACCAATCCCATGGTAAACAAAAACTGAAGAAAGAAAATAATTGGGAGCAGTAACCAGAGTATTGAAAAGTAACCTTGGATAGCCAAATACACCAGTAGCAACCCGAAACCAATAATATGTGTTAGATAAGGCACTACCGTTCCAACGATTGGCAGTAATTGTACGGGGAACATTACCTTAGTTATCAACGGTGCTTTTTCTAGCAGTAGTCCTGGTGATTTACTCATCGCTTCCGCAAATGCAAACCAGGGCAAGTAGCCAATCATCATAAAAATGACAAACTGTGTTTCTCCAAACTCTGGTAAAGCACGTATTTGAAACACGTAGCCGAAGACAAATGCATAAATGATGATATTGACAATGGGAGTAAGAAACAGCCAGAAAATACCACCGATGGAAGCTGTAAACTGTGAGAAAAAATCCTGTCGCGCAAAATTGTTAAACAGACGGGCGCTGTCAAAAGGCGATCTGATCCATTCGGTGATTAGCTTGAAAAACATTAAATACTTAAACCAGAAATAAGCCGTGATGATTTGAGCCTGCTCAAGGCAGCGAATTTAACCATGAATCAGGTAAAAAAACTAAAAAAAGCAATGACTAGCTTATATACTCACGCCTTCGTCTTTTTCCATTTCTGTTGATCTTCCAGGAAATCATGCTGAACCCTGAACATGTCCTGATTCCTTTTCAGGTTTCCCCACTGCCCCCAGGCCCCTGGCTAATTTTTGCTCCGCATGCGGATGATGAATCTTTCGGCATGGGCGGCAGTTTATTAAAGGCAAAAAAGGAAGGTGTTGAAACCCATGTGGTGGTGCTTACCGATGGTGCTCTCGGTGGAAATGCTGATGATCTGGTGGAGATTAGGAACCAGGAAGCAAGCCAAGCAGCAAAGTTACTCGGATTGGAATCCCTCCGCTGTTGGTCGGAGCCGGATCGAGGTCTTAGCGATGAAGAGCGCTTGATCGAAAAAGCCCTGGAGGAGATAAATTCAATTAAGCCATCCAGCGTTTTCTTTCCCGGGCCAATGGAGATTCATCCAGATCATAGGGCGACCGGTTTTCTGGTATGGCAGGCAGTACAAAGAGCCGCGGCAGCCGCTATCAAGCCACAAGCAATTGCTTATGAAATTGGCGTACAGAACCCGGTAAATTTTTTCATTGATGTAACTGCTCAGAAAGAAGAGAAAGAAAAAGTAATGGATATATATGCAAGTCAGAATAGCGAGAATAACTATCCTGAGCTCGTTATTTCTCTGGATAAAGGAAGAACGTTTTCCTTACCACCTGAAGTTAAGTATGCGGAAGGTTTTTTTAGATTTAGCGAAGAAGATTTGAATCAGACTTTTGCGGAAGCTGCACACAAAATTTTGGATTTGTATCAATAAACTTTTTGGCTTGGGTGCTGTTTAGCTAAGTGATCAGACTTAATTACAGCCCTCTGGGCTCCAGCCACTCACCCACTTCCAGCATGTCTTCCGCCGACAAAATACCCGCTTCTAGTTTAAGCAATAACAAATAGCGAACATGATCGTAGCGTGTAGTTTGCAAATCTCTTTGGGCTTGAAATTGGTCGCGGATAGCGTTGAGTACATCAACAGTTGTTACTGTGCCCAATTCAAATCCTTGCTGACTTGCTTCTGCGGAAAGTTCTGTCGACTCCACTAATCTCCTAGCGGCTTCAGTGCGAAGCTCACTGGATTGCACTTGTAAATAAGCGGATCGGACTCTTTCATTAGCTTCGAGCTGAGTGGCACGTAACTCGTTTTCAGCAATTCTAAACTGGCTTCTAGCTTCACTTACACGAGCGCGACTAGTTCCACCGGTATACAAAGGAATTGAAACATTTACTCCAATATAGGTGTTCTCTGTGCGCGCTATAGGCGCATTATCGAATCCTACGTCAGAATCTTGTCGTTGCACTACGAAGTTCACCTGAGGCATATAGGCGCCTCTTCTTTCAGAAACCCTTTCGTCGGCTGCTTTAACAGCAAACTCTTGCGCCCTGACTTGATGGTTGCCAGTTCGAGCCTGGCGCACCCAGTAGTTAATGTCGTTTTCTAGTTGCGGGATTACGGCTTCATTCGATAATTGAAAAATCGGACCAACATTGAGCCCGGATACTGATCGAAGAGCTTCCTGTGCAAGCGCGAGCTCACTTTGTAATAAAAGTTCCTCTGCCTCTACTGCAGCCAAAGCCGCTTCTGCTTCATAAAGATCGGTAATTTGAGAAAGCTGCAAATCGTACAAACTTTGAATTTGATCTCTTTGATTAGTCACCGCTTCTATTTCTGCTGCTATCGATCCAAGCGCATCTTCAGCCTGCAATACACCAAAATAAGTATTCGCTACTTCGGTTAGAATGAAAGCGAGTTCGCCGAAGTATTCCACTTCGGCCCGGTCTTCTTCGTAAGTCGCAGCTTTCTTCGCTGCAAAGGCTTGCCAGTTAAAAAGTACCTGAGTCAATTGTAGTGAGTAACGGGTTCCATCAAACTCTGTAGAAATATCGGGCTCATTACGCGTGTTATCCGATAGGGCACCGTTCACATTTACCTGTGGTAAGAGTTGACCGCGTGCCTGTCGGTAACGGGCACTGCCAATGTTTAAAGTTTCTTCTGCTATACGCAGGCTGGGACTGTAATCCAGTGCCGCAGTAAAAAAATCTTCTAGTGTTACTCCGATTGGTCCCTGGCCTGTTGAAGAAAGCTCAGCGGCTTGGATAGTCAAAGGAAAAAGAAAAAAAACGAGTAGCAATTTTGGTGCACAACCAAGAAGCACTAAGTACCTTTTCATAAGCTTAATCTTCGTTGAGACTGCGTGCGATTGCATTAGAGAACGGCTTAAACAAATACTGCAATAAAGTTCGTGATCCTGTTGTTATAAAGACTTCTGCAGGCATCCCAGGCATTAATTCTAAATTGCCCAACTCCTCCATTCCGTCTGGAGTTACCTCTACTCTAGCAAGATAATATGTAGTGCCAAGCTGTTCATCGGTGAAACTATCTGCGGACAAATTTACAACGTATCCATAAATTGTTGGAACCGTAGAGCCAAAAGTTGAAAATCGAATTTGTGCATCTTGATTAAGAGCAACACGATCGATATCAACAGGAGAAACTCTTGCTTCTATTATTAGTTCTTCACCTTGAGGGACAATTGTAGCAATGGTTGTGCCAGATGAAATTACGCCGCCAATGGTATGAAATTGCATGCCTGTAACAACACCTTCCTCCGGCGCACGAACTACTGTTCTTGCAACGACGTCACTTAGCGCACTTATTCTTTCTACAACATCATTCAAGTTAGTTTGGGTTTCCCCCAATAACTCCGCAACTTCATTTTGAAATTCACGTTCTTGCTGATTTATCTGTAGTCGGGTTTCACCTATTTGAACTTGTGTAGATGAAATAGTCGCAGTGAGCTCAGCAACTTCTCCCTGGTAGTTTGCCAAGTTTCTTTCCAGCTCACGCAAACGCGTAATGTCAGAAAAACCCTGCGCTAACAATTCACGAGTATCAGTTAACTCATCAGCGTATGAAGCAGCGAGTTGCTCTTTACTACTTCTGAGCGCTTCGTATCCGTCTACTTGAGAGCTTAATTGTTCGATTCTTTGTTCTAAGATTTCTACACTGTTGTCATTCGACGCTTTGCGCGTTCCAAAAATTCCATTTTGAGCCGCAATTTCTTCCTGCGCCCTAAGATCATTTTGATCTAGTTCGTCTGGATAAGTTACAAAGTCACTGCCATCTCTTTCAGTAATTAGTCTTGATTCTCGAACTAAGTAGGCTACGAACTGACTATTTGCAATCTCTAACTCCGCTAATGCTTGAGTGTCATCTATTTTTAGTAAAGGTTCATTAGCCTCGACGTTGTCTCCATCTTCAACGTAAATTTCGTCAACGATTCCCCCTTCCAAATGCTGAACAATAGAGCTATATGATCGAACCGTTACAGTACCTGCAGCCTGTGCTGCGCCATCAAGTGGAGCAATTGCTGCCCAGGCACCGAAAACTCCAAAAACCAGGAATAGCAACAAAATTCCAACACGCAAAGGCATGTCCATACTTGTTTCTACATTAAACTTAGTTTCAGTTGGTACGTTCTCAAGTTCAGATATATTCAAAGTAATTTATCCACATTAATTTGATTGCGCGGCATTGCTATTTGAGATTGGAGTTGCATCTTTAGATTGTGCTGCTTGTTGCGCTTCGAGCAATTTCGCCAGCACTTGATCCTTAGGTCCATATAGGTTCGTTGTGCCAGCCAATAGCATTAACATTTTATCTGCAATATTTAAGACAGAGGTTCGATGAGTAATTATTACAATGGTGCAACCCTGTTCCTTGATTCTTTGCAGGCTCACTACCAATTCACGCTCTCCATTTTCATCCAAATTTGAATTAGGTTCGTCTAATACAATGAAACAAGGATTCCCATATATTGCTCTTGCAAGACCTATGCGTTGTCGCTGACCACCGGATAAGACACCTCCCACACCACCAATAACAGTGTCATAACCTTGAGGTAAATGCAGAATCATTTCGTGAACACCTGCAAGTGTCGCTGCTTCTACGATTTTTTCTGAATCTATTTCGCCGAAGCGACAAATGTTTTGTGAAATTGTTCCATCAAATAGTTCAATGTCTTGTGGCAAATAACCAATATGAGGCCCAAGCTTTTTTCTATCCCAGCTAGCTATATTTGCGTTATCTAAGCGAACATGGCCGCCTGCAGCTGGCCATATTCCCAATAGGGCTCTTGCCAAAGTCGATTTGCCGGAAGCACTCGGGCCAATAATCGCCAATGCTTCGCCAGCTTTTAAATCGAGTGAGACGTTTTTTATTGCTGGCGTTTTTGCACCTGGCGGTACAACAGTAATTTTTTGAACATTTACGCTTCCTGATGGTGCAGGAAGATCCATGGTCTCCAAATCTTCAGGAACTTTAGCTAACAATTCCCCAAGTCTCCCATACTGTGCTCTGGCAACACTGAATCCTTTCCAATTTCCCACCAGCAAATCAATTGGTGCTAGTGCGCGACCAAGCAAAAGTGAGCCAGCAATCATCATTCCAGGTGTGATTTCTTGTTGCAGAGCAAGTAATGCACCTATGCCTAAAAGTGATGATTGCATAATCATGCGGAAAGATTTTGAAAGACTGGAAAGTACGCTTGCTGCTTGACTCGCATTGGTTTGTAAGACGAGCACTTCATTAGAGAATTGTTCTTGTTGCGTTCTTAAGTTTTCTGTCATCCCCATTGCAGCAATGACTTCAGCGTTCCGTAAATTTCCAATCGTCTGGTTTGCAACCCAATTCGCCTTAGAGTTTGCGTCTTGTAATCGTTTGCTCGTGGCACGCTCATTGATAGCAGCCAAAATGATCATGACAATTCCAGCGAATATAGCTGCAATACCAAACCAGGGATGAAACAGAAACATTACTCCAACATAGATTGGAAACCATGGCGCATCGAAGAATGCATACAAACCATTCCCAGTTAGAAACTGTCGCAAACTTGATAAGTCCTGTATGAACTGACCACCAGAGTCTTGGCTTCCTCCAAGCAAGGAGTTTTTGAAGGTTGCATCAAAAACTCTTTCTCTTAGATCCAGGTCCATGCGGTTACTCGCCCGAATGAGAATCATTGATCTCACCCATTCAAAAGCGCCAGCTGCACTCAATAGGCAAACCATTATGAGCGTGAGGCTTCCCAACGTTGACATGGATCCGCTAGTAATTACGCGATCGTAGACTTGCAACATATAAATAATTGGAACGAGCATGAGACAATTTATGGCAGCACTAAAAACGCCAGCGAAAATAAAATAGCGTTTTATGGCCTGCATGCGCTCAGCAAGCTCTAAATATTGTGGGGATTTACTCATTGTTGAATTCTTATATTTAGCTAGATTGAAAATGAATATCCAGCTAATCCGTGTTGTCCTTTATGGGTCTACAAGTGGCAATTTCAAGCCTTGGTCTGAATTAGTCAAATAATGCACATCGAATTTCAGACTTATAAAACAAGCCCGACGCCTTGGAATTAAAGCTCTAATAAGCCTTCTGCCAATTGCTTAAGAGCTTTAGGATTTTTGACCATTAATCTAGTTGGGCCGGCACGTTGCACCAGTTTTTGATTTTGTAATTTTTGAAACACACGGGTAACGGTTTCTCTACTGACATTTAGCATAATCGCAATTTCTAAATGCGTCGGAGGATTTGTAATGGCGCAGGTGTCGCTTTCGTCATTTTCACCTTCATTCTCATTATGTGGAACTAGCAACCAAAGCTGGCAACACACTCTTTGTGACACATTTGGAAGGCCCAACAGAGTCCGTTGGTGTGCCATTTCACGAAGTTTTTCCGCGAGTTTGCTGCTCAAGTTTGAGAGAACTTCAGGCGTTTTTGTCATAATTTCGCGAAAATTCACCAGTGGAATTTTTACTACCACTGCGGTGGTTAACGCGACGATGTACTCAGGCTGAGGGCCGCTATCGAAGAGCGGCAATTCTCCACAAAAGTCTCCAGGCTCGACAAAAAACAGGCCTACTTCTCGGCCATCAATCGTGAAATCAACCCCTTGTAGCCGTCCCTCAAAAAGAAAGCACAGATGTTCCTGTTCTTCACCTGCTTTTAGGACGATTTCCCGCCTTGCGAATTTTTGCAGCATAGCGACTTGCGCGAGGTCTTCTAGCGCTGCTTGAGGAACTGGTGCTAGGAGCGGAAATGTACTTAAAAGTTCTTTAGTTACAGCCACTTACACTACTCCATGTGAAAACACCGGTTTTCCAATTTCCAGTGGGCTAAAATATTGCTAAGTACTTGATATTTCATGGCAATCACGAGTATTTTGACTTCATGTGATTGAAGTCACGCGCCACTCCTCTAGGTTAAGATATTGTTATTATTCGCCTAATTTTGGGTGGGTGGTCTATGAACGTGACAGCCTTCGCTTTTCAGAGATACCGACTATGACATACAAACCAATGATAGCACCGCATTTTTTCGACAATTCCCACGCCTTCTTGAAGAAGCGCGTGAGATTTCTGGGCATCCTTCTTTGCCTCTGGGTACCGCTTTTGAATGGCCAAGAGCTGCAAGCCCAAGAAGTAGACGCTGCAAGCGTTGTTGGTGAAGTTAGCCTGGTACTTGGTCGAGCATTTATTGTAAAAGCGAATGATTCGCGGCAACAAGCCAGTGTCGGAATAAAGATTACAGTAAGCGACAAAATTGAAACAGATACAAATGGGCATGTGCATATTCGATTTATTGACGATGCTCTAGTTAGTGTTAGACCTAACAGCCAGTTTGAAATTGTGCGCTATGATTTCAATGCATCCAATCCAGAAGATTCCACGATCAAATTTAATTTGATCGAAGGTGTTTCACGCTCAATTTCTGGCGAAGGCGCTCGCTCATCCCGTGGAAGATTTCGCCTTAATACTCCTATCGCCGCTATCGGAGTGCGCGGAACAGATTTCGTTGTTCGAGCTACAGCTGAAACCACTCGTGCTTTGGTCAATGAAGGAACAATTGTAGTAGCACCCTATTCAGAGGGCTGCAGTGAAGCAGCATTCGGCCCATGTTCTTCGAACGCAGTGGCATTGACAGAATCAAGAATGCAAGAAGTGGCGTTAGAAGGCGAAGGTTCGGTGCCAAGAGTTGTACCTGCTACGCATGAAAGAGAACCCGATTCGATTCAGGCGGAAGTCCAACTGGCACTGAATGATTCCGATGAAAAAGTAGAAGAAGCAACAGCAGGTACTGAAGTCTATTTGGAAAGCGTTACTTCCGTTCGTGCAACTGAAGCCGTTGAGGAAGAAGCAGCTATTGAAATTGAAGCTAACGCTATTCCTGATTTTACCCCTGAAGCGCCAATCGATGCCCTCGCTTTAACCGATAGACAGCTTGTGTGGGGACGGTGGGCCGATGGCATTGGTGGAACCGAGTTGATCACCTTGCCTTATCTGGAAGCCCGAGAAGGTCGAAAAGTTGCTGTCGGAAATACTGACTATGCATTGTTTAGAACCCAGGGACCATTTGCTCAAGTCGATGAAGGACTAACCGTTGTCAGTTTTAACCTTGATTCTGCGCAGGCGTTTTACGATTCAGAAAGCGGCATCGTTGCGATGCAAGTCAGCGGGGGTTCACTGGATATCGATTTTGTTCAAAGCTTGTTTAGCACTGAATTAAATTTGCTGCATGACTTTACGGGCAACGTAAATTTTGTAGCCAACGGAACAATTAGTGATCGTGGCTATTTTAATGCTATTGAAGAAAATCAAAGATTGTCAGGTGCAGTAAGCCAGGATGCCACAGAAGCCGGATATTTTTTCGAGAAACAATTAGAAATAGGAAGCATACAGGGGCTGACGCTATGGAATAGCAACTAATTATGCGGTCATCGAAAAAAATAGAAATTACAATAAACCCATTAAAGTTTGCTCTGAATCTAGTGCCTTATCTTGGCCGATTCGCAATGCTTGTGTTCGCTGCTGCATTGAGTTTTGTTTTCTTATTCTCTTTTAACTCAGGCCTTTCAACATTAGAAGAGAGGCTTGGCACCTTGGGTTGGATTCAAAACCCAGATACATCTCTCGAAGAACGATTAATTATTGTAGCCATTGACGAGAAAAGCCTGGCTGAAGTTGGACCTTGGCCGTGGACTCGTCAACAAATGACTCAGCTAGTAACTTCGATTAACGATGCAGGTGCGCAACTGCAATTACATGATGTGGTATATGCGGAAGCGAAGGCAGGCGACGTTGAATTACTAGCAGCATTGGAATCAAGCAATGGCGCAGTTCTGGCTCAAGTGCCTATTCTAGAAGCTGAAAATTCGGTGCGTGCCAGAGTTGGGGAAATGACCTATCCTATTTCAGGAATAGCCTGCAACAGTCAAAGCACTTCTTTCCCAAGTACCAATAATTATCTTACTTCCACTACTGGTTTTGCTGGTATTCCCAAAGGGCATATTACCCCGGTAGTTGCGTCCGATGGCTCGATTAGAAACTTTCCAGCGATAGTTTGTGTCGACGGTAATGCCTATCCAGCTCTTTCAATCAGTGCCTTGTTACAGGCAACTAATAGTTTTGAATGGTCTGGGCAAGTTGATTCATCAGCTTCTATCTTTGGGCCGGCTCAATCTATTAGTTTCGCAGCCTACCCTGGATTAGAAATTCCATTGGACAGCAAAGGAAACATCAGAATCTCCTATGCGAAAGCACCGGAAAGTTTTATTGCGCTTTCTGCTGCTGACGTAATTGCAGGAAATTTTGATCCCAGCTTGCTGGAAAATGCCTGGGTACTGGTTGGTGCTACTGCCTTTGGTATTGGCGATATCGTACCCACTCCCTACAGTGGGGCAACGCCAGGAGTAGAAATACAAGCTCGAATCTTAAGTAGCTTGTTGGATGCAAATATTCCTTACACTCCGCAAGCATCTTTAGTCATCCAACTCTTTACCTGTTTGCTATTCGCCGGACTTCTGTTTGCGCTATCAAGTAGTTCAGGTCGATTGCCAGCGTATGGATTACCTATTGCTGGATTGAGTTTGCCCCTTTTAGCACTATTGATACACATGCAATTATTAAGCTCTTATCAAATTTGGTTGGGATGGGTTCTTCCTTCTTTATATGGGTTTCTGGGAGCCGGGTTATTGTTTTTTCTTGAATACCGCCGAGTTCGAACAGAGCGGGGAATAATTTTCGATAATCTGAGCAGCTATCTCCCGAGTGATTTAGCACAAGAAATTGCACTTGAACTACCGAGTTCCGGTGTAAAAGCAAAACGCTGTGATGTAACACTATTAAGCGCCGACCTGAGAAATTTCGCTGCCTATGGAGAAGCGCGCCCGCCTGAAGAATCTGCCGACATACTGGACAAATTTTTCTCAACCGCTACTGAAATAATTGAGACTAGCGGAGGACGAGTTTACGAATTTAAGGGAGACAGTCTTCTTGCAGTTTGGGATGGAATGACTCAGGCAGCTGCAGAAAGCGCCTTAGATGCAGGGCGCGCAATGCAAGAGGCCATTACTGCAACGCTGTTCGCAAATGAAAAGGTTACCGAATTGGAACCACTTGCACTAGGTATTGGAATTGAACAAGGTCCTGTCTTGATCGGTTCTGTCGGTGCGGCCCATCGCCGCAGTGCCGCCATGCTTGGTGATACTGTGACGATAGCGCTGCGGATCCAAGAACAAACAGCTGAACTCGCTCAACCAGTTCTTATTGGAGAGTGTGCGGCACGTCAGCTCGCAGATTATAATTTAGTCTCTCAAGGCAGCTATTTGCTAAGCGGCTTGCGCATTCCTCATGGTTTATTCGCACCTGAGCACATCTATGAATTTCAGCAGTCATCTGAAAGGCCTCATTTAAAAATCGTTTCTTAAATGTGATACAGCTATAGTTTGTCAGCTAAACTAATTGGCAACTTTTTCCGATCTTGTTACCAAGTAGTCGCGATATTGCAACCATAGGAGCGATCCAAGATAATCGCCAGCATGACTCCAAGACGGCATGCATGCAGTACAAGCAATGCCCCATCACGGTTAATGCAAGCCGTGCTTCGACTTCTCTTCATATTTTCAATTGCTCCTTTCTCGACTTTCGGATTTGCCCAATCAAGTTGCCCGGATCTATCACCTTTTTATGGTCAAGGTGAAAACACAGATTGGCTACAAGTTAGCAATCGACTTGAGCCACTGCAGCAGTTGTGTCTGAATAATGCTGAATACTATGCACTTTACGGCGCCGCCGAACTCAATCAAGGAAATGCACCTGAGGCGGCAGAACTGCTTGAGCGGGCACTCCTGTTAGACCCAGACAACGGATCGGCGCAAATTGATTATTCACAGGCACTATTCGTGCAGGGCCAATTGTTTACCGCGCTGGAGATTAATGAGCAGCTGATTGGGCGCCAGGATTTGCCATCAGATCTACGGCCTGGATTAGAAGAGAGACAGCAATTCTGGGAGTCGTTTACCAGAGATAGAGATTCCTCATTCGATCTTCTGGCCGGTTACGACAATAATCTTAATAGTGCGCCAGATTCTAGTTTGATTAACTTGACCCTGTCCGGAGAGACTATTCCCCTTGAACTTAGCTCGGAATTTCAGGCCACCAGCGGCCCCTATCTGAATTTCCGCTTAGGCAGTCGCTTTCGTCAATTAGCACCACTGCATCAACACAACTGGCTTTTAGACATGCGAGGCAGATTTAGCGAGGATACAGACTCCGATCTGCTGCAGCTAGACGGGCGCTATACCTTTATTCGCCCGAGTCGCAATCACAGTTGGCAGTTAAATGGCGGAGTAAGCCACTTATTGTTCGGCGGAAGCTCGCTTTTCACCTTAGGCAATCTGAGTGCGATCTATCAGCCGCCGGTGACAGCGACTTGTCGGCCGTTTTTAGGATTTGCCCTTCAAAATCAAATATTTAGCACCCAAAAAGAGCTAAACGCCATCGAAGGTAAAATCAGCGGAGGATTAAATTGTCCCCTCCAATTGGGAGAAAACTCCCATCAAATTAGCGCAGAAATCGGGGCCCTGCAGAATAATGCCGCCGATAGCGAACGCCCCGGTGAGGATCGTGATGGCTGGCAACTCAATTTTGCCTGGCAATTTCGGGCCTTGGGTGGAGATGTGATTACCCAACTAAGTTATACGGAACTCAACGATGACGAGGGCTACAGCCCATTGTTGGCCAATGGAGCAAAGCGTTGGCTGCGTCGGAGTTACGGTTTGGTACAGTATCGCCGGCCCCTGCGCTCAAATTTAGTGCTGATTGCTAATTTGTTTCACCAGGATCAAGACAGCAATTTAGAGCTATTTACCAGCCTCGATACCACCTTCGAAATCGGCATTTCTTACGCTTGGTAGGAAAAAAAATCTGTATTTTGACGACGTGGGAAAAATCGTTGAAAAAGAATGATTTAAGTCACAAAAAATGGGTAGAAAATGGCCCCGTTTTGTTGTCTTAGAGCCCTATCGAGAGTAAAATCCCCCAACTTTCTGAGCAGCTGCCGATATACATGGGGCGGAAATGCAATGAGAGACGGAAAAAACAGGTATTTACTTTCGGTGTGATTCTAATCACAAGTGGTGGAGACAGCCTTAAGTATGCTTGCACTACCGATTATTCGATCAATTTGGTGATAATAAATTCGTCTCGATCGGAACCGACATTTTTAGATCAAAATTCAAGGAGTCATAAATGGCTGATGCTGAAACATTAAACGAAATAGTCGAGCTCGTAGTGGGCATGGTAGACGCTGCCCCTGGCGCGGATATTCTCGCTGAACTCGAAGTCGCAGTAGATGCAGGTGCGTCTGTCGCAGATCTCGCAATAGCGATCGCGGCGAATCCTGTGTGGAGCGGAGATACGGGACTTTTCCCAGATTTCCTGCCTAATGCAATCTTTGCAGATCAATGGATTACCCAATTGATGGGTGGTGTTTTTCCTGATGATGAAGACGGAAATACTGATCCACTTTTGCAAGCAGCAATTGATGAAATGACAGCGTTACTAAATGCTGATGTGGGACGTGGCGAAGCTATGTACTCCACCATCGTTGCTCTAGCTGCTACAACTGATGCTGATTATGCAGACGCTTCGGCTGCCTTAGTAAACAAGACAGCAGTTGCTTCTTACTATTCAATTGACGTAGCCCAGTCATCTGAAGATCTCGACGACCTTATTGGTGTTGTTGAAGGTGTTGATGAAACTGAAGAATCTGTTGACGATGCTACTGATGCGGTCGATGGTAATGTAGCTGCAAACCAAGAGCTGAGCACACTGGTTTCAAATCTGTCTGCTGCTGATGCAGCGGTTGACGATTTACTAGACGATATCGATATGACTGCTGGCGAAGTTGGTACTGCAGTAACTGATGCTGAAGACGTCATCGATGGTCTTATTGTAACTGCCACTGCCGCTGACGCCGATACGGTTGATGCTGCTGCGGACGATTACAATGACGGATCAGATGCCATCAAGGCAGCGCTAATTTCTGACGCTGAAGGCGCGAACGATAACGTTCTAGAAACTTTAAGCGAAGCTGTCGACGACGCACAAGAGCTTGTTGACGATGAAGACGGTCTAGAAAGTGCTAGTAACGTCTACGTAGCCGCATTTACTTCGATGCAAGACGCATACGAAAACGAAGATTTAGCAGCTGTTGCATTGGCTGATGCAGTTGCGGTTTTTGATGCCACTGCTGCCAATATCACCAATGGATTCACGGCCACCGATACTGCTGGTGGTACTTATTCCGATGGTACCGATCCCATTATCGAGTGGAATACCGGAATGACTGCTCTGATATTGAGCGACGACGTTGATGAGACTACTCATCCCGGCGTAACCGACCTTCTTAATGCAAGCACCGCTAATGTTCTTGCAGGTCTTGCAGTAACTGCTGCTGAAGGTGATCTTGAGGATGCATTGGATGAAGTAGAAAACATCGAAGCTGCAGCTGCAGCAGATGCTGACTTAGCTGCTGTAGGCACTTACTTAGATGCCAACCCTTTGCCGGATGCTGCTACTGATTATCCTACAGTGGGTGAAATCGCTGCGACTGCCGCAACATTGGATGCTGGCATATTGCAATTGGACGCCGATCTTGAGGCTGTCACTTTTGATACTGATGACGCCACAACATTAGCTAATGTCACTGCAATCCTTACTGCTGCTGCAGCGGCTGGTTTCTTGGATACCGGTACTCCAGACAACATTACCGACCTGCTTACAGCATTCGGTGATGACGGCACAGACGATGATGACTTTGCTACACCTGCTACATTGGAAGGCGCAATTGATGCTGTTCAAGCTGCACTCGCTGCTGAATCAGCGGATTTTGAGTTTGATACTCTGGTAGCTGCTCACACTGCAAACGGTGACACTGGTGTTCTTGCAGATGCAGATGACTTTGCTACACCTGGCCTTGCTACAGACGCCTTGGCGACTGCAGCTCCTATAGCGCTTGGTCTAATCGGCGCTCAGGTAGCACTTGCTGCTCAAGCAGCCGCAATCACAGCTCTAGCGGACGCCATCGATGAGCTGGGCGAAGCTGAGGAAAATTCTGATGCACTAGCTGCTCTTAACCTTGCAGCCATAGCCGCAGCCGCAGCCTTTGATGATGCAGGATTCAATACTCCTGTGGATCTGGATTCAGCGGTCAAAGCAGCTACCAGTGACGATGATGTCTTCTTGGCTGATGGTATCGATTCACAGATTATCTCCTTCGCTGACGGTGACACTCTGTATGTCGGTGATGGCTACGTGCTAAATGAAGGTGATCTTGATGATGACGGTGATGATACACAACTAGAAGTATTCTTTGATGGCGCTGACGTCATTATCGAAACTAGCGTGTTCGGATCTAATGCCGCTCAGCAGGAAATCATTACTATTTCCTTAACGGGTGTAGACACTGATGATCTTGCTCTAGACACTGATGGCTTTGTAGCCTTCGCCTAAGTTTAGAGCTTGTACAGCTACAGTATCGGTTTATTGATACTGCAAAAACAAAGCCCTCGGTTCTTCGGAATCGGGGGTTTTTTTATTGCCACTCGATATGCTGCAAAGCTAGCAACTCAGCGGAATTTAGTAATTTCGAAGCTTAACCATTTCGACTCACGGGGCTAAAAATAAGCAAAAAGAGTCAAACTTTTTGGCTTGTTTGATCGACTTAAAGTAAGGCAATAATCAGAAGTACGAATTCTTCCTGAATTCTTCAATAAGCTAGAATTAGTGGTAGGATAAATTTATTAAGGATTAAACAGAAATTCTGCTATGGCAAAAACAACCATTAACAAGCCACCTAAATGTCTTGCAAGGCATGCTTTTGTCATTGGACTGATTTTCTTGTTGCCAACATTGTTGATTGCTCAAGACAATGATCAGGCTGCTTCGAATACGGATCCAAATTTCCGCTTGTTTGAAGATATCGAAAATAGTAATTCTTCAACTAATCAGTCTCGGTCATCTAGGATCACTCGGGAAAACCGTAATACTCCGTCGACTCCTGAATTCACTCTAGTCGGAACCTCTCGTATTGGGAACAAGTATCAAGCAATACTGCTAAACAGAAACGGTGAATCTATTGTAGTTAATACTTCTCCAAGCTCTAATACAAGAGTTCCAGGATTTGCGGATTACAGCGTTGTAAACATTAGTGCTGGAAACGTCGCTCTTAGGTACCCTGGAAATAACCCCTGTGTAGAGCATCAGGAAAAAGGAGTCACATGTAATTCTGCAGCCAATATAGCGTCGCTATCTTTGACCAATGGCGAGCCCATTGCTATTGCATCAAATATTGCAAATCGCACGGAAAATATAGAAGCGGGCTCTAATGATGAAGACTCGCCAGAGGAAAACACTGTGGTGAATCCATTCGAAGCACTGCGCGCTTCTCAGGCCGCCAATGCCGCCAACTCTGATGCAGAATCAAATTCCGGCAGATTTAGACCACGGCGAATTGATCCTGAAGACGTGCCACCAGGCAGCCGTGTGATATCGACACCATTCGGCGATCGCATAGTCGAACAATAACGAGTTTCCAAACTTGTGGAAACGCAGATAGTTAATACTCTTTCAATTGCTATCGTTTGCTACCACACTTCGATAGAAGACCTATCAGCCTTACTCGAATCTATTCTGATTTCTCTTCAGCCACTTTCTGAACTAGATACGAAATCAGCCACAACAATTTATTTGATTGATAACTCAGAAGAAACGAATGTCGGGCTTGAAGATTTTAAGCAACTAAAAAATCAATTTGATATCCATAGAATAGAATTGAGACTAATCCACGGCCAGGGAAACATTGGCTATGGAAGTGCACACAACCTTGCATTAGAGAAATCAAGCGCTCAATTTCATTTGTTACTGAATCCTGATGTTGTACTTGATAAAGATTGTCTAAAAATTGGCGTAAGTTACTTATTAGAAAATAGTAAAGTAGTTATAGTGAGCCCAAGCGCAGTAGACGAAAATTCGGCTAAGCAGTATCTGTGCAAACGTTACCCTTCGGTTCTTACTTTTATTATTAGAGGTTTCTTCCCCGGGGTTCTTAAAAAACTATTTCGCAAAAGATTGGAAAAATTTGAAATGCATGAGTTGTCGGAAGACAAGCCTGGAATAGATATTCCAATAGTCAGTGGCTGTTTTATGTTATGCAGAACGAGTGCACTAAAAGATCTCAACGGTTTTGACGAAAAATATTTTCTGTACTTCGAAGACTTTGATCTCTCTTTGCGCGCGGCTCGAGTTGGTAGAATAGATTACCTGCCGGCGATGAGAATTGTGCATGGCGGTGGAAACGCCGCGAAAAAAGGGATTTCCCATCTTACAATGTTTGCACAATCCGGTATTCGTTTCTTTAATTCCCATGGTTGGCGATTTTTCACACAGTAGAATAAGGAAAAATCACTTCGATGGAAAACCTAAAAATCAAACTTCTAGTAACAGGCGCTACCGGCTTTATTGGCCAATCCTTATGCAAAAAACTCCAAGGATCCGAATACTGTATTAGAGCTCTAGCCCGAGAGTCCTCTGACAGCTCAAAACTAGAAAGGAATTCTAGCAATATCGAAGTTGTTTTCGGTGAGCTCTCGGACAAGGAATCGCTAGGCCACGCTTGCAAGAACATAGATATAGTTATCCACCTGGCAGGTATTGCTCATGTTAACAACGTGGCTTCGAATGCCTTTCAGCAAACAATCTACGATGGCTCTAAAAACTTATTCGATTCAGCTATCGCGAATAAAGTAAAAAAGATAGTTTTCTTGAGCAGTGTACTTGCTGAAGCGGCAGAGAATTTTGACGACGAAGTGACTGCTTATGGACAAGCAAAATACAATGCTGAAGTTTATTTGAAAAATGCCTGTGCGAATTCTGCTACTGACTACCTTATTTTACGACCAGTAAATGTGTATGGGCCGGACATGAAGGGCAATATAATGAGCATGGTACGATGGATAAGAAAGGGAATTTTGCCATCTCTTCCAAATGTAACAACGAAAATTTCTCTTATAAGCGTAAATGACTTAGTTGAACTCGTGGAACTATCACTAATTCACCCTAAAGCAGAGAACAAATGCTTTACGGTGTCAGAGTCAACTCCTTACGAATTACTTGAGATAGAAAAAGCCATTTATCAGGCACTGGAGAAGAAAATTCCCACTAGCCATACGCCGCGTATGCTATTATACGCCGCGGCTGGAGCTAGTGGATTGATCGCCAAAATGCTCGAAATTTTTGGGCTGAGACCTCCCTGGGGCGGAATTAATCTTCGAACTTACAGAAACCTTATCAGTGACAGTGTTTATACAAGTGAGTCGCTTTGTTCTGAATTAGGATTCATTCCAAGCAGAAATTTTTATGATGAACTTCCGTCAATTGTAGAAAAAACATAAGCAGTAGAATCAATATTATCCAAGAGCCAGTAGATCCCAGAGAATTGAATGACTAAAGGAATAATCTTAGCGGGAGGTAGTGGTAGTCGCTTACACCCCATGACCCTGGCGGTTAGTAAACAGCTCATGCCTGTTTACGACAAACCTATGATTTATTACCCTCTCTCGACTTTAATGCAGGCTGGGATTCGAGAAGTATTGATTATCACAACACCTGAAGATGCGGCAGTATACGAGTCGCTATTGGGAGACGGCACAAATTGGGGATTGCAGCTAAGTTACGCACAGCAACCAAAACCGGAGGGCTTGGCTCAAGCATTCTTAATTGGGGAAGAATTTATTGGTGATAGCAGAGTGTGTTTAATACTCGGTGACAATATTTTTTATGGAAACCGAATCGAAGACACTTTAAAAAGCGCAGTCGAACAACAGGAAGGCGCAAGTATTTTTGCTTATTACGTAAACGATCCAGAACGCTATGGAGTGGTCGTATTAGATGAAAATAGTCGCGCTGTGGATTTGGAAGAAAAGCCTCTGCAACCCAAATCCCATTATGCTGTTACTGGGTTGTATATGTATGATAATGATGTAGTTGAAGTCGCTAAATCTATAAAGCCTTCTGCCAGAGGTGAACTAGAAATTACAGACGTCAATAAAGTTTACTTAAAGAGAAAAGTTTTACGCGTTGAACTATTTGATCGCGGTACTGCTTGGCTTGACACCGGAACAACTCAATCTCTACTCGATGCCGCAAATTTTATTCGAGTTTTAGAAGAACGACAGGGTCTAAAAATTGGATGCCCGGAAGAGATTGCATGGCGGCAAGGATTCATTGACGATTCACAACTGCGTGTTCTAGCAGGAAAATTGGATAAGAGTGGATACGGTCAATATCTAGTTGATATTTTAGAAGATCGCTAATCGATTGCCATGAAAATAGTTGAAACCTCCATTCCTGATGTTTTGATATTTGATCCTACTGTACATGGAGATGATCGTGGTTACTTCATGGAAACTTTTCGTCTTGCCCATCTTACAAATTTAGACCCATCAATTAATTTTGTACAAGACAATCAAAGCAAGTCTAAGCAAGGAACGCTTCGAGGCTTACATTATCAGTTAAAATTTCCACAAGGAAAACTTGTTAGGGTAATTTCAGGCGAAGTGTTTGACGTTGTAGTAGACATCAGACAGAGTTCACCCACATTTGGCAAATGGGAAGGATCGATACTCTCAGCCGAGAATAAGAAACAGTTATGGGCACCAGCCGGATTTGCCCACGGGTTTTACGTTCTTTCAGAATTTGCAGAAATGACCTATAAGTGTACTGAGTACTATCATCCAGAAGACGATTACAGCTTGCTTTGGAATGATGAAACTATTGGCATCGATTGGCCGTTGTTAGATCCAAGTCCGTTACTTTCTGATAAAGATCAGAAAGCCTTTTCTTTTACCGACGCTCCTCTATTTCCGTGAGCCAAAAACAGATAGTTATCACTGGAGCCAAGGGCCAGCTTGGTTTAACGCTTCAATCTCTTTGGGAAGATTCCGAATTGCAGCATGATTTCGAATTGTGCTGCACAGATATAGAAGAGATGGACATCACTTCTTGTCAATCTATTAGAGACTACTTGGGCAAGCGTCAGGTCGAAGCAATAATTAATACCGCAGCTTACACTGCTGTAGACAAAGCAGAAGCTGAGCCTGAACTAGCTTATTCTATTAATTCCAATGGCGCGGAAAACATCGCGAACTTCGCCCATGAACATGGTTGCAAGCTAATTCATATATCCACTGATTTTGTCTTCTCCGGCAGCAAAGATTCGCCTTATTTCCCCGATGACGAAACTGGTCCGCTTAGTGTCTACGGGAAGAGTAAATTAGCAGGCGAACAAGCAATATTAAGCAAATGTCCTGACCGCTCTACAATACTTCGAACTTCCTGGTTGTATTCACAGTTTCAGTCGAATTTTGTTAAAACTATGCTGCGCCTATTGCAGGAGCGAGAAGAACTAAACGTAGTCGATGATCAGATTGGTGCGCCAACTTCCACTAACTCTCTTATTGAGCTTATTTTTAAAGTGTTGGCTGCAAATGATTCATCAGGAATATACCATTGGAGTGATTCAGGAAATATTAGCTGGTATGATTTTGCCCTCGAAATTCAGAAGCAAGGCTTAGTTGCTGGAATAATTAATTCGGAAATTCCAATAAACCCTATATTAACTGAAAAGTATCCCACTCCAGCACAGCGGCCAAGCTACAGTGTATTAGATACGGAAGGAACTCAGGAAAGGTTTTCTATAGCACCTAAACCGTGGAAAGAGAGTCTTCAGCAGGTTATTCAGAAATTAGCAGCATAGCGATATGAAAAAACTCTTAGTTACTGGCGCGGCAGGTTTTATCGGTTCCAATTTTGTGCATTATTGGTCCAATAAGCATGAATCCGATGAAATCATCGTATTAGATGCGCTTACTTATGCAGGAAATAAAAATAGTATTGAGAAACTCATTAGTGACAGAGCAATTCAATTTGTACAGGGGTCTATTTGTGATACTGACTTAGTTAGAAAACTGTTAGTAGAGTACCAGATTGATACTATCGTCAACTTTGCCGCAGAAAGTCATGTAGACCGATCAATCACAGGGCCAGACGCTTTTATTGAAACAAATATCATCGGTACCCATTCCCTTCTAAAAGCCGCAAAAGAAATTTGGTTAGATGATAACCAACTTACTGATCATCTTTTTCATCACGTTTCTACCGATGAAGTCTATGGCACACTGACTTCTGATGATCCGGCATTTTGTGAAACCACTCCCTATGCACCTAATTCACCCTATGCGTCGAGCAAAGCTGCATCTGATCACTTGGTGCGTGCCTATCATCACACTTACGGGCTTAATGTTACGACTAGCAATTGTTCCAATAATTATGGTCCCTACCATTTTCCTGAGAAGCTTATCCCACTTTGCCTATTGAACATCCTTAGTGGTAAACCACTACCCATCTATGGCGATGGTAAACAGATTCGGGATTGGCTCTACGTCGATGATCATTGCCGTGGCATAGAACTCGTCATTATGAATGGGAAGCATGGGGAAACTTATAATATCGGTGGAAACAATGAATGGACAAACATCGATGTCGTGAATCTACTCTGTGATCTGGTTGATAACAGCTTTAAACAAGAGCAAAGTTTAGCAGACAGATATCCCAACTCTCCCTGTGCCAGTGGAGTGAACGCAAATTCACTTATTACTTATGTGCAAGATCGGCCTGGCCATGATACGCGTTATGCCATTGATGCAAGCAAAATAGAAAAAGATCTCGGTTATAAACCGATTGAAGATTTCGATTCTGGATTACGCAAGACTGTAGATTGGTATTTCGAAAATGAACCTTGGTGGCAGGCTATTCTTGATGGCAGTTACCGCGAATAAACTTGTTTTGTACTAGTTACTACATGACGAAGAAGTACTGTTCGTCAGCGCTGGAATAAATCATTTTCAAATCATCTATCCCATCGCCGTTGGCATCCGTGACTGCTGTAACTCCAATCATCGAAGTGTCAAATTCAGGAACGCGTCGGACAATATAGTCAGCTAATAAGGTAATAGTTTCCTCACCAAAGTTAAATGTTGTAACGCCGTAATCCCCTAAGCTGACGTTAGTAACTCCAGTGAAATCACTGAGGTATTCTTCAAATTCTGGTGCATTGTATGGAGCTGCTGTTAGTAGTTGCTGCCTGAATACAGTTTCATCTTGAAAGGTCACAGCTAGCAATACTTCATTCGTAAACATGGGATGTGTAACTAGCATAAGTCCTTCGTCTACAACTGTAGCTAAAGTCGCAACGCTTATGGGCCGGAGGTTGTATCGATCATAATAAGAGTTGTTAATAACTAACTCACCATCTTCATTTTGTTCTAAAGGTGGCGGGCCTTGATCAACCTGGATAGTTAGATTTCCTGTGTCCGTTATTATAATTTCTGGCAGGGAAACTAATGCTAGTTCCTGCTGTAAGAGAGACAAAGGCTGTAAGGCTGGTTGGAAATCAATATTTACGCCATCAGCGGTCACCAAATATCCACTATGATCATTCGCAATTATGATTGATGGTGATGACGAATCATCGGACCTGATTACAGAAACGGGACGTAGAAAAAATTTGTCGGCACCAACTTGAATTGAAATGAGCCCAGAGCTGTCTTGTTCTGCAACCAATTCAGTAGTTGCTAGAACGGGTATTAGATTGATTGTATCGATGAACGTTTGTGATACATCTGTCAAAGATGTTTGATTGAGATCTACCAGATCAGGCTGGCTGATATTGTCATCGTCGAATGCTAAAAGCTCCAGACCTGGAGTAAAGTCTAAATCGTCATCTGCAATTGATATCTCTGCAGAGGCATTCGCACCTAATACCGCTCCGCCAGTTATTCCTGATAGCGTAACTAAAAAGTCTTTGTCTATTTCACCTATTTCATCATTAACAATTGAAATATCGATAGTTTTTGAAATTTCACCTTCAAGGAATACCAAATCTCCTACTGCAGATTCATTATCCAAGATATTTTTGGCAGTATTATCTTGTGTTGCGAAACTGATTCCAACTTCGCCTCTACTTCCCTCAGTCCTCGAAACAGCAATCGATATGCTGTTGTCATCTTCAAAAGCGGAGTAACTTGATGCAGAAAGTGCTAGATGACCTTCTTCATAGTCCTCTATGGTAACGACTGCCGTATCTATAGTTCCGGCAACATCCCCTGTTAAGTTTATGAGTTCTAGTTGAAAAGTTTTGTTTGCGTTTACAACGGTATTGTCAAGAATCGTAATACTGACAGACTTTGCTGTGGTCTCACCGACTGCCCAGTTCAGGACAGTGGAAATGTTTTGATAGTCTTCACCCGCAATGGCCGTCAGATCTGTTGTCTTAACGGTTACGGAGGCTGCATTATTGAAAGTTCCAGACCGATTTACGGTCACATCAAATGTTGAGGCATTCTCAGAAACAGTATACGTAGCAGAGGTGAAATCCAGGGTAGCAGCGACTAATAGGGAGGGATTGACCACCCCAAACAACATTAGTAGAAGTTTTGCGCTGCGTATCACTATTCTGGATGCAATTTTTTCGTAACTTATACATTAACGATAGAATAGTATTGAGATTCTTCTAGGTTTTTTGTAAACCCAATAGCCTGGCTGACGTTATGATAACTTATTGAAAGATATATTAATCTTCGAATTATAGGACCAAAAATTCGTGTTGAAATACCTTAGATTCTGTATTTGCCTTTCCCTGTTCTGGGCCGTTCAGCTAAATGCATTCGAATTCACCGGTTCAAAATGGCTGGGAGCCCAGACAGATTACTACGTTGATCTGGAAGGAATATCCCCAACTGGTATTGCCTGGAACACAGCTTTTATTGATGCCATGGAAGAATGGACAAATGAAACAATTTTCGATTTTAATCTAATTACAGAGTTTAAAGATCCATGTGAAAGCAATGGGTTCAATGGGGTAAATTTCACTACTGATATATGTGGCCAGGAATTTGGAGAAAATACTTTAGCAGTAGCAATTCGAACGTTTCGTTTTGAGCAGCTTGGTCCTCCTTCTATTCGAGAAGCTGATATTTATTTCAAAGATTCAGTTGTGTATGACATTTACGATGGCAACATTGTGCAGTTTGGAATTCCGACAGGAAGTATAGATTTCCAACGGACTGCTCTGCATGAACTCGGGCATGTAATTGGCTTGGATCATGAACAATTTGACAGTGCGATTATGCGACCAGAAATTGGTAACATCGATCGCCTGCAAGAAGACGATATTGAGGGAGTGGATACGCTGTACAGCGGATTATCTAATTGCGCTATAAAAGAGTTGAGATTTGGTGCTGTTAACGAATCTCTAAGCTCAGGAGATTGTACCGTCGATGAGCTAACGCTGGGTGATAGTGATGCCAGCTTTCTAGACATCTATCAATTCTCACTAACTGAAACGACTGAATTAGAATTCTCGATTGCATCAAACGAATTAGAGTCAGTGCTGCTTTTGGCTGACCAAGAGCTTGACTATATAGATGCCGATACGAATACAGCTAATGATTGTAATTCGAATATAGAAATCGAACTTGATGAAGGTGAATATTTCTTATTGGTTAATACGTTTACCGATCAAGTAAAGCCTGCCTGCAATACTACGGGTAGTTATCAGTTAATTGCTAATTACATTAGCACTAATGAAGTATCTTTAAGTGGAGTTACCAGCTTAACAGGCAACGACACTACAGCATTGTTCAGTGGGGGAATAACTGCTAACGGTGGAATTAGCTATGGAAATATTTTCACAGCAAATGATTCTTTAGACATCACAGCTACGATTTCAATAGATCCTGTTCATCAATCTAAAATCGGTTATATCGTGATCGCGGCGGTTGTTGGCCAAGAAATCTATTTAATGAATAGTCTTGGACAATTTGTACTTTCATCAGAGAGTCCAGGAGAAATTATTAATACCGGAAGTAGAATTCTGGGCACTACAGAGAACATAGTAATTGCAGAAGATTTAATCCCATCGAGTCTTGGAATCGAAGAAATTGTAGTAGATTTCGTTGTGGGATATGGGACCTTTAGCAATCCCTCAGAAGTGTATTTTCACCAGAGCCCGATCAATTTAACTGTAGTCCCAGAGTAGCGCTAAACCGATGTAAATCTTTCAATTTGTTGGCCCTCTGGCCAACTCCTATCGGCGCAATCTTCGACAAAATCTTGCCAATATCCAGCTTCCCGCCTGCTATAATTAGGGTATAATCCGCCTGCGATTTTCGGCGGCCACTGAATTTATGCACTGTAGCCGTCCTGGTTAATGAATTAGCCAAATCACGATTTCTAGAGAATAGTCGAGTAGTTTCAGAAAAGGAGCAGAGAGAGTGCAAGTAGTGAGCACAGTATTCCAATTTGTCAGTCGGTTTCTAATTGCCGTTGTAGCTTTGCTGGCGGTTCACAGTGCCATGGCACAATCTGCAGCAGATAATATTAGACCGGTTGGGCAAGTATGCCTTGCCGGGCAAGCATGTGTTGGAGCGCCAGCGGGTGGCGTTATTGCAGTCCCAGCTGAACCAGCTCCAATAGAACAGGAAACTGTTCAGGCCGAAGAGCAAGAGACTGATTCCGATCCTGTAACTGCAGTCGAAACCGCATCGGCTGATTCAAGTTTTGATGTAGCCGCTAAATATCAAATGAGCTGTTTTGCCTGCCATGCCAGCGGAGCCGCTGGAGCACCATTGCTAGGTGATGCTGAAGCCTGGAATACCAGAATGGAAAAAGGCATGGAAGCGGTAATGGCAAACGTTATGAATGGCCTAAATGCAATGCCAGCAAGAGGCCTATGTATGGACTGTACCGATGACAATCTTCAGGAACTAGTCGACTACATGATTACTCAATAGAACTTTGTAGAAATACTGTTATCTAAATTTTTAGTTATAAAATTGAAAGGAGCCTAAAAGTGTTAAGTGTTAAGAAGATGATTAGCTCATCATTTGTTAAATCAATCGTTGTAGCAGCAGCGCTACTAATTGCCAGCATGAGTATTGCTGATGGAAATCAGAATATAGAGTTGGCTCAATTAAGTGATGGCTTTAATGCTGAACAGAAGTATATGGCTTCCTGTTTTGCCTGTCATAGCACAGGCGCTGCTGGTGCGCCTAAGGTTGGAGATGGAATGGCAGCTGAGTGGGAACCACGCTTAGAGAAAGGTATGGATGCAATTGTCGCAAATTCAATTAATGGCATCAATACAATGCCTGCGAAAGGCCTTTGCTTTGATTGCACCGATGATGACTTGCGAGCAATAGTTGAGTACATGATTGAAAGCAGTCAGTAAAAATTTGTTTAAAGAAAAAATGAGCTACGCGTAGCTCATTTTTTTTGCCCGGAATTTGATCTTTTCACCTATTCCTATCTATAACTAATCCTTTCGTAATATGAAAGGACTCATCTGTGTCATTCGCCACAGTCTACTCCAGAGCTCCGCTTGGAATAGACGCAATCGAAGTCACCGTAGAAACTCATCTATCCAATGGGCTTCCTGCCTTTGCCATCGTCGGACTACCGGAGACGGCCGTCAAAGAAGCGAAAGAGCGGGTAAGAAGCGCGATTCTTAATTCGGGACTGGAATTTCCGGTCAAACGCATAACCGTCAATCTCGCGCCAGCAGATTTACCAAAGTCTGGTGGTCGCTTCGATCTCGCCATCGCGCTAAGTATTCTTGCCGCTTCGAATCAAATTCCTCAAGAGTCGATTAGGAACGCTGAAGTGGTTGGAGAATTAGCGCTTGATGGTAGTACTAGAGGCATAAGCGCGGTTATTCCATCCATCGTGGCAGCTAAGAAGAAAGCCAGACGAGCCATCATCCCTTTTTCTAATCACAGGGAGCATGCTCTGGTGGAGTATGAAAATGTTTCTTGTGTTAGAAGCCTTTCGGAGTTTGTTGCGCAAGCTGTTTCCAGTAAACCACTCCTTTGTACGCATTCCTATGAAGAGCATTCCTTCGATCCATCTGCCTATCGCCTGGTGTTGGAACAACCCTTTGTCGCTATTAAGGGCCAGTCTCTAGCGAAGCGGGCGATTCAAATAGCAGCGAGTGGAGGTCATCATATTCTCCTGCTAGGACCACCCGGCAGCGGAAAAACGTTGCTCGCCCATAGCATTCTCAGTTTGTTACCTCTTTTGGAAAACGAAGAGGCGATCGAAGTAGCCGCGATTCGATCGGTTGTTAATCAAACTGTTAATCAAGAGCACTGGCGCGTACCACCGATGCGCGCTCCACACCATACGACTACCGGTGTTGCTTTAGTGGGGGGAGGCAATAAAGCCAGCCCTGGGGAAATTAGCCTGGCCCATAGGGGCATACTCTTTCTCGACGAGTTAGCGGAGTTTAAGGCAGGGGTGCTGGATTCCTTGCGAGAGCCGTTAGAGTCAGGTGAAATTACGGTTAGCAGAGCTAACTATCAGGTCAATTTTCCAGCAAAGTTTCAATTGATAGCCGCGATGAATCCTTGTCCTTGTGGACATGCCACTAACGAACATCAGAACTGCAGCTGTTCTAGTCAACAAATTAAAAAGTACCTGGGCAAACTCTCCGGGCCGTTCCTGGATCGAATCGATATGCTCTTGGAAGTTCCTGCATTGACCCAGGCCGAACTGCTTAACACGACTTCTGAGCCGGTGGACTGGCAATCAATTAAATATGCAATCGATACCTGTCGTGAGCTTCAGCTGCAAAGAAACGGCGGGAAATTGAATTCAGAGTTAACAATTACACAGATTGAGCAGTTCTGCGCCATCGATAAAGCGCTTAAACGCCAATTGGCTCATGCTATGGACAAGCTTCGACTCTCTGCCAGGGCGACTCATAAGGTCTTAAAGGTCGCTCGAACTTTAGCTGATTACGAAGGGAGTGAAAAAATTGGGAAGAACCACGTTTTCGAGGCTCTGAACTTTAGAAAACAAAAGATATTGAATAGAGTGTTTTAGACTTCGTTTTTATCCAGTCGTTTTTCTAGCTCATTAATCAGTGATTCCAACTCGGCAATGCGAGTTTCCGCGCGTTGCAGCGCCTGGGCCTGTGACTCAAATTCTTCTCGGGTAAGTAAATCGAATTCTTGAAAGGTAGCTTTAACAGTTTGCTCTATTTTAGTGCGAAGCTCATCTCGTAGTCCGCTGGCTGCAGGAATAAGAGCAGAAAGGCGTTTGCTTAAATCATTAAGGAGAGAGTTGTCGATCATTTTTAATACTTAACCCAAAACAATGAGAATTCATTTTAACACTTAATTTTCCAAAGCCCCGGAATAGAGCCCTCGTTTAACAAAATCTACGAAATTGCAACGGGCAATCCCATTATTGAACTTTCCTATGCACATTCTTGGTGCGACCCCTAAGTAAACGCACAACCAACGCCCAGGGATATTGGCTAATTCAATAAATTCAGGGGCGGAAAAGTAGCCGCGTTAACTATCTTGTTGTTTTTTCTTACAAAAAGACAACTGGCACGACCCCTGCATAGTGCTCGAGAGTTGTAAGAATAGAATCGAGCAGAACTGCTCAACAACGAAGGAGTAAAAGAATGAAGTTAGTCACGGCCATTATTAAGCCATTCAAACTCGATGACGTGCGTGAAGCACTATCTGAAATCGGAGTTCAGGGTATTACTGTGACCGAAGTTAAAGGTTTTGGCAGACAGAAGGGGCATACCGAACTCTATCGCGGAGCGGAGTACGTCGTAGATTTTCTACCGAAGGTAAAACTCGAAGTCGCAATCGCTGAGAGCATGCTTGACCGAACGCTCGAGGCAATAACCAAGGCGGCGAATACAGGCAAGATCGGGGACGGAAAAATATTCGTTAACGATCTCACACAAGTGATTCGAATTCGCACCGGTGAAACCGGTGAGGAAGCACTTTAAAACAATTCATAGAAAGGTGGTCTGGGGAATAGATCACAACGGAGGTAAAGGTGGAAAATCAAATTTTTGAACTTCAGTACGCAATGGATACGTTCTATTTTCTTATCTGTGGCGCACTAGTAATGTGGATGGCAGCAGGCTTCTCCATGTTAGAGGCTGGGCTCGTCCGCTCTAAAAATACAACTGAAATCCTGACAAAGAACGTCTCTTTGTTTGCTGTGTCTTGCATTATGTACCTGGTCTGCGGTTACGCGATCATGTACGACGGTGGAATTTTCCTTTCCGGTATACAAGGCGGAGAGGACTTAGTGTCAGCGGCGTTGGCAGCATCGGCAGAAGAAGGCTTCGATGGCGGAGCAGTCTACGCAGATGCATCAGATTTCTTCTTCCAGGTAGTGTTTGTAGCCACGGCAATGTCGATCGTTTCAGGAGCCGTAGCGGAAAGAATGAAGCTTTGGGCTTTTCTTGCCTTTGCCGTAGTAATGACCGGTTTTATTTACCCTATGGAAGGATCATGGACCTGGAATGGCGATGCAGTGTTCGGCATGTACACGCTGGGTGATCTTGGCTTTTCCGATTTCGCTGGATCCGGAATAGTACATATGGCGGGTGCTTCTGCTGCTATTGCAGGGGTCATATTACTCGGGCCGAGAAAAGGAAAGTATTCTTCTACCGGTACGGTTCAGCCAATTCCTGGTGCGAATCTCCCTTTGGCAACATTAGGCACATTTATTCTGTGGATGGGCTGGTTTGGATTTAACGGTGGATCAGTCTTGAAGCTTGGCGATATTACCAGCGCAAACTCTGTTGCCATGGTATTTCTAAATACGAATGCCGCTGCAGCAGGAGGTTTAATAGGAGCCCTGATACTGGCAAGAATCATGTTTGGTAAGGCCGACCTTACCATGGCCCTTAATGGTGCGCTTGCGGGTTTAGTCGCAATTACCGCTGAGCCCACCACTCCCACGGCTCTAGAGGCGACCATTTTTGGATTTATCGGTGGAGTGATTGTTGTTCTAAGCATTGTTGGAATGGACAAGTTAAAGATCGATGATCCTGTAGGCGCAATTTCAGTGCACGGTACCGTCGGTCTATTCGGCCTGCTCTTAGTGCCTCTGACTAACGATGGTTCTACCTTTACTGGACAAATCATTGGTGCATTAACAATCTTCGTCTGGGTGTTTGCCACTAGCTTTGCCGTGTGGTTCGCGCTGAAGACGGTAATGGGAATCAGAGTATCTGAAGAGGAAGAACACGAAGGTGTGGATTTCGCAGAATGCGGAATGGAAGCTTATCCGGAATTTGTAACTCAGTAATTTCTCTCTATCGAAAGATGAATTTAAGCGCCATTGGATTCAATGGCGCTTTTTTTTGCTTAACACTTTAGTAAAGAATCGTTTTATAACCAATTCGAATATAAAACGACTCATTCCTCCTGGCAGCACTTTCCAATTGAACTACTCTATTAGAGAAAATTCTGAACTCTGTTTTGGTGAATAGCCAAGCATTAATGAGGTTGCATCATGGCGGTAAACGCAGAGACTAAAAACAAACAAACAGACACTATCGATTTAAATGTGATCGGTAGCAAAGACGAGGCCGCGGAAAATAGAACGGTCGCTTCTCGTACCCTATTACGCAGTAAAGTCGAAGAAGATATCGCCGCTTTTATTGCGCGCGGCGGCACCATAGACGAGGTTTCTCCAGACGCTACTGCAGATCCCCCGAAGAAGCCGGAAAACAACTACGGCAGCCGCGCTATCTAAGTGTTACCCAGTTAACACTGCACCCTCCTGCTTTAATTTAGTTCGCTAAATGTGAGCTCTCTCACAAGATTATGAGGTCAAGCTGGGTAAGCTTGATCTCATGCCCGTACAAGAACCATCAATTGCTGGTGACAATTTACTCCGTATTGAAAGCAGAGATTTGCTGATTGGGATGTTCGTAGCTGAGCTAGACTGTGCCTGGTCAGCGACCCCGTTTCCCATGGGTGGATTTCATGTCAAAACCGTGGGCGATATTCAAATCCTGCAGAAATACTGCAAGCAAGTCGTGCTTGACACGAATCGCGGCACAAGTCCTCCAGCAAAGCGCAAAGCTGACCTAACGATTCTGAGTAGTGCCCGCCAGGCAGCACCTTCTGCAGCAGCACTAAAAGTAGATCGAGACACTTACCCGGTTACCCAAACGGTTAAGCAACAAATAGACAAAGCACATCAGGAATACCAGGCACTTGTAAGCGCATTCCAGCAGGTAGCTGATGGAGTAAGGCATGGCAAGAAGCTTAATCTGGCGCAATTAGACAATTCCACAGCGAATATAATCACTGCAATTCTCGCAAATCCTCAGACTTTGATTTGGATTCTTAATACGGAATCCAGCCCACCAACTCCTAGTGCTTATTGTATTCGTGCAGCGATCTGGGCAGCAATACTCGCCCGCCAATTCGGCATGCCAGAGAAAGAGATTACCTTGCTTTTTCAGGGCACCTTACTTTGCGATATCGGCTTGCACCTGCTGCCTGAAAGGCTGGTAAATAAGCGTGGCCCATTTCGCAAGAAGGAATTTCTGGCTTATCGAAAGCATGTTGAGTTCAGCTTGGAACTACTAAGCCAACATCCAGAATTGGATGAAGTTATCTCTCGAATTGTTCAATGTCACCATGAACGGCATGACGGACTAGGATTTCCACGGGGCATTAAAGGCGAGCAACTACCTTCTTTAGCACGTTTTGCCAATATGGCCTATTGCTTCGAACGCTTGTTATTCACAAACACTGAAGAACGAAAAACCTCACCGGCAAAAGCAATTACCCGATTGTACAAACAACGGATGCTTAAGTTCCCAGAGCAGCTCATTGTGGAATTCATTCATGTAATGGGAATGTATCCTATTGGCAGTGTGGTAGAACTATCGACCGGAGAACTGGCTATCATTCTTGAGCAGAATGAATCGGAGCGTTTGTTCCCTAAAATTGCAGTTATCTCGGATAGAGAGCAACAGATACTCAAGAAGCCTAAAAGTATAGATTTAAGTGCTAACAAGAAATCTGGTACGAGCCGTACTATTAGCAATAGCGCAAACATGGAATCGTTGAAACTCAATCTGGAAGATTATCGGTTTCAGTTTTTTGGCAAAAAAATCGGAATAGGCTCGATGGCTCTCCGACTCTAATGCATCGCATCAATCGCTAATTCCCGTATAAATTCTGAAGTATCGCAAGTGCTGCGACAGGTGCAGTTTCTGTTCGAAGAATTCGTTGACCTAAATTTACCGTTTCATATTCATGATTTTTAGCAGCGTCGAGTTCGTTGTTCGAAAAGCCACCTTCTGGCCCTACTAGCATCACAACAGAGCTGGCCACTTCTACCTTTGTAAGATTCTTTTCTCCACTAGCATCGAGGATCAGTTTGGTAGCAACCGACTGACTTTCCACGAAAGCATTAAAGGAAGATGGAACATGAATTTCCGGCGGTGAATGAGAGCCACATTGTTCACATGCGGAAACTGCAATGCGCTGCCAATGGCGCAGTTTATTCTCGAGACGTTTCGACTCTTTAAGTTTTACTTCGCCGAATTCAGTGTAAAGTGGTGAAATTTCACTTACCCCAAGTTCGACAGATTTTTGAATGGCGAAATCCATGCGATCGCCTTTGGACAATCCAATCCCAAGATGAATAAACAATGGCAGCTGCAGCGGCTCCACAACTTGTTTATTTAGATCAACAATTATTTCTTTCTTGGAAATTGCTGCAATTGTTCCTTGGATATCACCTGCATTCCCATTGAACAAAACAATTGCATTGCCTTCTTTAAGGCGTAACACGTTTACGAGGTAGTGAGCCGTATCAGCATTAAGTGATACAGATTCACCAACTTGAAGATTATCTTTGTAATAGATTCGCGATACGCGCATTGGCACTTAGGGCTCTTATCGATCCGATAAGGAAAGGTTATTCCAAATTTTAGTCACGCTGCCGGAGAGATTCATGGAGTAGAAATGCAGCCCTGGTGCTCCACCGTCTAATAAGGCGTCACAAAGTTCGGTAACAATTTCGATGCCGAAATCTCTCAGGCTATCCTTATCGCTGCCAAAACATTCCAGCCGATTACACAACCAACGTGGAATCTCGGCACCACAGTTGTTACTAAAACGCGACAAGTTTTCGTAATTAGTAATGGGCATAACACCGGGTACGATTGGGATATCAATGCCTTTGCCTTGGCAATAATCGACGAAACGAAAATAAGCGTCAGCATTATAAAAATACTGAGTAATGGCCGAATTCGCACCGGCATCCACCTTTTGTTTGAAGTAATCAACATCAGATTCGTAGCTGTTGGAATCTGGGTGGGTTTCCGGATAACAAGCCACATCGATGTGGAAATGATCACCTGTTTCACTGCGAATAAATTCAACCAGTTCACTGGCAAAGCGATGATGGATGGCAGCGCCAGAAGGCAGATCTCCCCGTAAGGCAACCAGGCGATTGATTCCCGCTTCCCTATAGGTCGCAAGTAACGCCTTCACTTCCTCATCATCGGTTCCACCAAAAGAAAGATGGGGAGCAACGTTTGAACCCAGGGCCGCGTAGCGCAGCACGATTTGCTGCGTGCCTTTCTTCGTCGAACCTCCCGCCCCATAAGTAACGGAAAAGAAATCGGGACTAAGCAGTGCTAATTGCTCATGCACGACGTCCAGTTTAGCTTCACCCTCGGCGGTGCGCGGAGGGTAAAACTCAATGCTAAACTTATTTGTCTCTTCTACAGCCATGAGCAATTATTAAGAAAGAATACTTAGTACTTATAAAAGTACTGTTAGTACTTGTAAAAGTACTATTAGTACTTGTAAGTATCGTTCTTATACGGTCCTTCCACCGAAACATTAATGTACTCTGCCTGACCCTGGGTTAACTGAGTTAACACACCACCGAATCCTTCCACCATCAGTGCGGCTACTTCCTCATCCAGATGTTTTGGCAAAACTTCAACGGTAATGCCGGACTTTTTAAAGTCGTCAGACAAATCCGCAAATTTTCGCTCATACAAAAACATTTGTGCGAGCACCTGATTGGCGAATGAGCCATCCATGATGCGAGATGGGTGTCCAGTTGCATTACCAAGATTAATTAGGCGACCTTCGGATAAAAGAATTAAATAGTTATCCTGATCTGCTTGGCCAGCGCGATAGATCTTATGAACCTGGGGCTTAACTTCATCCCATTCCCAGTTTTCGCGCATATAGGCGGTATCGATTTCGTTATCGAAGTGTCCTATGTTGCAGATGATGGCGCCGTGCTTCACCGTGTCCAACATGTACTGGTCACAGACGTTTACATTTCCTGTGGCTGTCACGATTAAATCCAATTTGCCTAATAAGCTGGTATCGATAGCGTCGGCACTTCCCGTGTTTTTGCCATCGACGTAAGGCGACACAACTTCGAATCCATCCATACATGCTTGCATGGCACAAATCGGATCGATTTCTGCAATTTTTACAATCATGCCTTCTTGACGCAGACTTTGCGCAGATCCTTTCCCTACATCACCATAGCCAACCACCAATGCATGTTTGCCAGCTAACAACATGTCGGTGCCGCGCTTAATGCCGTCGTTAAGACTATGTCGACAACCATACTTGTTGTCGTTTTTAGATTTGGTCACAGCATCATTAACATTAATCGCTGGAACTTTAAGCGATCCTTCTTCCATCATTTCTAACAGTCGATGTACGCCGGTTGTGGTTTCTTCGGTGATACCGTGAATGTGATTTAGCAACTCTGGGTATTTTTCATGAACCATGTCCGTTAGATCACCGCCATCATCAAGAATCATATTGGCATCCCAGGGCTTGCCATCTTTTAAGATGGTTTGTTCGATACACCACATGCCTTCATCTTCAGTCTGACCCTTCCAGGCATAGACAGCGACACCGGATGCAGCGATGCATGCGGCTGCGTGGTCCTGTGTAGAAAAAATATTACAGGATGACCAGCGTACTTCTGCACCCAGGGCAACCAGGGTTTCAATTAACACTGCGGTTTGCACGGTCATGTGGATACAGCCTAGAATTTTGGCGCCCGCCAACGGTTGCTCTTGCTGGTACTTGGCACGCAATGACATTAGAGCTGGCATTTCCGCCTCAGCAAGGGTGACTTCCTTACGACCAAAATCAGCAAGACTAATATCAGCAACTTTATAATCTTCAGTTTCCGTTGCCGCTTCTTGTACAGATAAATTATTCATTATTCGCTCCTTTGCCTTTACAGCCCCGCATCACTCTTGAGTGCATCAGCCTTATCAGTTCTTTCCCAAGTAAAATCTGCTTCTTCGCGGCCGAAGTGACCATAAGCTGCAGTTTGACGATAAATTGGTCGCAATAAATCCAACATTTCGATTAGTCCTTTCGGGCGCAGCTCGAAATGATTGCGCACCAGTTCAACAATTTTTTCGTCACTAATTTTTCCAGTACCGAAAGTTTCAATACTGATGGAAGTTGGCTCCGCTACACCGATGGCATAGGAAAGTTGCAATTCACAACGATCAGCGATTCCAGCAGCAACTAAATTTTTGGCAACATAGCGCGCCAGATAGGCCGCCGATCTATCCACCTTGGAAGGATCTTTTCCGGAAAAAGCACCACCACCATGACGCGCCATACCACCGTAGGTATCTACAATTATTTTCCGGCCGGTGAGACCGCAGTCGCCGTGTGGTCCGCCGATTACAAAGCGGCCGGTGGGATTAATAAAGTATTTAGTGTTCTCATCAATCCATTCTGCGGGCAGTACTGGTTTAATAATTTCTTCCATGACCGCTTCGCGCAATTCTTCCAATGAAACTTCATCACGATGTTGAGTCGAAAGCACTACTGCATCGATGCCAACAGGATTGCCATCTTCATAACGCATGGTTAACTGGCTTTTCGCATCTGGTTCGAGCCAGGTGAGTGTGCCGTTATTCCGCACTTCCGATTGGCGTTTTACCAACAGGTGCGAATAGGTGATTGGTGCCGGCATTAAGACATCGGTTTCATTCGATGCATAGCCAAACATCAGGCCCTGGTCACCAGCTCCCTGTTCATGATCGGCAGATTCGTCAACTCCCATTGCAATGTCAGGAGACTGACTGCCAATGGCATTGAGAACTGCGCAAGTATTGCTATCGAAGCCGCTTTCGGAATGGTTGTAGCCAATATCATTTACCACGTCCCGAACAATGTTCTCTACATCAACATAGCCCTCAGTCGTAATTTCGCCCGCAACGATTACCATGCCGGTCTTTACCATCGTCTCACAGGCAACCCGAGACTTCTGATCCTGTTCCAGCAGGGCATCCAGAATGGCATCGGAAATCTGATCTGCCATTTTGTCAGGGTGTCCTTCTGATACCGATTCAGAAGTAAACAAACTTGTTTCTGCCATTTCTATTTCCTTTCACAATCTACTAATGGGAATAACACTCAAAGTTTTTTAAAAACACGGATTTGAATTTGAAATCCGTTCCTTAATCCTAAATATGAACTCTGTCCGGGAATCAAGCCGGCCTTCTGCGCCCAATGATTCAAATCACTTTCATCAAAGCCAAGCCAGAGATCTCCGCAAGATTCTCTTACCCAGTCCTGATCGTGAGTCGATAGATCAACAATCATTAGTGATCCGTTTTTCTGCATTAACGCCGCTGAATCTCTAAAGGTTTTTGCCGGTGAGGAAATATGATGCAGCACCATGTCGAAAATGATTAAGTCACTGCTCACTTCCTGTTTTCTCGCCACCGCTGTGTCGCCTAATATAAATTGCACGCCACTCAGTTTTGCTTTGCCGATCGACTCCCTGGATTTTTCCAACATCTCTTTGGAATTATCCAGGGCGATAAGTTTTCTGAATTTAGCCGCAAGCTCGGTTAGTAATAGTCCTTCGCCGGGACCGACTTCCAGAACTGTCGCTTTATCCGAAAGACCAAGGCTATCGATTACATCATGCAGGACTGAAGCATAGTCATCGTGGGCCACGATTAAACCCTGCTTCTCACGAAACTTGTCTGCGTTTTTATTGAAAAAACTCAATGACTGCTGGGCACGTTCCAATTGAATCTGGCTGATTTTTTTCTCAGCACTTTTTGCAATGAGTAACAAATCTACCTGATCAAATACGCTCTCTTTGATATCCCGGTAGAGATCATCGTCTGAGAGAAATGCTCGGCGATAAAAAATTGAGTTGCCCTCGCGACGCGTAGAGACCAGGTTAGCGGTGGCAAGAATTTTCAGATGATGGCTTAAGGCTGACTGGCGAATGTCGAGAATTCGACATAGCTCTAACACCCCGAAAGACTCGCTCTTAAGCAAGCGCAGGATTTGCAGTCGAAGACTATCCCCAAGGGCCTTATTAAGCTCAGTAAGGCTTTCTAGCGCGCCCACGGTGAGAGTGGCGCCATTGTTAGCGAGGGCTGTCTGCATGGATTTAAACCTGTTCGAACGGGCGCAACAGTAGCAGTATCAGGGCCAAATAGCAATTCTATATCAAAATATTTTGATATAGAATTCAGGTATAAAAGCCAACAAAATTGAAGAGCAAGAATTGCTGTAAATAGCCTAAATAGTCAGTGGCATATTCGATTAAGGTGCGGGAAAATAGCCGCCGTCTAAAGCAGCCACAATTTGAATAATTCCTGTCAGAGCCAATCTTGATTGAATGAATTCCAATCATAATGTGAATATCTCGAAAGTATGAGGAGAGTAGTTAATGGCGGATAACGCTATTTCGCGGAAAGAATGTGCCAATGCCATTCGTGCCCTAAGTATGGATGCGGTACAAAAAGCCAAATCGGGTCATCCCGGCGCGCCGATGGGCATGGCAGATATTGCTGAAGTCCTGTGGCGGGATTTTTTAGTACACAACCCAGGCAATCCCAAATGGTTTAATCGCGATCGCTTTGTTCTCTCCAACGGTCACGGCTCGATGCTGATCTATTCGCTGTTGCATCTAACGGGATATGACCTGGCAATCGAAGAAATAGAAAATTTCCGCCAACTCGATTCGAAAACACCAGGGCATCCTGAATATGGCTGTACTCCCGGTGTCGAAACCACTACCGGTCCCCTGGGCCAAGGGCTCGCCAATGGTGTAGGAATGGCGATTGCCGAAAAAACTCTGGCTGCCCAGTTCAACCGGGAAGGGCACGACATCGTCGATCACCATACTTATGTGTTCGTCGGTGACGGCTGCTTGATGGAAGGCATTTCTCATGAAGTCTGCTCTCTGGCGGGTACGTTAAAGCTTGGCAAGCTCATTGTTATCTATGATGACAACGGTATCTCTATCGACGGCGAAGTGGATGAATGGTTTTCCGACGACACCAATAAACGTTTCGAAGCTTATGGCTGGCAAGTTATGTCTGCCGATGGCCACGATCCAGCTGCGATAAGTTCAGCTATCGAGCAAGCAAAGAGTAATTCTGATCAACCCACATTGATTAGCTGCAAAACAGTAATCGGCTTTGGCTCTCCAAATAAACAGGGAACCTCAGCGACTCACGGTGCCCCTCTAGGGGAAGATGAAGTGGCGGCAGTCCGAGAAACCCTAGCTTGGCCCCATGCGCCGTTCGTTGTTCCAGAAGAAATTAAACAATCCTGGGATGCAACGGAAAAAGGCTTCGCCGCCGAATCAGCCTGGAAAGAAAAGCTGGTAATCTACGAAGAAGAATTTCCTGAGCTGGCCCTGGAATTAGTGCGACGAATTAAAGGCGAGCTACCAGGCTACTTCGCTGAAAAAGCGGCTGAGTATATTCAGCAATGCCAATCGACTGAAGATAATGTCGCCAGTCGCAAAGCTTCACAGAATAGTATTGAAGCTTTTGCCGCCCTATTGCCTGAACTTATCGGCGGCAGCGCAGATCTAACCGGTTCAAACTTAACCCAGTGGTCCGGTAGCTCAGCGATATCTGAAAAGCCTGACGGTAATTATATTTATTACGGGGTTCGCGAATTTGGTATGACAGCCATCGCTTCTGGTATTGCACTTCACGGTGGCTTTATTCCCTACACGGCGACATTCCTGATCTTTATGGAATATGCCCGCAATGCAGCACGCATGTCAGCACTGATGAAACAACGCAGCATTCTAGTTTATACCCACGACTCCATTGGTCAGGGCGAGGACGGTCCAACCCATCAGCCTATAGAACAGCTCACGGCCTTAAGAGTTACACCCAACATGTCGCTGTGGCGTCCCTGCGATAATGTCGAAACCGCAGTAGCCTGGAAAGCCGCCATCGAGCGCAGCGCAGGACCTACCGCGCTGGTTTTTTCCAGACAAGGCATTCCTCATCAGGGCCGTAATGCAGAGCAAGTGGAAGCAATCGCTCGCGGTGCCTATGTGCTCGAAGACTGTGAAGGCGATCCTGAGCTGATTGTGATTGCAACCGGATCCGAAGTTAGTATTTGTCGGGAGGCAACCAGGCAATTGCAGGCTGATGGTATAGCGGCTCGCTTAGTCTCCATGCCCAGCGCTGATGCATTTGATAGCCAGGAAGACGCCTACCGCGAACAGGTACTACCGTCATCAGTCCGCAAACGATTGGCAGTGGAAGCGGCGGCTACCGACTATTGGTCCAAGTATGTTGGGCTGGAAGGCAAAGTAATAGGCATGGATCGCTTCGGTGAATCGGCACCCGGCGGTGTCTTAATGGAACACTTTGGTTTTACCGCAGACAATGTTGTTGCCGTAGCCAAATCCTTTGAATAGCTCAATACAGAGTTAGTCCTGTTCGGAATTTTTCATGGCATATCTAATTGCTATTAACGGCTACGGCCGCATAGGCCGCTGCGTTCTTCGTGCATTCTACGAATCCACGAGCTACGGTGATCTGCGCCTGGCAGCAATAAACGATATTGCAGATGTAAATACCCTGGCCCATTTGACGCGTTATGACAGCACCCACGGACGATTCCTGGGCACAGTGGAAGAAGGTGAAGCAAGCCTGACGATTAACAATGACGATGTGTCTGTTTTCAATGACTCAGAACTGAAGTCACTTCCATGGAGCGAATTAGGCATTGACCTGGTCATGGAATGCAGCGGGACATTTACTGAAAGAGCGATTGCCGAGAAGCACCTGGCACTTGGTGCGGGCAAAGTATTATTTTCACAGCCTGCCGAAAGCGACGTGGATGCAACATTGGTTTATGGAATTAATCACGAAGCATTGGATGCCAAGGCAACAATTATTTCTAATGCAAGCTGCACGACGAATTGTATTGTGCCTGTACTTAAAACATTGGATGACGCATTCGGCATTGATTCCGGCGTAATTACCACCATTCATTCGGCAATGAATGATCAACCAGTAATCGACAGTTACCACAATACCGACTTGCGCCGTACCAGGAGCGCCATGCAGTCTATGATTCCTGTAGACACTGAGCTAGCAAAAGGCATTGAAAGAATACTTCCGCAATTGACCGGTGTGCTAAAAGCGCAAGCCATCAGGGTGCCGACAGTAAACGTTTCTGCAATGGATTTAACTGTGTCTTTAGAGTCGGCTACCGATTTGGAAACAGTTAATAAAAAAATGCGGGCGGCCAGTGAGGAGTTATTACCCAACGTGCTCGGTGTAACCGATGAGCCTCTTGCTTCCTGCGATTTTAATCATGATCCTCGTTCTGCCATTGTAGACTTAAGCCAAACCAGAGTAGCTGGATCACGCCTGGTTAAACTATTAATCTGGTTCGATAATGAATGGGCATATGCAAATCGAATGCTTGATGTTGCACAATTCATAGCGCAGCGATCTAAATAGGCAGCGATCTAAATAGGCAGCAATCTAAATAGAGAGTAGGAAATCTCAATGACGTTTCTTCGTATGGAAGAACAAGATCTAGCCAACAAGCGAGTGCTGATTCGAGAGGATCTCAATGTCCCAATAAAAGATGGAGCAGTTGCCAATGACACTCGCATTCGTGCGGCACTACCTACGATCAAGCTCGCACTCGCATCTGCTAAACAGGTGATAGTGATGTGCCACCTGGGTAGACCGGTAGAGGGAGTGCAAATAACAGAGCAGCCAGAATTCAGCTTGGCTCCCGTGGCAAAGCATCTCAGCAAACTACTTGAAACCGAGGTTAGCTTGATTGCGGACTATCTGGAAAATCCAGTGGCGCTGGAAAATTTGACTGGATTAATATTGCTGGAGAATGTGCGTGTTAATACCGGTGAGAAGGCTAATGCCGATGAACTGGCAGAGCGTTATGGCAAGCTTTGTGACGTCTTCGTCATGGATGCCTTTGGTACGGCACATCGAGCCCAGGCCAGCACCCATGGTGTGGCAAAATTTGCTGACGTCGCCTGTGCCGGACCGCTCTTGGCTAAAGAATTAGACGCCCTGGAAAAGTCATTGACCAATCCAGAGCGGCCAATGCTGGCAATTGTGGGTGGCGCCAAGGTTTCATCAAAGTTAGAAGTGCTTAATACACTGTCTAAAAAAGTAGATCAGTTAATCGTCGGCGGCGGCATTGCCAATACGTTTCTGTTGGCTGCGGGTTACCCAGTGGGGAACTCCTTATGTGAGCCAGATTTGGTAGATACAGCCAGACAGTTACTGGACAGTACCAACATTCCACTACCAACCGACGTAGTCGTCGCCAAAGAATTTTCTGAGAACGCCACGCCTATAACTAAACCAGTAACAGATGTTGCCGACGATGAAATGATTCTGGACATTGGACCCGATAGTTCAGCCAATTTAGCCAGTCTTATTAACGACATGAAAACTATAATCTGGAATGGCCCGGTTGGGGTTTTCGAGTTTGAACAGTTTGCCGGTGGTACTAAGCGAATAGCTCAAGCAGTGGCAGCAAACCAGGGGTTCTCTATTGCCGGCGGCGGCGAAACCATTGCTGCGATCGACGAATTTCAGGTGACCAGTGAGATCTCTTATATCTCCACCGGTGGTGGTGCCTTCTTGGAATATGTGCAAGGAATCGAACTGCCAGCAGTACAAGTTTTGAAAGAACGAGGTCGCTAGGCCGCAGCGTTATCGTTGCCACTATCATTAATGCAAGACTTGAAAATAGTTAAGCTTTGCGACAGATTTAACAAATACTCTATTTTAGAAATGAGGCGGGACCATGGCCCTAATTAGCTTAAGACAATTACTCGATCATGCCGCAGAGCAAAATTACGGTGTGCCGGCGTTTAATGTAAATAACCTGGAACAGGTTCGTGCAATCATGGAAGGTGCTGATGAAGTAAACAGTCCGGTTATTTTACAAGCATCGGCAGGAGCAAGAAAATATGCCGGATCGAATTTTCTAAAGCATCTCATTCAAGGGGCAATTGAAGAATTTCCGCACATACCAATCGTCATGCATCAGGATCATGGAGTTTCACCGGCGGTCTGTCAGCGCTCGATTCAGCTGGGGTTTTCCTCGGTAATGATGGATGGTTCTCTCGGGGAAGATGGGAAAACACCGACAGATTTTGACTACAACGTGAGTGTTACTAAAGCCACTGTAGACATGGCACACGCCTGTGGTGTTTCAGTGGAAGGGGAGATTGGTTGTTTGGGCTCCCTGGAAACGGGTATGGCAGGTGAAGAAGATGGCATCGGCGCAGAGGGAAAACTGTCTATGTCTCAGTTATTAACCGATCCCGAGGAAGCTTCGGAATTTGTCGATGCGACTGGTGTCGATGCCCTGGCAATCGCAGTTGGAACCAGCCATGGTGCCTACAAATTCAGCCGTCCACCCACCGGAGATATATTGGCTATCGAACGCATTAAGGAAATTCACGCCAGAATTCCCAATACCCATTTGGTAATGCACGGCTCGTCTTCAGTGCCGCAGGAATGGTTGGCGGTTATTAACGAATTCGGTGGCGAAATTCCAGAGACTTATGGTGTTCCTGTTGAAGAAATTCAGGAAGGAATTCGGCACGGAGTGCGCAAAGTAAACATAGATACCGATTTGAGACTCGCATCCACCGGAGCTGCGAGAAAATTTCTCGCGGAAAACAAATCGGAGTTTGATCCCAGGAAATTTCTCATTCCGACAATGAATGCGATGAAAGACATCGTAAAAGCGCGGCTTGAAGCGTTTGGTACAGCCGGACAAGCTTCAAATATTGGCAAGGTATACAGTTTAGAGGAAATGTATCAGCGCTATGCAAGTGCTGCCTAAAGCGTAACCAGCTGCCTTAGGATTCCGGCGATGTTTTCTATTGAGGATTCGATCAAGCTTAGGGAAAGCTTATCCCCATTTGAATTTAATGGTCCTTCAAATCTAAATGATTTAGCTCATGCCTATTGCGAGCACTATGGCTTAAGCTTCGATCAAAACCTGCCACTGCAGAGCCACCGCATTGGATTACTTCGGTCGGGAGATTTTGATCTCGTTTGTCAGCATTTCTCTGTTTCCTTAGAGCAACAACGAGGTACTGTGTTCCTGGTACATGGTTACTTCGACCATACTGGATTATATGGCCATCTAATCAAACACTGCCTGCAACAGGGATTATCTGTTATTGCTTTCGATCTCCCTGGCCATGGACTTTCCAGTGGGCCACAAGCGAGTATCGATTCCTTTAATCAATATTCCGACGCACTTTCACGCATCATCTCAGAAGCAGAATATCAACAGGTCAACAAACCTTGGTTCGCTATAGGGCAAAGCACCGGTGCCGCAACAATTGTTAACGGGATTATCGAAAAAAAATTTCCTCTTCGAGAATTCGAACAATCAATTTTTCTGGCTCCACTGGTTTATCCAAAACACTGGACCCGCACTCGTTTTCTGTTTGCTGCCGTACGATGGTTTATTAGTTCGACCAGAAGAAATTTCGCCAGCAACAGTCACGATCAGGAATTTCTGAATTTCTTGCGTAACAGCGATGAACTTCAGAGCAAGAAATTACCAAGAGAGTGGGTTATCTCGATGCTTGACTACCATAGAAGATTAAGACGATTTGAAACGATTGATTGTCCTGTAAGCATAATTCAAGGAACAGATGACCAAACAGTTGAATGGGGGCGCAATATAAAACAGCTTGAAACGAAATTTTCTGGCGTCAAAACCTATTTAATAAATGGCGGACGTCATCACCTGGTAAACGAATCCCAAGAATTTAGAGACGCCGTCTTTTCCTTAATCGATCAAATCATTGAGCAATAAGGACTAAAAAAGAACTCTACTGCGAATAGTCCCGGTGACCTTGTTCAAATTTTGTAAAGCAAGTTCGCTGTACTGTTCATCAATATCAATCACAACGTAACCAACTTCTTCATTGGTTTGTAGATACTGTGAACTAATGTTGATGCCTGTTTCTGAAAAAATGCTGTTTATTTCAGTAAGCACGCCTGGAATATTCTTGTGGATATGTAGCAAGCGATGATTTCCAGGATGAGCGGGCAGTGTCACTTCAGGAAAATTAACCGAGGTAAAGCTTGATCCATTGTCGCTGTAGCGAATAAGTTTTTCGCTGACTTCGATGCCAATATTTTCCTGCGCTTCCATGGTGCTGCCACCGACGTGCGGCGTAATTATACAATTCTCAAATTCACGCAAGGGCGAAAGAAATTCTTCATCGTTAGACTTTGGTTCGGTAGGAAAGACGTCGATTGCGGCTCCTGCAATGCGATTTTCTTTTAAAGCTGCAGCCAGCGCATCGATCTCAACTACAGATCCTCGGGATGCATTAATAACTACCGCTTCAGGTTTTACCCAGGATAACTCTTTGCTACCTAACATATTCTTTGTTTGTGCTGTCTCAGGCACATGTAAACTGATGACGTCACATTCACTCAGTAAAGCTTCAAGGGAATCGACCTGCACTGAATTTCCGAGAGGTAGCTTAGTTACGACATCATACAAATAAACTTTCATGCCCATGGCTTCGGCCAAGACACTCAACTGAGAACCTATATTGCCGTAGCCAACAATACCCAATTTCTTACCGCGTGTTTCGAATGATCCTTTGGCAACTTTTTGCCAAATTCCGCGGTGGAGTAATGCGTTTTTCTCCGGAATGCCTCTAAGCAACAAGATAGCCTGACCAATCACGAGCTCAGCAACGCTTCTAGTGTTGGAAAATGGCGCATTAAAGACTGGAATGCCGCGTACCAGGGCAGATTGCAAATTAACTTGATTGGTGCCGATACAAAAACAGCCCACCGCAAGTAGTTTTTCGCCTGCAGTAAAGAAAGATTCTGAGAGTTGCGTGCGAGATCGAATTCCCAAAAAATGTACGTTAGTAATCTTTTCTGCAAGTTCATCTTCAGGAAGCGAAGTCTTTAGGTACTCAACATTCTCATAGCCAGCTTTGGACAAAGTGTCGAGCGCGCTTTGGTGCACACCTTCCAGAAGTAAGAATTTGATCTTACTTTTTTCAAGAGAAGTCGGATTCATGAATTTTTCGGACTAAGAATAAAAAAGCGGTAGTGGAGACGATGATCGCAAAGGAGGCGCATGGTAACATATTCTGCTTGAGCAACAACTTGCATTTCACGTACAAAACAGCACTTCCTACCTTAAGCAAATGGACCAATCGATGGAGAGTAAAGCGGTAGAGCTGGTAAATCAGCTCGAACAGATTGTCAGTCCGCAATGGGTAAAAACCGGTGAGTCTGACTTGAACCATTTTGGTAAAGACTGGACTAAAGTCTTTCGGCCAGATCCACTGGCAATTGTATTCCCGGCTTCCATCGCAGAAGTTCAGGAAATCGTGAAGCAAGCTACTGCCAATAAAGTTGGCCTGGTTCCCTCTGGAGGCCGAACTGGTTTGAGTGGTGGCGCCGTTGCAGAGGACCAGGAGATAGTCGTTGCATTCGATCGAATGAACAAGATCTTGGACTTCGATGCAATCGACAGACAGGTTGTTTGCCAGCCAGGAGTAATCACAGAACAACTGCAACAATTTGCCGAAGACAAAGAGCTTTTTTATCCAGTTGATTTTGCTTCATCAGGATCGAGTCAATTGGGTGGAAACGTTGCTACTAATGCCGGCGGCATTAAAGTCATTCGTTACGGCATGACTCGCAACTGGATTGTTGGTATGAAGATTGTCACCGGAACAGGAGAGTTACTCGACTTAAATAGGGGGCTTACCAAAAGCGCGACTGGTTATGACTTCCGACACCTGTTCATCGGCTCGGAAGGAACACTGGGCTTTATTGTCGAACTAACGCTCGCTCTTTGTTCCCAACCCCAGGACCCGACAGTCTTATTACTTGGTGTTGAAAAAATGACTGACACTATGCACGTACTTAAAACATTTCAAAGTAAACTCGAACTCACTGCCTTTGAATTCTTTTCCGATAGAGCCATGTCACACGTTATAGAAGAAAAAGGATTACAGCGCCCTTTCGCAACAGAGTGTGCGTTCTATGCGTTAATAGAATTCGAAAATAGTTCTGAACAGGACCTGGAAAAAGCAATGGAACTGTTTGAACTCTGCATGGAGCAGGGATGGATCGCTGACGGCACCATTAGTCAAAACACTAGCCAGGCACAGAGTTTGTGGCGCCTTAGAGAAGATATTTCTGAGACAATCGCGAAATTTACTCCCTATAAAAATGACATTTCTGTAAAAGTTTCAAAAGTTCCTGCATTTCTTGAAGAAGTTGATGCGCTGGTAAGTAAAGAGTATCCAGATTTTGAGATCATATGGTTTGGTCATATTGGTGACGGAAACTTACATTTAAATATTCTAAAACCGGATGATTTGGAAACAGAAAAATTTTATGAACGCTGCAGTAAAGTTTCCGAATGGGTGTTCGATTTGGTGAACAAATACGGTGGCAGTATTTCAGCCGAGCATGGAATTGGCATACTTAAGAAACCATTCCTGCACTATTCTTGTAGCACCGAAGAGCTAGAATACATGAGGTCAATAAAGCGGATTTTCGATCCTCACAACATAATGAACCCTGGCAAATTAGTGGACTTGTAGCGCTGAAACCTCAGAAAATTCACGGCCAGCGTCGATGTAGGAATTATTTTCACAGTAACTTCAGTGCCACAATTTTCGTTACAATTTAAGACAATTCTAGTTTCCATATGCCAGTTTATCAGCGTACACTGACCGAGCAGTTGTTATAGACCGTTGAATTAATTGGAAGTAATTGAAATTAATTCAAGTTTTTAATTTTTTAGATAGCACGAGAGAAATATGTCAGATTCAGTAGAGGGTACCGTTAAGTGGTTTAACGACGAGAAGGGATTCGGTTTTATTGAACAAGAAGGTGGTAAAGATGTATTCGTACATTTCAGTGCCATTAACGGTTCTGGAAGAAGAACTCTTCATGAAGGACAAAAAGTGACCATGGAAGTTACTCAAGGTCAAAAAGGTCCTCAAGCGGAGAATGTCACTCCGTTATAAAACGATATTCAGAGGCGTTGCCGATCCCTGCCAGAATAATTAATGCTTGAGAACATTGGTCCTGTAATAAGTCAGATTCATTAAGACTTCGTCACAATCCTAGATCATCTTTTCCCAACTTAGCTTATTCTCAAGGTGAACTGAATCACCCGTAGTCATTCAAGGTTCCATCGTCTTGACGCCTGAGCTTGTGCCGAGAAATAGTCGGTTAGCTCCTCTTTCCGCAAAAAGTCCGTTAGTAACAACCCCGGTAATCTGATTTAGGTCGTTCTCAAGTTTGCGCGGATCTAGAATTTCTAGATTAAAAATATCCAGGATGTGATTACCATTGTCAGTGACACAGTTTTCTCGATACACAGGATCTCCACCGAGTTTTACTATTTGCCGACCAACATAGCTTCTTGCCATAGGGATCACTTCCACCGGCAAAGGAAAATTTCCCAGCACTGGCACAAGTTTGGATTCATCGGCAATACAAACAAACTCTTTCGATGCTGCCGCTATAATTTTTTCTCGGGTTAAAGCGGCACCACCACCTTTAATTAACTGCAGATGCTCATTAGATTCATCTGCCCCATCAACATAAACTTCCACCTGTCCCACACCATTCAAATCAAACACGGGAATGTTCAGTGCTTTCAGTCGTTTTGCAGACTCTTCTGAACTGGCAACAGTTCCATTAAGGCGATGCCCTATAGTACCTAACTCTTCGATGAAGTAGTTTGCTGTTGAACCCGTTCCTACTCCAACGATTGTGTCGTCTTCGAGAATTGATTCGACGTATTCGAATGCAGCGTGAGCTACGGCTTTTTTCAGATCATCTTGTGACATCATTCAGTCCCGATTTGATTTCGTTTTAATCCTATGAGGATTGTTTCAACGTTCCTAGCATTTGTCCCATTCTAATTGAGCTGTCTGCTTTTAAGTTTTGGTCAATCTCAAGTGTGCCTGGTGGAAATAGAACTATCGCGGTTGAACCGAGCTTAAAACGACCCATTTCTGCGCCGCTGATTAGTTGAATTGGCGGCTCATGATTCGAATGGTCAGATACTTTTATCTGGCGTGGACCAATGCTTGGACAAATTTGTCCGCCCCATACTGTTTCAATCCCTGCAACTATCATTGCCCCGACCAATACAACGCAGACAATTCCGATTGAGGTTTGAAAAACACAAATCGCCCTTTCGTTACGCGCAAATAAATTCGGCACCGAAGCAGTAGTTACTTTGTTAACTGAAAACAAGCGCCCTGGCACGTGGATCGTTTTTAGTAGCTGACCTGCTATGGGCATGTGGACCCGGTGATAATCACGGGGTGACAAATAAACAGTGACAAAAGATCCATCGAGGAATTCTTCTGCAAGATCATGATCTCCAGCTAGTAATTCGAGTAGATCATAATTTCGGTTTTTTGCTTGCAGGATTTGATCGCGCTGGATCGTGCCCAGGGCGTTAATTGTCCCATCGGCTGGGCTCACGACAGCATTGCCGCCGGTAGCTATTGGCCTGGCATCCGCCTTCAACTCTCGGGTAAAGAAGGTATTAAAGTTCGGGTACTCAGTCGGATCGGAAATCGCCGCTTCGGTCATGTCGACTCCATAACGGCGAATAAAGCTGCGGATTAGAAAGTCTTTTAGAAATGAGCCTTCGGCAAAAAACCCGACACAACGGGAAAGGAAATGATGAGGCAGCAAGTATTGAATTAGCACAAACAGGCTAGACATCAGCTCTACCAATTCTCCATCACTATAATTCTACCGGGGTATCAGGATGGTTGCCCCATTCAGACCAGGAGCCATCATAAGCCTTAATATCCAGTCCAAGCAGTTTACCTGCAATATAGGTGAGCCCTGAGCGGTGATGAGTTTGGCAATGAGTGATTACTTTCTTCTCTGGTGAAATTCCTATTGATTGGAGCTCTTCACGCAGAGTATCTAAAGGTTTCAACTTTAAACTGTTTTCGCGATCCATTACATCGAGCCAATCGAAATTAACTGCACCAGGAATGTGTCCATTTTTCTCCGCAGTAGTTTTAGTTCCTTCATATTCTTCTTTAGCCCGCGCATCCCAAACCACGATAGCGTCATCCTCAATACTCGCCATAACTTCCTCGATGTCAGCAATAAAGCTCCTATCGATACTTGCATCATAGTTAGTTGGAATAACTTCAACCTGATTGGTTACCAGTGGCAAGCCAGCGCTAGCCCATGCGATTTGGCCACCGTTTAGTAGCGAATAAGAAGAGTGTCCAATCACATCCAGAGTCCACAAGAGACGACCTGCCCAGCCGCCGCCTTCGTCATCATAGGCAATAATGTGTTTATCATCGGCAAGACCGATGCGTGAAAAAAGTTCATCTAACTGATCTTTTGCCGGAAGCTTCCCGGTGGCAGGTTTAATACCACAAACCAGTTCACTGGGTTGGACTAATACAGCACCAGGTAGATGGCCTTCTGCATAGACTTTTTCTGCACACACAGCAACGATTAGTAGCTTATCCGAGGGGAGTGCAAGTAATAGTTCTTCAGGTTCAAGGACCAGCGGTAGTAAGTTTGTCATCGGTTTCTGAGCTTATGAAAGCATCATTCTACTTCAAGTTTTTCCTGGTTGAATTATTCATTCCATGGACCCCAAAATACGCTGATAGCTCTCAAATCTTTCGCCATGAATTTCTCCATGATCTATTGCAGCTTGAATAGCACATCCTGGTTCGGCGTTATGACTGCAATCACGAAACTTGCAGCGAGTCGAAAATTCATCCAGTTCAACAAATCCATTTAAGACCTCCGCTGGCTCCATTTTTCCCAAGCCGAATTCTCGAATGCCGGGTGAGTCGATCAGGTCGAAATTTCTGAGATGGAATAGTCGGGCAGTTGTGGTGGTGTGAGTCCCCTTGTATTTGGAATCGGAGAGATCTCCAACTTCCGCCAGCTGATCCAGACCGAGTCGATTTATCAGTGACGATTTGCCGACACCGGATTGACCAACTAGCACAGTTGTCCGACTTTTGAGCTGGTCTTCCAGTTCCGCAAGCCCGGTGCCTTGCAGCGCCGATACCTCAAACACAGGGTAGCCAAGCTTGCGATATATTGACAGCATATTGTCGATACCTGTGTTGGATTCTGCAGCCAGCAAATCTACCTTGTTTAACACCAACAAGGGTTCAAGGCCTAGCTGGCTTATTGCTACCAAGTAGCGATCCACCAGGTTAAGGTAAGGTTCCGGAACCACGGCAAACACAATCAAAACGAAATCGAGATTGGCGGCAACCGCTTTTAATTGTCCCTGCGCATCGGCGCGGCCGAACACATTCTTTCGAACCGCTTGCGCGACAATTACGCCGGTCTCATCGGTATCTTGCTCCCACAGAACTAAATCACCGGTAACTAAAGAAGGAAGATTGGCTCGCTGATGGCAACGAATGATGGAGTGAGCATTCTCACCAAGCAAAATTTCAACATCTAATTGCTGGCCAAAATGACTGATGACACGGCCATTACATTTTTCTTCCACAATGGCGGTATTGTTGTCAACTTCACCAAATTCCTGTTTTTGTTTTTCGGCAATGCGAGTTTTTTGTTGTTCACTTAGCCTGCGCTTACTCATTTACTCAATCGATGTAATTCAATTTGGTGGTATGTCGATTATTGCATATTCCCCCTAACGAAGCTTTGCTACAATCTTTGCCAATCACTGGATGCAAGCGACTACTATGGACAAGAAGCTCAATTTAATCTGGATCGATTTGGAAATGACCGGGCTGCTCCCCAATGAAGATCGCATCATTGAAATAGCTACGCTTATTACCGATCCCGAACTCAATATTCTGGAGGAAGGCCCAAGTATAGCTGTTAAACAAAGCGATGAATTATTAGCGGGTATGGACGATTGGAATCAAAAGCATCACAGTGCTACAGGTCTTATTGAAAAAGTTAAGCACAGCGTTATTGATGAGCAGGAAGCTGAGAAACAGACTATTGAGTTTTTAAAAAAATACTCAGATAAAAGAGCTTCTCCTATGTGCGGCAATAGCATTTGCCAGGATCGACGCTTCCTCGCGAACTACATGCCAGAGCTTGAAGACTTTTTTCACTACCGTAATCTGGACGTGAGTTCAGTCAAAGAATTAGTTCGTCGGTGGAAACCAGAAATTCAAGAAGGCTTTGTTAAGAAAGGAACCCACGCTGCAATGGATGACATTCGGGATTCCGTGGCAGAACTTGTTTACTATCGCGAACATTTTGTAGATGCATAAATAGATGCATAAATAGCCGCATAGTTGAATTCTCAGCTAGGATATTCAGTACTAATCTTGATGTTGGCGCAGGGCCCACTCCACATGTTCCCTTACCATTGCAGAGGGACTATCTAGTCCAGTTCTTAATGCACTAATCACCTCACCAGTTGACTCCGCGTTTCCTAAGGCGATTGCAATATTTCTTCGCCAACATGCATAACCAATTCTGCGAATAGCTGAACCCGCTGTTCTGTTTAGAAATTCGGACTCGCTCCATAAAAATAATTTTGTCAGTTCAATATCATTAAAATTGTGCCTGGGTTTGAAATCATCTTCATCGGTGAGCTGAGTGAATTTATTCCAGGGGCATATCAATTGACAATCATCACAACCGAATACGCGATTACCCATCGCAATTCTGAACTCTTCTGGAATTGATTCTCGTAACTCAATGGTCAGATAAGAGATACAGCGTCTGGCATCCAATACATTGGATTCAACGAAGGCATTAGTTGGACAAACATCCATACAGGCGGTGCAACTGCCACAATGATGTGAAACCGGTTCGTCAACGGGTAACGGCAAATCTGTAAACAGTTCGCCAAGAAAAAACCAAGATCCTGCTTCCTTATTCAGTAGCATCGTGTTCTTTCCAATCCATCCCAATCCTGACTTCTCTGCCAGAGCTCGTTCTAAAACCGGAGCGCTGTCTACGAATGCACGGTAACCAAACTTACCTGCGACTTGTTCGATCTTTTCTGCGAGTTGCTGCAGTCTTTTTCGGATTAACTTGTGATAATCCCTGCCGCGGGCATAGCGAGATATATATGCTTTATTGGGTTCTTGCAGCAGTGAAAAAGAATTCTCTTTTTCCATTGCGTAATCCATGCGCACACAGATGACACGAATAGTTCCTGGAACTAATTGGCCAGGATCACAACGCTTTTCATTGTTGCGACCCATATAATCCATATCGCCGTGATACTTGTTGCCTATCCAGGAGCGCAACTGCTGATCGTATTCACTTAAGTCCACATCGGTAATGGCTGTTTCTTGGAAGCCCAGATTTTTCGACCAGTCTTTAATGTCTTCGGCAAGTCGTGTGAAGTCGATGTCACTCATGACGAGATTATAACCTGCCTGGCAAGGGGTAAATCGTTTCTTAGAAACAAAAAAGCCGCATCGCTGCGGCTTTTACTAACAGATTGACTACTTTTTTACTGCTGCGTATCAGTAAGCCACTCATTGAGATCTAATACGTCTTGCGGAGTAAGTATTCCCGCAACCTGTTTTAGAATTAAACTATCGATTACATAGTCGAAGCGCGCGTCAGCATAAAAGCGCAGTGCACGATACAAGTTTTCTCTCGCCAATAACACTTCAACAATATTACGTGTTCCTACTTCTGCTCCCAGCTCGGTTGCATCCAGCGCACTTTGAGTAGAAATAATTGATTGTTGTCTCTGCGCGATAACAAGAACATCGGTATTTACGCGACGGTAAGCATTGCGAATGTTTTGCGTAAGTTGTCGCTTAGTGAATTCAAGCGATTCCTGAGCCGCAAGAACTTGATACTCGGCGGCTCTACGGCGAGAACTTGTTGCACCTCCAGTATAGATTGGGATATTCAGATTTAGCGCAAGTTGAGTTCTATCACTTGCGCCTCCACCAATTTGGACACCCTGGTTTACTATTGGTGCCGTAACGATATGACCGTAGAAACCCGACACGTCCAGCGTTGGCAGATGCTCAGATTTTCGAGCTCTAAGGGTTTTGCGTGATGCGTCTAGAGTGAATTCGGCCGCAGCTACAGCCAGATTGTTATTGTCCGCTTGTCTTTCCCAATCCATTAAAGAGCCATCGACTTCAATTATAGGAAAGTCTTCCTGTAGTTCGTCTATGTTCGGATGGGCTTGCCCAGTTAGAGCTTCCAGGGCTTCGAAACCTGCTTGCAAAAAATCTCGTTGTAAAATTGTAGTGTTGCGGGCCAAGTCATATGCTGCCTGAGCATCGTACACGTCGGTAATTGCAACCAGACCGACCGCTTCGCGCTGTTGTGTTTGTTGCAATGAAGTCAGTGCTGCCTCTTCTTCCTGCAAATTTGTTTCGAGTAACTCTTGTGCTCGCAGTACATCGAAATAGGCGATGGCAGTGCGCATGATCAAATCTTGCTCTTGCGCAGCAAGCGTTACTGCGGCGGCGTGATCGCTAGCCTGGGCACTGCGAAAGTTGTACCAATTGGAAAGATTGAGGATGCTCTGATTTAGTCCAATACCCCAGTTATGGTTGTTAATCCCCGGGCGAAAACTATGGTCATCAGAAATTCGTTCTCGAATTGAATCGCCAGTTAACGGATCTATCACGTTTACATAGCGTGAATCTGTCGGTCCGGAAGTCAGGCGTGTGGTAGCGGCCTGAATCCCAAAAGAGGGCAACAAGGTAGATCGGCTTTGGACCATGGTTTCCCGGTTCGCACGGTAATTAGCCTGGGCTTGTTTCAACGTTGGATCATTTTCCAAGGCCATATTTAGAATAGTGACTAAATCATCTCCATAACTAACCGTGGAGCTGATACTGCTCACTAATAAAATTCCAATAAACTTCGCTATACGTCCCATAGTTCGTACCTTTGTGCTTTAAATAATTGTATAGATCAATCGCTAAAACAGGTGATTGATAAAGGGTTCTGGCTGGCGGTTTTGAAGCAAGACGGCATTCTACACAGTGTAACGAAAAGTGACAATTTTATAAGACCGTTTGCGACAGTTAGCATTCCTATACCCATTAGACGTCCCAAATTCTCTGACTGTTACAGGATTTTTACCCCTTCTCTGGCGTTATTACTTTCATCTGCAATTCGGGCATAATGCTGAGACACATATTCATTGGCTGAACTTCGCCAATGACCTCTGACAATCAATGCCGCTTCTTGATAGTACTTAACTAGTTAAAAAGCCTAAGTTACTAGTCGGCAGCATAGGTAAATTGAATGAACGCAAATCCTGAACATTTTCTTGAAAAAATCAGCAGTCTGGATACGTCTACAAAACAACACTTCCCAAATTCCAGAAAAATTTACGTCCAAGGATCCCGCAGCGACATCCAAGTCCCCATGCGTGAAATTAGTCTCACCGCTACTGAGACTGAATCCGGCATAGAAGAAAATCCTCCTGTGCGGGTTTATGATTCATCGGGAATCTATTCCGATACCGAAGCAACGATTAACCTGCGCGCAGGGCTCGCTCCTATTCGTGCAAATTGGATTAATGAAAGAAACGATACTGAAGAACTCGAAAGTGTTTCTTCTACCTACGGTCAGGCTCGACAATCAGATCTCAATACGGCGCATTTACGTTTCGAACATGTAAAGAAACCGCGTCGCGCTAAAGCCGGGTGCAATGTCACCCAACTCCACTATGCCCGGCAGGGGATAGTAACTCCGGAAATGGAGTACATCGCGATTCGCGAGAATATGGCGCGGCAACAGGCTGCCGAGCAAGGGGCCGTGGCAGAACAACACCCCGGGAGATCGTTCGATGCCAACATTCCCGATGCAATCACTCCAGAATTCGTCCGCGCAGAAGTAGCAGCCGGCCGAGCCATAATTCCAGCCAACATTAATCATCCGGAAATCGAGCCCATGATAATCGGGCGAAATTTCCTGGTAAAAGTGAATGCCAATATCGGTAACTCAGCGGTGACTTCTTCCATAGAAGAAGAAGTAGAAAAACTCACCTGGTCTGCACTCTGGGGTGGCGACACAGTAATGGATTTGTCTACGGGCAAAAACATTCATGAAACTCGGGAATGGATTATCCGCAACTCAATGGTTCCTATCGGTACCGTTCCTATTTATCAAGCGCTGGAAAAAGTTGATGGCGCTGCAGAAGATTTGACCTGGGACATTTATAGAGACACATTAATAGAACAAGCGGAGCAGGGCGTTGACTACTTCACGATTCATGCCGGTGTCTTGTTGCGTTATGTGCCACTTACCGCCAAGCGTGTTACTGGAATCGTGTCTAGAGGCGGCTCAATTTTGGCAAAATGGTGTTTAGCGCACCATCAAGAAAACTTTCTATATACTCACTTCGAAGAAATTTGCGAAATCATGAAAGCCTATGATGTTTCATTTTCATTGGGCGATGGCCTGCGTCCTGGCTCAGTTGCCGATGCCAACGATGCTGCACAATTTGGTGAACTGGAGACTTTAGGAGAACTAACTCAGATTGCCTGGAAGCATGATGTGCAAACCATGATCGAAGGACCGGGTCATGTACCCATGCATATGATTAAAGAGAATATGGATAAGCAATTGGAAGTTTGTCAGGAAGCGCCTTTTTATACCTTGGGCCCATTAACCACAGATATTGCTCCCGGGTACGATCACATTACTTCAGGCATTGGCGCTGCAATGATAGGTTGGTTCGGTTGTGCCATGCTGTGTTACGTCACGCCGAAAGAGCATTTGGGATTACCAAATAAACAAGATGTGAAGGATGGGCTAATGGCTTACAAAATAGCCGCCCACGCTGCAGACATCGCGAAAGGGCATCCTGGAGCGCAACTAAGAGACAATGCACTGTCGAAAGCACGCTTCGAATTTCGTTGGGAAGATCAGTTCAATTTAGGTCTGGATCCAGTTACCGCAAGAAAATTTCACGACGAAACTCTGCCCAAGCAATCGGGCAAGGTTGCTCATTTCTGTTCTATGTGTGGGCCGAAATTTTGTTCGATGAAAATTTCTCAAGAAGTCAGAGACTACGCGGCGAAAAAAGAATTAGGCAATGTTGACGACGCCATCGAATCTGGCATGCAGGAGATGGCGGAAGAATACAATCAATCCGGCCGTAAGCTTTATCATAAAGTTTGAAAGCTGACTAACTGAGAAGCTCTTCCATGACTTGCAAGCAAGAATGGGAGAGTTGTTTGCAGCGCTCGGTGGACCAGCCGTACTCGCTATCCGGTGTTGCCGTTGTGTCTTTAAACGGCATTTCCAGTGTCATTGCCAGACAATCGTGCATCCCTGCGGTTTGCGCAGTACTCATTGTCATGTTTGCCTGGCCTGCTGATTTGGCCGGATAACCTTTTTCAGTTTGAAAATCTGGATTTACTTCAGCCAGGCGATTCAAATAGAAGTCTAGTTCCGATTGATTTTGCTCGTTCCAATTTTTTAGTCCTTCGGTGCCAGCAATGAAGCAATAAGGTAGAGCTTCATCTCCATGTACATCGAGAAAAAAATCAACTCCGGTCGCATTCATTTTTTCTTTTACTAAGAACACTTCCGGACTGAATTCCAGAGTGGGTGTTTCCCATTCGCGATTTAAATTTTTACCGGCGGCGTTAGTGCGCAAATGTCCACGCCGACTCCCGTCAGGATTCATGTTCGGAACCAAAAAGACATTGCAAGAGGAGAGTACTCTTTGAGTTAGGGGATCATTGCGATCGAGTAGTTTTTCAATACATCCTTCCATCCACCATTCCGCCATGGTTTCACCAGGATGCTGTCTCGCAATGATCCAGCAATTACTTTTCTTTGCATCATCTCCAAATGAAAAGCGCAGCAAGTCCATGTCTTGGCCATCAAGAGTTTTACCCAGCAATTCATGACTACAGTGGTCGTTGCCTAATGCCTTAGCGACTAAATCGTGATGGCGTTCCATGGAAAACGGAACGAAGTAGGCGAAGTAAACAGCGTCAAATCCTGGCCGAATTTTGATACTGAGAACACCATCTTTGAACTCGGTGTCATGTCTAAGCCATTTTTTTCTGTCATAGGAATACAAGACCCGGTAGTTTTCAAATCCCCCCGGATATGCTGCACCCTGTGCATTCAAAATGTACAGAACGCAAGCTTGGTTCTTGGCGCCGCTCAAGCGAAAATAGAACCATTGGTAGTAATCAGAGTTCTGATCTTTGCGAATTGCCAATTGGATATTGGACGGAACAACACAATTAAGTACGGTTATATTTCCACCATCGAAATTCTGACTAATTTCCATGTTAATCCTTATTTAATTGAATGCTTTCTAAATGTTTCTGTTCAAATATGACTTTGACTGACTATTTGCTATCATTGCCGCCCTTTTTTGGGCGCCTCGGATTGTGGGCCTGAGGGATTTTAAATAATGGCAGCAATTACAGACAACTTAAATATAGCGTCAAACGACGCATTGATCACTCCGGAGCAGTTAAAGGCAGAAATACCTTTGGCAGGCAACGCTCAAGAGGCAGTGCAAGATGCTCGTGAATCAGTCTTTTCGATTCTTGACCGAAAAGACCCGCGACTGTTTGTTGTCGTAGGCCCCTGTTCAATTCATGACACTGAAGCTGCGCTGGACTACGCCAATCGACTAAAAGAATTGGCGGAGCAAGTTAAAGAGTCACTCTTCATTGTAATGCGTGTTTATTTTGAAAAGCCGAGAACCTCTATTGGGTGGAAAGGACTAATTAACGATCCCTATCTTGATGATTCTTTCAAGATAGAAGAAGGCCTGAGAAAAGGTAGAAAGCTGCTTTTAGATATCGTTGAGCTTGGTCTACCTACTTCGACCGAGGCACTAGATCCTATTTCACCTCAATACATGCAAGATCTGATCGCCTGGTCGGCAATTGGCGCTCGAACTACCGAGTCACAGACTCACCGTGAAATGTCTTCCGGGCTGTCTTCAGCCGTTGGCTTTAAAAACGGAACGGACGGTGGATTAACAGTTGCAGTAAATGCCATGCAGTCGGTTTCGAGCCCACACCGATTCTTGGGAATAAATAGCAGCGGTCAGGTTTCGGTGGTAACTACCAAAGGCAATCCCTATGCGCATGTAGTTTTACGTGGCGGTAGCAATGGTCCTAACTACGATTCGGTACATGTAACGCAATGCGAAAAGGCTCTGGCTGATGGCGGAGTTAGTAGTAACATTGTGATCGATTGCAGCCACGCCAACTCCAGTAAAAATCCCGACGTACAGCCGCTGGTATTAAAAGATGTCACTCATCAAATTTTGGAAGGCAATCAATCCATCATTGGGATTATGTTGGAATCATTTATTCATGCCGGCAACCAGTCCATTCCAGAAGATTTGAGCAAACTTCAATACGGTGTTTCCGTTACCGATGCCTGCATGGATTGGGAAACAACAGAGCAGTCACTATTAGAAATGGCTGAGAAGCTTAAAGACGTATTGCCAAATCGTTAGGCTCAACTAGAAACTAGATCCCGGTTGGGACAAAAACTCTACTTCTTCGGGTGTTGATTCTCGATTGAGGATGGCATTGCGATGAGGGTATCTGCCGAATCGGTCAATAATTTCTTTGTGTCTTAACTCGTAGTTGTAATTGTCTTCGAGACCCGGATGATCAAACAAATACATGGCGATTTCATGTATCTCTACCGATTCGCTGTGCATAAAAGGCATGTAAAGAAATGCTTTTTGGGTAGAGTCCAAATCAGCATCGAATTTTTTCCGAATAGCTTCCTGTGCCAATACCAGGGCCAAATTGTCGTAAGCAAAAGCCTCGGCACGATCGCGAAAGATATTGCGAGAAAACTGATCAAGAACGATTATCTCAGCGAGGGAATCTAACGGGTGGTCACGCCAGGCATAGAGCAACCCAAGGGTGGCTCGCTCATGCAGCTCACCGAAGCGGGAATTGATGAGATCATCAAACTCCGGATCCTTCTTAAACCGTTGGCTGGGTTCAATTTCATTGAACCAGAATGAGATTACGTCGGGTGCTGACACGCTAAATCCAGAATTATTGCTATTTATTGCTATTTATTACTTTTTATCGACGCTTAATTCTCGAAATTAAATTGAATTATTGCAGACAGCAAAAAGCCCCGAAGGGCCTTCTTGCTGTGGGATGGGGGTTGTAGGATTTGCTCTAAGTTCTAGGGATCGTTTAAGCCGTGCTGGCGTAGGCGATTGAGAGCGGTTCTTTCTCTCGTCTGCCCAAAGTTATCCATTTCTGTACAAAGGGGTTATCCAGCAAAGTTTGCATATAGGTATTTGCGTCTCCACAGAGTTCTGCTCGATAAGATTCGAAACTGATAGCGATCGGCGCAAACATGCAGTCAGCAATGGAAAAGCGGCCGTATAAATAGTTGCCGTTTTCTCCAAAGCGCCTTCTGCAACAACTCCAAATAGCATCAATGCGTGCAATTTCTTTCTCGAGTTCTTCCGAAGGGGTTAACTTGTAGGAAGCCTTGCAATTCATTGGCCATTCTACTTTTAGCGTTGGGAATTCCGAATGAACTTCAGCACTGACGGAGCGAGCGTTGGCCTTGCGCTTTGGGCTCGCCGGCCAACCTGCTCCACCTAGTATGTTCTCCGAAATGTACTCACAGATAGCCAGGGAATCCCACACGTTAGTATCCTTGTGCAATAACACCGGGACTTTAAGTGAAGGCGAATAGGGCCCTAGCTTTTCTGCGGTATTGTCCTGGTAAAGCGCTATCTGAATTTCTTCAAAATCTACATCAAACATCTTTAACAGAAGCCATGGGCACAGCGACCAGGACGAATAGTTTTTGTTTCCAATGACAAGCCTGATGTCTTTCATTTGATTCTCCGAATGTCAGCCTCTATTGGTTATCCGGTGTTTGAGAAAGCATTGATTGACTGTTGTCTTTCAATCGAACAATTACACGACGATCGAAAAAGTCAGATTCAAAACTTTGAGTTGCTTGCAGTGGGCGCGTTTCTCCATATGCCACTGTAGTAATCGATGCGTTGTCGATGCCTTGTTCAGTAAAAAAAGATTTCACTGACTCGCTGCGCTGACGTGACAAGCTGAGATTTCTGTTGGTGTCTCCATTGCGATCTGCATAACCAGTTATTTCAACTTTGGCACTGGTCATTTGCTGCGCAAGGCTGGCCATGCTTTCCAATTGCTCTTCGTAATGAGTTTCGATGCCACTGGAACCGGTTCGAAAGTGAATTGAAACAACCGTATTGTTGCAGCAAGTAATCGCTGGTTGGGTTGACAAGAATGCGGGTAAAACTTGTGGCGGCGCGTTTCGATACTGATCCAACTGAGTCTGAGCAACCTGATGTTCCTGTTCAATAATTACTAACTCATCTTGAACCGCAGCCAATTGCAATTGGGATTCATACAAAGTCGCTTGTAAATCTTTTACGCGACCTCTGGCATTCCAGCCATCACCTAGCAATGCGCCGATACCTGCTCCAACTACAACACCAGGAGGACCGCCGACCGCACCGCCAAGAATTGCACCACTAAAGAAACCAGTGGTTTCTTCTTTTGATGCGGGATCATCATAATTTGCTCGGGACGTGTCTGCTAAAACAGAACTCGTTGCGAAGCAAAGGATTAGTACGAAAGAGAGTTTTTTAACCATAGCCATTTCCTATATTTGGGTGGAATAAAAATCAGTTCTTAAGAGTCCAACTAATAACGAGATTACTCGCAGGTGCTCCCCCCTGATCTTAGTGAGCTTATTAAACACAATGTTTCTTGCTCCACAGGGCGTGGATTGGGGCTATGTGGTGATTAAATATGGCAGAATCATGGCAATGGCCAGAATGGGAGAACCATCTCTCTTTCTAAGCCGACAAATGGGGTATAGTCGCGATAAAATAGTTCCTAACTTATTGAGACATAAGAAATTACCAGAAAATCATAGTGTTAATGAGAAAGGCAGAAGCAACCAGACTATGAGCGGAAGAAATGCTATATGAGTAGAAGAATTGCAATTGTTGAGGACGAGGCAGCACTCCGTGAGAACTACGCTGATGTCCTGCGCAAACAGGGCTATGAAGTTCAGACATTTGCGAACCGCAAAGATGCGATGTCCGCTTTCGATATACGTCTGCCAAATCTAGCTATCATTGATATTGGTTTAGAGAATGAGATTGATGGCGGTTTCACGCTTTGTCAGTCTTTAAGATCCATGTCCGATACCTTGCCAATAATATTCTTAACCGCAAGAGACAATGACTTTGATACGGTGAGTGGATTGCGCATGGGAGCGGATGATTATCTGACCAAAGACATTAGCCTCCCACACTTAACGGCTAGAATTGCAGCCTTGTTCCGGCGACTCGATGTGATCGATCAGCCTCCTTCACCCGAGAACTTAATCGAACGAGACAAACTAACTTTGGATATTGGACGTCTAACCGTTCAATGGGATGGCCATGCAATTCCTTTAACAGTGACTGAGTTTTGGATGGTGCATGCGCTGGCAAAATTTCCAGGTCATGTGAAGAGTCGTCAAGTGCTGATGCAGGAATCTAAGATATTTGTGGATGGTAGCACTATCACATCTCACGTTAAAAGAATTCGCAAAAAGTTCATGCAAGTCGAGAAGGAATTCGATTGCATCGAAACTGTTTATGGAATGGGATATCGCTGGAACGTTGAGCCAGCGATAAGTAATTAGTGCTCGATTTTGTCGTCTGGCAATCCATTCAAAGAATCACCAATAAGTAATCGGTAAAATGTTTGTGTTATTCAAATAGCGATTTCTTGGTTAGTTGCCTGATAATTGAAAGTATAAATGATACAAACTATATCACTGAAACACTGAACTTCATTTATGAAACTAACATTCAAAAATCCATTTGGCATTCGCTTTAAGCTGGTATTCCTTTCCAGTTTTCTGCTGGTAATTCCATATCTTGGATACCAGTACATTCTAGCAATGGAAGAGTATTTACAGCGGGGACAAGAACAGACAGTACTTGGTACCGCGCAGGCATTGGCAACGGCATTGAATGAAAGACCAGAACTTTTCGATGAAGGCAGCTACAGCCCCGCACGTAGAACTGAAGATCTCTACGTTTATCCAATTTTCTCACCCTTAGAACTAGATGATGCTTCTTTGCTCGATTGGCGCGAGTACCAACAGTATGAAGTTGAGTATGACCGGCTAAATTATTTGCGTACGTCACTTAATCCTGTGCGTTACTACGATAACGACGGCTCCGTGCACTTTACGAATATGGTGGGAGAATACAATGGCTCACTCTTTGCCTATTTTAAAGTTAGAGATGATCATCTGGTCTATCGTGATAGAGAAGCATTAAGCGTTCACCGTAGTGATTTTCTGCAAATCACAATGCTATCCCAGGACGGTAGCGAAATAATTCGATACGTCATTGCTCCCTATGGCCCTGAACCGATATACCCGTTTCGGGTAGAAGGCGATTACTCGAATCCAGTCTATGAGGGTCAAATTACAGGTCAATGGTATGAAGTGGATGGCGGCTATGAAGTCGAATTACAAATACCAATGCAAATGCTGGGTGACCGATTGGGTTTCGCCATTTTCGACGTTGATGATCCTATTGAGAGATCAATAAGCACCGTAGTCGCTACCTACAAAGTTCCAGATGCTGAGCGCCTGGGCTCGCTGCGCTTGCCTACTCCAGAGATCGATCGCATCGTGGCTGGCATGAGCAATAACAATTCGCGGATCCAAGTCGTCGATGGCAGTGGCCGTGTGCTGCTTACAGTTGGAGATATTCAGTCTGCCACCGGACTGCAATTAGCGCGATCAACTATAGATGAACCGGTAAACAAATATTGGCTCTATGTACAAAATCGAATTCTCGACCCGCTTTATTACCAACTTCTCACCAAGCCGAGCAACGACTTCATCGATGAATTGTATTCAGATGTATCCAGAGAAGGAGACCATATTAATTCTGCTTTGCAAGGCAATCCCATTACTCAGTTTAGAACGCTTGCAGATACGGAAACCCGCTTGTTAGAAGCGGCACATCCAATTGTTTCCCAGGGAGAGGTAATGGGAGCAGTTGTTGTCGATCAAAACATGAATGGTATCCGTACCTTTCGTAATCAGGCGCTGGAGCAGTTGTTTAACACAATCCTTGCGGTGATGCTGATTGTCGCTTTGGGGCTGTTCTTTTTCGCGTCCAGAATATCCAATCGTATACGTGGATTGCGTAATCAGGCGGAAGGAATTATTGATGATGTAGGGCGAGTACAAAACTCCATCGTACCTTCACGAAATTCTGATGAGATAGGAGATTTATCTCGTAGCTTTTCTAATATTGTTGAGCGCCTCTCTCAATACACTAACTATTTAGAAAATATGTCCTCCAGACTTTCACATGAGTTACGCACACCGGTAACTGTTGTACGTTCTTCCCTCGAAAATCTGAGCATGCATGAGAATAACGAAGAATCTGCAGTGTATTTAGAACGAGCAGAAGAGGGCATTAGTCGACTAAACCTGATTCTGACGAATATGAGTGAAGCCACTCGGTTAGAACAAATGCTGCAGACTTCTGAGAAAGAAAAGATAGAGCTCAATGAAGTAGTGCACGGCTGTGTTGAAGGCTACAAACTCGCCTATACGGATCAAAAGTTTGAAACAGATTTACCGCAATATCCTATTCATATAAGTGGTGTGCCGGAATACATTGCCCAGCTTCTGGATAAACTCGTCGCGAACGCAGTAGAATTCTCTTACCCCGACCAACCAATCATGGTTTATTGCAGGACATTGCGTGATCACGCAGTTGTAAAAGTTTCCAACGCAGGTCCATTCCTTCCGGAAGAAATGAAAGAGAGATTATTCGATTCGATGATCTCGGTGCGGCCGCAGGAGAAACAGAAACAACCTCATCTAGGAATGGGTCTGCACATTGCGCGTTTAATTACTGACTTTCATGGTGGACAAATTCGTGCTGAGAATCGAAAAGATCGCGAAGGCGTGATTATCACTGTAGTCATTCCCCTGTACTACGGTTAAAAAAATTCGTTTCAGCTTTTATCTTTTCCAGTGTAGTACTTCGGTGTGTTCTCTTTAACTACCGGTGAATCTGAAGACCAGGCGTGGCAAGTATCCAGAATTATTGGGCGCCTGGCAGGTTTTTGTTCAGTATTCTCTTCGCTCTTTCTGCGTTTTCTACTTAATGGCCATATAGTCTGCATAGCGACGGTAGCCATCGGGAACAGCAGTTCAGTTAGATGGGTGCATCCTTGAACGCCACCAACTTTCAAGCGAATAGCTTTACGCCAGCCCGGCCCCATTTGAATACCAATAAGTGATTTGTAATTTGGCGTTATGTCTGGGCACATTTCAAATGGACTATTGTCTGTAACAGCAACTACATCTTGAATAGTGAAATCATCGTCAATGGTGACCCTTAAAAGCATTTCATGGAGAGGTTCCCCGGCCTCCATTTCACCACGCCAATTATTGCTGAACTTATAAGTCTTGATATCAGTCATATGGGCCTCGATATCCCATAGCCCATCTTCTCTTTCGTAACCCCGATAATCGATTGCACGAGTATGAACATGTTTTCTTGGAGACGACTCTGGCAACGGCATAAAAAACCTTTCTCTTAACTGTTAGTACAACTGAAAACCCATGCGTTGGTGAGCCTTAGTGACGGTGCTGTCATAGAGCTCTACCAATGGCCCAAACCATTGAGCGATACAGCGCGCGCATTATAACTTAAATCGAATTTTGTGTGCTCACCGTGGGCGTATCGTGCATAATTGGCGTTCACTTAAAAGGAGAAAGAGCGATGAGCGTTGCAAGTGCGCGACATATCTTAGTAAACACAGAAGAAGAATGTACTCAATTGAAAGACCGAATTGAAGGCGGAGAGGATTTTGCTGATGTTGCTCGTGCACATTCCACTTGCCCTTCAAAGGCACAAGGTGGAGACCTCGGCCAATTCGGACCAGGCATGATGGTAAAGGAGTTCGACGAAGTCGTTTTTAGTGCCGATGTGAATTCTCTGCAAGGGCCGGTCAAAACACAATTTGGTTACCATCTCTTAGAAGTAACCAGCCGGGAATAAGTGAAACAAGAAAGTCTACTTTTTCTCTGCACGGGAAATTCCTGTCGTTCTCAAATGGCAGAAGCTTGGGCAAGGAAAATAGCGCCAGAGATTGTTCCTGAAATAACAATTCAGGTTCAATCTGCAGGCCTGGAAGATCCCGCCAAAGCAAACGGAACCGAAACAGAAATTACTGCTAGTTTCGATATTGTTTGTTTATAAATTAAGAACAATACAGAAACACTTTTGCTTAATCTTGAAACAAGTTAACGCTAATGAATAAACTCGTCCCGCAATTTTCAGAAGTCGATGTAGAAATTCTAAAAAGAGAAAAAGGCTTTGATAGTTTTCTAAGAATTGATCAACTTCAACTAAAACATCGATTATGCGATGGAGGGTGGAGCGAAACCATCAATCGCGAACTCGCTGTCAGGCCGGAAGCAGTAGGTGTGCTCCTTTTTGATCCTGTTCGAGATGAAATTGTTTTGGTACGACAATTCAGAGTAGGAACATTGAGCGAAGAATCTAGTCCGTGGATCTTGGAACTTGTGGCAGGAATGGTGGATAAAGATGAATCCCTTGAGTCAGTAGCTCTTCGAGAAACCAGAGAAGAATCCAACTGTGAAATAGTTGAATTAACTCGAATCTGTGATTATTACAATAGTCCAGGAGTGAGTGACGAAAAAGTGACACTCTTTTGTGGCAAAATCGATTCCTCCAATGCTGGAGGCGTTTTTGGACTGGCAGAAGAACACGAAGATATAGAAGTAGTAGTCCTGGCACATAGTGAAGCACAGCAGGCAGTTGAAGCAGGGATTATTAATAATGCAATGTCTATCATCGCTCTGCAGTGGTTAGCCCTAAACAAGGAAAAAGTAGTTAGGAATTGGCAATAAATTGGTGGACCATTAAGTTGTAATTGTCAACTAAAAAAGTTTCTCTTCCAGGCTCGCAAAAATACCCTAAATCATTACAATTAAGTGGCTTTTTAACGAAAATCCACTAACTTAAGGTTGTACAGCTTTGAGAATCATTTAACGAAGAGCTGTAAAACGCCGACTACACTATATGAAGCCCATGAGACAGTGGAATTGATTGGAATCGCAGAACTACAGTAATCAGAATCAGAAAAAGCGCTGAAGATCAAAGTAAATACTAAATAAGAAGAAGCAGATAGAATGTCAAAAACTAACTACAGCATCGACTTAATCAAACAGATGGCTGAATGTGATGCGAATTATATTCGCTTGCTAAAGTTAGTTCCGCAACTACAAGCCTATCGCACGAAGTCATTTGATGAATATGCTCAAGCTAGTTGTGAAAACTTGACTCACAAACTGCCGCACAAAAGCGATGAACCGGAAAAGGTCTTGGAAGGCCTTGTTACAGATTTTTGCATAGCCGACCTAGAAAATTCCAATGAAAAAGTTACAGTCGAAATCAAAATTCTGGAAGCATTCAAATACACAACTACATTAGAAATCGTACAAAGACCGGAATTCAAAAAATGGATGACAAATCCATCTTTGTTAGTTCGGGTCTATCACGATGCCAGCACCGCCGAAGTTGTGTCTTATCAAGGTCATCGAAATCTGAAACCCAGATATACACAACCGAATCCTAAGATGTATCACACTGATGAAAAAATGCAGGTGAATTCTTTTTTGGGTGAATGGCTAACACATTGTCTTAAGGTAGGAAGAAGTATAAAAGCACCAGAACTGTCATTTATAACATAGCAACCCTACTCTGCAGTCATGACCACACTGACTACACATAGTCCAATCAAACTGGTTCAGATAACAGATACTCATCTGTATGGAACCGCCTCCGGTACTCTTCTCAAAATGAACACTCAGGACAGCATGGACCATGTTGTCAAAATAGTTAGAGAGAACGAAGAAAAAATAGATTTTATTCTAGCGACTGGCGACATTGCTCAAGATGCATCACTCGATGCTTACCAAAATTTTATAAAGGCAATGGGAGATCTAAGCGCACCATTCCGATGGATTCCCGGAAATCATGACAGTGCAAGGGTGATGGAAGAAGCGGCGAATGGAACTGATGCCTGCGAGAAACTTGTACAAATTAACAACTGGCAAATCATTTTTCTCGATACCAGCATTGAGGGACAGGTGCATGGAAGACTTAGCCAAGGCGAATTGGATTTTCTGGATGATTCTCTAGCGAAAGCAAGTGAGAGCGGCGAGATTGAACATTGTTTAGTCTGTTTGCATCATAATCCAGTCAAGGGTAATGCAGGCTGGATGAGAGATATTGGATTGCATAACCGGCTACAATTTTTCAATATCCTAAAACAATACCCGAAAGTCGCTTGCATAGTGTACGGGCATGTTCATCAGGACCTGGATTTTGAACACGAAGGAATTCGCTGTTTGTGCACTCCATCTACCTGCATTCAATTCAAACCGAATGTAACAAACTTTGCACTGGACAGATTAAATCCTGGATACAGAACCATTCAATTACATGAAGATGGCTCGATAGATACTGAAGTCGTCCGCGTTACTGGTTATACTTTCGAAGCAGACTTCAGCTCCGGTGGTTACTGATTTAGTGGGCATTTATTAGGGTATTGACTTGTCCGATCCGCTTCTTCTCTATTTACACGGTTTTCTTAGCTCACCACTTTCACAAAAAGCGCAACAGACTGTTAAGTACTGTGAGCAAATGGGATTTGGCAAATTTATCAATGTGCCAACCTTAAACCTAAGTCCTTCCGAAACTATCTCCGAACTTCAATCCATTCTTGATTCTTATGAACCAGAGAAAGTAATGTTGATGGGGAGTTCGCTGGGTGGTTATTACGCTACTCATCTATCAGAGATTTATGATGCGCCTGCTGTGCTGATCAATCCAGCAGTTAGACCTTTCGAGCATTGGGAAAAACACGTTGGCGAGCATAGAAACTACTATTCTGACGAAGTTCATCTCGTTACCAGAGAGCATATTGATGAGTTGCGAAATTTGTACGTCAATAAGCTCTCTAATCCTGATAATATAATGGCACTTGTGCAGACTGGAGATGAGACTTTAGATTATCGTTTGGCGGAAGAAAAATTTGCCAATGCACATTGCATTGTGCGTGAAGGTGGTAACCATAGCTACGAGAACTATGTGTCTGAATTACCTATGATCTTTGAGTTTTTGCTATCAAGAATTGGTCATTTTGAGCGATAAAATATTATTCAACTGCAGTACTTAAAACCCTTCTGGTTTAGACTTTTTTAAATGAGCAACACCTACAATGCCGATGCAATCGAAGTACTGACTGGACTGGATCCAGTCAGAAAACGGCCCGGCATGTATACCGATACCACGCGGCCAAATCACCTTGTTCAAGAAGTCATAGATAACAGTGTCGATGAAGCACTGGCCGGGTTTGCCCACACTCTGACCCTAACCCTTAATAAAGATGGGACTGTCGAAGTTGTAGACGATGGGCGCGGCATGCCCGTTGATAAACACAAAGGTGAAAAAGTAAGCGGAGTTGAGCTCATTCTGACTCGCCTCCATGCCGGCGGAAAATTTTCCAGTAAAAACTATCAATATTCAGGTGGCTTACACGGCGTCGGAGTTTCCGTCGTAAACGCATTGTCCAAAACTCTCGAAGTGGAGGTAAAGCGCGACAGCAAAGTTTACGGCATGAAATTCAAGAACGGAAACAAGGCATCTGAACTTAAGGTGATTGGCAAAGTAGGCAAGCGCAATACCGGCACGAAAGTCACTTTTTTTCCGAATGAGAAATATTTTGATTCAACAAAGATATCCATTCCCAAGCTAAAACATGTTTTAAGGGCCAAAGCTGTACTTTGCTCTGGCCTTAAAGTTGTGTTTATTGATAACACCGTTTCCAAGGCAAAAGCGCAGAGCGAAGAATGGTGTTATGAAGATGGACTTACGGATTACCTGGTGCAAGCGACATCTGAATATGAAACTGTTCCTATTGAGCCTTTTGTGGGATCGGTACAAGGTAATGATGAGGCGGTTGATTGGGCTATACAATGGTTGCCAGAAGGTGGTGAAATACTTGGCGAGAGTTACGTTAACCTCATCCCTACTCCATTAGGTGGTACCCATGTAAGCGGCTTGCGAACTGGATTGTTGGAATCTCTTCGGGAATTTTGTGAATTTCGAAATTTATTACCGCGGGGGCTAAAACTTTCTGCAGATGATGTTTGGGAAAATTGCAGTTATGTACTGTCTTCAAAGCTAATTGATCCTCAGTTTTCGGGACAAACTAAAGAACGCTTGTCATCCAGACAGTGTAATGTGTTTGTTGCCGGCGTAGTTAAAGACTCGTTTAGTCTCTGGCTAAATCAACACACGGCTGAAGCAGAGGCCATTGCCGAACTTTGCATTAACAATGCCCAGAGCAGACTAAAAGCCAGTAAAAAAGTCGCGCGTAAGAAAGTGACTTCCGGCCCAGCCCTTCCTGGCAAGCTTGCAGATTGTTCGACGGAAGATGTGATGGCAGGTGAGTTGTTTCTGGTAGAAGGAGATTCGGCGGGTGGATCGGCTAAACAAGCCCGCGACCGAGAATTCCAGGCCATCATGCCGCTGCGGGGAAAAATCCTGAATACCTGGGAAGTGGATTCTTCCGAAATTCTTGCATCCCAGGCTGTACACGATATTGCAATCGCGTTGGGTGTCGATCCGGGTTCGCCTAAACTGGACGGTTTGCGTTACGGTAAGATCTGTATTCTTGCAGATGCTGACTCAGATGGATTACACATCGCCACCTTGCTTTGCGCGCTCTTTGTTAAACATTTTCGCCAGGTTGTAGAAGCGGGTCATGTTTACGTTGCAATGCCTCCACTCTATCGCATCGATGTCGGCAAGGAAGTTTTCTATGCCGTGGATGAAGATGAAAAGAAAGGAGTTCTGGACAGCATTGTTGCAGAGAAGAAAACCGGTAAGGTAAATGTGCAACGATTTAAGGGTTTGGGTGAAATGAATCCCTTGCAACTTCGGGAAACCACTATGGCGACAGATTCTCGCCGTTTGGTCCAGTTAACTCTTGAGGATAATCCGACAGCGAAAAAGAAGAGCGGCACCTTTGAGATTATGGATATGTTATTGGCCAAGAATCGATCGCCCGACCGCAAGCAATGGTTGGAGTCTAGCGGCAACTTGGCAGACTACGCTGACTAAGTGACAAGTAGATCATGAATCAAGACATTACGATAAATGAAGATGGCGTCGAACAGATAGCGCTTAAGACCTATACCCAACAAGCCTATCTGAATTATTCGATGTACGTGATAAACGATCGCGCACTTCCCAATATTGGGGACGGCTTGAAACCCGTACAGCGTCGGATCGTTTATGCCATGTCTGAACTTGGATTGAAGGCGAGTTCAAAATTTAAAAAATCCGCTAGAACTATTGGTGATGTAATCGGTAAGTTTCACCCCCATGGTGATGCTGCCTGTTATGAAGCCATGGTGCTTATGGCTCAATCTTTTACCTATCGCTATCCATTGGTTGATGGGCAAGGTAATTGGGGATCACAAGATGACCCTAAGTCATTCGCCGCCATGCGCTATACCGAATCTCGTCTGCAGAACTACGCGGACGTTTTACTGGGTGAGTTAGGGCAGGGCACTGTCGATTGGAAGCCGAACTTCGATGGCACCCTGGAAGAGCCAGAAATGCTGCCATCGCGCTTACCCAATGTGTTACTCAATGGAGGAAGCGGCATTGCAGTGGGCATGGCTACTGACATTCCTCCGCATAACCTAAATGAAGTGGCTAAAGCCTGTATCCATTTACTGGATAAGCCGAAAGCATCCCTCACTGAAATTCGCAAAATCATTAAAGGTCCAGATTTTCCCACCGAAGCGGAATTGATTACGCCGAAGAATGAGATCACCGAGCTCTATAAGACCGGTCGTGGTTCCCTGAAGGCCAGGGCCACCTATATTAAAGAGAGCGGTGAGATTGTAATCACTGCACTTCCTTATCAAGTATCCGGTGCAAAGGTGCTAGAACAAATCGCAGCACAGATGCAGAAGAAGAAACTGCCGATGGTAGTGGATCTTCGGGATGAGTCGGATCATGAAAACCCCACACGAATTGTCGTAGTACCACGATCGAATCGGGTTGATGCGGATGCGATTATGTCCCATCTGTTTTCCACAACGGATCTTGAGAAAAACTATCGTGTGAATTTCAACATGATAGGAATAAACAAGCGACCGCAAGTCAAAGACTTAGTTACTCTGTTAAAGGAGTGGCTACAGTTTAGAACTACAACAGTAAAACGTCGCTTACAGTATCGCCTGGACAAGATTCTCGATCGACTTCATATACTTGATGGTTTGCTGATTGCTTTTCTAAACATCGACGAAGTCATTAAGATTATTCGAAAAGAAGACAAGCCTAAGCCAGCACTAGTAAAAAAATTCAAAATATCTGATCGTCAAGCAGACGCTATCTTAGATCTTAGATTACGCCAGTTAGCCAAGCTTGAAGAAATTAAGATCAAAGCGGAACAAAAAGAGCTCAGCGCAGAAAGAAAAACTATAGAACAGTTGCTGAAATCATCAGCCCGGCTGAAGACCTTAATTAAAAATGAAATAAAGGCAGATGCGGCCGCATTTGGTGATGACCGCCGCACGCCAATAGTTGAACGAGAAGAAGCCAAGGCATTTAGTGAAACTGAACTCTTATCCACTGAGCCGGTTACGATCGTGCTCTCCGAACGCGGTTGGATGCGGGCGGCAAAGGGCCACGATGTGGATCCCACATCGCTGCAATATAAATCTGGAGATAGTTTCAAATTTTCAGCTCGCGGCAAAAGTAATCAATTAGCTATCTTTATGGATTCCACCGGGCGTGCCTATTCGCTGCCTGCCCATACGTTACCGTCGGCCCGTGGCCAGGGTGAGCCTGTATCCGGCCGTGTTAATCCTCCTTCTGGCGCAACATTCGAAGGCGTGGTGATAGGAGAAGACAAGAAAGATGTGATGCTTGCCAGTGATGCGGGTTATGGATTCGTTGGAAAAATCAGCGACCTTGTAAGCAATGCAAAAAAGGGCAAGGCAGTACTTAGATGTCCGAAAGGCAGCAAAGTCCTTACTGCATTACAGGTAAACGATTATAAGAAAGACCTGATTGTTTCTGTCACCAACGAAGGTCGAATGTTGATGTTTCCAATTAGTGAGCTACCAAGACTCGCGAAAGGCAAAGGCAACAAGATCATCAGTATACCCACCGCCCGGGTTGCGGAGCGGATTGAGTTTGTAGTTGCCATGGCAGTGTTGTCGAGAGATGATTCTTTGACGGTTTTTGCTGGCCGCAGACATCATAATCTGAGACCTACAGACCTTGAGCACTATCAAGGAGAGAGGGGGCGTCGTGGAAGTAAGTTGCCGCGAGGATTTCAAAACGTCGATCGCATTGAAGTGATTTCAAAAGAATCAGCGAAGGAAACAGAAGAATAAGAAGATACTCTACTCGCTGTATAGCGTGACTAACTGAATCGCCTGTCTTTCCAATAAAAGTTTGTATTCAGACATTGGTTCTAGCCCAATGTAAGCGTTTATCTGTTCGTGATCACCAACTTCACCGTATTCATCGGCTTCGATTCGCGTGCCTGCACCGGCATGTTCAAATGCCTGCTCACTAATCAACACAGAGTTGTTTGGACATTCATTGCAGAGTGTCCGAGTTAAGTCCAGGGTTTTGCCGGTAAGATTGTCCGTGTCCTGGGTAATTGGCGAATACAAACCACTAACTGTTTTGCCACTGTGAACCGCGAGTTTAAATTTAGCACCCACCGGTTCGTCATCAATATCATTGATATCGCCAATAAGATGTAAAAATAATTGCGCGGCACATATTGCGTAAAAGGCTTGCTCTTCAGCAAAATGCCCATTGCTAAAGTTAATTAACACTTCATCATCTGAACAGTAGTTCACGGATCCGTTATATAGCTGACATACCTTGCCAGCATAAAAATAGTATTTGTTCAGTAAATCAACCATCTTCACTTCACTGGATGTTGATGCGAGATAGTGAAAATTGCTCATCTTTATGTCGAGCAGAGTCACATCCTGCATACCTGCCTGGGACTTGAATCCCTGATCATCTGCTTCAGGTTGTCTCGTTCCAAAATTGTTTAAGAAAGTATTTTGCGCAAGAAATTCTGCAGTGGCATTAAACTGTCTTATTGCCGAGCTTATTTCATTGTTCGCTTTAGGCTCAGGGCAAGTCTCTATTTCTCCTTTGCGAATATTACTCAAGGAGAAAGATAAAAGATTCGCCGGAAAACTCACTAAATACTGATAATACGTAGTAGTGACGGCAGCAGCGACGATTAACAAAAGCGCTGTCGCACCCACAATTAGAATCAGGCTGTTTACGGTGCCAGCTTCAATGTAGGTAAGATCAAGACGCAAGCGAACAAAACCGGCAATAGAGTCGGCCAGGTTTATAGGCGCCGAGTATTCAACTTGCAGGCTGTTTAGAGCGAATGGCAGCGGGATAAGTGTCTGTATTTCTGTGTCAACACCAGTAGCACTGGCGACTATTTCATTATCAACATTTACCACAGAAACTTCGGCAATAGATGAATCGCGCACTAAATTTCCAAGCACTACATTCATACTGATCAAATCATTGGCCAGCATCAATTCAGTCAACTGCGCGGCAGTCTGCCGAGCCAGGCTTTGTCCTAAGCCATCTGCTTGCTGTCTAAGTAAATTCTGCGTGTTGTAACTGCTGATAAGCCAGAAAATGCACATGGCTAAGATCAATAAGAGAGAGATCGCAAAGGTAAATTTGCGGGATATCTGCCTTTTAGAAGATTGGGTCGGGGTAGCAGGAATATCCTCTACTGGCGCTTCTTCCTGCTCTTCGTTCTGAATCGCTTGCACTTTACCGAGATGTGTTTGAAACCATTTTGCAAAAGAATAGCAGGACCAAGCCTGTTCCCCAATTAGTTTCACTCAGTATTTAATGCACAGAGAGACTAAAGCGCTGGTTAAATTGAAAATTCATGTAGTCAGTTGGTGCCTGAAAGCAATTGCCTTGGACAAAATTGACGTTTGCTCGCCACAACAGTGGGAGTAATAGCATTTGTTCCACCATGGCCGCAGTTACTCTCAGTCCGTGTTCATGCAACTTGGCGACTGTTTCTGCCAGTAGCTTGCGTCGGTTTGCACTTTCGTTAATCCTTTCAAGCAGCGACACATCCAGTTTCACACGATGCGCACTTATAAGAGGGAGATAGCGAAATGGATCGGCGGTGCAACCGAAATGACTAACGCTCAGAGTTAGCTGAAGATCAGCCAGTTGCTGACAGAAAAAAGTCATGTGATGTTGAGAGATAAGAATGTCGAGTTCACTTACTTGAAAAATCACATGCTCTCGAATGCCGGGGTATTCCTTTAGTTCTGCCTGTAACCAGGGAAAGAAGTCAGCACTTACCAGTGAGTTTTGACTGAGATTGATGGTGAGCTGCAAGTTTGCCTTGCGTCCGAATTGAAACAGCCGGAATACCTGACGAATCACCCAGCGGTCGATAGGCTCTCCGAATGCATTTAGTACGGCATATTCAAACATGGCAGAAGTGGGAATCGCTGCGAACGATTCAGGGGCAGCACAGCGAACTTCATAGTGTTCTCGTTCATCATCTTTCAGACTCACAATCGGCTGAAATGAAAGTCGGAAACTATCTTCCCGCAGGCCGGTTTGAATCCCTTTTAAAACAGTCTCGCTGTCGATCGAAACGAGAAATGGATTTGGATTATCGAAGTCCTGTAAATAGTAGTATTGACTTAGATTGTGGCGCGCTCGTGCGAGTAATACATCGGCGCTTTGAGTTAAATCGTCGACGTTGGCCAGCCCTACACCACATTTCAATTCCAGTTGTGGAGGAATAGTGGTGGAAGCGATTGATTGCAATTCTGCTTTAAGCCGTTCAGTAATTTTAACCGCATTAAGACTGGATTCCTTAGTTAGCAACAGTGCAAATTCATAGTGGGGGCAGCGGCATACCAAGACGTTTGCAGGCAGGGCTTTGCCTAATACCTGGCCAATATCGCTGAGCAGTAAATTTGCTTCTGACTTCCCCACCCAGGTTCTGATTTCATAAAAGTTCTCCAATTGCAGCAGTGCCAGTGTGACCGCGACAGGCTCGTTTTCATTACTTTGAAGAAGATTCTCCAGTTCACTGGTAAGAAACGTTTCATCAAAGAATCCCGTGAGAGTGTCTCTCTGAGGTTGGGGTTTTATTGAGGGGATGGCAAACCTCCTTCCATGGAAGCGTAGTAAGAGTTTAGAGCTAGATAGAGTTGGGCTAATCAGCGCAATCGGCTTTTTGCCGGTAAACCCGCTTCTTCCTGAACCAGCCGCGGTACCAAGTAGCCCGAAAGCTGATTTTCCATTTGCCTAATAATCTGCAGCGCTTTTTCCCGGGATACCGAAAAATGGGCTGTTCCGGCGACTTTATCTGGTAGATGCAGGTAGTAAGGTAGAACATTTAGGGCGAAAAGTGAGTGGGATAATTCAGCCAATGTGGTTGAATTGTCGTTAATTTCGGCTAAAAGTACAGATTGATTGAGTAAAGTGATGCTATTTGCATCGATCTTGCCCATAAAGTGTTGAACTTCATCGCTGATTTCTTGTGGATGGTTACAGTGCAGTACCAACACCATATTCAGCCGGGAATTCTCCAGCAAGCTTAGTAACTCAGGGTTAAGCCGCTGAGGTAGCACAATTGGTAGTCGGCTATGAATACGCAGGGTTTCGACATGAGGAATTTCTTCAATCTTGGAAATAAGCCATCCCAGGTGCTGATCGGACGCAGCTAAAGGATCGCCACCGCTCAGAATTACCTCAGAGATCGATTGGTCGCCAGCGATATAGTTCAATGTCTGGCGCCACTGTATGCGACTGGGAGAATTGCCGTCGTAATCAAAATGCCGCCTAAAACAATAACGACAATGAATCGCACAATGGGGAACGGCAGTTAGTAAGACCCTGCCCTGATATTTGTGTAACAGGCCAGCAACGGGATTCGCCGCTGATTCCTTGAGTGGATCGTCAACATAACCAGGGACATTCGCTTCTTCATCTCGAGCTGGCCATACTTGGCGAAGCAGGGGATCATTCCAATTACCAATTTCCATGGAAGCCACAAAGGGTTTGGTTACTTTTAGTGGAAACTGCTGCATAGCTGCCAGACTTACTGGTTGAGCAGCCAAATCCAGCTGAAGAACTTGCACTAATTCCTTTGGATCTGTAATGAGATCGGATAATATCTCTTGCCACTTTTTTGGCCGATCCGACTCGATTAGAGAAATAGCAGATTGCGTCATTGGTTTTTCTAAAATCAGGTGAAGCTGTTCGCATCATAGCAACAAATAGAAATTCAGGCAGTGCTCTTCGAAGCAGAGGTCTGATAGTCAGAAATAAGAGGACAACATGGCGAGTTACTCCACCAATGAATTCAAGTCTGGTTTAAAAGTTCTGGTCGACAGTGAACCGTGTTCAATTTTAGAGAACGAAATGGTAAAACCCGGGAAGGGACAAGCTTTCAATCGGGTTAAATTTCGCAATCTTTTAAACGGGCGAGTCTGGGAACGTACTTATAAATCTGGTGAATCCATCGAGGCTGCTGATGTCATGGAAGTCGACATGGAGTATCTCTATAACGACGGCGAATTTTGGCATTTCATGAAAACCGATGACAGTTACGAACAAGTAGCTGCGGATGCGAATGCAATTCGAGAAGCGCAGAATTGGTTAAAAGAACAAGATGTGTATCAAGTTATTCTTTGGAATGATGCTCCTATATCCGTTAGCCCGCCTAATTTTGTTGAGTTGGAAGTAACAGATACTGATCCTGGATTAAAAGGAGACACTGCCCAGGGCGGAACCAAACCTGCCACATTAAGTTCAGGTGCAGTGGTGAAAGTCCCTCTGTTTGTAAATATCGGTGATGTGTTGCGGGTAGATACACGTACTGGTGAATACCAGAATCGTGTTAACAAGTAAGCAAGTTAAGTATTTCTCCCTCCACCATGGTTAACTGGCAACCTGGTGCAACATTAGACACGCTAGAAAAAAGAGCGGAGCTTATTATGCAGCTCCGCCAATTCTTTACCCAAAAAAATGTTTTAGAAGTAGAGACTCCGGTATTGGCTGGGGCTCCTGTCACCGATCTGCATATCCAATCATTCGCTACAGAATTTGAAGTAGATACTGGGAAGCGAATGCTGTATCTGCAAACTTCTCCAGAGTTTGCGATGAAACGTTTGTTGGCCGCTCATTCAAATCCTATCTATCAGATTGGGAAAGTTTTTCGACAAGATCCAATAAGCAAGCAACACAATCCTGAATTTACAATGCTGGAATGGTATCGACCTGGATTTTCTCTAGACCAATTAATGGATGAGGTTTCTGAACTTCTTTTGTCATTGCTTAACTGTGATTCGATTAAAAGGTTTACCTATCGCGAACTTTTCGAAAATTACTTAGACATTAATCCCCATAACATAGAGTCAGAAGAACTGGCGGCTCTGGCGCGAGAAAAGATTGAATTAAGCGCTGATGAATTCAACGATACGGATTATCTGCAATTGCTGATGTCCGCGATTATTGAGCCTCAACTTCCAGCACTTTGCTTTGTTTACAATTACCCGCAAGAACAAGCATGTTTATCTGTAATCGAAGAGAGTGATCAAAAAGACCTGGTTGGAAGAAGGTTTGAAGTCTATTGCCAGGGGATGGAGCTGGCTAACGGTTTTCTTGAATTGTTGGATGCCGAAGAGCAGCGCCAGCGCTTTGCATCAGACAATGCAGCGAGGGAAAAAAATGGCCTTGAGGCTGTTCCAATCGATGAAAAATTTCTAGCGGCATTGGCAGCAGGAATGCCCGCTTGTTCTGGAGTTGCGCTGGGTGTAGACAGGCTTCTCATGGCAATGCACGGGATAAATGATATCGATCAAGCCATGAGTTTTACCACTCAACGAGCATAGGTTTCACAGCTATTCTGCCGCTTCGGCCAATACGCGTTGCTGATAAAGATTCCGTAGTTGCCGAGTAATCGGTCCGGGCGTTCCCTTCCCAATAGTTTGACCATCAATAGAAACTACAGCCAGCGCCATTGTCGTTGCACTGGAGATAAAAGCTTCATCAGCGGCCAATGCTTCATCTACGGTAAATGTTCTTTCAGCAATTTCAATTCCAGCGCCCTTGGCAATTTCTAATAGGGTTCGCCTTCGAATACCAGGCAAGATTGAATTAGATAAGGGTCGAGTAATTAACACGCCATCCTTAATGATGTAAGCAGAAGAAGAAACTCCTTCGGTAACAACGCCGTCCTCAACCATCCATCCTTCTTTACCATTTTTTGAGACTGCGTCTTGCTTTGCTAAGACTTGTCCGAGTAAGTTTACTGATTTAATGTCGCGACGCTTCCAGCGTAAATCCGGTGTCGTCACGACCGGAATGCCGGTTTCAATTTCTGCGTTATTAAGCAAATCCATAACCGAAGTAAATGCAACAAAGCCGGGCTCGACATCTTCCGGAAAAGGAAAATCTCGATCGGCTGCTCCTCGGGTTACCTGTGAATAGACAATGCCTTCCTGCAAATTGTTTTTTGTAACCAATTGATTCATGACTTCCATGTATTCTTCTTTGCTACACGGCCAAGGTATTGAAAGCTCATTTAGTGAACGGTCCAGCCGTTCTAAAAAATACTTTTTGTCGACGGGTTTACCGTTGATCACTGGAACAACTTCATACACCCCATCACCAAAAATAAATCCACGATCGAAAATCGAGATGACTGCGTCTTCTTCTTTAACGTAGTCTCCATTTACATAAACAATTCTGTTTAGACTATTTTTCATTGCACTACTTCTATTCGGTTTAATTAAATTCAGCGGCAAAGCTTGCTAAAGCATCGCCGTGTAATCTTTGCACCGTCCAACCATCCATAGGGATTGCTCCGATGGATCGATAAAACTGTATGGATGGTTCATTCCAATCCAACACGGACCATTCCACGCGAGTGCAATTTCGCTCGACCGCAAGTTTAGCGATATAGGACAACATGCACTTACCAAATCCTTTCCCGCGCATTTCCGGTTTCTCATAAATATCTTCTAAGTAGATTCCCGGCCTGCCGGTGAAGGTTGAAAAATTGTGAAAGAAAAGAGCATAGCCCACTGGCACTCCTTCGTATTCACCAATAAATACTTCAGCATAGGCTTTTTCTCCAAACAGAGTTTCCTCCAGTGTTTCTACTGTCGCCACAACTTCATGGGATAATTTTTCATACTCCGCCAATTCCTTGATCAAAGCTAAAATGAGAGGACAATCGTCACTAGTCGAGCCTCGCAGCTCAAAGTTTTCTATCACTGTGTTTAGATTCATGAAAGCTTCGTTACACCCAAGTTTCGTTAAACCAAAGTTAATGCCAAGATTCATCGCCAGAAGAGCCGGACGGCCTGCTGTTCGCGCAATCCCTTGGCTGCTATAATACGCGCCTTTTTTTGGGCTGAAGCCAGCCTCAATAGGTCAATCGGAATACTACGAGAGTCAGCCTGTAATGACCTCTCCTCAGCTAAGGAAACATGATGTCAGAACAAAAATCCACAATTATTTACACTGAAACTGATGAAGCACCTGCATTGGCAACGTATTCCTTTTTGCCAATTATAAAGGCATTCACCGATGCCTCTGATGTGGATGTTGAGATTCGAGACATCTCGCTTTCTGGCCGAATCATTGCCAATTTCCCAGAATTTTTGAATGACGAGCAGAAGCAGTCCGATGCCCTGGCTGAGCTGGGTGAGCTGACTCAGGATCCAATGGCGAACATTATTAAACTGCCAAACATCTCGGCGTCCATTCCACAAATGAATGCTGTGATTAAGGAATTGCAGGACAAAGGTTATGGGCTTCCAGATTACCCAGAGGATCCAGCAAACGATCAGGAAGAAGATATCAAGGCTCGCTATGACCGTATTAAAGGCAGCGCTGTAAATCCAGTCTTGAGAGAAGGAAACTCAGATCGAAGAGCGCCGGCATCAGTAAAATCCTACGCTCAAAAGAATCCTCATTCCATGGGAGCATGGTCTGCCGATAGCAAATCACACGTTGCAAGTATGCAAAGCGGTGACTTCTTTGGCAGTGAACAATCCACGACAATTTCAGCTGCCACTTCCGCAACTATTACTCACACCGATGCTGACGGTAACTCTACAGTTTTAAAAGAAGGAATTGCCTTGCAAGCAGGTGAAGTCATTGACGCTTCCCACATGAACAAAAATGCCTTAAGAAAATTTCTTGGTGTGCAAATCGATGAGGCTAAGAATCAAGGTGTACTAATGTCGTTGCATCTTAAAGCCACCATGATGAAAGTTTCGGATCCAATAATATTTGGCCACGCCGTTACGGTTTACTATGAAGAGGTCTTCTCGAAGTACGCTGAAAAGTTTGCGGAGTTAGGGGTAGATGCCAACAATGGTGTCGGCGATGTCTACGCAAAAATTCAAGCACTGCCAGATGCCGAAAGAGAAGCCATCGAAGCGGATATCCAAGCCTGTTATAGCAATCAACCTGAAATGGCGATGGTGGATTCCGATCGTGGTATCACAAATCTTCACGTGCCAAGTGATGTCATTATCGATGCTTCGATGCCTGCTGCGTTAAGAACTTCTGGGCAGATGTGGGGCCCCGATGGTCAATTACATGACATGAAGGCAATTATTCCAGACCGCTGTTATGCAGGTGTTTACCAGGAAGTCATCGATTTCTGCAAAGCCAATGGAGCTTTTGATCCGGCAACTATGGGAAGTGTGCCGAACGTAGGCTTGATGGCGCAGAAAGCAGAAGAGTACGGCTCACACGATAAGACCTTCGAGATTCCTGCTAACGGCACCATGACCGTGAGTGATGCTGATGGCAACACATTGCTGGAACATGCTGTCGAATCCGGTGATATCTGGCGCATGTGCCAGGTTAAAGATGCACCGATTCAGGATTGGGTGAAACTGGCGGTGAGCCGTGCACGTTTAAGCGAAACACCCGTGGTGTTCTGGCTAAATGAAAATCGTGCTCATGATTCCGAAATTATTAAGAAAGTAAATCAGTATCTACCTGAGCATGATACTGATGGTTTAGAAATTCACATTTTGGCACCAACGGAAGCAACCAGGTTTTCCCTGGAGCGAATTAAAGAAGGAAATGACACGATCTCTGCAACCGGCAATGTATTAAGAGATTATTTAACTGATTTATTCCCAATACTTGAGCTGGGAACCAGCGCCAAGATGTTATCCATCGTGCCATTAATGAATGGTGGTGGTTTATTTGAAACGGGAGCAGGTGGATCCGCACCAAAACATGTTCAACAATTTGAAAAAGAAAATCACCTGCGTTGGGATTCCCTTGGTGAGTTTTTAGCATTAGCCGCTTCGCTTGAACACTTAGCAAATGTGACTAGCAACCAGCGAGCACAGGTTTTGGCGGACGCACTGGATAGTGCCACTGGTAAATTTCTCGATAATAGTAAGTCACCGTCAAGAAAGGTAAATGAGCTGGACAATCGCGGCTCACATTTCTACCTCGCTACTTATTGGGCACAGGCATTAGCTGAACAATCAGACGATGCTGAATTACAAGCGCGGTTTGCACCAGTTGCGGATGCCTTGGTAGCAAACGAAGAAAAGATTGTCGAAGAGCTAAACTCAGTGCAAGGCGTTGCAATGGATGTAGGTGGTTATTACAAACCTGATTCTGAATTGGCATCAGCCTCAATGCGTCCCAGTGCGACACTTAACGATATTATCGCCAACGCCTAAGTCTATTCAGCGGCTTTCAGCGAATAATATATAAGACCCTAGTCCGGTGAGAATCGTGCCAGCAATTCTGTCCTGCAATTTGCGGGCAGAATCGTTTTCGCGCATCCATTGAGTTGCTCGACTGGCGAAGAAGGTGACGAAAAGATCACAGGGAATAGCTGATAGGGTAACGATTAATCCCAATATCAGAAACTGCGGAGCTGCAGGTCCAGCCTCGGGGACTACAAACTGAGGTAACAAAGCCAAGAAAAAAAGTGCCGTTTTTGGATTGGTCACTTCAACAGTCACACTTTCTCTAAAAATTTTCCCATAAGTTTGTTTAGCCGAAACCGCATCAACCGGTTCCGTACTCTGCTCTGCCAGAAAATAGTTAATGCCCAAATAGATCAGATAAGCTGCACCGCATATCTTTAATGTGGCATATGCCAGAGGAGAGTACTCAAACAGAACAGACAATCCCAATACTGCAGCGACTACATGAATTAAGGAGCCCACAGCTAATCCAGCCACCGCACTGAGGCCTCCATTGACTCCTTGGGAAACCGTGCGTGCGATTACATACAAATTGGAAGGGCCTGGAGACAGATTCATAATGAATGCGGCGATAGTAAAGGCTACGAGCGTCTCAATAGGTGGCATATCGAATTTTTTTGGCCTGGTGGTAGATGAGAGCAGAGCATAAACGAGGCAATATCTACAAACAACATCATTACAGTTTATAGGGCTTTAAATTGGGTACAGTCGATTTTGCTGGAAGTTTGAAAAATTCACATGCTAAGAATTGATCCAGGCGTAGAAACAATTCGTAGTCATTATTATGTTTAACATCAATTCTCAATCCGCTCAGAACAACAACATCCTGTTCCACACTTCCATTCCGTAGACCCGCGGGCTAATTCCGTCAAGATAAACTTAAAAAACTCAATAAGTTGGCGCTATTTCACTTAGCGGGATAGAACTTTGCTATCTATACTTATATCTGTATTTTCACCCCGTACCCCCTGTACTTAGAAAAAGGATGGTCCTTCGATGTTCGCTATAGTTTCAAATAACAGGCGTTCAATATTCGCTGCCCTGATTGCTGGATTTCTTGTATTACTCCCATTTGCCGCATTCGCTGCGGCCGAAGAGGTAACAACTCTCGACCTTACCAACTCTTGGTATGACATTGCCGCGTTAGTATTTTTTGTCGCGGCTTATGTCCTGATAATCAGTGAAGAGACAATCCATTTACGAAAATCTAAGCCAGCAGTTGTTGCTGCTGGGGTTATCTGGATTTTGGTTGCACTTGCATACAACGCAGCAGGGGAAACCGAAACTGCAGAGGTTCTGGTTAGACATAACTTGTTGGAGTTTGTCGAGCTGTTCCTCTTCTTGCTCGCTGCCATGACATTCATCAATACCATGGAAGAGCGGGGCATCTTTAATTTACTTCGAGTCAAGCTAGTTTCCCAGGGTTATTCCTTCCGGCAAATATTCTGGATTACAGGTGTCATTTCTTTTTTCATGTCACCTATTGCAGACAACTTAACCACTGCGCTGTTGATGGCGGCAGTAGTTACTGCTGTTGGCGGAACCAATATTCGTTTTGTATCGATTGCTTGTATAAACGTTGTGGTTGCCTCGAACTCTGGTGGTGCTTTCTCTCCCTTTGGTGACATTACGACACTCATGGTTTGGCAGGCAGGCCTGGTAGAATTCCAAGAGTTCTTTGTTTTGTTTGTCCCTTCATTGGTCAATTGGTTGATTACTGGTGGAATACTAAGTTTCGCAATTTCAAACGAAGTACCTGAAGCTATTACTGAAAAAGCTCACGTTAGACATGGCGGATGGATAATCGTTGGATTGTTTATTTTTACCATTGCCATGGCAGTGTCCTTCCATAATTTTCTCCATCTTCCTCCGGTGGTAGGCATGATGACTGGATTGGGCGTATTAAAACTGTTTGGTTATTACTTACAGATGCGTGATGCGAATCAAATGACGGTAGACATGAAAGCCGACCTTAGACGGGGGGAAGTCTCTGAAGCGGATGAATCAATATTCGAAGAGTCTATGATTGAAGACAGTGTCGTCGATAGTAATCAGCCCTATGACATTTATCACAATCTTCAACGCGCAGAATGGGACACATTGATTTTTTTCTACGGCATCATTCTTTGTGTCGGTGGACTAGGCGCATTCGGTTACCTGGCATTGGTATCAGAGTTTATGTACGTGGATCTAGGTGCAACGACTGCGAATATTATTGTTGGCTTCGCATCTGCGTTAATAGATAACATTCCCGTTATGTTTGCCGTCTTAGAAATGAGTCCGGAAATGAATCACGGTCAATGGTTGTTGGTTACTCTAACGGCGGGTGTAGGCGGTTCGATGCTTTCTATCGGCTCGGCAGCTGGAGTAGCAGTAATGGGCCAGGCCAGAGGAGTTTACCCTTTCTTTTCTCACCTAAAATGGTCCTGGGCAATCATGATTGGCTATTTCGCGTCGATTGCCACGCATTTCTTCGTTAATGCAGGTGCTTTCGCATAAGCAGTCTGCATATTGATCCTAATGCAGGCCGACTAAACTCTATTGCTGCTGGCGAGTAATCCGCTAGCAGCAATATAGAGACCGCCGCTGATACCATTCTCGATTCGAGTAATATCGCGACCAGCGAAAAGTTTTTTCGTTTGTCCGGCAAGTAACGCCCAGAGTGAATCGAAGACGATAGCTACCAGCCAAAAAACAATCGACAGCAAAGTAATCTGCTCAATATAACTGGCCGAATCAGTTACAAACTGCGGCAAGAAAGCAGAAAAGAAGAGAATAGTTTTAGGGTTGGTGAGTGAGGTCCAGAATCCTCTCTGGAATGAGCCCACCGCCGTGGATTTGGATCCCTGTTCATCTCTTAGAAAACTTCGTAATGAAGTTATTCCCAAATAGAGCAGATAAAAAACACCACACCACTTTAACCAGAACAAGCCCTGGGACAGTAGTGAAAGAAACCAGGCAGTTCCAATGGCAGCAATGGCAAGTTGAAGCGCCTGAGCAACGCTGGTACCCATAACGGTTTGTAACCCACGCTTTTTCCCGGCCTGTAAACTCGTAGAAATAATGACGATTACATTCGGACCGGGAGAGATGACAAACACACTGGAAATCAAAACAAACGTGATGAGATGACTTAATTCCATTTTGCTTCCTAGTTCCGCCGTGTTACTACTATACCGAATTCATCAATTGCCACTAGCACTTCCGCAAATTCAGATACATCGATTGGTGCTGCGGTTGAAGCATCATGTTCGGCGAAGATAAATACTTTTAGTGCAGTGCTTCTTCGTTCCGGCAGGCTGGCAGTTTCCGAATTAAATCCTTGTGGAATAAAAACACTTCTAAGATCTATGCTGTCGCCGGCCTCTGCAATGAATTGCCGTTGATTGGAATACCATTCGGTTTTTGTTGCGGGGAAATTATCCACTAGTTCTTGTGTGTAGACAAAAATAATATCCACCTGGGTAATGATAATTGCGTTAGGGTCGAGGCGGGATTCTATGTGGATTGAATTGACCTCTGCATAACTGAGATTAATCAGTGCTACAGCAGATAGGAATGAAAGCAGTTTGGTAATTCGTGAAAGCATAGAGTCAATTAAAAAGGCCAGTAGGAATGGATCCTGCTGGCCTTCAATCTTTAGTGTTCTAAGCGCAATTTCTTTGAAATTGCGCTCGTTGGGTCGAAATTACTGTAAAGCGTAATTTCTCCAATCGTTTTTCAAAGAAAAACGATTTTAGTTTTCTTCAGTCTCTACTGTTCCTGTGTCAGATTTAGGCGTTCCGTCCCCATTCATGCCCATTGACTCGTAGCGTCTCCAACCTGCGAGAATACCCACGAGACCGTGGTTGCCTTCGTGGCAGGCATATTCAAAAACTGGATCTGCAGATTCTCGTAATGGAAATCTTGCAGACCATGACTCATCCCAGGAAAGTGGATCGGTCACTGTGAAGTCATACTCTAGAGTGTTGGCATCGGTTCTACGAATCCGCTCAACGACTTCTGCCTGATCAGACATGCCTCTGAGATTGTAGTCGTGATACCAGTTCTGGGTATGGATAACCAAGGTGTCATCTTCCCAGTAGGCAACTGAATCGCCTTCCCACTTAAGTTGCTTGGTGTGGTGTTCGCTCTCGAGGCGAATGATTCGAGCCGAGTGAACCATTTCATTTAAAATCATGATGTGGTCTTCAGTCTGCACCAGTTGCATATTGTTGTTGTAGGATCCTGGAATCATTGGTGGACCTGCTACAAAGCCCACTAAGCAACGGTCGACTGTGGTTCTGCCTTCTGGCCCAGCACTTTCAAACACCATTTGACCGTATGCGGCTCGGCGCTCGCGACCAATTTCATTGCTGCGTGGTGTGCGACCATTCGGCGGATCGTAAATCAATGATGTACGTCGATCAGCAACGGTGTTTTCACCCCGTTCGTACCAGAAGTTGTTGTAAGAAATAACGCCTGGTGGGTAACCAGCGCCGCCAACGGAATCGATAATCAAGTCACGATTCTGGCGTCTCAGTTCGAATTCTTCCCATTCTGCGGCTTGTTCTGGAGTTAGGGTTTCCAGATGCTCCAACTCTCTTGGGCGGTTTAGGGGAGTAATAGTCCTGAAAGTGTAAGTACCTTGTAAGTCAGGATGGCCGTACTCCGTTTTCGGAAAGTCGTCTGACTGACCTAATGTGAGAGGAGCAACCAAGACAGTGGCTAATGCCAAAGACAGTTTGGTTAGGGCTCTGTTTTTCATTGGAACCTCCAAATCTTGTTCTAACGCTGAAATCAGGGTGGATAACTCTTAATCAACTGAAATTACGCGGGATTGGGTGGATTTTCAAGGAGAAATTAGTCACCAATTGTTGCAAAAATTTCAATTTTTCCCGTAATTTCAATGATTTCAGCAAAATCGCTTCCTACCCCTCGGCTCGACTGGAAGTTGTCTTTTTACGATTCAGCTGTCATTAATATTGAAACATTTATGCTACTCGTGGCGTCTTATTTTAGGTCGAGAATTGAATTTCAGGCGCCATGTTGGGTGTCGAGTTGGGAGAAAATAATGAAAATTGCAAAATTGGCTGCCACTTTAGTGCTGGCTGCAGCATTAACAGGGTGTATCGGCTCTGTGATTGGCGTGGCAGTAGATACGACTGCAGCAGTAGTCAAAGCGCCATTTCAGTTAACAGGTGCAGTAATTGGAGTTACTGCTGACACAGCCGGAACCGTGATTGCGGCGCCATTTAGAATGGTGGATGCGGCAGTGGGCGGTGGGCACGATCATCATGATGACCACGATAGGCGTCGTTCACATGATCACGACCATGATCATGAAGAAAATCATGACCACGAAAACGAACACGAGCATAGCGCGCCGAATTAGTCTTAATTGATAGTTCTTATTCGCCGTTTTTTTCTGCGGCGAGAAACGCTTGTAACAGTTCTTGGTATCCTGCTAGTTCATTGGACTTATTGCGGAGTCGCCAGCGAGCCCACAATACGAGTCCAATGACTATGGGTAGCGTAAAAGCGCTGTAAAGCGATTCGAAATTCTCCGGTACAAGATCTCTATTCACGATCGCGACAATCCAAATAAACGCTGTAAACAGGGTTAGTGCTATGCACGAGAAAATTACATAGCGTGCTTTGGCCATTGCGGAATTACATAATTCAAGTTGATATTCGATTACACCCTGAGGAGACCAGTCGGACCAGATAATGACCGGTCGTGTAATGCGATGGTTAAGAATTAGAGCGTGTAGGCCACTAGCGAATAGAACCAACCCGGAAAAGTTAAAAAGAAATCCCAATTGCAATGACCAGAAAAAGAGAGCAGCGCCGAACGCTATAATCGCTAATACTATTTCTCCTGCAAATGCCATCACTGCCAGTTGCTTTTTCTTACGTGCGCCATCGACAGAAACTCCTGGTACGACATCCATTTGTTTCCATTCCGCATTAATAGATTTTAAAAAGTCTGCGCTAGTCATTTTCTATCATCTCTCTTAATTGTTGTTTCGCGCGGTTTAAGCGAACACGAACATTGCCATGACTTATTCCCAGTATTTCTGCAATTTCTTGATCAGAAAAATCTTCAAGCATTAGCACCAATACTTGGCGATAAGGGATGCTTAATTTTCTAACAGCTTGCATGAGTTGATTGGAAGCTGATTCAGAATGCAATTGATTCATTGGATTCTTATCTTCATCGATGACATCACCATCCAATTCTACCCATTTGCGTTTCGCTTCTTTGGCGATATGGGTTGTTGCAATGTTATGAACGATTCGGGAAACATAAGCACGAATATTAGTGACGGCATCTAATCGATCGACAGCTGCTAACAAGGCGAGAAAAATATTCTGTGCTAGATCTTCCCTCAATTGGGGATCGGCTTCGTAGCTGAGCAGCATTCTTTGAATTGACGGCTCCAGCTCTTCCCATAGCTTCTCAATCCGATCTAGTTCATTCATTAGTTAGTAGTCTCGGCTAGTTCAGATTTGTTACTTAAAAATCTGAGTTTTTGGCCTAATTGCGCCAAATTGTATTGGCCAGTGAGCTGGTTTATTCTTCAAGGCCACTAAAACAGAGAAGCAGATCGTAGTATGGCGTCAAAGGCCAAGCGCAATCGCAACAAATCGGACTCGAATCCATCGAATTCCGCAGTATCTCAGTCCTCGGCCAATACGAGTTTTCAGCTTGGTAGCTTCAAAACCCCTCTCGCCCTGATTGCGGTTCTCGCTCTGCTAGCAGTTACCCCACGAGTTCAGAGCAATGAAGTGTTGTTCCTGTCATTTATTGGAGCTGTCCTGTTCTTAGCGGCCTGGTTTATCTATTTATTGATGCAGAGTCGAAGCTCTGGAGAAGAGCACTTATTCGACATAGTGTTACGGCCTCAACACTACATTCAGGCCATGGTGCAACTCAGTGTTTACTCCTATTGGGGATACTATTGGCGACCGGTATACGATCACGCCGGGTTAATCATCGGCCAAATTGTATTCGCCTATGCCTTTGACATGTTGTTGGCCTGGTCACGGCGGCAAAAATACACCTTAGGCTTTGGTCCCTTTCCCATCATTTTAAGTATCAATCTGTTTCTCTGGTTTCGAGATGATTGGTTCTATATGCAATTCCTGATGATTGCCCTTGGTTTTATGGGCAAAGAGTATGTGCGTTGGAATAGAGAAGGGCGCAATGTTCACATATTCAATCCCTCAGCATTCGCACTCGGTTTGTTTTCTCTGGTACTAATTCTTACTAACACCACCCATCTCACCTGGGGACAGGAGATCGCATCCACCTTAACTCTGGCACCAAACATTTACACCTTTCTGTTTTTGATAGGTTTAATTGTGATGTATTTCTTCTCCATAACACTCGTTGCAGGGATGGCAGCGATTTCACTGTTCGCACTCAGTGCGATTTACAATGTCTCCACCGGCGTGCCGTATTTTCTCGATTCAGAAATTCCCGCAGCAGTGTTTTTAGGCTTACATTTGTTGATAACTGATCCATCGACTTCACCCAGGACGCCATTAGGAAAAACACTATTCGGAATACTTTACGGTTTTAGTGTGTTTGGGCTTTATACCTTGTTGGATGCATTAGGCACGCCAACGTTTTATGACAAACTATTAGCCGTACCGTTATTGAACCTAAGCGTTATTGCGATCGACAATGCGGTGCGATCGATTAGATCAAAAGATTTACTTAATGTCTGGAATGAAAATTGGCTTGGTGGAAAGGCTAATATTGCACACATGAGTTTGTGGGTAATTATATTTGCGTCAATGTCGATGTTAGGAAAAACCGACGGCAAACATGCCGGAGATAGCCTGCCTTTCTGGCAACAAGCTTGTAGCGATGGCTTACCGAACGCCTGTGAACGTTTAGTGCTTTTGGAAAATACCTATTGCATCGACAATTCCGCCTGGGCATGTAACGAACTAGGGCTGCAATACCGGGAAGGAGAAATCGTTGCAAGAAGTGACACCATGGCAAGAGATTATTTTTCTCAATCCTGTGAACTCAAATTTAAAGCGGCATGCTTGAATTTACTCGATGCCGATTTGCTGGCAAGAGAAGATCCTCATGAATTGGATTTGCGCTTGTTGCTGCGTGAAGGTGGGCTGAACTTAATGAATCAGCCGCTCAATGAATTGTATAGCCGTGCCTGCGACCATAGTTGGTCGTTTGCCTGTGAAAACATTTAGGAACCGCCGTGAGTCTATCCAACCAGGACTCAACTAATAATATTGAAACTGCTGGGTTTACTGTCCCAAGTCGAAAGATTGGTTTTACAGTCATGTCTATCATTATTGTTTTCGTTGCTTTATGGATGAGCAGGCAAGGATCTCAATCTATTGTTACCGATTCGCGGGAAGCGGCAACAATAGAAATTCCAGGATTCAATAACGATGCCTGGAATTTGCCAGATGATGACTTGCTCGGATTTGTCGAAATTCCTGCCGGTGAATTTACGATGGGAAGCAATCCCGCACTGGATCGACTCGCCTATGAAAATGAGCGTTGGTCAAATTTACAACGGCAGGGTAGTGTCACACTTCCTGCTTTCTATATAAGTCGCTATGAAACCACCGTGTCTCAGTTCCAACAATTTGTGGAGGAAACAGGAAGTAACATTACTCCAGAGGCTATTCAGAGTGATTTATCAGCGCCTGTTAGCAATATAAATTGGCCTGAAGCAGTGGCTTATGCGCAATGGTTGGATGAGAAATTGCGAAGTTCTCCACTTACCCCTCCTCCTTTAAAAGACCTGTTAGACAGCGGCGCTAGTGTGACTTTACCTACAGAAGCAGAATGGGAAAAAGCAGCCAGAAGTAACGATGGCAGAGTTTTTCCCTGGGGATCACAGCTCACCTCTGAGTTTGCCAACTTTGATGGTGGACAGAAGCGCAATGTGGGTGCAGTGATGTGTGCGGGTTGTGCCTATGGGCTTGCAGACATGGCTGGCAATGTCTGGGAAATGACTCGAAGTCCATTACAGGATTATCCCTATGATCCCGAGGACGACGATACTAATCTGGCAGAAGATGCCCTCTGGGTTATGCGCGGCGGTTCCTATGCCGACAGTTTAAACAATATCCGTACTGCGGTCAGAGGCGCCGTAGATCCTGGTGTTCGCAACGATACCATTGGATTTCGCGTAGTCATAAGCACACGCTAAATTCCTTCTGTAAACCAATCTCCTGGATTTGCGTTTTAATAGTAAAGCAAGCGAATTGCTTGATCTAGTAACGGAATAAAAGGAGACAGTCATGAAACTATTAACTTTATTGAGTGTTGCCACATTCACTTTGCTAATAGGAACGAACACGGCTAATGCCGGCCCTCATCCCGGTCACCAACACAAGCGCGTGGTAGTTGAACGCAACGTTGTAGTGCACAGACCCGCGCCAGTTCGAACCGCAATTAGCCGCGTCGTTGGGTCGGTATTTCATTCCATACCAGCAAATCACCTACGCGTCGTTCATGCAGGAAAGGTATATTTTATTCATGATGGTGTTTATTACGCGAAGCGAGCAAATGGTTATGTTGTCGTAAATCCCACAGCAGGTGTTCGTTTAACAACTTTGCCCCGCGGCTACAGTACAGTCAGAATTAATGGAGAAACCTTGTACCGCTATCGAGACATTAACTATCGAAGAATCAATGGAGTGTACATCGTAGTCTAAGGACAGTCGCAAGCGTGAACGTAAAGTAGTAAGAAAAGGAAGTAGTTTGACAAGGAAGGCGCACTTAGATTTAGTCTCCAAATCGAAGGCGCAAAAAAGGCAGTGAGCTTCAAACTCACTGCCTTTTTTGTTTCAAACTAATTTATTCGATACTGTTCGAACCAGGTCATGATGCGTTGCGAAACATCCATTAACAATTTTGGTTCTCGCGGACCATGTGGAGTTCTTGGATAGACAATCATTTCGGTATCGACACCCAGCCATTTCAGCGAATTATAAAATTCCTGGCTTTGACCAATGGGTACGCGCAAATCTTCTTGCCCATGAATCACTTGAGTTGGTGTTACGACGTTATCGATATGACTAATTGCCGAAGAACGTTCCCACATTTCCAGGTTCTCCCAGAAAAAATCTCCCATATGTTCAACTAAGTAATCTCGGATATCGGTAGTCGTTGACATGCTCACTAAGTTTGACAGACCTGCTCCCATACTCGCCGCATTAAAACGATCGGTTTGGGTAACGGCGAATGAAGTCATGTAACCCCCATAACTCCAACCCATTAAGAACTGATTGTCAGCATCGCCAATGCCCATATCGATAACTAAATCTAATCCTGTAAGCAAATCTTGCAGATCGCCATGACCCCAATCTTGTGCAGTGGCTGCACGAAATTCGTAACCGTAACCAGTAGATCCTCTTGGATTCTGTCTTAAAATGGCGTAACCGTTTTCGGCAAAATACTGCGCCATATAAATAGAGGGTCCGCCAGTAAAGTTTTCTGCATAGACACCAGAAGGTCCGCCATGAACATTTAAAATGATGGGATATGCAGTGCCTTCCTGATAATTCACAGGATAGGTTAGAAGTCCTTCGATCTCAGTTCCATCGGGAGAAGACCAGCTCAATAATTCAGTCCTACCCATCGGCGGCAATTCGATGTCGTTATGAATATTGGTAATTTGTTCTCCGCTGCCGTTTTCGCTTCCTTGTACAAACAAATTCCAGGGCTTGTCTGTAGATTCCCAGCTGTAAGTAAAACGATCAGCCTTACTGGCCAGTGATAAATTTCCTGCCACTCCCGAAGTGGGCGTTATGGTTTGAATATTTTCACCACGTAGTGGCAGGGTAATTATTGCGCGGTTAGTCCCCATTGATTCGGTTAAGAACAGTTCATCACTATCGGGCGACCATCCGGCAATATTGGCACTGCGATTCGGGGTTTCCGCCAGCATTCTGGAGTCTCCGCCACCAGCAGGAATGACGTAGACATCATTTCGCGAGATCAAATTTGGTTCCAGGCCAGAAGAGGTATAGGCAATCCAGTTTCCATTGGGCGACCAGAAGGGGTTATCTTCAACACCATTACCAGCAACCAAAGTTCTTACCTCGCCCAGGATCTGTAGCGGAGCTTCTTCCTCCTCCTCATCAGTTTCTTCCTGATTGGCACTCGCTGCAGCGACACTGTCTGCATTGGGCACAGAAACAACTGAAATATCGCCATGTTGATAGGCGACATTCAAATCGGCAATTGGCTTATGGGAGAAAGCGACTTCGTCGCCGGTAGGAGACCAACTAAAGCTACCAACAACCATGTCACCTGACGTTATTTGTACCGGCTGTGCTGGTTCCGAAGCATCTGCTTCGACTGCGACGACATGTAGATGACGAAAACGAGGTTGCTGATCTACCAGTATGACATCGCGTTTTTCTTCAATTTCCTTTTCTCGTTCTTCGCTCAAAGGATCCTGCATGGAAAATACGACACGATTACTCGACGGTGACCAGCGGTAACTCGACACGTCATTTTCTGCGTTTGTTAGTTGTCTGGCTTCACCGCCAAACAAAGGCATGGCCCAGACCTGAGATTTCACCGAGTCGCCTTCTCCACGTTTGCTGACAAAGCTCAGGTACTCACCATCCGGAGAAAAAGCTGGAGACCTTCCAGAAAACTCTCCACGGGTATACTGCCTGTTGCGGGAACCGTCGGCGGTGGAAATCCAAATATGAGTCTGGTATTCCGAATCGCTGCCTTCCATTAAAGGTGTACTCACTACATAGGCAATGTACTCGCCATCTGGCGAAGTGGCAGTTCCCTGGACGCGCCGGAATTGCATAGACAACTCAGGTGTCCAGCCATCTACCGATTCACTCGAGTCATTTTGGGCAAAGCTGAAGTTAGACAACGCTAAGCTGAGGGCTATAGCAGTGCCCAAAGGGAGTACTGTTCTTTTTATTTTAAGGTTCATAGGTGCAGTGCTCCTGCTGTGTGAGTTTTTAACTAATCGAAATCTGGTAAGGCAAAGCTGAGAATTAAATCACCGCCCCTGCGGCCACGAGAACCGCCGCCCGAGGCAACGGTAATAAACTCTTCGCCATCAATTGAATACACAGCTGGTGAAGCAAACACGCCTGAACCGGTGTTGTATTTCCATAACTCTTCGCCAGTCTCGGCATCGAATGCGTAAAAATATCCAGCTTCATTGCTGCCAGCGCCGACAAAGACTAATCCGCCAGCAGTAACTACCGGACCTGCTTGACCATAGCCTTCGAATATCTGACGCCAGATTAGTTCGCCAGTAGTTGGATCATAAGCAGAAAAGTAACCTTTCGGATCCCGCCCTGAGTTAAACGGTTGATCGATAGCGTTTACGTATAGATACCCGGTTTCCTTACCGAATGCGAGCGGACCATAATTTGATCCACCGCCAAATCCGGGCGAGAAAATTTGATTGGGACCGATCGGTGTAAATTGTTCCACCAAGTCGTTCTGTTCCATATGCTGTGCAGGTATGTCAGTTGGAAACACCGGTGATACTGGCTCCATGCGTTCGCCATTGGCTTTATGGGGAATTGGTTGAGTTGGCCAAGGTTCTTCACCTTCGACATCGGTTTCTGTGGAAACTGGCGTTTCGATAATCGGATGAACCGGCTCGCCAGTTTCTCGATCTAGAATATAAAGCCAGGAATTCTTACTTGCCTGAGCTAATGCTTTCACTGGCTCGCCATCAACTTCCATGTCAAACAGCACTGGCTGATTTCCAGAATCATAATCCCACACGTCGTGGTGTACCTGTTGGTAGTACCACATCAGCTCGCCTTCATCTAAAGACAGGGCGATTAATGAATCGGTAAACAGATTCATTCCGTCCCGTTTGGTGCTGTCACCGAATGGATTGCCTACGGCGAAGTACACCATGCCAAGCTCGGGATCTATCGAGGGAGTTTCCCAGATGCCACCGCCATTGCGCTCTCCCCCAACCCAGGTAGGCCCGGCGATATCCCAACCCTGATCGTTTTCATCCTGGGGAATAGTATTGAAATGCCACAGTACTTCTCCAGTCTGGTCGTCGATAGCCAGAACATAGCCACCGGCGATGTGACTCTCACTGCGAGTTGTCCCTATATAGATAACGTCATCATAGAGTTGCGGTGCTGTAGTGAACCAGTAACCCACTGAGATAGCTGTTTCGATTGTTGGATCACGCTGATGTAAGACGTCGAGAATGACCGAAGCCTGGCCGCTATTGCCAAAGCTTTCGATAGGCTCACCGGTCTCAGCATCCAGTGCAAAAATAAAAGAACCCGCCGCGGTGTAGACGACACCTTCGTCATAAACAACGCCGCGATGTCTAAAGATGTAACCTTCGCGGCGACCGCCACCGAGCATTCGAGTAACGTCGTAAGACCAGATCAAATGACCATCCCGAGCGTTCACCGCATAGACGCTGCCGCGGGAATCGGTGAGGTACATGACTTCATCGACAATAACCGGAGTCGTTTGATTGCTTACCCCGTCAATAACTCCATGTTGAAACAACCAACGCGGAGTAAGCGTGGCAACATTGTCTCTCGTTATTTGATCCGTGGGGACAGAGCGTGATCCGTAAAGATCGTAATTATGCAGCGGCCATTCCAGGTCGCGAACCGCAGACATGCGTATTTCTTCCGGTTCCACTGCACCACCTGTGGTAGCACTTCCAGTAGCAACGGAAATCGAAGTAGTTTCGTTTTCTGATGAGCAGCTTACAAATAGAAGCAAGAGACTCGCTAAAGTAACTCGAATAAATCTTGCAGAGTAATTATTACTGAATTCGAAAAATTGCATCGGTTAGTTCCAATGTTCTGATTATGCAAACGTATTTATTTACTTTCTTCTAACATGTATTCAACGATGGCTCTTAGTTGATTGTCTGTGCAATCTGCACAAAGTCCGCGCGGTGGCATTATTCCATTGAGTCCGTTAATAGTATTTTGAACCAGGGTATCAAAGCCCTTTTCTGAGCGAATTTCCCATTCGATCACGTCGCCAATTTCAGGAGCATGGGCCTGGCCAGTGCCATGACAGGCAAAACAAGTCGCCTGGTAGCCAGCCGCTGCATCATAGTTTTCGGACTCTGCAGCAAACACTGTCGAAGACAGTAGCAGAGTCAAAATACCTATAGGCCAAGACTTCCTAATCGTCTTCATTCGCCAGGCTTCCTAATATTTCTTTCTGACAATATTGAAAAAATCGACGAACTTTTGCATATGCTCACTATCTTGAGAAATCACCAGGGAATGATCTCCACCGGGAATTTCAGCATAAACATGTTGCATACCGACCTTTTCCATCTTAGCAACCCATTCACGAGTTCTTGTGACTAAACCATCTTCGTCACCTTGCAAGACAAAAATAGGAATGTGTTTGATTCGGTTCAATGTTGCTTCGATGTCGTGATCTTCTTCCGGCGCAGGGGCGGCCACGCCAAGCCCGGCGAACATGTCTGGATATTTCGCCGCGATGTGATAGGTACCGACACCGCCCATCGAATGTCCCCACAAATAGATGCGGTTGTTATCGATAGTAAATTCGTCCCGTACAAGTTTGATTACTTCCATAACATCTTGTTCGCTATAATCGCCGTCTTGTGGGTCTTCTGTTGCTCGCGAGCCGTACCATCCTCGACGTATATAGCCGAGCGGGGTTACAACGACGTATCCATTTGCTTCAGCCTGGTCGAGGAAGCCGTGATAACCCATTAGCCAATCGTAAGACCGACCAAGTCCGTGCAGTGAAATAATTAAAGGGGCCGGGTCACTTTCATTGTAATTGGACGGCACAAAAACCGCGTAAGGAATTTCTTCTCCAGTGGCCGGAAAGGAGTAACTGCGATGCTGGACACGAGGATCGCTAATTTGGCTCTCATCATCGGAAGCCTGTCTATCGGCTATTGCAACTGAGCTGATAGTGAGCAGAGTCGCCGTACCTAGAATTATTCTACTTATTAACTTAAACATGCTTGTCCTCCAGCACAAATGTGGGCGAGGGAAAGAGAGCATAAACAATTCGTGGAAGAGACGCAAAATCAGGGGATATCGCGATTTTGGGCTGCCAAATCCGGAGTTAATTGATGGTCTGGTCAAATAACTCGCTTTCCGCCAGCAGGCGAATCATGGCGATGGCTTCTCGATCTAGCTGGACATAGGCCGCCTTCAAGTGCTCCCCCACATCTACCCGTTCATCACTCACATCGAGGTCTCTTTTGTAACAGAAGCGCACGAACAGAGCACCTGAATCTGGCTCTTCGATGAATGTAGTACTTTGCGCGTTGATTTGTTCGAATTCGGCGATGGTTTTTGTGCAGATTTTCTGTTCTGGATAGAGCACGACCCGTTCACAAAAACTGGTGCCTCCAGCTTCAATATTGCGAATAAATTCGTTTTCTTCCAATTTTTCAGATTTGCATCGCAGCGCGTGATTAAACTTGTCGGGATTTCGTGCCCGCAGCAGGAGTCTCTGCCACAATTGATTGCGCGTAAGAACTGCTATGGATTCATTATTCAGATCATTAACCTGAACTATGTGTTCGAATTCTAACAACGAGGATTCCTACTACTACCAGCTATTGCGCTCCTGAAAGGAATTCGCAGTTTAACGGCTGGCAGCAGAAGTCGACAAGGAATTACTCAGTGTCTAGAATGCTCGAGTTTGTGCTAAGTCAGAACTTAAAAAATGAATAAAAGAAAGATTGCGCTTGCAATATTCCTCGGACTAGCCGGATTGATCTTATTCTGGTTATTCGCACCGCCGAGTGTGTCTTCCGCAAACCAAGTGTCAACGTCTCCCGCCGCAATTGCGCGGGGCGAATACTTAGTGATCGCAGGGGGTTGTATAAGTTGTCACCGTGGGCAGACAGAAGAGACAACCGAGACCCTAAGTGGTGGTTTAGCTCTGGAAACCGACTTCGGTACTTTCTACGCACCAAATATTACTCCTGATAGTGACAATGGAATTGGTGATTGGGAAGCAGAAGATTTTCTCTCCGCACTAAAACATGGCCGAACGCCATCAGGAAGTTTCTATTTCCCCGCGTTTCCCTATCGAGCCTATGCCGGTATGACAGATGAAGATGTCTTGGACATGGCGGCTTACTTAATGTCTTTAGAACCGATTAGTTATTCTGCACCAGATCCTGAGGTTCCAGGCTGGTTGTTTCGTTGGACTGTAGCGGGTTGGAATAAGCTTGCCGATATTTCTCAGCCGGACTTGGAACAGTTTGACGATGAGCTATTGGCCCGTGGTGCTTATCTTGCGCGCAACCTTGGTCATTGCGGCGAATGTCATACGCCCAGAAATGGCCTTGGTATTCCTGATTTCAATCGTGAATACGCTGGCGCTGAAATCGGTGACGAAGTCATTGAAGCCATTAGCGCAGCCGCGTTAGAAGAATGGACAACAAACAATTTCGATATTTTCTTGTTACTTGGCTTGAAACCGGAAGGTGAATTTGTCGGCGGTGATATGAATGAAGTTATCGAACACAACACCAGCAAACTTACGGATGAAGATAGAGATGCTCTAGCCGCGTTCTTTACTCGTCATCATTCAGAGGAAGACTAACCGCTTCGACGGAAATAATAATCTTGCCTTTATGGCTCGCCTGTTTGAAGCGGCGAATAGCCAGTGGAGTTTGTTCTAAAGGATATCTACTATCGATTGCCGGAATTACTTTGCCCCCTTCGACTAAGCCGGTTAAGTGGTCCAATCCATTATTAGGTTTAAGTCCCAATACGCGAAATTTTCTGTTTTCTTTATTGCGTACAAATCTGCTCAGAAAGGCAATTTGAAACACGCGTCTCATATCACCACCAACCGTGACATAAATCCCATCCGGCTTTAATGCTTTGGCAATATCACTCGGGGAACGCGTCGATTTCGTATCCAGGATTACATCATATTGTTTTCCCAATTCGGTGAAATCCTGTTTCGTGTAATCAATGACTTCATCGAAACTGAGCAGTGCCATATGCTCAAGTTTTTCCGTGCTATCAACACCGGTTACTCGGACATTTTTGTGCATCTTTGCAAGCTGGATTCCCAAGCATCCGACGCCACCACCAGCACCGTTGATTAAGAGTGTTTGACCCGCCTTAAAATCGGCGATATCCCGCAGCGATTGCAATGCCAGTAAGCCCGCGTGGGGGACGGCAGCGGATTGATCGAATGAGAGGTTGGTGGGCTTGTGGCCGATGCCGTTTTCCTTGGTGCAAACATAGTCTGCATAGGCACCGAATTTGTTTTCGCAGAGATCCCCATAGACATTGGCGCCGACTTTGAACTTTCTGACATCTTTGCCAACGGCCTCCACTACGCCGGCTACTTCGGTGCCCATAATTTTTATCTTGGGTTTGAAGAATCCCAGAAACACCCGCATAAAATAGGGCTTACCTTCGATAATACCCAGCTCCCAATCGTTAACCGATGAAGCGTGAACCCGGACAAGCACTTCATCATCAGCGGGATCCGGTTTATCGACTTGCTCGAAAGTAAGATCGTTCTCAGATCCATATTTTTGTAACAGTATGGCGCGCATAGTCATGGCAGCAGTCTAACTTAAATTCGGCGAATATTTCATTTCTAGCCATTCGCCAACTACACTCTTTAACGACTTACAACATTTCAAAAGGAGATTGAGATGGAAACAAGAACGCCAGTTACGATGCGAGAGCTCACAGATAATGAATTGCAGCATGTTAGCGGGGGCTACAATCAGTTTGGAAAAACCTGCCAAGGATCAGTATTTCCACAAGATGCCCTACGTTATATTTATTCACCGACTTCGAATTTAGACCAATCGCTTAGTGGATTAAACGTCCAGAAACAATTTCTGCAGGACGCTATGTTCTCATCATAATCCGGCAAAAATTTAGTGTTTATTAAGTAGCAATCTAAACTGAAATAGCTGAATACTCAGCACACTAAATGTTTTTAATAAGGAGATTGAAATGAGAGAATTGACTCTTAATGAAGTTGAAGAAGTTAGTGGAGGCTTCGGACTACCAGGAGCAGTAATTGGAGGTATCGGCGGTGGCTTATCCTCTGCTGTTTCAGGTGGAAACGTAGGGCAAATTATTGGTAGTACTTTGACCGGAGCAGTGGGTGGCTTTTTTGGTGGAATTGCAGGGGCTACTACCGGTGCTGCTAGATACATGTTTGGAGCATATGCGATTGAGACCGGTGTTATTGGAACCTCAATAAACTCGTAGTACAAAAAATGGAATCAGAAATTTACCTAATTAATGCTCTTATGATAAGTCTATATTCCACTTGGTTTATACCTGTTGCAATTCGAGATTCCAAAACTGGCGGCTATTTAGGATTCAGAAATAGAGCAGTACTTTTTCACGTGATTTTTCTTACGGCACTAGAATCACTTCTATTGATTCCTCAATTGGGAATGAGTTTTTTTACAGTTGTTAGAGTAGGGTTTTGTATTGCCCTACCATTTGGGTTAGCGCTTTTGTATGTAAATATGACTCAGAAGCAAATGTTCGGAACTAAATTTTCGATGAAAGGAAAAGAGCAAGAAGAAAAGTAAAGTCTAGAAAAGGTGACTAGTAATCTCATGGATCCTATTTGGATAAACGCAGCAATACTTCCGTGGATTACCGTTGCCATGATCCCTATAGCCATTCGAGATAGAAAGACTGGAGAGTATTTGGGATTCATTAATCCCAACACAGTATTCTATTTTTTCACTTTGTTGATTCTCCAATTGGTATTTATGACTGGTAAATTTGGAATGGGATTAGAAGCGATTGTGAGAGCTGTTGCAATTTCGATCCTTCCGTTCCCATTAGCATATACATATGTGGTTTATACTCATAAGCAACTATTTGGAGAGCCGTTCGTAAGAAACAAAAAAAAGGGCGACTAATGTCGCCCTTTTCTTTTCCAACGAAATAACGTTTAGTCGTTATCCACTCGATAGGTATCGTGACAGTTTCCACAGGAACCACCTAAGGCACGGAAAGCACCCAGGGTTGCACCCATTTCACCGGTAGCTGCCGCGTCGGCGAAAGCATTGGCGTTATCGATAAGAGTTTGCGCTTTTGTAGCGATGTCACCCTGGTTGTCCCAGATGCTATCTAACGCAGTGGTTTCGATGTTATCGAAGTCACTGGTGTCTACCGCTAACATCTCGGGAATCATTGTTGCCATTACCGCAATTCTTCTGCCATTGCGTTCTGCAACTTCGGCGTCGAAGGGAGCGCCCTGAGCCATACCGGCGATGGGCACTAAGTTGTAACGAATAGTTTTAAACAGGGATTTACGTTGATCGATAGCTGCTGCCGCGCGTTCTTCCGGTGTCATGTCTTGCGCATATGACGTAAACATTAAGCCGGATATAATCATTGCCGCTGCAGAGAGCAGTACTGCTATTTTTCTCATCATTATTTCTCCAATCCTTTCCTAAAAGTCTCAAGTAATCTCAAGTAAATAGATGCGGGAAGTCGAGGCCGGTCCCAAGCTAAGCCTATCCACAGGACCAGCCAACGGTGGACTATATTACACAAAAATAAAGGATGTCAGGTTTCTGTGACAGTTTGACACAGGATTCTACTGCGCTTGTGAGCTTTCTGCTTGCTCCCGTTGCTGGGGAATGAGGCCAGTCCGCCCATGCAAATAGGCGATCAGATCGTAGAAGTCATGGCGCCAATTGGCTGTCTTTACTCTTGTCTGGTTTGGATAATTCAGGCGTACGCCAGTTTCATAGAGCTCTTCGATAGTTAGGGTACGATCGATAATAGCTGGATCGGATACGGCGAAAGGGAAGAGAATTTGATCCCTGACATTGCCCTCATAGCATTTCTGAATCAGCTCAAACCAGCGTTCACCGATTTTTTGAGTTGTATCGTCATGCCTTCTTACTATCCAGGTGCACAAAGACGAGAAGAAGGAATTGAAGTCGACTTTTTCTTCGATAAGAACATCGATAACCCTTACACATTCAGCGTAGGACAGAGTGCCGTTTGAAAAGGGAAACAAAAACTCTTCATATAAACTGCTGCGGCTAGGATGTGCAGCCACTTTCCATTGCGGATGCTCTTCTATAAGTTGGCTACATAACTTTAAGAAATCCTCAGTAATCTCCCATTTGGGATCCAGAAACACACTGTATTCGTATGCGCTAAGAAATTTTTGCGGCATGGTTTTGGCATATCTCTGCTTGTGCCCATACTGCTGCTTGTCATAGGGATAATCTTCATCAATATTAATTGAGCGCCAACCGGGGAATTCGTCGTGGTGTGAATCGTGGATGGCAACGAAATCGAATCCATGATTCTCCAGATTCGACACATCATGTACGTAGCCGTTGTCAGGTCCCGTAACGCAGGTGTAGAACACTGATTTCATGACTTGCCCCTTAGCGTTAATTGGCTACTTCTTTCCAGACGAACAGTCTCGTTGCCAGAACAAAACCGATTACTAACCATACTGTAATGCCAATTAAACTCGGCACTATCGCCAGCAGTGATGCTCCTTCATTGGCAATGTCGCGCATACCCGTTGAAACAAAGCTCAATGGCAATACATAGGCGATGGGTTGTATTAGCGCTGGCATGGATTCAATTGGGTAGAAGACACCAGACAAAAATATCTGTGGAAAGATAACGATATTACCCACTGCCATAACTGCCTGTTGAGTTTTAGCAATGCTTCCCAAACAAAACCCAAGATTCAGAAAAATGAAGGTGCCGAGAATTACGACCAGGTAGAACGATGCAATATTGCCAATAATGTTGACATCCAATACGAACACCGCAAACGCCATTAACACGGACAACTGAATCAATACGATTGACATTCGGGCTAGCACGATTGAAGCAATGAAATCTTTTGGCTGAATCGGAGTCACAAATAGACGCTTCAGTATTCCCTTGCGTCGAAATTCGACAATGTTAAATCCACTGCCAGCAATACTAAGTTGCATTAGAGTGAAAGCCATTAAACCTGGAAGTAAAAAGTCGAGATAGCTTTGTGATCTTGCCTGTACATCTTCAATCGCCAGAGTAAACATGGGCTCTGTATCTCGAAATTCTCTTTCAATATCGATCAGAGTTTGTTCCAGTAGTGGCACTATAAAACCAAGCTGTTGAACTTGTGCTGCATCTACTAGCAAACGCAGCTCAGTGCCAACATTGGTGCCGCTGAATACTTCAGGAAGCACCAGTACCATGGTCAGTTCGCCCGCTTCCAATTCCTCTCTTAGCCGCTCCTCGAGACCCGCAGTGACATCAAAGACAGGGCTTTCGATTAACTCTTCAACGAAGTCACTGGCGGCAACTGAATTGGATTGATTAACGATGCCTATCCTGATTGGATCCTGCTCACCGTTACTCATAAAACCAAACACAGTCATGAATATCACAGGAAAAAATAGACTGAAGAATATCGATTGACGATCTCTCAAGAAAATTTTTAAAAAATCTTTGGCTAAGTGAATTTGTAGTTTACTAATCATGAATCAATCCCTCAGTGCATGACCGGTTAAGGCCAGAAACACATCTTCAATATTTCCATGTAGTGGTGCTTCAGGTGGTTCCGGCGCGTGCTTCATGATTAAACTTTGTGGCGTGTCCTGCGCTACAATTTTTCCGTGATCCATAATTGCGATTCTGTTGCACAGGGATTCGGCTTCCTCCATGTTATGGGTTGTTAACACAATGGTCATGCCGGCATCGTTAAGTTCCAATACCAGATCCCATAAGTTTCTTTTCGCTTGTGGATCTAATCCTGTTGTGGGCTCGTCCAAAAAAAGTACCTTGGGCTCATTCACCAGAGCACAGGCAATTGAGAATCGTTGTTTTTGACCACCAGAAAGATTTGCGGGTTTCGCTTTCGCTTTTTCTACTAAGTGAACTTTACCTAAGAGATCTTCAGGATTGATAACGCGATTGTAGAGGGCACCAAAAAGATCAAGTAATTCGACTAAGGAAAGATTATCGAAATACTCATTGGCTTGAAGTTGCACCCCAATCATTTCTTTGACCTTGAAGGGATCGGTCTGCACATTGATTCCATCGATAACAGCTTTACCGTCATCAATATCGACTAATCCTTCTAGCATTTCCAGGGTGGTAGTTTTGCCGGCGCCATTGGGACCGAGAATGCCGAAGATCTCACCTTTTTCAATTTGTAAAGATACGCCGTCTACGGCAAAGAAAGTTTCGCTCTTGTTGTCAGGCAAGGGATATTGCTTCGCTAGATTTTCTACTTCGATGATTGACATAGATGAGTCGTCCCCTTTTTCCCTTTCCAATAAAGCCACTCAGTATAATAACTGAACCGAGTGACTTTAAAAGTGTGCCCTGGTTAAAGAGAAGTCTTAGTGGCTAATAATCGTAGTAATAACGATTCTTCGGTTTTAGAGGTGCTAAGAAGAAATAGAAGCTCCATGCAAACCAAGACAAACAAACAATTGCCAACAACCAGGCAATTTTCTCAAAGCCTGTCGTTTTGTCAGAAGTGGCAATAATCCAGATCGGTAGCAACCAAATTGCGAAGATTGCCACAGCGCAGACTATTGCAAATCCAAATGTGACCAGTGGGATAACAGCCAATATTCCCAATATCACCAGGAAAATGACTAAGAGGTTTCCGATTGCTTTCATGACACTATGCCTTTGCGCTAGTTATTGTCGTAATTCACTGATTCTCTAAGAGATTGCGAATAGCGTGCCAACTTGAAATAATGTTATTAAACAATGACTTAACGAGATTTGTTGGGCGATGAACTGGGAAAAATCGAGTAAATTGGCGAATTTCACCACTCATAATTTGCACGAAATTAGTGGGAAGGCCTTAATTGCTGATGGTTTGGGACAGAATGCTTCTTTGTGACGCCAGCTGGCCCCAACTCGGTTATCCACGGAAGTGAATTCGCGGTATCCTGATCACTACAGTCTCGGAATTCTCAGCCATGAAATATTTTAAATACTTGCTTTATCTAATCCCTCTCGCCGCACTGTTTTCCAGTGGCTTGGTCGCGGCGGCAGAATCAGAAGAAACTTATCTGCTGCTTAATGTTGATACTACTGGCCCATTAATGGCCAGGGACGTTGAATTTACCAATGTCGATACCGGAGAAACGGTACTGGTCAAAGATGTCATAGAACTTGGCAGGTACACTCAAACGCATTTCTATCTTTTACCAATAAACCCTGGGCTTTATTATCTAAGTAAAATTTATCCTACACATAATCGCATCGATGCATCTCCTGCTATCGATGTGGATGAGCGCAGTGGCATTATTACGATTCAGGAAAATGCGATTAATTATATTGGTGATGTCATTATCGAAACGAAAGACATGGGACCGCGAGTATCTACACTCGTGACCTACGAAGCGAATTCGCGGACGCTTGTACACGCTGTTAGCAGCGAACGTGAAATTTTTGAACGACTAGAAACAGTAGTAACTATCGCTGGCCACTACCCTGTTCCCGTCGACAAACAACTTCTAGGTTTGTAACTGAGTCCTATAACTAAGGACTATGAAAAGGCGCTGCGGCTCCGCCTGGTAACCAGATTGTTAACACTACCGCTGGTTCATCACTTTCCACTGAATGAATAATAGTGTCTCCAGGGCGGCAGATGCCGATGTCACCTGGCTCCAATACTGCTGCTTCACCATTCACGTTATGACCGAAGCGCCCACTGATAACGTAGAAAATTTCGATGGCATCGTGTGTGTGTGGTTGCGGATCGTAGTCAGGATGAAAAGTTAGTTCGGCAATGCGAGTTTCTTCCCCGCCAAGATTTGCCGCATCAACCAAAATCTTGAAATCAATGGGGCCACCACCCGCTGCCTCTCTAAGTGCTTCTTGAGTGACTGGGTCATAATCAACTTGAGCCATAAGCACAGCTGGCAAAAAACACACTATCAGTACAGCTATCTTGAATTTTATTTTTTTCATATCAAACCTTCTTGGGTACATTAGCGTGAGCCGGTATAGCCAGGTCCATAAACTATTCTTCCAGGTCTCGCGTCGGTGTGTTGGCCATTCTCCACCACAAGGGTGCCGTTTACGAATACGTATTTCATTCCCACAGCGTACTGGTGTGGATCTTCAAATGTTGCCTTGTCGATAATTTCGTCAGCATCGAATATGGCGATGTCTGCATAGTAGCCCTCAGTAATTAAACCGCGGTCATGAATTCCTAGGCGTCTTGCGGTTTGACTGCTCATCTTGCGCACCGCTTCTTCCAGCGAAAGTATGCCTCGTTCTCGAACATATAAACCCAAGACTCTGGCGAAGGTTCCATATTGCCTGGGATGGGGAGCACCTTCACCGAAGATGCCAACCGGACCATCAGAGCCAATAGCAGTGGCAGGGTGCTGCATGATGCGGTCAACATCATCAGGCCCAATGGCATGATAGACCGCCGTAGCCCCGCCTCTTCGAATAATATCGAACACCACATCTGCTGCGTTTTCTGGGGTTGGCTGCAATCCTCTTTCGATGGTCAGATCGGCCAGGTTCTTGCCTGCCATCTCCGGATCCCAGGAATTACGCGAAATGAAAACGTTGCTCGGATCGCCACCACCGCGGTCATATAGAATCTTGAAAACCACCTCGTCCTTAATCGTTTGCCGTGTTTCAGTACTATCGATTCTTTCCAGCATGCGCTCGCGACCGCCTTCCTGAGCCCATTGAGGAATGAGTGCGTTTATACCAGTCTGGGAAGCAGTGTAAGGATATTGGTCGATGGTAATGTCGATTCCGCGAGCGCGAGCTTCATCGACCATGCGCAAACTTTCAATAGACGCTCCCCAATTTTCAACGCCAATGACTTTATGGTGAGTCATTTGTACAGGAATATTTGCTTCCTCTCCGATGCGAATAGTTTCTTCCACAGAGTCTAATAGCTGGGCAGCTTCTTCCCGCATGTGAGAGATATAAATCCCATTGTATTCAGCGGCGACTTTAGACAATTCGATAACTTCTTCGGTTTCAGTAAAACTTCCCGGTACGTAAAACAGACCAGTAGAGATTCCAAGTGCGCCCTGTTCCATTGCCTCTCGCACCATGGATTTCATACGCTCTAATTCAGCTGCTGTTGGTTCTCGATCTTCAGCACCGATCACCTGAGAGCGGACAGTACCCTGGCCTACAAACACCCCCCAATTAGGACTTATTCTTCTCTCTTCAATGGCGGAGAAATGTTCACTAATTGGAAAAGGTGAACTGCCATCATTGCCTTCGGTGAGTGTTGTTACACCCTGCAATAAAGCACTCTCGGCATTGGGCACATCGAATATTCCCCGCAGGGCATGGGTGTGGGGATCGATAAAGCCTGGCGCAACCACCAGGCCGCTGGCATCGATTACTCGCTCAGCAGCGGCAGCAGAAAGATTGGCAATGCGCACGATGCGATCATCGACGATGCCGATGTCAGTGCTATACCAGGGATTACCAGAACCGTCGACGATGGTGCCATTGCGAATAATGGTGTCGAACTGTTGCGCGCTTCCTACTGCAGGTAGAAAGAGGACAAGGAAACACAATAGTTGCTGGAAATTTTTTTTCATATTGTGTTTCCTTTTAATTGAAAGACTATTTACCAGATGCGAACCCGCTCCTCAGGAGCTAAGTAGAGTTCATCTTCAGGCTGGACGTCAAATGCTTCATACCATTCATTGAAATTTCTTACTACACCGTTTACTCGATATTCCGAAGGAGAATGGGGATCGGTGGTGAGTCGTTGAATGAGCGCATCTTCGCGATACTTTCTTTGCCAAACCTGAGCCCAGGATAAAAAGAAGCGTTGATCGCCTGTCAATCCATCAATGATTGGTGCCTCTTCGCCAGTCAATGACATCTGATAAGCGCGATAGGCAAGTGACAGTCCACCGACGTCACCGATGTTTTCTCCGAGGGTGAAGTTGCCATCGATAAAATAACCAGGTACCGGTTCAAACTGATCGTATTGTGCTGCCAGTGCGGTGGTGAGCACCTCGAAGTTTGCGCGGTCTTCATCAGTCCACCAATTTCTTTGGATTCCCTGAAAATCAGACTTTGATCCCTGGTCGTCAAAGCCATGTCCCATCTCGTGACCTATGACCGCGCCGATGCCGCCGTAGTTAACCGCTGCATCTGCATTTGGATCGAAGAATGGTGGTTGCAGAATGCCTGCTGGAAACACGATCTCGTTAAATGAAGAATTGTAATAGGCATTAACCGTTTGCGGTGTCATACCCCATTCTTCCCGATTCGTGGGTTGCCCTAAGCGACCGATCTCATCTTCGTAATTAAATTCCCTGATATTTTGGGCGTTACCGAACAAATCACCTCGGCTTATTTCTATGGAAGACAAGTCCTTCCATTCATCAGGATAAGCAATTTTCGGTCGAAACGACTGTAACTTCTTGTGGGCTTCTTCTTTAGTCGCAGAGCCCATCCAGTCAATTTCATCGATACTTTGCGCGATAGCAGCACGCAAGTTTTCAACCAATTCTTGCATTTGTTGCTTAGCAGATTCAGGAAAGTGCCGCTCAACATAAACTTGACCGACAGCTTCACCCAGACTATTTAGAGCACCGACGCGGCCAACACCACGCTCCCAGCGCTCTCTCTGTTCCGGCACACCATTGAGTACAGTCGAATAAAAGTGGAAGCGCTCATTATCTAGCTCTTCAGACAAAACAGGAGCACTGTCTACTATGTAGCGATAAGTCATGTAGGCAACCCAATCTTCAACCGGCGCTGAACCAACCAACTCAATAATGGGAGACATGGCACTTGGGTAAGATACGTTTAGATCTTCCAAATCTGAAATGCCAGCAGCTGCGAAGTAGCTGTCCCAATCCAGTCCGGGGAATTCTGTCTTAAATGCGTTGAAACTCATTGGGTTGTAGGTTAAATCCCGATTTCGTCGTTGATCGCGAGGCCATAGATGCTCGGCGATTTCAGTTTCGAGACTGAGAATTGCTTCAGCTTTGCTTTGGGTGTTATTGATTTCAGCGAAATCTAAAACCCGAGAGATATGAGCTACATATTCTGAGCGCACATTTTGAAATTGTTCCGTGTCCAACAGGTAGTAATCTCGATCTGGCAGTCCAATCCCACCAACCGATAACACCAACTGGTGACTGTCCGGGTCGCTGCGATCTGCTCCTATATAAAAACCAAAAGGCGTTGCCGTATTGTCAATCAAGGCACGACCAAATCCTTGTATCAGTTCTTCCCGCGTATCTATCTCACTCAGAGAAGCGAGACCCGGCAGCAAGGGGCTAATTCCTAGCTCGTTGAGACTATTGGTATTCATGTAGCTTAAGTAATAGTCACTGATTTTCTGTTCGATCGAATCCTGTGCAGGCTCAGTATTGGTCAGGTCGTCAATAATGGTGCGCACCCGCTGATCCGAGCGATCGCCTAGTACCGTGAATGACCCATAGTTACTTCTTGATGCAGGTAACTCGAATGTGTCTAACCATTTACCGTTGGCATAGCGAAAAAAATCATCGCCTGGTTGAGTATTCTCATCCTGATGACTCAGATCGATGCCAAAGGCGCCAAGCTCAGTACCTGACGCAGAGGCGACCTCTGCTACAGTCTGAGCAGCAGTGGCTTCTTCGGATGGTGTGTTAACGGTGTTTTGATTTTCATCTGAGCCACAAGCGGTGAGCAAAGTAACCAGCGAAATACTAAGTGCAAGCGAAAATTTGTTTGCAGACAATGACATTTTTTAACTCCCAATTACTCGTTATTGTCGAGCGAAACCGGAGTATACCTGATTTGCATAGACGGATAAGCTGCCAGTGACTCCAGAAAAAGTCCTGCTCTTATATTTGCCGAAACATGGTTGTACACTCCATCACACTTACGAAGAATCCTAACGGGAGTGGATTTATCCAATTTGAAAATGAACGATAAAAAAAGATCATCCACAATTATGAAAAGTAAATTCGTACCTGGTGCATCTGCAGCGTTACTGCTGTCATTGTTGCCGAATTTTCTAGCCGCGCAGGAAACCGCAACACCAAATGGCATTGCCGATAATCGACTCGCAGCCTTCGCTTTCACCAACGGCAATTTCTATCAATCTGATGGTAGTTTCCTGCAAGGTGGGAGTTTGTTAATTCGAGAGGGCCGAGTGGTAGAACTGAACAACGGTGAAAGTGTTCCTGACGGTTTTTTCGAAATCGATTTAGATGGAAAGTACGTTTATCCAGGATTCATCGATGTCTATACCGACTATGGAATCTCTGAGTTGGAAAGAGTGGACGATAATGGGGCTGCAGAAAATCTCTACCCCAGCGAAAGAGCGTTTAATGTAAATGACTCTATTCGAGCGAATTTTCGAGCAAGCACAGAATTTACCCCTGACGATGATGAGCGCCAGAAATACCGTGCGCTCGGATTTTCCAGCGTTTTAAGCTTGCGGCCCGATGGTATTGCCCGCGGCACCTCTGCATTGATAACCCTGGGTGACAAGAATGCCAACGAATCAATCGTTGTCCCTGACGCTGCAGCTCATTATTCCCTGGATAAAGGCACTTCTAGCCAGAATATGCCGGTATCTTTAATGGGTTCCTTTGCCTTGATTCGCCAAACATTTCTGGATGCTGAATGGTTCGGCGCGCAAGAGCCGCGGCCATTTACTGACGATACCCTCGAAGCCTGGAACGCAACTCAATCGCTACCGCAGATAATGGAAGTTGAAAACTGGCAGGAAGCCTTAACTGTTGATCGAGTTGGTGACGAATTTGAAACTCAGTATGTTCTTAAAACTACTGGGGACAGTTTTCGCCAGGCAGAGTTGATTCAAGCGACCAATGCCAGCCTTATTGTTCCCATAGACTTTCCTGAAGCTCCCGAGGTTGACGACCCCCTGCTTGCAGAAGAAGTCTCTTTCGAAGATCTCAAGCAATGGGAGTTAGCTCCTTTCAATCCACGAATTCTGGAAGAAAATAACATCAATTTCGCCATAACTTCTTCTGGCGGAAGTGAAGAGTTTTGGGAGAATTTGCGTAAAGCGGTGGGCAATGGTTTATCCGAACAATCTGCTATCAATGCAATCACTTATTCTGCGGCAGAAATTCTTGGATTAGAAGAATTAGTGGGACAACTGACGCCTAATTCCTTGGCTAATTTCGTTGTTACATCTGCTCCACTATTCGAAGATGATTCTCTGATGCTGGAGAATTGGATTGAAGGACAACGATTCGTGCTGGCTGAGGATTACGATGACAGAGCCGGCAGCTATACCGTTTCCGTTGATAGTCAGGAATATACCCTCGACCTGAGTTTTGATGATGGCGAGGCTTCTGCTGAACTGGTACTGGAAGACGATGAAACCAGAGCAGCGAATCTCGATCTTACCGATGATTTGATCACCTTGAATTTCGCCGTCGATGAAGCGGGCAACAGGGTTAGATTAAGCGGTTGGCCGCTTGAAGAAACAGGAGCAAGCGGCTGGCAAGGTAATGGCCGTTCTCCCGCCGGTGCCAGGATCAACTGGCGTATGGTCCGTAACAACAGTGCAGAAAGTGCAGAAGCAATTACGGACACCACGATAGAAATCGCAGACCTGCCCAGCAATATTATTTATCCCTTTACCGCCTATGGAAGAACGGAGCAACCAATCCAGCAGGATCTGTTAATTCGAGGGGCAACAGTCTGGACCAATGAAGATATTGGCAACTTGGTAACCGATGTATTGGTGCGGGATGGGCGCATTGCTGAAGTTGGAGATAACTTGTCGGCAAATGGAGCGGCGGTAATCGATGGAACCGGTAAACATTTAACCCCGGGCATCATCGATGAACATTCCCACATAGCGTTGTTCAATATTAACGAGACCGAAACCAATTCAAGCATGGTAAGAATGAAAGATGTTGTTAATTCTGAAAACATCAACATTTATAGAAACCTTGCTGGTGGCGTAGTAGCAGCACAATTACTCCATGGCTCGGCTAATCCGATAGGTGGTCAATCGGCAATCGTTAAAATGCGTTGGGGGGATTCGCCACAGGATTTGCTAATCGATGGTGCGGATGAATACATAAAGTTTGCACTGGGAGAAAATGTAAAACGATCTCGAAATCCTGCCTCCGTTCGCTATCCCCAAACTCGAATGGGAGTAGAACAAGTTTTTGTGGACGCCTTTTCTCAAGCCCAGGAATACGGGCAAGCCTGGGATGAATACAACGGGCTTTCTCGGGCGCAACAAAGAAACACCGTAGCTCCGCGCCGAGATTTAGTCGACGAAACCATGTTAGAAATTCTCAATGGTGAGCGCTTCGTAACCAGTCACTCCTACGTGCAATCTGAAATCAATATGCTGATGCACGTTGCAGATAGTTTTGATTTCAATATCAATACTTTCACCCACATTCTCGAAGGATACAAAGTCGCAGACAAGATGGCTCTGCACGGAGCGGGCGGTTCTACCTTTTCAGATTGGTGGGGATACAAGTGGGAAGTACGTTATGCAATTCCTTATAACGCAGCGCTTATGCAGCAAGCAGGTGTTGTTGTGGCATTAAACTCTGATGATGCGGAACTATCGCGGAGACTAAATCAGGAAGCCGCCAAGGCGGTTAAGTATGGGGGGGTTAGCGAAATCGATGCGCTCAAGATGGTGACACTCAATCCCGCCATCCTGCTTCACCTCGATGACCGCATGGGCAGCATTAGAGAAGGTAAAGATGCTGATCTGGTGCTTTGGAGCGATCATCCATTGTCAATTTATGCCGTTGCTGAAACCACCTGGGTCGAAGGTATTCCTTACTACGACCGGCAAAGCGATATGGCCCTCAGGCAGCAAATTGAAAATGAACGCGCACGTATTATCGGCGCCATCACCAACAACTCTGAAAACGACTAAGGAGAACTGATATGAAGAATTTTATTCGAGTACTAATTCTGTCAGCTCCTATTATGGCGCTGTTCAGCACACTCACTGTTAATGCGATAGTCCCTACTCCCGCCGCAGATCAGAGTGAGCCTATTGCTATTACCGGTGCAATCATTCATGTCGGCAACGGGCAAGTCATAGGCGATGGCATAATTACTTTCGAAGATGGTGTGATTACGGCAGTTGGCTCGGCGGCAGATGGTATTGATACCGATGGGCATACAGTCATAAATCTACAGGGGCAACATGTTTATCCTGGATTCGTGTTACCTAACACCATTCTGGGATTGCAGGAAGTGGGTTCCGTACGTGCAACACAGGACGTTGAAGAGGAAGGCGATATCAATGCCAGTGTGCGTTCGGCAATTGCCTACAACACCGATTCAGAATTGATTCCTACGCAACGATTTAATGGCATTCTTACCGCGCAGGCAACACCACAGGGTGGCCTAATCTCCGGATCATCTTCTGTGTTCAAACTCGATGGATGGAATTGGGAAGATGCCATGTTAATTGAGGACGTCGGCATTCATATGCATTGGCCCTCAATGCGGGTTCGCCGACGCAGTCCGGAAACTGGGCTGTTTGAAACCATTGATAACGAAGATTACGAAGCACAAAAACAATTACTGCATTCGCTTTTTCAAAGCGCCCAAACCTATTCCGGGGAGCCACTTAACCTAAATCTTGCAGCAATGCAGCCAGTGCTTAATGGCAGTGCAAAATTGTTTTTGCATGTCGATCAGGCCAAGGAAATTATCAGTGCCGTTCGTTTCGCCCGGGGCTATGGAGTAGACGAAGTTATCTTAGTTGGCGCGGCAGAAGCCATGCAGGTTGTAGATTTTCTAACTACGCAGGATATTCCAGTTATCTATGAACGCATTCATGAGCTTCCTTTGCAGGAATGGCACGATGTTGATGCGCCATTTAAGACGCCGTTTCTACTCCACGAAGCTGGCTTGAAAGTGGGCATAGGCGGTGGCGCAACTTCTTTGGATCGACAAAGAAACCTTCCTTTCTTCGCAGGAACTGCTGCAGCTTATGGGCTGGATCGTGAAACTGCGCTGTCATTGGTAACATTAAATAGCGCAGAAATTCTAGGTGTCGACAATCGAGTTGGTAGTCTCGAAGTTGGAAAAGATGCAACCCTGTTTATTTCCGAAGGTGATGCATTGGATATGCGCACCAGCCAGGTACTTGGCGCTTACATTCAAGGCAGGGATATCGACTTGTATGGAACGCAACAAGAACTGTATGAACGCTTCCGAGACAAGTACGAAAATCAAGTAGAGTTTTAGAAAAAATTAATTAATGTCAGAAATCCAGGGAAACGGTTTAAGTACAAAATGGATTGGAATAGTCGCAGTTCTATTCGGTATTCTGCTGCTCGCTAATCATGGCAATGAATTTCTCAAACAACTGGTTGTAGCTCCCGGTTCAGTGGCGGAGCTGGGAGTGCCTGCCGATTGTCGCGCCGATGAATTAGAGGAAGAAGGTTTAAGTTTGCTCGAATGCGAGTTAATGGTAAGTAATATTCAGATCACCCTTGCCTCTTCACCTGACTGGTTTCGCTCGGCGTTATTAGCTCTTTCATTCGGTGGAATTCTATTCGCTTTACTTTCTATTGCTGTGGGGATGTCTTTTGTTAACAGAACAAGCCCTATTGGCAAATTGGCCGGAGTCTGCTTCGCGGGACTGGTGGCTATCGATCTTTTAATATTTATCGCAGCAACCAATACCGGGCCACTGCTGCGTGCGCAATATCTTTGGTCCACGCTTCTCTGGTTTTTTGTGCATTTGTCCTTATTAAGCGCAGTCTTTAGCGTTTCTAAGCAACCAAACCTGGACTCCGACTAATGGCCAAACCATTGCCAAAAGCAAAAGTACTAGTGCATTGGTTAGTTGCGGCATCGGTCTTCTTTCTATTTGTAAGCAGTTGGTGGATGTTGTCCTTGCCACTACCTTCGGAAAATTTCACCTATAGACAATTGCCTTTTCAACTTCACAAGAATGTAGGCATTACGGTTTTAGTGATGGTCGTTGCCATGATCGCCATGCGAATTATCGCAAAACGGCAACAGCCCCAATCACCGCTGACCAGACTTGAACGGCTAGCAGATCTGGACCATCTGCTTACTTACTTTTTATTAATTGCCTGCTGCGTTAGTGGTTACCTTTCATCTTCTTATAGCGGCTGGGAAACCACCCTATGGTGGTTGATTGATCTACCAAACTGGTCCGCAGAAAACGATGACTTGAATATTCTCTTTTCAGATATTCATTTATGGACTTGCTGGGCTTTGTTGGCGATCGTTGCTCTGCATATCGGCGCCGCTTTGTATCATGGATTTAGAAATGATGAAGTCATCGACAAAATGTTTCGTCTTTAGATTAAAAGCGGAGAGACTATTTCTAAATCAGTAGAATTACTGGCAGAAAAATCTCTTCATACGCCAACAAGGTTAAAACTCAATGAAAGAATTCGCGACTTTCGTAACGCATCTGGAATGTAGTTACACAGGAAAAACATATCCTGCTGATCAGTTACATGGATTATCTGAAGCAGGAAAACCCTTGTTGGTACGATATGACCTGGATGCTTTGGCCAAGGCAGTAAGCAAAGATGAATTAAGAAATAGAATTCCAGAGTTCTGGCGCTATCGAGAATTTCTCCCAATCCGCAAATCAGAAAACGTGGTGCGCTTAGGGGAGTTAATGACGCCAATTCTTCCCGCAAATAAACTTCAACAAGAACTGGCTTGCGGAGAAATTCTCATCAAGGATGAGGGGCGTCTTCCAACCGGATCATTTAAAGCTCGCGGCCTGGCGCTGGCAGTGGCCATGGCAAAGGAGCTGGGAGTTACGCGCATGGCGATGCCCACCAATGGCAATGCGGGTGCTGCCCTGGCCGCGTACTGCTCCAGGGCAGGAATCGAAACTTACGTGTTCTGCCCTGAAGACACACCCAAAGTAAACATCGAAGAAATCGCCTTTCAAGGTGCAAAAACTTTTCTTGCCAATGGCTACATCAATGACTGCGGCAAAATCGTAGGCGAAGGCAAGGATGCTATGGGTTGGTTCGATACTTCAACGCTTAAAGAGCCTTACCGAATCGAAGGTAAGAAGACCATGGGCCTGGAGCTGGCAGAGCAAATGAACTGGCAAGTTCCCGACGTAATTCTCTATCCAACCGGCGGCGGTACCGGATTAATTGGCATGTGGAAAGCCTTCAATGAATTAGAAGCTATCGGTTGGATTGGTTCCAAGCGACCGCGCATGGTTGCCGTGCAAGCCGAAGGCTGCGCTCCAATTGTAAAAGCATTCGAGGAGGGCGAGCGCCATGCCGAGCCCTGGCAAGACGCGGCAACAATTGCTGCCGGGATAAGGGTACCGGCGGCAGTAGGTGATTTTTTGATTCTCGATGCCGTAAGAGAAAGCGATGGATTCGCTGTTGCAGTTAGTGACGAAGCAATTAACGTAGCTCATCAGGAGTGTGCAACGAAAGAAGGAATCTTGTTATGTCCCGAAGGTGCAGCAACCCTGGCAGCGTTAAAACAAGAATTGCTGAGCGGTCGGATAAAGTCAGACGAACAGGTGATGCTCTTTAATTGTGCTACTGGTTTAAAGTATCCGATGAAGTCGGAACATAAGACTATCGATCTAACTCAACCGATTGATTACGAGTTCATAAAGGGAGCCTAGCTATTCTGTGATTAAGTGGTACGAAGTGTCAGCTTACGACCCAAAGCGGACAGCGGAGATTCCGATGGAATCCTTCAATTAAAGGCTCAAAATGCCGATTAGAGCGATCCGTGACATGGAAATCCCATCATTTGACATCATTGACTGCACTAGTCACTAGAAAAGTTGGAGGATAGTAATTGGAGAGAGCTACATAAACCATTAAAGTCTCAGTAAACAGAACACACCACCCCACCCCAATTGCCGGTCGCAATCTATCTATTCGATTAGAATCCCTTGTTCATTCTCTGTAGCTGTTTCTGCAATATGATTAATAGTAAAGTAAGAGATTATGGCTATAAATTCGATTCTAAAAAAAATGGGCAAATGGGTCGTCATCGGTTCAGGCATTGTCATTTTGATTCTCGCCGCTTATTTGGCGCCGTTTTTTGTTCTTGCACCGAAACAATTGCCGCCACCAGGCATAGTGGAGACGATGGATGATTTAGATCGCTATTTTTCTTCCATGGTCAGTGAACAAGTACCACCAGCTCTGGACGTTACAATTCTAAAGAATGGTGAGGAGATTTTTTCTCGCGCCTATGGTCTGGCGGATGGGGTTGTAGGTGAAGCTGCAACTTCAGACCATGTGTATCACTATTGGTCGATTACGAAATCCTTCACAGCAGTGGCAATTTTCCAATTGATCGAAAGCGGCAAACTATCCCTGCATGCCCCGATAACAAATTATCTCCCTCAATTTGTACCAGTTAATGGTTCTAATGAACCTGTAGAAGTGACAATTGCGCACCTTCTTAATCACACTTCAGGACTGCCCGAATTCCTCCTTGGGCAATTTAAATGGATTCATGAAGTAGGTGAGCCCCGCTTTGGTGAAACTCGGATGGTCAACGAACGATTAGGTAATTTTCGTACCATCAGCAATGAACCAGGCAAGACAAGCGCCTATAGAAATCTTAATTATGTCCTACTTGGCGCTATCATCGAGGCGGTTACAGATGGCACTTATGAAGATTATGTGCGTGAGCACATCTTGATTCCTCTCAATATGAAGGACTCAGATTTTATCTATCGGCAGGATATGCTGGAGAAAGCAGCACGAGGCACCCTTGCTCATTATAATTTTTTTACACCTATCCTCAGACTGTTAGGGCCCGAAGGCGGTGTCGATGCGTTGACTGTAGAACTTATAGAAAACCGCCGTTGGTTGAAGCTTGTATATACAGATTATGCAGCTTCAACATCACTTATCGGCACTAGTAAAGACCTCAGTCGATTTGGGCAAATGCTGTTGAACTATGGAGAACTCGATGGGATACGCATATTGTCAACCGAGAATGCTCTGAACATTCTTGAGGGTGGCCGCTTAACTGATCAAGGAGATATGGCACTAGGATATGGCTCAACAACCTGGTTTGACCAGAGGCTCAAATTTGTCGGGCACAGTGGTGGAGGTCCAGGATTTAAGCAGCAATATATGTTGGTACCAGAAAAAGGTCTCGTTATCGTTGTGCTGACTAACAGTACGGCATTTGATTCACTCGGTTTATCAATGTTGATTGCATCGATATTTTAGGAGTAAGAGTGCTAAGGAATATTGAGGGCAACAATCTAAATGAAAAACGGCGAAGAATAAATAGGTACTGATTTATTTTTGAGAAAGCCTATCGAGAGGAGACGTTGGTGCCCAGAGGGATACTATATTGAGAACTTCCCCGAAACTATTCTGGTATCCATAATCGTAATACCTGTAAAAGGTGTTAAGAATCAAACGACCAACAAGAGGACTTTAAGTCCGCTACTCTACAACCACTCTTGGAAAAGGTCCGCTGTTGGCACATAGCAACCCTTAGCTCAGAATAATTTTGCAAATGAGACCAGCACATAACAATCGGATTAATAGCGACAATCCACTACGCGGTTTGCGCCTTATCAGGGGCGACACTTATCGCAGTACTCGCCGCAGTTCATCGCGCTGTAAGTCGGAAACTCTTCTCATGTCGGATACTCTGAAACAAACCCTTACGGGAATATAACTTCCCACCGGCCTCTCATTGCGACAGGCAATACGTTCACTTGGGGCCACCGAAGCATTGTACTGTTCAACTTCTGCAGCGGTAGGCATGCTGTTTGGATTATTCCCTCCACCTTCCACGGCGCAGGAAGTTAGCAGCAATAGAACTATTGCGCTGGCAAAAAGCACAAGCTTTGCCTTACTGAGAGTTTTCATTTTGGGATACAGCGAATGAATTGATTCCAGGTGAGAATCTATATTGCATTTCAATATTCTCTTTGCCGACAGGTATTCCATTTTCAAACTTAGGCCGGAACTGAAGTAGATTAATTTCGTTTCTGGCGAGGTCTTTAACGAAAGTATTATCGGGCGTTGTACTCAGCACCTGTAAATCCGATAGTGCTACCACCATGCGCGCCGCAGACTCAGTTGCACGTAAACTACTGGTCAATGAATCCAGGCTAAAACGCACCAGAGCATTGTATTCCGGTTCAGGAAGAATTTGGTTTAGTCGTTGTGATTCCGGCGAGGAAGTTGCAATGTAGTTAGGAGACCACGCTAAAAATTCAATCGGTGAGTCATCAAGCTCATTGAACTCAAATGCAGATTGGAATTTTGTTGCAGGAAGTACAGTAGTAGCCGCGTAGAATTGGTTGATACTCGATTGTTCTACACCATTATTCGTAAACGCAAGGTTTGCTTCGTTATAGAGGGATAACGCTCGAGTCTTGTTACCAAATAGCATTTCCCAATCGCCTTTATAAACCAAGATTAGTCCAGCGGTTTCCGGTGACTGTTGTGGATTATTCAGATAAAGAGCTTGTATTCGTTCTAACAAGTCCTTGCCGATTGAATAGCTAATTCGCATTGACTCGTTTTTTCTTAAAGACCAGCCACTCACAATTTTTTCATCTTCCGACCGGTATTCGTAACTGGTCATACCGCGTCTTTTTGTTGTTGAGCTCTGGTAGTAATGGGCTAACACAATATTGTAGAGCCAGGGCGCTAACTGCAGACTGTTTTTACCTTGAGTCGATTCGATTGCACTAATTGCCTGCCAGTTTAGATTCTTGGAGGCAATGAGATAGCGAATGCTGCTAGGATTTTCAACATTGGCCGATGCCGCTAACAGTAATCGACTCATGCCTGCTATGCCAGAAAGATAGCTGGACAAACTATTGGGAGATCTTTTGTTGTTTAACCAAGCATAGTATTCAAGCTGTGTATCAACCGCTTCCCAGTTGCCCTGGGCAATCTGGGTTTCAATCATTAACTCGAGAGTGGGGATTTGGGTTTCTGTAAAAAGGCCTTCATTCACCTTTGCGATTTGCATGGCCTCAGAAAATCTTCTTTCTGCAGTAAACAATTCGTTTTCGAAGAGGGCTAGTTTGCCCGCTTCGACTAATCGTTCAGATTGGGCATGCTGAAAATTGTTTGGCCAGGTCGATTCCGAGCTGTCTTCAAGGCTTTGTCCAAAGCTCATGCCAAAGCTCAGACACAATCCGAGTGTAAAGACTGACTTCAGAGAGCTGGAGCAAGGTTGACGCATGGTTTGCACCTGACTGGCAGGGTTTATCAGAATACTCAGTATTATAGACCCAGGCAATAATTATGGATCCACGCTGTTATAGTGACGGAGGGAATACGCAAATTTACTAAATTTTGGCTCTGAATTTGATCCCTCCGTCGCCTTCACTCAACTATTTCAAAATCCAAGATATACGGTGTAATTTCTTCGTATTCGAAGATCACGAAAGGCCCAGAGCTTTTGCCGGCACGCTTCAATTTTTCCATGCGTCGGCGCCCATCGATCAACCGAAAGGGCAAATCACAGGGATTGGGCATAGCGCGAACCAACATACCTGGGAATTGCGGATCGGCATTCTCGAAGCGAGATCCCTGGAAATCATCGGTTCCAAACCAGAAATTGGGTTTCGAGCAAATTTGATCGAACAGGATTTCTTGCGGCACGCGACCGGCATGTAACTGTGGCACAAAGTCGTTAAATGGAAGATAAGAACAGGGACGATCAGGAAGTGCCCAATCTTTAAACATGGAGTGCCCAGGTACTTTACTCACATGCTTAACTTTTAGGATTTTACTTTTATCTTGCAAGGCTGCATCCTATTTTGCTTTCTGTCTAAGCTGACTATTTGAATTGAATTAGGCAAATAACATATCGAGGAAATTAAAAGAGAACAATGGCAATGGCTGAAGAAGAATTTCGCGGAATCGATTTATACACCTGGGCAACACCCAATGGACGCAAAGCCTCGATCATGTTGGAGGAATTAGAATTGCCCTATCGGGTCTTTCCAATCGATATCAGCAAAGGTGACCAGCACGATCCAGAGTTCGTGGCGTTCAGTCCTAACAACAAAATACCGGCCATTATTGATCATGAAACTGGTGCCAGGATGATGGAATCGGGAGCGATCCTGATGTATCTGGCCAATAAGACTGGCAAACTCATGGCAGCAATGGGAGATGAATATTGGCAACAAATGGAATGGTTAATGTTTCAGATGGGACACATCGGGCCGATGCTGGGACAGACTCATCACTTCGTGAAGTTTAATCCGGGTAAGGCGCCTTATGCGGAAGAGCGCTACCGCAAAGAAAATGTGCGTCTCTACCAAGTGCTGGAAAATCGTTTGCAAGAACGGGACTTTATCGTGGATGACTATTCAATTGTCGATATTGCAACCTGGCCGTGGATCTCCCGCTACGAATTTCAGCAGATGGATCTAAATAATTTTCCGCGGCTTAAAGCCTGGTATTTAAGAATCGCGGAACGACCAGCCGTACAAAGAGGCTATGCCGTTCCTCAAGATTTACCTGTACCTATTCCGGATTAAATCTAGTTGGCCAGGCTGTCGTAAATAATATCTGCAGCAATGCCGCGCATGTCTGCTGCATCCGGTCGACGTTCTCCCTGAGCCTGAATCATTCCAATCCAGAACATGTCATTGCTTGGGTCAACCCAAAACCAGGTTCCGGCAGCGCCACTCCAATAATAAGTGCCCGGACCTTGAGGTGAGTTGGCCAGCTCGGGATCGTAAATAACCGCGAAGTCCACACCGAAACCAACCCCAGCTCTACCTGGTCGACCTGGACCGCCGCCAAGATTTAATTCATCTCTCAGACTATTCGTGCGCATAATTCGAATCGACTCTGGCGACAGAATGCGGGCACCGTCCAGTTCACCTTCATTAACCAGCATCTGGGCAAAGCGCGCATAGTCATGAGTTGATGAAACCAGGCCTCCTCCGCCGGATTCAATTCGATTGGCATCTAGATAACTTGGTCTGTCTGTTCGATGAGGACGTTGCACCAATCGATTTCTTTCTTCATCCCAATTATGAACTTCCGCAAATCGGTGTTGATCTTCTTCCTTTACGTAGAAGTTGGTATCACTCATTGCCAATGGTGCAAAAATTTCTTGCTGTAAGAAATCACCAAACTTTTGGCCTGATAATTTCTGCACAATGTAACCCTGAAGGTCGACTGCCACAGAGTAGTAGTATTGCTCTCCCGGTTGAGAAAGCAGTGGAATTGCTGCCACTTTCTCCACCAGCTGATCAAGATTATCAGAAGCCAGAACGCCCTCTTCTCTGAAAGCATCATTCACCGGGTCACCACTACGCAGCCCATAGCCAAAGCCGGCTGAGTGATTTAGTAGCTCCCGCATGGTCGGTTGCCGATCCAATTCAAGCAACTCTATATTGCCGTCATCATCAAAACTTTTCATCACTTTCAGATTTTCAAATTCCGGAATGTGCTTGCTAACGGGATCATCAAATTCCCACAGTCCGTCTTCATGCAGCATCATTAAAGCAACACCAGTAACGGGTTTAGTCATGGAGTAAATTCGGAAAAGAGTGTCTTTTGTCATAGGTGCTTGATCATTGACACGCGCAAGTCCTGCCGTATCAAATGTTGCGACCTCGCCATCTTTTGCCAAAATCCAGACCATGCCGGCCACATCTTGATCGGCAACTATTTGCTCCATCGCAGCGTCCAAATCTGCTATTCCCTGCTCAGTAAATCCTGCAACGTTGGCACCTGCTTCTACTTGCGGCCAAGCTGAATCTGCAAAAGCGTTGCTGCCTAGAAGTAGAAATGAAGCAGTGAAAGTTACTAGAAATTTTTGAAAAGAAATTGGAACGACAGTTTTCATGGATGATCTCCGCACGGATTTTCTCGAGTTCCCAATCTAGAGTTGGAATTGTTGAACGCGATAGTAACTTGAGCCTAGAGAAGATAGCTACTGCTATGGCGGCTTCGCTGTCTGAGAGTGGCGACTTAGCTTATACGGAATCGACGTAGCTTAGAGGCAGGGCTGTTGTAAATTTGATTTGTTCCATGGCAAAGCTGGAAGAGACGTCGGCGAGTCCTGCGGATTGCACGAGTTTTTTATAAAACTTATCGAAGGCGGGAATGTCTGGCACAACCACTCTCAGCAGGTAATCTGATTCTCCTGCCATACGATAGAACTCAACCACTTCCTGAAATTTGGATACAGTTTCTGAAAACTCAGCTAACCACTCCCAATTGTGTTGGTTCGTCTTCACTGCCACAAAAACATCAATTCCGAGGTTTAGTTTGTCTCGATTCAGCAATACCACCCGATTCGCAATGATGCCCTCCTGTTCCATACGTTGAATGCGGCGCCAGCAAGGTGTGGTTGAAAGCCCTACGGCTTCTGCTATTTCTGCAGTGGAGAGCTCTCCATTCTCCTGAATTAGTCCGAGTATTTTGTTATCTATCTTGTCCATAGAAATAAATTCTAAAAATATACGATATTTAGTAATGAATTCTCATATTTTCGCCTTTTTGTAGAATATTCGCAAAAAAATTTTAAGGCAAGTTTGCTATGCTAGCCGGCGTCAAATTCGGAGTGTTTTAGAGGAACTGAAACACTCATGAGGGGGAACGTGAGTAAGTCGTCGACACAAATTTCTTTGAGTGGATTTTTTGCTAGTCATTTAGAGAGTGTCGATGAGTCTTACTTCCAGCACATGAGGCATGCGCTTTCATTCACAGTAGCGCTTTTTCTCGGTGCAATCCTTTGCCTGATCCATGCCTTTTTTCCTTTTCTGTTTGAGAAAAGCGGCAGCGACATTGTGCGTCGTCTGCATGAGCGCATGGTGAAAAATCGGAAAAACTTGAGCCGCTCATAAAGCAGCGCTCATTAAGGTCTATGCACGGACCGAGTGAAGAGCTACGACTGTAGTATCAGCGCAGGATTAGGTTTAACCAAATCCTGTTTCTTGGGGTAGCTGAATTGTCAGCTCTTCACTCTTTTTTTTCTGCTCTAACTACTCGTACCGTTAGTCGTGCCTCTTTATGGTGCACCGCTTTGGTGCATGCCTTTTCCTGCACCATAATGTTGCGGCTAAATTGGTCAAATTTGAAATAAATTCCTTCAAGCCCAGTAAATATGCGGCTTTCACAATTCTGGCAAGCTCCTTGCTAAATCCACTGCAGTAATTCATTCGATTTTTTATCGGCAAGCGTGACTTGCTGCATCGCACTTTTATTTGGAGGAAGAAATGAAAAAATTAACTCACCTGGTTGCTGGTCTCGTTTTGGCTTCAACAGGATTGATGGCCACTACAGCATCCGCGGAGTTGTCCTACAACATTGGCTGGGCATCTGAATATTATTACCGCGGTATTCTGCAAAAAAATTCATCAGCTTCTGCTGGAATCGATTGGGAAGACGAAAGCGGTTTTTATGTAGGTGGCTGGGCAGCTGATGTTGGCGATGGCGCTGAAGTCGATGGCTATTTTGGCTACAACTATGAATTCGATGGTGGCTTTTCAGTTGGAGTTGGATTCACCGGCTACTACTACACTGGCGAATTTGATGACACCTACGAAGAAGTAAATTTTAATTTTGGTTATGGACCATTAAGTCTCGAATACTCTGTTGGTGAGTGGGAAGGATTTGGTGCAGAACAAGATTACGATTTTCTAGGTCTGACTTACACAGCCGAAAACGGTGTCTATGGAACCTACGGCACTTTTGGTGATGACTTCGATGGCGACTACATCGAGCTCGGTTGGGGTACCACAATTTCCGAAATTGATTTCGGTATTGCCGCCATTTTCAGCAGCGAAGAGCTTTCCGATCAGCTGAACTCTGCAGGTATGCCTGATGAAAGTGAAGCAATCGTATTCACAATTGGTAAGGCATTCTAAGCAAACCTTATCGATTTGCTGGAACTATTAAGTCTAAAAAAGGGCTCCTTCTGGGGCCCTTTTTTTTTGCATCTGAGATTGGCTTTAGCTCCACGTTTCGGTTGATTCCACAGCGAAAAGAAACTACCGTGATCTTAGGTAGAAGATCTTGGGGGATCTCCAATGAAAAAAATTCATTTTCTTGTTCTAGTCATTAGTACGATCCTGGCTGCGCCGATTCTTGCGCAGAACAATTACATCGCGCCAAGAACCGAATGGGGTCAACCTGATTTGCAGGGAGTATGGAATTTTTCATCCAATGTTCCCATGCAAAGACCGGCACGCTTCGGTGATCGGGAATTTATGAGCGATGATGAAGTGGAACAATTAAGGGCGCGCCTAGCTGCTGCGGACGAGGCTTCAGATCAGGCGGTGCCGGGTATAGAAAGTGAATCAAATCCTGGCGGCTACAATGACTTCTGGGTCGAGAGTGCAGGTATAACTGATCAGATTCGAACTTCTCATATTGTTTACCCTACCAACGGACGCTTCCCTGATTTAGTAGAAGGTGTTCGACCTATCGCAGGTGGACTCGGGCCAGATGTGCAAGGTGATCGACCTGTGCGTTTTGTCGTAGGTGGCATTACCAAAGACGGACCTGAAGATCGTGGTCTCTCCGAGCGTTGCATTGTCGGATTCAACTCCGATCCTCCGTTTCAACCGAGCCTGTACAACAACAATTTGCAGATCGTTCAGAACCAAGACCATGTTGTGATCCTATTGGAAATGATTCATGACGCGCGCGTCGTACCGATTGGAGAACGACCGCAATTGGATGACAATATTCGCCAATGGTCTGGAGATTCGCGAGGCTATTGGGACGGTGACACTCTAGTAGTTGAGACTACTAATTTCACCGGATTTACTCAGAGCTTTCCTGGCATGGGTACAGCTGAGAATAAAATGCTGACGGAACGATTTACCCGGATCGATCCTTACACAGTAAACTATGAATGGACGATTGAAGACCCATCGACTTTTACTGACCGAATTACTGCAATTATTCCGATGACTAAAGTTGCAGGACAGCTTTATGAGTATGCCTGCCACGAAGGTAACTACGGCATGCAAAATATTCTTCGCGGTGCTCGCGTCGAAGAGCGCCTGGCAGCCGAGTCGAGTAATTAGAAACTAAACGACTAACAAAAACCGGAGCCAGTCTCCGGTTTTTTTTGTCCGTCTTTTATGGAACCAGCCTCACTTTCAGTGCCCTTGCGTTGACAATTGCTTGAACTCAGAATACTGTATATATGTACAGTATATTAGACCATTACCATGGCCCCAAAGCCCCTGGAGAAAACTGAGCTCGCCTCTGCGGCAGAGCCCGCGCCTCTGTCTCTGCCTGACTATGCAGAGTTGCACTGCATTTCCAATTTTAGTTTTTTGCGCGGCGCCTCTTTTCCCGAAGAGATGGTAGATAGAGCTGATGAGCTCGGCTATCGCGCCCTGGCCATTACTGATGAATGTTCACTGAGTGGCGTGGTGCGAGCCCACATGGCGGCCAAGCAGCGTGATATCAAACTCATTATTGGCAGTGAGTTTGTCCTGGATAAGGGCAAGGGCTGCCATCTGGTTTTGTTGGCGTGCAATCGCAAGGGCTACGGAGAGTTAAGTCATTTAATATCCTGTGCTCGTCGTGAAGCTGAAAAAGGCAGCTACTTTATTGATCGTCAGATGGTGGAAGAGAATCTACCGGAAGATTGTCTGGCATTGTGGCTTCCGGATTTATTGTGCGAGCCAGAACAACTCGCCTGTCAGGCGGTCTGGTTAGCACGTCAATTTCCAGCCAGGCTCTGGATCGCAGCCGAGTTACTACTCCGCGGTAACGACCGTTTAAGACTGCAGCGTCTGCAAGAGTTGGGGGCTCAGTTTCATATTCCGCTGTGTACCGCCGGCGGTGTTTATATGCACGATGCGGGTCGTCGCATTTTGCAGGACACTGTTACCGCCATTCGTTTAATCAGGCCTATCGATGAACTGGGGCTCGATGCTGAAAGTAATGGTCAGCGGCATCTGCGTACCCGGGAACAACTCAGTAAATTGTTTCCTCCCGAACTGATGGCGGCCACTGTCGAAATCGCCAATCGCTGCCATTTCGAATTGGATGAACTGCGTTACGAATATCCGCAGGAATTAGTTCCGCCGGACTATACCCCCCATGGCTGGTTAAGAGAATTAACCGAAGCCGGTATTCGCCAGCGCTGGCCCAAAGGAGCGACGCCAAAAGTACGCAACATCATCGAACACGAATTGGCGCTGATTAAAGAACTTAATTACGAACACTATTTCTTAACCGTACATGACATGGTTGCCTTTGCTCGCAGCCAACACATTCTTTGTCAGGGCCGGGGTTCGGCGGCGAACTCCGCCGTCTGTTATTGCCTGGGAATTACGGAAGTAGATCCGGCTCGGGTCGAAGTCTTATTCGAGCGTTTTATTTCCAAGGAACGAAACGAGCCACCGGATATTGACGTGGACTTTGAAAATGCACGGCGGGAAGAAGTCATTCAATATATTTATAACAAGTACGGTCGTAGTCGCGCCGCCATCGCTGCTACTGTTATTACCTACCGTTCCCGCAGTGCCGTTCGTGACGTCGGCAAGGCCTTGGGACTCGGTGAAGAACTCTTAGACCATCTGGCTAAATCTATTTATTGGTGGGGATCGAATCTCAAGGAACAATTGGCGGACGCGGAGATCGATTACTCCGATCCGAAAATTCAACAGCTTGTATTTCTCGCCCAATCTTTAATGGGTTTCCCTCGCCATCTGTCGCAACACGTAGGTGGCTTCGTAATTAGTCAGGGTCTGCTCTCTCATCTGGTTCCCATCGAGAACGCCACCATGGCAGACCGCACGGTTATTCAATGGGAGAAAGACGACCTCGAATCTTTGGGGCTACTGAAAATCGATGTGTTGGCACTGGGCATGTTAACCGCCATACGCAAATGCCTGGACATGATTAGCGACTACAGTCGTAAGTCATTAGTCATTCAAAACATTCCACCGGAAGATCCCAAGGTATACGACATGATGGGAGAAGCCGACACGGTAGGTGTGTTCCAGATCGAGTCACGGGCGCAGATGAGTATGCTGCCCCGCTTGCGACCCCGCAGCTATTACGACCTGGTGATTCAAATAGCAATTGTGAGACCTGGCCCTATTCAGGGGGACATGGTGCATCCTTATTTGAATCGACGTAACGGTAAGGAAGCACTGTCTTATCCCAGCGAGGCCGTTAAAGATACCCTGGAACGCACTATGGGTGTGCCAATATTTCAGGAGCAGGTCATGCAGCTTGCCATGGTGGCTGCAGGATTCTCCGGTGGCGAAGCGGATCAGCTGCGGCGGGCCATGGCAGCCTGGAAGCGTAAGGGGGGCTTAGAACCTTACCGGGAGAAACTGGTTAGAGGCATGTTAGAACGCGGTTATGAACTGGAATTTGCGGAAAAACTGTTTAAACAAATTAAGGGCTTTGGCGATTACGGCTTCCCTGAATCTCATTCTGCCAGCTTTGCTTTAATTGCCTATGTGTCTTCCTGGCTTAAGCTCTATCACCCTGCAGCTTTTTGTTGCTCCTTACTCAATAGTCAGCCCATGGGCTTTTATCCGCCAGCCCAACTTATCAATGATGCACGCCGCCATGGGGTACTCATACTGGCGGCTGATATCAATCGAAGTTTTTGTGACTGCACCCTGGAATTTGAAAGTGATTTTGCAAGACTGGACTCTCCCTGTGAGCAGACCATGGAGCCAGCACTGCGCATTGGATTCAGCTTAGTTAAAGGTTTGTCCGATATCGGTGCCGAAGCAATTGCCGAGGCGAGGCAGGCGGGCAAATTTACCAGCATCCAGGAGCTGGTATTTCGTAGCGGTATAAACAAGAAAGATTTGGAGTCTTTAGCCGCCGCCGATGCCCTACGGGAATTAAGCGGGGACCGCCACCGTGCTTTCTGGCAGGCATCCGGTGTGGATAAAACCGCTGGGGAGGGTGACGGCTATTCTTACAGTTTCTTTGCCGACCAGAATTTCGCCGATGCGGATTTTGGAATCGACGTACTATTGCCGGTCGCCAATGAAGGCCAGAACATCGTTAGTGATTACGGTTCCACTGGATTCACCTTGCGCCGTCATCCTCTCGCCCTCTTCCGCGAACATCTGAATATGTATCGAGTTTCACCAGCCAGTGAGTTAGCTAACATCGATAACGAAGCGTCGGCAAAAGTAACCGGTCTGGTCACCTGTCGCCAACGACCCATGACAGCAGCAGGGGTCACATTTTTAACTCTGGAAGATGAGAGTGGATTTATTAATGTTGTAGTGTGGCCAAATCTGGGAGAACGGTTTCGACCCATCGTGCGACAGGCGATGTTAATGGGTGTGGTAGGCCATATCCAGAAAAGCGAAGGAGTGATCCACTTAATTGCGCGGGAACTTGTTGACCTTAGTCATTGGCTGGGAACGATGGAGTTGTCTTCCAGAAATTTTACCTGATACTTGGTGCAAAAAATCCATTGAGTAGAAATCGGTAGTCTACAAGCCAATTTGCAGCAGGAGCTGCTTAGCATAGTACGGTAACGTTGCCGCAGTTGATTATTGGCCGGTATCGCAATTAGCGTCGATGAAACATTGAATGTGGGTGATGAGTTCGGAATAGCTTGGATTGAATGAACTGCGACGTACGATAGAGCCAGCTAACAATCCATCCGTATCCATCAAACTGGTTTCCGCGTAGACACTACCGGAATTATCCTGTTTACATTGTCGTAGTCTTTCAGGGAAATCTTCATGGGAAAGGCAAACAGGATAGTTGCCATCTAAGCCGTAGTGGCTATCTGTCATCGGTAGCGTTAGCCCGACATGAGTAAAACTCTTAAAGCGATCGGGAGTATCGTTTGCTGTAATCGGTTCAATTCCCGCACAATTATCATAACTAAGGGCCAGGTCTAACTTATTTTCGAAAAGTAAAAGTTCTTTATTCGTATTTGTGATTCGATTACAAAAAAAATCAATGACAACATCGGATCGGGTTGTAGAATCGTCTGCGCTTATGACGAAAAGTGAAGGAATAGTTATCTCTTTACTGTGTGTCCGAACGCTTTCAGTCAATTGATAGAATATCGCACCAGCATGAGTTGGAAACGATTCATATTTTGCAGCGTCGTTATCTCCGCGCTTATACAACCACGGCCACACATATTGCAACCATACGCCTAACTGTGCGTTAGGATTTGTCGATTGTAATCCCGGTGATATCGCGATTAACTTAGTAATTCGGCTAGTAGTTCCGTCATTCCTATTTTTGCTCTGAACATAATCCAGGGCCAGTGCTGCTCCGTTGGAGTATCCGATAGTAACAATTGATTCCACATCTTCAGGAAAACTATCAACTCCCCAGCTGAAAGTCTGGCGCCAATCGGTCAGAGTTACGTCCAGTAGATCGCCTGGTACCGTGCCATGTCCGGGCGTGAGCAATCCTCTGATAATGGCACAGGGATAGAGCGCAGCCAGAGATTCTCCCAAGGTGCGAGTCAGGTAAGGAGAATCGGTAAGTCCATGGGCAATTAAAATTCCTGTTCTATTGAGACTGCCAGCATCATCACAGCGTTGTGCGTCAGGCAGGAATTGAAAAGGACTACGCATGTTTACTACTTCATTTAGACCATACTCTGGCCCGAATGGAGCAGTTTCTTTACTGAATCGAATGTCTGTTAACACAGATTGAATACGCCGACGATTTTCTTCAATGTATTCAGTGAAACCCATGTTTGCAGCTGGCACTAATGCTGGCGTTGGGGAAGGAGTTAGTCTATCTGGTACTCGATAGATCAATAACCACATTGTCCCAATCAACAAGACAAGCACCAGCATAATCAGTTTTGCAGAAATTTTGGGCAGCATTGTTTTCGATCTTTCTCCTGATGTCTTAAGTAATCCGCAAATTTCACCTAAGACAGGATTGGGATTAGGTTTAGTTTTTAATCAATCAATTGTAAAAACTCGATACGATTGCCAAAAGGATCGCTGGCAAATATGCGTACTATTCCTTCAATCACTGAGCCAGCTTTATAAGAATATCCGGCGGCATCTAACCTGGATTTCAAAGCTTCCAGATCATCGACTTCGAATGCAGGATGGGCTTTTAGTGCTGGCCTGAAATCTTCTTCCTCACCCAGATGTACTTTCAGGTCGCCAGCGTGAAACCAATGACCGATGGATTTCATCGATGTTGGCCGTGGCACCTCGGGAATGCCGAGTACGTCTGAGTAATACTTCTTTGCTTCATCGGATCCACCAACTGGCATGGCGAGTTGGACGTGGTCGATTTGTTTTATTTCCATGAGACTATGTCAATGAATGGAGCCCAAACATGTTGCCTTCACTGTCCTTGGCATGGGCGACATAACCGAATTCTCCGATAGACATTTTTTCTCTCACTAATTCTCCGCCGGCATCAGCTAGACGACTAGCCTCGACAGCACAGTCATCACATTCGAAATACACCAATGTGCTATTGCCGCCAGAAGGCATACCTTCTGCTTGTACCAGGGAGCCAGGGCTGCCATGGACTCCGGCATATTGTGGAAAGCCAAGCATAGGGATATCGGGACCGGCAATTCGAGCGAGCTCGATGCCTAACACCGTTTCATAAAAGGCTTTAGCCCGGTCTATATCCTGCACATATATTTCAAACCAGTGCACTGCATTAGTTGCCATGTGCCTCTCCTATTTAGTTATTAGTTTTATTATTGTTCACTGATTCAATTGAATTGACAATTGTTTAGGCGAAATAGCCGTGTAGATACCAGTTCTTCTCATCGCTACGTTCGCGATAAATCCATAAACGACTGCCGTTCCGCTCCAAGGCCACATAGTAATCCCGGCGCACATCGCTACCGGACCACCAGTAAGACTCGATACGTTCGGGTCCGCTAATAATAGTGATGGGCTTACGATGATAGAGCTTGCCGTTTTTGAGAACGAGTTGTTGTGGTTCCTGTAATAACAGAAAAGGGCGAGGCGTTAAGGGCACCGATTCCGGATCGTGCTCAGTTCTATTCGTTCTCACCATTTCGTCATAAGCTAATTGCTTGGTGGCATATTCCGGACAATGCTCTGCAATGGTGTTGATACTGTTAACGAAATGCCCTCCTAACCTGGCTTTTAACTGTTCCATGAATTGATTGAGATTGCTGTCGCTGTACTGACGCGCAGTCGGCTTATCTTCGGCTAACAATGATTCACTCTGACTCATGAAAGCATCGAATTTTCTAACTTCCATTTTCATTGCGATTACTGGTGCTGGAATCATCAGATTACTGAAATGAGTTTCTAACAGCATCAATAGATGTTCGCTGCGGCGGCTAGTTTGGCGCAGACTCATATTAATGTCGGTGCTGTTACGTTTCTCATGTTTAAGAGAAAACACCAAATGACTCGTGCTTAAATCTCGGCGTCGTAAAAATTCACACAGTTGCCTCAGCATTTCATCAGCCACCGGTAACAGACGATCCAGGCTTTCTACTTCATAAGGCAGGTCATAACTGGTGGAGAAAGCAGGCGGGGGAACATAATTATGAGTTGGCTCAGGCGCTTCGCCCAAAGCTTTGTTGAGCAAGTTCATAAACTCACTGCCGAATCGCTTGCGTAAACCATCGGTGGGAAGGCGCCAGATGTCCCTCAAATGGCGTACCCCCATATTGTACAAGCGTCGGTTTTGTTCTTTCTCCAGATGTAAAACTTCGGTGGGCAGCTGGCCCAGGGCAGAACGAAGATTGTCCTTGCGATACACCAAACCATTATGTCCCGATCGGGCTAACAACAAGCTGCCGGTAACCGTAGGGCAAGCGGCATAAAGAAAATAATCCGGCAATGACAATTGCTTGAGCGCTTCATTCAGTGGCTCATTAACTTTGTCATGGATGGTATCGATGTCACCAAAGTATTTCAGGCTGCTGCGAATTTCGCAGATCAACGCCTGGGGATGAAAGCTGACAGTGGAGCTAACATTCTCCAGCACCGTAGCCAGTTCGTTGAGATGTTCTTGCTGTTGCGATTCAGTTAATTCCGCCAACTGTGGGAAATAAATCCCGTACCAAAGGCTGTCCGGCCTTTGTACCTGGTTTTGATCAGATTCTTTTTTGGATTCAGAGGCAGGCTGCTCTGGCAGAGGCAGTTCAATGACCTCGGCTTTGGCGCCGAACGGGGACGGAAGAGGGAGTTGTGCTGTGCTTTCTGGGTCTTCCAAGCCGGCCCTCTCTTGGCTTACAGATTAGGAATGATGTTGGTAGAGCTGGAGCCGGGTAGTAAGCGGCCGGAAATTACCTCGAGCCTTAACAACGGTGACCTCAGCTTCGTTAAAATTATTAATATCAGATGAAGAGCCCTTTAATTGCAAGCGTATACGTGATGGTGAGTACTTACTATCTCGATGCTTAAAAAGAACACCCAGGGTGCTTCCGCTCTCTGCCGCCAGCTGTAATCGCCGCAGTACCTTGCCTGGAAGCCAGGTTTGCCAGGCTAGGACCAGGCCACAATTCTTGGTCTGCAGCGCTTTTTCCATGCTCCACAGGGCATCCTTGCAGGCGGTCTCCAGGTTCACCACCAATACCTGATCGGTATTAATACCCGCCTGCACTAATGCCGGGGCGTAAAGTAAATGGGGCGGAGAGATCCATAGAATCCACTGACCTTGCTCGATCACCGAACGCATTAGGGGAATCAATAACTGTAGCTCTCCCATGCCCCATTGAGGGCTGATGATTTCAAGTAGACCATTTTGGGGCCAGCCTCTTCCCGGCAGGATCTCATCTAATTGTGGATAACCGGTGCTGCGGCCATGAACGCCCTGGCCTGCCATATCGCAACCGCGCCAGAGATCGGCATTGCGCTGGAGCAATTCTTCGATGCTGGGGGTGTCAGTCAGCGTGTTCTGGTCGTTGCCATCGATATGGCTGTACGGACCCTTATAAGCCTTACCAAACAGGGGTTCTGGGGCCTTCGTCGAATTTTCCGAATAAGTTTTCATTGTTATTTTGGGATTTAGGAGATGTTAGTACTGTATTTATATACAGTATTATAGAGAGCTAATTTGGGAAAGCAATACTCAAGAAACCTCTGAGTAGCTATTCGATACCTTTAAGTCCCCAGACAGGTTTATACAGACGCATCCTCAGTTATTGGGGCCTGCAACTGAGATCACATTAAGTGCACATTAACTACATTCACTAGTCTGTTGTTTTTTAGAAAGAATTAGACCTAAAGCTTTAAAAAAATGAGCCGTTAAGGCACATGTACGTTGAAACAGCGACGGAGAAGACATGAGTAAGAAGCCGGACTTGGTAATAGTAGTGATCACCTTGTTTGTGTTCGGCGTCCTTGCCAGCAGTGTCGCTCAAAGCGCCTTAATGTAAGCAAGAGAGAATTACGGAACCTTAATTGGTTTGGTTCCCAGATAACGACAAAGGAAAGCTTCGCCAGGGATAGGTAGTGAAGTAGCTCAGTATTCCGCCCTATGCAGTATCGGGGCGGTATATTTTTTCAGCGGTGATCACCGCATCTAAGCGCACATCCCAACTCGCTGTCGGAAAGGTATCCGTCAGTTGGCATTCGTGGGCAAGGCCCACTAAGAGTGGACGGCTGCGTCGATTGAAAATCTTGAAGCTAAAGGTGCGATCGTAAAAACCCTTGCCCATACCGAGGCGGAAACAATTCTCATCAAAGCCCACTAGCGGTACGAAAACCAGGTCGAAATTGGTTGGGGAAATATCCTCATCCGGGGAAGGGGGTTCGCCTATACCCCAATCGTTCTCCGTGAGTGCAGTCTGATGGTCGTAGGGCGCGAAGGACATCTGTTCCGGTGCATCTTCCGTAAGAGTCGGCAGATAGCAGGATTTCCCTTCAGCCAGCGCTTTATCCAGCAGCAGCCTTGGGTCCATCTCACCGTCTACTCCCTGATAGAACGCAATATGAGACGCATTGTTAAAGAAGTCCTGTTCAACTACCAAATCAAGCAAACTGCGAGAAGCTGCAGATTGTTGTTCCGGATTTAGATCTCGGCGGGCTTGCCGAAGCGATTCCCGTAATGTTTGACGTTCTTCTTCGTTCATAAGTGAGAAATTGCAGAGGCCACGCGAATAAAATCAAGTTCCCCGGAACACCGCTATCAAAGTTGCCCTGAACCCAAAGGTTCAGGTGGTGGCTCCCGCGATGCATAAGGCTTTCCGACTTGCGGACGTGCACACCAACATCTGACGAGTTGCCTCCGGTTATTACGATATCGGCTCAAGAACACTTTTGACTGGCAAATGCTCTAGGGAACTCTGCATTTAGTATATATCGCGTATAGAGCGTAGGAAAGGTGAACTAAATCAAGAACTACTCATGTAAAGCAACGCAGTGACACAATGCTGTGTCACAAACGTAATTTCTAGGGATAATTCGGAGGATCTAAATTTCTAGCTGACGAGATGTGGCCAGGGCCGTGTCAATTTTGTCTTCCAAGCCCTTAACCTGCTGGGACGTCACATGTCGGGTTTCGTTGATCAAACGATTTTTTCTCAGCATATCGTGGGTGATATTCAATGCCGCCATGACTGCAATTTTTTCTGCACCGTGGATGTTGCCGCGTCCTTTAATCTTGCGCATGTTTTCATCAAGATAGCGTGCAGATTTCAATAAAGCTTCTTGATCAGAAGGAGGGCAATTGACCTGATACTCTTTGTCCAGGATTTTTACTTGTACTGCTGAAGGTTGATCGCTCATCGTTAAGTCCGGAAAGTCTTAAGAGTTGTCCATTGCCTTTAGTCTTACCAGGATAGATTCCAGCTTGGCTTTCGCTTCCTGATTTCGGTCTAAAAGTTGTTTGCGCTCTGTTTGCCAACTGCTTTCGTTAGCTTTAAGTGCTTGATTTTCACGCTTCATTTCCGCACAGAGTTCGATTAAGTCATCGACTTTATCATTTAAGGAATTGAAACTGTCTTCGCTCATTTCAGCCATTTTTTTGTCTTTTATTTGTTGTCTAAAATTCAATAGCCGCAATGGACTATTGGCATAAGTTTAGGATTTACATTAAAAGTGTCGTAACTATAGAGCCGAGTGGAAAATCGGTCAATAATGGAGAGAGAAATTGGGACTTGGTTCCGCAATCAGTCCCCTATATGCTTGGCCGCTTGGTTTTTTAGTCTTATAAAAGCAAAGACTTACACCACCCTAACGGTCGAATTGAGTATTAAAAAAGATTTAGAAAAGAAGGGCAGTATGACAATCAGTAAACGGGAATTTGGCAAGCGCAGAAAGGAATTGATGGCGCAGATGGAATCTAACAGCATTGCACTGTTGGCATCCGCACCGCCGCGGGTGCGCAACAACGATGCAGAATACCAGTATCGACAAAATAGCGATTTCTTCTATTTAACAGGTTTTACAGAGCCACATGCTCTCCTGGCCTTAATCCCTGGCAGGCGACAGGGCGAAGTGGTTTTGTTTTGCCAGGAGAAGAACAAAGAAAAAGAGTTATGGAATGGCTATCTGCTCGGACCTGATGCTGCAATTGAAGAACTTGGAGTAGACGATGCGTATCCTATCGATGATATCGATGACATTATTCCCGGATTAATCGAAGGACGCGATCGTGTTTACTACTCAATGGGAAAAGACGACAGTTTCGACAATCGAGTCATGGATTGGGTAAAAGTTATTCGCAATAAAGCCAAAATTGGACCTCATCCTCCGAGTGAGTTCCAGGTACTTGATCACCTATTACATGAATTGCGCCTGCACAAAAGCCCTGCTGAAATAAAGCTTATGGAAAAGGCGGCAAAAATTTCTGCGGAGGGTCACAAGGCGGCAATGGCTGTATGTAAGCCTGGCATTATGGAATACGAACTTGAAGCAGAACTGCATTATGCTTTTACTCGTAATGGCAGCAGATCGCCAGCCTATGTTTCTATTGTAGGTGCCGGCGATAACGCCTGTATATTGCATTACGATGCCAACAACGCTGAAGTTAAAAAGGGAGACCTGATACTTATCGATGCAGGGTGTGAATATGAACATTATGCATCCGACATTACTCGAACTTTCCCGGCAAGCGGCAAATTTAGTCCTGAACAGAAAGCAATTTACGAGATCGTGTTGAAAGCCCAGGAAGCGGCCATTGCGGCGGTAAAGCCTGGGACTCCATGGGATGCGCCGCACAATGCTTCAGTAAAGGTCATTACCCAGGGACTGATAAAACTCGGTCTTTTGAAAGGAAGGCCGGCGCAACTTATCAAGAGCGAAGCGTATAAGGATTTTTACATGCATAGGGTGGGTCACTGGATAGGCATGGACGTTCACGATGTGGGCGATTACAAAATCGATGATCATTGGCGCTTGTTAGAGACCGGCATGGTAACAACTATCGAACCAGGTATTTACATCTCAGCTTCGAATACCAAAGTGGCCAAGAAATGGCGCGGTATTGGGGTACGCATCGAAGATGATGTGTTGGTCACAAAATCTGGCCATAAAATACTTAGTACCGGCATTCCCAAAACGATTCAGGAGATCGAATCGTTTATGTCCGTCGCACACTGATTAGGCTTTAATGAATATCAACTCACCCGAAAGCAGTTACGATATTGTAGTCGTAGGTGGTGGCATGGTGGGTGCAAGTTTTGCTCAAGCCTTAAGCCAGAATCTGGGTGAACACTGTCCAAAAATATTAGTTGTCGAAGCCACTGCGCCAAAAGCTGAATCCTCAGCTCAGCCAAGTTTCGATGCAAGATCGACTGCACTGTCGTTTGGATCTCGCAAGATCTATGAATCCATGCAACTCTGGGAAAAGCTAGAGCAGCGTGTGTCTGCTATCCATGAAATCCAGGTATCAGATCGTGGTCGATTTGGATCTACTCAACTTAGCTGTGATGAGCAAGGTGTAGAGGCACTCGGGTATGTCGTGGAAAATACCGATTTGGGAGAGGTATTGCATGAGCAACTAATGGCATCGAAGTCGATCGCCTTTCTTGCGCCAGCAAAAATTGAACAAGCAGTGCCAGTCCAGGAAGGCATGATGCTGGATGTTACAGAGGGTGATCAGAAATTTGCGATTTTAGCAGGGCTAGTGGTGTTAGCTGATGGTGGACGTTCACCCGTTTGCCAACAACTTGGAATTGAACAATTCAAAGAAAGTTACAAGCAACATGCAATTATTACCAATATCGCTTTCGAATTGCCCCACCAAAACATCGCGTTTGAGAGATTCACTGAAACCGGACCATTAGCCGTATTACCCTTGCGAGAATTTGATGGAGAGCATCGTTGTTCAATAGTGTGGACCGTTGGCGCAGATGACAGTGAAGCATACCTGCAAACTGACAGTGCAGAATTCATGTCGAATTTGCAGGCCAGTTTTGGCAATCGCTTGGGTGCGATTACTCAGGTAGGTGAGAAATTTTGTTATCCACTTAGTCTTTCTATGGCTAAGGAACAAATTAGACCCGGGATAGTGCTTCTAGGAAATGTTGCTCATACCTTGCACCCTGTTGCCGGACAAGGCTTAAACTTAGCACTAAGAGACATCGAAGCACTGGTATTAACCTTAGGCGAAGCGATCAGCAAGCAACAACCGCTCGGTAGTATGGCTACTCTCCAAGCTTATGTTGAAAAGCAGGAGTTTGATCAACAGAAAGCAATTCGATTCACCGATAGTCTGACGAAATTATTTTCCAGCAACAATCAGACAAACGTAGTTACACGAAAACTTGGATTGTTATCACTGGAATTGATACCTGCTGCAAGGAAGACTTTTGCCGAGCAGGCGATGGGACTTGTTGCACGATAACTAACGAAGCAATTCTCGAATCCGTTCTATTCGATTTCTATTGGCGCCCATATCGCTGTATCCGAGCCTGGATGCCGAGCGCAGATGGGTAATACCAGTGTTCTGGTCGTGGAGAAACTCAACGTCATCCACATAACCCATCAAACTGCTAGTAAATTCTGTATACAAATAATTATCTGACGCGCTCACGATATTAGCCTCTTCCAGGCCCACTAATACTTGTTCTATTTGATCCAGGCTTGCGGCAAGGGGATCGATTCCATGCTCTTCATCGGATTCGAAACTTGAAACACAATTTGGTGACTCCGGACAAGCCGTCAGTCGACCTTCTCGTACTCCAATGTTTTGCGGAGGCTCGCCTGCGCAGGCAGAAAGAAAAGGGATTAAGGCGAACAAAAACTTTTTCATAAACAAAACCTGAATTTGTGGTAACTGAGCTCTAATACGATTAGCAAGTTTACTTGGATTAGGCGACTACACTCATGCCCAGCCATTCTGCAATTAGCGCCGGCTTTTCTTCCCCTTCAATTTCAACTGTTACATTGTGCTTTAGTAGATAATGCTTGGGCTTCTTTTCTACAGCACTTACAAGTTCGAAACGTGCACGTATTTTACTATTGACCTTTACTGGATTAATGAAACGTAGCTTGTCCAAGCCATAGTTAATTCCCATGACTGAATCTTCCAACTTTATCCCTCCTCCCATGGAGCTGAATTTGCTCAATAGAGAAAGAGTTAGAAATCCATGGGCAATTGTAGCGCCGAATGGAGTTTGAGCAGCCCGTTCTTCGTCAATATGGATATATTGGAAATCTCCGGTTGCTTCGGCGAAGTTATTGATTCGCTCCTGATCGACCACAAACCAGTCAGTAAGCCCTACTTCCTTCCCAACGTACTCACTTAATTTGTCGGCGCTTACGACATTACTCATATTAGGTCTCCAGCTGGACATTCTTTCGCTTTCAATAGAGCGCAGCAGTCTACCAACAAATAAGATGGGGCGAAACAATTGGGAGCTAGGGTAAACAGGCGCTAGGGACTTTTCCCATTGCTGCTTATAATGACAGGCTATGAATTCTAAGAACGAATCCAACTTCGATATTGTCATTGTAGGTGGTGGCATGGTCGGGGCATCCATGGCCTGTCTGTTGCGGGAATCACCATGCCGAATTGCACTGGTGGATCGTGTGAAATTCAAGCAAGGCGTAGACCAAAATAAATTGGACAGAGAGAAGTTCGACCCTCGCGTCAGTGCTTTAACCGCTGTTACCAAAGAAATTTTTTCGGATCTAAATGTTTGGGCAGATATCGAATCTGCTCGCTGCTGCAACTACGTCGATATGCATGTGTGGGACGCAGATGGAACCGGCAGCATTAGTTTTTCCGCCGCGGAATTGAATCAGCATGAGCTGGGGACAATTGTTGAAAACTCCGTATTAAGTTCCGCACTCTATAAACAGATCGCAGAGCAGGAAAATCTCAGTTTACTGGCTCCTGTGAGTATTGATTCACTGGAAAATGACTCAGACGAGGTAACACTATTAACCGAAGACGGGAATAGAATTTCCTCGCAGCTGGTTATTGCTGCCGATGGTGCTAATTCCAAAATTCGTGAACTTTGTCAGATTCCTACCCGAGAGTGGGATTACAATCACCAGGCAATAGTAACCACAGTAAGAACTGAATTACCTCATCAACAAACTGCATTGCAACGATTTATTGATACCGGCCCATTAGCTTTTCTTCCTCTCGCTGCAGAACCTGACGATCAATCACAAAAATACTGTTCCATTGTCTGGTCCGCAGTTCCTGAGCGCGCGGAACAATTAATGGCACTAAGCGACAGTGAATTCTGCTCTGAGCTAACTAAATCCATAGAGGGAAGATTAGGGGAAATAGAAAACTGCGATAAGCGCTACTCTTTTCCACTGCGTCAGCGTCATGCGCTTGACTACGTAAAAGATAGAGTAGTGTTGATAGGTGATGCTGCCCACAGTATTCATCCTCTGGCAGGTCAAGGTGTTAATCTGGGATTTCTTGATGCTGTGGTATTGGCAAAAGAACTCAAGCACGGCTCCGAGGTTGGCAGGCAGCTGGCTGATCCAACGGTACTTAGTCGTTATCAGCGCAAACGTAAAGGGCACAATCTGGGCATGATGTGGCTAATGGAAGGATTCAAGCACTTGTTTGCCGAACAAGCACTTCCGATTCGCTGGTTGCGCAACCTGGGAATGAGTGGAGTCGACAATGTGTCAGCGATAAAGAATCATTTAGCGCGACGAGCGATGGGGTTGGATTGGTAAATTAATGGTGGCTGTCAGCGCGCTGGGTATTGAGTATCGCATTCACCGTCATCTTCAAATGGTTTCCTATAAGCCCTTCCACTTGTGCATGGCTCACCAGCGAGCAGGTATCTGGCCAATTTTGATAGGCCACAGCCGCTTTAATCGATCCAGATTTCTTAAGTGCAACTATCCCATGTAGCTGCGACCATATAAGTAATGTTGTATTTACAACGCTTTCTTCTGTACACGGTACTTTGTACTTATCATAAGTATCGAGTACCAACTTGCGGCTTTTCACCAGGGTCCGACAGGAAATTTCTACCATTTCAGGTGTCGACCACTCCATAGGCAGTATCGAACTGAACAAAAAATGGAATCGTGAAGGGTAAACTTGGGAGAAGTGATAATAAGCCAGACAAACTTCCAGAAGAGCCTGCTCCGGATCATCTGATTTGCTCGAGCGGCTTTCGAAAAACTTATTGAATTCATCATACAGACGAATCTTAATCGCCAGCATTAATGCATTTTTGTCGGAGAAATGGTTGTACACAGCTGACGGTGTTACTCCCACTTCTTTAGCGAGTCTGCGCAGGGAGAGCAATTCCACTTCATTCGACTCTATGAGCTTCATTGCCACATCGATAAGAGCTTCCTTCACATTGCCGTGATGGTATCGATGGGTCTTTCCGTCGTCAGTCAGCATTTTGGAAGTTCTCGTTTGAGAAATCTTATAACGTATTCAACTCAAAGTTGAAAGTTGTATCTGAGCTGTAACTGCAATACATCATTATTTCGGTATTCGTACAAAATTGAATCATCGTCGCTGGCGTACTCAACCCATAGCAAGCCAAGGTCAAGATTGTCCGAGTAATTGTAATTGACTGAAAGTCGTCCTACCTCACCAGCATCATCAGCCAACTCATTCCATACCCCTAATAACTGAAGTCGCTCATTCATCGCTGTCCAATAAGCCCTTAATCCAAAACTCGTTACGTTTTCATCCCAATACATGAACTGGTCATGATCTCGAGTGCGAATATTGTTTAGTTCCAGGGTTAGCAGTAGATTCCGATATCCGCTGTACTCTATGCCCGCAACACTTAAAACCTGATCTTTTTGATCCCAGCCAGCAGTTCTCGCAAAGAATGCATCAGCAGATGGCCGGACTGCCTTGTCCTTATGCAATCCTAACTCTCCGAATAACAACCAATCGCCTTCTACCCAGTTAGCTGCCATGCCTACAGCCCGCATTCGGTTTTGTGTGTAGCGAATTTGAGGATTGACTGATCTAAGTGCAGCCATTTCAGTAACAGTCAGTTCGTTGTCATTGAACTCAGCGATCACAAATTGCATGTCGCCTTGAGAATATCGGCTTGAAGCGCGGAAAAACATTTCATGCTCAGTATCGGCATCTACCTCGTCGACCAGATGCCCTAAACTTCGATCAACGATAAAAGGGTCGAAATCGTCTCCCTCAGGAGAAATATCGTTGGCTCCTGCCGCATAGGTGAGCACACCATCAAACACCCAATCCCCTGAAGAGTAAGTTAGCAGCGCAGCAGGTACCTGGTTGCGTAAATCCTCCAGATCTTGCTGGGCTACTCGATACAGTTGTTCAGTATTCACCAGGTCAGTTACGCGAAGATATTCGGACATGCCCCAGGCGATAATCTGGTTGCCAACTTTAAAGTACAGGCCGTTGCCATAATCGCGCTCGACATAGAAATCTTTAAGTTGAAATCGATTTCTTAATTCCCGGCTTTCAGCACGGGAAAAATCTATGTCATCTTCGATTCTATAAACCTGATCGTGAAAGGTCTGGGCACTAAATCGAAAATTCGTACCCTCATTTAGCCGTGCATCGAACTGAGCGAAAAGCGCGGTCTCCACTTTGGTGAAATCATTGTCTTGCCGACTAAAATTGACACCTGGACTTTCGAGTCCTTTCGCGACCTCCTGCGTTACCCAACCGATAAGCGAAAAAGGTTCGTTATTCGAATTGGCATCGACATCGACATCGACAGGATTAAAAAAATCATTCTGTTGAGCACTGAGTGAATGCGAAAGAAGTAATACAGATAAGCCCAAGCAAACTACAAACCGCGATAGTTTAGTTAGAAATGAAGCAACGATCATGGTTGACAGTTTAATTCAATCCTCGCTGCATATTCTCAGTCGTAAAAGTGTCTTCGGAGATGTCGACGTTGTATTGAGCGTCAATAACTTGCAGAACACTGGTATGTTCCCTACGACCATTGCGAGTTGTAACTGCCTGGCGTCTTTGTACAGTCCAAACATTGTCAATTAGAACAACATCTGTTCCGGTAAAATACTTAATGCGATTGCCCCGTAATTCCCATGCCTGGCCCTGTATTTGCACGAAATTATCTTTTCGAATCCAAACATGAAAACGGGAATAACCGGTAGAGTCTTCAGCGCGCTCCTTGAATTCAGGTTTGGGGATGGCTTCTATTACCCAACAATCTTGTCCTTCAATAATGTCTGATTGATTGATGAAGCTAAAATCGTACCATTCGATTTCGTAACCGTTTATATCCGCATAGGTAAAATCACTGCCTAAGAATGAATCCGAAGTATCATTGTTAGCCAATCGCTTAACTCGTTGTAATGAAGGAAGGTATAGCCAGGAATCGTCATCCCGATCTACGTCGTCCCAGTCGAAATTTAAATAGGAAGTACCGCGAATATCTGCCGGTGATTCAAACTGAACTAAGTACTTTGAATCTTCTCCATCGTCCAATCTATACTGTTTGAGCTCTCGCGTACGTTGTCGGTCGCGCCTATCGATTAGGATCATTGTGTAATCAGCAATGCCTGAATCTCCGTCGTAACGCGAATCCATTTGTTCCATGATTTCTTGCGCTGAAAGTTCCTGCGCATTTACTGAAGTTATAGAAGCTGAGAGTGCAATGAAAATCACACAGCAAGTTTTTGTCATTGAAGGGATAAACCTAGTCATGGTTATTTCTTCTAAACTTTCACTACAGTAGTGTCATCAGCCTCTTCTGTTCCATCTATCAGATAAAGGATGGCAGGAAGAAAGTACAAATCACCTAACAGTGCTAAGGCCATAATAATGGACCCGAACATGCCTATGTAAATAATAACAGTGAACGATGCGAAAGTGAGTACACTGAATCCGAATACTAATACTATCGAACTAAAGACCACAGCACGACCTGATTCATTCATCGCTCGCTGGATCGCGTATTTGGTGGATGAACCAGAATTCCTGGCGTCGAGATAACGACTCATGACATGAATGGCATCATCGACCGCTATGCCCATGGTCATGGCAAAGACTATGATGGCGCCCTGATCGAGTTTTATTCCCAAGAAACCGGCAATGCTTGCTGCCAGCAATATAGGCAGGACACTCGGTATAATCGAGAGGAGACCGTATTTGACAGAGCGAAACAATACGATAAAAAATACTGTGATTACTGTTAGTGCAACCAGAAAAGAGAGGATCATCCCTTCGGAGGTATACATGTCCTGAACGGTATAGAGCACCATGGTGCCAGTCAATAAGGATTGGAGATGACTGAAGTTTGATTCCAGGTAGTCATTTATTTCATCTACTTCTACCTGCATTTCTGAGGCAGGCATATTCACTACAGGGATCACCAGCCGGGAAAAGCGATTATCAAAATCTTTTATGTCCGATAGATCTTCATTGGCGCCAGAACTGTCATACAACAATAAAAATTGGGCGGTCATTTCCGCAGTGTCTGGCAGTCGATAGTAACTAGAATCATCGCTATTGAAGGCTTGATTAATTTCTTTTAAATAGTCAGCGAGAGAATTAATCGGCCCTAGAGTATCTCGAGCAGACAGCCAATTTTCTATGGTTTCTAGTTCCGCTAGAAAGGATGGATCTTTAATTCCTTCTGCTACTCCCGAATCGAGAATGATGTCCAGCGTCATCATGCCCTTAAATTCATCATCGAAATAAAGTATGTCTTGTCGGGTTGGATCGCTTTCCTTAAACAGATCAACATAATTATTATCAACTTGCGCATTTGGCAAATTGATCGCAGTGAACGCAATTATTGCGATGCCAATCCCGAGTAATAGGTTGCGCTTAGATAAAGTGAAATCTGGAATCTTTGCAGTGAATCTCGAAATAGCACCACCTTGCATAACTGCAGCACTAGATTGAGAGATGCCACTCAAATAACTTAATAGTGCTGGCAGCACCGTTAAACTGAATATAAACAAGACTATCGGTCCGATCGATCCGAGTAGGGCAAATTCTCTAATCGGCAATATTCGAGTGACAGAAAGAGCAAGAAAACCAGCAGAAGTTGTAAGCGCCGTAAAAAATGCGGGTTTCCAGATATGTTCAATAGTTTCTTTGGCGGCTACCTCACTGGATTTCCCATTTGAACTAAGCCGAAAAAACTCAAGCAAAACATGCACTGTAATGCCAATTCCGATAATGATTAATGTCGTTGGAAGTGCGGCGCTGTCAATAGTAGTTTGAGGAATACCGAGGTAGTACTGTAGTTCCAAAACAAAAAGCAAACCACTCGCAATTACCAGCCATGGAAATAGCATAGCTGCCAATGAGCGAAAACTTACATATAGAATAAGCATCATCAAGCCAACCATGATTGGGACTAGAATTGCGATATCTTCTGCTGATTGTTCTTGGTAGCGTTCGTAGACAAGCGGGTAGCCCGAAAGATGCAATTCGAAATCATCGGACTCGAAGTTTTCCGATTCAATGTAATCATAGAGATCTTGAACGATTTGGACTTTATGCTCGGATGAGTTTGGTATGTGTTCGATGCGAGCTGCAATGCGGGTATGTCTAAAGTCTTCGGTAACGAGAACATCCATAGCCAACGGTTCATTAGCTAAAATTTCCTTCACTCGGGATATTTCGTTGGGACTGTTTGCGACATCAGCAATGTCTTCAATCAGATAATCTGTTCTTAAATCGTCTCCGTCGGCATAAATATATTGAAACGTTGAAAGCGATCGAAGTTGGGTGACATATTGGTGAAATTCTAGAAAGTCAGAGAGGCGAACGAGGGCGTCGAGTGCACTCTCAGTAAATACATCTTCAGCATCGCCAACGGCTTCGATACCAACGACCAGGTATTCATTATCACCGAACAAATCCAGCAGACGGTCATAATCAATTAAGGCTGGATCGCCAGCTACGAAGTAACGCTCAGTAGAATTGTCGAATGGAATGGCACCGCCCGTAAAAACATAAACAGGCAATAAGGCGATAGTTACCGCGATAATGATTGCACGCTTGGCTAGAACAAATCGTGCCCAGGCATTAATAAGAGTCGTCAATCTGACTCACCTTTTAAGGGGGAATCCACAAAGGACTCCCATGGGGGTGCTTTGGCACCCAATTGTTTTTATTTTACTTTGTTTCAGCGACTATTTAGCCACATCCTTGAGCTAAAAGATCGGTAGGAATTCACAATGTTCGGGGGTAAGTGTAAACCCGCATATTAACCGCGTAAAGTTAATACTGTTCATATCTATTCCTGCACTCTAAAAGTGCAAAAAGTCCTTATTTTAGAATTTCTTATGAAGATTTCTTAATGTCAGTCGATACAATCTCTTGCGAACTTTGGCCCCCCTAAATTCGGGCATTTCAGTAGTATGGAGCGGTAATTGGCATGGCTAAGGAGACAAAATTCCCCTTTGATCTGGACCTTAGTACTCTGGATACGGGAAGCATTACAAATATCCTCAACGATATCGAGCAGCACATGCCGTTAAATGGAAGGCGAAGACGACAGAACTCAACTCCTGCAAGTAAAAGAGTTCTTCGAAGACGAACTCAAAGCCGCCAAACGCCTACACTAAATCTTAAGCAAGATTGATCTGCAAAATTCTTTTCGACGAAATCGGTCGATACCCTAGTTCCTCTTATCGAAATCAGTGTACTCCCATCTTAGGCATGGTTTATTCTGCTATGCCGTTTTCAAGAATCGATACTCTCAAAAGAATTCACAGAAATTCTGAGGTGTATACAATCTCTCAATCTCAAGATAAAAGGTTAGGCTTATGAAATCTGTTTTATCACTATTGGCGCTCTGCCTGGTTTGTGCAAGCGCATCTGCTCAATTAAATACAGCTGCTCTGGAAAGGGCTATGGCAAATCCAGATAGGCCCGCTGCAGATAAAGAAAGAGACGCATCTCGACAAGCCCCTCAAGTACTTGCATTTGCTGGCTTAGAAGCAGGTATGACCGCGCTGGATATAATCGCTGCAGGAGGATGGTATACCGAAGTTCTTTCCTATGCTGTTGGTGCAAACGGCACAGTAATTATGCAAAACAATCCTGGTGGTTCGGTCGACCGCAATCAAGCCGCGATTACCGATCGCTTAGACAGGCTTTCAAATGTTGAACAGCATTTAGGCCCCATTTCTGGTGTGGCTGCAGGTTCGGTGGATTTTGCTATGACCGGATTAAACTTTCACGATGTGCACAATTCCAATCCACAAGCCGCACAGGGCATGTTGGGCCAGATTGCAGGCGCGCTTAGAACAGGTGGCATCTTTCTTGTTATCGATCACGAAGGATCACCGGGTGCCGATAATGTTTCCCTGCATCGAATCGCATACGATGAAGCAGTGAGCGCTATCGTAAACAGTGGTCACTTTGCTTTAGTTGGCTCCAGCGATGTATTAGACAATACTGCCGATGATCACTCGGTTGGCCCATTCGATCCTAGCTTAGGCAGAAATACTGACCGCATTGTTTTGAAGTTTGTAAAAATTTAGTTTTTCTAAATCGAGAAAACTTAGGAAACCCGGCCTTTCAAGGCCGGGTTTTTTATTGTGTTAGAATCTGCGGTCGCTTTTTAAGCGTAGTAAGTCTTACGTTATAACCCATCAACTCATTGCATTGAAATAAACAAAGTCTTGGAAAATCAAGAATCAAATAACGCCGTTAGAAAATTTCTCTCAGTTTTTCAATACAGCAAAGTAGCTCTTGAAATTGTCTGGAGTACGAGTGCGGCCCTAACCATAGTCATGGCGATTTCGACTTTGGTCGCCGGCGTTCTTCCTGCTGCGATAGCAGCTGTCGGTGGATTGTTCGTCGATGCCGTCGCATCGTCGCTGCAGCAAAGCGGTGAAGTTGCCGCACAGGCTCGTAACGATGTTTTATTTTATGTCTTTGTGGAACTCGGCCTGGTTGTACTTATGACCGGTGCACAAAGATTGAATTCTGTCTGCCAATCTATTTTGCGAGTGCTTCTTGGTAACAAGATCAATGTCATGATTTTGGAGAAGGCTCTGACATTAGAACTCGCTCACTTCGAAGATTCAGAGTATTACGACAAATTAGTAAGAGCCCGCAGGGAAGCATCGAGCCGACCTTTGGCTCTGGTCATAAAAACCTTCGATCTGCTGCGAGACATTATCGCTTTATTAACTATTGGTTTTTTTCTCTTCCAGTTTTCTGTTTGGGCCGTTGCATTACTTGCGATTGCTGGTGTTCCGGCATTCATCGCCGAAGCTAAATTCTCGGGTGAGGCTTTTCGAATTCACCGACGGCGCTCAGCAGAACGGCGCATGCAGATTTATTTGGAAATGGTGTTAACTCGCGAAGACGGCGTGAAAGAAGTGAAGTTGCTGCAGTTAGGGAAGCTTTTTTTAAAGCGCTATGTCGATATCTTTCGCAATATATATAAGGAAGATAGAAATCTGGTGTTACGCCGCGGATTCTGGGGATATATTCTTGGTTTGCTCGCCAGTGCCGCCTTTTATTTTGCCTACGGTTGGGTTGGATTCGCAGCGATTGCGGGCGCTATCACAATTGGTCAAATGACGATGTACATCGCGCAGTTTCGTCTCGGCCAGAATGCTGTGACAAACAGTCTCACAGCGGTCAATGGTATGTACGAGGATAATCTGTACTTATCGAATTTGACTGAATATCTCGATCACAAAGTTCCAGAACAGACCGGCGACGAAACTATAGGGCCAAAACCCGATGATGGTATCCGCTTCGAAGGAGTGACGTTCAACTATCCTGGCAGCGAAAACCCTGCAATGAACAATCTATCACTTCACATAAAGCCTGGACAGTCATTGGCGATCGTAGGAGAGAACGGAAGTGGTAAGACCACACTAATAAAACTGTTAACCCGCTTATACACACCGGTCAAAGGGAAAATATATTTGGAGGGGCTCGAGTTAAAGCAATGGGATATCGAAACTTTGCGTAAAAAGATTGGGGTTATCTTTCAGGACTTTGCTCGCTATCAATTAATCGTTGGTGAAAACATAGGAATTGGCGACGTAGAAGATATCGAAGAAGAGCCTCTTATAGAAGAAGCTGCCAAAAAAGGCATGGCAGATGTCTTTGTAAAAGATTTGCCGCAATCTTATGGGACTCAACTTGGTACCTGGTTTAAAGATGGCAAGGAACTATCCGGGGGCCAGTGGCAGAAAATTGCTCTCTCTAGAGCGTTCATGCGCAGCAAAGCAGATATCCTGATTTTGGATGAGCCCACCGCGGCAATTGATGCCAAAGCAGAAGCTGAAATATTTAGCCATTTTCGCGATCTTACTGCTAATAAGATCTCCATAATTATTTCCCATCGCTTTTCGACGGTGAGAATGGCAGATCACATCATTGTCCTGGAACACGGCGAAATTCAGGAGGAAGGGAGCCATGCTGAACTTCTCGAAAACGGCGGCCAGTATTCAACACTGTTTAAGTTGCAAGCACAGGGATACCAATAAAGTCTCTGAGAGTAGAAAACAATGATGGAAAGCCCGTTTCTCTATTTTTTAGTCGGATTGCTTGCCTGCTTCATTGGCACGATTCCATTCGGTCCAATCAATCTAACCGTGGTGAAAACCACTGTTGACTACAATCAAAAACGCGGCACTGAAGTGGCTCTTGCTGCGTCGATAATCGAGATTTTTGAAGCGCTGGTCGCCATCTGTTTTGGCATGGTTATAAGTGCCTATCTAGAAACGAATACCATCATCAAATTATTTATTGCAGCAGTATTTATCGGATTAGCAGCTTTCGTTTTCACCCGTAAAACAGATCCGGAGCTGCAAGAAGAACGCAATGACGAACAATCGTTTTTCAAAAAAGGATTGCTCATCGCTGCGTTGAATCCACAAGCTATTCCTTTCTGGATATTCGCTCTGGCGGCAATTAGCCAATATTTCGAATTTGAGTACATTGGCATCTACCTGGCAGGATTTTTGGCAGGGGTATTTGTTGGAAAATTGATTGCACTCTATGGCTTCGTCATCACCAGTGGCTATTTAAAAACTCATCTCTAAGAAAGCAGTCAAGTCGTTAGCCGTGTATTGGCAGGCATCCTGCTTTTTATCGGTGTGACTCAAGCCTGGAATGTTTTCGCAGATCTAGCCGTTTGAATCCAATCAACACAGCTATTCGAGTGTCAATCACCGAACATCTGGATTAGTACTTAGTTTATGATTCCGATTCTTTCGATTCTAACTGCCATACAATTTGCAGAAGAATTTTTTCAGCAATAACGATAGCTATCACCACCGTAATAAATGCAACTACGCCGTGAAGAGGACCGGCAAAACTCAAATCATCTCCAAGCAGAAATTCGATCGCTCCTAACATGACAAACTTTGAAAGGAAAAGAATTAACCAGGCACAAAACACTCGGTAGTACTTCGCAGCTTTCGAATCCATGGCCTTAAAATACTCTGCTGTTGCGTGTTCGAGTTTGAATGTTCCTATCAACAGCACTTGAAGAATTATCGCCGCGATAAATGAAGCGGTAAATGAATCAATGCTTACAAGATCCCAATATTCGGCAAAGAAATTCAGTACTGTAAGATCGACCAGAATAAATGATACATAACGAATAAAAAGCCGCTGCCTATTATTCAGGTGGAGATGGCCAGGTTCCAAGTCTGCAATATCATTCATCAATTCATCCCTTTAAAAGTTTTTGCCCGAAGGCGAGATCAGACTAAGCATGTTTTTGAGTTGTTGTTTACTACTGTTTTTAACTGCTGTGTTCCAGTTGCGGTGACGTCGGCTCCTGCGATGGCCACAGGCCGTCGAATAGCTTTACCGATAATGTGCCGTAGATCGCAACCAATACAATGAGAAAAATTCTGGAATAAAAAGACTCTCCGGCAGTGGAACCAATTTGGCTATCTGTCACTGCAGGCAACAAGATTACCAGCATAGTCAACAATCCATAGCTCCACATACCTGCATTTCGATGCATCGAAACTCCATTGAAGATGTATTGACCAAAAATAAGAGCGGCAAGCGCAATGATAAGGGCGTAGGGCACAATGTTTGGCCAAATACTCAGCCATTGCCATGCCAGAATTGCACCGATGCCCCCCAGGAGCGTGGATGCCAGCAGAGACTGTCCCATTGATCGACTGTCACTACTACTTATTTGCTGCCCCATGGCAGCCGTCTTCATCATCACCACGAAATATGCCGGGCTATTGCTTGAGAACAACAACATAAGTGCAATGGGAAATGTTACTACCAGAGAACGAAGCGCTTCGCGCACAATTACTCCTGAACTTTTACTCGTTACCGAATTCGATTTTGCCGGCAGCAATGATGAATCAAAAGAAAGGTCAGGTAACAATGCGTGAGCGATCCAAACGAATACCAATCCGAAAATCACGCCAAGGCTGAGTCCTTTTACTAGCACTAGTAGTAGATCCAGACTGACGCTGCCGACAGTGACTATTAAGCTTACACCGATCGTGAAAAACGTACCGACGATGGGTGAGCCGCCTTTCGCCGTGAAATAAAAGCTGTAAAACAAAACGATAGCGACAAGTGCTATGCCAGCCCACCGTGCATAGTAGAGGAAAGGAATCAGTGCTATGCCGGCAAAAATTGGCAATAAGAGAAGAATGAGTAAGCCTATGCCCTGTTTAAATCCAGGTGCGGGCATCGGTGTAGCTAATAAAACCATGGTGACTATTGGCGCAATAAAAGATATATCCCAGTTAACTACCTGAGAAAACACCAGTGACAAGCTCACACCCAGTGCGAGTCGAAGTATGCGCCCCTGCGCTACCTGCTCAGGCGCAAAAAATTTTGAATTTTCCAACGACTCAGAAAGCATAGGTCAAGATGCTGACAAGATTAATGTATACCCCACCAAGCCAGTTAAATAGGCCATGGTCTCCGGTATAGATAACCGCGGAAACCTGCGAACCAACCCGAAGCGTCCGCCTGAGTTGGGGATCGCTTATATCGAAATCGATTAGAACCGGGAAGCGTTGAGCGCTTCTTAACCATTGGCGATTGTTTTGAATAGTTGGGAGACTGCCCAGCGCTGCAGAATCTACAGCGACGCCAAACCCAGTTTCGCGAATTGTCCCTTGAACTATTTGGCCGGGAAGCGCGTCGAACACAAGGTCTACCCTATCGCCAGCACTCACATTGCCCAAATTGTTCTCGGTAAAATCGGCTTGCACCCAAATATTATCGATAGCTATAAAAGTCATTTGCGGTGCGCCGGCGGCGGCGAAGTTACCACGATCCAGGCGCACTCCAGTGACCAGACCATCTTCAGGGGCGCGAACACTGGCCCGCGCCATATCAATCCTCGATTGTTCAAGTGCTGCAGTAGCCTGTTGAATGCGGGTATTGTCTTCGCCACTATCGCCGAGATCTTCGATCGCTCTCTGTACATTGGCTCCTGCCGCTGCGACCGAAGCTTCCGCTGAAGCTAATGAAGCCTCTGCAACTTCCAGGCGTCGTTCACTTATTGCACCTGGATCTTCCTGGCGAATTCGTCGTAAGCGTACAGCATCCTGTCTAGCCCTCGTTTCATTGGCTTCCGCAATTTCGACTTGGGCCCTGGCCGCATCGACACCCGCTGTGGAAGCACCAATAGTTTGTCTTGCTGCCTGCAAGTTCGCTTCGGCATTCTGTACCGCTAATTGATAACGCTCTGTGTCGATTTGGAACAGAATCTGTTCAGCTTCAACTTGTTGATTGTTGCTTACACCGACAGATGTCACTGTGCCAGAAACCTCAGGTGCGATTGGTATGACCAGGGCATGTACTCTGGCCTGACTGGTGTAAGGAGTTATTCTATCGGCGCGCAAATAAACCAAAGTCAGCACAAGTACTACGCCCAGCAAGATCAATGTCCATACTCTCACTGGATTCGCCGCTTTTTTCGGCGCAGAAGTAGCTGCGGGTTCCGCAACGTTCGCTTCCTCTTCACTGAGATCTTGTTCTGTCATCTATTTCTCCAGAAAACTATTACCTGGATTCCGCATCAGCGCGAATGCCAGCATCGTCGGGAATCTCGGTTGCTGAATTGAGATAGTCAGCCCAGTCAACCCTATTGCGCATTTGATCAATTGTTTCTTCATCTATCACTGGTAAGCCAGCACGGGTTTGCCAACCGGCTCCGAGGGATTGGAACAGGCTCGCCAGGCTTCTTATTTCATTTGTCTGACTGTCTACTAATCGTTGTTGTTGTCGGAAAAGTAGTTGCTGACTATCCAAAACGCGTTCGTAGGAAGACAGCCCTTCCTGGTAGCGAATTACTGACAATTCGTTTGATCGCTGAGCGGAAACTACAGTTTGCTCCAAGATATTTGACTGGGCCCTAGAACCATAAAAAGCTGCTAAGGCATCTTCCACTTCCCGTGCGGCTCTTATTGCTGTCTCGCCGTAATTTATCAATGCCTGTTGCAGCCGAGCATCTTGCACGCGTATGTCATTGCGGATTCGCCCATAGTTTAAGAACGGCCAGTTGAACGATGCTCCGACTGCCCAAGTTAAAGGATCATTATCGGAAAACAAACTATCGAAATCCGCATCTCCGAATGGGCCGCCGGTAGTAAGAGACATGGAACCACCCAAGTTAAATCTGGGATAAAGATTTGTTGTGCTGAGACCGACCAGGGCGGATTGACTTCGAGCTTGCAACTCGGCGAGTCTGACATCGGGCCGCTAGCGCAAGGCATCACCTGGTAATCCTATAGAAAGCTGATCGGGAATTGCAGGTAAGCCTGATTGGGTATCGCTGAATTCTGGTATTACTCCTGGGGATCTGCCTATAAGCACGTTCAAGGCATTTAATACCTGACGTAGGGCTGATTCCAATTCAGGTAAGACAGACTGGGTACTCAGCAAGAGCGTCTGCGCCTGCACCATATCGAGTTCAGAGTCTGCGCCATTATTAAAAAGCGTTTCAGCAATATCATAACTTCTCTGCTGTCTTTCGAGGTTTTCCTGGGCAATTACTATTTGGGTTTCAATTGAGCGTGCCAGGGTATAAGTGTCAACGACTTGCCCGATGAGTAAGACGATAACCTGGTCGTAGGCAGCGATTGAACTAAGGAATGCTGCATCTGCCGCTTCGATTCCGTAACGATATCGACCCCAGAAATCTGGTTCCCAACCTATCGTAGTACCTACACTTAATTGCCCAAAATCACTGCCTTCGCCGATGCCAATAGCACTATCGATATAACTCACATCACCGGATACAAATTGCGCTTGTGGAAAACGGCCACCGATGGCGATGCCGAGGCGAGCTCTGGATTCAAGAACTCGCAGAGCCGCAATTTCGGCAGTGTTGTTATGCGCCAGCGCCAGTTCCACAAGATTGGAAAGATCCTGGTCTTCGAAAACGGTCCACCATTGTGCGACGGCTTGCTGTGTCGTTATGAGTTCTTCAGCGATTGGTGTATTCCAATCATCGATTGCTTCTAGACGAGGAGGTATGTATTCAGGACCAACCATTTTGCACGCTGCTAGCGCGACCACAATCAGAACGGCCAGGGATAAACGAATAAAGTTGTGCACAACAGCGGATTGCATTTTAGTGTTCGTCATCACTAATTTTCCGAAAGCGATCTTGATGACGTGAAAACGCTTTATTCATAACCGTCAACAAAGTGCCAGCCGTCAACCCAAACATCAAAACACCGTTACAAGCTTCCAGTGCGCCTAACAGCCGCCAGCGTTCTGACATAACAATGTCGCCATAACCTAATGAAGCAAAATTAACCGTAGAGTGATAGAAAGCAGTTGAGAAATCGCCGAATTCATTGAGCAACTGAAACAATATTGCCCAGATGAAAATTTGCACTATGTGACCGACAAACATAACGGTAAGCACTATAGACAGCGCGACTCCGTCGGCACGAAAGCTGCCTTGAGAGCTGTGTTTATTGAGGTATGAAAAAAGGTAATTCACCATCACTACAACGGCGAATATTTGCACCCCCATAGTTAATGCAATTGTGCCTGTACCAATTAGAAGTGAAAGCAACACGGTTAACTACTCTGCGCTTGTTGTTGTTTCTGAATATTGCGCCCAGGCAACAAGCAGCTTGTAACCCAACGCTAACAGGACCGCGCCAAGAAACAATCCAATGATGCCGCCATAGATCATACCGCCAATAGCACCGATTAGTATGACTGGCATTGGAGCATCGACCCCTCGCCCCAGGAATAGAGGTTTCAATGCCATATCAAGGAAGGAAACAATTAAGGAGTAGATGAGAAATACTATGCTCACTGTTGTGGATTCAACCGAAAAAACATAGGCAGCTGCCGGTAGAAGAATAATCCAGGGTGGCAATTGTGCAACCGCAAGAATGAGAATTAGCAGAGCCCACAAACCTGCTCCCGGAACGCCAACTGCAATCATGCCAATGCCGCTGAGCAGCGCTTGTATAAACGCTATGCCGAGAACACCAACGGCAACACTTCGAATGGTGGCTGTGGACAAATCAATTAATTCATCACCACGTTCGCCAGTAATGCGTCTTGAAATCATACTGAAAGAAGACTTTGCCGATTCGGGACTGGAAAGAAATAATCCGGCCACGATAATAGAGAGGGAAAATTGCAGAATACTTACTTCGATACCAGCAGCGGTTCCTAGTAGCATGCGCCCAGTTGTTGTAAACATATCTCTATTGTCACGTATAAATTGCGTAGCATCGGTGGAGACTTCACTCCAAGTTTCGTAAGCCCGCTCTCCTATAAGAGGCCAGTCTCTTACTGATTCTCTTGGGGGATCAATTACAAGCGTTCCGTCCATCACACCGCGCCCTAAATCTCGAGCACTGTCCACTAATGAGCCTGAAAAAAGGTAGGCAGGAACGAGAACGAGAACGAGTCCACCGAGAATGAAGACAATTACCGCTGTTTTGCGACTGCCTAATTTTGCCTCCATGCCCTGAAAAGGACTGTAAAAGGCGATAGCAATCGTTCCACCCCACAGGATGATGGAAAGAAATGGACTGACAATATTTAGGCAGAAATAGACAAGTACCGCGATGAGCCCAATGCGGATGGCAAGATCGATCACTTGGGAATTTGAAACCTCTACTGATTTTCCATTTGTATTCATACTTCTGCCCCGAATTTGCCAATCGGCGCATAATACACTGAAAATGCCAGAACTTCTGCCAGAATAGGCAGATTATCTTCGTGATTTCAATTAGTTAGAAAATAAGTAGCTGAATAGCAATTGATTGAGCTGCGATTCTAATTTCGAAATCAGTACCCGGTTAAAGAGTAGGCAAACTCTGATGCCTTGGAATCGATACCGAGCCCTTCATTTGAAGCTCGCAGCCTCATAATAGCTGCTACAAATCTGGTGTGATTGCGGACGTCACGCATGGTGCTAAACACCTGGCTGTAGAATGCCAGTTTAATCAATGCACTACTTACGTCACTCAAGTCACTGCCGCTGCTATAGTAAACATCACGCAACGTTTGCTCTGCCTCTTTGCGCCAATCGAGTGATAAATCTGACAGATCAACTCCGGTAATTTTTTGAATCATCTCATCGCTGCGCTGTTCAAGCTGTCTAAACCTGGAATATCTGATTTTTCTAACCTGCCATTTTTCCTTTAAATTCATTTCTTGCTCCATACCTGCGGAATTCAAAAATTTTACATCTACACTCTCTCGGGATTTGTCATTGAGCGCCAATCAAAAGTCTTCCACTGTTTGGAAAATTTCGCGTTGCTGGGAAAATTAAGGCAATGCTAAGCTTCGACTAAATTTCTTCAGGAGCTTTCCAGCCTTGCACCGTTCGACACTGGCAACCCTCGCTCAAGCGATGCAGGCCTTCCTGATAGATAAAGGGCTGGATGCAACCGAAATCTTTAACCGGGCTGGGCTTGATCATACAAAGATTTTTGATGTCGATGCCCGTTTTCCCATTTACGGCATGAACAGGTTGTGGACCATCGCCAGTCAGGAATCCGGCAGCGAGGCTATAGTCTATGAAGTTATTCCGCGACTTGAGCTGCACATGCTTCACGCCATGGGTCATGCCTGGTTAGCCAGTCAAAATCTAAAGGAAGCGTTGGAGCGTTTTGTGCGCTATCACCGGATGTTAAGCACCAATATGGATGTGCGAATGGAAGCTGGCGAAGGTCGATGGAGTCTGGTCGGCAGGGCAATCGATACCGCCGGTAGGCATGAAACTGAAAGCGCATTGGCTATGTGTTTGCAGGTGTGTCGCAAGTGCTACGGTGAAGACTTAAAGCCTACTTTGGTGCAGTTGATGCTGCCCGATCCTGACAGCACTGGATTAGTTGAGAAATTCTATGGTTGCGCCGTTGAATACGGCCACGCCATCAATGTCTTTCATTTTCAGGCAACAGACCTGGAACGCAGACTGGTAAGTGCAAATGCTTACGTCGCCTTCGCTATGGAAGAAGTCATCAGCAATTATCTCTCACGCTTTGATAGTGAAGATGTAGTCAGCAGGGTACGTCGATCTGTTGCCAAGATGTTGGTGCATAGGGAACCAACCAAACAGGAGCTGGCGATGGAGTTGAATATAGCGCCCCGTACACTACAGAGAAGACTCGAGGAACAGGGCAGTTCGATTAAGGAGATCGTTGATGATACGCGCCATCAACTCGCCTTGGATTACCTGGCCATGGGTCATTATTCAGTAAAGGAAATCGCGTTTAGCCTCGGCTTCAGCGATCCTTCCAATTTTTCCCGGGCATTCAAGCGTTGGGAAGGCATCACGCCAAAAGCTTATCGCAAGCAAGCATAGCCGCAAGACTCATTGGATGGGTGCCTACAAACAGGGATTGGATAATGGCTCCTAAAGATAATTTTGGTTCACAGCTGCAAATTATCATGCATGCATCTTTAGATTCTGGAGTGTGCAGCATGAGCAATCAGGCAAAAACTAATCCCTGCCGCGACTTTTGTATTTGGCTGGCAATTGTAGGCAGCCTGCTAGTTGTCGATTCTCTAGGCGCCGAACAGTTAGAGATTGCTGCCGCAGACTTAAAGGCACTTACGAATCGGCTGCAAATAAGTGCCTTGTGTCACATTAAGATTGGTGATGCGTGCCAGCAAGGCGACACGAACCTCACTCGGGTATCAGTGAGGTCAGAGTTTGGAATCAATCCGGATTAGCAGCTAGCGCCGACGAAATCCTCCAAAACTGGAGCCTCGTGATCTGGATTGAAATTGCGAGAACTGGGAAGACCGGTTCATACCCCGTTGCCGTGCCTGGTATTGTCGATTCAAATTCTGATTGCGATTGACAATACTGCTGCGTTGAGTAGAGCTGCGTTGATTGAGTCGGTCGTTCAATGCCGAGGTGTTACTGCTTCCAACTCTGGTGGTCTCCATAGTAGACCACTGCCCGCTAGATCTTTGTTCCCAACCGGAATCAGAGCGACGATAGACGTTACCATCGCGAGTAGCATAAACATCCCCAGATGCTGTGCGGCCCACTCCGCTCCGGCTTTCCAATCCGGTGCCACCGACTACCGCCTGTGCGCCACCTGAAGTTTCTAGTCGAGTACGAGTATTCAGGCCATTTCTTGTCGTGTTGGTGGTAAGGGTCTGACCGTCCCGTGTAAAGGTGCCTTGTGTCGACGCATTTCTAATGTTTCCAGTGCGTTCAAGAGTTCCTGTACCTCCAGCAGAACCAATGAAATTTGTTGTGCCTCGTCCATCCTGATAGCGACCGGAAGTAGATACGGTTCTGCCATCGACAGTAGAAAATTGACCACTGGTATCCCAGCCGCCATCACTTGCACGCCGAGTAAAAGTGCCTTCGCCTCCTGCGCCGGTGCGCACGGTGGCAGTTCCACCAGTCTCATCGAAGCGGCGAGAGATATCGATGTCACCGCGTTGAGTCTGCAAGGATGAATTAACTCGCCAATCTTCATCGTCCGCATCATAGTAGCGTTCCGTACCAAAGTAGTTGCCACTATCGGGATTGTAGGCTTCGCCCACACCGTACCACTCATCGTAATTCCAGACCGATTCCGCCCTGGCATAAGTGCCGGTGTTTGGATTCAGGCCGGAAGAATAACCATAACCGCCATAAGGACCGTATGCCCGACCGACACTGCCATAGACACCCGTAGCCGGGTTGTAGAAAGAACCCGAGCCATAGCTATAAGGATAAGAGTAGTAGTAGGGATAGCCACCGTAATAATAGTTGTAAGGTGGGTAGTACCAACCGGAACCCCATACTGCGAGGCCGAAATAGAAATACACGTTCGAATAACCCGAGTTATAGCTGTAGGTCACGGTTGAGGAAGTACTCTCTTCGACGGTGACGTAGGTGACTTTATAGGCCGGGTCGCTGGGGGGAATGGAATAAATTTCTGCCGGGATCATCATGGTCAGTGACCATGGTCCGCGAGCGCTGTCAGCAACATACCAAGTACCGTTGTAGCAGAGATAGAAAACATCCCCGGACTGAATCACATCGAAGTCGGTGTTAGCCGCTCGCAACAAATTGGTATCGGTGATTGGTACGAACTCGGGATCTCCCGTGTAACTGACTGTCTCCGGTAAGGGGGTATCAATGGGCAGCGTCGTCTTGGTGGGAATCAAGGCATCCAGTATCGCGATCTTTGCTTCCGGAGTGCCAGGTACCGATGCCAGCACATGGCCCATGACATGGTCAGAAGGGATCGATGCGAATGCTGTAGGTAATTCGCTTACCGACTGCCATCCACTCTCCAGGTTATTTGAAGTAAACCAACGCCCGGATACAAGGTAGTACCAGCTATCGTCATAGTTGAATAGTTGGTTATCGGTATTATTTACGTAGGAGAGCCCATCGACGATCTCAACCAGGCTAGGATCGCCGACTAGCAGAATCAATTCCGCCGGTTCGGTTGAAACATACACGGTAGGTGGGTCGAAACTTGGTGCACCTTCCCATTCAGTCACGGCTAGCTTGGTTGATCGCCAATTGCCATTATCCGGCAATTGCCTTAATGAAAATGGTAAATCATCCGCCCAAGTCCAGGGCCCAGTGTATTCATCAGCCTGCAGCCAGGTATCATCATTTCTAAGGTACCAGGTGTCACTCGATTCATCGAGGAAAAGAGACCAATTTGTATTTGCTGCGAACTGAATAGTTAAACCTTCAATAGGTGCCATTACCGGCTCGCCATGAAACAACATCAGCACGGCGGAATTTTTTGAGAGAAAGATTTGCGGTGGCTCAGAAACTACGTTTGGAGTCGTGGTAGGTATCAGATCGTCAGCCAGGTGACTCAAGGCCAAATCCAAGGGAATCTCCCGCGCATTCGAGAATGCATCTTCAAACAAATCTCGCGCTTCTTCGGGGAGTTGTTCACTGCCTTCACTAATTGCCGTTACCTGCAGATTGTCTACCAGCACTGTACGCGTAGTCATATCCGGTGTCGCATCGGCAGAAAATGAAACCACACCGTATCGCATCTCTTCTCCTTCTGCGGGAACGGTCTCGATTGCTGCAATGCCTTCGATTACTTCAAAATTCTCCCAGGACGTAACCTGCGGAGGATGAATAATGACAGCAGTGTCACCAATTTCGATTTCTCGCGGGTAGCTAATAGTCGGTTCCGCAATGTCTGTTGAATCTGCAGTAGCGCTAGCGCCAGAGCCAACAGACGATCCGGAATATCTGACAGTCGATGTTTGAGAGCAGGCTGCAAGCAACAAGCTAATAATCATGACTGTGAGATGATTAAATTTGTATAAAACTAAACGCATGCGAAATGCTCCATGGGATTGGGATTAAATAACATCCATTTTTGTCTTGGTAAATTTTTCGTCAAAAATGATGGTCAGGACAATCATGATTACAGCAGCTATATAAATTGTTGGAACCAATATTGGTTGATTCCAAAATATGCTCTCATTAAAAAAACTAGTCATCTGTTGTACTACTGCATGGCCAGGATCGTCAGGCACAAATTCAAACTTTGACAAGTCAACATAAATACTGGTGAGTAAATTAAGCGAGCTATTAGTGACCATGTAGTTCAGTAAAATCACAACGAGATACATCCCTATTCCAATGGATTTCTCCAAATTACTAAATGTGCGTTGTATCAGTATGACACCAGCCATAATGGTAGAGTTTATGGAGAGGAACAAAGCCCAGGATGTATCCAGTCGGGATTGAGCGCTCAAAGCAAGTTCGGCTAAATCGAAGGCTTCCATCTTCCACTATGCATAAAGTCTTGGTACTAGAAAAAACGATGCCGGGAATTCTAACAAATTCCCGGCAAATGAAGTGTGAAAGCTGACCTTACTCTGCTACAGGTAGCACTGGGGTATCGAGTACATACTCAAGAGCAGCCCGAACTCGGTCAGCCCAACGGTCTAAATCCCGTTCCAACTCGAAACGATTGCTCACCCGATTTGACTCAACAAATGTGTCGGTTTCAATGGTTCTGCCATCGGCTGCGCGAGCGAGCAGTTGGCCGCTCTCAGAATCACGCAATTCCAACAATAGAGTTGCTGCTCCCAAAGATGAAAGATAATAGGAAACTCGACCTACTCTTTCTGGCGGTATGTAGGATACAACGTCGATTAGCGCACCACTCAATGACAGCGTATCTGGTCCCGGTTCTAACACCAGGCGGTAGCGATTACTTTCCGCCATCTCTTCTTCGAATACTTCAATTACCGCTGCTTCGATGGTTTCTTTCTGCCGATCATCCAGCGGAAATTCGTCTGCATTGGCAAGTCGCAAGTTATTAGCTTCACGCACGGAACGATAATTTATACCGGCGCCAACTAGCATGATGCTGTCATAACTGGACAGATCGATGCCGGGCCGCAGAAAAACTACGTCGAGGCTAGTGTTATCCACTCTAACCAATCCTTCTGGACCGATTTCAGCGTCGGGTCCGGATTGCAGGGTAGGAGTTGATTGGCAAGCAGCAAGACTACCAACAACAATTAGGGTGTATAGGATTCTCATTCAATTTTTCTCCCAGTTACATTTCTGTTATGAAGTACTTCAATACGCCTGGATTCTATTATTGGTTTAACGTGATGGGTACACGCAACTCCGTTTCCAAAAGCGTCCCTTGTGTGACATTGATACTGGCTCCTCGTGTCAGTAAGGAGACACCGGCGCCTACTCGCGCTCCTGTTCTGGCTCCGTCACTGCCATCAATCAAGCCTCCGATTACTGCGCCCCTTGCAGCTCTTCGAACTGTGCGTCTTCCTTCGCGAGCGCCCTGCATTTGCAACTCCCCGGTGGCGATTGGAATGAGCTGATCGTTGATCATGATATCAGTAAATTCCATGGCCATTTCCGATTGACCTGCGACTCTGCCGGCTTGATCTGATTCAGTAATAGTGCCCAATAACTCTGCTCCTCGAGGAATAACCGTGACCCCATCTATGACTATGGCACTCTCCAGTTCCGCTCGGAATCTATGGCCCGTTTCATGCCGCCTGGTATCCACTGACTCGGTCATATTGATTACCATGCGCGTACCCGCGGGTACGGTGTAGGCAAGAGTGATTTCCGTGTCGCTGGATTCGTCCTGGCCATCGGTTTCCACCAGTGCCAACACATCAGCTTCTGGGAAAGCACGGATAGTTTCGCCTACGCGAAACATGATAATGCCATTGTCGCTGCCGATTAGTTCTCCTTCGAGGACGGTACCGTCGGCAAGATTAATGACATCTCCATACACCATCATTGTTGCTGCAAGACTGCCTATGGCAAGAATTGTCTTGATTAGATTCAACATGTACTAACCCACCTGTGTCGTTTTGAACGAAGTTCAATCACTAAAATTTTATCACCAATCCTGCAACTATCCCTTGCAGGGAAGCATCGAACACGAACAAATCCTTTTGAAAATCTACTGTGTAATATCTATACCCGAATTCTGCTGCTATTAGTTCAGAAAAATCGTAACCAAATGTAATCTCTAGCTTGGAAGTAAAGTCCGAAGAATAGCCAAACCCGCCGACGTCTCCACGTAATATCAAGTAAGTCTTGTCACCCAGTGGATTCAAGTATTGTGCGCCAATGATAGGATCGACCCAATCCTTACCCGCACTCGCACTTATACCCGGTGTAACTTCAATGTCCGCATCTATGGAAGCCTGCCGGACACCGGTGAAAATTTTCAAATTATCTCCGACGTTATAATCGAAGGTAGCCTCAAAGATACCGCCGTCGGCACCTACGTCGGTAGTTAACGGTCCGACCAGGAATCGATCACCGAAATCGACATAGGCAGCATCGATGCTGAAGCCAATGCGGCCATTATTGCCATTGAAGTTGAGCGAACCTGCCATCTCAATATTGGACAAAGAGAAGAACTCGTAATCCGTGTCTAACCTGGCTTCGCCGCCTTCTGCTGCCGTGCTGGCACTGATTCCAGCTCCCCAAACATAGAGCGGACTCAATTCGAATTGCCAATCTCCCGAGTCCTGCGCCTGTAAACTTGAACAGGATGTGGAGAGAATCAGTATTAGAAGGAAGAATTTGTTTACTGTTTGATCCATGACATGTTTAGAATTTTTTGGTTCGCAATTAAACCTTGGAATCTCAAATCTGCTAAAACGTCAAAGAGAAGGCTACTATAAATGAATCGCTGTCGAGTCCAGTAAGCGTCTTGGTTTCTGTGCCGGCGTATACTAACTTAAGACTGCTTCCCGTAGCTAGTGGAAAGCCATAGCTCAAAGCCCAGGCCCAGTCTTCTCTTCGATTATCTTGGTCTAATCCGTTGATTGTAGTCTCTGCGCCATAGCCATAGCCCACGCTCAATCCCATCCAGTGTCCCTGTGGAAAATTACGAATGGCGTGGCCCTGCAGAAAAAGTAGCGGATTTTGCTCGATCCGGTTGCCACCAAAGAACTCGTCATTATCGGTAAACAACCAAACAGACGCCGTGCCCTCGAACGACCAGTTCCCGCGATTGTGTACCGCGCCGATTTGTGGGCGAAAGGTATAGCGATTACTACCCAGATTAATAAGCTTATCGTCGAAATACTCGCCGGTGGGAAGCTGCACCGCAAGTCCGAGTCCGACGATGGTTTCCCCTGATTGCGAACCCCTATAAGCTTGATAGTCCTGGCCACTCAGGGGAGGTGCGCCTTTCAAATTGATGGCGAAACGGAGGACAGTATCGGTCAGACCGACCCGCTGTAATGTAGTGGGGACGCCGTCCAGTAATCCTGACCACACGCCGTTCTGATGCCCTTGTTGGACACTCACCCGAGCAGATTTTTCGAAGAACTCGAAACTATGGATGTACTTGATTACCGACGTGTCCATGTCCAGTTCCGCATCTTCTGCTCGAATCACCGGATCGAAGAAAATGTCTCCCCGGGTTATCGCTGGACCACCACCCAGGAAATTTCCGCCGCTAGGCAGGTGCGACCAGCGTCGAGGTTCGAGCTCCTGAGCATCGAGCGGTGGTGCAGCGATGCTAAGCAAACTAGTCGAGAGCAGACAGCAACACAGCCGATTAGAAAATTTCATTACCATTGTAATAAGTCAGTACAACGCTGGGTTCATCACTATACAGTATTCACTGTCTTGCCTTAACATAGGCAGACCTAGAGTTTGATTCTAATGTCCACTTGGAATCAGTCTATTCCGTCAGAAATTAGAGCAAGGAGATATTGTGAAGAACACCCTAATCGTGGCTGGATTTTTATCCCTAAGCAGCATCATTCTGCCTCAGTTTAGTTTAGCGGCCGAAGACTCCCGCTTCAGCTTAAGCCTTGGCGCGTTTGTTACCGACTATGATACCGAAACGCGTCTCGATTCAGCACAGTCTCGTGGTTTCGATACAGACTTTGAAGACGATCTTGGTCTCGATTCTTCCGACTCTGTATTCAGGCTCGATGGCTACTACAAAATTGGTTCACGACATCGCCTGGACTTCAGCGGATTCGATCTCTCTCGCAGTGCCCTCAATCAGATTCAGCAAGAGATTCAATGGGGTGATAATCTTTATAACATTAATACTATGGTCGATAGTGATTTCGATCTAAGAATTTACAAACTGGCTTATACCTATTCTTTTTTAGAGGGAGATAATGGCTTTCTGGGTGTAACAGGTGGACTCTATATTGCAGACACCGATATCACCCTTACCGATCAAACTCTGGTTCAGAATGAGTCGGGCGATGTTACGGCACCTTTACCGGTCATTGGCCTGCGCGGTGAATACGGTCTCACTGAACGCTGGAAATTAAGAGCCAGTGCTGAATTTTTCGCACTGGAGATCGATGATAAGTTTAGCGGATCCTTGAGCGACGTGTTTGTAGGATTGGACTATCAGTTGTTCGAAAATACTTCGCTAGGTTTCGGTGTGAATAGCGTCGCCTTCGACGTCGCAACTGATAAAAACAGCTTCGATGGTCAGTTGGACTGGAATTACCGCGGTGGACTGGTCTATCTCAAATTCGATTTTTGAAAACCGCTCGTTGAAAAAAAGGAAAGTGTAATGAAGAGAACTTGTACGATTGCATTCAATGACGGTCACAGCATGAAATTTGCCTTCGGTCAGCAAGCGGATGATTCTATGGTTGGCAGATTGGTGGATGATGCCCTGGATCGAAATTCCATTTCATTTGAGGTCGAAGGTCAGCTCTTGGTTTTTCCCATGGCTAACATACGATCTATAACGGTTGCTCCGGCACCGGCTAAATTGCCGCAAAGCGTAATTCAAGGTGCGTCAATGGCTTAACCGGCAGGTAGTCGCAACCTGCAGCGGTCTTTCTAAAGCAGCTTGAGAAATTTCAGCAATAGTTGACGAACTTGAAATCCAAGCTGTTTCTCTTGTCGATAACTAAGGGGCGTACCAGATCGGTGAAGTGTAAGCGCGTTCCTGTATCGTCGTCGGATAATCATCAGGATGATCTATACCTAGAGCAACAGCGTCGTAGAGCGAGTGCCGGGGCGTCGGTATTTGTATGACCCTGACGTAATAAAATGCACTTACATCAGGATCGAAATCCGGGTCCTGCCACACAGTGGTCAGTTGTGCATCACCAATGGTATCGCTCCATGTCGCCGTGTCGATATCGACTGTGTTGCCGACCGGGTCCACGTTTCCACGACGATTGATACGACGTCCGTCGGACGCGGCCACATTGTAAATTTCTTCCTGGGGTAAGCCGTCCTCATCAACCCAACCCTTGATTACCTGGATTCGGTCGAGATTGGCATGATCCGGATCTTTGACTGCACTGATTAGAAAGCTGGGTGCTTCATCGTTTCGACTGTTGGTCAGATCGCTACCCATAGGCACGCCTTTTTCATAACCGATCTCGGCCAAACGTGATGAGTAGGCATCTTCCATATCGAAGTCGTAGCCAGCAAAAAAGCGCACGCGCATGCGCGGACCAGTGGTGGCATAAGTCTCCTTGCGGCGGAAGGCATCGAAGATCGCTTCCCGGGTGTTTTCTTCAGCCCAGACTGCGGCAAGGCCAGCAGCGCCCATATCAATGCCATAGCTGTGGGGGGGAACTACTATCTTACTAGGATCGAAGGTGTTTTCTGGAATTGAATCCAAGGCCATTTTGCCCCAGAAGTTGTCTTCTTCGTAGGAGGAAGATCCAGTATGAGAATCGGTAGAACCTATAAGGCCGAACTTATAGGGATTGGCACCAACGCGCTCTTCGATTGCCAGGCCCCTTAACAAAGCCGAGCGGGAATAATCGCCGGCGGTCGCGACTCGTTCTGAGTTCTCCACAATAAATGCGCGGTCTGCGTCCGATAACTCGCCCAAGAATGAATCACCGAACATGGACACTTCTGCTGTGCCGCCCACTTCGATGGCATGGTCATAGATTTCAAAGTCGGCAAACTCGTCGGCCGGTGACAGGCTGGGGTGAGTTTCGGAGTCACCCTTAATTTGGGTTGTTTCTACTATAGTCTCCCAGCGCATGCGAGATTCGGCATAGGCTCGGTCGATTGCAGTGCCATCACTCTTTGCCAGCGGAAACATCAGACCCTTGCTAATATTCTGGTTGTGGGGAATCGATACGAAATTTTCACCCACTGTCTCCGACGTCATATCCAGCCAATCCCAGAGGTCTTCTGGTGCACTACTATCGAAGCTGGTAAACGGCAGATATTCCCGAGCTGTATTGCCATCGCCACGTTGAAAGACAATGCGGTGCAAGTTGGCACCGTCGGGTGTGGAGGTCCATTCCCAGCCGATGAAGGCGGTGAACTCGCCAGGTTCGTTGTGCCTATCCGCTGCTGCAATAACTTCCTCCCACACGGAGGTTCGAATATCAACTGAATTAAGATTTGGGTCCGCCTGGCCTGCGTTCACCTGCGAAATCAATTCAGCAAACGCTCTCTGTGGTTCACCGGCATCGGAAAAGCCTTTCAAGCGCTGTGCAATCTCGAATTGCGCTACACGTGGATCGCCTTCGAATACCATGGGAATTACACCCATGTATTCAGCATGCTCGGCAACCACCAGGAAATCGAGCGGATTATTGATTTGAATTTTGGCGCGGTGCAATGGGTGTACTGTAGGCAGACCCTTGGCATAACGATAGGCGGAATCGGGTGTAGTGTTGCGATTGCCCATCAGATAGGCATCGGGTGAGTAAGAGGTATGTAAATGAGTATCGCCAAAAAATACATCGGTATTACGCACCTGAGCGAATGCAGGATGAACTCCTAACGCCATCGTTAGAAGCATGCCGGCAATTGAAGCAAAAGTTTTGTTACTCACAGATTGATCCTCCCTAACTACAACAACTCTATTACAGCACCGATATTATTCCGATAACTGAGTAAATACTCTGAAAAGTAGAACATATAAGATTGTTAGATGATTAGTTTACCACTAGCAGTAAACAATGTACTCATCGCTGCACATATTTATTGACCAGTGCCTGCACGGTTGGATCGCTAGGCATGATACGAGACAAATTCGAAAGATAGGGCAACAATTCAATCCCTCTTTCTTCTCGATCCAAAAACGAGATTAGCAGTAGCAAGGACTCCGGTTGATTCGGCCAATTTTCTTCAGATTGTTTTAACACATCGATGGCGACATCGATTTCACCTTCGGATTCAAGTGCAACTGCGTAGACATAACTGTAACGGGGGGAGGCATCGGCTGTTTGTGTTGCCAGCCGCAGTTGTTCAAGTGCCTGGGACAAGCTGCCGGTTCGTACATTGAGCAAGCCCAGCGCATGCTGTGCTGCGCCGCTGTCTGGGGCAATAGTTATAGCTCGCTGTAGCAGTGACTCTGCTTCTGCTTCATTTCCATCTTCGCGCCTCAAATCCGCCAGATTTAGTAAGGCAGGAACGAAATTCGGTTCGATCTCCAGCGCACGTTCGTAAGCTCGAATGGTGGCGACTGGATTGCCGCGACGAATATAGTATGTCGCCAGATTAAGTTGTCCACCAGGCGTATCTTGTATATAGAGAAGACTCTCTTCATGCTCATCGAACAGGGCAAGAATTTCTGCATGCATTGGTTCCGGTGCAAAAGCAAAGGCATCTGCTAGTTGGTTAGCCACTGCCAGACGAACTGTCTTAACTTCATCATTCATATAATTCTGCAGTAACTGCAAACGCCCCTGGGGTGGCAGAATTGCCGAAGCTTCCACCGCGGCTCGGCGAACTAAGGGATCGCTGTCCAGCAAATTACGCTGAATACTCTCGAGGGTAATTCTTGCCGGAAAGTTGGCAGCCTGACTTAAAAGTGTTGCTCGCTGAATAGCGGGAAAACTTGTGTCATTAGCGACAGCGAGTATGTTTGGTAGGGCCAGTGTGTTTAGTCTTTGCACCTCTTGGTTTGCTTCAGCAAATACTGATTCGGTCTCTTCCCCAAACAATTGAACATAGTTTGCTATGACTTCTGTTGCGGACCAATCATCATGACAATTGTTACAGGCATTGGGAGCACCGATTCTGTTAGCTAATGCTGGCCGAGGAATAGAAAAACTATGATCGGCGCGCGCGTCCACCTGCATATACGTACGCTCAGGCATATGACAACTCGTACATTGCGCGCCAGCCGAGGCAAGCGGATGTTGATGATGATCCAGGGATCGATAAGTTTCTGCCTGATGACAGCTAAGACAAAGAGTGTTAGCTGGCGCTTTTAGTTCGGCGGTGTGGGCGTTGTGGCAATCGGTACAACTAACTCCGGCCTGATACATTTTACTCTGCACGAATGAACCAAAGACAAATACTTCATCATTGATTTGTCCGTCAGCAAAATACAATTCTCGATTGAGAAAGCTAAGCTGATACTGCTCGTGATAGAAACGGTTTGCTTCATAACCTCCGCTGACACCGCGACGAGAATGGCAGACCGCACAAGTATCTAGCTGCATGCTGCTATCGCCAGCGATATTCCTGGCAATAGGCTCATCACCTGAAAATTGAAACAGGCTTTCCTTAGCAAGGGATTTCTCAAAACCGAGAAACTCGCCAATCAGATTTCCTGTCTGCGCCATGGCGACGTGATCGCTCGCTGGGCCATGGCAGCCCTCACAAGAAACATTAATCTCGGACCAGGTAGTGGCATAACTGCCGTCATCTGGAGAATAGTTGCGCTGCAGATCAGTGGAGTGGCACTCAGCACAGCGACTATTCCAGTTAGAGAAATGGTTAGCCCAGTAAAAAGGATGTTCTGAGTTGATGTTTTCGTCGGGTTGTAAATGAAACCAGCGCTGTCCACCTTGGTCTGTCGGCCGCGAGTCCCAAGCGATATTCAGTGCCTGTACATGACCATTTTCTAATTCCACCAGGTATTGTTGCAGAGGGTCGTGACCAAAAGTGTACTTGATTTGGAATCTTTCGAGTTCGCCGTCTTCATTCAATGTATCGACAAGGTAGATACCTTCATCGATATAAAAGCGTGATTCGATGCCATGAAAAGAAACGCGGATATCGGAGAAATTCCCAAGCACACTTTCGACAGTCGCAGGTAGCATGGATTTTTGGTGATCGGAAACTGTCCATTGTTGAAATTCTTCCTGGTGGCAGTCCTGACAAGTGGAATTTCCGACGAACTCAGCTCCTTGGGCGGAACCAATTAGCAAGCACATGACTAGCAAACAACCTGGAACTCGCATGTCAGAACTTCTCCCCGATTCTTAAGTACACTGCCGTTTCTCCTTCACTATAACCTACGTCTAATCCTAAATGCATAGATTGGTCGGAAGAAACTTGCCAGCGAATTCCGGCACCGATGCTATTCACGGATTCGCCATTACCCAAATCATTAAAGGAGTCTGCCACGCGCCCGCTTTCCACAGAAGCGATAAATCCCCAGCGCTGACTGAATTTTTCCCGCCACTCAATATGAGCAGAAATGGCCGCATTGTCCTGGTAACGACCACTGGCAAAGCCGCGCATGTCCAACGCGGGTAACAGAAAGAATGGTGCGTTGCCACGCACCTCACTAGCCCAGGTGCGAAATGCAATCACGCTAGATGAGCGCACGGGAAAATATTGGTTGTAAGAAGCGGTGTAACGATCAAAATTAAAACTGCTACCCCAGGATTGATCATCTCGCGCCAGGATTGCCTCAAACCATTTTCCTGAAGTCGGGTAATAGTTATCGTTGGTGTCATCGTAATTAGCTACCAGTGCAAAATTCACCACATCGATTTTGTTCGCAAGATCAGGCAGTGGACGATTATTCAGCTGTTGATTGAATTTGACGGAGGAACTCATCCAGGCCGCACGCAAACCGCCAAACCAATTATTAGTCGCAGGAATACGATAGAGTACTTGACCGTAGACAAGGTCGGTATCAAGGTTGTATTCGATGGGATTTTCAGCCAGCGCCGGAAATTGCCCGGAACCGAAATAGTCGACGTTTAACTCGGCACTAGCAACCGCAAGTTTTAGTCGCAATCTATCCTGCAACAGGTAATCATCATGAAATGCGCCGAGTACACGGCTGTCACTGTCGGTATACATCGCACCAAGGCCGCTCGTGCTATTGGGAATATCCTCTTTGCCTGGTTGTTGGGGGTGCAGGTATAAAAGTGCTAGTTGAAGCCCTGTTCCTAATGTTGGATTTGATAACGGAATGGGAACGGTGATGAAATTCCCGGTTTGCCTGCCCGGTGTGGCCTTTACGGCATCAATCTGATCGTTAATGGTTTCATCGAAATCGTCAGCAGTAGAATTCACTTGCCAAAAGAGCATCAATAAGAAACAAGCGTAACCTAATACTTTTTGCCTTACTTCCATCGTTATTGCCGGCAAAACTCGATTAGAACTTATAGATGAATCCGATCAACGGCCCATGAGTCACTGTGTCGTAGGCAAAGTAATTAGCACTTCCCGAAGATCCATCTTCGAAGTCTACCCAGGTAGCTCGGTATTGCAGATCAAGAGTCCAGTTCTCGCTCATGTTGTATTGAAAGCCACCGGAGAGAGTTGAAGTGAAATCTGATTGCAGACCGAGACCGCCAACATCGCCTCGTAATAGAAACTTCCAGTCTTCAGTTAATTCAGTCGCCCAACGTACTCCGACGAACAAATCTATCCAGTCTTCTTCTACCTCCGCTTCAATCGTGCCAGGTAAAATTGCCGGGTCGACAGCGATGTCTAAATCATTGTCCCACCAGCGCACACCAATCAGGTAATCAAGCTGGCTACCGCCAGATTCACGGCGATTAAAAGCCATCGCTTCGAATACTCCCTGATGCACGGTAGCATCTACTACGCCACCCCTTGCCGACGAAACATCTGCTCCTAAATCCATAAAACCGTAGTCCAGCGCGAAGCCCCAGCCCTCGCCCTGGTACGCTTCGAAATGAATCATTGCAGCAGCTTCCAGTGTTTCCAAAATATCATCGAAATCAGTATCAACAGGCACACCAGTCACACGGCCTACTCCGGCATCGCCATTGATAGAAGAAAGCTGGCCGTAAGCTTCCAATTCGTAAGTCCATTGTTGTGCAAAGGCGCTGGTTGAGAATCCCAGAATCAGGCTAAGTGTTGTCAAAAACACAAACTTACTAAAACTCTTCATATTAGAAACATCCTTTAGGCAGCAATAGTTACTCTCAATTGTTTTGATTATCGGTTAACGTCGGGATTATAGGGGTCAGGTGTCCCTAATGTTATCGGAGGTTCTTGTTGTAGCGATGCCTGGTGCCTAACGATTCGTGTGAAAATTGCCGGTATTACCCACGCACCATCTCCTTCCATACCGAGATGCTCAACGAGATCGTATTCTTCCTTAGGATCGCGCAATAAATTGTAGAGCCGGGGCATACCGGGCGTTGTCACGGTCGAACCCATGGTAGCCTGTTCCAGCATATGCAATTTCCAGTTTCCCCATTTGTAGCCCATCAGAGTGAGACCGTTATAAACCGGAAATCCATCTCGGGCGGACTGATTAGTTGCCCCGGTCAGGAAGTCAAATTGATCAACGCCATCGATGATGCGATCCTCGGGAACTTCGGCGCCAGCCACGCGGGCCAATGTGGGCAGCAGATCAGTAATGTGGACAATTTCATTGTTGATTTGCCCCGCGTCGATCTGAGCTGGCCAACGCATTATAAATGGAGTTCGCAGCGAACCCTCCAGAGCCGTGAAGTAGGTCCCGCGCCATGGTCCGGCGGTGCCATTATGGGGAAAAATTTCTTCCGGTCCGTTTTCGCTCATCCAGATTACGATGGTGTTTTCGCGAATACCGAGACGGTCGATGGCGCTCAATATCTGACCAACCCGCGCATCTATTTCTGTAAGCACGTCGGCAAGATGCCCATTGCCGGTTATTCCTTCGAATTCAGGGTGAGGCAATGTGGGTAAATGCACTTGAGTGTAAGGTACGAACGCAAAGAAAGGAGTGTTGGTCTCGGTATTGCGTTCCATGAAATCAATGACTCGTTCTGTGAGTTCGCTATCGATTTCACGACGCGCGGGAACATCGTAGTCTTTCACCCGGCGCGGTTGTTGTCCGCGCCGACTTTCTAGAATTGCCGGAGGTTCGACTTCCTCTGGATCAAACTGAAATCCGGTGTAATACAGAGATTCGTCGGTGGTATTGGGAATGCCGTACCATTCATCGAATCCCTGATCCGTAGGAAAGCGACCTTCGGTGTCACCCAAATGCCACTTGCCATACATTCCAGTAGCATAGCCTTGCTCGGAGAGTAGCTCCGGTAAAGTGATTTCCCACTGAGTCATGCCGTATAACATTCCCCACACCACGTGGGTGGTACCTGAGCGAATCGCGTGGCGACCGGTCATTAATGCCGAACGACTGGGTGTGCACTGAGTCTCGACATTGAAATTCAGCAGGCGCAATCCTTCGGCAGCAAGGTTATCGAGAGCGGGAGTCTCGGCACCCCGCAAGATTCCGCCACCATAGGCACCAATTTCGCCCCAGCCCAAATTGTCCATAACCATAAGAACGATGTTAGGTTTATCTGCTTGCGCTATGACAATCTGCGGCAATGCAAAAACAACAAGTAGAGTACAAAAAAGTTTCTTCATCACTTTGCTCTTCTCAAAAAAACCGACCCGTTAGGGTGTATACCAGATTGGGGAAGTGTAGGCTCTTTCCTGCGTAATCATGGGAGACTCAGCGGGTGCTTCAACATCAAAATAGTTTGCTTCATAAGCGGTCCAACGTGGCGTTGGAATCTCGATTACCCGTGCATAATAAAACGCGCGCTGATCAGCATCGAAGTCTGGATCTTCCCAGACTGTGATCAACTCCGGCTCGCCAATGGAATTGGTAAAGCTTGCATTCTCCACATCGACAGTGTTGCCTACCGAAGGCAGTATCCCGTCTCGACCGGGTTCGCGATCACCAGACCAGACTACATCGTAGACCTGTTCTTCGGTTTCGCCGTCATCATTTAACCAACCTTTGACGATCTGGATGCGATCCAGGTTGCCGCTCATCGGATCTTTCCGCGCAGCTACCAGAAAAGAGGGAGACCTGCCCCGGGGTGCATCGCTGAGATCGCCACCCATGGGCACACCCTTGCGATAGCCAACATCGCCTGGCAGGCGAGTTATGGCATCTTCTTCGGTGAATTCCCAGCCACCGAAGAAGCGGACCTGCAGACGTGTTCCGGTACTGGCATAGGTTTCCTTGCGCGCCATGGCATCGAAGATCGACTCGCGCGTGTTTTCTGTTGCCCATACCGCGGCATAACCGGAGGCAGCCTGGTACCAGCCTGGCCAGACGATGGGAGGAAAATGGCCAACTTCACCGTCCATGCGGCCGGCGTCGGGCTCAGTCTGAGAATGTTTACCAAAGAAATTGTCTTCCTCGGCAGTCGCCAGACCAGTATGACTATCTGTTGAACCAATCAGTCCGAACTTGTACGGATTGGTGCCAAGATTTACCTCGTGTCGCAGACCGTTCTTAAGCGCTTCCCGTGCATATTCGTACTGCAACATCTCATCTTCTTTCGCTATAGGTCCAAGGTTGCTTCTATCCCAGGTCTCATAATCGGCGAACTCGTCGGTGGGTGAGAGGAAGGGATGTGCCTCGCCATCGCCCTTGATCTGGGTAACTTCATAAATCGGTTCCCAGCGTGCGCGCCTTTCCGCGTAATCGGCGGTAATAGGTTCGCCGGTGAAGGAATTGATATCAGGAAACATGATGCCGTTGGACAGATTGCCATTATGGGCGGCTGCCAGTACCTGACCACCGGTGCTGGCTTCGTAGTTTTCCATCCAGGTCCACAGGTCTTCCGGATTCTCACTATCTACTGTTGTATAGGGTAAAAACTGCAGGGCTTTGTCTGCGCCATCCCGATAAACGATGTTGCGATGGAGGTTGTTCGCACCAGGGAAGGAGGTCCATTCGTTACCAATCATGGCGGTAAAAGTGCCCGGGTCGTTAAAATCTTCAGCCGCCTGCACATAGTCTTCCCAAACGCTACGCGCAAAGGCTTCCTCGGCAAGGATCTCTGGGATCTCAAGATTGGCGATTGCCTGCACAATCTCATAGGCAGCATCTATAGCGGTTTCACCGCCGAGGTTGATACGGCGATTCCAATCTCTCACCGTTGCATCGGTCATCAGGTTAGGATTGCCACGAATAACTTCGTTCATGGCTCCCATGGCATCGGAGTGATCGGTTAGTACCAGAAAATCCAGCGGTGTCCCGAGCTGCACTTTAAAGCCGCCGCTGGCGGTAACTTCATCGCCACGGGCAAATCGATAGGCGTCGCTTGGGCTCAAGATGACGCCAGCTGCCCGTGCGTCTAAAGACAGGTTGCTGTGAAGATGAACTTCGCCCCACAACAATTCCGTTGGGAAATTGCGATCGGCATAGGGAGAATAGCTGCGCTCACCGAGGTTACTACTGATGGTATCCCGATCGATTGGGACATCTTGTGCTAATACAGAGACTGACAAGAATGAAGCAATTATTGCTCCGAAAATTTTCATCTTCATAGTGCTACTCCAGATACTACGATTCACTAAATCCAGAACACCGAGAAACGCTCGATGGTCCACACAATGGTTATGCTTCCTACTGCGAACGCGACCGGTTTTTCCAGGCGTGCTACCAATTCCATCGGCTGTGCTAGAGACAGCTGGTTCCAATGAGAATTTGGGCTCAGTCTAGCAAGGTATCCCGCACTATACGTGACAAATAGTGTCAGAGAAATAATGGCGCAGACGAACACTATCTGACCGATTTCCACGCCAACATTGAACGCTAGAAGCGCCGCAGGTATTTCAGTTTGCGGAAGTCCTATTTCACCAAGCGCCGAAGCGAAGCCAAAGCCATGCAACAAGCCAAAGGATCCGGAGACGGCAATCGGGTAGCGCCAGGTCAGTGTGTCTTTTCGATTGAGCGCGATCTCTCGTGCCAGAAACACGATAGACAGTGCAATCACTGCTTCGATGGGCGGAATAGGCAAGCGCACTAATTCAAGGGCTGCCAGTGACAGTGTAATCGAATGGGCTATGGTGAAGCCGGTGATTGTAATCAGGATTCTGCGAGGAGTGCGGGCAATCAAGACCAGACAGGCAACAAACAGCAAATGGTCGATGCCTTCGAGAATATGTTCAATACCAAATAACGTATAAGTTCGCGCAACTTCAAAACGGGTGGGGGCTGCCCCGATGACCATGGAAGGATTCGCAGCGGCGAGCCGCTCCACCAGGCTGCTGCCGTCAAGACCCTCAATCCTTACCAAAACGTCAGTGCCGGAACTGGACAGGCCTTCGATAACAATCTCGGCGCCAGCCATGCCGCCATCCCGTCTTATACTATACCGTTCGATAAAAGCCCCATTGATGATTTCAGCCCTTGGCGGTCTCGTGACCTGCACTTCTGCCGGGAATCTGACATAGAGACTGAGACGCATGTCACCCTGGGCGGGTACTTTCCAAAGCACATCGAAATTCTCGGCAGAAGTTTCGCGAATTTCCAGGAAGGCAGGTCGGTACTCGTCCGCCTGCACCATGCCTGAAACGAGCAAAAAAAGGGCAGCCAATACACGACCTAAACTCATTGTGTCTCGCTCAGCTCTGGCGAGGCGTTTACGTCCTGTTGTGGATCTGCAATTGTAACGATGTAGCGCTCTCGCAGAGCATTATAAAACGTATCGTTTGCTTCTCTACGCCGCTCTTCATCCCACTCCCGTTGAACATCATTACGAATTTGATCTAATGGGGGCAGGTCTCCCTCTATGTATTCACTGATATATACTAAATGCAAGCCAAAGCCGGATTGAATTGGGCCTTGCCAGCTTCCTGAGGGCAGGATTCTCAAAGCATCGAGAAATTGAACCCCCATAACGCGGGCGATTTCATTTTCATCCGCTGCCTCGAACTGGGTTGGTGTCATCAGTAGCGGATCACCGACTAAAATTTGTGAGCGCGCTTCTGCATCTTCTTGATTTTGTATTTCGGTCAGTGCAGATTCGGCATCTGCACGAACTGATTCACCCCGTTCATTAGCATTAAAATACACGTGTTGCAGAGAAAAACGAGCAGGACTTCTGAATTGGTCCGCGTTTTCGTCTAGAAACGCTCGCAGTTCTGTTTCTGTAGGTTCGTTGAGAGTGGCGATATCGTCAGTCAGGAATTGCAGCTTTTGCTGCATACGCCGGCGGATCAGAGGATCATCACGATCCAATCCCATCACCAGGGCTTCCCGATACATGATTTCTTCTCGAATATAATCCTGCACCAGAGCATCGAGTTCATTTTGGGTGGGTAGTCGTTGCCAGACTCTCTCAAAGCCCGAGATTAAGGCATTGATCTGACCATCGCTAACAACAAGTTCTTGCAGTTGTTGGTCGCTTGTGTCGTCAGATACAAGTTCATAGACAGCAAACATGAACACGCCGAGCACTAAAAAGTACAACAGTGGTTCACTTAGAAGTGTGCGAAGTACTTTCACTCTTCACTCCGCGTAGGGAATAGGATAGTAATTAACAATACGCCAATTCATTGGCATTGGATTTTAACAGGCGAAATCGTTTTAACCTTGCTCTGGTGGAAATCCATCTAGAATACGGGCGACTGCTTCGCTGATGAGTGCTTCACGTTCCCGTTGATTCGCAGTGGGATCAAGTTGTCCCTCAGCGATGCCGCGCCACACCAGAATATTGTCATTCGGCCCTATAAAATCCAGCACCAGAGTGCCTTGCACAACTTCAGACGTCTGAGTAGTTGTTTGCATTCTGCCGTAGGCATAGCCGTAGCGATACGACCCTGAGACACCACTATAGCCTCCAAGCTGCCATCCCGGTGCATAGCCGGAATAAGTATTGTAGCTGTCGATGTCTACGCGGTCGGCTGTTACTACTGTGTAATTCACTAAAAAATCCACCGGCCCATTTTCTCGGAGGCGAATTCCTTTAGCGCTCAGTTCATCATTGACGTTATTGCGAATCCGTTGATCCGCCAGATCACTAGCTAGGTAGCGACGGCTGGTTAGATTGAATTCGTTGCCATCGTGCCAGCGATAAGAACTATAAGTCGAGAAGTCGACGGATTCATCGAAATCAGAACCGATCTCTAGATCGCTAGAACAGCCAGTAAGCAATGCTAAAACAAGAGTCAGTGTGGCGATTAATGTTGTCTTCAAAGTCTAATCCTCATCGCTGTGATAATTTGGCCGAATTTTCTCATAGAAAGCACAATGCCTGCGTATTCTAGGTAAGGGACTGCAAAGGCTAATCAAAAAAAGTCGCATTTGCCAGCGCAAATGCCTTCGTCTCAACTATTAATTTTGCTTATTTACCCAGGATTGGTGCAAGTGGCAAATACCAACTGCTCTGGTAGACTCAGGAAATTCCAGCTGTCGTCAGGGATTGAAATGAAGTTCCTACATAAAATAGTCCAGTTTGTGATTGTGAGTACAAGCATGCTTCTATCCTGGCAGGCGGGCGCCCAGCAATTGGATTTTCTACGGGAGAGCGTACTCAGCAGCCTCGATGAGCGCGATGTCACTTCATTAAGAGCGCAGATTCGCGAAGCGCTAGACCAGGCTCCGGATGCGGAAGTCATCGATTGGAATTCTCCAGACGGCAACAAAGCCGGCAAGATTTTAGTTCGCTTCAGTTATGAAACCAATGATCGCCTCTGCCGGCGTTCACTGTTCCAGGTGAGTGAAACAAATGGTCGCCGCGAAAACTTTCGCTTCGATCTTTGCCAAACCGATAGCGGTTGGGAAATTGCGGAGACCCCCGGCATACTTTCACAACGAGATAGAGATCAGCTCAGGGCGTTCGTTGTCGACGTACTTGATAATCAAGAAGATGGATTACCACTGTCCTGGAGTGGAAGGCGCTCCCGTAACAATGCCGTGGTCGTGCCACTGACAACGGATAGCGATGTTGCAGAAAATTGCCGACTTACTGCAATCACTCTAATCGATCAGCAAGGACAATCACTCAACGGTCAGTATCTATTCTGCAAAAATGCTCAAGGTGAATGGGAGTACTCGCCCAGATAAACTAAGAGGTTCTCCTGACCCTATTCCAGCGCCATCTGTTTCAGAATTTCGTCTATCTCACCTGTCGAACGCATACGTTCAATTTCCTGTCGCACTCTTTCCTTGTCAGCCTCGTCATTGGCGATAACAATAAAACTAAGCGGCTCGTCGGAGAATTCGGCGTTATCGGCAACGGTAAGATTGTTTACTCGCATAATACTTTTTAGCGTATCCACATATTCCTGACCTCGTTCCGAATAGCGAATTAGTCCATCGGCCAGAATTTGTGAATCCAGAGGTTCGCCACGCTGGCGCAGGTCGGCGCGAATGCGACGAAAATCGTCATAGGCCGGATGACCATTCAGATTATTAAAGTAGCTGCGCACACTATCGAAGGGCCAATCGAAGGCTGCGATGCGATGATCTCCCAATTCGCCTCGTTGTTCTTCTGGCACGAGTCCATCTCCACCAAACGTCCACTGACCGAAAAGCGCGTTGCCAAGGTTGGCAAAACGAGAGGTGCCATAACCGCTTTCATAGGCAGCTTGACCCAGCGCCAGTCCTGGCGGGATAACATCCAGTTTGTAGAGTGCCTCCGACACAATTATCTTAAGTGCATCGAATGAAACTTCTTCGGTAACCTCTTCCGCATCGTCAACAATGTGCAGCACGTCCGCTGTCAAACCAAGAAAAGCAAGGTCATCGTTACTAGGACGCTCGTTGGCATCAATCTGTTGTTCGATTGCTTGCAAGCGCTCTCGACGATCCAACACCATGTCGTTGGCATGGAGAATTAACGGCGTCAGGAATCGATAAAACAACTCTTTCTTGACTGCGACCGTAACGCCCTGTGCATTGGTGCGCCAGTTAGGCCCGGTGCCGGTAATGATGCTGCGCGGCACCGCCATCTGTTGTTCTCGATTGGTTTCGCCCCACCACTGTTTCGATTCAAACCATGCTATTGAATCTTCCGGCCCACTCAGCACGATGACTTCCTGTGCAAACAATGAATTGTTTATCAAGCTCAAGCTGGAAAGTACTAGAAATAATTTTATGATCTTGCTGGCGTGCGTGAATTTCATTAATCGTTTAACTCCTATTTATTAGACCAGCTAAAGATGTTTTTCTATTGGTAGCAACCGGAACAGACTGGTCATTGATCTTCGCCAGAAACTCGCTTTGGGGTCACTAGTATAAATCATGTCAGCGCTAACGGAAGATGGATTCTTCTCCATCCATACCAGATCACCAGCGTTATTAAGAGTGGGACTCCAGCTATATTGAGGCTGCATCATCGCTTCGAAGTAGCTGGCCAACTCCTCGGCCAATGCTTCGCTGTGTATTAGCAAACCAATTTCCGTATTGATGTTTATAGACCTTGGGTCAAGGTTGAACGAACCGATAAAAACACGCTCGCGATCGAACACAAAAGCCTTGGCATGAATGCCGCCGTTTCCGGTGGAGGTTGTTATTGAAGTCTCCCTGACGAATTGAGTTTGATCCGGCTTCAATTCAAATAACTCGATACCGTTTTGCAATACCTGTGTTCGATAACGGGAAAATCCCGAAAACGAAGAGACATGATCGGCAGCGGCCAAAGAGTTTGTCAGTACTTTTACGCTGACCCCTCGATCGGCCAACTCGGCAAGCAAGCCACCACCCCCTTCGCCAGGAATAAAATAGGGCGAGCCAATTAATAATTCTGATTGCGTCTGCTCTGTCTGACTCTGCAGCAGTTGGGGCACTTCAGTCGCATTATCGACAGCGCCACCGGTAAGCTTGTCTGGTGAGTCGAAAACTATTTCTGCACGAGCGCTGACCGCACGGCTAATCAGGTCTTGCAAAAGCTGTCGCCGCTCTTGCGGTGATGATTGCTCTAATCCGAGCTGACTATAAAGGCTGGATACATTCTCGTGCATCCTGGAATAGAAAATTTCAAGTCGAGGCGGAGATGGATGGTCGGTAAAGATCGTGATCGGATAAGCCCAACTGCTATTCCAGTAATCATCAAAACTCAGTGACACATCGTCGACGATGGCACCGGAAATCAGCAGGTCTAAATCGGCGAAATTGTAGTTCTCGCTCATGCCGAAATATTCGTCAGCTATGTTGCGACCGCCAACAATGGCCGCTTGATTGTCAGTGACAAACACCTTGTTGTGCATTCGATGATTAAGGCGAGACATGTCACGGATCATCTCCCAGCCTCGACGTACGTTTATCGGTAACAGAAAACTACGAGTACCAAATGGATTAAAGATTCGAAATTCGATATTAGGGTGTGCATCGAGTGCTGCTAAGGCCTCGTCTCGATCCCGGTTATTGATGTCGTCTACCAAGATACGAACGCGAATGCCGCGTTCGGCTGCGACTAATAATCTCTCGGCTAAGAGTGTTCCCGCGGAATCTTGTTTCCAGATAAAGGTTTGTATATCGATGCTGCGTTCCGCTAGATCTGTAAGAGCTAGACGGACATCAAAAGATTCCAGCCCACTCGGCAACATGACAAACCTGGATTCCCCGGTATCGGTTGTATTGGTGGGGCCAGCGAGTTGTGCGAGGGTCGTATCTCCGGTGTCAGCTATGGTGTAACTCTCAATTCGAATAACTTCCTCGGGTAATGAGGCACAACTGGATAGAAAAATACCGACCAGTAAGGAGGCCGCTAACGGCAATGGTTTCCAAACCGAGTGCAAGAACAAGTTAGCCCTCAACTAATCTCAATTACGAGCTTCCGGAACGGCATCGATCAGCCTGGCGGTAAAACTTCGCAGTCGATCCAAGCGCATCTGGTCGGGTAAGGCTTCACCGACTGTGTAGGCTTGAATAGCGCCGCGCCATAATAGCGGCGCGGTACGAGGATCTGTTGGTGCCGTAATCACCACTAACAAGGTACCAGACTCCAAATCGTTAAAGGCGTTGGCGAGACCGGGAAAGATCTGCACCAGGTCAGTGATTTCCTGGCTCTGAACACTATCATCCATGACTAATGCAGCGGCAACCATGTAATCAGCATCATCCCTGTTTTCGGTAAACCGATAGTACTTGCGCATTAATTGAGATTCGATAGTTCCCTGAATCACAGACACCTGCTGCGCTGTGGCCTGCAAGCCAGCGCTACTATCCTGAACGATCAAGTCGGAAAACCATACCAACTGTGAACCGCGCTCGGGATTGAAGTTAGGATCAATTCGAGTTACTGCCGAAAAGCGTCGTGCATCGCTCATTATTCGATCTGCGGAGCTCACACACCCGCTTAAGAGGGAGGCGAGAAGCAGAAATATTCCTACTTTTATAAGAGTCATACGACGTAATAGATTCAATTCAACTACTCCTGTCTGTGAACAATAGCGAACGCTTATGATTATACCCGACCAAAACCAGACGGACAGTCCAGGATAAAAAAGACCCGGAATGAGAAACTAACAATTCATAGGATTAGCTATATGCAGTGCGTGGCAATTATTGAAAGGCGCCAAGACTGAACGAGAGAATCAGTCGAAAATCCCGTCGATCGTCTTCATCCCTGCCGCGATCGCCTTCGGAGAAGCGTAAGCGCAACCATAGCCCTTCAAATAATCCGGACTGAGGCCGAATATCAAAAGTCAGCGCAATCTCGTCTTCATCCGCCAGAATAACGCCCGAATCGGAACGTGCGTCGCTGCCTTTGGTGTAGTTAGCGACCAAGCTCAGGCCAGGCGCACCGAGTCTGGCGAAATTCTGCGAGAAGCCTAAGCGCCATGCTTGTTCATTAGCGCGGTCAAAATCAAACAGCATGCTGGAAGTGAAACCGGGTGTGCCTCCAAACGGTTTGCGCATAGCAGAATCACTGCCGGTGCGAGAGTAGGCAGCGGTCACTACGGTGCTGAAATAACTTAGGCGCGACTGAACTCCCCAGGATGAAGTATCGAAGTCCCCAATCAGTTCCTTGCCATTGCTTTGCTGATCGGTGTACTGGGCAGCTAACTGTAATCCCCAGCTGTCAGAGAGCGATCTTTCATAGCTGGATTCCAGATAAGTGGTGGTAAGAATATCGTCGGTGTGCAGGGTGAGGCCACCCAGACTCAGTCCATTTAGAAAAGCATACTGGACACCGGCGATTGATGTTCCTTCTTTATTATCATCAACTCCTGCAATTGTTCCCATGTGAACAAACTGCTCTGAATCTCGTTTCTTCATTTTAGTAATGTGACCACCAATGTATTGCAGGCGTTGTCCAGCATTTCGCACGACATAGCCTTCATGGGTGTTGGGGATCATTCTGCTGTCTTCCCGGTTAAGATAAGGCAGATTGAAATCTTGGCGGTAGGCCCTAATGGATGTTTCCTGATTTAAGGAGTAGTCCAGGTAAGCACGAGAGATCGTCGACAAATCCGATTGATCAGGTGCCAGGAGTCCCGTATTACCTAAATTTTTAGGTGCATCAATTCCATGAGAGGTATGCCAGGTGGTGGTAACAGACATTCTGTCGCGCCACTTACCGGACCTGAACGTCAATTCGGAACCTGCGGCAAAGGCTTCGCCCAGGCTTGTTACACCATCGTTCCGATCAAACTCGTACACTTTGAAATTTAGCTCTGACTCGCTGTCTCGCCAAAACGGTGCTGCCTCGCTGAAATCGAGTGCGAATATAGATCTACGCGGCGGCCGCTCGCCTTCGCTCGTTATGATCTCTAATGCAGTAGTGGCATCCTGTGCCGACTCCGGGGCGAGTGATTCATCGAGTTGATATTCTGCGGCGGTCAAATTACCAACTGCCAAACACATTGTTGTGAAGAATATTCCGAGCTTTAACCAAATTGCCCGGAGAGTGTTGCCGAGTAAGTTCCTCTCGATTAATGAGCTTGATCTAAAGTGCGGTGAGAAAAAAATAGGCATCAGGAATGGTTGCTTGCTAGAAAATTTTAGTGCTCAACGTTAAACTGCGGACAAGTCTGCAGGAATTTGCCAGCTACAGGCTTAGATGTAAACGAATACGGGTGGACTTTTTGGATCAGGTACGCAAACAGCTTATTCAGAAAATCACCTTCTACTACGGCTCTATCATTGTCGTAATGGGGGCAATCAGCCTATTGCTACCGCAATGGTTAGAATACCTTCCAGTCGGCGGGCTCAACGAACTTGTTACTGGCGACAACTTCAATAGCATCGAAGATGAGATCCTGTCGAGTTACTCCCCCGTTAATACCTGGAAAGGAGCTATCCAACTCGCAACGGCCCAGGTAGGCGCAATCCTAGTCATGTTGCCAATTCGCTGGGCTTATTTCAGTACTGACTTCGGTAATCGACGCAATTCCATCGCTGCCAATTTGATTCTTTTGCCTATCGTGGTGACCGGAATCGTGGCAATCGTTCAAAACAGTCTGGCCCTGGCGTTTTCTCTGGCAGGTATTGTTGCCGGAGTGAGTTATCGTACGCGCTTGAAGGACTCTACAGATGCACTCTTTATATTTGCTGCCATCGGGGTCGGGCTTGCCGCTGGCACCTTGGCATTGGGTATCGGCATGGTCATGGCTATGTTCTTCTCTTTCACTGTGTTGCTACTGCCCTCAGGCGAAGAAGGCGTTAAGCCGGTGCAAGTAGGTGAGCAAGATGCGAGTGAGAACGAAGAACAGAATTTGTAGGCGGAAAAAATCTACTAACGGAAGAATTGGCTTAGTTTCTCTAAGTTGAATTTCAAATTTATCTTTTCACATTCGATCCAACAGAAACTGTATTATCAGCGCGTTGGCAATATCGATAAAAAACGCACCAACTAAAGGCACGACCACGAAAGCTTTCACGGAAGCGCCAAACTTTTCAGTAACTGCGGTCATGTTGGCGATGGCTGTAGGTGTTGCTCCAAGCGCTAGCCCGGCAAATCCAGCCGACATTACGGCGGCATCGTAATCACTGTTCATCAGCCGGAACACCACAAACACGACAAACAATACGGTTACAACTACCTGTGCCAATAGGGTTAGCAATATAGGAATTCCCAGACCTGCCAGTGTCCACAATTGCAAACTCATCAGAGACATGGCGAGAAACAATCCCAGGCTAAGATCTGAGATCAATGCCATAGAACGACTGCGATCCGGAAATTGAACAGTGCGAAAGATTAGCGGTAATGTATTGATCATGATGATGCCCGCAAACAGGCAGGTGACAAATTCAGGTAGCACCAATCCAAATTCGATGAGCAAGGAGTTAAGGATCAATCCAAGGCCAATGCTCAAAGAAATGAGCAGGATCGAATTGAGCATGCGCTGGTAGTCGATAGGGGTTTCGGTTCCAGCATGGGACACCCCTACGACGAGTTTGTCATCGTGACTACCTTCAAGCTGGTAATGATTGATCAGAAATTTACCGATTGGCCCGCCGATAACACCTCCCAATATCAGACCAAAGGTGGCGGAGGCAATGCCGAGTTCCATTGCGTTGGGAATCCCGTACTCGTCAACAAATCGTGGCGCCCAGGCGATGGCGGTACCGTGTCCGCCGGCCAGGGAAACTGATCCACCGATTACACCAGTCTCTAGAGCCTGACCCGTTAGCAGGGTTGCTGAGATGCCGGTTATGTTCTGAATAAACAGATAGACCACCGCCAGTGCCAGCATGATTAGCAACGGCTTTCCACCCTGTACCAGCGTTTGAAATTTCGAGCTAAGGCCAATGGTGGTGAAGAATACTATTAGCAGTGAATCCCGCAGTTCCAATGCAAAAAGAATCTCGGTATTGAAGACTGCGTAAATGACTCCGAACAGTATCGAAGCAATTAATCCGCCGGAGACAGGTTCCGGGATATTGTATTCCTGCAGAAATTGAATCTTGCGGGTGAGATACTTGCCCAGAAATAGGACCAGTATAGCGACGATGATAGTTTGTCTCGGGCTCAGTTCCATTTTTAACTACTTTCTACTTGAGTTCGCTGTCGCCAGGCATGTCCTGGAGACAGGAATTAATATCAGGGCAATGTATTGTAACTCGATCCGTATTATTACTATTAGGAGAAAGGGAATCCACATCTTCTAGAAACTAGTCATTAATAACATTACCGCCACGTAGCAGAAAAGAATGGGATAAGAAAGGGCGCTCAGAGCGCCCTTTTTAGGTCACTAGTAACTAGTCTTGGTTCAAATTCTGAAGTTGCTCCACTAGTCGTTCAACGTTTCACGAATCCCATAGCTACGTCGGCGGAAAATCGATCAGCGATTTCTACTTTGAAAAACTTTATAAGAAGCTAAGGATTGGCGGCTTTTTCCCGCTATACCAATAAGGGGGATTTTGAAAGCAAAATGAACATTAGTTCGAGGACAAAAGCATTGAGGCAGGCAGCAAATAATTCGAGAAAGAATTCAATACTTCTTCTTTCTATATTACTTGGAATAATTTCCAGTTCAGCCTACGGGCAGGCGACGCTTCAGTTTTCTGCGCCGCAGCCCTACGTTTATATTCACGGGGTTGAAACCTTACTGAATTTCGAAGTAGAGCTCGATAATCCAGGCTTCAGTGCCGTGAGCGATATTTCATTCTCTATCTCGATGTCAGATCAAGTATCTTTGGGCAATATTGATAGCGAGTGTACGGAATCTTCCGATGGTTTTACTCGAACGATAAGCTGTGAGATTGATTCGCTCGATGCCGGAGCGATGAAGTTAATTGATTTCTTCGTTGACGGTCCGAATTCCGTAGAAGCGGGGCCGGATTTTTCCGTTTCATTGATCGCCACCAATGTTACCGTGCTTGAACCAAATTCTTTTACAGCCAGTCTGGCCGATGGCGATGAAACCGTAAGCGGATCGAATTTTACGATTCATGTTATCCGTGATCTCAATGTCGACATTAATCAAAACACCATTCCCGATGTCGACGAATCCATAATTAATCCCACTCCTGATATTTCCTTTGCAGAGATACTGGCGACCCAGGCTTCGATTGACGTGTTATTCCTCCATACACCGGCAGCGGAAGCATATTTAGAAGGAATGGTGCTTGATCGTGTAAATCAGTACATGACCTCAACTAATCAGATCTTCCGTGAGAACGATGTGATGTTGCGTTTGAACACCGTAGGCTTGGAGGAAATACCCTATATTAACGCAGATACTTCTGTCGATCAGACGCTCTCGGAGTTGGTTGCGAAAACCGATTCAGCATTTGCAGAATTCAACTCACTTGTTTTAAGTTCCGGTGCGGACATCGTAGTAATGATGCATGCACTAGACTTTGGCAGTGGCACGGAATGTACAAGCGCAACGACAAACGCGATTGGTCGGCAGGGTGATTTTCAGCAAGAGTACCATCAGGGTGAATTGCTGTCGGTTATAAATGTCGGGCCCGATTGTTTAGGCTTTCGCCATCTTGCAACTTCGATGGCAGCCAACATGGGAGTGGTTTCTGATCGTATAAACGTTGTAGACGGTGGGACTTTTTCTTTCTCCGCTGGCTATGAATTGGAGAATGAATTTTCAACTCTCATGGTCGGCCAGGGCGGTCAGCCTGCACCAACCGCGCCCGGACTACTGAGATTTTCAAATCCAGCGGCTATTTGTAATAACTTTGCCTGTGGCGTTGATCGAGAAGACCTGGCAACTGGTGCCGATGCAGTTAACTCATTGAACCGCACGCGTCACGTCGTAAGTCAGCTCTCAGCTACCGAGTTTAATTTCAGCGCCCTCGATAGAGAAACAATTCTGGACGGCAACGGCGCAGAAATTAGTATTTCTCATTCTCCAACTGAATCCGGCGCAATAATTTCGGACTTCGCTGAGTTTGGAGTAGTCATCACCAATGACTCTTCCGAAGCGCTAAGTGATCTAGTCATCGCTGTAAGTCACTTAAACGATGGTGCAGTGAGCACTGAAGCTCAAACTTACCATATAGAGAGCGACCGCTGCGTAATCTTGGGCCCTGATCTTGCAACGGAAGGAACTGTACTAGAGGGTATAACGGAAAAAGCAGGACAACTCGAGTGTTTAATAAATCAGATGAATCCAGGAGAAGAAATTTTCTTCAACTACTCAATACAGATTGATGACTCTCCTCCTATGCTCGATACAGAATCTTATTATCATCAACTGGTAAGCGTAAATAATATATATAAAGCGGAATCAGAAACATGTATTCCTGTGTTTACCGATATCGTCGATGCCCAGGCTGGCAGTACTGTGTGTGATGATGTGGAAAATTTAGTTTTGGATGTTGGCATCGGCGGTGAGATTGATCTGGATGCTTTGCCAGTAGTGTCAGGATCAAACATCTCTATTCCGTTTCTAAGAATATTTGACGGCCAGTTAATTAGTGGCGAGTTTGATATTTCGAGTTTTTCGCCATTGCAACTTACTCTTGTCAGTTATCAGTTGCTGGATCAGGAATTACTGCCAGCTGTTGAAAGTGATTTCGCAGAAGATGGCACTCTAACCTTGTTGGAAATTACAATCGATGACGTTACTTACACCATCACCGCGACTTATCAAGATGGCACCGATCCAGGCGTATTCGATAATCTCCTTATTACACCGATCTAAAGCGACACCCATGCAATTCGAATTTTCACTATACTTTAATCGCTAGCTTGACTAGAGTTGAAGTTGCTTTAGTACTGGGAAAAACTGGTAAGCAATGAATTCGAAACAGCCTCAATCGGAAGATTCCGATGATTCCCTAATTACGCCCAAGCGTCGAAGTGATCCAAACTACAAACCTTCTGTTCGAAAAATCTACCGTGCTCGCACCCGATTAATCGTTTGCCTTTGGACCCTGCCAGTATATGTCTTAACGGTTTGGATACTACTAAGTAATCGACAACCTATAGACATGTTCATGTTCTTCTATTTCGCACTATGTGCAGGATTTTGGTTAGACATGGCTTGGCGAAAATGTCCCGCCTGTGGCAAACAGTTCTATGTAAAAAGCTTATTGTTGAACTTGGTGACCCACAAGTGTGTGCACTGCAGTTTGGACATGGCAGCTACAGAACCTGTTAGTGATGATAAAGTAGAGTTTTAGCTCGCATATTGCATCAAACGATCGTTTATAGGGTTAATCTGGTTAAGCAAGCGTAGCGGTTTTTGGATTTTGCTTCGCGAAGAATAGTTATAACTATTCTGAGTGATTCAAAATTCAAAATGCAACGCCAGATTAGGCCTAAAAATGATCAGCTAAAAATAATTTGTAGCAATAAACTACGAGTATCAATGTTTATGAAACTTGGTGAAAAATTGAAAATTCAACGCGTGTTTGGTGCAATATGCGGGCTAATGCTTGGCTCGAACCATTCTCAAGAGTTCTAAAATCTTCGGTGGTTGACCCGTTCTCAATACACCTAACTTAAATACTTTTCCTGAACCCCACAGCACTAACACAATACTTGCCAGTAGCAATATTGTCGTACCGACAACGTCCACCATGGGTGGATCTGCTGCCGCTCGGTTCAACATTAAGTAAGGTGTAAATAGTGGAAACCAGGAAAGGGCTCGCACTATCGTGTTATTCGGATCTAGTACTACAAACGCCATCATCGCTATAGGCACTATCTGGATTAGTATCATCGGCATGATGAGAGCCTGGGCTTCTTTCAGTGTGCTGCACAAACTGCCGATGGCTAGAAACACGCCAGAATAGAGGGCATATCCAGCAAAGTAATAGAAGATAAACCAGGGAATTAACTCTGAACTTAGTATGACTTCCAGTATTTCAGAAATCAGTTCTGTTTGAGTGCTGTCATAACTGACAATGAAAACGTAAAAAGACAAAAGCCATACGGCGATAGTAGTGAGTCCAGCGAGTCCAATTCCAACTAGTTTGCCCATCATCAATTCGTCGGCGGTAACTGAAGCAAGCAATACTTCAATAATCCGGTTTGATTTTTCTTCAATAGTATTTGACAACAAGTACTGCACATTCTGCATTAGTGAGATAAACATTAAATACACGAAACCGATCGGTGCAAATTGGCGAAAGGTATCAGCCATGCTGACTGCTTCTTCGCCTTCGTCCGCGGTAGGATCTAATTGATTCAATGGCATGCGTGTGCGTTGCACGTTACGAACCGATTCAGTGTTTACTCCCAGCTCGGTGTATTCTCTTTCGCGAATTTCCGCATTGATACTTGAACCAATGGCATCCAGCAAACGTGAGTCGGTTAGATTGCGCGCCCAATACTGCACTCCGGCAGTTGTATCGGGTGGACCCGGGATAGCGCCAGGCCGTGAAATATCCTGATCAACATCGTCCGGAATGAGAATTAGGGCAAACAAATTTCCAGATTCACCATTAGCCGAAATCGGGCGATCTCCCACCAGGTAGGGTCTAAGTTGCGCAATAATTTCATCCGGCGGGGCGTTAATGTTTACCGAAGGTGGCAGGTCTGCCTGAATAAACTGTGGTTCGGGTTGTTCGTAGGGTGGTGCATCTTCCTCCAGATTTGGGCTGGCCATGGTAAGGGCGAAATTCAATCCGCCGCTTTCCAGCCATTCATCCAGTGCTGCAACTTCATCGGCATCCACATCGTCGATGAGTTGATCAATAGCAGTATTGGGATTGGCGGCTGTTAAATCCAGTTCGACGTCTACTCGATAATCCAACATATAAGTTACAAAATCTTGCAGTATCCTACGTTGATGTTCACGATCAATCGCAACATCTACTGCTTCTTCGTAGCGGCCGGATTGATCGATCAACAGGTAGTAACGTGTAGGTGTCGCGTTAGAAAGCGCGGTTTGTAAAAAATACATGCCGATAAAAATAACTGGGAAAATCAGAATGGTTACCCAGAAACCTTTAGTCTTTACGTTTTCCTGGTATTCGCGGTAGGCGATTAGCTGAATCATTTTAAACATACTTATCTAAACTCCGCTTCCTTGGCGTCATCACCTACTAAGTGCACAAACACATCGTGAAGAGTTGGTTCAGTAAATTTAAAACGGTTGAGACTTATGTTTTGCTCGAAACAAGTTTTTAATATCGCTTGTGGATTCACTTGTTCGGCTATTTGCACCTGCCACTGTTTGGCTGAGAGTTCGCCGTCTTCGACTTCAAATGGATCGATGCCGTTTACGCCATCGATGTTTTTCAAAGTTTCGATATTGTCATTGGTTTCCAATATTACTCGACGAGGAATTGTTGCTTTCGCTTCTCCAATTGTCCCATCAAAAATTTTCCTGCCTTTGGCGATAAGCAGAATATGGTCGCAGAGTCGTTCGGCATGTTGCATGACATGGGTTGAAAAAATAACCGTTTGACCATTGTCTGAAAGATCATTGATTAAATCTTCGAGCACGGTTTGGTTCACCGGATCCAATCCGGAGAATGGCTCATCGAGAATAACCAATTCAGGATTGTGGGCGACAGCAGAAAGCACCTGCACTTTCTGTCCCATGCCTTTCGACAAGGCCTCCACCTTCGACTCGGCAAAATCCTTTAGGCCGTATTTCTCCAATAATTCCCAGGCGCGATCTTTCGCTGCTTGTTTCTCCATACCTTTGAGCATGGCGAAGTATTGAATGATTGCCCACACCTTCATTTTCTTATAAAGGCCTTTTTCTTCAGGGAGATAGCCGATGCGGTTACGAACATCTAAAGCAGAAGAGTGACCCAATACGGAAATCTCACCACTACTCGGCTTGATGATTTCCAGGATCATGCGAAGGGTGGTGGTTTTACCGGCGCCATTAGGGCCAAGGAAACCGTAGATTGAACCTTTGGGAATTGAAATGCTGACATCGTCTACGGCTTTAAATTTACCGTAGTTTTTATCCACATTGGTTAGGCTGAGTACTGAATCCTGCATAAATCCATGCCTGAGGCTTACTGCTATTACAAGTATGTCAGAATCTTACTATAGCGAGTAGTCGTTCTTCCGCAGTAAATACTACAAACGTCTGATCTACTATGATCTTTAAACCTAACTAATTGGTAATGAAGCAAGATTGAAGCTGTGTGGTAGAGTAAAATCCGGAGCTACTTTCGCGGTATTCGCTTTCAATGAATGGGAAAGATAAGTTTTTGATGGCACGTGGCTATTGCATAAATATCCTTATCGCAGCATTTGTTGCGGGGTGGTCCTGCATAAGTGTTGCACAGCAATCAAACATCCCTCCAGAGGAAATTCGAGTTCAGGGAGAGCGTCTCTATTACTCACTCAGTGACAATACTTCTCCAGTTCTAATTTATGACAAAGAATTTTTTCAGTCGTTTGAACCGCAATCCGTAGGTGACATGCTAAAACGCGTTTCAGGTGTTGCCTTCACTTCTGACATCGGAGAATTTGAAGCACCTCAATTGAGAGGCCTTGGACCTGAATACACTCAGGTGCTTATCAACGGCGAAAGAATTCCTGGTGTAACAGATGATCGTGTTGCCCTGGTTGACCGCATTCCGGCAGAACTTATTGATCGAATCGAAGTGATTCGCAGCCCTACCGCTGACATAGACTCACAGGGGCTTGGCGGAACCATAAACCTGATTTTAAAAGATGGAGCAGAGCTACAGGGGAGCGAATGGCGATTGGGCGGAATCTTCTATCCCGATATCGATCCTACAACAAAAGGTTCCGCTGCCATTACCTTGGCTGATACTAATAATGCTTGGAGCTATTTACTGTCTTTAAATACACAAGAAAGACTAGGACCAAAAACAAAGAGTGAATTCTCTTACAATGAAGCCGGTGAATTACAACAAGTCTTTAGCTCGGATGATATTAGGGAGAGCACAGACAACTCCTTGTTCGGAAACTTAAGTTACAAAGTTGATAATGAGGAAAGTTTAAGCGTTCGCTTTGGCTACGTTGGCAGTCAGATTGATGAGATAGAGGAATTCCAAATTCATGATGAAGAATTTGAACTTGAAGAAAGCGGACTCGAGCGACGCGATTCTGAACAAGAGCGCTGGGACCTGGGTTTCTCCTACGACAAGTCCGTTAATGACGATTTAGATTTTCGATTTTCGCTTTCCGGGAGTCAGTTTAGAGATGACACCGAAGATCTCGAAGCCTTGATAGATGAGGGTGTGGAAGAAATTGAATTATTGCAATCGACAGACATCGAAGATCTCGACTTGCAAACGACGGCAGGTTTTTCTTACCGAATAAATTCTGAACACCGTATCGAATTTGGATTTGGTGCGAACAAACAAGAAAGAGAAGCGAATCAAAGAATTTTCGAAAGAGATGAAGACGACTTGGTCGATGTAAGCCCAGGCAATGGAATCTACCGAGTAGAAGAATCAAAGAGATTTATTTTCCTCAAGGATATTTGGGATCTCTCAAATTCTTCCACGCTTGAACTGGGCCTTAGAGGGGAAGATACCGAGTTGAGTCAACGTGGTAGCAACGGGCTCTCCAGTGAAACCCAGTTTGAATTCAATCCCTCAGCGCACTATTTTCGTGAAATTGGTTCTAATGGCCAGCTTCGAGTGAGCCTGGCGAAAACCCTGCGTCGACCGAATTTTACTGAAATCATTCCATTTGTTAATCGCGATTCTCCCAGCGAAGATCAAGTAACGATTGGCAATCCATCATTGCATCCGGAAGTAGCGCTTGGATTGGATGTTGGGTATTCCCATAGCTTCGACAATAGTGGCGGAATCCTCGGCCTGAATTTTTTCTATCGAGACATCGAAGACAAAATTGAACTTACTCAAATTGGTGAAGATACTTTTTCACCAGAAAACGTCGGTAACGGTGAAGCTTGGGGATTGGAAATTGATTTTGGAATGCCATTAACTTTTGTAGGTCTGCCCCAGCTAAGTTTTTTTACCAATTACTCTTATATAGATTCTGAAATTAAAGATCCGTTCACTAATCAAACCAGGCGTTTTAATCTGCAGCCCAACTATATAGCTAACGTCGATTTAATTCACAGCTTTGACAGGCTTGGAATAAACCACGGTATCAGCTTTCAAAAACAAGGAAAGGTCAGAGACTTACAATTCGATGAAACCAAGCAGGTTAGTTATGGCGCCAATCTTGAATACTTCATAGAGAAAACAATTGGAGAAAATCTCACTCTCAGGTTTAGTGCTAACAATTTATTGGATGCAGAAAAACGTGAGCGTGGTTTGATCTACGACGGACTTAACAGCTTCCTTGATGGTGAATTGGAAGAGCGAGTGTTTGAGTGGGAGGAGTCAGAACCCGTATTCTTGATAACCGTTCGCGGAACGTTCTGAAATACTGTTCTTGATTAAGAGGCCAGAGGTAGAGTAACTGTAAACTGCGTGCCTTGATTTTCACCACTACTCACTGAAATGTTTCCCAAATGAGCCTTCGCTATGGCTAGGGCCAAGCTCAAGCCCAGCCCGCTACCTGGTTTGCTGCGGCTCATATCGCAGCGATAGAATCGCTGAAATATATTGGGTAACTCTTTCGAGTCAATTCCTACCCCGGTGTCTGAAATATTTATAAGCACATCGTTTCCGCTAACATCATCAGAAAGCGACACAGTTCCTTCCGCTGGCGTGTACTTTATGGCGTTGTCCAGTAAGTTTCCAATTAAGCGCTGCAAGAATTGTTTGTTACCTTTGATAGTGTGCTCGGATTGGATATTGCATTCCAACTTAATATTGTTTTGCGTTGCCAGTGGTTGGAAAAGTTCGCAAGCGTCATTGATCAAGGCAGTAAAGTTTAAAGACTCCATATCATGCACAAGGCCAGCTTCGGTTTCTGCAAGATCAAGCATGGTATTAATTAGATGCAGCAGGCGATCACATTCTTCGATAGTGCTTCCTGCCATCTGTTCGTAATGTTCTTTATCGTGATCACTAGTTAACGAAGATTCTGCCAACCCCCTAATTCTTGCCAGCGGGCTTTTAAGATCGTGAGCAATGTTGTCAGTTATTTCGCGCATACTTTTTATAAGCAACTGAATCTTATCTAACATGCTGTTAAATGTTTCAGCGAGGCGATCTATCTCAGTGCCTTGATCAGACAATCTTACCCGCTCATCGAGGGCGCCATTGCTTATATCAATTGCCGTGTCCGTAACTTGTTGTACGCCTGACAGTGATTTTCTTCCCATTAGCCAGCCGGCAGCGAGCGACAAAATAATTAGAAAAGGAAAGCTTATTAGAAAAGTAAGCTGGAAGATTTCGAGAACGTCAGCGCGTTCTTCCAGTGACTCGGTAATTTGTAATATGTAGCGCCCATCACCGTCGTCGATCAATCCGTAAACTGTCCGCGCCGGGAATTCATGACTCTCTAGTTCAACAGTGCTAATTGCCGGTTCGCCTTGAACCATTGTCGCAGCGAAATTTTCTGGAGGTAGGTAGTCTTGCCAGTAGCCGTCGTCTGAGTTGCGCAACATAGACCCGTCTTCTGTGTACAGACGAAAAAGAACTTGAGACGATCCATCTTCAATCGCTTCCTGCTGCAGTTCCTGCCACAGAGGCACTATTCCTTGCGCAACGTAAAGTTCATTGAATTCTTCCAGATCATCTTCAAGATCTTCATCAACTTGATTAAGTAAAACAGTCGACGTCAAAAAATAGATTGTGCCAATGGCAAACAGAAAGAGGATTGAGGAGACAAAGGTGTACCAGACGGTTAGCCGTCCGGCCAGAGACTCTGGTTTAACTATCGCACTTAAGGACATAACCCACTCCTCGAATAGTATGAATTAGCGGGATATCGAATTCCTTGTCTACTTTATCTCTTAGTTTACAAACTCTTGCTTCTACTACGTTGGTATGGGGATCGAAATTGTAATCCCACACGTGTTCCATAATCATCGATTTAGATACGATACGATTTTCATTGCGCATTAGATACTCAAGCAAACTGAATTCTCTAGGTTGAAGATTTATTTTCTTCTCACCCCGCATTACCTTTCGGGTGCGAATATCGATGGTTAAATCGTGAACGGAAAGATTGTTAGGCTCAACAATATGATTTGCTCTACGAATAAGCGCCTGTAATCGAGCCAACAATTCAGACAATGCAAATGGTTTTGTTAGATAGTCATCTCCGCCAGTGTTAAAGCCCTTTACCCGATCATCCACAGATCGTTTTGCACTGAGTATTAGAACTGGCAGGTTTATATTGCTACTCCTGAGCTCATCGATTACTGATAATCCATCCATGCCAGGTAGCATGATGTCGATAATCCCTGCGTCATAGCTTTCCACCTGAGCCGCACTGAGCCCTTCGTCACCTTTAATGAAATGATCTACAACATAGCCCGCTTCTTTTAGACCTTTTATTACAAAAGTTGCGATTTTTATGTCGTCTTCAATTAAAACTATGCGCATAGGAAAAACCGGCTAAATAAAGTCAACCACGCTAGAATCTTAGCACAACGCACCCGATCTCATTTAATTACCATCGCCTCAAAAACATTACCATCCGGTAATCCTCTGGTAAGCCTACGGTTAGGTTTAATGCATAGCATGGCAACTGGTTATAAAAGCCACGTTGGCACAGCAAATAACCAGGAGGTTTGCCATGATTAAACAACTTTTTTTAGTTCTAGTTTGTGTTTGTTGTTTCTTTGCGGTGGGTGTTTATGCACAGGAATATCCCACCGTTACTGTAGATTCAACAAATTTCACTATTGATATACCGTATGCAGAATACGAAGACGAAGAAGGGGATACAAAAGCCCTGTCAGCTGAATTAACTGCTCCCGTAGACACCAGTGATTTCACATTCACTTTAAACACTACAACTCTGTCAGATGTCGCCGTCGATGCACCAGCATCGGTGGAAGGTGATGGAGCTTGTTCTCAAACCACCAATGCACAGTTTCTTTCATGCCGTTCCGATGTGCAGGATGATTTTTTTGAGAAGCAAGCGGTCTGCTTCAATTTCTCGGACGAAGAAGAACGTTCAGAGTGTTTTGCCGAAGCAGAAGAAGAACGACTGGAAGGATTAGAAGAATGTGATGACATCGAAGAAGCACACGAAAATCTATGTGCAGTATTGGGTGAAGATCCTTACGACCCGGATCTTGACGATATAACGTTTGTTAGTCTGGATGATATCGCTGCTAATCCTAATCCTTACTTTCCTTTAGTAGTTGGTAATACCTGGGTGTATGAAAACGACGAGGAAACAATAACCGTCACTGTGCTTGACCAAACACGGGAAATTGATGGAGTCGAAGCCATCGTAGTACAAGACGTAGTCATGGAAGAAGGGGAACTGGTTGAAGATACCTTTGACTGGTACGCCCAGGACGATGAAGGCAACGTTTGGTATATGGGTGAGCTGTCTCGCAACTATGAAGACGGAGAACTTAGTGACATAGACGGATCCTGGGAAGCTGGGGAAGAAGGCGCGAAGGCCGGTATCTTGTTTAGGGCTATGCCAATTGTCGATGAAGTGCTGAGACAAGAGTATGCAATCGGTGAAGCTGAAGACATTGGCCAAACTGTTCGCCTGGATTCTGATGAGTCAACAGACTCGGGTTTTGAATGTAATAGTAATTGCCTCGAAACTTTAGAATCGACACCACTCGAACCAGAAGCCTTGGAAACGAAAATCTATTTACCAGGAACCGGTTTGCTGATGGAAATAGATCTAGAGGAAGACTCTCGCATTGAGTTGTCGGAATTCATTCCCGGAAACTAAGCTCAATTCCTTTTAAGCCTACCAAGTCCCAAATTGGCAAAGTGCTCTCCTTGGTAGTATTGCGGCCACACCTGAATTTACTTCCCTGGGTGTGGTCGCTCTTTTAGTCTGATATTTGCGTATTCTTTTGATACTCTCTTTTTTCGTTTATAGGAGAGAGCAATGTCATCAGATAGCAGCGATGCATTCGATCAAGTTCATGATCTATCTTTGTCAGATCCAGATAAGTTCTGGGGATCCGCGGCCGAAGAAATTCACTGGACGAAAAAGCCAAGCGTCATTCTCGATGCCAGCGAAAGCCCACACGGAAAATGGTTTGTCGATGGGGAGTTAAACAGCTGTTACAACGCAGTAGATCGACACGTGGAAGCTGGTCGAGGCGACGAGCTTGCGCTGATCTACGATAGTCCCGTAACCGACACCGTAAAGAAATATACTTTCTCCGAATTGCAAGAACAGACTGCTCTCTTTGCTGGCGCTTTAGAAAATGCAGGAGTTGAAAAAGGTGACCGCGTCATCGTCTACATGCCGATGATTCCGGAAACAGTCATAGCCATGTTGGCCTGTGCGCGCATCGGTGCAATTCACGGCGTGGTGTTCGGCGGTTTCGCTTCCAACGAATTGGCAGTTCGCATCGACGATGCGGAACCGAAAGTAATCGTAACAGCTAGCTGTGGTATCGAAGTCAATCGCATCATTCCCTACATGCCATTGCTAAATGGTGCAATCGACATCGCGAGTCACAAACCCTCTTCTGTAATCGTTTGCCAAAGACCTGAAGTTGATGCAGAAATTATCGCTGGAAGAGACATAAGTTGGGACGATGCCATTGCTGCAGCAACGCCAACGGACTGTGTATCACTTAAGGCTACCGACCCTCTCTATATTCTTTATACCTCCGGCACTACTGGTATTCCCAAAGGTGTAGTCAGAGACAATGGCGGTCATGCTGTCGCCCTAAACTGGACGATGAAATCGATTTATAACGTGGAGGCTGGCGATGTGTATTGGGCGGCTTCCGACGTTGGTTGGGTAGTGGGCCATTCATACATAGTTTACGGCCCTTTGTTTAAAGGTTGCACAACAATCTTGTTCGAAGGCAAACCGGTAGGTACACCCGATGCTGGTGCATTCTGGCGGGTAATTGCTGAACACAAAGTGAAAGCCTTATTCACGGCGCCAACCGCTTTTCGTGCAATAAAAAAAGAAGATCCCGACGCCAACCTATTAAAGCAATACGATCTGAGTAATTTCGAAATCCTCTTCTTAGCCGGAGAGAGAACTGATCCTGATACCTTGCATTGGGCAGAGGACAAGTTACAAAAGCCAGTGATTGATCACTGGTGGCAAACAGAAACTGGTTGGTCAATCGCAGCAAACTGCATGGGCTTGGGCATGCTGCCGGTGAAAGCAGGTTCTCCTACCAAACCAGCACCAGGTTGGCAGTTAGATGTGTTGGATGAAAACTGCAATCCGCTTCCAAACGGAGAGGTTGGCGCACTATGTGGCAAATTACCAATGCCACCAGGTTCAATGCTTACCTTATGGAATGCTCCTGATCGTTTTGTAGAAAGCTACTTCGAAGAATTTCCTGGTTACTACAAAACCGCCGACGCAGGTTTTATCGATGAAGATGGTTACGTCTTTGTCATGAGCCGTACCGATGACATTATTAATGTGGCCGGCCATCGTCTTTCAACCGGCGGCATGGAAGAAGTATTAACCGGTCATCCTGATGTCGCCGAGTGCGCAGTGATTGGCGTTGCGGATCAACTAAAAGGTCAGTTACCGGTCGGATTTCTTGTATTGAAATCTGGCGTATTAAAAGAATCGGAACAGATAGTCGCAGAATGTGTGCAACGCGTTAGAGATCAGATAGGTCCAGTGGCTGCATTTAAACAAGCGGCAGTAGTAGCACGCTTACCAAAAACCCGCTCGGGGAAGATTCTGCGCGGCACTATGCAGAAGATCGCCGACAATGAAGAATATCGAATGCCGGCAACCATCGATGATCCGGTAATACTCGATGAAATTGATGATGTGTTGCAGAGTTTAGGGCTTTCTAGCGCCAGAGAATCTACTAAGTGAAAATAAGTCCATTGCGACACAGCTATTTAGTGCTTTGCATAGCGACTACGCTACTACTTGCTCTTTACCAATCTATACCGGAAATGAATACGATGTTGCTGCGCATACTGTATTTACTTTCATTTCCGAGTGGAATTTTGATTCATGCAGCGCTGAGTTTTCTCGGATTTAATCTTTCAAATGGAACTGCAATTGTTCTTGTATTCGGAATGTTAGCCACAACAGCCGGATACGTTCAATGGTTTACGCTAACGCCAAAATTATTCAAGGCATACAGCCAGAGAAAATCTTCAGTTAAAGATCAGATAGTGGAATAGATTGGAAACGAGTCATTACAAATGGCAATCTGTTGCTAGATTATTCTGAACTTTTCAAAACACTTCTTGTCATACCTATAACTACTAAGTATATTACCTCGTAGTTATAGGTATAGGCTTCAGTATGTCAAAAACTAATCCTGCTTTTATGTCTGGGGTGCCAGAGTTACTGGTATTGCGCTTGCTTACGCGTGATGAAATGTATGGTTATGAATTGGTTAAAGCAATTAGAAACACAACGCTTGAATCAATTACGTTGGCCGAAGGAGTTGTCTATCCAGTGTTACATAACCTTGAAGCAAAAGGTATGTTGCGCTCAAGAGAAGTAGAGGCTAATGGAAGATCACGGGTTTACTACAAGACGACAGCAAAGGGTAAAAGAAGACTAAAAGAACTTTTGAAAGAATGGGATCGCGTTAGCGGGGGAATTAACGCGGCTCTTGGAGATACCTATGCATGAATTGGATTTAAATAGACTCAATAAAAGATTACTTCTTGGAGGGGTGGCTCCAAAGTTTGCAAGTCGAATAGCTAAAGAGCTCGAGAATCATATAGCTGAATTGATAGCAAAAGAAAAACAGACTGGGCTTTCAGAGCAAGAAGCCAGACAAAATGCCAGAGAAAAAATTGGTGACGAAGATCGCATAGTCGAAGAGGCGTTGGCTAAGCCTGCAATAAAGTCCTGGTCTTTTCGCTATCCGAAAACGGTATTTCTAATTGCGCCAATAGCCATTTATTTGATGTCCGCACTGGCACTAACAATTCTCTATGCAGTTTTAGCCTTCACCGCCTTCGATTTTAGCCCGGCTGGTCCCTGGCCTGTTTGGTATTACTGGTTCGCCAAGTTAGCCGCCTATTTTTCGGAGTACTTACTGACTCCGCTAATTGCACTGTACTTCTGTGTACTGGCAATAAATCGAAACGTTGTTTTTCTGTGGCCCATGGTTGGATTACTCCTAGTTGTCTTCATAGGCTCCGGTTGGGAAACCTCAATAGAAATGCCTGTGGATGAGCGAAATGGTGGCATGAGTTTTAGCTGGGGATATGCCTTTATTCCCTGGCGCCCGGTGCAAATGGAATGGGTACAATCCATCGAGCAATTAGCAAGAATCGCAGTGACCATGGGATTGGTGTACATGTTACCGAAGTACTACCAACCCTATGCCGAGGGCTAAGAACAAAGAGGGAGAAGTTGATGGGCTATCGACGGGTAGCCCTATTTTTTATTTTTCCAGATAAGCGTCAATTGCACTGGCAACCAATCGGCCTTCATCGATCGCACGAACTACCAATGACTGACCACTGCGACAATCGCCGGCAGCAAATACTTTTTCATTTGTAGTGACAAATTTGCCGTAGTCGGCTTTGTAGTTGGAGCGTTGATCCAGTTCCAAACTGAGTGGTTTACTGATGTAGTGCTCTGGTCCCAAGAAGCCCATCGATAGCAAAATCAAATCAGCTTCCCAGAACTGAACTGTGCCTGGAACTTCCTCAAAATTGGAATCAACCTCCACCGTATTTATGCCCAGGAGATTGCCAGCTTCATCACGTACAAACTCTTTACCAGAGATTGAATAGACGCGCGGATCCTTACCATCACGAGCAGCCGCTTCTTCGTGTCCATAGTCGACGCGAAAAATAACTGGCCAGGTTGGCCAGGGATTATCATCACCACGGTCCGCTGGGGGCCTTGGCATAATCTCGAAATTTACTAGCGACTTGCAACCATGCCGGAGTGAAGTACCGATACAGTCTGTACCTGTATCACCACCACCGATAACAATTACATCCTTGTCTTTTGCCGTAATGTAATTGCCGTCTTCCAGGTTGGAATCCAACAGGCTCCTGGTATTCTTGAGTAGAAATTCCATCGCAAAGTGCACACCGTCACCTTCGCGACTTGGAATTTGTAAATCACGGGGAGTCGTTGCTCCGGTCGCCAGCAAAATAGCATCGAAATCATTAACGAGTTGTTCGATTGCGATGCCGTTCTCGCCGCTGCCGCCAACATCGGCATTAACAATAAAGTTGATGCCTTCTTCTTGCAAAATGTTTACCCGACGATCGACGACAGCCTTATCCAATTTCATGTTTGGAATGCCGTACATTAATAATCCGCCAATGCGGTCATCCCGTTCATAAACCGTTACTTCGTGGCCAGCATGATTAAGTTGCGCGGCAGCCGCCAGGCCGGCTGGACCCGAACCAACCACGGCTACGGTTTTTCCGGAACGAAAATGTGGGGGGTTCGCAACTACCCATCCCTCTTCAAATCCTTTATCAGCGATGGCGCATTCGATGTTCTTAATAGTGACGGCGGGTTCGTTAATTCCCAAGACGCAGGCCCCTTCGCAGGGAGCAGGGCAGACCCGGCCGGTAAATTCTGGAAAATTATTGGTTTTGTGCAAGCGGTCCAACGCTTCCTTCCAGCGATTGTTGTAAACCAGATCGTTCCATTCAGGAATTAGGTTGTAGACCGGGCAACCTTCGCCCGATTGGCAGAAAGGAACACCGCAGTCCATGCAGCGTGCACCTTGGGTGGCAAGATGTTCGTCTTGATGGTCGGTGTAGATTTCTTTGAAGTCGATTAAACGCTCCATCGCATCGCGATAGGTTTCAGTCTTACGTTCAAATTCTTTAAATCCAGTGGGCTTGCCCATCTACCGTCCTACTTTTTTAATTTTTTTCTTAGTAATGGTCAAACCATTATGCAGCAGTCGCTGCTGCTCTTTCAGCCAGCACTCGTTTGTAATCGGTTGGCATAACTTTTACAAACTGTCCTAAAGTCGATTCCCAATTATCCAATAATTTCTTGGCAACTGGAGAATCTGTGTATTCCAAATGATTTTTAATCAGAGATTTCAATTGCAATATGTCATTTGCAGAGGAAACAGATTCCAGCTCGAATGTTTCCATGTTGCATTGCTTGGCCAAGCTTTCTTCCGGATCCCAGACAAAGGCGATACCACCACTCATGCCAGCGCCGAAATTTCTTCCGGTCTTGCCTAGATTGACCACGCAGCCGCCGGTCATGTATTCACAGCCGTGATCACCGATTCCTTCTATAACCGCACTCGCGCCGCTGTTTCTAACTGCAAATCGTTCTGCAGCGATACCGCGAATGTAAGCTTCGCCTGCGGTGGCACCGTAAAGATTTACATTGCCAGCGATGATGTTTTCTTCTGCCTTAAAGGTGCTCTGCTTCGGCGGATAGATGATGATCTTGCCACCGGACAATCCTTTGCCGACATAGTCGTTGGCATCGCCTTCCACCGTGAGCGTAATGCCTTTCGCTAACCATGCACCAAATGATTGTCCAGCAGAGCCAGTAAACTTTATGTTTATAGTGTCATCAGGAAGCATCTCTTCCTTCCAGCGCTTGGCCACTTCATTGGAAAGCATAGTGCCGACCACACGATTGGTATTGATAATCTCGTGTTCGATAAACACCTTCTCTCCACTTTCTAAAGCAGGCTGAGCCAGACGAATAAGCTCATTGTCGAGCGCTTTATCCAGGCCATGGTCCTGAGTCTGGTTGCAATAGAAGCCGGTGTTTTCAAAAATTACTTTAGCCGGTTCCAGGATGGCGCTGAGGTCGAGGCCGCTAGCCTTCCAGTGCTCTATGGCATCGTCGGTATCTAAAAGATCGACACGGCCAATCATCTCATTGACTGTGCGTACGCCAAGTTGCGCCATGATGCCGCGCATTTCTTCGGCTACCATGAACAAATAGTTAACGACATGCTCCGGCTTGCCTTTGAATTTCTTCCGTAGCTCTGGATCCTGGGTGGCGATGCCAACCGGACAAGTATTCATATGACACTTGCGCATCATGATGCAGCCCAGCGTAATTAATGGTGCTGTCGCAAAACCGTATTCTTCAGCGCCTAACAATGTTGCTATGGCAATGTCTCTTCCGGTTTTCAGTTGACCGTCGGTTTGAAGTACGACGCGAGAGCGCAAATTATTCATCACCAAAGTTTGGTGAGTCTCGGCGAGTCCCAATTCCCAAGGCAGACCGGCATGCTTAATTGAAGTAAGAGGAGAAGCTCCGGTACCACCATCGTGTCCGGCAATCACTAAATGATCTGTTTTTGCTTTGGTTACACCGGCAGCAATCGTACCAACGCCAATCTCAGCAACCAGCTTCACACTGATGCGGGCTTCGCGATTTGCGTTCTTTAAATCATGGATAAGCTGCGCTATGTCTTCGATTGAATAGATATCATGATGTGGTGGAGGACTGATTAGACCAACACCAGGAGTGGAATGGCGGATACGCGCAATCTGTTCGTCCACTTTGCGGCCAGGCAATTCTCCGCCTTCGCCAGGTTTAGCCCCCTGGGCAATTTTAATCTGCAATTCATCTGCATTGGTCAGGTACCAGGCTGTGACGCCGAATCTTCCTGACGCAACTTGCTTGATTGCCGAACGCTTGGAATCCCCATTCGGTAATGGATCGAAACGTACCGGATCTTCCCCACCTTCACCGGTATTGGATTTACCGCCCAAACGATTCATGGCGATGGCCAGGGATTCATGACTCTCTTCTGAGATTGAACCGAAACTCATGGCACCCGTGGCGAAACGTTTTACGATTTCACCGGCAGACTCCACTTCATCGATGCCAATGGGATTGTTTACATCGGTTCTAAACTTCAACAATCCACGGAAGGCACAGCGTCGAGTTGACTCTTCGTTGGCGTGTTTGGCAAAAGCATCATAGGCTTCAGTGCTGTTAGTACGGGCAGCTACCTGAAGATTAAAAATCGTATTGGGATTCCACATATGCGTGTCACCACCGGTGCGCCAATGAAAATCGCCAGGATTATTTAAAACTGGAATCAAATCACTTTCTTTGGCGGGGTAAGCAATTGCATGCTGACGATGGGACTCATCGATGAGCACATCGAAATTAACTCCCTGCACCCGGCTTGCGGTTCCGACAAAACACTTATCAATAATTTCATCCGCCAGCCCAACTGCTTCAAAAATTTGCGCGCCTTTATAAGACTGAAGAGTAGAAATGCCCATCTTGGCCATAACTTTCAACATGCCCTTGGCGACACCTTTCTTGTAGCCTGCAACTAAGACATCTTCGTCTGTATATTTATCACCTAACAATCCTTCTTGGTTCGCTTGCCACAAGGCTTCGAAAGCTAAATAAGGATTAATGGCATCAGCCCCATAGCCGGTTAATAGGCAATGATGGTGAACTTCTCTCGCTTCCCCGGTTTCAAGAATAATTCCAATCTGGGTGCGTTGTTCGTTTTTTACTAGATGGTGATGCACTGCGCCGCAGGCTATTAGAGCACTTAATGGAATATGGGCTTTGGAAGTGTGGCGATCGGAAAGAATAATAAATGAATAGTCGTTGCCTATTGCAGCAGTTGCTTCTTCACAAATTCTATCGATGGCATTTTGATAACCGTTTGCTTCCCCAGCCTCGTAGGTAATATCGATCACCTGGGATCGCATGCCCTTATAGTCCATATACTTAATGTCTGTAAGCTGCTGATTGGAAAGAATCGGATGATCGACACTCAAGCGATGCGCTTGTTCGGGCGTAGATTCCAATAAATTTCCTTCAGGTCCTACGAAACAGCGCAGGCTCATTACAACTTCTTCGCGGATAGAATCTATAGGCGGGTTTGTTACTTGCGCAAAAAGCTGTTTGAAATAGTCATAGATCATGCGCGGCTTATCAGACAGGCAAGCTAAAGCGGAATCGTTGCCCATAGATCCCAACGGATCACGGGCTTCAGTCACCAGCGGAATTAACATGAATTGCATGGTCTCGGTGGTGTAGCCGAAGGCTTGCATACGATGGAGTGTGTCTTCTGCATCCAGAGAATGGGCAGCGTTGGCTGATGCAATTTGATCGAGGGTAACTTTTTGTTCTGCTACCCATTCACCATAAGGGCGCTTGCTACTAATTATCTGCTTAACTTCTTCATCCGGAATCAGTCGACCCTGATCGAAGTCCAGCAAAAACATTTTGCCCGGTTGCAGGCGGCCTTTGGTTTTCACGTTGGCAGGATCCACCTGCAATACCCCAACCTCAGAAGCCATGATGCATTTGTCATCATGGGTAATGTAGTAGCGGCTTGGTCTTAATCCATTACGATCCAATACTGCTCCAATGTATTGCCCATCGGAAAACACAATTGAAGCCGGGCCATCCCAAGGTTCCATCAAAGCGGAATGGTATTCGTAAAAATCTTTTTTCTCCTGGGCCATGTTCTTATCGGATTGCCAGGCTTCAGGAATCATCATCATGGTCGCTTCTGCGAGAGAGCGCCCTGAGAGTAATAAAAATTCTAACACTGCATCGAAACTGCCAGAGTCCGATAGGTCCTTATCGATGACGGGAAAGATCTTACTTAATTTGTCGCCATAAACATCGGTCGCTACTTTGCCTTGCCGGGCCACCATTGAGTTCACGTTGCCGCGCAAAGTATTTATTTCACCGTTATGGCTCATAAAGCGATTTGGTTGAGCACGGTCCCAGGAAGGGAAGGTGTTTGTGCTAAAACGCGAATGCACCATAGCCAGATGTGTTTCAAATGCGCTATCAGTTAAGTCTTTATAAAAAGGAAACAGCTGACCCGGAGTTAGCATACCCTTGTAGACGATAACCTTCGGGGAAAGACTGCAGGCATAAACTTGTTTTCGTTCAGTTAAGGATTCGTCATTTCGCAGTAAATGAGTAAAGCGCTTACGAATGACATAGATCTCTCTTTCGAACTGGTCGTGTTCCAGCCCATCCGCTGCGGCGATAAAAAGTTGTGCGATATAGGGCTGAGCCATTCTCGCCGCTGGACCAACGTCCGCACCTTCGGCATCGATTGGCACTTCGCGCCAGCCAACTAATTGCTGGCCTTCTTCGCTGATAATATTATTGATTGCTTCCTGGCAACGCTGCCTTTCTTCTTCTATCTGCGGAAGAAATATATTGCCCACGGCATAATGGCCAGGAGCGATGTCGCTATCGAATTGTTCTTTGGCTATTTTTTGAAAAAAACTGTGAGGCAGTGCCATCAGAATGCCGGCACCGTCGCCTGTGTTTGCTTCGAAACCACAGCCGCCGCGATGATCCATACGCGAATTAATGTGATAAGCATCCAGCATGATTTGATGGCTGGGCTGACCTTTTATATTCGCAACAAAACCGACTCCACAGGAGTCTTTTTCCATTTCGGGATCATAAAGGCCGGTCTTTTCAGGAAAACCGAACTTTAACGGCAGATTTTTCATGTCGTTCATCAGTAATTAGGTCTCTGTATTGATTCGCTATCCAGTTCTTCTTGGCTCGTTTACCGAATTCACGGATTTTTTCCGTTATTTCCCGTCCCGTCGATGGCATTGCCTCTCGGGTCGGTCGGCGTGACGCTGCTGAATTTTGCCTGATTGGACTTGGCGAATTATTCGTTCCCCAATCCATTTTTTGAGCTTCGTTGAGCTCATGGGAGAGGGCCGCTCAAAATAGCATTACGACAGAATATGTCAAGGTTTACGGGGGTTTCCGCAGATTCTTCGGCTAACTAAGTAACTGATTTTTGGTCGCTTATGAAAGCTTTTACTCGATAAAAAAAGGAAACAAGCTGTCAGTTAAAAAGGCTCATTCCAATGAGTTTTTCTTCATCAAACAGCAAAACAATGTCTAAAAAAATATTCTCAGTGAAATATTGGTGCTTCCATGACCTGAATTTTCTGAGAGAAATATTGAGACCATTTGTAGGAAAAAAGAGCGCCAAACTGGATTAAAAATTGGTCACTTTGTGTGTGCCCGTGAGCGCGCTGAAACGGCCAAAATACAAGCCATCCCCGCAAGTAGCTTGCTTGCTTCTAGGACATAGGTGATTTACTCTAACCCGATGTATGCGCTGCAAAAAAATGAGTTCAATTGCAAACAATTCTCATTTAGATTTGCGAATTAACAAGACAGACAGAACATTAATAACAAGAATTAATATTCTCTAGAAAATCAGCAACAGAATTTTTTTATAAAGCCTACTAAGGAGGCGACTAAGCCGTGAATCCAAAACTAACCCGAAGACGCTTCATCAAGGGGGTTATTGCCTCTGGTGCAGCTGCCACTTCCACCGCTGCGTGGTATTCGGCAACTGGCCAGGAACGACCTTCAGGATTCGTTGAGCGTCTAGTTCGAATCAATGTAAACGGACAGGTCCGCAACGTTGATGTTGAGCCGCAGGAAACTTTGGCGTCGACACTGCGTTATAAACTTGGCCTAACCGGAACCAAACTCGGATGTAACCGTGGTGAGTGTGGTGCCTGTACAGTGTTGGTGAACGATACACCTACCTACACTTGTTCAGTACTCACCCACTCTTTTAAGAATGATCGCATCGAGACTGTTGAGGGTCTTGAAAGTGCGAACGGTGATCTGCATCCAGTGCAGCAAGCATTCGTGGAAGAACTTGCTCCACAGTATGGCTACTGCACTCCAGGGCAAGTGATGTCAGCAGTAGGATTGCTGCGGGAAAATCCGAGCCCAACGCGAGATGAAGCACGACACGCCCTAGCAGGTAATATTTGTCGTTGCGGTTCTTATGACTCTTACCTCGATGGCGTCATGCGCGCGGTCGAACTAACAGGATAATTATCATGGCATATATGCATATTGGAAAAGATTTTACTCCACCAGATGTGCCAGGTAAGGTCACTGGTCGGATTAAGTATGCCGAAGACTACACCCGCGAGGGCATGGTCTATGCACGCTTACTTACGAGCCCGATTCCTCACGCACGAGTAATAGATATCGATGCGTCTGAAGCATTGGCGATGGATGGTGTAATTGGCATACTCACGGCGGACGATGTTTATCCAGACGGTGAGCCGCAAAGCACCAGCTTAAAGATTCTCACCAATGAACCTACCTTGGTTGGTGAACCGATTCTTGCTCTTGCTGCAGTAGATGAAAAAACGGCTGAAACAGCAATCGCTGCAATCTCAGTTACTTTTGAAAGACTACCTTTCGTTCTCGATCCTCTCGACAGCTTACAGCCTGATGGAGCGGATGCTTATAACGGCGGCAACACCTTTGTTTTCCGTCAAGGTTTCGCGGGAGAGAAATGGACTGCTGATCAGGTAGCCAGTTTTCGTGCCGGCAACGAGCCAACGGCTGAGCCTCAACAGACCGTTGCCTACGGTGACCTGGAAGCATCTTTCGGTGAATCAAGTTACGTTTACGAAGGCACTTTCACTAACGCTGGTTACCCTCACCATTCGATGGAACCGCGTAGCGCATTAGCCTACTGGGAAGATGGAAAACTCTTTTTACACGGTGGATCACAAAGCTTAACGGCATTTGCTGATGGCCTCGCAGGTATTATCGGTGTTCCAAAAGAAGACTTCGTCTTCGTTAATGCGGCAACCGGTGGTGGTTTCGGTCAGCGTGCCCGCGCAGGCTCAGTGCCTGTTTACGGTGTGCCCGCCAAGCTTTCACAAAAAATTAATCGTCCAGTAATGATGCGCGTCACTCGTGAAGAAGAATTCACAATAGGTGGTGCACGACAAGGTCTTACTGGTTGGATCAAAGTTGGCTTTAAGCCTGATGGCGTAATGGCAGCTTGTGATCTTTGGATCGTTTCTGACAACGGTGGTAAAGGCGGTGGCGCAGACGCTTACTCAGCGGCTGATTGCATCAGCGTACTTTATCAGGCTGACGCAGTACGTTTCCGCGGTACAGCGATTGGAACCAACACTGCGCACCGCGGTGCTCAGCGTGGTCCAGGCCAGAACCAGATTGCTCCTATCATATCTCCGATCCTGGATGTTGCGGCAGACGAACTTGGTGTAAGCCGACTCGAGATTCGCAAAATCAACTCAGCCATGACTGGCGATGTGGGTGGTCCACAGCGTACTCCATTTACCTCTGCGTATATGCCAGAAGCGCTTGAACAAGCTGCAGCTGCATTTGATTGGGAAGGTCGTCAATCACGACGTCGCCAGACCAACGGCAGCAAAGTAGTTGGGCTCGGCATTGGCCAGGGTTATCACAACGCGGGTCGCTCGGGTATGGATGGTATCGTCATGATGGGTGCCGATGGACGACTTAAGATCCATAACGGTGTCGGCAATCTAGGTACTTATTCCTATGCTTCAACATCTCGGGCAGCGGCAGAAGTTTTGCAAATGCCTTGGGAGAGTTGCGACATTATTACTGGACGCACGGATTTGCATCTTCCAATTACCTCACCACAGGATGGCAGTAACTCAATCTTCACTAACACCCGAACCTGCTATGGCGCAGCACAGGACATGTTGACGAAGATGAAAGAGATTGCTGCGACAGATCTGGGTGGCGATCCTGCCGACTATGACATCTCTAACGAGCGTGTCCATCAGATCGCTGATGAATCAGTTGGCTACAGCTACGCTGAAGTTGCACAACGGGCAATGGATTTAGGTGGCAAGTTCACTGGTAGTGCAGAGCTTCCGGAAGAACTGGCGGAATGGACACAGATCGCTGTTTCCCGTTTGGCAGGCACTGGCTTTATGGGAATCTTCCACGATCCACGCCACGAAGGTAATCCTCCAGGATTCACTGTTACGGCTTGTGAGATCGAGCTGGATAAGGAAACCGGTAAGATTGATATTCTCGAAATGGTTAGTATCGGTGAAGCCGGAACTATCATGCATCCTAAAGGCATGGACAATCAACTCGTTGGTGGTGCTGTCTGGGGAATTGGTTTGTCAGCTTATGAGCGTCATTTATATGATCCTCAAAACGGCTTACCAGCGAGTACCGGTTACTGGCAGAGCAAGGTTCCAACCTACCTCGATACGCCACTAAAGATTGAAACCGGCTGGGTGGATCTACCGGATCCTGAGAACCCGGTTGGCGCACGTGGTATTGGTGAGCCTTCAATGGGTTCAGTTTCCGCCGCTCTTACCGCAGCGATTACCGATGCACTGGATGGACACATCTTTGGTGCTTCGCCAATTACTGCAGACATGATCATTAACCACGTAGCAGGAACAACCGAAGAAGCGGTGCCTCTTGCTCAAAACAATTTCCGAGGTTGATATGGTAGCCACATCACATGACGTAATGCCTGATATTGAGCTTTATCAGCCAGCTGATGAAGCAACAGCTCTGGATCTAGCAGACAGATTAGGTAACGAAGGTTGGCTACTAGGTGGTGGTCAGGATACTTATGGCTGGTTGAAAGACCGCAATAAGACTCCTTCCGCCATGATCGAGCTAACCCAGATTGATGCCTGGAAAGGTATCACGGAAAATTCCGATGGCAGCATCGAAATTGGTGCAGTCACTACGTTGACTGAAATTGCCAAGAATCCTTTGGTTCAATCCCGCTATGGTTTGCTGGCGAAAGCCGCGAGCATTGTAGCCAGTCCTCAAATTCGCAACGTCGGTACGCTTGGCGGTAACCTGGTTCAGGATACCCGCTGCTGGTACTACCGTCGCGGTCTGGATTGCTATCGTGCGGGAGGCAACATTTGCTACGCAGATTCCCCTGAAGGACTAAACCGCGAGCACGCACTGTTTGGTGCCAGCCGCTGCGTTGCAGTAAGCCCTTCAGACACTGCTCCAGCATTGGTTGCATTAGATGCCACCATGGTTGTTTCCAGTAGCAGTGGGCAACGGGAGATTTCTGCACAGGACTTCTTTGTTGGACCTGATCGTGACATCTTGCACATGACTGTGCTCAATGAAGGTGAAATTCTTACTGCGGTAAGAATTCCAAATACCTGGGCCAACGCTGAGTTCTATTGGGAGAAAGTAGCCGATCGCAACGTGTGGGATTTCGCACTCGTTAACATTGCTGCCGTATTCAAGACGACCGGCGGAACCATCGAAGATTCGCGAATTGCTTGTGGCGCTGTTGAATGTGTCCCACGTCGATTGACTGAGGTGGAAAGTGCGATTCGCGGACAAGCGCGTTCAGAAAGCACGGCAAATTCAGTGGCGGAAATGGCAACAGCCGATGCGCGACCTTTGAACTACAACAATTTCAAAGTGCCATTAATGCAAAACCTGGTTAAAAGAGCGATCCGAGGTTAAGCCTCGGATCTTCTCCGTTAGCTGAGAAAAACTAATTAGAATAAGAAGGTAGTACAGTGGGAGAAATAGTCCGCTATAAAAGAGACGTCTGGGGCGAAGAAGTAATCCTGGGTGTTTCTTGGGATTTACTCTATGTCGTTTTCATGGCCATCGTCATTTTATTGATTGCTCATGCAATCGTAATGGCAGCTCTGGCCAAGAAAAATCTTGACAGACCAACAGGTGAAGGTCGTCGTGTTGTAAGACATGAATCTATCGATCGAGCGTTTCACTGGTTAATGGCAGTCAGTATATTGGTGCTTATTTTCACGGGTATAGCACCAATACTCGGATTGCGTATTGCCTGGTTAAACATTCATTGGATCAGTGGGCTCATTCTTACTTTTCTGGTGATCGCTCATATTATTCGTGCCACGTTCTGGCAAGACTTCAAATCCATGATGTTGATGCCGAAGGATTTTGCTGAGCCGTTCGATTCATCTCGAAAGCCAGGTAAATATTACTTCGAGCAGAAAGGTATGCATTGGGCAGTAACGGTAGTGGTGTTAGCAGTTATCGTCACTGGCGTCTTAATGCTCATGCAGATTAATACCCCATTCTGGGAACGCACTAACAGCATGCCTGAAGATCAGCTAGGACTAATGTTCTTGCTGCATGGTTTATCAACTTTGGCGTTGGTAGCCTTAGCGGCAACACATATTTACTTTGCACTGCGTCCTGAAAAGATTTTCTACACACGCTCCATGGTTTCCGGGTGGATGTCGGAAGATGAATTAGCTGCAAACCATGACCCTGCGAAGTGGTCACCAAAGGAAGCAGACTAATCGCGCATCAGAATCTTTTTCGGAAGCAGTAGTATATGGACATAGAAGAAAGTATCGAGGCTATCGAGTCGGGTTACGAATTCCTGCTTGCCTATGCGGCACAAGGAAGACCTCCATCCGATGAGACCGACGGTCCCGGTCCCCACGCAAGACCCACAATTGAAGGCATGGTCTCTGCAATGAAATTCATTGTAAGGGCCTTTGCTAACAGCAAAGACGAATTCGAACAGCTAATCGCTGAAGACTGTGTCAAGGCAGGTGCGGCACTGGCCTTTATGCTGAAACAGAAAAAAATCGGTTCCGAAGTGGTTGATAATCTCAACGCATCGATTCATTTGCGCGCCGTGCTCACTAATCTTTTCCTCTATAGCGAAGCCTTACGTCCGCTAGCCACTGAAGAAGAGAGTGGCGTGATGGCTTACGACGCAATGAAAAAGAGTGAGTAGAAAGTAAACTCACATTTAATTGGTATTTAGAAATTGAAAGGGAGTTTATACTCCCTTTTTCTCATGTCCCTTCAAAATGAAATATCCCAACCGACTCAAGCTCGCCAATCTACCAACACCTCTCACTAAGTTGGATAAATTTCGGATCGAAGGATCCGATGTGCAGCTATGGGTAAAGCGTGACGAACTCACTGGCACCGAAGTATCCGGGAACAAGATTCGTAAACTGGAATTCACGATCGCCCATGCTATCGATGAGGGTTGCGATACTTTAATCACCTGCGGTGGCGTGCAATCAAATCACTGTCGCGCCACAGCGATTCTTGGCACTCGTCTCGGACTAAAAGTTCATCTGATTCTGCGCGGGGAAAAACCGGAGCACCCGGATGGAAACCTGCTCTTGGACTATTTAGTGGGTGCGGAAATTTCTTACTTGCCGCAGCGCGAATGGTCTAAGCATGTTGACCTGGCTCATCAGCTGCAGGAGCAATACCGGCAGGCCGGGTCGCAAGCCCATTTCATTCCCACCGGGGCTACGGACGAAATCGGTCTTTGGGGATACATCGCTGCCAGCGAAGAATTGAAACAAGATTTCGAAGCCGTCGGCATGGAACCGGAATACATTGTTACTGCGACGGGATCCGGTGGCACCCAGGGCGGACTCATTGTTGGAGCAAAGCTGTTCGATTTGCCGGGAAAAATCATTGCCTTCAATGTCTGTGACGATGCCGTCTATTTTGAGAACAAAATTAAGGAAGATGTGACTCTCTGGAGACAGCGTTACAATCAGTCTCTATCCGCAGATGACTTAGAGATAACAACAATAGAGGGCTATGTCGGACCTGGATACGGCAGTGCCGACCAGGAGGTCTTCGACACGATTGCTGAACTCGCCAGAACCGAAGGTCTATTCCTGGACCCGGTCTATACAGGTAAAGCCTTTCATGGCATGGTAACTGAGATTCAAAAAGGCAAAGCAGGCCAACTGCAGGGCGCGCAGAACGTGGTTTTCGTGCATACCGGTGGGCTCTTTGGTGTGTTTCCTCAACAAGAAAATTTTAACTTCGATTAACTAAACGTTTGTCACTAGCAGGAACGGGTCATGGGAACTCTTAATAGGAAGAGCATAGTTTTTTTAAGCACAGTGTTTTTACTGTTTGCGCATACTTCAGGACATGCACAGCCGGATGGAGCAGCTGGCGCAAGCGCGGCGGCAGAACCTGACGGAGTGTCAGGAGCAAGTGGTTACGCCGAACCAACCGGTGCTGCTCTGTATGACACCGAATATGAATCAGAATTATTGGCGGGAACCCATCAGCTCATCACCAACAGCTTACGCTCCGGCGAAGGCTATTTTTCCGCCGATGGTGAACAGTTTATCTTTCAGAGTGAAGTACCAGGCGAAAATCCTTTCTACCAAATTTTTCTGCGGGACCTGGCAACTGGCGAAACCAATCTAGTCTCACCTGGAATTGGATTAACAACTTGTGCCTGGGTACACCCGACTCTTGATCGCGTTATGTTTTCTTCCACCCATGAAGACCCTGACGCATTAGCCAAGCAAGCCGAAGAAATTAGCATCCGAGAAAGCGGTATCGAACGGCCTTATGGCTGGGACTATGACCGCCATTACGAAATCTATCAGGCCAATGTCGACGGAACAGGCATCGTTAATTTAAGCAATGCCGATGGCTATGATGCCGAAGGTTCCTATTCCAACGATGGTTCCAAGATTCTGTTTGCCTCGAATCGTAATGCCTATAATCGCACCCTGAGCCAGGCGGAACAGCAGCTCTTCGACGATGACTCTTCCTATTTTATGGACCTGTACCTTATGGATGCCGATGGCTCCAATGTGCAACAACTTACCCATTCTCCAGGGTACGATGGCGGCCCTTTTTTCAGTCCTGACAATACTAAGGTGGTGTGGCGCCGCTTTAATCCAGACGGCAATAGCGCCGAAATCTGGACCATGGATATCGATGGCAGTAATCAGCGCCAACTCACGGCCGATGTCATGGTTGCCTGGGGACCCTATTTTCACCCCAGCAGCGACTACATTATTTACTCCAGTAACGTCCTGGGGCACGCGAATTTCGAATTGTTTATGGTTGATCCAAACGGGGCCAATCCTCCGGTCCGAGTAACGAATACCGAAGGCACCGACATTCTTCCCGTGTTTTCACCTGACGGGAATAGTTTAGCCTGGAGCACAACCCGTACTCCTGATGGCACTTCCCAGATTCACATGGCGGACTGGAATCATCAGCGGGCCCTGGAGCTACTCGGCCTCGACTAGCACATGCAGAGAGCTGCGATGAAGCGCTTATCACTAGTCTTTCTTCTCTTTATGGGTCTACCGAATTTTTCGGTCGGGCAGTTGCCTAGTTCCCAGGAGCAGCTGCAAACACCTGAGCCTCCGATTCATCACAGCCTTAAAATATTACTGGATCCGCAGAATCGACAAATCTCGGTTGAAGACACGATTAGTTTTCCCGAACATCTGCGCGCCCCAAACATTCGCTTTGAGCTCAACAGCAATCTATCTATCTCGAATTTCTCGGGATCGTTACAACAATTATCCGGTAACGCACCCGATACCAATGTGGGCATCAATGCCACCGGTGGACTGGCTGCCAGCAGCAACGAATATTCACTAAGTTTGCCCGGCAACAACAACGGTCAGGCTTTATTGATTTACAACGGCTCGATTTATGATGTTGCCGAGCAGTCCAGCGTGGAATACGCCCAAAGCTTTTCCGAGACCTCAGGCATAGTCGGTGAACAGGGAGTCTATTTAAACTACGGCAGCGCCTGGTTTCCCATCTTTGGCGAAGAGCTCGTGACTTTCGACATGGAGGTTCAGTTCGCCGATTCGGCTGCAACCTGGAAAGCGGTCAGTCAGGGTGATCGACTGGGAGATAACGGTTGGCAAAGCCGTGATCCAATGGAAGAAATCTACTTGATTGCCGCGAACTTCACCGAATATTCGGCGCAGGCAGATGATGTCGAAGTGTTGGCTTACTTGCGCACTCCTGATTCGAATCTCGCTACAAAATACATGGATGCAACCGAGCGCTACCTTCAACTCTACGAACCGCTTCTAGGTGAATATCCTTACAGCAAATTCGCACTAGTAGAGAATTTTTGGGAAACCGGATATGGCATGCCGTCTTTTACCTTGCTTGGGGAGCAGGTTATTCGATTTCCCTTTATCCTGGAGTCTTCCTATCCCCATGAAATCCTCCATAACTGGTGGGGCAACGGCGTCTACCCAGACTATGATTCAGGAAATTGGAGCGAAGGGCTGACGGCCTATTTGGCCGACCATTTGTTCCGCGAAATGAATGGCATCGGGCATGAATACCGCAAGGATATGTTGGCCCGCTACAAGAATTACGTGGCCGAAGAAAACGACTTTCCACTAGCACGCTTTACCTCCCGCAATTCTGCTGCAACTCAGGCCGTAGGCTACGGCAAGACTTTGATGTTGTGGCATATGCTCAGACTCGAGATTGGTGACGAGTTGTTCTTGGAAGGACTACGGCAACTTTATTCAGACTTTAAATATCAGCGAGCATCCTACGCTGACATCGAACGTTTGTTTATTGAACTCAGCGGTCTCGATCTTTCGTTGTTCTTCAATCAGTGGGTCAACCGCATCGGAGCGCCTGAATTATCCCTTTCCGTTGAAGAAGCGACGGGGAATCGTGCACGCATCGTGTTTGCTCAAACACAGTTTGGTGATCCTTACTTCTTAAAGGTGCCAGTTGCCCTTTATTACGAAGGTGAACCAGAACCACAGATGTATGATATTGCCTTAACCCAAAAACTGGATGCATTCTTCGCCGAGGATTATGCACGGTTGCAAGGAGTATTGGTCGATCCTTACTTCGATGTGTTCCGCCAGTTAGATCGGGAAGAAACTCCACCTACAATCGGTGAGCTCTTCGGCGCAAGCGAAATTACCTTTGTGCTGCCAGGATCAGAGCGGCAACATTGGTCGCTGATGGCTGAGACTTTTGGGCAAGGAGTGGATTTCGAAATTCTTTACGCCGATGAGATCGATGCAATCCCGGAAGACCGATCCGTGTGGATTTTAGGCAGAGATAATCCCTTTATCAATCTGATCAATGGGGCAACGGAACTCTACGGTGTCTCAAGCTCCCCGACTGGAGTACAGATTGCCGGCAGCGAAATCGAGTATCAAAATCGTGCAACGGTGCTAATTGGCCGGCATCCCGCCAATCCAGAATTAGCACTTGGTTGGATTCATGTAGAAGACATGATCGCCATGCCCGGCATGATCGAAAAATTGCCCCATTATGGTCGTTACTCCTATCTCAGTTTTACCGGCAGTGAACCTACCAACGATGTAAGTGGAGTTTGGACCAGTCCGAATTCACCGATGCAATGGAAAAAACCGGAATTGCTAGCTGACATTAATTGGGAGGCGCTGCCCCCAATACCTCCACTTACTACCCTACCGCCGAAGTATTTACCTGAGCAACTATTACGTCATGCCAATCAGCTAACCCACACGGATATGGAAGGTAGAGGATTAGGTGGAAAAGGTATCGATAGAGCGGCGCTCTATATTGCTGATCAATTCAGGGCAGCTGGTTTGCAAGCAGTAGACGGAACTTACATTCATCGATGGCGGGATGCTATTCCAGGTTTTCGTAACCTGGAGCTGGCCAACGTGGTTGGCATAATTCCTGGCGTAAATCGTGAGCTAAGCGCCGAACCCATCGTAATTGGCGCCCATTACGACCATCTTGGCGTTAATGCATCTGGTGAAGTCTATTCAGGTGCCGATGACAACAGTTCCGGTGTTAGCGTGCTTATAGAAGTTGCGGCTAAAGTTGCGAGAGCATTCTCACCACAACGGCCAATTCTCTTTGTTGCATTTACCGGTGAGGAAGATGGACTCCTCGGATCAGATTACTTTGTCCAAAACCCTCCTGGTGGATTCGCTACTGAAGACTTGTTTGCCATGATCAATCTCGATGCAGTGGGTCGACTCGAGGGTCGTACTCTACAAGTGTTTGGCACAGAATCGGCTTATGAATGGCCATTCATGGCCCAGGGAATCGGTTTTACAATCGGCGTACGCTCCGAGTTTCCAACGGAGACTATTGCCAGCAGTGATCATGTCAGCTTCCTCAATGCTGGAATTCCGGCGATTCATTTGTTCAGCGGAACCAATCTCGATTATCACCAACCCACCGATACGGTAAACAAATTGGATGCCACTGGTATGTCTGACATTGCCCTTTGGCTAGAAGAAGCCGTGGTTTATCTTTGCGATCGAACTGATCCCTTAAGAGTAAATTTGGAGGGTGCAGAGCAAATTGAAGTTGCAAGGCCACAGGGTGAGCGCTCTGCCAGTTTAGGCACGGTGCCGGATTTCGCTTTCGCCGGGGAAGGTGTTCGTATCTCAGGAGTAACACCTGATAGCGCGGCTGAAGTGGCAGGGCTACAAGCCGGTGACGTGCTGCTGAACTATAACGGCGAGCAGGTCACTGATATGCAAATCTACTCAAACTTACTTCGACAGTCTGCACCTGGCGATACTGTACAAATTGATGTGCTCCGTGCCGGTCAGCAGTTTTCTGTCGAAGCCACTCTCAAAGCACGCTAACAAGACTCACTAATTTAGCGCAGCGCGCTAAATAGGATCGCCACGATTACAAATAAAATTGAAACGTAAACCAGGCGTCGATTAACACTGGTTCTGGAAGTCGCCCAATTATGGGCGTCCTCGTCTTCCACAAAAAGTACATTCTGGGATTTTCTGTTCCACCTCACCGTAAGTGCTCCTCAATTAGTTCGGTAGCTTCCATTTAATCGCAACATTCTGGAATCGCCAGGCCAAGAAAATGGCGAACTAATGGAGAATTATGATGAAACATGGCGAGATCTCCTTGAGCCCCACTTTGCGACACTAAAAGCGCCTTGGTGCCAAATGCAATTAATTGTTTCCATTACAGAAAGGCTCTACAGTTTTCGTTATATTTCCCAGCGGACTTTTTTAATAGTTATCCTAATCCAATGAAATCTGTTCCAGTCAATTACGCTGCAAAAGCGATATTTTTGAGCCTGCTATTGGCGTCACCTGCTATTACAGCGCAGTCGCAGCTTCCGCAAATAACCCGTGTAGAAGAAGACAGCGCCAACATCCAGATTGATGGTTTTCTCGATGAGTCCGTATGGGAGGATTTGCCGGTAATCGATGGCATGAAAATTATCGAGCCGGACACATTGGAAGATGCTCCTTACAAGACAGACATTCGCTTCTTGTATACCGAGCAGGGCATGTACTTCGGTATTGTGAATCACCAACCGCCAGGTTCACTTGTTGCCCGCATGACCAATCGAGATTTCCGCTTGCCCCGTGATGGCATCGAAGTGCTTATTGATGCTTCCGGAGATGGACTCTATGGCTATCGTATTCGCCTGAATTTGGGTGACTCCATGACCGATATGTCTGTCTTGCCGGAACGGCAAACTAATTTGCAGTGGGATGGATCCTGGGATGGTCGCACTCAACCCATTGATGAAGGCTGGAGCGCAGAATTTTATGTGCCCTGGTCAATGATGCCTTTGCCCCAGGTAGAAAGTGTTCGACGCATTGGACTGGCGTTCGAAAGGGAATTAGGCGTGCGGGGTGAACGCTGGAGTACGCCGGCATTACCGACAACGCTCAATGTTTATCTCTCTGGCTTCCAGAAATATGAACTGAGAGACATCGAACCAAGACGACAACTAACTATTTATCCATTTGCATCTTCTGTGTTCGATGGCATTCGGCATGATGTGGAAAATAAAATTGGTACGGACATTTATTGGCGACCCACTACCAACACATTGCTATCAGCAACATTGAATCCCGACTTCGGAACAGTGGAATCGGATGATGTCGTGGTAAATCTCACCGCATTTGAAACGTTCTTCCCAGAAAAACGAGCGTTCTTTTTAGAGGGGCAGGACATTTTTAATACCTCGCCCCGTTCCCAGGCACAAGGCGTTCGTGGTCCTGGTGGGCCTATTTCACTGCTTAATACTAGAAGAATTGGTGGTGCCTCAAGCTACACTGTGCCCGACGCTGTTTCTGTAGTACCTACCGACTTGAGCCAACCTACGGATTTGCTTGGAGCGATAAAATTCACCGGACAAAATGGCGGTCTGCGTTACGGTACGTTATTGGCATCAGAAGATGATTCCGCAATTCGAGGCACAATGGCGGATGGCACACGCGTAGACCTTAAAGCCCAAGGACGAGATTTTACTGTTGCTCGCCTACTCTATGAGGACACCAGTGCCGGTGGCAGGCGCTCATTCGGGTGGATGGGTACCGATGTCTCTCATCCTGATATTGATTCAACTGTTAATGCTATGGACGCCCATTTCTTTTCCGCAGACCAGCGCTGGGTTCTAGATGGCCAGTTCATGCACAGCGATGTAGATGGCGTAACTGGAACTGGATTTTTGGGAGACATTAATTTCATCCCGGAGCGAGGTGTACAACACAATATCACTGCTACCTATATCGATGACGAATTTGATATGAATGATTTGGGTTTTCTTTCCCGAAACTCACAGATTAATCTGGATTATAACTTTGCACTGACTCAGTCTGATGTCCCCGGATTAACTTCACGAACGACAACCTTTACTTCTGTGAATCACTACAACACCGAAGGAAGTTCAGTATTGGCTGGCCATTTCGTTGGCAGGAGTTGGAACTATCTCAATAACGATAACTTCAGCGTTACCCTGCAATACTTCCCAAAAAGAATCGATGACCGCCTGGGAAGGGGGACCGGGGATTTTCGCATTCCAGAACGTTACGGCATGCGCGCCGGGTATACATCGGATCCAGCAAAATCGATTGCGTGGTCGCTTAATCTCGAAGCAAGTCAGGAAGATCTTGGCCCGGGAATTATTACAAGCGGTGCCGGTATTGTTTGGCGTCCCAACGATCGTTTTTCTTTTGACCTCGGTTTGAACTACACCGATCAGGAAGCGCTGTTAGTTCATATGGGTGATGGAAACTACACCAGTTTTGAAGCTCACCAATGGGCACCGCGTCTGGAATCAAATTACTTCATCTCATCCAAACAACAGTTTCGTATTAGCATGCAATGGAATTCATTGAAGGCTTTTGAAGATCGATTCTGGCAAGTGGATCCTGATAGTCTAAGTCACCTACAACCAGTTGCGAATCCAGATAACGATCCCGATGACTTTGTCATTAGTCGACTCACATTCCAGGCAAGATATCGTTGGGAACTCGCGCCATTGTCAGATCTATTTGTCGTCTACACGCGCGGTTCAAACCTCCCTGGCAATAGCTTCTTCACCTTCCAGGATCTTTTCGAACAAGCCTGGAATGACCGCATCGTAGATTCTGTAGCCATTAAATTGCGCTATCGATTTGGTAGTTAGCAGTATTTTGCTAGTGTAATTCAGCTCCTCTCTGTAAACTCATGGTCATCTGTACTTGCTAGTTTCCACGCTAAAAGTAGTATGATGGTGATCCCATGCGCAAATTGCTCTCACTTTTTCTTGTCTTATTTTCAGTAATGTCATCAACTCAATCTGCAGCCGACAAAATTGTTATTGCTCATCGTGGAGCTAGTGGCTATTTGCCGGAACACACACTTGAAGCTAAAGCCATGGCTTTTGCCATGGGTGCTGATTACATCGAGCAGGATGTAGTCATGACCAAAGACGATCATCTTATTGTCCTGCATGATATTACTCTGGATAGAACCACCGATGTTGCCGATCAGTATCCTAATCGAGCGCGGGATAACGGCCGATATTACGCCATCGATTTTACCCTTGAAGAAATTCGCGGGCTAAATGCAAGCGAAGGTTTTCGCCTCATTGATGGCGAAAGAGTTCAGGGTTATGAAAACAGATTTCCAATGGGCTCTTCTTCCTTTCGAGTGCCAACCTTCGAAGAAGAAATTCAAATGATTCAAGGGCTAAATAAGTCCACTGGAAACGACATTGGAATTTATCCCGAAATAAAGCAACCAGAATTTCATCGCGAGGAAGGGAAAGACATAAGTACCGCCGTGGTAAATATGCTTAAAGACTACAGTTATACAACAAAAGAAGACAAAGTATTTTTACAGACTTTTAGTTTCGCTGAATTAGAAATCATAAAATCGGAAATTCTACCCGCCGCCGCAATAGACATAAACTTGGTTCAATTGATCGGTGGCGAATCTTCTTATGCCTGGATGCTGGAAGCTGACGGTATGAGCAAGCTCGCCGAATTCGCCGATGGAATTGGACCAGAGAAGGGTCTCGTTATAGAGCGTTCTTCGACCCGTGGTAATTTAAACATTACAGCGTTAGTCGAACGCGCCCATGCCGCAGGACTGCAAGTTCACCCTTACACCTATCGCCTGGATCCTGGTCAGGTTCCTGATTATGCAGAAGACTTTGAAGATTTGTTACAGCAACACTATTTCGAAGCGGACGTTGATGGCTTGTTTACCGACTTTCCTGATCGCGCGGTAAAGTTTTTGCAGGCTAACCAATAGTAGCGCGCCTTTTTTCCAAAATTAGTTTGGCGACTTTCTCCCAATCCTTGCCGATGTAGATTCGTGCAATCAATCCCCATTGCGGCTTAAACAAGCTTTTTATTGTTGATGACTTTTTGTTTTTATACTTACTGATCTTCTCGATTAGTTGCTCTTCGTCAAATCCGGTCCATTCACCAGCCACTGTCAATAGATTTGGCATACACACCGGCGCAACATCCTGATAAAGCATGTTTCTGATTTCTTCAACGGAATAGTCCGAATCTGCGCAGACATTACTAATCTGTTTCAAATGAATAGCGACATCGGTGTCCAGAAACAAATCCGAAAGTGCAACCCAAATTTCATGTTCTTTGTTCGCGCTCACTTGGTAATCTCAAATTTATAGCTTTTGCGGCAAACTGTCGTATACAGTGCGTAGAAGTTTCGTAGATACTTACACGATAGTTTATCCAATTACTAGCGAACCGGAGAGTAAATAGTGAGCACTAGAATTGACAGTGAGCGCGTAAAGCTGTTGAGATTAAGTAAAGCCTGGACGCAGCAAAATCTAGCAGACAATGCGGTGATCAGTTTGAGATCAGTTCAGAGAATCGAAAGAGAAGGGCTTGCGTCACTTCAATCACGAGCTGCGATCGCCCATGCTTTTGGGATAGATCCTATTGAACTGGAAATTTCATCAGCTGACCACTCTTATCCAATAGAACAGCTTCTCTTTCTGTCATTGTTTGTATTCAGCAGTTTCTATTTTGGTCTATTAGCAATAGAGCCGGTTCTGGCGCGAGTTCCATTGTGGATGGTGCCTCTAATCCCGAGTCTTACGTTCTTAATATTCGGGTCTATTTTGCAGTTTACTGATTCGCCGAGACAAAAATTGTTTTTGGAAATTCTGGGTTGTGTGTTTTTAGCAATGCTTTTGACCCCACCCAATGCTGTAATGCAACTAAAATTGGCAGCAATGATGTTTGTAACTTATAAGATACTGGAGCTCTGCACTTCTTTTGCAGTTCGCTCGATTACTCAGAAACGAGTTTCTCTGAATTAGAAAGGCAAGAGTCTATACACCACAGCCGCAACTATAGAACCAAGAATAGGTCCTACTACTGGTACCCAGGCGTAACCCCAATTGCTTGAGCCTTTTCCTTTTATGGGTAGAACTGCGTGGGCAATTCTGGGTGCAAGATCTCTGGCAGGGTTAATGGCATAGCCGGTTGGCCCGCCCAGAGACATACCGATACCGAATACCAAGAGTGCGACGGGCAGGGCACTAACGGCCCCGAGACCAACTTCTGGTTCGGCGATATACAACACCCCCAACACGAGAACAAATGTGCCTAGCATCTCGGAGTAAATATTATTTATTGGATTGTTGATGGCCGGGCTGGTGCAAAAGACGCCTAATTTGGCACCGGTATCATCAGTTATGTCGAAATGCTCACGATACTGTAACCAAACACAAACCGCTGCCAGAAATGCACCGATAAACTGACCGGCTATATACATTGGCACTAAGGCCCAATCAAAATTACCTGCAGTCGCCAGGCCAATAGTAACCGCGGGGTTTATGTGGGCCCCACTAATATCGCCGGCAACGAAAACCCCAACAAAAACCGCAATACCCCATCCCCAGGTGATAACCAAATAACCGCTGTCATAGCCCGCTGTGTTCTTGAGTACAACGTTGCAGCAAACACCAACACCTAGAGTAATGAGTAAAAAAGTTCCAAGGATTTCCCCAATGAATAATTCCATGCTACTTCCCTCCTTTTTTTATTGTTTATTCTACGCTATGGGGCCTCGCACTGAAAATTTACTGGATCTCTATCACTTCCTGAGCCATCGTAAATAGCTTCTTCGGGGAAAGCGCAAAGGGGTCTGCCGCCATCAGGACTAAAATTTTCATCAAGAAAATTCGCTTGTAGAGAATCCGGAGCATCACCACTTTCTACCCATTCGTCCAGTGCATCGACAAAGCGGACATAAGAGGGTCCACGACCACCGGCGCAATGAAGTACACCTGGCATCATGAACAAACGCACATCATCCGCAGCGCTTGCGTCGGATTCTAGAACTTCTTCATAGTAGCCAATGGTTCCCAAGGCTGTAATGGCTGCATCTGACCAGCCCTGATACATGATGAGTTTGCCACCCTGGTCTCTAAATGCAGACAGGTCTGGGCTATTCGCTACCAGCGTGGGAGATACGGGTCTCGTATCATTCATGTATTCATCCATGTTGTATCCGGAGTAATCGAATCCAGCATCATGAAACACCATGTACTTCATGAGTTCCGCTGCAAAAAAATGATGGGCATTAGGATAAGGATTTGGTGAATCCGGCTGTGCTCCGCCAGTAATCCATGCGGGCCAACCCCCTGCTTCTGCTTCACCGCCAAAAGGGAATCCGTAAAACAGTGAATTGCCTTGATTATCAGTTGGTCCATCATAAACAACCTTAAGCGCCGCAATCTCCGATTCAGTAAAACAGGAATCATCATCGACAGCCGAACATGAGGGCAAATCGGTCACATCAAAATTGCACGAAGTTGGATTATTAAGAATGCGATCTTGCAGTCCATCGTTTACATCGCATTGGTTGAGGTATTCCCTTTCAACAATTTCGAGTTCACTTACTGAGAGTAGCGGATCTTGCAATTGCGCCGGATCAGGAAACATAGCCTGTTGAGTAGTTAAGAAACCGGCCATCAAACCAGTGAAATTGTATGCTGGTGCGCCTGCCACAATTCCATCGAAGTCGTTAGGATAGCGCTGCGCTTCCATTAGTGCCTGGCGACCGCCATTTGAACACCCGAAAAAGTAAGATCGGTCTATAGAGTCTTCATAAAAGTCGGCAATCATTCTCTTTGACTCGACCGCAACTCGGTGCACACCGGCATGACCATAATTCGTAATACGCTCCAAATTATTGAGTGCCCAGTTCGCACCGAAGCCGCTATGTCCAGTGTTGGTGCTTACAGTGGCATAACCAGACTCCAACACACCTTGTTGCAGTGCTTGATTGCCGAGTGTTCCGGCAAATCCGCCGCCGCCGCCCATGACAAATTTTCCGTTCCAGGATTCGGGTAACCAGAGTCTAAACTGAAGCTCAGTTCCAATTACTCCTGTAATTTCACAGTGATTAACAGGATCGGATTTCTGTGAAATATCAGAAATTTCAATATCTACAATTCCGGAAAACAATTCTGTGTCACAATTTAATTGCGCAAAGCTTAAACTAGGGCACAGGAAATAGATGAGGCTAATCCATATTTTTTTCATACTTGTAGTACTCTTTTTCTATTTAGTTTGAATTAGTACTGCGGGGAAAAGAAGTCTCTTTTCTTGGTTTCTAACACTGTTGTTGAAAGCATACTATTTCATTTTCTCTACGTCAGCTATCAGGAATCAAGTTATAGCTCCTGATTTGTATTCCGCCTATTTTACAACAAGCCATGATTGACTAATCCATACCTGCTTGTTGTCGTACCCACCGAGCAGCCTGCTCATGGGTGCCGAACCACACGTCGCCTTTTGCTTTGATGTGATCGATTAATCCTTCTAAGGCAACCATACGAGAGCGATGGCCAATCACATGAGGGTGCATCGTCAGGAGAAACATCGTGCCTTCTTCCCAGGCCGCATCAAATTCGTCAATCCAAACTTGCATTACATCTCGTGGATTCATATAGCGTGCGCCTAAGGGATTAAATAGCGGTGCGTCATCAAGAATCCATTCGACTGGCAATTCAACTACTCCGGTCGCTTCACCATTTTGCAGTAGCTCATAGGGACGGTCGTCGTGCATAAGTGAACTTTCATAAAGAAAACCTAACTCACGTACTATGTTTAAAGTATTTGGGCTGTGATTCCAGGATGGTGCGCGGTAGCCAACGGGTTGAATGCCGGTTATCTCTTCAATAGTGTCCATCGCCAGGCGCAATAAGCGTTCTTCAGTTTCACCATCGAGCACAGTATTCAATTCGTGAATCCAACCGTGCACTCCAATTTCGTGAAGTCCCGAGGACAGAATTACATCAGCCTGTTCCGGTGCAATTTTCAAACTCCAGGCTGGGAAGAAGAACGTGGCCGGAATATTTTCTTCATTCATTAAACTAACAATCCGAGGCAGTGCAACACGAGAACCGTATTGACCCTGAGACAAGGGACCTATGTTTATTTCACCGGTACGTAAACCCTGGATCGTTTCGTTATCGACATCGTAAGAAAGTAGTACTGCGACTCTTGCATCACCCGGCCAGGAATCTGGGGTGAGGTCGCGGCCGGCTCGAACCTGGTTTACCTGGCTGAGTACGTATTCTTCGGGCCAGTTCCAGGGTTCATCGGGATTGACTGTCTGCGCGTAAGCGAATTGTGGTGAGCAAACCACAGCCAGTAAACAGACCGTTGGGAATCTGCAAAAGAATTTAGAAATTTGAGTAAACATAGCGCGCGGCCTTAATCGATTGCTAAGAGGTAGTCAGTATAATACTGTTCACTTTGGCAAAGCACAGCTCTATAACAATAACTAGTGATAGCCATGCGCAATCTTGCTTCCTCAGCTAAATCTATTGTCGTCCTATCCATCTTATTGGCTGGCCTTGCAAGCTATAGCCAATCAAATCCTGACTACGAAGTGCCAATGACCGAATATGGTCACCCAGATCTGCAAGGCCTATGGTCTGATCGCAGCAGAACACCGTTGGAACGCCCGGGGAACCTGGGCTCAAAGCGAGCCTACACCGAACAAGAAATAGCTGAATTGGTGCAATCGGCTGAACGTGGCGCCGAGCGCGCGAGTCAGCCTATAGATCCCAATCGCGGCGCACCGCCATTAGGCGAGACGATAACCAACCAGCCAGATGCAAATTTCAATGGCTTTATTACTGACTATATTCCGGTAAATGGTGAGTACTTAACTTCACGCATAGTCTCAACGGAAAATGGCAGATTGCCTTTTAGAGACAGTGTTCCAATGGATATTTTTGCAAAGCGACGAGCCGCAGGTTTTGAGGAATTCGATGGGCCGGAAAACCGTCCTGCTAATGAACGTTGCCTCGGCATTCCAGGCCAGCTACCTCTAGTAGTTCCATTACCGATCGATGGACCCTGGCGCAATATGCAAATCGTTCAGAATAGAGATTACGTTTTGATATACGGCGAATATCATGTGACTGCCCGTGTAGTGCGCTTAAATGGAAACCACCATGAACCTGCTTATCCAAAGTTTTACGGTGATTCGATAGGGTATTGGGAAGGATCGACCTTAGTAGTACATACGAAATCTTTTAAGCCAGACCAATCGGATCGACGCATGCCTTCAAGTACTGCTTTGGAAATCATTGAACGCTTTACGCCAGTTTCAGAATCTGAAATGGTTTTCGAATATGAAATTACCGATCCTGAAATTTATTTGGAGCCTTTTACAGTTCGTCTAACACTGCAACGCATGCCGGCCGATCAAAAGCTTTACGAATCCGGCTGTCATGAAGGCAACTATTCACTTCCCAGCATTCTCGCCGGCGCTAGAAGGCAAGAGGCGGATGCTCGAGCCAATCGATAGTCAATCACTATGGACCAGCAAGCGCTTCCACTCTCTCGCTATACCGTTCTCGATTTAACTATTGCGCGGGCTGGCCCCACTGCCGTGCGTTTGTTGGCGGATTGGGGCGCCAATGTCATTCGCATTGAGGCACCGGTCGAGGGTGATATCGCGGGAAGCCGGCATGGTCCGGATTCACAAAATCTTCACCGTAACAAACGCAGTCTCTGTCTCGATCTGAAATCCGCAGCCGGCAAAGTGGTTTTTGCTGATCTGGTTAAAAAAGCTGATGTCGTCATGGAAAACTTTCGCGTTGATGTTAAACATCGTTTGGGCGTGGACTACGAATCGGTAAAGAAAATAAATCCGTCAATCATCTACGGGAGCATTTCAGGATTTGGACAGGAAGGGCCCTATGCGAAACGACCAGCAGTAGATCAGGTAATCCAGGGCATGAGTGGTTTAATGTCGATTACTGGTGAACCAGAACGAGGCCCAATGCGAGCCGGTATCGCGGTTAGCGATACTTCTGCTGGCATGTTTCTTGGCCAGGGTATTTTATTGGCACTGTTGCACCGTGAACAAACTGGAGAAGGGCAGTGGGTGCATACTTCATTGCTGGAGGCGATGTTGTGTAAACTGGATTTTCAAGCTGCTCGCTACACCATGAATGGAGAAGTGGCAGGACAGGAAGGTAACAACCACCCAACTTTATCTCCTATGGGCGTTTTTCACACCAGCGATGGCTTAGTAAACCTTGCTGCGAGTACAGACAAAATGTGGAATGCATTCTGTGCAGTGACCAAAGCAGAATCGCTCATGAACAACGACGAGTACAGGTCAGTGGAAGGCAGACTTAAACATCGCGATGCGGTATGGAACGAAGTCAACGAAATAACCACACAATTTACTTCAGCTGAACTGGTGGAAAAGATGAACTCTGTTGGCATACCCTGTGGACCAATAAATTCTATTGGCGAAGCCTTTGAGGATGATCAAGTAAGCTTTTTAAACATGACCAAGACTGCAATCCATCCAGAAAACGGAGAACTAGAATTGCTTAGATCTCCCATTAACATGTCAAACTTTGGGCAAGGTAATCGGTTTGACAAGCCCGGCCCGGATCTTGGTGAACACTCGTCAGAGATTTTGCGTGAGCTAAATTACAGTGATGAAAAAATTGCCGAGCTAATGGCAGATGGAACGATAAAATAGATCAACACCTAAGCATTGGAAATGAAAAACATGGAAATACATTCGCCGACGCCAAAAATGTTGGCAGCGATAGAAAACGGAATCGGTTGGATTACCTTTAATGCACCGGAACGACGGAATGCTATGTCTCTCGATATGTGGCAGGGGCTTGCTGACATACTGAAACAGCTGGCACAGGTGGAAGAATTACGAGTAGTGGTTTTAAAAGGGGCAGGCGATAAGGCATTTGTCTCTGGGGCTGACATTTCCGAATTTGAGGAAAAGCGTGCCACTCAAGAAGATCGAGATTTCTATGAAGCCGCCTTCGATGAAGCACAAAATACTCTCGCAAACTTTCCGAAACCAGTGGTGGCCATGATTCAAGGCTTTTGCGTAGGAGGCGGATTGGCAATCGCGCTGAACACTGACGTTCGAATCGCTACCGAGGATTCTGTCTTTGGCATACCAGCGGCTAAACTAGGACTTGGTTATGGATTCGAAGCGATTAAAACATTGGAATCCATTGTGGGGCCTTCCCATGCTAAAGATATTCTATTCACCGCGCGCTTTCTTAATACGGAAGAAGCACTGCGTATCGGACTGATTAATTTTGTTGTTAGTCGAGAAGAACTGGAAAGCAATGTCACTGAGTATGTAGATCGTATTGCGGCTAACGCACCCTTAACTATAAAAGCGGTAAAAGCCACGGTAAAGGAAGTAGTTAGAGATCCGGGACAACAAAGCCCGCAATCTATTGCTCAGCTCGTTAACGATTGTTTTCTCAGTGAAGATTATAAAGAAGGAAGAGCGGCATTTCTGGAAAAACGAAAACCCAACTTTAAAGGTTCATAACTGGTTTAGGTTCTAATGAGAAAAAACATTCAAACACTATTATCTGCATTTTGTATAAGCTTACTCTGTGGCATTGCTTTCAGTCAGCAACTCGGAAACGAGGAACTTATTCCTGCCTTAAGAAATGGCGGCTACATTATTTTTATGCGCCATGCCAACGCGCCGGGAGAGCTCCCTACCGCTGAAACCGCTGCGCCTGGCAATAGCAATCTGGAGCGGCAGCTAGATGAGAAAGGCCGTTTCGACGCCCGTAATTTTGGCGAGGCCATTCGGCGCTTGCAGATTCCAATCTTAACTGTCGAACGCAGTCCTACCTTTCGGACGCGACAAACAGCAGAACACGCTGGCTTTGGTGATGTTCTTATTCAGGACTTTCTGCTGGAAGAACGAATGGTAGGGGTTACACCGGCCCGTCTGGAAAGATTGAAAGAAGAACTTACCAAGAAACCTGCATCCGGCAATCGACTTTTTATCAGCCACTCCGGGAACATTAAGGCCAGCTTTCCTGAACTCGATCCGCGCATCGAGCAAGGAGAGGCTCTGATCATAGATCCCACTCAATCTAACAATGTTTTAATTGCCCGAGTTAAGATTACCGAATGGGTAGATTTCTAAAGAGGGTATTCAGGTGCTTTCGAAATACTGCTTCAATTTTGCCATGCCTTCATTAATGTCTTCAACATCAATTCCCGAATAAGCAAATCGCAGATACTGATTGGGTTCATTGTCCAGGGTGCGGCCAAAATGTTTCCGCGTGCAAAAAGAAACACTGGTTTCAGTTAAGGCTTCTTCCATTAGCTGATTTACATCAGCGATTTCTTTGCGCTCCAGAATCTTGGTGACATTAGGAAACAGATAGAAAGTGCTGTTAGGCGCGCTGATAGATATGCCATCTATCGCGTTCAAGCCAGCTACTGCAGCATCTCTACGTCGACGCAGTTCGTCGAGTATTGAATCTGATCCTGATGTATCGCCTTCGATGGCATCGATCATACTGCGTTGAACAAAGTGTGCAGTGCAGGATTCGATGTTGGTGTTGAACTTACTAAATATGTCGATTACGGATTTAGGGCCGATAGCCGCACCAAGTCGCCAACCGGTCATGGCAAAGCGCTTCGAACAAGTATAGAGAATAACACTGCGATCCTGCATGCCAGGTAAACTAACAATGGATTGTGGAGTACCGCTGTATTGAATTTCGAAATAGGCCTCGTCACTAAGCACCCATAAATCGTGTTTAATACATAACTCCGCTAGTTCTTCCATTTCCTCTGGTGAAGATTCGGCGCTATTGGGATTTTGAAAATTGTTGTAAATAATGGCGCGGGTTTTTGCTGTTATGGAATTTCTAATGGCGTCCATATCGAGACTGAAACCGCTGTCTGTTTCAATATAGCCGTAGGGAACAGCAGTCCCGCCCTGGTATTCAATTTGTGATTCGTAGATGGGGTAGCCAGGATTCGGATAGAGTACTTCATCCCCTGGATTCATTACCGTGGCAATGAATTTACTAATCACTGGTTTGCCGCCAGGTTGGATAGCGACATTATCGCTACTGTAATTTAGTTCTCGCTTCGCCCCAACGTCTCTGGCAATGGCATCACGCAATTCGGGAATTCCTGGTCCCGGACAGTAACCGGTATAGCCATCGGCAATGGCTTGCTGCATCGCTTCTACTATGTTCTGCGGTGTAGGGAGATTGATGTCTCCCAAATGAAAGGGGTAGACCTTGTTGCCTTTCGCTGCCCAGGCTGCTGCCGCACCGGAAACAGCGAATGCAGTCTCAGTACCCAGATGATCCAGTTGCTTAGCGAGCTTCAATGGTTTTCCTTTCGTATTTAAAACTAGAAGCGATAGCGTACGCCGATGAAGGCCGCCCGCGGTGGTGCCGCTCCAAGAAATAAAGGTACTTCCAAGTCTTCAATTATGGGCACTTCAACTTCGTTTGGTTCTTCTCCGAGCAAACCGAATGTTTCGAATTCTTCATCGAACAAGTTCTGGACGTTTGCGAAAATTTCCAGGTCATCATTAATCTGATAGCGCGCCCGTAAGTTAACAACGGTATAGCCATCGATCTCATCCAGTTGATTAGACTCATCTCCCCGTAGATGCTGATCACTATTACTGACGATATCCAAACCGAGATTTAGTCCATCTACTAGCTGGTAGTTCGCCAGAAACTTAAACTGATTCTCTGGAACACCAGGAATGTTGTCGCCACTGCGAACCAGTATTTCTCCCTCATCGTCGGCGAAATCGTGATTCGGGCTTAACGCATTAAAGCTATCTTCGAAGGTAGCCTGAACATGGGTATAGGCAACCGTCCAATCTAAATTTCGAATCTGTCCGCTTAATGATCCTTCGAAGCCGCGGCGTCTGGTTTTATCCACATTGGCAAAGAGACCAGTGGATCTTCCGGTGGTTTGAAAAAGAATATCGTCGTGATTCGTGGTATTGAATAATCCCACCGCGTAGCGAATGTCATTAACGTAACCACGGCTGCCGATTTCAAAACTCTTGGCGACAACATCATCCAATGGTGGATCGGCGAGAAAAGCATTAGGTAATCGACATTCGAAGTCAACGTCATCGGGATCTTCACCATCTTCGATGGCATATTGAACAGCGAGATCAAATACGCCTTCATTACAGGCCAGTTCGATAGGTGTGGGCGCTCGCGATGATTCGGAATAAGAACCGTATAAATTGTGATTGTCGTCTAATTGCCAGGTAAGCCCGAAAGCAGGATTAATTCGAGTGAAACGATGACTTCCGTTTAGTTCTGGTCTTTCACCTGATTTATCCCGTAGATCGACTTCGGTGATATTACCTCGTGCGGATAAGGTGAACGCGACTGAATCCGTTATATCCAAAATATTTGAAAAATATAAACTGGTGGATTCAGTTTGCGTTGAAATATTAGTCGCTGCTTCATTGACAAAAGTCCCGGTACCCAAGCCGGTAGTTAAGCGAGTTATTGGATCAATGTCGGCAAGTTCTAAAACTGAATTAAAAGTGGATTCTCCATTGAAGTAAGCGCCACCCATTACAAGTTGGCCCTCATAACCAAAGAAGTTGCCTAGAACAGTCCATTGAAAATCTGCACCGGTACTTTTCTGGTTGCGATCACTGAGATTGTTAATAGCTTCATCGGAAAGAATGCCTGTTCCGGATAGTTCATCAGCTTCGAAGCCTTCGATGGAAAATTCTTCATCTTCACCCAAACCCATCGCTGTTACATTCAGGAAGTCTTCCAGGTCGTCTAGATTGTTGAATTGAGATTCACAAATGTCGTCATCATCCAGGCCGAGTTCTTCCAGATCATCTTCTTCCAGACCTTCGATTAAGGTGTCCATTCCGCCGAGTTCGCAAATCCCAAACTCAGTTCCATCACCATTAAAAGAATCAGTGTTATTTTCGCGATAGAAAACATTGCCACTGAAACTAATACTGGAACTGACCTCATGGGAGAAATCAAGGCTCAGCATATTCATGTCATTTTCAGTGATATCAGGCCCAGTAAAAATTGCTTCGCGGTCTATGTCTATCAATTCAACTGGCGCTGAACCATTTCCGATTAGCTCCGATTCACCGTGTTGGAAATTCAAATTAATCTGTGTGTAATCTGAACGAAAGCCAACGCTGCCATAGAAATTTATTGCGTCTGATGCTGAACTATCGCGCCAACCGTCTTCTTCGAAGTGATCGATATTGGCGTAATAGGCAAGCTGACCATTATTGCCGCCAAATTCGACATTAGAGACACGGCGGCCGAAGGAGCCAGCGCTGACTTCAATATTGGTGCCTTCAAAATCGAAACCATCTTTCATATCGATAACCAAGGATCCACCTAGACTGTTTAGTCCGTAGAGAGGATTAGCACCGCCACTAAGCGAAATTTCCTGTATAGCCGATTGGGGTAACAAATCCCAATTAACCGAATCCCCCAATGGTTCATTGATGCGCACACCATTCTGATATACCGAAATACCCTGAGCGAGGCCCAACAATGGAGAAGCAGTGAATCCTCGATATTGAAGGTCTGGCTGCATAGGGTTGTTCTGGGCGTCGTTGAGCGAAATACTGGAGAAACTTTGTCGGAGGAAATCTGCGATGCTAAGAGCGGCTATATTCTCCAGATCTTCAGCAGTAGCAGTGTGCACTGGGTAGGCGAGCTTGTCGGTTTCGATGCTGGAACCGGCTGGAACCACACCAACAACGATGATTTCTTCGGCTTGCTGAGCTGCCGCCGTGGCCGACACTGCAAGGGCTAGTAGTGAAACAGGAAAAGTCTTCATTTATTTCTCCTTACTTCTTATGTGGGATTACTTCTTCATGGCGGCGAAGGAGTATAACAAAGGGGTTCATTATTAATAAGCCTGTGGGCAAGTACGAGGTTAGGCTACAAAAAGTTACTGTTCTTCTAACTATCCATCCCATTCATGTTTTGACGACAGGGGGCGTGACAGGTAGATTAGCCTTCTTTTTTGGGTAGACCGGCGGGAGTGATTATGGCAACTGTTCTAGTCATTGGTGGAAATCGAGGTATAGGACTGGAATTTGTAAAACAGTATCTGGCAAGAGGCGATACTGTGATCGCTACTTGTCGCGACGTATCCAGTGCTGACAATCTCAATCAACTGCAAGCAGATAATGACAATTTGTCTGTGTTAACTCTGGATGTTGCAAGCGACGAATCACTCCTGGCATTTCCGCAACAACTAGGTGATACCGCAGTAGATATCTTTATTAACAATGCCGGTGTTTACGGACCGCGAGATTCCGTTTTTGGCAATGTAGATGAGAATAATTGGTTACCGGTACTGCGCGTTAATTCCATTGCTCCAATGTTATTAACACAGGGGATTATCGATAACTTGAGAAAAGGTCAGGATAAAAAATTGCTTTATGTGACTTCGAAGATGGGTTCTATCGATGATAACAAAGGCGGTGGTTCTTATGTCTATCGAAGTTCCAAAGCAGCACTGAATGCCGTAGTAAAGAGTATTGCTGTTGACCTTTCAGCTGAAGGCTTTACTGCTGCAGTGCTGCATCCAGGTTGGGTACAAACTGACATGGGCGGGCCCAATGCGCTTATCGACACTCAAACCAGTGTCTCTGGCATGATGAGTGTTATCGACAATTTAGATGGTTCACACGTGGGTAGTTTCTTTAATTACGATGGAAACATTATTCCCTGGTAACAAAAGAAATTCCTATGCTCAATTCAATTTCTCCTAAACTGTTCGTATTACTAACAGTGGCTCTTACTCTCTTAGTGCCGAAAACTGTTTTTGCCCACGGTGGTGTCGCATTCGATGAAGACCTCTGCGTAATAAACGTAAATTTTATGCAGGCGCACTTTACCGTTTTTCAGCCAGAAACCAGACAGAATGATGAATTCTGCGAAGATATTCCTGACGTAACTAATTCGGTTTTCGTTATGGAATACCTGCATGAGTTATTGTTTGAGATGAATGTTGATTTTCGGATTGTGAGGGATGTGAATAACGCCGGCCAATATGCAGCCTGGGAGGACATTCAGGCGATCGATGATTTAGAAGCAGCCACTGTTTACTATCAACCACCAACGATCGAATCTGGCGGCTATTTTCGCGCCAGCTACGCCTTTGAAGAAAAGGGCACTTATATTGGCGTTGTTACCGCGGACCATCCCACCGAAGATCGTAACTATAACGCGGTATTCTATTTTCAAGTCGGCGGTCGCGACTGGGGAACCCTTCCAATTTTTGTCGCTCTGCTTTTGCTTGTTCAAGGCGGCTACTGGTATACCAGTGGTGGTTACGCAAAATTCAAAGCAAAACGAAAGGCTTCCAGACTCGAAGCATAGATTAAATTCCACAATTTGGCATTTTTGACCGTCCTGTAACAAATTAGCCGCTTCCCGCCTAAATTCGGCTTTTGAAACGAATTGTAAGTTTCAGTCCTTACTGTTTGCGCCGATAAATTTTATGTATAGAATTTGAACCACGATTGTTTTCTCAGGTTGTTGTGCATGAACGCCAAGATTCTGCGATTAAACAAAGCTGGAATTCCCGTAAGCTGGCTTACCCGGGAAGAGACTGCGACGCTCATGGTTAAGGACCTCGTTATCTGGTCCCTTGGCAATACCGTCATGGAGATTCGCGGCGGCTACAATCGTGTGGGTATTCAGTCGGTACTTAAGCTTCCAAGTATCGTTGCCTGCGATGGCAAAGTTCATAAAGAAAATTTCGATCCTCCATTAGAAAACAAATTTCTCTTCAGAAGAGACAAGAACATTTGTCTCTATTGTGGCAGCCAGTTCAGCGTTCATGACCTGTCTCGGGATCATGTTATGCCATTATCTCGTGGTGGGCGGGATGCCTGGACTAATGTTGTTACTTCTTGTCGTCGCTGTAATAACCGCAAGGCAGATCGCAGCCCGGAAGAATCTAACATGCAGCTTCTGGCGATTCCTTTCGTGCCCAATCAATATGAATTCCTCTACCTGTCAAATCACAATGTGTTGGCAGACCAAATGGAATTCTTAAGTGCAAGATTTTCACGCCATATTAAGCTCTCCTAATTTATTTCTACGCTCGAAGTATTTGTAATTTGCTAGTACTTAGTGTGCTAGCATGCTTTTCCGCTTGATCGACTCTCAATTAATTTATGAGCACTAAGAAACCACACCATTTTCTGGGCTTCTTCTTATCTCTCACGACAGCAGCGTTGTGGGGAATGCTTCCAGTTGCACTGAAGGAATTGCTCGCTGGAATGGATGCGTGGACTGTTGTCTGGTATCGGTTCTTAGTGGCAGGTTTGGTTTTGTTTTTCTGGTTAGTAATCCGCAAGGAATTACCAAATGTAATGGCGGTAAGTAGCAGAACTCGATGGTTCTTACTGCTAGCTTCTGCCGGCTTATGTATTAACTATTTCACTTTCGCCAATTCACTTAACTACGTAAACGGAGAAACCAGTGAAGCGGTGATTCAGTTAACTACCTTATTTCTAATATTAGGAGGCGTATTTTTTTACAAGGAGCCTTTCGTTGGGATTCAGAAGATTGGAACCTTTTTAATTGTCATCGGCCTTGTGCTGTTTTTCCATGATCGCATGGCAGAATTTACGAGTTTTGAAAACACTCAGACTGTCGGTGTGTTTATCGTCATTATTTCGGCGATAGCCTGGACCGTCTATGCACTTTTGCAGAAGCAATTGCTCAGCTCTTTTTCGTCGCCACAAATCTTGCTTCTTATATATGTGTTTTCAAGCTTGGCATTAGCGCCTTTTGTCGTGCCTTCGACACTACTGTCATTGTCTCAATTACAATTAGGCCTTTTAGTGTTCTGCTGTATTAATACCTTGGTAGCCTACGGTTGCTTCGCCGAAGCGTTGAAACTCTGGGATGCGTCAAAAGTGAGCGCGGTACTGGCCCTGGCACCGTTGTTTACAATCGGTTCTCTAAGAATCATAGTCTACTTCAATCCTGATTATGCCTTTTCAGACCGGCTGAGCTGGCTCTCGATATTTGGGGCTCTGTTACTGGTTGTAGGTTCCATTCTCACCGCTCTGATGCCGGTGTTAGCGCAAAGAAATAAGGCCCTGACAGCGGATTCCCGGGTAACAGCAAATTAGCCGCAATTCATTCGCCGCAATGTCGTTGACTAAGGCCGCGAAATGCGAAAAACTCGTCTTCTCTCGAACTCTATAGCTCCGGACCAGTTCCGAAATATCAAAAGAATAAGCGAGCGAATCAGCCTATGTTGAAATCAAAAATTCAATCCGTATTGCTAGCCGTCGTCTGGCTAATAGTTAGCTCTTCAGCGCTAGCGGAAGTCACCAGAATCGAAGTATCCGTGCAAGACACACTATCCGATAGCGCAGTGGATTTTACTTATACCGCAATCCAGGGAGTGGTGTATTTCACGCTGGATCCTGCAGATCCTGCAAATTCCGAAGTAACCGACCTCCAATATGCCCCGACCAATAGCCAGGGACTGGTGGAGTATTCCGCAGACTTCAAACTGGTCGTACCGGATGACTCTATCGCCAATGGTGGATTACTCTATATGGTGAACAATCGTGGTCGTGGATCTACGCCCCCGGAGAATTCACTACAGGATCCCCTGGCTGGATTGGGATATACCTATTTACTAACAGGATGGATCAACGAAATTACCGAAAGGCCTGGCGGACTAAGATTACACGCCCCAATCGTTGGCAGTGCACAAGATCGCATAACGGGCGAAGTGCGCTATGAGCTTAGTGTTAATTCCCCCGCTAACGATGTGAATATTGCTGGCGGCGGACATCTCGCTTATGAGCCAACACAGTCTGGTTTAGAAAATGCCAGTCTCAGTGAACGCCTCTACCAAACTGACCCGCGCCTGCCCATCGAACGATCACAGTTTGATTTACTAGTTAAAGATTCAGCGAACAGTAATCAAAAAGAGATAACACTGAGTGTCGATGGTGGATTCAAACCTGGGTTTATCTATGAATTGATGTACGAAGCTCAGAATCCGGTACTGGCTGGCGCTGGTATGTCAGGTATCCGTGATTTGGTTTCATTGATTCGTTATGGCGGCCAGGGTAGTGAACAACTGGATCAGTTAGAGATTCCTGATATCGAGCACACCGTGGCCTATGGCTTCTCCCAAAGCGGACGCTTATTGCGTCAATATATGTACGACGGTTTCAATGCCGATCTTGACCAGCGGCAGGTGTTTGATGGCGTTGTGCCATTCATAGCCGGTGGTGGTTACGGCATGTTTAACAATCGCTTTGCCATGCCAACTCGAACCAATGGTCAACACTCCAATTATCTTTTTCCCAACGATCTATTTCCTTTTACCTATGGCGATAGCACAGATCCATTTACCGGTAATACCGACGGCATCCTGAATAAGGCGAGAGCCTCGAATACCGTGCCGAAGGTAATGCATATTCAAACCTCTAATGAGTATTGGATAAGAGCAGGGTCACTGCCTCACACCAATCCGGAAGGGACGGAAGATGCGCCACTACCTGAGGAAGTTCGCTTCTATACCATTGGTGGATCGCAACACGGTTCAGGCAATGGTATTCCCCGCCCTGCATCCAGTGGGCAGCTGCCACCCAATCCAGGCATGTGGAATCCTATCGGTATGTCCTTAGTAGCGAGCATGTATGATTGGGTTGCGGATGGAACTGAACCACCTACATCGCGCTATCCCAGAATCGAAGACGACTCCTTAGTTGCTTCCCATGTTGATGACAGAATTAATCGTGCCGCCTGGAACCGATTAAACTCAATAGCTCATCCATCTTCAATGTACAGACCGAGCCATAATAACTATGGTAGTCGCTGGGCTGATGAAAGGATTATCGATCAGCATCCCACATCCTCCGATCATTATTACAATCCTTTGGTTCCTGCAACGGACGCGGATAATAACGATTTAGGGCACAGTACTATTCTTCCGCCTGCTACTGCAGTGCCACTTGCCACATTTACTTCCTGGAATATGCGCGCACCAGACACCGGTGCAGAACGATCACTAGCGCGGTTGGCGGGAGGCTATATTCCTTACGCAAAGGACACGGTCACTGCATTAGCCAATAGGGATCAACGTAATTCTATTGCTGGTTTATATCGATCATATGATGATTACTTAGAAAAGTATGAAGCATCGACAGATCTGTTAATAGAAGAGGGCTATCTTCTAGCAGGCTTTAAGGAAGCCTACATGAACATAGCGCGTGCTATGGAAAGCGTATTCGAATAGCAATTTGAATTGTGAATAGGAAGGGGAGCGTAAGCTCCCTTTTTATTTTCTCAAATTAATTCCGTATTCCAGGTAGGCCTTCAGGCACATGATCATGTGCTGCCAACCGCCACAGTTGTCATAGCTGCCGCGAATACTTTCAGCGTCTTCCTGCCAACCGTCTTCGCTAATACTGAACATGGTGCTGTTTTCATCCAGTGCTTCAAACTTCATGGTAACCGTAACTTCGTAGTCAGGAACTTCATCCGTTTTCTGCCACTCTTGTGAATTGAGTGTAAATACGATCAGTTCATTTTCCTTCACAGTTTTTACATAGACTGGATGATCGCCGTAGTTTTCCCACCAATACACACTGGTTTCACCCTCCACATAGTCCTGACTGCATTTGTCAGTGAAGTAGTTAGACATTTCCTCACTGGACACTACTGCCTTGAAGACATCCGCCACTGGCTTGTTAATCTGAGTACTTACTGTGAAATTGCGCGCCATTATTATTCTCCTCTCCTCTTCATTCTCTATCTCTTGTCATATATGCTATAAAAATATAACATGTATTTCCAATGGTCAAGCGCCCGTTAAAAAATAAGGAAGATGAGCAGGACGAACTGGTCATTAAAGCCATAGCCAGTGCGGATCGGCGGCTTATTCTGGATTTGTTGCGAGATGAGCCGCAAACCACAGGCGCAATCTGCAAAGAATTGTCCTGGCTGAACCGTTGTACTGTCATGCAGCACCTTGGAGTGCTGGAGAAGGCGCGCCTGATTATTGCGCGTAAGGAAGGGCGGCAGCGCTGGAATTACCTGGATGTCAGCCCAATCCAACGCTTTCACGAGCGCTGGATTAAGGCTTATGCGGAGCCGTCTGCAAGTTTCTTAAGTCGACTGCGCAGCGATTTAGAAAGTGCTTAGTCGTCTCCTGGAATATCCAGTTCTACTGGAGCCAGACGCGGCAAGGTACAGCTATGGGGCTCAGGATCGTAGCTGACATCAGCTGGATCGAGACCACCTTTAAGATTAAGAAACGAAACAGTTGGATTCGATCCGAGACAAACGATATTGGATGTGTCAGCGCCTTCCTTTACCAGGCCTCCCCAGACGATATTAGGCGTATTCACTTGCGCAACTTCATGCCAGGCCAGCAGAAAGCGATGCCGTGGAGCAGTACCGCCACCTCGATACTCATTGTCATGTATATAGATTTGTTCTGGGAAAGGATCGTAATTCGGATCATCGATAGTACGGCCACCTAAGGTGAAACTGTAAATCATGATGTTAACGTTGCCGTTATCCCAGAATTCATTCTCATACACTTCGATGTTGTCATTGGCCAATACGAGTAATCCGGTGCCTGGTGGTACGTTGCCAACGATGGCACCTTCTGGTGCAAAGTTTTCCGTGTTATTGCGATAGATCTGATTATTGAATACTCGCGTGGCTTGCCCGCCTTGCACTTCAAGATTGGGTAAATCGAAAACCAAAACGCCCCCCGTATTATTGGTTGCAACATTGTCATACACATCCGCAAAAGTTGAGTTCTCTATTTCGATTCCTGCGACGTTGTATTCGGCGCGGGAATTGCGCACAACAATCTGGCTGGATTGACCCACATAGATGCCAGCGTCTGCTGCGCCGATTGCTACCGATCCATCGATTAATATATTTCGAGATTGCACCGGATAAATGCCGTAAGCACCGTTCTCTGAATCTGGTCCATTGGTCCACTCGGTACGTACTCTGCGAATAGTGACATTAGTGCTTTCATTAACTTTCAAAGCATCGCCAACGGTATCTTCTATTGCCAGATCTTCAATGATGAAATCATCTGCAGTAACCAATAGACCTTCGGCACCTTGTGCCTGGTTGGTAAAAGACAGAATCGATTCATCCATTCCTGCGCCGCGAATGGTTACACCGGGAACCGTCAGCGAAAGACTGCGGGTGAAATTGTGTGTTCCGGCGGGAACCTCGATGACGTCACCAGGCTGCGCTTCTATTAATTGAACCTGAAAAGATTCTTCAAAACTAAGTTCCGGTGCAGAAGCAGGAGTCTCAGATTCTCCACAACTCACCAAAAAGCCAGCACCGATAAATGGAACAAGATATTTCACAATTGTTTTCATAGTCTTTCTCGCTAATTCAGATCCAATGGATCTTTAACATTACTCCTATGATGACATGATTTGCCGAGGAGCTGCATCCCCAATTGCAGTGTCTATAGAGGTTCAATCGCGGATTATCTGGATACTACTTCGAACATCCAGATATCACCATTGCTGACGGTTTCTGCAGCCGCGAATGCATCAGCACCAGCACTCCCTCCGCCTGGGAAATATTTCCGCGCAAGTTCCGATAGCACAGGAACCACTTCCGGGCCTTCCATGATTCTTTCCAGGCGTTGTTCGTAAAGATTGCCATCGATTCGCACAATGATTCGATCATCGTCTTCGAGGTATAGAGGCCACTGCTTCCAGATGGCACCGTAGCCTGTGTTCATATAGCCACTCACAATAAACAAGCGACTTTCATGCACAGCCAGCCACACGATGCGAGAGCGGGCTGGGTCCATGGTCTGGAATTCGATCTCGCCTCGATCAGTCAGATAACTCCAGTCTGAAGGCGCCGTTGCGAGTTCTCCACTTCTAAATGGGCCGCCAGTAAAAACCTCAATCGGGCCATCAGTAAAGCGCATGCTGAATAGAAACACGGCGACCGCAAGAACCAGCGTACCTGCTACGATTCCTAACCATTTCAATAATTTCTTCATCTGTTTCCCCTCTCTGGATAAGCTGAAAGCTACTCGTTCCTGAGCATTTTGGCTAGAAATTCGGGGCCAATAAAGTGATCTAATCTAGTAAAAGAGCCGTAGAGTCTAGTACCTGTGGAATTATTGTTGGTTCAATATTTTCCTTAGTTGACGTGTAAACAGCTTCAATGCCCTTCGAACATTCTTACTCCAGAAGCAGTTTGTAAGAATGTTCGTTTTTTTGCCACTCTAGAAACTGTAAATTCGGAGAGGATTTCATTAAAGTGCGTCTTATCGATTCGCTAAGGGGGCAGTAATGAAAATTTTACGCTGGGTGTTAGGAAGTGTTGTGGGGCTGGTGGTGCTGCTGCTGATTCTGCAAATGGTTGCGTCGGAACGAGTAGAAGTTGTAGAACTGCATACCCTGGACGAACAAGGCGAAGAGGTAACTACCAGACTTTGGGTCGTAGACGATGATGGCTACCAGTATTTGCGAGTTGGTGCCGATGGCTCTGGCTGGTTTAGTCGAATTCAAGCGAACGAAGATTTTGCAGTTACTCGCAATGATCGTCGTTTTAGATACACGGCAGTGCTCAGAGAAGAAAAGAGCGAACTGATAAATGAATTGATGCAGGACAAGTACGGATGGGGAGACTCACTAATAGGAACCTTAGTAGGGAGTCGTGAAGCTTCAATCCCAATTGAACTGCACTTAGCAAATTAAATACCAATTCGACTCAATGAATTCACCAGCTCACGAATTATTTTTTCCGCAACGGGATGGGAAGCAGCAAAGGAAGCCTCAAGCGCAATCGCATCATCCAGAATAGTATTTTCTACAGTATCGATTTCCGGATTTACAAAATCTTGCACATTAGATTGAAGGCGGCGCGCATTTTCAACCACCTTTTTATCTATAGTTTCGGTGTTTTCAAGCTCGGCGATTAGTTCGCCTAACAATTGTTTGACTCTTTCTTCGCTCACATCTCACTCCTCGATTGAGATAATATTATGTTTGTCTTCAGTTAAGAATTATTGGAGCTAGATCAAAGATTGCAGTACTAATACTGCCATCGTCCTGACGCAGGCGTAACTGAATCTCCAGGTGCCCGCTGTCTACAATTTCATAACTGAGTCCACCAAACACCGCTTTGTTCTCTGTAACCGATTGAAACTTGAAAGTCACGTAGTCGTTTTTCTCTTCCCAACCACTAAAATCAGGATTGAAATGTTTGAGTCTCAATATCCAACCTTCATCTGTTTCGACAATTTCCATAAATTCTGTGAAGGTTAATTCTTCGGTTGTTGATTGCTTAAAAATTCCAAACATGCGTCCGTCGCTGGGTGGAATCCACATCTCTTCGGAAATACCGCCGAAGCCAGTTCCTGACCATGCGCCGGTTAGAAAAGCGAAATCGTCAATGGTTACTTCATCGTTCGCTTGAGCCGATACTGCCAGGCAAGGCGTTAACAATAGCGCGAATCTTCTAATTGAATTCATCGTGTTCTCCTTGGAAACACTGAGTATTCTATTTTTACCCAGTTATGTGGTGAATTGCACCTGAAATATAAAGACAGTAATTCAGATTTTGCTATTATCTAGACGAATTAGAACAGTGTTTGGAGACAGCAATGAAAAAAATAATTCTGGCAGCATTTGCCTTGTTAGCGTTTTCTGCAGCAAATGCAGGACCCAAGCTCTATATATTCGATTGCGGTCACCTCAGCTTTCCCGACGTAAGTGCCTTCGGGATTACTAACGCAGAAACTGAAGTCAGAGAATTGTTTGTCCCTTGTTACCTAATTGATCATCCGGACGGTAAAATGATCTGGGATGCTGGCCTGCCTCTAGACATGGTCGGTCCACGGCAATCCGGTGCTACTAGCTGGTATGAAGAATCTATCATTGATCAGTTAGAGGCAATTGGTGTGTCGCCTCGAGATATCGACTATTCTGCTTACTCTCACTTCCACTACGACCACGTCGGGGCTGCCAACGAATTTGCCAATGCCACACTGTTGATTCAGGAAACCGAATACCATGCGGCATTTTATGACGCCGAGAGCAATCCGGTTTTTCGCCCACCTCTCTACAGTGAATTGGAGAACTCGACCAAGGTGTTATTGCAGGGAGATCACGATGTGTTTGGCGATGGTAGCGTGATGGTTATTTCCGCACCTGGCCATACACCAGGACACCAGGTGCTTAAGCTGGAATTGGAAAATTTCGGGCCGCTGGTACTTTCCGGCGATCTCTATCATTTCGAAGTCAGCCGTATGTTACGGCGTACACCTGTGTTCAACACCGATGCCGAAGAAACTCTACAGTCCATGAATAGGGTAGAAGTGTTAACCCAAGAAGCCGGTGCCACCTTTTGGATTGAGCATAGTTTGGAACTGGCGAACTCGCTTAACTTATCGCCCTACTACTACGACTAGAAATGAAATCCAAAAGTCTTCTTTTATTAGTTCTTTCGATCTTCCCGGCTCTCGTTTTGGGCGAAGAAATCTTTGCTACATTTCCAAATGAGATAAACAAAAACAAAAAGTATGTATTCTATTCTCACGGGCTGATTGTTGAAGGCGACAATGCAACCCCGGGGCATTCTGAATATGGCGTCTATGATTTTCCTGCTATAAAAAACAGGCTGTTTGATATTGGCGGATTTAATCTAATTGCTCACCATAGACCTGCTAATACCGAAATCTCAACTTATGTTGCTACATTTTCATCCTGGGTTGATTCGCTATTGGATGCCGGCGTACCTGCGTCGAATATCACTTTGATCGGTTTTTCCAGAGGAAGTCATTTAACGGCTTTGACTGCAAGCCGATTTAACTCTCATGACATAAATACCGTGCTGATGGCTGGATGTTTTGAAGGGGATATCGAATTTGATCCACCAATTCACCTGAGTGGAAGATTACTTTCTATTTACGAAACTACAGATTCACCCGGTCCTTGCCAACGCTTAGCCGAAAGGAGTGACTTGAGAACTTTTGACGAGATTTCGATAACCACAGGCAGGAAGCATGGCGCGTTCTACACGCCCCTAGAAGTATGGATTAAACCAATTCGGGAATGGCTAAGATAAGCAAGAAATAGAGGCTAGTTGGCGGATACCGTTCGATCTTTAGCCCAGTCCTGCAACTGGGCGATCTGTTCTCGCATTACCACTGAAAGTGGCTGAGTCTTGTTCAGCTCGTCCACAATGATCCCGAGACTCAATTCCTGTTTTTCAGCGAAGGCATGATAGAGCGCAGAGACTATTGCCTGTTCGATCTCAGCACCGGAAAAACCTTCGGTCATTGTTGCCAGGGAATTGACATCGATGTTGGCTGGATCCACTTCGCGTTTCTTAAGATGAATTGAGAAGATCTCTGCTCGTGTTGCTTCGTCAGGAAGATCCACAAAGAAGATTTCATCCAGGCGACCTTTGCGAATGAGTTCAGGCGGCAGTGCCTGAATGTCGTTTGCGGTTGCAACGATGAACACCGGCTTTTCGTTCTCTGCCATCCAGGTTAAAAATGTTGCTAGTAGTCGTTGCGATGTACCGCTGTCATAGTCTCCGGTAGATATACCTTTTTCAATTTCGTCGATCCATAGCACACAAGGCGCCATGACTTCTGCTAACTCTAAGGCGTGGCGAATGTTCTTTTCCGTTTCGCCAAAAAACTTATTGTAGAGCACGCCAAAGTCCAAACGCAGTAAAGGAACATGCCAGACGCCAGCCACTGCTTTCGCTGCCAGGCTCTTACCGCTGCCTTGAATACCAACCAACAAAATTCCCTTGGGTTTATCCAGGTTCGATTGTTTCTTCGACGAACTAAAGGCAGCCTGACGAATCTCTAACCATTGCTTGAGATTCTTTAGTCCACCTATCTGACCAAATGTTGCGGTTTCGTATTCGAAACTCAATACACCGTTTTGACCTAACAATTCATATTTGGCTTTTTGTACCTGCTCGATATCAACATGTGATATAGCATCGTCGTCGTAAATTGCATTACGAATTAAGCGCTTCGCTTCGGAAACTGTAAGTCCGGTTAAATTATTAATCAGCAGTTCGATGGATTTTTTGTCAGCTTGCAGTTTTTCATCGGTATTCTTGAGCTTCCAGACTTTGAGCTCACTAATAATTAGTCTACGTAACTCATCTTTATCTGGTAATGAAATCGCGAACTGTGCCGTGAATCGACTCAGTTCCGATGGTATTTCCAGTTCATGACTGACAAAAACAATGTGATGACCATTTATAGTGTAATCCTGAGCAATTTCCTTAATGCTACGAATGACGAACGGATCATCCATATAAGGATGAAAGTCCAACAAAATGTAGATACCAGGCTCTTTGCAATTCGCGATTTCGATCAAGCTGTTTTTCGGATCGGAAGCTGTTTCGATGTTGGTAGTCACGTGCTTCTTACTTAGTGACAAAGCTGGCGCACCAGTGTTGGCATCCACTATTCCTTTGGTAACGCTCCATTGCAAAATGCGTTTGTTGAGTTTCAGGCTGCAACGCTTAACCAGATCAACGGCACGTTGCTCTTCATGGGTTTGGATATTAATAACTGGCTGGGAGGAATTTAACAGCAGCAGTAAATCATTCAGCTCATACACAATGTTTGTCCAATGTGACTACATAAGTCCAGAAATTGCCCGTACTCGATGACTCTCGCTGTCGGTCACGTACACAATGCCTTCGTGCACGCAAACACCGTGAGGTCTATCGGTCATGCAATTCAAGGGATCGCCATCAGGACCATCGCCTCGTTCGCCGTTGCCAAGAACTGTATCGATAATTCCGGTTGCTAATGCCATACGCCGAATTACATGATTTTCAGTATCAACAATATAGAGAGAATGATCCTGGCGAGAATAGGCGATGCCTTTCGGACCATTAAATGTACAGTTGATAGCCGGACCACCATCACCAGTGTAGCCTTGTTCACCGGTACCAGCCATGCGCTGTAATCGATTGCCTTCGATATCCACTTGATAGATAGCATTACCTTCCCGCAACACTAAATAAGCATTACCGTCTGGGTCGGTGTCGATAGAGCGAGGTCCGAATAAAGGAGTGCCTTCGAGGGGAGCCGTATCCGGTGGCCGCACTCTTTCGCCGGTACCGGATAGAGTGCGAATGATTCCCGTATCCCGTTCCACAATGCGCAAACGGTGATTGCCGATATCACAAATAAGCAGATTGCCACGGGAGTCGAAGGCAATACTGTGGGGGCGATTGAGTTGAGACAGCACAGCCGAGCGCCCGTCACCCCCGTCACCGGGATCGCCGTCACCGGCCAGCGTTGTAACTAGTCCCGATTGAGCAGCTATGCGGCGGACGCTGTGGGAATCACGTTCTACGATGTAGAGATTGAACTGTTCATCCCAGCGGATTTCATGAGGTGCATTAAATGATGTTTGTAGTGGTCGCCGTGATTCAGCAACAAATCCCGTTTCGCCATTTCCAGCAATGGTAGTTAGCCGATTAGTGCTCAGATTGAGGCGTCGTGTTCTGCCAGTGTCTACTTCGCAAAAGAAGAGGTCATCGCCAGGACCGATCACTACGCCATAAGGATTATTCACCGGAGTTTCGGTTGCAATAAGTCCTTCACGACCTTCGAATTCGTAGCCAGCAACTCCTGTTCCTGCCACAGTGGAAACACGCCAATTCTGCTGGGCCATGGCAATTCTTGGAATGGAGAATGCAGCGCCAGTGATTGCCACAGAATGTAAGAACGAACGCCTGCTTGTATTCGCCATTTTATGCTTCCTTTTCTCGTGTTTTACGTTGTTTTTATGCAAGGAGTGATTTTACGGCTGCATTAAGCTTTGCTTTTAATTCTTCATTAGTCAATTCTCCAACATCGGTATCGAAGTTGGAATTAAAACTTGGCACAGAAAGACTGGCTTTAACCTCTCCGCCGAAGCGCGGAGCTGATTCCAAGGCAGCAGCGAGTACGGTTTGTCCTCCGCGGCCGCCAGGCGAGGTGGCAAGCATCACCATGGGTTTACCCTGAAACACCTTTGTCTCTATGCGGGAACACCAGTCGAACAGGTTTTTGTAAGCTGCACTGTAGGAACTGTTGTGCTCGGCAAAAGAAATTATAATGGCATCGGCGTCCCTAAGTTTCTGCAAAAAGAGTTTCGCGAGCTCCGGTTGACTCAGTTCGACTTCACGATCCACACTGAATAAAGGTAATTCAAAGTCATTGATATCGAGGATCTCTGATTCGGCAGAATCCAACAGGCTGGCAGCATAGCTAACTAATTGTTTATTGATAGAATTTCTACTGCTAGTGGCAGCGAATGTGACTACTTTCATTACGACCTCAGCTTGTACACGATGGAATGACCCACAACACCGACATTAGACTTGTGTTTTCAACGAGTCCCAAATACTCTCATATTCCTGCTTTGGGAAGAATATAAGAAGAGAAAACAAGAATAGTACCCTCTCGCGCACTTGCGCAAAGTGGGTAAGTGGAGGCAAGTGATGGATAGAGGAGATAATCATGTGCGATAACGACACACAAAAAGATGTAGAAGAATATTTGCGCCGGCATCCAGAAATGACCCGCCGCGACTTTACCAAATTAGCGACCGGTGCAGGTCTGGCCATGATGTTCCCAGCTATGGCCAACGCTCAATCTATAAGCGAACGGGATGTAGAAATTAGAACTCCAGATGGCGTTGCAGATTGTACTTTTGTCTACCCATCTCGCGGCGCGCACGCTGCCGTGTTGGTTTGGCCTGATATTCTGGCCTTACGACCCGCCTTTCGGGAAATGGGCAAGCGCTTAGCTAGATCGGGTTACGCCGTGCTAACAGTTAATCCGTTTTATCGTGATGCTCACGCACCGGTTGTTGGACGTGGCGCAAGTTTCGGCCAGCCAGAGACTCGAGCAATAGTCCTACCTATGGCGCAAAATCTGAATGCGGAGACTCACTTTACCGATGCCCGCGCGTTCACAGCCTGGTTAGATGAGCAGCCGGAAGTGGATACCAATAAAGGCATTGGTACTACCGGTTACTGCATGGGCGGACCGATGGTGATGAGAACAGTAGCGGCAGTTCCCGATCGATTTGCGGCAGGAGCTACATTTCATGGCGGTGGTCTGGCCACAGGCAATGCGGACAGTCCACATCTTTTGATTCCAGACACTCGCGCTGCCATGTTGCATTGTGTTGCTGAGAACGATGATGAAAATAATCCTCAAGCTAAGGAAACACTGCGCGAAGCCTACGCGTCAGCGAGTATTTCTGCTGAGATTGAAGTGTATGCAGATGCCATGCATGGCTGGTGTGCGATAGATTCACAGGTTTATCATCAAGCTCAGGCGGAAAGAGCCTGGAGCAGATTACTCAATCTGTTTGCAGAGAATCTGGCTTAGCGCTACTTTTAACTGACACAAAAAAACCCGATCACACAAGTGGTCGGGTTTTTTTATGAGTGCAGAATTGTTACGGGTTTTGAATGTTTGTTTTCTTGGTCCAGAAAATATCGAAACTTCCCAAATTATTATCAGAACGGGAAGAGAACCATGAGAACGAATCGGCACCAGGAGGAAGAGCCGGACACATATCTTCAGCCGAGGTGTTTATCGTTGGCCCCAGATTAAAAGACTCACCCCAATCGTTGGCGCCCAACTGCATGGCACCATAAATATCTCTACCGCCATAACCTCCCGGGCGCGTGGAAGTAAAATAGACCATACCATCGCTGTCCTGGGTGAAATGAAATTCTTCTGCGGCGGTGTTTATATTTGGTCCCTGGTTAATTGGCTTCATCCAATCGCCATTTGCATCTTTTTGCGAGCAATAAATATCAGAACCGCCATAACCACCTGCACGCATCGATGCAAAGCACAAAGTAATGCCGTCTTGCAAAACAGCAGGACAATGTTCGTTACCTTCATCGGTGCTAATAGGGTAGGGCAGTAGTTCTGGTTCCGACCAAACTCCATTCACTTTATTAGTTACGAAAAGATCGATGGCATTGCCGTCGGAGGCCAGTCGATCGGATCTAAAATAAATCGTGTTGCCGTCTGCAGTAATCCAGGGTTCGCGATCATCACCAGCACGTAACGGATGCACATCTGTAGCTGGAGCTGCGTTGATTGGAATACCCATGTTCACAGGTTCATCCCAGCTACCGGTCGCTTCGTCAAAAGTCGCGATATATAGATCTTTAGGATCTCCTGGCGCAACTGCCATGTCCTGACGCGCACTGCAATACACCATGGTGCCATCTTCAGCGAAAGACAATTCACCTTCTGCCCACATGGTATTAATGGGAGCACCAAAGTTATGCACGGCTAAATCAATCCAGCTTCGTTCTTGTGCATTTGTGCTAAAGCTCATAACGCCAATAGCAACAAATAACAGACAAGAGTTTAAGCGTTTCATTTTCATTTCAATCACCTTAAAATTTTCTAACTGCGGGAAGTAATCCTGAATGTCCACCACCGATCTGGGCGTACAGCATCAGAAGGCGGAGCGGGATTACCTGGCCCACCAAATTGTTGCAACTTGGAAACCCGAGCCTGCCAGGCGCGATCCATTGTGGCATCATCGGTAATCCGATTTACATGCACAGGATAGGTGACGCCATCTAAGCGCATTACGCCAACTTCATCGGCTTCCACTTTGCTGGCCCAGTATTTAGTATCACAAACGGAACAACTCAAATACATTTCACCTTCTGGTGTTGACATGCAATTCAAGTTAATGGAATGGGGTCGAATGCCAGCATAAATTTGCAACTGACATAATGGAACCTGATTAGCAAAAGTCCAGTTTGAAACGGGTTCATCGGCACTTTCGCCAAACAGAAATCCCCCCGGTGTTCTCTCACAGGGACAGGTCGCGGAATAAACAACAAATCCAACAATGCCAATGGCGAGCAGGGCAGCGATTGATCCGCCGACTAAAATCTTTACCTTCGAGTTTCCTGCTACAGCTTGTTCTTCCGACATAGCACTTCCTCTCTTTCTTCTTTTTATAGGTACCTTAGTTACTGGGTACTTGGTTTCTATTGTCTAAACGTTAGCTGAAAATCTAACACCATTTCTTCACTGAGCGTGTGGCCAAAGCCAGGTTCACTCGGTGAAACTACATAGCCATTTTCTACCCGACAGGACATGGCATCAAGAATCGCTGATCCCTCGGGGAAGCTCTCTGCCATAGTACAACTCGGAGAAGTTAAAGCAATAGGGAAACCCCAGGAACTGGCTCCCCTGTGGGGGATCAACTCTAAGCCAGCAGATTCCACCAGTGCCGATATACGACGGCCTGCCGTTGTCCCTCCACACCAGGTGATGTCCGGTTGTAGAATTTCAGCTGAGCCAAGTCCAACTAGTACGCGAAATCCATGCTCCGTGTATTCGTGTTCACCGCAGGCGATTCTGGTCCAGCCTGCGCCGCGACCACCAATCCGATCGACCAATTCTGCATAACCAAAAACGTTATCGGGGGATAGTAATTCTTCCATGAAATAGAGATTGGCATCTCGCAGCCTTTCACAAAATGGAATTGCCCATTCAACGGTGCCATCACGAGAAACACAATCAGTCATAATTCGTACGTCAGGACCGAGTTGATCGCGGGCTTCCAGCACCGAGTTTATAAATCTATCCATTGCATCCTGTGATGCGCGTGGACCACCGTAAGTGGTGCGTTTAAAATTCTTAACGCCTCTTGCCTGGGCTTCGAGGAAATCGCCATTGGTTTGGTAAATCTCTATGCGCTCGCGATCGGCTCCACCGATTAGTTCATGCACCGGCATGCCAGCATTTTTTCCTGCGATATCCCATAGTGCATTGTCGACTGCGCTAAGCGCCATGGCGAATACACCACGACGACCATAGAAAACGCCGGAGGTGTACATCTGATCCCAAAGTTGTTCTACGTTTAGCGGGTTGGCTCCGAGCAATAAATGTTTTAGGTGCTTGTCGATAATTTCAGTGGCTGCACTACCTCCTGCACCCATGCCAAAACCAGTAATGCCTTCATTGGTTTTGATGATGGCGATTATGGCTGAGGGCAGTTGTTCAAACGGGCCGCCATAACGCCAGCGGCGAGGGTCGTCATCACCATCAAAGCTTGGCGCGTCCAACAATCCATCGGAGCGTTGATTGATATAGATTGGGTAAGCTTGTACTTCACGAATCCTCAGATTCGAATTCTGCGCAAGTAAAGTGATTGGGGATGCGACGCTCCCGAGGGCTGCAGCCATGGCGGCATAGGATGCCGATCCTTTTAGAAATTGCCTTCTGCTTTGAGAATATATTTTTTTTGTCATGGGGTTGCTACCGAGCTATTGAATTCAAACCTCTCAGAAACTCGATTCAATATCAAGAAATAGAAAAAAGATAGTCTGGTCAGTCGCTATCAGCCAATTAGAAATTCGCGGCATATTGTCGCAGAAATAATTTTCAGGGAGTGAAAAGCGTATAATTTTGAACAAGTAAATAGGGGAGTTAAATGAAATGGTGAAAGTTAAAAATTTAGTTTTTCTTATGTTTACGCCTATAGCAACAGCTTTACTCTGTTGGATGTCGATAGTGGTACTACTCTAGTTAGGAACTTCTTCCTCTAACGCAAAAAGACGACGCAATATACGCCGCCATTGGATGTACTGTTCTTCCATGGTTCCGTTTAGGCCATGCACTTGCTCGTTTAACTCCAAAATGGCTGGCGCAATTTCATTGTTAAAGCCAACGGATAGATCTCGATACTCCATTTCAAAAATTTTACTCCAGCGGTAACGATCATAACGCTGAGTTAAGGTGAGAAAACCACGAGATCGACCGTAATTATTGAAGTCATAGGCTTCAGATGCGGAATTCGCTTCTTCTTCTAATTGATCGTAAGAGTATTTGCGCCATACCACATAGGGCGCCTGCATTTCGTCGTAGAGTGATTGGTAGTACTCATCCACGGTATCGATAAACAAGTGATGTCGTAGTCGCATTTCCTGAACTCGTCGATACTGCGGATCGTCATCTGCAGGCAGAGTAAGGATACTCAAATAACCGCTCTCATCTACGCCCAGGTTGCTTGAGAAAGAATCTGGCGAAAGGTCGCTGGCGTAGACTAGCTGGGAAACGCGCTTGATATTAATTAAGTCTTCATTCGATAGCGAAGATCGAATGCTGACTAAATCGTTGTTGATTTGATTGTAAATGTCTTGAAAAGGTTCGACAAAATTAGCCGCATCGAAGGGGCTGCCAGGGGTATAGCGTGTAGTTGTCGGATAGTCCTCCGTAAGACTTTCGTCTGCATAGTCCTTTTCTAACCAGACACGGCCAGTGCTGTCGGTAGCAATGACTCGCAGAATCAGCCGTTGCCCATCAGAAGTAAGAACTGTGCCACTAATGCTTAAATCCATTGATGGATCATCAACAGGCAAAACTCTCACTGGGCCCCACTGATTGGAGACGAGCAAGGTATTGCGCAGGATATAAGGCAAATAGTGTGTCTCGTTCTCTCTTATTTCAGTGAAGATCCATTCACCGAACTCTAAGGCTTCCTGCTCGCCTATATCGATAGTGAACACTTGTACACCAATGTCTAACAACAATGCGTCATTGGGTTCGGCAATTGAGGCATTGAGATCGACTGCGCCGACAGTAGGAATCGGAGGAGGAGCAGGTGGCGGCGGTGGAGTCTGATTACAGCCAATCAAGACAATCGTAGCTGCCGCTAGAATCCAAATTCGATTGATTCTAATAAGTGCCATGTCTCTTTAATTTATGGGAGTTCGTTGGCTACAGACTTGGCCGCGAGTTACGGTTTGGGTGCAGTAAAACTCATCTGGCGGTGCCTGATACTTGTTATAAGATTGCACCAGATTGAAAGGCACTGAACCATTGCTGGAAATGCTGGTAATCATTCGCAGCGATTGGCTGTCGGAGGAAACACTGAATCGATGAATAATGTAAAGACCGTCAGGTAAAGCCATTTCAAAAACTAACTGGTTTCTATCCCAACCACATATTTCAGCGCCGTGCTGACTGTTAAACGTTTCATTTGGGCCAGTTTCCATGCCACAAACCAACGGTGCTTCTCCCCGCCGTTCGATACGAATTTCATTGCGGTCCTGAATGATGTCCATCGTGGAATTGCGATTGATGTATTCCGCCAAGCGCGCCATATCGATAAGATTCGCCTGTCGCCTGCGTGGCCGGTTAAGGTTAATGTTTCCCAGACTGACAGAAGGTCCATTGCCCAGGCCAACACCGGAACGTTGCAGCGCTGCGTTCTCCTGTCGAATGCGCATACGACGACTGAGTTCATCTTCCCAGTTATCACTGCGGGCGAAGTCTTTCTCCCAGTTTCCGGAAAAGTTCATGCGGATTGGAGTATCCAGATCCAGTACTGGGAGCTCGTCATTGGCAGTCTGGGCGTAAGAAGGCGAGGCTATAGCAAGAACAAGCGCACAAATTCCCACCGCAAGGAATTTGAGCCCGGTGGTCAAGAACGTTTGAGGGCGTACTTCTTGTGTCATTGCCACAGCCAATGTGGTGCTCATGCTGTTTACGCTTATACGCGAAAACAGATGAAAACACGCAATTATTCGAGTTCAAATCCTCCAATACGCGCTCGGGTTAGTCAATGTTTGAGATACGATGAACTGGCAATTCATGCATAGACATTCTGCAAGCAGCCTCTTATCCTGCTGAGACAGTGAAACTCACGCAGAAGGAGATTCCAGCATGCTCTTATCCCGGTTATTCAAGCAACTGGCAATAGCATTGCCCCTAGGTTTATTGGCCATTTCAAATGCCCAGGCCCAAAGAGATCTCAGCGGTGTCGAAATTGTCCCCCACCATGTCTCTGGTACTTTCTATTACCTGGAAGGAGCCGGTGGAAATATTGGGATAAGCATCGGAGAAGACGGTGTCGTCATGATCGATGACCAGTTTGCGCCGTTGACGGACAAGATATTGGCGGCGATTCGCCAGCTCAATGATGGCGAGATTCGATTCGTTATAAATACTCATGTGCATCCGGATCACACCGGAGGCAATGAAAATTTGGGCAAAATGGGAATCGTCATACTTGCCCGAGATGAGGTCCGAGTCCGCCTTAGTGCGTCTTCACCCAAAGACGCCCTGCCAATTTTAACCTACAGTGAATCCATCACTATTCATCTCAATGATGAAGAAGTTCATGCATTCCCAGTGCCGCCTGCACATACCGATGGCGATACTTTTATTCATTTCCGCGATTCAGATGTAATCCATACCGGCGATGTGTTTAGAACAACTGCTTTTCCGGTTATCGATACCAATAATGGTGGCACCCTGGATGGGACCATACAGGCATTGGCTATCTTGGTTGGTACTGCCGGTCCTGATACGAAAATTGTTCCAGGCCATGGCGTAGTTTCAGACCGAATGGATGTAATGGGTTTTCGTGACATGGTCATCGATGTTGCAGCTCAGGTTGAAGAGATGGTTGTACGAGGTATGTCCTATGAAGATGTAGCTTCTGCGAATCCAACTTCAGCGTATAACGATCGTTATGGTGATCCGGATCGGTTTTTGCGAGCGGTATACACAGAGCTCGGTGGTGAGTTGTAAAGATTAATGATATGTAAAAGTAAATTTTTCTCTGCGGTAGTCTGCACGGTTTTATTCAGTCGTACATTTGCTGCCGAAAATGATGGCTTGGTAGATCAATTTTGGTCTGCTACTGATGACACACAAAGAGATTCTGTCGCTGAACAATTAGTAAGCGAGTCTGCAGATGCGGAAACACTCTATCAATGGCTGAAAGACGGTCCGACCTATTCGGCTAATGTGCCCACCGGCCAGCAAGAGAGTGCTCGAATCGCCAGCGATGGTACCCGTTTTCCCTATGTATTTCTGGTACCAGAAGAATATGATCCAAGCCGGAAATATCCGGTTGAGTTCATGCTCCACGGCGGGGTCAGTCGACCAGAATGGGAGCCAGGTGGGGGATGGTGGCGTCGTGGCTTCGATTCACTAAAACAGCCTGATCGAATAATTGTTGTACCTGCTTCCTGGGTCGATGCATTTTGGTGGCATGAGAATCAGGCAGAGAGCTTGCCGGCAATTCTTAATGAACTAAAAGCAAGTTATAACATCGATGAGAACCGAGTAACTCTAACTGGAATTTCTGATGGCGGAACCGGTGCTTATTTTTTCGCATTCAAACAACCTACGCCCTGGGCAGCTTTTCTACCTTATATAGGTCATCCCGGAGTCCTACGTAATCCTCAAAGTGGTGGCGGTTATCGGCTCTATTTTGAGAATTTAATGTCGAAACCACTCTACATCGTGAATGGAGAAAACGATCGCCTCTATCCGTCATCATCGGTTGCGCCCTTTATCGATATATTGGTCGATGCAGGCGTAGATCACATTTGGAAAGTCATTCCTGAGGGTGGCCACAACACAAACTGGCTGCCTGAAGAGACCCCTCTCATTGAGCGATTCAAACAGGATAATCCTCGAGATGCATTACCGGATTCCGTGCAATGGGTGGCTGATAGAACGGACAAGTTTCATCGCAATTTGTGGATTCGCATTGATGCCTTATCGCAGTCACCCGGTCTATTGGAAGCGAACCGCTCTGCTAACGAGATTGATGTTGTAGCCCGCGGGATTAGCGAATTTACCCTGCTGCTTAGTCCTGAAGAAGTGGACTTTTCACAGGCTATTCGTGTGAATGTGAACGGTGAAAACATTTTCGATGAATTAGTTCCTCAGGACAAAGACACGATGCTGCGCTGGGCCGCACAGGATCTGGACCGGACCATGCTGTTTTCTGCCGAGATGAATCTAGCTATTGGTGATTGAGAAAACAGTTCCTGGAATTGTGCTGGCCGCTCGCTTCTCGATAAAATCTCCTGTACAAAACTGAACGGCAGACGTTAGCATCCTGCGGCTAGACTTGATAAGAGCTAGCGTATTATATCCGATGGACCCGAGGGGTATTCGTGAACAGACAAATCCGCCGCAATATCGACATCATGCTTACCGGCCTGGGTATCGCATTAATCTTCACCGCCGTTTTACTTGGTTCAACTCTTACCATTACCGTTCAAATGCCTATGGCACTTTTTGGAGTGCTGCTTATGGAAGCAGGTGTTTGGGGCTTATCGAATAAATTTTTTCCCAGCGATCGACGTTTTTCCCGACTTAGAGTTGAAGGCAACCGCATGCTGGACATGGTGCGCGAACTCAACTCAGCAGCCATCTCAAAAGATATCGGTCAAGAAGACGCCAAACGATTCCAGGCAACATTAGAAGAAATGCATAATTCCGTAGTTAAGATGGCAGAACTTGCAGGTATCGAAGATGGCGCAAAGATTCCCATAAAGGACAATCGAGTCGAAAGCGATAGCGACGACAGCCAGGAAAGCTAAACACAAATCCACTTTTAATTTTCTACTCCAACATATGGGATTCTATCCTTTACTGTTTGGATTAATTTGCTCCCCACAAAAAAAGTACTTAGCAATGACAAATAGAATCACAATAGGACAACTTGAAGTAGCAACTGAGCTTGCAGATTTCGTCAACAACGAGCTTTTGCCAAAAATTGGTTTAGACCGTGACAAGTTTTGGTCTGGCCTCGATTCGATTCTCACTGAATTCACACCACGCAATACAAGCCTGCTAAAAGACCGCGACGCGTTGCAGGCAAAAATTGATGAATGGCATAGGCAACATCGCGAACAAGGGCATGATCCCTCAGCTTATAAAGCGTTTCTTACCGAGATTGGATATCTAAGCAATCAGGGTGATGACTTTGAGGTGAGCACTGCAAATGTAGATTCTGAAATCGCTTCCCAGGCAGGCCCCCAACTTGTGGTACCTGTTAAAAATGCGAGGTTTGCCTTGAACGCTGCCAATGCTCGTTGGGGGTCTCTTTACGATGCACTCTATGGCACCGATGCCATATCCGAGGACGGTGGTGCGGAAAGAGCGGGTGGATACAATCCTGTGCGAGGCGACAAAGTAATCGCTTTCGCGCGGAGTTTTCTCGATCAGTCCTGTCCATTAGTTGATGGCTCCCATAGAGATGCAACAGCTTACCAGGTGGAAGGAGGCGTTTTATCGGTTCAATTGAGCAGCGGTTCATCCACCAGTTTGGAGAATCAGAACCAATTTAAGGGTTATGTTGGAGAAGAGACTGCACCTACGAATGTTTTGCTGGTGAATAATGATCTGCATATCGACATACAAATTGACCGTGACTCAGATATTGGCTCCGGCGACGCGGCAGGGATAAAAGATTTAGTTTTGGAAGCGGCTATCACTACTATTCAGGACTGTGAAGATTCTGTCGCTGCGGTTGATGCGGAAGATAAAGTAGAAATTTATAGAAATTGGCTTGGCCTCATTAACGGTGATCTGGCGGATAGTTTTATTAAAGGTGGCCAGGAAGTGACTCGTATTTTGCATCAGGACCGAGAATTTACGGCTCCAGATGGAAGCAGTTTTTCCTTGCCTGGTCGGAGCATATTACTGGTGCGCAATGTCGGCCACTTGATGCGTAACAACGCAATCATTGACACTAATGGCGAAGAGATTTATGAAGGCATTATGGATGGTGTTATTACTGGCGCCATTGCGACATTAGATGTCGATGGAAAAAATTTGCTGCGTAATTCAAGAACAGGAAGTGTCTATATCGTAAAACCAAAGATGCACGGCACGGCGGAAGTCGAATTCACTTGTGAGCTCTTCGCGGCGATTGAAAAATTGCTGGGTATTAAAAGCAATGCGCTCAAAGTCGGAATCATGGATGAGGAACGCCGTACTACGCTTAATCTGAAAACATGTATTAAGGCAGCACGGGAAAGAGTGGTGTTTATTAATACCGGATTTCTCGATCGCACTGGCGACGAAATTCATACCAGTATGGAAGCTGGCCCAATGATTCCTAAGACCAAAATGAAGGGCGCCCAATGGATTGCTTCCTATGAGGACAGCAATGTCGATGTAGGTCTCGCTTGTGGATTACAGGGCAAAGCACAAATCGGAAAGGGCATGTGGGCCATGCCTGATTTAATGGCCGGCATGCTGGAACAAAAAATCGGCCATCCTCAAGCCGGTGCGAATACTGCCTGGGTTCCTTCTCCCACTGCGGCGGTTTTACACGCCATGCACTATCACCAGGTAAACGTATTTGCGCGGCAGGATGAGTTGAAGTCTCGAACTGCGGCGAGCATCGATGAAATTCTACAAATTCCTCTGCTGGAAGATCCAGGCAGTCTTAGTGCAGAAGAAATTCAACATGAGCTGGATAACAATGCCCAGGGTATTCTCGGCTATGTTGTGCGTTGGATCGATCAAGGAATTGGCTGTTCTAAAGTGCCAGACATAAATAACGTGGGCTTAATGGAAGATCGAGCAACTTTAAGAATATCCAGCCAACACATGGCTAATTGGCTACATCATGGTTTATGCACGAAGGAGCAGGTGCAGGAAACTATGGAAAGAATGGCTGGGGTTGTGGATGAACAGAATAAGGAAGATCCATTGTATGAACCGATGGCACCAAGCTTTTCCGACTCCATTGCATTCCAGGCTGCCTGTGAATTGGTCTTTGATGGCTTGAGTCAGCCAAATGGCTATACCGAACCGATATTGCATGCGCGGCGATTGGCAAAAAAGAACGCAAGCTGATTCCCTAAAATTATTGTTATCCTATTTGCTCAATCGAAGTTTACTAAAGAGCTAACTATGGGGAATGGCGGTTGGTACGGTACACCAGAGGAATGGGCTCAAATAGAGCAACCGTTGATCGAGGTTGATCCGATCATCGATGGCTTCGTGGATCAGGTCGGGTTATCAGTTCGGAAAAACTACAAAGACAATCCGGAACGATCAATTATCTGGGGAGATAATGTGAGATGCCTTATCCAATTGTATCTTTCTGATGAAGCCGGACTGACGTTCAATTTGTGGTTTTGTGCTTCCCAAGACCGTGGAAACAAACGTTATTGGAAACAAGAAATGGCAGTTCGGAATAAGAGAATCGAGGATTTTAGAGAGGACCTGGAATCCTTACTCAATGACGGTTACAAAAAACTTACTCAGTGGAGCGGAGATGAATCCGTTCTGGAATTAGTCACTGAACTTGGCTAAAAATTAGTTAAACAAAAAAGCCGAGACATTGTCTCGGCTTTTTCATACAGCTAGAAAATTTTACTGTCCGCTTTCCTCGGCGGCCTGACGTTCCAGTGCACGAGCCCCAGCTAAAATCCCTATCATTCCATAATTGCCTTCATGACAGGCGTATTCATACAGGTTTTCCTCAAGAAGGGAGAGGGGGAACTCACCGTAAAAGTCTGAAGCAAATACAGAGGGATCACTCACTCGAAATCCGTAAACTAATTTGTTGTCAGTTTCCCGGTGAAAAGTTTCGGTGACAGTCAGATTATCAACTGGCATTCCTCTCAGGGAATGCCAGTCGTTGAAGTATTGAGTTTCGACCACCAGCGTATCTCCGTCCCAGTGTCCGATAGAGTCCCCCATCCATTTTTCATGGGCTTCGGCGGCGGCCTCTGAGCCTGGATCCCGTTGGTCAGTTATTTTTATGATGCGCGCATCATGAACCATTTCTGCAACGATGGTGACATAGCCCGGTGATTGCACGAACTGCAAGTTGCTGTTGTAGATTACAGGCATCATGACTGGTCCAGCAGTAGGACCGAAACCAACTAAACAACGTTCCGGAAGTCCACGACCTTCTGGACCATCGTTACGGCCCGGTAGGTTCGCGCATCTAGCCCGTACCCGTTCCATCACGCCTGGCATGATTTCAGGCATTCGACCATTCGGTGGATCGATGATTGCTGAGGTGCGCATTTCGCCATTAATGGTTGGAATAAACTGAGCGTCTTCCCGCCAGAATAAATCGTAGTTACCAATCGGCGGCAGTGACTCTGCCACTACCGGAGCGGGACGGTCTGGATCGAGGGGTTCGTTATCTTCGTCGAAGCGCGCTTGCTCAGCGCGTTCGATTTCCAAGGCTTCTTCTTCGGTGTAAAACCGTTTTTCCCCGAGTTCCCGCGGTCTTTCGAATGGAATAATCGAAGTGTGTTTCCAAACCGCTTGTAAATCCGGAACCCCCCATTCGGTGCGTGGCACTTCGTAGTCTTGTGCGATTGCAGGTGCTGCAATTACTCCTGCAACTAAAGCAGCGAAGCGAATTGATCTAAGTGGAAATCTTCTGGGCATAGATTACTCCAGCGAGGTAGGGCAGATTTGCTACTGAATTTATTGCGACATTAATTATACCGTCAAAGCTTATCACCCCGTTATTCCAAGTCAATTCGCTGAAAGCCAGTATTTATAAGGCCTAGCGCGAGATTTGCAACATTTTGTGATTTCACCAGAAATATTGAACCTAGAGGCAATAATTTGTCATGATTAGCAGCCCTGATATCAAAAAACAAAAAGGCCCCCACCGGGCTCAATAGAGGTTAGATCCCCATGCGAAATTTCTCCAAGCTGGTCGTTTTAGGACTGGCAGTAGTGTTATCTGCCCAATCGTTAGCCCAGGGCAATGCCCGCGGCAATATTGGTGAGAGTCCTTACAACGTGATTCGGTACTGGGCCGATCCTTTTCAGGAATTTGGATTTGGCTTTGGCGGAAATTCCGGCATCTGGGCCGAGTCTCCTGAGCGCATCATAATTGCTCAGAGAGGTGAAACCGCTTTGCCATATCCTTTGCCCGATGATTTTCATGGCTATGCCGGTGAATTAGGAATAAATGTATTAACCGACACTAATCGCCGTACCTGGCAAAATTGTCTCTATACAGTAAATGCTGATGGCGAAGTAACTGAAATTTGGGATCACCTGGATTTCCTCTGCGCCGGTTCTGAAGGTCCTGGCCCACATCGAATTCGTATTAGTCCTTATGATCCAGAGAGTCGCATCTGGTTAGTGCATGAAACATTCCATCAGATCTACGTTATCTCAAATGATGGCTCAGAAGTTCTTGCTACCTATGGAGAGAAACTGGTTCCAGGTGACGATGCAACACATTTCGGTCGTCCTCAGGACGTGGCTTTCCTTCCCGACGGCAGAATACTAATCGCTGATGGCCTGGATAATCATCGCGTCATGATTATGGACAATGACATGAATTATCTCGGTGAATTTGGTGGCTTCGGTGATGGTCCCGGGCAATTCAACACGATTCATGCCCTTGGGATTGGTCCAGAGGGGCGCATATTTGTTCTCGATCGCTCTGGCGGCGAAGTAATTCTGTTTCGCACTACTGATGATCCAGCCGTGATTGAATTCGATCGATCGATTGGCTCACCGCTTACTTTGCCTCTCGATATCATCGTTAATGAAAATGATTTCTGGATTACTGATCTGGGTCCACTGCGTTTCTTGAATTTCGATTTTGAAGGCAATCTTAAATACACCTGGTTAGTTCCAAGGGAATTACCGGATGGTTATTTAGAAGTGCACACCTTTAGCGTTGACCCAGACGGCAATTTGTTTGGTGGAGATAATCAGTACGGCCGTACGCAAAAATTTGTACCGAAATCAAGTTCAGGCGCTGATCTGCTTATTGAACCGCCTTGGACTGCGAACTAAAAGAAATGCCAATGACAATAATAAAAAGAAGAATTATTGCTGCAATTCTAGGTTTTTTGTTTTTTAGTATCGCATCGACTGCGAGTGCTCAACGACTAAATAAGCTGATCGAATTGTTTGAAAATGACGAACCGGCATTTGGTGTCTTGTCTTTTAATTACTCCTTAGACAACGCAAGATCTTTGTCCACTTCGGGACTCGATTTTGTTTTTATTGACATGGAGCACGCACCTTTCGATGTCGAAAGGTTACGTGAGTTTCTGCTGGGAATGACTAACAAGCGTTCTTTGGTAGAAAAAGGCAGCTTGCAACCAGACGTTGTTCCTTTTGTTCGAATTCCTGCAGCAGGAGGAGCCGAAGAGCTAATATCTCAGGCCAAGCAGGTTTTAGATGTCGGCGTTTTTGGTATTTTCTTTCCAGCGATTCACACCCGCGAGCAGGCTGAGTTAGCCATTCGTGCGACGCGCTACCCTCAATACAACGGTGCAGCAGACTATGAGCCAACTGGTCTGCGGGGAAGGAATCCTTCCAATGCAGTGTGGTATTGGGGAATCAGGGATTATCATGCCAAGGCGGATGTTTGGCCCTTAGATCCCCAGGGTGAATTACTGGCGATGATGTTTATCGAGTCTGTCGAAGGTGTGGAGAATATCGATGAGATCATTACCGTGCCTGGCCTCGGTGGAATCTTCATCGGGCCTTCCGACTTGAGTACTTCTATGGGCTTCGCCAGTCCTGCAGCACCGCAGGTTGAAGAGGCTATCCAGCGGGTATTGCAAGCTTGTCTCGATAACGATGTTCCCTGCGCTATTACGACTGGCGCTGGATCAGTGCAAGAGCGCGTAGAACAGGGATTTAGTTTCGTTACCGTGGGCGCCGATGGTGGACTTAACTCCGGTGCGGCAAATGCACTACGTTTAGGAAGAGAAGCCGCCGGGCGGGATTAAACATAGACTCATGAGAGGCTTTCAAGCGTTCGCTGAATTCTGCTGAAAGCCTCCTCTAACAATTCTCGTTCTTGTCCAAAGGCAATGCGGATGTGCTGATCCATACCGAATGAATCGCCAGCGCCAATAAAAACACTAGCTTCTTTTATTAGCTTTAGCATTAGCTCGGTCGAGTTGAATTCAAGATTGTATTTTATAAAGCTCACTGCCGATGCCTGGGGCGGTGTGTAACTGAATAAATCTTGTTGGGTATCCATCCATTTTTGTAAGACCGGATAGCCATTGCGAATGTATTTGCGTGCACGATCTATTAGTCGCGGTCTTACTTCGGGCGAAAGTGCATAGGCTGCCAGGTGATTACTAAGCATCGTTGCTGCAATGTTGGTGTATTCATGACGACGCCAAATATCTTCGACGGTATCTGGTGGTGCTACCACCCAGCCAATGCGTAACCCTGGCAATCCGTAAGCCTTACTCATACTGCCAACGGCGATAACCTTGTCATATTTACTGAAAAAGGACTCAGTTTCTTCTTCCTGTTCCCGCTCTGCTCCGCGATAAACCTCGTCAGCGAGAATCCAGGCTCCAACTTTGTCCGCCGTATTTACAATTGCATCCATCTCCTGGGGAGAAAGGATGTGACCGGTAGGATTATTGGGATTTACCAAGGCAATCAATTTCGTTTTGTCGTTGACCGCTTCATCCAACTCATCAACATCCAAGGCCCAGGCTTCGTTTGCTTTCAGGGAAAAAGTTCTTACGCTGTGTCCTTGGTTCTCGGCAATTCCCCAGACTTGCTTGTAGGTCGGTACCATACTCGCAATCTCATCACCGGGTTCAAGCATGGTTTGCACAATGATCTGATTCGCTTCCGCAGCGCCAATAGTGACTAACACATTATCTATGGCTGCGTTGTTGTAGAGCGATGCGATTAACTCTCTGAGTCGAGGAATACCGTTGACATGAGGATAGTTAATTTCCAACTCTAGAAGTTTTTTAAGCAGCGCTTCATCTTCACCAATTAGCTCTTGTAGCGAAATGGGGTGGACGCCACTCTCAGTCAAATTAAAGTCGACTTCCTGTTCCCAAACAGATTGGCTGTACTCAAGGTCAAACGGTGTAAATTTCATGACGTCTCAGTAATGTGCAGTGGTAGGGCGAAAGTATTCTGCCAGAATCAAAGGCATAATGCCCTATTTGGAGTAGCGCTATTCGCTTGTTAGACTGCCCGTGCATGATTGAGCTGAGAAATATACAGAAGTCATTCGACAATGGTACATCCCTCGCGGTGTCCGACACGTCATTTACTGTGGCCGAAGGCGAACTGCTGGGTCTGATTGGAGAATCAGGTAGCGGTAAAACTACGACTCTGAAGATGATTAACCGACTGGAGGAGCCATCATCTGGAGAGATCGTTGTAAATGGTCAAAACGTCTTGGATCGCAATCCGGAAGAATTGAGACGCAACATCGGTTATGTGTTTCAAGGAATTGGTTTGTTTCCTCACTACACAGTCGCTGAGAATGTTGCTGCGGTCCCGGAATTGCTTGGTTGGGATGAAGCTGAGATTAGTCGGCGCTGTATTGAAACATTAGCGATGGTTGGGCTGCCAATCGAAGAATACGGTTCCAGGTATCCATCGCAGTTATCGGGAGGCCAGCAGCAAAGAGTTGGTGTCGCAAGAGCATTAGCTGCAAAACCCGATGTTGTGTTAATGGATGAACCTTTCGGTGCGCTCGACCCAATCACCCGAGCGGAGCTACAAGAAGAATTTAAACGCATTCAAAGTGAATTGAATCTCACCGTCATCATGGTTACTCACGATATGACCGAAGCTTTGCTCATGGCGGATCGTATTGCCGTAATGAAAGACGGTGAAGTTTTGCAAATTGGCACGCCACGAGAATTACTCAATCACCCACAACATGAATACGTCAAAGAAATTGTTGAAATGCCTAAACGGCGCGCAGACAGGCTGGAGAAATTAATCCATTCGTCATGAATGAAAATCTGCGGGAACAGCTAGTATTATTACCTGAGTATTTTCAGGGTCATCTAGTTCTGACTTTGATAGCACTTTCTCTCGGCATCGTTATCAGCATTCCTTTAGGTGTGTGGGCGGCACAATCGGCTGTGGTTAGACGACCTCTATTAACAACCGTGAGTGTGATCCAGACATTTCCAAGCGTGGCCATACTCGCACTGGTGGTTGCCTTACTTGGCGGACAGATAGGATTGCTACCAGCAATCATCGCATTGGTGTTGTATTCCATGTTACCGATTGTGCGTAACACCGTTACCGGCTTGGAGACTGTAGCCGAGAAAGTGGTAGAAGCGGCTCGGGGAATTGGTATGAGCTCCGTGCAGATTCTGACCAAAGTCCGTCTACCTCTTGCACTGCCGGTAATCATTGCCGGTATCCGTACTGCTACAGTGTGGACGGTTGGGTTGGCGACTCTATCGACCCTGGTTGGTGCTACGAGTTTCGGAAACTTTATATTTACTGGCTTACAAACCAGAAACCTCGTTTCTGTAACTGTGGGATCTATCGCTGCGGCATTAATGGCGGTCGCTTTAGATTCTCTAATAGGTGGAATCCAATGGTTAGCCGAAAACAGAAATCAGAATGGCACGGAAAAGAAATATACTCAGGTTAAGTATGCAGTTATTGTAGCATTGATTCTTGGTGTTTCATTTTCCGCTTACAGTTTACTTCCAGAACCGGAAGCAGATTTTGTAGTTGGTGGAAAGCCGTTTACCGAACAGTACATTATGGCCGGTTTGATTACTGCTGAATTGGAAGCTGCAGGATTTAGTGTGGATCAACGCCTTGGTATAGGCACAGAGGTGGTTTATACCGCCATTGCAAATGGTTCAGTAGATGTTTATGTCGAGTACTCTGGCACCATTTGGGCAAACATCATGAACAACAACAATAATCCGGGCAGAGACGTGGTGTTGTCTGGTGTTACCGAGTACGTAAAAGACAGTGACAACCTGATTAATATTGGTGCTCTTGGATTTCAGAATATGTATGCGCTGGCAATGCGAAGAGATAGGGCAGCAGAGCTAGGAATCAATACCATTGAAGATCTGATTCCGGTAGCGCGCGATCTTGTTGCCGCGGGTGATATGGAGTTCTTTGGTCGACCAGAGTGGCTTACCCTGAGAGACTCTTATTCTATCGATTTTGCTGAGAAGCTAACTTTTGATCCCACGCTGATGTACACCGCGGTTAACGACGGACAAGTCGATCTTATTGCTGCCTATACCAGCGACGGGAGAGTAGGCGCATATGATTTACTTATTCTCGAAGATCCAAGAAATGCCATGCTTCCTTACGACGGCGTTTTATTGGCATCCGCCAATGCCACTCAAAACCCTGTATTCATGGAGAAGATGGAAGCTCTTGTTAACACCATTTCAGATGACGAAATGAGGCAGGCGAATCGAATCGTGGATGTTGACGGTGGCTCTATTTCCGAGGCAGTGGCTTACTTGCAATCAGTAATACGTTAACAACTATTGAATCGAAACGGGTATGCCGGCTGCGCTGTAAACAAATACGTCCGTATTAGCGACAGAGTAGGCAAAAAACACAAGCATTGATGCCGCATCTACGCCGAAATCTGCAGGCACAAAATCAGCAAAAGCTACTAATTCTTCGCTAGCATTTAACGCACGAGGTTGAATGTAACCTCCCAAGGTTTCGATTGCTCCGTCCCAGGCTATGTAGCCACCCGCAGCATCGCGAAAAAATAGACCAACACCATCGACGGAAATTACTACGTAGGTTTGCCCCGTTTGACCTTGATGCTCGGAAGGGATTTGCAAGGTTGCTCTGACATCGACTGTATCGGTTGGATTGAAGTCACTCACTAACACGTCCGTATTGCCATTCTTGGTCGCACCGCCGAACATGATTAATGAGGAGGAATCCCCACTTACTGTTGCTGTGTCTATGAGTTTTGAATCTCTGCGGCTAGCGATTTGAAAGCGTGAATGATTGATTGTATGAACCGCGTCTGCGCCTTGCTCCAAATCGTCTCGCGAAACACCACAGGGCATACCATTGCATTCGATTAGCGCTGGATTAGCGAACAGCGGTATTGCACTAGTACCGGTAAAGTTAGTTGAATAGGCCATGATTGTCGTAAATGAGCCGTCCACTCCATGGCCATGAGACCAATCAAAAATGCCAAAGGAATCGAGGTCTCTTCTGGAGTGACCCAAACCGAAATTGTGTCCTAGCTCATGTGCCAAAGTGTCGTCATTACAACCGCTATTGCTGCCAGGAGCTACGCCATCTTTAAACAAAGTCACATACAGTTCAGAGTTGGAAAGCAGTGGATGGAAAATCTCGCCCTCATAAGCCCTGCCGGGAATAGAACCCACTCCGCAGGTGCTACCGCCATTTATAAATCCATCCACTAGCACTACGCTGTCGGCGCCCACACTGTCTCGAAGAGTTGGGATATCGCTAAAGCTCGAGCCGGAATTGGTTAAAGCATCCATGGCCGCTTCTATATTGGCGTTAAGCTGATAGTCGACGAAGCCATAGTAAACCGGACGAAATTCCACATTGGCGCCGCTGTCGGCATAGTAGCCATTTGTAACTTGTATCATCTGGTTTATTTCAGTTTCAGCAGAAGCGAGCGTCAAATCATTTTCGAATCGCTGGGTATACAGAATCATCAAATCGACTTCTGATTTTTCGCTAGGTGAAGATGCAGCGCTGCTAGAATTGGTACCTGCCAATTCCTCGTTGAAATCAGAAACACCGTCACCGTCGCTATCGGTTGTTGTGTCCTGCAGAACAAAAATAAAATCGTCGCTGCGCACGTTGTCACCAAACAGATCACCGACAAACACTGCATTATCAATTTGGGGATAAGCTTCTTCCCGCAGTCGAATCACGTATTCGATGGTTGTAGTTCCATTTGCCGCAATGGTCGGTAATGGGCAATCGAAAGAAGGCTGGGAACCGGTGGAGCTCACTGTGCAACCGGAAGCACTACTAACCAGATCAGCCACTTCCGGTGTAAACAATACGGTGAATCCTTCATTCTCTACAGCGCTGGAAAGATTGTTGGTAATCTCGATGGAAATCTCTACTTCGCTGCCAATGGCAGCGAATTCAGGATTAAGAGTTTGAACTACGGTGACATCGCTGCCGCTTAGTGCCGAATAATCCACTAGTTCATCGGTTCTGATTCTTTGAATTCTGCTATACCCACCAGCGTCTTTAGGCAGATATTCAATATCCTGGGATAGCGCGAATAACCAGCCTACATAATTGCCGCTCTCGGACTTGCGTGCCTGTAAAGAGTACTTTCCATTAGGGCTAAATATCGTCGCCAGAATTGCATCTGAGCTTTGTGTTAATGAAATATTGAATCTCTGATCAATAATTGAAAATCCTGCTCGTACCCCAATGTCGCCATTGAGAAATTCACTTAGATCTTCCACCGTATATTGAGCGGATTGGTTCGCGGCCGTTTCTACTATCAGCACGTCACCGTTGGTCAGAGATGCTAGTAGAGAACCGTCAATTCGGACTGCTTGTCGGGATTCAATCTGATTCGGTAGAGAAATGCTCTCAAGCTCAGCTGCCACGATATTTTCATCGACTAACTGCCATAAACTATTCTCAGCAGCAATGCCAGAGACTGATAAAAGTGTCAGCAATGCGCTTAACAAAACTATACAGACATTACTTTTAGCTTTTGTATTCATAATAGTTCCTAGGTCTGGCTTGATCGTTTCAGATTGACTGTTCTGCCCTGTTTGGTTGAAAGAACAAACTTAAGCGCGTCAGATGCAGCTCTCGATTGCAGGTTTGGAAATTCGATAAAGCCTGCGAGCCTCGCATCAAAGTGAAAATCGCATTTTTCCAACACTCTTATCGATGCGGCGTGTTCCGGATGACACAAAGCAAATACTGTATCGATTGGTCTGTTTCGAGCCAATTCAACCATAGCACGCAGTGCTTCAGTGGCATAGCCACGGCCCCAGGAGTCCCGAGCGAGCACATAACCAGTGGATGCGATGCCAGGCTCGGTCAATTCAAGGCCCGTACCGCCAATAACAGTGTCCGTAAGTTTATCCAGTATTATGTAGGGTCCGATTTGATCCTGTTCCCACTTTTCGATACTAAATTCGATAAATGCCTGGGTTTGGGTTAGTTCGGTATGCCTGGGCCATCCAAGATAGCGGGTGACTTCAGCGTCGCTCACGTATTGACTAAATATAGTTTCAGCATCGGCCAGATTTGGAGGTCTAAGTGTGAGGCGGTCTGTAGTAATAGTAGTAGTCTTCGATGACATAAAGGCAGTTTAAGCCATCGAAAACTAAAAGGAAGCTTGCTGAGTTAACTAAACTTAACTCGTTTCTTTGACAAATACCGTCAGCACATCGACAGTGGCGCCGTGGAGTAAACTGTTCGCAGTTGAACCTAGCATGAGTTTCCAACCCGAATGACCGTGACTTCCTATTACGATAGCATCGGCTGAAATTTCGTTTTGTAGCTCACGAATTTTCTCAGCGGCAGATCCGAGCAAGGTATGCTGCTGGTTTCTATCGATACCGTTCTTTTCTCCAACTTCTGCTAAATTTACTGACGAGCTTTCCAGTATTTTATTTTGCAATTCGATCGGGTCTAAGGTGTAGGACTCCATACCCCAGACAGTAGGTATGGGTTCGACCACATGGACTAATTCGAGCTTGCTGACAGCGTTTCCAACTAGTTCTAAGGCCCTATCCAACACATGCTGAGAGCTGTCTGAGAAATCGATTGCTACGATTACTTTGTTATACATTTTCTCTTCTCCTGAGATTTACCTGTTTCCTTACGCAGGTTTACGAACCCCATACTAGTTCGTGAATTGAAAAGATTGTTGATTGAAATCAACGGCAGACTTCCACTGTGCAGGCCTAATAATCTTGCAAATTTGTCAATTCGATTTATTGGAGCTGGGAATGAATGAGAAGATAACTACAATTCTTGAGAAAATGCAGCAACTTGAATCAGATTTTCATGATGAATTGAAAAGCTATGAGGCAAAGTTTCAAGAGATTTATTTGTTCAACGTTGACTCATTAAGGGAAAATTTAGACTCTATTGTAACCTACGAGAAACTACCAGAAGACAAACGCCGATTTGTTTTCCTAAGACATCTGCTTTCAGCACCTTTTATTTATTTAATGATAGTTCCACTTGCATTCCTTGATCTTGCAGTCACGGTTTATCAGCATATTTGTTTCCGGCTTTTTGGAATCTCAAGAGTTAGCAGAGGTCAACACTTTATCATTGATAGACAACTTCTCGCTCAGTTGTCTTGGTTAAACAAATTTAACTGCGTCTATTGTGGTTACGGAAACGGTGCTATTTCTTATGCCAGAGAGATTGTTTCACGTACAGAACAATACTGGTGTCCAGTAAAGCATGCGCGGGAAACGCCGGCAGCGTCAGAGCGGTATAACCAGTTCTTAGAGTATGGTGAAACCGATAGCTACAGAGAGAAACGAGAAAGCTATCGCGAAGTTCTAAGAAGTGAGAAAGAGCAAGAGAAAGAGCAAGAGAAAGAGCAAGAGAAAGAGAAAGAGAAAGAGCAAAAGAAAGAGCAAAAGAAAGAGTAAAAGAAAGAAAAGCAGAAAAAAGCCGGCATTAACGCCGGCTTTCAATCGATCTAACTATCTACTACTGGTAGATGGCGGATCTAGCGGCGCCGTGTACCTGAAGAGAATAAAGAATGTCACTGTTTTGAATCATGCCTATGAAGACAATGTCTTCAACAGGGTCGATCCAGAACCAGGAGCCCGCAATTCCCCACCACCAGTGAGTGCCTTTGGGCGCACCTTGATACACGTCCGGATTATCAACAATAGCGAAGTCCACACCGAATACATTACCTGGATAGAGTTCTCCGATTCCATCGATGCTGTCAGGAAGTTGATTACTGCGCATAATCTCTACTGCTTCTTCAGAAAGAATACGTACTCCGTTTAACTCTCCCTTGTTGAGATGCATCTGGGCAAACTTCATGTAGTCAGAAGAGGTAGAAGTTAATCCGCCGCCGCCAGAAATAAATTCAGGAGGATTAAGAAACGCACCATTGTCTGTTCTCATTAATGTGCCATTCTGCGTCGGAAAATATTGTCGAGCGAGTCGATCGGCTTTATCTGCTTTTACATAGAAAGCCGTATCCACCATGCCTAATGGTCCAAAAATACGTTCCTGTAAAAACTCATCGAATTTCTGACCGGAAAGGCGTTCAACCATGTAACCCTGAACATCTACTGAGATGGAATATATCCATTGCGTACCCGGTTGATAGGCTAATGGAATATCTTTCAATGCTGGAATGGAAGCTTCGAGCGTAGTGCCATAGAGATCCATTATTCCTGCTTCGGAATAAGCTTCGGCAATCGGGCCTTGGGAAAGTGGCGGGGTATAGAGTAATCCACCAGTATGGCTCATAAGTTCACGCACGGTCATAGCATGACCGGCAGCTTCTGTTTCCCAGCTGCCATCTTCGTTTTGTGAAACTAAAACTTCCATGCCTGCCAATTCCGGCAAATGTTTTTCTACTGGATCATCGAGTTCAAACTTGCCTTCATCGAACAGCATCATTAATGCTGTGCCAGTAACCGGTTTTGTCATGGAAAAGATTCGAAAGATTGAATCGGTAGTCATAGGAATCTCATCTTCCACGCTCTGGTGTCCCAGCGCTTCGTGCATGAGTACTTCCCCGCCCTGGGCAACCATAACAACCGCACCAGACAGTTTGCTCTCATCGATTCTGCTCTGAATATCTGCTTTAACTGCGTCGAGTCTAGACTTGTCGATATCGGCAGCGGAAAACAGACTAAAGGACGCCAATAAGGCAATTACCAGAGTCTGGCTAAATCGGTGAGATAATTTGTTCTGTGACATTACTCGTTCCCCAGAGATGTTCATCAATATTTAAGAGGCGGTATTAGAGCATCAAATCAGCCAAAAAAGAAAGCCTGCTGAGCTACACCAGCCGGTATACTGCGCCAAATTCGCTAGTTATATTTGTTCCATCGCGATAATTGAATACATCGCGCTCTACTTTACGGCACACCTATTCAGAAAGATATCAGCTGATCATTCGCACGCTTAATCTGACGTTGCATATTGAATTTTTATTCGCTCACAATAGTTTCAACTATTATTCGCAAAGAAAAGTCCAATATCGCTACGCTTGCATAGCCAGATTAAGCGTGCAAACGATCATTTGGCGCGGTATACCGACTAGAGGCTTTCAGATTAGCTGATTGATTTATTGTGGTAGTGGAAACTCGTCGAGAATCTCGCGTATTGCCTGCTCGGTAATCGCTGAACTCACTATGTTCATACCGCGATGAATACCTGCAGCAATCTGCAGTGGAGTATGACCAACTTCATTCTCCTGGTGCCATATGGAAATTTCGGCACCGTTTTCATACAGATATTGCACTACGGAAGGGAGGTGTTTATAAGCTGCTCCGTGCATTGCAGTGTTGCCGAGATTGTCGATGGCATTGATATCGCTACCGAGACTAATGACATATTGCACTGCTTCCAGTGCTTCCTCTTCGGTACCAGGATCTTCACCGGGCGCGCCGGTACCCAAACCTGCCGCTACCATTAGTGGTGTGCTGTTATCGTCATTCGGTATCTGTGGATCTGCACCTAACTCCACCAGTAAGCGCAATAGATCCGCATCGGCAGTTCTTGCGGCGAGCAGAAAGGCCGTGCCTCCACGCATGTTCAAGTCGCTAACCCCTACCGGGGGGCGCGAGCTAACCCGGGCATCCAAATCGGCACCAGCGGCGATGAGTTTGCGCGTAAAATCTAAACTGCCGAGTGATCCAGAACCCTGAGGGGCTGGATTATTACTCCCAGCTTGTCCGGCTTTTCGTATCCAGGTGACCTGATGAATTGGAGCCCAACCCAGTGGAGCAGCACTTGGGTTCGCCCCGCGATCGAGTAACAGCGCCGCAGTTTCAAAATGGGCGCTACCGATAGCTAAGAGTAATGGATTCATTCCGGTTTGGGCGCCATCGGCCAAGCCATTCTCAGTAACTACCGCTCGACCTGCCGGTAAGGCTTCATCGATATCTGCGCCAAGGTCTAATAATGATTTAACAATGTCTGTTTTACCTTCTCTTGCCGCAAATAGCAGAGGAGTAAAACCTCGGGTTGACCGAGCAGAGATGTCTGCACCTTTAGTTACTAACAGTTCGACAACTTCCAAATTGCCTTCGCCTGCAGCCCACATTAGCGCGGACTGGCCGCGCCAGCTTTCACGTTCGTTTACGTTTGCTCCAGCATCAATTAACAAGGCAACTGATTCGGCAACACCTGTTCTGGCAGCTGTCATCAAAGCCGTTTCGTTTTCCGCCATTGCAGTGTTCGGAAATGCACCTGCCTCCAGCAGCAGATTCACGAGTTCAGAATTACCATTGTTAGCGGCTAGAGAAAGTGCCGCTACTTCATAACGGTTCTTGGCATTGACATTAATGCCTGTTGCTAAAAGTAATCGAGTAATATCAACATTATCGCGATGCACTGACCAATGCAGTGCACCTGAACCATCTGCTTCTAGCGTGTTAACGTCGGCACCGGAATCGAGCAAGACTCGTACTTCTGCAAGATTTTGATTTTTTACGGCCTGGATTAGTCGCAAATCATCCTGAGCGACTGCCCAGGATGAAATGAGTAAGAAGGCGAGGAGGGCAGTAAGTTTTTTCACATTCACTGCCTTAGGCTGAATGAAAAAGTTCGTCTACTCGGCCGCTGTTATCGGCAAAGTTTTCCAGGTGAACTCCCATGCTATCCAACAAGGTGAGATGGAGATTCGCCAGTGGCATTTGCTCGTCTCCATAGCGTATATGTCTGCCACCATGAATACCACTATTAGCTCCACTGGCAACAACTATTGGAAGGTTCTTATGATTGTGGATATCAGGATTACCCATTCCACTTCCCAATAGATAAGTAGAGTTATCGAGTAAGCTTCCATTTCCTTCATCAACAGATTTCATACTCTCCAACATGTAAGCAAAGAGGGAGACATGGTACTTATTAATTTTTGCTAGCTTCTCTAGCTGCACAGGATCATTGCCATGATGTGAAATTGGGTGATGTGGTTCATCGACACCGATCTGTGGATAGGTGCGGGTGGATGCTTCCCGTGCCAGTTGAAATGTAATGACTCGAGTGAGGTCGGCCTGTAACGCGAGAGTCTGCAAATCGATCATCAATTTAACATGCTCTTCCCATTCTTCAGGAACTGAAGTCGGACGAGTCAACTCAGGCAACTGAGCCTTATCGCTCTGCGCCTGCGACATTTGAATACGGCGCTCAACTTCTCTAACGGTATCCAGGTACTCGTCAACCTTAACCCGATCAGAGCTACCGAGTTGTTGCTGATATTTACTCATATCATCCATCACCGCATCTAACAGGCTCGCATTTGTTGCTAATTCAGCCTGTCGCTGCTCGGGTGTGCCTCCGTCACCAAACAGTCGTTCAAACAGAATTCTTGGATCTGACTCTGTGGGTAGTGGCGTAGTAGGCGATGACCAGGCCAGGCTGTTTTGATAGACACAGGCATAACCGTTGTCACAATTACCTACCTGACTGAGGATATCTGTGCCCAATTCCAAGGATGGGAAAGGTGTTTCGGAGCCTATGACTTTTGCCGCAATCTGATCTACCGTAGTGCCCAAATAATAGTCACTGCCCTCAGTACGCTTGGCTTTCATACAGCTGAGGAATGCGCAATTGGACGAGGCATGGTTGCCGGTAGTGTGAGCCGCTTCAATTTCCATATTCGATAAGACTGAGATGTCTTTAAGATAAGGAGTAAGCGCTTCCAATGAGGGCGTAAAGCTATCTAATTTGCCCACAGTTTTGGGTACCCAGGGATCTGGATCCATTCCCATTGGAATATAGAAATAGCCGAGTCTGCGAATGGGCTCGGCGGCACCGCCGGATTGGGCCAGGGCAGGAATCATTGCATCCAATAATGGTAATGCGATGGCTGCGCCCGCTCCGCGAAGAAAAGTTCTTCTTGGCAGTGCTTTCTTAAAGATAATCATAGGGTGCTCCTCAATTGAAAGGGAGTGCTACTAACTAGTGCAACGACTATAGAACTAAAACTGTAATCTTCTGCTGCGGCTTCTTGTACTATCGACCGGATCGCAGGTGCATCGTAATACTCCAGGCCACGTCCGAGGGCGTAGGTCATGAGTTTTTCACTCATGGTGCCAACGAAAGCATCAGGATTTTGTACCAGTGCATTACGCAAACCATTAACTCCGTAAAGAGGCTCGCTTCCCGGAAGATTGCCCAGCGTATCTATTTCTGGTTCGTCACTGGTTACAGTGCGAATTCGACCGATCGCATCGAACTCTTCCATCACTAATCCGATCGGATCCATTACCTGGTGACAGGCAGCGCAGGCAGGGTTTGCTCTATGCTGCACCATTCGATCTCGCATAGTTTCTACTTTCACTTCGGAATTGTTCTCTGGTAGCGCTGGCACATCATCCGGTGGCGGAGGAGGTGGAATACCTAAGACATTTTCCAATACCCATTTACCTCGCTGTACCGGTGACGTGCGAGTGGCATAGGAAGTAACCGTAAGCATGCTTCCATGGCCCAACAGACCGACCCGTAGACTGTCTGGATCTAAATCAACAAGCCTGAATTGGTCGCCGTAAACGTTTGGAATGTCGTAATGTTGCGCCAGCCTTTCATTAAGAAAAGTGTAATCGGCACTTAATAGTTCCATTACATTTTTGTCTTCCATGATGATGTGCTGAAAAAGCATTTCAGTTTCTTGCCGCATTGCCTGTCGCAAGTTGTCATCAAAATCTGGAAACAATCGAAGGTTTGGGTCCACCGAATCGAGGTTTCTTAAATAGAGCCATTGGTCGGCAAAATTTGAAGCCAGGGTTGCCGAGCGAGGATCGGCTAACATGCGCTTAACTTGTTGCTCCAAGACTTCAGGATTACTTAGTTGTTCCTGGGTAGCCAGTTCCAACAATTCTTCATCGGGAATACTGCTCCACAAGAAAAATGAAAGCCTGGAAGCGAGCTCGATATCGCTTAACGCATAAACTTCACCACTACCGAAATCCGCAGGATCTTGTTCGATGCGGAACAAAAATTCCGGACTAACCAAGATCGCTCGCAATGCCATTTCTACGCCTTTCTCAAAACCCTGCTCGGCATTAACCTGGTCGAAAAATGCCATCGGGGTTGCAATGTCTTCTTCAGTAATAGGACGGCGAAAGGCTTTTACCGCCAAATTACTAACTATTGAATGAGCACATTCAGCAGCAGACAATTGCGCATCGGGCTGGCAAACAAAAATTTTCTTTCTACTGGCGGTATCTGATATTCCAGTGGATTCATAGGGTCCTGCTATTGAAACCGACAACACGGCGGGTTGTTGTCGCGGATGACGATCACGATTGAAATGTGCTTCATAAGGTTGTCGAGTACTTTCAATTAACGCCGAATTCTTGCGAATGAACGTTACGCCAACATCATGGGCACCAGCAGTAATTTCGGTCGCTGTTTGTAATCCTTCTCCAGCACCCTGGTCGTGATAATAAAAAGTCGCAAACCGTTCCGAACGATTAGGTTCTATTTCGAAAATATCGATGCGATTGCCATCGATGCTTACTTCTATTTCGTGCGGTTCGGTGAGCCCTTCCAGGTTTTCGTTACGGTCTCTTGCCAGCTTCACGTCGATTACATACTGGCCATCTCTAGGAAAGTTATAACTGAAGAGCGTGCCACCTCGGGTGCCGAATGGCAGGCCTTCGAATCGATCTTCCTGGGTAAGGGTAGCTGGTACTAATTCCACATGACTTAACGGACTAGTCAGGGGAGTTCCCACTGCCAGGCGTGAAATTTTTTGCGCTGCTGCCAGGTAACGCTCCATTAAGGTTGGCGATAAATTCGTCAAATTTACATTGTCGAATCCGTAGCTGGCATCGTCTTTCGGTAGTAACTCGGAAACGTCCACATCCAGATCGAGTAAATCGCGAACCGAATTCTGGTATTGCAGACGATTAAGGCGGCTGAAAGTTGCCGTGCGACCAGGAATAGGGTTGGCTAGAGCCAATGCGTCTAAGGTCTCAGCCAGATCTGATTCAAAATTGGTAAAAATAGCCTCATCTGGCCGCGGCATACCGGTGGGGGGCATGGCATTAGCCCGAAGCTTGCGCAGAACTCTTTCCCATACATCCGGATGAGCCCCGATATCATTGACATCGATGGCATCCAGTTCCAAACCACCGGTCTTTAAAGTGGCGTTATGACATACCACGCAATACTGATTCACCAGGGCAGCGTTATCCTGCGCCACAGCAGTTGCCGCGACTTCGCTTGGATCAGCAGGGTTGGAGGTATCTGGAAGGAATATAATTGCGCCGATGCCCAAAATGGCGACCGCGGCTGCAGCAGTGATAAGGCCTGTCTTATTCATCTGTTCTCCAGGCATTTTCTGGAATTCTGGTTCAAGATCGAATAGGCGTCTTACCACTTTTCAGCCCACGGAATAGGCCAAAGTAAACTGCCCTCAGAAAGCTGTCAAGGAGATTAGCTAATAGGTAGAAAGTCTTTAATATTAATGACTTAGAGTTACACTACAACGTGACTGGGCGGCAATTTCGGATTGTAGCTCGCCACACCATCGCGGCGCTCAATGACTGAATGGTGCACGTGGGACTTAGGTGGAATTTTGCGCCCTTTCTGCCCGCGAAATTTCCAGAATTTTTCATAGGATTCATGAATCTTTCCAACTGGATTGCGCTGAGCCTTTATTGTTGAAAGTTTCGTCAGGTCAATTTTCATCCCAGCCGCTTTCGCTTTTTCCATCATCCATACTAAGGCGATACTGGATAAATCTCTGTTTTCGTACCAGCCGCCAACATTTGAGTGAACTCCAGAAAACCACACTTGCTCCATTTTCTGACCGGGAGCGAGATTTTTCTCATGCCAAAGCGTGACAGGAAAATCTCGTCGTTTTTCATCGATAGATACGGCGTGATAGGCATAACTAACTGCTGGATTTAATCTGGTGTCGGTGAACTTTGCACCTTCTGTGAGAATCGTGGAATCCACAGTATCCCAAACCCCAATGAAGTGAACTGGACAGGACAGGGGCGACAAAAGTTTTCGCGATAGTCCGCTACGATGTTGTGATATTTGCGATCGAGATAGTATTTAGTGGCATATTCCAATTGATTGTCATGCTCGTTGGGCAACAATCCAACTTTGTGGAGCATGTCGGCCAACGAACGAGCGCAAAACGCATCACGGCTAAAACCGAAAATATAAATTTTATCGCCTGCTTGATATTTCTCCATCAAATACAAGTACGCCTGTTCGACGTTCTTATGCACACCCGTACCGGTTCCCTTGTCATAGGCTGCTCTGAGTTTTCCCGTGTTCTCATCGTAAAGATAGCCACCGGTCCCGACACCGGGATCGTAGTAGACAATTTGATTGTCGGATTTTTTGGCGAGCATGTAGGTTTCGATGACGTTGGTAATGTTTTTACCAAACTCGTTTCCGGTTCCATCTAGACAAAGAATAATATTTTTACTCGCCATTTCTTTGCACTCCTCTAGTTAAAAAACAAATTGTCAGGCTACACCAGCGCCTCTTACTCCAACGTAAACCGAGTAAAGAGACTGGCTAGCAGTCATAAACAAGCGATTTCGTTTTGCGCCGCCGAAACACACGTTGGCACATACTTCAGGTAAGCGTATTACACCGATGGTGTCGCCATCGGGAGCGACGATTTGCACTCCTGGTCGAGCTCCTGCCCATACATTGCCATCAACATTGCAACGAATTCCATCCGCTGATGTGCGAGAGTCTGTGGTTGGATCGATCAATTCGGCAAAGACTCTGCCATTACGCAGGCGTTCTCCATCTACATCCCAAACTTTGATGTCTCTGCCAGCGCCGGTATTGGCTACATAGAGCAACGAATAGTCGGGGGAGAAACACAAGCCGTTAGGAGCATCGATATCATCGGTAACGCGATTGATCGCGCCATTGCTAGGGTCTACCCGGTAAACAGAAAGTGGTTGTTCCTGCTCGGATCGATTGCCTTCGTAGTTTCCGCGAATGCCATAGGGGGGATCGGTAAACCAGATACTGCCATCTGGATGTACGGTAGCATCATTTGGAGAATTTAGCGGACGTCCTTCGTAGCTATCGGCGATCACGGTTACTGAGCCATCGTATTCGTAACGAGCTACGCGACGGTTGCCATGTTCGCAGGAAATTTGCCGTCCCTGAAAATCGAATGTATTGCCATTACTGTTTCCCGAGGGATTTCTGAATTCACTAACACGATCATCATCTTCTATCCAGCGCAGTTGTCGGTTATTGGGAATGTCGCTCCAAACTACATAGCGACCGACGCCATTCCAGGCAGGGCCTTCCGCCCACATTGTTCCGACGTGATGACGCTGAATAGGGGTGTTGAAAAGAATGTAGCGTTGAAAACGGCTGTCCAGCGCAACTAAATCAGGATCTGGATAACGTAGTGGTGTGTTGCCAGACCAATCCCGTGGCTGCGCCGGAGCTAAGTCCTGTGCCTGGGCAAGTATAGGTAGCAGTGCGGCGGCCGCAGCAGTGGCAGCTAGGAAGGAACGACGATTCATGGCAACCTCGATAATGGCATGCGGCTGGACCGCTGACATCTTTGTTATTCAAAAGTTATCGATTGATGCTAATGCAAGCCAACGATGTTGTCGAGGTAACTACTGGAGCAGACCTTTGCTATTAATCAAATCCTTCAGTTAGTTGGAATGATCGATATGAGTTTGTACTTAGTAATCCGTTATTTGCACATCGCCTGTGCCATTGCAACGCTGCTTAGTTTTTCGTTACGGGGATTCTGGATGTTGCAAGAATCGCCGTTGTTACAAGCGCGACTTGCAAAAGTGTTGCCTCATATTATTGATACAGTATTACTAATTAGTGCAATTGCTTTAGTGATAATGAGCCAACAATTTCCAACTGTATTGAATTGGATCTCGCTCAAGATACTTTTTTTGTTGCTTTATATTGGATTCGGAACATTCGCGCTAAAACGTGGAAAGACCAAACAGATCCGAGCCAGTTGCTTTATTGCAGCACTGCTCTGTATCGGCATTATTTTTTCTTTGGCGTTGACTAAACCAGTAATTTAAGGCTGAGTATCTGCGGCATCAAGAAAAGGACCGTCTACACAGAGGCGTCGACCGTCTGGCGCATCACAGGCACCGCAAATACCCACACCGCATTTCGTCAGATAATCGATGGCATTAAATATTTTTTCCCGCGATGAATATTTTTGTTCAACTACTTCCGCGGCACGAACCATGGGAGCAGGCCCGCAATTATAAAAAACCAGCGAAGCCAGTTCATCTGCCGACAGTTTGCTGAGATATTCTTCCAACAATTCGGTAATAACGCCGTGATGACCTCGGCTACCGTCATCTGTTGCAACGTGCAGATTGCTGACTTGCGCAGATTCGTCGACAAAATAAAGTCTTTCGGCGCTGCGTGCCCCAAAAAAGATTTCTGTATTTCCGAAGTCGCGGGCCAATTGATAAACAGCCGCTAGTCCAGTTCCGCCAGCGACCGCAACAATTTTCGAATTCTCAGGCGGAGCGACAGGATTACCGTGTGGACCTCGAACGTAGGCTTCAGTGCCCGGCTCTAGAGTCATTAACTCATTGGTAAATTGGCCCAGGTTAATAACTGCCAGTTTAAAGGGGTCGTCTACCAGAGCAGAAAAAGGTTTTTCACCTAAACCGGGAATCCAGAGAAAAACAAACTGGCCCGGTTTTATGTTTATTTTTCTATCGAAGGTCAAGATGCAAATATCGTCTGTCACAGTTTCGTTACTAACCAAGGTCACAGGACGGAAGTCCATATCGATGTCATAACGCACCAACTGTTCGGCATTTTCTGATCCCGCGTCGAGATCTTTACTCAGTACTTGAAAGTACTCTGCAATTTCATCAGTAGTCATACCAATGAGCGCAGAGCCGACGCCAATTATCGAAGCGCCGGCCTCTTGAAAACGTCTCACGTTTTCCGCACTGCTAATTCCACCGCAAGCAACTATCGGGCAATCAACAGCGGCGTGAATTTCCTGCACACATTTTAAGGCTGTTGCCAGGATTGCTTTGCCCGAGACACCGCCCTTCTCATTACTTAGTATTGGATGGCCGTGGGCTTCATAACATTCCGGTCCCATGGTGTTAATGGCACAGATTGCGTCGGCACCGCCGGCTACCGCCGCCTTCGCGATTTCATCAATATTTGGCACATTGGGAGTCAGCTTTGGAATTACTGGAATATCTACTGCCGCTTTTACCGCCGCCGTAATTTCTTCAACCAGTTCAGGATCCTGACCCATGGCCATGCCATAACCCTTGGCGTGGGGACAGGAAAGGTTTAGTTCTAATCCATCTCCATAAGGCGCAAGCTTTTTTGCGACTTCGACGTATTCTTCGACGCTGCCACCGAAGATAGAAATGAGAAGAAATCGATCTTCCGGAATGGTGAGCTTGCTCAATAGTTCTACGGATCGATCCGCACCTGGATTGGTAAGCCCCACTGCATTAGTAAAACTGCCAGGCTCGAACTGAGTAAGAATAGGCTCTCGGTATCCTAAGCGCGGTTCGGGACCAATGCTCTTGGTAGTTAAGACGCCAACTTCAGGGATTTGATCGAAGAACCGCTGAATGATGTTTGCTGAACAAGTTACGATGCCGGAAGGGACAGTGAAGGGGCCAGAAAGTAATTTACCTAAGAACTCTATTTTCAATGGAAAGGGATACTCAACATCAGATTAACATCAGCTGCGCATTTTATAGCTTGTTGGCTCCGAATTCACTATGGGAAGAGCTATTCAGTCTGCCGAGAGTGATTTGCGTGATGAAAAATTCGAGATTGAAGGAGGCTGATGGCCAGCCTCCTGGATTAAGAGACTGTTTACAGCATTTCTTTCAGCCCAGGCTTGGTTACTTTGCCCATGGCATTACGGGGAAGTGCATCTATTAGTATTAGAGTTTTAGGAATCTTGTAAGAGGACATCTTTCCGTCACACCATTGTTTCAACGCGTCATACTCTAAGGTTGCACCATCCTTAACCGCTACAAATGCCGTGACAGCTTCACCCCAGGTGTCGTCTTCCACGCCAATGACCGCAACTTCGCTAATATCATCATGAGTGAGCAGTGTGCCTTCAATTTCCAAGGCGGAAAGTTTATAGCCACCGGATTTAATAATGTCCACCGATGAACGACCCATAATACGGTAGTAACCATCTTCAACTACGGCGACGTCGCCAGTACAGAACCAGCCATCTTTAAAACTCTCGTTCGTTGCAGCATCATTGTCCCAGTACTCTAGAAAGACATTGTCGCCCTTAATGCGTATCTCACCGGGAATTGCTTCTTCGGTGATGGGACTGTCGTATTCATCAAACAGTTGGCACTCAACTCCTGGTAATGGTTGCCCTACCGCACCGGCTCGTCTTTCTCCGTTGTAGGGATTCGAAATACCCATGCCTATCTCAGTCATCCCATAGCGTTCTAGTAAAACCTGGCCGGTTAAATCTTTCCATTGATTAAATAGTTTTACCGGACAAGCTGCGGATCCAGAGATGTTGAGTCGCATGTCTTTAAATCCGTCACAAATTTTTTGTAGTTCTGCCGCATCGATAGTGTCGAAGTATTGAATCAATTTTACGTAAATTGTTGGTACGGCCATGAATACGTTGTAGGTGCCGGCCACAATCTGTTCACTGATCTTTGGAATATCAAACTTGGCAAACAAATGTACGGTTGCGCCCGCCCATAATCCACAGCTCAGTATATTGACGATTCCATGGATATGATGAAGTGGTAAGAACAAAGGAATCACATCATCTTCGGTCCAGGCCCAGGCATCGATAAGGGTAGTAATCTGCGCCCGGATCGTGTGATGGGTGCATACGACTCCCTTGGGTTTATTTGTGGTTCCGGAAGTAAACAGCATCATTGCTCTTCTTTCCGCAGCGATCTCAGGAAGGCTGCCAGCTTCATCAGCCAGTACGTCTTCCACGGAAACCAATTGAATATTCAGCGAATCGCAAAGTTCCCGCAGCGTTTCCTGATACTCAGCATTAGCGATCATTCTCGTGACGCTGGCGCTGGTTAGATAGTGGTCTAACTCGGACACTGCAGACGCCACGTTTAATGGAACCGCTATACCACCGGCTCTCCATACTCCATGCATGGTTGTGACATAATCGAAGCTGGCTGGCATAAAAAACGCGATGCGCTCTTCCTGTAAATCCTCTTGGTCGCCCAAGAGTCCAGTGGCGAATCGGTTTATGCGAGCATTAACTGTGCTGTAGGTGTAAGAGACGTCACCTTCGATTAGGGCAACTCTGTCGCTGTCGTTCTGTAAATAGGGAAAAGGTATTTCTGACATTGTGATATCCGTCTTTCTTCCTTCTATATATAAGTACAAAACAAAATATAAGCACTTATAAAAAGTTTAATAAATTCCGCTAACAATAAAGAAAAGGAAGGATGGACCTAACAAACATCCTACGCCAGTATAAAAAGTTGCGGTCATGGCGCCGTAGGGGACAAGTTTAGGATCGGTCGCAGCCAGTCCTGCGGCGACACCACTGGTCGTCCCCATTAGACCTCCGAACACCATTGCCGATTGGGGATTATTCAAGCCGATGTATTTAGCAACTAAAGGTGTGCCGATCATAACCAGAATTGACTTAACCAGTCCTGCCGCGACGCTCAAGGTAATTACAGCATCGCTCGCACCAATTGCCTCACCTGTTACTGGACCAACAATATAAGTAACTGCACCAGCACCAATAGTGGTGATCTCTGCCGCATCGGTGTAGCCGAAAAGTACGGCGATTACCGCACCTACTATAAAGGAAACGATTACGCCGGCGAAAATCGAGATTACACCAGCGACACCTGCTTTTTTTAGTTCACTCAGATGCACACCAAAGGCGGTGGCGACGATTGCGAAATCGCGCATCATGCCGCCCCCCATGAGCCCTATACCACCAAGCAATGCGATGTCGGCGACACCAGTATTGCCGCCAGTAGCTACTCCGCCATAGTAAGCAGCAAGCAGACCCAAAGCGATGGCAATAGCGGAGCCGTGAATACGCCCGTTAGTCAATTTGTTAGCGAGCAGATAGGAGAACCAAATGGTTACGCCGACTACGGCGAAGGCTACGATTAAATTATTGCGAACGAAAACGGTTTCAATAATATCCATCAGACCGCTCCCTGTTCTTCATTTTCTTCCACCGCAGGCGCCGTGCCAATTTTGCTAAGTACCGGAACCAGGGCAAAACTCACAACCACCGCAGCGACTCCTGCCAGGAGTGCGAGCATGCCACCGTCCACCGCGGCAGCAACGTTTTGGCGAGCAGCCATAGCCACAACGATCGGAATATACATGGCGCTCCAGAAATTAATCCCGCTTCCAGCTGCACCTTGAGTTAGTTCCTTGAATTTGTCTGAATTGCTGGCGAATACTAGAAAAAGCATTGCTATGCCTACGCCACCGACGTTGGCTTCCACGTTGAGAGCGACTCCGAGTGCTTCACCAATTAGCATGCCTAGGATGAGACACACCGACAGTAGGGCTACGCCGTAAACAATCATTTTTGTTCCCTCTTTTATTGTTCTTAGATTCGACAGGCGAGGGTGGATGATATGACGCGGCCCGGCTCAGTGCAATTTGCGCTTGCTCCGAGTTAAGGCGTTGAAAACTGTGAGGTTTAAGGTGATTGGTTTGACAGCAGTAGTGCTTTATAGCTTAATACCTGTCCGGTTTAGCAGGCTCAAAATCGACCCGAGCCGACTGCTTTCACAAAACTATTAATTAGAAGCACTTGGAATATAAATGATGAAGTTACTCAAATCTGTTGCTGTCCTGGCATTTACTGCATTTCTGATTAACACGAGTGTCGCTCAAAATGTGACCACGGAAATCTTAGAGAATGCGCAAGACTATTCCGATCGCTGGGTGAACTATGGCAAAAACTATGGTGCCTGGCGCTATATGCCCGATGAGCAAATTAATCGTGAGACTGTAGCCGGCCTACGGCCGGTTTGGATTAAGCAAACTGGTGTTACCGGTGGCGCTTTCGAAGTATCCGCCCTGGTGAATGATGGTCGCATGTACCTGACAACCGCCAATAGTCACTTAATTGTCGTAGATCCCCTCACTGGTGCCGAGCTGTGGCGCTATGACCACGAATTTGAAAACGTTGATCTATGCTGTGGTCCTCATAATCGTGGGGTGGGCTTATACGAAGACAAGGTTTTCTGGGGAACCCTGGACGCGCATCTACTCGCCTTCGATGCTGCCACTGGCATTCAATTATGGGATGCAGAAGTTGGTGATCACCGCGAATCCTTCTCTGTCACCGGCGCACCTCTAGTTGTGAAAGACATGGTGTTAATCGGCGTCGGTGGGGGTGAGTTTGGTATTCGAGGCTATATCGATGCCTATGATGTGAACACCGGAGAACTGTGCTGGCGTTTTTACACCACCGCAGGACCAGGCGATCCTAATAACGATACCTGGGCAGGTGATTCCTGGGAGACGGGCGGTGGCCCCACTTGGGTAACTGGAACTTATGACTCTGAATCCGATCTTGTCTTCTGGGGAACGGGAAATCCCTGGCCGGACATCAATAACCAGGTACGAGCCGGCGACAATCTCTATACTAATTCGGTGGTTGCACTGGATGCAGATAGCGGTGAGCTACGCTGGTACTTCCAAACTTCTCCCCGTGATGAATTCGATCACGACTCTACTTCCGAACCTATGCTCATCGAAGAGATGGTCAATGGTGAACTGCGCAAGCTAGTAGTTCAGGTTTCTCGCAATGGTCACGTTTATGCTTTGGATAGATTAAGCGGAGATTTTCTCTGGGCTGGTGAATACACACGAGTCAATTGGGCAGAACGTGATGAATCAGGTAAGCCAGTATTAAAAGAAGAACTCTATGATCCTGCCGGTACAGTAATTTTTCCGGGTCTTTATGGTGGTAAAAATTGGCCTCCTGCTTCCTATAGCCCTGACACGAGTATGCTGTATATCCCCACTACCGAATGGGGAACCAACTTTATTCGGCGCGAAGGAGAAGGGAGACCTGGCACCATGGACCTGGGTGGTATTCCTGCCTTCGAACAGAGCGGAACTGGTTGGTTAGTAGCTTTCAATATGCGAACCGGTGAAATAGACTGGCAGCAAGAAACACCGGGCAACTTCAATTGGGCGGGCACCTTGGCAACCGGCGGTGGATTGGTATTTGGGGGAGCACCTGATGGTTTCCTGCGTGCTTATAATGATGAAACCGGCGAAGTGCTTTGGGAATTCCAAACCGGCAGTGGTCTCTATGCGCCGCCAACAAGTTTTACCATCGATGGTAAACAATATTTGGGCATAGCCTCTGGAACGCGCGATCCTGTTACGAGAGAAGGCGTAGCTACAGGAATTTCTCCAGGCAATTACATTCTATTTAGTCTGTGAATTTTATGAAAACGACAAAATTTCTAATTTGTCACTTGAGTGCCGTGGCAATCGGTTTATTCTCTCTGGCCTCTGTTGCAGGAGTCGGTGAAGGCAAGGAGCTCTATGATGCTTATTGTCAGATTTGCCATGGCGGTCTCGGTGAAGGACAGACGATGGGCAAGCCCTTAACCGATGGCGTAGCCAATCGATTAAGTGACGAAGATTTGTTGGATGTCATCAATAATGGCCGCACTGGTACCGGGATGACGGCCTGGAGTTCTTCCTTCAATGAAGAAGAGATATTTGATATTGCGACCTATGTTCGAGTCTTACAGGGCAAGCCAGGTCTTGCTCTGGCCGACGATCAGCGCGGACCGAGCGATGATCCGATGGTTGTAGCTGGCGAGGCTTTGTTTAATGGACAGGCAGCTTGTGTGAGTTGCCATTCCTATAACGATCAAGGTGGTAGTGTAGGCCCCTCACTTGATGGGGTAGCTTCACGCCTGGGCAGTAATCTGGAACAGGCAGTGCTAAATCCTTCAGATTCCATTCTTAGCGGATATGCAGCAAAGGTAGTAGAGCAGGAAGATGGTAGCTTTGTAACAGGTCGGTTTCGCAATGATTCTGAACTGGCCGTGCAGATTCAATCAGAAGACGGCAGAAGATGGGTGACATATTTCAAGGACAGAGTAAAATCCATAGAAGATTCGAGCGAATCGCTGATGCCTGAAACCTACGCAACATTGGGCGCAGCGGAACAAGAACAACTAATGGCGTTTCTAAGATCCCTGTAACGCCTGATAATTTAAAGTTAATGAAAGTTTTTGAAAATTATTGAGAGAACAGTCATGAAAAAGCTAACAGCATTATTACTTAGCGTGACCGCTGGCTTTGTTTTAAGCGTCAATGCCGACAATCCATTTTCGGTCGATCAGACCTTTGGTGGTGAAGTACCTGCAGAAGGTAAGGCTGTCACACTAAAACAAGCCATTGCCAATCTTGAGGAAGGTAGCGAAGCCTTTGTAAAGATTGAAGGCCAGATAACAGAAGTTTGTCAGGCGAAGGGCTGTTGGATGATTCTGGTAGAAGGCGACACTTATGCCCGGGTAACTTTCGAAGATTATGGTTTTTTTGTTCCAATCGAAACCAGCATGCAACGCTCAGTAATTTACGGTCAGCTGACTGAGCATGTTCTTTCCGGCGAACAGGCCGAACACTTTGCGCAAGATGCGGGTGCACAATCGACCTTGAAACTTGAAGGTGAAGTGCGGGAATATTCAATCTTGGCTCGCGCGGTACAATTGGAAAATCGTAGCTAAAGCTTAAACAAAACTAAACGTCAAAAAAGGAAGGCGCTGGCCTTCCTTTTTTTATGTCTGTCAATCGAGGAATAGAACAATGAATTTTGATACTGCTGCACTCACAGAATTAGGAATTACCTACGGACTGCAATTGTTATCCGCCATTGCCACGCTGGTAATCGGCTTGTATGTGGTAAGCATCATCGTCAAGGTGGTGGCAAAAATATTCGAACGCAGCAATGTGGATCCATCCCTGCGCAGTTTCTTGAGCAGTATGGTTTCGATAGTTCTGAAGATAATGGTGTATATCTCTGCCATTGGTATGCTGGGTGTGGAAATGACTTCGTTCATCGCCCTAATCGGTGCGGCAGGATTGGCGGTAGGCATGGCATTGTCGGGAACCCTACAGAATTTTGCGGGTGGCGTAATGATCCTTTTATTCAAGCCCTACAAAGTTGGTGATTTTATCGAAGCCCAGGGCTTTACTGGTTCAGTAAAAGAAATTCAGATATTCATCACGGTGTTAACCACTGGAGACAATAAAACGATCCTGATTCCAAACGGCTCATTGGCGAACGGTTCGATGATTAATTATTCCACTCAAGTCACTCGCCGTGTTGATTTCACATTTGGTATTGCTTACGGCGATGATCTTGATAAAGCCTACTCGGTATTGCAACGCTTAATAGATGCTGATGAACGCATACATAAAGATCCTGAACCCTTTATGGCGCTGTCTGAATTGGCTGACAGTTCAGTAAATATCGTGGTGCGAGTTTGGGTGAATGCTTCGGATTACTGGGGCGTGCATTTCAAGATGAACGAAGATGTTTATAAGGTTTTTGCCCAGGAAGGGCTTTCCATACCTTATCCGCAAATGGATGTGCATGTGCACCAGACGGCATAGTCAAATATCTATGAAAGAATAAAAAATGCGGCAGCAAATATGGCTAATCCAATTGAGGAGACGATGCCGTAGATAATAGTGACGGTAAAAAATAAAACACCGGTTAGAAAGTAACCGCGCTCGAAATAGAATTTAAGACTCAGATACAAATAAAGAAACATCCAAATTAACAGAGCAATGCCAATGAAGTTAAATGCGGCGCTGAGATAGGTAATCTGAGTGTCTTCGATAGCTCCCACAATGATCATTAGGAATATAATTACAAATAAGAACGCATGATTGTGCATTGTGAGAACTAGGTGTTCGATATAGTATTTTTTAGTGAATACAAAAAGAATTTTTTGCACTAGCGCCAGCACGGGCATCATCAACAAAATAAAGAATGTTAGGTATTCAAGGGAATCTATTAGAAATTCTCTCGGCCCTTCAATTACCTCCTCGATATTCGCAATTATCTGTTCCGCCATGAAACGGCCCAGATTTTGATTGGTTTCTTCGGAAAAAAACGGGATTGCTAGCTGGCTGAACTGTTCCCGAATATTTTCCCGATTTTCTTCACTAAATGAATCTTCGTCATCAGGATCGATTTCTAATTCTGTGTTGCCGACCGAAATCTGAAGTGTTGTATCTTCCGGGTCCTCCAGCGGGACTTCGGTTGTTTCTTCTGTTACGGCCGTGTCCTCATATATAACTTCCGACATATCCAATTGTAATGACTGAATTGACGAGACAATTCCGACAATTAGAAAAAACCCGATACTAATAATCAGAAACAACCGCAGCGGAGGGGTATAGCTAATCCTCCGGCCGGCAAAAAATTCTTTCGTGAGATGACCAGGGCGGGTGAAAAGATAATAGATAGTCCGATACGCACGGCCATCCAACTCGAATGCGACTCTTAGAAATTCTTGCAAGAAATAGAGGAATGGGCGCCGTACTTCTTTATCTTCCTGCCCACATTTCGCGCAATAGACTCCCGCTAGCAGCTCACTGCAATTTAGGCAGTGTATTTCACTGGGTAAGGTGGACTCGGACATGGATGAACTCTACGCTTTCCTTCTGCGAATACTCTACCAGCTATCGACGCTAGCGGCAGCGGCATTAATTTGATATTGCATGGTGAAGGAAGCTTAAGCGAGTGTCCCTACCCTCTAAGGAAATGGCGATGACCTGATAGAGGGCGGGAAACTCAAGGAGCACCTGGGCACAGATTAAGAGGTGTGGAGGGGCTGTGCCTCAGGTGATTGCAATACGACATTAGACCATTATGCTGTGTTGCGGCTAAGACAATACCACTATATATAGTGAATCACAAGTTACAGTGACACTGTGGAAAAGCTGATTCAAAACCAACAAATCGGATGAATTCGAGACTTATCGTCGGATATTGTAGGGTCATCTCTATATAGTAAAGCAAATACTTTACTATATTACTTAAAGCCGTATGTTCTAGCAAAATACGAATCCAGCAGTTTCAGATCCATAGCTGAATAATGATTGATGTAAGTCAAGGGCGACCATACCTTGCTATGGTGTCATTGCTCTACAGCAATGGGAGTGAACAAGCACTGCGTCCAGTTCGATACTCCATCAGCTAACAATTCTCAAGCAGGGAAGGGGTTGCCGGTTCGATTTAGGCAGCCCCTTTTTTTGTGCTCAAAATCTCCAAAATGTAATCCAAAAGCTGGTTCCCTGGAGTATCCTCTAAAGACCTGCGAAGATTTTTCGTTTCTATGAAAGATTTTTCCAGGCAAGGATTTCGATTTTTTTTACTGATTGAAATAATTTCGAACAACGATGGTCTTGTTCGCATAGGCTGAATGTTATGGAGCTGAAATGAACAAAGAAAAGTTAATGCACTACCTTCCCTGGGGACTGGCAATTTTTATCGCTATCGTTTTTGTCCAATCGCTATTCTTCAAATTTACAAACTCGTTTGAAACCCAACACATCTTCGGAACGATTGGAGAGTGGATGGCCGGAATCGGTTTTCTGGAATTTGCCGCAGAGGGCTTCGCTGCATATGGCGGTTACACCGTAGGTACAGTCGAACTCATCGCTTCCATTTTAATATTGATTAAAAGGACGCAAGCAATTGGGGCCGCTATTGCCTGTGGGGTAATTACCGGCGCGATATTCTTTCATCTATTTACGCCATTAGGTGTCAGTGTGGTAATCGATGAAACAGGCGATCGCGACGGTGGACAGTTGTTCGCGATGGCGGTACTGGTGTGGATTTTCTCCCTGGTCATCCTATGGTTGCGACGTGATGCCCTGGCGGCATTGCTTGGTGGATCAAGCCGATCTAATGGTCAACCAGCCCTTCATGATTAAAAAAGGGAAGCCTAACTCAATCGTCTTAAAGCTCTCGCAACCAGATATTTCGAAATGAAACCACCTGGCCGTGGTCTTGCAGAAGCAAAGGCAATTTGCCTGTGCAATCCATTGTTTCTCTGAGTTCATAGGGCTCGCAGGTCGCCTTGTATTCCGGCACTTGCGGAAAAGTACTGCCTAGCACTTCCACATGGTTTAGCACCAGAACTCCATTGTGCAATAGCGTGATATATGCGGGACTTTCCAGATTTCCAGCGCGATCGTATTGAGGGGCACTGAATACGATATCGTAGCTTTGCCATTCCCCCGATGGATTGGAGGCATTCACTAGAGGTGGATATTGGTGGTACACCGAACCTGCCTGGCCATTCACATAAGTCGGGTTTTCCCAGCTGTCTAGCATTTGAATTTCAAACAAGGACTGCATGAATATTCCGCTGTTTCCGCGACTCTGACCTGAACCCATGATCTCGCCATTAGGGCGCCATTCGATATGCATTTGGATATCACCGAAAGACTGCTTGCTGACCAAGGTTCCGGTGCCGTTGTTTACCGTTAAAATGCCGTCTTCAATATGCCATTGTGATGGCTCACCCGAACGCACATGTTCCCAGGCATCCATGTTTACGCCATCAAACAGTACAATCGCATCGGAAGGAGGTTTGCCAGCAACTACTCCAGTGACTTTTTCTGGAATTGGCTCCATTGGATTGCCAAGAATTGCTGTCTGTGCGGTAGCCAAAAATGGCAGTAGTGATAACAAAGAAGCAATCAGGTGCTTTTTCATTTGCGCTCGCTTGGCTTTCGCCCTAAGTAGTTAAGTTCATATCATCATCCCAATCCGCGACGACATCTCGAGTTGATTGATCAACGCACTTTGACAACCATTCTGCTTCATAGGATTTCCCATGTCGCCTAAGCACTTCTTCAGGCACGCCGTCCCAGACATTGGGTGTATTACCAACATAGCCGAGATCTCTAAAACCAATTTCTGTGGTGTAGAACCCAGTGAGAGTGAGATTTCGCATTAATGTGAAAAAGCTAATTCCGGCCTGCAATTCCGGCGCGTCATTATCAGGGTAGGCAATGTCATCACAAATGTGCTGGCGCTGCTCTTCTGCAATATTTACAAAATCTGCGCCAAATTTATCGATCGAGTAGTTATCGAGCCAGGCAATGCCACCTCTCACCGGCAGTTTATATCGATCTCTGTCTTTTACCATGAACTCAACAAAGTCGGGCAGACCGGCATCCAGTGCACCTCCATTCGGATGGTCATTTGGCAAAATTATGTCGCATAAAACTGCGATGGTGACGAGCTCATGCTCACGAAAATAGGTTTCTGCAAACAATTGCTGGTCGCTGAGTTTTTCTGCGTCCGTGCGGCCATAAGAATACTCGTTTGGTAGTTGTGTCCAGCTTATTTGCGATCCGCTATTGGTGCTTAAACCGCGGCAGTCGGTAGAAGCAATTACAGTCCCCGCCAAAGGAGCAAGAAATAGTGACTTTAGTGTTTCTCTTCGATTCATGGTTTATCTCAGATATTTCTTTGCTTCATTTGTTCCACGATGTAATCTGATGTGCGCCAGGCTAGTGCGAGAATTGTCCAAGTTGGGTTCTTGTCAGCTTGCGACACGAAGGTGCCAGCGTCTGCAACAAAAACATTTTTTGCATCATGCAGTTGTCCGAATTCATTCGTAACACTTGTGCTTGGATCAATACCCATTCTGGTAGTACCGACTTCATGAATAATTTCACCGGGTTGAGTCAGTCCGTAAGTTTCATCTGCACCGGGTTTGTCACCCAATACGATACCACCGGAAGCCTCTAACAATTCTTCCATCGTATCTTGCATATGACGAGCCTGGTTTATTTCATGCTGCGTCCATTGATAGTCGAAACGCAGCACCGGAATTCCCCATTCATCCACAACGCTTGGATCCAGTTCGCATCGATTGCTGTATTGAGGAACACTTTCGCCACGACAAGCAATGCTTAGCCTGGCACCGTAAAAACGGCGGATATCATCCCTTAACTGATTGCCGTAACCACCAATTCGCTGATCCAGGTATTCATTGTATTGATTGGCAGCGAAACCAAAACCGTATGAGGGCATGCTCATGCCGCCGCCTATTTCCAGATGATAGCCGCGAGTAAAATCCAGTTGCTCGTCTTCTAACCACCATGGCGTATAAACGTGCATGCCGCCAACACCATCTTCGTTGTAAATATCTCGATCCATCAAGTCCGGAATAAATGCTGCCCGACTCGCTCCAGTTGAATCATGTAGATAACGGCCAACGTGATCGCCACTATTACCTAAACCATTTTCATGTTGGGGGCTCATTGAATTCAGTAATATACGTGCGGTACTGCAGGCGGATGCAGCTACAACCACGGTCCGGCCTTTGAGTTCATACTCCTGTCGATCACGTTTGTCTATGTAACGCACACCTGTTGCCAGGCCTTCCGCATCGGTGGTGATTTCACGAACCATGGAATTAGTTAACAAATCCACCTGGCCGCCGTTTAGTGCTGGATAGATAAGTACAGTACTCGATGAAAAGTCTGCGTGAATACCGCAAGCACGACTGCATTGACCGCAGTAAAAACACACACCTCTGTCGTTACTAATTCGCTTTGTGAGTATGGATTTTCGAGCAGGAATCACCGGCACATTTTGTTTGCGCGCGCCGTCAATGTAATAGAGTTCGTGCAAGCGAGGTTTTGGTGCTGGCAAGAAGTAACCATCAGGATCGTTATATAGGCCTTCGTTACTGCCAAATACGCCAATTAATTTATCGACCTTGTCATAATAAGGGCTTATGTCTTCATAGCCGATTGGCCAGTTATCACCGAGCCCATCGCTGTCTCTTCGCTTGAAATCCAATGGGCCGAAACGCAATGAGATTCGACCCCAGTGATTGGTGCGGCCTCCCAGCATGCGGCCACGCCACCACATAAATTCGGTATCGCCTTTCTGCGTGTAAGGTTCTCCATCGATTTCCCAGCCACCAATGCAGGAATTGTAATCACCAAACGGTCTACGACCGGTGCTGGCGCCGCGTCGCGGAGATTCCCAGGGATTTCGTAATTGAGTGCGTTGTGCTTCGTCCGCCGGATCGTAGAAATCTCCAGCTTCAATCAGAGCGACTTTTAAGCCAGCGTTCGCCAACTGATGTGTGGCCATGCCACCGCCAGCTCCAGAACCAATAATTATGGCATCGTAAATTTGCTCAGCCATTCAAGTTCTTCAGCACTTAGTAGCGGATGTTATTAACAGCGTTAAAACTGTGGGCCACAGAATTAATGCCATCGCTGGGATTATCATGTTCGACAAAATAGTGTTGTATTCCCGCACGCTCGCTGTGTGCAAAAATTTCAGCGAAATCGATAACACCACGACCCACGTCCACCATTTCTCCAGCAGCGTTTTGATCTTTGACATGCACCATGTGGAAACGTCCGGGGTTATTATCGAAAAGAGTTATTGGATTTACATTCGCATTAATCGCCCAATACAGATCTAACTCGAAAACAACCAACTCCGGTTCAGTTAAGTAGGTTAAATAGTCATAGCCGATCTTGTTGCCTTGCATTTCAAACTCAAAACTGTGGTTGTGATAGCCAATGGTCAGACCGTCAGCTTTACAGCGCTGACCATATTCGTTTAGTGCTTCGGCATGTTGTTCGTAGTGGGTCAGCGTTCTTTCGTCTGCTGGAACAGAAGGAACCACCATGTACTGCTGACCAATTTCTCCAGCAATATCGATCTGGCGGTCGATATCTTCTCGCAGCAGTCCCAGTCCTACGTGAGCGGCAGGAGAACTTAAACCTAATCGATCGAGTATGCGACGAACTTCCGCAGGAGATTTTCCATGGTAGCCGGCAAATTGCATTTCCTTGTAGCCAATCTCCGCTAATTTTTCCAGGGTGCCTTCGAAATCCTGCGCCATTTCGTTGCGCAAGCTGTAGAGTTGTAAACCAACTTGATCGACTCTTCGGCTCTGTGCCAAGGCAATTGAAAACGGCGTAGTGGCAGCACCGGCAACTAAACTCTGCTGCAGAAACCCGCGCCGAGAATGGAATTTATTGTTCATTGTTGTTCTCCTTCAGAGGAAATCAGTGTAGCGAATCGTACCCTGATGTTACAGCCTGATTAGTGGTTCAGACTCTGCCAAATTGAGCCGGCTTGGTTGGACGCTACGGCTTTCTCGATAAAGCGAATGCCGCGAAGACCGTCTTCAATTGTGGGCACCAGGCTTTCTATCACTCGTTTATCCCGATGTGCATCTATTAAGTCCGCCGTTTCCCGATAGATATTGGCAAAGCCTTCAATGAATCCTTCGGGATGGCCTCCCGGAATTCTTGATGCTGCAGTTGCCATTGGACCCGCTCCAGAACCGGATCGCGTAATTTGTCGTCGAGGCTCGCCCAGTGGTGTGAAGCTTAGATAGTTAGGATCTTCCTGGGACCATTCCAGCCCTGCCTTGTCGCCATAGACTCGTATCTTTAAGCCATTTTCGTTGCCACTGGCAACCTGGCTAACCCAGAGCATTCCTTTGGCGCCATTCTTATAATGCAGAAGGATGTTGGCGTTGTCGTCCAGGCTTCTACCGGTAACAAAGGAATCTAAATCTGCCAGGAGTGAATTTGCTTCCAGGCCGGTGATGAATTCTGCTAAATGAAAGGCATGGGTTCCAATGTCTCCGATAGCGCCGCCTGCGCCTGCCTGACTGGGATCGGTTCTCCATGCGGCTTGTTTCTGACCATCACGTTCTATGTTGGTGGCTAACCAATCCTGTGAGTATTCCAATTGTATAATGCGGATATTACCAAGCTCACCACCGGCAATCATTTCTTTTGCCTGACGCACCATCGGATAGCCACTGTAGTTATAGGTTACTGCAAATACTAAACCTGAATCTTTTACCAGCTTTGTGAGCTCCTCTGCATCCTGCAAATTACTGGTTAAAGGTTTATCGCAGATAACGTGAATACCTGCCTGCAAAAATTCCTTAGCGACAGCCGCATGCAAATGATTCGGTGTAACAATAGCGACTGCGTCTATGCCATTTTTTAGTTTGCCTTCTTTCTTGGCCATTTCCTGGTATGAACTGTAGCTGCGCTTCTCATCGATACTTAATTCCGCTGCTGATTCCGCTGCGCGATCGGCGTCGCTGCTCAGGGCGCCTGCGACGAGCTCGTAGCGATCGTCGAGGCGGGAAGCCATGCGATGAACTTCGCCAATAAAGGCGCCTGTACCTCCACCCACCATGCCTAATTTAATTTTGTTCATTCTTTTCTTCTTTTATCGCTGGGTACGCATAATCGCCTAGTGGCACGCTACTTCGTTGAATCCTCGTTCATAGTTGTCACAAATTTGTCCGGAACAAATTTGCACAGCGCGAAGCGCTGCCCACAGGGTGAATGACAGGATGTCATTCATGACTTATTAACACAATATGCTCCGCCTATTCACTCAGATTCGCCTCGTATCGCACTCACTATTCGATCATGCTCGAGTCAGCTCCTCTCGTTTGAAATAGAGCTATAAATGTTTTACTGAATTCCAAGAATTTTTTTGTTGGTCGCTTCATCTACGCCCGAATCCGCAAAGTCATCGAAGGCTTTGTCAGTAACACGAATAATATGATCGCGAATAAACTCCGCTCCTTCCCGCGCTCCGTCTTCCTGGTGTTTAAGACAGCATTCCCACTCGAGTACGGCCCAACCTGCAAAGTCATTCGCTGCCAGTTTGGAAAAGATGCCTTTAAAGTCTACTTGTCCATCCCCAAGTGAACGAAAGCGACCAGCACGATCGATCCAGGATTGATAACCGCCGTATACACCTTGTTTTGCAGTTGCATTAAATTCGGCATCTTTTATGTGTACTAGTTTTATTCTTTCTTTGTATTCATCCATGAAAGCCAAGTAATCCAATTGCTGTAAAATTAAATGACTCGGATCGAACAAAATATTACAACGAGGATGGTTGTTAACTCGCTCGAGAAACATTTCAAAAGTAATTCCGTCGTGCAGATCTTCCCCAGGGTGAATTTCAAAACCGATATCTACGCCTGCCTCATCGAAGGCATCTAGAATCGGATGCCAGCGTTTGGCGAGTTCATCGAATGCCATTTCAACCAATCCCGCAGGTCGTTGTGGCCAGGGATAAAAATAGGGCCAGGCGAGGGCGCCGGGAAAACTCGCATGAGTAGTGAGACCCAGGTTATTTGAGGCTTTGGCGGCAAGGTGCATCTGCTCTACCGCCCATGCTTGCCTAGCGATTGGATTCCCTTGTACTTCTGCTGCAGCAAAGCCATCGAACATTTCATCATAGGCAGGGTGGACGGCTACTAACTGTCCCTGCAGATGTGTAGAGAGTTCGGTTATCTCAATTCCATGCTGCGCCAGTGTACCCTTTACTTCATCGCAATAAGTCTGACTCGCAGCCGCCTGGTCTATATCAAACAACCTGCTATCCCAACTTGGAATCTGCACACCCTTGAACCCCAGATTGGAAGCCCAGCTCCCAATCTCGTCCAGTGAACTAAATGGCGACTCGTCAGCCGCAAACTGTGCGAGAAATATTGCCGGTCCCTTAATTGTTTTCATTTACTGGTTACTCAACCTTTACTGCGTTCTAATATTTAACGATTCCACATATTGGGTAGCACCGCAGAATTCAAATCCTGCTGTCCCTGAATTAGATGTGCGCGAAGTTCTTCGACTACATCTGGATTCTCGCGGGTATAACTGTAAGTTTCACTCGGATCTTTTTCTAAATCGAATAACAATCCATTCGGTCCGTAGTAAGAATTTGGATTGTCGAAACTTGGCAATGCACCCCGGTAAAAACTTTCTACTACCAGTTTCCACCGGCCTTTGCGTACTCCTGCGATGCGATCATTATTGAAAAGATAAATAACCTCGTGAGGAGATACTTGTGCTTGAGTCAGCATCCCCTTCAAACTTAGCCCATCGATCGCCCGATTTGCAGGAAGGTCAACACCAGCAAAATCTAACACGGTCGGTAGAATGTCTATATTCATCGCAGGTTCGGTGGAATGACTCCCAGCAGGAATTGTTCCTGGCCATCTTGCTATAAAGGGAACCCGTAATCCCCCTTCCCAGGAACTGCCTTTACGATCTCGGTATTGCCCGGAGCTGCCTTCGAACCAAGGTCCATTGTCTGAAGTAAAAACCACCAGAGTATTGTCGTCTAGACCCAGTTCCTGCAACTTGTCGAAGATCATTCCCATACTCCAATCGATTGTTTCGACAACATCGCCGTACAGACCCGCATCCGACTTGCCCTCGAACTGATTTGATACGAATAGAGGTACGTGGGGAAAGCTATGGGGGATATATAAGAAGAAAGGTTGATCTTGATTGTCTTCAATAAACCGCAGCGATTCTGCGGTGTAGCGCTCTGTTAAGGTGGTTTGATCAACTGGATCCTCGATTACCTGATCATCTCTATACAATCTGAATTCCGGCATGTCGTTACTGTGCAGCGCGCCAAAAAATTCATCGAATCCATGCCGTAGTGGATACCATTCAATCCTTGAGCCTAAATGCCACTTACCAAAAATCGCAGTGCTGTATCCTTGTTCTTTTAGAGCTTCAGCGATAGTGATTTCTGATTCTGCGAGATGTATGTCATTGGTAGGACGGGCAACGTCGGAAACTAAATCCAGGCGAACAGGATAACGACCCGTGAGCAGTCCGCCGCGCGAAGCCGTGCAGACGTTGGCACTTGCATAGAAGGAATCAAAATAGATGCCTTCTGCTGCCATCCGATCCAAATTTGGTGTATCGATTAGAGAGGCGCCATAGATTCCCAGATCGCCGAATCCAAGATCATCCGCCATTACGACAATAAAGTTGGGTTTTTGTTGCTGGCCTAGTGCAACAGTGCATAGGAATAGACTGACGACTATCCCTAGGGCTCTTGAAATAAGCATGAATGCTCCAGTTCTTCTTGTTAGGGGAGCAAAGTTATTACAAAAGCAGCCAGATTTTAAGAGAAGCTTGGAATTATCTCGGTGAAGCTATTCCTGGAACGCAATCTGGATTCCTGCCATTGGCAGCCTGCCGAATAGACTGTGCATCGTCCATTAAACGATTAAGATCAGAGATGCGCGAATCCGGGGAAGGATGTGTAGACATGAATTCCGGCGGTCTGGGCCCGCCATTTGAATTCATCCTAAGCCACAGCTCAACGCTTTGTTCAGGATCGAAGCCTGCTTCCGCCATCAGAATTATACCGATGGAGTCCGCTTCACTCTCTTGGGTTCGATTAAATGGCAGAAAGAAACCGTAGCGTGTCCCCATATCTATCGCTTCCAGCGTTGTGTCATTAACATCCAATATGCGTGCTACAGCGACACCAACATCACGGATAGCATTTTGGCTAGCACGTTCATTACTGTGGTTTGCAATTACGTGACTCACTTCATGGGCAAGCACCGCAGCAAGTTGATGCTGATTAATGGCAACATCCAGCAAGCCAGCGTAAACACCAATTTTTCCTCCCGGTAGTGCAAACGCATTGGCTTGATTCTCAGCGAATAGCGTCACTTCCCACTGGTTTCTGTTTTGAATTGCAGGATCCAATGCCTCGATCACGTAGTTGGAGACACACTGGACATAGTTGGTTTCGGAGGTGTTCGTTGATATTGAAACTTCTTGCTGCATTTGCCGGTAAGAACGTTCTCCCTGTGCCGCCATGTCCGCCTCGGAATAGATAACAACCTGACGTCGGTCAAGGGGAGAACTGGCGCAGCCTACGAAAAAAATTAATGTAAAGAAGAGGATAGAAATTTTTCGCATAGGCTACCGTCAGTGCATAGCTAATTAGGAGCTGGTCTCTTTGGCTCCGGTTCTGTGGATTCCGATTTTTGGCTTAAATCCCAAAATTCCGTTTCCGGAGCGGGCTCTACCAAACATACCGTATTGCGTCCTTTTTCTTTTGCATCATATAACGCCGAGTCAGCTTGTTCGACTACTGCTTCCCAGTACTCATTGTTATTGCAGGCTACTCCAATGCTAACGGTTAGAAAACCGAAAGGGCTCTCGCTATGATCATATCGAGTACTACTCACTGCCTTACTTAAACGACGGGCAGCGATAACAGCACCTTCGATTTGGGTAAAGGGCATAAGAAGTAGAAATTCTTCGCCTCCGTAACGAAACAATTTGTCGGACTCACGCTTACTGTTACGCAAGGCATGTGCAACATGTATTAAAGCATCGTCTCCAGCCTGATGCCCGTAGTGATCGTTGAATTTTTTGAAATAATCAAGGTCAACCATCGCAATCGAATAAGGTTCGCTCCTGCGCTGAGAAACGGCGGCAGCATGGCGAACATCAATTTCCATGGCACGTCGGTTTGGTAATCCAGTGAGCGGATCTTCGATAGATAAAACATGGAGCTTGTGATTCTCATCTTCGAGGGTTTTATTCTTCTCAATTGTTTCCAGGTAGGCCTTGACCATATCCGTTAAGGTAACAACTCCAATCAACTTCTGGGTTGCATCGACAATGGGTAAATGTCTCAGGTTTCTGCTTCTCGCGAGTTCCATCGCTTCAGACAATTCCGTTTCACTTTCGATGCAAATAGGCTGGTGAGTCATGACTTCTTTCACTGGAAGATTAGTTAACTCTTCGCCACCTGCTTGAGAAGCAAACAATCGCACGATATCTCGTTCCGTAATAATTCCCATCGGCTTATCGAATTCGCAGATAAGTCCGCAAGAATGATGTTTTTCAGCAAGAGATTCCGCGACTGCCAGCAAAGAATCATCCGGAGAATAGAAGACGCTCGCAGGGGACATGATTTCCTTCAATTTCACTGCACAATCCTCTTCAATCAATTCTTTTTGGAGTACTGATCAAGTATAGGCAGTAAATTTGGGTGACTATGTCAATTCCCTCGCATTTTCAGGGATTTTTCGAGAATATTTTTCAATTAGTGTTTCTTTAGAAATTACATTCCGAGTTTTCGAGTTGAATTCGAATCTCATTGCCTTCCTCATCGATTATTCTTTCGAAACAATTTCCCTCAAGGTCTTTCAATAGTCTTCTACCGCTCGCCACGGGTGTATGGCTGCCAGAATTCGATCTGTTTACGGTCACAACTTCTCTAGTTCTGGTCACCGGTCGTCGGTAGGAGACAGTCTCATAGCGCCTGTGGTTATGGCGCGGATAGGAAAGTATGGAACCCAGAACCAATCCACCTACAAAACTGCCAGAATCCCAATGTCTGTGCCGATAGCGAGGATAGTAGTTGCCATAGGAAACACCGAAATAGGATCCACTACGGCGATATCCATAACCGTAACTGTATGGACTGTAACTGCGATAGTGATGACTCGGTCCCCAGCCGCTATAGCCACGCCAATAGCGGCCATCTGCTGATGCTGACTGACTTATAACTAAAGTAGCGATTACTGATAGGCTTAATAGTAACTTTTTCATCTAAGACACCTACTTAACAATTCCCTGAAATAAATATTCGAAAATGACACAAACTCCCTCTATTGTGATGATACTCAGTCACTCTTAACAGAAGCTGAATAAACACACTTGAAAACCGCAGTTTTTCTTCTAACAACATTCAATTCGATCTCAAATTGCTGACTATACTTAAAAGTGCAATACAAACTTTTTTGCCGCTCGATCTGTTTTTACTAATCCCAGATTGAGCACCGGCTTTTCTCTTAGGGAAGAGGAATACTCGTTGAGTGCACGAACAGAAAATACCTATGTAGCCAGACAAACTATTGTCGGAACCAATCGAAACACCATGGGTTACGAACTATTGTTTCGTGACGGTAGCGAAAACGCCTACCCAAATATTCCCCTGGACGAAGCAACATCACGACTTATCGTTGAAAGCCATCTTGATTTAGGGATAGACAAACTGGTTGGTAGCCATAAGGCGTTTATAAATTTTACTGAGAAGTCTCTGATCGAAAAATTTCCATTGGTGTTCGATAAAGACAAAATCGTTGTAGAAGTACTCGAGTCAGTTAATCCTTCCGAAGAAATAGTCGATGCCTGTCGTGAATTAGTCGATGAAGGTTACACCCTGGCGCTCGATGATCATGATTTCAGTGATAAATGGGACCATGTACCTGAGCTAATCGACATCATCAAGATCGATATAGCTCATATCAAGCGAGATGAGCTTGGCGAGCGTCTAAAAAATTTAAACTTTACTGACAAAACGCTTATCGCGGAGCGAGTAGAAACTCACGAACAATTCGCCTACTGCAAAGAAATGGGATTCGACTATTTCCAGGGCTACTTCTTTTCCAAGCCGGAAGTTTTGCAGAAAAAGAAAATTCCTGGCAATAAGATGATGACCATGGAGTTACTGGGCGAGTCGGCGAAAGATCCAATGCAATTCGACTCTATCAGTGAAATCATTTCTCACGACGTGGGATTAAGCGTAAAGCTTCTAAAATTCATCAATAGTGCAGCCTTCGGTGTGCGAGGCATTACTTCACTTAATCACGCACTAACGTATCTTGGCGAGGCTGAAGTTAAGAAATTTATTTCGCTGGTCGCCATGGCGGCAATTGGTGACGACAAACCTCCTGAGCTAATCGCACTCGCTGCCGTACGTGCTCGATTCTGCGAACTACTTGCACAGGAGATCAAGCATAAAGACTTGTCAGGCAGTGCATTTCTGTGTGGATTGTTTTCGCTTATAGAAGCAGTGATGAACGACACTCTTGAAAGTATCTTTCTGAAGTTGCCCATAGATGGAAGCATTAAACAGGCATTGCGTGGGGTGGAAGGATCAGAAGCAGGCGATTTGTTAAAACTTGTTCTTGCCTATGAACAAGGAGATTGGTTATTGGTAAGTGAATTAAGCAATTCGCTGGACATCGATGAAGGCGCGATCAGTAATAGTTATCGTGAAGCTATTTGCTGGGCTAGATCCTTTGAAACCGCAATGAAGCAATCTTCCTAAGCATCATTCATTAAAATTCGGGTAAGATGGCTAAGATTATCATCTAGCTCAGTCTATCCAAACTTATTTTGAATACAGTCAGCAGTAATTCTGCAACCCTAGATTCCGATCAGGTCGAAAACCTTAGTCAAATCGCGAGACAGGCTTTCAATATTGCCCCAGAAAAATGCTTGCTTGGGCATGGTTGCTGCGAATTCCATAGCATTTGGACACTGGCGAGAATTTCGAATCCAAGTGGTGCTGGTTTGTCAGGATCAGAATTTTTCAAGAAAGAAATATCCGATCTGATTCAGACCAACTCAGCGCCAAGAATATTGGTATCCGGAGGTTCGGATACAGGGGTCATGACTCTCGCTGTTTCTACAATTCAAAAATTTACTTGCAATCCATATTTGCTATTTTTGGACCGGTGCCAAACTCCAGTAGAGCTAAATCGACGGCTATTAAAGGAACAAGGTTTGGATGGCAAGGCAGTTGCGATGGATTTGCTTGAAGCAAAATTCGAAAAGTTTGACTTGATCTTAGCGCATTCAATTCTTCTCTATTTCGATCCAAAGGATATTGGAAGTGTATTTGCAAAATGGGCTTCGTTGCTGAAACCTGGCGGGCGAATCTTGATTTCAAATATAGTCGGAGACGAGAGCGGTGATCGAATGGGAGAAAATGAAACTAGTCAAGTTGAGAGAAGCATCGAGTTAGTATTACAGACCGCACTATCTTTAGGCTTTACTGAAGATGAGATTGTAAGGATTCGTACCTCTTGTGAAAAATCTTTTAGCAAGAAATTTACAGATTTTCCACTTGTTACCTTGAATGAGATTAGGTTGGCGATGCAAGAAGCAAGATTGAGTGTTAACACCCTGAATACTTATGACCGAAGTCAGCTTAGCCAACGCGGCCCTTTTACACAAGGTTTGAGCTATGGTGGTCAGAGAATAGAAATATGCGGTATAAAACTTTAGTTTGTCAGAATTTCAATGACGCTCAATCGTTACACTTGTTTTTGCTCAAAATTTCTTCCAATTAGATCCAGCGCATCTTGCAACATTCCTTTCTCTTTATCACTAAAGCTATCTTCATTAATTACACTTACGGAATCGATTTGAGAGCAAGGTGCTCCAAATTCGATGATGTCCAGCGCAGTAGTTATGCAGAGAGCAGAATCAACATCGTTGTTAATGAGTACTGATTTAGCAGCTAAGAAGTAATTCTGATAGCTGCCGGACATCTGCGAATCTCCAAAATACAGCCCGTTTACGGTTGATAACCAAGCTGCATTTAATTCTCTTTGTAATTGAAAAAGCTTTTCTAATTCGAGTTCCACATCGGCGCTTACTATTCCTAAATGAACAGGCATAGAAGACCCGTTCGGAAAACTGTCGCGTAAGATATCATGGTATAGAAATGGCGCATAACTAATACCTAAAGTAGGTTGTGCGTTAACTTCACAAATTGCCCCGCCGGAACTTATCCAGCTATTGCTAATATCATCTATGACTAAATCAATACCAATAAAATCCAATCTAAACAAACTGGCGACCCTTAGTGCTAGAGTTTTGTTATCTTCGTGTAAAGATTCGACTTCTATGTTTTCATTCGTTCCGCCAGCACTAAAATTATCTCGTCTGCGCAGACGTATATATTCCCCAGAAGCTGGCACATAGGAATCTTCAAGATTGTATTGTTTGAGTAAGCCCTGTGCTTCTTCGTCCAGACCAACTAATCCGGAACCATGTCTGCCCACTACAGTGGGTAAGCTCGAATTTGCTGTTTTTTGATCTATTAAGTCTTTGATACTCGATTGTCCGTCACCAACGACTCCGCCGGCGATTCGCTTAGCGACTTTAATTATCTTGTTATTCAACACGGTGATTCGATGAGTGAAACCTTCTATATGTTTTTCGGCAATTATTTTGTCAGTGAAATTTCTCGCTTGGTTGTAAGCTAGAGTAACCTGTTCCGAGTCACACAAATCAGCGGATACTCCCCTCCCTTCGTCTTCATCCACAGGTTTTATAACCATTGGATAACCAATTTTTTCAGCGATTGCCAAGGCTTCTTCAGCATTAGTGACCTTTGCCTGCGGAGGTGCCGGTAATCCTGCGGCTTGCAATAATTCTGAGGAGTAGGACTTGTCCTTGGCAATTCGCACACCAATAGCGGAAGTACCATCTGTAATAGAGGAAGAGAATAGACGGGACTTACTGCCAAGACCTAAAACGTAGACATCGAATTTCATAGGACGAATTGGGATACCCAATTCGAATGCTGCATCTGCCAAATAGAATCTATTGACGCTTGGAGCTACATACTTGTTGAGCGCTTCTTTCAATTCGAGATATTTTTTCCCGGCTCTTTCCACCAGGGCTGGCGATAGATCGTTTTCTTTCAGCGACAATGTTTCTGCGACCAAATATTTGATCCAGTCAAAACATTTCGATGTCGCTTCAATAGGAATTGAATAGGGAAATACATATCTAAACACTCGCGCGCCGTTCCCTTCATTGCTTGCCATTTCTAAAAAATATTTCTTTGAAATGATTATTTGATTGCTGTGCTGTATCTTTATCGCCCATTCCAGGAGCGTTGCTGCAAGCCAGTCCTGATCCTCCTCGATAGAGGTATCGGTTTCAACTGAACTATTAGAAATCTGGCTAAAGAGTGAAACTAGTTTGTCGCGGGGAATTTCTTCACTTTTATCGATACGAATTGAACCCGCTATGCTTGATTGCTGCAATCCTTTAATGATTCCGGGAACAAATTTCAGTTTAGTAGAAAAACTAATCACGCTAGCCAAGACTCACTCGAAATTCGCCGTAGCATAGCTTGGCCAATATGGACCTGGGTCGTAAGTACCAACTTGCCCAAGTCAATGGCGTGTCTCCGTTCATGTCTTTTAGAGTTTTGTCGCCACCTGCTTCCAGCAATGCATCAATTGTTTTTTCACTGCCAAATGCGGCGGCCCGATGTAAGGGTGATTCCTGCTTCGTCCGGCAATCGCGCATAAACGAACCGGTCTCTATGCCAGCTTGAGTTTGAATATTTGGATTTGCCCCATACTCAAGTAGCATCTCAATGATGACTTCGAACTCTTCAGTCGTGTGTTTAGACAGCGCTGAATGTAGCGGAGATTCGCCAGACTTTTCTAGGGTATAGTTTACGTTGGCACCACGGTCGATCAGGAATTGGCAAAGTTCAGGATAGGCATGAAATACTGCACCGTTGAGATCGAGATTTGGTCCCAAGGAGTCTAGGGATTCCCCCGCATCGAGAAGTAACTGGATTGCAATAGTGTCCCCGTAGTAGGCACACCATTTGATTACCGATACACCATTTTCATCTGTACTCGCCGCAGCATTGCCACTCTTTAAGAACTCATCGATTAGATCTGTGTGGCCCTTGGCAATTTTTTCTATCATGATTTCGGATTTTTATACTGCTAGCTTGTCTTGTTTAAATTGCGATTTCGATAAAAACACCACGCTAAAAATACAAAAGCACCTATAACCAATAATTCGATCCATACTGGCGTTCCATCTTCAGCACTAAAGCTCCATACTCCCATACTAAAGGCGACCTGGAGAACGTAGATCTCGACCCAAGGATGTAACCAGCGCTTCATGTTCCACAATCCATAGGCCCCGGCACCATAAACAAACCAATGTAGTAGGCCACCAATTTTAGCCAGCCAGCCATAAAAAAGAACGCCAAACCAAACTTCCTGGTCTTCCGCCACTGGTTTTATGAAAACGTCCCAGGGCAGATAGATAAAAGTCATGAAAAAACAAAACACCATCACTGCATTCATCCAGTGAGGCCGCCTTGCCAGATTTTCTTTTAATCGATCAATCATAGTTTCTTTACCGTGCTTCGATGGAATCCCCAGGTTTAACTTCGCCATCTGCAATAATAATCGCTCGCAGTCCAGCTCGGTGAATTAATTCAGGTAGCACCGCGCCATAAACGGTTCGAGACAATACCTGGCAGGGTTCACACAATTCGATGCCTCGACAAACTGCAGAGCCAATCTGAAATTCTTTGTCTACCAACTTATTGAGATCTATCCCGCTGGTAATGACGTTTCGTCTGAAGTCACCATAGTTTAGACTGGCGCTGTGCCTGTTGAGAAAAGCATCTAACTCTTCTTTAGCGATAAGAGTTATGTGGTTCATTGGAGCAAGCTTTCCTTTCGCCAACATGTTGGTAGACATTAAGTGATAGCGATCGCCGGCAATTCCTTTTCCCGATTCCAATATAGCAGTTTCCAATTGTTCGACTTGTTGTCGTTTCTTACTGGCAATATGAATACTTTCAATAGTTCCCACTAACTAGTCCTCAACCACGGACATCGTTTTACCATCGGTCATTGGAACGTCACTCAGTGCAGCCAAATCGATACCTTCGATGCAGGCGACATTAAAGCCGTATTCGTCAGGTGCTGCCCGTCTTTGGTGATGAGTGTAGATTCCACATTGCGAGCAGAAATAGTGCTTGGCGATTTCCATATTCCATTGATACAAACTTAGCTTATCTTCGCCCTCAGTGACTTTCAGCTCAGGCAGTTTAGCGGTAGCCATTATTACGCCTTTGCGTCTACACAAAGAGCAATCGCAGCGGCGCAATCCGTGCAATCCATCGGGCGAAGTTACCGTAAACTTTACAGATCCACAGTGACACTGGCCGTTAAGAGAAGTCATAGTTAACTCTCGGACATCAAAGCCAAGACTGCACCAGCAGGATCTTGAATAACACAGAACTGAGCTCCGCCCATTCTCCTTGGGCCATCGATCACTTTCCCTCCCATCTTCTCGCATTTCTCCGCGCTTTCTTCAACACTGGCAACTCTCACATAGGCTAACCACTGGGCAGGGAGGCTGGCGTTGGATCCACGTGCATGACAAACACCGGCAATGGTGTTCGTGGTCCCCGGAAGATTTATGTTGTAGTCACTGTAACTGCCCATGTCCTGCTCGGTGCTACTCCAACCAACTACCGAACAATAGAAATCCTTAACGCGAGAAGCATCTTCGACAGTTAGATCAAACCATTCAATCTTGCCGATATTGCTTTGCTTCTCTTCTTCAATAGTTTCCTCATTTTCCTCTGTCATTGTTTGTTCCCCTATTAGTTAGTTATTTCTTCGGCAATTATGTTGGTAGGTAGGCCATCCAGGCTCACCTGATTTTTAGCTCGCCAGTAATCTTCGATTCCTTCTGTACTTTTTGCGTCGAGCCACTTATCCATATTGTCCCGTTCTTCTTTAAAGTCGTAGAACGGAACACCGAATCCACAAGATGTTTGGGCTAGCTCAATTTCGAAATCAACATACTGCCGTGCACTGGGATGAGGGTCGAATAATTTTTCCAGTTTCGCCCACTGCTCATCCCTCGGGTGAACCGCAGCAGCTTTTCCATAGAGTCTTAATATTTTTGGAGAGCCGTCGAACGCACAAAACATTATCGTCATGCGATCATTCTGCAAGAGATGTGCCGCTGTTTCATTGCCACTGCCGGTAATGTTTAACCAAACGATTCTATTCGGACCCATTACTCGGAGAGAATCGAAACCTTTTGGCGATACATTAATAGTGCCATCGTTGGCTGCTGTTCCGACGAAAAATAATTTTTGCTGTTGAATGAAATCAATGTGATCGTCAGACAATTGCTCATAGCGCTTTGCCATGATTCCCCCTCTGTCTGTTGAAGTGCTAATGCCCACCATCACTGATGGGCATTAGCTGAAAGTATGTATTTCTAGTTGTTCAGACTAAACACATAAAGCGCATTGCCCGAACTAGGATGTCTTACATCCGGGGCCACGACTCGTGGCACAGTGCGCGGACTTACTCCGCGAGCGCCCATTGCAGTGGATACTGCAATATATTGTTTACCGTCGATGGCGAAGGCTACTGGATGTCCCTGTACCGATGTGCCCAGTCGAGTTTCCCAGAGGATTTCACCGGTGCTTGCGTCATGAGCGCGGAAATAGCGATCCAGGTCTCCCACAAAAGCAAGATTGCCAGCAGTGGAGAGCACACCAGTTAACAAAGCTGCGCGCTGCTCATAAGACCAGACTTCTTCCAAGGTGTCGACATTGTAGGCAGCGAGTTTGCCCATGTTTCCGTCTGAACCAGGCATTTCAAACCATCTTCTATTCGCTGCAGTGCCCCCGGCGCCATGAACTAGTGGAACTTCTCGGGCCGCAATTTCCAGACAGGACTGACTCAATGGAATTATTAGTGAAGCAGTAGGCTCGTGATAGCTCATGGAATGCCAATCTTTACCTCCAGCGGTAGACGGGCACACTGATATCCACTGATCAATTTGTGCGTTTTGAATATCCTGCCGATAAGTGACTTCGCCAGTGTCAGCATCAATGTCCGTGAATGCATTCTGGAAAATGGTTTCTTTGTAATCGACGAATTCACCAGTAACCCGATCATGTTTCCAGAGAATGCCGTGCTTCCCAATAGAGTAAACTAACTTGTCATCACCACGGTCAATCAGTACCCGTTCGAAAACTTCGTCAAGGTCTAAGGCTTCAGCAGGCACGTGTTGGAAGTGCCAATCCAATTCACCGTTGTCTACATCAATTGCCACGGTTGAATTCGTGAAAAGTCCGGCATCGAAAATTGAGAGGGATCTACTGGCGGGCATCCAGGGTTTCTGTTGTGCTGTGCCCCAATAAGTGAGCTTAAGCTCAGGATCATAGGAGCCTGTGATCCAGGTTTCACCACCGGCACGAAACAGATCCTGTATTCCTCCCCAGGTATCACCGCCAGGGGTACCTGCCTCGGCTATTGTATTAAAGCGCCAGGCCAATTCACCGGTATCGGCGTCGTGGGCACTGATGTAGCAATCATCTTCGATAAAGCGCGAGCATCCCAGCAAGCCTTGAATGATTTTTCCGTCAGCCACGATGGGTCCGCTCGAGTTTCCAAAGCCTTTGCTGCCATCGGCAATTTCGACTTCCCATACCATTTCACCAGTGCGTGCATCTAGTGCTAAGAGCCTGGCATCGGTAGTGGCGTGAATTATCTTGTCGTTATAGATAGCAATGTTGCGCATGTCCTCGCTATCGAATGGACCAGCATGGTGTTCCCAGATTAGATCACCGGTTTTGCCATCTAATGCCTGGATTATGTTGCTGGTGTTGATGAGATAAACAACGCCGTTGTATACAACCGGGGAAGGTTCGGAGTCGCCTTCATGCATACTCCACATCCATTCCAGGCGCAGCTCACCGACATTGTCCGATGAAATCTGATCTAGTTCGGAATAACTCCACGCCTGATAGTTACCTCTTAACATTAGCCAGTCATCAGGGGATGGATTGGTGAGCATGGCATCTGTAACGGGAGAATAGTTTTCAACGCTGCCAGCAGCGATCACTCCAGTGGGGCGATCAGGTTCAATGCGTTGTTGGGTAAGTGCAGGATTTACACCAGGAATATTAGTTGCTATTGCATAGCCGGCGGTAGCGTCGAGCACAGGATTTAAATCGGCGACACCATTGGTGCGCATTACGTGTGCAACGATTTCCCAATAATCATCGTCACTGATTGCGGCATTGCCATCTGGCGGCATATTGGATTTTAGAAAATTAAAAAACTCAAACGGCGACTGCCTGCCATAGCTGCCCAGGAATCCCCCACCACTGAGCATTGGGCCCAGTGCGGTTCCTTGTAGTTCAGCGCCATGGCAAACTCCGCAATTGACTGCATAAGCTTGAACCCCCGCATCTGCCTGAGTGGCAAACGAAATACTCGGTTCTGGTTCAACCACAGCACCTGCTCCTGTGCCAGCTCCAGCGCCGTCTCCGGAATCGCCGCCGCAGGATACCAGGAGTGAAAGAGTTGCGATTCCTAAAACAGTTCTTATTGATTTCATTTTGTTAGACCTAATCAGGAAAGTGTAATCGTTAATCTTCAGGTAATGAAAAAACGTATATCGAAAGCTAAGACATTTTCAATTCCAAACTAATCGTTTGGTAGCGAGAACACATAGATCAAAAGTTGAGACATTTTGAGTTCCTTACTATTCCTCTGGTAATGAGAAAACGTAAATTGCGTTGCCCCATCTTGGGTAAGTAATTTCTGTCGCAATTACACCTGGAACAGTTCGAGGGCTGGTTCCACCCAACGCGGCTGTAACCGCAATGTATTGCTTACCATCGATGGCGAAAGAAACAGGGTGGCCTTGTACCGAAGTTCCTAATCGTGTTTGCCATAATAACTCACCGTTATTGACATCGAATGCCTTAAATCTTCGATCGAGATCGCCTACGAATACCAGATCACCAGCGGTGGAAATCGTCCCAGTGTGCAGCGAGGCACGTTGTTGGAAACTCCATACTTCTTCCATGGTATCAACATGATAGGCGCCAACTTTGCCAAGATTGCCATCGGTGCCAGGCATCTCAAAAAACTTGCGACTCGCTGCAAGTCCACCGCCTCCTTGTACCAAAGCAACTTCCCTAGCCGCATTCTCCAAACAAGTTTGACTAAGAGGAGCAACAATTAAACCCGAAGGTGGATGGTAAGTCATTGAGTGCCAATCTTTACCGCCGGCGCTACTGGGACAAGCGGATGACCATTCATTTAAGCCGGCGTTCTGAATGTCTTCTCGGTAAGTTACTTCACCCGTTTCTGGATCTATGTTGGTAAATGCATTCTGAAATACCGTTTCAACAAATCCTTCGAACTCTCCTGAAACACGATTGTTCTTCCAAAGAATGCCGTACTTGCCAAGGGAATAGACGAATTTGTTATCGCCGCGATTTATCAATACTCGCTCGAATACTTCATCCAAGTCTAAGGCTTCGGCCGGAACATGTTGAAAGTACCAATCGAGCTCACCGCTATTGGTATTCACGGCAATGGTAGAGTTTGTGTACAAGCCCACGTCGAAAATTGTCATGTGGCGGGATACGGGAACCCACGGTTTCTGTTGTGCAGTTCCCCAATAAGTAAGATTTAAATCTGGATCATAACTACCAGTAATCCAGGTTTCGCCACCGGCGCGGAACATATTATCAAGACCACCCCAGGTATCGCCTCCTGGCTCACCCATTTCCGCAATGGTTTCGAATTGCCACAACAACTCACCGTTGTCTGCATCGTAGGCACTGACAAAGCAATCTTCAGGAATGTAACGGGCGCAACCGGCGAGACCCTGAATGACTTTGCCGTCAGCAACGATTGGGCCAGATGAATTTGAGAAGCCCTTAGTGTTATCTGCAACAACAGTTTCCCAAACTTGTTCGCCAGTTCGTGCATCAAGCGCTACCAGGCGAGCATCGGTAGTCGCTTGAATTATTTTGTCGTCATACATGGCAATATTGCGCATGTCTTGACGATTAGCTGGTCCGCTCCAATGCTCCCAAATCAATTCACCAGTCTTACCGTCCAATGCCTGTATGACATTACCTGGATTAATTAGATAGATGATGCCGTTATAGACTAGAGGTGCTGGCTCAGAGTCCCCTTCGTGCATATTCCACACCCATTCCAGGCGCAGGTTTTTTACATTTTCAGTATTTATCTCATCTAACGGGCTGTAGCTGTGACCATAGAAATTGCGCCGGTGCATTGGCCAATCCGCAGGATCCGGGTTGCGCAACATTTCTTGGGTAAGAGGTACAAAGTCGACGAAATCTTCTGTATTGCCTGCAACGGTTAAGCCCTGAGGAGCAGGTGGTTCGGGCCGCTGGCGCTGAGCAACAATCTGAGAAATATTATCGGCTATTGGAAAATCGGTAGAGGCTGTAAGCGCCTCACTGACTGTATCTACGCCATTGACACTCAGTATGTGAGCAACAATGTTGATGTAGTCTTCTGCACTAATATTTTCATTGCCACCAGGGGGCATGTTGGACTGAATGTTTCCGAGCAGCAGGGCCGGAGTCTGAGTGCCCCAACGCTGTACGAAAGAAAATCCAGAGAGCAATGGGCCAAGTGTTGTTCCTTCTAAATTCCCTCCGTGACAAGCAGCACAGTTTATTGCATAAACATCTGCCCCGGTTGCAGCCTGGCTCTCAAAATTGTTTACCAATTCTGCTGGAATTGAACTGACAGTATTTTCTGTAACTTCTGGTTCTGTAGTTTCACTTCCGCAAGCCACCAAGCCAATGGAAGTAAAAAGAATAAGTCCCAGGTGTCTCACTTCAAATTTTTGATTGGGCTTCATCTGTTGTTTCCGCTTGTTAGGAATTGTTGAAATGACTGCGCAAAAACACCCAGCCACGCAGCTCGCCTGGAGGATTACTTTCGCTATGAATTTGAATGTAAAACTCATTGTTATGGAGCGCCTCTACTTGTTCATCAGTTAGAGTGAGCTCACCACTGACGGAACCACCCGTGGATTGCGAGACTTCGAGAGTATGAATCACTGGTCCGGGTTGCGCAGGAGGTCCGTTATGAATATGTGCACCAGTTGCTGCCGAACTCATGCCGGTAAAATTTCCTTCGACGCTCAACGAATTGCCATTTAGTGTAAGAATCACTTCCCCTTCACCGAGAATCGTTGAAACTGTTTGTGGTGTGGTTGGCATTGGCGAGAGTCGCGCCCGAAATACTTCTTGCGCTTGTAAACTTGTTGAAAAAAATAGGATGCCCGAAAGAAATAAGAGTGGAATTTTGCGGCCGAGTTTCATAATTACCTCTTGGCTCTAGTTGTCAGAAAGCTGTTGTGAAAGCTACCAGCAAACCGCGCGATATTGCAATCGCGCGGCAAAAACTGTGACGTTTTTCAGTCAGTTAGTAGTGAAAGGAAAGAGGTGATTACCTACATTGAAAATTTTCCGCGATCCAGTTGTCCGGATTGTTGGCGGCACCTGCTGGACCGATGTATTGTGCTTGCTGCGGATACGCGCACACAGGGCGCTGATTATCCACTTGTCCATTCGTGCGATGCTCTGCTGTGACATAAGCTGGTGCAATTCCGTTTTCTACCCAATCCACAAGTGGAGCCAATTTGTCCCAGTTGTCCGGACCCGGTCCACCTCGGCAGTGGCCCATGCCCGGTGCCAGAAACAAACGACTTGCATCGCTTGCCTCCGCCAGACTGCCTGCAAACGTCGCATTCACCATTTCATTAAAATAGTCGAGAGTGTCTTCTGCCACTATTAAGGTATCCACCCAGCCGTGGTAAACGATGAGCTTGCCGCCTCGATCTTTTAGAAACTGACTCAGGTCAAGGTCGCTGGCATCGGTAATCGACATCATCAGATCCCCCTTTCCAGAGTAGAAGTCATTGATGTCATAGTCTTTCCAGTGGAACTCAGGAAAGACACCGTCTGTTTTTGCTTCATATTGATAATCGCGCACATTGGGAATCGTGACCCCTGGATCTTCCTCATAAAACAAATAATTCATGTGGTCACCGGCGACGCCAACCAGTTTCGATGGACCCATGTTATTGCCTTCATGGGGAACGTAATAACCAGTCCAACGGGGTTCTGATCCCAGGGCCTTGCCTGGATAAATTTCACGGCCCGCAGCATCGACCGGTCCAGTATAGAAATCGGTAATGGTTTGTAGTTGAGAATTAGTGAAGCATTGATCGCTACTTGAGCCAGATGGACACATCAAGTCAGAAAGATCTATCGATGGATTGAAGTTACAACTTAGTGGATCGTCGATTACACCGTCAGAGATACCATCGTTGGCATCACATTTGTTCAGTACTTGCTCGTGCAGGACCGCAACCAGGTTTGTACTGTCATAGCTACCATTACCATCGGTATCGACGGCGAGGTTGCCGGCGAGGTTATCTCGATACATGCGCTGCAGATTCCAAACTCCAGATGCGTTTAATGCCTGGTAGGCAAATGCCGGGGCACCTGCCACGATGCCATCGAAATCATTGGGATAACGCTGTGCTTCCATGAGTCCCTGGCGCCCTCCCTGGGAACATCCTTCGAAATACGAATATTCCGGGGCACGGTCGTAATACTCATTCACTAGCAACTTGCCCGCCATAACCGTCAGATGCACGGCGCGATAGCCAAAGTCGATTTCTGCTTGGCGATTGTTGAAGGCGAAGGACGCTCCGGGCTCAACACCGTTGTCGTGGCCTGTATTACTGTTGGTCACTGCATAGCCCTCGGCTACACGGTGGTTGGCGTAGTCCAGGTCTCCGTCTTTGCCGCCATCACCCCACTGTAGAAATCTGCCATTCCAATTATTCGGCAATGGTAATTGCACATGAAAATGAATGGCCGGTGAGATTATGCCGCGCACATAGCAATAGGGCTGATTGGATTGGTCATTATCTCTAATCTGTGCAGAGGTAATGGTAAGATTGCGGAGTTGCTCTAAATTTTCGCAGGCCTGAATTTCAGCAGGCGCAGGAGTCTGTGCGAAAATTTGATTGGCGAATCCCAATAAAAGAAAAAGGAATAACGGTTTGCACAATCGAATCATAGCGATACCTGAATTCTTTCTAATTGTTGATATTAACTAAGGCTCGAGATTACAGGCAGTGTGCGGACGATTCAATCTTATCGATAGCCCTGAGATTCAATGGCTTTGCGAGACTTTGGGAATAAGTCTATATGCCCATCAGCAAAGTCACGATATTGCACCAGGAGGAAAGATCGCCATCATTCACAATGTTGATGGTGAGCGCATAGTTTCAGATGCGACATGGTGGCTGTTCCTGGATCATGAAACCTTAAAACCCAATTACAAGTATGCGAGCTTCAACTCCAGGTCCGATAAATTATTCACCAAACGATCCATTGCCTTCATACCATTTCGCGAATCTCGCTGCCTCATTCCGGCAAGTGGCTTTGTTGAAGGATTGGGCGACAAAAAAGCGTATCACAAGATAGAGCTCGAAGGATCTGCAATTGCCTTTGGCGGCTTATACAAAGAGCACATCAATCGGGAAACCGGTGAAATAGTGTATTCGGCCTCGATCATTATCTTGCCCCCGTTAGTGCCGCAGTGGAATGACATTCATCCGAAATCTATGCCTCTCATGTTAGATTTTGAAAACGACGAGTTGGTGGAAAAATGGCTCGATCCTGGATTTCAAGAAGTCGAAGAGTTTGAATCTCTGTTAGAACCCAAGGTTCAAAAACCGATGATGGTTACCAAGATCGATAAACCTAGCAAATGGAATCCAATCGAAGACAGTTTCATGATTCTTAAGTAGCGATAAAATCGTGATTACAGGAACTGCATGGCTTACTAAATCCTGCCGCCGTTCCATTGGCAGCGTCACTGGCAGCCGGATAGAGATACTGATAGCCTAATCTGAAGTTAACGAAGTACAGGAATAGTTTTTAAATGGAAGAAATAGCCCGTAATAAAAGTTTTGGAGGCACCCAGCTTCGCTGCAAACATTTTTCCACAACGGTTATATGTGAGATGACATTTTCTGTTTTCTTACCAGAACAATTGTCTACGGGAGCAAATGTAAAACTGCCTGTGATCTATTGGTTATCTGGCCTTACCTGTACCGATGAGAACTTTGTGCAAAAAGCAGGTGCGCAGAAACTCGCTTCAGATTTAGGCTTGATAATAGTAGCCCCCGATACCAGCCCCCGCGGAGAAGATGTACCTGACGCTGAAGATGGGGCATATGATCTTGGTTTGGGAGCGGGTTTCTATTTGAATGCCACTGAAGAACCCTGGAAGAAGCACTATCAAATGTACGACTACATCGTGGACGAACTTCCGGCTCTGATAAATCGTAAATTTCCAGCGGATGAAAATCGGCAATCGATTATGGGTCATTCAATGGGTGGTCATGGCGCGATCTCCATTGCACTGAAGAATCCTGACAAATTCCGCAGTGTTTCAGCATTTGCACCCATCGTGTCGCCAATGAACTGTCCCTGGGGAATTAAGGCGCTTAAAAACTACATCGGTGAAGATCAAAGCCAATGGGCGGAATGGGATTCCGTAGAATTGATGAAGCGGGCGACTCAACCAATACCGATGTTGGTGGATCAGGGTTCTGCTGATGAATTTTTAGAAGAACAACTTAAACCCTCATTGCTGGTAGAGGCGGCTAGCAAAACCCGATATCCACTCAGTTACAATCAAAGAGAAGGCTACGACCATAGCTACTTTTTTATCTCCAGCTTTATCGAAAAGCATCTTCACTTTCATGCTGGAATCTTAACGATGGCGGTTTAAGCTGCAATCCAAACTAACAAACCACAAGCAACCGCAATTATTTGTCCAATTCGGTCGGTTAACGCAAACAACACTGGATCTTCTTCTAACTTCTGGGTGTGGGCAAATTGCCAAATACGAAATAAAAGAAACATTAGTAGCGGGCAGATAAGCCAGAGCACAAGGGGTGTACTGTAAAGCTGGGTTGTTTCAGGTGCAGTAATGTACAAAATAAATACTGCTATAGCCGCCGCACTGGAAACAGTTCCTATTCTTGAAAGTAATGTCAGGTGTTTGTCCTCATAAGCTCTTCCATCCACTTTTTGCTTTCCTTCCGCGATTACATTGAGCAGCTCAGTAACTCTTTTCACTAAGGCCAGCCCCAGAAACAAGAAGAATGAAAAAGCGAGCAACCAGATTGTTGTCTGCACTGATATAGCTGCCGCTCCAGCGATAATACGCAGGGTGTACAGCACAGCTAGGGTAAAAACATCCACCAGAAAAAGGCGTTTTAAAAAGAAGCTATATAAAGAAGTAAGAAGCCAATAAATTAGCAGCACAAACAAAAAAGATTGCGGCAGGCTCAGAGCAATTAAAACACCGGCGAGAAACAAGAATGGGCCGGCGATAAAACCAATCGCTAGAGGCAATTCTCCTGCAGCAAATGCTCGCCTGGATTTGCTTCGATGTCGCCTGTCAGATTTAAGATCCAGCATGTCGTTAAGTAAATACACACTGGATGCGCAAAGACAAAAGCTAATGTAGGCAATTATTGCCAGTATTATTAAGTCCGGTTGATTCAATTGGTGTGACAATACCAGGGGGACAAAAACCAATAGATTCTTCAGCCATTGATGAGGGCGTATGGCCTGCCAAAGTTTTGCTATTTGTGAAGGCGGGTTATCAAACCGTTTGGAATTTGAGGTGTCAAATTTCTCTGCAATTGAGTCCCTGCAGTTTACCAGTAAGATTTCCGCTGCCTCTTTCCAGATTGGCAAATCGGCAGAAGAATTTCCTGCATAAGAGAATGATTCGCCGCCGCTCATTTCCTGAATCTTGGCAAGCTTATTAGCTGATTTCAGGTTGATGGTTTCATCGCTGCCGATAGATTCACTGAACAGATTGAAGTGGGAATTGACTTGCTCAACTGCGTTTTGATTAGAAGCTGATATCAATACCAGTTTTCTGCCTCTTTGTTTTTCCTGAAGTAGAAATTCATGGAATTCTGTATTGACTGGAACTTGCTCTATCGGAATCTGAACTCTTTTGGCCAGTTGAGATTTCAAATAGGGCCGCCCTTGAAGCAACCAGAATGCGATTGCAAAGACGAAGAAAAGATTTTTCTTCAGCAGCAACAATATCGATTCGAGAGTCAAATCTGATTTAATCAGGGTGCCGTCGAGATCAACGTACAAGGGAAGATTAGAACTTGAGCTAGCCAATGCTTAGATCTTTAATCGCTTAAACAAGAGTTCTGGTATCGAACAAACCGCAGCCATAATTATCCGCCAGTATCCCGGCGTATAAACCGTATGTTTTTTGCTATCGATACTACGCACAATCTTGTTAGCTACTAATTCAGGAGTTGACCACAGCGGGCCTTTTTCAAACCGAGCCGTCATTGGAGAATCCACAAGCCCTGGTCTGATATCTACCACATGCACATTATAAGCGAGCAGTTTTCCCCGCAGCCCCTGCAGATAGGTTGAAACCATTGATTTAGCCGCACCATAAATAAAATTAGGCTGCCTGCCGCGATCTCCAGCCACAGAAGTAATTACCGCTAGCGTGCCGCTATTCTGCTGCTTGAAAATTTTTGCTAGTTCCGTACATAAAGAAATAACACTTAGCCCATTCACATTGATCTCTTGCTCTGCTTTCTCATAGTCGGACTCGCAGGATTCCTGATCGGGCAACGAGCCATGACAAATAAGCGCAATGTCGATTTCCCCTAGAGACTTTTGTGCGCCCATTACCGCAGAAGAGTGCTCTTGTGTGTGTACAAAATCCAAGGAATGATAGTCAACAGCATGAGCACCTCTTACTGTTAGATCATCGGCCAATTCCTTTAGACGTTCTTCGTTTCTTGCCAACAGATAAAGCTGGGCATTGCGTTCGGCATAGAGTCGTCCGACAGCTTTCGCAATTGCGGAAGTTGCGCCAATCAAAAGTATCTTCATAGTTTCAGGTTTATGTCAGTCCTAGTCGGTTTGATTGTAAGGAAGCAAATCGACATTGTGGATCTAGTTCATTTTTGATCTCGAGAAAATTTTCCCAGGAGTCATAGCTAGCCTTGAAGACATCTTCACTCATTCTTGAATCTTTCGCCAGATACAACTTGCCGTTATGGGCTAATACGATCTCGTCCAATTTCTGCAGCAACGGAAAGACGCTTGCTTCTTGCTTAAAGTCCAGCGTTAAAGTGTAACCAGCGGTTGGAAACGAGAGCAAATTTTGATTTGCCTCGCCAAATTTCTTTAAGACTGAAATAAAAGATCCTCTTCCCGAATCAGAGACAAGTTTCAAAACTTCTTTAAGTCCTGATCTTGCAGAGTCGCTGGGCAAAACTAATTGATATTGAATAAATCCTTTGCGGCCGTACAGCCGATTCCAATTGCGGATATTATCAAGTGGGAAAAAGTAAGCATCGTAGTTGACGATCTTGGTGCTTATTGATCGTTTCCGCAAACTGTAGAGTGAATTGTTAAAAAGACGTGTCGTATATTTGTTAAGCAAGAACGCTGGTGAGCTGAAGGGCACTGAAGGCCCCATTCTTGTCTTGAAATCCTGGGAACCCACTTCACTGTATTCTGCTAAATGCAGGACAGACCGGCCTAACTCCTCTCCCTGTGCCAGACAGTCCACCCAAGCCACAGAATGTTTACTATTTTCATTGTCTTCAATTAATTCCATGCATTCTTCTAAGTTTGCAACAGCAGTCGATTGTCTTTTTATAGAGACACTTGGCACTTTTTCCAGTTTCAATGTCGCTTCGAGGATTACCCCGGTCAGGCCCATGCCTCCGCAAGTTGCATGGAAGGCATTAGAATTTTTTTCGGCTCCACATTCCAAAATTTCGCCCGATGCCAGAAGCAGAGAAAACCTTTCAATATGATCACAAAAACTACCATCTCGGTGATGATTCTTACCGTGAATGTCTGCTGCTATGGCGCCGCCAACGCTCACGTATTTGGTGCCTGGCAATACTGGAACAAAGAAGCCATGTGGAATTACAACTCGCAGCAGGCTCTCCATTGTTACGCCGGCACCACAGCGGATCACCCCATTAGTGGGGTCAATTTCTAGAAAGCTATCCAGAAATCGGCTGCTCAACACAGTCGTTGCCAAAGAGCTATCTCCATAGCTTCTGCCGCCGCCGCGCACAATCATTGGTCCAGAAATTTTTTCATTGGAAAAAATTTCAAGAACGGATTCCTGGGAAGGAGGTTCTAATAAGTCAGAATTAGATCTGGGGTAACGGCCCCAACCGTGAAGCTGCATCTGTATCTACCGTTTTAAAAATACGTAGCGTTTATCGAGTTGGTACTTTACTACATAACCTAGAGTTAAGCCGATAATGGCGCCCAGGTATCTGGCAGTCTTTGTGCCATAGACTAGTTCGAAACCAATTTCCGTTGTCCAGAACAAAAGAGTCGTTCCAATCCCGGTTAAGGTATAGGCAAGAAAGGTTTGTGCGTCGTCTTTTGGTGACCGGGGTTGATAAGAAAAGATGAACTGTTTGTCCAGGTAATACTTGCTGACTAATCCAGCTATGGTACCAACGATAATTCCAAGGTAAACATTAAGAGCATCTGTAAAAGCACGCACAGTTAGTTCTTGTGCCAACAGATTCGCTAAGGTCGCGAGCAGGGCAAATCCTGCGTATCTAATGGCGATATTTGTCGGTGTCATGATTTCTTTTTATCGGCGATCCAAATTAAAGTGTGATAATAACTGCAATCTATCGCCCTATACCCGTTGGCGGGAAATGTGGAGATAGGTTCTTATACTCTTGCTGGCTATAATGCGCCAGCGCACAGATATAACCCAACAGGCTGTAGAATCGATGACCAGGGAATTGCAGGAAATTCAAGAATTCACAATACGAATTGCGCAGGGTGCAGGTAAGATAATCTGTGAGCACCGTGAAGAAGCGGAGTTAACCAGCGAATTTAAACGCGGTACCGAATTAGTTACTAACGCGGATCTGGCTGCAGATAAATATATTAGTGATGCGATTCAACAGCAGTACCCGGGTCATCTCATCGTCTCTGAAGAATCTTCGCCAGATATCGGCAACATACAAAAACTAAAGCAGCCAGTTTGGATAGTCGATCCCATTGATGGCACTGTGAATTTCGCCCACGGTCATAATCAATCTGCAGTTTCGATCGCATTTGTAAACCAGCATCAGGTATCTGTAGGAGTGGTGTTCAATCCTTTTACCGACGAGATGTTCACAGCCCAGAAAGATGGCGGTGCCTTCCTGAATGGTGAAGCTATTCAAGTTGCGCAAGAATCCAATCTAAGAAGAGCAATAATTGCGACGGGATTTCCTTACGAGAAATCAAATATGGAGCCAATGATTCGCAGAGTCAGGGAAGTGCTAAATCATTGTGCTGATATTCGCCGTCTAGGTTCTGCGGCCCTGGATATTTGCTGGGTAGCTGTGGGTCGACTCGATGGCTACTATGAAAGTCTCAGTGTCTGGGATTTCGCCGCCGCCAGGCTAATCGCCTTAGAAGCCGGTGCAAAGTGTGGAAATTTCAGCGAAGTACCGGAAGAGATTGATCCGCAGTTCTATGATCAGGATTTATTGATTACTAACGAAGCACTCTATCCTCAGCTATTGGCAGTTTTGCATTCAGCCGAAGGCCACTAAATCCCTTATAAATCGTTGGGTTAAGCTAGTTTGGAAATTCGGTGAAGCGATACGCTAACGATTGACGCAATTCCCGGTACCTCGTAAAGTTAGAGTGTTTATATGGAGTGTTTTCTGGTGTGGAAAACAATACCTGAAAACACCATGGAAATCGGCCGATACCCTTACAAATTGCGGCTTTCAGACCGATTGAAAGAATTTCAAAGACTTGAGGAGAAGACTGTGAAAAAAGTGAGCCTATTGAGAACTTCTCTCCTGGCGATGACCCTGGTGCCTGCTGTTGCAGCCGCTGCTGATCGCGTTGGAGATTTTTCACTTTTAGATCAAGACGGTTATCACCACTCAATGAGCTGGTACGATGACCACAAGACAATCGCTCTCTTGGTTCAATCCAATGACAGTGATGCCACCGCAGCAGCCGTTCCTGCATTCGACGCCCTAAAAGCTAAGTTCGATGAAGCTGGTGTTGAATTTATGATGATTAATCCAATGGGCCGACTGAATCGTGGTGCAGTTCAGGAAAAGGTAGCCGAATACGGTGTCGATATTCCTGTGCTAATGGACGATGCCAGAGTTGTATCAGAATCACTCGGCATTGAGCGCACTGGCGAAGTATTACTATTTGATCCCAGGCAATTTACTGTTAAGTACCGAGGATCAGTAGCTTCTGCTGAACAGGCTATTGAACAAATTCTTGCAGACGAAGATGTATCTCCGGCTGCAGTTGAAACCGCTGGGTCTGATGTAAATTTCCAAACCATGGCAGCTCCATCTTATGTTGCTGACGTTGCGCCAGTATTAGCAGAGCAATGTGCAACATGTCACCGAGAGGGTGGTGTTGCGCCATTTGCGATGGACAGTCACACCATGGTTCAGGGCTGGTCACCAATGATTCGCGAAGTATTAATGACTCGTCGCATGCCTCCTGGTCAAATTGATGGTCATATCGGCGAATTCATAAACGACCGATTGGTTGATGACGCTGATATTCGCAAGATTGTTGCCTGGGTCGATGCTGGTGCTCCCAAAGATGGCGATATTGATCCACTAACTGAGTTAGTCTGGCCTGAGTCTAAGTGGGCATTTGGAGAGCCTGACTTGGTTCTCGATATTCCGGCCACAACAGTTCCTGCCACAGGAAATGGAGTGTTTGTAAACGTCGAAGTTAAATTCGACATGCCTGAAGATCGTTGGGTACGCGGTAGCCAGATTATTGCTGGCGATCGAACAGTGCTTCACCACACGGTTAATAGATTAGATTTCCCTGGCGAAGACAATCGTCGCGGCTTCCTGGGTGGAAGCGGAAATCGCGATAAGGCGAGCATCACTGCCTATATTCCTGGAGATACTCCGGACCTGGATCCACCTAACACTGGTGGCCTGGTTAAAGCAGGTTCAACACTTCACTTGAACATGCACTACACACCAAATGGCCGTGAAACGGTTGATAACAGCCAATTAGGCGTTTGGTTCTATCCACTTGGTGAAGTTCCTGAAGAGCGTATGTCCGGTAAATGTGCCTGCGTATTCCCTAATACCTGGACTACAATTCCAGCGCACGATCCAGCCTTCGAGCAAACAGCCAGCATCATTATTGAAAACGATGCTCACATTCACAGCTATCTACCACACATGCATTTCCGCGGGAAGCGCATGCGTTTCTTTGCCGACTATCCTGATGGCACCAGTGAAGAACTGATTAATGTTGCCAAGTACAATTACAACTGGCAGCTCAGTTACACCTACGAAGAGCCTAAGTTTGTTCCTGGCGGTACCAAGATTACTGCAGTAGCAGCTTGGGATAATTCTGCGCAAAACCCAGCGAATCCAAATCCTGATCGTAATGTGGATTGGGGTAATGAGAGTTGGGATGAGATGTTCTTTGGAGCAGTGCAGTGGAAGGACATAGACCAAGGCGGTGAAGACTAAAAACGCCTAGTACTTCTTTAACACCAAAAACCGACCACACTAGTGTGGTCGGTTTTTTTGTGCCTGGGACGCGCTGGCTGCGCAGCCCGCACTCTTCGTCAGAAGCAGCCCCGCAATTGCTCGCGTATTTCAATACGCTGCGCATTACGGAGCTACTTCTTCCTCGATTGCGAACTGCTCGCTCACCGCTCGAGTTTTGTGAATCCCTTCGATTTACTTCGTGAATATGGTATGAATTGTATTCATCATGAATTGAATTGTATGAGGGTGTGGTAATGGCCGAGCGAAAAACTAGAGCAACTAAGGTTAGCGTTACTGACTTCATCAAAAGTGTTGAGAACGATACTCGGCGTAAGGATGCAAAGGTGGTTGCGAAGATGATGCGGGAGGTTTCTGGTGAACGTGCTCGGATGTGGGGCCCAAGCATCATTGGCTATGGACTCTCTTATTACTTCCTGGCAAATGGTAAGGAAGAGTCTATTTGTAAAATTGGTTTTTCTCCCCCGCAAGAGTGCTTTGACTTTTTATCTAGGTCGCTTCCCCGGCAAACCTGCGCTCATGAAAAAACTTGGCAAGCATCGAACTAGCAAAGCCTGTCTGTACATTAATAAGCTTGATGATGTTGATCTGAATGTATTGAAAAAGATTATTGACGGAGCTTACAAGCAACCTGATGATGGCAAGGGCTGCTAATTAATCTCTAAAGACCTTGAACCAATCCATAGGCGGAGCTAGGCTAGTCATCCATTTTTAGTTCAAGGGGATTAAGTCATGGGCCGACTAGTCTGGATTTTCCTACTCCTACCCAGCTTATTAACTGCTCAGGATTTGTTTACCAATCTTGATGTCTTCGAGATGGAAATTGCGGGTGATCCGCAAATTTCTCCCGACGGTTCGCAAATCGCCTACGTGCGCCGAACTAATGACATCATGATCGACAATGCCCGTTCGAACATCTGGCTTATCAATAGCGATGGTAGTGATCATCGTCCGTTATTGTCAGGAGCAGATTCCTATTCAAGCCCGCGCTGGTCTCCAGATGGTTCGCGCCTGGTCTATGTATCAAGTGCCGAGGGACGCGGTCCTGAACTTTATGTTCGCTGGATGGATACCGGGCAAACTGCTCTGGTGAGCAATCTGAGTGAGTCACCATCGTCAATTGCATGGTCACCAGATGGTTCCCATTTAGCGTTTTCTCAACTAGTGAAAACTGAAGCTTCTTCTTTAGTGACACCACCAGCTACACCTGAAGGCGCTGAATGGGCGCCAGGTGTCACCTATATAGATCGACTGAGTTACAGAGCAGACGGAAGGGGTTATCTTGATTCCGGATACAGCCATGTGTTCGTGATTCCGGCCGAAGGCGGTACACCGCGACAAATTTCGGCTGGTGACTTCAATCATGGAGGAAGAATTAGTTGGGCACCGGATGGCTCACACCTGGTTATTTCGGCCTATAGAAATGAAGACTGGGAATACGCACAGCGTAATACTGATTTGTGGTCTGTGTTTGTTGAAGACGGTGCCATGCATCAGTTAACTGATCGCGATGGACCGGATGGTTCTCCGACTCACTCACCCGATGGCAGCAGGATTGCCTACCTGGGATACGACGATGAAAAGATGGGGTATCACAACAGCAAGGTGTACATCCTAGACACGGAAAGTAATGAGACAACAGAGCTCACTGGAGATCTGGATCGTTCGATTGATGCTGTTGCGTGGGCCGGTTCCAGCAATCGACTCTTGGTGAGTTACGATGATTTTGGCAAGAAACAAACTGCCGAGTTAACGATGGAGGGGGATCTACAAGTCATTACCGATGATCTAAGTGGAGTCGGTATTAGTCGGCCCTATACCAGTGGTGGATTTTCTGTCGCAAACAATGGTGATTTTACCTATACGAAAGGCAGTGCTCATAGACCGTCTGACGTGGCGATTAGCAGTAACGGTTCGTCAACTCAATTAACCGAACTCAATGAAGATATTCTCGGTCATCGAAATCTCGGTGAAGTTCGAGATATCCGCTGGCGTTCTTCAGTTGGCGACCATGACGTGCACGGATGGTTAGTGCTGCCACCTGATTTCGATCCTGCCGAACAATACCCATTGATACTGGAGATTCACGGAGGACCTTTCACAGCCTACGGCCCTCATTTTTCCGTCGAGGTCCAATTGTATGCCGCCGCGGGTTATGTAGTGCTCTATACCAATCCACGCGGTTCAACCAGTTATGGCTATGAATTCGCCAACGAAATTCATCATTCCTATCCCGGGGAGGATTATTTTGACCTTATCTCGGGCGTAGATGCAGTCATCGACATGGGTTTTATCGATGAAGAACAATTGTTTGTTACCGGTGGCTCTGGTGGCGGAGTGCTTTCGTCCTGGATTGTAGGCAATACCGATCGATTTGCTGCTGCAGTGGTTGCCAAACCCGTAATCAATTGGGCAAGTCATGCGCTTTACAGCGATATTCCAGAAGCAGTTGGCGTTTATTGGTTCGAATCTATGCCCTGGGAAGATTATGAATCATATTGGCAGCGCTCACCGCTGTCACTTGTTGGCAATGTAAGCACACCAACAATGTTGTTAACTGGTGAGGACGACTTCCGCACTCCAATGGCAGAATCGGAGCAGTATTATCAAGCCTTGAAGTGGCGCGGGATTGATACCGCACTGGTAAGAGTCCCGGAAGCCTCACATGGAATAGCAGCAAGACCTTCCCATCAAATTGCGAAAGTGCAAAATATCCTGGCCTGGTTTGAGCGCTATAGAGATTCAGATTAAATCTATCGAAGGGGCCTAACTCGAGCGGCGAGCGAGAGCATTCAGAGTGAGGCAAAATTATTTTTTGAACAGGAGCTTATTGTAATAAGTGACTGGTCATAAAATAATTTTAACGAAACGCTGGATGTTCGCAGCCGTCGCGTTCTATCTCCAAGATTTAAAGAATCTCAAAAACATCATACGCAACCTTTCCTTCTACTTGCTTGGACTTACCTACAAAAACCCGATGATTTAGCCAATCATACTTTTCTGAAGCAGTGGTAAAGCTTGGAATAACTCGCCAATACAATCCCGAATCACCACGAGCAACGACACCTTTATAAGTCATATAGATAAAAGCGCCATCATCAGTTTCCAGGGTAATACGAACGTCGAGACTGGAATGCCCCGATACCTGAGTAATCCAATCTGCCCCACCGTCGTGTACTGTGCCATTTAGGCCCGAGCCGGAAAAAGTACCGCCTCGTACCGGCGCAATACTGACGTGTCCCGTGTCAACTTGTGGATCGACATCCAGCAACAGTTCAAAGGCAAATTGAGATTCTAAATCGCTGGCTGGGGATTGAGCTGTGACCATGGGAGATACTCCGACGAGTGCAATTAGTGCAAAAAGAGGTGTTATGTATCTCAGCTTTTTAATCAGTTCGGTCATTATTGTTCTCCTGATTTTTGAAGGACAATAATAGATCGAACTGGCTAGGAAGTCACAGCATCGACTGCCTTAAATCTATTATCGAAGCGCTTAAGTATGGTGGGCAAATAGATAAGGTCCAAAACCAGAGCGAGGACCACGATGGGCACGAGCAGTTTTGCCGATTGTTGAAAATACAAGGTGTTAGCAAAAATCATTACCGTAGTGCCAAAGGCTAACACCATGGTAGTAATAGTTAAGGCAGGACCAGCAATTTTTATAGAATGAGCGACGGCACCAGACTTATCTGCACCAGCTTTTCTACCTTCCAGGTAGTGACTTAATATATGCACGGTATCATCGACTACCATGCCGATGCTTATACTAAACACCATCATCACAAACGGATCTAATTGCCCGACAAACAACGCCCACATACCGAATACAATTGTCGCAGGTAGCAAGTTCGGTAACACGCTTAACACGCCAAAGTAGAAACTACGAAAACCAACTACGAGGCACAAAGTAATGAGCAAGAGGCTAACTGAATAGCCTTGCAATAGTTCTACGGTGACGAGTTCATCCATTCTGGCAAACAAGAGAATGCCACTGCCATGAATTAAATTTGCTGAACTGAATGTCTCATCAAACTTGGCGCCGATGCGCTCATCCAGGTCGATTATTTCTTGATTCGACATCGGTGCTGCATTTACAGTCAAGGTTATGTAAGAGCTGTCACTATTTAGAAAGCTGGAAAGAGGAAAATAGTTCTGCTCTACCATGCGATAGGCATTCAGATAATTGATATTGGTTCTTCTATCTACTGGAAGTAGAAAATAGTCTTCGTCGTTATCGTTAACAATTTGATTAACCGTCTTTAGTACTTCCGTCAGGCTAATTACAGATTCCACGTCCGACTGTTCCATCAACCATGCAGAGAACTCATCAACCTCGGCTAAGAATTCAGGATCGATAGCGCCTTCTTCAAAATTACTATCGATACCGTAAGTAATCGACGGACCTCTATTCATGTGTTCACTAACCAGATCATAGTACAGCTGTATGTCTGAATCCGAGGCTATGTAATCTAGCCTGTCAAAGTCAGTCTCATTTAGAGGTAACATAAGAAGAGTAAATATTGCCAGAGCGCTGCAACCTACGAAGATCTGCTTATTCCATCTATTGGTAAAATCGATTAGCTGTTGCAATTCATTTTGTAAGAATGGAACACCAACACGATCAGATTCTTTAGGAATTTTGGAAAGCCAGATTAGTAAGGTGGGTAACATTAAAAGAGTCAGTACATAGGAAAACACAATACCTAAGGAAACTATGCGTCCGAAATCCTGAACCGCGGGCGAAGAACACATATTCAATGAGGAGAATCCAATCGCCGTAGTCAGAGCCGCCAAAGTAACTGGCTGAAAATTGTAAGCCATGCTATGGCGCATTGAGTCGACTTTATTTTGGCCTTTATGCAGGGCTTGTTTGTAGATCGAAATGATATGCACACTGGTCGCAACGCATATAATTACTACAACCAGGGGCGCCATGATTGATATATTGTTAAAGGAAAAATTTAAAAAACCCAGCGCACCTACTGTACTTATAAGAGAAAAAATTACATGAGTGAGAATGCTGCCGCCAATGGCTATGGATTTGAAGCAAAAGCAAATTACTAAGACGCAAAGCAGAATTACAATGGGGAGGAGGCTGGTTAAGTCTTCAACCATTGCTTGCTGACTGGATTGTTCCAGTAGCACATCCGCATTGGCGAACAATGCCACATTCGGATGATTTGTACGGAGTTGATCTTGTACTTCCAATACAGCATCAGCTATTTCCAACCGCACTTCATTACTGGCATCGCGACTATTAAGAGTAATCACCGCAAAAGTTAGTGCTCCATTCTGTGATAGTAGATTGCTAGTGAGTAACTGATCATTAGTTGCGGTGTTACTAACTTCTAGAAATTCATCTGCTGTGTATTCAGCAAGTTCTTTGCTAAACAAACGGCGTTGGGTTTCGGGAGCGGTGTATTCGAGTACGGTAGTAATTCCTCTTATGCGCGGAATCTCCGTGAAGATATCTTCCAGTTCCCTAATGGCTTCGAGGATTTCTCGAGTAAAAATGGTTTCGCCTTCTTCGGCGATAAAGGCAAATCTAATCTCAGAGCTTGAGGGGAATTGTTGTTCTAACAAATCCAATTCATCGAGATAGGGATCGCTCTCCGATAGCAGAGCGCTTAAAGAGGTATCAAATGACGTGCGTAAGATACCCATGCTCAATAACGCAGTGATTACTGTTGCAACAATGAACAACAAATAGCGGTTGACTACGGTAAATTCCGCGACACGTTGGGAAATGGGAAGGCTTCTGGAATCCATAGCTTTATCTAGAGAGTTATTCCTTTACAGTGCTCAATCCAACTTGATACACCGCGGCTTAAGAATTTTTGCTTGTGCAAAATAAAATAGAATTTCCTGGTCCAATTTTTATGGGGTACCGATAGCGGCACTAAAGTTCCACGTTTAAAGGCATCTTGTAGAGTAAGTTCGGATAAGCAGCCAACACCCAATCCGGCCTCAACAGCACGCTTTATTCCTTCGGTGTGCTGTAACTCTAACCTTAAATTTATCTCGGACAAGATACCACTCATGGCACGATCAAATGCCTGTCGTGTTCCTGAACCTTTTTCTCGCACAATCCAATCGGCTTGCAGCAAGTCTTTGTCAGTTAGTTTTGTCTTATTCGCAAAAGGATGTTGCGGAGAACAAAACACAGCGAGCCTATCGTCCCGCCAATAGCTTACATCCAGATCGGGTTCCTGCAACTCTCCTTCGATGAGACCGAGATCTAGTTCAAAATTACGTACTTTTCCGGCAATGGCTTGAGTGTTTTCAACGACCAGCTCTACCTGCGCCGAAGAGTGCTCTTGCATAAAGTTCGCCATAATGCCGATTGCCAGATAATTACCAATAGTTAATGTCGCCCCAACTTTAAGCTCTCCAACATCGGAATGACTTATAAGAGAGCTTTCAATTTGTTCAGCCTGAGAGATTAGTGCCGCAGCCTGCGGTCTGAGTAAGGCGCCCTGTTCATTTAATTGTAGGCGTTTACCCACCCGATCGAACAAATTCACATCGAACCGCTGTTCCAGTTCTTTCAAGGCGGTGCTGGCTGCCGACTGGGACATTGCCAAATCCCCCGCGGCCACGCTTACATTCTCATGGCTGGCGACCGCCAGAAACACCTGAAGTTGCTTGAGGGTAAAGTGCATAGGCTTAGTATATCTAAAAAATAGATAACTAATATAAATATTATTCAATTTACAGATATAAAACGACTGCCTAAAATTTAAGGCCTAGTTAGGAGGAGGTAAGTCGTGGCAAATCTATCCACCCAATCGGTAACCGATGTTCGGCACTGGAATGAGTCTCTATTCAGTTTTAAGACTACCCGTGACCAAAGCTTACGCTTTGAAAATGGACATTTCGTGATGCTTGGAATGGAAGTGGATGGTAAGCCTCTGCTGCGGGCTTACAGTATTGCCAGCCCAAACTATGACGAAGAACTGGAATTTTTAAGTATTAAAGTTCCCGATGGCCCACTCACCTCTAAATTGCAAAACATCAAAATTGGTGATGAAGTTCTGGTAAGCAGCAAACCTACGGGCACTCTGGTAATCGATCATCTGCTTGAAGGGCGCAACTTGTATCTAATCAGCACCGGCACAGGCCTCGCCCCCTTCATTAGTATTATTCAAGATCCAACCGTGTACGAAAGATTCGACCGAATTGTTCTTACCCACGGCGTGCGCTATGCCAGTGAATTCGCCTATCAAGATCTAATTCTGAATCAGCTACCCCAGAACGAATTCTTTGGCGACGAAGTTAAAGAGAAGCTGATCTATTATCCCTCAGTGACAAGGGATGACTTCCACACACAAGGACGGCTAACCGAGCTAATGCAATCTGGCAAACTCTTTAGCGATATCCAATTATCAAGGCCAAGCCCAGAACACGATCGCTTTATGATCTGTGGTAGTCCCGGCATGCTAAAAGATACCTGTGCCATTCTCGATAACTGGGGATTTGAAGAATCGAGGCAGGGTATCAAGGCTCACTATGTGATTGAGCGAGCTTTCGTCGAGTAATCCCTCCTGAAAGAAAATCTTTGTTAAGCGTTGATGTCTGGTCCTTCTTCAACGAAGATAGAAAAAGAATAAGAACAACTCTAAGGCCAGGCCCAACATGTTTAAGGTAAACAGAAGGCGGTTTCTGCAACTGAGCGGCTTTGCTTTTGCCATCACTATTCCGGAGTCTCTCCTCGCCGCAAATTCTGAGAAATACGCTGGCATACCAATGGGTGTGCATGGAGCTTCTTTTCGGCAATTCAGCATCGAAGAAACCTTAAAAACGATTGTAGAAGAACTTGGTCTCAATGAGATCGAGCTGACGTCCGCGCAAATTAGATTGCATGGGGCGCCGGCAGATGAACTTGCTACGCTCGCTGATATTCGGAAACTACGCAGGATGTTAGCGGATGCAGGAGTCCGGGCGACTGCCTACGGATTCATTCCAATTGGAACTGACCTGGAACAAAACCTGAGAATCTTTCAATCTGCGCAAGAGCTCGAACTTAGAAATCTAACTGTCATCCCGGAAGAAAATCCTCTCGATCATTTGGAAGAGTTGGCAGATCGTTTCGGTATTCGTCTGGCTATTCACAACAATGCGCCAGGCAGAGCCTTTGATTCCATGGAACAGGTGTATCGAGCTCTTGCAGGAAGAGGTGAGAATATTGGTGCCTGTGTCGATGTTGGCAATGTGCTGCGCAGTAACGAAGATCCTGCCCAAGCCATTCGTCAGCTTGGTGAAAAAGTTTTCGGCATACACTTAAAAGATGTTTCAAGTCGAAGCGTCGATAGTGATGTGATCGGATTGGGAGAAGGGGTGTTGGATACCGAAGCGTTTTTTGCCGCGCTGAGGGAAACGGACATGCCAAGTGATATGGCGTGCTCACTGGAATATTTGGCTCGCCCAACTGAACCAATTCCAAATATGCAGCGCTCACTGGCATTGGCGGAAGAACTGCTGAATCGATAGCAGCTCACAACTGCAACGAGCGCTTAGCAATTGCGAGCTAACTGTATATAAGACTATGGATCATCTGACTCATAGAACTGCAGTCGAACTCAATTTAGTCTTTAGTCCATAGACGATGTTAGAAACGAATTTAGCACGCAGTCCATATCCAATAATAAAATCGGAGTTGAGCATGAGTAAATTCAAACTCGCTGCGCTGCTTGGGTTGTTTTCTATTGCCATGTTGGCAATTGTCCGAGTTGCCTTCACCTATCCTTCAGTTTTTCCAACCGGCACCACTATTTACTATCCAGAAAAAACCTGGAATGGCTACACCATCCATGATGCGCCGGTACCGCACGGTGCGGTTTTAATCGACATGAATGGCAATGTCGTAAAACAATGGAAACAAATCACCTCAGTACCAGGACCCTTTCGAATTCTTCCCGGTGGCTATGTCATGGGAGGAGACACTCCAAGGCGTCCTAATTAGGAAGCAATAGCGCTATTGCAATTAGACTGGGATGGTAATGAAGTTTGGCGTTTCGATCGCATGGAAGAAGTCGTTACCGAAGAAACTGAAAATGAAGAAGGAGAAACTGTCGGTGGTGACACTGTTTGGTCTTCTCGACAACATCATGATTGGCAAAGAGAAGGCAATCCGGTTGGCTATTATGCACCAGATATGGAACCGCAGATAGCCAGCGGAAAAACTCTGATTCTTGCACACAAGAATGTTACGGTTCCTGATATTTCACCTAAACGCTTGGAAGACGATTACATCTACGAAGTTAACTGGGAAGGTGAAATAGTTTGGGAATGGTTGGCCAGCGATCACGTTGATGAATTCGGTTTTTCCGAAGAAGCCAGAAATGCAATTCACCGATCCGTGCGTTTTAACGATTCAAGACAGAGCGCAGATTGGATGCACATAAATTCTGCGTCTTATGTTGGGGAGAATAAATGGTATGACGAAGGTGATGATAGATTCCACCCGGATAACATTATTATCAGCGCTCGAGAATCAAACATTACTGCAATCATTAACCGCGACGGAAATGTTGTTTGGCGAATTGGACCAGATTTTACCGAGACGAAAGCACAAGCAGAGCTCGGCCAGATAATTGGTCAACATAATCCGCACATTATTCCTAAAGGTCTTCCCGGCGAAGGCAATATGTTAGTTTTCGATAATGGTGGCACCGCAGGATACGGATTTGCCAATGCCGCTGCACCTGATGGCGTAGGCTCTCTACGACGGGACTTTTCCAGAGTGTTGGAATTTAATCCAGTAACTTTAGAATTAATCTGGGATTATTCGATTGGCGCAACGGAAAAGTTTACCTTCTTTAGTCACTACGTCAGTAATGCGCAGCGACTTCCCAACGGTAACACCTTTGTAAACGAAGGATCGGATGGACGGCTATTTGAACTTACTCCTGAAAAAGAAATTGTTTGGGAGTACATGAGCCCCTTTATTGGAACTCGAGAGCCGATATCCCGCCGTATTTTTCGAGCTTATCGCGTGCCCTATGATTGGGTACCACAAGCAGAGAGGGCTCCGGAAACCGCCGTTATACCTCCAGACATTTCAACTTTTAGAGTTCCTGGCCAATAACAAAAAGGGGCGCTTATGCGCCCCTTGCAAATCTTTCCAAATATCTAGATAAGACTGGCTCGTTCCAGGACTCCATCCAAGCGCTTTTCCAAATCTGACGTGGCCGGGGACATGGGCAATCGATGTTCATTGTTAGCTAACAGACCCATGCGCTTCATCATGTACTTGATTGGAATCGGATTAGTGTCGTAAAAGACCGATTGATTCAATTCGAAAAGTTGATGGTGTAAGGATTTACCTTTCTCCAAATCATTATCCCAAACCGCCTGGCACATATCGGCAAGAATCGCTGGGCGCAGATTGCCTACCGCATTCATTAGTCCAACTGCACCGATCGCTAATTCTGGAAAACTTAGTTCTTCCAGACCAACAAAAATCTTAAAGTCTGGAAATTCTGCCAGGCATTCAGAAACAAAGCCCAGATCGTTAACGGCATGTTTCATTCCTACAAAGTTTGGTGACTTTTCCTTTAGTTCTTTTATCGTGTCGATTGTTATGGACACTGCAGCCCTTCCGGGAATGTGGTAGATCATCCAGGGGATATCAACACCATCAGTTACCTCGAGGTAGTAATCGATAATTCCTCGTTGTGGCGGTCTGATGTAATAAGGAGTCACGATCAGCAGCGCATCGGCTCCTGCCTTTACGGCATACTCAGTTAAAGCCTTGGTTTCGAACAAAGATTGTGAGCCCGTCGCAGCTACGATAGGCACGGATTTATTAGCAGATGCGATTGCAACATCTACCAATTGGTTTCTTTCATCTACCGTTAGAGTAGATGGCTCGGCAGAAGTGCCATTGACTAGAATGCCGTGGGATCCTTCTTTTACGTGAAACTCGATGAGCTTCTTGTAGGAGTCCAGATCGATCTCTCCATTGATAAAGGGAGTAATTACTGGAGGTATTGATCCTTTTAAATCAGCACTCATTGAGTACTCCTTACTCACTCTCTAAACTACTGTTAAGACTAACGAGTTGCTTTAATAACTTATCCAATTCTTTTTTTCCGATTTTCTTTTCGATTGAGCGATAGATTTTTTCTGACTCTGGCACGACTTGCTGGTATTTTCTTTTTCCTTTTGCGGTGAGATTGATAAGTACCTTGCGCTGATCTTCTTTATCTGTTGCCCTTTTAACTAATCCGTCACCTTCAAGGTTCTTCAGAATTCGAGTAAGACTCGGTGGAAGAATCATACTCTGTTGGGACAATTCGAAAGCTTCGATATTTTCCTGGCTTGCCAGTACCCTGATTACTCGCCACTGTTGATCGGTTAAGTCAAAGGATCTAAGCATTGGGCGGAACAGAGACATCGTTGACTCTCTAGCTAGTAACAATTGCATGGGTAGGCTGCGATTTATGTTTCTTAGTTTTACCATTGTTTTTTTATGTTCCAGGGAATAAGTACTAAGGAGCCTCGTCCACAACGCTATTTTTTAGAATTCCTATGCCGGGGACTTCTACGTCCACAATATCTCCCTGGCGTAAATATTTGGGAGGATCGAATCGAGCCCCGGCACCATTAGGTGTGCCTGTGGCAATAATGTCTCCGGGTTTTAATCGGTAAAAAGTAGACAAGTAGGAAATCAGGAACCTGAACGGAAACATGAGATTATCTGTCACATCATTCTGGCGTTCTTCGTCATTCACGCGAGTTATGACTTGTAGCTGGCCCATGGGATCGAGTTCATCAGTGGTAACCATCCATGGACCGAGGGAACCTGACTTCTCGAAATTCTTTCCTTGGGTAACATTAAACTTGGCATGTCTAAGGTAATCACGAACAGAACCTTCATTCATTATGGTCATACCAGCCACGTGAAGATGGGCATCTGATTCGGCGATTCTCCTGCCCTCTTTGCCGACGATCAGTACGATTTCACCTTCGTAATCCAATTGATCGGATTCCGGAGGATTCATAATGTCCTGTAGATGCCCCACCAACGAATCACGATTGCGCATAAACACACTGGGGTATTTCGGAAGGTCGCTACCGTCTTTATATTCTGCGTTGCGATTCGCATAGTTAACACCTATACAAATAATCTTTTCCGGGTTTGGAATCGTCGGCAAAAATTCTACTTCATTCAGGGCGTGATCCGGAGCGGAAGTAGAAGCGAGTTCCCCTAACTGATTGAGTTGGTCTTTGCGAATAGCATCCCGCAGATCTGAAATCCCAGTGGAGCGCTTACTGAGATTCACGATGCCGTCATCTTTGTCATCAACGTTAATAGCGCCGAAGCAATCTTGCCCATCGTGTTTAAAACTTAGAAATTTCATTGCATCCCACCGGAGACTTCGGTTCAGATCAATTGGAGATGTATTGATTTATTTAATATATTAAGTAATATTAAAATTCAATTCCAGCTTTTTAGGTGAATTCTCCATGCCTCATCAAATCGTGGAAGTATCTTCTAATATTGAGTCTTTACTTGATCTCGATAGGCTGGTGCAAGCACTGCACCATTGTGCCGCGGAGCAAGAAGCACTGGCCTTAGGGGGAATGCGTACACGCGTGTACACAGCTTCACAAACACTGATTGCAGATGAATCCCCAGATTACGGGTTCATCGCCGTCTATTTGCGAATCGCTGAAGGTAGACCAGAAGAGGTCAGGAAAGTGATGGGGACAAAATTAATGGAATGTCTGTGTACTTTCGTCGACGATAATCTAGGCAACGTTCCGCTTGCTCTTTCCTATGAGATTCAAGAAATTGAAGCCGATATGCGCTGGAACCGAAATCGCGTGCCAGAGTTCATGAGTTCAGGAGAAAATTCTTCATGAGCCAGGAACTGTTTCAAGAAAACCTGCAGAAAATAAGCCCGTTGCTTGCTGAACTCGCCAAAAGCCCAATTCAACATTGCATAAACGGTAATTGGGTGGATGCTTCCAATGGTGAGACATTTACCAATCACTCACCGATCGATGAATCAGTCATCGGCGAAGTAAGTGCCGGAACCACGGAAGACATTGATAAAGCCTGTAATGCAGCGGCAGAAGCCTTCGAAACTTGGGCTGCAATGCCTGGAAAACAGCGCAGAGAATTACTCCACAGTATCGCCGACGCTATCGAAGCCAACGCCGAGGCGATCGCGCTCACGGAGAGTTGGGACACCGGTCAACCGCTGCGGTTTATGAGCAAAGCCGCCATTCGAGGTGCTGAGAATTATCGATTTTTTGCCGACATGGCACCCAATGCTCGCGAAGGACGCTCTCTCCCTGCCCAACAACATATGAACTACTCTGTGCGGCAGCCAATCGGACCGGTTGGTATTATCACGCCATGGAATACCCCGTTTATGTTATCCACCTGGAAGATTGCACCGGCATTAGCCGCAGGTTGCACCGTGGTACATAAGCCGGCGGAATGGTCTCCCTGTACTGCGGCAATGTTAGTCAAAATTATGCATGAGGCAGGGCTCCCGGCAGGAGTAGTAAACACCGTGCAGGGCATTGGCGAAGTTGCTGGAAAGGCGCTTACTGAACATGAGGCAATTAAGGCAATAGCCTTTGTCGGCGAATCCAGAACTGGCAGTGAAATAATGAAGCAGGGAGCAGATTCCCTAAAACGAGTGCATTTCGAACTCGGCGGTAAAAACCCTGTCATCGTATTTGATGACGCCAATTTGGAGCGAGCGCTGGATGCGGTGGTGTTCATGATTTACAGCCTGAACGGTGAGCGTTGTACTTCTTCCAGTCGGCTACTGATTCAAAAATCCATAGCTGCCGAATTTGTAGAAAAAGTAAGGCAGCGAGTAGCCGCGCTTAAGGTCGGTCATCCATTGAATCCTGAAACTGAAGTCGGTCCTTTAATTCATGAGAAGCATAGGGATAAAGTCTCATCCTATTTCGACATCGCGAAACAGGATGGTGCAACCATTGCCATCGGTGGCAAGACAACTGACCTGGACGGCAATGGATGTTTTGTAGAACCAACACTGTTTACCGATGCCAGTAATTCGATGCGGATCTCCCAGGAAGAAATATTTGGTCCAGTGCTCACTGCGATTGAATTCGAAGACGAAGCCGAGGCGGTAGAAATCGCCAATGGCGTTAGATATGGACTGGCGGGCTATGTCTGGACAGGAGATTCTGGTCGCAGCATTCGCTTGGGCAGAGGCCTGGATGTCGGTATGGTGTGGATTAATTCAGAAAACAATCGGCATCTGCCTTCGCCCTTTGGCGGCATGAAAGCAAGTGGCATCGGGCGCGACGGTGGCGACTACAGTTTTGATTTCTATATGGAAACCAAAAACATATGTATTGCCACGAATGACCATTCAATTCCAAAACTGGCGAAGAACTAGAAGAAACAATAGATGAGTCTTTATCAGGTTCAGAAATTTCTCTATAACTTGAATCGCGACGAACAGATTCAGAACTCTTTTACAAAAAACAAAGAAGAAGTTCTTGTTGATTACGATTTAACGGAAGAAGAAAGCAATGCCTTAGTCTCCGGCAATATAGGTTTACTGTATGTGTTGGGAGTTAATGGGCAAATACTTATGCACTTCGCAGCCTACTTAAAAATTGAGTGGTTCGATTATTTGCAGGCGATGCGGGATGGCATTGCCGAACATGGTCCAGTGCGGGCTGGAATATATGCCATGACCGGTGGCGGAAAACAGTTTGCCCAGGCACCAGATTCCAGTGATGGTGAAGGTGTAGGAGATAGCTCGCAATGAGTTTGGTCTATGCAGGTATTCTGAGTCATGCACCGGGTATCACTGGCCGAGCAAATCTGGTGGACAACGAAGAAGCGCGGGATGAGTTTTATGCCAGCCTTGAAAAACAACGTTTGGAAATTGAAGAAACCGGTGCCGAAGTTTTAATTGTTATTGCAGCAGAACACTTTGCTAACTTTTTCATGGATAACATGCCAGCCTATTGCATAGGTATTGGTGACAAACACTCAGGACCAATTGAAGACAGTGAGTGGCTGAAAATAGAAAAAACGAAAATTCCAGGTGCACCAGAGTTAGCAACACGATTGGTGAAATCGGTAATGCACAGCGTTGATGTTGCCTACTCCGAAGAATGGCGATGCGATCACGGCATCATGGTGCCACTGAATTTTCTAACGCCTGATTACGACATGCCCGTAATCCCCTGCAACATTAACTGCCAGGGTCCGCCCTTAACTCCATTGTCTCGCGTGTGGCAGTTTGGTGAGGCATTACGAATTGCCTGTGATGAACAATCGGAAAAAATCGCTATTGTTGGAACCGGTGGTATTTCTCATTGGCCAGCAACACCTGATTCTGGAAAGATAAACGAGGAATGGGATCGGGCTTTTCTAAATCAACTTATGCATCAGGATAAGCAGCAGTTGTTATCTTATGTAGATGAAGAGGTTTACGCAGAAGCCGGGCAGGGAGGATTCGAAATTCGAACCTTAATCGCAGCGGCGGCAGCAGCCGGTGGCAGGGGCGATCTGCAGTTTTACACGGCGGCACTTCCAATTTTTGCAGTGGGTTGCACTGTAGCCCGTTTCGACATTTCACCTTAGGAGTATTGGCTATGAGTGAGCAGTCAAATCCTTTTCTCTATAACTGTTGGTATGCAGCAGCGTGGGCCCATGAGGTTTTGGAACAAGAGAAACTTGCGAGGGTTTACTTAGAAAAACCTGTCGTTGTTTATCGAGGCGAGAGTGGTGAATACATCGCTCTGGACAATCGTTGTTGTCATCGTGGCGCGCCACTCTCCCTTGGAAGAATAGAGGGTGATTGTTTACGCTGCATGTACCACGGCATGAAATACGACACCAATGGTGTGGTCATAGAAATTCCCGGACAGGATTTCATCGGCCCTAATCATCGGGTTCATAGCTATCCAATCGTTGAGAAAGGAAACTTGTTGTGGATTTGGATGGGGGATCCGGAACTCGCTAATCCAGACGACATCCACGACTATGCACCGCTTTCAGACAGTGCCTGGCGTGGCTTCGAGAAAGAAGCCTACCTTCATTACGATGCAAATTGGATGCTTATAGTCGATAACCTCGCCGACTTTTCCCATCTTGCCTTCGTGCACACCAATACCCTGGGAGGTTCGGAGGACTATGCTTTCGTGACCAATCCAGAAGTGGAAAAACTGGAAAAGGGTTTTAAACTAGTGCGCTGGAGTAAAAACGATGCGCCGGCGCCTTATCACGCAAAAGTAAATCCCGATGCTCCAGATAAACTGGATCGCTGCAATAGAGTACAGATGCTAGTGCCCGGTGTTTTCTTTATGTCGACAATTATGGCACCCGTTGGATGGGATCCCGACAGCGAGAATTTCGAAGGAGTGAAGCAATATAGAAATTGTCAGTACATGACTCCGGAGACCAGGAACTCTACCCACTTCTTTTGGAACTATATGCACGACTATCGCACTGACGATCCCGAAATCTCCAAGTCACTGCAAGCGAGCTTGTTGGAAGGATTCTACGAAGACAAGGTAATTATCGAAGCCCAACAGAAAATGTTGGAATATCAGGATCAATTTCAGCCTAAGGGTATGCAAGGCGATGAGGCTCTCGTGCATTTTCGCAAAGTCTACAATGCGCTAATACAAGAAGAACGAGAAAAATTCTATTTTCATAGCCGCCAGACTGGCAATCCAATTATTTAGCTAGAGAACAATTATGCAAAGACAATGGCTATACACGGGGATCATTCTGCTCCTCTTCCTGGTGCTCGTGTTCGGAATACCGCTTTTCCCCGAATTTATGGCCATCGATGTCGCCGGACCGATGAACCTCGGCATGTTGATTTTTCTGCTGCTGCACGTGCTTACTCCCGTCCTCGCGTTTCGCTACTTAAAGCAGATCCAAGGAGAATAGGGCATGGGTATCTTTCTCTTCTTTGCAATAATCGTAAGCACAGTAGCTTTAACTTTTGTGGCACAAAAACGAACTTCCAGTGCATCTGATTTCTTTGTGGCGAGCGGAAAGATTGGTGGAGTTTCCAATGGCTTTGCTATTGCTGGCGATTTTATGTCTGCGGCTACTCTGCTCGGTATTACTGCAATTATCTTTGGTGCCGGTTACGACTCTGTAATTTATTTAGGCGCACCACTTGGCGCATTCTCAATCATTATTTATTTAATGACAGACAAACTAAAAGCACTAGGTAGATATAGCTTTACAGACATTATCTGTAGTCGTCTTCAGGAAAAACCAATACGCATCCTGGCGGCAACCACTACTCTGAGCTTTTCCTTGATGTACTTAATGGTGCAGATCGTCGGCGCTGGTGCATTGATCGAAGTCTTGTTTGGCATTTCTTACCTATGGGCGGTCATTATCGTGACCACACTCATGGTTATCTATGTCGCCATTGGTGGCATGTTTGCCACCACCTGGGTACAGATAATAAAAGCAATTCTTTTACTAGCAGGCGTTACTGTTCTGGCTGTACTAACTCTGGCCACATTCAATTTCAGTTTTTCAGAAATGTACTCCGCCGCTCATGGCAATCATGGTACCGATGGTCTACTAACAAGAGGAGGCGGTTTGGGTCTAAGCACATTATCTGCCGTTTCATTGGGAATAGGGCTTTGTCTTGGTTTAGCAGGATCTCCTCATTTACTGATGCGCTTCTTCACCGTGAAGGACAAAGCGGCGGCGCGAGTTTCTGCCGGTGTTGCACTCGGTTGTATCAGTTACGTTAACGTGCTGATCTTTTTTGTAATTGGTATTGGGGCGGTTGCCCTGGTTAAAGGCAATAGTACCTATTTAGATTCATCCGCGAGCGTGATCGGTGGTAATAACATGGTGTCGGTGCATTTGGCTGACGCAGTCGGCGGTGAAGTATTTATGGGTATTATCGCTGCTGTCGCATTCGCCACCATTCTTGCAGTAGTGGCGGGATTGATGCTGGCATCGGTGACCGCACTGACTCACGATCTCTACACGAATGTAGTTAAAACCGGGGAGATCGATCAGCACAGACAGATTCGATTGTCGAAGATCGCGGCGGTTGGTTTAGGCATCATTGTGGCCATCTTAGGCCTTGCGTTTGAGCGCCAGAATATTGCTTATCTTGTTAGTCTTACCTTAGCCATTGGCGCTTCCACCAATTTCCCATTACTAATTCTAAGTATGTATTGGCGCGGTCTCACCACCAAAGGTGCGGTTGCCGGTGGCGTAATTGGTCTGGTTGCGGCTATCGTATTAATGGTGCTCGGACCAGCAGTTTGGGTCGATGTTTTCGGTAACGAACAAGCAATTTTTCCTCAAGCCTATCCTGCGCTTTATTCGGTGTCGCTAGCATTCTTTACCATGTGGTTCGTTTCCATCATGGATAGTTCGGAACAGGGTGTTAAAGACAGGGATAACTTCCAGGTGATGGAAGCGCACTAAGGCTTCATTCCGCAGTAAAGATATCAAGGTCATTGGCAAGTACCACCTCGCCATCATATAGCGCTTGTATTTCATCCAGCACAGTGGATTCTTCTGTACCGTAAAACAAGCCATGATAAAGCACTAACTTTTCTGGTTGAGCAATTGCTGCAACGCGGGCGAGTTCATCGGAGGTGGTGTGCACACTATTATGATAGGCCTGAAATCCAGCAGAGTTTTGTTCCAAGCCCTGGCGACTAATTACTTCATGAAATAGGAGATCGACTCCTCGAGCTTTCTCCGCAATCACTTCACTGTAAGCAGTATCACCGCTAATAACTAATGACAGATCGTTTGTTGTAACTTTAAAGCCAAAGGCTGGATTTATGTCGCCGTGGTTAACGAGAAACGCCTCGATGACTAAATCATCTTTCCGTAACAAAATACCTGGAGCAATGGTTTGGTGATCCATTCGAAAACCATTGGGATTGGCCACTGGCTGGATTCCATTGATGCGAAAATTTGCGTCAGTCGCAATGATCTCATCTAAGCCGTTCGCAATACGCGCGATTCCAGTTGGCCCCCAAGCTCGAACGCCAGCCTGTCGGCGCCACCATAGAGTATGGGCAAGTTCCGATAGATCCATGGTGTGATCACTGTGAAGATGGGAAAGAAACACACAGCAGATTTGCGATGGATACAGAGAAGGAATGTCATATTTGTAACGGGCGATAGTTGCCTGTCGAATCGCACCTGCGCCTACATCGAATAAATAACTTTCTCCCCTATGTACTACTGCAATACTGGAGCCTGCTCTAAATGCATCGGGAATCGGTGTACCAGTACCAAGTACAACCACCTGGGTTGGCTGTGCAAGTTCTGCGCTGGAGGGTTCATCCCGAGTCTCTACTCGAGCACTGGGTAGCACCAGCTTATGGTCTGCTTGCGTAACTACTCGAACACGACAACCAATTAGTAGAGTCGCAACAAGTAGGGTTAACAAAATTCTAGTTATATAAAGCTTTATCATCTTATGTATGCAATTTGCTCAGGAAGCAGCACAGAATAACGTGGTAAAAATTAAATGCAAAAAAAAGAGGATGCGTTGCATCCTCTTTTTGGTTTGAATTTGTCTTTAAGTTAGAAAGAATCAGAAAATGGCAACCAGACAACCTTTGGAGTCAGGCACATCATCCATGTCAACCGTGCCACCGGCGAGAATCGTATCCAGCGCATCTTTCAAGTACCACTCACTGGCATTATTACGCTGAGTTTCATAGCCAAGCTGGTCGTTAATTGGTCCGCGGAATAATACTTCCTGAGTTTTCGGATTCACTACGAATACTTCTGCCGTTCTTTCCACTCCCAAGGCTTTAGCTAGCTGTTGGCCATCGTCTTTCATGATAGGAAAATCAATTCCAAATTCGTCCGCTTCTTTCGCGATACGGGGAAGATTGTCCTGGATGTTGGAATTGAACATGGTAAATGCAATGTTCTTGCTGCTGTATTCGTCACGCACTTCTCTGTAATTCGGTAAGGCAATACGAGCGATGGGGCATCCCACACCTTGTACATAGAACACCGCAAGATCGTAATCCTGATAAGTGTCAAGGGAATGTACTTCGCCTAGATGGTCGGTGAGTTCGAACTCAGGCATAGCTCGCAGCCAATCATCAGCGACTGCTGCAATTGTTGAAATAGCTAAGGCGCTAGCAATAAATAATTTGCTCAGCAATTTCATGTTACGGCTCCTTTAAAACCTTGTTTACGACTTTACAGTCCTGACTAGTTAGTCTGCCTTATCGGCAAAATCTGGACTCAACTACGAGGCCAAGTTTAACGGATATCAGTGTATCCACTCAAAGTATGTCTATCCTGATTAAGATCAAGCGCCGAATCAATGCGACAAATCAGCGCAGAGTCATAATCCGACCCTATTAATAGTAGCAAGTAAGCCACTCGAGCCCACTATATTAGAGCGCCACTGTCACAGAAAATTGCACTAGAATCTCGGATTAATTAGTGACTGATTTCTTCAATCTCGAATTAAGAAAAAGCCAATAATTACAGTGAGTTAGCGAGAATGAAAAAAACGAAGGAACTAGTAACTGAAAAGCGAGCAGCAGGATTTAGGTATTCTTTGTAAATCCTGGAAATATTGAGGCAATGGGGCAACAAGAGTAAGCTGAATCCTGATCAGCTAGTGCTGAATTTCCAACCAAGCTCGGAGAACACCTATGAAAAAAGCCACTACTCTCCTGGCATTACTTCTAGTGACGACTACCGCGATAGCCCAGGATTGGGATATGCCGCGCACTCCAGATGGCCAGCCCAACATGCAGGGTATCTGGACTAATGCATCGCAAACTCCCCTGGTGCGTCCAGAAAGATTTGGTACAAAGGGATTCTTGACTGAACAGGAAGCTCAGGAGCAGATGCAGGCCTGGCGCGATCGCTACGATCAACAAGGCCAAGCGATAGAAGGTGACAGAGCAGCACCTACCGATGGCAATGCAAATGCCGGATATAACAGTTTTTGGTGGGATCCAAGAACCCAGGCGATCGAAATCGACGGCGAATTTCGTACCTCAATAATTGTCGATCCTGCAGACGGTCAAATACCCTATATCGGCGGTGAAAACCCAAGAAACGATTTACGTTCTCAATGGCGGGACCGTCCTGGAGTGGAGAACTATGATGGTCACGAACTACGACCGCTGGCAGAGCGCTGCTTGCTTACATTTGGTTCCGGTTCCGGCCCACCGATGCTGCCTATTCTCTACAACAATAACTATCAGATAGTGCAGACTGCCGATTACGTAATGATTTTGGTCGAGATGGTGCATGACGTTCGTATCATTCCTCTGGATCAAGATCACCATCAGGATGATCTTGAGAAATGGATGGGTGACTCTGTGGGTTATTGGGATGGTGATACCTTAGTTGTCCAGACGAAAAACTTTCATCCTCAACAATCGTTTCGCGGTTCATCCGATCAAATGGTAATTACCGAGCGCTTCGATCTTCTTAGTAAAGACAAGATAAAGTACGCCTTTACTATCGAAGATCCTCTTACCTATACGCAAGCGTGGACAGGTGAAGTCGCGATGGGTCGCAAACCGGAAGAAGAAGTAATGTATGAATACGCCTGCCATGAAGGCAACTATGCTTTTCCTGGCATAATGGGTGGGGCGCGAAGATTGGAGATGGAAGCCGCCTCCAACTAGAATCTTTAGTCAGACAATTTCTCAGAAAACCAGCCGCTGTGCTGGTTTTCTTTTATCTAACCAATACATCTAAATGTCCAAAGCGTTAAACCCATAATCGTAAAGTGTTGTCTAATTGGATATAGTGCTTTTTCACTAATCTTTGAGTAAAACGGACTGTCTCATGCCTTCCCCTGCGGCCAAAATCTACAGCGATATTGTTTTTGGCAAACCAATCCTGGTTATCTCCATGCTGCTTTTATTAGTGGCTTTTTTTGCATGGCATGCACAAAACTTCCGCTTGGATGCATCCGCCGATTCTTTACTTCTGGAAAACGATCCAGACCTGGAGTACTCCCGAGAAATTAGTAATCGATACGGATTGGGAGATTCCGTGATCGTTGCCTATACACCGGACGCAGAATTGTTCGACCCCGCTACTCTGCAACAAATAGCAGAACTAAGAGAAGATTTGCTGCAGATCGATCGAGTTTCCAGTGTTGATTCAATTCTTAACGTTCCAGTTTTTGGTGATACGCCACTGACGGGAATATCAGAAGACTATCTAACTATCATGGATGAAGAACAGGATCTGGAACTTGCTCGCCAGGAAATCATGGCAAGTCCGGTTTTCTCGAACGCCTTGTTAAGTCCTGAAGGAGATACGGCAGGACTATTAGTTGGTTTCGAAATCGATGAAACTTCCCGCGGATTGATACTGCGCCGCACAGAGCTAAGAAACCTGGAACAAAGTGGAGAAATAACTCCAGAGCAAATCCTGGAATTAGCCGAAGTAGAAACAGAATACGCCGTGTACAGTGTAGTTGCGGCAGATCGGCAATCTGAAATGATTAGCAATATTAGAGCTGTGCTGGATAACCATCGAAATGGCGCACAAATTTATCTCGGTGGCGCACCGATGATTGCCGACGATCTCGTCACCTTTGTGCGGGCTGATTTACAAAGCTTCAGCATCGCGGTTGTTCTCCTGATTATTTTTGCGCTTGGGCTTATCTTTCGAAAGCTGAGATGGGTAGCTATGCCGCTAGCCTGCTGTGCAGTAGCAGGCACTATTATGGTGGGAGTGCTTGGATTGATGGATTGGCGGGTTACCGTTGTGTCATCCAATTTTATTTCCTTACTCCTGATAATTACTATTTCACTGACGGTTCACCTAATGGTGCGTTATCGAGAATTGCGCGCCACGCGTCACTACAGCAATCATGACAAGTTACTGCGCCACGCAGTGAGAAGTATGTTCAGACCGTGTTTATACACGGCACTGACGACTGCCGTCGCGTTTGGTTCGCTTATTGTTAGCGGCATTCTTCCAATAATTACCTTTGGCTGGATGATGATGATGGGCGTTGCTACCGCTCTAATTGTCGCATTCACTTTGTTTCCAGCCGTGATGAGTATGCTTAAGGCTGATACTACTCAACTCTCATCGGATCTTAAGCTCAATCTGACCGGAGCACTGGCAAACTTTACCGATCGACTAAAAGGGAAAGTGTTAATCATCTATGGCTTGATTCTAATTGTAAGCGTGCTTGGGCTAACCCAACTTCGAGTAGAGAATAGTTTTATCGATTATTTTCGCGAGAACACTGAAATCTACCAGGGCATGGTGCTTTTTGATGAAAAATTAGGAGGTACACTTTCGTTTGATGTCGTGGTCAATCTGCCAGAAGCCGAAGAATCTTTTGATGATGGATTTGACGATGGCTTCGGAGATCTCGACGACGGTTTCGGTGACTTCGATGATGGTTTTGGCGAAAGTTCCGATGAGGATGCCTATTGGTTCACCGCGCCGAAGATGGATCAAGTTAAGGCAATCCATGAATATCTCGATGCAGATCATCAAACTGGCAAGGTACTTTCCTTTGGCGCAATAATTCAGCTCGCTGAAAATCTCAATGCTAATGAACCCATAGATGGATTGCTATGGGCAATACTCTATAGTCGCATTCCGGAGACACTTAAAGATACAGTTCTTAATCCATTTGTTTCGATTGACAATAATCAACTACGTTTCAACGTACGTGTTATTGAGTCAATGGAAAATCTAAACAGAAACGAGCTGTTGCAGAGAATCGAGACAGGAGTTGAGGAGCAATTCGGCTTCGAAGATGAACAGGTGGAGCTTACTGGCATCCTGGTGATGTACAACAATGTTTTGCAGAGCTTATTTCAATCGCAAATATTGACCTTGGGTGTGGTAATGGTCGCCATCATGTTGATGTTTCTAACGCTATTTCGCTCTTTATATATCGCATTGATTTGTATCATCCCAAATGCAATTGCGGCCGCATTGGTTTTAGGAATTATGGGATGGCTCGATATTCCTTTAGATATTATGACCATCACCATCGCCGCGATATCGGTTGGCATAGGAGTAGATAACACGATCCATTACATGCATCGATTTCGGCGCGAATTTCCGCGTATCGGGAATTATCGAGAGACCATGTTTTTCTGTCACAACAGCATTGGCAGGGCGATGTATTTTACTTCAATGACTATTGTGGCTGGTTTTTCCATCCTGGCTTTATCAAATTTTATTCCGACTATTGTATTTGGCTTGCTCACGAGTTTCGCCATGTTGGTTGCCCTTACCGGGTCGCTGACATTACTACCCCAGCTGTTAATTACCTTTAAGCCGCTAGGGCCGGAAACCCACTAGCAGCAACTTGCTTACACTTAGACTTGTTCAGAGGCTCCCTAGTGTTTTATGCTGCGTTCGCGCCCGTTAAATCTTTAAGAGCCTTTCTATGAAGTCTATGAAGTTTTCGAAATTGTTCATCCTAATTATTGCGTCTGGACTACTCGCCGCTTGCGGGGGCGAGTCCGATGCACCGGCTGAGCCTACAGTTGTGGAAGGTTTTATGGCTGATCCTGAAGCGGTAGCTCGAGGCCAGGCCTTGTTTGTCGGCACCTGTGCTGGTTATTGTCACAGCCGCCAACCGGGGGATTCCGATGCCTTGTTTCTTTTCGACTGTGAATGGAAAAATGGGGGAAGCGACCAGGAAATCTTCGATACTGTGACCATTGGAGTTCCGAATACTCGAATGGTTGGATTCGGTTCCAATTTTCCCGAAGGCGACGATGACTTATGGAAAATCATTGCCTTTATTCGCACCAATCAACCAGCCTGTTCATAGCAGTTAATTCAATTAGTAGGAAAACCATGTCAACAAAATCAGCACAGCAAGAAAACAAGGAAGAAAAGGGATCAGGCCGTTCAGGATTTATTGATGAAAAACTCTTTAAATCTCGATCACTCACTTTATTCGGTGAAATTAACGACAAGATTGCACGCTCAGTCACCGAGAGATTGCTGGCCCTTGCCGCAGAAGGTGAAGATTCAATCAATTTATACATCAGTTCTCCTGGGGGCCATGTTGAATCCGGCGATGTTGTTTATGACATGATCAAGTTCATCAAACCTACGGTAAAGGTAATTGGCACGGGTTGGGTTGCAAGCGCAGCAACTACGATTTATTTAGCCGCAGAGAAGGAAAATCGATTCGCTTTGCCGAATACCAGATTTCTGATTCACCAACCACTGGGCGGTTCTCGCGGTGATGCAACTGACATCGCCATACAAGCAGAACAAATTGTTAAAACCAAGGCCCGCATAAATCAGCTGATTGCGGATGAGACTGGACAAGATCTTGAGAGAGTTGCAAAAGACACCGACCGCGATTACTGGATGAGTACTGATGAAGCCATTGACTATGGCATCGTCAACAAGGTCGTTAAATCGATATCTGAAGTCTAATTAGCTGGGATTTTCTTAAAGACCGCTTGGCGGTCTTTTGCCAAGGCACACACCACCATAAAGTCTGGAACACAGCTTGCTGCAAATGCAATTGCAGTTTCGTTGTCCACTAACTCTGCCTGAATTATTCCGGTAGCTCCTGCATATTCTACTTCGACTCGTGCAATGTTGCCGTCGATGTTTCCATCTTTGCTGGTCCAAATAAATCCCATGGATTCAATCTGATGGATTCTAATAATCCCGTTTTCGACTTCAACTCGAATTTCAAACAAGGTGCCGTCACCAATCCAATGGCCATTCCAAACCGCAACATCGACTTCCTGAGCTGTGCTGTTATGGGTTAGCAGCAGACAGCCAGCAAATAGGCAAATGCATAATCTAGTTAAACGCAAGACCAACTCCAAACAATTGTCCGTGACTTACATACACAAGGAAGTAAACAACAGCGCCCGCTACTACCGCTATTAAATCCCGCCAAAGCCAAGTTAACTCCGGTTCAATAGTAGACTTATTCACTTGTCGAAGTGTTACAAATTTCAGACCGGCCCAGAGAGTAAAACTTCCAAAGAGAAGCATGGACGCCAAATCACCATTAGCCCATAAATGCGCAAATCCCCAAATAACCACACCGAGCAGCATAGGGTTTCTTAGTTGCCAGCGCAGATACGACATCGGGATATTTCCAGCAACTAGCAATATAAAAGCAGGAATCATCAGGATTGATGAGATATAGCGCAGTTCAAAAACAGGCTCCCAGATCATGACAAAGGGAGCGATGGATTTTCCCCAAATAATTAGACCTAATCCCGCCAATGCAAAGAGAGAGTAGATGCCCATGTAGGGGCCAACCCCTAACAGATCGTTTCTTAGCTTGTCTCGCAAGCCAAATTCTCTGAGGAGATGGGGCAATATAAACAGGATTAAGCCCAGGCAAAGGACGAACACGAAGTGAATTTCTCGTTAGCAGGTAAAGCACCAGTGTAGCACGTTCTCCCGGTTTATAAGGGCTGAAGCGCCTAATTTTCGGGGCTTTTCAGGCTTTTCCTGCATAGAAGAGATCGCTTGACATCGTAATTAATTAAATGTTTAATTAATTAAACCTTAGGATTACTTAATCACAACGGAACACAAATGGCGGAATCAACGGCAGCTAAATCAAACGTCGGTAGGCCTGCTGGCAGGGATAGCGAGAAGGTTCGTTCTGATCTTATTGAGGCTGCTAGACAACATTTTTTGGCGCGGGAATTTAAGGCGGTTTCCATTCGGCAGATTGCAGAATCGGCAGGCGTTAACGGCGCCATGGTCAACTATTACTTCGGTGGAAAAAAAGGCCTCTATCTCGCCATGGTGGAAGATGTATTAAACGAGCTAAACACAAATTTAAGCAGTTTAAACACTGCCAACGAGATTACCTTGGCCGAATTCGGTCAGAGCTATTCTCTTGTTCTCGCCAGAAATCCTTGGTGGCCAAACTTTATGATACGGGAAGTATTATTCAGTGAAGGCGAAGTGCGAGAAGCAGTAATAGAAAAGTTTGGAACTGTAATCGGGCCAAAACTTTTGCACCTGGTACAACAACAAATTGACAACGGTCAATTCCGACAAGATCTAAATCCACAACTGACGCTGATTGCATTTATGGGCATGACAATTTTTCCTTTTCTCGCAAGACCTGTAATCGAACAGGTATTCGGAATGAAGGTTGATGAGTCATTCGTGCATGCAATCTCCGAACACAATCAACAGTTGTTCTTGCATGGCGCAAGTGCCTGAACTTGGTATTGATTATGACTAAATCACTAATCCAACTATTTACTGGCTTCCTCTTAATCAGCGTATTAGTCGCTTGCGAAGAGCAGCCACTAATGGCAGTAGGTCAATTGGAATCAGATCGGGTCGAAATAATTGCCGAATCGAATGAGCCAATCATTTCGATTCCGGTATTGGAAGGCGACAGTCTAAATCTAGGCGGCATCATCCTACGTCAGGATACAAATAGACTCGATATAAAAATTCGCGAAGCGGAAGCCAATATCGAACGCATTCAGGCAATTCTGGATGAACAGATAGCAGGACCAAGAATTGAAATTATCGATGCCATGAAGGCAAATCTTCTGGAAGCAAATATTGAAAGTGATTTTCGCGACCGTGAGCTTAATCGGCTAGTGGGTCTGCGGGAACAAAATCTGACATCGATTGAAAGCGTCGATACGGCAGAGATGCTGCTGCAGCGAGCAAACGCCCGAATAAGTCTATTTGCAGCACAACTCGCGGAATTGGAGGCCGGTACACGAGTAGAGCAAATTGAACAAACCAGGCATCAGCTGAATCAGGCAGGTATACAAATGAGCAGTCTCCGCTTCGATCGCGAACGTCTGTTTGTTATTGCCACAGCGCCGGGTATTGTCGACTCGTTGCCTTTCGAAGTCGGAGAGCGACCACGAGTTGGTGATGTAGTGGCTGTCTTACTTGCAGGCCCTCAACCCTATGCTCGTGTTTATATCCCGGAAACGGTGCGAGTTAGTGTGAACATTGGGACTCAACTACAGGTTCACATAGACGGCCTGGAAGCACCTGTTACCGGAACAGTTAGGCGAATCGCATCGGAATCGAGTTTTACGCCTTACTTTGCACTTACCGAAAGGGATCGCAGCAGACTCTCCTATATGGCCGAAATTGCCTTGCAAGAAACCGGAATTCGATTGCCGGAAGGCGTTCCGGTTCAAGTCTACTTTGAATAGCCATGAGTGATTCTGAATTTGCAATTACATCTCAGGGATTGACCCGACGCTTCGGGTCGCTGATTGCAGTTAATGAAGTTGATCTGAAAATTCCTCGAGGCCAGATCTATGGCTTTCTCGGACCCAATGGATCTGGCAAGTCCACCACAATACGAATGTTATGTGGATTGTTAACTCCCAGTGCAGGTTCTGCACAAGTGCTGGGGATGGATACCCGTAAGGAATCTGAAAAGCTAAAGCAACTAATTGGCTATATGACCCAGAGGTTCTCATTATTCGAAGACATGTCCGTCATGGAAAACCTGCGATTTATAAGCGAGATCTATGCAATTGATCGTAAGTCCCGGAAGACACGAGTCGCTGAGTTGTTAGAAAAATTCGATCTAAGTAGTCGCATCAAACAGAAAGCAGGAACCCTAAGTGGTGGTCAGAAACAACGTTTGGCTCTGGCAGCCGCTACGTTGCATAAACCGAAAATTCTCTTTCTCGATGAACCTACCAGCGCGGTCGATCCGCAGAATCGCCGGGATTTCTGGGAAACTCTGTTTGAATTAGCAGAGCAAGGCACGACTATTCTAGTGTCCACTCACTATATGGATGAAGCGGCACGCTGTCATCGCCTGGCAATTCTCGATCAGGGTGTGAAAGTAGCAGATGGCTCACCTCGTGAACTAGGAAACGAAATTCATTCTCATGTAATCGAAGTCAGCGCAGAGGATCCAAACCTAGCTCGGGCAGCATTAGTTGATGAAGCAAAAATAATCAGCATCACGCAGCTCGGTGTGCGCCTGCGAATTCTTATTCCAAAAGAGTTTTCCGGTCCGGTTGAAATTGTCAGTAGCAGACTAGGACAGGCAAACGTCGATGCCGAAGTCGAGCAGGTTTTCCCGGATCTTGAAGATGTGTTTGTAGCAGTCACCGAATTGAGGCGTGAGGCCATTGCCGCATGAAATCATTGATTCGAATTATTGCAGTCATGCGAAATGAGTTAATAGAAAATTTCTCGATTATTAGGGCAGTGATTCTATGAAATCATTGATTCGAATCTTCGCAGTGATGAGGAAAGAGTTTCTGCAGCTTAGTCGCGATCGACTCACTTTTGGCATGATTGTAGGTATTCCGCTTATCCAGTTATTGATGTTCGGTTATGCAATCAACACCGACGTGCGTAATTTGTCAGCAGCCTACAGCGATGAAGCTGACACTCATCTATCACGTGAATTTATAGCGGAAATCTCAGCCTCTCAGGTCATTAACATAAGGCATCGAGTGTCCAGTGCTCAGGAACTGAATCAACTACTGGATAACGGGACGATATCGATTGGAATTTACATACCCGATGATTTTGACCGCCGCGTGATTAACAGAGATCGGCAGGCGGTACAGCTACTAGTAGATGGCACGGATCCAATAATTCTTGGCGTGGCCCAGCAACTAACCTCAATTCCAATTGCCTTCGATTCCCAAACTTCGATTAGACCTGATTCCAACCTCATTGAAGTGCGTAACTACTACAACCCAGAACGGCGCTCTGCGGTGAATATCGTGCCGGGCTTAGTTGGGGTAATTCTTACCATGACCATGGTGCTCTTCACAGCCGTGGCAATAGTGCGAGAGAAAGAGCGTGGCAATATGGAATTACTAATAAACACGCCGGTAAAAACCCCTGAACTGATGCTAGGAAAAATATTTCCTTACATCTTTATTGGCCTAATTCAATTGGTCATTATTCTTTCGGCTGGCAGGATTTTATTTTCTGTACCAATGCGAGGATCCGGATTGGATGTTTTTGCCACATCGTTACTCTTTATCGCGACGAATCTGTCACTAGGGCTTCTAATTTCTACTATCTCCAAAACTCAGTTCCAGGCGATGCAAATGGCATTCTTTATACTTCTTCCATCAATTCTGCTTTCAGGATTTATGTTTCCCTTCGATGGAATGCCAGTAGCCGCTCAATACATCGCCGAAGTACTGCCACTCACCCATTTTAATAGACTGATCAGAGGTATCGTGCTGAGAGGCGCAGATATGATGAGTATGTGGGATGAGCTGGTAGCACTGGCGGCCTTTATGTTCATAGCGCTCACACTTGCAATCGCCCGTTTTAATAAGCGGCTAGACTAATTTTTTCAAATTAAGATTTTAAAATGAAAAAACGGAGCGAAAATTCGCTCCGTTTTTTCATCTTGCCTTAGCTATTCTCTAAACTTGCGCCACCGGATTAGAACGAGAGAAATCGTGATTCTTAATCGGTAACTCACGAACACGTTGGCCAGTAAGAATGTAGATGGCATTAGTCACTGCTGCTGCGATTGGTGGTGTAGCAGGTTCGCCGAGACCGCCCAGTGCTTCGCCGGATTCCACGATGTGGACTTCAATTTCTGGCGAAGTCGCCATTCTCACCATTTCATAATCCGGGAAATTGCCTTGGGCAACGCGTCCATTCTCTAATGTTATTTCACCGTAGAGTGCAGCAGATAATCCAAAAATGATTCCGCTTTCAATCTGTGCTTCCACCGTATCTGGATTCACTGCCCAACCACAATCGATAGCACAGGTTACTTTGTGCACGATGGGTTGATTGTCTGCGTCCATCGACACTTCGGCAACTTCAGCCACGAAACTACCAAAACTTTCTTGAACGGCGATTCCTAGGGCATGGCCTGCGGGTAAGTTTTGACCATAACCGGCGGCTTCTGCTGCAACCTCGAGTACTTTTCGATGACGGGGATGTTCTTGCAGTAGATCCATTCGCATTTGATATGGATTGACACCTGCCCGATGCGCAACTTCATCCATAAACGATTCAGTAAAGAATGTTTGTTGTGAATGATCCACGCTCCGCCAGGCCGCGATCGGAACATGAGTATCTCCGTCTACAACACGAATCGATTGATGCTCGATTCCATAAGGTATATGTGAGGCGCCAGGTACCTGAATAGGACCGGTAAAACGACTATGCCACGCAGTGACATTGTTATTTGCATCGAAAGCGGCCTTAAAATTGTTGTGCACTGCTGGGCGGTAATAATCCTGCTGCATATCATCTTCACGACTGAATACAGTCTTTACTGGCACATCAAATTCTTTTGCGATCAGTGTGGCGTGATCAATCATGTTCCAGTTAAAAGGTAATCTGCGCCCGTAACCCCCACCACAATATGTCTGATGAAAGGTGACGTTTTCTTCGGCCAATCCTGCAATGCTAGCAACCCGTCCCCTCATGCTGAGTGCGTCTTGAGTGCTGGTCCACATGTCAGCGCGGTCGCCCTGGATATGCACTGTACAGTTCATGGGTTCCATTGCCGCATGGGCGAGATAGGGCACCCGGTAGTTCGCTTCGATTACATCTGCAGCATTTTCTAATGCGGCTTCGGCATCACCCACTTCCTTATCAGTGCTGCCATTACTCTCCGCCAGCGCTCGATCAAAACGCGCGGCGATATCAGCACTGGAAATATTCTCATTATCAGATTCTTCAAAAGTTGCGTTTACCAACTCAAGCGCCTTTTTCGCACGCCAATAATTGTCGGCGACAACCGCTACTGAATCTTCTAATTCAACTACGCGCTCAACACCTCGTTGCGCAAGAGCTTCGCTTGCATCGACCGAGACAAGTCTGGTTCCGAAAACTGGAGCAAGCTTTATTGCCGCGTACAACATGTCTTCACTATGGGCATCGAGGCCATACATGGCAGAACCGTCAACCTTCGCCGGTATGTCGTTTCTGGAAATTGCCTTGCCCATAATGTTGAATTGCGAGCGATCCTTTAACACTGGATCTTCAGGTGGCTCTAATAAAGCTGCATCGGCAGCCAGTTCGCCGTAGCTGAACGAACGACCGGAAGCATTGTGATGCACATGACTTAGTTCAGTTGTTAATTCTGTAGTTGGCACATTCCAGCGATTTGCCGCCGCAGTAATTAACATTTCACGAGCAGCTGCACCGGCGGTTCGCATTGCAGTGTCTCCGGTATAACGCACTGAAGTACTTCCGCCTGTTGTTTGCAAATTCATTAACTCTGCCACTGCAAAGGCACTTACGTTGACTAAACCCATTAGGAAATTAGGTACACCAAACTCTCCGGCAAAACCTTTAACTAAATCGCCATTGGCAAACAAGTCGATTGCGGGCGCTTGTTCTATATTTATATCTTCCCAGTCTGCGTCGAGTTCATCCGCCGCCATCATAGATAATGCCGTGTGAATACCCTGGCCCATTTCAGAATGGGGTACATAAATCGTGACTTCGTTACTTGGATCAATCTTTATAAAGGAGGTGACAAATCGTTCCGTACCTTGAACCAATTCAGCATTGGCACGGCGATGTCGGGTAGGACGAGTCGCGGAATAACCAATGAGTACACCGCCACCAGCGACTGCGCCTGCTAAAATAAACCTTCTTCTATTCATCTTCATTGTTAGCCCCCTTTATGCAGTTGCCAGAGCGCGAATGGCTTTGCGCACTCTTGGATAGGAGCCACATCGACAAACGTTGGTGATGCCGGCATCAATTTCAGCATCAGTTGGGCTTGGATTGCTGGCTAGAAAAGAAGAGACCGCCATTATCATGCCGGATTGGCAGTAACCACACTGTGGAATCTGATGGTCGATCCAGGCCTGTTGAACTGCGGATAAATCAGGCGCTGAAGTATTGGTGCCTGCCACGGCAACGGCCAGTCCTTCAATGGTGATGATTTCCTGACCTTCAACGGCGGATACCGGAGTGACGCAGCTTCTTATGGCGTTGCCATTAACATGGACTGTACAGGCACCGCAGGATGCAATACCGCATCCGAATTTTGTACCGGTCATACCAAGTTCATCGCGAATTGCCCATAACAACGGCATATCCGCTTCCACATCCAGCGTATGTTCTACGCCATTTACCTTAAAAGTAGCCATTTCCATCCCCCTCATTAATGGGAACACAGTGATCCAAGCAGGATATAGCAGGGCACTCCGGGCATCAATCTGAAATTTCCCCAGAACCTACTCATCAATAGGATCATAGGTTGGGCTGTGGGAGAATGCGCAGCTTAGTTGAAGGTATTGATTACTGATTTATGGAATTTAACTACTCAGCTCTTGAAACCGTGGTTGTCGGGAAGTCTGTAAATGCTGAGTTGCCAAGATTGGCGGATAAACTCGAAGCAAATCGTATCTTTCTTTTTGCTTCTAACAGTTTAAGTCGCGCTACCAACAGTTTTGCTGAATTACGGGATTCATTGGATGAAAGATGCATTGGGCTGTTTGATCAAATCGGGGCTCATACTCCACGAGAAGACGTGCTTACTGCCTTAGCATCCGTTAAAGAGTCGGATGCCGATCTATTGGTTGCTCTCGGAGGAGGATCAATTATTGATGCTGCTAAAGCTGTGCAACTTGCACTCGATCAGGATGTAAAAACTGAAGATGATTTACTCGAGTATGCACAACACAGCGACGGTTCGCGAGGTTCGAAATGGGGAGATTTCAGTTTATTTACAGGTGGTTCAAAAATTCGACAGATAGCTGTGCCAACAACATTGTCTGGTGCAGAGTACAGTAATAATGCGGGAGTGCTTAACTCCAAAAATTCTGCAAAGGAAGGATATCGCGGAATCGATCTGTGCCCCCAATGCATTGTCTACGACCCACAACTCGCCACTCATACTCCTGAGTGGTTATGGCTTTCAACAGCAATTCGGTCGCTGGATCATGCGATTGAAGGATTCTGTTCTAATGAAACTACTCCCTTTTTAGATGCCCATTTTATCGAAGCAATGAAATTGTTTGCAGATTCATTGCCAAAAGTTAAAACCGATTCAGAGAATCTTGAAGCTCGTGCGGAAAATTTTCAGGCTGTTTGGTTGGCTTGTTGCGGATTAGGAACGGTATCTCATGGTGCCAGTCATGGTATTGGCTATATTCTCGGAAGTTACTGTAGTGTTCCTCACGGTCATACATCGTGTGTTATGCTTCCAGCAGTTTTGCAATGGAACAGTAATGGGTTCTCCCAAAGACAAAAGAATATTTCTGATGCACTAGGTAAGCCCAATCTCAGCGCAAGTGATGCGGTAAAAGACCTGGTTTCAAGCCTGGGTCTTCCCACTTCGTTACAGGAAGTTGGAGTAAAGGAAGAGCATCTGGATGAAATAGCTGCACGGGCAATAAAACACCCTGTCGTCAGACGTAATCCCAGGAGTCTCACAGATGCAGCCCAAGTGCGAGAGATTCTACAACTCGCCTGGTGAGCCTGGCCAAATTGTGATGTGATCGTCGATACAAACTCAGATATTGAAGCTAGAATAAGAATAGTAGCTACATGCTTGACTAGATATCCAAAATCTACCAATTCATTGGAGGCTAATCCCAATGAACACTGAGCAAGAAGCAGTAGAAGAGAACATTCCTAAAGTTACTTATTTCGACGCCCGCGGTCGAGCCGAAGTTATTCGTATTCTATTAGAAGAAACAAATACGACTTATCACGAAAGAAGAATCTCAATAGAAGAGTGGCCGGAACTAAAATCTAATTTCACCTTTGGCCAACTGCCAGTTTACGAAGAGGGAAGTCTGCTGCTCAATCAATCAAACGCAATCTATCGCTACCTGGGCAGAAAATTCGATCTCTATGGAGACAGCATGTTTGAGCATGTTCGTTGCGATATTGTTCAGGAAACCTTTGTAGATGCACAGAATACTCTGGGGGGATTTTTCTGGAATCCAGATTTCGAAAAATTACGGGATGAATTTGAAAAAAGTGAACTACCTGATCTTCTTCTAAGGATGCAGGGATTGTTTGAAACTAACAGTGAAAATAGTGGATACTGGGTTGGCAATCGATTAAGTTTCGTCGACATCATCGCCTGGCATTTTCTAGATTACGTCCGGCCCTTTTCGCTAAAGACCTTGTGTCAATTCGAGCAGCTCTGTCGTTTTAAAGAACTAATCGAAGAGCGACCTCGAATTTCTGCCTACCTGAATTCAGACAGAAGGCCTAAAACCATGACCGTAGATCTCGCTCCATTCGGCGGAACTCCTGAAACCAGTTAAGCGATGACCTCAACAATTAAAATAATTCTATTCTTTGTTGTTTCCTTAATTGCTAATACTCTAAGTGCACAATCAGAGGATTCTAATAGCAGCTTCGTAAAATTTGTCGCTGGAAGCGGGGAATGGCAGGGGGAGCTGCAAACTGCAATAGTCAGTTATGAGAATTCGGACGGAGTTATTGTCGATTTGGTTTCGGCAGTACATCTAGGTGAAGTTGAGTACTACGCAGAACTGAATGATTACTTTAAACAACAGGATGCAGTGCTTTACGAACTGGTTGCTTATGAAGATGACAGACCATCTCCAGAGACTGTTATTGAGAATGTGTCCGCAGTTAGTTTTTTGCAGCGTACACTTGGTAATTTTTTGGATGTAAGTTTTCAACTAGAGCAGATCGATTATTCACCTGAAAATTTCATACATGCCGATCTAAATCCTGATGAGTTAATGCAAATCATGGAAGAAAAGAATGAAAATTTCTTTTCAATGTTTCTCTCCCTTGCCACCGCACAACTCGCCAGTGAACAAGCCGCAATGCAACAAGGAGAAGCCCCTACATCCTTTACTATGCTGGCAATAGTCAATGCCTTGTTAGCAGAAGATCAAACGGCGGCGTTTAAGTACTTGTTTGCAGAGGAGCTTGGACGTAGTGATGGTCTTATAGTGGGCCCCGAACTCGAGAATCAAATCACAATTCTGGGTGATCGGAACCGAGTTGCATTGCAAGTATTGGGCAAGTCACTGAAAGATCCCTCTTATAGAAAAATCAGCATTTTTTACGGTGCGGCGCATATGCCGGGAATAGAAAGAGAGTTGTTCAGTAGTTTCGATTTTGAGCGGACTGAGCAAAGTTGGGTAACTGCCTGGAAAATGCCATAGTGCTGTTGATTGCCCGTAAATTCCGGTGGATGGGAATGAATTGGCGGTTATTACAGTTGACTAGAACGTTTTTAACAGGACAATAGGCAAACGTTTCGCAATTGAGGCAACTCCACATAGAAGGGGGGATTTTGGGGGTTAAATACTGCCAGGAGCTGAAACCGAAAGGGCACTCCGAGCTTCCGTTGTAAAACAGTCTGAGCTTTTTGAATTACAAAAATGGTGGATACATTTATGAAAAAATTAGTTAGCGGATTCTTGGCAATGACTCTGGCTGTTCTGGTTGGCTGTGCCGCGGGAACTCCTCCGGGGGTTGGGGTATGGGATGTTGAGATGAATACACCTTTGGGTGCATTACCTGCTGTCTTGACATTAAATGCCGATGGTTCTGGCAGTATGTCAGCCGACGGGCTCGGTGAAGCGCCAATTTCAGGTGTTGCCTATGATGCCAATGGTGTGGCCTTCCAGGCTGAAGTTGATGCCCAGGGCCAAACTTTGGTACTTGAGTTCAGCGGAACCGTCGAAGGCGATGCAATAGATGGTGAATTCGACAGTGACTTTGGAGCTTTTGGAGTTTCTGGTTCGCGTCAATAAAACAGAACGAACAAAAAAAGGGGATTCAATTGAATCCCCTTTTTTATGCTCAGATTTCTTAAATCACATTAAGTCTTAAATCTTCGGTAACCCTGCGTAAGTTTTCTTGTGCATTGGGACTATTAGGATGTACGTCGACTAAGTTTTCAAATGCTTGCTTTGCCTCACTTAATTGTTCCTGTTGCAAATAGACCAATCCTAATCCAGACAGCGCACCAAAATGTCGCGGTTCGAGTTCGAGCACTTTTTCAATATCCGCAATGGATTCCTCATAATTTCCAAGAATGTAGTGAAGCGTAGCCCTTCGATTCCACCCTTCAGCGTAGTCAGGAAAACTTTCAACCAATTGTGAAAAGATAAGCATGGCATCGGCATAACGATTGTAGTTCATGCGGGTCACACCCAATTGCAAGAGTTGTTCAACATCTTCGTTGGGATGCTCGAACCAAATTTCCCAAATCTGGTTTTCAGTTGCTCGAATAGTCGGAAGATCAGAACTAATCAACAAGGTGGAAAATAGACCGTCCAAACGGATGTCAGTTTGATCTGCAAACAGTGTAGCGGGGATAAAGAGAAAGCTCGTAAACAGGAGCCGCAACATACGCATAGCGATAGTCCACTAAATTCTCAACAGAGGCAGTTTGAGTATAGCCCCAGTGAGCTCGTCGTGGCTAGCCAAAGCTGACTGCTTAGAAAGTTGCAGCGCTGGCCTTAAGCCAATCATCTCGATAGAAATCTGGAACCGTATCACTTAGTAATTGGCCCTCGACCAGCGGCTCATAGATCTGATCGAAATTTCGAGGGCTTCCTTCCAATCGGGAATAGAGATCGGAAGGCTCTAGATCACAGGGATTACTAAATCCCATTGCGCCACAAAGGTCCAGAAAAGCGTGCACAGTCGCCTGATGAAAGTTACGAACTCGTTCGGATTTCTCAGGCACATTAATTGCTCTGGCTCTTGAAGGATTTTGCGTGGCTATACCAGTAGGGCAGTGATTAGTGTTACAACTTTGTGCCTGAATACAGCCGAGGGCCATCATCATGGATCGCGCCGCATTGACTGCATCGGCACCAACAATGATTTTTTCCAGCATGTCGAATCCAGTTGCGGTTTGACCCGAACTTATAACTTTCACGTGTTCTCGAATGCCTGCACCTAATAGCACCTGATTTACATAGTAAGTTGCTTCCAGACAAGGTGTCCCGAGACGATTGGAAAATTCAACTGGCGCTGCACCGGTACCACCTTCCGCGCCATCGACTGTAATAAAATCTGGATAGATTTTGGATTCCAACATGGCTTTTACTATTGCCAGAAACTCAGTTTTTCTACCTAAACAAAGCTTGAAGCCAACAGGTTTGCCATTACTTAAATCACGTAGCCGTTTAACAAAGTTTAACAATCCTGCTGGTGAATCAAACTCTGGATGAGTGGGTGGTGACAATACGGTTTTGCCAACTTCAACCAAGCGAATCTTGGCGATCTCCACTGTAACTTTAGCGCCAGGCAGTACCCCGCCATGTGAAGGCTTGGCTCCTTGGGATAACTTAATTTCGATCATTTTTACAACGTCTAGATTGGCCCTCTCTTGAAACGAGTCATCGTTAAAAGTACCGTCTGGATTACGACAGCCGAAGTAACCTGTGCCAATTTGCCAGATTATGTCGCCTCCATGTGCTAAATGGTGTTCGCTCATACTGCCTTCGCCAGTGTTATGCGCAAAGTTACCCAATGCAGCGCCTCTGTTTAGTGCGGCAATTGCGGTAGAACTGAGTGCCCCAAAACTCATTGCTGAAACGTTTAGGCGTGAAGCGCTATAGGGTTGTTTGCAATCAGGTCCGCCTATGGTGACGCGTTCATGTTCATGGCTAACTTCTGTTGCTTTTATTGAATGGGAAATACTGCGGTAGCCATCTTCAAGGATGTCTTGCTCAGTTCCAAAGGGAAGAGTGTCGTTGGCGGATTTGGCGCGACGATAGATTAAGCTACGTCGTTCTCTACTGAACGGCTTTTCATCTACATTGTTTGCAATAAAGTATTGCTGAATCTCCGGCCGAATGTACTCCAACAGATAACGAATGTTGGCCAGCACAGGATAGTTACGACGGAGATTACTATCGCAGAAGAATAACTCGAACGTACCTACCAGTGTCCATGCGAGCAGGATAAGAAACAAAATTAGTTGGAACGGCGATGAAGTGAGTGACTCAAGCGAATACGAGCCCCCGATGCTCCTATGCAACCAGAGCAAACTCAATGGCATGAAGATCAGGGCGATTGCCCAATACAAACGAACAACAGGGGTCATAATGTCCTCTCCTTTAGAAACTAAACAGAGGACCGGCAGTTTAGAAATTCATTACGAAGGTGACTGCAGTTTCCATGTCTGTTTCTTCTCTTCCAACAGGAACGTCAGTTTGATGCTTAAGTCGCAATGAAAGTCGTAGTGAGAGATTTTCCAGCACCTGGGTTGTTATGCCGGAATCAGAACGATAAATATTGGAATCCGTACCATACTCCATTGCGAGCTCCTGGGTAAAAGTTGCAGATTCACTAATTACCCATTCGTAATTGCCGGCTAATCTCATTATTGGCTCGTCAAAATCTGAACCATCAAGGCGCGACCAGCGAATACCAACACCAGCATTTAGCACCAGGTCCATATTGCTTCGATTCTGAAGAAATCCTCGTCCGTATGAGAATGTTAAGTCAGACTGACTATCGAATCCGCTAAAACGATCATCTTCATGGGAAGCTCGAGCCAGGAAAAAACTATCCTCGGTAAATTCGTAGTTTGCGCTGGCTACACCGTAAAAGCGCTGACCTTTGGTTTCATCATCACTTGCTGAATAGATTCCATCAAGGGTGAATCCGTATTCCCAACTGTTTCGAGTAAAGGCAACGTTGCCGGCAAAATTAATTGATTGCTCGTCTGTATTTCCAGAAGTGAAAAGGGCGCCTACTTCGAGTTCTCGCGTAATTCCGCTTGGCTGTTGGGCAAGCACCGAAGTAGCCAGCATGGCCAGTAAGACGCATAACACTGGTCTGCCTATTGTTTTCATGTCCATGTTCCTTCATTGATTTCGTTCGTACTACAGTGTTTCGGCAATTTGGCCTGATGGCTTAGTGCTCCTTGTGAAAAATTGTCACAAAAAAGCCCGATTTCCCCGGAACTTATCGGTAAAATCTAAAATCTTAGTTAGCTGGAGTCGCTCGAATAATTACGGTATAAAACCAAGTCATATGGATAGGTACTTGGATAGGTAAAAAATCCATCTAAATGAAAACCCTTTTTCTTCTGCGCCATGCAAAATCTTCTTGGGACGATCCTGAATTGAGAGATTTTGAACGACCTCTTGCAAAGAGAGGAATGAACGATGCACCGGTAATGGCAGGTCGATTTGTGGAAAGAGACAGCAAGCTTGGCTGCATAATTTCATCGCCAGCAAACCGGGCCAAATCAACTGCGAAATTATTTGCTGAGAATATTGGTTATCCGGTTGATGATATTGTCAGCAATCCTGAATTGTACTTTGCCGGAACAGGCATGTTCCTAAAGGCAGCCTCTTTGGTGGATGAAAATTGCGATTCAGCCATGCTGGTTGGGCACAATCCCGCAATTACCGAATTTGCCAATATGATGGCTAATTCAGATATAGATAATGTTCCAACCTGTGGATTAGTAGAGTTAAGCTTGCCCATAGGTAACTGGTCAGATGTAGATAGTGGCATCGCTACATTGATCGAATTCGATTATCCCAAAAAGAAATCTTAGAAAGAATTATGAAATTTGTAAAAATGAATTATCGAGTATTACTGTTTTTCGCTATTAGCATTGTTCTAGTAGCTTGTGGTGAATCGCCTTCGGAGTCAGTTGGGGATAATCAATCAGAGCAGTTGTCGGCGGCAGAAATGGAACTCGTTCAAGGACAAGTGCAAGATCAATTACAAGAGACTGATCGTTGGTACTCGTCGGAACAAGTTGCGATGGGAGCGAGTGTTTTCTCTCAAAACTGTGCCGAGTGTCATGGGCCCAATGCCGAGGGTACAGTAGAGGATTGGCGCCAGCGTCTGGACGATGGCAGCTTTCCACCACCACCGCTAAACGGATCTGCCCATGCATGGCATCATCCTAATGCTATGTTATTGCAAGTCATCAACAATGGCGGTGAGGCCTACGGTGGGAACATGCCACCCTTTGATGAGGTGTTAGAGGAAGAAGAGAAGCTCGCGGCAATTGCTTTTTTCCAGAATTTTTGGACCGATGAAATTTATTCTCAATGGGAGCAAATGGGTGGTGCGAATTAAGTTATTAGTTGCTTTGCTGTCTTGTCTTATTGCGAATTTTGCAGCTGCGCAACTCGTTGTGCCATCGCAGTGGGAGTCGGAGCTTCATTCCGATCATGAGCTCATTGGAAAAATTTGGGATAGTGGAAACAACAGTTTTATTTCAGCAGAAGAACTTGCACAGATATCTCAAAGTGCAAGCTATCTAATCTTAGGCGAAAAACATGATAATCCGGATCATCATGCTTTGCAGTTAGCTTTCGTAAATCTACTTTTAGACAACGACAAGTTAGGACAGCTCACTTTTGAAATGATGGAGAGCGATTCACAAGACTTGCTAGATCAAATCCAAGAAGAAGAATTGGGTTCTATAGAAGAACTGAAAGAGTACCTGGATTGGGATGAAGAAGGGTGGGACTGGAGTTTTTACGGCCCACTTTTACAAGCTGCTTACAGCGCCGATATACCTCTTGCTGCTGGCAATATTACTAATGCGAGAATGGGTGAAGTCTATGGGCTTGAGTCTTCACCAGACGAATTTGATGTATTGGATGAACTAACATTTGCACAACTAAATTTAGATATCGATGAAAGCCATTGTGGTTTATTACCTGAATCCCAATTTCCGGCGATGGTAAGAGTACAACAAGCTCGGGATTATTCGATGGCCTCCAGCCTGGCGGAACCCAGCAATGGCTCAGTCGTAGCTCTTATTACAGGTAACTACCATGCCAGAAAAGACTTGGGCGTTCCCAACTACTTGGTAGCGCAACATAACAACCTGTCGATGGATGACATCGTCTCAATCGGATTTATGGAAGTATCGCCGGAAGAGTTAAACCCCACAGCCTATTTACAGCAATATGGCGAAGTTGCGGCTTTTGACTTTATCTGGTTTACGCCGGTAATTTCAGAAGAAGATTACTGCGCGTCGTTACGTCAATAATAGCGTCAATTAAAGCTGAACTTTTTTCTCGAATGGAGACCAAAGAAAGGAGGGGATTTCCAGTCACATGCATGTCCCTATGTCACGACTACTGACTGGATTTCTCAAATGAGAATCAATGAATCCCCTGTTTCCTTATGTCAGTGTAGGCCAGCTTAATAAAAAGGAAAGGACTTTATCCTGCCTATAATTCATTTTGACTGACCAATTACTAGAGTACGGGCGCTTGAATAAATAACTGAATATAGAGACACTTGCTTAGACCTCAACCAAGATGAGAATTCATGAAGCTTATTAAACTTGCAAGCTGGACCACTGCACTATTTAGCCTGGCGCTGAGCGGTGTTGCCGGTGCTCAGGTGTATCCGCAGATCAGCGGTGCTGACGATCAAATATATGACTTAGGCTATGACGAGGCTGGCGAGTTTAATTTCGTGCGAGTACAGTTTGATACTTATTATGGCCGGGGATTCGGCTACGGCACCTGGTCTATTGATTTTCCCGACGCTGATATGAATTTCCTACGTGGCGTATCACGCCTGACGAATATTCGGGTCATGAGTGATCCAATCGTATTGCGTTTCGATGATGAGAAAATATTCGATTATCCTTTCCTTTATATGTTGGAAGTCGGGCAAGGTGGAGGAATCGTACTTAGTCCGAACGAAACTGAAAATTTGAGGGAGTATTTGCTCAGAGGTGGCTTTCTCCTCATCGATGATTTCTGGGGCCAGCAACAATGGAACAATTTTTATGCGGCTTTCAGTCAGGTATTCCCAGATCGGGAAATCATTGAGCTCAAACCCGATCACGAGATCTTTCATGTCTATTACGACATAGACGGTCCTCAACTTATTCCAGCCCTGTATCGTTCAGATGAATATGGCGAACAGGGGATCGATTTTGCCAGTAACCACGCTATCCTCGATGACGATGGCAGGGTGATGGTGCTTATCAATTGGAACTCCGATATGGGAGATGGTTGGGAACATACCTACCATCCCGCTTATCCAACGCGTTACGCGAACTCAGCTTATCGTCTCGGTATAAATTATCTAATGTATTCCATGACCCATTGATACCGACAATTCCTTAGCGTGAAACAATATAAAGAAGAAAGAGGCGCCGAATGAAAAAACTAGCTCTATTCCTATTTAGCTTGTTCTTGGGTAGCAATTTGTTTGCTGCAGTGCCCTATGACCATATTCATCTAACAGCTACTAGCGCCCAAGATGCTGTGAACTGGTATGTAAAACATTTCGGAGGTTCCGCTGGGAGATTTAATCGCGGAGACGCCGATCGAGTTCAATACCCGGTGGATCGAGTTTTCTATGATGAAATTTCCGTAATCTTTTTCGAACGTGAACCAACCGGTGGCTCAGTTGGAACCGGTGTGGATCATATTGGATTCTCCATGAATAATGTAGAAGAAGTCACTGCGTCTGCACTTGCCGATGGTGCTACACAACTTGGTGACTTGGTCGAATTCTCCGGTATGAAGATTGCATTTATTGAAGATCCCTGGGGAACCAAGATCGAATTAATCGATGATCCTGAAACTCGCGGTCTACATCACATTCATCTCTCCTCACCTGATCCTCGAAGTACTTTGGACTGGTATCAAGAAATCTTCGGTGGAGAAATTGTGCAGTGGAAGGGAGCGCTAGCTGCCATCAACTATAGCGACGTATGGCTGATGGCTGCTCAGGCCAGTGGGGAAATAATCCCAACCCAGGGGCGAGCCATGGATCATTTGGGATGGGCTGCGGAAAACCTGGATGAGTTTGGTGCGGTATTAGACGCAAACGCTGAGGTATTTACGATGGAACCACGAGAGTTTCGTGGTATTCGCATTTCTTTTGTGGAAGGACCGGACGGTGTGCGGATTGAAGTCGTCGAACCAGACTAGCGTTCCATTGGGTTAACTTTATCAGGATCGATTTCTAGACTCTGTAATTTTTTCTTCAGTTCCGCAGCAGTGATTTGCTTGTTGCGGAACAAACCTACCAACGCCGCATGGCAAATATAGTCGGTGCTGATTTCGAAATATTCTCGCAAATCAGGACGCGATTCGCTTAAGCCGTAACCGTCTGTTCCAAGAATCATAAAATTCTCTGGCATCCAGGGAGCTATGCTATTTGGCAACGCCTTCATATAGTCCGAGGCTGCAACATAGACACCCTCTGTCTCAGCAAACAGTTTTTTGAGATAGGGTCTTTTCTCTTTGCGTAGAGGATGCAGTCGATTGTGGCGATCGCATTCTTCCGCTTCCCGATAGAGCTCGTTATAACTGGTAACGCTCCATACTGAAACTTCACAATCCATCGCTTCCAATTTGTCTTTTGCCGCCAACACCTGTTGCATGATTGAGCCACTACCCAATAAATGCACCTGAGATGAATTTTCCGATTTCGTGGATTGATAGTGGTAAGCGCCGGCAAGAATACCTTCTTGTACTTGTTTCTTCTCAGGCATTGTTGGCATTTCGTAGTTCTCGTTATATGCCGTAATGTAGTAGAAGATGTTTTCCTGCAGCTCGTACATGCGGCGAATTCCTTCTCGCACTATGACCACGAGCTCATAAGCGAATGCTGGATCGTAACTCTTCAAATTTGGAAACGTGTTAGCAATAAGCTGTGAATGCCCGTCTTGATGCTGAATACCTTCGCCGTTTAGCGTGGTCCTTCCAGCAGTGCCTCCAATTAGAAATCCGCGGCACATCATGTCACCGCAAGTCCAAATCATGTCTCCCACTCGTTGAAATCCAAAGATGGAATAGAAGAAATAGAACGGAATCATCGGCAAACTATGAATCGAATAGGCGGTACCGGCTGCCAAGAATGATGCCAGCGCACCAGTTTCACAGATTCCCTCCTGCAATATCTGTCCATCCTCCGCTTCGCGATAGGCAAGCAGGGTATCGGCGTCAACAGGAGTGTATTTTTGTCCTTGTAATGAAAATATGCCGGCAATCTTAAATAGCGCTTCCAGGCCAAAGGTACGCGCTTCATCGGGAACTATAGGGACGATATATTTTTTCAGAGATTTGTCTCTCAACAAGATCGAGAGAATTCTTACTAGTGACATAGTTGTCGATTGACTACGAATACTCTTGCTCGTAGTTAGTGCATCGAAACTGGAAAGTGGTGGTGGAGATAGTTTTTCACATTCATTTAGACGTTCAGGTAGAGGACCGCCTAGTTCTTTTCTGCGCGCCTTTAGATACTGAATTTCCGGGCTGTTGTCTAAGGGTTTGTAGAACTGCGCTTGTTTAATGTCTTCATCGCTCAGAGGAATTCCAAGATTTCTTGCAATCGCCAGGCGTTGCTCATCATCGAAATTCTTTTTCTGGTGTACGCTGTTGCTACCTTGCGCACCAATCATGCCATCACCCTTAACTGTTTTAACTAGAATGACAGTTGGCTTGCCGCCGCTGTTAATGGCGCGATGAAAAGCCGCAAATACTTTCCTGGCATCCTGCCCGCCTCGCTTTATCTGTTTTACTTCCTCATCGCTGAGGGATTCCATCATATGTTCTAACTCTGGATTTCCATCAACCCAATGTTCTCTTTGACGGTCACCGGTCAGAACAGAGTATCGTTGATAGTCACCATCGACACACTCTTCCATACGTCTGCGCAATGTCCCGTTTCGATCCTGGCCTAACAGTATGTCCCAGCCACCACCCCAAATTACCTTGATGACATTCCAGCCAGATCCAGTAAAGGAAGCTTCTAGTTCCTGGATGATTTTGCCATTACCTCTTACTGGGCCATCGAGTCGTTGCAGATTGCAATTAACTACGAGTATGAGATTGTCCAGATTTTCTCTCGAGGCAATATTGATGGTCCCGAGAACTTCTGGCTCGTCAGTTTCTCCATCGCCAATAAAACACCAGACTTTGCCGCCAAGTTTCGATTTTAATCCGCGATTTTCTAAATACTTGGCAAACCTTGCCTGATAAATTGCAGTTGGTGTCGACAATCCCATTGATGCATTAGCTACCTGCCAATAGTCTGGCATTGAGCGGGGATGTGGGTAGGAAGTTAAGCCCCCATCTCCCTGTAGTTCCCGGCGATAGTTTTGCAGTTTCTCCTTGTTGAGCTCGCCTTCTAACCAGGAGCGAGCATAAACCCCCGGCGCCGCATGAGGTTGTAGTATGACCAGATCACCGCCGTAGTCTTTCGACTTCTTTTTGAAAAAGTGGTTAAAGCCAACTTCCATCATGGTGGCTGCCGACGCATAAGTGGCAATGTGCCCACCGACCCCTGCACCAGAGTCTTGCCCTTGCAACACCATGGCCATGGCATTCCAGCGCAGTATATTTTCTATTCGCTGTTCTATCTCCAGATCCCCTGGATAAGCAGGTTGTTCGGTGAGGGGAATGGTATTTAAGTAAGGAGAATTAACCGCAACTGAGCTGGCTTTGATTTGATTTTGACTGCGCCAGGAAGAAAGACTTTCGAGGATGTGATTTACGCCAGCTGTCCCATAAGCATCATAGATATTTTCAATGGCTTCCAGCCATTCTAGTTTGTCTTCTTCGATACCTGGTGGATACTGACGTTTATTCATTCAAGTCTTATATATTCCAAATTGTTCAGGTTTTGCGCCGCGAGAAAGTCATTAATTAGTTCGGCATCTCGCTCCACGCAGCTGTCACTGTTATTAAAAATATATTCAATACTACTTAGCTCGATCTCTTGCGCTTTGGCAACGGTGTTTTTGAAGGTATCAATCTCCATAGGAGGCAGACCTCGATCGCTGTAGAAATCGATTAGAAGTCGAATTTCTTTTTGGGTCAGATTTTCAGCCAGTATTTGGACAATACCAGGTTCAAACTGCTCCCAGGCATAAACTTCAGCGTAACAAGCTGCGATTGAATTTTTCAGGTTTTGAGGTAACGCGATAGCGACGGACATATTCACAATACTGGAATAGGTCCGAATAATTTTGCGGGTCTGGTCTAACGCCATCAATTCGAATCGGTTCCCGAGATTTGTCACTCGCAGAAGACGATTTGCGTCTCGAACTGCATCAGCGTAACTGAAGGTTGAAACGAAACACAGACTGGCAAAGAGAATAAGTACTTTTATCTTCACAAACTAGTTCGATCACCGTTGTCATGGATCACAGTCATTCTACTGCATCGATTTTAGGAGCAACAGTGGAACAACAAGGCTTCCATTTGCTCTGAGTACGATCTCTAAAAGTAAGGATCTGCTCCGATTCCGGATTTTTAACGCAGGTAATCTCTAAGTTTAATAATGACTGTCGATTCAATTCTGAGCTTCATCAAATTGCTAATTTCGAAGACTTTCTAGCCCAGATCAATTGACTGGCATTGGGTACAATGACAACATGCTGACAGTTGAAGACACGAAGAGATAATAACTAGTGCACGGCTCAAAGAGAGTGTTATTTCTAGACTTGGTGCTGTCAGTTTTTCGGTTAAACGGATTACTGATCGCCGAGGGTGACGACATGACCGAAGGGCTTGGCTTGACCCACGCCCGCTGGAAAGTAATTGGTGCCATTGCCTTGTCAAACAATGGACTCACGGTACCAGGAATTGCCAGGGTGCTAGGCCAGTCAAGACAGGCAGTGCAGCGAATAACAGACGTTATGGTTGAAGATGGCTTATTGGAATACCACAAAAATCCTAAACACAAACGCTCAGTTCTGGTGCTGCTTAGTGAGCAGGGTAAAGAGATTTATAACACGCTACGGGAAGTTCAGGATCCCTGGGCAATCGATGCCACTGAAGATATTCCAGTGGAAGAATTGGAAACGGCGCTCCGATTAATTCGCCGTTTGATCAAGAAATTTAATTAGCAGCATCTCAGCTCATGAGCGATTTCACTACCAGACTACCGAAAAATCTTTATCGTGCAGAACAAGTTCGAGAGCTTGATCGCATCGCTATCGAAGATAAAGGCATTGCGGGATTTGAATTGATGCAAGCTGCCGCGGCCGCCTCATTCAATGCTCTGCAAGAACAATGGCCGCAAATCCGGCATCTCATGGTATTTGTAGGAAGTGGAAACAATGGCGGTGATGGCTATGTAATTGCGGCACTAGCGAAAGACGCAGGTATTGGCGCAGAGGTAATCCAGGTTGCAGAAAGCTCAAAGCTTACGGGAGACGCAAAACTGGCCTACGAGATGGCGCAGGAAAAACAAGTTCCCATGCATCTCTTTTCTGAAAGTGCATCAATCGCAGAAACCGACCATGCGCACACAGTCGTAGTAGATGCCTTATTGGGTACTGGCATAGATCGCGAAGTAGCTGGTGATTACGCATTGGCCATAACTAGAATCAATGCCATGCAATGCCCGGTTGTCGCCATCGATATTCCGTCTGGATTAAGCGCCGATACCGGCAAGTGTTTGGGCAGTGCGATCGAAGCAGATTTAACAGTTAGCTTTATCGGCATGAAGCAAGGATTGCTCACCTGTCAGGGAAGAGACTTCGCCGGTGAGATTGTCTATGACAGTCTCGATGTGCCAGAAGATGTCTTTACTGGAAAATCATCGCCGACGCCATCAGCAACTCGAATAGATATTAATGATGCTACCCGGCACCTTTTGCCAAGACGCAGATCTTCCCACAAAGGAAATCACGGTCATGTAGTAGTCATCGGCGGTGACTATGGCTACGGGGGGGCTGCGCTCATGGCTGCTGAAGCAGCACAACGCAGTGGATCTGGGCTAGTAAGTGTTATTACGCGGTCCCAGCATCGTTCTGCCATTTTGGCCAGAAGACCAGAACTAATGGTTCTGGGAACGGAAGACGATGATACTGAGACAGACGAACTGGTAAAGAAAGCGACTGTTATCGTTATTGGACCTGGACTTGGGAACAATAAATGGGCAAGGCAACTTCTCCAATCAGCGTTGAGCGGGCAACAGGCCGAAGGTACACCATTAGTTGTCGATGCAGATGGTCTAAATCTTCTTGCCGAAAGAGTAGAGTCAGGTGCGCCGATAAAGCGCAGCAACTGGATCATGACACCTCATCCTGGCGAGGCAGCTTCGCTACTTAATACTTCAGTAGCAGAGGTTCAATCAGATCGTTTTAGTGCAGTTGCGAAATTGGCAGAATTCTGGGGCGGTGCTTGCTTGTTAAAAGGCAGTGGCAGTCTTATCTGCAGTGAAGCTCATAACAACGCGATTTATCTTTGCACTGAAGGCAATCCAGGAATGGCAACAGGCGGTATGGGTGATGTACTTACTGGCATTGCCGCAAGCCTGGTTGGCCAGGGTATGGAACTAACGGATGCCCTCTGCTGCGCAGTGTCGATTCACGGCGAGGCCGCTGATTTGGCAATGGCTAACGGTGGTGAACGTGGAATGACTGCAACAGATCTTTTTCCTTATATTAGGCAATTGGTAAATCCTTCATTAAATTAGCTGTTATGAAAGATCATCAACTGTTTCTCTCTGATGAAGAAGCCACTATTAGCTTTGGTAAGGATCTTGCGCGGGCGACCTTCGGCAATACTGTTAATGCAGATAAATTAGGAGAAGGTATAGGGACAGAAACAATAGGAGGAGTAATTCACTTAAATGGTGAGCTGGGCGCAGGTAAGACTACGTTAACTCGAGGAATCATGCGCGGTTACGGTTACAACGGCGCAGTTAAAAGTCCTACTTACACTTTGGTTGAGCCTTATGAATTTGAAAAGTGCCATATCTACCATTTTGATCTCTATCGCTTAGCCAACCCGGTAGAAGTGGAATATCTTGGCACTGAAGACTATTTTCAATCCAAAAATCTATGCATCGTCGAGTGGGCAAATCGCGGCGCTGGCATAATTCCAAGTGCTGATCTGACCATCGATCTCGAAACCGAAGGAACAGGTCGCCAATTAAATTGTCAAATTCATTCAGAAAAAGGCCTTAAGATCGCCAAAAGATTGTGGAAATAAGGCCGAAATCTATAGACATGTTGAAGTACGCCAGAAACAAGTGAATGAATATTCGTAGTAATTACAAGTACTTAGCAATAGTCGCCTTAGCCGCGAGCAGCGCGCTCGGGCTAAATTTAGCCTTTGCTGCCAGTATTGATGAAGTTCGCATGTGGCGAGCGCCCGATCATACTCGGCTAGTCTTCGACTTAAGTGACAATGTGAATTACAACTTATTCACTTTGGATAGTCCTCATCGGGTCGTCATCGACATTGAAGATTCCATATTGAATGATGATTTTTCTGGACTCGATTTTAGCAGTAGCCCAATTGAAGCCGTGCGCAACGGCGTTCGAAATGGTGACGATTTGCGCATCGTCTTGGATCTTACCCATGAAATAAATCCTTCCAGTTTTACCCTGGCTCCCAATAGTGAACTCGGTAATCGTTTGGTAATAGATCTTTACGATCTGGGTTCTGTAATTCCAGACACAGCGCCAATAGTAAATCCAATTACTCCAGTAAGTTCTGATGAAAGAAGAGATCTCGTCGTTGCTATCTCCGCCGGCCACGGAGGAGAAGATCCGGGCAGTATCGGTTACGACGGTCGCATAAGAGAAAAGAACGTCACCTTGGCAATTTCACGCTACCTGCGGGATTACTTTAATTCCATACCTGGATACAAACCGGTAATGATTAGAGACGGGGACTACTATGTGAATTTGCAACGTCGACCGCAAATTGCACGAGAAAATAGAGCCGATGTATTTGTTGCCGTACACGCTGATTCCTATAGTAGTAGTCGCGCTAATGGAGTAACTATTTATGCACTGTCAGGGGATCGGGCCGACCGTGAAAATGCCCGTAGAGTTGCCGAGAAAGAGAACAGCTCAGATCTCTTGGGCGGGGTCGGGGGCGATCTAGTGATAGGCGGTCTTGACGATGATGTGGCATTGACCCTGGTGTCTTTGCAAATGGCCTGGAGTATGGAGCAGAGCTTGATAGCCGGGACGAGTGTTCTGGAGTCCCTGGATGCGGTAACTCGCTTGCGTCGAGATAAAGTCCAACAAGCTTCGTTTCAAGTGCTCAATTCACCAGATATACCTTCTATATTAATAGAGACTGGCTACCTCACTAATCCCAACGAGGCACAACGGCTCAACTCTTCCGGCTTTCAACGTAATATGGCGCAGGCTATTGCCCAGGGAATCATGAATTATTTCTACGATGCTCCGCCGCAAGGGACTTTAGTTGCCTGGCAAAAAGAAAATGGCATTACACCGGGAACTTACACGGCCAGGTCAGGAGATAATCTGTCCGAGATAGCCGAGCGCTTCGGATTAACTCTCGGTGAATTGAAAACTCTGAATAACTTGAGATCGGACACGATTCAGATTGGTCAGGTATTAACACTTCCCGGTGGCGGACCCATTCGTGTGTCAGAACACACCATTTTAAATGGTGAAACCCTGTCTGAAATTGCCGCCCGATATTCTGTGACTCTTGCCAATTTGCGTGCTGCGAATAATCTATCCAACGATATAATTCTTGTTGGACAAGTATTGAAAATTCCCACCATCTAAATCCTCTGTTCGTTCTCCATAGGATTCGAGAATGATAATGCTACAATGCATGCACTAGTCACAGTATCCACGTTCGTTCATGAATCGAATTAACTTACTCAGTCAAAGACTTGCAAATCAAATTGCCGCAGGTGAAGTGGTTGAACGGCCGGCATCAGTCGCTAAAGAGTTATTGGAAAATAGTCTCGATGCTGGCGCCGATCGGATTGAAATTGATTTAGAGCAAGGAGGTGTAAAGCTCCTTCGAGTTAAGGATAACGGTAGCGGAATCGTGAAAGACGATTTGGCCTTGGCCCTTAGCCGACATGCGACAAGTAAGATTACCAACTTGGAAGATTTAGAAAGTATTGGCAGCTTGGGCTTTCGTGGCGAAGCATTGGCAAGCATCAGTTCTGTTTCCCGCTTGGCAATGATGTCGAGATCTGATTCAGACGAAGAAGACAATGGCTGGAAAGTTCAGGTTGAAGGCCAGAACATGAACGCGAAAGTCGAACCCATCGCCCACCCACGAGGCACAACTGTCGAAGTTAGGGATTTGTTTTTTAACACTCCCGCACGAAAAAAGTTTCTAAAAACGGAAAAGACAGAATTCACACGTATCGATGAAATAGTCAAACGCATCGCCCTGAGTCGGTTTGATGTGCAATTTTCGCTACAGCATAATCAGCGCAGCATTCACAAGTTACTGCCGGCTAAATCAGAACAGGAACAGCAACGCCGAGTTGCTCTCGTTTGCGGACCTGCATTCGTAGAGAATTCAGTCTACATCGATGTGGAACGCGCTGGCCTGCGCTTGTGGGGTTGGGTAAGTTTGCCAACCTTTTCTCGAAGCCAGGCTGACCTACAATGTTTTTATGTAAATGGAAGAATTATTCGTGACAAGCTTGTTACCCACGCCGTTAAACAAGCCTATCGAGACGTGTTGTTTCACGGAAGACATCCAGCCTATGTGCTTTACCTGGAACTCGATCCAGCAATTGTTGATGTAAACGTACACCCAACAAAACATGAAGTACGTTTTCGAGATAGCAGACTCGTACATGATTTTCTTTTCAGTTCGCTGCATAAAGCACTAGCGGAAGTTACTCCTAAAGATCAAATGACAGGAGAGACTTCGAATCCGAATATAAAAATAGTCGACTTACCAAGTTCAGAAAACAAGCAAGCAAAAGCGTTTGTCTTTCAGAGCCCTCTAAGTCTGCAAGAAGCTTCGCCACCTCCTTACCAAGTTGATCCACATTCTGCAGGCGGTTCACTCGCGAGCGTGCAGGATCAGCTAGCTGTATTAGCCAAGCTAAGCAGTGACAATGAAGAAGTCCCGCCCCTGGGTTATGCGGTAGCTCAAATCCATGGCATTTACATTTTGGCGCAAAACAAAGAAGGGCTAATTATTGTCGATATGCACGCGGCCCATGAGCGAATCACCTATGAACGAATGAAGCTTGCTTGCGAGAATGAAGAACTAAAAATGCAGCCATTACTTGTACCACTTTCAATTGCAGTAAGTCAGGCTGAGGCAGATTGTGCCGAAGAGCAGCAGCAAGTATTACTTAAACTGGGCATTGAACTTGAGCGAGTTTCTGCAGAGGCAATCGTTATTCGACAAGTGCCTTCTATTCTGAAAGATTCGAATATTGAACAAATGGTGCGGGATGTTTTATCCGATGTGTTGGAGTATGGCAGCAGTGATCGAATCCAATCCCATCAAGATGCACTACTATCCACAATGGCTTGTCACGGTTCAGTTCGAGCTAATCGGCATCTTACTATTCCAGAAATGAATGCCTTGTTGCGAGATATGGAAGCAACTGAACGTAGCGGCCAATGCAATCACGGCAGACCTACCTGGGTTTATCAGAGTCTTGATGAACTGGACAAACTTTTTCTTCGTGGCCAATAACAACGCTTTCGATTGCAGTGAATCAATCAAACACTAAACCCAATGTTTATTGCCTGATGGGTCCAACATCATCGGGCAAAACCGGCATGGCCGTTGAACTTGTGCAGCGCTTTCCTTTTGAAATCATCAATGTGGATTCGGCCCAGGTCTATCGCGGAATGGATATTGGCACCGGCAAACCGGATAAAGCGACTTTAAGTACTGCTCCTCATCGCCTAATAGACATCAAAGATCCAAGTGAAGCTTACTCAGCATCAGATTTTCGTGAAGATGCAATCCAAGAGATAGGCAATGTTTTAACCCTTGGTAAAACTCCATTACTGGTTGGCGGCACTATGTTGTATTTCAAAGTGTTGCGGGATGGTCTGGCGGCTATGCCCCACGCTGATGCAGAAATAAGAAGTGAAATTGAGACCTTGGCGAAGGAGAAAGGATGGGAAGAAGTACACCAAAAATTAGCACAGGTAGATCCCGATTCTGCTCAACGTATTCACCCTAATGACCCGCAACGCTTGCAACGGGCGCTGGAAATTTATCTGGTTTCAGGCAAAACCATGTCTCAGTTTCATGCTGAGGAACAGGAGAAAAAGGGCAAAGAGGGGGTAGCTCTGCCTTTTAATTTGCACTATTTCGCGATCCAACCGGAAGACAGAGACGTATTACATAAACAAATTGCCCATCGGTTTATGCAGATGCTCGAGGACGGATTACTAAAAGAGGTCTCAATCTTATATCAGCGCGAAGACCTGCATGAGATGCTTCCTTCAATAAAATCAGTAGGATACAGGCAAGTCTGGCAACATCTGGCGGGAGAATTAAGCTATGATGCAATGGTAGAAAAGAGTATTATTGCCACCAGACAACTAGCCAAGCGTCAGCTTACCTGGCTTCGCAGTTGGGAAAATCTGCGAAGTTTGCGAGATCCATCAGGTAAATCCATTGATACCGTCTTGAAATACGTGGAATCTACCGCAATATAGAACTTTATTACCGTATCACTAGTCACAATAGTGTCCAGTGACGATTTAGCGACTGTGGCGCTGGGCGCACCGCACCAAAGACAGCATTGTAGATTGCAAGGAGAAGAACAATGTCCAAAGGACATACACTACAAGACCCTTTTCTGAATGTACTTCGAAAAGAGCGAATTCCAGTATCCATTTACTTAGTTAGTGGCATCAAACTGCAAGGCCAGATCGAATCATTCGATCAATTCGTAATTCTGCTAAAGAATGCTGTGAGCCAGATGGTTTATAAGCATGCTATTTCCACAGTCGTCCCTGCGCGTATGGTTAAAATTCCAATGTCAGGGGCAGACTCTCAGGATGACGATAGCGGTGAACCAGGGAATGCCTAACAGGGCAGTGTGCCCGATTTGAGGTTTCTATTTGTTTTTTGAAAGGCCAGAATCTGGCGAGGTTTCAATTCTTGTTCATCTCTCGATCGAATCCGACAAGGAACGAGAGGATCCAATTGAATTTGAAGAACTAGCCTTATCAGCAGGCGCACAACCAGTAGAATTTATTACCGGTACTCGCAAACAACCTTCACCTAATTATTTTGTAGGCAGTGGCAAACTCGAAGAGATTGCTGCTGCAGTTCGTGCCCATAAAGCGCAGTTGGTTTTATTTAACCATGCTCTCACGCCGAGTCAGGAACGAAATCTGGAAAAAGTGTTTGAATGTCGCGTCCTCGACCGAACTGGTTTGATATTGGATATATTTGCCCAGCGTGCACGCAGCCACGAAGGCAAGTTGCAAGTTGAACTGGCGCAGCTGCAGCATCTAAGCTCTCGTTTGAAAAGAGGCTGGACTCACCTCGATCGGCAGAAAGGTGGTATTGGTCTACGAGGAGCAGGTGAAACTCAGCTTGAATTAGACCAGCGTATGATCGGTCAGCGTATTAAGGCGATTAACAAAAGCCTGTCTAAAGTGAGAAGCCAGCGCGAGCAAGGTCGACGATCGCGAAATAGAGCAGAAATTCAAACAATTTCTCTAGTCGGCTATACCAACGCCGGCAAATCTACATTGTTTAATGCGCTGACGAATTCGGATTCCTATGCAGCCGATCAGTTGTTTGCAACCTTGGATTCAACCCTAAGGCGCATCGAATTACCAAACTTCGGTACAGCGATCGTGGCGGATACGGTTGGGTTTATCAGTCATTTACCCCACCAGCTGGTGGAAGCTTTCAGGGCGACCTTAGAAGAAACGGCGGCAGCGGATTTGTTATTGCATGTCATAGATTGTGCACATGAATCTCATGCAGACTATATTGAAGAAGTTAACACCGTATTAGAGGAAATAGGGGCAGCATCCGTTCCTCAGCTGAAAGTCTTCAACAAGATCGATTTACTGGATGGGTTTGAACCAAGAATCGATTATGGGGAAAACGGTGTTCCCAAAAGAGTATGGGTATCTGCACAGCAGGGAATTGGCATCGATCTTTTACTGCAGGCAATGAGTGAAGCATTGGCAGGTACTCTGGTTGCTGAAACTATACGCATAGCGCCAGAACAGACCCGATTACGCAGTAAGTTATATGAAAAAGGATTCATCGAAGCTGAACGAATCGATGAAAGCGGTTTTTATCACCTTGGCGTTCGACTGCCGAAGCAGGAGTTGGAGCGGGTGATGCAACAAGGTGCAGTAATTGAGCAAACACCTGAATTAGTGGAATCATCGGATCCCGTTTGGACCGAAGGCGAACAGGCGCGAACCGCGTAGTTTGCTGATTTCAGGGCTTTTTAACTTTGCAAAATGCTGTGTTAATTCACAATTATTAGCTAAAATTGACCTCTTGTGTCTTAGAAGCTATGGAGAAACCAATGGCTTGGAATGAACCTGGAAATAACGGTAACGACAACGACCCATGGGGCGGTGGTCGTCGCGGCGGAGACCAGGGACCACCGGACATTGACGAAGTTATTAGAAATCTTACGAAGAAATTTAACAATCTCTTCGGAGGATCTGGTAGCGGCGGCTCAAGTAATAGTGGTGGCTCTCCCTCAACGCCTGGTGGTATTTCTGGAGGGCTGATTGCCGGCTTGGTTGTTGTTGTCGTCGTGATATGGGGATTCATGGGATTCTATATCGTCGACGCAGCAGAACAGGGAGTCGTTCTGCGCTTCGGAAAAGTTCTCGATACCACACCACAACCCGGACTGCATTGGAACCCACCACTCATCGATGAAGTCAATTTAGTCAACGTATCTGAACTAAATGCCAAAACCTATGAAAACAGAGCGATGCTTACGACCGATGAAAACATCATCGATATCGAAGTGACCGTTCAGTATTTGATTCAAGATCCAATCAAATACGTCATCGCTGTACAGAATCCTGAACGTAGTCTGGACAATGCTGCAGAATCCGCCATTCGCCATGTAGTTGGTGGCAATACGATGGAACAAATTCTGACAACAGGTCGTGATCGAGTTGCAGCCGACGTTGCTGAGCGACTGCAAGACTATATGGACGTCTATAACACTGGAATTTTTGTCAGTCAGATTAACGTTGTTGATGCACAACCACCTGATGGCGTTCGAGCGGCATTCGATGATGTTATTCGTGCTCGAGAAGACGAGCAGCGAGCGCAAAACCAGGCGCAGCAATACGCCAATCGAGTAATTCCTGAAGCACGTGGTGAAGCGCAGCGACAAATTGAGCAGGCAAACGCTTATAAGGAAGAAGTAATTGCCCGAGCTGAAGGTGATGCGTCTAGATTCGATCAGTTACTCTTCGAATACGAAAAAGCGCCAGCGGTAACCCGACAACGGCTTTACATAGATTCATTACAGGACGTGTTTACCGCAAGTAGCAAAATCATGATCGATGTCGAAGGTGGAAATAACATGTTGTATGTGCCTTTGGACAAGATCCTTGAACAGAGCGGAAGCTCAACAGCAAGACCACGCAGCTCTTCCGAGTGGCAAGATCTTGCCGATCAAATAGCACCTTATTTACAGGGCCCCTCCAGTGCAAATGCAGTTGATAGAGCACGGTTGAATGGTGGCAGAGGAGGCAGACCATGAAGAATTTTTTATCAATAGGCTTATTGTTTTTTGCTGTAATTATCGCCACCAATACCCTATTCGTTGTTAAAGAAACTGAACGAGCGGTATTGCTGCAATTCGGTGAACTTGTGAATTCTGATATCCAGCCAGGAATACACGCAAAAATTCCCTGGGTGAACAACGTTCGAATATTTGATGCGAGAATTCAAACTGAAGATGCCACACCGCAGCGCTTTCTAACCCTAGAGCAAAAAGCTCTGGATGTTGATTCCTATGCGAAATGGCGCATTATCGATGTAGGTCAGTTTTATGTTTCTACTCGAGGAAATGTTGGCACAGCAGGTAATTTATTGGCTCAGCGAATCAATGATGGACTACGAGACCAAATTGGTACCCGTACTCTAATCGAAGTGGTTGCCGGTGAGCGCGACCAGTTAATGTTAGACCTGACCGATGAATTAAACGAAACAACCGCCTCGGATATCGGTATCGAAGTTATCGATGTGAGAGTTAAGCGAATCGATCTTCCCGATGATGTACGTTCTTCAGTGTACGATCGAATGATTACTGAACGAAATCGAGAAGCACAGGAAATTCGTTCTCGTGGTGATGAATTAGCCATTGGCATTCGTGCCGATGCAGATCGTCAGGTTGTCATTTATGAAGCTGAAGCTTATCGCGATGCAGAACAAATTCGTGGTGAAGGTGATGCTAATGCGACGTCAATCTACGCCGAGGCCTACACGAAAGACGAAGAGTTTTTTGCATTTACCCGCAGCTTAAACGCATATCGTGAAACGTTTAGCTCAAAGAACGATGTACTACTGTTAGATCCTGACAGTGATTACTTCAAATATTTGAAGGATGGGCTTACTCTGCAGTAGATAAAAAGAAGATTAGCTAGCGAGTAGAGCCAAGAAATAATCCCGATAAAGAATAACAAACCTGAATTGCAATTAGAGATGCGATTCAGGTTTTTTCGGGCTGCGTTTTCGGAAATGATAGTGATTGCGAAACAGGCCAGAGATGATGGCGAAACATGCTACATGAACTCGCGATAGCTTTTTGTTTGATGCTAGTAATAGAAGGGATACTTCCTTTTATTGCGCCGAAGAGATGGCGCAATTTGGTAATGATGTTAGATGAAGTCGATGACACCACGATGCGATTCATCGGTTTAGGCAGTATGTTAACTGGAACAATTCTTTTACTGCTTATTAATTAGAAACACGTACGAGTGATAGACCGATCATGACAGACGCTAAACGCTGGTTGCTTCCCGATGGGGTAGAAGAAATTCTGCCGGCAGAAGCACACAAGTTAGAATCTCTCCGCCGGCAGTTGTTGGACCTCTATGAGTCCTGGGGCTATCAGTTGGTGATTACCCCTCTCATTGAATTTCTCGATTCACTGTTGGTTGGTTCGTCACACGATCTGGATTTGCACACTTTCAAGATAACGGATCAACTTAGCGGTCGCATGATGGGGATTCGCGCCGACATCACTCCCCAGGCGGCCCGTATCGACGCCTACCGCTTAAATCGCGAAGGCCCGGTGCGTCTTTGCTACGCAGACAATGTCCTTCACACCAAACCTCGAGGCATCATGACCTCCAGAGTACCGATTCGAATTGGTGCCGAGCTCTATGGCCATTCTGGAGTCGAGTGTGACATTGAGCTCGTGTGTTTAATGCATGAAACCTTGAACGCTATAGCAATCGATAATATTCATATCGTGCTAGGGCATGTAGGTATTTTTAGATCCCTGGTTGAAGCGGCGAATCTTGATGTCGAGACCGAACAATCCCTCTTCGAAGCAGTACAACGTAAGGCCTATGATGAAATCGATGAGGTGTTGAATACTTCAGTAAACGACGCAGACTTGAAGAAAATGTTGCAGCAACTCTCTCGACTGTCTGGTGACGAAAAAACCTTAGCGGAGGCGTTGAGTGTGTTCTCTAATGCTCCGGATAGTGTCAAAGCTGAGCTACAAGAACTTGTCGCGATCGTTGAAGGTGTGAAACAACGTATTCCCGATATCGTTCTCTGTTTCGATCTCTGTGAATTACGTGGTTACGAATATCACACCGGAATTGTATTTGCAGCTTACACTCCAGAGTACGGTCGTGCCGTGGCAAAAGGCGGACGCTATGATCATATCGGAGAAGTTTTTGGGCGCGCTCGACCTGCCTCAGGATTCGATAGCGATTTGAAAGTACTGGCAAAGCTTTCTGCAATAGAGTTCCAGCAACGGAAGGGTATTATTGCTCCTAATTTAAATGATGAAGCCTTGCGTGATTCAATCTCCACCTTGCGTCAACAAGGTGAGATCGTAATTATCAATCTTACCGATAGACCCCTGGATGAAAATGCTCGCACTGAAATGAATTGCGACCGCCAACTAGTCAATAATCAAGGTGCCTGGGAAGTAGAACCACTTTAGTCAATATCTGGTATTCAAACCACACTCGCTGAGTAGAGAGAGATGGCAAAATCTGTAGTTGTGCTCGGAACCCAATGGGGTGACGAAGGAAAAGGAAAGATCGTTGATCTACTTACGGATCAGGCTGCGGTCGTAGCCCGTTTTCAGGGAGGTCATAACGCCGGACATACTCTCGTTATTGATGGCGAAAAAACCGTTTTGCATTTGTTGCCTTCGGGAATTCTTCGCAAACAAGTGCGTTGCATAATTGGCAATGGTGTCGTCTTATGCCTCACAGCATTGATGAAGGAAATAAGTGAATTAGAAGAGCGCGATATTCCTGTTAGGGAACGACTGAGTATTAGCGGAGCGTGCCCACTAATTTTGCCGAGTCATATTGCCTTGGATCAGGCACGAGAAATCAAAAAGGGCAAACAAAAGCTAGGTACAACCGGTAGAGGCATCGGGCCCGCTTATGAAGATAAAGTAGCGCGCCGTGGAATTCGTTTAGCTGAAACCCTAAATCCCGAGCAGTTTGCAACGAGACTCGAAGAGTTGTTGGACTATCACAATTTCTGGCTGGAGAATTATTACGAGGCTGAAAAAGTAGATTATCAAAAAGCCCATGACGATAGCCTGGCTCTCGCCGAGCAAGTCAAACCGATGATCGCTGACACCATAGAAATTCTCCACAGTCACCGGAAAGCCGGAGAGCACATTCTTTTCGAAGGTGCACAGGGATCATTATTGGATATCGATCACGGCACCTATCCTTTCGTCACTTCATCTAATACCACTGCAGGCGGCACTGCCACCGGTAGCGGCTTCGGACCTTTGTATCTGGATTACGTTTTGGGAATAACTAAAGCCTATACGACTCGAGTCGGTTCCGGGCCGTTTCCAACTGAATTATTTGATGACGTAGGGCAACATCTGGCGACAGTAGGTGCCGAGAAAGGTGCGACCACTGGCCGTGATCGCCGATGTGGCTGGTTCGATGCCGCCGCTGTAAAACTAGCAATGCGGATCAACAGTGTTTCCGGCATCTGTTTAACCAAGCTTGATGTATTAGATGGCTTGGATTGTGTGAAAGTTTGCACTGGATATCAGGGAGTAGGTGAGAATACTTCGGGCAGTCTGATGGACGTCTCTAGATTCGAAAATCTCGAACCTATTTATGAAGAACTACCTGGTTGGAAGGACACTACGTTTGGAGCGAAGTCACTGGATGACTTACCGGAAAACGCCCGTTCCTATATTAAGTTTATCGAAGATACAGTTGAGGTTCCGGTAGACATCATTTCCACCGGACCAGACCGCGAAGAGACAATCACGCTGCGCCATCCTTTCGAAGTTTAACCAAATCGAATTGTTAAGGAATACTCCAAAGGCAGGCGGCGCCTAATGCACCACTTGCATCACCAAAACTTGGTGCAGCCATCTTAGTCTGAATCTCATCGGTAAATACCTGTCCCTCCAGATATCGAGGCACCAATTCGTAGAGCGCAGAGATATTCGAAAGTCCGCCGCCCAATACAATCATATACGGATCGACTACGTTAATGATGGTTGAGAGACACCGCGCGAGTTGCTTAGCGTAAAGGTCTATACATGCTATGGCATCAGCATCTTCGTTTCGTGCCAAGTCTGCGATAGCAACAGCAGATAGATCCTTCTCAGTTAATTCTCGAAAAGATTGCTGCAAGCCTCTTCCGGATAAAACCGTTTCGTTACAGTTAACTTTTCCACAATAGCAGACGCGATCATCTTGGATTAAATCTCTTACTGAAGTAGGGATGGAGTTATGGCCCCATTCTCCTGCAATGCTGTTCGGTCCGGTAAGCAATTGTTTATCGATAACAACTCCGCCACCACATCCAGTGCCGATGATTACGCCAAACACACTGTGCTCTTCTCGAGCCGCTCCATAATGAGCCTCTGACAAAGTGAAACAATTTGCGTCGTTCTCTAAACAAATTTCAAAGCCAAGTCTCGTTTCTATGTCCTTCTTTAAAGGCTGCCCATTCAAACAAACTGAATTTGAGTTTTTCATGAGTTCACTGGGAAATGCCAAAGCACCAGGAGTTCCAACTCCAACTGAGAATTGATTCGAAGAACGCAGTTTTTCGATTACGCCACAGACAGCTTCTACAGTTCCGGAGTAACTATCGGCAGGCGTATCAACTCTGACTTTTTCTTTAACAGTGCCATCGTTGGCCAAGCCAATACCTTCGATCTTGGTGCCGCCTAAATCAATGCCTATACGCATTAAAACTTCCTTTCTTCATTGTCCCTTTCATATGTGTCACTGTCACAAAAACCCTTAAATAACAATGTGTTGCATACTACTACAAACACTCTAAAATCGTCGGTCCGCCAATAAAAACGCCGTTAGCAAGAAGACACTCTAGTAATGACCCGGGCCCGCTACCAACAGATTTCTCTCGATGATACGCCTTATTATCATTGCATCTCTCGCTGTGTTCGGCGCGCTTATCTATGTGGTGATGATCCCGTAAGCGGTCATAATTTTGATCATCGCAAGCAGTGGTTAGTTACTCGAATTAAGCAACTCTCGGCTCAATTTGCAATTGATGTTTGCGCCTACGCGATCATGAGCAATCACTATCATCTTGTTTTATTTGTTAACGAAGAAAAGGCGAAAAACTGGAGCGATGAAGAAGTTATTCGGCACTGGACCGCAATTTTTCCTCGTAATGCAGCAATCATCGAAACCTTGCGTAAAAATGCGAATTCACGCAAAGCCCAAAAACAATTGATTCAACAAGTGGACTCATGGCGCGAGAGATTGATGGACATAAGTTGGTTTATGCGTTGTTTGAATGAGTCAGTCGCCCGTCAGGCGAATAAGGAAGACGATTGCAAGGGTCGATTCTGGGAAGGCCGATTTAAGAGTCAGGCGCTGTTAGATGAAAAGGCCCTGGTAACCTGTATGGCCTATGTTGATCTCAATCCGGTTCGTGCAGGGATGAGCGAATCTTTAGATACCAGCGACTTCACCTCCATTCAGGAGCGTCTTATTAGTCATGCCAAAAAAGTGAAAAATCGCAGTTATCGGCAACATCGTTTACTGACGCGCCGCGGCGCGAAACACTTAGTGGGAAGGCAATCATCAAGAAAACAGTCACCGCTTAAACCGCTTAAAGACTTACCTGGAATAGATGATGGAAACATTCCATTCTCCCAGCAAAGCTATTTCGAATTGCTGGAATCCACCTGCAAAGCGCTTGCGCTTGTTAATCATGAACCCGCAAAAGCGACTCATATTCTGGAAGAAAAACAATCTGTGCTTCAATCGTTGGGCATTCCAGCGAGCACCTGGATAAGAAGCGTCAAATACTTTCATCGCCACTATGGTACCGCTGCCGGAGCTGAATCTTCACTGGTACATTTTCATAACAGTCGAATAAAGGCAGGAGTGGATTTTAAGTATCCCCACAAATGGATACGGGGAGTGCACTCAGCTCGATTGTTATACGGTACTTAGAAACCCTTATTCGAGTTAGAACAAAAGTCGGAACAAACACTTCCTGTGGTCAGCCCGTTTCCGATCTCCTTACTTGCTTATCTTTTAGACAATAGCACCTTCCAATCTCTACTATTGTCGAACAAAAACCAACTGAAAATAGCCCCTGACTAAAATTTCATCAAATACCTGAACTTCATGTTTATCTAATAGAATAATTGGGTGTCCTTTAAAATTTAATTGGGTGTCATTTTTAAAAATAATCACTGTAAACACTGAACTTTCGTAAGTATCAGATATCCAATGATTTATTGATTGGTGAATAACGCTCGATCTAAGGAGAGGGCTGGTACAACATTTTAACTATGTATGTGAAATACATAGAAAAACCAGCCAAAATCACTAGATATTGTTTGACTTTGACCGATTAACACTATATGTTGCGCTGCTAAGTACTTGCTAACTTATTGAATTTTCAGGACTAGAGACGGGGACATTCTCAAAATCCAGAGTTAAAAGCAGTACAAAAAAGCAGCAATCGTTATTGGGGAATAGGGATTTATGCTTTTTCCAAAAATAGAAAAACAACACAAAGGCACCCCAAAAAAATCACATTAACTATTTGCAAATCACTGGGCATAAGCTGGAGCACTATCGAATGAGTAAACTCGCTCAAGTAGTAGTTGAAGAAACTGAAAGCGAAAAAATGCAGGAAGCTGAATTCGACGGCGATAATCTTTACCTAAAAAAGAAAAAGGAAGATGAAATTCGAATGAAACTGGATCAGTTCGCCAAGGAACTATCTCAGGTAAAGAAACAACGAGACGAGCACTAAGCGTCGTCCAGACCTTCCCAAAGTGAGTGAATTATTCACTCACTTTAAGATCCCCTCCCTCACAAATCTCTCATTATTTCGTTTATTTTTACTTCGGTGCGGTTACACTTGTTGAAGTTTCAAAGGGGATATCGATGAAAACTCTGAGCCGAATTGCGTTCTTCCTATTAATAGGTATAAGCCTAAGCACTTGTCTTGGCACTACAGAATATTCTCCATTATTAGGCGCGGAGCCAGAGATTGATGGCGCGCTTACCAGGGCGCCGAGAACTTTGCGGCTTTACTATGATGCCTTGCCCGATGTTTCTCAAAGTAGCCTGAAGCTCATCGGGCCGAACGGCGAACACCAACTCCGCGGATTACATACTATGGCAGCAGATGATCTGATGATTGAAATCATGGATCCAGTGACATCTGGTGAATACCAAGTAGAGTGGGTGACCGTGGTTGGTGATAATCCAACAATCCAATCTGGCTCCTACAGTTTTTCTGTAATTACAGATTAGACGCCCAAAGACAGTAACTTTTTTAGACTGCCAATTTCCTGTAAAGCGATCGAAGACTTATCCCCAACACCTTTGCAACGCGTTGTTTGTCCCCTCCGAAAACTTGTAACAATTCTCGCAAGTAACGAGTTTCGTTTTCTTCCAGCGACGGCCATTGGTTTTTCTCAGCTGTTTCGATTGCGTGGAAATCATCTGAAGCAGGCTGCAGCTCATCCTCAAGGCATTGAAGAATAATGTTCGCATTAATAGTACCTTCATCACTTAATACGACAGCCCGATTTAAGATATTTCTTAGCTCTCTTATATTGCCCTTGTAATCATGCTTGGAGAGCAATTCGAGTGCCTTTTGGTCTATTTCCACGTTTTTGTCATCGGTGAGTTGTAGCAGCAGCCTGGTACCTATTAGTGGTATGTCTTCTCTGCGCTCAGATAATGAAGGTAGCCGAATTGGAAATACGTTTATTCGATAATACAAATCACTTCTGAATTCTCCGAGTTCAACTAGCTCTACCAGGTTTCTGTGGGTAGCGCATATCAACCTGAAATCTGATGAACGCACTTCTTCACTACCCACCGGTCTGAATGTTCCAGTTTCCAATAACCTCAATAGTTTCACCTGCAGTGGTAATGGTATATCACCTAGTTCATCCAGAAATAAGGTGCCGCCATCGGCCAATTCAACTAGGCCTTTTTTATTCGAATGTGCGCCTGTAAACGCTCCCTTCATATGTCCAAAGAGTTCACTTTCGAAAAGCGATTCAGTGAGACCAGCACATTCCAACGTGACCATCGGTTTTGTGCTCCGTTCGCTCGCTATATGAATGGCCCGTGCAGCAAGTTCCTTGCCGGTACCCGATGCACCCAGTAACAAAACGGTCGCATTGCTACTACTTACCCGAGAGATTTTTGCCAACATGTGCTTAAAGGCTTGGCTTTTTCCAACTAATTCCTGCTCCTTGATGGTTCCACTTGCCAAAGGCACAGGCCGCAATAATTCAACAAAATAGACAAGCTCGCCTGCTGAATCATGGATAGGCAACATTTCCACATCCACATGTTCTCGCCCATTGGGAGTTTGGTGGATATGCAGAACCCGTTCTTTGTGACCCGACTCTCGTGCCGCTCCAAGCGGGCAATCTTCTCCTGACTTGTCGCAGGGTTGATCATAGCCATGGGACACCTGGTAGCAGCTTGGTTGTTGGTCAAGATTAATGTCACCGAAGGCGGCTCGGTAATCAGAATTCGTCGCCAATATCTTGTAATCCGCGGAAACCAGAATGGCGGGGCAGTCGAAGCCCTCTAGCATTGCAGCAGGCGGAGACTGGTGGTCGGAGGCAATTTTATTGTTCATTTGACAGATATGGCGAAATTGTAGACAAAAATGACAAATATTTTGCCAATAGTCAATCTAATTCTCTTGTTTAAAGCGCTCATCTGCGCTTTAAAGTCAGCAAAAACAGAAGCTTATGAAATACTGGCCAAGTTGGCACGCAGTCTGCAATGAGAGTTGTATCCGGTTTTAGAAGCTGGATTTTTGGAGAGACAATTTTCACGGTACTGAATATTAATTTTTTACTATTGATAAGGAGCAAAGCTAATGACAGATATTAAAAAGATGTGGATGCTAATGATGGTGCCAGTTGTCACAGCATTATTGTGCTGGGCGATTTGGCAAATGCTGCTATAAGCATTTCTAAATAGAACTCTTAGAGGAATTGCTGGATTGTCGAGTCATTGAGACAGATCAATCCATTAGAAAATTCGCTGCCTATACTCACCGCTGTTTGGGGATGTTAAATCCATGTTCGCACCGTGCTGTATTGACCAGATAGTTCTCAAGAGTCGATTTAGTCACAGGATTGAATAATAAATTACGGATCAAACCAGTAATGGGCACGGAAATTTACTCGCACCTTCTTATTCGCTCGCTTTATCAACCGATCGATGCTTTCCAGGAACTGGCGAAAGTCGAGCCTTCGCCAATGGGAGTATTGTTTCGCTATACCATTTGGCTGCTTCTCTTACCGCCGATTTTTTCCTTAATTGGAGCTGCAAATTTTGGCTGGCGCTTGGGCGCTGACGAGCCATTATTGCTGCCAACGAATTCCCTGGTACTTATTAGTATTGGCTATTTTCTAGCCTTGGTATTCGGCCTGATAACCACAGCAATTATAAGTAGCTGGATGGCAGCAACTTATGGAGCTAGTGCAAATTTCGGCAAACATGTTGCGCTGATAACCATTGTCGGTGAACCTCTTGCCATTGCCAGTGTCATCCATTTGTTTCCGGACGTATTCGTAAACTTGCTGGTGCTGATACCAACCATGATGTGGAGTATGTATTTGCTCTACAAAGGTGTGCCGATTGTTCTGGATACGCCGCCAGAGCGAGGCATGTTAATGGCTTCTTCACTTGTGGGGTGGTTATTAGTAGCTGCAGTTAGCTTACTTGGACTCAGCATGGCGCTTTGGACATTAGGGGTTGGACCCTTGCTGGGAGTGTGAAGGAAATGGAAGCAGTAACCAATAACGTGTACCACGATAAAGTCGTTATTCGTTTAATTCAGTTCTCAATTGTCTGGGCACTGGCGGCTATGGGTGCTGGGGTCTACATCTCCGCAGAGCTGATTTGGCCCGGTATAGATTTCGGTCAATTCTGGTTGTCATTTGGCAGATTACGTCCGCTTCACACTAACGGAATCATTTTCGGCTTTGGCGTGTCAGCGCTTATGGCAACAGCGTTTTACAGTGTACAGCGTACCTCCCATGTGCCCTTGTTTGCACCAAAGCTTGCCTGGTTTTGTTGTTATGCCTGGCAACTGCTGGTTCTCACCGGAGGACTGTCCTTATTGGCAGGATGGAACACATCGAAGGAATACGCCGAACTGGAATGGCCGTTTGATATTGTTATCGCAGTAATCTGGGTTTGTTTTGGCGTTGTCTTCTTCGGCACCATCGCCACGCGCAAGATAAAGCCCATCTACATTTCTAATTGGTTCTATGGTGCCCTCATTATTGTGATTGCGATGCTGCACATCGTAAACAACTTGGCTATTCCAGTAAGTATCGGTAAGTCCTATTCCCTTTATGCTGGTGCGCAAGACGCCGTGGTTCAGTGGTGGTATGGCCACAACGCCGTTGGCTTTCTGCTGACCGGGGGATTTCTCGGCATGATGTATTACTTTTTACCGAAGCATGCCGAACGTCCCATATGGAGTTACCGTTTGTCGGTTGTTGCATTCTGGGCATTTACTTACAGCTATATTTGGGCAGGCCCTCATCATCTGCATTACAACTCTATCCCGGAGTGGGTGCAGTCTTTGGGTATGGTGATGAGCATCGTTCTTCTCGCGCCATCATGGGCTACCTTAATCAATGGAGTAATGACGGTTAGTACGGCCTGGGAAAAACTGCGCACCGATCCCGCCCTCAAATTTATTGTTCTATCACTTGCCTTCTATGGTCTGGCTACTTTCGAAGGGCCAATGATGTCGCTTCGGAGTGTGAATGTGGTTAGCCATTTCACTGACTGGACCATCGGACATGTGCACTCGGGAGCTCTGGGTTGGAACGCGATGATTACTTACGGCACTTTCTACTTCATGGTGCCAAGACTGGTCGGGCGAGAACTTCATAGTGTAAGGCTAGCTAATATCCATTTCTGGCTCGCGCTTGCTGGAACCATGCTTTATATCGTGTCGATGTGGGCAGCAGGTGTCTCTCAAGGATTGCTTTGGTTGAGTGTCGACAATATCGGTGAGCTAAGTTTCAGCTTTAAAGACATTATGGCAAGCATGGCGCCCTACTATGGGTTGCGCTTGGTCGCAGGTCTCATCTTCCTGAGCGGAACGGCGTTAATGGCATTCAATTTGTTTATGACCCTGAAAGGGCAGCATGCAACCAGAGTCTCAGTACCAGCAGTCGATCCTGCCTATGGAGTTAGCTAATGAGCGGTTTATCTTTACACAAAAAGATAGAAGAAAATGCCGGGCTATTAATCTTCGGGATTTTGTTTGTGTCGGCCATCGGAGGATTGGTGCAAATACTACCAATTCTTAATCAAGATAGTTTATCTACGGCCACTGAAAATACACGAGTGTATTCAGCAGTAGAATTAACTGGCAGAGATATCTACATTCGTGAAGGCTGTTCGGTATGCCATTCGCAACAAGTCAGGCCACTGATTGCAGAAGTAGAGCGGTATGGTGCTTACTCCCGAGCTGGTGAATTTGTTTATGACCGTCCATTTCTGTGGGGATCGAAGCGCACTGGACCGGATCTTCATCGTGTGGGTGGAAAATTTTCAGATGATTGGCACCGCATACATTTAATTGATCCACGATCGGTGGTGGAAGCGAGCATTATGCCTGCATACCCCTGGTTAGCCGATCGGGATGCCAGTGACACAGGAAACATCTCTGCGAAACTCTCGGCACTGAGAATACTTGGGCACCCTTATAGCGACGAAGACATTGATAATGCTGATGCCGATTTGCAGGGAATTAAAGAGATCGACGCGTTAATCGCTTACCTGCAGATGTTGGGAACAGGATATAGCGAAGGAGATTCTTCATGACATTCTTTATCTTCGCCGGGGACATGTTGGTAATGGCATTCATGATTGGTTTAGCCATTTGGTTTACCAGTCGTGAGAACGATGAACAAATTTCTCAGGCCGCAAATATTCCTTTACTCGATGAATGCTTCGAGAGTGATGCCAAAGGAGAAACCCATGGCTGATCTACCAAGCGGTTTCTGGAGTGGATGGATAATTGTCCTAACCTTAGTGTCATTAGCAGGTGTTGCCTGGCTATCTATAAGTATTTATTTCTCGAAAGATGCTGAAACACAAGCTGATCATGAGCCAGTTTGGGACACCGATTTAAAAGAAGGAAACAACGCTCCTCCAATGTGGTGGTTCTGGATGTTGTTTGCCGCCATGATATTTTCCTTAATTTACTTAATGTTTTTTCCAGGGCTTGGATCCTATTCCGGATTACTTAATTGGTCCCAGGGTTCTCGTGTAGCAGACAGTTACGCAAATTATGAAGCAACTTTCGCTGATTCTCGCCAGGTAATCTCTGACGCGAGTCTAGAAGAACTTCAGAATGACCTGGATCTAATGGCCACCGCGGAAAGAATTTTTACAAGAGAATGCTCGCCTTGTCATGGGCCCGATGGGCGTGGTCAGGCTGCCATGTTTCCAAATCTGCATGACATAGACTGGCAATGGGGAGGAACCCCGGAACAGATCGAGCAATCCATTCGACAAGGTCGCAACGCTATCATGATTTCATGGCAGCAAATGCTAGGTAATGACTTAGATGCGGTGACGGAATACGTCTCGTTGCTAAGTGAGGGCAACAACCAATCCCATGCGGGTAAAGCGGGTTACGATCAAAATTGCGTGGTCTGTCATGGGCCGACTGGCGATGGCAATCAACTTCTAGGTGCGCCTCGATTGAATGATGATACTTGGCTTTATGGCGGCGACATCGATTCGATAAGAATGTCTTTGACTAATGGGCGCTTCGGTGTGATGCCTGCATTCGACCAGCGATTGGATGATGTGCAAATTAAGCTACTAGTTGCTTTGCTTGCCCGCTAGCCATTTCTGCTTAGAGGGAGCTAAGTGCCGCAATCCCTTCTTCGCGTACTTCCAATAGAGTACCGAACTCCACTACGGCGTAGGCAAAGTCATTATTGCGAAATACTAAGTCAGTGAATTCCATCCAGAACTCGCGCATCTCATCCCCCATGTCTACTGACCAGGTAACCTGGTCTCTGAGAATGTGGAAATCAGCGGGTAAGATTTCTGCATATTGCTTATAGTCTTGGCGTACAAACGAGGGTGCACAAACGCGTTTAGGGATATGCGAATCTGTAGCTTTCAAGCTTTGACATCGGATATCAAATCGATTGCTGCTGTTATTCGCATTAAACAGTCTGAAAATAGTTTGCTCAGCCTGACGTATGTTTGCATCGAGATCGCTAATTACTGAATCAATTTCTTCAGCACTGTCCTGAGCGATAACTACGTTGCTAGCTAGTGAAAATAGAACGCTTACAATAATCGCAGAACTAGCGTGACGGTTCATCGAATCCTCCATCAATATTGTTTTTGACGCTAAAGAAGGAGCACATAAGTACCTAATACCAGAGCAAGAACTATGGATTTAGGTACATTTCGCACCGACCTTGGCTTCTGCTTTTGCTTTTCAGAAATTTCCATGGCTCTCACGGTATGACAGCCGCGAACAAATTTATATGGTGTGGCCACACCATACGCAGAGGCCGCAAGAATCCTGGTATTAGAAATTAGGCAGGGATCGAGATTGGTTTCTTACAATACTTAAAAATAGATTTTGCGCTGAAACTAGGCGCCAGCATACCAATGAAATCCGAAGTCGGAGTTCAAACCACCGGTGCCACGACCAAAGCCCTCTACTGAAGAGACCACTTGAATGGACTTGATAAATTTCAATTGTTTGTAGCCACAATGACGTTCAACGCGCAGTCTCAACGGAGCGCCGTTACCCAGCGGCAAATCTTTTCCATTCATGCCATAAGCAAGAATCGTTTGTGGATGAACTACATCGAACATGTCATAGCCTTCGTACCAACCACCGTAGGCATCTATCATGATGTACTTCGCTTCTGGTTGGATCCCACCGGCAGCTTGCAGTACTGAGAGAAGTGGGGCGCCGGTCCATTGTGCAATCGCGGACCAACCCTGTTCGCAAATATGCATCGTGGTTTGGGTCCGACTTGGCATCCGCTTCAATTCTTCTAGTGACAAAGAGATGGGATTGTTTACTAATCCAGATACGGGCAGTCGCCATTCTTCGTAATTACCAGCCTTCAGTCGCTGATATTCCTCGTCGTCTGGATCGCTTTGGTTCCAAACTGGAAAATTTGGCGTAATCTCACTGACATCGTGTTCTTGCACCAATTGCTGGTTGGACATAAGCATGCGTTGGCTTGCCATTGTCAAAGTATCCGCCACACCCATCAGGCCGTCTCGAACCACCGGCGGTTTATAAAACTGCGTATCACAGCCAGTTAACAGCAATCCCCCAAGCGCACCGGCTCGAGTCATTAACTGTCTGCGAGTCAACTTGGATTGTTCAGCAACTTTGTTTCTACTTTTCTTTTTCATGAGGAGTCCTTACTTCTCATCGCCAATGATTTCATATTTTCCAATGATCATGCCACGCAATTGATTTACAGCTCCAGCAATAAACATTTCTAACAGATGCACAATGACAAACACAACTAATAGTAGCGAACAAACAACATGCAGAGTTCGTGCTGTTTGTCTGCCACCAAAAAGATCAATTAGTTCAGGAGATATTGCGGTAAAGGCTGGCATCTGTGCGAAGCCGCTAATGATCATAAAAGGAAACAGCGCAAACAAGACGATTAGATAAGAGAGCTTTTGTAAAACATTGTACTGTTTTGCTTGCTCACCTTTAGCTGCTTTGAACTTCAGGTGCCGAACCATTTCAGATTTGAAATTTGTTGGGGAAAGTTGTTCTCTGGTGGGCAATATTTTCCGATAGAACTTTTTCTGCCAGGCATTCCAAAGTAAATAAACTAAACCATTAATGACGAATACCCAGGCGAACAGATAGTGGTAATTGCGACCCCAGCGACGATCACCAAGTTCTTCTGACTGTTCCCATGAGATACCCCAGTCTTCCAGTTTAAAAATAGTCGGGTAGCCTTGAAACCCAACTTTGCCCCAATACAGTTCCGGAAAATGGAGGAAGATCATGATGCCGCTATAAAGTAAGTACACAAAGGAAAGCACCATGATCCAATGACAAATGCGCGCATTGATGGTGTGGCGGTAGATCCAGTTTTTTGGTGATTCAGACATGCTGGGAATCGTGTTCTTATTTTTTGAACAGTTTTACAGCAAAAGGATGTTTTAGCAAAGTCGTATACAGCGGTTTATGGGTTGCGTAGATTCGAAGCTATGCTTCGAACTTGGTGCCCGGGAGAAGACTTGAACTTCCACGGCCCGAAGGCCACTAGCACCTGAAGCTAGCGCGTCTACCAATTCCGCCACCCGGGCCCTATTTCTTCTTGGCGCCAATTGCTGGCACTTACTACTGATGTATCTAAAGCTGCCTTTCTGCAACACTACCATTTCCCCGAGCACGCTGGTAAAACGCTCGCGTTCAGCAAGACTCAAAGCTAGCGCTTTGAAAGCGTCTTGCCTCACCCACCTGGGCTGAGAGGCATGTGTAGGACGCGGAACTGTATAGACAGCTATGGTGGCTGTCAACATCTGTGATTTGTCACAGACAATACAAAATTCCGGGTGTATACTTGCGCCCGAATGTTCATTCCTCTCCTCCTTAATGCCTAAGTCCCGCAAGTCGGCCGACCCCTTCGCAGCACGCGAATCGGAAAACTACGCGAATCCAATCCCCAGTCGAGAATTCATTCTTGAACACCTGGAAGCTCTCGGTGCGCCCGCATCGTTTGCGACTTTATGCGAACAATTAGAATTAGAGAGTGAAGAACGAATAGAAGGGCTTAGACGTCGACTCATTGCCATGAGTCGCGACGGCCAAATAATAAGTAATAGAAAAGGAGTCTATGGACTAGCAACACATATGGATTTAATAAAAGGAATTGTTCAGGGAACTAAGGATGGCGTTGGCTACCTAATTCCCGAAGATGGAACTGAAGATTTATTTCTCAATCTTCGTGAGATGGAAAAGCTATTTGACGGAGATGAAGTATTAGCACGATTTAGTGGATTCGAAAGTAGAGGAAGAAAGGAGGGAACCGTAGTAGAAATATTGAAGCGTCGCTATACAGAAATCGTTGGACGCTTATTTTTGGAATCGGGATTCGGAATTGTCATTGCTGACAGTAAACGAGTGAGCCATGAAATACTGATCCCTGAGAAACATTTAGGGAATGCCAAGGAAGGGGAATTCGTTGTCGCTGAAATTACCGAATACCCAAGTCGGCGCCGTAAAGCCATTGGAAAGATTCTTGAAGTATTAGGCGATAACACTACCCCTGGCTTGGAAATCGAAGTAGCCGTGCGTAGCCATGGTTTACCCCATACCTGGCCAAACAAAGTCAGAAAAGAAGTCGCACGTTTGCCGAATGCAGTTGCGCAAGAAGAAACAGCAGATCGGTTTGATCTTCGAGATGTCCCTTTCGTCACCATTGATGGTGAAGACGCAAAAGATTTTGATGATGCAGTTTTCGCCCATCGACATCAACGAGGAAACTGGACTCTCTACGTGGCCATCGCCGATGTTTCTAACTATGTGCAGTTGGGAAGTTCATTAGACGAAGAAGCAATCAATCGCGGCACTTCAGTTTACTTTCCGGGCCATGTAATCCCCATGTTGCCGGAGCAATTATCGAACGGCTTATGCTCCCTCAAACCGAAAGTAGATCGCCTGGCAATGATTTGCGAAATGGAAATTTCTGCCGAGGGTCATCTTACGGATTTTTCTTTCTATGAAGGAGTCATCCATTCTCATGCGCGTATGACTTACACAGAAGTCGCAGATATTTTAGTGCCAGCCCGAAATGCAACTCAGGAAAAAGTGCAACAGAAGGTTCAAAACAAATACAAGCCATTACTAAAATATCTGGAGGACCTCTATACACTTTATAAAGCGTTAAGGCTTGCACGAGAAAACGATGGCGCGATGGACTTTGAGTCAACCGAAACCAGAATCGTGTTCGGTGAAGACAAAAAAATAAAGGAGATTGTCCCGGTAGAAAGAACCGATGCTCACCGCCTAATCGAAGAGAGTATGTTATGTGCAAACGTAGCGGCGGCGCGACTACTGGAACAGTCGAAGACGCCAGCTCTTTATCGAACACACGAAGGGCCGAACGTTGAAAAATTAGAAAACGTCCGCGAGTTTCTCAGTGAGCTCGGTTTATATTTGGGAGGAGGAGAGAAGCCATCCCCTGACGATTACTCCCAGTTACTCAATGTAGTAGCCACCAGACCTGACCGTCATCTCTTACAAACCATGCTGATTCGATCGATGATGCAGGCAGTCTATCAAGCGGAAAACACAGGGCACTTTGGGCTAGGATTTCCGGCCTATACACACTTCACGTCTCCCATACGCCGCTATCCAGACCTTCTGGTACACCGAGCTATTCGCTACCTTGTTCGCAATAAATCGGGAGCACATACTCAGAAAAGCTCTGCTGCGAAGAAATTAAACAAGAGTTCTATTTATCCTTATGGTGAATCCGAAATTGAAAGTTTTGGAGTAAGCTGTTCGGCCGCCGAGCGCAGAGCCGACGCTGCGGGTTATAGCGTTATCGATTGGCTAAAATGTGAATATATGTTGGCTCATGTGGGAGATGAGTTCCCGGGAACGATAACTTCCGTTACGAGTTTTGGTCTGTTTGTAGAGCTGGATGATATTTATATCGAAGGGCTGATTCATATCTCAGAACTTAGTAATGACTATTACCACTTTGATCCAGTCAGGCACTGTTTAGAAGGCGAGCGTAGCAATCAAATTTACAGACTCGGTGATCGATTAGAAGCCAAAGTCGTTCGGGTTGACCTCGAAGAGAAAAAAATTGATTTGCAGATTAAAGGATCTAAATCCAAAAAAGCACAATCAGGTCGACCAGGCAAAAGATCTAAAGGCTACAAACGAAAGCAAAAAGGAAATAAGGAAGAAAGAGGGAAAAAAAGAACAAGCAAGAAAACAAGAACGCGACAAGATAAAACAAAACCTAAAAAAAGTAAGTCACGAAAGCCGAAGAAGCAGACTAAAAAGTCTTCCAAATCGTCGAGTAAAAAGCCGAATCGAAATTCCCGAAAAAAGACTGGTAAGAAAAGTAATCGATCATCAGTGAAATCCGGACGTAAACGTAGATAGCGAATTAGAAATTGTGAATAAGCAAATTACATACGGCTTGCATGCTGTAAAAGAAGTTCTTAAGCAGCGTGCATCTGAAGTCGAACAGCTCTTGATAATGTCGGGGCGCAAAGATAAGCGGATACAAGAAATTCAGGCTCTGGCAGAGAAATATAATGTGTCAGTAACATCCGCTACAAAAGCTGACTTAGATAAGCAGGTAAGTGGAAAGCATCAGGGCGTGATAGCCCATGTCAGTGATAATGGTGCGGCTGACGATTCCACCATGACTGAGCAACAATTGCTGGAATTGGTGAAGTCCTTGGCATCACCATTTCTGTTAATACTCGATGGCGTGACGGATCCTCATAATTTGGGCGCCTGTTTGCGTACGGCGGACGCCGCCGGTATTGATGCGGTAATCGTCCCAAAAGATAAGTCCGCTGGCTTAAATGCAACGGTAAGGAAAGTTGCCAGTGGAGCTGCTGAATCGGTGCCTCTGGTTACCGTAACAAATCTGGCTCGCTGCCTGGAAAAACTGAAAGAAAACGGCGTTTGGATCATTGGTACCGATGACGAAGCGGCTAATTCCCTCTTTTCTCAAGACTTCAAAGGCCCAATCGCCGTGGTAATGGGCTCTGAAGGCGCAGGAATACGCAGGCTGACCCGAGAAAAGTGTGATTATCTGGTGTCTATTCCAATGGCAGGAGCGCTAAGCAGTCTAAATGTCTCTGTTGCAGCTGGAATCGCGTTATTCGAGGCGATGCGACAGCGCTCAGAGAGCTAAATATCGGCGATTTTATTTGCATACATCCCCCAAACTCTCTAGAATTCCGGCACTTTTTATTGGTGGAGCCTGTCTCCGCCCTACATAACTCCTTGTCTCACCACGCGCGCTAGCGTTTGCTGGGAGACCTAAATCAAGAGGAGTCTCTATGAGACACTATGAAGTAGTATTCCTCGTGCACCCGGACCAATCCGAGCAGGTGCCTGGAATGATCGAACGTTATACCCAATTGATGGCCGATAACGATGGCAAAATTCATCGTATGGAAGATTGGGGTCGCCGACAATTAGCCTATCCAATCAATAAGATTCACAAAGCACACTATGTGCTAATGAATGTAGAATGTGGTGGTGAAACTCTGGAAGAGTTAACAACACTGTTTCGCTACAACGACGCAGTACTGCGTAATCTCATTATCAAATGCAAAGATGCCGTTACCGAAGAATCTCTGATTCTTAAAGGTGAACGTGAGGGTAAAGAACGCAAAGCTCGTGCAGAACAAAAACGTAAAGTGGAAGAAGAGGCAACAGCCGCAGCTGCCGCTGCAAGGGCCACCGACGATGTCGAATTGGATCCAGGTTCATTAGCAGAAACTGCAGACAGCGCCGATACCGAGGCACCTGTTAGCGAAGAAGCTTCAGCTGAAGTACCTGCTGAAGTCCCTTCTGAAGAGAGTGCAGAAGAAGCCCCTTCTGAAGAAAGCGCAGAGGAAACCCCTCCGGAAGAAAGCGCTGAACCAAAAGAAGAGTAAATCTTCCACCAATTACTATAGGTAAAAAATATGGCTCGTTATTTTCGTCGACGTAAATTCTGCAAATTCACCGCAGAAGGCACTAAAGAAATTGACTACAAAGATATAGAAACGTTGAAAGCTTACGTTTCTGAAACAGGAAAAATTGTTCCTAGTCGCATAACTGGAACAAAAGCGCGTTATCAGCGTCAACTTGCAACTGCAACTAAGAGAGCAAGATACCTGGCTCTGATTCCTTACACGGACAGTCATCAGGTTTAAATAGATTTAGAATGCGCGGCCTTGCTGAATTCGTAATGACCGGAAGAAAGCAGGCCCTACTTGCAGTAGGCTTGATTGGTCTGATTCCGGTAATCAACTTACTAAGTCCTGTAGTGGTTGGGCTGGTAATGTTGCGCAAAGGCATGCGAGAAGCAGCCATTGTTTTCGTTTGGGGACTATTACCGTTAGGTGCCTGGGCAATGGTGGGAGACGTACCCCCACTCATGATGTTGTTTGGTATCAGCGGGCTCACCTGGTTACTGCGAGAATCGGAGTCCTGGGAATTTACGCTGCTGGCGGCCATTGTTGTAGTGATTGCAGTTGAGTTCTATTTCCGATTGCAACCGGCTGTATTAGATGCGGTGTTTCAACAGTTACAGCCGTATTTTCAGCAGAACAATATTCAGGGATTGGCAGTAGAGCAACTTAGAGAAACCATGACCAGCATCATCGGTTCGGTTTATATGTTTCTCGCGATTGTTTTAACTATGTTAGCCCGCTGGATGCAGGCAACGTTGTTTAATCCTGGTGGATTTAAAAACGAAATCCATCTGTTGCGAATAGAACAGAAAGTAGCCATTGGGCTGCTCGTGTTCATGTTACTAGCAAGCTTTGAAGTATTAGTGCCACCGCCGTGGATTCTGTATTTCATGCTTCCACTAGTATTTTCAGGCATTGGACTTATTCATGCCGTCGTTGCAAAAAGAAAGCTACCAGGGATGGTGTTAGTAGCGTTTTACTTATTGTTAGCGTTGCCTCTTGTTGTGCAACTTGTCGTACTGCTGGCCTTAATAGACAGCTGGTACGATTTTCGAACCAGAATTGACCAGGCGACATAAGCCTGCATTTATTTTTAACAGTATTTGAAGAGTACGTGAGGAACATAGAATGAACGTAATCTTGCTAGAAAAAATTGGCAAACTCGGAGAGATTGGTGACACCGCCAACGTTAAATCCGGTTACGCCCGTAATTTTCTTTTTCCGCAAGGCAAAGCGATTCCGGCAACAAAAAACAATCTCGCCGATTTCGAGCAACGTAAATCTGAACTGATGGCAGCGCACAATGAGAAAGTTGGCGTAGCACAGGGCAGAGCGCAAAAAGTCGATGGTGCCAGCTTGGTTATCGAAGTTAATGCTAGCGATGAAGGTAAGTTGTTTGGATCTGTTGGCACGCGCGACATTGCCGATGCTGTAAACGCAAAAGCCGGAAGTGATGTCACCAAAGCGGAAGTATTACTGCCTCATGGCGTTATCCGTGATCTTGGTGATTACGAGATTGCTCTGGATCTTGGTCATGATGTTCACGCCAGCATCTCTGTCTCCGTAGTCGGCTTGCAATCTGCTGCCGGCGTTTCCGCTGACGGAAGCATCATTGAGGAAATCGATGAGGCTGAAGCTGCAGAAGCAGATGCCACTGCAGCAGAATCCGCTCCTGCAGAAGCTCCTGTTGAGGATGCAGAGGAAGAAAAACCAGCTGAATAATCTTGGTGCTCAAATGATTTGAGTGCCAACTTTCTAAATGAAGTACCATTCTGTACACTCAGGTGGTACTTTTTTTTCGCCCGCGATTCCTGTAAATGTCCGAAACTTTTGAACCAAGCCCGCCAAATCCAGATAGAAATCCGTCTAATCTGACTGCATTGAAAGTTCCGCCGCACTCTGTTGAGGCTGAGCAAGCTGTCCTGGGCGGGCTCATGATTGACAATACCGAATGGGATAATGTTGCCGACGTAATTCTTCCGGAAGATTTTTATCGCGCCGAACATCAATTGATCTTCCGGGTAATGACCCAGCAGAGTGAAGCCAGTAGCCCTATCGATGTGGTGACTTTGGTGGAATCACTTAACAGTCTTAATGAATTGGAAAATGCTGGCGGCCTCGATTATCTGAGTGAACTGGCGGGAAATGCCCGCGGTACAGCAAACATTCATGCCTATGCAGACATTATTCGTGAACGCGCGATATTGCGGCGCTTGATTTCAGTTGCTAACAACATCGCTGACACGGGCTACAACACCGGTGGTAGAAAAGCAGCTGAAATTCTCGATGAAGCGGAACAACATGTCTTCAATATTGCTGATGAACGGCCGCAGGATCAGGGTCCGGTACCAATAAACCCTCTGCTGACGAAAGCCGTTGATCGAATCGATGAGTTAGCAGGTTCCGATGGCAATCTCACCGGGCTGGCTAGTGGCTATAAGGATTTGGACAACATGACCTCCGGCTGGCAAAGATCTGATTTGGTGATCGTGGCCGGTCGACCTTCCATGGGCAAAACGGCGTTTGCTATGAATCTTGTAGAGCACGCCATTCTGAATGAAGACAAGCCGGTTCTCGTATTCAGTCTGGAAATGCCTGCCGAGAGCCTGATCTTCAGAATGCTTTCTTCTATTGGTCGCATCGACCAGACCAAGTTGCGCACCGGACAGTTAACTGAAGAGGATTGGCCCGGATTTAACAATGCAGTGGCGAAGTTGAAAGACCGGCCACTCTTCATCGATGACAGTGCTGGCGTCAGTCCAATGGAAATGCGTGCCCGGGCACGTCGCATAATTAGAGAGCATGGCCAGCTCGGAATGATTGTGGTGGATTACTTGCAGCTCATGCAGATTAAAGGAACAAAAGAAAACCGGGTAAATGAGATTTCCGAAATTTCACGCTCTCTTAAATTGCTCGCTCGAGAATTTGAATGCCCGGTAATTGCGCTGTCTCAACTTAATCGTGGACTAGAGCAGCGACCCAATAAGCGACCGGTAATGTCAGACTTACGGGAATCGGGTGCGATCGAACAGGATGCAGATTTAATTACATTCATCTATCGAGACGAAGTGTATAACGAAGACTCTCCTGACAAAGGTATCGCGGAAGTAATTATTGGCAAGCATCGAAATGGACCTATAGGCACGATACGCCTGAGTTTCCTTGGTCAATTTACCCGCTTCGAAAGTCATGCTCAGCCGCGTTACGATGACAGCTACACCCACGGCTAGCGTAATCCTAGGCTAATCAAGGAATGATAGAACCTACCAAAAGAAATTGGGCAACCATCGACCTCGACGCCTTGCGTAAGAATCTCGCGATAGTACGAGCTCGTTGTCCTGAATCTAAAATCTACCCCGTTATTAAATCCAATGCCTACGGTCACGGCATGGAGCAGGCAGCGCGCGCAATCAATTCTTCCCATACCAAGATTGCGGGAATTGCTGTTGCCACAATTCAGGAAGCATTGGACTTAATTGACCTCGACTTAGGTCAGCCCATCATGCTTTTAAATGGATTCGTCAACGAAGATGAATTCAAGTTGTGTCTTGAAAAGGGCATCGAACCGGTTATTCATTCCACCTACCAAACCGAAATTGCAGTCAAAGCATTAAGTAGTGATTTCTTCTCTGGGAAACGCAAGTTGTGGGTAAAACTGAACTCGGGTATGAATCGCCTGGGCATGAATGCATTAGATACCTGTGATTCATTTTTAAGGCTGCATGCTTTCCCCGACACTGAGTTGGTTCTCATGTCTCATCTTGCTTACGCAGATGACATGGATAATCCAGATTCGAAAGCGTTTACAGAAAAGCAGTTGGAAAAATTCAGCTCGGTAGAAAAGCAATTGCAAGCCAGTTGTGATGACAAGGTGGAAACTAGCCTGGCCGCCTCGGCAGGTATTCTGACGCTACCGGAAACCCATCTAAATTATGTAAGACCCGGCGTTATGCTCTATGGTAGTTCACCACTTGCCCAACAAACCGGGGAAGAAGTGGGCCTGCATTCGGTAATGACACTATCTTCACGCCTGATTGCAATTAATGATGTGGCGGCTGGTGCAGCCATCGGCTACAACGCAACCTATGTGTGTGACAAAAACACGCGAGTCGGTACAGTATCGATTGGTTATGGCGATGGCTATCCTCGCTCTGCGGTTAACGGAACGCCTGTATTGGTAAAAACACAGTCCCAGACTTTGCGCACTCGGCTTATAGGTAGAGTTTCAATGGACATGATCACTATCGACCTCAGTGGAATCGAAGATGCGCAAATAAATGATGAAGTCATCTTGTGGGGATCAGGACTCTGTCCTGATGAAGTTGCCAAACACGCGGACACAATATCTTATGAATTGTTCTGCAAAGTCACCAAACGCGTACCTTTTATCTATAGCTAAGGTGCATTCAGACAGATTCCAAAAACGAATGAATATTCAGCTTCGATGAGCCACGATGGCAAAAACTAAAACGTCTTTTGTTTGTACTGATTGCGGTGCCGAACACGGACAGTGGCAAGGTCAATGTGTTGCCTGTAAAGCCTGGAATACACTTTCTCAGGTAAATCTGGGTGCTAGCAGTTCGCCAGCTACCAAGGCTGATTTTCGCCGACAGGGTTATGCCGGCGACCAATCAAATGTGCAAAACCTCTCAGACATTGATCTGCAGTCTTTACCCAGGTATTCAAGTTCAATTAGTGAATTAGATCGTGTACTTGGAGGAGGGCTGGTCCCTGGTTCCGTGGTGCTTATTGGTGGTAATCCCGGCGCAGGGAAGAGTACTTTGCTGCTGCAGATTATGTGTCAGCTTGCTCATGCTAATCGACCTGCACTCTATGTAACGGGTGAAGAGTCATTGCAGCAAGTAGGAATGCGTGCCAGTCGGCTTAACTTACCAACTGAAAATCTCAAATTGTTAGCAGAGACTAACGTTGAGCAAATTTGCCAGGCAGCACAAGAGCATCAACCGGAATTACTCGTCGTAGATTCTATTCAAGTAATGCATAGCGCGGATGTGCCATCGGCTCCTGGCAGTGTGTCGCAGGTTCGAGAATGTGCGGCTTTTCTAATTCAATTCGCGAAACAGACAAATACCGTGTTGTTTTTAGTTGGTCACGTAACTAAAGAAGGTAACTTGGCCGGACCAAAAGTTTTAGAACACATGATTGATTGTTTCATCATGTTAGAAGGTGGAAACGACACCAAATACCGAATCCTCCGTGGCCAGAAAAATCGCTTTGGCGCCGTAAACGAGTTAGGTGTTTTCGCCATGACGGAACAGGGCTTAAAGGAAGTGAAGAATCCTTCAGCTATTTTCCTCGCACGTACGGAAGAAGATACACCAGGCTCGCTAGTCATGGTGTTGTGGGAGGGAACACGACCGCTATTGGTAGAAATTCAAGCTTTGGTTGATGCCAGTCCTTTAGGCAATCCACGCAGGGTTGCAGTGGGATTAGAACAAAACAGACTCGCTATGTTGTTGGCGGTTTTGCATCGTCACGGTGGTTTATACATGGCGGACCAAGACGTGTTCGTAAACGTTGTCGGTGGTGTGAAAGTGACCGAGACGAGCGCTGACCTGGCATTATTGCTCGCTATCGTTTCTAGTTTTAAAGATAAGTCACTGCCAAAAGACCTGGTAGTATTTGGCGAAGTCGGTTTGGCTGGAGAAATTCGACCGGTACCTGGTGGTCAGGAGAGATTAGCGGAAGCAGCCAAGCATGGCTTCAAACGCGCCATTGTGCCAAAGGCCAATTTGCCAAAGTCGAAGATAGAAGGATTGGAAGTGATTGGTGTAACCAAGATCGCACAAGCTTTGGATGCGATCTAATTGCTTTCGCAGAGACCGTGATACTATCGAAATCTTGTTTGATCGTGCCCCAGTAAAAGCATTTATTCCACAGCGAGCCTACGAATAAGCACGGCACTGAGTTGTGCTCTTTCTACCAATGAGCTGACCCGAGCTTCTTCGCGGTTGGAGTGTGCACCAGTTCCGGCAACACCTAAGGAGTCTAGAGTTGCTAAGCCAACTGCCTGAGTTAATGAACCGTCAGTGCCGCCTCCAGAGTCTGTGACACCTAATTCCTGGCCAAGCAATCTACCAATGGCTCGGGTTTTTTCCAGCAGATAATCACTTTCAGTTGTTGGAATTTTTGGCGGGCGATGCAAATTTATCCAATGCTCCGTTGTGATCTCACCGGAATCGACAGGGTAGCTATAAACTTGGTCAGCGATGTTCTCAAATTGCTGGCGTGCTTCCATTCCTTGTTGTGGTTCTGGGTAGCGCAAATCAATCAGAGCTTCTGCGCAGGGAGCGACGGTGTTGCGGGCTTCTCCTCCATTAACAATACCAACGTTTACGGTAACTCCAGTCTCATAATCAGTCATGTTTTCAATTTCAACAATTTTGTAAGCCAGCTCTTTAATGGCAGAACGACCTTGTTCATGGGCGCCACCGGCGTGACTCGCAATTCCATTGACGACGAAGCGCGCCTGACCCAAGCCTTTCCTGGTTCTGGTTAGATTATTGGTGCCGGAAGATTCATACACTAATCCCCAATCGTGACCGAGTGCTTGTTCCTCTATGTATTTGCGGGAAGAGAGTGATCCAATTTCTTCGTCGCTGTTGAGCAGAATTGAAATAGATTTATTTTCCAGTTCACCGAATTCCTGTAATGCCTTTAAGGCAAAGAGCATTACCACTAAACCGCCATGCATGTCTGCTACGCCTGGGCCGTACATGACATCTCCTTCTCGACGAAATTCTTGAAAAGGACTGCCCGGCGGAAACACCGTATCCAGATGACCAATGAGTAAAAACTTCGGACCGATACCAGTCTTGGTCGCTAAGACGTGATCTGCAACATCTATGTTGTAGTCACTGCCGGGACAACTTGGCATCTCAATCAATTCGCCGGGCAAGTTGCTAGTGCTAAATCCAAGTTCGCGAAACTCTGCACTAAAAATTGCTGCCAATTCATCTACACCGGCTTTGTTTAAGCTACCTGAATTAATGTTGGTGATGCGTTCTAGCAGAGCGAGCATGTTGGCTTCTTGGGATTCGAGCCATGTATTTATCTTCCGCTCATCTTCAGAGATGGCTGGTTCGACATTTTCTGCGGCAATCAGACTTAAACTAAGCGTGACAAAAACTGTAAATGTTGAAATGCTGCTTATGAATTTCATTTACTACTTCTCTTTTGATTGTTCCAATTACTTTAATTCTTCCGAATTTTTATCTTTGCCTTCTCTTGGTGGTCCCAGAATAAATAACTCGACCAATCCTAAGGCTGCAAAATAGACTGCAGCTCCAGCAATCGCTCTTTCTGGTTCTCGTTCCCAAACACCACCGCCTCGCCCAGGATAAACTTCATTTAGAATTTCCGTGCTTATTCCCAGTTCAGGAATTGGGAGCATGATGGTACCGAACACTGCCGCCATGTAAAGTATGATTCCCAATGCCGATCGCGCCATCATCGTTTGCGCGCCTTCGCTGGCGTTAGTCAGGGCTGTAATCAGGCGGCTCAGTGATACGGCACCAAATATCCAAAGTAATTGAATACTGTCGAAAGAATAGGCAAATCCAACAACCATTAAGGTATAGAACAGCATCAGGCCTGCAGCGATTTGTAGCTTTTTGCTAATTTTATCCTTAGTCGCAATCATTGCGCTGATAAAAGCACCGGAATGAAGCAGTACAAATTCGAGCGCCATTAAGCCAACGCCGAGTCTGACCCAGTTGCCATCATCCCAGCTCATTGGATCACGCCACACATTTACCAGTACCCAGCTTAAATAGAAGCATGGTGCCGCAGAGCTAATGGCACCAATCCATAAGATTGGTCGCGGTGTCCTGTTGATCGAATCATTCATAGTCAAAGTATAAGGATAAGTGCATGGCTAATGTGAATCTGCATTGTCCCTGCAATTGAATCTATCGTTGTATTTGTAGTTATCTGTCTTCATAATCCCTCGCCCATGGATGCTATAACTGAACCCATTCTTACCGTTCGCGACCTGAACAAAACTTTTGCCGGAGGTTTTCAGGCCTTAAAAAATATTGATCTCGATATCGATAAGGGCGAGATCATTGCGCTATTGGGCCCGAACGGTGCCGGTAAAACTACGTTAATTTCTGTTATTTGCGGGATTGTGCAAGCAACTTCCGGCTCGGTGCGCGTGGCCGGATTTGATATTACTAAAGAATACCGAAAAACCCGCTCGATGATTGGATTAGTTCCACAGGAACTAACGACCGATTCTTTCGAATCCGTATGGAGCACGGTGACTTTTTCCCGTGGTTTGTTTGGCAAACCACCAAATCCTGCACACATAGAAAAAGTGTTGAAAGATCTTTCTTTATGGGACAAGAAAGATGACAAGATCATGACTCTTTCTGGAGGCATGAAGAGAAGAGTGTTAATTGCCAAAGCCCTTTCCCACGAGCCCGAAGTTTTATTTCTCGATGAACCTACTGCTGGTGTTGACGTGTCGTTGCGTAAAGACATGTGGAAGATAGTCGAAGAACTAAAAGCTACCGGTGTGACAATAATATTGACTACACACTATATCGAAGAGGCGGAAGAGATCGCCGACCGGGTTGGCGTAATAAACAACGGTGAAATAATTCTTGTTGAAGATAAATCCAAACTCATGAGCAAGCTTGGCAAGAAACAAGTGACGCTCGATCTTTGCGATCCGCTCAAAAATATTCCTGGAGAGTTGTCGAATTATACCCTGGAGCTTTCTGAAGATGGCAATCAGTTAATCTATACCTTTGACACTGGGGGCGATAGAACTGGAGTAACCGCATTGCTCGACGATCTCAAGCTCGCTGACATTTACTTTCGAGATTTAAATACCACTCAGAGTTCCCTCGAAGATATTTTTGTCAATTTGGTTAAGGAAACTTCCTAATATGAATTTCTACGCAGTATTGGCTATTTATAAATTCGAGATGGCTCGCACGCGACGCACATTAGTGCAAAGTATCGTCGCTCCAGTGATATCGACATCTTTGTACTTTATAGTTTTCGGTGCAGCGATAGGATCGAGAATTACTGAAGTTGAAGGAGTTAGCTACGGAGCATTCATCGTGCCTGGATTAATCATGCTCAATTTGTTGATGCATAGTATTTCCAACGCGTCCTTTGCCATTTATTTTCCCAAGTTCGTTGGCACTGTCTACGAAGTTTTATCTGCGCCAGTATCAACCACCGAGGTAGTCATGGGTTATGTCGGCGCTGCGGCAACTAAGTCCATAATCCTTGGCTTAATCATTCTATTGACTGCAACGTTTTTCATAGATTTGCAAATTGAACATCCCATAATCATGTTGTTGTTCGTTGTGCTTACTGCTATTTCTTTTAGTCTACTCGGTTTTATTTTGGGAATCTGGGCTGACAACTTTGAGAAGCTCTCTGTCGTGCCTTCGCTGATCGTTACGCCTCTGGTTTTTTTGGGCGGTAGCTTTTATTCAACTGATATGTTGCCAACGTTTTGGCAGTCTGTGACTTTGTTGAATCCGGTGTTGTATTTGGTTAGCGGACTGCGTTGGAGTTTTTACGAAATTTCGGAAGTGAATGTATTTGTAAGTCTTGGCAGTATCACGGCATTCTTAGTGTTGTGCTTTTGCATTGTCGTTTATATGTTTAAAACGGGATACAAACTACGGCACTAAGCCTGAGTTCTTGTCTTGGATTAGTGCCTGAATTTCCTACCTAAGATACGCGGCGGCCGCCTCTGAAATCCATTTCCTGAGTATTGCCTGCGGAATCGTAGTACCTGCCTGGTCCATCTCTTTCACCCCGTAACCAGGGGCCTACATAGCGATCACCATTGGCGAAGAAATAGGTACCATTTCCGTTCAGCCGATCATCACGAAAACCGCCTTCAAAACGATTGCCGTTGGCATAGAAGAAGATGCCTTGTCCGTTCATTTGATCATCGAGCCATTGGCCTTCATAGCTATCGCCGTTGGCCCAATATTTCGTTCCTTGCCCGGATTGCAGGCCATCACGCCATTGACCTTCATAACGATTGTCATTGGCCCAATAATAAGTGCCTAAGCCATGCCGCACGTTGTCACGAAAGTCTCCCTCGTAGCGATTACCGTTAGTCCAAGTAAAAGTGCCGCGACCGTTTTGTAGTCCTTGGCGCCACTGCCCTCGGTATTCATCGCCGTTTTCATAAAAATAGGTTCCTTCACCGGAAAACTGATCGTTCTCCCAATTCCCTTCGTAACGAGCGCCATTCAAAAAGTAATAGTTGCCACGTCCAGTGCGCCGGTCATTGCGAAACTGCCCAACGAAGCGTTCGCCGTTTTGTCGATAAAGGGTACCCTGGCCATTGCGCCGACCGTTTTGAAATTGGCCTTCATAGCGATCGCCATTAGCAAAGAAATAAACACCTCTGCCATTTTTCTGATCTGCTGCGAATTGACCTTCGTAACGGTCACCATTAGTGAGATAGAGCGTACCCTGTCCTTGGAAGTAGTTACTAACGCACTGACCTTCATAGCGATTTCCGTCCGACCAACGATAAACCCCAGTACCAGACGGGCAAGAGCCCTGCAACCAACCATTGTCGGCAGCGTTAACAGGAATGGAGAATGCCAGTAGAAATACCGAAAGTAGGGACGTGCTGATGAGGATTAATCTTTCTTTCATATTGAATTGCTAATAATTGACCTGTAAATCCAATTCTAGCTCGAATTTCTGTTTGATAACGGTACTAGTTCTCATAAATATCGACCGCCATATTGCATACATTGAAGCACCTAGTTTCTGAATCTGTCTGACATCAAAATTCGCCTGTTCATACGCCAACCCTCAGGGGTTTTTTGCCAGCTTATTCGGTAAATTCCGGAGCTACTAATAAACGCCGCAGGATCATTCGCCGTTTGATGAGTAATTAAGGCCATGTTTTCTGTGACGGCAGTTGCCTCATTTAGTTCCAAAAAGACAATCCCGGAAAAATGGTGGCGGGTCTGTCGGTCCGCTAGTCGCCCTGCATGTGAGCGCTGGGCATAGTCGAATATCGCCGACCTTCCTGCTACGCGAGAGCCTTCTACCAGCTCTCCATAGACCCATCTTTCCATTATTCCCTCTTCAGTAAATAATCCGGCGAATCCTTCTGCATCTTTTGAATCCCAGCGATAGGAATACTGAGTCAACACATCGGTAATCGCGAGTCGGTCAATTATCTCAACAGGCTCATGAGCCTCACTAATTTGAGCCAAGCAAAGCATCCAGATTATACCGAAGCATCGAATCAGCTTTGATTGCTGCCCTGTGATTTTCTGACCCATAAGATTCTCCTTAAATCTGGACGTAAGCCATAATAATTTAGCACGTCGTTAAACGAAATAGGGCGCTTTCAACGCCTGGCAAGAGCTCGAGAATTGGGGGCTTGGAGGGTTTACCTAGATTGATTTTGAAAAAGGCTTGCAATAAATAATAGACTGGTCTAATATTCGAAACATGGCCAGAACCCGAGACCAGGAAAGATATCAGCAAAGCAGAGAGCAGCTGCTCGCAGTTGGGCAGGATCTTTTCATCAACAGCAGTTTTAACTGTGTTGGTCTCAATGACATATTGAAAAAGGCTGGAATCCCGAAGGGTTCGTTTTATCACTATTTTGAAAGCAAAGAGGATTTTGGTCTCCAAGTAATTGAAATGTACGCGAAGCAGAATTACGAAGAATTGAAAACAATCGTAAGTGATAACTCTTTAACGCCTTACGAGCAGTTGGAAAAATTTTTCGAAACCAACATCGCCCACTTTGATGACATTGATTATTGCCAGGGATGTTTGATGGCAAATCTTTCACAAGAGCTTGCAGATGTGAATGAGAAACTACGTTGCAAGATAAATGAGTTATCCCAATTGGCAGTCGATCAGATAGCAGAATGTATTGAAAACATGGCAGCGAATGAATTGAATTTGAATCATCTGGAACCAAGAGAAGCAGCGCAGGTTTTAATGAATTCATGGCAGGGCGCCATCATGAAAATGAAACTAGAGAAGAGTCGTGAGCCCCTCAACGTATTTATGAAATTCTTCTTCAGCCGCTAAAAAAATTTGAGTAATAAATAATAGACTGGTCTATTTAATATAGTTCACAGACAAAATATCGAGGTTGCGAAGGGCAATCAGAATTGGAGCAGGAGCAATGTTGAAGTTAAGAACGAACCCAGTAATTCCCAGATTTAAGGCTCTCCTTGGTTTGCCAATGCACAAGATGTCCCGTCCCCTGGGCATCGCATTGGCACTCTTTTTAATGCTAAGTGCAGTCAGTGTTCCTGTCCATGCCGCTGCGGAAAGCGATCCTCTCGAGTGCCTGAATCGAACCACTTACAGCTTCAATCGCGGCATCGACAAACTATTTTTCAAACCACTAGCGACAAGCTATAAACAAGTTACACCTGCTTTTTTGCAGCGAGGTGTGCGTAACATTTTTAAAAACCTTGACGACGTCCGCGTTAGTTTTAACGATGTGTTGCAGTTAGATTTTAAACAAGCTTCGGCGGACTTAGCCCGAGTAGCGATTAACACCACGCTAGGAATAGGCGGTGTATTTGATGTGGCCAATGACAGTTTTGGACTCAGAAAAAACCGCCAGGATTTCGGCATGACACTCGCTCATTACGGGGTAGGATCAGGTCCATATATTGTTCTTCCGCTATTCGGTCCTAGTACCCTTCGCGATGCATTTGGTATTGGCTTCGATAGAGGAGTAGATTCTGTGGCAAACCTTTCTCATGTCGCAACAAGAAATTCTCTTAGCACTGGCAAAGCCGTTGATTTTCGCGCTAGCGTGTTAAGCTTTGATGACCTGATCGTGGGTGATGAATATCTTTTTGTTAGAGGTGCTTATCTACAGCAAAGAGATTTTGCAATTCATGGTAGATTTCCTGAATTTGCCTTCGAAGATTTTTAACAGAGCAAATTGCAATGCTAAATATGGATTTCTCGCAACGAGTAGTAGTAAGTACTGATGCCTTGGAATGGCAGCAGAGTTCGAAGGAAGGTGTATGGAGAAAACCTTTAGCTCGAGAAGAAGCCGAGCGTGGCCATGCAACCAGTATTGTTAAATATGAACCCGGTGCCAGTTTTTCAGAACACGGGCATCCATTGGGAGAAGAGATTCTCGTGCTTGAAGGAACCTTTTCTGACGAAACGGGCGACTATTCTGCAGGGACATATTTTAGAAATCCCGAAGGTTTTAGGCATACGCCATTCAGCGAGGCGGGATGTATAATTCTGGTGAAACTGCATCAGTTTCAAGAACAGGACACCTCTCATGTCCAGGTGGAGTTGGATAAAGCCGAATGGGAACATACTGAAAACGGGCTGCAAATTCTCCTTCTGCATGAATTTAACAATGAAAAAGTTGCGCTGATTCGCTGGCCAGCAGGATTACAAATACCCCTGCATTCCCATGACGGAGGTGAAGAAGTTTTCGTAATGCAGGGAAAGTTTAGCGATGAACATGGCAAGTACCCAGTCGGAACCTGGGTTCGACTGCCCAATGGAAGTGAACATTCACCTCGTGCCGATGAAGATACTCTAATCTGGATTAAGGCTGGACATTTGTCAGCTTAAGCATTTTATTGAGATGAGCTGAGCGCATTTCACACTCTATTTTTACTTGCTATGCTGCAGTGATGTATTTGCGGAGGCAATGTCGTGTTTAGTAAATTTTCTAAAGCTCTATTGGTAAGTTTTTCCTTATTGGTTTTAGCTGTTCCAAGCTACGCCCAAAATTCAGCAGCAATTGACGAAGCTATTGCAGGCGCTATGGGAGCAATGGATGCCTTCATGCTGGCGTTTAATGCAAGAGACCCAGAAGCATGGGCCGCGTCACTCAACTATCCTCATGTTCGGTTTGCCAGCGGTAGTGTTACAGTGTGGGAGAGTGCAGAAGAATTCGCGCAGACCCTAGCCTTCGAAAGATTGCCCGATAGCGGCTGGGATCATTCTCATTGGTTAACTCGCGAAGTGAGTCTCGCATCTCCCAACAAAGTCCATATCAACACCCTGTTTCAAAGGTTTAACGCCGATAATGAAATTATCGGTACGTATCAGTCCTTGTATATTGTAACCAGGGTAAATGGACATTGGGGAACTCAAGCTAGATCGAGTTTAGCTCCCTAGCCCAGCGATACTTGCACCCCATTTTGTTGCCAGAACTGGCAAGTATTTCACTATGATGGTGGAGTTAATGCTGTTCACATTAAAGCACTATGATTTCGACTATTTACCTGTAAATCCCCAAAATTCCTATGCTGTAGTGCATATAGCGATAAAAAATAGGCGATATTATTTACTAATTAGTACTGGCGATTTTAACTAGGTTCACTAGACTTATAGCGAAAAGCTATAACCGAAAAACGAGCGCATTCTTGCCTAGGTCAATTCCAAGCCTCAAGCTGGTTTCACTGCTTTATTTCTGTTTGCTCTCGATTCTTTCGATGGGGGCAGTTATTGCGCAGGAACCAATTGACGTAAAAAAAAATTCAGGTACTGCATGGTTCAACGGATATTGGTTTTTGGCGGAAATCTTTCGACACTGCGCTCCATGATTACGTTATTGAAAACAGTACTGAATTCCACTCATTGCGGTTATCTATTGAATACACAGGCGTCGATGAGGAACCTTCGGATGCTTACTTATCAGATCTAATTAATCTACTTAGAAGTAGACAGGTGTTAGATCCTGCCGACATCGTTATTGCCGTACTTCCACCATCCGCTCGTTTCCTTGAAGAATACGGAAATGAAATTTATCCGGGAGTTGAGCGGCTCTATGTAGCTGCCCAAATGCGCGATAACGATTCGAGTTTTGATTCTTCGAATGATCTAGTTTTCAGCATGCAATCAAGCCTGGAAGGCATGGTTACCGAAAACTTGCGATTGATCCCGCAAATAGTACCAGGTCTCACCGATTTATATGTGTTGTCTGGGTCAAGCGCTTACGGAGGAATGCAGGAGCGCATGGTTCGAGAACTTCTGGTGGAAAATCCCGTCAATGCCAATGTGCATTTTGTTCGCAGAGCACCCATTGGAGAACTAGCACCGGCCATGGAACAGCCAGGACAAGTTAGCGCAGTAATGCTTTTAAGTTATGAATTCGATGCTGGCGGCAACAACGTCAATACCCAGGACGCTTTGAACGAACTCGTGGCAGAGACCGAAGTACCAGTGATTGGCATTTTCGATTCGGTACTTGGTCGTGGGATAGTTGGCGGTTACATGAGTCGCGCCGTGGAAACAGCTCGGAGAGCGGGCGAAGTCGCCAACGCAATCATGCTTGATCAACCAATAAGTGTGAATAGTGTTCCTTACAATTACTTATTCGATGGCCGCCAATTAGATAGGTTAGGCATTGAGCGCTCTCTACTGCCCGCTGGCGCCATAGTTGAATATGAAACGTTTACCGTATGGCAATCCTATCGCACCGAGATCTTAACGGCTTTTTTGGTCATTGCGATCCAGGCCGGACTTATCCTTCTTCTAATTGGATCTCTTAGGAAGCAACGTGAAGTTGAGACTGTCCTGAAAGAACAAACTCACGATCTTTCGATTCAGAAAAACCTTTTCGAGTCAGTGATAAACAGTATTCCCGACGCAGTGCTTATCTGTCGAGTCGACCGCACTATCTATGCGGCGAATAGAAGTACTAAAGAAGTATTTGACCTGGAGCCCGATGAAATAATTGGAGTCAAAGCTAACGAGCTGATTGATTACGTGGATGAAGATCAGCGTCAACTTGAAGAGCGAATGTTGAATTCAAACCAAGATTCTCTCGAGCCGATTATATTGAAATTCAGAAAACCAGACGGAACCAATTTCACCGGGGAAACCGTTGGTACAAAAATCATCAGCGCTGAAGGTGAAGTATTGGGCTACTTTTCTTTGGTCAGAGATGTAACAAAGCGGCTTTCTCGAGAGCAAGAAGAAAGGCAGTCTCAAAAGATGGAAGCGCTAGGAACTCTTGTCGGGGGTATTGCCCACGATTTTAACAACGTTCTAGGTGTAATTAGTGCCTATGCAGAATTACTAAGCTTCGATGATGAAATAGATGACGGCAAATTAAACATTGAAAAAATTATTAAGGCCACGGATCGAGGCAGTGATTTGTGTAACCAGATAATGTCTTTCAGCCGTGACATGAGTGTCGAACAGAAACCGGTAAACTTTCTCGATGTTGCTAATGAAACAATCAAGCTGCTTTCAGCAACAATACCCAGCCGTGTAGAAATAGATTTTAAACATAACGCTGACGCATTACCTCTTTTTGCAAATTCTACTCAATTACAACAAGTACTGCTAAATCTTGCGACAAATGCGAATCATGCAATTGGTGATCAAGCTGGAAAGATTTCAATTTCATTGTGCGAGGAGAAGGTAACGGAAAAACTTTTTCTGACTCAGGGAATGGTTAGTGCAGGAAAATATATAGTATTGCGGGTAACAGATAATGGCTGCGGTATTTCGGAGGAAAATATCGGACGGATATTCGAACCGTTTTACACCACTAAAAAATCTGAAGGAACCGGCATGGGCATGGCGATGGTTTATAAAATTGTCCGTGCACACAATGGAGTAATTAATCTCAGTTCAACAGTCGGTGCTGGAACTGAAATTAGTATTTACTTTCCTCGTTACGATCTAGATCAAACCCAAACTGCAGAAAATCAAAATATTGAAGTGGTTCAGGGAAATGGCGAGCGCATTATTTTGGTAGATGATGAAGTTGATTTACTGGAATCTGTAAAGAGCATATTGCTTGGAATTGGTTATGATGTGGATGCTTACAGTGATTCGATCGAAGCCTTGCACTGCTTCCGTAAGGAACCTGGAAAATACGAATTGCTTATTTCAGACCAGGTTATGCCGAGATTAAACGGAACCGGACTTATGCAATCAATGCGAGAGGTACGTGGAGATTTACCGGTAATCTTATGTACCGGCTACAGTGAAGTCCTGGACAAGAACCATGAGCATGATTCAGATGTTAGCAGCGTCATGCGCAAACCGTTTACAGCGGCAGAAATGTCCCACTCCATAGAACGCGCACTTTCTGACTGAATTTAAACTTTAAACCAAAATTCAATCTCTGCTGTTTCTTCGGTGAACTCAGCGGCATGCTCTTTTTCAGCTGGTACTCGATACCAATCTCCTGCAGCAATTTTTTTGGTCTCCCCGTCCATTGTAAGGAGCAATTCACCCTTGGTGATTACTCCAACGTTTTCAGTTGCATGGGTATGAGAATCGATCACCGTGCCTGCTGGATAAGTAGCGAACAGTACATCGCAGTTGTCCGCAGCCAGCTTGTAGGCTTCAAATTGGCCGTCGAAATCTGGCAGATTTTTAATAATATCCGGATAGTAATCACGCAAATTCATTGTCGGTGGCCTTTCAATGGTGTTTCCTTCATTCAGATTAGGCTAGGACATTGTTAATTACTAGTAGCTTTCACTCGCTCGTTAGCCAGCTCCCATGCACCTCTTGAGTTGCGAGAATATTTGATAATTCGCAAGTTTTTGGATGAAAGCCGCAAGTGCCGGGACGAAAATTCCCACAGTTTCGCTTGCAGATGATAATCTTGCGCCCACGTTCAAAATAGCATCAAATATCACTACAAAACGACTTGGAGAAGGATTCATGACCAGGTTAGTAACACGTCGCGAATTTCTTAATTTATTAGGAGCGACTGGGGGGACAGCGGCAGCGTTAAAAGCTGGCACTGCACTAGGTTTATTGCCTGCGACACGCTCCGCAAAAGCACTAGATCTGCTTGCCCTCGGTTCCAACAACAAAAAAGTAGCCATCCTTGGCGGAGGCCTTTCCGGCTTAACGGTTGCCCATGAATTGGGTAAACGTGGCTATGATTGCACCGTTCTGGAAGCTTCACACCGTTGCGGTGGCAGAATCTTCACTGTCCGCCATGGTGATTTAATCGACGAGATAGGCAATCGACAGTACTGCGAATTCGATGATGAACCGCATATGTACTTTAATGCGGGTGCTGCTCGCATTCCTACGTCTCACAAGCAACTGCTCGCCTATTGCAAAGAACTTGAGATTGAACTCGAGGTCTTTGTGGGTGAGAACAACAATGCTTATATGCAAGACGACGGTTCATTCGATGGTAAACCGGTAAGGGCAAACGACTACAAGACAAACATTCGCGGTTTTCTCAGCGAGATGTTGGCTAAATCGATGTCTGCTCAGCAAATGGATGAGCCGTTTACCGACGAAGAAGCCGAAAACCTGCTTGGCTTAATCCGCTCATTTGGTGATTTAAGGGAAGGTGATCTCTATCAAGGTAGCACTCGCACTGGCTATGCATCAGGTGGCTATCTAACTCATGGCGTGCAGAAAGACATGCTTGCATTTCGCGATTTGTTGGCCGGCCCTATGGCTCGCACCGCAATGACAGCCTATGAAGGTGACTACGGCCCCTGCTTGTTGCAGCCGAAAGGGGGAATGGACAATATAATCGCAGGCTTTCTGCGTAAAGTTGGCGAGCAAGTTAAGTACCGTGCAATGGTCGCATCCATTCAAGTGAACAATGATGGTGTAAATGTAGCGTACGATCAGGATGGAGAACGCCACCAACTAGAAGTTGATTACTGTTTCAACTGCATACCAACTCACCTAACCGTTGGCTTGGATCACAATTTTCCAGGCGACTATGTCAAAGCGCTCAAATATGTTCGCAGAGGGGAAGCCTACAAAGCTGCTTTTCAGGCCAAAGAAAGATTTTGGGAAAAAGAAGATATTTATGGCGGTATTACCCGCATGAATAATCGAAGTAGTGAAATCTGGTACCCGCCCCATGGAATTCATAAAGAGAAAGGTGTCGTGCTTGGTGCTTACGATTTCGGCGGTGGCATGTATCACACCATGATGTCTCAAGAAGAGCGTATTGAAGCCCATTTGCGTGATGGCGAAAAGGTGCATCCGAATTACCGCAATTTAGTAGAGAAGCCTGTAACTATTGCCTGGCACCGTATGAATCACATGCTTGGCTGTGCCGCCCGTTGGCGCAGAAGTTTTAGAACTTGGACTACTGAAGAAGAAGAGATGTATCACACCTTGCAAGCTCCAGTGAATGGCCGTCACTATGTAATAGGAGATCAAATGTCGATGCATTCGGCCTGGATGGAAAGTGCGGTTCTTTCAGCGCATTGGGCAATGGAAGATCTTGATCAGCGCGTTCGCGCAGAATTAGCTTAGAATTAGATTTAAGGAGCATTGAGGGATACCTGACCCTTTCTGGAGAAGTAGTATGATCAGAAAGCGACTAATTATTTCGTTTTTAATAGCGCTTGCTGGAATTTCAATTCCATTGCAGGCAGCAGAAGAAAGAGAGCCATTCGATGACCGCTATTGCACCACCTGCCATGGTGCGGATGGTCGGGGTAACTATGGTGTCCAGGCACCAAGACTCGCAGGGATGGAGGATTGGTACTTGATTAGGCAACTAGAAAATTTTCGCGCTGGTATTCGTGGCGTTCACCCCAGAGATATCGAAGGCATAGCCATGCGTCCCATGGCAGCTAAACTTACAGATGAAAGCATCACCGATATCGTAGACTGGGTCGGAAGTTGGGAGTACCTGCCAACTGAAGTCACAGTCGAAGGAGATGCAGCCGCTGGTGCGCAACTCTACAGCCAATGCGCTACCTGCCATGGTGCCGACGGCCAAGGCAATGAAGCCTTAGGAGCCCCGGCGTTGCGCGGGCAGAATGATTGGTATCTGGTTACTCAGTTAAGAAATTTCAAGCAAGGTTGGCGGGGTAGTGATGCCCAGGACAGCTATGGTCAGCAAATGATGGCAATGGTTCAAATGCTGGCTGATGACGACACCATTAACAATGTGGTGAGTTACATTAATACATTAGGAAGAAACTAACTTCCTGCTGGCTAGTTTCAATGCTCGCAGAGCCCTTGGTCTTGTCCCGGGCTATCTATATACTCAATTCTTTGTAATTTTTGGAAAACCCGGAAATCACAGGCAAAATCTGCTGGTCACCAATAACTAGTGTAAGAAGAATAAAACTAATTACTAGCATGAAAAAGGTTGGCCCTTAAGCGCTAGCCTGCCCATCAGGAGCAATAAAAATGTCCACGCTTACCATAGTAAATCTCGTAATTTTTACCGCTCTTCTCAGCTTCCTCTATCAGCTTTCTAAGAAAGAACTAGGCTTATCGAAACTAGTCTTGGCGGGTTTAGTGATAGGAACGTTATTCGGGACGTATCTGCAGATAGTTTTTGGTCCAGAGCATGAAGTTTCCCGTCAGACCATTGAATGGACCAATATCGTTGCGAATTCTTTTGTGAACTTGCTCCGGATGATCATTATCCCCCTCATTTTAGTCACCATGATTGCGGCTGTACTCAAGGTAGATGAAATTAAATCCCTTGGAAAAATCGGCGGTTCGGTTGTTGCGATTCTTGTCTTTACCACCATGATCGCCGCCCTGGTTGGCGTGTTCATGGCTTCAGTAACTGGATTGGACGCCACAGAATTTAATTTAGGTGAACGAGAAGCTGCTCGAGCAGAAGTGCTGGTAGCGCGCCAGGACAGCGTAGCCGATCTAAGCATTCCCGAACTGCTCACTAGCATGGTTTCAACCAATATCTTTAGAGACCTCTCTCAAGATAGAAGTATCTCTATCATTGCAGTTGTTATATTCGGATTACTTTTTGGCATCGCGGCATTGCTCGTTGCGCAAGATGATAAAACTCATGGAGAAAGGATAAGAGGGTTTATAGACACAACCCAAGCCGCAGTTATGCGGTTGGTTAAAATTGTAATGAGTCTGACGCCCTATGGGGTGTTGGCATTAATGACCAGGGTAATGTCGACTTCCGACATTACTGCGATTGTGACGCTGATTAGCTTCGTGGTGGCTTCCTATATCGCGATCTTAATCATGTTTGCAATTCACTCGCTGATGATAGGATTGCTGGGTGCCAATATCCGCACTTATTTTCAAAAAGTCTGGCCAGTACTTACATTCGCATTTGTAACTCGAAGTTCTGCGGCGACAATTCCCCTGACTATTCGAGCTCAGATTGAAGAGTTAAAAGTACCGGCACCGATCGCCAATATCTCCGCCTCTTTCGGTGCAACCATAGGACAGAATGGTTGTGCCGGGATCTATCCAGCGATGCTAGCGGTTATGATAGCGCCCAGCGTAGGGGTTGAGGTCGATTTGGGATTCATTGCGTATTTAGTGTTGGTGATTGCTATTGGTTCATTTGGTATAGCAGGTGTAGGTGGTGGTGCAACCAATGCAGCTCTGGTAGTGCTACCACTGATGGGATTACCCGTGACAGTTGCCGCGTTACTAATTACGATAGAACCGCTTATTGATATGGCGCGTACCGCACTAAATGTGAATGGCGCGATAACTACTGGAATGATTACATCACGCTTTCTTGGCGATAAATCGAAAGCGGATTCGCCGGCGGTTGCGAATCAACCAGTACAGGAAAACTAATTTATTGTTTACTAGAAGTGAAATGCCGGTCAGTTTTGGAGGAAAGACCATGATTAGAATTAGAAAATCAGTTGCAACTGCAGCAATAGTTGCGCTTATGGGGATAGCTACATTTGTCAGTGCGCAGGAAATAACGCGTAACAACGAAGGCAGATATTTCTATACCAGTATAACTATTCCGCCTGGTGCAGAAACTATGTATCTAAGCGGCTCGGGAGCACGGCCTCAAGAAGACGGTTCCTGGGGTGACATGAAGCAGCAGACTATTGATACATTCGGCCGCTTTCAACAAACTTTGGAAGAACAAGGTTGGTCAATGGGTGATATTGTTCAGGTTCGTGCATTTGCCGTTGCCGGCGATGATGGCCTGGATTTCGCAGGATTTAACGAGGGTTACGCTGAATTTTTTGGTACTTCCGATAATCCAAACAAGCCAGTACGCTCTTTTGTAGAGATCAAAGATTTAGTCGTTGAAGGTTGGCTAATAGAAATTGAAATTCGAGCAGCTCGGATGCCTTAGTTCACAAAGAACTTCATTAGAAGGACCGATAGTTAGTGCACATATTGGCGTATTTGCATCCATCGGTCCTTTTTTATTGGAAGATACAATTAGAGAATTAGTCTAAAGGTTAGCATTGATGTTTATTCGTATTGCCAAGCTTCTAAATGAATCGCAGTTAAGCTTTCTCGATGAGTTTGTGACTTCTGGAAATTTTGTTGATGGCTCTGCGACAACGGGTGTGCCGACAAAGGCAGTTAAGAAAAATTTGCAGATTGATTTGGCCAATCACCCCAAGCGTGATGAGTTTTTTAAACTCATAAGCCAAGCCATGAATGAAAACAAAATTGTGCGATCTTCAGTACTTCCATTAAGAATGACCCTGCCTATACTCAGTAAGTATGAGACAAACATGTCCTATGGTTGGCATGTGGACAACGCAATTATGTCGGCGCTAGGTACACCAGTTCGCAGTGATATCGCCTGCACCTTGTTTTTAAGTGATCCCAAGAGTTACGACGGTGGCGAATTAATCGTTCGTAGCGGTACCGGAGATGCAAACGTTAAGCTCGAACGGGGTGATGCCTTTCTCTATCCGGCTACCAGTAGACATCAAGTCACTGCAGTGACTCGAGGTGAAAGAATCGCTGTAGTGTTTTGGATACAGAGTATGGTGGCCGAATCTGCCAAGCGTGAAATTCTCTACGATCTAGAACTAGCCTATGACCGAGTTATGAACGAAAATCCGAAATCAGAAGCGGCCCAGGCGATTCAAAGGGCACAAGCCAATCTAGTGCGACGTTGGAGTGAAACTTAAAGCAAAAACTAGAGATCGAGTGCAGCGCGCATTTCTCTCGTCGTCATTCCTTTTACGTACACGTCGCTCCCCTGGTCAAATTCTCTGGCGCGATCTAATCCCCCAACTACAACCGGATCAAATCCACTATCGATAACTAACTGTGTTGCAACTGCAACTGCCTCCTGATCGTCGCCAGCAATTGGGATAGCGATGCGTTCACCATCCCGATGAGCCTCATCTTGAACTTCACGCCAGCTAAGGGCGTTAAATGCTCTAACCAGCCTTACTCCTGGTAAGAATTCGGTTGATGCCACACCGGTACCTATGGCTAAGGCTGCTGCTGCCATTTCGCCATCCCGTTGCACATAGGGATTACCACAATCGATTACAATTTTGCCTTGCATCAAATGACCATAGTCACGGCCGATCTGCGGAGTCGCTGAGTAGGGCACTGCCACTAAAACCACATCACCAAATTCTGCTGCTTCTTGGGGAAAGCCAGCGCGGCATTTAGGGCCAGCCTGCGCCACCAAAACTGCCAACTGTTCCGGATTTCGAGACGAAAACAGAATTTCATGTCCGGCTTCAGCCCAGCGTAGACCCACCGAGCCACCGATTCTGCCCGATCCAATAATTCCAATTTTTAATGGATTCGAGGTTTGGCCAAAGACTGCTGATGAGTTTAGAAATAGAGGTAGTACTCCAAGACTCGCGGCCGACATTACTAATTGATTAAGAAACTTACGTCGAGATAATCTGCTTCTCTTGTTCACGGCGCTGGCTCCTACCATGCTGGTTTCTAAAAGGGGTTTAAGAGAGTAAACAAATTCGATCTATTATTAAAGAGATGCTGATTGATCTTTAGGATCCTTGCGTGCAAAAAGTGAATAAACAACAAAACAGATTGTTCTCGAAACGCAAACGCCTGAAAAAACTGGGAAAATATGCGCCGCAGTTTTCTCTTGCCCTGGATCTGGGAATTCAGGGCTCTGAGGATTATTTTATTGCTTTACCCTTTAAGCGATCGGTGCCAGCGATGCTAATTTCTGGCGCCTTTTTCGCCATCTTTACCTTTCCACTTTACTCTGTTGGCAGCGTAACAATGGCTGAGTCAGGCGAAGATTTGTTTTCACTTGTCGTTCTTTTCTTTTCTTTTTTTTGGATGCTTGGCTGGTCAACCGGCGTTGCGATTCTAGGTCTGGTTTTCCTGGCTGTCACCTTTGGTAGAGAAACTCTACGAATAAGAAACAATGAATTGATTCTACGCATAGGTATACCGGCTATTGGTCTAGGTATCCGTTTTCATGGCGATGCGCTTCGCTATTTTAGAAGAAACAAAGCGGATGCATTAGCTGGCACCAGTTGGCGCGGTGATCATCTGTGCTTCGACTACGGCGGAGAGCAGATTGAATTTGGATCGTTAATCAATGAAACTAAAGCCGAGGAAATTCTCTCGGTATTAAAACAAGCGTTTCCGAAACATGCCGATGAGCCCATAAAAATAGACTTATGCTCTGAGCCCCCACAAGAAAAGACCAGCCAAGCAGCAACTGAAATGGTCGGGATTGAAACACCTACCGCGACCTGGACTTCTCTATCTTCCCTCGCACTAATCGCAGCGAACCTGATTCCACTGGGAGGCATACTCCTGCTCGATTGGCGGATTGGCGAAATCATGCTGTTGTTTTGGGCAGAGAGCGCCGTCATTGGTTTTTATACACTGTGTAAAATGTGGCGAATTAGCAGTTGGGGTATTCTATTTTATGGGCCGTTCTTTGTCGGTCATTATGGTGCCTTCATGGTAGGGCACTTGCTCTTTATCTATGGACTCTTTGCCAGTCAATTTGCTGCCAATGGCGACATGCCTGATTTATCACAGCTGTTGGTTGATTTCCTCACCATGGCTCCCGCGCTAATCGCGTTTTTACTAAGTCATGGGATCTCATTTTTCACAAACTTTATTGACAAAAATGAGTATGCGGGAAAGTCAGTCGGCAAGCAGATGCAAGAGCCTTATAAGCGCATCATAATTATGCATGTGACTATTATCTTCGGCGGATTCCTGGTCATTGGCCTCGGCACGCCTCTGCCTGCATTACTTTTACTCATCGTGTTGAAATTGATCGCCGACCTTAAGGCTCATCTGAAAGAGCATTCGAATTTACCTCCAATTACATAGCTTGGGTCTCGCCAATAGGTATGAGCATAAGGTATGTTAGCTGCATGCATACGCCCCGAATCCCAAATTCGAAAACTGTATTTTCTGTAGCTACCACACTGTTGACTTTGTTTGCATCACTCTCTCATTCTCAGTCAACTCTTGAGTTGGATGACTTCAATGCAGCCTATCTACAGTACGGTGAAACAAAAGATTCGGAGCCAGTAATAGCCCGTGAAGCTGCAAGGAGAGCCTACGAACTCGGCCGGGAATTGTTTGGTGTGAACAGTGAGCGTAGTGCAATGTTGGCAATAAACTATGCCACTTTGTTAGAGAACGAGGCGGAAAGCCAAAGGTTTCTGGATGAAGCGGTAGAAATCTATCAATCCGTATTCGGCTTCGGTTCGGAGGCAATGATCGATCCGCTAATGCGCTTAGGCCGAACTTTAAACGATCAGGCAAGACAGGCTTTAGCGATCCAATACTACAGTCGTGCATTGCAACTCGCCCAATCTCATCATGGAGAAAATTCAAGCAAAGCCGGTAGCGTTGAACTGGAATTGGCCTCAATAAATCTTCGGGTAGGTGATTTGGATCAGGCCCGGGATCGATTAAGCCGTGCCAGATCTATCTTGAGTAATTATTCCGATGCTGGTTCAAGAAGTGGCTTAATTCGAACTGATTTGTTAACGGGAGAGTATTACATTGCCAGAGAGCAGTATCAGGAAGCGATAGAACCATTGCTCGCAGCATTGGCTAGTTTTGATCGCTACCCCAGTGCTGCAATCACCGTAAGAAATCGCATCTCACTGATAAGAGCCTATGAGAACCTGGGCGAACAAGACCAGGCAACAGTACATTGTCTGGCAATCGGAGCCACCCGCAGACTTGGAGAAGCAGAAAATCTGAGACCCGTTTTCACGGTTCTACCAGAACAAATTGCTAATCGCGAATTAAGTGAAGAAATTACTGTTGAGTTTAGAGTAGACAGAGAAGGGTTTGTGCGTAATCCAGAAATTTTGACAGTACTCGACGATTCGAGATTGGAGCAGTCTGTTCTGGGAGCCATCGAACAGTTTCGCTTTGCACCGAGATTCGTGAATGGCGTTGTAGTGGAAAGTCCGAATCAAACCTATGTTTTTCGCTAACACCTTGTTAATTGCGAAGAGGTAGTTTCATGATTAGAAATAGATTACTAATTTTCATTTTTACTTCCTTATTTTCAATTGGGACTCATGCGCAAAGTATTGATGTCTTTGAGGCCAGTATTGGTGAATTGCAATCCGCTTTGGAAAACGGGGCGACTACTTCAGCTGATCTCGTCGATCAGTATTTGGCGCGCATTGCGGCATACGATAAACAAGGACCAGCGCTAAATAGTATTGTGCGCATTAACAGCAATGCTAAAGAACAAGCCGCTGCCCTGGACGCTGAGCGAACGCATTCTGGCCCCCGTTCCTTACTCCACGGCATACCGGTATTAGTGAAAGACAACTACAACACCACGGATATGCCAACCACTGGCGGATCTGTTGCGCTCGCTAATTTTGTGCCCAGCGAAAGCGCTTCCCAGGTTGATTTACTGCTCGAAGCTGGCGCCATCATAATTGCCAAAACCAATTTGCACGAATACGCCTACGGTATAACGAGTATTGCGTCGTTGCTCGGACAAACCCGCAATCCCTATGACATTCGGCGAGTACCCGGTGGCTCAAGTGGTGGCACCGGCGCCGCTGTCGCGGCAAGCTTCGGGGCAATTGGTATGGGTTCGGATACCTGCGGATCCATTCGAATTCCTTCTGCGTTCAATAACTTGATTGGTCTGCGTCCGAGCAAAGGACTGTCCAGTATCTATGGAATTATGCCCTTATCCCATACTCAGGATACCGGAGGCCCGCTGGCTCGAAGTGTTGAGGACCTGGCCATCGTTTTGGATTTAACCGTGGGCTATGACCCCAATGATGAAGCAACAGAAGTCATGCGTTCCATGACCCCACCAAACTTCCAAGCGGCATTAAATTCAATCGCAGTAGATGAGCTTCGAATTGGAAAGTTCATGCCCTATTTTGAAAATGCCAGTGGTGGAACTCAAGCTGCAATCGATGAGGCATTGGAATGGTACGAATCACAAGGCGCAGAAATTGTCGAAGTTGAGTTACCCAATCTCAGTGAATTAGTTCGAAGTTCTGGCGTATTAGCCCAGGAATTTAAAACGGACCTCGATCAGTATCTAACTCTTTTTCAGAGCCAGGACATTAAAGATTTATCTGAAATTGTAGATCTCGGTCTTTACCATGAAGCGATTCAGCCGCAAATGATCCGCAGTCGTGATACGGAGGTAGACGAAGAAGCCTATCGAACTGCTTTAGCAGCTCGCACAGATTTAAGAGAGGCGGTGGAAAATCTTTTAGCAGAACACGATCTTGATGTTCTCGCTTATCCAACAATTACCCAAACATCGGTATTGATAGGCGACGCTCAAACTGGAAGCCGTTGCCAGATGGCCGCTCAGTCAGGATTACCGGCGCTATCAATGCCAGTTGGCTTAACTAATAACGGCTTGCCTGTGGGCATGGAACTGCTGGGTAAACATTTTCAAGATGCAGTTCTATTGGCAATTGCCAAACCCTATGAAGAAATGGTTGACCCTAGAAGTGCACCGTCAGTAACACCAGCATTGGAAAACGGTGCACCACCAACGGATGAATCGGAACGACTCCAATTCAATCAACTGGGCGCATCGCTAATTATAGATTTTAATTATTCAGTAATTACAAATTCTTTTAGTTACTACATCCGCCTTGGCTCAGAAAATAATGGGGAAGTATTTGCCGCTACCTTGGTAATTGATACGGAAGAAGGAGTTGAACTCAATGATCCTATTGTACTGAATCTCCTCGGTCCTGATAGCGACGAGGCCGTAGGAGAATTTTTCATGAGTGGGGAATTTAGAGAAGCCTATGAGCAGGAAAGATTGTACTTGAAAGTGTTTGCCGACTCGCTACCTGTGACTGGAGCTATCCAGCAACTTTAATTTTGAATTTCTATCTTAATTGACCTGGGCTAATTTACATTTACCGTAACATTGATTCGATAATCCCCACTTTCATTAAAAGTAAAACTTGTAACCCCGATCCAATAAGTTCCAGGCTGCAGTGTTTCTTCGATTCTGGAATTGCTGCCGAAACCATTGTCATCATTCTCAAGCACCAATGAACCAATCGATTGATCCGATAGCACTTCAACCAGCAATAGTTTGGAATCGAATTCGTTTGAGGTTAGATCAATCCGCATACTCGTTTGCGCCTGGACTGAAAACTGGTACAGGTCCAGAAATCTGCTTTCAAATCGAAAATCAGAATTTCGAAGTTCGCCATCAATAATGGGATTCGGATTTACTTGCACGTCGGCGCCATAGATCGATTGATACTCTTCGAATTGTGGATCGGTATCGGTGGCAAAAGTGGATAGGGTAATGGAATAATTTCCAACGCTATTCGCTGTCGCAGCAGTTGCGCCTAACCAATAAGTGCCCGCAGGTAACGCTGTTGCTATTCGCGAAGAAGACTCGGTTCCTGAATTATCGTCACTGAAAACGAATTCGTTGATCGGGAACTGAGTCGAATCTATTCGGGCTAAGTAAAGGAGTGGATCAAAATCTTCAGAACTCAATTCCACTGTGACATTGATATCATTAGCAAAAGTTACTTGGTAGATATCGATTGCAGCAGCGTCCACTATGACGTCCTCTAAAGAAAGAGCGCCAGCAATATTTACAGTATCGACGATACCTTCAAGCGGTGCCGCTTCTGGCAGCTTAATGTCGATACCATAGATTGAATCAATGGTGATTTCACCGCCGTAAACAAAATTCGCACCGTTGATATCATCAGTTTGCAATGTACTGATATCTGTCAATGAAGCCTGCATGATTGCATCATTCGCTGCTTCATGATCGAGACCGATTACATGACCTAGCTCATGTAAGGCAACCCGCTCAAAATCAATTGTATTAGGGAGTATAGGACCGGTATATATGTCCCAGTTTTTGTTCTCGTTAAACACTATGTCTGATTCATCTATAGTTAGAGTTCCAGAACAGGCGGTATTCTGACAGGTTAATGTAGACAAGGTTACGGCGAGTACATTTTCACCGTATTCGTCTCCGCAAACGGTTGCGGTAAAGTTAGTACTTGTTTTCAAGTCTCCGAACTCATTGCCACCTCTGCCGATGCAAGGGTCGGCTAACTCTTCAATAATATCGAATTGAAAGGTGGTTTGATCAGTCCAATTTTGCATGGCTCGAATAAAAGCACTACTCCAGCTTCCACCAGAGGGGGAACTGCCAATAATGTCAACATGAAATGTAGCGCCAGGTTGTGCCCAAACACTTCCAGAGGGTTCAAATGAGTTCGCTGTGCTTGCTGCAAAGAAGAGCAGCAGTGGAATTAATCTGTTGAGCAAATCAGTTCTCTACTAAATCTAAAATTCGATTTTTGAATTCCTCGACTGTAAGAGCTCGCTCAATTGTTAGGGCGCTTGAATCGACTAACACACCCGCCGCAACGTCACCATCGCCTTCGATGATTACTTGTGGTTTTTTTATTGCTGCTGGAATTGAAGCAACCGGCTGAATATTTGTAACAGGTCTACGATCGACAGTGCTCACCCGCCGTTCACCATTTTCTTCTTCTATTAGGAAATGTCCTTGCGACCAACCAAGTATGGGGTTTAACAAATCGCGACTGGTTGACTCAACAAAGTAGATTCCTTGTTCGCCTTCCTTTGGTATTGAGAGGCCACTGACTTCGACAATCTGACCATTAAAAGTTCCGCCAGCAAATTTTAGTTCGATCGTATCGGCAGAAAAGTCGCCCTTGACGACATCGTGAATGGCGAAAGTGACATAGGTATTAATGATCCCGGATCTTGAATCCTGTCTTGCCTCTCGGAGTAACACTTCTCCTTCAAACACCAACTCTGCATCGTTGGCAACTTTGTCTATATCCATACCGAGAATTGTTGTTGCAACGCTAACGGAAGAAATTACGGCGCTGACTACGACCAGCAGGTACAGAGTGAATTTTCGTTTGAACATTAAACTAACCATAAGTTGCGGCTATCTCTCGACCGTGATTATACCAGCTCTACTATCTAGGACAGGGCCGCTGCAATAATTATTCCTATGGAACTGAAAATCTTTGAATCAAGTCCCATTTCGCTGGGCTTGAGCCACGGGAAATCGGCATTTCAGATCCTTTATTACTAGCTATAACGCACAAACATCGGTTAGGGATGACATTTTGTGGGTAAAGTCAGGGAATAATGAGGGGTTCCCTGATACTCCCTGTATCCTAACATGCTAGTATCGGGCCCTCGCGGATAGAATTTTCGGCTTTAGCGAGCAGTTGAAACAATAAAAATAATATGCAGTCCAGCAATTTTGCCAACATCGTCTCCGGTACTCTCATTGCACTGGTAAACATTTCAGTAGCCGTATCAGTGGCGGCACTTCTCTTTGCCCAAACTGATCCTCGCCTAATGGTGCCGGGTATCGCAATTTTACTGGTTGGCACCTTAATCACTGGCCTTGGCGGTTCCCTCTTTAGTGATTTCAATGCGGTAATCTGTTCTCCCCGTAATGGGCTTGTTCCGGTATTTGCGGTCATGGTGAGCAGCATCTATGTAACCATGGGTTCGCAATATTCTGTCGGTGCTGAAGCCACAATCATTGTAGCTATCATGCTTACTACCCTTATTGCGGGTTTGTTTCTTCTCTTACTCGGTCGTATGAAGCTTGGCAATCTTGTTCGGTATATCCCTTATCCGGTAACCGGAGGATTTTTTGCAGGTATTGGCTACATCTTTGTGGAAGGGGGACTGACAGTTGCCGCCAGTCAAGAACCAACTTTTAGTACATTTTCCAATAGTGAGTTTATTCAACTCATTACTCCGGCAGTTATCCTGGCTTTATGCCTAATTCTCGGAAAGATGTTTAGAGACAATCGCTTCTCAGTTCCCGGCATCATTCTTCTGTCGCTCTTAATTTTTTACAGCGTTCTTATTTTCTCAGGTGTTTCAACCGAAGAAGCATCGAATAACGGATTGTTGCCTTCGATAGAATCATCGGGATCGCTAATTCCGGTTTTTCATTTTGACTATTTTGCACAGGTCGATTGGATGGCCATTTCTCAACAACTCGGGGGCATTGTTGTTGTCGCGCTCTTGTGTTCCATGATGCTCTTGTTGGATGTATCTGGGATTGAGTTGATCGCCCGCAGTGACTTAAATCCGGACCATGAATTACAAGTGATGGGGTATACCAACATTGTAAATAGTTTATTCGGAGGATTTCCCGGAGTACATGATGTGTCGGATACCGCCCTCGTTGATCGTCTGGGTGGTAAAGACCGACTAACAGGATTTGTGTACGTTGGTCTTGTTGCTGCAGCTATCTTAGCCGGTGCAGAATTCATGGAATTCGTTCCAACTTTTATCTTGGGCGGATTGTTAATATACGTTGGCTTGGAATTTCTAATTGATTGGGTTTGGAAAGCACGGGACGAACTTCCTGTGTCAGATTACGTTGTGGTTCTGCTTATTCTCGTCGTCATTATCTTTTCCGACATCCTGCAAGGTGTCACGTTTGGATTCTTTGTCGCCATAATCCTGTTTGTAGTAAATTATTCTCAACTTAGCGTTATTAAGATTGAAACAAATGGCAGCGATCATGCGAGTAATGTAGATCGTGATTTGGAAACACGGGAGTTACTTAACAAGGAAGGCAATCGCGTACTCATTCTGATTTTGCAGGGTTTTATTTTCTTCGGTACCGCAGACAAGTTAATTACGGCAATCAGAACGCGCATAATGGATAGGGAAGGTGGGCATTTTGATTATCTTGTGTTGGATTTTCATCACGTCAGTCAATTGGATACTTCTGCAATCGTTACCTTCTCTAAACTTGCACAACTCAGTGATCGGGTTGGCTTTCACGTGGTCATTAGTGGTGCGGACGAAAAATCGATCAAGCAACTCGTTAAACATGGCTTCTTCACCTTTGGTGAGCAGACCTGGGAAAGAAATTACAAAGAGCATCTAGATACCGCCGTAGATTGGTGCGAACGCCGCTTACTTTCGGAACTGGATCGTGCTGATGAAGATGGTAATCTCGATCTAGACGATGTACTACGCCGAATTGCCTATGAGGAAGGTGATGTCAAACTGCTGGCCTCATTTTTTGAAATAGAAGATCGTGGTCCTGGCGAGTACTTGTTCATGGAGGGTGATAAGGGTGATTCACTCTATTTTGTTGGAGGTGGCACTGTGGTTGTAGTGTTAAAGATTCCTAACCAGCAAGAACAGATACTTCGAAAATACAAAGCTGGTGCGATTCTAGGTGAAATGGCAATTTATACTGGCGATAATAGGACAGCCAGTGTGCGCATCGAGAAAGACGCCAAACTGTTTCGTTTGGATAAACAAAAACTGGAAGAAATGGGCAAGAAATTCCCGGCATCTACGGCAGCTCTACATACTTATATAGTAAGAGTGTTATCAGAGCGGCTCAGTCGAGCGAATCGAAATCTTAGTCGATACGTTTAGGCGGCTATTAGTAAAATCAGAATGTCGGTTGATCCACTGGCAGTAACACTACAGGTACCATCTCACTGTATTGAAACCAATCACCGTCTATTCGGGCGATGTTCTCGCCTGAATCATCCAAACGAATGGTGCCCGTGAATTCTACATCTAACCTCGGGATGCGGATAATAATTTTACGCCCTTCGACGCTTACAGTGTCTGCAGGCATGCCGTAGATGCCCATTCCGCCGCTAATCAGAGCAGCAGCGTATTCGCCTTCCCGTAAGGTGAAAGTGAATGCGAGATTTGTGCTGTCTCGACCTATAACCAGCGGACCTTCCCAGGAGCCCTCTAGAGACGGCGTATCTGCCTCATCTTGAGCAATAGAGCCGTTATTTAGTGAGGCACAAAAAAATACAAAAAGTGCAAATCGTCTTATCATATACAAGATGTTAAATCAGACTGGCGCAAAGACGCAATGATGTTGCAGGAATAGATGCGAAACTGACAGTTGGTTTGTTACTTCGACTTCCTGAAACGAATGGCAAAATTCAATTATTCTACAAAGCAATACGAGTGAACAACATGGAACAAGAACTTGAGCAGGTTACAGAAATCTACAATTTAATTGTCACTTACCTGGTGACTTACAGCTTTCAGATACTTGGTGCCGTAATCATTATGATTGTTGGTGTCTTTATAGCGCGGCGAATTTCGACGATTGTTTTAAATCTTTGTCAAAAGAAAGACATCGATATAACACTTAGTAGGTTTTTTGCCAGTTGTGCCCGCATTGCAATCATCGCCTCTGCAGTTGTTATTGCTTTACCTAAACTTGGTATACAGATTACGCCATTTATTGCCGCAATTGGCGCTCTCGGCCTTGGCGCTGGACTGGCGGTGCAAGGATTGCTTTCGAATTATGGGGCAGGACTTAGCATAATCCTATCCAGGCCGTTTGTAGTTGGAGATACGATTCGTGTTCAGGGTGTTTGGGGGCTAGTGAAAGAAGTCCACCTTTCCCACACTTTTCTAACGAATGAAGATGGGGAGCTAATTACTATTCCAAATAAGCATATTATTGGCGAAATCATTCATAATTCTCAGGCGGACACTATTTTGGAATTGTCTGTTGGAATAGCTTACGACTCAGATGCAAACGCAACAATAGCGTCGATTAGAAAACGTCTGAGCAACATGGATGGGCTGAATACGGACAGACCAGTGCAGGTTGGAATAGATCAGTTCGGTGATAGCTCGATCAATCTAGGAATTCGCTGTTGGGCACCAACTGAACATTTTCATGAGGTGCGCTATCAATGCACAACAGCGGTTCACGAAGTGTTATCCGAAAACGGAATTTCGATCCCGTTTCCGCAAAGGGAAGTTCGAATGGTGAGTTGACAAATGCTTATCGAAATAAATCTAAATCGATCGAGTCCGCCATCGCTTTGTAACCTGCATCATTGGGATGCAGGTTATCTTCGGTAAATTCGGGAAGAATATGCTTAGGATTGTCTGGATCCCTGACTACAGCATCAAAATCGATGACTCCATCGAACTCACCGCTAGTGCGAATAAAATTGTTTACCGCCTGGCGTTGAACTTCTCCTTCCTCGCTGTAATACACAGCATCTTGAAATGGAGTCAAAGTAGCAGCAAAGATTTTTATCCCGCGAGCATGAGTTCTGGCTATGATATTTCTGTAGCCGCTGATAATTTTGTCAGCTGATATTGGTGAACCAGTTTCCATCGTCGCCATGCCAATATCATTTATCCCTTCTAACAGTACCATGTGGGATACCTTGTTTAGGGCTAATACATCTCTTTCGAATCGAGCCTGCAAATTCTGACCAAACTGAGGGCTCGATTCAGTGGTTACTCTGTTGCCACTTATCCCTGCATTAACGACAGCATATTTGCTAATAGAATCATCTTGGAAGATTCGTCTTGCAAAGTGATTGGGCCAGCGTTGGTTTCCTGAATCGGTGGATCCCCAACCGTCGGTAATCGAATCTCCGACGGTAGCAATAGTGGTTATCGAATCGTTGTTGATAACATCAATTGCTGTCAACAAACTCCAGGCCGGCGTTTCGACCTCTACGGGAAAACTAATACTGTCAGTATGATTGCCTTGATCAGATACATAATTTGTTTGATTTGAAAGGGCATGAGCTGTGAGGAATCCAGTTTGCTCGGGCAGATAGATGCTTACGGCTAAATTAGTCAGTTCTGGAATATCGGTAGCTATCGGATCACTAAAAACTAATGCTCCTTTCGATAGGCTAATCGAATCTTCGCCATTGAACGTTACTTCGATTGCAGAATTGCTTCTAATCGCACTTTCATTGTCCTGTAATGCGACGCTAACAGCGCCAACTGTGATTGCTTGATCTCCATGATAATTGGCCAGGCGCAGCCTTAGCGCGCTGCCACCAACAGAGGTATGAACGATAAGCCGTAGTGTTTGATCGTTCACGGAATCGTAGCCGCTATCTGCAGGTGGCAGAGTGCTCGGACTAGTTGCTCAGGTTGTTATCCAACGAGTATCACTGTGTTCCTGTGCCGAGACAGCTAGGGATAAACAGAAAAGTAATCCGAAAACAAAATTTGAAATTAGAGAAGACTTAAGTTTCATTGCAGTATTCCGAGCAGTATTTTTTTCAGAGTTAAGCACAGATTCACCTAGATTAAAATCTACGACTTTTATTGCGGACAGTTTAAGCACTTGATATAAAACGCCCTCGATTTATATGGACATCAATGTGGATATTTTACCTGCTGTAGAAATGGAATCGCCTGCCGGCGCAGATGTTAACGCGTCGATCATCTGGCTACATGGCTTGGGCGCCGATGGAAATGATTTCGCACCCATTGTGCCGCAATTGGTTCTGCCTTCAGATTTTGGGATTCGCTTCGTATTTCCCCACGCACCGTCGATTCCAGTGACCATTAACAATGGCTTCGTTATGCCAGCCTGGTATGACATCAAACAAATGGATGTAGAACGTCACGTAGATGAAGCGCAATTAATGCAATCGGCGCGGTGGGTACACAATTTAATAGAGCGAGAAATAGAGCGGGGAGTTCCGAGTGACCGCATTATAGTTGCAGGATTTTCTCAGGGTGGCGCAGTATCATTAGAGGCCGCTCTTAGCTATGACAAACCTCTTGCTGGCATAATGGCGCTTTCCACCTATTTCGCCACGGCCAACACCGTAGCGATTAATCCGATCCACAACAGCATTCCAATCATGATATGCCATGGCTCTCTCGATCCAGTAGTTGCTGAGTCTCTGGGCCGCAAAAGTTTGGCAACTCTGCAGAATCTCGGATTTGTCCCTGAGTACAATAGCTATCCCATGGAGCACGCCGTTTGCCCCCAGGAAATTAATGACATTGGCGATTGGATAAGCCGAATTCTCAATCCCGAATAAAATCATTGACCTTAGAGTCAACTCTAAGCTTATACTAGTCCCCATGAAAGCCGGAAAATGGCGGTTCGGGAGTTGGAAATGCTTAAAATCAGTGAACTTGCAGCGAAAACAGGCCTTACGGCCCATACCATTCGATTCTATGAAAAACATGGGCTAATCAGCGCCAGCGAGAGAAGCGAGGCCGGATATCGCTATTACAACGAAGCAGATATTCGACGTGCAGAATTTGTAAAAACTGCTCGCAATATTGGATTCTCCCTGGAAGATATTTCCCAATTACTGTCGATTCGAGTAGATAAAACCAGTCACAGTTGCCAGGAAGTAACGGACATAACCCAGCACAAATTGGATGAGGTCAATGCCAAGTTGGAAGAATTGCGGTCGATGCAAAACACGCTGCAAATCCTTTTGAAGAGTTGCTGCGGAGGACCGGAAAATGCAACTCACTGTTCCATCATGGAAGCGCTTGAAGCGGGTGACTTGAAGAAAACCAGGAGTGCCGCGTAATGAATTTCTTAACAAACTTTTGGAATTTAGTTATCGAAAGTGCACCCTGGTTGTTGATCGGCTATTTACTTGCCGGAATCATCAATCAGGTAATTCCAAGCAGCTGGGTAGAAAAACAATTAGCTAAACCGGGATTCGTATCAATAGTAAAAGGTGCTTTTATTGGTGCGCCATTACCACTCTGTTCTTGCGGTGTAATTCCCACTGCTCTAGCGATTCGCAAGGCCGGTGCATCAAAAGGTGCAACTTCTTCATTCCTTGTCGCAACTCCGGAAACTGGAGTCGATTCAATATCATTTTCCTACGCTGTTTTAGGGCCGATATTCGCCTTGATGCGACCAATCGGTGCGCTGACAAGTGCAATCATCGCTGGGGTATTAGTAAATACCTTTGATAAAGAAGATTCTGTGGCTACTGAAGAAGTCACAGCAAGCAGCAGTTGCTGTAGTAATAAACAACAGGAAGAACAAGTCATACCACCATTGAGTGAGCGCTTAATATCCGCAGTTAAATACGGTTATGGACGCATGATTTCTGATACTGCGAAATGGTTGGCAATCGGATTGGTAGCTGCGGCAGTAATTACCACTCTGGTTCCGCAATCGTTTTTCCTGCAATGGGGTGATGGGCTGATGGCTATGATCATCATGGTTATCGTTGGCTTACCTATGTATATCTGTGCAACCGCTTCAACGCCAGTAGCTGCCAGTTTATTGTTTGCCGGAATTTCACCTGGTGCGGCATTGGTCTTCATGTTGACAGGACCTGCAACAAACATTGCCACCATGGGAGTTATCAGAGAGCAACTTGGGAATAGATCTTTGCTTGCCTACTTAATTGGAGTAATTGGTACAGCCATTGTTTGCGGTTTGTTACTGAATGAATTTTACCAGGCGTTTTCATGGCCATTGCAGCTATCCATGGCGGAGCATGGAGAGTCCTATCCTCTTTGGCGACAGCTAGCAGCAATAGCCCTGGTGGGTTTGATTGCCAGGGTTTGGGTGCAACCGCTGTTCAGCAAAAAAAGTTCACTCGGGACAACCGCCGAGCAGGTTTAATCAGAAGTAGCGGTAGCCTTGAATATTCTATGATCGGAACCTAATTCGTAGAGGTAGTCAGCTTTTTCTGGCAAGTATTCAAGGCAGTGTCGAGTTATTCTCTCATAGTGCTGAATGAACCTTTCTAACTGATCTTCGTCCATAATTGCCGAAGCGTGAAGTGAGCTGAGATTTCTTAGTTTTTCTTCCTGCAGTGCTCGCCACTCAAATACCTGCTCGAACGATGGTGCTTTCAACATGATTAACAAATCGAGTTGGTCAAAAACAGCCTGATACTGCCCTGCCAATTGGGTATTTACGAACTCACGCCAGCTACCGTCTTTGTCCTCTGATTCTTCGAGTACATTGACTGTCCTCCCCAAATCCTCAGCTTCCTGAGGTGGTGCTCCTACGAACCAACCCTCCAATAAAACCGAATCGATCGGACCAGTTACACGTTGCCAATCGGATAATCCACATCGATCATCCATGGCTTTATTAAACCTGGGAACTTCACACACTTGCTTTGATTCTAAGTTTCGAAACTCGGTGATTTTTTTTAACAGTAGGGAAGTGTCATGGGTACCAGGAACTCCTCGTGTAATTAATAACGGGTGTTGCTTTTCCGCAAGGAGTTGGCGTTCTGCTTTGGTAAAATAAAAATCATCTATAGATAGATTGGCGATGCCGAATCCTCGAGCTTCGAGCAGTTTAACCAGCAACTTAGCTAGAGTTGTTTTCCCTGTACCTTGGGCACCATTAAGGCCTATGAAAAGGGTGTCTGCAGAGCCAAGAATACGCTGTGCTATCTGATCGACCAGCGGGACGACAAATTTCCCTGCATCTTCGATATATGAAGAGGGAAGTGATTCCTGGTCAACGAAATTGCTGATGAGTTGTGAGTACATTGTGTATATCTAGAGAATAAGTTGTTGGTAAGTGGCGACCTACAATTGATAGTACAGTGGAAGGAATAAAAGGACCAATTACTGCGTGCCGAAGAAATTCGCGCTGTGTTACGATATCACTAACAACTTTCTTGTTGTGTTTCTTTTTACATCTATCGAGTTTGAAACTTTAATGAAGTCTCCGATACTTCCAGAACGCCCATTGCTAGTTTCGCCAACTTTGGCGGCGACAATCGGATTAGAAGAAGCAATTATGTTCCAGGCTATAGCCGATCTGATCGAGTATCGTGACAAGGCTAAACGGCAGGATCAATCGTCATTACATTGGATAAGGATTAGCTATGGGGATCTTGGCTCGCTCTTAACGTTTTGGGAAATCACTGACATTAAGCGCATCCAAAACAATTTGCAAAACCTTGGCATGCTAACGATAGAGGATGCTGATGTAGATGATGAAATTTTCTTGGCAATTAACGACCAGGTTGATCCGCAAAAAAGTCGAACTAGGGCGAAAACGAAGCCAGCGCCTAAGTCGAAGTCGAGCAAGCCTGCAAGCAGTGGTAGCGCTGCCCTAATACCAGAGGACTGGCAGCCAGATCAAAACTGGATTCGCCTCTGTAAGCAACATTCAATACCGCAAGATTTTATTCAAGGTCTGGTGCCCGAATTTGTAAACTATTGGAGGGATCGTGGCCAGTCGCGGTTTTCATGGGGCAATGCTTTTTACAAGCATGTCTTAAAAGAGTGGCGTAACGAGCAAACTCGACGGGGCGCCTACGAGTTAGCCAGTAACATGTCTGCCGATTGGTTCCCGAGCCCGGACGCAATAGGCATTCTCGAGATTTCAGGAATTAGTCTCAGCTTTATTGAAGACGCAGTTCCGGAATTTGTGCTCTATTGGCGAGAACGTGGCGTTGTGCACGGGGCATGGAACACCAAGTTTATCGAACATATTCGACGTCAATGGGCTAAGTTCTCTGCTTCATTTGGTCGTGACGATACGCCCAAGTCAATTCCGGACGATTGGCAACCAAGTATAGATTGTTATGAAATATTGCAGCTTGCCGAGATTGATGAAAAATGGGCGAGGAGTCGTGTACCTGAATTCGTGATGTATTGGAAAGACAGCCAACAAGTAAAATCGTCTTGGAACACAGTATTTCTGCAGTTTATAAAGCAGGACTGGGCGAGACAGCTAAAACATATAGAAACTACTGAAATAACAAATGCGGAAAATCAATCCACTACTGGATCAAGCCAGCAACGAGTTAAAGAAAAGTTCCAGCAAATCGCTGACCGAAGCTGGGCCGAATAGTTCAGCAGTTGACACTGCGGGTGAACGCGTTGCTGAGCCTGATCAAGACTATGTCGATGATCGGCAACTCGATCATGTTGATGCTATTAATCAAATTTTTGCTGAATTTGAGTTTGCTTACCATAACCAGTTCCATAAGGCTTTTGCTGAAGCGGAAGCACTCGTAATTGCAAAGAAGTATTGGTTAAGCAGTCTGGAACAGTATTCTCCTCGGCAGATAGTTGCGGCAGCAAAAAGAGTTATTCAATCACAAGACTACTTACCTTCAATCGCTGCATTTATTCGAGCCTGTGAGGAAGGAAAAGATCTGTTTGGTTTGCCTTCTACCCGGCAGGCCTATATTGAAGCATGTTCGGCGCCTTCACCGAAAAAGGAATTTAGCTGGAGCCATGAAGCTGTTTATCACGCTGGTTGTGCGGCTGGTTGGTATTTATTGGCTAATGAATCTGAAGCCACGGCCTTTCCAGTGTTCGAGTATCACTACGAACAATTATGTAGGCGAGTAGTAAAAGGAGAGCAGCTAACTATCGAAGCACCAGAAGCGCTTACGGATAAGATCGAACGCAAATTAAAAAAAGAAGATGCTAAGGCCAGACTGGCAAAACTCAAAAAAGACTTAGGGCTTTAGCAAAGCCCATACATAACCTTGCAAACGATCATTCACGGCAATGTACGAGCTACCCTCCCAACTTTTTGTACTTCACACGGATAGGTTGAGCGACATCACCTAATCTTTTCTTGCGCTCGACTTCATAGTCCGAATAGTTACCCTCATGAAAGACCACTTCGCTTTCGCCTTCAAAAGCCAGGATGTGGGTACAGATTCGATCGAGAAACCAGCGATCGTGAGAAACTACAATCACACATCCTGGAAATGCCAGTAGTCCTTCTTCCAAGGCCCTCAGAGTTTCGACATCGAGATCATTGGTTGGTTCATCCAGCAGCAAAACATTACCACCGCGTTTGAGTAACTTGGCCATATGCAGTCGATTGCGTTCGCCACCTGACAGATCTTTTACAAATTTCTGCTGATCACCGCCGCGAAAATTGAAGCGACTGGCATAAGCCCGTGAGGAGATCTCATACTTCCCTATTTTGATGTTGTCTTGCTCGTCAGAAATTTCTTGCCAGACGGTATTTTCACCGTTGAGTTCATCCCGGCTCTGGTCTACATAGGCCAGATCGACAGTTTCACCTAGGTCGATACTGCCGGAATCAGCTTGCTCAGTACCCACTAGCATCCGTAAGAAAGTAGTTTTCCCAGCGCCATTGCCGCCGATAATGCCGACAATGCTGCCCTTCGGCACGGAGAAACTCAGGTCTTCGATAAGAGTCTTATCACCAAAACTTTTGCACAAATTTTTAACTTCTAGCACCTTATCGCCAAGACGCGGTCCGGGCGGAATATACAACTCTTGGGTCTCGTTGCGCTTCTGGAAATCCTGAGAATTGAGTTCTTCAAACCTGGCGATTCGCGCCTTGCTTTTGGATTGTCTACCTTTGGGATTTGCCCGCACCCATTCCAATTCAGATTTAATTGTTCGTTCATGAGCGGCTTGCTGTCTTTCTTCCACTGCCAATCGCTTTTCCTTCGCTTCTAGCCAGGCACTGTAATTACCTTCATAGGGAATGCCGTGGCCTCGGTCTAGCTCAAGAATCCAGCCAGCAGCGTTATCAAGAAAATAGCGATCGTGCGTTATTGCCACAACGGTACCTGGATATTCTTGGAGAAACCGCTCCAACCAGGCGACACTCTCTGCATCGAGATGGTTTGTCGGTTCGTCAAGTAAAAGCATGTCCGGCTTAGACAGGAGCAGTCTGCAGAGCGCAACCCGGCGTTTTTCACCGCCGGAAAGATGATCTATCGATTCTTCCCACGGGGGAAGCCGTAGTGCATCGGCAGCAATCTCTAAGGTTCTTTCGATCTGCCATCCATCCACAGCATCGATAGCATTCTGCAGTTCTCCCTGCTTCTCGAGCAGCGCAGTCATCTCATCTTCATCCATGGGCTCGGCGAATTTATCGCTGATTGCATTGAACTCTTCTACCAAGCCAATTATGTCTTTAATGCCATCCTGTACATTGCCACGTACGTCTTTGGCATCATCGAGCTCTGGCTCCTGCGACAGGTAGCCGATGTTTATGCCCGGTTGTGGCCGTGCCTCGCCATTTATTTCCTGGTCTTTTCCCGCCATTATCCTGAGCAGAGTAGACTTGCCAGCGCCGTTTAATCCAAGAACGCCAATTTTTGCTCCTGGAAAAAAAGAAAGTGAGATGTCTTTTAGGATTTCTCTTTTAGGAGGTACTACCTTGCCAACACGATGCATCGTGTAAACAAACTGCGACATGCTTTGCTCCAATCAATCGGTTAAAACGCAGGCAGTATTATTGCACACGATATATCGTGTTTCTCATAAAAAAATCCGGGGTAAATACCCAATATGTTGATGCTCATATCAAAGTCATCGGGTAGAATAGCGCCTTCGAAAAACCCGGCCCAGTCTTTGGAGTAGTGAATGTTCAAGAGCGATATCAGCCTATCGGAATTTGATCCAGAAATTAGCGCAGCTATCGAAGCAGAAAAAACTCGTCAGGAAGAACACATCGAACTGATCGCATCAGAAAATCACACCAGCCCGCTGGTTATGGAAGCACAGGGCTCGGTTCTCACCAATAAGTACGCAGAAGGTTATCCCAGGAAACGCTATTACGGTGGCTGTGAAAATGTTGACGTAGTAGAGGATCTTGCCATCGCCCGTGCCAAAGAACTCTTTCAAGCCGATTTCGCTAATGTGCAGCCCCATTCTGGATCTCAAGCAAACGCTGCAGCTTACATGGCCTTGTTAAAACCCGGCGACACGCTTTTAGGTATGAGTCTGGCAGACGGAGGACATTTAACTCACGGCGCTAGTGTTAGTTTCTCTGGCAGAATCTATAAATCGGTACAGTACGGATTGAATATCGAGACAGGAGAGATCGATTACGATCAGGTAAACATTCTGGCACAGGAACACAAGCCGAAACTTATTGTTGCCGGTTTCTCTGCCTATTCACGAGTAATCGACTGGCAGAAATTCCGAGATATTGCTGACAGTATAGGCGCCTATTTTCTGGTAGATATGGCTCACGTTTCGGGCTTAATCGCCGCCGGCGTATACCCGAGCCCGGTTAACATCGCTGACGTCACAACAACTACCACCCATAAGACACTAAGAGGACCAAGAGGTGGAATTATCTTGGCTCGCTCGAATCCGGACCTGGAGAAAAAGCTAAATTTCGCTGTGTTCCCTGAGAGCCAAGGTGGACCACTAATGCACGTTATTGCTGCCAAGGCAGTGTGCTTCAAAGAGGCTATGAGCGAAGGCTTTGTGAGCTATCAGCAGCAGACCCTGGATAACGCTCGCACTATGGCACAGGTATTCATCGATCGAGGTTTCGATATCGTCTCGAATGGCACCGATGACCATTTGTTTTTACTGAGCCTGATTAAGCAAGGCATTACTGGTAAAGACGCTGATGCTGCATTGGGCAAAGCCAACATAACTGTGAATAAGAATGCAGTGCCGAATGATCCAAACCCTCCATTCGTAACAAGCGGTCTACGTATTGGATCGCCGGCGATCACCACCAGAGGATTCAAGCAGGATGAAGTGGGCGAATTGACAACTTGGATGTGCGATATCCTCGACGACATTACAAACGAAAGTATGATTACGGAAGTTAAAGCTAAAGTAATTGAGCTATGTTCTCGATTTCCTGTATATCAAAAATAAAAACTTAGAATTTGAAGTAACGAGTAACCAAGGAATACTATGCATTGCCCTTTTTGTGGTGCCATTGACACCAAAGTTATAGATTCTCGCTTAGTTTCTGAAGGAAACCATGTTCGCAGGCGACGTGAGTGCATTACTTGCGAAGAGAGATTTACCACCTATGAATCCGCCGAATTGGTTATGCCAAGAATTATCAAACAAGACGGAATCCGAGAACCCTTTAATGAAGATAAACTTCTCGAAGGATTGTCGAAGGCACTAGAAAAAAGACCGGTGAGTATAGAAAAAGTAGAAGAGGCGGTTAATCGAATAAAGGCGAATCTGCGCTCCACCGGTGAAAGAGAAATCCACTCGCGTAATGTTGGCGAGCAAGTCATGAAAGAACTGCGGGATCTCGACGAGGTCGCATTCGTGCGCTTCGCTTCTGTCTACCGCAGCTTTAAAGACCTCAATGAGTTTAGAGAAGAAATAGACAAGCTCTCAAAAGACGGCTCTAGTTAGCCCACAAATAACATCAAATTCGCGCTGACTTTTCGCCATATTGTGAAAGTTCATTTTTGTTCGATGTGCGATTTGTGGGCAACCTCCAAAACACCCCCAATTCTGTTAGAATCGTCCCCCCTTGCCCTATTTTACTGGGCATAGAGGTTCGTAAAGAACTCGAAATAATGGCAAAGAGTTTTTGTTATGAAGGCTCCAAAAAATTGGAAAGGCGATAAAACTAATATTGAATGGCCAGTTTATATGGGTCGCGCCTTGGACCTGGCTGAAAAAGTTTTAAGCGCCACACCGAATCCAAGAGTCGGTTGTGTCATTGTTAATAATCAAGAGATTGTTGGCGAGGGTTGGCACGCTGCTGCAGGTCATGCCCATGCGGAAATTATGGCTTTAGAAAAGGCCGGGAAAAACGCAAAGGGAGGGACCGCATTTGTAACTCTCGAACCCTGTTCTTTTACCGGGCGAACTGGCCCCTGCAGTGAAGCATTGATCAACGCTGGATTGGCTACAGTTGTGATTGCTGGTTTGGACTCAGATAAGCGAGTTTCAGGTAGCGGAGTAAAGGGTCTAGAAGAAGCTGGAATAGAAGTGTTTCATATGCAAGATTTTGAAGCTAAAGCACGTCAATTAAACCTTGGCTATTTCAAACGGCACGAAAACGGAATGCCTTATGTTCGCCTTAAACTGGCTATGAGCCTAGATGGTAGAACAGCATTAGCAAATGGTGAAAGCAAATGGATCACAAGTGCTGAGTCTCGTGCCGATGTGCAAAGATTGCGGGCATGCAGTAGTGCAATATTGACCGGTGTAAACACCGTACTGGCAGATGATCCTTCACTAAATGTGAGAACCGAAGAGTTAGACTTAAGTGATGATCAACTTAAAGAAAGCGAACCTTGTCTAAAAGAACAACCATTGCGAGTGATACTTGATAGTCAAATGCGGACACCTGGCACCGCCCGACTCTTATCTGTAGACGGACCAGTAAAAATATTCACTACAAAGAGTGTGGATAATTCGAAGAGTCTCGCTAGTAACGCGGAATCTATTCAAATCGACGCAGATGGCAAAGGAGTCAATCTAAATTCTGTGTTAGAATCGCTGGCCTCCGAATTTGCCTGCAATGATGTGCTTATCGAAGCTGGCCCAACACTGAGTGGCAGCTTTATAGACAAGGACTTGGTCGATGAGCTTGTCGTTTATATCGCTCCCAAACTTCTAGGTAGCGATGCAAAACCATTATTTGAATCAACAGGATTATCATCGTTGGCAGAGGCTATGCAATTCCAGGTTTCTGAAGTAGTGCAAATAGGAAATGACATAAAAGCAGTATTAACTAGACCAAAGTAGAAAACTGAAAAATGTTTACTGGGATTATTGAAGCCATTGGCACCGTTACGAATCTTAAAAAGATTCAAGACGAATGGCGCCTGCTTATAAATTGCGGTGACTTGGATCTTGGTGATGTGAATATTGGAGACAGCATCGCTGTAAACGGTTGTTGTCTTACCGTTGTTGAATTGGATGCAAACGGTTTTTCAGCGGATGTATCAAACGAATCGATGCGCTGTACGGCTTTGGGCGAAGCACGAACGGATTCCAGAGTGAATCTGGAAAAAGCCATGCTGGCCACGAGCAGATTTGGTGGCCACATTGTTAGCGGTCATGTGGATGGTGTTGGCACTTTAGTGAGTACTGAGCCAGATGGGCAAAGCATAAAGCTGGTATTCGCCGCACCCGATAACTTGTGCAAATACATTGCAGCGAAAGGGTCGATTTGTATCGATGGAACGAGTCTGACCATAAACGATGTCGACGGAACTCGATTCTCCATTAATATTATCCCCCATACACAAACAGCAACAATCATCGGAGATTACCAGGTTGATCAAAAAGTAAATCTAGAAGTAGATTTAGTAGCGCGTTATTTAGAGAGATTGATGCAGGGAGAAGATGCAGCCAAACCTGCAGTTCTAGACAGAGAATTTTTAAAAGCACACGGGTTCGACTAAAAAAACATAAGCTATGGAATTAAACTCAATAGAAGAGATTATTGATGATATTCGTCAAGGTAAGATGGTTATCTTGATGGATGATGAAGACAGGGAGAATGAAGGAGACATCATTATCGCTGCGGAACGAGTGCGCACTGAAGATATAAACTTCATGGCAACCAATGCTAGAGGTTTAATCTGTCTTACTTTAACAAAGGAACGTTGTGAATATTTAAAATTACCATTAATGGTAAATGAAAATAATACTCCCTATAACACGAACTTTACCGTTTCAGTAGAAGCTGCAACTGGAGTAACTACTGGAATTTCTGCGGCGGATCGAGCGCGCACCATTCAAGTAGCAGTTGCCAGAGAAAGCCAACCGGAAGACATCGTACAACCAGGACATATATTTCCAATCATGGCACAACCAGGTGGAGTATTGCGAAGAGCTGGCCATACCGAAGCTGGTTGCGATTTGGCGAGACTCGCAGGTTATTTACCGGCGGCAGCGATTGTAGAAATCATGAATGAAGATGGTTCTATGGCGCGTCGTGAAGATTTGGAATTATTTGCAAAGAAACACGAAATAAAAATAGGAACTATCGTAGACCTGATTCACTATCGAATTGCGAATGAGCACACGGTTGATCGAATAGATTCCAATAAGCTCCAAACACAGTTCGGTGAATTCACTGTCCATAGCTACAAAGATTCAATAAGTGGAAGCCTGCACCTGGCCTATGTCAAAGGGAAAATTGAGAACGATGATCCCGTTCTGGTAAGAGTTCATATTCCAAATACTGTGCGAGACATCTGTGAAACCTATAATGTGGAGCGAACCAGCTGGTCTTTCAGCAGTGCATTAGAACGAATAAGCAAAGAAGGAAAGGGTGTGGCAGTACTATTATCAGGTGATGATTACGGACAGGATCTAGCGCATAATTTAGATTCTGCTTTGGCAAAACGCGCAGATGCGGCGCCCTCTAGCGCACCGAGAAATGATCTGACAATCGGAACCGGATCCCAAATCCTAAGAGATATTGGCGTTGGTAAAATGCGCTTGTTAAGCTACCCGGCGCGATTTAACGCTATATCTGGATTCGATTTAGAAGCAGTAGAGTTTGTTGAATTCAGTAAAGATAAGTGAGCAAAGCAGTGCCTCTACACAAAGCTAGGACAGTGATATGAGTACGATTAAAACTATCGAAGGTAACTATACCAATGCAACGGCGAACTATGGTATCGCAGTTGCGCGCTTTAACAGTTTCATTGTGGACCGTTTACTGGACGGAGCGTTGGATACACTGCGCAAGCACGGTGTACAAGATCGTGACATAACAATAGTAAAAGTCCCTGGTGCCTACGAGCTTCCTTTAGCTGTTAAGAAAATGACAGATGGCGACACTTTTAATGCAGTAATCGCTCTCGGTGCGGTTATTCGAGGAGGTACTCCTCACTTCGAATACGTGGCCGGCGAGTGTGTAAAAGGGCTTAGTCAGGTCAGTTTAAATAGCGGCGTGCCCGTTGCATTTGGCGTACTTACCGTAGATACCATCGAACAGGCCGTAGAACGGGCAGGCACTAAGGCAGGGAACAAAGGCGCAGAGGCTGCGCTGACTGCAATCGAGATGCTTAGTTTAACTCGTCAGCTGGAAGTTTAAGTGGCAGTTAAAAACACCGCGATGACAAATAAATCGAATCGCAACGCTCGCAAAAAAATTCCCTTGGCACAACGTCGCAAGGCTCGGCAATTAGTAATGCAGGCTTTGTACCAGTGGGTAATGGCTGATGCCGAACCGACTAAAATCGCGGAACAGTTTCACGATCAAAATGAAGGCAAGATTGATTGGGAATATTTCGATGAAGTGTTTATCGAAATACCAAAATGTGTTCAGAGCCTAGATGAACATTTAGTTCCCGTACTAGACCGCTCTCCTGACGCTCTTGATCCAATCGAAAAATCTCTTCTCTATCTAGGCACCTACGAACTTTCACGAAGAGTTGATGTGCCGTACAAAGTAGTTATTAATGAGTGTATAGAGTTGGCAAAAGTTTTCGGCGCAACAGACAGTCATAAGTACGTAAACGGTGTGCTAGATAAGTTGGCAGTAGAACTTCGACCAGCTGAAATAGCGAAAAAGTGACTACTAATATTGAATTCAATTAACTACTCACTATGAGTCTCTCCGAATTTGAAATTATTCAAAAGTATTTTCAAACAGCAGATCTAGCTGTAAGCAGAGAAGAGATCTTACTTGGCATTGGCGATGACAGTGCAATTTTAAGTCTCGCTGCCGAAGATCAATTGCTAATTTCAACTGACGTCCTGGTTGACTCTGTGCACTTTCCCAGTGACGCGAATCCCGAAAAAATTGCAACCCGAGCCCTCGCGGTAAACCTTAGTGATCTTGCTGCCATGGGAGCTGAGCCTCTCTGTTTCACTCTTGGCCTGGTGTTAGCGGATGCATCTGAATCGTGGTTGCAACAATTTAGTCAAGGCCTTATCAAATTAGCTCGCCAATACAATATCGCATTGATTGGTGGGGATTTAAGCAAGGGGCCAACTACTATTGCCATACAAGTCCATGGCATTGCGAAAAGCGGGAAAGCACTGCGTCGAGACGCTGCCAATGTAGGTGATCTAATTTTTGTTACCGGTTGTTTGGGCGATGGCGCGATAGCGCTTGCGAGTATGGGATTGCCCTCTCATCTAGGTGCTTCATTTCAATTAGAACAAGATCAACCTTCTTCAAATTGTGCCAGCTATTTTGAGCAAGCCTACTTTGAGCCTCAGCCAAGAATTGAGTTTGCACTGCAGTGTGGTGATTATATTTCCAGTGCCATCGATATCTCCGATGGGCTGATAGGAGATATTGGGCATATATGTACTAATAGCAGAGTGGGTGCTGCATTAAATGTAGCAGAATTTCCTTATTCCGATTCTGCCACTTGTTGTGTATCAACTGACAATCTTTTGCGCGCCGCACTCTTTGGTGGAGATGATTACGAGCTTTGCGTAACAGTTGCGAAGCACGATAGAGAAAAATTTCAAGCCAGAGCTGAAGAAGCAAACACTCGCATAAGCTGCATTGGTGAAATTACCGAGGATAGAAAAGTGCGTTGTTACTCCGGTACTGGTGAAGAAATTCCTCTCAATGAAAATGCCTATCGCCATTTCCAGGAAGGAAATTCCTAATGACAGAATTCAGCAAAACGGTACTCACTAATCCTATCCATTTTGTAGCTTTTGGCTTTGGCGCCGGCCTGGCGCCAAAAGCACCGGGAACCTTTGGTACAGTTGTAGCTATTCCGTTTTACCTGCTTTTAGTGCACACGAATCTGTGGATCTATGCCGGCGTAATTGTGCTGAGTTTCCTTTTCGGAGTATGGCTTTGTGGCAAATCTGCCGAAGCCCTTGGAATCCATGATCATGGCGGAATTGTTTGGGATGAGATAGTTGGTTATTGGATTACCATGTTTTTGGCACCGGCGGGTTGGCCTTGGATTCTGTTGGGATTTGGCCTATTTCGACTCTTGGATATCTTGAAACCCTGGCCAATCAAGCTAATAGACCAGCGCGTGGAAGGGGGCCTAGGAATCATGCTAGATGACGTTTTAGCAGGTATAATGGCCGCCCTGTGTATTCAGGCTCTGGCTGTTCTATTCGCTTGAATGGCTTAAAAGTAGGGGTCCTGGAAGTCTGAGGAAATAAGTTTGTCAGTTGAATATGTTGCATCCGCCATATTGCCTACACGCTGGGGGCAATTCACCATTCATGGTTTTGAAGAGCTTAGCAGTGGTAAAGAGCATGTTGCGCTCACTTTTGGCGACATTAGTGGTGACGAGCCCGTATTGTGTCGTGTTCACTCTGAATGCCTGACCGGCGATTGCCTGTTTAGTCTGCGCTGTGATTGTGGCCCGCAATTGCAAGCGGCAATGGAGAGTGTCAGTAAAAAAGGACGCGGAATCATACTTTACTTAAGACAGGAAGGTAGAGGCATTGGGCTGTTAAACAAAATTAAAGCATACGCATTACAAGATTCAGGCGCTGATACAGTCGAGGCGAATGTACAGTTAGGATTCGATCCTGATAGTCGCGAGTATGAAATTTGTAAACCAATGCTGGATCATTTTCACATTTCCAACTTACATCTAATGACGAATAATCCGCGTAAAGTCGACGGTCTTAAAGAAATGGGCTTCAATATTTCTGAGATCGTTCCATTGCACACCGAAGCAAATCCGCATAACGAAAGTTATCTGGCAGTAAAAGTCGATAAGCTTGGCCACATGAAGTGACACTATCGGCGGTGTCCACTCCAAACAAAACTATTATTGTTGATTTTATTCGCCACGGGGAGCCTCATGGAGGCGATATTCTCCGCGGCAGAGTGGATCCTGAATTGACGGAATTGGGCTGGGCCCAAATGCAGAAGGCAACTGGTCTTTCAGATCAACATATTCCCAGTTCCATTACTCCAGCATGGTCTGAAATTATTAGTTCTCCGTTAAAGCGTTGTCGACATTTCGCTGAGCAAGTAGCTGCCAATGTCGATGTTCCAATTAAAGTTGAAGAGCAATGGCAGGAAATTGACTACGGCGATTGGGACGGAATGTTAGTTAGCGAATGGCGCAAAGTTGCAGCTGATCAGTTCAAAGCGTTTCGCGAAGACTTGTCGGCACTGGCTCCACCAAATGGAGAGAACTATTTAACATTTAAAGATCGAGTGTTGTCTGCATGGAGTGAACTGGCTAAGAAAGAAGATGGTAGCCAATTGCTGGTAGTAACTCATGGCGGTGTGCTAAGAGTAGTCCTTCCTTCTGTGTTAGGCATGCCTCTAAACCGAAGCTTTCCTTTGCATATTCCTTTCGCTTGCTTTAGTCGTGTCAGATTAGATATCCGAGAAGAAAAATTGAGTGCATCCTTGATTTTACACAATGGCGCTGAGCACGGCGCTAGTGTTGGTTAATCACTTACAAAGATTGTCGAGCTCGATCAATTTGGCCACACATCTGTTGTGCGCCAAGTAATGCTCTTGGTGTGTGCCGCTGCAATAATTCCGGTGGAACGAAAAATAAGTTCCCTTTTTCCACCGCGGCTAATCCAGGCCATTGTTTCCAATCATCCAACCATTCAGGCCTCTCGATATCCATCCCACTTGCGATTATTACTTCTGGATTTCTAACGAGTACTGCTTCCTCACTGACTTTCGGTGCAATGAGTTGTAGTTCGGCAAAAATATTCTCGCCGCCACACAGGCTGATGATGTCATTAATTAACTCATTGCCACCGGAAGTGATAAGAGGAACATCCCATACCTGGTAGAAAATTTTGACTGCCGCTTTGTCACTGAACTCAGTACGCAATTCCTGATAGTGAGTATCGAATTGATTTACGGCAGCAGCAGCGACAGCTTGTGTTCCGGCAAGAATGCCCAATTTTTCGATATGATCAGGAATCGTGTCCAATGTCTTGGGCTCGGCGATGTAAACGGTAAGGCCTAGTTGTTTCAATCTCGCAACAGAGGCTCTTGGATTTCCGCTTTGCCAGGCTATTACCAGATCAGGTTGCAGTTGCAGAATTCTTTCCATGTCGAGTAAATCAAAGCGTCCGACAATAGGTAGGGCGTTGGCTTCAGGAGGAAAATCGCTGTATTCCACTACACCTACGAGTTTGTTGCCAGCACCTGCCGCAAACACCAGTTCGGTTAGGGAAGGGGCAAGACTGATGATTCTCTCAGCTGGACTATCGAGACGGATGAGGGATCCTTCGTCATCGGTAATTTCAATGGCAGCGATTGCAGCTGATTGCAAAAGCAGGCATACAAAGAGAACGAGCGATGAATTAGTCAACGTCCTCAATAGTCTATTCCCTTTTGAACTTTGATCCCTGCATTAAAAGCGTGCTTGGTATCTGCTACTTCACTCACTGTGTCAGCTATTTCAATCAATTCCTTCGATGCGTTACGGCCAGTTACTACAACGTGTTGCTGCGAAGGACGATTCTTCAGAGCGTCTAAGACCATTGTCCCTTCGAGATAACCGTAGGTGAGCATGTAAGTCAGTTCATCGAGGATTACGACATCGATTTCTTCATTCGACAATAAGGCCTCAGCTTTTTCCCAGGTTTTCACGGCGGCAGCAATGTCTTTCTCTCTGTCCTGAGTTTCCCAGGTAAATCCAGTTTTCATTACATGAAATTCAACCAGGGGATTATCTTCAAATAGTTTTTGCTCCCCACACTCCCACAATCCCTTAATAAATTGAACTACGCCGCAGCGCAGACCGTGTCCGACACTGCGGGCTAGCATGCCAAAGGCAGAAGAACTCTTGCCTTTTCCATTTCCAGTTAAAACAACTAATAATCCTTTGTCGATAGTTGCTTCGGCAATGCGATTGTCGACATGCTCTTTCTTCCGCTGCATTGCTTTCTTGTGACGCTTATTTCTATCTTCGTTACTGGCTTTGGAATTAGACATGATTAGATCCTGATAGAGCTTAGAAGTTTAACCTGATTCCTATATAGGAAGCTCGATCTGGAGCGATGAAATCGAGAATCTCCTGGTAGTCTTCATCAAACGCATTCTCCAAGCGGGCGAATAACTCCACGTTAGTTGAAACTCGATAGCTGGCGCTGATATCTAACACTTCGAAATCGTCTAGCTCAACCGGTGTACCAAATTGCTCATCAATCGAATCTCGCGAAATTCTATAAAAAGTACTAATTCGCAATTTCTCCGAAGCGCTGATGAAATTCAGGCCCAGATTTGCAAGTTGTTCTGGCCTCCGAATTCGCTGCAGTCCGTTTGGTCTCTCGGTATCGTTGTGGGTGTAATTTGCTCTGAAACTCAGCTGGTCAGTAATTGAAAGTGAGCCACTAATTTCGATACCTTCTGACGTGCTCGTTCCGATATCCTGCAGATAACCACTAAATCCAGACAAGTCGAAATAGATTGCGTCTTCAATTTCCTGATCGAACCGCACAGCTTCCAAGCGAACTCGGTCGGCCAGATATTCTACTCCGTATTCTATTCCCCTACTTTGTTCTTCAGATAACTGAACATTCGATGCCGGTAGGAAGGAAAAGGGACCTGCATTGTAGTCAACTTCGAATAGGCTTGGTGCGCGAAATCCGGTGCCGTAACTGGCCTTAAATTTAACTACAGAATCTTCCAGGTCCAGAAGGTAAGCAGTAGTAAGTCTATAACTTGTGTGACTACCGAAGTCATCGTTCTCATCACGACGCACACCGGCAGTTAAAAAGAAGGAGTCTGAAAAATCGCTGAGATACTCCAGATACACAGCTTTGTTATCCCTTGCTAAGGAAGCATTTACTTCTTCCTCCAGATCAATGCCATATACTAAATCGAAACCGGGCAATCCTGTGGCGCTGCCGATGTATTCCAAGCGATTAATTTCTCCATCGGAACCAAACGCTCTTGAACCTAAGGCAAAATCATCACGCTCGGTATTGCTTTGGGAATAGGCGAGGGAATGCGTAAAGGATTCAGAGCCGTAATCCACCGAGAGTCGAGTTGCTTGCAGATCGTAGTGAGACTCACAATCGTAAACCGTAGTTCCGGCGAAGCAGCCATCGTATTGTGTTTCTCCTTCGACGTTACGATGCACAAGCTGGATTCTAAGATTGTCAGTTAAATTGGCTCCCAAGCGTGCGTGAATAGTACTGTTCTCATAACCGTCGTCATCCATCAAAATGGCGTCAGATGCTCTAGCATTGTATCCATCAGTTTCAAACTCTGTTGCTGCCAAGGAAAAATCCACAATGTTGCTAGCGCCACTTAAGTTTAGAATCCCTTGGTTTGTATTTTCGCTGCCAGATTGGCCCTCAATGTTTACGTCAAAACCTTCTTCTGCCTGGCGCGAGCTGATAGCGACAACACCCCCTGCATCTGCACCGTAGCTGAGACCCTGGGGACCGCGTAAGATCTCAACTCGACTAATTCCGCTGCTTAAAATGTGTTCGAAGGGTGTTACAACTTGAGGTGCACTGGGATCGGCAATTCTCAATCCATCGATGATAGTCAGTGTTCTAAATCCTTCTTCTCCTCTTATTCGCAGTGAGGAAGTGGAGCCGGCGCCACCATTGCTGGATACACCAATTGCGGTGGATTGTCTTAGGACGTTTAGTAAGGAAAAGTTGCCATGTTCTTGCAGCATGTCCTCACTTATCACGGATACCGAAGTACCTACTTGGCGAATTGGAAGAGGAATTCGATTGGCAATTACAATAACTTCTTCCAGTTGATTAGGATTCTGGGCAAAAACAGGAAAACTAAGGCAGGCCAGAATTCCCGCAATAGTTAAGGATTGGTATATGTTTAACATGGTTACTCCCAATGAATGCTTGCACACCTATTTCTTAAAAGTGCGATGCTAAAAAATTCATCAGGGAGGGTTCAGGTAGAAGAGTTTAGAGAACCAACTCTGCCACTGATGTAGCCCTCCGCTGCATCAAGATGTAGCTGTTAATCAGGCTGGTATCGGACTTATCGAATGAAATTCGAATTACCGTTGCGGGGGCAGCGTTGGTCTTTCACCAACTTCCCAATTAATTCAATGGCTTTTTGTAGTGCAAAACACGTAGTGCAAAACAAAAAGAATATTGAACCTGATTTAACGAGTTCCAAGAAGGAACGGCGGAGAGTGTATTTGGAAGGATGGGTGCAGTCAATCAATATCAAGAGGAAAAGACTAACTTAAACTGCTTCAGACTGTATTTTGCAATCTTTCAATTTCTTACTAATTTCGTTAGAAATGCTTTCACTGTCGAGATCTGCGCTGGCAAGCATTTCAGGAACTTTTCCATGTTCAAGAAATTCATCTGGCAATCCTAAATTAAGAATAGGAATTTGGTAATTGGCCCGTAGTAGGAATTCGTTAACTGCAGAACCCGCACCGCCCATAATTGCGTTTTCTTCGACGGTGACAATGAGTTGATGGGTAGTTGCCATGTCGCCAATTAGATCTTCGTCAAGTGGTTTAACGAAGCGCATGTCCACAACAGTCGCATTAATCTTGTTTGCACTCTGAAGAGCCGGAGCAACCATACTGCCGAAGGCTAGAATAGCAATGGAACGACCTTCCCTTCTGACCACGGCCTTACCGATTTCGACAGGCTCGAGATTTCTATCATCCTGCGCTCCTGGTCCTTTTCCACGGGGGTAGCGCACTGCGCTAGGACCATTATGCGCGAACCCCGTTGATAGCAATTTATGCGTTTCGTTTTCATCACTAGGTGCCATTACAATCATGTTCGGTACACAGCGCAAATAAGTCAGATCGAAGCTACCGGCATGAGTAGGACCGTCTTCTCCTACCAAACCGGCCCTATCGATGGCGAATAATACGTTCAGGTTTTGCAAAGCAACATCGTGAATAAGCTGATCGTAAGCTCGTTGTAAGAATGTCGAATAAATCGCGACAATGGGTTTAATTCCATCGCAGGCCATACCCGCTGCGAATGTCACTGCATGCTGCTCTGCAATGGCAACATCATGAAACCGTTCAGGGTATTTTAGGGCGAACTCATTCATGCCGGAGCCTTCGCCCATGGCTGGAGTAATTCCAACAACTTTGTCATTGGCTTCAGCCAAGTCGCAAAGCCAGCTTCCAAAGACTTGAGAATAGCTTGGAACTGTTTTAGCTCTAGTAATACTGGTTTTGGGTTTTTCTGCTTTCGCTTCGATCTTACTTAAGGCATGCATTCCATAGGGATCATTTTCAGATTCGGAATAGCCTTTGCCTTTTTGCGTAACGAGATGCAGCAGTTGAGGACCACGCAAAGTTTTGATGTTTTTTAGAATATCAACTAAGCCTGTTACGTCATGGCCGTCGATTAAGCCAATGTAGTTAAATCCGATTTCTTCGAACAAGGTGCCAGGGGACACCATGCCTTTCATGTATTCTTCAGCACGGTGCGCCGCTTTCAGTGCTTGAGGCAGTTTAGACAGAACACGCTTCGATCCAGTCCTTATAAAATTGTATGGCTTGCTAGCCCACATGCGCGCAAAGTAGCTGGATAATCCACCGACGTTGTTGGATATGGACATGTTGTTGTCGTTCAGAATAACTAACACATTGTCATCAAGATGACCTGCGTGATTTAAAGCTTCGAATGCCATTCCTGCAGTCATTGCTCCGTCACCTATAACAGCAATATTATGGTGCTCCTCACCTTGCAAACGTGCAGCGATCATCATTCCCAAAATTGCGCTTATAGAAGTACTGGAATGTCCAACGCCAAATTGGTCATATTCGCTTTCTTCCCGGTTTGGAAATGCCGCGAGACCGCCTGCCTGACGCATAGTCAGCATCTGATCGCGACGACCAGTTAGAATTTTATGGGGATAGGCTTGGTGCCCAACATCCCACACTAGCCGATCCTTCGGCGTGTCGAATACATAATGAAGAGCAATTGTAAGCTCAACGACACCCAATCCTGCCCCAAAATGACCTCCAGTCTGTCCGACCGCATAGAGCAGAAACAGCCGTAGCTCATCGGCTAACTGAGAGAGCTGGTCAATCTCAAATTCTTTAAGGTCTGCGGGACTATGGATCTGGTCTAAGAGGGGTGTATCCGGCCGCGTTATGGGTATTTCATCTAACATCAGCGTATTTCAACTCTAGTGGCGCCAGTTTTCAAGTAAATCTGTCGCCGGGCCGCGTACAGTAATGCAGCCTGGAGCGCCCGTCAATCAATGAATTCTGTTTATTATATAGGTTGTCAAATCTCTTAGACTGTTGGCAGAGCTAGAAAATCCCTCCAGGGATTTTGCAGCATTGTTTGCTAGCTCACTTGCTTTCGCCTTCGCCTTCTCTAGACCCAACAGGCTTACATAAGTGGCCTTTGCTTGGGCACGATCAGATCCTTGTGGTTTTCCTAAAGTAGCCGTATCGGAAATTTCATCGAGAATATCGTCCTGAACCTGGAAGGCGAGGCCGATGTTTTCCGCATACCGTTCCAAAGCCTGTAATTGTTCTTCACTACATTGAGGATTACAGATTGCGCCCATTTTTACGCTTGCTTTTATCAGTGCGCCGGTTTTTAGTCGGTGTAAAGTTTCTAAAGCGCTCAGGTCAATATCGGTACCGCTGGCCTCAAGATCTAATGACTGTCCACCGGTCATACCGAAAGCACCAGCGGCTTCAGCCAATAAAGTTGTCATCTGTAATTTGGCTGCAGGTTCAAGAGAATTGTTTTGATTAGCTAAACATTGAAATGCCAGTGCTTGCAGAGCATCGCCTACAAGAATTGCTGTCGCTTCATCGAAAGCTCTGTGTGCGCTCGCTTTGCCACGTCGCAAGTCATCATCATCCATTGCAGGAAGATCATCGTGAACGAGAGAATAGCTGTGAATCAATTCAACTGCGACGGCAGCGGCATCAGCGTCTTCGCTTTTCGCATCAACTGCTTGAGCACTGGCATAAACCAGAACCGGGCGAATACGTTTTCCTCCATCCAAACAGGCATAACGCATTGCTTCCATCAGTTTACTACTAGGAATAGATTGCGAGAGTACTGTTCGCAGTGATTGCTCGACTCGTTGTTGGCATTGAATTAAGAATTCATCCAATGCTGGAGTATTTTGCGCGTTCATGGGCACGTTTAGTCGTCGTCTTCAAATTCAAGTTCTTCGGTATCGCCATTTTCATTGATGAGAACTTGGACTTTTTGTTCCGCCTTTTTCAGTGCGGTCTGACATTCACGAGTTAGTTTGATGCCTGTTTCGAAGGCCTGTAATGAATCTTCTAAAGTAAGTTCACCGTCTTCCATTGAAGAAACTATTTCTTCCAGCTCTTCCAGTGCTTTTTCAAAATCAAAAGCAGCTTGTTTTTTCTTAGTCATATTTCTTTTCCATCTATCAACAGTCTCGACTATACCGGAACAGCTATTAGAAGACCGGGGAGAAGGATTATAAGCGATGTGGCTCTGAAAATGTCGGCAAAACCATGGAAATTCGGTCTAAAAGATGTAAGAAAATGCCCCGGATTTCCGTCGCATGCACAATTTCCAACTAGACTTTAATAGAGATTCGAGAAACGTCTCTCTAATGAGTTTTAGTAGCTTCTGAAGATTAAAACTTTATTCTCGAGTTAAAGGAATGATAACGGCATGGATTTAGCGACTCTTCTTGGATTATTTGGCGTCTGGGCGCTAATTATAGTAACCATCATGATGGGCGGTTCCGCCTATATGTTCCTGAATGGCTCGTCGGTCATGATCGTCGTCATTGGATCGTTGCTTGTCGTAATGACGAAGTTCGGCATCAAACAATTTTTTTCAGCGTTTAAAACTGCTGGAAAATGCTTCACAGACAAAATTGAAAAGCCAGAAGATCTTATTGCTGAAATTGTCGAGCTCGCAGACGCAGCAAGAAAAGGCGGTCTGTTATCTCTGGAAGGGAAGCAAGTCGACAATGATTTTCTTCAGAGCGGTATTCAACTTCTGGTCGACGGTCATGATCCTGAAGTTGTAAAAAACCTTCTGATGAAGGACATGAAGCAAGCAGTAGACCGACATGATTGGGGTCAGAAAATCTGGCAAGCAATCGGAGATGTTGGTCCCGCCATGGGCATGATTGGAACACTCATAGGATTGGTAGGCATGCTTGCAAGTATGGATGATCCTCAGTCTATCGGGCCATCAATGGCAGTTGCGCTACTAACAACACTCTATGGTGCAATGCTCGCCAACATGTTTGCTTTGCCAATCTGCGACAAACTTAATCTCAGATCATCCCAAGAAGAGACAATCAAGGCGCTGGTCATCGATGCTTTATTGGCAATTCAAGCAGGTCAGAATCCGCGGGTTATTGATACCATGTTACGGACTTACTTGCCGGTATCGCAACGAGAAGTAGGCGTAGAAGCCTAAACTTAAGCTAGGAGACTATCGCAGTGGAAGAAGTCGAATGTCCTGATTGTCCCGCAGGGATTCCGGCATGGGTTATGACTTTCGCTGACCTCATGTCTCTCTTGATGTGTTTCTTCGTCTTGTTGTTATCTTTCTCTGAAATGGATGCATTGAAGTTTAAGCGACTCGCTGGATCTATGGCCCAGGCCTTTGGTGTGCAGAATCGTCTGAATGTAGATGATATCCCCAAAGGTACAAGCATAATTGCCCAGGAGTTTAGTCCCGCCATACCAGAACCTACGCCGATCAATGAAATCTACCAATCGACCAGAGAAATTACAGAGAACAGTTTGGATTTTCAGGAAACTGAAATGTTCGATGTTGAACAGGGGCGGGAAGATCTTACTCAAGGTGTGGAATTACCCATAGTCGAACAGCTCGAAGAGCTCGTTAGTGAAACCGCGGAAGACGCGCGTGAGTTAAGAGAAGCATTACGTGTGCAAATTGTTCGTGGCGAGGTTGAGATCGAAACTGAAGGACGAAAAATTATTGTAAGGATTCAAGAACAGGGTTCTTTCGAACCAGGTTCTGCAGAACTAACTCCTGATTATTACCCAGTACTAAGATATGTCCGCGAAGTCATCGCCCGCCGAGAAGGTTCTGTATCAGTAGAAGGTCATACCGATAATTCAACAATACGAACAGCGAGATTTCGCTCCAATTGGGATCTGTCTGCGGCAAGATCGGTAACTGTAGCCCAGGAATTATTCATCGACGATGTGCTAAATCCCAGACGGTTTTCCGTCACTGGATTTGCCCATGTCCAACCATTAGTTCCTAACGATTCTGCTGAGAATAGAGATAGAAATAGACGGGTTGAGATCATCATCCGCCAATCTATCGATCCGGATTTGCAGGAACAAATTGCAGCATTGCGAGATGTAGATCCGGAACTTTATAACGACTTCGGATTGGAAGAAGCACGCTTTCTCTATGACCTTCCGCCGTCGAGTATTTTTTAGGATTTCGTCTAAACTGAATATTGACCCAGTTATTAAAGATTTATTGGCACAATGACCCCAAAAGAAGATCGTCGTTACTTTCGCATTCACGATTTCCTTCCACTTAGTTTTCGTAAGTTGGACGAAGAAGAATATCAGCTTATGAAAATGGCGAGCCAGTACGCCGATGTGCCTTCCCTGGACGAACTTTCCGACATAGACCAGCGAATACAAATGCTGGTCGACAAATTAATGGTTAAAAATTCAGACATGGCCGAACTCGGTTTGCTTCTCAACAAAAAGATTCAAATCGTGATTGAAAATAGTGAATTTGGTAACAACCTATCGCAATGGGAAAATATGTCTCAGCTTCCAGTTGATATGAGCGCCTGCGGCATCGCCTTTCCAAGTGATGAGACATTGGACAAGGAACAAAAACTGGAATTAGAAATGGTGTTGCATTCCGGTAAACAACGACTCAAATTACTGGGTAGAGTGATCGCTTGTGAAGAAGGTGCAGAAGGACTATGCAAAGATGCGGGAATGACCTATACAATTCGCACAGAATTCCTCGATATAAGCGAACAGATCCAGGAATTTCTTATTCAATACCTGGTTAAACGGCAGGGCGTGCTTATTAAAGCCAGCCGAAACGACAAACCTACTCCAATCGATAAAATGGAATGGTAGAAGTACCCTCTAGTTTTATCGCTACTCCTTCGTAATACTCCGCGTTAGAATCCGTCTCTTATAAGAGAAACGAAAATTCTGGATTCTCGCACTATGGTACTAGTACCTCGATCAATACTACTGCGTGGCAGCCTGATTGCTGTCTTTGTGTTGAGTATCGCCGCAATAGTTACGAATCAGTTATTCGCCCAAGCACAAGACTCAACAAGAATATCGACAGATGTCGGCCCTGCTCTAAGCTTGGGTAATGTCGAATACGTTGAGGTTAATACCGGTACTGAAGATGGAAGCGCCAAACAGCTAATCGTTTTTGTTCACGGCACGCCAGGCTCGTTTACTGCTTTCTTGCGTTATATGAATGATCCGCAGATGCGTGAAAACTTTCATATGATTTCTGTAACTCGCCCTGGATGGACAGAGCGAGATGCTGAGAAAGTGTCATCGCTTGATGTACAAGCAGCAGCTCTGGAGCCGTTTTTACGCATGGATGCATCTGGTAAAGGTGCGATATTGATGGGTCATTCCTATGGAGGACCGGTGATTACAAAAACGGCAATGCTGTATCAGGAGCTTGTATCTGGATTGGTGTTTGTTGCTACCACCGGCGATCCTGAATTAAGTGGACCACGCTGGTATAACCGGTTTGCAGTTGTCATTCCGCGATTTATATTAGGCAATAGTTTAAAAGGGGCCAACGCTGAGATCATGCCACTAAGGCCGCAATTAGAAGCGATATTGCCGCAATGGGAAGAACTGGAAATGCCTGTATTGATCGTGCAAGGCGACCGCGATCGATTGGTTCATCCGCACAATGCGGAATTTATGCAACGGATGTTAGTAAACGCAGACGTAACCTATATGTGGCGCGAAGGGCAGGGGCATTTTGTGCTATGGGAAGAAGCTGAATTAATTGTCGAATCGATAGTTGAAAAATTTAACCCTTCAAATTAGGAACAATTACTTTCTAATTCACTAGATTCTAAGATCTGTCTCAAAAATTCGTTTCTTACTTTTTCTTGTAGATCCTGATCACTTAACTCATTGTCGAGCAATTCATTCACCATTTCTTCAATGAATTCTCCAGAAATGAGTTCCGGAGATGCACCCGTAGAACGAAGGTTTTGAAGAGAAAGATCGATTGCGCTAACTAGCTGCAAATAAATTTTTTGCATTTGCGCTGGAAGAGAGCAAACGTCTTCTAATAATGCAAATTCAGCGAATCCACCAGACATGAATCAATCCACAATCGTTGAAGGTTTTCGATTGTAACTCAGACTTATAGACAAGGATATTACGGAATGGAGTCGTTTCTAGCTTGTGCCTCGATTTTTCAATTCGAGTTCGAAATAAGCTTTAAGATCCCTAAGTTTCTTCGAATCTATGGGATTGTTATGCATGTTTTTCATACTGGCATCGATATTAGCGATTAGATGCCGAATACGCTCAATATCCATGGTATCCGTCTCTATCTTCGCTAGTTCTTCGCGTTGCCATCCTTTGGCCTGATTCAACACAGCTGCGTCCTTCTGAATCTTTTTCCTGTATTAAGCATAGATCACGAACTCAGTGGCTTCCAATGTGTTCAAGGCTATCACGAAACGCGTGGGAAATCACATTTGACGGGCTATAGTGCTGCCTTTACTCTATGGCACTGATTTTTAACCGCAGCCTAACAAGCAGCAGTCCCTATGAACCCTGAAGAACCTACTAGATCGTATTTGCCACAGGACTGGCGGATTCTGTTTGCGCTGATTCTCACTGCCCTTTGGTTTGTTTTCCTTGCAATTTACATCGCTCGAAACGTAGGTTGGGGACAGTTCATGGACCTGCCCATCGATGAGATGGGTGCATTTCTCGAAGGCGCATTCGCCTTTCTGGCCTTTCTATGGTTGGTAATTGGTTTGTTTATCCAACAATCGGTACTGGCAGAAAACAATGAAGAACTTAGGCGCAATAACTTACATTCTGAAAAACAAACGCAGGCTATCGCTGCCACAGAATTAAACGCACGACAGGAAACATTTTTCAAAATTTCAGAAGCAACTCGAAGACAGCTAGGCGCGATCTCAGGGCTTCTGTTTATTTCCAGCCAGGGCCCAGTAGGAAATGAGGCTTATAGTTCTGACCAAATTGCAGAAATATGGAAACAATTCGCCAATAACGATGCTGAAGTTTTTTCTCGCTTGTTCCTGACCATGGGAGCGGGACCTGATATTGATTATCTTGATCTCTTCTTTGGAACCGAAATCCGCAAAAGGCATACGGAGAACTTCATCGTCGGATTCGATCGATTAATCAAACTGGCTGAAGACTGCGATACTGACAATATTATTTTAGACTCCTTAATCTACTCTGCCCATGGATTGCTAAATGTACGCATGCGGGAATTGCACCCCGATGTTAAGTTTGAGGAGATTAATATCACAGACTCTAAAACTTACTTAGAAAACTTGATACAGGAACAAACTCGTAACTAGATCTGAATAAGATTTGAAAAGGCGTAACAGTCTGAAGGGGGAATTATGGATTACGTGATAATCGTTGTTGTGCTGGCATTGATTCAGTACTCGGCATTTGGGATCCTCGTTGGTCGAGCGCGAGGTAAATACAATGTGCCCGCACCAGCCACGAGTGGAGACCCGACTTTTGAACGCTATTTTCGCGTGCAACAGAATACCGCAGAACAACTCATTGTATTTTTACCAGCCATATTTTTGTATTCACACGTAGGCAATACGCTAGTAGCCGCAGGATTGGGAGTAGTCTATTTAGTTGGACGCTTAGTCTATCTTCGTAGCTATGTAGCGGATCCGAAGTCTCGTGGAGCAGGATTTGGCATGACGTTCTTACCCAGTGCTTTCATGCTTATAGCTTCTCTGATAATCGCTGTTGGTAATTTAATAGAAGGGTGATTGACTGTTTAGACTGTGACTAATGGCAGAACCAGAACAACTCATCGCATTTGGCCCACTACTAATTGCATTTCTGCCACCGCTTGCAGTCATACTGATTCTTTTTAAATGGACCAGGGAAGGGCCGGAATCAATTTATGCACTAGCTCGAATGCTAGGGCAACTCCTCGTAATAGGTTATTTCCTTACTTTTATATTTGAATCAGAGAGTAGTCTGTTAGTTCTGACTGTGCTGCTAGTAATGGTCTGCGCCTCAAGTTGGATTGCACTGCGTACAGTAAAAGAAGATCGCAAAGACTTACTGCGTTTTGCTTTTCTTGCAATCTTAACTGGTGGTGGTTTGTCACTCTTGGTCGTTACCCAATTTGTATTGACTCTGGAGAGCTATTACGAGCCTCGCTATGTCATTCCTCTTGCCGGGATGGCTTTTGCGAATGCTATGAATAGTATTAGCATTTGTGCAGAACGTTTCGATGCCGAGTTACAACGCGGCGTGATCTACAAAGAAGCGCGAGCCATCGCCTTTAGATCCGCATTGATACCCATTACAAACTCGCTCTTTGCGGTTGGTTTGGTGTCTTTTCCCGGCATGATGACTGGTCAAATCTTGGTAGGAGTTAATCCGCTTATCGCCGCGCGCTACCAGATTATGGTGATGTGTATGCTCTTTTCATCTTCTGGATTATCCGCAGCGACATTTCTTTTGTTATTAAAGCGCAGTAACAAAAAGCAGCCACAGAATTCAGAAGATGCGTAATCTTGTCATTCTTTTGCATCGCTATCTTGGCATTGGCCTGGCTCTGGTGTTTGTTGTCTGGTTCGCTTCCGGTTTTGCCATTATCTATACCGGAGGCATGCCAACATTATCGCAGAATGAACGCCTGTCTCGATTGCCTGATTTAGATCTAGAAAGTGTCGCAATATCTCCCCTTAGAGCTCAACAATTAGCTCGCGCTTCTTCAATACCTAAACTTACGACAATCATGGAACGGCCCGCTTATCAATTCGCGAGTCGAGACGGCAGAGTAGTCTTCGCCGACGACGGCACGGTTCTCTCTAATGCAATGATCAGCTCTCGCCGAATCGTGGCTGCATTCACCGGAGCAACAGACAGCGATATCGAAAGAGTTGGAAGAATCGAGGAGGTTGATCAGTGGACCATTGCCTTACGAGCAGAATTGCCTCTGGAAAAATTTCGGGTCAATGATGGTAAAGGCACGGAAGTTTATGTCTCCCCGAAATGGGGACAAGTTCTATTGCGCACAAATTCCACCGACAGGTTCTTAGCCTGGATTGGTGCTATTCCCCATTGGCTTTATTTTGTCGATCTAAGAAAAAACGCTGCACTCTGGACAGACGTCGTAGTCTGGCTAGCTTCGCTCGGTACAATACTCGCTTTGCTCGGGATAGTTCTTATATTTACTCAATTGCGGAAAGTAAAACCATTCTCAATTTCCAGGGCGATTCCTTACAAAGGCATCATGCGCTGGCATTACCTCACTGGGCTTTGTTTTGGAGTTGTTACATTAACCTGGGTGTTTAGTGGATTACTTTCGATGGAACCCTACGCATGGAATCGTAGCGGAGGATTAGCTATTGATCGTTCAATCTTTCAAGGTGGTGAACTGGATCTTTCTCAATTCGATCTACTTACTCAAGAAAATATTGAAGAAGGAATTGTGCAAGCAGTAAATGGTTCTGCAATAAAGGAGATCGAACTAAAGCGTTCACAAGGAGACTACTTTTTCAATGCAGTGTTGCAGGACGAAAGCTCTTCATGGGGATTTAGCAATAAACTTATCGAGACAAACAACCTGCAAATTAAGCAAGATCTGTTTGCGACGCAGTACATAGTCGATCAATTAAGCGCAGATCAAGCCTATGAAATTCTCTCTGCAATTACACTGCAGAATTACGACAGTTACTATTATTCGAGGGAATCAAACCAGGTACCATCTGCTCCACTTCCAGTTTTAAGAGTGCAATTTGACGATCCAATTAACACGGCCATTTACGTGGATTTAAATTCCAGTGAAATGGTCTATCAGAGTCATCGATTGAGGCGCATCGAACGTTGGCTTTATAACGGGCTGCATAGCCTCGATTTTAGATTTTGGTACGACAGCAGACCAATCTGGGATATCGCTGTGATATTCCTTCTTGCTGGCGGCTTACTCTTAGTAGTAATTGGTTCTTATATTGGAATTAGGCGCTTGTACATCAATGTTCGAGAATTGGCTTCCTAAACCTGATGTGATTGCATTAGTGCATACAGGCTAAGAATCGATATGGCGTTCTAATTTTTTACTTTTGATTTCTTTGTGGGTTGCAATGTGAGTGACCGCATGGTCGTCATGAATCTTGACTCTCTGGTGGAAGTAGGTAAAGCCAACGAAGTGTATTTCGATCCCAAGCACCCTTACACGGAAGTGCTCATCGGAACCAACCCGCAACCGGATCCACAGGTGGAGCGGAGTCGACCCTCGAAGGCGATTCAAGGAGAAATTCCAGCGTGGCGACTGCCACCACCGTGCCGGATTGCGAACCGTTGTCCGCAGGTGATGGATGTCTGCCGGCAAACCACTCCTGAGCTTATTCCTCTCAAGGATGTCGACCGGCACGTTGCTTGTCATCTGTACGCTTGATTTCATAGTCTCAATTCACCTCAGGTAATGATCGCTTCGAGTAAAGATGTACCAGTTAGCAATCATGAGCAGTACCACCAGAGTGCAGACGAAAAATATATTCGCAGTTGGGTCGGCAAAAAGCCCAAATGGGAAAAAGTCATTTTCTTCATCGCCAAAATAGATTCCGATAGATATTCCCAGGCGGGCTAAAACCCCTATTAGGATTACAATGCCTCCAATATAAGCCCATTGCACATAGGCTGGTCTGAAACTACCCAGGTCGATCGCATTAGCAATCAATACGATGAGGAACCAGAAGCTAAGCCCTGTGCTTGCTATCTCGATAACAGAGCGGCTCTCGAAACTGGGATCTATAGTGAATGCAAATAGCAGCCAGAAACAAACCTGCAATCCCAGCCAGCAAAGTACCCAGAACCAACCTGCCAGAAAAGATTCCGTCGCTGTTACTGGTAACAGTGTATAGAGCTGATATCTTTTCTCATCGGAACCTTGTATTGCCAACACGATTAGGCACACGTAGAACACAATACTGGTGGCTCCCATGAATGAACCCACAGGATTGTCATCGGGTGAATCTTCGATGCTGAAAAGAATAAAGAAGAAGATGTTCAGCACTATTGATACAAAGAGTACAAATCTGTTTCCTTCAAATTCTGTTTTAACTAGTTGACTATACATGGCTAATCTCCCGGGCAGATGAGCGGAGTATCTGCACAGTTATTTGTTCTACTGAAAGCCGACTGGCTTCTACTCCTCCTACTCCACATTCCTGCAGATGTTGCATTGTCTGTGCTGCATCATCGGAAATGAGTTCATGGAAAGGGTGTTCCGACTTATGAGATAAGACATGGGGGATGCTCTCCAATGGAAGCTCATGGCGAAATGTGAGTTTGCGCCAGCGTTCGGCAAGGTCTTCTTTGATCTCATCCCTGACGATTAAACCGCTGCTAACAAACACTATGCGATCAGCTAGATTTTCAATCTCTGAGATGTGATGGGTCGCATAGATCAATGAGTTCTCACCGGACTCCATGTATTCGAAAAGAATTTCCATGAAGATTTCTCTAGCGACCGGATCCAGGCCGTTACTCGGCTCATCTAAAAACAGAATTTTCGGGCTATGACTAAGGGCAAGTACAATTGCAAACTTTGTCCTTTGACCAGTGGAATAGGTCTTCACCCGCTTTGTTAAATCCAGGTTCAATCGTTGTGCGAGCTGCGCAGCTTTCTCCATTGAGAAGTCTGGATAAAAGCGTGAAAAAGTGTTCAGGTTTTTGTGACCATCCCAACTATCGAATAAGGGAGTGTAGTCACCAACATACCCGACCTGCTGTTTCCAGATTGCAGGTGTAACATTCGTATCCACGCCATCCACAAAGACCTCCCCACTGTCTTTTCGCACTGTTCCCATCAAGCTGCGAAAAAGAGTGGTCTTGCCGGCACCGTTTGCGCCGACAAGACCCAAGGCGCATCCTGGCTCTATTGAAAGGTCCATCGGTCCTAAGGAAAATGTGCCGTAAGTTTTTAGTAGTTCGTTAATCTCAAGAATCGCCATTGTTTCCTCCTGACTGCAATACTCGGTTAAAGATTTGCAGAATTTCGTCATCGGCAAGTCCATCTCCACGCGCCGTTTGAATTATGCTGACCAGTTGGTCAGAAAATCGTTGTTGAGCTAATGCTGATTTGTCGCTCTGTTGCATGGATGCAACGAAAAAGCCTTTGCCTCTGCGGGCGTAAATAATGTCTTCATTAAGAAGTTGTTCGTAAGCTCTTTGCACCGTTATCACACTCACTTTTAATGTCTTTGCGAGAGCGCGAATGGAAGGCAGCGGATGGTCTGGTTCCAGGTCCCCACTCAAAATACGGGCCCGGAGCTGACCAATGATTTGCTCCTGCAGGGTTTCCGCTGATTGTTCCGAAATATGTAGTAACATAGTCGCTATCTCTACTGTATATATACAATAAGTACAGTAGAGATAAAAAGCAAGCGGTTTTACTCAAATATATTTAAGTCTTTGATTTAATGAAGATTAAAGTGGAGAAATCGAGCTATTCAGCCGCGTCGAGGTCTCGAACCAGGTCTGTTAAGCCGCGAAAGTCTGTTTTTCCGCTACCCATGCGAGGAAATTCGGAAACCATCACGTATTTCTTGGGCAGGGCGAGATTGGGGAGTTCATCCGTAAGTTTTTTCACTACTTCCTGTTGATCGATTGCTGCGTTGGTTACGGCGACGATGCGTGATCCGCGCCTGGCATCAGGCAACTCAACCGCGCAACATTCCACTTCTTCTGGAGTGACCGCATTGAGTGTTTCCTCCACCATAACCAGCGAAATCATTTCACCACCGATTTTTACAAAGCGCTTTAGGCGACCCTTGTGCCAGAGGTAACCGTCTTCATCCAATAAGCCTAGGTCGCCGGTGTCATACCAACCGGACTTGATACGAAGATGGGTTTCCTCGATGTCATTCAGGTAGCCCTGCATAACACCTTCACCCTTAACAAGGATCTTCCCAGTTTCACCTGGCGCACATTCTTCACCGCTGTCGATATTCTCGATTTTTACTTCGGTACCCGGAATCGGAATGCCGATACTTCCCGGTTTGTTTCGATCTCGAGGATTCACAGAAATCACCGGAGAAGTTTCTGTCGCTCCATAGCCCTCAAAAATTTCTAATCCATGTTTTTCCCTATAAAGTTCTCTAACTGCGTCTGGACATTTGTCGGCGCCCGATACCGCGAGTTCTATACTTTCGAAATCACCAGGCTTGGATTGCCTTGCGTAGCCTTCGAGAAACAATGGAGTACCGACTAGTAAAGCTGGTTTATCTTTCTTAATAATTTTTGCGACAGTCTTAAATTCCAAAGGATTGGAATAGGTGATTGCTTTCATCCCCAGACACAAAGGTGTCCACAGATTTATCGTTAGTCCAAAGACATGAAAGTAAGGAAGGACTGCTAACAAATTATCCATGTCATAGATTTCCATCATATCGGAGAAGGAATCTATGTTTGACAGTAAGTTTCTTTGAGTAAGCTGTACAACCTTGGGGTCTTTCTCGCTGCCACTAGTAAAAAGTATGACAGCTGGCTTATCGAGATCAGTCGCTCCAGCGATGCGTTTTAACCAGGACGCAGGTAGTTTTGACTTTAGCAATGCAATTAGTTGTTCAAAACGAGAAAGATTTTCCAGAATGTCTTCGATAAAGATCATATCTGGGAGTTCTTTGCATCCAGTTTTTTCCAGTAGTGCACGAGCCGTGATAATTTTTTTGAAATCACACTTCTGCTGAGCATAAATACAATTCTTCTCAGCGCCCGTGGAGTAATTAATCATTACAGGCGTTCTACCGGCGAACATGGCCCCGACAATTGCCAGTGCTCCACCAGCTGAAGTTGGCAGCATAATGCCGATTCTTCCCCGCTCTAATTTTTTAAAACGTCGCGCAAGAATTAACGAGGCGATTAGGGCGCGACCAAATGAAACTTCCCTGCCGGTGGTGCGATCAACTATCGCTATTTTGTCGGGATTAGATCGCGCTGCGTCAATGAAACGATGTTGTAACATGGCTTCATCTTCACACGAAACGCTTGCTTGGAACAAGCTCAGGGGAGTGATACAGTGCCCCCAAAATCGGCTTTTGTGGTGATGGTGATGGAGGCTCAGGCTGTGATTAACAAGATCAAATACTCTAAATTGTTACGAATGTTCGTATTTTGCATTTTGGTACTAACTGGTAACTCAACTGCACAGGATTCGGAGCGACCGCCATTTAAACACTATTTTGTGCAAGGTAATGTGCACATGTTTGAGCCAGCAAACACGAATGGTAATCCAGGTGCCCTAGTAGGTGACGACGGAATACTCTTAATAGATTCCCATTTCGATTTTTCAGTCGAAGATTTGCTTGCTTCACTCAGAGAAGTTAGCGATCAAGAAATTAACTTTGTGGTAAACACTCATGTACATCCAGATCATATGGGCGGTAACAATAAGTTAGCTGCTTATGGAGTAACTATTCTTGCTCACGACACAGTTCGTTTGCAAATGCTTGAAGAAATTCGTATTCCCAGACGGGGAGGAACTTTTATTCCTGCGCCACCGGCCGAAGCCAGACCTGTAATCACCTATAGCGATGCCATAAGTTTTCATTTAAATGAAGAAGAAGTAAGAGTATTTTTAGCGCCTCCCGCTCATACCGGTGGTGATAGTTTTGTCTATTTTAAAGGGTCAGATGTCTTACATTTAGGCGATGTATTTAGAACGAATATGTATCCAATAATAGATAAATACAACGGTGGCAGTTTTCATGGCATGATTGAGGCGATGGGCCTCGCTATTGGTATGTCAGGACCAAATACAAAAGTAATTCCTGGGCACGGTGCAGGGCCAAGCGACCGCGCTGGCATGATTGTTTATCAAGACCTCTTATTTACCATGCGCGACCGCGTTAAAGAACTAAAGGAAGAAGGGATGTCTGCTGAACAGATCGTCGCTGCGAAACCCATGGCAGATTACGACGATCGGTACGGAGGTGTTCCATCCTGGACCGCCGATGATGTCATTCCGATAATTTACGAAGAACTTCAAGAGCAATAATTATTATGTTGTATCAAGGTAGTTGTCACTGTGGCGAAGTCACGTTTGAAGTTGAAGCGGAAGAAGATGCTGAAATTGAAAACTGTAATTGTTCGATTTGCGCGATGTCGGGTTATCTGCACTTAATCGTTCCCAAAAATAATTTCAAGTTGTTAACTGGTGAATCGAACCTGTCGACCTACACTTTCAACAGTGGGGTTGCTCAACACTATTTCTGCAAGACCTGTGGCATCAAACCTTTCTATATCCCTCGCTCAAATCCCGATGGTGTCGATGTCAATATCAACTGCATTGATGAGCCACCCGCGAAGATGCGCATCGTCGATTTTGATGGAAGAAACTGGGAACAGAACGCGCATACGCTTGCTCACAAAAGTAAGCCCTCTTAGTTGCAAACTTGTATCCAGTAAATCTAATCCAATGACCCATATAGCATTCAAGCATCTCAATACTGTTTGGTTAGTGCTGGTTGCTCTCATCTTGTTGTGGCTGTTGTTCAACCCTGAAATCGTTAGCAGGGAATCTCTTTCAGAATTTTTGAATGGCCTGGGTGCAATGGCACTGCTTGTCTATGTTCTGGTTTTACTTAGTAGAGCCATTTTAATGATTCCCAGTACGCCATTCGTGTTAGCCGGCGCCATCTCATTTCCAGATATGCCTATAGTGGTCTGGCTGATCTCAGCGGCGGGAGTTGTGGTTGGGGCCTTCCTAGTATACAGTTTCCCCTCTTTTGGGAGCTACGACGAATATCTGGAACAGAAATACCCAGATAAGATCGCGTTTTTGAAAGAGAAAATGCAGGGCAAATATGCCTTTTGGATTGTCGTAGGATGGGCTTTTTCCCCCCTCGTACCCACTGATGCGGTGTGCTATGTGGCAGGGATGGCGAAAATGTCCTATAAAAAAATGATTACCCCGTTGCTGATTGGTCAACTACCATTAGCAACTATATACATTTTTTTAGGGACAGAAATTGGTGAGTGGCTGAGGATATGACAGCGCGATTTAAATTCAGTGATTCGATCGACCTTATTAAGAGCATTAAGACTTCTGGGACGATAACTCCGAGTTCTAAAAACCTCGTCCGACGCTTGTTGGCACCGATAGATTTCGACAGTGCTCGCTGTATCGTCGAGTTAGGGCCGGGCAACGGTTGTGTGACCCGATCACTGCTGAAACGCATGCATAAAGACTGTGTTCTACTCTGCCTTGAAGTAAACAGTGATTTTGTTGTGCAGCTTAATAGAGTCGAGGATTCGCGACTGCACGTTTACAATGCCTGTGCTTCTTCAATTCGCCAGATTCTCGATGAGTTGAATATCGATAAAGTCGGCTATGTGGTATCAAGTTTGCCATTGGCGCTGATCGACGATGAGATGGTTGAAAATATCTTGGCTGAAGTCGGATCAAACTTAAAAGAAGGCGGACGCTTTTTACAATACCAATACAGCCTTGCCAACTACAGTGATGTAAAACCGGTTTTTAGTGATGTAAAACTAAGATTTACCTTGCGTAATATGCCCCCCGCATTCGTCTACGATTGCATTAAGTAAGCACACCTCGTCACCCAATTCGAATTTTCTTTTCAGTTGCTGGCTTAGTATAGTCGGCGTAGACTTGCTGGTCCCTCCTGCAAATATTGCAAGGAGTGATTCACTATTGGAGATTACTATGTCATTGCGAATTAATGATGTTGCGCCGAATTTTACTGCTCAAACTACTCATGGTGAGATTGATTTCCATGAGTGGTTAGGTGACCAGTGGGGAGTTTTATTTTCCCACCCTAAAGACTTCACTCCAGTTTGTACTACTGAACTAGGTTACATGGCAGGGCTGGAAGAACAGTTTGTACAAAGAAATTGCAAGATAATTGGTTTGAGCGTCGATCCTGTCGACAATCACGATGCATGGGCGAAAGATATTGAAGAGACGCAAGGCCATGCTGTTAACTATCCCATGATTGGAGACAGTGATTTGGCGGTAGCCAAACTCTACAACATGTTACCTGCGGAAGAACCTGGCAGCTCGGAAGGTCGAACCGCAGCGACCAATGCAACGGTTCGCTCAGTTTTTGTGATCGGCCCGGACAAAACTATTAAGCTGATGCTTACTTATCCGATGACCACCGGGAGAAACTTTGATGAGATCCTGCGAGTATTGGATTCAATGCAACTTACCGCTAAACACAAAGTCGCAACGCCAGTGAATTGGCAACAAGGTCAGGATGTCATCATCGTGCCTTCGGTTTCGGACGAAGAAGCGAAGGACATGTTTCCGGATGGGTGGAATACTATTAAGCCTTATTTGAGGACTACTAAACAGCCGAGAGATTAGTGTGAAAACCCGATGGGTTTTCATACAACCCTCGTTAAGCGAAGCTTAATGAGGGGCCAAACCCGTGTGAAAAGTCGGAGACTTTTCATACATTCCTAGCACATCACTTATAGAATTCCTGGGCTTTAGCGTTCTAACTTGAAAACCGCTTCGCAATTTTCAAGTCGTCTGTTCCCGCACTAAGCTTTGCTTAGCACGGGGTGCACATAAATGGCGAAGCCGTTTATGTGCGACTAATCTACCAACGGGATTCGATTATCGGGATCGGGTCTGAAGATTAAATAAGAAAGATCAGTTTCCAGTTCGCTGAACCAATGGGGCGTGTGTCCTGGAATGATAATTACGTCACCCGGGACTACTCTTCGACTCAAGCCGTTTTCAATATCAGTGCCTCTTACCCAGGTTTCATTTTCCTGGCGCGCATCGGTCATAGTGCCACCGGTTACCAATGTCGCATAGCCGCTCAACATGTAGTAGATCTCAGTTGTATTTACCTGGTGTAAATTAGAGCCACCTGGAAATTCTTTTGGTCGAAACACACCATACACTCCAACGCGATAATCTCCGACTACTTCGACACTGCGAATCGGACGATCGCTTACTCTGTCTCGCGGCAGGTTATCGATGAATTTTACGATGTCCTCCGAAGTTACATCCGTAGCGATAGGAGAAATAGCTGGTGCAGGGGATTGGGCTACTATGTAAGTTGTTAAAGAAGTGATTGCACCAAAGCCGAGAAATCCTAGAGCAAACAATATTTTTTTCATCGAATAGACTCCTGTTGTTCGCTGAGTTTCCATAACACAACGTGTGTTGCAAAGCAGCATGTAAAGCTGCACATCTTTAACGATGTGCAGTGCTAATGATCAAGCGGGATACTAGTTTTCACTTGGTAACTTGAAGGCGAGCATTTCGGGACTGTGTTCGCGGTCACCTATAGCAACAAGAATGAATTGTTCACCCTCGTGTAAATAACTAACGGGTGGACTGGTAGTCCCGGCTTCTAATTCGACTTCCCAAACTGTATCGCCAGTTTGTTTGTCGTAAGCTCTGAACCATGCGCCGCCACTATTGGTTGCGATTTCAACTGGCATGTCGAAAGGAATGCGTCCGCCCGGGCGTTGGTTAGTAAGACCCTCACCCATAAATAAAAGAGACCCAGTTAATAACGGGGCCGGTCTGCCAGGTACGCCTAACTTAGGAAGATCCAAATGCGCTATAGCAGGATTGTCCCTTGGGCCATCACCGTTAGCGATCATCCAGACATGTTCGCCAGTATTCATATCGATTGCAGTGACACGTCCATAAGGTGGTTTAAACAACGGCAGTCCTCTCGGGCCTGCGATCCAACGCCGTGAGCCCTTTGTATAAGCCAGGTTAGTCACTTCTTGATCGCCTGGAAGAATATCCGCCACGAAGGGAGAAGTAATCGATGGGATGTAAAGATAGCCAGTAACCGGATCAAACGCTGCACCTTGTACATCGGCGCCACCTTGTGATCCTGGTAACTGTATCGTTCCTTGCGTGCCATTTTCTGTTGCTACTGATGGTGGAGTGAACAACGGTCCTGTCACGTAGTTACTAAAAATCTTCAGTGCTTCGGCCCGTAGCTCTGGAGTGAAATCAATTAGGTTATCTTCCGTTGCACCTTGTCGATCGAATGCTGCCGGTTTAGTAGGGAAAGGTTGAGTTGCGGAAGTAACCTCTCCTGGAACCGTGGATTGAGGCACAGGTCTTTCTTCGATTTCCCAAACCGGTTCACCGGTTTCACGATCAAACACGAACGCGAAGGCTTGTTTAGTTAATTGGGTTACCGCTTTAATTTCACGTCCATCTACTGTGATATCCATCAAGATAGGCGCGGCCGGAGGATCGTAATCCCATAAGCCGTGATGCACTGTCTGGAAATGCCAGACGCGTTCACCGGTTTCCACATCAACCGCTACAATGCTTTGAGTGAATAAGTTGTCGCCGACGCGATGGCCACCGTACATATCGTTGGTTGAAGAAGAGATTGGCATATAAAGCATACCCAGTTCTTCATCGGCACTGAACAATGCCCATACCGGTGCATGGCCAGTGTAAGACCAGGAGCGGTCTTGCCAACTATCGGTGCCGAATTCTCCTTCCTGTGGAATAGTGTGATAAGTCCAGAGTGCTGTACCAGTTCTTACATCAAAGGCCTGAACATCTCCCCGATAAGCTTCCTTTGCATCGAAGGTATCGGACATCGATTGTCCCAGCACAATAACGTCACGTACTACCATGGGAACGCCGCCCCAACGATAACGTTCAAACTCCGGCGGCATTAATTGCAAATCGACACGACCTTCAACGCCAAAATCTGGATAGACTTCGCCAGTTGCCGCATTTAAGGCATACAAATAGGTTCCACGCTGTACGATGATTCGTTCTTCAGAACCATCGGTCCAATAGGCAATGCCGCGAGTCGGAGCACCTGGCAAGCCTTCAACTCCACCAGGGGGTTGCTGTACCCAAACAGTTTCTCCCGAACCTGGATTGAATGCTTCTACCAGACCAACTCCATTGGTTACGTAGGCGACTCCATTTTTCACGATCGGCGCTGCATTCCAGGTATTGGAATAACGCTGGTTTGGATTCAAGTTGACGTAGTACTCATCCAGAGCAGGGCGCCGCCACGCAATTTCGAGATCATTGATGTTGTCAGCATTTATCTGAGCGAGCGGGGTGTATTTAGTGCTGCCAATGTCGGCACCATAGGCATCCCAGTCGCCTGCTGTTGTTCCCTGTCCGGCAGCTCGATACTGGGGTTCAGCGGAAGCAACTGCTGCTGGTTCTGCAGAGGAAGCTTCGCCTGTTGGCTGGGATGATTGCTGTTGGTTATCACAACCAACAAGAAAGAGGATTGATCCTAGGGTGAAAATTTCAAGAATTCGGCGATTATTCATTCTTTTTATTACTGCCCGAGTCATGAAGTGACTCTTTGCGAAGTGGAATTGGGATTCTACCTAAAAATGCGCCTTTAAAAACAGCTGAAAAACTTACACAATCGACCAAGAGTCCCTAAGCTATTGAAAATTAGGGCAGTTCGGCATAGGCTCTGAACAACTCAAAGCCCGCCTTGGGCGTAGAATTAAGAATAAGCAGTAAGAAAAAGAGTGAGAAAATAAAAGAGGGACCACCACCGGCCGGTAAGTGTAGCCAGTAGCGGTCCCAGTCGCGCAGAAGTCTGCACCAGCGGGAGAGAGTTCTTTAGAAGTCGAATACTCGGTTACTACATCGAGTATGACTGGGCTGTATCCCTTCTCGATTGCACCAAATACTTTCTGCGTATTGACTTTCATTCATGAGGAAGAAGGCTAACGAAAGATGAAAGTATTTAATATGCGTCCATCATTCCATGGATATTCATCCAGTAGTATTGTGAAGTGGTACTACGAACGCGCATGGAACACCATGAATGGAGCCAAGCGGGCTATCGTGGCTAGAACCGTAGACCTCTATCTTGGCGAAATAGCTGCCGAGCATCGTACGGTGAAATTTAATATTCCAGAAAATCCCGAAGACGGCGATCAGTTTCTTGCATGCAATAAGAAGAATATAAAAGTAATCGACGATTTTTTTGCTGACAATGCCGTTCGCTCCAAGCACTTCCGCGACAATTTAGAAATATTTGTAGCTCGATCCATCGATGAGATATTCGAAACCGAGATTTGTGAAATTCTAAAACAGAAATTGTTTCCTGAATCTTTAGTTCCTACAACTGAGGGCGAGCTTGATCAGCTATTAGTAGAAACCAATTCAAGCTATACCGAAGCAGTGAACGAATGTGTTCGAATTTTTCGTAACGGTCTTCAAGACGATAGTGAAGAAGAGTTGGAAATTCTGGAAAGTAAATTGTTATCGGTGCGGGAGATGTTAGACAAAAATGTTGGAGTAATCGAACATGAGTTAACTCGCCGAAAAACCAAAAAAGAATAGATGGTATAAAGAAGTAAGAATCTGACTACCTACCGAGGTTCAGTCCATGTCTGTTAATCCCCTCATTACTCGCCGCCAAGTCCTCGCTGGAATTGGTGCGACAACTTTGTTGCCTTATTCCAATCTCATTGCCGCCGAAGAAAATAAAATGCGCGGCGCCTTGATGATATTGAGTACACCTTACACGGAAAGTAATGAAGTCGATTATGAAGATTTAGCGAAGGAAGTGGCTTTTTGTGCAAACTGCGGAGTGCAGGGATTAGTGTGGCCGCAAAACTCCAGTGAACAACGTTATTTGAGTAAAGAAGAACGAATCAAAGGCTTTCAAACTTTAGCTGAAGCAAATCGCGGCACCGGTATGGCTTTAGTATTTGGTGTGCAGGCTGATGATACTGAAGGCATGCTGGAATACGCCATAATCGCAGAGTCGCTTAACCCGGATGGCATGATCGCGATACCACCGACTACGGCAAATTCCTTGGAAGAGATTCGCGATTATTATAGAGCCCTGTGTGAAATCACTGACAAACCCGTGTTTGTACAAACCAGTGGCGGCCCCGATATTGAGCTCACCATCGACTTTCTTGTAGATCTGGCGCGTGAGCTACCTCAGTGCGGTTATATAAAAGAAGAATACGGTCGAGTTCAAGAACGCATGTTGGCGCTACAAAAATACAAACCGGATCCAATTCGCAGTGTGCTGGGTGCTACTTTTGGAAGAGGTTGGTTGTATGAGATGCGAATTGGTACAGACGGTGTTATGACTGGCGGAGCAATGTATGGTGATATTTTTGCCAAGATGTGGGAATTTCATCAGCTGGGAGATGAGGAAGCACTTCTAGACTGTTATTCCAAACTATTGCTCATCACAAACCTCGACAGTTTAATCCCCGGTGTGCGCCTTTATGTGATGCAAAAACGTGGTGTGTTTAAAACGACTAAATCACGTCGTGGCGAGTACAGTTTTTCACCTCAGCAAATAGAGGAAATCGATTATCGCTTCGAAGCACTGAAACCTTATTTAATTGCGTAGTAACTGGTTTTCGATTACTGCATGAACTCTAACTATATTAAGCCACTAAAATTGTTTTTGACTGTTTGATCCTATCAATTGCGCTTGTAACTCTGGATAGCTACTACGTTCTGAGAGCCAGATAGAAAGAAAAGCTTCAGTAAAATCCGGATCGTTAATGTTTCCTAGGAATTCTGAAGTGTAATAAAAACTGCTACTCAAATTCTCTTCAACCTGTAATGTAAGAGTTTCGCCTCTTTTGACGTCAGGTAGAATTTCTGCGAGTTCCATTGACCATTGCTCAATATTTTGCGGATTGACAGATAATCTCTGCCATTCCTTTTCTGTGCGCCCTAGAAGCTGATTTTTCCTGATATTGCGTAAATAGTTAATTTGCAACGTCAGCTCTGGCTCAACTCCGGAATATTGACCAGTTCTTGAGTACAGTGAACTATCGTAAATTTTCCAGAGCAGCACTTTAAGTCGAGCCTCGCCAACTACATAAAGTTCGTCAGTGAGATTTGCCCAAAGAGTCTGCGAATTCAGTAGAACGATTAGTACCAGACTAAGTCGCGAACTTTTGCTCAAAATATTCATGGGTCACAATAAATAGTAAGGGAAGAACAAACATCCAGATCAAGCCGATGATTACCAGGCTCAGAAGATAAGGTTCTGCAAATGAGACTGCTCCCACTCTTTCTCCAATTGCATAGTTGAAGGGGAAGGCAATTCCGCCAGCCACAACGCTAAAGATTTTGTTTCTGCCTAAAAACGACAACGACTGAGTCAAAGTAGTAGCGAAAGCTAACCATAGCGTGATGAGCCACAAGGGAAGAATCAGACTGGAGCCAGAGAAACTAAAGATGCCGAACAGTGTCAACGCTGAATCTATCGCGATACCTATGCAAGCAGGAAGTAAGAGTTGATGTATTTTTACCTTTCCTTCTCGAACCAAGATGTAGGCATAAATCGCAACAATCGGAATCGTTACTAGAATCAGTGACTCTCTGCCTATCACTAATCCGATCCACATCAGATTAAACAGAATCAGATTCATTGGTTTCGAAAAGAATGTCGGCAACAGCTTATTCACTTTCAAACTCAGAAATTATGAGGAGCTTTGCTGGCAAGAATTTGGGCGGCGCTGATTCGACGTTCGAGAAATCCGCCTTCGCAGTAACCTAAATAATAAGACCAGAGGTTCTGAAATCTGTCATCGTAACCCTGATTCTCGAGATGCTGCAGATTATCTTTGAAGTTTTCATGCCAATGGGCAAGTGTCTTGGCGTAATCGATTCCGATATCCAATATGTCTCTAACCACCAGATCCGTAGATTTAGTAACTATTTTGGAAACCAGATTTAAAGAAGGTAGAAAGCCACCTGGAAATACATGCTTCTGAATAAAATCTTCGCCGCGACTGTAAGTCTTGAAGCGCTGATCAGCGATAGTTATTGCCTGTATTAACAAAAGCCCATTCGGTTTAAGTAAATCATTCAGTTTTTTGAAATAACCGGGAAGGTATTTCTTGCCAACGGCTTCAATCATTTCTACTGAAACGATCTTGTCGTATTGACCTTCAAGTAAGCGATAATCTTTAGAGAGTAGGTTTATGCGATCGCTTAAGCCAGCTTCTTCAATCTCTTTTTTTGCAAATTGAAATTGCTCATCGGAAATAGTAGTAGTTGTTACTTTACAGCCGTAATTTTTTGCAGCGAAGATTGCCAATCCACCCCAGCCAGACCCAACTTCCAGTAGATGGTCGCTCTCACACAACTGAAGTTGATCGCAAATTCTAGCTAACTTATTAGTCTGTGCTTGCTGCAATGAGTCTGAGGGCGAGTTATAAATTGCAGAACTGTATTGCATTTTTTGATCGAGAAACGTCTGATATAGGTCATTGCCGAGATCATAGTGAGCGAGAATATTTTTCTTCGCCTGTTTCTTAGAATTTGCTCGTTTAATGAGACGAAACAAGCTAAAAGGTTTTAACAGCCAACCAAATCGACTATCCCAATAGTCCATCATTGACAGGTTTCTTGAAAAGAAGCGCGTAACTTGAGTAATGTCGGGCGAAGTCCACCAACCGTCGACAAAGGCCTCACCACCTGCGGTGTTACCGCCAAAAAGTGCACGCCCGTATGCACGAGTATCGAGTACATTTACTTCAGCTTTTAAGCTCGAGTTTCTATCTCCAACTTCCGCAAGTATTCTGCCTTTTTCTCGCAATAAGAAATGTCCTTCGCTAGCGTGATTGAGCACCTGAATTAGCACAGATCGAATTATTTCGACTGATTTCGGTGTATCTTCGCTTTCAGTATTGCTACTGGAAATAATCCATTCTTTTTGACTCATAGCGTACCTTTTTCAATTTTAATCTGACTTTTTCCAGGGTGTTTATAAAGAGGATTTCTTTTCATAAAGAGTTTTAATGCTTGCCAATATATTCCGAAAACCACACTCGCAGTTTGCATAGGTGTTGTTAACAGTACGCGAGTTAATTCACTTTGGATTAATGGTTTTCGTTCAAGGCTCAAAGTGGCATCAAAGACTTTAGAGTTATCACCATTTCCATTGCTCTCGATGTGAATCACACATTGTTTAGAATGTGCATGGGGTGGTTTGATTCGCCATTGATAGGATTGATCCATGGGATTAAATGGCGAAACATGAAATTCTTTTTGATGTGGGATTAGATTATCTAGATCTAATAAGTAGTAATGTCTTTCGTTCCAGGGAGTATTGCTCACCTCCGCTAATGCATACCTAAACTCTTCTCCGTCCTTCAAAAAGTAAACGTTAAGTGGACTAAAGTAGAATCCGAAATAGCGCAGATGGCAAAGTAGGTACACTTCCCCGTTAATTGCATCGAATGGAGTATTAAGAAGCTCTGCGATTTTCTCTTTTACGGATTGGCTTAAGTCCTTTGAATTGTTTCCTAGATAATCCTCCCGCTTAAATCGCCCCCAGCTAAATACCTTGGTTCCTAATTGCCAGAATGATTGCAAAACCTTAGGAATTTCATCGACTTTTAGGAGAATCATAAATAGCCGATTGCGGAATTCATGATTGCCAGGTTGGAAGCGGCGATGTCTTACAAATCCTTCATAAATCGCACTTTCGAATTCACCGTCTCGCGAACTCATAGCTCGACTCCAAATCTCTTTCCTACATCGAGCGCACTTCGCACTCCATCTTCGTGGAAACCGCTGTACCAATAAGCTCCGCAGAAGTGAATGCGATCAACTCCACAAATTTCATTTCTTCGCGATTGAGCTTTCATGCCGGGGAGAGAGTAGACAGGATGGGAGTAATTGTACTCGCCAATTATTTTCTTGGGATCGATCTTGTGTCTTGCATTTAAAGAAACAAGCAAGGGGGATTCACTTTCAATTCCCTGCAAAATATTCATGCTGTAAGTTACTAGAGGTGGTTCGTCATGTTGCTGCTCACCGGCAAGAAAATTCCAACTTGCCCGTGACAGGGACCTTCTAGGCATTAACGAATCATCACTGTGCAAAATTACATCGTTTTCCTGGTACTGAAGATCTTCGAGAATTGCTTTCTCTTTAAGCGTTGCATTGGCAAGCAGCTTTAAAGCCTGATCACTGTGACAGGCGAAGATGACCTGATTAAATTGGTCAGTACCGCCGGTATAGTTTACTTCTACGCCAGTTTCTGTGCGAGTTACAGCCGTTACTGGTGTATTCAATCGAATCCGATCTTTGAATCTGTTAGTCATTGGCTTGATATAGGCCTTGGAGCCGCCTGTAAGCACATGCCACTGTGGTCGATTTTTAATGTCTAAAAGACCGTGATTGAGAAAAAACTTGAGGAAAAACTTAAGTGGAAATTCCCCCGCTTGCTGAATACTGCAAGACCAGATTGCCGCCACCATTGGCAGCAGGTAATTTTCCCGAAATACTTGACTAAGATTCTGGCGTTCAACAAATTCATTCAGTGTTATTTTGTCTTCACCGCCAGACTGTATTTCTGCTTTGGCAGCATTATTAAAGTTCAATATGTCTCTTACTAAACGATAAAACTTCGGACGTAAGAAGTTTCGTCTTTGCGAAAACAGGGTATTTAAATTGTGCCCGTTGTACTCAAGACCTAGGGCATTGTTACGAACACTAAAACTCATTTCTGTAGGCTGTAAGCGAACGTTGAGTTTATGCATAAATTTCAAAAAATTTGGATAATTACGGTCATTACAAACTATAAATCCCGTATCGACATCGAATGATTTGTTATTCTGCTCGACCCTAACAGTATTAGTGTGTCCTCCAATATAGTCATTAGCTTCGAATACAGTGATGTCATGTTTACTTTGGAGAAGATAAGCCGCCGTTAATCCAGAAATACCACTTCCTATAATTGCGATGCGTTGATTGTTCATAAACTTGAGATGGGCTTAGTAGGCTAATGTTTTAGTAATAAGAAACTGTTGAATTCTATTTGGAAGAATTCCAATTATTTTTAGAATCCAGGTAAATTTCCCAGGAAAATGAATTAGCTCTTTTGAATTCTCTAATCCTTTTCGAATCTTGCTTGATGCAAATATCACATCAACCTGCATCGGCATTGGGAAATCATTGCGCTCAGTTAACGGTGTTTCAACAAATCCTGGTGCTATGTAACTAACATTAATATCAGAAGGTTTTAAGCTAATGCTTAGAGTTCGAGCTAAATATTCAATAGCCGCCTTTGATGCACCATAGGCTTCTGCCCGTGGCAGGGGCAGAAAGCTGGAGCTGCTGCCCATAAGGGCCAAGGTGCCGCCTGCTTTAATCATTGGTATCAAATATTCCAAGCAGTTTGCAGTTCCTTCGACATTGATGCGTATTACGCGAGAAAATGTTTTCGCATCAAAATTTTCTGCATCGATATACTCGCAAGTTCCTGCGTTAAGAATGACTAAATCTAATGATTGAAGGGAACTGAGACTCTCGCCACAGTCTTCCAGACTAGCCACATCGAAATTCAAAAGTATCGCCGAATCCGGATGCTGTTGCTTGAGTTCTTCTAACGCTTGCAGATTACGTCCGCAACAAAAGACTCGATGACCATCGGCTAAGTAATCACTAGCAAGCTGTTTGCCAATGCCGGAACTGGCACCAGTGATGAGAATATTCACTTACCCAGCCGTTCTTTGATGTTGACTACGATCGCACCTAATAGTGGGATTTGCTCATAGAGCATTGCACCCATATCGAAATAGTCTCGGTGATAGTAAATCTTTCCATTTCGGGTTTTTAAATAGCTAGACCCTTCGACGCGAATCGTATCGCCGCCGTTCAATCGTGGGTGTCGCGCGAACATGGTCCAAGCCATAAAAATGTCAGAACCGTTGGTCATAGTCTGGTGAAATTTGAATGAACAGTGCTGCAGGTTTTTTACCGTATTAGTGAAATATTTAAGCAGCTCTGTTTTCCCCTGCACACCATGAGAAGGATCTTCAAAATAGACGTCGTCGGAATACAATGATTCCACTACATCGAGATTCCCAGTGCTAAGGGTCAAGTAGGCCTGCTTGACCCTCTCGGCAAGGTAGTCAGCGCTGGTTAAATGGGATGCAGAAGTTAGTTCGGGCACCTGTGTCATCAGATTGGCCTTTGTTTAGTGATTTGCTTAAGTTACGCCTTCTGGTAGGGTTTAGATCACTAGAAATTTTGGTCAATCGGATGTGATCCAAGATCAGCACCTCCGCGTAATATCTCTACATGGCCGATATTTCGCTCGCAATGGACACAATCATGATGGGTACTTTCCCCGCAAAAAAGGAAGCACAGCGAAAACAGGCGCGTGATTCCTCAGTGCCCCTGGCTGCGAACCGACTGGATCCGGACAGTGATGAGTCATTGTTGATTGCGGTTGGGACCAAGCAGTCCACTGATGCGTTCAATGAGCTTTTTAATCGCTTTTCCAAGCGAGTCTTTGCGCACGGCATGAAAATAACCCGCAATGAACAGCTTTCCAAAGACTTGGTGCAGGAAGCTATGTTGACAGTTTGGCAAAAAGCGCCACTTTACGATTTGGATAGAGGCACTGCGCAGAGTTGGATTTTTACGCTAACTCGAAATCGATGCTTCGACATGTTGCGCAAACAGAAGAGACAACCGAGTTGCGTCAGCGCTGACGATATTTGGCCAGGAGAGTTCGAAGATGTTGATGCTCATGGTAAGAAGGAGCATGAATTCATCGAAGTCGAAATCTCTCTTGTTGAAAAGTATTTAAGTCAACTACCAGCTGCACAACAGGCGGTAGTTGAACAAGTCTATTTATTTGATCGAACCCATGAAGAAGCCTCGGCCTTATTGGAAATTCCCCTTGGCACTCTCAAGTCAAGGTTACGACTAGCCATGGGTAAGTTAAGACAACTAATTGGAAACGAAAATGATTAATGAAGCCAATTTTCATCCTTCAACTGAGTTGCTGCAGAAGTTCGCAGCTGGAACATTGTCGGGGGGAATGAATGTAGCAATATCAGCCCATGTTGAGCTCTGTGAATTATGCCGTAAGCAAACTAGCGAATTAGAAGCGAAAGCGACCATTGACTGGTTGCAGACACCTGCTGATGACAACGGTGCTGAGTATTCAGACATGATTGCTAACATCATTAGCCATCCTCAGCTGAATAAAGCAGAAGAGAAAAAATCAATCCTCAGTGAAATGCATATGTTAGATCACAGTGTCAGTTTGCCAAAAGTTTTGGCCAAGGCAGCAGCGGAAGGACTGGTTTGGAAGAAGCTCGGTGGAGGAATAAACCAGGCTCAAATTAGCCTTGACGATGAGACACAGTGTGAATTTATCTATATGCAACCCGGCAGCCAAACTCCAGTACATAAACATCAGGGAAGCGAGGTTACACTGGTTTTGGATGGCAGTTTTAGCGATGAATTAGGCCAATATGGTCGATCAGATTTCATCATGCGCACGAGTATAGATGTGCACCAGCCTCGAAGTGATGAGGGGTGTTTGTGTTTCGCAGTACTCGATAAACCGCTAACTTTCACAAAAGGCATAGCTAGATTGCTCAATCCGTTGAACAATTACCGTTTTAAGAAAGCGCTTTCCCAAAATACGAACTTTTAGACAAACTGTCTTTGAAATTACTATTAGACCTTAGGAATGTCTTAAAACTGTAATATAATACTGTTTAAATATTTTCTTGTTTTAGCATCTCTCTCTAATTCGCAACATATGTCCACATCAACAATTCTGGTAGTTGATGATGAAGCCGCCATCCGCGACATGGTTGGCGTTACTCTCGAACTTGCTGGATATAATTTCCTAACTGCTTCGAATGCACATGAGGCCCATGTGTTAATTATTGACAATAAACCTGATCTGGTACTTCTAGATTGGATGCTACCTGGCGGCAGTGGAATTGAGCTCGCACGCAGACTGCGGCGTGATGAAATTACTACAGACATTCCAATAATCATGCTCACTGCCAAAACCAGTGAAGACAATAAAGTGCAGGGCCTTAATGAAGGTATAGATGACTATGTCACTAAACCGTTCTCTCCAAGAGAACTAGTGGCCAGAATTAAAACAGTTCTGCGTAGGATTAATGGAAAGCAGAAAGATTCAGTTCTTAAGGTGTTCGACCTTCAACTTGACCCCGCTACACATCGCTTATCCATTGAAGATAACCCAGTAGAGGCGGGCCCTACAGAATTTAGGCTCCTCAAATTTTTCTTACAGAATCAGGAAAAAGTGTTTAACCGAGACCAGATACAAGATTTAGTTTGGGGATCTAATGTCTATTTGGAAGAACGCACTATTGATGTGCACATTCGCAGATTGCGAAAAACCCTTTCTTCTGTTGAAGGATCTTCCATAGACTATTCAAAATTGATTCAAACAGTGCGCGGTGCCGGTTATCGCTTCTCTGTAAGACCTAGCTAATTATTCCTAATCCCGAAAGCAAATTCGTTCGATTTACATCGAGCGCTTCGATAGCTCCACTCCTGCAACTTTCAAGTGCTTCGATCCATCACAATACGGTTTCCACAATTTAATCGAAACCGGTACACAGACATTCAATACAAAACAGGTCGCCATTAAGGTGTAAAACGCCTCTGCGGTTATGATGGAATTCTGCACGTAGCCTATATCCATCACTACAAAGGCGAGTTCCGCTCGACCTAACATGCCTAGACCTATGAGCACACTTTCATGCCAATGATAGATACCGATGAAGCGTGCGGCTAAGGCTGCAGAAATGATTTGCCCCACTAAAATGCCAGCGGTAAGAATCATGATCTGAGGCAGCACAGCGACGAGAATGGATTGGTCAAAAACAATTTTTGTGCCTAGCTCAACGAAGAAAACTGGTCCAATCCATGAAAATGCCACGTTGTCGACGATCTTCTTGGTTTGCAGGTAATGATCTGATTGAGACTCCTCAAACAGATGAAAATATTCTTGCTTGATGATTAGCCCAGCCATATACGCACCCACCGCTGGATGAAATCCAAATTGGTAGGACAGCAAACTGATTACCAGGGCGATTAGTAAAACCGCAAGAGTTGCCTGCTCACCTTTACTGAACGCAAGAAAATGTTTAATTCCAAAGCGATTAAGGATTGGGATTTTGTGATAGATATTTAGCGGGCTACTATGGGGAAAGACAAAAATTTCTAACAGAGTAATAACCAGGAAAAACAGTACAGCCTTGGCGGCAATCCACATGATGCCCAACGCAGTGATATCTGCATCGCCAGTAGCTAGCGGAACGAGAATAGCAACCGCGGCCAACGAAGCGATGTCATCGAGTATGGCAGATGTCATGATTCCTGTTGCGGCAGGGGTATTCTGCAAGCCCTCAGATTTTAGCGACACCATGGTCAAGGAAACTGCAGTCGCCGTCATCGCCAGGCCGCACATAATTGAAAGCCGAGGATCGGACCAAAAATAGTAAGTGGAGAAATAGGCCACCGAAAAGGGCGCCAATGCGCCAAACAAAGCGATGCCCCAGCTACGCTTAACTCCTTGAATGAAATTGCTGGTGTCTTCTTCGAAGCCCAAGGCAAACATTATCAAGATGATGCCCATTTCTGAAAATCCCCGAATAAATTCGGTACTTTCAGCTGGAAGGACGCCGAGGTTTACCATGGTTGAACCGAATGCCAGAAAATAAAGCACCGGAGTCAATTTGGTTTTGTGAGCCAGGAAATAAGATAAAAATACGCCGGACCAAATTATGGCCAGGAATGCCATGTCATGCATAAGCTTCTGCCTTTTTTAGCAACAATAGGCGAAAGAGGGCCCTGAAAGATTGATTGATTCGAACTTTTAGCTAGGTTGTAGCAGCCTAATTCGCCTGTCGCTGTTCGATCGCCAGACGTTCCAGCTCTCGACGATACTCGTCATAAGACATGCGATTACTTTCCTGGCAGGCTTCTATCAGAGCAATAGGTTGCTGCTCGCACTCCTGTAGATTAGCCCGCCGCAGGGATTCGTAGATAGCCCGATTTGAACAGTTGCTAAGTAGTACCAAGCAGGAAACCAACACAATCAGGCGGTTTCTAATTTTTCGATTTTGCACTCGATTCATGACTCTCTCTAATTTACCGCTTAAGACCCAGTTGTAAACCATCCAGTGAGTGAATAGCGTGTTGCGGCGGCGAAAGGTGCTACATAACTCACACTGTGTATATGTCTTACATCGAACAATGCCAGGGTATTAAATTCAGGCATCCATGCATCCCTCGGTGTGCCATCTCCTTCGTAAAATTGCAGCATACCGCCCCAATCCGGATGCCAGGCTCTACTAAAGCTAAAGACAAAAGCCACCCGTCTGCCTTCTTCGGTGATATTGTCAGAATGCCTCGTTAAGTATTGTCCAGCGGTATAGCGAGTATATTTACGCATCGATTCCGGAGAGCTCATCGATACCAGTAACTTTTCTGAATACAGAAAGCGCTTCTTCGCTGCCAAGATATTGGTGTAAGTCGTGTAGAGCTGCTAATTCCGGATCGGGCTCCACGCCTGGTCGGTTCATCATGTAGCCACAATAAAGGAATCCGATACCCTGACTTCCAGCCTGCATGAGATCGCTGTGCATGGACTTCTGTTCATCAATATTAGTGGCTGCCATGTCTTTAGCGCTGGTGACTTTATTCTCGCCATTCAAGTGATAAATGAAATCAAATGGCACCTTAGTCTCACAACAAGTTGCGACTTGTTCTGAAACATCTGGCTTTAGGATATTTTTGGCTCGGACCCTATTGTCTTGTTGATACTGATTGGCGAGTGCTTGTATATCGAGTTCAGAATTCAGCATTAACACACTATCCCGAAAAAATAGAATTGAAATAGAAGTTTTAAATATTACATGGAGCGGGCAATATATTGTAGAACCTATTTAGAATATCCATGCTGCGTATTACGGTTGTTAATGTGAACGAAAAACTAAGGAAAATTGAACAAGCACTGCAGCTAGCGGAACAGTGTCATCAGCTTGGTAAACTTGATGATGCGTTTATCCACTACAATTCCGTGCTGGCTATCGATGACAATAATGGCGATGCCTACTACGGGATCGGCACGATTCAACTACAGCAACACGCATTGCAAGATGCTGTTACATCACTGAGCACGGCCGTTAGCTTGAATCCTGATATTTCCGAATTTAGCGCTAACTACGGAATGGCGCTGGAAGCGAGTGGTCGTACAGAAGACGCAATGAATGCCTACGCTAAAGCGATACACCTGGCACCTAATGATATTGAGCTCGTTGCTAGATTAGGGAAACGACTGGTGGAAAAAGGATTCGCCAAGTTGGCTTATCGACTGCTTGGTGAATTGGATAGCTCAATTATCGAAATTGCGCTTTTGCAGGCAGACGCAGAACAAGCTTTAGGAAATTGGGCTGGAGCAACCAGGACTTTACAAAATCTGGTTGAGAAAGTACCTAATGACAAACGCCTATGGAGAGCACTATCGCGAGCTGCAGCGCATTTACGGGATTATCCACTGGCTTTAACTGCTTTCAAGGAATCGCTAGAGCAGGGCAATTCCACTGAAGTAGATCTATTGGCTCTAGCAGATCTGCATCTGCAGGCACGGGATGTAATTGCAGCGAAAGATACCGTCGGTCAAGTTTTAAAAATTAATAGTAATAATTCTCAGGCGAACCTGTTGTTGGCAAAGTGTCTAAGAATTGAAGGAGATAAGAAGAATCTAGCGGCTGCATTAGCAAAGACTCTGGAACTTGATCCGCAATGCGGAGAAGCGTGGCAATTGCGTTTGGAATCTGAATTTGGTGCAGCAGCGCTAGAATTAGCCGGTACATGTTTATCTCACCTAAGCGAAGACATGCCTCCCCGTGATTACACTTTAGCCTACCTCGCCTGTGCCCGGGCGTTGGAAAATAATGCTCAATATGAACGTGCATTCGAATGTTTTGTGAAAGGAAATTCCAAGCATAAGATTCAATTGCAAAATCAAGATAAGTCCTATGACCCTGACGCCACAGATTCAAGCTTCTCCCACATAAAAGAAGTGTTTGATTCCTATCCATTAGAGTTTACCGGTGAAGGTCCGACGCCAATTTTTATACTCGGCATGCCTCGCTCGGGTACAACTCTGGTGGAGCGAATTCTGAATCAACACAATGCAGTTGAATCCCTTGGGGAAAATGAGGCCATGGAATTTATTGCGGCTCAGTTTTATTGGGATAGAGATGATAAGAGCGCATCACCCCTTGCAGAACTCACTCCTGAATATTGGAGCGCGCTGCGGGGAGAGTATTGGCAACGCTCACTATGCAGCCCGGGCATCGTCACGGACAAAATGCCCCATAATTTTCGCCATATTGGATTAATACTGTCGATCTTCCGCAGTGCTCCAATCATCTATCTCAAGCGAGATCCACGGGATGTCTGTTTATCGATTTTTGCCAGAATGTTCCCTGACGGCCATCGCTATGCCTGCGATCTGCAGTGGATCGCCCACTACTACCACCAGGCCACGCGACTAATGCAGCATTGGCAGAAACGCTTCCCTGGAAGGATTCTCCAGGTTGACTACGAAGCCCTGGTGGAGGATGCAAATTTGGGCTGTTCCCGAATCTTTGAACATTGCGGATTGCGATGGGATCCAAATTTTTTGCAATTCTATCAGCAGCAGGAGGCTAGCTTTACTTTTAGCGAATTGCAGGTAAGAAAACCGGTAAATTCAGAAGGAATTGGTCGCTGGCGCCACTATGAATCCCAAATCGAAGAACTTCTTTCCTCACTCAGAATATATGGTGAAATCTGATTTTTCAGTAGAATATTTTATATAATTCTTTTGTACCGAATAATCTTCGATGGATTGTTAAATTTCTATGAATATATAGCAGGTCCCACTTTTTAGTATTTGATTTTTCACACTAATTTTTACCATTTGGTGCCTAATTATCTAGGTTCTCCGGGCTTTTTGCTTTCTGTTTCATAATGTTTCAAGTATCATTCGCGCCACTGCTGCAACCTTCCAAAGTCGCAGTTAAAAAATATAACTACCCATACTAAATCGGGAGCACTTTTAATGTGGAGCACTTTTAATGTTTAGAAAAAAACCTTTGGTTAGCGCCATAGGCGCTGCCTCTGTGCTCGCTTCTGCCGTAAGCATGCCTGCGCATGCCCAGGACGATGCGACACTAGAAGAGGTTGTTGTTACTGGTTCACGTATTGTAAGAACTGACCTTCTGTCAGTTAGTCCTCTACAAGTCGTGAATAACGAAGAATTCGTTATGTCCGGAAACATCAACATTGAACAAAAGCTAGCTGAACTTCCCATGACTCTTCCCAGCTTTGGGCCAAGTTCAAATAACCCAGGTGATGGTACTGCCTTGGTTAACCTTCGCGGTCTTGGAACTTCTCGTACACTCGTACTGGTAAATGGTCGGCGCTACATGCCTTCTCAGCAATCAGGCGAAGTGGACTTGAACACCATTCCTGCGAGCTTGATTCGACAAGTTGACGTAATCACGGGTGGAGCATCCGCGGTATACGGATCAGACGCTTTGGCCGGTGTTGTAAACGTTCAGTTGGTTGACGACTTCGAAGGAATCGAAATCAACTCTACTTACGACATCACTGCTGAAAATGATGCTTTAAAGACAAACTTCGATATTACAATCGGTGGTAACTTCGACGGTGGTCGTGGTAACGCTACTGTATATCTAGGTTACGTTGAGCGAGAGCCTCTATTTGCAGACGCTCGTAGCTTCTCAACTTTCGCACTAGGTGATTCGGCTCCAGTCGGAACTCCAGGTCAAAATAGCAGCACCGGCGTTGGTGGTCCTCTAGTTGCTAGTGGTTCATCTGGTGTTCCTAGCACTCGTGTATTTGGCGGACCAACTCTGCCAAATGGTGAAGTACTTGGTATCTTTAATAACGACGGCTCGGGCCGAGCATGGCAAGAGCCAGGCGATCGTTTCAACTACGCACCTGATAACTACATTCAGTTGCCACAAGAAAGATACATGCTAGCGGGTTTCACTCATTATGATATTAGTGACACTACTCGTGCCTTCGCGGAATTTACTTTCGTACACAACAAGGTTCCTCAGGAACTGGCGCCAACGCCAGCATTCTTGGGTACTCTAGCTGTTAACCCTGATAGCCCTTTCTTCGGTGCTGACGTTCAAACAGCATTAGACGGAATTCGTTCCGATACTAATGGCGATGGCATCATCGACGGCATGGACAATGCGTCGCTTCCATTTATTGGTCGTCGCATGGTTGAAAACGGATCACGTCAGGCTAAGGACACACGTCAAGGCTACCGTATCCTCGTGGGAGTAGACGGTGAGATTAATGATGACTGGAACTGGAATGTATACGCGAGTCGTTCGCATCTACGAAATGACCAGTTCTTAAACAATGACGTTTCAGACAGCCGTTTCCGTCAGGCTGTACTAGTCACTGATGACGGTCTGTCTTGTCAGGTTACTACTGGCGGTTGTGCTCCATTAAACGTTTTTGGTGCTGGCAACATTTCACAAGCAGCGATTGACTACGTAAACGTTGGTGCAACTAACGTTACTAGTATCGACCAGAAAGTAATCAACGCATCTGTAACAGGTGATCTTGGTTTCGCAATCGGCGACGCTTCTAACATAAGTGCAGTACTCGGATTTGAGCATCGCTCAGATGAATCATCATTCCGTCCGGACGAATTCCTGGCTGGTGGTGATGTGCTTGGTTTTAACGCTGGTGAAGCAACTGTAGGCTCCTACGAAGTTGACGAGTGGTTCATGGAAATTGATGTGCCTCTAATCGAGGGTGCACCATGGGCAGAACGCTTGTCATTATGGGGTGCGGCTCGTATGGCCGACTACGACAACATCGGCAACGTTACTTCCACCGCTTGGGCCTTGAACTGGGTTCCAATGGACAGGTTGACTATCCGTGTGGGTGAGCAGGAAGCGATTCGTGCTCCAAACGTAGCTGAGCTTTTCCTGGGACAAGCTAATGGCTTCCCAGGTGCGACTGACCCATGTAGTGCCGGTGGTACTGCGGGTTCTGCACCAAACGCGACGTTGACTTCATTGTGTGAAGCTACTGGTGTACCTGCTGGTCAGGTAGGTCAGTTCACGCAGGCTAACACTCAGATCGAAGGTCTGTTTGGTGGTAACCCTGATCTTCAGGAAGAGACTTCAGACACGTTTACTATTGGTGCTGTAGTTCAGCCTATCGACGGCTTGGACATCGCCATTGACTGGTTCGATATCACTATTGATGATTCGATCTCTGTTCTCGGTGGTGGTTTGAATAATGTTCTCGATATCTGCTACAACCAGATTCAGGACGTAGGCGACCAATACTGTTCTGCAGTAACCAGACGACCTGATGGTAACGTTGACGTTGTAAACGTGCTTAACGCCAACATTGGTAAATTGGAAACTGACGGTATCGACATAAACTTGAACTACGCGATGGATCTTGATTTTGGATTCTTCGATGGTGGTTCTGAGTTCATGGTTGGTTTGCGCAGCACTTACTTACAGAACATGGAAATTACTCCGGTTGTAGGTTTGCCAACAGTTAACGAATGTGAAGGTACATTCGGTGACACTTGTGGTCGCCCACGCCCAGAGACGCTATACAACACCCGTTTCACTTGGAACAATGGTCCATTAGGTGTTTCTGTACTGTGGCGTTACATGGATGAAGTTGATGATGACCGCATCAAGAACAACGGTGCTGTCGGTAGTACATTGTCTGTACCAACTCTTGATGAAGCCAACTATGTTGACCTGGCTTTGACCTACCGTTATAGCGAGCAGCTTCGCCTTAACTTCGGTATCAAGAATATGCTTGATGAAGAGCCAACCTTCCTAGGTGACGGTGCGCAGCAAGCTAACACTTTCCCAGAAACTTATGACCTATTCGGTCCACGTTACTGGATCAGTGCTACTTACAACTTTAACTAGTCGTTAAGTAGATCTAGATACAAAGAAACGGCGGACGATAGTCCGCCGTTTTTTTTGCACTCAGTAAAATGTTTCACTAGAAACGGCGGACGATAGTCCGCCGTTTTTTTTGCTTCAAATTTTCCTGGAATTGTTCCAGGCATCCCTTTCCGCAAAAGAGCGTGTAATCGCATTGCGCTCATGCTCCGTTAAGTCAGGGTGCCAAGCAGCGAATAATAGATTCACTCGGGTATCTGCTCCCTTATTCCAACTTTCGTGAATAAAGGAATCGTCAAAAAGAAAGAGCTTCCCTTCTTCCCAGGGATAGACACCGTCACACACTTTAATCGCACAGTCTTCCAAATTTAACAGCGGAAGATGCACTGTCATGTCGGTGTTAGCTAAGCCAAAATGAGGAGGAATATGCTGTTGTTCTTTCAGCACAGAAAAAACAATTTCCCGTGGTACACCTTTGGTGCAGAGAAGAGGGACATCTTGCAGAGCACGATGGGTGTTCGGTACTTTGTCGATAATATTTTGAAAGCTATCGGTGCCTTTATACAGATGTAATGAGGTCCAATTATCAGAGCCTATAAGCGGTTGCCACGACTCATCCAATTGGGAAGCTGAATCGATATAAGGAACGCCACTGATTTCAGGATCATTCCACAATGACAAAAATTCATATTTGATTGTCTCGAATGCAGTCTCCAATTTCCCGCACCATTCATAGTCACTGGCATTAAAAACTGCGGCTGGTTCTAGATCTGGTACGTAAAACAGATGGGGATTCTGATCAGCTCTATTGTAATTAATTTCGCTGTCGTGGGTTGCACACCAAATTGCTTCATATATGCGGTCCACCATCGCGTCTGGGAATTCTGCTTTATAACTGTTTACAACCTTGCGATGTAACTCTGAGAAATGCTTGCGTAGAGACTCATCGGCATGCTTTGAGCGTTCTCTTATATCAGATGAAACCTGTTCATTGCGCCAGGCATTTATCGTATTAGGTGAGATGTCAGCTGCCAGGGAGTAAACTTGATTCGAGTGGTTTGCGTCACCTCTCTTTGCCAGGGCATAGCCCAAATACAGATAGGGAGCGGGATTATTTCGGTTGAGCAAGAGAGCATCTTGGTAGCCTTTAATGGCGCTATTCAGATTCCCTGAAGCTTCTAAGGAAAATGCCTTTCCACATAGCTCAAACTGTTGTTCCATGGTGGTATCCATTTCAGGATTATCCTTCAATCCGCGATTTGCTACCATCACGGATCATCAAAGGAATAGACATTGCAATGGCTTTAAATCCTTGGACACTTTATTGGCAAGCTGACAATCTTGAGAGTTGTGTCCCTACTCAAAATATTGCAGATACAGAGAAAGTTGCTGCTTTTTGGCATGAGCTAGCCGCACAACTTAGCGTAGACGCCCAGGTATTAGATCTCGCCTGCGGTAATGGCGTGGTGTCCAGGCATCTTCTTTCTAATAAGCCATCGTTACAAATAACCGGTGTAGATCAGGCAACGATTTCCCCAACGGATTTTCTTGCGCATAGCAGTGATCTAGAAAAAGTTAATTTTCTCCCGGAAACAGATGTATCCAAATTGCCTTTTGCAGACGATTCATTCGATGTGATTACCAGTCAGTTTGGCCTGGAATATGCTCCTAGCGAATTCGCAGCCCCGGAAGCAGTGCGTGTGCTCCGTAGTCGAGGCAAAATTGCTTTGTTAATGCATCATCAGGAGAGTGAGATTGTTGTTCCAGCACAACGCCAGCTTGCAGAAATCGATGGTCTATTGGCGCCGGCAATGCTGATGGATCATCTGCAACAGTTTGTTGAGAGAGAAATAGAGCTGCAGCAATTGGAATCTTATGGGCGACAGTATTTGCAGACTGAAGGAGATAAAACCAGGCAAGTCAGCGGACAGATTTTTGAGGGAGTTGATCGAGTCATCGCTCTAATCGATTCAAATGTAGCCGCAGCAAGCGAACTCGCACAGTCTATGCGCATGCGTCTGCAAGCAGATCAGCAACGCTTACAACAAATGTCTGCTGCGGCTCTGGACGAACAAAGATTGCAGCACTACGTTTCTCTGTTTGAGCAAGCGGGCGTCAACATTGAAGTTGCAGAACCCTATTTCCTCAAGGAAAAAGGGGAACAGGATGCGCTTATTGCCTGGCAAATAGTAGGAAGCAAGTAAGGGATCAAGGGATAAAAAGCAGAAAAAAGCTGAACCGTAACTCGATAAAAGGCTATGATTACAGGCTTATTCCGAACCTGAACAAGGGAAGTTTTATGAGTGATGATGTAAAGCTGGAAGGTGGTCATACCACCATGCAGATTCCAGAAGGAAGCATGTTTCTCTACGAGAAACCTCAAATTTTAACCAAAGAAGATCATGGCTCGCTTGGCATTAAAGCACCCGAGAGACCATTCGATTTTGCCCGTACGATTCAAACCATACCTTTAGTCGCGACGGAAATTGCGTCGGCACAAAAAAATTATCCAGTAATCTTTTCCAATCCGGAAGATCCTCAGGTTTTCGCCGTGGTTTCCGTAATTAAAGATCGGAACATGTTCGTTGATGACAATGGAAACTGGGCAGCATTTCACTATGTTCCCGCTTACCTGCGACGACATCCTTTTGCCTTCGCCAAAGGGGATAGTGATCAACTCGCTTTAGTAATTGATCGCGGGGCGCAGAGTGTTTCCGATGAGCCTACCTTTCCATTTTTCGATGGCGACAAGATTTCCGAAGATACTCAAAAGATGGTAGATTTTTGCAGTCAGGTTGAAGGGGAACGTCAGCGCACTAGAGAATTTACAGCGAAGCTAGTGGAACTGGATTTGCTCGACGTCCAAGAAGTTACTCCAGGCAAGCCAGGTGATAATGAAGAAAGGGTGAAGCTGGCGAGCTACTATGCGGTCAATACCAAGAAGCTCGATGAATTAGCTCCCGAAGCGATGCATGATTTGTATAAGAGCGGCTATCTCTCGTTTATTTTTGCTCATCTCTATTCCATGGAGAATTGGGGCAAACTCATTGAGCGTAAACGCAGAATGGAAGCTGCTAGTCAGAGTCCGGAACAGTAACCACATCAAACGCAATTGTTGTTCTTGGGTCGGTGCCTTTAATAGGCACCGTACCGTGCCACATATAGGAAGGAAATAAAGCGAGCTTTCCGGCCTCCGGCTTAACGAAGTGCACTGCATCTGCACCTGGGGTAGAAAATCTTGGTGCGCCAAACTGCAACCAGCCTGCGTGGGAATCACTAGTCTCAATTTCTGCCGGCGTTTCAACGTAATAGGCCGAGCTTAACCAGCCTTCTGGGTGAACATGATTCACGTGATAGCCTTCTTGCCTTAAACACACCGACCAACAGCCAATAAGTTGCGCCTCCCCTTTGTTTCTTGAGCGCAGCGGATGATCTTCACTAAAGCCCAACTGATCTCGATAACTCGCGATAGGTTTATTCAGACATTTCAAAAAGGATTGGATGAGTTCGTTAGTGTCTGCTAACAGACTCGTAGGCGTTTGAGTTCCATGGCGCAAACTTTGGTCAAGTGGATGGGCATTAAAGCGATGCCGCTCCCGCAAGACTTGCAGTAAGTCAGCATTGAATGCAGAAATTGAAGCCCATCCCTCCGGTGCTTCTAATTCGAATTCTTTTACAAAGTTTTCATAGTCATACAAATCTTGGTATCTACTATCACCCTGCATGCGTGCAGCGGTTGCTTCCATGGCAAGATACCATTGGTCCTTTGGAAATCGCGCGCGTCCTTGGGCAATAAGTTTTTGTGCTGTATTTGCTTCGCCGAGACACATCAATGCGTCGATCATAAGGGCCAAGGAACGTTGATTGTTACCGTCTAGTTTTTCTGCCGCTTCGGTATTTTCTAATGATTGCTCATATTTTCCTGCCAGGGTTTGAGTGGCAGCTAGCGAGCAGCGAATTGCAGCGTTTTCTTCTTGGGAATCCAAATAATCTACGAGACACTCTTCAGCCTTGGTGAATTCTTCGGCGCCCTGCAGCAATCGGGTGAAGGCAATGCGAAGTTCGGGATCATTCGCTTTCAATTTAATACTTTCCTCAAATGCTGCAGCGAAATCTTCTTCACCATTCATGTAACGCAGCTTTGTTATTAATTCCAGCAAATGCACGTCGCGGTTGCCGGAAGTAATTGCCGAGTTCAGTGCTGACTCGGCGTCGCTGAATTTACCCAGTCCCATCAGTGCAAAAACATAATTCGTCAACAGAGCTACTCCAGACACGCCGCAAGAGGCCGCATGCTGCAATTGCGTCAGCGCTTCCTGATTCTGGTTTGTCTGTACATATAATGCGCCAAGATTATGGCTGGCAGCACCATATTCGGGTTTTAGCCCAAGAGCCCTTTTATATGCCTGTTCAGCTTCATCAAACTTCTTCTTACCCTTTAAACAATTGCCTAAAGCAACCAGTGCTTCATGGTCATTCGGATTTTGCTCAAGCAAAATGCGAATGTGCTTTCCCGCATTATCAAATTCTTCAGTTTTGTTAAGCAAACGCGCCAATGCCAGACGGGCCTGCCGAAAATCTTTATCAGTGCTCAACGCAGATTCAAAACATGCTTGCGCATCTGAATGTTTTCCCTGCTTTGTATACAGATTTCCTAGATTGCTACGAATGTCTGCTCGATTTCCGTCCAGCTGAAGACAGTGGAGGAAATAATTTTCGGCTATTGCAAAGCTATCGCGATTTTTATTTATTAGTGCCAGCATATGCAGGCAATCGATTTGTTCGGGAGCTTGTTGAACAATTTGCCGACAAAGTTCTTCGGCTTCTTCCATTCTACCGCTGCTAAAGTGAGTGGCGGCGGTTTGTAGTAGTTGTTGTAGGTTTACATTCATAGCTCTATCGAAGCTCTAAGTTATCGATAGCGAAACCAGCCAGTGATCGCCATGCGCGGCCTTCTCGCGAATGGAGATACCACGCTGACGGCATGTTGGTTGCCAACCAGAAAGAGTGACAACGAGTTAAAGGTGGGGACAAAAACATCACTCACTCTATTCGAGTCATCATAGAACATGAGATTACCACCCCAGTCAGGCAACCACTCCGTGGTGAGATTAAACACAAAGGCAGCAAGGCGATTCTTATCTGGCACCTGATCGTCATGGGAGGTAAGAAAGTGTCCTGGTTCGTAGCGGGTAGCCTGGGCGTCCGCGTAATCGACGTTTTCTAATCCGGTAATACGACGAATCGCGCTCAAAACAGAATCGCTATTGATAAAATTCAGAAAATTTTCCAAAGCCTCTTCGCAATTCCCAGCCTCAACCAAATCGAGAATCGGGTAGTTCTTGTACATATAGCCGAAGTCGTTTTGCGCACTGGCGTAGATTGACTGTTTAAACTCGTTTTGTTCTTCGGTGGGTAGTCCTTCAAAGCCATTAGCCGAGATGTCGTAGTGCTTCCCCTCATTTCTAAATACAAGATTCCACTCATCTCGTCCAAGTAAATAGTCGGTTAATGCTATGGCACTTTCATCGCTAAGAATTTCAGGAATGAGTATTTTCCCGCTGCGCTTGAAGGATTTTGCTGCGGCCTTGTGATTTAGCTTGTTACTAAGCGAAAAAATTGAAGTATCGATCGTTCAGTTCCTTTTCTTATCTAGAGAGCGCTTCGGTCCATGTTCATAGCAATGTTTTTATCTAAAAGACATCAGTTCTCGGGCCTGATCAGCATTCGCGATGGATCTGTTAAATGCTTGAGCCGAGTCTGCAACTACTTCTACCAGTTGGTGATTCGCAGCAGCGGATTTTCCGTCAGGCATACTCGTATTATTCTCGAATCCGACTCGGCAATGGCCATTCAGCTCTATAGCTCTGGACATACATTGCGCTTCAGTCTTGCCGAAAGCACATAGCCACCAGCGGTGACTCTTGTTGACGACTTCCAGTAGTGGATTAAGATCCTCTACATTAGATTCCTGATTCTCCGTATACCTGCCTAATACCAGCAGTATGCTGTGAGTGTCGCCTGGAATTAATCCTCGTTCACAAAAGTGATTGAATCTCTCGATATCTCGCTCATCGTAAAGGATGTACTGGGGAGCAACTCCTTCCTTAAACATCCATTCAAAGAACTGAGCTGCCTGTTGCTCGTGGCTCTCATCGGGACAAAACTCTTTTAGGGCAATAGATGCGGCTTCAGGCTTAACTTTCTTCACAACTTCGATCTGTTCTTCAGGGCGATAAATTCCCACGGCCTCGGTAGTAATTTGAATAATTAGCTGATCTCCGACTTGTTCTCGAATTGCTGCAATTGCTGGCGCATATCGATTCGGATCTAGACTGTGCCCTTGCTTATCATCTCTCACATGGAGGTGAATCATGCAGGCACCCGCCTTAAGGCAGTCGCTGGCGGTATTGGCTAGCTCTTCAGGGGAAATAGGTACAGTTGGATAATCTTGTTGAGTCTTACGGGCGCCATTTGGGGCAATCGCAATCATCAAGGGCTGGGTATCTGTCATAATTACTTCGTAAAATTGCTTCTCCGAATCATGTTACTTTTAGTCGAGAAAAGACTCTAGTGTTGGATTGTAAAAGTTGTAAAGCATTCATCAATACGCTGGTAATAATTCCCTTCGAATCCGGTCCTTTAACGGTGGTAAAAGCGACAATTTTGAAGTCCATAATTTGATCAACATGGGAAATAGAGTTAATGACTATTAGAGCATCGAGCGTTTTTCTAGCAAGCATCCTGGCAATGCCGCTTTTTCTACTGGCGGCCGAAGATGAAGGCTGGGAACTGAAAAGAGATCGGGATGGAATTCAGGTTTATACAAGACCTGTGGAAGGATCCCCCTACGATGCAGTGCGCTCAGTAACAATCATGGATAATGTCAGACTGGCATCTTTAGTTGCCCTGATTCAGGATGCACCTGCCTGCGAGGACTGGGCTGATCGCTGCGACAGATCCTTTGTTCATGAAGAAATCAGCGAATTCGAGGTATTTGTTTATACCAATAACGATATGCCATTCCCGGTCGCGGATAGGGATGTTCTGGCGCATGTCATTTGGCAACAAGATCCACAGTCCTTAATAGTGCAAATGAACTCAGAGGCAACCACAGGAAGATTGGATGAAATTCGTGGTCGATCGAGACTTACAGACGCTAAAGCCAATTGGACCTTTAAGCCACTAGCTGATGGCAGAGTCGAAATTTCGAATGAAGCCCATATCGATCCTGGATCTCCATTACCAGGTTGGATAACGAATATGCTGCTGGTTGATACTCCGTTTGTTACTATGCAGGCGTTTATTCAGGAAGTTACAAAACCAGAATACCGGGATGCCGAAGTTGGCTTTGTTAGCGAACCCAATTAGAGTAGTTCAAATTAAAACAATTTTAAGAAATACCCTATGCCCCACGATCATGATCATGAGCACACCGAGCCACCATCGGATATTGCCCTCCGTGTAAAAGCACTAGAAACTCTTTTAATCGATAAAGGTCTGGTGGATCCCTCGGCGCTGGACGAAATTATCGAGACCTACGAGCACAAAGTAGGTCCTCGCAATGGCGCTCATGTTGTAGCTAGAGCATGGAGCGATCCGAAATTTAAAAAGCAACTTATGGAAGATGCAACCGCTGCAGTGGATTCTCTTGGATACAGCGGAAGACAGGGGGAACACTTACAAGTAGTTGAGAATACATCCGCTCTGCATAATGTGGTGGTCTGCACCCTCTGCTCTTGTTACCCATGGACAGTTCTAGGATTGCCTCCGGCCTGGTACAAATCAGCTCCTTATCGATCACGAGTAGTTAGTGAACCGCGCTCTGTCCTCGCCGAATTCGGCACTGAGCTAGCGGAAGAAATGTCGATTAGAGTGTGGGATTCCACTTCTGAAATGCGTTACCTGGTATTGCCAATGCGCCCGGAAGGAACTGAGGATTGGACTGAAGAACAATTGCAACAGCTAGTGACCCGCAATTCGATGATTGGAGTTGAGTTAGCTAAATCTCCCAACAATCTCGATGCCACGGTTGAAGGAAAAGACTAATGCATGGAGGGCACGATCTCGGTGGGAAACAAGGACTGGGTCCTATAAATCCTGAACCCGAATCCGAAGAACCTGTGTTTCATTCTGATTGGGAACGGCGAGTATTTGCTTTAACCATTGCCACGGGCATGTTGGGAAAATGGAATATAGACCAATCACGATATGCGCGGGAACGACAACATCCAATCGACTATTTAAAACACAGCTACTACGAAAACTGGTACGAAGGTGTCTCGAAACTCCTTATTGAAAATGGACTTGTATCCAAAGAAGAGTTGCTTGGGGAAAGTACTGCTCAGCCTGCTTCCCCGGATATAAGGGTACCTTCACAGGATGATGCCAAAAAGATCCTGACATCCGGTGGCCCGACGTTGATGCAATTAGACATTGAGCCTAAATTCAATATTGGCGAAAAGATAAGAGTTGTTAAGAGCTACACCTACGGCCATACCCGAGCACCTGCCTATGTGCAGGGTTGCATCGGCGAGATCGCAATTCAACATGGCGGCCATGTTTTTCCCGATTCCAATGCCAGAGGACAATTAGCAGGAGAGCATTTGTATGCGGTATGTTTTTCCAGCCGAGAATTATGGGGGACTGAACATGATAACAGCGAAGTGTTCATCGATCTTTGGGAGCCTTATTTAGTAGCAGTTTAATGAGGCGGATAATAGCGAAGTGTTTATAGACTTGTGGGAGCCTTATTTAGTCTCCGCCGATCAATGAAAAAATTGCCTTTACAACCTTTTGATGACGATGGCCCAGTTTTTAATGAGCCATGGGAAGCACAGGCCTTTGCTCTGGTACTTGCACTGCATGAAGCTGAACAGTTTACCTGGGACGAGTGGGCTAGAATGTTAAACGAGGAAATTGTGCGGGCACAGAAAAATGGTGATCCCGATCTTGGCAATACCTATTACCAACATTGGTTAAACGCATTAGAAAAGATCACACTGGTCAAAAATATTTCTTCCAACAGCGAAATTCATGCTAAAGCTGAGCAATGGCGGCATGCCTATCTTTCAACCCCTCACGGTGAGCCGGTAGAGCTCGGGTGATCCTTTAAAACGCATCCCAGCTGAAAAATAATTCAAAATAAATAGGAAAAACCTAAATTACCGATTGGTAATTTTGGCGGACCTGATTATGATTACTAGCTCCCGCGTTGAAAACCATTCTGCTCAGCAGAGAATAAAACTAATAACAAAATGGCAGGAAGACCCAGAAAAACAGAACCAGAAGTAGCGCTCGCCGCGGCAATGAATGCATTTTGGGCGAAAGGCTACGAAGCCACTTCCATGTCAGACCTCACTGAAGCAACCGGGCTGCATAAGGCAAGTCTTTATCAAACTTTTGGCGATAAGCACCAACTTTTCGTTTCTGCGCTTAAGCTCTATTTCAATATTACTGCAAAGGCACAGAAAGATAGCCGTAATGGTGAAGAAGATCCTATTAAGGCAATAAAGAAGTCAGTAGATACTACTATCGATCAATGTGCAGGAGGTAAAGGCTGTCTGGCTGTTAATTCATTGATAGAAGTAGCACCATTCGATGATGAGATCGATAGGATCCTAAAACAGTTTCGACAAAGATTGGATAAGCATCTGGCTAGACTGGTTGAGGAAGCCAAGGAGAAAAAATTAGTTGGCAAATCCGTCGATACAAAAGAAGCGGTGCGCCTGATTTCTGTATTCTTACATGGCTTATCTGCCAATATGGCAGCAGGTATGAGTGCCAACAAGGCCCGCACTTTGCTCCATGATCAACTAGATCTGGTACTCGCTCCCCGTAATAAATTCCGCCGTTCTTAGACTTGCGAATTAGTCTGTTCAGCCATCCAGCGACTCGAGTTTGTTTTGTAACTCCAGGAATTTTTCTGAGTGGTGAAGTTTGTCCTGACAGATATCTGCAGCTCTAAACAAGTAAGGTTTAGTCTTTTCGTGTTGAGGAAAGTCAGTAGCAAAGTTATCCATCAACTTCACTACTACGATGAATTGCTCTTTAGACACGCTTTCACTTACCAGATAGTCAATCAAATCCACGTCGTCGATAGAGAATGCGCTATCCTGCTTTAAACACCAGGCGCACAATTCCATTGCCCGTATGGATTTTTCTTGCGAGTGAAGTACTGGCAAATAGCCTTTTACAAAGTGGATGGCTGGTTTTTTGCTTGGCCAGGCGGAGATAAAGCCAAAAACATATTCAAAACGTGCCCAATTGTTAGTGCGAATAATCGGACTGACGATATCTATTGCTTCCTGAATCTGCTTATCTTTTAAACCCAAATAGGCCTTTTCCAGGGCAGTATGCAGAGAAGCATTATCAGAGTAGTGCTGCTCAATCTCCTTTTTTTCTGCATCAAAATCTTTTGCAGGAAGCAGGATATGCCGATGTGCCAGTGCTTCGAGCCCCAGGTGACGGAAATACACTAAGGATAAATAGAGCCAGAACGGCAGAATGAGAGAGAAGGCCCACAATCCAATTTCCAAACTCAAATATAAAAGGAGAATGAGAATCCAAAGACCGACTAGTGAACTGAGATAGCTTGTTTTTGTGACTGCGACATAGGCAATTAGTGTTCTAGGATTAATAACTTCCTTAAGATCTTCAAAAATGGCATTGACTGCGATTGAGGCTGGCAATACGAGTACAACAAAAACCGAAAGTGTTATAGCGATATTGCTTAGTTGGTATTGGATTAAACCGTAGATCATGCTGCCAAATAGAGCCGTCATGACCAGTTGCCTGAAAAACCTGCCACTCTCAATCGATTGAATCGAAAGAACCGGCGGTTCATGCCTATTGTGGAAAGTTTCCGTAACTATTTCCTGCCCATATTCGAAAACAATATTAATCAGAAGATAGGCTGTAATAATTCCCAAGAAATAGAAAGGCGCTTCTCTTGAAAAAATGTAGGACAGTACGCTTGCGAAAATAAGAAAGTAAGAAACGAGGCTAACAAAACCAAGCAGTAGAAGGGCCTGCCAGCAAAGTGGGTATCTAAAAATAGACTGAGTTGTTGGCTCCCCTTCTAGCATTAAGAAGCGTCGAAACAGCATTTCTTATTCTGGATACCAATCACCTCGACGAAATTCTATCCCGCTTCCAGCCAGTTCCTGCTCGAAAGCATCCAGGGTTTCAGGTACAGAAAGGCCGTCGGGTAGGGTAGATCCACCAAAATCGGGATTCGCCAAGCGTCGCACCCAATCTTGATCATAGTGATAGGTATAAACAACATCAGGTCCAAGAATTTTTGTGCAGTCGGCCGCCGCTTTCGGGGTCATTCTGCCGACTGGGATGTTCATTGGCATAAATGCCACATCGATGCCCTGCAAGGCCTTAACTTCATCAACACATTCCGTAACCCCAGCAAAGAAAAATTTCTTGCCCCCTAGAGTAAGCACGTAACCATTTGCATCACCTTTTGGATGCTCAGGCGGACCGAGGATAATGTCGTAAGCAGCAACAGCTTCAACTGTGACACCTGCCACCTTTAATAGTTCGCCATTAATAGCTACAACACCGTCGGAGATTTGAGGTACTCCGTTTTCGGCGATTACCACGCTAGTATTTGCATTGCTTAAGTCAGCAATCGCTTGCACATCCAAATGATGTCCTGGACTATCAGTCACCAAAACTAAATCTGCAGTTTTAGCGTGAGAAATATCAATCGCGGCCCAGGGATCCACTTGAACGACGAATCCTGCATATTCCAATTGCACACTGGAGTGAACCAGAGGCGTAATTTCAATGGGACCATCGTTACCCGGGACTAAATCTGCCCAACTTTGCGCGCAATTTAGAGCAAGTGAAATACCTAAAATTGGGAGGAACTTAGCTACGGCAGGGGTGTTTTTAGTCATAATTTTCTTCTTCTTTTTCCGCAGTGATGACAACCAGGACAGACAGTATAAGCGCTGCCAAAATAACTTGGAAATTTCATACCGATTCTGGGGCTGCAAATATGGCGAAAGAGCCCGTAATTACTGGTCTTACACATTGCCACAATTCCCCCGGTAAAATGGCTTGCACCCCTTATCGATGGCCGGATATAGTCCATAGCTGACATGAAATAATGACTATCACCAGCGAATGAGGAGCAACCCCATGCGCGACAAGAAGAAGCAGGGCAATAAGCCTGATCAAGACCCTGCGGTGAAATACGTAGACCCTCTTAACCCGAAACAACAATCCCGCCGTGATTTCCTGGAAGGAACTGGAGCTGCCGTGGTTGCAGGTGCAGGTATTTCCGCACTTGGAATACCAAAGGCGCAAGCCCAGAGCACTGGCAGTGATTCCCGCACAGCTATAAATGTCACCGTAAATGGCACGTCCCATAGTATGGATGTCGATGACCGTTGGACACTGGCTGAACTGCTGCGGGACGAGTTGGACCTGACTGGCACTAAGATAGGATGCAATCGTAGCGAATGTGGGGCTTGTACCGTATTAATGAACGGACAACCGGTCTATTCATGCAGCCAATTAGCAGTTTGGGCAGACGGCGCCACTATTCAAACAGTTGAAGGTCTTGCTCAAAATGGAGAATTGACTCCCGTGCAACAAGCCTTCGTAGTTAACAACGGTCCCCAGTGTGGATTCTGTACGCCAGGCCAACTTATGACCGCAACTGCACTGTTAAACAACAACCCAACTCCATCGGCTGAAGATGTCAAAGAAGCCCTGGTGGGCAATTTGTGTCGTTGTTCAAACTACAACGCCATCGTGGAAGCTGTAGTGATGGCCGGTGAAGAAGGAGGTGTGGCATGAGTGAATTTACTCGAGAAGGACTAGAGCCTCTAGCTACCATTGGTAACGATACACCCCGTATCGATGCCATCGAGCGCGTTACCGGTCAGGCTAAATACACCCGAGATTGGAAATTACCCGGCATGCTTTACGCAAAAGTTTTGCGTAGTCCTCATCCCCATGCGCGAATCGTCAGTATCGATACCAGTGAAGCGGATGCCTTGCCCGGTGTGCAGACGGTTATCAGTTACGAGAATGCACAAGTCGTTTGGGGCGCCGGTTCCGTAAACGGTGGTCGTCAATACAACGATCCAACCAAGGAAGCCACCATCCATCGACGCTACATTTTTAATAATCCAGTGCGCTTTGTTGGTGATTCTATCGCTGCGGTTGCCGCAACCGATCGACACATCGCCGAACAAGCAGTTTCCTTAATAAAGGTTGAATACGAGCAATTGCCTTTTGTATTGGAACCAGAAGAAGCGCTGGCGGATGATGCCCCGCAAGTTTATGCAGAAGGTAATCTCTGTCCCGATTTCCGCGGCGAATTTGCACCCATGGTGAGTGACATCGGTGATACGGAGGCCGGTTTCGCCGAAGCAGACCAGATCTTCGAAGAGCGCTACGAAACAGGATTCATTCACAATGCGCAAATGGAACCACGCTGTTCATTGGCGCATTGGCAGGGAGACAAGTTAGTTCTCTACTCTCCTTCTCAAGGAATCTCAAATTGCCGCCACGATACGGCACGGGATCTTGGCCTGGAAGATCATCAAGTACAGGTCATTACAAAGTATATGGGTGGGGGATTCGGCAATAAGAATCAGAACCAAGACGCCGACGTAATCGCTGCTACTCTCTCCAGACGTGCAGGAGCCCCCGTAATGTTGGAGTACTCCCGTCGGGAAGACTGGCTGGGAGTCCATGGGCGTTGGCCGACTGTGCAGTACTATAAAGTTGGCGTAAAAGACGACGGTGAAGTCACCGCCATGGAACTGCGCGCCTTTTCCGGCATGGGTCCCTATCGCAAGAACTCCGGCGGTATCAGCGGCATGGATGCCTATGGTTGTCCAAACCGCTATCGTGAAATCAGTCCGGTCTATACTAATCGAACCACCTCCGGAAATTTCCGTGCACCATCAGAGCCCCACGGCTTTTACGGTGTCGAAAACATGATGGACGAAGTGGCGTACCAGATAGGTATGGACCCTGTTGAATTCACTCTGAAGAATATGCGCAGGCCAACTGAAGAGCAGCAGTTTACCAATTACACTCTGGACGAAGTAATTCAAAACGGCGCCGAAAGATTTAACTGGCAGGGTCGTAGAAGAGTGACACCTGGCTCCGATGAAGGACCAATCAAGCGCGGCGCGGGATTCTCTTTCATGATGTTTCGCGCAGGAGTTGGCACATCGAGCGCGATAGTTCGTGTGAATGCTAACCAGGAGTACACGCTTTATGTTGGCGTAACCGATATTGGCCCCGGTGCGAAAACTACCATGGGTATGATTGCAGCCGAGGCTTTGGAAGTTCCATTGTCTCAGGTGGAAGTCGTCTGGGGTGATACCGATCGTTGTCCGTACTCGGTAGGTGAGTCCGGCAGTCGAACCACTATCATGACTGGCATTGCTGTCGTCGAAGCGGCGGAAGATTTAAAACGGCAAATCGCGGATAGAGGCATGCCGAGCGGTAGTGATGTGTTAATCGCTTCAGCATCACCCACACCAACTACCGATGGCAAAACTCGTCAGTGTTTCGGCGCACACTTTGTCGAGGTAGAAGTGGACACTCGTATCGGTTCCACGAAAATATTGAAATACACCACGGTTCACGAATCCGGTCGAATCATTAATCCAAGTACAGCGCGGGATCAAATTCGTGGCGCCACTATTCAAGGTATTGGTCAGGCGCTCCACGAAAACCTGCTCTACGATCCGAAGACAGGTCAGCCATTAACTCCGGGCTACTACCGAGCCAGGCACCTTACACATAAGGACATTCCGGACATCGATGTGCATTTCATTGAAACCGACGATGGCTATGGACCTTTCGGAGCCAAAACGGCAGGAGAATCCGGAATCATTCTGGCACCGGCTGCAGTGGCTAACGCGGTAGCGAATGCGATTGGCAGGCGCATGACGTCATTGCCCATAACTCGAGATAAGATTCTGGGAGCGATGGCATGAAAGCACTGACAAACATAAACGCGACAAGTTTCAGTGATGCGGCGTCTGCGGCACAGCAGGCACGACAACAAGGTCACGCCGTAGCATTTTCCGGCGGCGGCACCGATCTTTTACAACAAATAAAAGACGGTACTGATCTGGCAGATGTCATCATCAATCTTCGCAGCGTAGCTGACGGCCGCGCAATCGAATCTGATGGCGCTGGTGTTTCAATTGGTGGTTTAGTCACACTGACTGAGCTGTCTGAAGATCCCTTAGTGAACTCCGGATTATCTGCCATAGCGCAAGCGGCAGGCTCGGTAGGAACACCGCAAATTCGAAACGTCGGTACCATGGCTGGTAATGTTACCCAGCGACCCTGGTGCTGGTACTACCGTAACGGCTTTAACTGTTTCAAGGCCGGCGGTGATGAATGCTTTTCGGTAAACGGCGAAAATGGTCAGCACGCGATCTTCGGTGGCGGACCTTCCTATATAGTTCATCCATCCGACGTTGCGCCTGCATTAGTTGCCTTCGATGCAGTCTTTCAGGTAACCGGACCGAATGGTGATCGAGAAGTATCTGCAGAAGATTTCTTTTTACTTCCCATTACTAATCCCGAACGGGAGAATTCACTGGTAGAAAACGAACTGCTTACCGGCGTGCGCATACCTGCTGTATCAGCTAACACGGTTAGCACTTATCACAAGATAATGGATCGTGAAGCATGGACTCATGCAGAAGTGGGTGTTGCAGCAGTTATACAGAGAGACGGCAACGAAGTGCAAAATGCGAAAGTGGTACTCGCTGGAGTTGCTCCAATTCCATGGCGAGTGCAAGCAGTTGAAGACTTTCTCGCCGGCCAGCAAATTAGCGCAGCGGTGGCGCGTGAAGCAGGTGAAATTGGCGTTCAAGATGCCCAGCCATTGTCGAACAATGCACACAAGTTACCAATGGTGACTTCGGCGATTGAACAAGCAATATTAAACCTCGCAGCCGGGTAGATGTTTCAAAGATCATGAAGCGACGTGATTTCTTATTGTTGCGAGTAGAAGGCAGTGAGCGTGTCGCCGAATTGTCTTGTGAAAAACTGTTTATGTACTATCAAGATTTGCAGGCAGGTTTTCAGCAAGGCAACGAAGAGGCAGGTACACCGGACGATGCCGATTGGTGGGCAGGGGAACCCTCTTTGCACATCAGCAGCATCGATCCAGAAACCTTCTTCGCAAACGTGTTGGATGACTTGAAAGAAGTAAACACTCTGCAAGTGCAAGACATGGAGTGGCTAGCTCAAGGCGAGTTTCGGGTACGGGTCGAAACTCTGCTCGTCGCTTTCAAAGCGCGGGGCGGTGCAGTGAATTACAAGAATTTGAACGAGTTAGCTTCCACTGAATAAACAACAAAATCAAATAGAAGAACAAGACGAAGAAAAGTCAGCGAGGCAGTTTTAATCATGAGCGGTTTAACAACTAACAAATTACAAGAATCCTTTCTTCTAGTGTTTTCCTCGCTGTTGCTACTGGTTGCCTGTGGTGGCGAATCTGCATCAAGCCAATCCAGTTCCGCACCTGCTCCCGTGGCGAGTAATGTTTCCGCTGCCGACGTCGCCGTTGATGCAAATATTAAAGCTCAAGTTGAATCAGCATTAGCCAATGCTTCTGACCTGCCACAAGCCTTTACCGTCGAGGTTAGCGAAGGCGTTGTATTAATCTCCGGTTCGATGGTCTGTGAAGACTGTGGAGGGATGCGCACGCCAGGGAATGTCGGCACGGTACAGCAGAGTCTCGGCGGTGTGGTTCGGGCAGTACCTGGCGTAATGCGAGTAGACTTCGATCTTTCCTACGGTTCCGATTAGTAATTATCTGATTTCATAAGTGGCTGACGCATGAAGTTTTCAGAGATTCGAGCGCGCGCGGAAAAGCGCAAGGGAGTCGCCGGGCTAAAAAAATTATTGCCAAAAGTAGCTTCCAATAAACAATTAATCGCTCTCGGTGATGATCGCTATCTGGCAATGATGACCAAGGTAATTAACCAGGCTGGATTCAACTGGAAAGTCATCGAAAATAAATGGCCGGAATTTGAAGAAGCCTTTTTTAAATTTGATCCCAAAAAGCTTGGCTTATTATCACCAGAACAATGGGAAGCCTATTGTTCCGATCGAAGAGTGGTGCGCAACTGGCAAAAAATAAAAGCGCTAAAAGAAAATGTGTTCTTCGTTGAAGAGGTGGCACGGCAGCACGGAAGCTTCGGTAAGTTTTTGGCGAATTGGCCGGCCACAGACCAAATAGGGTTGATGGCCCATCTTAAGAAGCATGGAAATCGCCTCGGTGGTAACTCTGTAATGTATTTTCTCAGATTTATCGGTAAAGACAGTTTCGTTTTATCTAAAGACGTCGTGGTTACTCTCAAAAGCACTGGGCTAGACATCGCCGAGCGTCCCAGTTCGAAAAGAGATTTGAAGAAAGTGCAGGATCAGTTCAATGCCTGGTATGAAGAATCGAAATTGCCATTCAGTCACTTAAGTAGAATTGCGGCATGTTCGGTAGGGGAGAACTTTTTGTGATTCTGGAAAGCCCCTATAAATAATGTATACCGCCGCACTAGCCCAGCTCGACAAGACTGAATCTCTTCCTAAACAAATAGTGTTCCTGACGCTAGTGTCACTGCTCGCGACTTCCATCATCTATGGCACTACCTATCTACTAGATCCTCAAACTATAGCCGATGCCAGTAACGCTGAAAGTTTGGAAGCAGTTCCCTGGGTTGTAGGAATTTTTATCGGCCCACCGATCGAGACTTTTTTGTTTCAAACACTATTCTTACTGGCGGTAAAAAGATTAACCGAACTAAGTGGTCAGGCAGATAACTGGTTTCCTGCGTTCGTAGCAACCTCAATAGTCTTCGCAACCGCCCATGGAGTCACTGAGAGCTCATTTTATCTAGGATTCATTAATACGATCACAAGATTGCCTCTATCAATTGCATTAGCATTATTAGCAATATCCCAAAGAACAAGAAACTATGGCCATCCTTTTCTGGCAGTAACTTTTGCTCACGGATTTTATAATTTGCTAGTTTTCGTGGCGGCAGTTGGAATTAATGTCATTTTACTTACATAAAAAGGTAGCCCACAGTTATTGCTAATTGGACGAGCGCGATTTACTGGGCGTACTAAATGCAATAGAGAGACGTTTTTACTTATTGAAAGCTTCCAATAGAATACGATGACGTCGCCGGCTAACCGGAACGCGAATTCCCGAAAGAAGTGTAAGCCGATTTGATCCAATCTCCCTCACTTTTGACAAATTTACAATTGCCGAACGATGTGTCTGTTTAAACTGATCTTTGCAAAGCCGCTTTGACATTTCCTTCAAGGTTCCTCTCACTCTGATTTGACGATCATCAGCATGAATGATTATGTAATTGTCGTCGGCAAGTAACCATTCAATTTGATCGGGATTGAGTCTGACATGGCCAGACTCAGTGATTAATGCTAGCTGATCATTGATCTTATTGGTAAAGGCTTTGCCAGTTGATAAATTCAATTGAAAGCGCCGGCGCCAGATAAATAGAATTGCCAAATAAGCTAATAGCTCGAAATGAAACCATTTCATGGTTTGTTCACCGAGCACGAACCAAACAGTTACATTGACCACTCTTTCAGGCCAGAAAACCCAATAAGCACTGGTTAATATTGCGATGTGAAAAAAGGCAATAAGCATCGCTGCAATGCCATGGAAAACTAGGAAATAGCGATGGGTAACTGAAAAGGAGAGTGTGTTGATTGCCAGAACCCCACTCAACAGACCTAGTAGGAACCAGGGAAAATAGAGATAGAGTCCAAACAACATCATTAAGATAAATGGTGTGTTTTCACCGTTGAAATAGAATGCCTTGGCGATTTCCATGACTACGAAACCCAAGCACACCGCTGCAAGTCCTAGCAGGACCACATGCTGTTCTCGAAACAATGTGACTAATGAGTCGGTGAATTTCATTCGCTGCAAAATCATTAAAAAATATTACGAAGTGCGGGGTAAATGGTAAACGGAAATGCGTCGATATGAATGAGTTTTGCAAACCACTTACCCCAGGCTGTCAGCCATTTACCAATCTAGACACATCTTCAAAGTCCTTTGCGTTATATCTATTGTTTTATTGTAGCTGTGTAGGAGTGTTTCATGCGTTTAATAACATTGTTTTTTCTTATATCGGTAAATGCTTGCAGCATTGCTGGCGCCCCGCCTTCTGACCCTGTCCGGGTGAATGATTCAGGCGTGGCAATCGATGGTTTTTCACCGGTTTCTTATTTCACCGAAGGTAAACCCGAATTGGGCGATCCTGCCTATGCGACATTACACAACGGAGTATCCTACTGGTTCACGAGTACCCAACAACAATCCTTGTTCGATGCCGATCCGGAGCGCTATATACCGGCCCATGGTGGATGGTGCACGTTAATGATGGGAGGTTCTGGCCGCCGCACTCCTGGTCATCCTGAATCCTATGCCATCGTGAATGAGCGGCTGATGTTATTCTGGTCAGGCGATACAGAAGATACCAAAGGCATGGGAATAAGAAATTGGAAGAGTCAAACCAATGAAACTATCGAGGGAGAAACGGAAGTAGTTGAGAACGCTGATAATAATTGGGCCGAATTTCTCTCCGGAGAACGTCGCGCGCAAATCTGGCTTTATAAGCGTAGTGACAACGCTGGCATCAACGAAAGCCAAAGGGAAGATGCCCGTGAGAACTACATTGATTGATCTGCAGCAGTAACAAGCAGGGCGTAAACTAAAAAAGGGAACATAGTGCTTGCGAACATCTATATCCCCTTTGTTCTAACTAAGCTGACTAATCAATAATCGCTTGTTGAATAGCATTTTCGAAAGAATATTGGGTGCGACCGTGGGGTTGTTGCAATAACAACACACCGGTAATTTCTTCTTCTGGGTCAGACCAGGTACGGGTGCCAAAAGCGCCCATCCAGCCGAATGCACCCGCTCCGCGTCTCGCTCCTGCTGCAACAGGATCTTCAGTTATATAGACAGTATACCCAAAGCCCAATCCTCCCTGGACTCTTCCTATACCATTATAGAGTCCGCCAGCTTGACCACTGCTCATCATTTCGACACTGAGTGGACTTAATAGTCGATTTCCGAAAAGTTCTCCGCCGTTAATTAACATCTGTTCGAATTTTACATAGTCCTCGGCAGTACTATTGAGTCCAGCAGAGGCAGAGAAGTAGTTTGTGGGATTATCAAAGAAAGGAGACATATCGCGATCTTTAATGACAACACGCCGATCGCTGTATTCAGCCGGCACATTAAACCAGGTGTTATTCATATCCAAGGGATCAAAGATGCGCTCTTTAATGAACTGATCGAAAGGCTGTTCCGACACGATTTCGATGATGCGAGCAACTACATCTAGACCCACCAGGCCACTGTATGACCAACGTTCACCCGGTTGAAAGTCCAATGCGCCCGAAGCATAGCGCCCCATTTCTGTAGCTAAGGTTCTATCTGCAGGGAGTGGAAATGGAGCGCGGGGAGCCAGCAGTGTCCCCAGTCCACCGGTACCGAGTCCGGAGGTATGAGTCAGTAAGTCGTGGATGGTAATTTCCCGTTTAGCTGGAACTAATCGATGCTCAGGTGGGTTTTCGCGATCAAACTGACGTGGGCTGATGTTTTCGTCCACCGGATCTCTGAGCACTGCCACTTGCATGTCGGCAAACTCTGGCAGGTACATTGATACTGGATCTTGTGGTCGAATCAAGCCTTCTTCAATCATGATCATGGCAGCAACACCTAACACCGGCTTACTGGAACTCATCATGATGAAGATCGAGTCTTCCTGCATCGGGCGGTTGTTCTCGATATCCATTAATCCATGGGCCTCGAAATGCACCAACTTGCCGCGGCGCGCAACAGCGGTCACCGCACCCTGGATGTCACCAGCATCGATGTGTCGCTGCATGGCTTCATTGATTCGATCCAGCCGGTCGGCGGACATACCTACCTCTTCCGGGCTATCCGCCCAGGGAATATCAGCGGCATTTCCTATTTGGATTAGCGCTGTGCTTAGCAAAGCGACCGTTAATTGAATTATTTTTCTCATGAAGGGCTCCTGGGCTGTCCGGTCACATCCGGTACTGCGTTTTTGTATTTCTTTGAATGGGAGGCTATCAGAGCAAGATAGTAGATGTCTTCTCTTTCGGCCTTAATTTGAGTGCTTTATAAAGCACTAAGTCTTACTATTGCAGAATTCAACGGCAGCACGCTAACATCATCCGCTTAATAAGAAGAACAAACACCTCCATGAAATTATCAACAATTATCATCCTTTTCGTTACGCTCGCCGCCTGTAGCAATTCAATGCAGCAGCAGGAAATTGCAGCCAATCTGTCATTCTTTGCCAACGATCAAGCTAACGCAGACGTAATGGGGAAATGGTCACGAAGCTGTGCGCTCTGTCATGTTAGCGGAGTAGCAGATGCTCCACTCGTTGGCGATACAGCGGAATGGCGAAGAAGGTTTGCGCAAGGTGAAGACAAAATAATTGAAAATGTTCTACAGGGAATCAATTCGATGCCACCTCTTGGCTATTGCATGGCCTGTGAGATTAGTGACTTCAGAGCAATAATTGGTTTTATGGCAGGAACTAATCAATGAACAAGCAACTAATACAAAAACTAAATCGGCGCTCTTTTCTTGCTTCCAGTTTGCGGGCAGCGCTATTTGGCGCCTTTGCCATCAATAGTTCGGCATTTGCACAATCCACACCTTGGCGAAATTGGTCAGGAGGGCTCAACTTTCAGCCGCAAGGTCGTTTTGATATTACTGAAGAAGAGCAATTGATTGAATTATTAAAAAGTACAACTGGCGCTATTCGACCGGTCGGCTCAGGTCACTCATTCAGTCCGCTCATACCTACCGATGGCCACCTGGTCGTTATCGATCAGCTAAATGGTATTTTGGATTATGACAATGACTCAATGCAGGCTACTTTTGGTGCCGGCTCCAGATTAGGCGACCTCGGTGCTCCTCTGTATGAAATAGGGCAGGGGATGATGAACCTGCCCGACATCGACCGACAAACAGTTGCCGGTGCAACGGCCACAGGCACTCACGGTACCGGCGTCGAATTTAATAGCCTCTCCGGCTACATAACCGGGCTGCGACTCGTAACTCCTAATGGTGAAATCAGAGATATCGATGCCAGCGATGGCGATTTATTTGATGCAGCACGAGTGAACGTAGGTGCTCTCGGCGTTGTCACCCAGGTTCGAATGCAGAACCGTAGTGCCTACAAATTAAAAAAGCGTGAATGGACTGCTCCAACCGAAGATATCCTTTCCAGATTTGATGAATTAGCCGCGAACCATAGGCATTTTGAAATTTTTCCTTTGGTGTATTCAGACTATTCCCTGGTGCTGCAGATTGATGAATCGGACGAACCCATCGGCCAAACAATAATTCCGGCAGAAGAAACAACTCTCGCCGACTTAAGACCGCTGGGCGTGGATGCAACTCCTGCCGAAAAATTAGCGATGAACAACGCCCTGGCAGAAAGAGCTGAAGTAAGCGAAGCCGTAGACTTGTCTTACAAGTTGTTATCCAACATACGGGTAAATCCATTCAATGAGATGGAGTATTCGGTGCCGGCAGAAGTTGGTGCTGACTGTGTACGCGAAGTGCTAAAAACTATTTACGATGAAGCTATCGAGGTAGATTTCCCGTTGGAGTATCGTTATGTAAAACCGGAATCACCCTGGTTGAGCATGGCCTATGGTGATGAACCTCACGCAACTATTTCGATACATCGTAATGCGAGCCAAGATTATCGACCTTACTTCGACAGAATCGAACCCATTTTCTGGAAGTATGGTGGCAGACCACATTGGGGCAAGATCCATAGTCTGGGTTTTAGTGAACTCGAACGACTCTATCCTCGCTATCGAGATTTTGTCGAAGTTCGAGAATCGCTGGATCCGAGCGGTCGCATGTTAAACGACCATTTGAAGAAATTGTTTATTGCTTGAAGAGTCAGCACTAGCTACCGATTGATAGCTAGTGCTTATTTGAAAACTGCCTTAGTTACCACTTCCAGCTTCAGCAGCACGTCGCTCATCGGCGCGAGCACCTCGCAGAATATTGATCATGCCGTAGTTACCTTCATGACAGGCGTATTCATAGAGTTGTCCGGCAACTTTTGTCATGGGCAAGGTGGCAGTAATCCGGTCGGTAAAGGTGGAAGGATCTTCCAGTGACCAGCCGTAATCTACAGTCGAATAATTCACCCGGGTAAAGCGCTCTGTTAGCACTTTATCCTTCGCAGTTCCAAAGCGACTAAAACTGGGTAGAAGCTCACTGAAATTTTTGGTTTCAACGATCAATGTGTCGCCATCGAAATATCCTCTGGAATCGCCAGTCCAGAGACGAATATTGTCATCCAGTGAACCATCGCTATCGAGCGGTACAATGCGCGCGTCGTGCACCATCTCTGTCAAGATAACTACGTGGTCACGGTTTTGAATAATTTGAATATTGGCATTATAGCCACCGCCTGATAGAGGCGGGCCGGCATTGAAGCCGATCATGCAGCGTTCAGAAAGGCCGCGATCTTCCGGACCATCTTTGGCAATGCCACCAAAGATCGCTCTTACCGGGCGATCACCGGGTACGTCGGGACCAAGATTTGCCGTGTGTACCATCGAGCCTTCCACTCTTTCTGGTAGGCGTCCATTCAATGGGTAGGTAATTAGAGAAGTGCGCACGTTTTCACCAATCGCTGCACCTTCAAACCAGAAATTATTGTAACCACCAGATCTTTCTGCTACCGGTGGTGCTTCTGGATTTACGTTGAGCACGGCTTCTTGAGCATCAGCCTCTGCACGACTTTCGGTGCGGTCGATTCTCGCCTGAAGAATTTCATCCTGAGTCAGGTATTCACGGTCTCCATACTCCTCAGACCTTTGTAACGGCGTTTCGGAATTAAAATTCCATACCCCTTGTAAGTCTGGTTGTCCCCACTGGGTTTTCGGAACAACATAGCTATCAGAATTTTGCGCAATTCCTGAAGTTAAAGGAATAATTAGTAATGCAACAACAAGTATAAGTTTTGTTTTCATGGTGCTTTACCTTTGTTTGAATCTCTATTGTTCGAGTAATCCTTCTTCTACCATTTCAAGACGACGAGCTCCCGCTAATGAGCCCGGCATAGAATAGTTGCCTTCATGACAGGCGTATTCATACCAGGGTTCAGGAGACGCATAGAAGCTTAACTCCGCAGTCCAGGTCTGTTGATAAACGTTGGGATCTTCAACGATGAACTGATAAAAAATTTCATTGTCCGCAAAGCGGCTGAAGCGTTCAGTGATTTTTCCTTGCTTCGTTATTGGTATGGAGCTTTGACTCATTTGTTGCGGATTAATATTAGTTGTTTCAATAACTAGTTCATCATTTTCATACCAGCCTACCGAATCACCAAACCATTGTTCCAGTGGAAGCGGACGACGGTTCGTTCGAGCCTCTTCTGGTGAATCAAAGACAGGAATGATGCGTGCATCATGCACCATCTCAACCAGTATCATTACGTAGTCATCAGTTTGTACGAATTGATAGGTATTATTGTAGAGCGCTCCCATCATGCCGGGGCCAGCTTTATTGCCAAAACCAAGCAGACAGCGCTCGGCATTGGGGAAAGCTTCCGGTCCACTGTAATCGGCAATTCCGGTTGCATAGCGATTGCCAAAATTGGCCCGCTCAAAATCGTACTGCGGATCTTCCCGCCGCGGAATACGCCCGCTCGGTGGATCGACTATGTATGAGCTGCGGTATTCACCTTTTACCAGCGCCAGGTTTGAACCAGGGCTGACCCAAAAATTATTGTAGGCCCTCACGCCGAAGTCATCGGCTCCTGCTTCCGGGGTATCGTTTACGCCGTCACCCTCATCCAGGCCACCCTCGATTCCAGCGATGGGAGTTGCGGCGGCGATAATCTGAGCCTGTTCTGGCGACACCACCAAAGTGTCGACGCCTTCTGGCCGCTGCAGATCGGTAAGCGAGGCATTGGTCCAGATACCTTCCAAATTGGGTCTGTTGTCGTTCTGCGCCATGGCCGTGGAACAGGCTAGAGCACCGATAAACAGTAGGGTTTTAGTAGGCATTGGAGGTTTTTGCAGGATTGACATAGGGGCTCCTGTTTTATTGATAATTATTGCTGTCATTACAACATATTGGAAAGCCAGAGAATATCTTTAGATCTCCCCCAGCTGTATTTTTAGCTTGTACTATTCGACAATCAATCCAATGAAAAAATTACTCTATGTTGTTGTACTCCTGACTACGTTTGCCGCCCTCGCAGTCTGGCAGAGACATTTCATTTTGTTTTCATTAACAGCTAGTGGAGAACCTCCGCCTCTCTTAGATACCATTCCCGAAAACGAAAGCAGCTATTGATACGACGATTACTTTTTAGTTGAGCCCATCGATTCCAGAACGTTTGCAATTGGTGAGCCTAGATACGCTCAACGGAATTACAGCTATTTAATTTTAGGGAACGAGCGGGGCATACTTTTCGATGCAGGGCCGGATTATCGAGATATTCGCCCGGTTACTAACTCGCTGACGGATCTGCCAAATACTTTTATTCCCTAACATTTTCACTATGACCATATTGGCAATACGGTCACGTTTCAAAATGTTGTTGTAATTGATCTTCCCTATCTGCGCAGACGTGCTCAATCTAATCTTCTAAGCATCACCTGGAGAGAACATCTTGGAACATCAGATGGTGTCGCAGCACCAACTTTGGAAGTTGATGAATGGTTAGCTCCCGATAGTCTATTGGATTTAGGAAATCGGGAACTTCAAGTTCTCTATACTTCCGGTCATACAGAAGACTCAGTCTCTTTATTGGACTTATCTACTGGCAATGTATTTTCGGGAGATTTTATTAATCCAGGTTTTCTTTATGCCTTCCTTCCAACCAGTAATATGGGAGATTTCCTGCAAGGAGCAAATACCTTACTTGCGCCAGTTTATCAATCCGCAGAAGTATTTGGCGCTCATCGAGGCAGAGACCCAGGCATCCCGCGTTTGACCGCGAACGATATTGCCGACTTAAGAGTGGCATTGGAATCAATAAAAAACAGAACTGCCGAGGGAAGTGGCAACTACCCGCGCGTCTATAACATCAATGAGAACTTGAATATTCTGGCCGAACCGCGCTGGTTGCAAAACTGTCAACCCCGTTCGAATGAATAGGCTTTAGGTGAACCCTACTGGTAGTTTCTTCGTCTGTGTAAACCGAAAAGTGGAAATTGCGTTTTTGATTGATAGAGAGGTTAGTTCTACCATGAAAAAATTTTTCCAGCCCGATGTTTTAATGCTTATTGTAGTTGCGGCTCTGCTTGCGGTCTTCAGTGCAATACACGCGGAAGGCCAGTTAGACGTTGTGAGCGGCGAGGTCAGCTGTAATGAATGTATTTCTAATGAAAATAATTAGAGGTTAACCAGCACCTGGACACTGATTACTAAAATTGGAATAGCAACACTCCCAAAAAATCTTACGATTGCGCCAGGCGTAAATGGCCATACCTGCATCGCGCGGACAGTTTGTTTGAGAGATAACAGCGCTTTGAGATCTTCTTCGCCATATTCATTCAAATTCTTTTGATCAGGCTTTGATAGATTTTGTTCGCTACCGAGTTTTTCTTCGCGCTCGGTAATTAGTCCAATTAAATGTTGTTTGGCTGCTTGCATGCTCGTGGATGTCGCATAGAGCGGTAAGAAGAACGATAAAACCGCCACTACTACATACACACTAAACATTAAAAGGTTATAGACACCAAAAGGATTAAGCTCATAGATAGCAATGTTTGTATACATAGCAATTGTAATAATGACGCCAAAAGCGATTGTTGTCACAGTCAATCTGCTGGACTGATTGCTCAGACTTTTGAGACCTCCACAACCATCAGCATGAAAAGGCTGAATGTTTACATTTAGTCTAAATAGCTTACTTAAAACTAAATAAACACTAACAATGCGTAGTGCTATGTAAGCGAGAAAATAGTAAAGCAAAAACACTTGAAATGGGACCAGCCAACCCGCCAGAAAAAAACGAACATCAATCCATGAATTTCCTGTTAAGAATAAAAGAGTAGAAGCGGTAGCTACTAAGAGACCAAAGAAATACGGGAAATAGGAAACTGCGGGATGACTTACGAAATCTTTAGTGCTGCGCCGAATAGCTTTCCACTCTGCTTCCGATGCCAATATAACTCCAGCATTCACCAAATGTCTTAGGGTTCTTGGGAATGCACCCAGATATGCCCCTGACAAATACACCAATGCTGGAAATGCCAATAAAAATTGATTCCACCAACCCAGGTCACGAACCACGTCGAGCTCAAGGCTTGGATTTGACCAATTTCCTTCCACAAAGGCGATTCCGGGAGCTATAAAACCAAGCAGACAGGCGATCACTACAGAAGCCACTGGGTATTTGATCGAGAGCAGGGTGATATATCTGCCGAGCCGGTCGGAACCAGTTAGATTAAACAGTGATATCTCGGATTTTTTTGTAAAAACCAACGCCATTTTTTTATTTCTAGCGGCTTAGGGTGCCAACTCTATTGGCCGCTTTTAATCATTTTCATCCTGGTATAACGCACCAGTATAAAGAACGGATTACTCGATTGCTCCATTAGAATCGTAAATCGCCGCCATTTGGTGCCCCGAGCCCCCAAAAATTATTGTAACCAACCGGAATTAGACGTCGTCTAAGGAATGTTGCTGAGCAGAAAGAGCTGTTGAGTAACTAATAACGCCGTCTACAGAGCGAATAAAAAACATGAAGATTAGCGATACTTCGGCCCAGGATGTGGTGTTGGAGCCGAAGTCTAATAATACGAAAATCCTACTATCGTCCGCTGTTTTGCTGGTTCTGCTGCTGGCTGGCTGGTTTATTGCACCTACCGTGCAGCGCTGGTCTGTGGCCGAAGATTCCGTATCCAGTGAACGCCTGCGCATTGCCGAAGTAATCCGAAGCAATTTCGTGCGGGATATATCCGTGCAAGGTCGGGTAGTGGCGGCTGTAAGCCCAACGCTTTATGCCACTCAAACCGGCACCATCACCTTCGAGGTGGAATCCGGTGATACGGTCCATGGTGGACAGGTACTTGCCGCCATCGATAGCCCGGAAATTCAGAATCAACTCTTGCAGGAGCAATCTCGCCTTTCATCCCTTGAAGTTGAATTGGCAAGGCAACGGATTACTACGCGCCAGCAACAACTGGAAAATCAGAAAGAAAAAGATGCGGCTACGATTGCCTTAACGGCGGCACAAAGGGAAATGTCACGAGCGGAAGCGGCGTTCACTCAAGGTGCTCTGACAGAAGTGGACTACAACAAGGCACAAGACGATTTGCAGAGTGCCGAACTGCTACACAAACATTCCTTGATGGATACAGAGTTAGATAACGAAAGATTGGTTTTTGAGTTACAGACTCAAGAGCTAAGCATTCAACAACAGGAATTGATGGTTGCTGACTTATCTCGTCAAGTAGATGAGCTCAACATACTTTCACCAGTAAGCGGCATCGTCGGAAATTTAACCGTCGATCAAAAAACTAATGTAGCCCGCAATCAGCCGGTTCTAAGCGTAGTAGATCTCACTGCGTTTGAAGTTGAGGTACTTGTTTCCGAAAGCTATGCCGACGATCTGGCGATTGGTATGCAAGCCGAAGTAAGAGCCGGATCACAAGTTTACTTGGCAACCTTGATTGCGGTTTCACCAGAAATTATTGAAAACCAGGTTACCGGTCGCGTGCGCTTTAATGACGAAGTGCCAGAAGGTCTCCGCCAGAATCAACGACTAACCACAAGAATCCTGCTTGAAGAGAAGTTGGATGTATTGATGGTACAGCGCGGCCAATTTTTCGATAGCAGCAATGGGCGAGTAGCCTACGTTATCGAAGACGGAATCGCTTATCGTCGCTCGATTGTTTCTGGGGCAACTAGTTTAAACAGTATTGAAATTCTCGAAGGACTGGCAGAAGGAGACACAATCATTGTGTCCAGTACTGATTCATTTAACAGTGCGGATACCGTACTGATCAATAACTAACAGAGGCTGTATGCAATGTTAAAAATGACTGACGTCAGTAAGGTTTTTAGAACTGAGCTGGTAGAAACCCATGCACTAAGTGATTTTTCTCTCACTATCGACGAAGGTGAATTCGTCACAATTACCGGACCTTCGGGTTGTGGCAAAACTACTTTTCTCAACATTGCCGGATTACTGGAAACCCATACTTCAGGTGAATATCTCTTGGACGGTACCGACGTTCTTAGTTTAAACGACTACCAGAGAGCCAAGCTGCGCAATCAGAAAATCGGTTTTATCTTCCAGAGTTTTAATCTGATGCCAGATTTAAATCTTTTCGACAATATCGATGTGCCTCTTCGCTATCGCGGCATGAAATCAGCAGAACGGAAAGAGCGTATCGAAGCAGCACTTGAGTCAGTAGGACTGTTAGCAAGGAAAAAGCATGTGCCTTCACAACTTTCTGGTGGTCAGCAACAGCGCATTGCTATTGCCAGGGCGTTAGTAGGTGAGCCTTTGTTCCTTCTCGCAGACGAGCCAACCGGAAATCTAGATTCCAACACCGCTCAAGGTGTATTGGAGTTGCTGCAAGAAATCAATGAAGCGGGTACTACTATCATAATGGTCACCCACGATCAGGAATTAGCATCAAGGTCGAAACGCAATATCCATATCCTAGACGGTCGCATCAGCAGTCCGGCATTGACTACTGTAAGTAGCGAGCCACAAGCCGCTGCCGCGAGTATCTAACTATGTTGTTCTATTATCTTCGCTTGAGTGCGCTTAGTTATCGTCGCAATCCAATACTCAGTACTTTAATGGTACTGGCTGTAGCCATCGGAATTGGCGCCTACATGGTTATCTTCACCTTGAATTTTGTAATGGGCGGTAATCCCATTCCTCACAAAGGTGATCAGCTTTTTCATGTGCAGATGGACATTGGCAATCCCAATGAAAGTTTCAACCCACCGGATCAACTCACCTATATCGATTCCATGGCTTTGATGAATGATGGACGAGCATTTCGCCAGACCGTATCTTCAAAGTTTGGTGGCATCATCGAACCAGACAATCCCGAACTTAGACCCTTTGCAGCTTCTGGAAGAGGTGCGAGCGCTGATTTCTTTGCCATGTTCGATGTGCCATTTCTTTATGGCACTGCTTGGGATAGCAGTGCCGATGAAGATCTGCAACAAGTTGTTGTGCTATCGAGAGAATTGAATGAGAGATTATATGGCGGGACGGATTCCACCGGACAAACTTTGCGATTGGAAGGAAACAGTTTTCAGATTATTGGTGTTATCGACAATTGGAATCCAGTTCCTAAATATTATGACGTTAACAATGGTCCATTCGATACTGGTGAAGAAATCTATCTGCCATGGAATCTAATTGTCTCATTGGAACTGCCAAGAGGTGGAAATACAAGTTGTTACAAAGCCGTAGACGGCGTTGGATTTCAGTCATTTCTTAATTCCGAGTGTGTCTGGATTCAATATTGGGTAGAACTGCAAGATGCCGATCAAGAATCAGACTACTTAACATTCATTAACAACTATGCTGCTGAACAGAAACAACTTGGTCGTTTTGAGAAACCTCTGAACAATAATCTACTCGACGTTGAAGAATGGCTCGTCGAGCAGGAAGTGCTTCCCGACGAAACCAGAATATTGTCAGCGCTGGCAACCATGTTATTGGCGGTATGCCTGCTCAATACCATAGGACTTCTGTTATCAAAATTTCTGAGTAAATCTGCCGAGATTGGTGTTCGCCAGGCCCTGGGTGCCCATAAAGGTTCGCTATTTATTCAACATGTCATAGAGGCAGGTTTTATTGGTCTGATAGGTGGCTTGTTTGGCGCAGTCTTGGCCAGTTTTGGGTTAGAAGGCATCAAGATCTTGCTCGGTGATGATCTTATGCAGACCAGTTGGATACAACTCGATCTTAACCTGGTAGGGATAACTATTGTTTTGGCAGTGGCTTGCACCATCTTGGCCGGACTCTATCCGATCTGGCGCGCCTGCCACGTCAATCCAGCGATTCATTTGAAAACTCAGTAGTTGAGTTCTCTAAGGGGAAATAAACGATGATTGAAGCAGGACCAATTCTCAGAGCGATGACTCGCAACAAACTGGGTGTAATTCTGATTACGCTTCAAATTGCCTTCACCATGACAGTTGTCATCAATGCGATTTTTATTATCAATGAACGTTCTAGTTTAATGGCACGACCTAGTGGTCTCGATGAGGCCAACATGTTCTATATTAGCAGTGTTGGGTTCGGTGATGACTACAACGGCCCAGTGACAGTCGCCGATGACCTGGCCATGTTGCGCCAGCTTCCGGGAGTGGAAAACGCAACAGTTACTAATGCTATTCCAGTGAGTGGTAGTGGATCTAATTCAGGTGTGCGCTTAAGTGATGACGAATCCGCTGCCGCTGCATTTGCTGCTTACTATCGTGTGGATGAGCAAGCAATCGATACCATGGATCTCGATCTTATAGCCGGACGCAACTTCAACACCGGTGATATCCAATGGCGCGAACCAGGGCAAGACTTACTAAGGCAAGAATTAGTAATCAGTCGCGCCTTGGGAGAGCGATTATTTCCTGATCGTCCTCTAAACGACGTTTTAGGAGAAACTATTTATATTGCTGGATTACAACCTCAAACTGTAATCGGCGTAGTAAATCAACTCCAGGGGCCATGGCCAACGAATTCTATGGTTGAGTTATCCATGCTTCAGCCTATGCCTTCCGTTGGAGGTAGATCTACCTATTTAATCAGAACAGAGCCAGGTGAGCGCGATCGTTTAATGGCGGAAGTGGAAGAGATGCTGGTTTCAACTAATGAAAACCGCATTGTTCGCGGATTAATGTCTTTGGAACAAACTCGGGAAGAAAGTTATCGAATCGATAGTGCGATGAGTACAGTGCTCTGGGTAGTAATTTCTACACTGATCTTTATCACTTGCATGGGTATCGTTGGTCTAGCAGTTTTTGGTATCAATCGAAGACGCAAACAAATCGGTACACGTAGAGCTTTAGGTGCAACTCGATCGGAAATTCTTAGTTATTTTATGACAGAAAATTTTCTGGTTACTGCAATAGGTGTTTTCCTGGGCGCAGTGCTGACAATTGGCTTCAGTATAGTACTTACCAGTAGCTTCAACATGCCAACTATGGCCTGGTATTACACGCCGATAGGAATGCTTGCCTTGATTGTGATTGGGCAGATTGCGGTGCTCGGGCCTTCGTCTGGGGCCGCCAGGACTGAGCCGGCGATTGCGACGAGGAGTGTTTGAGCGAATTTGATATTGGGTCAGTAGTAGAATAGTTTGTGTTATTGCTACCTGATCCAATATTGGAATATCTTAAATGCGACCCACACAGCTGGATTTTTATTTCGACTTTATTTCTCCTTATGCCTACTTCGCTTGGCAAAAATTAGAGCCACTGTGTGAAGAATACCAACTGGAGTTGCGTCCACATCCTGTTGTCTTCGGAAAACTACTGGACCATTGGGGTCAGCTGGGCCCTGCGGAAGTGCCTCCGAAAAAAGAAGCGGTCGGTCGTTATTGCCTTCGTTACGCTGCTATAAATGGACTTGAATATAATCCACCGAAATATCATCCCTATAATCCTTTACCCTCCTTGCGACTGGCATTGAAAGAAGTCAGTGGCGATCAACAATTGTCTGTAATAGATGCAATATTCAATGCTGGTTGGGCGCATGGAGAAGATCTGGGAGAAGCGCAACACCTTATCGAAATTTTGCAGCGGGCAGGAATAGATACAAAAGGGCTGGACGAATTAATCACACAGCAATCTGTGAAAGACGTGTTAATAAAAGAAACCAGTAACGCGATTGAGCAAGGTGTATTCGGAGTTCCAACAATAATAATTGGCGACCAGCTGTTTTGGGGAAATGATCAGTTTGATCACATCAAGTTATTGCTTGAAGGCAAAGACCCATTGGACGGTCAGAAACACAAGTTACTGCAATCCAGGCCGCGAATGATTGACAGGAAAAAGATAAGAGACCAGAAATAGTAGCTGAAATCAAAGTCGGCTGAATCCTTTTTGGTTCAGTCTATCGACTCCGGCACTAACAATTCAGGTTCCTTGAATTGACTGCTCTCCCACTTCCCTTATCCCGCACAAAAAGTCTACTACACTTTATATTGAGAACCTCTCAGTAGGTGTGACGCGGCAAAGTAGACAGGATGTTGTGATGAATAAACCACTAAAGCTGGACAAAGCCAAGCTCAGTAAATCCACTCGGCTAGAGAAGCAGTCGAATTCCGAAAAACACAAGAAAACGCTGAGTAACAAAAAGTATGAGAAGGAATTAGCAAGGCTGCAGGTTGAATTAGTCAAACTTCAAGAGTGGGTCAAACACGAAGGCCTGAAGGTGGTTGTACTATTTGAAGGCAGAGATGCAGCAGGTAAAGGCGGCGTAATAAAGCGCATTACCGAAAGCTTGAATCCGCGTATCTGTCATGTCGTTGCACTGGGAACGCCAACGGAACGGGAAAAATCTTGCTGGTACTTTCAGCGTTATGCCGCCCATTTACCCAGTGCCGGTGAGATCGCGCTTTTTGACAGAAGCTGGTACAACCGGGCAGGTGTCGAAAAAGTGATGGGATTCTGTTCAGACAACGAGTACCAGGAATTTCTACGATCTTGCCCTGAGTTTGAACGTATGTTGGTCAGATCCGGAATTATTCTTATCAAGTACTGGTTCTCAGTAAGCGATACTGTGCAAGAGCAACGGTTCCAGAAACGCATGAATGACCGCTCCAGAAGCTGGAAACTTAGCCCGATGGATGTGGAATCCCGTTCACGCTGGGTTGATTACTCAAAAGCGAAAGATACGATGTTTGACTACACCGATATCAAACAATCGCCATGGCATGTTGTAAAAGCAGATGACAAAAAGCGAGCAAGGTTAAATTGCATCAGTCATTTTCTTAGCATGATTCCTTACCAGGATTTAACACCTTCACCTCCAAATCTATCTACAAGGCCGGTAGCAGGTAGTTACATCAGGCCCCCAATCACTGAGCAGACTTTTATTCCCGATCGTTGGTAATCGAAAGTACTGCATAGCAATCTAGTTAATGTGGTGGGCAAAGATGTTCACCGCATTGAGTCGTAGAGAGTTTACATACAATTTCTTAGTCAGAGATTGAGCAAGCGGAATTCCTTTCCTTCGTCACTTTAACTGCTTATTCTTCCATTACTTGGCTACGGAGAAACACAATGAATAATAAAGAGTTGGTTGGGATTATAGTTGGTGCAGTTTTGCTGTTGGGGATGTTGAGTTGGATGTTTACTGCTCCGTACCTCGGAAACGAAGGGCTTGCGCGAACTCCCGGCGTTATTATTGGCGGAACACCAACTCCGGCACCAGACGACTTTTCTACCCTAACACCTCCCCCTCCATTTCCACTGATGATGAAACTAAGTGGATTTCCGCCCTTTGTTAATTACCTCTCCTGGGCGAGCACTTCCGATGGCGTGATAACGGCTACTCATCCTGACGGTGCGTTGTGGGCCCAGCGCATTCGGGACACAGATGGTGATGGCTGGCTACGTATTGGGGACGCGACTTTTGCGATGGAAGCTGTCGAGATATTTGGTGAGGAGCGATTGGACATGATGCAGCTTTGGGCAGACGCGGTGGGATTGACCTTGGATGATTCGCTTTATGAAGGTGCTTCGCCGTTGCGGGAGTTTGAAGTGTTTTATTGGGAGCCCAGGTAAAAAATGTTAGGTAATTCTCTGCGAGACTCAATAAGAGTATTTTTTGTACTTACTGCAATAACTTTGCTTGGCTGTTCATCTGAAGAACAGAGTTCAACGCGCGTTGAGAATCTGGAAACTGAAATAGTGGATCAAGAAACTGCAGCCTGTCTTTATGGGGCTGAAAGTATGATTGAGGTTGCTCGTCAGGCGGTTAACGATACTAGTAGTCGTCCAGAGCGGCGGGAATCGCGCAGGGTGTTGATGGAGGATTGGGTGGCCAGGCTTGAGGCTGGGGAGAATCCTTGTGGGGTTTATGCGGATATTCAGTTGTCGGCTACTACTTTTTGATAAGTTGGGGTTAATGTCTTTGTAAACTACTGTGTTTTTACTCTGATCCCGTTATTGATTTTTGTAGCGCAGCCTGCCACGCCTTAACATTGGCGTAATGCGTACTGCCCTTTTCTGATGGATAGAATTCGGAATGATGTAAGTGACTAACTAAATAAAATTGTGAATGATGTTAAGTGTCAAGATCGTTATTCACCAGGAAGAATTGGAAGAGACTTCGCCATGCATATTCTAATTGCGCTTCTTACTGCAATTGCCACCTTGCTATTTGCTCTGGATAGACTCGGAATCGACATTGGATGGGTGAATCCTTGGGCGTGGGGAAGACGCAGGCGCTGGCTCAAGCAGTTGCACACGAATCCAGCTTTCAATCTTGACAGCCCAATGGAAGCAGTAGCTTTATTGCTTGTCGCGACAGCTCGAATTGAGGGTGATTTATCGTCCGATGAGAAAAATGAACTAAGAGCAATTTTTGAGGAAACATTCAAACAGTCTGAAAAGGACATTTCGGCATTACTAATTTCTAGTACTTACTTACTTGGTTCAGGAGAAGAAGTTGTTAGACGCCCAGATGAAGTATTGTCTCGGAGCCTGAATAAATTTAGTGACGAACAAAAAGCTTCAGCAATTGAAGTACTCAAGCGTATTTCTAACGTTGGTGGGCCAGCAAGTGAGAGTCAGAAACAATTTGTCAGTGAAATAGATTCAATTTTGCATAATCAAACAGAAAAAGAGAGTTGGTAAAAGAGTACTCACTAGCGAAGGAAAGTCTGCTATTGGCACTACTGAAACTGAAAACCCAGGGACACTCACAACTTAACAACTAGAGAAAAGCATCGTTGGATTCCTAAGCTGTGAGTATTTCCAATTTCAAATTTTAGAACCCAAACGTTGCACTAACTCCGATCATCCTTGGCGCACCAATCATCTCTTCATTAAACCCAAGAAAAGAAAGATCAAACGCATACACCATGTACTCTTCATCCCCAAGATTTCGTCCCCACAAAGCGATTTCTGTATTCTCATCAGCTGAACGCCATGCCAGTCGAGCATTATAGAGAGTGTAGGAATCTTCACTTAAGAGTGGGCTGTTCTGCGCATCGAAGAAGACTTCATCCTGATAAGTAAAATCCAGTTGCGCGGTTAGTGTGCCATTGCCTCCACCCAACGGAAAATCATGTTGGATCAAACCGTTGTAAGTCAGGTCGGGAGACATGACTATCTGATTGCCGGAAAAATCATCGCCAGTTACTGTATCGACAAAGTCTTTGTATTCGGAATCCAGAAATCCCAGGCCCAGGTTGATAAACGTATTAGGTGTGGGCAGCCACTGCAGTTCGAGTTCGCCACCGGTTAAATCGGCATCGGATGCATTACTTAACACCGAGAAAGTTTGCGCACCTACAACAATAAAGGTAAATACCTGAAGATCGGTATAATCATAATGGAACAGTGCACCATTGAATCGTATGCTTTGATCAGACAACGTAGTCTTAAATCCTACTTCGTAGTTAATCAACTCCTCTGAATCATAGGGCACTATACCGTCGACTGTACTGTCTATGCCGCCAGCCTTAAAGCCAGTTGAAACTCCACCATAGAACATTACATTGTCATTGTATTGCCAATCTAATACGGCACGACCAGAAACAGAATCGAAATCAGTTTTGCCATTTGCTGCAAGCCGAACGTTGTTGGTTAGAAATTCCTCGTCATAAATCTGCAGGACATCATGTTCGACTTCTTCATCGGTGTAGCGCAATCCGATATTGAGTCTCACGTCGTCATTCAGATCTATAGAAGCGTCACTGTAGAGTGAAAAGCTGGTAATGGTTTGTGTGGTTCTGGAGGCACTGGTGCCGACAAACTGTGCCGGACAGAAACCATTCGGATTTCCCGGAGGTGGATTAATCATGCCATCGCCGCAGAAATCAGCATCATCGACACCGATAAAGAAAGGTCTTAGATCACCTAATATACTGAAGCCGGTACGGTCGTTCGCTTCGTCATCTAGATAGTAGGCACCTGCTATCCAGTTCCAGCCATCGCGTTGCTGACTCAGGCGAAATTCCTGTGAGAAAGTTTCTTGTTCTACTCCCAAAACACCGGAAAGCAATTCGTTCGGGCTGGCATCAGTTTCTTCGGGTCTGGAATCATCCAGATCATCGAACGCAGTGATAGACGTAAACACCATGTCGCCGATATCTGCCTGCAGCTTGACTGAGGCACCCCAAAATTCCGTATCATTTTTTGCTTCTACGTTGTAAGACCCTTCATCGTAAGCAGTCGCGGCAGGAATGACCGTGCCATCAGCAGTGGTAAAAGGCTGGTTTTCTGAATAACCAAAGGCATCAGCACACAGCCCGGCTCTAATATCACCCAGTGAGCACATCTCACCCACTGCATCAAACAAACCCAGGTGCCGATACTGGACTGCATCAGATTCGGTTTTTCCACCGTGAAAATTAAACAGCACATTTACTGAATCGCTAGGATCCCATTCGATCAGTGCTCGATAAGCCAGCTCATCAATACCCTGTTGATCGTTGCCAGTCAGCAGGTTGTCCATCCAGCCATCGGAATCGGTTTTTAATACAGAGAGTCGATAGCCAAGCGTGTCTGAGATTGGACCGCCGGCTGCACCTTCAAAACTGGTATAGCCGAATTCGCCCGCGTTGATGCGGAGATCGGCTTCAAATTCATCTGTGGGCTTGCGGGCCACGTAATTAACAGCACCACCGGTCGCGTTGCGGCCATAGAGAGTACCTTGAGGACCACGCAGCATTTCAATGCGCTCCATGTCTAGCAGTTGAAATATCTGACCTGCGCTTTGTGCAACGTAGACTTCATCAGCATAGGGTGCGATAGCAGCTGGCGAAAAAACACGAAAGTCGCTTACACCTACTCCGCGAATAAAGATCGCTGGTATTCCGGTTTCACCATTCGGATAACCGACATTGAAGTTGGGAGTTTGTGCAGCGATATCAACAGATTGCTGGAAGCCAAGTTCCTCGATCATATTGCCGGTAAAGGCAGTGACCGATAGGGGAGTATCTTGCAGATTTTGTTCGCGTCTTTGCGCTTCAACAATAATCTCTTCGATGACAGCTCCTTCCTGGGCAAGCAATGATTGGCTGACCAGGGGGAGTGATGAAATGACGGTTAGACTAATTGCGGTAGAAATTCTCGTGCGTTTAAACATGGGATCTCTCCAATTTTGGGGGGCCTTACAACCATAACAGTGTTTGTGGTGGAGTCAATCGGGTGGGGGAATATACCAAAAGGGGTCAAGAAAAGAGTCTGAGTAATTTGAGACTGTAGCGGGGGGAGCTGCGACCTACATCCCTGTAGGTCGCCCCTTCGGGGCCGTCGGCAGAGCCAACGTCCAAAATCGTTCCAGACGATTTTGTGAACCCGACTTTAAGAGTTCAAGTTCGCAGCATTCATCCAAATTAAAAAGCCCAGCTATGCTGGGCTTTTTAATTTGGTGGAGGCGGGGGGAGTTGGTAATTGTATATATCTATATGTAATATAACCATAAAGATTCATCAATCTATCACTAGTGTTACTAGAGATGTTACTAATATTTTAAGTTTTTCCGTTGGTCCATATATAGCAATATCTCTTATTATTGTTCTAAATTGCGATCCCTAATTTCTCCGTGTCACCTATTAAATAGTCAATGATCTTGAATTTTTGTCTCGTTATCAATTAGATAAAAAGTGCTCACATCTTAAGGCCAAGTACTCAATTTTTGTGACTACGTTTGAATCTTAAAAGGACACAGAAACTCGGCGTAATGAACACTGAAACTACAGACCTGCTTCGGTAAATTTAAGGCGATATCAAATTAGATTTCGGATGAAATACAAATTGCAATGAAATCGAAAAACGCTGTTTCAAAAATTACCCCTCGTGCTGTCAAAGGCTGCATAGTCACTCCAATTAGTCTTCCCGTTTCGAAATTCATTCTCAGTGTGGTAGATTCAGCTCCAGTCTTTGGTTCCGGTCCCACATTTAGAATTTGCGACGCCGGATCATTGGTCGCAATCAAAGGTAAAAAATCAATTCTAATTTGGGATCTTGTGCAAAATGAGCTGAAAACAAAATTCGAGAGTGCGTTGAGAATTGGAAAAGTAGGGATTAGTGGTGATGGGCGTTTCGCAGTATTTATAAATGCCAGAGAAATTCAGAAATTCAATACGCAATCTGGTGAAGTAAAAATTCTTTGTGACATCAAAAATGATTCTGAAAAACTGTTTGCTACTTCCAAAAACCATGTAGCTATACCTCATAAAACCTCAGGTGACCGATTTCTGGTCAAAGTCCAGAACTATGGTGAGGATGAAGTAAGATACCAATTTGAAGTTCCAATCCTTGAATGGTTTGAGGGATCTGCTCTTAGCAGTAACGGAAAATATTTTGCAGTCGCCAATGGGAAGAAGAAAAAAATTCAAGTTTATTGTGAAGGGAAACTCATCATTAGTAATATTCCGATGAGTCAGCATAACCAAATAAACGGATTTGTGGGTGAGAATCTACTTGTTCATAGCTCGAATGGGTGGTCACGCCCACTTACTTATACTTTGTGGGATTGCACTAATAAGAAGATAGTTTGGTCGTGTGATATTCCACAGGGCCACGAGTACATTGGGAACACGTCTGTCGGAATCTGGTTCGTCGATTTCAATGTAAATACCAGCAAGTCGACCGTTATTCTTCGCGATCATTTGTCCGGTATTGTTAAGGACAGAATTTCAACAAATGGTTTTAGATTATCCTGTATTGCGAAGCATTTTCTATTCGCGGATCATTCTTCGGGTGAGATCAAAATCATTTCCCATCCTTCAATGTTGAAGAGCTTCCCAGGAAATAGCTTTCATGTTGCTCCGCTGGATTCGTTCCGTGAGTGTCTACCTATTGGAGAAAAGATTCTTTATAGCTTTGACAAAGTTTACGATGGTCTTAAAGAGCATTATCTTAACTGCTTTGATCTTTTAGGCGGATCTCTTGAATGGCAGAAAAAATACAGCTCTGCTTTTAGTATGGACATCAATAAGTCACATATAGCGATCAGCTGTAAAGACTCTATTGACCTGTACTCTTTGAGTGGTGAATTGGAAAAATCCTTGGATCTTAAAAATTCCCCAAAATTCTCTCGCGGTATTGCGCTTGCAAATGATGGATGTATCGCTGTGCTACAAGATATGCGTATTTATTTGTGGTCTCAAGGCTCCAGTTCGCCATGCTTCTCGATAGCAATCCCCAAAAAATTTCATGCGGCAGATCAGTTTAATCCCACATTACATTTTTCGATTGATTCTCAGAGGCTGATTGCGCATTATTTTCTCGGGGGTGGCGTGGTACTTGGAAAAGTAAATAATTCCTGGAAAAACTGCACGTTAGTTACCAACAAACAAGACACATTCTGGAAAAATGGAGATTTTTATGTCCCCCGAGAAGAGAGCGGAGTAAGTTCGGATAACAAAACTCTGAGACTAAGGAGGACAACGAATGAAGGATCTGAAGTTGCCCTCTCAATTGGAATTCCAACAGCTATCGGAAAATGCAAAATCTCATCTACGTGTGACAAGTTTGTAGTTGAAGTAGATCTCGGCGAGAGTAAACGAGTTGCGCAGGTATTTTTGTTAAATTCTGGCGAGAAATTGTCCGAAATTCCTTTGCCGTATGGTTCTTCAACTGGCTGGAATGAAATTAAATTGTTTGACGATAAGCTTATTGTTTCTGAGTATGGAAAACATTTGATTTTCGATTGTTATAGCGGAGATCATCTTGCGACCCTGTACGGTATTACGGAAGGATTTCTCTGGACCGCCCCCGCTACTGAAGTTGAAAAGTCTAGAGGTGTCAATGAATGGCTTTACACAAACAGGGAGGACTTGGTCAATGTCATTGTAGATGAGACAACAAACGGTTCGATTGCTGTTATTAAAGATGCCGAGGAGCGTAAATTGTTCTTAGCTGCCGTAAACAAGAAGGAAAGGGTACTTTCCGCGCTTTACGATGCTGAAAAAGCCAATAAAGATCGTTTGATGTCTGAAACCCTTTCGCGGTTATCTCCCCCTAAAGATAACTCTTCTTTTTCCGAATTGCCTCACCCGCTAAATAAATGAGCAACCTTAATCAGTTTCTGGACACAATAAATGGCCATTATGGACACTGAACCTCGCATACGAGAGATCTACAATATTCTCAGTTAATATGAACTTTGAGGGTATTAAAATGCATTTTACGGTATCCGACAATATTAGAAGAAAATTTGCAAACTCCAATGGGAAACCAAAAAAGGCTGAAGATTTGGAGAAATTAATACTGGAAGATGATGGGGATCCGGTCTTTTCACGAAATCAGAATGATTCAATTCAGCCATATACAAAAACCACAATAAAAAAGATCTTATCTTCAGAATCGAACGGTGATATTCGATGGTTTCAAGATGAGACGCTTGCTCGCATCGCAAGATTCTTAGAATTAGATGTCGTTAAAATATCCTGTATGTTAGTTCAAACCTCTCTTGAACAAGAATTCTTGAGTGCAAAAAATCATGATGTTGTGGCGCAGATTGATGTTAAACACCCAGATTCAAGGCCAAAAGATCTTATTCGAGAGCGAGTTGAGACTTGGCAAGAGTTCTGCAAAAAGCAATCTTCATCACACAAATTGGATGAATGGTTTTCATTACTATTGAAGTACAATTTCAAGATATCAAAGGATGGGTTTGCTGGCCTTGTTGATCAGGTTCATATAGAGGGAATGCATTCTCGGGATTTGGATTCTTCAGAGCTTGTTCTATTTTCAGAATTGCAGATTCATCAAATTGAGAACGGTTCAGAAAAATTCATTTCATTGAAACTGATTTGGCAAGAATATCTGCATCTTCTCGATTCAGTTAATGCGGAATTTGAAAAAGCCTGTCTTTTTTCAAAAGAAAAAGACCTCAAATATTCTAAAATATTCGGTGATATCGATTTACCTCTGCGGCGCATTAAGGCTTCTATAGAGATTTTGAAATCCAAAATTGGTCTGAAAAAAACTGATTCCACGCTTAGCATTAGTGAAATTTCTCTTCGCTTAGAACAGCTTCGAGAAAAGAATGAAAGAGTGTTAAAGGAGCAGGAAGCAGATTTCCATTTCGCCTTATTGTTTGAAAGTGGTCGATTAGACATCGGTGGTTGCTCGGCGGAAGACTTTGCGGAATCGGAGGAAAGGCGACAGGTTTTACGGCGGCGATGCGAAAGACTTTGCCATCCAGACAAATTGGCTCACTCAAACCTCTCTGAAAATCAAAAACAAGAGCTGTTAGAAAAGTTTCACGAAATTCGAGCTATCTCAAGGAGTGAAATAAACCAAGATGCGCGCTCCGAAGCCAAATTAATGGACATTCTAAATCGCATTGAAACCATTCATGTGATGGCAGGTTTGGACATCGATGTCAATTTCGTCATTGTTGGTGAAAGTGACGAAGAGAAAATATCATGGCTCGAAAAAGAAATAGCTACCCTAAAGGCCGAAATCGCCAAGGTTGAATTTGATTTGCAGACTATGGCGTTAGATTCGAGTCAGATGAAAAAACGTCAATCTCTCACTTCAGAAGCAAGTGTGAAAGACCAGCGTGAAAGTCTTTCCGCTGAGAGAGATATGTGCGCTGCGGAGCTTTCGGAACTAAAAAATCAGCTCCGATCATTGTTTCCAGAATCAAGTGCCATAGACCTTTTTTCTGATTTGCACATAGATAGTGAGGACTAATTCAATGCCTTCACTTTCGGAAATAATAGCGTGGACGCGCTCCAGTTTTGATAACGTATCTATTGGCCTTATTTACTGCTTAATTTCTTGGATAAAAGAACACCCAGCCAGCTTGCAGAAAATAATTAGACCGAAAATCCTTGATCTTCGAGAAATTCTGAATACCTTACTTCTGGTTGAAATCGATGAGGAAGATACCAAATTTATTCAAGACATCATCTGCCAAAAGGGCGATGCCTCTGGTGTGGACTTGATTTCAATTCTTGCTAGTTCTCCAACTAACCGAGTTCACAGGCTCTTTGAAGAACACGGAGTCAATTGGGAAAAGACTCGCAACTGTATTGCCAAGGATAAGCATGAAAAAGAATTCGATTATGCAGGGCAGTTTGCCCGTGAATCGAGGAACGTATCGAAATTGCTCTCCTCAATAAGTCGTGATCTAACATTAGAAGCAGAGCTTGGCGAATTTGATCATCTCCTTCCGAGAGATAACGAATTAAAACCGATTGTGCGTAGTTTGGCACGGGCTAGAAAACCTAATGTAATAACAATAGGAGAGGCTGGTATCGGAAAGACCAGCATAATTGAACTACTAGCGAGAGAATGCGTTAAAAATGCCAATCATATTCTTGCGGGGTACGAAATCTTTGAAATTGCTATTGGTGAGTTGGTAGCCGGAACTCGTTATCGAGGAGATTTTGAAGAAAAATTTTATGACGTAATAAATGGATTGAAAGAGAGGAAAAACACTATTCTCTTTATTGATGAGTTTCACTTACTTTACAGCGCAGGAAATGCTCAAAATATTGATACCAACGCTGGAAATCTGATTAAGCCGCTCCTGACAGGGAATAACATCAGAGTAATTGGGGCAACTACAAATTCTGAGTACCAACAATCGATTGCAAAAGATCCTGCTTTGGCGAGAAGATTTGAACTCGTTAAGTTGAGCCCGCCTTGCCCAACTGAAGTAAGAAAGATGGTGGAACGGCAATCGAGCAGTTTAGCCAAGTCCCATAAAATTAAAATTGAGGAAAATGTATATAGAGAAGCAATCAACCTTGCGGACAGATATTTGCCTAATCGAAATCAGCCTGATAAGTCCATTGACCTATTAGATTCAGCCTGCGTCACTGTTCGAGAGAAGGGCAGATCTAAAAAGATGGAATTGTTCCATCTCCAGGAAACCCTAAGCCAGATGTCTTCTATTCCTCTCAATTTAATTAATGGGGTTTCAGAAGAAAGTTCTTCTGAAATCGAATCTACTATTAATCGTCGCATAATCGATCAGAAAGAAGCTGTCAGAAAATCTGTAGACGTCATCCTGCATTATCAGCAGGATTTAGGGAGTCCCAATCGTCCCAGAGGTGTGCTCATGTTTGCCGGCTCTTCTGGTGTAGGCAAGACAGAAATGGCTAAGGCCATTGCTGAGGATGTCCTGCAAGACGCGAATGCACTCTTGCACTTATCAATGGAAGAGTATGCTGATAAAGCAAGTCTCAACAAACTATTAGGCTCTCCTTCAGGTTATACGGGTAGCGATGTGGATGGTACGCTGATCCAAAAATTGAGGGATTGTCCCATTCCTGTTCTCCTGTTAGACGAAATTGAAAAAGCAGCCCCAGAAGTGCAGCAGGCATTACTGGGAATGTGTGGCGAAGGACGAATTTGCAGCGGGATTGGCCAGTCTTACAATGTGCGCAATAGTATTGTTATTTTTACGACAAACGCCTTATCCAAGTCGGCAATGAATAAAAAGCCAATCGGATTTCAATCAATGGACAAGCCTTTATCCGCTGTTGAGTTGCTTTCAGGCTCATTCTCCAAAGAATTTTTGGGTAGAATGGATGAAGTCATTGTGTTCAATGAATTGTCCCCGTCGAGTATTAAAGAAGTACTGAAGCTAAGATTAGATGAGTATGTTCGTCAGTTAAAGGCTCATCGGATTTTGATTCAGTATGATGAGCAGCGACTTCTGGATCATATCTTGTCGAATTTTCAGTTAGTGGGTTTTGGGGCTAGGGCAGTTGAGGGTGTACTGCGACAAGCATTGAAATATCCGATTTCAAGTCTGGTGTCTTTAAGAAAGCGAAAGAAAAATCTGAACGTTTTGGTAGACGATGAGTTTTACTCTAATGGAAAGCTCAGAATTGTTGTTGATAAGGTAAAATCTGGCGCTTTGCCTGCTTGACTCTGCTGATTTGGTTTTATCGACTAGTCAATCGTGATCAAAGGGGTCAGATACCGTCTTGAAAATCAAGCGGCAGCCGATCCTAAATTCTCATTAAACGGTGTCTTGCTTTTCAAGACACCGTAAATAATGTGTACCAGCTTTCGCATGGCTGCGCCGACTATCAGCATTTTACATTTGCCCGCTTTCAGCAGCCGTTTCTTCAACCTGACAATGATCGGGTTATGTTGCATTGCCACAATAGCTGGAAAGAACAGTGACTTTCGAAGTCGGCCATTACCGATCTTAGAGAGCTTTGCCCGTCCTTCTATTGAACTGCCTGACTGGCGTTGCTTGGGTGTTAAACCACAAAATGCAGCCATCTTTTTTGCACTCGCAAAATCTTCAATATTGGAAAATGCCGATAGCAACATCGCTGAGGTCGTTGAGCCCACTCCTGGAATGCTTTCCAATAGCTCACGTTGCTTCTTCAAGTCAGGATAGTTGTCAATGTGATCATCAATTGCCTGTTTCGTTTGTTCAATCTTGAGCTTCAAATCAGTGATGTGTCCCTATCCCTGACAGTAAAAAACTGTCAGAAACTGCCGCTCGATTCTCTTCTTGCTGGAGCATCTCTTGCAAGGCCTCGAGCCGCCTGAATAGCGCCTTTAGCTCGCGGATCTCCCGCGCAGGCGGCACCCATCGATCAGGCTTCAACGCATCACAGAACCGAGCAATCACACAAGCATCTTTCTTGTCTGTTTTAGTGCGTGATAGTTCACTTTGTGCAAATCCTTTAATCCTTGCTCCATTGACCAAGCTTACATAAAAACCCTGATCATGAAGAGTGGTGGCTAACAACTCACCATAGACACCAGTGGCCTCCATACAAACATGAACTTCAGAAACAATAACGCTAAGTCCCTGCAACTAACTCACTAACTCCGAAAAGCCTTTAGATTTATTAGCAAACTTCTTATTCTTAAATTTGTTGTTTCTTAGTAATGCTACATCAAAATCTTTCTTTGAAATGTCGGTCCCTAAGGATGCTGTGCTTGTAAATGTCATTCGATTACTAACCTCGTGAATACAGGTTAACCCTAAAGGCCACCTAAGATACCGTTCAGTAATAGTCGAAAACCATAGAGTGCATAATCTGACCCACAGGCTAGTAGCCAAAGAGTAATTACATGCTGTCCCTATGCCCTGGCTAAAATGTATACTAAATCAACTAGGGATTTAAGATACGAGAGTAATTTGATAATTGCGAGCGCTTGCGCTCGTGGAGTTGGCCGAAACTGTTCCAGACAGTTTCGGCACGCCCCTCATCCCTGAGGGGCGAACCCGACTGAAAGAGTTCAGCTCCTCAGCCTTCATCCAAACCAAAATGGGCACCTCAAAGAGGTGCCCATTTTGGTTTGGTGGAGGCGGGGGGAGTTGAACCCCCGTCCGTCAGTTCGCGGCCTAAAGATCTACATGCTTAGCTTCGTCTATTGAGTTAGCCCTTATCGACCCGACGGGCAGGGTGAGTTAGGGCGAGTCTGGTAAGTTTTAACAGCGCGACGCCAGACACATCGAACTTGCGATCCCGTTCTATATGACGATTGCAATCACTGGTTTACGGGCATCCCCGTGGCAATCGCTAGCCAGCTATATTAAGCAGCTAGAGCGTAGTTGTCGTCGTTGGCAACTAAGTTTTTGCAGCAATTGTTTTACGAGAGTCACTACCCTCTCGACATGCACCTCAGGACTTGATACCGGCGTCGAATCCGAATCGCCCCCTTCGATACTTTAGAGTCTAACATATTTAGGCAATTCCAGCTTTGCGGATACTACTTACAACACTAAACAACCAATTTAACTAGGTCGAAATATTTTCATCCCATTCAAATTCCATATCGCCACCAAAAGGTGTTGCTTTCCAATGGCCTAAAAGTTTCAGGACTCTATCTCTAATTCGCGCTGCCAGATCATTAGTCGCTGCTTCAGGAAGTACTCGCTCCAGTAAGCTGAGATATTTGTCTTCATTCTCTTCAAGACGCATCAAAGTTTGAATAGGACCTGCGAGCGATTCTGCTTTGGCAATATCTGATCCTGAGAAATTACTGCCAGCCAACGCAGTGCCTTGGGCAACTGATCCCCAGTATCCTCGTGCTATTCGAAGTTCAGATTCGACTGCGAAGTGGGCAAGATCGTGGCGTAAGAAACTTCTGCTATTAAGAACACTGGAATCTTCAGAACCGTCCGTTCGAATAACTCGTACGGCATGTTCATCGTCCGACATTTTGGTAAAAACAATTTTCATGTCTTGTCAGCACTTAATGATCTAACCTTTCCAGGCCATCTTATAGTTGTCGCTGCTTCCAGGCATCGACATCTTTCTTAATTGCTTCACGCAATGCCTTTAACATAGGTTCTCTTAATCTTTGCTTACTGTTTTTGTGTGCATCCATGTCCAACTTCAAGAACTCTTCTGCCTTAAACATTGCAGCAGCGAGAACTTGATCGGGTTCAGCTACTTCATCGAGAAACCCTGCTTCGAGTGCTTCATCTACTTCATAAAAATGTGCGAGACCAACTGTTTTGCTACGGTGCTTATTCGTAACCCGGTTCTTGACAACTTCGATGGCGAAATAGGGTACGGTTAATCCTATGGCAACTTCGTTTGCGGTAAATTTTGCGCTGCCATTGGCACCGACTCGGTAGTCGCAGGAAAGTAAGATAAAAGTCCCCATCGCTATTGCATGCCCAGTGCATGCTGCAATAACGGGCAATGGATAGTTCAGCAATCGATAAGAAATTTCTGCACCGAGGGTCAACATTTCTAGAATCTGGTCATTATCTCCGGTTTTAAAAACACTAAGATCGAATCCTCCAGAAAACATATTCTCTCTTCCGGCAAGAATGACTGGACTACCAGCCTTCTCGGCCTGATCTAGCGCCGTATTCAAATCTTTCAGCATTGGCACGGACATTACATTTGCTTTTCCATCGTCCATGGCGATCAGGGAAATATTGTTTTCGAATGAATAGTGGACTAAATCGCTCATTGTCTTCCTTCTATATATACTCGAGTTTATTTCTATCTATTTGTGTGTCGTACAATCCGTTGCTTGTCGATATTCCACTCACGCTCTTTTACGGTCGCGCGTTTGTCGTGGGACTGTTTACCCTTCGCCAATGAAATCTGACATTTTACTAAATGGCCTTTCCAATACATTTTCGTGCAAACGCAGGTATGGCCTTTCTGCTGGGTTGCCGCAAACAGCTTGGCTAATTGTTTTCTGTGCAACAGCAATTTCTTAGTGCGAGTTGGATCGGCAACTGTGTGAGTACTGGCTGTATCCAAGGGCGTGATATTGCATCCCAATAGAAACGCTTCGCCATCTTTTATCAAGACATAGCTGTCCACAAGCTGCACTTTTTTCATGCGCAGACTTTTTACTTCCCAACCTTGTAAGGCAATTCCAGATTCGAACGAATCTTCAATGAAGTAATCGTGCCGCAATTTTTTATTCTGCACGATTGTCGTATCAGCGGCCTTTGGCGGTTTGGGTTTGCGTGGATTGTTCTTGGATTTAGCCATGGGCGGCGATTATAGCGCTTAAGTTAAAGTGAAGTGATAAATGGCATGAAATAGTTAAAAGCATCGAAAATAGTCCCTGTTTTTTCGTCGTTGTATGCAGCAGGGTGCATTGATAGAATCCTCTGACGCCAAACAATAATAATTAGCTAATATATTGAAGTTTAAGAGGTTTTAATGGCTGGAGAAAGAGGGCAGTTCAGCTCGAAATTGGGGTTTATTCTGGCTGCTGCAGGCTCAGCCGTAGGTCTCGGAAATTTGGTGGCGTTTCCAGTGATGGCATCCAAAAATGGGGGTGCCGCCTTTCTGATCATCTACTTATTTTTTATCGCCTTTATTTGCTATCCAGTGATGATGGCGGAAATTTCCATGGGTCGACACACCAATCGAAATCCTGTTGGTGCGTTTTCGCAATTGTCTAATGGGCATAGGGGTTGGCGTCTCGCTGGCATGTTGGCGATTCTGACACCCTTTATGATTGCTGTGTTTTACACTGTAATTACTGTTTGGTTAGTCGTTTACATTAAAGAAATCGCCAGCGGCGGCTTGGAAATGCTTTCCACCGAATCTGCTTTCGGCGAAGTTGTGGCGAGACCATCGTTGTTTGCTTACCTGGTTGGTCTGCTGATTGTCATCTTTTTTATCTTGTTAGGTGGAGTGAAAGGAGGAATCGAACGCTTGGCTCGAGTACTAATGCCAACGCTTGCTGTAATGTTAGTGCTGTTGACGCTTTTCGTACTAACTCTCGATGGTGCTGTTGCCGGCATTCGTTATTACCTCGTGCCGGATTTTAGCCAGATGGACATAACTGTCGTAAATGGGGCGCTAAGTCAGGCGTTCTTTTCGCTTTCACTCGGCATGGGGATACTAATTACTTACGGCTCTTACTTCAGTCGTGAAGACAACATCGCCCAATCCACTCGGATGGTCGCTATCGCGGATACCAGCATTGCCTTTTTCGCAGGTCTACTAATTCTTCCTGCGATCTTTGCCTTCGATCCAAACACAAATACTGATGATCTCTCCACCTCAAGTGTTGGCTTGATATTCAGTTTCTTGCCACAGATATTTTTATCGATGCAGGCAGCCGTGGGCTACACCGGCGCTAGCATTGTTGCAATCGTTTTCTTTACCCTGGTTTTCTTTGCTGCATTAACTTCATTGGTTTCAATTATCGAAATACCTATCTCCTGTTGGATCGATGAATTAAAAATCTCGCGCAAGAAAGCGGTAATGTTACAGGCCGTATTACTCGCACTATTCGCAGTGCCAGCTACGATGTCGCTGGGCATATCAGAATTTTTTACGAACTTTACTAGTTACGGCGGAGTTACCAAATCGTTTTTCGATTTAGTGTCAGATGTGTTTTATGAAACGATCTTACCTTTCGTTGGATTTACAGTTTGTATTTTCTGTTCCTATCGCTGGAAAGTGAGTGGTTTAAAATCTGAACTAGTTGTTGGTGATCCTTCCTACGACGGCTCGCTTCTCGAAAAGTATATTAACTTTGCGCTCGGCACCGTAATTCCGGTCGTTCTCTTGCTTGTCTTCATAAGCACAGTCTCACAAATCTTTTTCGCCTAATTTAGCAATGGCTTCTATACATCGCAGTGCTCTGGTGGAATATTCATCGGAGCAGATGTTCGACTTAATTAATGACATCGAAAAGTATCCTGAGTTTATGCAAGGGTGCAGAGAAGCAGTGGTGATCAGTCAGAATGAAGTCGAACTTGTGGGAAGGCTCTGTTTGAGTAAAGCTGGCATTAAACAGGAATTCACTACTCGCAATGCTCTAGATCGGCCCCATTCCATCGATATGGAACTGGTGGAGGGAAAATTCAAAAATTTCAGTTCTCGCTGGACCTTCGTAAAATTGGCAGACAATGCCTGCAAGGTTTCCTTGCGCATGGATTTCGAGTTTGACATCGGCCTGGTGGATTTTGCTGCTGAAAAACTACTGAGCGCTTCGGCAAATAGTCTCGTAGATTCCTTAGTATCGAGAGCGAAGCAGGTCTACCGATAGCATGAACTCAAATGCAGATGGCCAGGCTTTACTGAATGTCGAAGTTGCTTATGGTACGCCTGAGAAGCAACTCATTATCGCGCTTAAAGTTCCACTAGGAACGACAGCCTTTGAGGCTATCCAACTTTCGAATATCGTCGATGAATTCCCAGGCATTAATCCTGATAAAGATCCTATTGGCATTTTTTCAAAACCCTTAGATGGCAAATCTCGGCCTGAACCAAAAGAGTATCTATTACAGGAGAAGGATCGCGTCGAGATATACCGGCCATTAATAATCGATCCCAAAGCGGCCAGGGCAGAGCGTGCGCAAAAAAAGACATCTGCAAGAAAGAAAGCGTAGAAAGAAAAGAAAAAGTAGGCTCACTTTAACTAAGTGCAAGCATCGCGCATAATTGAACAACAAATATTAGTGAAACCATTATGACCAAAAAAGAGAAGGAATCATTTCTTAAGCGGCTCGAGAAAGGCTTGCATGACTATTATGTCAGCCCTTATCGACGCTCTTTTGCCCGTGCCCAGCGGGACGAGGAAGATTTGTTCATGATGTTAGTCTTTGCTGAAAGCCTGGGATTACCTAATCCTGCTTCCTATTACACTCTGGAATTGCTGCCTTTAGTTTATGATCGATTCCATGAATGGCATAAGCGCATGGGCATGGAAAGATCACCTTTGGATCACATCGGGTGCTGCTAGAACTCGCTCAATCTAAGAAAATTCTCTTCTTCGGTGGAAAAGGTGGAGTAGGAAAAACCACTGTCTCTTCGGCTACGGCTATCGCCCATGCAAACTCCGGCGCAAAAGTATTGCTAGTCTCAACCGATCCGGCCCACAACCTGGGCCATCTGTTTGATCGTACGATTGGTTCCAAACCAGTTCGAATCACCGCCGGATTAGACGCCCTGGAGCTTGATCCGGCTGAAACGGTGAACGTCCATTTAAAGGAAATCTCTGAATCTTTACATGAATTAATGCCGGTCACTCTGCATAGTGAAATCGATAAACATATAGCTCTTTCTAGAAATGCACCTGGCATGCACGAAGCTGCATTATTGGAACGAATCGCAGATGTAATCGAAGAAGGTAAAGATGAGTATGATCTTATTGTGTTCGACACGGCCCCTTCGGGCCACACAGCGCGGCTAATGGTATTGCCGGAAATGATGTCAGCCTGGACCGAAGGGCTTATTAAGCGCAAAGAGAAAGCCGATAGATTTGCCGAGTTTGTGCGGGAATTAGGTCAGGACACTTCCATGGAAGACAAAACTATTGGCGGTGCCACCATGGCTGAGCAAGAGAGGGAGAGCAAGATTCGGCGAATTCTGCTGCGTCGCCGCCGTAAGTTTGAACACCTCAGAGAACATATTTCCGACCCTGAACAGGCTTCTTTCGTGATTGTTCTGGCAGCCGAGCGGCTGCCAGTGCTTGAAACCATCGAGCTTTACGAGCAATTGCAGCAAGCAAATATTACCGTTGAGTGTCTGGTTGTTAATAAAAGAGCACCTGCAAACAGTGGTGAATTCTTGCATGAACGGCACACGCAGGAAGAGATTCATCTACAAACACTGGAACAAGCTCTCCCTGATATCAAGCGTCAGGACATCTTTTTACAGTCACAGGACGTTGTAGGAATTTCTGCTGTAGAGAGCCTTGCTCAAATTCTCTAGTGCCGATAATTCTTGACCGCTGGGAATAGTAACTCTATAAAGGCGGTCATGTCCTCTGTGAAAACCCTGATAAGCAAAGCAAAATACACGAAGCACATACATGATCTCTCGATTCGTGCTTTGCTGTGTTTTCTGCTGGTTTTCGTGCAGGGCGCTGGCTTGGTTCACAGCCACGAAGGCGAACTACAGAAGCAATTCGACTGTGATATCTGTTTGAAAGTCGGATCTAATGAAGATGCCATAACTTCGTCCGCTCAGCCCTTCAACTTCTATGTTGATGCAACAATTTACTTCGAGGCGATGGAGAACATTCCTTTCGTCGCCACTGTTCCTGCAAATTCCCGCGCTCCTCCTCTAGTTTAAGTTCCCAAACTCTCAACGGAATTTCGAAAGTCGTGAGTACATGTACGAATACGTACGTGATGGCGATCTGAAATTCATGCAAATAACTTAAACAAATTAAAGAAGGGGAATGAAGTTGGTCTCTTCAAAGAAAGCCATAACCATCAATTTAGCTTTTAGTCTATCCGCAGTAGCGACTACTTCGCTGCAAGCTGCGGAACAGGCCCATGATGAAGACGCCTTAGAAGAAATTGTAGTGACTGCACCGTTTGAACAATCAGAGGCAGAAACTGCATTACCAATCGGTATTCTTTCTGGTGAGGCACTTCGAGAAAAAGTTTTAAATTCTCTAGGGGATACCTTAAAAAATGAAATCGGTGTTGCCAGTGCTTCTTTCGGCACCGGTGTGGGCCAACCCATTATACGCGGCCAAACCGGTAATCGAGTCAGCATCCTGCAAAATGGAGTGAGTCTCACCGATGCTTCAAATGTTAGCCCAGACCATGCCAATGGTGTCGAAGCAATGTTAGCGGACAGGATAGAAGTAATACGCGGTCCATCAGCACTACTCTATGGAAGTGGTGCAGTTGGCGGAGTTGTGAACGTAATTGATAACAGAATTCCAGATAGATTGATTGAAGAAACTCTGTTTCAACTGGAACAGAGTCATAACTCAGGCAGCGAGGAAGACAAAACCGTTTTTCGTCTAGATGCAGCAGTTGGAAACATTGGTATTCACCTCGATGGATTCAAGCGGGAAAATAATAATGTCGAAGTAAAAGGATTTGCCATTGATGAAGATGCTATCTATGAGCTGGAAGAACATATTGCATCAGTTCTCGGCGAAGAGCATGAAGAAGAACATGAGGAAGAAGAGTTTGAGAATACTCGTGGCTTTATCGGTAACTCCGATGGCGAAGCGCAAGGTGCCACAGCAGGATTTTCTTACGTCGTTGACCGTGGGTTCGTAGGTTTTTCCATAAGCGAATTAGATAACGAGTATGGTTTACCTCCTGGCTCTCATGCCCATCATGAAGAAGAACATGAAGAGGGCGAAGTAGAGGAAGAAGGGCACGAAGAGGAACATCATGAAGATGTAGAATTCGTGCGGGTTGACCTTGAACAAACCCGATATGATTTTAAAGGTCAATATGATTTTCAAGCTGGCTGGATTCAAAGCATTAGTGCCAATATCGGAATAACCGATTATCGGCACCAGGAAATTGAATTCTTTGGGGACGGCGAGCAAGAAGTAGGGACATTGTTTGACAATGAAGGAACAGAGAGTCGATTTACCTTAACCCATGTACCGGTAGGCTATTGGACAGGAGTGTGGGGTCTGCAACTTTCAGATTCGGAATTTAGCGCAGTTGGCGAAGAAGCCTTTGTGCCTAAATCTGACATTAGTTCAATGGGTGTTTTTGGCGTAGAGCGTTTCACGCAAGGAAACTTTACTGGTGAGTTAGGTGTTCGATTTGAAAACAGTGAAATTGATACGGGAGCAGGCTGCGATTTTGATGAGAATTCAACAAGTTTGAGTGGGAGTCTCCTTTATGACCTTGATGCGGATTCAAATCTATTGCTGGCAGCGGCCAGATCCCAACGAGCACCAAGTGTCGAAGAATTGTATTCAAACGTTTCCAATATTTCCTGTAGTCGCTTTGCCGACAATGAAGATCTTGTTCTTCATGCTGCTACCAATTTATTGGAAATAGGGAATCCAAATCTCGATAAGGAAACTTCAAATAATTTTGAGTTCGGTTACCGTCGTCATGCTGGATTTGTAACTGGAGAATTCAGCGCGTACTACAACGAAATTGATGACTACATCTTCTTGGATTTAAATGGTGAGGAAGTTAACGGCCAGCCTATTGCTGCTTATGCAGCAAACGATGCAACTTTTAAAGGGATCGAAGCAGAAATTTCATTCAATTTATTCGAAACCGCACAATCGAGTGCAGTGTTAAGTTTTTTCGGTGACAGAGTTGATGCAGAGTTTGATCGTGGAGGAAACGTGCCTCGCATTCCAGCATCGAAAATCGGTTCAGAGTTGCGCTATTTTGGTAATGACTGGAGTATGCACCTACATGTTACACATGCTATCGACCAGAATGATCCGGGTCGATTAGAATTAGAAACAGATAGTTATACCTTAGTATCTGTCTACGCTGATTATCATTGGCAATTTGCCGGCGACAGCGAAGTTAAGCTGTTTGTAAGAGGCGATAATCTACTCAATGAAGAAGTGCGCAATCACGCTTCATTCTTGAAAAATTTCGCGCCGGAACCGGGAAGGGCTATTACTCTAGGCGTGCGCTACGAGTACTAATTCGAATCTCCATCGTTGGAAGCTGCTGCGGTAGCTTCCGCGATTTCTGTTGGCACGAAATCGCCTTCGAAGTTGACTAACTGATCGTCAACGAAGAAAACTGAAATGCGCTCTTGTCCGCGCTGACCGCCACCGGGTTGAAAGCTATAAATATAGTCCCAGCGATCTTGATGGTAGGGATCACGTACCAGAGGGGTACCCATGACGAAGGTAACCTGGCGCTTGGACATACCGGGTCGTAGCTGATCGACCATGTCCTGTGTAATGATATTTCCTTGGGGTATCGAGATCTTGTACACGCCAGGGAAATCCATGGAGCCAATGTTATTGCAGGCGATCAGCGTAGCGCCTAGTGCAACGAGAATAAGTGTCTGTGCGAGCTTCTTCATAAGTTTTTCTAGCGTATCCTTCAGGGCCTGACTGGCCTCTATCACGAGGTCCGGGCATAATACCCTACCTAAAAAGGTAGGAAAACTGTGCATTTACAGTGAAAGAACCTGATTCCTAACGAATTATTGCGTTACAACTCAAGTAAACTTGAATTGTAGACTTTTTCCCGACACTTGAGATCCATCTATGGCCACAGAAAATCAGGAGCTGCGTAAGGCAGGCCTAAAAGTCACTCTACCCAGAGTAAAGATTCTTCAAATCCTGGAAAGTTCCGAGAACAAACACATGAGTGCTGAAGATGTTTACAAGGCACTCATAGAGGCAGACGAAGATGTCGGTCTGGCAACGGTTTATCGCGTGCTTACGCAATTCGAAACTGCTGGCCTGGTAATGCGCCATCATTTCGAAGGTGGTCATTCTGTCTTTGAAATGACGCCGGTCGATCATCACGATCACATCGTTTGTAACAAATGTGGTCGGGTGGAAGAATTTTTCGATGAACTAATCGAAGAACAACAAGAAAAAATTGCAGAGAAATACGGCTTTAAGATCACCGATCACAGCTTGTACCTGTATGGAATTTGTGCGAGTTGCCAGAAAGAAGCTGACTAATTAGAAGCTACCATTTGTTCGGCATGAGCTAGTGACTCTTCACTAAAATTATCCCCGCCTAACATGCGAGCAATTTCCTTTACGATTGCATCCTTGCCCAATTGCTCAATTTGAGTCAGCGTTGCTTTCTTATTGCTGTTCTTGCTGACGAAAAAGTGTTGATGACCCTGCCCGGCAACTTGCGCCTGATGAGTTACGCATAGAATTTGTGTTTTCTCTCCGAGCTTGCGCAACAACTCTCCGACGACCTTGGCAACACCACCGCCAATCCCGACATCAACTTCATCGAAGACCAGACTTGGAATTTGGGAGGTTTGTGCGGTGATTACCTGGATCGCCAAACTTATTCGTGAAAGTTCTCCCCCAGATGCAATTTTGATCAGCGGCTTTGCAGCCTGACCTGGATTGGTGCTTACCAGAAATTCGGTAGATTCTAATCCTCCCATGTTTGGGTCTTCGCTTTCTCTCGGTGTCAGACTAACTTCTATGCTGGCATGAGGCATGCCCAGGTTTTGTAACTGACTGTTAATTTGTTTCGCCAGTTTTTTTGCACCTTTGCTGCGCTGCCCGCTGACTTCTTTCGCGATCGTTACAAATTGTTCCCGTAAAAGTTTGTCGTTGGCTGCTAGTTTTTCCATTTCTTCATCGGAGTTTTGAAAGCGGCTTAGTTGCTGCCGCAAATCATCGATGACTTTAACCAGTTTAGTAGGTGTAACTTTGTGTTTTCTGGCAATGGTGTGGAGCGCACTCAAACGCGCATTAACCTGCTCCAGTCTTTCGGGATTCGCTTCGAATTCGTCCTGAAAAGAACGTAAGTCAGACACGGCTTCGCTTAGCTGAATCTCGGATGATTCCAGTAAGGAAACTATCGATGCGATACGTTCATTCTTATTAGGTATCTCACGTAAGGCATTTAACGAGGAATGAACTAATGAAAGCACTGACTGTTCTTCATTCTCCTGGCACATTGCCAAGGCGGTGCTCACTCCTGTTAAGGTTTCATCGGCGCTATTCAGGTTTTTAAATTCTTTTTCTAATGTCGATACTTCGTCTTCGCCGAGATTAAGCTCATCCAATTCAGAAAGCTGGTATGCCAGCAATTGTGTTTGTGCTGAATACTCTTCCGATTGATTACTTAGCTCTTCCAGTTCTCTGGAGTTCTGCTGCCATTGTTTAAAGGTCGAAGACAGCTTATCTCTTAACTTTTTGTTAACACTGTATTCGTCGAGCAGCTTTTGATGCGTTGACTTTTGTAATAAGGATTGATGCTCGTGCTGACTGTGAATATCGAGCAGCATTTCCCCCAATTCTTTCAGGTTTGCCATAGTCACAGCGGAGCCATTGATATAACCCTTGGAACGACCGTCAGCATTTACCACCCGTCGCAGTATACAGAGCGCGGCATCATCGGATTCGAGATCATGGCTTTGTAACCATTCATTGGCTTCGGTGATGCGACTGGTATCGAATTCGGCGCAGATGTCGGTTTTGTTGGCACCGCTGCGAACCACGGATTTATCGGCCCGATCTCCAAGGGTGAGCCCTAAGGCTCCGAGCATGATGGATTTACCCGCACCGGTTTCTCCGGTGATAACGGACATGCCTTTTTGGAATTCTATTTCCAGGTGATCGACGGTGGCGTAATTCTGAATAGATAGCTGATGCAGCATGGGCACAGAGTATATTGGATCAGAAAGGCAAAGACAGCCAAATAATATCTGCAAAAATCCTCCTCCAATTGCTTGAAATTAGTGGCCTCAACCCCATATTGCGGACAGTGGAAAAAGTCTCTTGATCTAGATTCGGGGGCTTTTAGCAAGTCTTTGAAAATCTTATAGAAAATTTGATCAATCTCAGAGGGCAGTATGAGCAAACCCACTGCTGATGACGCAACAGGCGCAAATCAGGAAATGGATCAGGAAGAACAGGCAGAAACAGAATCCGAAAAAGAGGCAACTCTGGACGCTGTAAAAGGCAAAGAATCGTCTATTACTGAAGACCAGGAGTTAAATCTGGAGCAGGCTCTGGAAAAACTCGCAGAGGCAGAAGATGCGGCTGAAAGAGCTAAAGACGACCTTATCCGAGTTCAGGCGGAAATGCAGAATCTGCGCAGACGCACAGAGCAGGATATCGAGAAGGCACACAAATACGGGCAGGAACGATTCAGTACCGAGCTACTGTCGGTGATGGATAACCTGGAAAGAGCACTGACCTCAGCATCTCAACACGAAGATGAAGCCGTCAAAGCGATTTATGACGGTGTTGATCTAACCCTGAAGAGTTTCACGGATTGTTTTGGCAAGTTCAATATCGAGACAGTAGATCCAATGGGCGAGCCTTTCGATCCCCAATTACATCAGGCGATGTCGATGCAGGATGCTCCCGATACTGAGCCCAATACCGTTATTGCGGTAATGCAAAAGGGCTACACCTTGCACGGGCGGGTAATTCGGCCAGCGATGGTGATGGTATCGAAAGGGCCAACACCGAAGATAGACGAGGAAGTGTAGTGGGGATTTGGAATGCAGTTTATTCCAACGCATTAGTAACCACACAAAATTAGAGGAAATTTGCCCGAATGCCTTGAAATACCTGTAATCGGGCCAATATTGAGGAATAGGTAGAAAGTGAGGCCAAAGCGCACAGATAACATCACTTTTAGACCAGGAATTAAGTGGAGATATGAACAATGGGTAAGATAATTGGTATCGATTTGGGAACTACCAACTCCTGCGTTGCAGTGATGGATGGTGGTGAAGCCAAAGTCATCGAGAACGCTGAAGGTGATCGTACCACTCCTTCCATTATTGCTTACAGCAAAGAGGGAGAAACTTTAGTTGGGCAACCTGCCAAACGCCAGGCTGTGACCAACCCGGACAATACACTTTTTGCGATCAAACGCTTGATCGGACGCCAGTTCGATGATGATGTCGTACAGAAAGACATCAAGATGGTGCCGTACAAAATTATTAAAGCCGATAACGGAGACGCCTGGGTTGAAGTGAATGACGACAAAATGTCTCCTCCGCAGATTTCTGCACAAGTCTTAATGAAAATGAAAAAGACTGCAGAAGATTTCCTCGGCGAAGACATCAAGGAAGCAGTAGTTACTGTTCCTGCGTACTTTAACGATTCTCAACGGCAGGCAACCAAAGACGCTGGCAAGATTGCCGGTCTCGATGTAAAGCGCATTATCAATGAGCCAACTGCTGCTGCCCTTGCTTACGGCATGGACAAGAAGGCGGGCGACTCTACTGTTGCTGTTTACGACTTAGGTGGCGGTACCTTCGATATCTCAGTTATTGAGATTGCTGAAACCGACGGTGAACATACCTTCGAAGTACTTTCTACTAACGGTGATACGTTCCTTGGTGGTGAAGATTTCGATTTACGCCTGATCGATTATCTGGCGGAAGAGTTTAAGAAAGAGTCAGGCATGGATCTGCACAATGATCCGCTCGCCTTGCAGCGCTTAAAAGAAGCAGCAGAAAAAGCCAAGATCGAATTGTCATCTGCGCAACAAACTGAAGTTAACCTGCCTTACATTACCGCCGACGCTTCGGGTCCAAAACACTTGGTACAGAAGTTAACCAGAGCAAAGTTTGAATCCCTGGTTGAAGATCTGGTTGAAAGAACCTTAGAGCCAGTAAAGATTGCCATCAAAGATGCTGATCTCGACGTTACAAAAATCGACGATGTCATTTTAGTGGGCGGTCAGACTCGTATGCCATTGGTGCAGCAAAAAGTTACTGACTTCTTCGGCAAAGAGTCTCGTAAAGACGTAAATCCGGACGAGGCAGTTGCAGTGGGTGCAGCGATTCAAGCTGCGGTACTTTCCGGCGAAGTTAATGACGTCTTGTTGCTTGACGTAACACCTCTGTCACTCGGTATAGAAACTTTGGGTGGTGTAGCCAGCAATTTAATCGATAAGAACACCACTATTCCAACCAAGAAGACACAAGTTTTCTCAACGGCGGATGATAATCAAACAGCGGTGACCATTCACGTGGTTCAGGGTGAACGTAAACAGGCTGCATCCAACAAATCTCTCGGCAGATTTGATCTCTCAGACATTCCTCCTTCACCAAGAGGCATGCCCCAGATCGAAGTTGCTTTCGATCTTGATGCCAACGGTATTTTGAATGTTTCGGCAAAAGATAAGGCAACCGGAAAAGAGCAATCGATTGTGATTAAGGCTTCGAGCGGATTGTCGGATGAAGAAATCGATCAAATGGTCAAAGATGCGGAAGCACATTCAGCCGATGATAAGAAGTTCGAAGAACTTATTACTGCGCGCAATACTGCGGACGGCTTAGTGCATGCTACCAAGAAGACCTTGGAAGAGGCTGGTGATAAAGCCACCGACGAAGAAAAGGATGCGATTAACAATGCAATCACTGCATTGGAAGAAGCACTGAAAGGTGATGATCTCGCTGAAATCGAAGCGAAGACAAAAGATCTCACCGATGCATCGACAACTCTAGCTCAGAAGTTGTATGAGGAACAGGCTCAAGCAGCCGGTGCCGACGCGGGAGCAGGTCCGGGACCAGATGGCGAAGAGGCGGCTTCATCTACAAATGATGATGCGGTTGACGCAGAGTTTGAAGAAGTGCAGGAAGAAGTAAAAGAAGAAGACAAATAAGAAGTTTGTAAAAGCTTCAATCTTTTACTAAAAACATATTTGCGAAAAACTAAGTCATCACCATGGCTTAGTTTTTTTGCGTAAAGAGACCGAGATTTATTTCAGGTAAAAACGGTAGGTAACGTGTCTAAAAAAGACTATTACGACGTATTGGGTGTGGAACGCGATGCCGCGGGAGCTGATATCAAAAAAGCTTACCGACGCATTGCCATGAAAAATCACCCAGACAAAAATCCTGACAATAAAGACGCAGAAGATATTTTCAAAGAAGCGAACGAAGCCTTTGAAGTTTTGTCCGATTCTGAAAAAAGAGCTCGTTATGATCAATACGGTCATGCCGGTGTAGAAGGTCAAACCAGTCAGGGCTATGCTGATTTCAGTGATATTTTTGGTGACATCTTCGGAGATATCTTCGGCGGTGGCCGCGGCGGTCGCAGCCATGTCAGAAAAGGATCCGATCTTCGTTATAACTTGGAGTTAAGCCTCGAAGATGCAGTAAAAGGCAAAGCCGTTAAGATCCGAATTCCTACTACCGTCAGTTGTGAGACCTGTGATGGTTCAGGAGCCAAACCTGGCACCCAGGCCATAGATTGCACAACTTGTCACGGTCATGGACAAGTGCGCATGCAACAAGGCTTCTTTTCGGTGCAACAAACCTGTCCACGTTGTCAGGGCGCAGGCAAGCAAATAAAAGATCCCTGTAATACTTGTCACGGTCGTGGCAGTACCGATGAAACAAAGACTCTGTCAGTTAAAGTGCCTGCCGGCATCGATACGGGAGATCGTATTCGTTTAACCGGCGAAGGTCAGGCCGGTGTGCACGGTGGACCCCCTGGTGATTTGTACGTGGAAGCTATCGTGCAACCACATGAAATCTTTCAGCGCGATGGCAGAGACCTTCACTGCGAAATTCCAATCAGTTTTGCTGATGCTGCTATGGGTGGTGAGTTAGAAGTACCTACACTCGATGGTCGGGTAAAACTGAAAATCCCTCAAGAAACTCAAACAGGAAAGTTATTCCGTCTACGCAACAAGGGCGTAACGCCAATTCGTGGAGGCAGCCCTGGTGACTTGTTGTGCCGCGTAGTTATCGAAACACCGGTTAATCTCACCAAGCGGCAGAAAGAAATCCTCGAAGAGTTTAAGACAATCAATGAGGCAGAGGGCATCAAGCAGTCGCCGCGCAGATCGTCCTGGTTCGACGGCGTTAAAAAATTCGTCGACGGCTTACGCACTTAACCCAAAAATTTCTTCTGCGATCGTTTCATGCTGATCGGCTTCCAATCTTGGACCGAATACCGTTACCACTTGTGAAGAAGCCCGGCTGGCGAGTTTGCCGGCTGTTTCAAAATCCTTGCCTTGAGTAATGCCATAGAGAAACGCACCGGCAAACATATCGCCGGCGCCGTTAGTATCGATGGCTTTAACAGGATTTCCAGCGATTGGGATGTAACGCTCCCCATCGTAGACAACAGCGCCGTCAGCACCCCGAGTAATAGCAAATTGTCTTGCTACTTGCTCCATGGCTGAGCAGGCCTTCTCAAAATCTTCTGTGCCTGCCCACAGTTTAATTTCTTGTTCATTACAAAATAAAAGATCAACGCCACCATCGAGAACGTCATTAACATCATCCTTAAAATACTCCAGCATCGCTGGATCGGAAAAGGTGAGAGCAGTTTTGATTCCGCTTTTGTTAGCAAACTCTTTCAGATTAATAATCGCAGCCTTGGCGCTGGGAGAGGTGACCAGATAGCCTTCAATGTAAATATAAGAAGATTCCTTCGCTGCTTCAAAGTTCATCTCATCAAGGGACAGGGTTTCAGAAACGCCAAGGTAGGTGTGCATGGTGCGTTCTGCATCCGGGCTCACCATGATCAGACACCGGCCTGAAGTGCCGTGTTCCCGAACGCTCACGCTGGTATCGATATTATGATGGCCCAACTGGTCGAGAAAGAAATCGCCAGTGTCATCGTTAGCAACTTTACAGGCATAGTAGGCTTTGCCACCGAAATGAGTTAAGGCGTACATGGTGTTGCCTGCAGATCCGCCACCAGATTGCTTTTTAACGCCATAGAGTTTTTTTAAAATCCCAACCAGATGTTGTTGCTGTTCATGGGCGACAAGGGTCATGAAGCCTTTCTGTATTTTGTGTTCAGCAAAAAAGGAATCGGGTACTTCGAATTCCGTATCAACCAGTGCGTTACCAACGCCATAAACATCGTATTTAGCCATACTGCTTTTAAATTCCTTGTTGAGTTAGTTAATCGCTGAGAAGGCTTTTTCTGCGGCGTCGAGAGTCTTGCTTATTTCTTCATCGCCGTGAGCAGAAGAAACAAAGCCGGCTTCGTATGCCGAGGGTGCCAGATAGACACCGTGTTCTAACATGGTGTGAAAATAGGATTGAAAGTGTTCCGTGTTAGCTGCCATTACCTGGTCAAAGTTGGTAACTTTTTCTTCTTCACTAAAAAAGCAGCCAAACATTCCGCCAACTTGATTAGTCGTGAATGGAACGCCCGCTGCTGTGGCTCGTTCATTTAATCCATCCAGCAATGTTTTCGTTTTTAGACGTAATTCTTCGTAGAAATTGGGCTCGCTTACAGTTTCCAACATCGCTAAGCCTGCGGCTACCGCTATCGGGTTACCGGCTAAGGTTCCTGCTTGATAGACCGGTCCTACAGGAGCAATTTTTTCCATGATTTCTATTTTGCCACCAAAGGCACCAATCGGAAGTCCACCACCAATAACTTTGCCAAGTGTTGTTAAGTCAGGCAGTACACCAGTTATTTGCTGGGCACCGCCGGGAGCAACTCTAAATCCAGTCATTACCTCATCGAAGATGAGCAAGGCTCCCATTTCGCTACATTTTTCCCGCAGCAGATCCAGATAGTCCGGAATAGGAGGGACGCAACCCATGTTGCCGGCAATCGGCTCGACAATCACGCAGGCAGTTTCTTCGCCATGGACAGCGAAATATTCTTCAACGGCTTCCTTGTTGTTAAAAGGAAGCACATGGGTCAGCTCTGAGTATGCTTGTGGCACGCCTGAAGAATCAGGTTCCCCTAAAGTAAGAGCACCCGAGCCCGCTTTAACGAGTAAGCCATCGACATGACCGTGATAGCAACCTTCAAACTTTACGATCTTATCTCTGCCGGTGTAACCCCGGGCTAATCGAATCGCACTCATGGTTGCTTCAGTGCCGGAGGTAACTAAGCGCACCTGTTCTACAGAATGGACCATACTGCAAATTTTCTTAGCGATTTCTACTTCGGCCTCGGTCGATGCACCATAGGCAATGCCGTTTTCCAGCTGCGCTTGAATGGCGGCAACAACTTTTTCATGGTTGTGCCCAAGAATCAGAGGGCCCCAGGCGCCAACGTAGTCGATATAGCGATTGCCATCGACGTCTATCAAATAGGCGCCTTCGCCACCTTTGAAAAATAAGGGATTACCGCCAACTCCTTTAAATGCTCGTACCGGGGAATTTACGCCGCCGGGAATGTATTGAAGGGCTGATTCATAGAGCTGTTGTGATCGAGTTCGATTCATTGTTCTTTGTACTTACCTGGCTACTCAAATAGTTGTACTAACTCGGCTGTTCTTGCCGTGACATTTTCATCTTTAAAAAGCGCGCTGATGACGGCGAGCATATCTGCTCCCGCAGAAATTAGTGCCGCGCCATTTTCCGCGTTGATACCACCAATAGCAACTATTGGAATGCTCAATTTTTTCTTTGCCAACGTTAAAACTTCGAGCGGTGCCGGACTGGCCTGCGGCTTAGTGACTGAAGGAAAGAAGCTGCCGAAAGCAACATAGTCTGCCCCGGCTTTTTCCGCTGCTACTGCTGCATCGATAGAATCATGACAGGTAATGCCGATGATTTTTTCGCTGCCCAATTTTTCTCGAGCAGTTTCGAGTGAGCTGTCTTGCTTACCCAGATGCACTCCTGCTGCATTTACCGCAAGACACAAATCGATATTGTCATTAATGATGAGAGGGACAAGATGATTTTGGCAAAGCGTTTGTAAAGACTTGGCTTGTTGTAGCTGCGTATTCCAATCTTCGCTTTTGTTTCGGTACTGAATCAAACTGCATCCAGCAATTAAAGATTCCTCGACGGCGTCAGCCAAAATTGATTGCGGTAGAAGCCTGTCATCAGTAATGCCATAGAGGCCAGATAGTTTTTTCAAGTAGATTTTTCTTCTGTGTTTTCGGCGATTAGTTTAATTCGTTTGCGGCTTTTGCTTATTCCAATAGCTGCGATTCGGCATATGCTGGCCGAAGCCCATGCGGGAGCCATGGCTCAAAGACTCCCAGGTAAATCTCTGTGCCTGTTGGATGGAGTCTCGAATATTGAGTTTGTGGGCAAGATAACCGGAGATGGCGGCAGCAAGAGTGCAGCCCGAGCCGTGATAAGCCTCTTGCAAGCGTGGCCAGTTAAACAAAGTGACGTCCTGATGGGTTGAAAACCATTTATTAACTACACCGGTTGTTTGTGCGTGGGTTCCCGTTACCAGTATGTGCTCGCATCCCTGCTCCAACAGTTCATTGGCACCAGCTTCTGTGGAATCTGCAGTCGGCGCAAGTAGTCTTACTTCGTCTGTGTTTGGTGTTAGTACGGTAGTTAGTGGAATAAGCAAACTTCGAACAGCTTCGAGTACCTCATCGCCCCCAAATTCGTAACCACCACCGGCGTAGGCGATTGGGTCTAAGACCACGGGAATGCTCGAATAATCTTTTAAGATTGTGTGCAGCACTTCCACGCTCTCCACACTTCCCAATAAACCAATCTTAAAACATTGCACCGCAATATCTTCCAATATTGCCCGAGCTTGTTGTACCAGAAGCGCCGCGTCGGTGGCCTGCATGGAGAGAGCATTCTGTGTGTTTTGCACCGATAATGCAGTCGCAATTGGCGTGCAATGACAGCCGATACTAAACAAGGTTTCGATGTCAGCCTGCAGTCCCGCTCCACCGGTTGGATCGAGACCAGAAAAACACATTACTGTTGGTTTGCTGACATTCATTAGAAATTAAAGCGTAGGCTTGACCACGATTAAAATGACGGCGCCGATCAGCAAAAAAACCGGTAGCTCGTTAAAAACACGAAAGAAAACGTGAGTTTTGAAACTTGAATCCTCTCTTAGTTTCAGCATGTACCACCAACAGTAAATATGGTGAGCAATAAGCAATGCTACCAAGCCAAGTTTTACATGCATCCACCACCAGGCCATGAAGTAGGACCAATTCGCGATTAACAACCAACTGCCAAAAACGATGGTGGCGATAGCGGAAGGGGTCATGATGCCCCAAAACAATTTTCGTTCCATGATCACGAATCGATCTTTGCTGATCTGGTCTTCACTCATGGCGTGATAGACAAAAAGGCGTGGCAGATAAAACAAGCCGCTAAACCAGCAGACAACGAAAATAATGTGTAGTGCTTTAACCCAAAGCATGATCGCTCCTTACGCGGAAATCAGAAGCTATCACAGCTCCAGAATGATGTCTTGGAGTCAAGCAGAATACCCCTAAGCTATTGATTTTAACGGATGTAATTGTTGAATTTATTGCAATCTCCTAAAGATCGACTAAGATACAGCCCGGTTCTTCATCAGGTTTTTGGGAGTGAGAATTGATTAGAGCAGGAATAGTTGGTGCAACCGGCTATACAGGAGTAGAGCTTCTGCGCTTGCTTGCGCCTCGCGAAGATGTCGAGCTTGCTGTGGTAACTTCACGGGAGCTTGCTGGTACTTCTGTCGCGAATCATTTCCCAAATTTGCGTAAGCATGTAGACCTCGAATTCAGTGCTCCAGATTCGGCAGCGCTAAACGATTGCGATGTTGTCTTTTATGCAACGCCCCATGCAGTTGCCATGAATTCCGTGCCAGCATTGCTCGAATCCGATGTGAAAGTAATAGACCTTTCCGCAGATTTCAGAATTCAAGACGTGGAACTTTGGGAGCAATGGTATAAGACTAAACATGTCTGCCCGGAGCTTATAGAGAAAGCCGTATACGGATTGCCTGAAGTAAATCGAGAGCAGATAAAAGCGACAAACTTTGTTGCCGTACCTGGATGCTATCCAACGGCAATCCAACTTGGCTTTATTCCTTTATTGGAAAATGGTTTGGTTGATACCACTCGACTTATTGCTGATGCGAAGTCTGGCGTTAGTGGCGCTGGCCGCAAAGCCGTAGAAGATTATTTACTGTGCGAAGCAACAGAATCAATTAAGGCCTATGGCGTAACAGGTCATCGCCATCATCCGGAAATTTGCCAGGGCCTGAACCTTGCGGCCGGGTCCAATGTGGGCCTTACCTTCGTTCCCCACTTGACTCCCATGGTCCGTGGCATCCTGGCGACGCTTTATGCACCTGTCAAAAATGAGCAAAATGTCACACAAGAACAGTTGCAATCAATTTTTGAGGACCGGTATGCTAGTGAGCCCTTTGTAGAGGTACTTCCTGGCGGCGAATATCCCGCCACCAGGAACGTCAAAGGATCAAATAGATGTGAAATATCAGTCACTTATCTCAAGGAAACAGAGACAATTTTGGTACTGTCAGCGGAAGATAATCTGGTAAAAGGAGCCTCTGGGCAGGCGATTCAGAACATGAATTTGATGTTCGGACTGGAAGAAACAGCAGGATTGCAAGGAATAGCGCTGCTGCCCTGACAAAGCGCCGCGGCCCAGAATAAAGCGCTGCGGCCCAGAATAGATGACTTTACTCATTGCGGAGTTCTCAGAATGCCCGGAGTAGTAAAAGGCAGTAAACAAGAAAGAATGGTCGTCGTGCCTTATCGACCAGGCCGACGCATGCTCTTCACAATTACCCTTGTTGCCGGTGTTGCGGTCAGCGCCTTGGGCGGATTTGCCTATGGCTATTATCAAACTTTGATAACCCAGCAATCTGCACAGGCAGACAGGGCGGAATTGCAAAGTGAACTGGAATCCCTGCAAATAGAAAATTCTGATTTGAATCGACAGGTGGCGATACTGGATCGTTCCAGTGTGATGGATCAGCGTGCCACCGAGGAAGTACAAGAAACTATTCGAGGATTGCGAGATCGCGTTGGCTTGCTCGAGCAAGACATTATTTATTATCGCAGTGTCGTTTCAGAAGAAACTGAAGACACCGGATTAATTATTTCTAATTGGGATATCAACGCGACCCGAGATACAAACTTGTATCGCTACAAATTAGTAATGCGGCAACAAGATGCAGACGGCGATACGTTCTTAACAGGTCACGTAAACGTCAATATTATTGGCAGACAGAATGAAGAGCTGACAATTATTCCATTACGAGAAGTTTCTGCAGAACAAGATCAATTGGATATTCGATTACGCTTTAAATTTTTTCAAAATATAGAAGGCGAACTGACGATTCCAGAAGGATTCATTCCGGAGCGTGTGCAGATCGCCGGAGTAGAGACTGCTCCCATAGAGAAAACACTCGATCAAGATTTCAGCTGGGTAGTTGCACAGTAGTGCTGTAGTTCAGTTGTTGAGGAGAAAGGTAAATGTTCGGCAAGAATGAAGAAACCCAATCAATCAGTGGACCAACCAACACGCTGGTTTCAAGAACCACTGAAATAGTCGGTGATATTCACTTTAGTGGAGAACTGATTATCGAAGGTCGCGTCAAAGGAAACATCTATGCCGAAGATGACTCATCTGCACTGATTAGAGTGTTGGAAAAAGGCTCTGTGGAAGGAGAAATTTGCGTTCCTTCATCAATAATCAATGGCCTGGTACAAGGCGATGTGCGCTCAGCAACGCATATCGAACTCGCCGCAAAAGCAGTTGTGGTGGGCAATGTTTATTACAACTTGATAGAAATGGTGATGGGCTCGGAAGTGAATGGCAATTTGATGCACATCAGCTCGAATCAACAAGACGCGAAGCGAATTTCTGCGAATAAGAAAAAATTCCCTTTTGACGCCAAGTCCCTCCAGAAAGAATAGGGAACCTCTGAACAAACGCCTATTTAAATTGATCCGCTCCGGGTCTATAATACCCGAGTAATTTCCTAGGTTATTTGGCAACTTTATAAATCGCTTTTTGCCCCCATATTCTAGGTAGGACTTGGAAATATTATGTCAGTCGTACAAACCGCAGAACCAGTAATTATGTCGTTTACCGACAATGCCGCCGATAAGGTACACAGCCTTATTGCGGAGGAAGGTAATGACAATCTAAAACTCCGGGTTTTTGTCACCGGTGGCGGTTGTTCTGGATTCCAATACGGCTTTACGTTCGATGAAGAAGTTCAGGAAGACGATACGATTGTCGCAAACAAAGGGGCCGAGCTCTTAGTGGATCCATTAAGCTACCAGTATCTGGTCGGATCTAAGATTGATTACGTTGAAGGTCTGGAAGGTTCGCGCTTTGTTGTAGATAACCCGCTGGCAAGTGCAACTTGCGGTTGCGGCGCTTCTTTCTCTATTTAGTAATTCTCAAACTGGATAAATCCCGCCAAGCATTACCGGTTCGCTTGCGCCAGTGAATGAGGATGTATCAATTTTCTTTCCTTCTATTGTTTGCTTTGCCATCCAGGCGAATGCGATTGCCTCTACCCAGTCAGGATCTATTCCTAACTGACTCGTAGTAAAAACTGAAGATTGAGTACTAGCACTCTCTAACTTATTCATTAATAACTCGTTGTGAGCACCGCCACCGCACACATAGATTTCCTCCGGTGGAAACAAACCACTTATGGCATCTGCGATTGAGTTAACTGTGCAATCGACAAGAGTCGCTTGTACATCTGCAGGATTAATAGTTTTTCCCAGTTCACCCAGTTTACGCTCCAACCAGGGGCCACTGAATAATTCTCTGCCGGTGCTCTTTGGCGGAGCCAAGGCGAAATAGGTTTCGTTGAGAAGACGGTGCAATAAATCTTTATCGCTGGAGCCGGTTGCTGCCCATTCACCTTTTTCGTCGAAACGTTTTTGTTGATGCTTGCCGATCCAATAATCCATTAATACGTTACCGGGACCAGTATCAAACGCCAGACTTGCAGCGTTTGCTGGCAACATGGTTACGTTGCCGATGCCGCCAATGTTTATCACTGCGCGATCGATCGAGTCACTTTGAAAGACTTCACGATGAAGCAGTGGAGCTAGCGGCGCGCCTTGGCCGCCTGTAGACAAATCTCTTTGCCTGAAATCAGCTACCGTTGTGATTCTTGTCAGTTGCGCAATAGTGTTTGGATTTCCAATCTGCATCGAAAAAGGATTGTCACCAGCAGGTTGATGCCAGATGGTTTGTCCATGGCTGCCGATTGCCCGAACATCACTTGCCGAAACCTTTGCCTTAGCGAGCAAATTATTCACGGCACCTGCAAACCATTTACCGATCGCTACATCGGTATCTCCTAGCGAAGGTAAGTTAATGCTGGTTCCTTCGCAGAGCATAAGAATACTATCGCGCAAAGATGCAGGAGATTCTTCGAAGTGGGAGGCAATAAGTTCAGGCTTGCTAGCGTCGAAAGACACCAGCACACAATCGACTCCATCAACACTGGTGCCGGAAATCAGCCCAATATAAAGATCATTGTCAGACATAGTCAGAGGTGACTTAAGTTTAATCAGCGCTTGGTTGATTCAATGATAACAGTCTTGAATCATTCAGTTCTTCGAATTGTCGAAGCAGCGGAGCCGTTTGTGCGATAAACCGATCCATCTCATCCGGATCGATTGATTCAGCTTTGGGTAGTCTATTAACAATAGTTCGTGGGTTTTGGTGAACACCATTAACCAGAAATTCGTAATGAAGGTGCGGGCCTGTGGCGCCACCGGTGGAGCCAACGTAACCAATCACATCGCCTTGCCGTACTCGATCTCCGCGACGGATTCCGCCGGCGAAACGAGACAGATGTGCATATTTGGTTTCAAAACCACCAGCATGTTGGACGATGACCAGGTTGCCGAATGAACCGTAACGTGATGCACGAGTAACTCGTCCATCACTGGTTGCGCGAATTGGAGTGCCGGTTGGCGCTGCGTAGTCGGTGCCTTTATGGGCGCGAATAGTATTTAAGATCGGGTGGCGGCGACGTGGATTGAAATTGGAACTAATGCGAAATACATCCAGTGGACTACGTAAAAATGCCTTGCGCATGCTTTCGCCTTCAGGATTGTAGTATCCGACTTCGCCTTCTTCATCTATATAGCGCACAGCAGTAAATACTCGTCCCTGGTTTACAAAGCGGGTTGTAAGTATTTCGCCATTGCCAATGAATTGTCCGTCGAGGAATTGTTCGTTGTAGAGAATACTGAATTGATCGCCAATGCGAGGATCCAAAATAAAATCGATGACACCACCGAAGACGTTTGCCATCTCCATGATGTGCACCGCTGGTATTCGTTCTCGCTGTCCCGCCATAAAAAGGCTGTCGGAAATTTCACCGACTTTGAAGGCCTGATGAATTTGTGGCTCTTTTAAGATGGTTTCGACGTTGTAGTCGTTATTAGCGCGGGTAAACAGATATCCTTCGAGGGGAGATTTAAGGACTCGCAGTTGCTCGAGTTCGCCCTCTGCTGGGATCAAGAAATCTAATTGGTAACCAGGAAATACCCGATTGAGTATTTTTGCCTCGTCACTGCTATTTAGTACGCGAAACAAATCCTGATCTGATAATCCCACTTTGGTGAAAATGGCAGACGGAGTATCGCCACTCTGAATCTCCACATTTTGCCAAAGATCAATTTCAGCCGGTGCCTCTTCAGTAACAACGTAATCAGACAAATTGAGAACAGAATCTTCAGTCGGCTCTGGATTATCATTAGTAATTGGAATTGAAACTGGAATTTGGGTGGTTTGATTTGGGACAGCTGCCCCCTTTTCACCACCAGGAACTACTAATAGAAAGAGAAATAGCACTCCCATAGAACCAGCGATATACAAATGGTCCCTCGGATAATACTTTGCAATAAACTGTTTAACGGTTTGAACAATGTCCATAACTAATTTCGAAGAGTCCCTAACTAACTACTACAAACTTCAGGTTTCCGTGCGAAAGCGCAAACTACAGCAATCAATTGACCATTTCAAAGGGCTTTTTATCCCTACAACCGCAGTATTCGAGCATTTCAGAGCCTATCTAGTGTAAAATCTGCGCTTTTTTACCATGGCTAATTCGCCGTTTCTTCTGCTTGGGTCGGCATTTACCATGATTTTCTTAGTTTTGTGACGTAGTTAGGATTACCGCATGGCTGCTTCCAGCCTCGACATAATCAGCGATTTAGAGCAGCGCGAACTGATTTCCCAGCTTGCCGGTGGAGATGAACTGCGAGATCACCTTAGCGGTGGCAGCAGAACAGTCTATTGCGGATTCGATCCCACCGCGGCAAGTCTCCATGTGGGTAGCGTCGTTCCTTTATTGGTGTTGAAACGATTTCAGATGGCAGGCCACAAACCTATCGCGCTGGTCGGAGGCGCAACGGGATTGATCGGTGATCCAAGTTTCAAGGCTGACGAGAGACAATTAAATTCAACTGAACTCGTTGAAGAATGGGTGGAACGATTAAAACCGCAACTCAGTCAGTTTCTCGATTTCGATTGTGGAGAAAACTCGGCGGTGCTTGCTAACAATCTCGATTGGACCCAGGGCTATGATGTACTCGGATTCTTGCGCGATGTTGGTAAACATTTCTCAGTAAATGCCATGATTCAGAAGGAATCCGTTAAGCAGCGCATCGAGCGGGATGGTGAAGGCATATCGTTTACAGAGTTCAGCTACATGTTGCTGCAGTCTTATGATTTCGCCGAGCTCAACAAGCGCCACGGCTGCACTGTGCAGGTGGGTGGCAGCGATCAGTGGGGCAACATCACCGGCGGCATCGACTTAACGCGACGCATGCACCAGAACCAGGTGTACGGTGTTACTACACCATTAGTAACCAAGTCCGATGGCACTAAATTCGGTAAGACTGAAACCGGAACGGTCTGGATCAGCCCCCACATGACATCGCCCTATGCGCTCTACCAATTTTGGTTAAACGTCGCCGATGCGGATGTATACAAGTACCTGAAGTTCTTCACTTTCCTTTCGGTGGAGGAAATTGAAGAGATTGAGCGCAGCGATAAAGCAGCCCAGGCAAGACCCGAAGCCCAGGGAATCCTGGCCCGGGAAGTGACCGAATTACTGCACGGTAAAGAAGGTCTAAGCGCCGCCGTCCGTATTAGCGATGCACTGTTCTCTGGAGATATCTCGAGCCTTACTAGTGAGGATCTGGACCAGTTGGAGCTGGATGGTTTGCCCTGCACGGAATTCGAAGGCGGTGACAAGAACATCATCGAAGTTCTGGTAGATACTGAACTGGCGAAATCCAACAAGATGGCCCGCGAATTTATCGGTAATAATGCCGTGAATGTGAATGGGCAGGTGGTGGATTCGGTGGATTTTGCGCTTTCTTCGAGCATCGCTCTGGAAGGTAAGTACTTCGTTCTTAGAAGGGGCAAGAAACTGTTTCATTTGGCCAAATTCGTATAGTTATTTCCTCACTTGTAACTGACTGTTTTTATTGCAGTTATTCAATACTACAATTTGTTGAAAAATGCCTTCTATATTCCTTGCTATAAGGGCCAGCGCGCGTATAATGCCGGCTCCGTGTCTTTGGGCACTGGGGTTTTTTGGGCTTTTGGAAAGTGGAAAAGTTCAAAAGAGAGGATACGAGGGCTGATTTAGGCTCATGTGTTCTAACTTGAAAAAGACTTCGTCTTTATTCAAGTCGTTAGTAGCCCGCACTAAGTCTTCGACTTATCACGGGTGTATGAAAAACCCTTGGTTTTTCACACTGCTCTTTAACAAATAGATCAAGCAAT